>CAVSZY010000003.1:0-1886094 GCA_963732585.1 uncultured Acidimicrobiaceae bacterium | reverse complement strand
CACTCGTCGCCTCCACCAACGAGCCGTATCTCTACGCGTCGGGGAACCCCACGACGCTGTCCGACCCAACCGGGTTGTGTTCGGTGGTTGGAGGTGACTTCTATTGCGGCAACGTCAACTACGGCAACTTTGCGTCGGGTGCGTACGACTCAAATTTGCACAACTCGCAATACACGTACCAGTTCAAGAACGGGGAATTGGACGCAGTCGATGGTGGAGATTCCGACGACTTCGATGCAGGCTGGAATGTGGCGAAGGCCGTTGTCAAAGTGGCTACGATTGATCCCGACGATTGCTCCGACCGGTGGAGCTGGAAATGCGGCGTCGGGGTCGCTGGAGTGCTGCCTTGGGGGAAACTCGGCAAAATCGGCAAGCTCGGCAAACTGTTCGACAAGGGCGATGATGCGGCTGACGCAATTCGAACCGGCACCAAAGCCACAAAGTGGGTAGACGATGCTGGCAACATCAGGTGGCCAGCCAATCGCGGATTTGCTGGCACCCCCGTTGACGACGTGCTCGAAGTTGGAACCCGGATCGACCGGTACGGGCGGCCGAGCGGTGGTTTTGTCTCGCCGCAAGGGACTTCGTACTCGGCGCGCTCACTTGCACCGGGCACGGACCCTGCTTCGCTTCGGGCCTACGAGGTGATCAAGCCAATCGAAGGTGTCCAGACCGGGCAGGTCGCACCGTGGTTTGACGAGGTGGGCGGGGGCATACAGCACGAGCTGCCCAACTCGGTGCAGTGGCTCCTGGACAATGGTTACCTGAGGGAGGTCGGATGAATCTTGAACGCTTGCAGGCAGTCCTGGCTGGCTTTGGCCTCGGCCCCGACGTGGTCTGTTACGGCGGGCTTCCGAACGAAGCCTTCGTCATCGAATCACATGCGGGAGGCTGGCGAATCTTCTACTCCGAGCGCGGATGTCGAACTGGAGAGACGTGGTTCGACAATGAGTCTGATGCAGTCGACGCGTTCTCGAACTCCTCGCTTCCGACTCGTCTATTCGATTCGTTTCGACCTGATGGAGCGCTGGCTGCGCCGCTGGCGGCTCTTTCTCGTCTTCATGGTGATGCCGAGCGTCGCCTTTCTGGCCGTCGGTACAGCGGCAGCCGATGCGGCGACTTTCACGTACGACGCGCCGGCCATTGCGCGCGTTGACGTTCATGCGAGTGCAGTTGCCGATGCCGAGTCGGCCCAGCTCCGAGGCTCGCGAGAGGGGTTTGCTTCGCCCGCTGTCGAGGCTCGGGGCACGTCTACGACCCCCTCGTCCTTCAATAACGCCACAGAAGCGGGTGGGGTGCTCAAAGGAGCCATTCCAGACGCGGTGCCTGCCAACCTGACCCAACAGTTGGCGCTCACTGAGGCAAGGGCGAGCGGTGGAGCGCAGATCATGGCGAACCTTGCCGACAATCCCCGGCTCGTTGCTGTTTATGGCGAAGGAGAGTGGGTCAAGATGCAGTCGGTTCTTAGGGGAACGGATGTCAACACGACGGTCCATTGGTTCAAGAACCTCACCACGGGGTTGGAAGTGGAGTTCAAGTTCAAGTGAGCCTCATCGTTCGTTGCCGCGAAAACACCCTGTCAGATACCCCTGCGTCGTTTCTTGACGACCGGCGCGGGTTTCGTTCGTCCACGGTCTTGCCACTGACCGTCGGCGCGATGTACGCCGTGTTCGCCATCACGTCGTTTGTCGGTGGGTTCTGGTACTACGTGCTTAATGACGACGGCCATACCTATCCGATTTGGTATCCCGCCCCAGTGTTTGACGTCGTGTCGGAGCGGGTGCCCACTGGATGGGTGCTGGGGCACCATCGGGCGGACGTCGGTGGGTTTGTATCAATCCTCAGCTTCCCGGCGTGGGCTTCTGACCCACACTTCTACGAGAAGCTCGTTGACGACGAGCCAGCAGCAGTCGCTGCCTTCAATCGAGTACGCGACGCATTGCCAACGGACTATCGAGAGCACCGAGCCATCGAGTGAACCGATTCCTCAGGCTGCTCATGGCGGTCGTGGTCGGCTCGCTTGTCGCTGCTCCTGCGGTTGCGCATGGCGGCACCTACACCTACGACACGCCGACCATTGCGCACGTTGACGCTCATCAGTTTGTGGCCACCGGTCAGATGCAGCTCGACGCTGCGCGGGTGGCGTCTGCCTTGCCAACTACCGACGCCCGCGGCACCTCCACGACTCCGGATCGCTTCGTTAACGCCACAAACACCGCAGGGGGTCTGTCGGATGACGCGTTGCGTGCGTTGTCGACGTCGGAACAGCGGGCCGTCAGGTCGTTGCAGCAGCAGGTTGCAGACCACACGGCGAAGTTGGAGGCGTATCAGGCCAATCCTGCGGCCTACGACAACCTTGGAATCCTCGAACGTGCGCCGACGGCTGAGATCCGGCAAAGCATCATCGACGGCCGGATTCGTCACCTGACCAATGAGATGAAGGCTTTCCAGGATCAGATCGACAAGCTTCTCGGAGGTGCCGGATGATGGAGCGTACGGTGGTGGATCTGGCGGCGTTGCGGGCAGCTATTGCTGCTCTGCTCGACCACCTGTCGGAACTTGAGGGGAGTGAGGTCTTCTTGGAACACGACATGTTCTGGTCGATTTCTTCCCCAGGGATCTTCAACATGTACGAGCGGCCCGAGGATCTCTTGATCGGCCAACTATCAGAATCGTGGGACAACGTGCGCCGGATGGTCGATGACGACCGCCCCCTCGCTTACGGCCTTGTCTGGCTAGCCGATGTTCTGCGCGGAATAGGCATGGAGGTCGCCCGATAGTGGACGTTCGGTCGTGGCCCGCCGTATTGCTGCGCTTCGTCCTCGCCGTTTTCATCGCCATCACGGCCTCGATTGCTGCCGTAGCGGACGTTGCGACGGCAGCAGATGCAGCGACGACGTTCACCTACGACACGCCGGCAGCCGCACGCGGTGGCGTGGGTGAGTCCAACGCGGTCGAGGCCACTCCCGGCGTGCCCGGCGTTGCACGGGAGGAGTCTGCCTCGCCCACTACCGAGGGCCAACGTGCACCTACGACCCTCGCCGACTCTGTTGTTGCCACAAACACGGCAGGGAGTCTGGCGGATGAGGCTGCTGGACTCCTTGGCGGTGCGGAGGATGTTGTTGTCTTGGGACGCCAAGTTGATACGGCTGTTGCCAAAGGGTGGGACGGCCACGTCGTGCTTAACTCGCCAAACTGGTCCCTTGAGTTGAACGACGCGTTCATGCAAGGGGCAATCGCCCAAGGTCGAAAGATCTACCTAGCAACTCCGACAACAGGAAACCTCATCCAAACTTCGGGTCGATTTGCAGGACAGCCCACTGTTTACGCTCGGGAGCTGAACATGCTCCGTGAAGCGGGCTACATCCGTGTTGGCGACTACATGGTGCCCGGATGACCTCCGTGCTCAGAAAGCTGGACGACGCCCCAACACGGGCCGACGAAGCGTGGTTCGTAAATGTCGAACGGTCATTGCTGCAACATCCTGAGCGATGGGTTGCTGCAATTCGAGAATCGGCGTCTCTCAGCGAGGAGCGCGCGTGGGTGCTGTTGTCGTGGGTGGAGCAGGCCGCGACTGAACTAGCTCGGGGAGGGTCGAGGGCTTTGCTGGAGGCGGCGGCCTTTGCGAGGAGTCTCCTTACGACCAGCGAACTCGACCCTCGCGACATCGCGATTGTCGAATCGTTGTTGCGTCGCGGGGCACAACTCGCTGGATTGAATTTCGCAGAGGCGGTTGAAGTCGGGTGCGCCAGGGCTGGCAAGCTTGGCACCCAGGCGCTGGAGACCCTGTTGTGCGCCGACGGGTCTACACCGACGACCCATGAGGAGTCGGGAACAGGAACGTCATTTGCATTTACCAGGCGACCGGTCGGCTTCGATGTTTCAGAGCTCGAACGCTGGCTCGAGGAGGGTGGGGTATGACGACGTTCTCCTGGCCTCACGGGGAGCGCTCGTGGGCTTGTCAACCTGATTCGGCTGTGAGTATCGCTTGTGCGGTCGAGTGACCGTGCTGGGCTTGGTGCTGGTGGCAACGATCGTGACTCTTGATTCGGCTGATTGACCGTTTCGACGGTCATGTCTTGCTGGGGATATGTCCGTTCGGTGCTGCCGGCCCCGTCCCGGGGTTGAGGTGCTGGCCTGATCGGGAGCCTGTCCGCCGACATCGTCGTCGTGACTCATCACAGTCTTGCCGTTGCTCTACACCGGTTCGGACCAATCCCGATCACCTATTTGAGGAGCATGATGAGCACACTGGCCGAACAGGTCGACATCGTTATCGGCGTCGACACCCACCGAGACACGCACAACGCGGCGCTTGTCGCCACCACAGGTGCCGAGCTCCAAGGGTTGAAGGTTCCGGCGACCAAGGCTGGCTATCGGCAGCTCCTGAAATCAGTCGAGGCCTGGCCCCGAGCACGGCGGGCGTGGGCCATCGAGGGAACCGCCAGCTATGGGGCCGGGCTCTGCCGGGCGCTACGCGCTGCTGGCGAGCGGATCATCGAGATCGACCACCCGGCCCGACCGGCCCGCAAGAACGGCTCCAAGACTGATGCCCTTGACGCCGTCCACCGCCCGTGAAGCGCTCGCTAGGCCAATGCTCGGCGAACCCCGTGAGGGCGACGACCGAGAAGCGCTCCGGGTGCTGAACACCACCCGTGAAAGCGCTGTTCATGCCCGCACGCAGGCAATTAACGCTGTCCACGCGCTCGTTGTTGCCGCACCCGACAGCATCCGGGACCGGCTCCGTGACCTGACCACCCTGCAACTGTTGCGACGTTGCACGGCCATGCGGGTGCGTTCGGACTGGACCATCGACGTCCAGGCGACCGTCACCGCCCTGCGGTCAGTTGCCCGTCGCGCTATTGCGTTGGAGGCCGAAGCCGACGATCTCGAGCGGGAAATCGCCCTGATCGTAAACCGAGTAGCACCAGTGCTCCTCGAACAGAATGTCGTCGATCCAGGACCCCAACCTGCTCGCCGCCGGGTGCGCGGCGATCAACGATTGGGCAATCGAGTACCAACGTTTCAGCGCCAGGTACGTGAGCGCCGCAACGATTCCATTGCTCGATTCGGCGCACGCCGTACCCGAGATCCATCGGGCGGCGGAGCTTGGTTTCAAGGCCGCGTACTTCTCAGTGACGCCCGGTCTCGGAGCTCGCGATCGGCAGTACACCGATGATTGGGAGCCGGTGTGGTCGGCGATCGAGGAAACCGGTCTGGTGATTGCTTTCCATATCGGTGCCGAGGCACACGATGCGACGACGATGCACGGGGCCTACATGCGCGGTCCTGGCGGAGCCCTCCTCAACTACATGGAAACGACCTACGGCGGCCAGCGGGCAGTGTCGAAGATGATCGCCTCTGAAGTCTTCGATCGCCATCCCGAGATCAAGGTGATCGTCTCCGAAGGCGGTACTACCTGGGGTCCGTTCGTCGCCGACCGTCTCGATGAGGCCTACCGCCAGCATTACTCGATGGTCAATCCGCAGCAGAACGTGTATGCGTCGTTCCAGCACGACCGCTCGGCGGTCAAGGCGATGACGGCGATGGGGTGGCGCAATGACATGACAGTGGGAGCGTTCCAGGAACTGTGCCCACATGTACCCGACGCTCCGGCCAACGGCACTGACGTTCCTCTGACCTGATTGTCGCTCCGAGCCCACTCAAACCGGTAGATGAGTTGTCTGAAAATGTCGAACAGGTGTTTGTGTTTGGTGTGTGTTGCTGGTAGGGTTTGGGTTGTTGATCGCTCCCCGGTCTTCGCTCGATGGGTTTGTTCCCGTCCTCTGTTGAGTTGGCGATTGTTGTCTGGGGGGTGTGTTGTGTCTGTTGTGCTCGATGTTGATGTCGATCTGTTTCCGTTGTTGTCTGGTGCTGCCCGTGATGCCGAGTTCATGGCGACCGAGCGTGAGATCCGCCGTTTGCAGGCGTTGCAAGCGCGACGCATTCGCCACACGGAAGCCACATGCGGGTACGCCGATGACGCCTTCCATTCGATCGCCTCCTGGCTACAAGCCGTCACAAACGTTGGCCGTGGCACCGCTAGGGCGCGGGTTGGTATCGCCCGTCTGCTCGACGCCATGCCGCAGTTGGCGGCTGCGGTCGCGGCTGGCAAGGTCAGCGACGATCATCTCCGCCTGGTGGCGCGCCTGTTCAACAATGAGCGTTGCCGACCGTTACTCGCCGACTCTGATCAGCTGCTCGCCGGGCATGCCGCCACGTTGACAGTGCACGATTTTCGTGAGGTCTGTCAACGCTGGGAAGCGTGGGCCGACCCCGACGGCACCCAAGCCGGACACGACCAGTCACACCAAAACCGGGGTGTCAGTTTCGCCCAGTCCGGCACCGGGTTCAGCTTCGCTGCTCAAGGCGCAGCGGCGGTCGGTGAAGAACTGTTGAACATCATTCGCGCTCACGAGCAAGCCGAGTACGAAACCGATCTCGCTGAACGGGCCCGACGTCACGGTGATCAGGCGCACCTGTTTCCGTTCACGCGTACTTCCCGGCAACGCCGTTTCGACGCCTTCCGTACGGTCATGTTGAAAGGCGCCGCCACCGACGCCGATGGCCATGTCGCCACCACCATCAACTTGGTCAGCACCCCAGCCGAACTGGAACGCATCATCCGCAGCTACCTCGCCGACACCGATAGCGCGAGCGACGCCGACGCTGATGCCGCGACCGGCAAGTTGCGGTTATCTGAGACGGTGAACGGCACCCCGGTCAGCGATCGCGACATGTTGAGCGCGGCATTGACCGGGCAAATCCGACGGGTCGTCGTCGATTCCGCTGGTCGGGTGATCGATCTCGGTCGCCGCCAACGCCTGTTCACCGGCGCCGCCCGCGAAGCCGTCAAACTGTCCGGCGATCGATGTTGTTGGCCAGGCTGCGAACACACCGTCAACAGCATGCACCTCGACCACCTCGAAGCCTTCGCCAACAACGGCACCACCGACCCCGGCAACGGCGCCATCACCTGCCCGACACACAACCAAGCCAAAGAACGCCTGCGCATCCGCGTCAAACGCGACGAAACCGGCTGGCACCACTACCGACCCGACGGCACCGAAATCGCACCCCGAAGTACCGGCTAGAGCTGCACGACCTGGGTTGGTTGGCCGTCGAAGCGCTGGCACTGATAGTGGCGGGTCATCGAACTGCCGGCTGGCCCGAGTGCCATATGGGTGCGCAGATGCCGCTTGTGGAACAGGATCGTCAGCGCTTCGTCGTGGCGGCCGATGTCGGCGTCGGCGATCACAAATTGCTCCAACTGGCGCTCGGCATCGAGCCAGTCGCCGGGTCGTGCTCCCCCGAGCAGACGATAGACATCATCGACGTCGGCCTGATCGAGCGCGTCACCGATTTCACTCCGTCGCTGGGTGTGGCGCGCCATCCGGAAGGCCAGACGAACGGCATGACGGGCCTCGGCATCGTTCGTGCGCAGCGAGCCGAGTGAGCCGACGAGTTGATCCATCGTCGCATCGTGGCGCGTCCGTCGCATCGGCGGAACTTCCACATCGATGCCAGCACGTGGCAGTTCGAGGCCGAGGTACTCGCCGAGGAAGTCGGTGGCCATCAGATTGGTCTCGGAGTTCCATTGCATGTAGTTCATCAGGTCGGTGTCGCGATCGGGATGGGCGACAGCAGCCCCGAATTGCAACTGATTGCCGATCGTCGCCGCAAAGTGGTGACGCTTGATCGCCTCCAGGTCGACCGCGTGCCCACTGAGTTGTTCGTAACGGGCATAGATCGCGCCCATGTCGCCGAAGGGAATCAGCGTGTCGCGCATGCGCCAGATGGTGATATCGCCCATCGGGTCGGCGACATGGCCGAACTCGAGATCGATCACCGCGACGAGGTGGCCGTCGACATGGTGGAACTGCCCGCTGTCCCACACGCACGGCGCGAGACGACCCTTGGCCGACGGTAGATGCCGTTTGTGCCACCCCAGGCCAAACTCGGCGAACGAATCGACATGGCGTTTGCGCTCACGGTAGCGGCGCTCCATGTGGCGATGACTGAAGACCGCCGCGTCGTCGCCCGGACCCGGGTGGATGATGCCGGCGTCGATGAACGGTGCTACGTCCTGGCCGTGCAGCAGCACCAACTGCTGCAGGTACTCGTCGACGATGACGTCGCGCTCGTCGTCACCGACACCATCGAAGTGGGGTACGCCGGGAACGAACTCCATCAGGATGGCGTCGATCAAACCCGGTGTTTCGATGAAGCCATGCAACTTCGGCACTCGGATCCCGCGCTCGCAGAGCAAGCGATGGAAGGTGTATTCATGCCGTAACGGATACGCCTCGGAGTCGGTGCGGTCACCGCGCAAGACCAGTCGAGTCACCACACCGTCGCGCTCCACGTCGACAAACCACGTCGGTCGCCAGCGCGCCTGGCGCTCAATGCCTACGACGGTTCCGCCGTACGCACCTTCGACGATGCGCGAGGCCTCCCCAATGGTTGGAACTCGGCTCACCGCGGCTTGGGCTCCCGCGGCAACCCGAGGGCTCGCTCGCCGAGCAGGTTCAACATGATCTGGTTGCTCCCACCCGAGATGGTGTAGGCCTTGGCGTAGAGGAATTCGTCCTGCCAGTGACCATTGTCGAGCGCGCCGGGGTCGTTGGTCGCGAGCGTCCCACTCATCCCCTGGATGGCGATCCCGAGATAGGACAGCTGCTCGTTGAGCACGGCGAACCCGAGTTTGGTCAGCGGCACATCGGCCTCACGGAACTCGCCGCGCAGGCGTCGCGCCATCGCCGCTTGCGAGACGAGGGTGGCGACTTCGACCCGGGCGTGGGCGTCGGCCAGCCGTTGGCGAATGACCGGGTCGGTATTGACCCCAACACGTTGTGCATAGGCGATCAAGGCATCCAGATTCTGACGCAGCCGAATCACGAGAGCACCGACGCCAGCGCGCTCCGAGGCCAGCGAGGTGGTAGCGATATCCCATCCGTTGTTCTCATCGCCGATCCTTTGTTCGACGGGCACGACCACGTTGTCGAAGAACACTTCATTGAAGTCGGAAGTGCCGGTCATCTCTCGCAACGGCCGCACGGTGACACCGGGCGTGTCCATCGCCAGCATGAAGGCACTGATCCCAGCATGTTTGGCCGCGTTCGGGTCGGTGCGAGCGAGCAGATAGCCCATGTCGGAGAACGCCGCGTTCGTGCTCCACACCTTTTGGCCGTTGACGATGTAACGCTCGCCGTCGCGCTTGGCCACGGTACGCATCGAGGCCAGATCGGAGCCGGCGTCGGGTTCGCTGAACAGCTGGCACCAGACCTGTTCGTAGCGACGAATCTTGGGGAGGTAGCTGCGTTGCTGCTCGGCGCTGCCGAACGTGAGCAACGCGTGAGCGACCAGCGAGCCCGACCCGATCGGAACCGGGGCGCGGGCCTTGGCCAACTCCTCGGTGACGAGGAACTCCTCGACCGCTTGGTAACCGTCGCCGCGTCCACCGAACTCGACGGGCCAATCGTCGCCGTAGAACCCGGCGGCATAGAGCTTGGCACTCCATTCGCGCAGGATCGCCGACTCGCGCGCATCCTCGGGTGAGCGGGTGCCGACCCGATAGGGCAGCTCCGGTGCGTTGGTGGCGACGAACTCGCCGATCTGCTGACGGAACGTCTGCTCATCGAAAGCAACCATGGGGCGCAGGCTAATCTGACGACATCGTCAACTTCGCAGGGAAGCGACGTCAAGGGAGCACCATGTTCGATCTCGATGGCAAGGTCGTTGTCGTCACCGGAGCGGGACGTGGCATCGGCCGCGGCATTGCCCGGGCGATGGCCACCGCTGGGGCGTCGGTGGTGGTCGCTGGACGGACGCCGAGCACGCTCGACGAGACGGTGGCGGAGCTGCGCCAGATCGGTGGCGAGGCGATCGCCGTGGTCACCGACATCTCTCAGCGGGCTGCGATCGATGCGCTCGTCGATGCAGCCGTCGCTCGTTTCGGTCGGCTCGACTGCTGGGTCAACAACGCCGGCAGCGCCGACGTCGGCGATGTCGGCCCGTTGATCGACCTCGATGAGCGCCAGTTCGACGCGGTCGTCGACCTCAATCTGAAATGGACGTTCTTCGCCATGCAGGCGGCCGCACGGCAGCTGATCATCCAGGGTGGTGGCGGATCGATCGTCAACATTTCGTCGCGCAGCGGCTCGCAGCCGTGTCCCCTAACCGGGCAATATGGCGCCGCAAAGGCGGGCGTTGAGAGCTTGACAGCGACCGCCGCGGTCGAATGGGGGCACCATGGGATTCGAGTCAACGCCGTGGCTCCGGGCCTGGTGCCAACCGAGGACAGCCTCGCTGCGGGTGGATCGATGAGCAGGCCGAGCCGAGTCGCCCGGCAGGTGGCGACCGTGCCGATGCGACGACTCGGCACCGTCGACGACATCGGCTCAGTCTGCGTGTTCCTCGCCGCCGACGAAGCCGAATGGCTGACCGGGGAAACGATCCAGGTCACCGGTGGCAGCCGCATTCCGGTGGCCTATCTCAGCTACATGCATCACATCACCGAGCATCTGCAGGCCGCCGAGCCAACGTAACGGGCACCGCAGTGAGCAACGGCATGGCGCTGATCGGTTGCAGATCGCTCGTAGCGCTGAGGATCGAATTCAGGTCAGGGCCGCTCGGTACACCGTCGGGGCCGTCACCACCGAAGCCGTGGGTGAGCGTGATCACGCCAAGACGCAGCGTCTCATCGGCGTGAATTACGGCATCGACTTGGCCGTGAGCGGTGGTCACGGTGATCGGGTCGCCCTCGCTCAAACCGAGTCGGGCGAGCAGGTCGGGGTGGGCGAGGCACGGGCTTGCTCGGCGGCGAAGCAACGAAGGGATCTGGGTGCCGAGCGAGTTGAGTACGTGCTTTTGGCGGCGCACGGCGAGCATTACCTGCTCAGGGTCAAACGGACGTTGGCCCAACGCCAGTTCGGCCAATTCGGCGGCGACATCGTCGGCAAGGAGCTCGAAACGGGCGGTGGCGTCGGCTGCTGGTTCGCTGACCGTGGCGGGCTCGATCGAGTCGAACAGCGCCCCGTGCTGGTGGCGCTGGACCTCGCTGAGCGAAACCTGTCCACGCCCGGCCATCGAGGCCAGCACCTCGTCGGTGCTCGGCACGGGGTCGCCCGGGGCGTAATCGCGCCCGGCGATCTTGATCGTCGAACCCATCGCCTGACCGAGGCGGAGCAGGAACTCCCAGTCGTCGATGGTGCCCGGCGGAGCTGGCAAGACAGCCGGGGTGTACTGGGCAAATGGCCGGTCCATCAAGCTCTCGTAGGCGCGCGTGGTGTCCGGCCGTTCGAGGTCGGTTACCGGGGCGATGACGAAGTCGGCAAGGCGTGCCGTCGGCGAATCGAACGGGTCGATGGTCACCAGCAACTCGAGCGTGGACAATGCGGCGGCCATGCGGGCCGTGTCGGGGACGGCGTTGGCCGGGTTGGCACCGATAACCACGAGCGCCTTGATCCCTCCGTTGAGGATCTCATCGGGCAGCGTGACGGCCGGGTACTCGTTGTGCAGCGGGCCGTAACCGGTGACCGACGATGTGTTGCGTTCCCAGCTTCGGTCGGGGGTGATGACCTGCCCGGGAAGGCCCTTCGCCGAGCCGAGCACGGCCACGCTGGCGAGCGGGTCGCCTGGGCGCGGGTACCGTCCGCAGACGACGTTGATGGCTTGGATCAGGTGCTCGGCGAGATTGGCGTCGGGACCCATGTCCGGCCCGGTCCCGGCGGTGGCCATGCCGCGGGTGCCGCCAGCGAACAGCTGCGCAGCGGCAACCAGCTGACCGGCATCGATCCCACAGACCGCGGCGACGACATCGGGCGTGAACGCTTCGACGCCACGCCGGAGTTCCTCGACGCCGTTCACCCATCGCCGCTCGAAGTCGTGATCGAGCGCGCCGCCGTCGAGCAACAGGTGCAGCAATCCAGCCGCCAAGGTGGCATCGGTGCCCGGGACGATCTGCAGATGAATCTCGGCGCGCGCCGCCAGCTCGGTCTTGCGTGGATCGACAACCACCAGCCTCAGGCCGCGCTCGATCTCCTGTTGAATCCGCCGCAGACCATCGTGGACCGGGAATCCGGTGAAGTAACCGCCTTGCATGCTGACGATCGGGTTGGTGCCGAAGAACATCCATACGTCAGCGTCGGCGAGTCGCTGGCCACCGGCCGCCCACATGCCCATCCGGCCTTCGGTGACCCATTTGGCGACCTGGTCGACCGACATCGACGAGTACTTCTGTCGTGAACCGATCGTGCGCCACCAGGCCAATGCCGCCGGCAGCGTCAGCGAGGCGAACGCTGCTTGGGTGCCGGTGAACATCGCCACCGAGTCGGGGCCGTGAACGTCGATCAGGTCGTTGAGCCTCGCCGCAATCTCGCCGATCGCCTGTTCGACGGCGACCGGCTCCAACTCGCCGGCATCGTTGCGGCGTTGCGTCTCACGGAACCGATGCGGTGCCTGCGCGATGTCGGCGATGTGGCGACCCTTGGTGCAGGTGAAGCCGCGCGACAGCGGATTGTGTTCGTCGGCGGTGACCTTGATTGCGACCGGGCCCTCGGGCCGCTGCTCGACGTCGATCACCAAGCCACACGTGGCACCGCAGATACGGCAGTAGGTGACGGCGCTGGTTATGTCGCCAGCCGTCATCCGAAGGCCTCCACGTGGGCGGGTCGCGAGGCGGCGACGCGCCGGGAATGGGAACGCCGGCCGCCGAGCTCGTTGTGCAAGGCGAGCAGTCGCATCGTCCACTCGACCATGCCGTATTCGCAGGTGATGCCGATCCCGCCGACCACTTGATGGCAGTTGTCGTAGGTCTCGCGGGCTGTCATCGCCGCGAACGTTGCCGCTGACGCGGTGCAGTATTCGTCGGTGTGGTGCCACGCACTGCGTCGGCCGAGCCAGCGGGTTGCGTAGGCCATCGAATACGAACGGGCGAGTCGATGCTGAACGGCTTGGAACGAGCCGATCGGTCGACCGAACTGCTCGCGATCGCTGACGTGGTGGGCGGCGAACTCGATTGCTGCTTGGGCCGTCGCCGCAGTTTCGACCGCGAGCCCGACCTGCCAAGCTCGCCGTAACGCATCGCCGCTGCCCGCCTGGCGACTGGCGCTGCGTCGTACACGAACTCGCCCCATTGGGTAACCAGCACGCGATTCGACGGGCTCCACTTCGACGTCGTCGGCGTCGGCGAGAGCGGCGGTGTCGCCGTCGAGTACGAGGTAGGCGTGGCAGTGCCCGGCGTAGCGCACAAGGCCATTCGGGGAGCCGATCAATCCGACCAACGGCGGCAGGTCGCTGAATCCCGCTAGCGGGCCGACCAACACCCGGGCGGTGATCGGTGCCGCGGCAACTGCCGCGGCGGCGCGTTCGGCCACGAGCACGGCTTCGATCGGCCCGGCCTGTGCCGCATCGAGATAGCCGCCAACCTGCAGCCTGTCGATGAGGGTGCGGTCGACGTCACCGCCGACCTCGCGGCAGCGGGCGGGACCGGCATGGTCGCTGAACATCGCCCGCAGAGCATCGTCGAGGAGCTCCTGTTCCGGGCTGAGCTGCAGGTCCATAACCTCAGCGGCTCCTGGGCAGATCGAGCACGAGCCGCGCGATGAGATCGAGCTGGACTTCGTAGGCGCCTGCGGCGATCATCGCCGTGGTTCCTGTCACCAGCTGCCGATCGGCTTCGGTGCCGCCCTGCAGCGCCTGATCACCGAGCACTTCCTGGCACGCCCACGCCACCTCGCGCTCCATTGGCCCGGTGATTGCCCGCGACACCGCCGCCAACGGCCGCGAACCGTGCGGGTCGTTGATGCGCTCATCGACGGCGACATAGTTGAGGGCGCGGGCGGCCTCGCACCAGGCATAGGCGACGCCGAGCGTCTCGGCCACACCGCCGTCGTCGATGTCGATCCCAAGTCGTGCGGCATCGGCGGTGGTTGCGTCGAGCACAAGCTCGGAGTGAGCGTGACGGGCGATCCCGACGCGTTCATTGGCGAGCACGTTGCGCACGATGCCCCAGCCCTGGTTCTCGTCGCCAAGCCGGTTGGCGACGGGCACGACGACGTCGGTGAAGTAGATCTCGTGGATCAGGTGGCGGCCGAACGGGTTGGGAATCTCGCGCACCTCGACCCCGGGAGTATCCATGGCGACGAGCAGGATCGTGATCCCTTCTCGCTTCGGGGACTCGGGGTCGGTGCGCACCAGCAGGAAGCACCAGTCAGCGACATGGGCGTAGGAGGTCCAGATCTTCTGCCCGTTGACGATGTAGGCGTCGCCGTCGCGAACGGCCCGACATTGCAACGCGGCGAGGTCGGAACCGGCCCCCGGCTCAGAGAAGCCCTGCGCCCAGTTGACGGCCCCGGTCGTGATCGCCGGCAGGAAGCGAGCCTGCTGATCGGGGGTGCCATAGGCCATCAAGGCCGGGCCGATCCAGTTGGTGTTCATGTATTGGCCGCCGCGGGGCTCGCCCATCCGCCACGTTTCTTCGCTGATGATCAGTTGCTCCCACGCCCCAGCTTGGCGCCCGCCGAACTCGGTCGGCCAGTGCGGGGTCAGGAAACCGTCGTCGCCGAGGGCGGCGCAGAAGGCCTTGACGCACTCGACGTCGTGGGGCTCAGCCATATCGCGACGTTCCAAATCCCAGCCATCATCGATGTTGGCAGCGATCGACGCCCGCAGTGCGTGGCGGAAGGCGACTTCCTGCTCGCTCCAGTCAAGATCCATCGCGCGCCTTAGCGGGTGCCCATGTATTCGGCGAACATGTCCAACTTGCCGACCTCGTCGGCAGTGCCGGAGACCGCGATCTCGCCGCGGCTCAACACGTAGGCGTACTGAGCGAGCGCAAGTGCCCGATGCACGAACTGGTCGACGATCAACAACGACGTGCCCTTTTCGGTGATTCGCTTAAGGAACGAGAAGATCTCGTCGACGACGATCGGCGCAAGCCCAAGCGACGCCTCGTCAACCAGGATCAGCCGCTGATTGCGGGTATAGGCGCGCGCCATCGACAACATTTGCTGCTCGCCGCCGCTCAACGTGCCAGCGATTTGATCGATCCGTTGACCGAGCCGGGGGAACGCTTCAGCGGCGCGTTCGATTGCCCCTGGCTCGTCGCCTTTGACGGACTGCATCACCAGGTTCTCGCGCACGGTCAGCCGTTTATAGATTCCACGACCTTCGGGAATATGGCACAATCCGAGCCTGGCCCGACGGTTGGGCGGGAGTTGCGAGACGTCCTGCCCGAAGATCTCGACGCTGCCAGCCGAGGGGCGCACCAACCCCGAGACGACTTTCAGCAGCGTCGACTTGCCGGCCCCGTTTGGGCCGAGCAAGGCAACGACGGAACCGGCTGGCACCTCAAGCGATACGCCGCGCAGGACGGTGGTGTGGTCATAACCGGCGACGATGTCGACGAGCTTGAGTGCGGTTGGAGCGTTCATGACGGCACCTGCTCATGTTCGTGGCGGTCATGTTCAGCTTCGAGCTCGGCAAGATGTTCGGTTTCGGAGCCCAGGTAGGCGGCTTGAACATCACGGCTGGCGGCCACCTCGGCGGGAGTCCCCTCGAAGATCATGCGCCCAAAATCGAGCACGTAGATGTACTCGCAGACATCCATCACGAGCGTCATGTCGTGCTCGACCAGCAAGATTCCGCAGTTGCGGTCGGCGACCACCGTGCGCAAAATCTCGCCGAACCTGGCCGTCTCGTCGTGATCGAGGCCGGACGATGGCTCGTCGAGCAACAAGATGTCGAACGGTCCGGCCAGACAGCGGGCGAGTTCGACGAGTCGCCGCTGGCCGGTTGACAACGCGCCAGCCTGCTGTTCGGCGAGATCGCTGATGCCGCACAGCGCCATCGCTTCTGCAGTGGCCATGTCGCGGACCAAGATGTCACTTCGCGGAGCAAACATCTGGCTCAACACTCGGGCCCCGGCCTGGCTCGACTCGCGACCCAGGGCGACGTTGTCGGCGACGGTCAGCGACTCGCACAGCTCCATGATCTGGAACGACCGTCCGAGCCCCTTGCGGGCGCGTCCACCAGGCGACACGTTCGAGACGTCGGCGCCATGTAAACGCACCCCGCCGTGGGTCGGCCGGTTGAGCCCGCTGCAGGAGTTGAACGTCGTCGTCTTGCCAGCCCCGTTCGGTCCGATCAGACCGGTGATCCGGCCCATCGGCGCGCTCAGCGAAATGCCATCGACGGCGACCAGACCGCCAAAGCGGACAGTGAGTTCGCCCACCTCGAGCCCGGCAGTGCCGCCGCCGGATACGGCTGGAGCGCTGCGGCGGAGGTTTGCTGCTTGCTTGCTGCCGGGCTTGTCGGCACTTGCCTGCTTGGCCCGATTGCTTGCACCAAACCTGGCCTCGAAGTACTGGCGTAGTTTCGGGGGCATGCCATGCGGCCCGCCTTGCAGGGCGATCACAATGGCGAAGAAACCGAAGATCACGGTGAGCACATGGGGGGTGTTGGTCCCGTGGATGTAGCCCGGAATGACCTGTGTGACACCTGCGAATACGGCGTACCACGGCACTCGGAACGGTGCGAGGGCGAGGATCGCCACCATTGTGATCGAGTTGAACGACGAGTAGTAGATGCTTTCGGCGGCGATCTGTTGAGTCGCTCCAGCTTGTAATGCGCCAGCGATCGCGGCGATGTAGGCGCCGATGCAGAACACGATGACGCGGTGACGTTGGTGCTCAAACCGAGCGTGGAGACCGCACGCGGTGAGTCGCCCATTCCGGCCAGAATTCGCCCGAGCCGCCCCCGGTTGATGGCCGCGATCGCCACCACGGCGACGAGTACAAACGCCAGCACGAGCCAGTAGTAGGCGCGGTTGCTCTCGGCCCAGCCGGGGCGGGGCGCCTTGCGGCCTTCGGCCAACACGGTGAACATGTACGAGCGGCGGTAGAAGACACGTTCGATCAGCAATCCGAGTCCGAGCGTGGCGAGCGCCAGGAACAACCCTGAAAGACGGATGGACGGGATGGCGACGAGCGCCCCCACCGGCACCGCGATCAGGCCCGCCACCAGGATCGCCACGAGCCACGGCAAGCCGACGTCGACGTGCAGTTGCGAGAACGCCGTGGCGCCGATGGCGGCGAATGCCGCGGTGCACAGCGAGACGATGCCCGCCGTGCGAACCAGCAGGCCGAGAGAGAGCATCAACAACACCATCGCCATGGCACTGATCCAGAACGGGTTGAGTTTGGAGGTCTCGACGAATGGAAGCAATCCCAGCAACCCAAAGACGACCACGCCAACGCCGAGTCGCAGTCGTGGTCGGTCCTCGCCACTCGAGCGCCGGGCGAACCTCGGCCGCTGATGGCGGGGCCAGCTTCTGACGCGGCGTTGCCAGCATGACGACGATCAGGATGATGAACGGCAAGCCCTTCGACAGTCCGACGATCGATGGGTAGCTGATCTCATACTTGGTCAGCACCGATTCGCCGATGCCGACGATCAGACCGCCAGCGAAGGCCAGCGGGATGCTGGAGAAGATGCCGATCGCCGCGGCGCCGAACGTTTGCACGACGAGGAAGGTCAAGATGATCGCGTTGAGGTTGAGGAATGGCAGGATCAACACGCCCGAGAGAGCTGCCAAGGTCGCCCCGATGATCCATGAAATCCGGCGCACTCTGGTCGGGCTGATGCCTTGTAGGTCGAGCAGATCGGGATCATCGACGACCGCCCGCATCGCCACACCGAGGCGCGTGAAGCGGAACAACGCGTAGAGCGCGGCGACGACGATCAATCCGATAACGGTGACGGTGACCTGGGCATAGGTGATGTTGACACCGGCGAAGCGGAAGAACTCTCGGCCGTTCGGCAGATAGGTGGGCTGCGCGGCGCGGGTGTCGGTGCCGTACTTGATCGATCCGAGGCCCTGTACCAGCAAGATCAACCCGACGGTGCCGACCACCTTCCAGGCTGTGCGTTGATTGGACAGCACGCGGGCGATGCGCTCCATCGCCAAGCCCAGCAGCGGCCCGACGACGAGCACCGAGACGACCGTCGACAGCTTCCAATCCCACCCGTGGTCGTAGTGCATCCAATAAAAGACGTAGGCCGCTGTCGTGGCCAGCGCTCCGTGACCGAAGTTAAAGATGCCCGACGTTTTGTAGGTCAGCACGAGACCGGTCGCGGCCAGGCCGTAGATCGACCCAAAGGCGATCCCGGCGACGATGAACGGCAGAATTGACGACAACTGCGCACCCCCTGTGGCTCGTTACAGAGTGCCGCGGATTTGACACTTCTGTCAACTCTTATGCGTAACGCTTGCGCGTGCTCGAGAATCCTGGCACTATTCCGTCGGCAGCAACTTGACGGTTCTGTCAGATCCGCTTACGAGGGGGAGGACCCTACAAATGACTCGCACTTTCAGTCGGTCGCGTTTAGCGATCGCATCACTCGCCGCTTTATCGCTTGTTGCCGCGTCCTGCGGCAGCGACGAACCGGCCGCGGCGCCCGCCACGAATGCGCCGACACCGGTAACCGAGGCTCCGACAAGCGATGCACCGACCCCGACCGAGGCCCCGGGCACCGTTCCAACAGCCACCGATGCGCCGACCCCGACCGAGCCCGTTGTCGAAGCCACCGGGACGCCGATCAAGATCGGCCTGTTGTACTCCGAAACCGGACGTACGGCGCTGACCTACGGCATGACCGACGGCGTCGCCAAGGCCTGGGCGGAATGGGTCAACACAGAAATGGGTGGCGTCAACGGTCACCCGATCGAGATCGTCGCCGAGGACGGCCAATCCACAGGTGAAGGTGCGGTTGCCGCGGCTCAAAAGCTGATCGATGCTGGCGTCGTCGGTATCGTCGTTCAGGACTCGACCGCCGAGAACGCGATGGCCGAGACGATCACTGCCGCTGGCATTCCGATGATCGGTGGAACGGCAAACGGCCGCCCATCCGATACCGGTGAAGCGCATTGGCCGAACACGTACTTCAATACCGCCCCGTCAAACCCGGCCACCGCGGCGTCGACGATGATGGCTTCCGCCGCTGCCGGGTTGAAGAAGTTTTCAGCTGCCGTATGCGCCGAGGTGCCCGCCTGTGCTGAGGCAGGCAAGCTGTACGAGCCGGTTGCCCCATCGATTGGGCTGGAGTACGTCGGTCTGGTCACGGTCGGCGCCGCCGACCCGAGCTATACCGCCGCCTGCCTTGAGCTGATCAGCAAAGGGACCGATGTCATCAACCTTGGGCTTGCCCCGCAGACCGGCCTCGCCGTGATCGCCGAATGCACCTTGCAGGGTTACGACGGCGCCTACTCGATCGGAAACAACTCGATGACCGCCCCCGATTTCGAGGTCATCGAAGGACTGAGCATGGTCGGAGCGCTCAACGGCTTCCCGTGGTGGGCCGATGCCGCTCCGGCGCAGGCCTACCGTGATGCCAACGAGAAGTACGGCGACGGCGACGACGTCCGCAACTCGTCGGCTACCACCACGTGGTCGGCCTTGGAGTTGTTCCGCAAGGCGATGGGCGAAAACGGGCCTGCGGCCGATGCCGAGGTCACCGCTGCCGACGTAATCTCTACCTATCAGGGCATCAAGGACGAAACCCTTGATGGCCTGCTTCCCAAGCCGGTTACGTACGTCGCTGATGGCTTCCAGCCATTGCTCAACTGCTTCTGGTTGTTCAACCTGGAGGGCGGCGAATTCACTTCGAGCGCACTCGGCGATTCCGGCAACGGGGCGACAGGCGACTTGCAGACCACCTGCTTCGGCTGACGCCGAGAGCAACAACTTGTTTCGGTGTGGAGCCGGTGATGCCGATCGCGTCGGGTCACCGGCTCCGCCGCGTCCGAGGGTAAGAACCTAAACTTGACATTTGTGTCAGGTCAGCGGAGGAAACAGCGCGAGCGGCTGCTCAGCCGCGAATTCCTCACGCTCGGACTGGCGACAAGCCTGTACTTCGTCGGTATCGGGGCCTGCAACCCGCTGATGCCGAAGTTTGTGGTCGACGAGCTCGGTGGCAGCGAGACCACCGCGGGAATCGTGATGGGCACATTCGCCCTTGCTGCGCTGGCAACGCGCAGCGTGTTTGGTCGACATGGCGACCGTCATGGCGCCCGGCGTTTGATGTTGATCGGCTGCGCGTTGGGGATGTGTGGCATGTCGATCCTGGTCATCGTCGACAGCGTGGCCCTGGCGATCGTCGCTCGGCTCGTGCTTGGAGCCGCACAAGCAGCCGTGATGACCGGTTCGACCGTGTTGGCGATCGACCTCGCGCCGGAGTCACGCCGCGGCGAGGCGGGCCAGCTACATTCTGATGTCGTTTCACCTCGGGCTCGGGCTCGGCCCGTTGCTCGGCGAGACCATCCGTGACGCCGCTTCCTACGACGCCGCCTGGATCGCGCTCGCGGTCAGCGCCGGGCTCGGCGGCATCATCGCCACGATGCTGCCACACCGCCCCGGCGACCCTGAAGCCCCGCCCTCGCCGTGGATTCATCCCGCAGGTATCGCTCCGGGCATAGTCGCTGCGTTCGCTATCGTTGGGTTTGTCTCGTTCAGCACGTTCGTGCCGCTGTACGCCGAAACGATTGGGCTCCGACGTGTTGGACTGGTGTTCACGATCTCGTCGCTGGCAATAGCCGCAGCCCGAATCATCTTCAGCCGCGCACCCGACGTGTTGGGACCAGTCAAGGCGGCAACGATTGCGGTCGTCATCACGATCGCTGGCTCGACGTTGGTCACGGTGTGGGCGGCCCCGCTCGGTGTCTATCTCGGCGCGGCTGTGCTGGCGGGCGGGATGTCGCTGCAAACTCCGTCGATGATCCCGATCGCTGTCCACGGCGTCAGCGCGCAGGAGCGAGCCTCGGCGATGGCCACGTTCACCATGTTCATGGACGTGTCGGTGGCCTTGACCGGTCCGCTGATGGGCCTGATTGTCAGCGGTTTCGGCTACCGCACCGCCTTCGCCACGGGTATCGCCACAGGGCTGATCGCCCTGGCGCTGATCCGCGGGCCGCTGACTCGGCGTTGGAACGGCGGTCAACTAGCGCCGTCGGCCCCGTTGCCTGCGTTGCCGATTTGACCGAGTCGAAGCCCGTCTCCGCGGTCGACCTTGCGGATGAGTGTGTGAGCCACGAGCTCAGCGGAGCTGACGGCGTTCACCTGGCGAGCATGCTCGAAAGGGTTTCGCGTTGCGCCTTGATCGTTGATCCTCGCATTTGGCGATCCTGATGCCCGGCTGTGGGTCGGCGCCAAGGTCTGAGTGGTGACCGTGCTGCTCGCGTTCTGCGACCTGGTTGTTGTTGGTCGACTGGTCGGTCTGTTGGGCGGGTTAAGTCGTCGTCAATCGGCGTGGCAGCGGGCACACTGGCCTGATGCAAACTCCAGGCGCCACCGCACCGTTGGATACCTCTGTCTATGGCGATCGTTTGAACCGGGCCAGGGCCGCAATGGCCGAGCGTGGCATCGATGTCGCCCTGCTCTCGTTGGGCCTCGACCTGCCGTACCTCACCGGATATCACGCCATGCCGCTGGAACGTTTGACGATGCTGGTGGTTCCCCGCGACGGCGAGGCAACGCTCGTCGTGCCGCAGATCGAGGCACCGCGAGTCGTCGCCCAACCCGGTGTGTTCGAGATCTTGCCGTGGTCCGAGCTGCAGAACCCGGTGCGTATCGTTGCCGAGTTGGCCAAGGCGGCCGGGCCAGCGCAACAGGTCGCTATCGGTGATCAGATGTGGGCCAGATTCCTTGTCGAGCTTTTGCCGGAATTGCCCGGTGCGTCGTATCGGCGAGGTGTCGAGGTGGTCGGCCCGATGCGGATGAGCAAGGACGCCGCCGAGATCGAGGCCTTGCGCCGGGCAGGCGCTGCCGTCGACCGCATCGCCACGGAACTGCAGAGCGGTCGCATTCCGTTGATCGGTCGCACCGAGGCTCAGGTCTCGGCCGACCTCGGCGAGCGGATCATCGCCGAAGGCCACCAGGTGGTCAACTTTGCCATCGTCGCCGCCAGCGAGAACGCCGCCTCGCCGCACCACAGCCCGAGCGCCCGGGTGATCCGCCGTGGCGACATCGTGCTTTGCGACTTCGGGGGGACGATGGATGGCTATTGCAGCGACATCACCCGCTGTGTGTCGGTCGGCGAACCGTCTGCGGAGATCGCCGAGGCCTATGGCGTGCTCAAGGTGGCACAGGCCGCCGGCGTCGCTGCTGGAATCGTCGGCACGCCATGCCAAGAGATCGATCGCATCAGTCGGGCGATCATCACCGACGCCGGATATGGTGAATACTTCCTGCACCGTACCGGTCACGGCATCGGCATGGACGCTCACGAGGACCCGTACATCGTCGAGGGTAACGAGCTGCCGCTCCAGGCCGGGCACGCCTATAGCGTCGAGCCAGGGATCTACGTTGCCGGTCGCTGGGGCATGCGCCTCGAGGACATCGTCGTCGCCAGCGACGATGGGCCGTTGTCGATGAACAACGCAAACCACGACCTGGTGGTCGTCGAGGCCTGATCGTCGGGGCTGAGCGCGCTCGTCAGCCGGCGGTCATCAGCGCCGGCTCGCCGACTGGCACCATCGACACCAAGCTGATCCGCAGGTCTGGTGTGTCCTGCAAGGCCAACAGGCCGTTGTCGAGCACGCAGTAGAGCTTGTTGCCCTCGGTGAAGGGCAAGAGCACGCAGGTTGCCGTCTGCCCACCGATGATCTGCGTCGATGCTGTCGCCGCGCCAACCTTGACCGCGGCGTCCTGGCGTAGGCGGGCCGCAGCCGCATCCGCGTAGAAGGCATGGGTGGTCGACAGGTTGCTGATTCTGGCGTCGTCGGTGCCTGGCTGGCAACTGGCCGTGGCAACGTCGCAGGTCTGCGGCCCGGAGGTGTCGAACAGATAGCGCACCCCAGCGATGGTCACCGAATTCTGGCTCGGACCGACTTGGGTGACGGCTGCCTCGGTGGTGATATTGCCGAACTTCGTCAGGATCGAATAGCTGGCGGTGAAGGGTTCGACCGTCACCGCTTGCAAGCGCTGCAGCACGGCGGCGATCGCCGGGTCGTTGCTCGCTGGGTCGACCGGGGCAAACGATGGTCGCTGGCCGGTGAAGCAGGCGCTGAGGGTCAGGGTGATCGCCAGCAGAGCGACGGCGATGCGGGGGCGGCGAAACACTTGCTTAAGGGTACGGCCACTGCGGGTCACTTTGTGGCTCGCGTGCCTTGTGGGCCTATCGTCGAAGGTCGTGATCCGCCTCGAAGCCGCAACCATGCTCATGCAATGGGCTGTCGGCGGCTTGTTTTTCTGTTGGTTCACCACCCGACGGCGGATGGTTGGGCTCGGATACGGCTGGATGCTGCGCATCACCTACGTGATGATTGCAGCGATGGGCGTCGCCGCAGCACTCAAGTTCGGTTTCCAGCCGGGCCGCGACCTGGCCGCGATCGGCGTCGTCGCGGCAACCGTCGTGGCGCTCGGGGTCTCGATCCTGCAGCGCTCCGCTGGTGTCAGTGCGCAACGCGAGGAGTTCGATCGACGCAGTGAGCGCGTCGCCGCGATGACCGGAATCGAGCGCGAGGTCGCTGCTCGTCCAGCCGCTGTCGAGGCCCGCGAGTTCGACCCCCGGCTCGATCTCGTCGCGCCGCTCATCGGCTTGGTTGGCCTGGTCGCTGCCGGCCTCGCCGCCGGTGGCAACGACCTCGTCGCTGTGATCCGCACCGTTGTCGGTGCGCTTTTCCTCGGGGCCATCAGCGACGCGATGTTGCTCGGCCACTGGTATCTCGTGCAGCCTGGCCTGCCGCGCAGCCTGCTCAACGAACTGGTCAGGGTCACCAAGTGGATTCTGCCGGTTGAGGCTGCGGCGTTGTTGTTGCCGACGGGGATGATCAGCGTGCTCAACGGCTCGGTCAACGACGGTTGGAATGGCACGCTCGGCTATTTCTGGGTGGCCTGCGTGATCACCACAGCGGTGCTCTGCGTGGTCACCGAACGGGCGCTGCGCGAGCGCTACTACTCGGCGGTGATGGCCGCAACCGGCCTGCTCTACCTGGCCATTCTCACCGCCTTCGGCACCGACATCGTCGCTCGAGCCGTGCTCGCCGGCTGATCAGCTCACCCTCGCCGTGCGCCGAGACGTGAGCTATTGGCGTTTCCGGCTGATTCCGGGCAGACTGTCGCCATGCCTCGGCCAATCTGGAGCGGGACGATCAGTTTTGGGCTGATCGCCATCCCCATCAAGCTGTACAACGCGGTCAGTAAGAAGACGGTTGCTTTCAATCAACTCGACGACCGCACGATGAGTCGGATCAAACTCAAAAAGGTTGCCGCCGACAGCGGCGACGACGTGCCCGACGAGCACATCGTCAAGGGCTATGAGATCTCCAAGGGTCGTTACGTCGTCGTTGATCCCGACGAATTGGAACCGTTTCTCCCGGCGGCGACACGTGCCGTCGAGCTCGAAGAATTCGTCGATCTGGCGGAGATTGATCCCGTGTTCTTCGATGCCGCCTACATCGTTGCCCCCGACGGTGCCCCGAAACCCTATGTGCTCTTGGCCAAAGCCATGCAGGAGGCTGGCAAGGTTGCCGTCGGCACCTTCGTCATGCGCAACAAGCAGTACGTCGCCGCGATTCGCGCCGTCGAGGGCACGTTGATGTTGAGCACGATGGTCTTTGCTTCCGATGTCGTCGCCCCGACCAGCGTCGAGGAACTCAGCGGACTGGCCGACGTCACCGTCAGCGACAAGGAAGTGGCGATGGCCGAGGCCTTGGTCGACTCCCTCGCTGCCCCGTTTGAACCCGGCAAGTATCACGATCAATATCGCGATCAGGTGCTCGATCTCATCGCCCGCAAGGCCGCTGGCGAAACGTTCGAGGCCGCCGAACCGGCCGCCGAGTTGCCCAAGGTCGTCGATCTGATGGCTGCGTTGGAGGCCAGCGTCAAAGCCGCCAAGGCTGCGCGGGCCCGCCACCCCGCTGGCGACGCCGATATCGCCAAGAGCGCGTGAGCCCAAGCGCTCAGAACGCCACCGTCGTCGTCGACGGGCGAACGCTCTCGCTGAGCAATCTCGACAAGGTCCTCTACCCGCAGACAGGCTTCACTAAATCCCAGGTCATCGACTATTACGCGCGTATCGCCCCGGTGATGCTGCCCCATCTGCGGGGACGATGCATCACCTTCCGACGGTTCCCCAACGGCAGCGAGCAGAACGGCTTCTTCGAAAAGCGCTGCCCGTCGCATCGCCCCGAATGGGTGCAGACCGCACGTGGGCCCGGCGACCGCAGCGGCGACATCGGCTATTGCCGACTCGATGAACCAGCGTCGCTGGTCTGGTCGGCGAACCTTGCCGCGCTCGAACTCCACGTGCCGATGGCCGCCGCCGACGATCTGGAGACACCGTTGGCGATGGTCTTCGATTTCGATCCCGGTGAGCCAGCGGCGATGCGCGAATGTTGCCAGATCGCGCTGCTGACCCGCGATCTGCTCGCCGCTCTTGGCCTGCGTGGCTGGCCGAAGACCAGCGGCTCCAAGGGCCTGCAGGTCTATGTGCCGATCAACCTGCCGTGCACTCATCAGCACGCTGCCGATGTGGCCTTGGCGATCGGACAGATGCTGGAACGCGACCATGGCGACCGGGTGACGACGACGATGGCCAAAGCGGTTCGACCCGGCAAAATCTTCATCGATTGGAGCCAGAACGCTCGGTTCAAGACCACGATTGGCGTCTATTCATTGCGGGCCCGCCCACGCCAGACCGTCAGTACCCCGGTCACCTGGGACGAGGTCGAGCGGTGCGCCGAGAACGAGATCACGCTGAGCTTCGACGCCGCTGCGGTGCTGGAACGGGTTGAGCAACACGGTGATTTGTTCAGCGAGGTGCTGACGCTGCGCCAGACCCTGCCGGGCGGCAGCGGCTAGCGATCAGCAGGCCAACAACAGCGCACAGCGCGGCGAGCACGAAGTTGCTGCCGATCGCCTGTTGCAGATCGAGCGTTCCCCGATCGGCGAGGTTGACCGTCGCGCCACCAATAGCCCCCATCAACCCGAACCCGAGGGCGTCGGCCAGCTGCACCTGGCTGCTGATCGCGCCTTCATTGCCGTCGGCGGCGTACGACAGACTGGCCGTCGTCGTTGGGTTGAACACGAACCCCATCCCCAGTCCGCCGACCGCCCAGGCGAGCAAGACCAGCGGCAACGGCCAACTGCTGTGCAGCACAGGCACGACCAACACGACGCTGATCGCCATCAAGGCGAAGCCGATCGTGATCGGCGAGCGGCGCCCGAACAGCTGCGGCCAGCGGGCGACGATGACCTGGCCGGCGGTCCAGGTCACTGATGCGCCAGCGATGACAAGACCCTGGGCCATGGCCGAGACGCCATGGATACGGTCGGCGGCCAGCGGCACGAAACTGTCCACGCCGAGGAAGGCTGCGGTGGCCAGTCCGCGGGCGGCAACGATTGCCGGTAGCCCGCCCCGGGCCCGGATGATGCCCGCCGGCAGCATGCGCGCCAACGGCTTACCGGCCAGCGCCAGGCCGGCGACGATGGCGCCGACGGCAACCGGCCAGCGATCGTTTTGTAGACCGACGATCATCAGCGCAATCCCGCTTGCGGCGAGCGCCGCTGCTGCCAGCGATTGACCGCTGTCGGTCGGGGCCGAGCCGCCAGATTCGTCTGCATCGTTCGCTCGGCCGATGCTGCGCAGCGACCGCTCGGTGAGCGCAGTGATGACGACGGCGACCGGCATGATGGCGATGAATACCAGACGCCAGTGGAAGCGATCGGTGATCACGCCGGCGATCAGCGGCGAGAGCAGGGCTGGCAACACCCAACCGCTCGACAGCAGAGCAAACAAACTTGCCTGGCGGTTCTCCGGGAAGGCCCGTTTGACGGCGACATACGACAGCGGAGCGAACCCGCCGGTGCCAGCGCCCTGCAACGCCCGGCCGATAACGACGGTGATCATGTTCGGCGCGACAGCAGCAACGATCAAGCCGACGATGAACACGGCCATCGAAATCAGGAAGGGCCGATGAATGCCGTGGTTGTCCGCTTGGCGACCAGACCAGGCGAGCGCAACGATCTCAGCCAGCATGTACGCGGCCAAGGTGGCGCCATACAGGCCGTCGCCGTCGAGGTCGTCGCTGATCGTCGGCAGCGCAGTGAGCACCGCTGTCGATTCGAAAGCGACCAACGACACCGCCAACACCAGGCCGATCGCCAGACGGCGTTGCGTGCCCGTCAACCGGTCGAGATGCGCCATCGGACGAGGTCAGCGATTGCGCTTTTGGATGTTTGCCCAGTCGTCCTTGAGCCCGACGGTGCGATGAAACAACGCCGGGGTTTCGCTGTCGCGGGCGAAGTATCCGAGGCGTTCGAACTGCACGACGGCGCCAGGCCCGATATCGGTAATAGCGGGTTCGGCAAGTGCGCTGCGCAGTTGTTTGGAGTCGCGGTTGAGGTCATCGAACGGCTCGCCCGTGGCCTCACCGGGAACCTCGGCGTTGAACAGTCTCTCGTAGAGCGCAGCGGTGATCGGCACGGCGCCATCGGTTGGTGCCCAATGGATGGTGGCCTTTACCCGTCGACCGTCGGGCGCGTTACCGCTGTGGGTTGCCTCGTCATAGGTGCACAAGACCTCGGTGACGTTGCCCTCGGCATCTGTGTTGTAGCCGGTGCAGCGCACGAAGTAGGTGCCTCGCAGGCGAACCTCGGCGCCTGGAGTGAGGCGGAAGAACTTCGGTGGCGGGTCGGCGATGAAGTCGTCGGATTCGATCCACAACGAACCGCTGAAGGGCACCGTGCGCGACCCGCCCTCGGGGGCCTCCGGGTTGTTGACCAACTCGACGATGTCGACCTGCCCGACGGGCCAGTTGGTGATCGTCAGCTTGATCGGTCGCAGCACGACCATGCGGCGCATCGCAGTTCGATTCAATTCGTTGCGCACGAACCATTCGAGGAGCTCGATCTGATGCCGACTGTTGGTGCGCGCCACGCCGATGAAATCGCAAAAGCTGCGAATCGCCGACGCGGGATAGCCGCGCCGTCGCAGGGCGCGCAGCGTCGGTAGCCGCGGGTCATCCCAACCGTCGACGACGCCATCGTCGATCAGTTGACGCAACTTTCGTTTTGAGGTCAGCGTGTGGGTCAGCTCGAGGCGGGCGAACTCGGTCTGGCGCGGCGCCGGCCCGGACAAGGGGAGCTGGGCCAGGCACCAGTCGTAGAGGGCTCGGTGGGCGTCGAACTCGAGGGTGCACAGCGAATGGGTGACGCCCTCGATGGCGTCGGACTGCCCATGGGCCCAGTCGTAGGTGGGATAGATCACCCAGGCATCACCGGTGCGGTGGTGCAGTTCGTGGCGGATGCGGTACAACACCGGGTCGCGCAACTGCATGTTCTCGTGCTGCATGTCGATCTTGGCGCGCAGCACCCTGGCACCGTCGGGGTAGTCACCGCGACGCATGCCGCGAAACAGCTCGAGGTTTTCGACAACGGAGCGCTCGCGATGTGGGCTCTCGACGCCGGGCTTGCCGTAGCCGCCGCGCTGCGTCGAGATCGTTTCGCCGTCCTGATCGTCGACGTAGGCAACACCTGATTCGATCAAGTGTTCCGCCCAGGTGTACAGCTGTTCGAAGTAGTCGCTGGCATAGACAACGTCGCCGGAGGGCTCGAAGCCGAGCCAACGGACGTCGTCGATGATCGCCTCGACGTATTCCGTCTCCTCGGTGACCGGGTTGGTGTCGTCGAAACGAAGCTTGCACACCCCGCCGAATTCCTCGGCGATACCGAAGTCGGTAGTGATCGCCTTGGCGTGTCCGATGTGCAGGTAGCCGTTGGGCTCCGGGGGAAACCGGGTCTGCACCCGGCCACCAAAGGTTCCCTGCTCGATGTCGGTACTGACGAGGTCGCGGACGAAGTTCGCTGCGGCCGGTGTATCGGGAGCATTCGTGACGTTGGTCATGGGAAGTCCAAGGTGAAGGCGGGAAACGGCAAACCTTGACGGTAGCGGGTCGCCGCCGGGAGTGTCCGCTACCGTCCTCATTTCGTCGCCAGCAGTAGAGTCGCTCGTCACATGGATAGTTGCACCTTTCTCGGTTTGACCCCGGGGGCGACTCGGCTCAGGTCGTCGATGATCGTCCGGCCATCGCTGTGCACTCGGGGCGGCTTTCTTTACGGCGGTGCTGGGTTAGGCGCGGCGATCAGCGCGTTGGAACAAGCATCTGCTCGCCAAGTTGTCTGGGCCACTGCCCAGTTCCTCAGTTATGCCCGACCTGGCGAGGAGCTCGAGGTCGATGTCACCCTCGCCGTCGAGGGCCACCAAACGACCCAGGCGCGAGCGGTCTGCCAGGTTGCCGATCGTGAGGTGCTCACCGTCAATGCCGCCCTTGGAGAGCGTGATATCGAGCTCTGCGGCCAGTGGGAAACCATGCCTACGGTGCTGGCGCCAGAGTTGTGCATTGCCCGCGCCCATCCGGAGAACAGCCGGGGAACGATCAACGATCAGATCGAGGAACGGCTGGTCAAAGGCCGTCGTTTTCGCGACCTTGACGGCACACCGTCTGATGGTCAAACCGTGATGTGGGCCCGCGTTCCTGCCGCCGGTCCCGTCGACGCCACCACGTTGGCGATCCTCGGCGATCATGTGCCCTGGGGAGTTCGCCAAGCACTCGGCATGCAGGGCACTTCGCGCAGCCTGGACAACACGTTGCGGATCAACCGGCTGGTGCCGACCGACTGGGTGTTACTCGACATTCGGGTTCATGTCGTCGGTCGCGGTTTCGGCCACGGACTGGTGCATATGTTTGCCCAGGATGGGACGTTGCTGGCAACCGCCAGCCAAAGTTGCGTTGTGCGTCCACCAACGAGTTCGCAGAGTCGCCCCGCCGGCGACGGAAAGGCTGAGCAGTGATCGATCCGTTGCCGAAACGACCGGGAATGACAGTGCCGCTTCCGGGGCCGTTGCATACCCACAAGGAGCGCCTCCACGAACTGGCCGACCTCGGCTATACCGACATTTGGTCGGCGGAAGTCGATGGTGCCGATGCCTTCACACCGTTGGCCTTGGCTGCGGCATGGGAACCGCGCCTGCGCCTGGGCACAGCCATCGTGCCTGCATACACGCGTTCACCCGCGCTGTTGGCGCAGAGCGTGGCGGCGATGGCCGATGCCGCCCCTGGCAGGTTTGCCGTCGGGATTGGATCGAGCAGCAACATCATCGTCGAGCGGTGGAACGCCGTGCCGTTCGTCGAGCCGTACCGCAAGGTTCGCGACGTCGTTCGCTTTCTCAACGATGCGCTCAGCGGTGAGAAGGTGACTCGCACCTACGACACCTTTACGATCTCCGGATTTCGCTTGGGGCTGATCCCCGAGCAGCGACCGACCATTCTGATCGCCGCGCTCCGCGAACAGATGCTGCGCCTAGCGGCCCGCGAGGCCGATGGCGCGATCGTCAACTGGCTCTCTCCCGACGATGTGCCAACGGTGAAAGCGGTGATCGACGACGCTGCGGGCGGACAGCCCAAGGAGATCGCGGCGCGCATCTTTTGTTGCCCGAGCGAGAACACCGACGTGGTTCGCCAGGCTGGGCGCTTCGCAATGGCCGCGTACCTCAACGTGCCGGTCTATGCGGCGTTTCATCAGTGGCTGGGCCGTGGAGAAGACCTGCGTGGCATGTGGGACGCCTGGCAGGCGGGAGATCGCAAAGCAGCCTTGGCGGCAATTCCCGATCATGTTGTCGATGACCTCATTGTTCATGGTTCGGTTGAGCAGTGCCGAGCCAAGATTCAGAAGTACTTCGATAACGGCGTGACGACGACCTCCTTGATGCTGCTGCCGCTCGATCCGCAGATGCGTTTCTACGACGCAGTGCGTCAACTGGCGCCTGTTCCGCCCGGCTGAGATCCGGGGTCGGACGAGGCAAGCGCGGTGGCTAAGCGGCCTGCTGGGTGCTCGATGACACCGACCGACGCCGTGAGCCGAGGCCGACACGATCGCCGTTACGGGCTGCTGCCTGCGCCGCGAGTTGGGCACGAAGTTCGGCAACGTGCCGTAAGCCGTTTCGCCGGGTGCGCTCATCGAGACGAAACTGGACGGGCAGCGTGGAGCGGGCGGGGGGTGCGGTGACCAGCAGCGAGAGTTGCTCGACATTGGTGCGGGTGTTCGAAGTGGTGGTTGCGGTGCTCATGCGATGATCGTCTCATAGGGGTGTATGAGAGTTTCCGGAGCGACGATTCGCGCCTGCCACAGGGGTGCGAAAACGGTGAGAGCCCCGGGCTGCGCAGCCGACGAATCAGCGCGCCACCCGGGGCTGCTCTAGGAGGGATGATCCACCGTTGATCGATCGTCTGGTGTTACCCTTAGCTCGTTCAACATCTCACCCGTCGGAGTTACCCCCGGCGGGTGAGCCGCTTTTCAGCCTTGCATCCCCGGTTGCCCGGATCGTCAAATCTGATTGCTTCAGTCTTCGCGGTTGCCCGCTTGACCTCGGCGTTCCTTCGGCTTCGTTCGGCCGCTGTCACGGACGGCAGGTTCAGCGGACCTCGGTGGCAAGCCACCTCAATTGCGTCACCCACGCTCGTTGCGTTGGTTTCCCGTTGCTTCCAGTTAGATCATCCCCACCGACCCTCACTCCTGAACGAGCCCCGGTCAGGTTCGGTTCCGGCTGGCGCCGTTGCCTTGCTTTGGGCTTGCTCGATTGCGTGAGCCGATATGTCAATAGTATTCGTCGGATAAAAGGGCTGGTCAAGTGGTATTTTTAAAATCACAGGGTTATCCACTGAGAAACCGGGTCATCCCCAGAAGTTTTTTGGTCATCCACCGGTTAATCACAGGTTGCTCACAAGCAACAGGTTGACGTCGCCGACTTCTCCCGGCACACTGGGCCCCATGACGAGCGCTGCGTTCCGACTGATCATTATTTGCTAGAGCACGTTGCCTACAACGTGCTCCTTTCGCCGCCCGTCTGGGCGGCTTCTTTATTTCTCGACCACTGTTTCCTCGAACACAGGTCATTCGACCCAGGAGCCACCTCATGAGCACCACAGAACAACTTCGCGGTCAGGCCGTCGAGGTCTTTGACACCACCCTGCGCGATGGTCTGCAGGTCGAAGGAGTGTCCGCCACGGTCGAAGACAAGCTGCGTATCGCCGAACAACTCGATTTCTTGGGTGTGCATTTCATCGAGGGTGGCTGGCCTGGCGCGAATCCCAAGGACATCGAGTTCTTTGCCCGCGCCGCCAAAGAGTTGCAACTGCGGACCTCGACGATGGTCGCCTTCGGTTCGACGCGGCGCCCTAAAGGCAAGGTCGACGACGACGCCACGCTGCGCAACCTGATCGAGGCGGGCACCTCGGCGGTCTGTATCGTCGCCAAGAGCTGGGACTACCACGTACTCAACGCCTTGCAGACAACCCTCGATGAGGGCGTGGCGATGATCTCTGACTCGGTTGCCTTTTTGAGCGCACACGATCGCCGGGTACTCGTCGACATGGAGCACTTCTTCGATGGCTACAAGAACAACCCGGAGTTTGCCCTGAGGGCCATCGAAGCCGCCGTGATCAAAGGCGCTAGCCACGTCGTGTTGTGCGACACCAACGGTGGATCGCTGCCACACGAGGTCTCCGCGATCGTCGCCGACGTCAAACGCCACATCGGGTCGGACGCCACGATCGGCATCCATTGCCACGACGACACCGGCTGCGCTGTAGCCAACAGCATGGCCGCGGTGCTCGGTGGCGCCCGCCACGTACAGGGCACACTCAACGGACTCGGCGAGCGCACCGGCAACTGCAACCTGACGACGGTGATCCCCAACCTGCAGGTCAAGCTACAGATGCCGTGTCTGCCAGAGGGGCACCTGGAGCGGCTGACCTCGGTCAGCAATCACATCGCCGAAGTGCTCAATCGGCCATTGAACCCGCAGGCGCCGTATGTCGGATCATCGGCGTTCGCCCACAAGGCTGGCCTGCACGTGTCGGCGATCGTTCGGGCCAAAGATGCCTATGAGCACATCGACCCCGAGTTGGTCGGCAACGGCACGCGCTTCGTGGTCAGCGAAATGGCCGGCCGGGCAACGATCTCGATGAAGGCCGCCGAGCTCGGCTTGGCGATGGATGGCCCAGCGGTCAACCAGGTCATCGACGACCTCAAGCGCCTGGAACACGAGGGATATCACTTCGAAGCCGCCGACGCCTCGCTCGAGCTGTTGATGCGCCGTGCCACCGGCTGGGAGCAGCGGTTTTTCCGCGTCGAGAGCATGCGGGTGATCACCGACGAATTGCCGAATGGCGAATTCACCACCGAGGCCACGGTGAAGGTATGGATCGGCGAGCAGCGCCACGTGCATACTGCCGAAGGCAATGGCCCGGTCAACGCCATCGACATCGCTTTACGCCAGGCCCTGTCGTCGCACTATCCGCAATTGACCAAGGTCCATCTCACCGATTACAAGGTGCGCATCCTCGACGGCGCGACCGCAACGGGTGCCGTGACGCGGGTGTTGCTCGACGCGACGAACGGCGATCGCTCCTGGACAACCCTCGGGGTCAGTAGCAACATCATCGAAGCCTCGTGGCACGCCTTAGAGGAATCGTTGGTCTTCGGGCTGCTCCACGCCGTATAAGACCACCCGTCAGCGGCCAGCGGGTTCCTGCGCGGGATCGTCAGCTGGTGCGCCTGGCGGCGGATCGGTAGAAACCGGCTTGCCGCTCGGCGAAGGCCACGTTTGCACACCAAGCAACGACTCTGCCGAGGGCGTCGGTTCGCGTCGCGCGGTACGGAAAACGACGGCGACCGCCAGCGTCGCTGCTGCCGCCCAGCTCAGCGGGCCAATGTGGATCTCGCCGATCTCGATCAACGTCGAGAGGGCAACGACGATCACCGTGCCGAAGGCCCACAGCAGCCACATCGTCGGGGCGATTTGTGCGCCACCCTGAATCAGGCTGCGAGCGAGGCTTCGCCCTCCGAGGCCAGACGTGTAGGCGACGGCGACTACGGCGCTGATCACCACCAGTAAGGCCCAGATGATCAACATCCCGAGGTTGCCCAGCTGGCTCATCCGACGCCAGGTCTGCGAACCCAGATAGTCGAGCGATGAATCGGCGAAGCGCTGTGCTGCGCCAGCGGACACGAGGCCAGCAACGAACGGCAAGGCCAGGCCGCGCAGCACCCATGCTGCCCAGCGCACAACGCCGCCGAGACCTTGCCCGAATCCGTGAAAGAGCAGCTTGGCGCCCTCGGAAGAATGCCTCCACCCCAGCTTGAGAAGTTCGAGCGACCGCTCGTAAAGACTGTTGATTGCCTCAGCGAAGACCGTGCGCACCGAGCTCAAGGCCTCAAACATGCCATGGCCCAGGCGGCTGGTCAGCGGCGGGCGTGCTGGCTGCACCGGGGTTGGATCGCTGGGGACGTCGACGACATCGCTGGCCGTTGCTGTCGCCGAGTGAGCACTGCCGGAAGCTGGTGCGGATGGGGTTTGCGCCTCCGTCGTCGCCGTGGCGTCGGAGCTTTCGCTGCCGGTCTGCCAGGCGCGATACAACGCCACGGAGCTACCGACGATGAGCATCAGCCGGGATGCGCCACGCAACCCGCTGCCGACGGCATCGGGAGTCTCCCACTCTTGCATGCTCTCCGTCGAGGCGCTGCGCGCCAGGAGAGAGAGAAAGCCGGCGATGAGGATTGTGTTCAACACCCATTTGCCGACCGCATTGAGCCCAAGGCGCCGATCGCGAAAGACCCGCGAGGGCTGCCAAAGCCAGACGCCGACAACCGTGATCGCAATCAGTGGAGCCCAGCTCCCGATCAGATCGATCCAACCCCGATGTTGCTCTCGAATGCCGATCCGCAACGCTGCCCAGGTGCCGATGGCCACCCAGAAGGTGCTGCGGGCCAGCCTGCCGGTGGCCACGAAGTTGCGAGTTAAGGAGATCACCAGCGTGGCTGCAACGCCGAGGGCGAGGACCAGCAGCGGCAGGGTGGAGTCGAGGTAGGCGGCGAGAGGAAAGGCGGCGACGGCGAAGACGCGCGCAGCAACACCGGCGAGCCAACCCGGCTGCAGCGTGAAACGCTCCGGACGGGTCGGTCCCAGCGGGAGGAAGTGATGGTGGATCGGGCAGAACAGATCCCAGGGTTTGTAGACGGTGCAGCCCGGCACGGAGCATTCGGCCTTGGGCGTCGGCAGGTCATTGCCCAGCGCGCCCCACATCGAGCGCTGTGGCACGGTCTTTTTTGACGTCTGACTCATTGCGCTGGCGTGCCTCCGGGACGAACGCGACTATATCGAGCGGCGGCGGAGACGGATGGGCACATCCCATCGCCGCCACCGAAGAAGTATGCGTCCGCCGCAGAATCCGCTAGAACTGTTGACCGTGGCCGCACCCAGATTCACCCCGAGTTCTCCGACCGATGTTGCACGAACCTACGCCTCACCGGATTCGGTGCCAGATGCGTGGATCAGCGACCGCCCAGGTGAGATCGATGGCCGCGATGCCGGCGGCGCACGACGCGGCTACCAGGGCCCTGACCAGGGATATGTGCTCACCCTGGCCAGTCGGCTGCGCGACAGAGTCGTCGCCCAGCCGGGAGAATCCGTCGCCGACGCGCTGAGCGGTTGTAGCAACATCGCCCTGCGGCGGGCGTCGTTGTTCGGCAGGGCGCCGGTGATCCACGACCTGATGGCAGCACTGACGATGTGGGGTTGGTTTGATGCCTCGCCGTCGAAGGAGATCGTCGCCCGTCGTGGCGAGCTGTTCAGCGGGCTTTCCAAGACAGCGCATCACTACACGGAGGGGCGCGACCTGGTCGACCTCGTTCCCGACGCCACGTTGCGGATGACGCCAGCGCAGGTCAGCGGCGCCTACCCGAGCCGCTGGCAGGAGCTGACCGGCGCCTGAACGCGTCGGGGGCTTATTTGCCCGAGGGCAGCAAGCGCGTTGCTTTCTTGATCACCGTCAACGCTCCCTGTCGCGCCGGCCTGCGATGGTGCGACCGGTTGTCGTCATCGGCTTCGACCTCGGCGCGATGGGCCAGGAACCAGTCGTAGGACTGGGCGAACATCGCCTCGGTTGACCACACGGGAGTGAAGTCCAGTTGGTCGCGCAGGTGCTCGAGATCGAACCACATCGATTTGCTGTACATCAGCCAGTGGTAGGGGGCGAAGGGAGCCAACTTGACGCCGGCCGCGGCGCGCATCGCCAACCCGGCTGTACCCGCTGGCAACGACCGAACCTTCGAGCCGGTGCCAGCATGCCGACAGACGCTCTCCAAGGTCTCGCGCATCGTGCCAAAGTGCTCGGCACCAGCGTTGAACAGCGCTGGACCGGTCCGTTGCGACGCCCGCAGGCAGACCTCGGCAAGGTCTTCGGCGTGGACGAACTGATAGCGGTTGTCACCCTTGCCGAGCACGAAGACGTCGGCGCCGTCGGCGATCCAGTCGAACAGAATGGCAAAGATCCCCAGCCGTCCGTGTCCAAGAATCGTCCGCGGGCGCACGATGGAGACGTCGAGCCCGCGGCCAACTGCCGCCCAACAGGCCTGTTCAGCGGCGAGCTTGGCCCTGCCGTAGGCCTCGCGCGGCGCTGGCGCCGTCGAGGGCATCACCGGATTGCGCTCGGGCACACCGAACACGGCGCTCGACGACGTGTGCACGACCTTGGCGACCCTGGCGTCGAGGCAGGCATCGAGCAGGATCTGGGTGCCGTCGATGTTGACCGTGCGTAGCAGCTCCTCATCTTTGGCCAACGGCACCTGGGCGACGTTATGGAAGACCCGATCGACGCCATCGACCGCCTGGCGGACCACGGCGGCATTACGGATGTCGCCTTGCTGAAACTCAACCGCCGCGGGGCGATCCTTGGCATCGACGAGATCGAGCACTCGCACCCGGTCGCCCTTGGCCAACAGCGACTGCACCAGCAACTCGCCGAAGTAGCCGCTGCCGCCGGTGACCAGCGAGACGGTCACAGCTTCACCCCTTGCGCCACGACCCAGCGAATGCTGCGTCGCATGCCTTCGAGCAGGGCGATCTGCGGCTCGTAGCCCAACTCGGCACGCGACGCCGAGATATCGCAGGCGATCGTCTTGTTCATCTCGCCGAGTACATGCACGGCCTGCTGGTAGCGACCTGTCTTTTGGATGATGCGATCAGCCCGCTCGGCCAGGTTGCCGACGACATTGGGGATCTTCAGTCCACCCTGTTTGGTGCTGATGCCCTCGGCTTCCAGCGCCTGTTGCACGGTGGCGACGATCTCGGTGACCGGGTACGGGCGTTCGTCAGCGATCCAATAGCTGCGCCCGGTGACGCCGTCGATGAGCTCGGCACGCACGACGCCCTGGATCAAGTTGTCGACATAGACCATCGAGCGGCGGTTGTGCCCACCGCCGAACAGCGGGAAACGGCCACCGCCAACCATCTTGAAGAACGTCGTTTGCCGCAGCGGCTGATACGGGCCGTAGAACCATGGCGGCCGCACGGTCACCGCGGCCAAGCCCAGTTCACGCACGGCACGACGCACCGCTTCCTCGCCCAGCATCTTCGATTGGCCATAGCCGAGGTAGGGATGGAACGGTTCGTCTTGACGGAACATTTCCTCGGGGTCCGGGTTGACGCCGAAGGGCGAGTTCGAGGAGACATGGACCAGGCGGCGTACCCCGCTGGCCGCGGCGGCATCGACCACCGTCTCTGTGCCCTTGGCGTTGACCTCGAAGAACTCGGCGACCGAGCTTGGGTGAATGACCCCGGCGGCGTGGATGACATCGACCTCGGCGCCACCGGCGACGAGCCGGGTGATCGCTGCAGCATCGGTGATGTCGCCGCGGATGACCTCGATCCGCTCGCTGATCGCGGTGACAACGTCGGCGGCCTGATCCGACTTGCACAGCAGCGCGCAGCACCCCTTGGCGATGCCATTCGTTGGCCGGATCGACGAGGGCGTGGAGCAGCGCTTGCCCGAACCAGCCAGCTCCGCCGGTGATCGCCAAAACGGGGGGCGGTGGCGTCAGGGTGAGCGCGCCAGCGGGGGGGACATTAGGCATGGGGACGAACCTCGGCGGCGAAACGGCGGGCATTGCGCAGGGCAATGGCCATGATCGAGCCCTGGGGGTTGACCCCAGGGGCATCGGGGAGCAACGAGGCATCGTTGACCCGAACATTGGACAGCGAGCGCACCGCTCCGTAGGAATCGACGGCGCAGCGATCAGGATCCTCGCCGAAGGGCACCGTCGAGCACAGATGAACGGTCATCACGCTGGCTTTGGTCGCGGTGAATTGGGCCTGCATCGCTGCCAGATCGACGGCGTTGCGCACGATCGGTGCACCGCGGAATGATGGATAGACCTCGGTCGCTCCGGCGGCCAACATGGCGTGAGCCAAGCGTCCGAGGCCAGCGCCAAGAAGTGCAGCGTCACGCCTGGTGAGGCGATAGGTGACCAGCGGATCGCGCAGCCGTGGCACGGCTCGAACGGTTCCCCGACCCTCGCTGGTGATCGCCGCGTAGTACACGCTGATGTTTGCCCATTCGCAGATCGCCGACCCGAACGTCTTCCACTGATCGGCTGAGCGACAGGGCGACGAGGCCCGGTTGGCTGGCCGAACCGCCGAAGGAGATGCCGGGAGCGAACTCCTTGACCTGATGTACGGCAACGTCGTCGGGCACGTTGATCGCTTCGTCGAAACGTGCCGCCAGTTTGACGGTGGGGTGTACGGCCAACGAGCGACCGATGTTGCGGCCGCGAAGGCCGGAGCGCTGCAGCAGGGCAGGGGTCTGGATCGCCCCGGCGCAGACGAAGACATGGCGAAACCGAATCACTTCGGCCTGCTCGGTACCGCCGATGAGGCGGGTGACCTCGGCCGATGTCGCTGCTGCGTTGCGCACTACCAACCGATCGACCCGTGTGTCGGTGAGCAACCGGGCCCCGGCGCGCTGTGCACGCGGCAGGTAGGTCTCGGTCATCGATTGGCGTCGGGCGGCATCGAGCGAACCGTTGGGCGGGTAGAGCATCCAACGGGGAATCTCGTTGCTTTGCCACCCCAATCGCTGTGCCCCGAGCCGCAACTTCTCACTGGCTGGTGTGGCCACACCGCCGGGGACGGTGCCGACGCTGAGATCGGCTTCGATCTCGGCGCCGAGCCGATAGAGCTCGTCGGCGTCGAGATCGCGGACCTGAAACTGTTCGCGCCAGCGCTCGACGACTTCGACCGGAGGGCGCAGGTAGAGGCCGCTGTTGACCTCCGTGCCACCCCCGGCGCAGCGGCCTTCTGTGTAGGCGATCGAGGGCAGACCGAGGGCCACGGTGACGCCGCCAGAGCGGTACTGGCGGTTCATCTGCTCCAAGGAGAACGGCTGGACCTCACCCTGGGCGACATAGGGTCCCTCCTCGAGGATGAGCACATCGAAACCTGCTTCGGCGAGCACGACGGCGGTCGTCGCGCCGCCAGCCCCGGACCCGATGATCAACACATCGCAATCGAGCGGGTTGCTCATGTCGGCACGCGTCCATCGGCCTGGGCGCTCGGCCACGTTTCAAAGACGTAGGCGAAGGTCAACGAACGGATGAGGCGTGGGTACTCGCCGAGGATTGGCAGCGGATGGTCACAGAGCCAAGCAACCACGCGGCGTCCGCCGGGTAGCGACATCAGCAACCCGAAGATCGCGGCGATGACGGCGACACCGAAGCGGGTGATCGACGCCAGGCCAGCGCAGCGCATCTGCACGAAGGCGACGACTGGGTCGTGGTGAGCCGAATCGAGGCCCGGGAGTTCACGTCCGGCGAGAAAGCGGGAAAACGTGTCGATCGAGCGAGTGACCGGCGCCGGAAGGGTGTGCATAACGAAGGTCGAATCCTACCGTTGCTGCACCCCGGGCGCGGGCTTAGCCGTTGGGTGCACTCGGTTCTGGGGTGCCCGGTGGAGCCAGGAAAACCGCTGCGGGGACCCGCAGGGCAACGAATTCGCTGACCGCGGCGGCGATATCGGTCGGCAGCGGCGGCTGGATGAACAGCAGGCCGGCGGCGCCGTATTGGGCGTCGAGCCGATCGAACAACTCGGGTTGACCGATCTCGGCGAAGCGTCGTTGGAGCAGCGCCGAAAGCTCGCCAGAGCGGGCCTGCTGTTGATCGGAGCGCAAGTCGGCATCGGCGACCTCACGAAACGCCGGATTGCTACGGAACTGCTCGATGCGTGCACCGAGCACCACCCACAGCACGGCCTGCGTCGTCGGTTCGGCGAACACGCGATGGGGGAGCGCCGCGGCAGCAAACTGTTGATCGACACCGATGGCGTAACCGCGCCGTTCCAACTCGAGCAGCAGGCCGAAGGGCGTCGCCCCGAGGCCGACGGGATCGTGCCAGCGGATCAGATAACGCTGTTCGCTCGACAGGGCCGCTTGCACCCGAGGCGTCAAGGCGGCGACGACGGCGGAGTCCTGCTCGCCGGTGACCGAGGCCCGCTGGGCGAACTGCACGGTGCCGAGCAGACACATCGCCAGAGCCAGCGCGCCCCAGGTGGCGAACAGCGGCGTGCTCAGCAGCTGGCGACGAGCGGGGGAGGCCAGCTGCCACGCCGCCGCCGCGCAGGCGGCCAGGATCAGCACTGTCAGCACCCAAAACCAACGGATGGTGTACTCCTGATAGGAGCCGAAGATGCGCAGCAACGAGGCCCCGCCGAGGGCCACCGCTGCGGCTAACACGGCGTGAAGCCGAATGAGGTTCCACCGTCGGGCCCGCCAGGCGAACCACGCCGTCGCAGCCCAGGCGATGATCGTCGGAATCCCGACCAAGGTGTTGCGCTCGATCAGTGCCGGCCCGGTAAGCCACGGCCCGAGGACGTTGAGTTCGCTGAGGAAGATCCGTATCGCCATCGACGTCCCGAGGAACGTTTCGGTTGGACTGGCGAAGTGTTGCAACAAGATGAGGGCGTTACCAGGGGTGCGGGTCGCCTGATCGATGAGCGGCGGCAACCAGACCAGGCCAAGCAACCCGGCACTGGCAGCGAAGGGGCTCACCAGGGTGCGCACGGCGTGGGCGCGCACCGCCCGCCAGAGCAATACCGCTGCGGCCACGGCGCATAACCCGGCGATGATCACCAGGTAGCCAACGTGGCATTGGATGCAGTGGCTGCCGGCCACGATCGCCAGCGCGCCCCATCGTGGGGTGCGTTCGAGCGCTGCCCAGATTGCCAGCAGGAAGATGGCGAAAGGGAACACGGCGAACCACGGGTTCCACGGCTCGGTGAAGAAGCCCGGCCCGCTAGAACGCACCAGCGCGGCGTAGCCGAGGGCCAACGGCAGCATCAATGACACGCCAGCGAAGCGTCGGGCCATCCATAAGGCGACAAAGATGAATGTGCCGTGGACGACCACGGCGCTGATCATCAGCGCCGCGCTGGAACGTCCGAGCAGGGCGTACACCGGAAAGAGGGCAACCCACAGGCTCGGGCCAGGGTGCGAGCCTTGCACCCCGGCGTCGCTGGCGATTCGCCCGGCGGCACCGACCAATGGTGGATGGGACCACAAGCTACGCATGTGCAGCTCGGCCTGGGCCATGTCGCCGGTCGGATACCAGGTCTCTCGCGAGAGCAGCGCGACGAGGGCGACGACGACGGGGATCATCACCAGCGCAGTGGCCGCGAGGGGACCGAGCAGCGGTCTGCGCAGCTGTGCTGGGCGCAGGAGCGAAAGCTTGCTCACGGCACGAACCCCGGCGCGTCGGGCGGCACCTGGAACAGGGCCACCGGCAGGCGAAGATCGGTGTAGATCGAGATCGCCTTGTTCAGCGCCTCCGGCAGCTCGGACCCGGCAGCGATCAGCGCGGCGTTACCGAATTGGTTGTCGATCTGCTCCAGCAGATCGCTGCGTCCGAGTTCGGCCAAACCCTTGTCGATCTGCGCCCGAGCGGCGTCGGAGCGAGCTTTGTTGGCAGCGCTGCGCGGGTCGAAGCTGGCCAGCAACTCGTCATCGGATCGGGCCGCGAATTCCTCGATCGATGGCTCGCCGACGACGATGTACAACACCGCATCGGCCTGTTCGGGAGCTACTACTCGGTGTTGGCCGACGGCGAAGCGAGTCCAGGAATCGGTGCCGACGCTGAACCCGTGGCGCTCGAGTTCGAGCATCAACCCAAAGCCGATCCCGCCGAGTCCGGCGGGATCATGCCAGCGCAGCAGGTAGCTGGTGTCCTGGCTGAGCTTGTCGGTCACTTGGGCGCTGAGGGCGCCGACGCTGCGGCTATCCGACTCATACGGCGGATCGACCGACCACGCCGACACGGTGGCCGCCAGGCTCAACGAGGCGACTGCGACCCCTGCCGCCAGCAGCAGAGGCCGGCGATAGCGGCGCAGATCGAGACTTCTGGTCAGCGTGTAGAGAACCGCCGCAGCGCACAGCGCGGCCATCGGCCAGGTCCAACGGATGACGTAGTCGTAGAAATCGCCGAGGATGCGCGCCGTCGAAAACAGCCCGAGCAACACGGCACCGAACGCCACAGTCAACAACGACAGGCTGACCCGGTCGCGCCGACGCCAGGCCACAAGGCCAGCGGCGAGCACGGCGGCGATGGTTGCCAGCAGCAACAGCACCTGTGGCCGAGCCGTCACCGGATCGTGGCGGGCCCCGGAGATCCACGCGCCAGACAGGCTCAGTTCGGTGGCCATTGCCTTCGCTGCCGCCGACAGTCCGACGGGTTGAGCACATTCTGTTCCCCACCAGCGCGGGTCGCAGGGGTGGCTGAAACGTCCGACGATCCAACTGAAGTTGCGCGTCTGGCGCAGCTGATCCCACAGTGGCAGCGCCCACATCACCGCCAGCACGCCCAGTGAGCAGACGATTCCCCGGGCCCAGGGCGGCGACTGTTCAGCGGCGCGGACACGACGCCAGTGCTCGACGGCAAATAGGCCCACAGCAACAAGAATCCCGTAGACCAGCACCATGTAGCTGATGTGCGTCTGCGCGGCAACGGTGCCGACAAAGCCAGCCCACGGCAGATACCGGGGGTTGCCGGCGACAACGCCGACGACCAGCACCAGAAAGAGCAAGAAGGCGGCGACGGGCATCCACGGGTTCCATGGCGTCAGAAAGAATTGGGCCCCGAGGGCACGCACCAGCAGCAGGGCCATCGCCCCGACAATCACCGCCAGCGCCGCGCCGCCGATCCGTCGGGCAACGAGCACTGAGGCGACGAGCGCGGCCAGATGCAGCACCGTCGTCGAGACCAACAGCGCGCTGCCGCTGCCACCGAGCACAGCGGTAATCGGCCACAACAGATAGGCCATCGCCGGGCCGGGATGGGCATGCTGGTTATCGAATGGCCCGAAGCGACCAGCGACGCCGATCAGCGGCGGATGGTTGGTGACGTCACGGATCGCCAGCCCGGTGTGGGCGTAATCGCCGGTCGGATGCCAGGACCGATTGAGCACGGCCACCAGCCCGACGACCAAGGGCAACGCAAGCGCCACACAGACGGCTGTGACCCAACGATCCCGAGCGGATTTGGGCACGACCACGGCTGTTAGTTCTAGCCTGTCGCCGCTGAATCTCAAAGTACTCGGCGGTGAATCGCTCCACGTCGCTGGCAATAGAGTTGTCGGCGTATGCACATTCCGGCCGACCTTCTGCTCAGCGCCCGACGCCCACCGATCGCTGTTGGAGCCAATATCGAGAACCGTGAGTGGTGGCGCGGAGCCGTCGGCTATGAGGTCTACATCCGATCCTTTTGTGACTCCAACGGCGACGGCATCGGCGACATCCCCGGCATCACCTCCAAGCTCGACTACCTGCTAGCGCTCGGCGTCGATGTCGTCTGGGTCACCCCGTTCTTCCCCAGCCCCGGCCACGACCACGGCTACGACATCGCCGACTATCGCGACGTCGATCCGATGTTCGGCACGCTCGCCGATTTCGATGAGTTGGTAGCGCAAGCCCACGCCCGCGGCCTGCGCATCTTCGTCGACATCGTCCCAAACCACACCTCGAACGATCACGCCTGGTTCCAAGCGGCGATCAGCAACGTGCACAGTCCCTCTCGCGACTACTACCACTTCCGCGATGCAGCCGCGGACGGCGGCCCGCCGAACAACTGGGTGGCCCATTTCGGCGGCTCGGCATGGACCCTCGATCCCGCTGGCAGCGGCCAGTATTACCTGCACCTCTTCCTCGCCGAACAGCCCGACCTCAACTGGGCTAACCCGCAGGTGATGGCGGAGTTCGCCGACATCTTGCGGTTTTGGTGCCAGCGCGGTGCCGATGGGTTCCGCATCGACGTCGCCCACGGCCTGACCAAGGACGCCCAGTTCAGGGATAACCCGCAGCTGCAACCGGTGACACCAGAGATGCATCCAACCGACGTCTTCATGTCGTTCGACCATCTCTACGACCTCCATCAGTCCGAGACCGCCGAGGTGTTTCGCCAGTGGCGCAAGGTGGTCGCACCGTACGGCGCGGTGCTGCTCGGGGAGATGGATACCCGCAACATCGACCGCTTCGCCGAGTACGTCGCCCGCCGCGATGCCCTCGACCTCGGGTTCGTGCTCAAGATCGGACTGACCGGGTGGGACCCCGATGAACAGATCAACGATGTGTTGCAGTACCTCCACGCCGCCGGTGGCGGTGCCGCGTGGGAAGTCTCCAATCACGACCAGGCACGGGCTGTGTCTCGTTTTGCGGCCGAGTCCGGGGGAGCGGAGAGCGGCCTGCGGCGCACGACGGCGCTGAGCGCGGCGATGGTCGCGCTCGACGGTATGACCTTTATCTACCAGGGCGAAGAGCTGGGTTTGCCCGATGCCGTGCTGCTCGGCCACACCGAAGACCCGATGAGCGCCGCAGGCGGCTGGGGTCGCGACGTCGCGCGGGCGGCATCCCCTGGGACAGCTCAGCGAACAACGGCTTCACGACGGCGGCGCAGGCGTGGCTGCCAACAGCAGCGGTCGCCCGACAGTTGACCGCCGAGTTTCAGCTCACCCAGGCAGGCTCGACCTGGGATAAATATCGGGAAATGTTTGCCATCCGACGTCGGCTGCGCGCTGAATTTCAACAACCGATCCGTATCCGTCTGCGTACCGAGAGCACGCTTGTCATCGACCGCGGTGCGGTGACGATCATCGCCAACCTCGGTGGAGAGTCGATGAGCTATGCGATGAAGCCGTCGGCGACGGTCGAGTTCGTCAGCACCCGGGGTGCCGCGGAGTTGGCCGACGGAATCGTCACCGTCCAGCCGGAGAGCACCGTCGTCGTCTTGCGCTCAGACGCCTAAGGTGGCGTCAGCATCGTCGGTAAACCAGGCCACCGCCCGCGCTGGCAATGTCACTGCCGTGGTGGTGACGGCGACGCCGTCGGAGCTCAGCGCCGGGCGGGGCAGCTCGAGCGCAGCCCAGTTCAAGACCTGGTGCGGCAGCGTCACCGAGCGATCGGAGAAGTTGGCCAGCCCATAGAAGGCACCGTGGTAGGCATGGCGACGGTGCCAGGCGAGGACTTCCGGTTGGGTCAGGCGATGGATGTATGTCTCGCCGCCAGCAGACATCGCTGGCAACTGGCTGCGGACCTTCGATAACTGACTGATCCAGGTGAACAGACGGTGCGCGACGGTTCCCGGTTGCTGACGCTGCTCGGCCAGGTCCCAGGCCATCGGCGGGCGGTGCATCCAACGTGAATCGTCGGCGAGGTCGGGATCGGCGAGGTAGCTGTCGTCGTTGCCGAGGCCGATCTCGTCGCCCATGTAGATCAGGGGGATGCCAGCGAAGCCGAAGGCCACCCCGTAGAGCAACTCGATCCGTTGCAGCGCTGCGTCGATCGCTGGCTGATCACCACGGCGTTGCGCCCCGAGCAACCCGCTGAGCGCCGAGGTCATGCCGCAGGTGCGTTCGTCACCGCTGTGCTCGTTGCTGGAGAACGGCACACCCTCGGCGTAGGAGCCAGGGAAATCGCCGCGGTAGAACTCGGCGAGGTAGCGGCGGTGTGCCGCGCCGTCGAGGCCGACGGCGGCCGCATCGCTGTCGCTGACGGCCCAGCCGATGTCGTCGTGGCAACGGACGTAGTTCACCCAGGTCGCCTCCACCGGCGTGGCCGGCAGGCTATCGAGGGCCTGTGTGGCCAGCGAAGCGTCGCCGCTGGCCAAGGCTGACCACAGCATGACCATCAACTGGTTGTGATAGGCGATCTGGCATTCCGGCTGGCGCAGGCGGTGCGCGCCGAGGTAGGGCAGCAGATCGTCCGGGGCGACGATTGCTTCGGCCTTGAGCACGGTGGCCGGCGCAGCAATGGCTAACAAGGCCCGATAGATCTGAGCGATCAGGTGCGCTTCGGGCTGATTCTGGCAGTTGGTACCGAGGCGTTTCCAGGTGAAGGCGACGGCATCGAGCCGCAGCACATCGGCCCCGGCGTTGGCCAAGCCGAGCATCACCTTGAGCATCTCGACGAGCACGTCGGGATTGGCGTAGTTGAGGTCCCACTGATAGCTGTTGAACGTCGTCCACACCCAGGCCTGCAGATCGTCGTCCCAGGTGAAGTTGCCTGGCGCCATCTCCGGGAAGACTTCCGGCAGCGATCGTTCGAAGCGGTCTGGCTCGGCGCGGTCGGGGTAGGTCAGGTAGTAGGCGCGGTGCGTCTGTGACCCGGCCTTGGCTTTGAGCGCCCACTCGTGTTCACCTGCGGTGTGGTTCATGACGACGTCGACACAGATGCTGATGCCACGCTCGTGCAGTTTCGCGGCGAGGTTCTCGAACTCTGCCCATGTGCCGAGCGCCGGATCGACGGCGAGGTAGTCGACCACTGCGTAGCCGCCGTCGTTGGCGCCGTCGCGGGCCCGGATCGTCTTCATTAGGTGCAGGTAGCGTACGCCCAACTCGTCGAGGTAATCGAGGCGATCGAGTACACCGTTGAGGGTGCCGGTGAAGCGGTCGGCATAGGCCACATAGCCGACCATCGACGACTGCTGGAACCAAGTCGGGTCGACCTCGCGCTCGGCGTCGAGCGCCAGCAACGGTGGTTTGCGTTGACCGGCTGCGGTCAACACCTCGCTGAGCAGACGCTCACGGAGCTTGTCGATGTCGGTGGTGGTGCCGTACAGCGCCTGAAGTCGGGCATCGACAAGCGGCATCCACCGTTTGACCCGCGTGGAGACGTACGGATTGGAGATCGAGCCGGTCGATGGGGAGAGTTTGCCGGAACGCATAGGTTGAATTGCTACATCGGACCCAACCGGTGCCGGAGTGAGCGCTGCGGACAGCGCCAACCCCGGGCACGGTGGGGGACTGAGTGGACTAGCCCTTCACCGCCCCGGCGAGCAAGCCGCGCACGAAGTAGCGCTGCAGGGCGAAGAACACCGAGATCGGCAGAACCATCGAGACGATGCCGGCGGCAGTCAACAGGTGCCACGACTGGCCGCGGGTACCGGTCAGCGTCTTCAACTGAGCAGTGAGCGGGAAGTTGTCTCGGCCGGCGAAGATCAAGCGCGATCAGGTAGTCGTTCCAGATCCACATGAATTGGAAGATGGCCAAGGAGGCGATCGCCGGCACGGACAGCGGGATGATCAGCTTGCGGAACACCGTGAGGTGGCCAGCACCGTCGACACGAGCCGCTTCGATCACTTCTTTCGGCAGCGCCGAGACAAAGTTGGTCAGGATGAAGATGCAGAACGGCATGCCGAACGCCGTGTGCGCAATCCACACGCCGATCACGTTCTGGGTCAATCCGAGGTCGGGGAAGATCGTCACCGAGCCGATGTGGGCGCCACCGGAGAACAGCTGCAACATCGGGATCAGCGCCATTTGCAATGGCACCATCAACAGCGAGACGACGGCGACGAACAGCCAGTCGCGACCCTTGAACTTCATCCACGAGAAGGCGTAGGCGGCGAGCAATGCCAGGCCGACCGACAGAAACACCGACGGCAGGGTGATCTTCATCGAGTTGAGGAAGAACTTCCACATGTTGTCGTCGCCGGTCTTCGAGGAGAACACCCGTCGGTAGTTGTCGAAGGTGATGCTCGGGTCGGCGAACCACTTCCACCAGCCGCTCGTCTTCACCTCGAGTTCAGGCCGGAACGAGGAGACGAGAATGCCGAAGGTGGGAATAGTCCACAAGATGGCCAAGCCGTAGACCATTGCCTTACCGACCGGACTGCCGAGCGCCGCCTTTGCGGATCTCCCGACGGGTTCCTTGAACTTCATCGTGTCGGCCGCATGATCGTCGGCCATATCAACTGCTGCGACACTCATGCGCCCATCATCTCCTCTGCACGCTTTTGTGAACGGCGGTTGAGCACAACCACCGGGACAACCAATACGAAAATCAATACGGCGAGCGCGGAGCCTGGCCCGTCGCGCCCTTGCTCGAACTTTGTCGTGTAGAACTCATTGGCGATGGTGCTGGTACCGAAGTTCCCACCCGTCGTCGCGGCGACGATGTCGAATGCCTTCAGCCCGCCGATCGTCGTCGTGGTAGCTACGGTGACGATCGTCGCCCGAATGTAGGGCAGGGTGACCTTGTAAAAGGCCTGCTTGTTGGTGGCGCCATCGACCTTGGCGGCCTCGATCAACGATTCGGGCACGCCCTTCATCGCTGCCGAAAAGACCACGGTGGCGAAGCCGGCCGAGGCCCAAATGAAGATGATGATCAGCAGGAAGGTGTTGAAACCTGGTGCCGACTCCGGCGCTTCCAGCGCACCAAAGCCGCGCTCGATATACCACAACCGGTCGCCGTTGCCGCCCATGCTCTCCGGCAGTCCGGGAAGGCTGCCGGTGATCCGGTTCAGCAGACCGTTGTCGAATGGCGGCCCGGCGAAGACGAAGCTCCAGATCAATCCGGCGCCGATCAACGAGATCGCCCCGGGGACGAAGATGGCCGACTTGATCGCCTTTTCACCACGAACACCGTCGGCGAAGCGGGCGACCGCTAATCCGATAACCACGGTGACGAACGTTCCTGCGGTTACCCAGGTGACGCTGTTGAGTACCGAGAGGCGCGTGCCCTTGGTCTTGAAGATGTCGATGTAGTTCTCGGTGCCGACCCACTTCTGGCCGTTGTCATCGAGAAAACTGACATACAGCGTGCGGATCGCCGGGACAAGCAGCCCGCCGATGAGCAGCACCGCAGCTGGCAGCAGAAAGATCCACGATCGACCGCCCTCACGCAGCTTCTCTGGCAGAAACTGTACGAGCGAGTACAACGCTCCCAAAAACAACAGTAACGCACCGATGCCGATGACCATCGTTGCGATTGCCTTCAGTACTTCCCCCATACCCCACATCCTTTGTAGACGAGCAATCTTCCCCAAAAATTATCGAGGGGCCAGGGCGCTGGCCCCGGCCCCTCGATCAATCATGTCAGATGTTCAACGAGTGTTGAACCAATCAGCTGGCGGGCCAGCTTTCTTCGACGTTGTTGACGAAGTCTTCGGTGCTGCCACCGACGACCCATGCGGTCGCTTCGGTCCAGAAGGTACCGGCACCAACAGCGCCTGGCATCAGGTCGGAAGCATCGAAGCGGAACACTTCGGCACCGAGCTGCAGCTCAGCAAGCTTCTGATTGAACGGATCCGCGTACGAGGCCGGATCGATACCCAGCGAAGGAGCGAGCTCGCCACGTGACTGGGCAATCGCCGTCATGTAGTCGATCGATCCGGCATAGCGGATGACGTCATACGACTCTGGCTTGTCGGTGCCGACGGCCATCACGTTGCCTGCGCCGAGCATGTACTTGGGACCATCGGCTGGGCTGGGGAGGTAGAAGACGTCGACATCTTCGCCGACGACGGTGCCCTCTGGCCAGTTACCCGAATAGAAGCTCGCCTGGCGGTGCATGTAGCAATCGCCCGAGATGATCGGCAAACCGCCGTCTTGGAACTTGGTGGTGGCGATGGCCTTGACCATGTTCTCGCCGCCCAAGTAGTCGGGATTCTTGACGATTGCGCCAACGGCCTCGGCAACTGCCAAGACCTTCGGGTCGTTGAACGCCATCTCGTGGCTGACCCACTGGTCGTAGACGTCTTCGCCGTTGGTGCGAAGCATGAAGTCTTCCATCCAGTCGGTGAGGATCCAGCCGGTGGCCGTACCCGACTCGGCGCCGAGGCACCATGGGGTGCCACCGTCGGCGACGATCGTGTCGGACAGGGCAATGAGCTCCTCGAGCGAGGTCGGGATCTCGTAGCCGCCGTCGGCGAAGGCCTGCGGGCTGTACCACACGAGCGACTTGATGTTCGAGCGAGCAGGCATGCCGTAGACCGCGCCATCGACGGTGCCATAGCCGGCCCAGCCAGCGATGAAGTCGTTGTTCACGTGCTCGGCCATGTCGGCCGGGAACTCATAGACGAAACCCTTGCGGGCGTGGCCGGCCATCAGGCCGGGCTGCGGGTAGTCGATCACGTCGGGAGCGTCGCCGCCTTCGAGGCGGACGTTGATCTCGGTCTCGAACTGGTCGGTGCCCTGCCACTCGATGGCGACGCCGGTGCAGTCCATCAGCGGCTGATAGGCAGCCACCAGATCGACAATCGGCTTGTCGTTCTCGCTGTCACGCGTCGGCGAGAAGATGGTGACGGTCTTGCCGGCATACTGCTGCTCGCAGGCGATCTCTCCATCGAGCAACGCTTCCGTCGCAGGTGCTTCAGCCGTGGTGACTTCTGGAGCTTCAGCGGTGGTGACCTCTGGGGCCTCAGCCGTGGTGACCTCTGGTGCTTCAGCGGTGGTGACCTCTGGAGCTGCTGGTGTCGTGCCTTCGGTTGCCTCTGGTGCGTCGCTGCCACATGCGGCCGCGAGCAACGAGACAGCGACTGCGAATACCGCAATGCGCTTGTTCTTCATTTTTCCCCCTAAGGAAATTCGGAACCGGACCTCCCGGTTCACGTTTTTTGGTTTTTCCAGCTGAGGCTTGCGTCCCGTCTGGAAATGTTGTGGAATCTCATGGAAGATTCCGTGGGGTACCATAACAGTTACCTATGGACATGGGAAGTGTTCCGGGCAATTATTCTGGGGCAACTACAAAGGGGGATTCACATGGGCAAGATCGTTCTCAGCGAGATCGACAAGGTCTACGAGAACGGCTTTCACGCCGTTCACAAGCTGTCACTCGAGGTCGAGGATGGGGAGTTCCTCGTTCTCGTCGGGCCATCGGGCTGCGGAAAGTCGACGGCGCTGCGAATGATCGCTGGGTTGGAGTCGATCACCGGCGGCACCCTCGACATCGGTGGCCGCGAGGTGCAAGACCTCGAGCCGAAAGATCGCGACATTGCCATGGTCTTTCAGTCGTATGCCTTGTACCCACACCTCAGCGTGCGCGAAAACATCGCCTTCGCCCTCAAGCTGAAGAAGATGCCCAAGGCAGAGATCGAGCAGCGTGTCGATGAAGCCGCCCGCATCCTCGAGCTCACCGAGTACCTCGACACCAAGCCGGGGCGCCTCTCCGGCGGCCAGCGCCAGCGCGTCGCCATGGGTCGCGCCATCGTGCGCAAGCCGCAGGCCTTCTTGATGGACGAGCCGCTGTCCAACCTCGACGCCAAGCTGCGCGTCCAGATGCGCGCCGAGATCGCCCGCTTGCAGCGCTCCTTGAACGTCACCACGGTGTATGTCACCCATGATCAGATCGAAGCGATGACGATGGGCCATCGGGTGGCAGTGCTCTCTCGTGGTGTGCTGATGCAGGTCGACACGCCACAAAACCTGTACGACAGCCCCGAAAATGTCTTCGTCGCCACCTTTATCGGCTCGCCGCAGATGAACGTGATGCGGGCAACACTGAATGCCGATGGCGGTGCATACAGCTTGTCGATCGGTAATCAGAAGCTCAACGTTCCGGCATCGGTCCTCGCCGCGCGGCCGGCGCTGCACAGCTATGCAGGCAAAGAGCTTGCGGTCGGCATCCGGCCGGAGCATCTCGAAGACGTCGCCCTCGCCGACGACTCTGCCGACACGCTCTCGGGCACCGTCGAGGTACGTGAAGGTCTCGGATCAGAGGTGCTCCTACACCTGAGCATCGCCGCGCCGCAGGTCACCGCCGAGGACATCGGCAAAGACGGCGCCGGTTCGGCGTCGGCGGCGCTTGTCGCTCGCGTCGAACCGCACACCAAGATTCAGCCCGGCGACATCGCCACGGTCAGCGTCGACACGTCGCATCTGCACATGTTCGACCTGCAGACGGGTCTGGCGATTCGCTGATCCGCTTGGTCAACTCCAGCTGAAACAGATGATGGCGGGCCTCACGGCCCGCCATCATCGCGTTCACGGTTCGACTGCTGCTACCAGCGTTGTAGCCACACGGCGACGTCGCTGGGAACAGCTCCGTCGGCGGTCAACGGGGCGCTGCTGAGCACGACGTGCACCTCGGGCGGCAGCGCCTGCGCCGACTCGCCGAAGTTGACCATGCAGACGAACTCGCTGCCGCGCTCGAAAGCCAGGACGTCGTCGCCTGCCTCGATCCAGCGCAACGCTCCGTCGCCAAGCGCTGCTGTCGAGCGTCGCAGCTGCAGGGCCTGGCGATAGAGGCGAACCATCGAGTCCTCGCCGGCGAGTTGCGCCTCGGCCGTATGCGCCGCAAACCATTGCGGCTGCGGGAGCCAGGTCTCGACGCCATCGGGGCCAAAGCCGAATGGGGCAGCCGAGCCGCTCCACGGCAGTGGTACACGGCAGCCATCGCGGCCGCGATCTTGGTGATTGGTGCGTTCCCAGGTCGGGTCCTGGAGAGCCTCGTCCGGAAGGTCCTCGACTTCGAACAGGCCGAGCTCTTCGCCCTGGTAGACGTAGGCGCCGCCGGGAAGGGCGAACATCAGCAACGCTGCCGCCCGGGCCCGCCGATCGCCGAGCGCGAGGTCGAGTTCACCGACGAGCTTGGACAGGTTGTGGCCCATCGGCAATTGCGGCCGGCCAAACCGTGAGGCGTGGCGGACGACATCATGGTTGGACAGCACCCACGTCGCCGGCGCCCCGACGACCTGATGCGACTCGAGCGTCGAGGTGATCACCTCGACGAGGTCGTCGCAGCGCCACAGCGAGGCCAAATAGTTGAAGTTGAAGGCGGTGTGCAGCTCGTCTGCGCGCAGGTAACGAGCCAACCGGCTCTGATTCGGCACCCAGGCCTCGGCGACAAAAACACGCGGCGGGTCGTAACTGTCGGCGATGCTGCGCCACGAGCGATAGACGTCGTGAATGCGATCCTGATCCCAAAACGGGTGGCTTGGGCACTCGGCGTCCCAGGTCAGCTCGCCGACGTTGGGCAGCCCGGGGGCCTTGAACAGCGAGTGCGCCACATCGATGCGGAAGCCATCGACGCCGCGGTCGAACCAGAATCTGAGCGCCGTCTCTAGCTCGTCACGCACATCCTGGTGCTCCCAGTTGCGATCGGGCTGCTGCGAGGCGAAGAGGTGCAGATACCACTGACCAGGTGTTCCGTCGGGGTTGGTGCTGCGCGTCCAGGCGTTGCCACCGAAACAGCTCGGCCAATCGTTCGGCGGCAGTTCACCGTTGACGCCGAGGCCGTCGCGGAAGATGTAGCGCTGGCGCGCCGCGGAGCCCGCTGGTGCCGCCAGCGCCTCTTGGAACCACGGATGGAGATGCGAAGTGTGGTTGGGAACGACGTCGAGAATGACTCGAAGGCCGCGACCGTGGGCCTCGCTGATCAACGCCTCGGCGTCGTCCATCGTGCCAAAATGCGGCTCGACATTGTCGTAGGTGACCACGTCGTAGCCGGCGTCGAACATCGGCGAGGGGTACCACGGGTTGATCCAAATGGCATCGACCCCGAGATCGGCGATGTGATCGAGATGAGCTCGCAGCCCGTTGATATCGCCGAGACCGTCGCCGTTGCCGTCGGCAAAGCTGCGTATATAGACCTGATAGATGACGGCGTGACGCCACCAGTTGTGATCGTTGCTGATCATCGCAGCGGACCGGTCGATGTGCGAACCACGAGTTCCAACTCCATTTCTTCGACGAAGACCGTTCGTCGCGTGCTGCCGATTGCTTCGATCGCCAGGTCGGCAGCGCGCTGACCAGAGCGCTCTAACGGCTGGCGGACGGTTGTCAAGCCCATCATCGAGGCCAGTTCGATGTCGTCATAGCCGATCACGGAGAGATCGTCCGGGGCGCGCCGACCGAGCGATTCGAGCGCGTCGAGCACGCCGACGGCCTGCACGTCGGAAGCGGCGACAATCGCCGTCGGCGGGTTGGGCAAGGCCAATAGGTCGAGCGTCATCTGCTTCGCAGCCGAGCGCAGGTGGGCGCCGTGACGAATCAAGGCCTCATCGACGCCGATACCGGCCGAGGTCAGCGTGCGTCGATACCCCTCCTCGCGTCGCGAGCTGGATACGAATCCGAACGGGTTCCCGGGCGGCTCCCCGACGAAACCGATCCGCCGGTGACCGAGATCGAGCAGATGCTGCGTGGCCATCGTGCCGCCGCGCCGGTCATCGATGCACACGCTTGGTAGTCCCTTGCCCCAGGTATCGACGAGAACGGTCGGGAACGGGGCGTTGGCCAGCATCGAGGCATCGGCGTCGGACAGTGGCAGAGAAATGACGATCAGGGCATCGAGGACATCGTGAGCTGGGATCTCGTTGACCATCGTGCGTCCCTGGCTTGGCGAAGCGACGTTGTAGAGCACGATCTCCAGTTGATGGGGCTGCAACCGGGCGACGATGCCGCGCAGGCGCTGATACGCCGACGGCTCGTCGAAGAAGGTGACGAGAACCCCGACGTAGCCGGGCCGCCCTCGGTGACCGGCGGATTTGCGCCGCGACGGTTCATAGCCGAGTTCTTCGGCAGCGGCAAACACCCGCTGACGCATCTCGCTGCTGACCGCTGGGCTGTCGTTGAAGACGCGCGACACCGTGCCGATGCCTACTTTGGCGAACGCAGCAACTTGCGCGAGGGTCGTCACGTCGTGGAACAATAGCGGAAATTTCCACGCATATTCCCAATTGAGTCGCCTGATCAACGCTTCACACGAACTACTGTGAGCGGGGTTCACCCTCAGTGAGCACCAACGCTGTGTTATTCTGTCGGCAATTGATCGCTTCCGGGGGGAGGTTTGTATGGCTACAGGTTCTACGTTCGAAACGTGTGCCGACGACCTCGATGCCAAGACCTCAATGATGTGCGACCGGTGGATCGCGGCTCTGAATCACGAATCGACTATGAACAGTGTGCGCGGCATGCCCGCGCCTGACATCGCCCAGGCGAAGATAATCCGGGCCGACTTCGGCTTGGAACCCACAACAAAAGGAACATGATGACAACACAGCGAAGGACATGGCGGCGGGCAGCCGCAGGCCTGCTCGCCCTCGGCCTGGTGGCCAGCGCGTGCGGTAGCGACGAGGCCGCGGCACCAGAGGCCACCACGGCGGCAGCACCCGAGGCCACCACGGCGGCAGCGCCGTCCGGCGAGAAGACCAAGGTTGCCTTCGTCTACGTTGGCCCTGTCGGCGATGCCGGTTGGACCAAGAAGCACGACGATGGCCGCAAGGCCCTCGAGGCAGCGCTCGGCGACCAGATTGAGACAACGTTCTTGGAGAGCGTGCCAGAGGGCGCCGAGTCCGAGGCAGTCTTCGATCGTTTGGCACGCGATGGAAACAAGGTCATCTTTGGCACCTCGTTCGGCTACATGGACCAGATGCTGGCGGTTGCCGCCAAGTATCCCGACGTGGCCTTCTTGCACGGCACCGGTTACAAGACCGGCGACAACATGGGCACGTTCTTCGGTGCCGCCGAGGAGGCCCGCTACCTGTCAGGTATGGCTGCCGGGGCGATGACCAAGAGCAACCAGATCGGCTATGTCGCCGCCTTCCCGATCCCCGAGGTGCTGCGCGGAATCAACGCCTTCACCCTTGGTGCCCAGCGCATCAACCCGGAGATCACCGTCGAAGTGGTCTGGACGTCGACATGGTTCGATCCGGTGATCGAGAAGGAAGCAGCGCAGTCGCTGCTCAACGGTGGCGCCGACGTCATCGCCCAACATCAGGACACGCCAGCCGCCGGTGAAGCCGCGCAGGAAGCCGGCGGGTTTTGGGTCGGGTACAACGACGACATGGGCCGTTTCGCTCCCGAGGCGTGGCTGACTGCGCCGGTGTGGGACTGGGGTCCCTTCTACATCAAGACCGTTGAAGAAGTGATCGCCGGAACCTGGAAGCCGAGCCAGTACTACGGCACGATGAAAGATGGCATGGTGACCCTTGCCGAGGTCTCCGACAAGGTCCCCCAGGCCGTGCGTGACGAGATCGAAACCGTCAAGGTGCAGATTATCAGCGGCGAGTTTGCACCGTTCACCGGCCCGATCAACAAGCAGGACGGCAGCGCGGCGTATGCCGACGGCGCTGTCGCCGAGCTTGGTGAATTGTTGGGCATGGACTACTTCGTCGAAGGCGTCGTCGGTAGCGCCACTGGCGAATGACACAGGGCGTTGAAGCGGAGCCCGGTGCCTTTGGGCACCGGGCTCTCGCCCTTGCTGCGGTTGGCGTTACGAAACGGTTTCCCGGGGTCGTCGCTAACCGCAACGTCGACTTTCAGCTCTTCGAGGGCGAAGTGCACACGCTGCTTGGCGAGAACGGTGCAGGCAAAAGCACCTTGGCCGCCATGCTCTGCGGCCTGTATCAGCCCGATGAAGGTCACATCGTGCGGGGCCTGCAGCCTGTTCGGTTGCGCAGCCCGCGGATGGGCTGGCCAACGGAATCGGCATGGTTCATCAGCATTTCCGCCTCGTCGACCGCTTCACGGTCGCCGAGAATGTGGTGCTCGGCGACCCCGATCAAGCGCGCGTCCTCGACTATGCGGCGATCAACGACCGGGTGCGCGCCATCGGCGAACAGTTCGGTCTGCCGATTGACCCGACGGCGCTGATCGCCGATCTGACGGTCGGGCAGCGCCAGCGCGTCGAGATCGTCAAAGTCCTCTACCGCGGGGCCGATGTACTGCTGCTCGACGAGCCGACCGCGGTGCTCACCCCGCCCGAGGTCGAGGCGTTGTTCGTCACCGTGCGGGCGATGACCCAACGAGGCAAATCTGTGGTCTTCATCAGCCACAAACTTGGCGAGGTCATGGACATCAGTGACCGGGTCACCGTGATGCGCGGTGGCGAGGTGACCGGTGAAGTGGCAACGAGCCAGACAACGGCGAGTGACTTGGCCCGGCTGATGGTCGGGCGCCCGGTGGAGATCGAAACGCGTCGCGGTGGTGAGGTGGGTGCCGTCGCCCTGCACGCCGCGGGCTTGCGCGTCGCGCTCGCCGGGGAGCAGCCGTTGCTCGACGGCGTCGCTCTCGAAGTGCGCTGCGGCGAAGTGCTCGGGGTGGCGGGCGTTGCCGGTAACGGTCAGCGCGAGCTCGCCGAGGTGCTCGCCGGCATGCGCCGCCCAAATGCCGGCACGGTGACGATCAACGGTATCGATACCACCACCGGCGGCGTGGCTGGTGCTCGCCGGGCGGGGCTGGCCTTCGTCCCTGAAGATCGCCTCGGCACCGGCCTTGTGCCAGGAATGAGCCTGATCGACAACGTGTTGTTGACCCGCAAGCGGCCATTTTGGCTCGACCGTCGCAGCGCCCGCGCCGAGGTCGACAAGGCGATCAACGACTTCGAGATCAAGGCGCCGGGCGCCGACTCCCAGGCCAGAGTGCTTTCGGGCGGCAATGCTCAAAAGGCGTTGTTGGCCCGCGAGCTCGCAGCCCCGACCGCCGATGGCACGCCGAAGGTGATCGTCGTTGCCTCGCCGACTCGCGGCCTCGACGTCGGTGCCGCCGAGTTCGTCCGCAGCCTGCTGCACGAGGCCCGCCTGCAGGGCGGCGCGGTGCTGCTGATCAGTGAAGACCTCGACGAGATCCGCAGCCTTGCCGATCGCATCGTCGTCATGTATCGCGGTGCCATCGCCTGTGAGGGAGCGACCAGCGAGTTGACCGTGGAAACGATCGGCGCGGCGATGGCCGGTCTCGGCCAACGAGTAGGAAGTTAACGATGCAAATTCGTCTCGAACGACGAAGCGAGCAGCACCGGTGGTACTCGTTTGCCGCCCCAGTGCTCAGCGTGATCGCTGCGCTCGTGCTCGGCGCAGTGTTCTTGAAGCTGCAGGGATTCGCCCCGATGACGGTCTATCGCGAGCTGTTCAAGGCCAGTTTCACCACGAAATACGGCTTCACCGACAGCTTGGCGATCGCCACGCCGCTGGTGCTCACCGGTCTCGCCGCGGCTGTTGCCTTCCGCATGAACCTGTTCAATATCGGTGCCGAGGGCCAGCTGTACCTCGGGGCGATCTTCTCCAGCTGGGCCGGGATCGCCCTGGCGCCACATGTGCCGGGCGTCGTCGCCATCTTCGTTGTGTTGCTCTTCGGTGCCCTCGGTGGCACGTTGTGGGCCGCTCCGGTGGCCTGGTTCCGTGCCAGGTTCGGCACCAACGAAACGATCACCAGCTTGATGTTCACCTTCATCGGGCTCTATCTCATGCGCTATCTGATCTTCGGGTCACGGTCCTATTGGCGCGACGACGCGGTGGCCACCTTTCCACAGGGCAAAACCGTCGCACCGTCGGCCGAGTTGCCACTGTTTGGTGAGTACCGCGTTGGGTGGGCGTTCGTTATCGCCGTCCTGGTAGCTGTCGTCATCTGGCTGTTGAACAGTCGCACCTCGCTCGGCTACGACATGTCGGTCGTCGGTGCCTCGCCCGCCGCGGCGCGCTACGCCGGGATCCCTGTCAACCGCATGATCATCACCGGATTGTTGATCTCCGGGGCGCTCGGCGGGCTGGCCGGTGGCATGGAGGTATCGAGCCGGGCGCACGCCCTCGACCCCAATGGCCTCGAACTCGGGCTCGGCTTCACCGGCATCGTCGTCGCCGCCCTCGCTCGCTACAACCCGCTCGGGGTCGTCTTCGTCGCCATCTTCCTCGGCGGCCTGCGCAATGCTGGCGTGGCCCTGCAAACATTACCCGGCAAACGGGTGCCTACCGAGGTGTCGCTGATGTTGCAAGGCGCAATCCTGCTCTTCGCCATCGGTGCCGAGATCTTCATCCGTTACCGGGTGCGCCTCGGACGCAAGCTGGTGGCGGCGCTGTGAACGACACTGCGTTTGTTCTCACCCTGGCAGCCTCCGTGGTCGCTGCCGTGCCGATCGCCCTCGCTGCACTCGGAGAACTGCTCGCCGAGCGTTCCGGTGTGCTCAACCTTGGTGTCGAAGGCATGATGCTGGTCGGGGCGGTGTGTGCCTTCCAAGTCGGCAACGGCACCGCCAACCTGTGGTTGGCCTTCCTGTTCGGCGCCGTCGCCGGCGCGGCGCTGTCGGTGGTACACGCCGTGTTGACCGTGACATTGCGTGCCAACCAGATCGTCTCCGGACTGTCGCTGACCATCTTTGGTACCGGACTGGCAACCTTTATTGGCAAGTCGATCGAGGGCAAACCGCTCGACACCGACTTCACCGCCATCCGTTGGGGAGCGTTGGCCGACATTCCGCTGCTCGGTCCCATCGTCTTCGACCAGGATCCGATCGTGTATCTCACCGTCGTGCTCGCCGTGGCGATCAGCTGGTACCTGCGGCGCAGCACCACCGGCCTGGCAGTGCGCTCCGTCGGCGAGTCGCCGGCCACAGCCGATTCGATGGGTGTCAACGTCACCGCCCACCGCTACGTCCACGTCATCGTCGGCGGCGCATTCGCCGGTGCCTCGGGCGCCTATCTGGTTCTCGGGCAGGTGCCCTCGTGGAGCCAGGACGGCACCACCGGCGGGCTGGGATGGATCGCCTTGGCCTTGGTTGTCTTCGCCTCCTGGAAGCCGGAACGGGTGCTGCTGGGCGCTTTTCTCTTTGGCTTCTCGCGGCAGCTGAACTTCTACCTGCAGGGCCGTGGCATCGGTGTACCCGCCGAGATGCTGGCGATGTTGCCTTACGCGCTGACCGTTGTCGTCTTGGTGCTCTGGGGCAGTCGAAATATGCGCCATCGCCTCGGCGCACCGGCAGCCCTCGGCGTTGCCTATGTCAGGGATGAACGCTGAGATGCACCCGGTGCAGGTCGTGTTCGCGCGGCCGCAGACCTACGTCGCCGCAGAGTCGATCGATCACGCTCTCCGGTTGCTCAACGATCCAGCGTTGCAGCCAGCCCGCCTCGTTGCTGGTGCCACCGACCTGTTGTTGGAGATCGAGCGCGGCGCCCGGCGCGGGATCGCCACCCTGATCGACCTTTCCCGGATCGAGGATTTGGCGCAGATCAGCTACGAGCACGGACCCGATGGCCAAACCATTGCGGTGCTTGGGCCGGGTGTCACCCACAACATGGTGATCAGCGAGCCAGCATTAATCGCTGGAGCGTTGCCTCTCGCCCAGGCGTGTCTCGAGGTTGGCTCAGCGCAGCTGCGCAATCGGGCCACCGTGGTTGGCAATATCGTCACCGCCAGCCCAGCCAACGACACGCTCTCCGCCCTGATGGCCCTGCGTGCCGAGGTCGAACTGCGTTCGCTGACGGCCTCTCGAACGGTCGCCGTCGAGGACTTCATCACCGGGTTCCGCACAACCGTGCTCGGGCCCGAGGAACTGGTCTGCGCAGTACGAATCCCGCTCGTCAAGGAGTCGCAGCGGGCGATGTTCGTCAAGGTCGGCAACCGCACTGCGCAAGCGATCTCGGTCGTTCACTTGGCCATCGCCGTCCAGTTCGACGGCTCCCACACGGTCATCGATTCCCGCCTGGCGATCGGCAGTGTCGCCGCCCGAGTGGTCGTGCTCGATGAGGTCGCCGAAGCGCTGCGCGGCCGCCGCCTCGATGAGACGACGATCGCCCAGGTTGCGAGCCTCGCAGGATCGTTGGTCGCGCCGATCGACGATGTCCGCGCCAGCGCCGAGTACCGCCGGGCGATCGTGCCGGTGATCGTCGGGCGAGCATTGTCGGCGTTGGCCGCCGATCAACAGGCGTCGCAGTGGCCGAACGACCCACCATTGCTCGCCGTTGCGGTGCCCGCGCGATCGGGGCCAGTCCCGCTGGCCGTCGAGGGAGTGACGACGGCGATCGTCAATGGTGAGAGCCGTAGCGCGGCGCACACCGCCGGGATGACCGCCCTGCAGTGGATCCGCGAAGGGCTTGGGTTGTGCGGCACGAAGGAAGGTTGCGCCGAGGGTGAGTGCGGGGCGTGCACCATCCAGCTCGATGGCAAGGCGGTGATGGCCTGTCTCGTTCCTGCACAGCGCCTGGCCGGGTCGCACGTCGTCACCGTCGAGGGGTTGGCCACCGACGCTGGCCCCCATCCGCTGCAACGGGCGTTCATCGACAACGCCGCCGCCCAGTGTGGCTTTTGCACGCCGGGCTTCATCGTCGCCGGTGCCTCACTGCTGGCCGAGTGCCCGCAACCGAGCGACGAACAGATCTGCCATGGCCTGGCTGGCAACCTGTGTCGCTGCACGGGTTACACCGCGATCATCGCCGCCGTCAAGGACGCCTCCTCGTGAGCATCGGGCAGTCGTCGATCCGCCGCGATGCGCCGTCCAAGGTCGACGGCACGGCAACCTATCCGGCCGATCGAATCCCAGAGCACGCGCTGGTCGCCAAGGTCGTCTTCTCCAACCAGCCGCATGCTCGACTGTTGGCCGCTGACTTCTCGGCGGCACGAGCCCTCGACGGGGTCGTGGCGATCTTTGGCGCCGCCGATGTGCCGGTGAATGAATACGGGCTGACGATGTTCGATCAGCCGGTGATCGTCGGGCTCGATTCCAACGGGCGCAGCAAGATACCCGCCGATGTTTCCCGCTGGGAGGCCGACATCATCGCCGTGGTTGTCGCCGAAACGCATGCCGCCGCCAACGCCGCTGCGGCGACGATCACCACCGAGTGGCAGCCATTGGAAGTGCTCGCCGATGTCGAGTCGGCGCGCGCCTCGACGACGTTGATCCACCCGGAGAATGGCCTCGATTCCAACGTCTATTGCAGCTACACGATCCGCAAGGGTGACATCGATGCCGGCTGGGCGGCCGCAGATGTGGTTATCGAAGGCAGCTATCAACTTCCCTATCAAGAGCACGCCTACCTGCAGCCCGAGGCTGGGTTGTCGTACATCGACGACGACGGCCGCATCACTGTCGAAATCGGCGGGCAGTGGACGCAAGAGGATCGCGAACAGATCGCCCACGCCCTCGACCTCCCGATGGATCGTGTCCGGGTGATCTATCCGGCGATCGGTGGCGCGTTCGGCGGACGCGAAGACATGTCGTTGCAGATCGTCTTGGCTCTTGCCACCTGGCGGCTGGCCGAACGCGGCGAGACCCGCCCGATCGGGGCCCAGTGGAGCCGCGAAGAATCGATCGTCGGGCACCACAAGCGACATCGAGCGACGATCACGGCGCGAATCGGTGCCACCCGTGACGGCATGATCACGGCGGTTGAGGCCGATGCTTGGCTTGACGCCGGTGGCTACAACTACACCTCGAACAAAGTTCTCGGCAACCTGCACCTTTCTGTGGCAGGTTGCTACGAGGTGCCCAATGCGCGCATCGATTCCCATGCGGTGTATACCAACGCGGCGATCGGTGGTGCGTTTCGAGGTTTCGGCGGCCCGCAGGGTGCCTTCGTGGCCGAGTCGCAGATCAACAAACTGGCTCATGCGCTCGGCCTCGACCCGATCGAGATCCGACGCCGCAACGCCTTGCGCGAGGGCTCGATCGGCATCACTCAAGCGGTGATGGTGCCGGGCGTCTCGCTTCCCGAGGTCATCGAGCGTTGCGCCGCCGCTGCCCAGTTCGACCTTGCACTGCCAGCGACCAATCCGCTGCGGGTTGCTGCGTCGCTGCCGCAGCAAACCGGCGCCATTTGCCGCGGCCGAGGTTTTGCCGCCGCCTTCAAGAACGTCGGGTTCTCCTTCGGGTTCCCTGAACGATGCGAGGCAGAGATCCGACTCTTCGCTGACGCTGACGACGATGATCGCATTGCCACTGTCGAACTGTTCCACGGCGCTGCCGAGGTTGGTCAGGGCACGCATCAGGCGCTGTTGCAAATGGCCGCAGAGGCCACAGGTGTTGCCCTTGACCAGGTGGTCGGCCACTTTTCCTGATACGTCGAGCAGCGGGGATTCAGGTTCGGTGTCGGCCTCGCGGATGACCTGGATGGCGGGCAACTCGATCCTTGGGGCCGCCGAGGAAGCCCAGAAGCGATGGCTTGACGGCGATCGCCCGGCGGTGGGCACCTTTCGCTTCGTGCCGCCCCCCACCGAAGCGCTCGATCCGCAGACCGGTGCCTGCCAGCCCAACTTCGCCTATGGCTACGTCGCCCAGGCCGTCGAGGTGATCGTCGACGTCGAAACGGGCCACGTCGTGGTCGATCGGGTCGTGTCGACCCACGACGTCGGCCGAGCGATCAACCCGGCGTTGGTCATGGGCCAGATTCATGGCGGCCTCGTGCAAGCCCACGGGTACACGTTGAGCGAGGACCTGCGCGTCGTCGACGGGCATGTCACCAACCCGCGCTTGTCGAGCTACCTGATTCCCGGCATCGGTGACATTCCGCGGTCGATGGAGGCCGTGATCATCGAGGAGGCGGACCCGCGAGGACCTTGGGGAGCGCGGGGCATGGCCGAGATGCCGATGATGGCCTACGCCCCAGCGGTGGTTGCTGCACTGTTCGACGCCACCGGGGTGTGGTTCGACAGTTTCCCGTTGACACCGTCGCATGTGCTTGCCGGGCTGCGGCGTGGCAAGCGGTACTACGACTAAAGTCCACACCTGCTCGGAGGGAAGTACGGGCCAACGCCAGGCTACGCTCCGACTGGTGTCAGGTCATATCGCCACCCAGTCCACCTCGGTGCGGGGGGTGTTTGGCCGATTCGCGTTGGCCGGGTTCATTGCCTTGACGGCTGTGGCGGCGATCAGCGCCTGGCTCAGCCAGCGAGAAGGGCGTCAACAGGCGATTAGCGACGCCCGCGACATCACCCGCCTCATTGCCGTCGGAGTGGTCGAGCCTTCGGTGACCAACGAGTTGGTCAACCTCGATCCCGAGGGAGCGCTGCAGATGGATGAGGTCATGCGCCGCTCCGTCATTCAGGGTTCGTTGGTGCGCGTCAAGATCTGGCGAGATGATGGCACGATTCTCTATTCCGACCGGCGCAGCCTGATCGGGCAGAAGTTCACCCTCGACGAAGACGAGATGGCGGTGATCTACGGCGCACCAACGGACGTCGGGGTCAGCGATCTCACGAAACCGGAAAACGCCTACGAACGCGAGCAGGGCAAGCTGCTTGAGGCCTACACGGGAATCGCCGGGCCAAACGGCGAGCGCTTGTTGTTCGAGGGCTATTTCCGCTACGCCGCGGTCGATGAGGAAGGGCGCAAACAGTGGGTGAGGTACGCCCCGGTGACCTTGGGCGCCCTCTTGCTGCTGGAGTTGATTCAGATTCCGATCGTCTGGTCGGTTGTCCGCCGCCTGCGCGCTGGTCAGGCGGAACGGGAACTGCTGCTGAAGAACGCTGTCGATGCCTCCGACACCGAGCGTCGACGAATTGCCAGCGACCTGCACGATGGCGTCGTGCAGGATCTCACCGGAGTGTCGCTGTCCTTGGCTGGCATGGCTCGGCGCGAGGGCAACACGTCGGAATCGTCGATTCTCGATTCGGCTGCCGGTCAGGTGCGAGAGAGCGTTCGATCCTTGCGTTCGCTGCTGGTCGAGATCTACCCCGCCAACCTTGAGCAAGCAGGCTTGGAGTCCGCGCTCGGCGACCTGTTGGCCCGCTGTTCGAACCGCGGGCTGGACACCGAGCTGAACTGCGACCAGCACGTCGACCGAATCGATGGCGCGGCGATGGGCTTGATCTACCGTGGGGCGCAGGAAGCACTGCGCAATGTGCTCAAGCATGCCCGGGCGCGACAGGTCACGGTCAACGTGCAGGTGGTCGATGGATTCGCGGCGCTGGTGATCGATGACGATGGCACCGGCGTCGATCTCAACGATTTTGCGGCCAAACCGAGCGCCGGGCACGTTGGACTACGCGTGCTCGGTGATCTCGTGGCGGGCGCAGGTGGCGAGCTGATACTCGCTCGCTCAACGAGTGGTGGGACCTCATTTCGTTTGAAAGTTCCGCTACAAGGGAGAACCGCCTAATGCCGATTCGGGTGATGATTGTCGATGACCACCGCATCGTTCGCGATGGACTTGAACAGTTGATCAGAAGTACCGACGACCTCGAACTGGTGGCCACCGCGGCGGACGGACAAGAAGCCATCGATCGTGCTGCACTCTTTGTGCCCGATGTCGTCTTGATGGACCTTTCGATGCCGGTGCTCGATGGCATCGCCGCAACCAAGGTGTTGCGCCAGGCGTACCCTGACCTGCGCATCGTGGTGCTCACCTCGTATTCCGAGCAGGCGCGCATCGTCGATGCTTTCGACGCCGGTGCCGACGGCTACCTGCTCAAACACGCCGAGCCAACCCAGATCCTGGAGGCGATTCGCGCTGCCGTTTCCGGTGGGGTGCCGCTCGACCCGCAGGTCGCCCGAGAACTGCTGACCGCCCGTCGCGCGCTGGCCCGAGCAGGCGGAAATTTCCGACCGAGAACGCGAGGTGTTGTTGCTGGTCGTCGAAGGCCTGGCCAACAAGCAGATCTCCCGTCGGCTGGGCATCACCGAACGAACGGTCAAGGCGCACCTGACCAACATCTTTCAACGCATTGGGGTGACAGACCGTACCCAGGCGGCGTTGTGGGCCCGGGATCACCTGTAACAATCCGTGACGACCAGATGTGACGTCACACTGCGACGGGAACAGGGCGCATCAACACCGCGCTGGCGTCGCCTAGCAGGATCCCGGCGATGTCGACTCGCGAACGGAGTGCCGACCAACCGTGGACGATTCGCAGCAACGACACCGAGCGATGGAAGTTGATTTCGTCGACGATCCGCTGCACGCCGGGTAACGGGCTGCAGCGAAGATACTCCTCGAGCAGCGCGTCGCCGAGGTCCCAGCTGGGGTGCTGGTCGTTCAAACGGTGCGTCGCCCAGGCCCACGCTCCCCAATAGGCGATGTCGCGCGCCGGCGACGCCATTTGCAGGCGATCGAAATCGATCAAGCTCAGCCGACCATCGCCGAACAACACATTGCGCGGCGAGAAGTCGCCATGGTTGATCACCGACAGTTCGTTGGTCGGTTTGGCACATCGAGCCCGCCAGCAGACGTACTCGTAGAGCTTGCCGAGCGGGCTCGCAGCCATCTCGACTGCCTTGCGATCGACGGCGCGCACCAGACCTGAAGCCGAACGACGGCGATCGACGACGACACCGCTGGCGTGGAAGTCGGCCAGCAATCTGGCCACGGTTGCGGTGTGCTGGGTGGTGCTGCCAAGGTCGCCTCTGGCGCCAATCGGCTCACCGGGGGCCAATTCCATGGTCACTGTCGAGGTCGTCACGTCCCAGCTGAGCGGCTCCGGGATCGCCTGCGGAGAGCGGCTCCGTCCAAAAGCGGATTGCCACAGCGCCTGGTGTGATGCATAGATCGCCGCGCCATCGGCTTCGTGGTAGCGCTTGGTGATCACCGCACGTCCGTCGCTGTCGACGGCCATGGCTACGGGTCGGTCTTGGTGATTGTTCATCGGGCACTGCCTTGTGGGTCGAGGACATGGATATTGACGTGGTTGAGAATTTCTGCCGCTCGCCGGGTCCAGTTGTGATAATCCAGGCTTTCCTCACGGGCGAGCACTGCTTTCGCTGCACTGTTTGGATCATTGAGGGCGACCTCGATGCCGCGAGCCAGAGCGCTGGCGTTACCTGGCTCGACCAGAGTGCCGAGCCGGCCGTGATCGAGCACGGCGCTGATCGAGCCGAGGCTGCTGGCGACGACCGGCGTGCCCGAGGCGAGGTACTCGTACACCTTGGTCGGCGAGAGACCGAAGCCGGCGACCGGTGGGTAGGGCGCGACGGCGACATCGCTGGCGGCGAGAATGTGGGGGATGTCCTCGTGGGGGACCTGGCCGAGCCAGACGATCCGATCGGCGACTCCCTTGCGTGCCGCCAACTCGCGCAGATCCGCCTCGATATCACCGACACCGGCGACGAGTAACAGCGCACCGCTCAGCTGGGCGAGCGCAGCGATGGCGATATCGACACCATTCCAAGCTCGCAGCGCACCGACGTGGGCGATGATCGTCGCCTGCTGGTCGAGACCGAGTGCCGTGCGAGCCGCCTGACGGGCGGGCAACTCGGCAAACAACTGGGCGCAGATGCCGTTGCCGACGACGACGGTCGGCTTACCGGGAGCGACGCGACGGACGTCGTCGGCAACCTCGTCGGATACCGCCACCCGCAGCTGGGCCTTCATCAGCGATGCCAGTTCCAGCTCGCACGCGGCCTCGCGCAGCGTTCTCGTTCGCCACGCTGCTTGCTCTTCGGTGACCAAGGCGTTGACGCCAACAGCCAACGGCGCGTCACAAATCTGTGCCAAGCGCACGCCGACGTTGCCGAACAATGAGAGGCGCTCGAAGATGACCTGCGGGCGGAAGGCGATCAATGGATCGATCGCCGCCCTCAAGAATTGGTCGGTGAACGCCAAGCGAGTGATGTCGGCGTCGCCCGCCTGCGAGGTAGGGCAGATGAGGACGTTGTGGCACAGTTCGACCCCGCCAGACTGAGCGCGAATGTGGACGCCAGGTTCGTGTCCACCGGCAATCAACATGACCTCGTTGCCGAGAGCGGCGAAGCCATCGGCGATGCCCTGCAGTTGCAGCGCTGAACCGGTGATGTCCGGCAGCCGGACGTCGTGATCGGAACACAGGACGGCGATGCGCATCTCAGGCCGCGATCGAAGTGGTTTGGTCGAGAACTTGCCCAGCAGCGACCTGCGCCCCGAAGAGGTGCAGGCCGTGGCGGCTCAGCGCGTCGGGGGCGAGGCGACGAGGCCGGTCGAGCCACCACTGCAGCTCGGCGCCGGTGGATCCGTGGTCGACGATGTCGGCCAGGCCCAGTGCGCTGAGCCGAGCGGCACGGATGGCCTGCTCGCGGCGTGGGGCGCGACGGGGGAGCAACAGCGGCTTGGCGCCCGCAGACAACGATTCGGCGACGCTGTTGTAGCCAGCCATCTGAATAACCATGCCCGCACGGGCATAGAGCGGAGCGCAATGCCTAACCGAGCCGACGATCGTGATGCGCTCGGCGAGCTCGCTCGGCAGGTCCTGGGCGTGCTGCTCGGCGTACGGGCCAGCGACGATCAAGGCTCTGGTGGTGTCCCGGCTGGCGACCAGGTCGATGCCGAGGGAGATGATCTCTTCGCCGTCTCCGCCACCTCCGGCGGTGACGACGACGAGGTGGGGGTCGATGGTCTCGGGAGCGACAGGGTCGACAACCCAGCCGCAATAGGTGGGTGAGAACGGCGCGGCGTACTCGATGACGTGGTCGCACAACGTCTGATGGCCGTAGACCAGTACTTGATCGTAAAAGGCGGGGGCGAGTTTCCAGTCGTCGCCGCGGATCTCAAAGCGCACGGCCGAGGGATCATCAAGAATGTCGCGAAGCCCAAGGGTGATGTGCGCACCGTGTCGCGATGCCGCCGACAGGCCGCGGCGAAGCTCGCCGGCGATGCCGAGCGGGTGACGATCGATGATCACCGACTGCGGGGCGAACTCGGCGATCACCCGCTCAAAGGCCTTGCCTCGAGCTTCGACAGCGTGCGTGATGCTCATCGTTTCGTTGGCATAGGCGCCACTGGCGTCTTTGACCAACGACGGAATGCGAACGACGTCGAATGCTGGGTCGGCGAGCCACTCGGGGGTGCGAGCAATGCCCGTGACGATCACCGGGCGAACCTGCGGGTCGCTGGCCACGAGGGCCTTAGCCAGCAGCACGTTGCGACGCAAATGGCCGAGGCCATAACCGTCGTGGGAGAAGAGAACGATCGAATCGGACATGGTTATAGCTTGAACCGAACGACGTACAGCGGGGTAGTGGACCATGGTGCTAGGACGATTCCGTCCGTCCGCTAGTACCTCGTGTCGGTAGCTCCTAGCAGGAGCGATGCCGTGACGCGACGGTGCCGACGGCAAAGCCGTCGGCACCGAGGTGAACGTCGAGTTCGGCGAGTTCGGCCAGTGTCAGTCGTCGTCGTCCGAGCCCGATTTCCCTGAACCGGAGCTGCTCGATCCTGACCCGGAGTTGCTCGATCCTGACCCGGAGTTGCTCGATCCTGACCCGGAGTTGCTCGATCCTGACCCGGAGTTGCTCGATCCTGACCCGGAGTTGCTCGATCCTGACCCGGAGTTGTCAACGTCATCATCGACCGTGGTCGGCGGCGGGATATAGGCGGGGGCAGCGGTCGTGGGCGGTGGGGTGTAGACGGGAGCGGCCGTGGTGGGTGGCGGGGTGTAGACGTAGACGACTGGTGCCGCGGTGGTCGGTGGCGGGGTGTAGACGTAGACGACTGATGCCGCGGTGGTCGGTGGCGGGGTGTAGCTGACTACTCGTGTCGAACCCGCTGCGATCGAGTCGACCGTGTTACTGCCTGACCCTGAGCTACCTGAGCCTGAGTTGCTCGAACCCGATCCAGAGTTATCCGAACCCGAGCTGTCGTCGACGTCATCGACGTCATCGTCGTCGTCATCGATGGTTGTCGCCGTTGGCACGAAGGCAGTGTTTGGTGTGGTGTTCGCGGGAAGCGTCGCCGGTGCAGAGCCGGGTGCAGTGTTTGCGGTGCTGTTCGGTGTGGTGTTTGCCGTGCTATTCGCCACGCTCCCCGGTGTCGACCCGGATCCTGCGGTCGCCGACTCGGATCGCACGATCGTTGCTGGGTCGCCCTGGCCCGCAGAGGTCGGCACGACACCGGACCCGGACGTGGTCGCCCCGCCTGGCGTCGTCGCAGTGGCACCGACGCCACCGGCGGTGTCGACGGGGCTCCCGCCACCGGGGATCGAGGCGTTCGTCGAATCAGAGGTGACGATCGTTGCGCTGACCTCGATCAGTTCGACGTCGCCGTTCGATGATGCCTCTGGAATCCACAGTGAACTGTCGTGTGCTTCGTCGCTCTGACTGAACACGTTGTAGACCATGAACGCCGAGACGCCGACCGCGGCAAATGTCAGTGCGCCGACGGCAGCCTTGGCCAGGTGCCGACGTTTGCCCGGGGCCCCGGCACCGATGACCTCGCGTAAGGTCGGCTTCGTTGTCGGCTTGACTATCGCTCGTGCGAGCACGATCTCCTGGTTGTCGCCGCGTAGCGCCTCGGTTGGGTACTTCTTGTCATCCATGTGCTTAGTTGTAACTGATCTGGGCGATGGCTCGACAGTGGACGTTGGTCGTAGTACCTCGAAGCATCAGCTGAGGTCGGCCCATTCATGGTTGGTGCGCCCAGCGATCGCATCTGCTTGCCGATCGGCATGCCGTGCCAGTTCGGCTGTGGCGTCGACCAGTGGTCGTCGCAATAGATCGGCGCCTCGTCGGGCATTGTCTCCGGTGGCCAAGGTCCAGCTAGCGGCGATCGCAGCATCGTCGGCGACCGCCCGGTCGAAGGCCGCAAGGAATCGGTCGTTCTCCTGCGGCAGGCCAACGGTGACGCGCACGCCGACTGGAGAGGGCCGGGCGACGACGCCTTGACGTTCGAGGGCAACGCCGAGATCCAGGGAACTGGCACCAGCGGGCAGCCACCAGAAATTTCCTTGGCTGAGCGGGATGCCGAACCCTCGGGCCCGCAGGGCCTGTGCCCCGGCATCACGCCAGGCGGCGATCGCCGTGCAGCGCCGCCGCACCTCGTCGTCCTGGGAGAACGCGGCGAAGGCAGCCGCCTGTGCCGCGGCGTTGACATTGAAGGGGATCAGGCACGCATCGACGGCCTGCACGACGTCGGGATGGGCGATCATGTAACCGACCCGCAGCGCTGCCAGCCCATGTGCCTTGGACATCGTGCGCAGCACGGCGACGTTGGCCTGATCGCCAAAGAGGGTCAGTGCGTTGGGCACGTCGGCACCGGTGACGAACTCGTGGTACGCCTCATCGATGACGATCAGCGCCGTGGCTGGAATCCCGGCGACGAGACGGTGCAACTCGGCGGTGCGCAGCGCCGTCGAGGTTGGGTTGTTCGGGTTGGCGATGAGGACGATTTTGGTTCGCTCGCTGACCGCAGCGAGGATGGCATCGACGTCCAAGGCTTCGTTGCGCAATCGAGGTGTCAGTGCGGTGGCCCCGACGAGTTGGGTGAATTGGGGGTAGGCGATGAAGCTCGGCCAGGGGTAGACGACCTCGTCGCCGACGGTTGAGTAGGCGAGCGCGATCTGCTCCAAGAGGGCGACGCTGCCGGCGCCGACAGCGACGTTTGCCGGGGAACGGCCGATCCGTGCGGCATAGGCGGCGGCCAATTCGAACGCCGGGTGTTCGCCGTAGCGGTTGCTGGAGCGCACGCAGTCGATGACCGCCTCGAGGACACCGGGCAGGGGAGGAAACGGGCACTCGTTGGACGCCAACTTGATCGTGTTGGAGATGCCGTGTTCTTCCATCGCCGATTCGGCTGACTTGCCGGAGACGTAGCGCGGGATCGCGGCGATGTGCTGCAGGGCAGGCGGTGGGGTGCTGAGCATGGAGATCAGATTGCCAGCTTGCATGACAGAAACCTCACTTCGATCAGCCCTCGCAAAGGTTGCGGCGCAGCAGACTGTGGACCCTTTCCCAGTGCAGCTCAGAGGCCTGTCGGTTGTAGCGCTCGGTGCCCGGCGGCGCGTAGCCATGCACGGCGTCCGTGAGGAAGTCGATGGTGTGGCGAACCCCGGCCGCATCGAGTGCCTGACGCATCGTTTCCATGGTGTCGACCGGAGCGGTGGCGTCATTGTCGCACCACCCGAAATAGAGCTCTGCGGTCACGTTGTCTAACCCGAAGTGCGGTGAATCGGCGGTGTCGCGCACCAGCCAGGCGCCGTGGATCGATGCCGCGGCGCGGACCCTGTCAGGAAAGCCGCGAGCAACGCTGATGGCCAGGCCGCCGCTCATACAAAAGCCGATCGCACCGACGGCACCGTCAGCGGCGGCCGCATCTCCGCTGGCATGATCGAGCAAGGCCACCGCATCACCAAGGATGTTCGTCGGTGTGATCGTGGCCATCAGGTCGCGCCGCGCGTGCATGTCCTCGTCCGAGGTCCCGAATTCCCGAAAGGGACCGCCGCGATAAAAGAGGTAAGGCAACATCACGTAATAACCGGCGCTGGCCAGCCGACTGGCCATGTCTTTCAGCGCCGGTCGGATACTCGGCGCATCCATCAGGTAGAGCACGACCGGATGGGGTCCATGGTGCTCAGGGTGATAGATAAATGTCTTCATCGCTCCGTCTGCGGTGACGATTTCCAACTCGTGCTCGATCATCCGACCATTGTTGCAGCTCGCCCCAGGAACGGCATCGGCGCAACGGCACAGACAGCAGAGACAGCAGAGCGCTCCAATATTATTGGCGCTTTCACTGCGAATATCTGCCGAGCCGTGTACCGTTTCATCTTGCGGGTTCGGGAGGCACTTTGACACGAACGCCAAATTCTCAGCCGCACGCGGACGTTGTCCGGGGCCTGCTCGACGATGTGGCGCGGCCTGCGAGCACCTACCTCCGTCGTGGCGCAGAAGAAATTCTGCCGGAGGCGGTCACTCCACTGACCTGGTCGATCCTCGGCCCACCGTTGCGCGAAGCGCAGCGCCGGGCGATCCGCCAGGCTGGCCTCAGTCGCCGCAAGTCTGCGGACTTCGACCAAATTTGGGGCATGTTCGCCGGATACCTGTACCTCGATTCCACCGCAGCGGAGCACCTCGCCAAGATGGGGTCGAGGAAGGTGGCGGTCACGGCGAGGCGCGCGCCGCGCGCAGCTGACCTGCACCGTCTGCAGGCGCAGGCTGAGCACTACCTGCAATCGCTGTCGACGACCGACGCGGTTCCCGAGGAGGCGTTTGGGGTGCAGTTGGGGCGGCTGCAGGCCTTCATCGAAGCGCCAATCTTGGACCTCATGCGTTTGACGCTGGCGATCGAGGTCGGCCGTACAGCGATCCGCCGTTTCGCCGCCCGCTTCCCGGAGATCGACCTTGCTCCGAGCCTGCTTGGCGGATTGGGGGCAATCGATGTAGCCGATCCATCGGCAGAACTTTGGCAGCTGGCCAACCAGGTGCGAGCGGACATCGATTTGACCGCGCTGTTCGACTCGGGCGTCTCTGCGGTCGAGGCGATGCTCGCTGGTCCCGCCCCGACGACGCCTATGCGTCAATTTGCCACCGATTACAGCCGCTTTCGCCGTGATTATGGCTGTCTCGGACCTAATCAGTGGGAGCTTCAGTCACCGACATGGGGAAGCGAACCGTTGTATGCGTTATCGGTGATCGATCGGTTTCGGTTTGCTCCCCCGGAGCGCAACCCGTCTCTCGTCGGGGCGCGCACCATGGGCGAGCGGCACATGGCGACGCGGGTCTTGCGTCGTAGCCTGCACTCCTGGGAGCGCCCATTGTTCGACCGCGTCGTTTCCACGACGGCAGCACATCTGGTGCGCCGTCACCAGGCCATGCAGACGATGGCCAAGGTTCTGCAGCCGACGCGCCGTGCCCTTGGCGAACTCGCCGACCGCCTGGAGATGAGCCGATCCGACCTCTTCTTGCTGACAGCCGAGGAAGTGCAAGCGCACATTTCTCGAGGCCCCGCCGCCCGGCAGGCCTCGTTCGAGCTGATCTCTGCGCGTCGAGAGCGCCAGCGCATGCTGACCATGCGCCAACCGCCAGCGCAGTTCTCCGGTGTCCTGGTTGATCCGCCGTACTGGGAACTGCGCGTTGAACGTCGGGCTCGAGGCCGGATGCCGTGGTGCTTGGATGGCATCGGCGTTGCCCCGGGTTCGGTCACCGGGCGAGCCAAATTGTTGACCAACCTTGGCGATCCGGACGACCTCCGCTCGGTGGATATCGTCGTGCTCGACAGCGTCTGTAGCACCGCCTGGCGGCCATACGTGCAGTCGGCACGCGGGGTCGTCGCCGAGATGGGGAGCCAACATGGCGACATCGCTGCCTTGGCCAGAGCCTTGGGAATTCCCGCAGTGGTGGCGGTGTGCAACGCTGGTGCGATTATTGATGGCGAAACGGTGACGATCGACGGTCGCGCTGGCACCATCCACGTTCATTAGCGAAACAGGGGTCCTTGTGCCTTTCACGACACGGCAGCTCTCCGACCGGGAGGCAATTCGGGATGTGGCGTGCCGTTACTCGCACGGGGTCGATCGGCTCGACGGCGAGTGGATGAAATCTGCCTATTGGCCCGAGGCCATCGATGACCACGGAACCTTTGTCGGTAATGCCTGGGAGTTCGTCGACCGCTGCATGGCCTCGCACGGCCGCTGGCGAGCGACGATGCATTGCATTCTCAATCACACGATCGTGCTCAACGATGACGGCATGACTGCTACGGGCGAGGTGTACAACGTCAGCTATCTCTTCGCCGCAGATGGATCCAGGCTCGATACCTGGTTTGGGCGATACCTCGATTCGTACGAGCAGCGCCTCGATGATTGGCGGATCATCCACCGGGTTTGCGTCCATGAAGGCACCTCGAGCGTTGAGTCGCCGATGGCGATGCCGATCGAGTGGCAACGGTTCCGTCAGGGTTCGTTCGATCGACCGTCCGCTGGGCGAGCGATCGGGCCGGTGTGACCCCGGCCCTGTCGTGTTGATCGCCACCTGGAACGTCAACTCTTTTCGCGCTCACGCTCGCCAGGTCTTGAGCTGGACGGAGCAGGTCGGGCCAGATGTGCTCGCCTTGCAGGAGGTGATGTGCGACGAACGGGCGTTGCGCACCGCTGGCTTTGCGGCACTCGGCTACCACGTTGTCGGCGCGCATCAGCGCGGCGGCGCAGGTGTGGCCATCGCCAGCAAACACGAGCCGACGCAAGTGTGCCGTGGCATCGATGGCGCGGCAGGACGGTTCCGCGAGCCGCGGCTGGTCACCGCCACAATTCAAGGCGTGCGGATGCACTCGTTGTACGCCCCGAACGGTCGCAAGGTGGCAACGCCTGAACACAGTTTCAAGTTGGCCTGGTTTCGCCTGCTGGAGGCTGTGCTCGAGGTTGAGGGATTCGACGTTCGCCCGGTCGTCGTGCTCGGGGACCTGAATATCGCCCCGACCGATGCCGATGTCTGGGATGCGGCGCGCTACCGATCGCGCAACCTCACCAGCCCGCCGGAGCGCCAAGCGTTCCAGCGCCTGATCGAGCTCGGGTTGCACGACGTCGTGCGCGCCGCGCACGGACCCGGTCCCTTGTCGACGTGGTGGAATCGGCGTGGCGACTTCTATGACAGCGACCGCGGATGGCGACTCGATCACATCCTGGCCAATGAGCAGCTGGCCAAGCGTGTGCGCGCTGCCTATGTCGACCGTGCGGTTCGCGGTATCGAAGGGGGCTCAGACCACGCCCCGGTCGTCGCCGTCATCGGCGAGTCCGCTGACTGAGCAGCGGATTTAGTTGTTCCAGCCGTCCCAGACGACGCTGGCGCCCTCATGCCCAGTGCGGAAGATCCAGAACGTGGCCAGCACGGCCACGGCGGCGGTGCCGAATCGAATGACGGTGCTCGTCGGCAGCAACCACGACGCGGTCGTCGTCGGCTCATCCGTGTTCTCTGCCAACGCCCGTGCGCCCCGGGCGCGACGGGCGAGGCGGCTCAGAACGACGGCGGCGACGTGCCCGAGAAACATCAACAGGGTGAGGATCATCGTCTGTTCGGCCAGTTCTTCATGGTCGCCAACGGCGCGCTGTAGCCCGAGTTCCTCCGCCAGAAACTCGCCGGACTCATTCGAGGCGAAGAGCATGACGAGCAAGACGCCGGTCGCCGCCGTCAGCGGAATCGTCCAGCGCCGATGCCATCCAGATCTCACGCAGGCAATCACCGTCAGCAAGGCGACGAGCGGCAACAGCACGAGCGGGGCATGAACAAACAGCGGATGAGCAGGCAGGCCTGAAAATGTCTCCATCGGCGCACTGTAGTCGCCCGTCGCGGCACAAGTATTTGCGCGCGCAATCTTGTTGCAACCCATCGCCTAGAGTGGAAAGACGCAGCCCTAGCCACAATCCAGGAGGTTGTATGCGTACTCGCCTTGTTCCCACCCTTGCGGTCTTTGGTCTCGTCCTCGCAGCCTGCGGCGGCTCCTCCGACGACGCCGCCGACGGTGCCACAGTGACGCCCGCCTTGCCCGTGACGGTCGCGGCCGTTGCTACCGACGCGCCGATCGTCGCCCCGGTCACAGACCCAGCGGCCACCGTCCCTGAGGCGACGGTTGCCGTTCCGGCGGAGACAGCGACCCCTTCCGGCCCGGCGACGGGAAATGCTGTCTCGGTGCAACTTGCCGAATGGTCGATCGTGACAGCCGGGGCCGTTCCCGCAGGCGCCGTCGATTTCACGGTGACCAATAGCGGCGATTTTCCCCATGAACTGGTGATCTTTAGCGGCACAAGCTACGCCGATCTGCCGCAGAAGGCATCCGGGGCGATCGACGACGCCGCAGCAGGTGCCGCACTTGTCGGCGAGACGGAACGGCTCGACCCAGGGACAACAGCGACGCTGTCCGTCGAGCTTGCGGCCGGTCACTACGTCTTTATCTGCAACATCGAGGGCGGCGGTGGCAGCCACGCCGGTCGAGGCCAAATACTCGAGGTCGATGTCGCCTAAGTACAGCCTGGCCGCTGTCGGTCGACAAGTTCACAAATCATAACGAGGTCTTGACCGCTGCTTGGAGTTAGACGACTACATAACGTGGTTGTTTGGGGGATGTGTTCCGCCGAACAATCCGCCATCTCCATATCCTGTCCGCTCTTTCCAGCTTCGCCGTTGCATCGTTTGTCGGTTCAACGGCCTCGCCGGTGCAGGCTGACGTCACCCTGAGAGCACTCGCCGAGAGCAAGGGGCTACTCGTCGGGGTGGCGGTCAACGAGGGACGGCTTGCGGATCCGGCTTATGCCCAAGCTGTGGCAACCCATTTCAATTCGATTACTGCCCAGAACTCGATGAAGTGGGACACGGTGTGGGCGCTGCCACCACTGATGAATGGCACAGCCGACCAATGGAGCCTCCGTCCGTCGTATGGCCCTGGCGACGAGGTCGTCAGCTTCGCCAGCCGCAACGGCATGACAGTGCGAGGACACACGATGCTCTGGGGCCAATCGTTCTTTATCGATTCGCAGCATCTCGCCTGGCTGCGCAACATCTCATCCGACGCCGACTTTAAAACCATCGTCGGGCGAATGATCGCCTCTGACGCCGCCCACTATTGCGGCACCGCAGTGACGCGCTACGACGTCGTCAACGAGGCCTTCGAGTACAGCCAGGCTGGCATCTTCACCCCGACTGATCCGTTTCGGTTGCGCATCGGACCCGACTACATCGACTGGGCATTGCGCACCGCCAAACAGGCGTGCCCATCGATCAAGATGTTTTGGAATGAGACCAACACCGAATATTCCAAGGCCAACCTCGCCGCGCTGATTCGCGAGGTCACCCGGATGCGTGCGGCGGGGGTGCCGATCGACGGGGTTGGCCTGCAGACTCACCTGATGATGGGCGACGTGAGCCCAGAGGAGTTGCTCGCGGGGGTGCGCGCCTTACGGGCCACTGGAGTCGAGGTGGCGATCACCGAGATGGACGTCCCAATGGGCTCGCATCAGTGGTCGAGTTCTCTCGTGCGCTCCGATGCTCGACAGGCGCAGATTTACGGTCAGGAAGTCGCTGCGCTGCTCGCCGGAGGTGGCAATGAGATTACCGTTTGGGGGCTCAACGACTCCGACACGTGGCTGGACACCCCATGGTCGGTGCACGGTTGGACCAAACCGACGAAGGCGTTGTTGCTCGACAGTTCGAACGTGCCCAAGGCCGCGTACCGGTCGGTCTACGAGGCGATGTCCGCTGCGCCGACGTCGAGCACTCCGACCACTGGCGTCGTAACGACGACGACCGAGACGGACACGACAGCGACGGCTACTTCCGGGTCGAAATCGACTGCGATCACCTCGACCAACTCGATCGTCTGTGCAGCAACGCCATACGGCTGGCAGGGTTACACAGGGATGAGTGCCAACCACCCTCGCTTGTCGACGGGTGTACTCATCCCGCCCGCTGCGCCGGGCCGCTTTCTGCGAGTTCGCTCGGCGACGATCTCGTCCTATGACTACGTGAGCGCGCCCTTGCGTTCGCAGACGAACGAGTCCGCAGAAGTGGTTGGCCTCGCGATCGGCACGACAACAGGGTCAGACATGACGCAAGATCTTCCCGACACCCTTGCCGAGGGGGCTGAGTCAGACGCCTATTCCGGGCTTCGGGTGACGACGCTGCCTGGCTGGAGCGGCAAGGCGATCCTCGGCGGCGAGATCGTCATAACTCACGGTTCGTTAGGCGGCACCGCTGGCGAGAATGGGCTGAGTATCCGTGAGGTGCAGATCATGGTGGAATCGTGCCCAGTGGCGACGACAACGGCGACGACAACGACGCCGGTGACAACGACGCCGGTGACAACGACACCGACGACGACTCCGACGACGTCAACACCGACGACGACTCCGGCGACATCAACACCGACGACGACTCCGGCGACATCAACACCGACGACGACTCCGGCGACATCAACACCGACGACGACCCCGGAGGCGCCCCCGACGACGCCAACCCCGGTGAGCGCGCCGACGACGAGTCCGGCTACGGCAAACCCGATCACCGATCAGCCCACCGCCCAGGGCCGGGTCGACTCCAGCCGATTCGTCACCCTGACATCGTCAAGGTTGGCGGACACTCGGCGTAGCTCGCCCGCCTACGGTGGATTCTTCGTCGTCGACACCAAGCGAATCCACGTCCAGGTGGCCGGTCGCGGCGGTGTGCCTTTTGATGCCACTGCCGCGGTGCTGAACATCACCGCGGTCGATGCTTCGCCAGGGTATGTCTCGGTGTTCCCCTCCGGCTCAGATCCGGTGGCCTCGACCTTGAACGTCGATCGCCCGCGGGCGACCATTGCCAACTTGGCAACAGTGCAGCTCGGGCCCGACGGTGGCGTTGAGATCTTCGTCGAAGGCACCGCTTCGATCGTGGTCGACGTCGCCGGCGCCTACGTGCCGGCATCGACGTCGCGGGGCGGTCGATTTCTGCCGATCGCCAGCCAGCGCTTGGTCGATACCCGAACCGAGGCAGCCCCCTCTCGGCCTGGATCGACAAACCGAGTGTCACTGACCGCTCTCGGATTACCACACGATGCCACCGCAGTCGTTGTCACACTCACCGCAATAGGAGCGGCTCCCGGCTATTGGTCGGTCATGCCGAGCGGCGCAGGACCAACCTTGACGTCGAACCTGAATATCGACCGCGCCGGTTCGACGAGGGCCAATCAGGCGGTCGTTTCGATCGCCGCAGGGCAGACCGCACTCGATGTCTTCACCTCCGGCGGAGGCCACTGGACGCTTGACGTCACGGGCTACTACACCGGCGCATCGGCACCGAAATCGCGTCACGGACTGTTCGTGGCGATGACGCCAACCCGCCAACTCGACACGCGTGCAACAGGAAAGCGTGTTGCACCGTTAGGAACCTCGCATGTTCCGTGGACGGTCGAGGCCAGCGCTGTTGTCGTCAACCTGACCGCAGTGGACACCTCCGGTGCCGGACACTTCACCCTCTATCCTGCTGGATCCGCACGGCCGGAGGTATCCAATCTCAATGCCACGGCTGCTGGCGAGACGGTGGCTGACCACGCAATCGTCGCCCCGTCGGCCTACGGATTCTCCGTGTTCTCCGCTGGCGGCGGTGACATCATCGTCGATATCTCCGGCTACTTTCTGTAGCCAACGTGTCGGGGGCCAGCGCTGTGGTGACGATCAAGTGATCACTCTGCGTGCCGATGTGTGCCCTGATAGGACATGATGCTTGCGGCCCCCTGGACAATCGATACCGGTCGAGGCGCCGGCCAGTCTTTAGAAAGACATTGTTAAGTTTTGATTGCGACGACGGCGTCATACCCGCCGTGTATTAGCGTCCCCATTGCGCAGGAGCTATGACACTCGGGCCTGACTGGTCGTGTTGCCCGAGAAGAGCCAGAACGAACCCACCCTGCTACACCTCAAGAGCGGGTTGGAGCGGATTATGGGACGGGTCTTGCCGAGTCGGCGTTTTCGTCGAAATGAGTGGCGCACACTGCGCGCCCTGGGGGCGATCAGCGCGATCGTCGGAGCTGCGATGGTCATCACACCGCTGGGGTTGTCCTCACCGGTGAGCGCCGTCGGCTCCAGTGCACTCGACCCTGTGGAGTCCGTGGCGAATATTCCCGACAGCGGTAGCTGCGGCAGCGCCGGTTCGGGAGAATGGATCAAGTTCACCGCCGGAGGCAATCTCGGAGCCGGGGTACTGAACTCTGGAAATCCGAAATGGACCGGCATGTACACCGACTCGACCGAGGGAGGATTTCGTACGCTGACGGTCTCCGACATCGCTGACCCCGACGGCAACGTCGTCTACTTCACGGCGGTGTCCATCGGTGCCGCAGCACAGAACCCGCTGTGGACGTTTCCGCCGACCACCGCGTCTGGTCCACTCGACGTGCTTCGGTTCACCCCCAATGTCAGCTCCGTCCTCGTCGATCCGGCACAGGCAAACACCAACAACTTCTCCCAGTTGTCGATCTGCGTCTTCCGCCAAAAGGTGCTCACTGTGCTCAAGGTCGTCGACTTCAACACGACGCAGCCCGGGTTGACGTCGTTCCCGATCACCGTGTCCTGCATCGCTGCTGGTGGTGGAGCACCGATCGTCTATGACGTCGTCGCCACGGCGTCAGCCAACGGCACCGTCTCGACGGTCCCGCCAACGTTGAACGTCCCCGCCGGCGCCTCCTGCACCGCGTCCGACAGCGTCACCGGATGGACGACCACCCCGGGCGTCGTCACGATGCCGTCGTCGACCTCGACCACGACGTCGGCCACGGTCACCGTCGCAAACGTCAAAACGATCGTCAATTTTCCCCTGACGATGAACAAGACGATCGAGGGTGCGTTCCCCGGTGACCCGGCGAGCTTCGCCGTGACGGTCGCATGCACATTCAACGGCTCGCCGATCGACCTCACCGGAGACGGCACACCGAAGGTGGTCAACGTCCCTCCGGCGGCCGTGGTCAACGTTCGCGAGGGTGCGCTGTGCACCACGACGGAAGCTGTCGATGCAACACGCTGGTCCACGACGCCATCGCTGGTGCAGCAGGTGACGATGACCGGTGCCCAGAGCGTCAGCTACACAAACAGCCGCCGGACGGCCCAGGTCAGCGCGACGAAGGTGGTCGCGTATGGCGGGTTGACGAACCCCGGTGATGATCTCACCACCTTCCCTGTGGTGCTCGTGTGCTCCAACAATGGCACCGCGCTTACGTTCACAAATCCGCCGGTGGGTGCCAATGGCAGCGTTGGACCGGTGACTGTCCCCGTCGGAGCGACATGCTCGGTGAGCGAACCGCTCCTAGCCGCTGACGCAGCCGACTGGGCCGTGACCTATGCCCCGCAGACAGCGTCGTCGATCGCCGAGACGACCACGCTCGTGGTGACAAACACCCGCCTCAGCGGACGCATCGAGATCAACAAAGCCGTCGTCCCCGTCGGGTCGCCGGCACCCGTAGGTGGATTCCTGTTCAATGTCGATTGCTCCCCAGGCACGGCCTATGACGTTGCTGCTGTGGCCGCATCGCCGGGCTCGCCGTACCTGTCGCCGCAGATTCCAACGGGCATGTCCTGCCTGGTCAGCGAGCAGAACCCGGGCAGCGCATGGACACCAGCGCCCGCCCAGACCGTCGTCGTCGGCACGGGAACCAACTCGTTGCAGTTCAGCAATGTGCGCAACTCGTCGGATCTGGTGATCACCAAAGTCGCTTCTGGGGCATCGGGCGTCGCCTTCACCTTCACGGTTGCCTGCGCTGGCGTTGGTTACACAGGTCCAGCATCGCGCAGTGTCACCTTGACCCCACCGGCGACGTCGTCCGCGACGTTGCCTGGCATCGAGGCGGGAACGCAGTGCGTGATCACCGAGAACGACACGGCCGGATGGGCGCTCGTCGGCATCAGCGGTGGGACGCCATCGGTGGCCAACAAATCAACCTCGATTGTGATCGCAACGGCGAACAATGTGACCTTTACCAACGTGCGCCGCGAGGGTGGTCTGCAGATCACCAAGCGGGTCGACGGTGGTCCGGGAGGCCAGTTCACCTTTAACCTCGATTGCCCGGGAACCGACTCCGATGTCGCCGAGATTGTGGTCAACGTTCCATCGGGAACATCGTCGATCCAACAGGTTCCCACCGCTGAGGGCTGCACAATACGCGAGACGGGCCACCCCGCCCACTACTCAGATGCGCCAGCCCAGACGGTGAGCATCTCTGCAGATGTAACCACCCAGGTCACCTTCGATAATCACTACATCGCCGCCGATGTCTCGATCGCCAAGTCCGACGGCGGGGTCACTGCCACAGCTGGACAACAACTGACCTACACCCTGACTGTAAAGAATGAGGACGCATTGGGTGGTGACACTGCAACGAATGTGGTGGTCAGCGACGTTGTGCCCGATGGAACCAGTTTCGTCAGTGTGAGCCCCGCGGCGTGCGCCGCCAATGTTGCCCAGACGTCGATCTCATGCACGTTCGCCACTCTGGCACCGCAAGCCACGCAGACGATTACCGTCGTGGTGCTGGTCGACGCTGATCGAAGCGAATCGCTGACGAACACGGCGACGGTCGTCGCTGGACCGAACGACCCGAACCCGACCAACAACTCCGCTACCGAAGGCACGCCGTTGCAGCGCAGTGCCGATCTTGGGATCACCAAGACGACAGGGACGGCATCGGCCGTGCCAGGCGCGAGCGTGGAGTTCACCGTGACGATCACCAACAACGGTCCGAGCGAGGCGACGGCGGTCTCCTGGCAGGACAGCTGGATCGGGTTCACTGCCTGCACGGTCACCGGACCAGTGCAGCCGCTGGCGTCCTTGGCGGTCGGGGCATCCTCGCAGTGGACGGTCCTGTGCGCCGGCGTCGCCAGCGAGTTCGACGAGGTTCGCAACACGGCAACGATTTCCGCTGCAACGCTCGCCACGAACGGTGATCCGACGTCGGGCCCCGAGGCGCCAGACAGTGCAGCCGCAACAGTGGATGTCGCCTCGATGACCTTTACCAAGGTCGCTGCACCAGCGCTGTTCGACGCCGCCGGAGATGTCATCACCTATACCTTTACGATCACCAACACCGGCGGTGCCACGCTGACCGGGATCACCATCGACGATCCCAAGATCAGTGGTCCGTACACCTGTGAGGGTGGTGTCACGTTGCCAGCGACGCTGGCCGCAGGCGACCCCAATCCAACCATCGTGTGCACCGCCACGTATCGCATCACCTCGCCCGACGTGATCGCTGAATCGGTGATCAACACAGCCGAGGCCGACAGCGTGCAAACAGCGCCCGTCGAGGCGCAGGCGACAGTTCTGTTGGCCGCTATGACTCTCAGCAAGGAGTCACGCCCCGGGCCGGCAGGCGGCTTTGAACTCGGCGACGAGATCCTCTACGACCTGATTGTCGACAACACAGGTGCTGCGGCCCTGACCAACGTGACGATCAGCGATCCGGGGGCCGATTCGATCGGGTCCTGCGTGGCCGCCGGAGCCGCCGCAGCGCTTCCGCTGGCGGTGCTTGCCGCCGGTGAATCGTTGAGCTGCGTGGCCAGCCACACGGTGACACAGGGCGACATCGACGCCGGAACCTATGCCAACACAGCCACGGCAGACAGCGCGCAGACCGGTCCAGTCGAAGACGAAGACGTCGTCGATCTACCCCGAGACACCGACCTGAGCATCGTCAAGCAAGTCACCTCGGCGGGGCCGTACGACATCGGATCGGTGATCACCTATGGGATCGTCGTCACCAACACCGGTAACACCACCCTGCATGACGTGGTGGTCACCGACACGACGGCCGGGATCTCCGGCTTTAGCTGCACCCCGAGCAGCCCCGTTGCCTCCTTGGCGCCCGCGGCGATCATCACGTGCGCTGCTCAGCATCAGGTGACCAGCGGCGATTTGCTCGCTGGCAAATTCGACAACACGGCCATTGCCGACGCCACCGAGCTTGCCCCCGAGCAGGATTCAGCAACGGTGCCGCTGCCGCGTGGAGAATTGACGGTTGACAAGACCGGCCCGGCGGCCGTCAACGCGGGAGCAGGATTGACCTACACCGTGACCGTGCGCAACCCGGGTTCGGTCAGCGTGCTCAACCCAGTGGTCACCGATCTACTGCCGCCAGCAGGTGCCAGCTTGTCGACGATGATCGCCCCTGCCGGGTGGACCTGCACCGGCCCGGTGGCGTTGTTGATGACCTGCACCGGGCCAGCGATGCTGGCGCCTGGCGCAACGGCAGTGTTCACCGTCAATATGCTGACCAACTCCGGCGTGCCTGCGGGAACGAATCTGACCAACAGCGCCTCGGCCGACGGTGACAACGCCGAACCCGACTCCGACGATCACACCGCCGTCGTCGGGGCTGCAACCAGCTATGGCATCGCCAAGGTAGCCGGGCAGCCGTTCGGCACGCTTGGCGGGGTGGTCTCGTTCACGATGACGATCACGGTGTACGGGCCCTCTGTTGCCCAAGGCGTCACGGTGTCGGATCCAACCCCAGCGGGCCTGGTTCTGACCGCAAGCACCTGTGCCGACGGCACCCTCGATGAGACCTGCAACTTTGGCGACGTCGATCCAGCCGGGTCACCGAAGACCTTCAGCTACACCAACAGCTACACCGTGGCGACTGCTGGCGCACCTCTGACGCTGGTGAACACGGCGACAGTGGCATCGAGTACCCCGGAAGTCGCTGGCGATGTCCATCCGAATGTCGCCACGGCGTCGATTCCACTTGCCCAACTGTCGACGCTGAAGCGCGTTGCCGCATCCCCGGCACCACCGGCGGGCGGGTACAGCGTCGGTAGCACTGTGAACTTCGAGATCATCGCCACCAACACCGGCGCTGCTCCGCTGACTGCGGTCACGGTCAGCGATCCGGCAGCGGTGCTCGGTACGTGCACGATCGGCGCTGCGGTCGTCACGCTGCCGACGTCGCTGGCCGCAGGCGCAGAACTCAAGTGTCTTGCCGCTCATGTGATCTCCCAAAGTGAGCTCGATGCGGGCACCTACCGCAATATTGCCACCATCGGGAGCGCCGAGCTACCACCGCGACAGGCGCAAGTGGATGTCCCCTTGACCTCCTCGCCAAGCCTGATCATCGACAAGGTGGCCGTTGGGGCAGGGCCCTACGAGGCTGGGGACGTGGTCGACTACACGATCACCGTGGCCAACAACGGCACCGTCACCTTGAGCGGTGTCAGGGTGAGCGAGTCGATCGGGGCTGTGCTTGGAACGTGCTCGACCCCGTTGCCAACCACGCTGGTACCCGGCGCATCGTTCACCTGTGCGGCCACCCGCGAGATTTCACAGCAAGACGTGCTTGCCTCGAGCGCTTCGAACACGGCCACTGCGACCGGTGCCACGCCCGGCGGCACCAACGTCACGGCGCAGGACACTGCAACGGTCGCCACTGTGGCCTCGGCGGTTGATCTGAGCATCGCCAAGGTTCTGGTTGGCGGGTTACTCGATTCCAACAGTCTGGCGACATGGGCACTGACCGTCAGAAATATCGGTCCGGGCACCGACTTTGACATCTCCGTCGTCGACACGCTGCCGACCGGACTGGCATACGTCTCCGCGAGCGGAACCGACTGGGTCTGTCAGGCTGCTGCTTCGACGTTGACCTGCGCTTACAGTGGTATTGCCGCCGTTGGTTCGACCTTGCCAGTACTGACGATCGTCACGCGGGCTTCCGGCACGCCGGGCGCGACGCTGACCAACAGCGCCTCGGTCAGCGGTCGGGGGTTGGACTCCAATCTGGCCAACAACGTCGCCGCAGCGGTGGTGACGATTCCGGCCATTGCGGTGCTGCCGCCGACGACGCCAACCGTGCCCGTCGTACTTCCTGCGGCTGGTCTGCAAGCGATGACGTCGGTCGGCACGGGGATGGTGATGATCCTCGGTGGCCTCACCGCTGTGCTCGCAGCTCGTCGTCGCCGTGAGCAGTCCGTCGCTCTTGGGATTTACTGATCGGCGCTAGGCGTCACGATCGACCAACTGATCGAAGTCGACCAACGAGCGCACCCGGAGACGTTCGAGCGTCTCTGGGTGTGCTTTGTTGACGATTACCGAAGTTCCTACGGCGATCGCCCCGGCGTGCGTGATCAGCTGGTGCACCGCGGTCAGTGAGCTTCCGGTGGTGATCCAGTCATCGACGACGAGCACCCGATCGCCCGGCGCGAGATCCCAGGAGCGGAATTGAAAGGTTTCGCTGCTGCCGCGCCACGTCGGGCCTGACTCGATGTGGGTATCGGCGCCCGGATGGTTGCGTTCATTCTTGCGCACCAAGACGAGACCGGCGTTGAGCTGAACGGCAACGAGCGCACCGAGGATCGGCCCGCGGGCCTCAGGAGCGCAGACGACGGTGATGCCCTGTGAGCGAAAGGGTGCGGCCATTAGAGACCCCAGCAGTGCCAGTAGGCAAGGTTGTCGAAGCACCCCGGCGATGTCGGGATGGCCTTCGACCATTGGAAAATCGGCGAAGATTTTGGCCTTCGCCGCTTTCAAGAGTTCAGCCTCGTCCATTGGACGAGCAGTCTTGCAGTGGCGATCCGACGTTTCCGCATCCTTCGTCGACTTCACTCCGGTAACGGAGGATCATCCATGAAGGCTTCACCAACAATCGATTCAGTGTTTGTCGACCCGACTGGGCGGCGCGCGTCGTACCTGCGGGCGTTCATGATGGTCGGTCGAGCAGCGGTCATCGATCACCATTGTGGACTACAACGGCGAGGTCTCCCAGATTCCGGTGTTCAAACCGTAAGGATCAGGTGACTGGGTGCCGCTCGGTCAAGGGCGGCGGAGGCCCTTCGATACACAACCCGAGTCCATGTTTGTGGCCGTTCGCCCCCCGGTAGGCGGCGCGTTGCGACGGTTGCCAGCCAGCTAGGGCGCTGTCCACAGGCTGGTAGATCTCGACCCGCAGCGGATTGCAGTTCGGCTCGGAGTCGGAACCTTCGCCCCACAACGGCACGGCGAGGTCGCCGCCAGGGCACAACGAGATGGCCATCAACAGGCGTGTCTCAGCCAACAATTCGACGTAATCGCCGTCGCGCGCCGGGCACGTTTTCATGAAATAGCGCTTGTCATCGGGCATCAACCCGGTGATCTGGAAGAGATTGATGACGTCGTGAACATCGAACTCGGTTAACCCAAACGGCAACACCGCACGGGTCAGGTTGCTGTGACAGTGAAAGTCGTAGGCCGAGCCGCCGAGCATCTGACTGACGTACGGGTCGCAGCGGGTTCCGAGCAGATCGTGGCAGCCAGCGTCGTCTTCGTCGCGGCCGTAGACGATGGTGTCGTCGACGAAGGTGGCCAACGGCCGCAAGAACGGCAGGTTCGACCACAAGCGATGCCCGACGGTGACGTGGGTGCCATAGAACTGCCGCGTCCTACTGGCCCAAAACCGCTCGCGAGGATCGTCGGCGCTCCACAGATTGAGGTCGACCACCTGTGGTCCATCGACCGTACAGAACCGAACCAGCTGGCCCGCCTCGACGACGCAGGCGTAGCCGGTGCGCACGCCGACGACGGTCGAGGAGAGCAGGGTCCGGGGCCCGTTGCGCAGCCGTTCGAGCAGCGCCATGTCGGCGTTGAGCGGGCCCGGTTGATCGGAGATGTAGGCGGGTGAGGGCATAGGTGCAGTGTGCCACGGCGACAGCCTGCGCAGTTACGGTGCGCCTGCTCCCTGCAGCACATCGGCGTAGTCATCCCAATCGCAGGCGTGAAAACCTTCGATCAGCAGTGCTCGGTCTCGCCATTCGTCGACGGCTGCGGTGAAGGTGCCGCGCAACGCTGAGACCTCGTCGCCGCTGGTCGTCAGGCTGGTAATCAGCGGCAGCGTCGGTACCAACGGTCCGCGGCCGAGGCCGTGCAACCCGGCGATCTCGAGTGGATGGGATCGAGCAATCAGCTCCCACGTCACGGCATCGATCGAGGCGGCCTCGGCGTCGCCGCTGCGCATCATCGCCATCGAGGCGCGATGCGATCCGCTGATCACCGGCGGATGGCGAAACGGCTCACCGCTCGACAACCCAGCGGCGGCGCGCAGGCTGATCCAGCCAGAGAGGCTGTTGGTCGAGTCGACTGCTACCAATAGCTCGGGTAGCTCCGACATTGCCACCGAGCGCCAAGCGACGATCACGCTGCGATAGCGGTCGCCCTCGAGATGCTCGCCGCGATAGCTGAATCGACCGACGACGCGCACCCGGCCGACAAGTTCGGTGACCGGCGATGACCTTCGTCGTGCAGTTGGCCCGAAGCAACACCCCGATCTTCGTCGACGCGTCGTTGCTCCGCTCGCTGCAGTTCATGATCATGAGCTACGACCTGAGCAGGCATGCTGGCTTGTGGAGGTCCGGCGCGATTCTCGCTGAACGGGAATCTGATCATCAGGTCGACTACGAGGCCCCGCCCGTCGATGTCGCGCCTGCGCTGATCGATGAACTCGTCGCTTCGCTGAGCGTCAGTGACGGGTCGGCCTGCGCTATCCGTGACGGCTATGCCGTCGGCGCACGGCGAGGCGGCGAGCCGGTCAGCCCAGTCGGGCTCGAGCTTGACGGCTGACCCCGAGGCTTTGATGGTTGATGCGGCCGTGGATGTCGCCGAGCTCGGCTTCGGTGACGGCGCGTTCGAACCAGGGTCGGGCTTGGGTGTAGTCGCCGAGCTGAAACCAACAGTTCCCGACTACATGGATGCTGGCCCCGAGGCTTTCATGGTTGATGCGGCCGTGGATGTCGCCGAGTTCTGTTTCGGTGACGGCGCGTTCGTACCAGGGTCGGGCTTGGGTGTAGTCGCCGAGCTGATACCAACAGTTCCCGACCTCATGGATGCTGGCCCCGAGGCTTTCATGGTTGATGCGGCCGTGGATGTCGCCGAGCTCTTTTTCGGTGACGGCGCGTTCGAACCAGGGTCGGGCTTGGGTGTAGTCGCCGAGCTGATACCAACAGTTCCCGACCTCATGGATGCTGACCCCGAGGCTTTGATGGTTGATGCGGCCGTGGATGTCGCCGAGCTCGGCTTCGGTGACGGCGCGTTCGTACCAGGGTCGGGCTTGGGTGTAGTCGCCGAGCTGATACCAACAGTTCCCGACTTACATGGATGCTGGCCCCGAGGCTTTCATGGTTGATGCGGCCGTGGATGTCGCCGAGCTCTTTTCGGTGACGGCGCGTTCGTACCAGGGTCGGGCTTGGGTGTAGTCGCCGAGCTGATACCAACAGTTCCCGACTACATGGATGCTGGCCCCGAGGCTTTCATGGTTGATGCGGCCGTGGATGTCGCCGAGCTCGGCTTCGGTGACGGCGCGTTGGAACCAGGGTCGGGCTTGGGTGTAGTCGCCGAGCTGATACCAACAGTTCCCGACCTCATGGATGCTGGCCCCGAGGCTTTCATGGTTGATGCGGCCGTGGATGTCGCCGAGCTCGGCTTCGGTGACGGCGCGTTCGAACCAGGGTCGGGCTTGGGTGTAGTCGCCGAGCTGATACCAACAGTTCCCGACTACATGGATGCTGGCCCCGAGGCTTTCATGGTTGATGCGGCCGTGGATGTCGCCGAGCTCTTTTCGGTGACGGCGCGTTCGAACCAGGGTCGGGCTTGGGTGTAGTCGCCGAGCTGATACCAACAGTTCCCGACCTCATGGATGCTGGCCCCGAGGCTTTCATGGTTGATGCGGCCGTGGATGTCGCCGAGCTCGGCTTCGGTGACGGCGCGTTCGTACCAGGGTCGGGCTTGGGTGTAGTCGCCGAGCTCAAAGAGCGCGTCGCCGACGATGTGCGCGGGGCGACCAGGATCCTCGATTTCGCCCTTCATTTCTGCCCATGCAGTTACATGGAGGGGATAGGTCAACAACCGAGCCACGCGATCGCGATCAGTCGGTAGTTCGTCGGTGAGTCGAGCAGCAACGACAAGCCGCCGCCATTGGGCGCTACGTATGAGGCCAATCGAGTCGGTAGTCGAGGAGTCGTCGATCGCCAATGAGCGCAGGTGCGCGGCCAACAGCTGATGCATTCGCAGCTGTTCAACGCCCTCAATGAGATGGCGATCGACGCAGACATCGATGGCATGACTGACATCGGCATCGCTCCACCCGAAGGCGTCGATGAGCTGCCCCGAGAGCTCAATACGCTCGATGCGATCGATCGAGAGCAGCGACATCGCATGCAGCAGGAGCCGCGATGTGATGTCGAGTGATGAGTAGGCCAGCTCGTAACTGCTTCTCGCCGTCGGCGACAACGCAGCTGCGAATCCGCCACTCCGGCCGCGGCCCATTTCATAGGCGAGCGCCTCGCTCGATGGCAACAACTGCGCCGGCAGCCCGCCCGCCCATCCGACCAATTGATCCTCATGGGCGGGGCTCACCTCTTCCCCAGCTACGGAGCGCACCAGGCAACGTGACTCGTCGTTGGAAAGGGGAGCGACAGCGATCGATACGGTCGATGCCAACAATCGTTCGTTCGTCGACGTCACCAGCACATGGCAAGGCACATCGCTCGCCGGTAGCCAGTCGTCAATTTCCGCGGCGTGGGTGGGGTTGTCATACAGCAGTAACGTTGGTGTCGTGCTCAATGCGTTCATCGTCAGTTCGCACTGCTCCGCCAATTCAACCCCTGACAATTCGAGGCCAAGTTTTGCGCCGACCTTTGCCAGGTCGACCAACCCTGCACCGGATCCCCAGCGGATGAAAAATCGTCCACCTGGGTAGCGGTCGGGATGGAGGCGCGCATACTCGAACGCCAGCTCAGACTTGCCGACTCCAGGGTGGCCGTGCACCAGCACCACGCGCTCCTGGGTCGGGTCGCCCAAGAGTTCGTCCAGCGTGGCAAGTTGCTGCGCTCTGCCGATGAATGGGCGTTCGCGACGAGATGGAACGGTCGACCTTGAGGGCTGCCGTGGCTGAGCGCCGGGGACGCCAACGTCGCCTGATATCCGCAGATCGATCAGTGCCTGAGCGATGGAGGCTTTCAGATCCTCAGGGCTTGTGACCCAGTTGACCACACGTTCCTTGACGCGGTGACGAAACGTCGTCTGTTGGGCGAAACTCGCCTCCGAGAAGCCGAGCTCTACCGGCGACGCGCCAAGTTGGGTCGATCGATCATCGAGCAGAAAGATGCGGCGCGGTATGCCGAGCTCGCCTGCGAGGTCGTACTCAGTCTCGGTGTAGGAAAAGCCTGGGCGTGAAGCACATTCTGATCCCCAACGGAAGCCGAAGATCCCAAAGTAGACGTGGCATGACTCGAGCCGATCTCGGTCAATCTCGCTCGGTGTCAGGTCGCGGTTCGGAAAGTGGCGCATGTCGACGGGCTGATGCTCGGCCGTGAGCACTGTATCGATCGCGCATTGGACGTACGAGGTTCGGCCGGTGGGCAGCCGATCGAGTTCGGACGTATGGCTGAGAAAGATCCGCCACGGCGTGTTCGATGTCGATGCTCCCGCAGGCATGTGCGCATCCTAGTTGCAGAAGAGCCGCGGTGAGACTTTTTACCTACGCTCGTAAACCCTGGGATGGCCAGCCCTGTGTTCCGGGTCGGGGTAGTACGGGGACTATAGTCGCCTCTCGCGCCGGAAGGTAGCGCATGTGCTACAGTGTTCGTATGGCTGCTGTCGGTTTGAGGGAATTACGCCAAGATGCATCTGAGCTTGTTCGCCGTGTCGAGGGTGGCGAGGAGATCGAGATCACGGTTGCTGGGCGTCTTGCGGCGCGGCTGGTGCCCGCTGCGCCCCGGCGTTGGCAGCAGTGGGTTGATATCTCTGACCTGTTCGCCGGTCGAGCAGATCCGGGCTGGGAGACCGATCGTGACCTCATCGATCAGTCATTCGTGAATCCGTGGGAGCGCGGCGATGAGAGCCTTGCTTGACACCAGCGTTCTGATCGCGACAGACGTCCCCGAATTGGAGGGTGACCTGGCTATCAGCGTGGCGTCGTTGGCTGAGTTGCAATTCGGCGTGCTCGTGACGGCTGACGCGGCGACCAGGGCGGAGCGTCTGCGCCGGTTGTCAGCGTTGCAACGTCGGTTCGATGCTCTGCCGGTTGATGATGCGGTGGCGGTGAGTTACGGCCAGTTTGCTGCTGCCGTGGTGAGTCATGGCCGTCAACCGAGGTCGCGGGTGATGGATCTCCTGATCGCCGCGACTGCGCATGCCAACGGTGCCCGCTTGTACACGCGCAATGCCAGGGATCTCGTCGGCATTGAGCATCTTCTGGACATCGTCGCCGTCTAGGTTGTTGGGCATCTCGTTCGGAATGACCCTCGATTTCCGCCTTCTACAATGATGAGTTATACCGAGGTATAATGGCGACGTGAAGACCGCAATCTCCATTCCAGACGAGTTGTTTGAGCGGGCCGAACGTGCAGCGGCGCGTCGCGGCTGCACCCGTAGTCGTCTCTACGCGGATGCGATTGCTGCCCTCCTTGCGGCAGAGAAGCCCGCCGTCCGGGTCGGCGGTGTTTGGGCTGGAAAGGTGACTATCGCCGAGGGAACGGACATCGTCGGCTCCGATCCTGATGTCCTGGAGATGTTCGAGGACTGAATGCGTCTGCTTCTCGACAGCCACGTGGCGCTGTGGTTTCTCGCTGGAAGCGACGAACTTGGAGCGAACGCCCGAGATGCGATCGGCGAGGCAGATTCGGTCGTTGTCTCGGTGATCACGCCCTGGGAACTCGGCATCAAGCGAGCGCTCGGCAAACTCGACTATCCCGACGGCCTCGTGGAGACGCTTGAAGTCAGCGGCTTCGAGCTATTGCCGATCTCGGTGGCGCACGCGCTTGTCGCACCGGCGTTGCCGCTTCACCATCGCGACCCCTTCGATCGCATGCTCATCGCTCAAGCGCAACTCGACACACGCATCATCGTGACGGCCGATGCCCAATTTGGGTTGTACAACGTCCCCGTCATCGCCGCCCGCCGGTGACGTGAATCCCGTTCATCCTGTGGCTTCAGGACCTCAGGGAACTGTTTGGCCGATTCAGTGAAGCGTTCGACGATGTTGATCTTGACATCGACAGGTGCAGCAGCTGCGCGAATTTTCGCTCAAGGTCCTCAGTGAGTTTGCCATCGACGATTTCAACCAGGATTCGGTTGTTGAGCGCGTCACCACGCTGTTTGAACCACAGCGACGCCAGGGGAGGATCATTCGGGATGGCCCGAAATCGGAGCTGGGCGGCCAGTATCTCCTGATCGCTGTGCTTGACCAGCACGCTTGAAGCGGACCCGTCGCTGCCATTCGGCTCGGTCCTCGATGGGGCGTCGCTCGTTGCTGCGCATGACGTCGCCATCGTTGCGTAGCCGATGATGAGCAGCAGTTGGCGAAGGTGCCCTGGATGCGTCCGCCCGGTCAATCGAGGTATCCCGAACTGGGCGTTCGACGCTACTCCTGAAACCATTGCAGGGCAATCTGGTCGAAGTGCCGCTCGATGGCAGCATCCTGCTCGGCTTCCAAACCGGAACTGACTCGACACACGCCGTCGCGTTGTTTCGCGTCCGCTCCCAATTGGCTCAGACGCCATGTAGTTGCACTTGTAGTAGGTGGGAAAAGCCGCAGAGTCCGAAATCGCAAGTCCCGTCGTATTTTGCCTTCCCCCGTGGATCTCCTCCTGCGGCCAGCCACGGCGATGGAAGGCTCTGGCTGTAGCCCGCTGACACAGGTAGTACGTTCCAGCCCAGCAACAACAACGCCGACAGTCCGAGTATTGTGCGCCGCTTCTGCCTGTTCATGATTGTTGCTCCCCGGTCGATCGCGGCCGCGGCTGTTACCCCGGTGCAGCATCCAGTCTCTCGTGTCAAGGATTAGGTCCAGATGTATGAAGGCCAGGGGTCTACCGATCTCGCGGTAATTTGGCGCGGAGGAATGTTTCGTCTCCTTCAGAGAGTGACGCACAACCGCAAGGCGTCGTAGATCGCAGCGTGGATGTTGCGCCCGGCGACAGCGTCGCCGATGCGGAACAACCGGAACGTTCCCTCCGGGTTGCGCACGATTGGTTGCGGGGTCCGATCGATGAACGTCCGTTGGTCGAGCTCGCCGGCATTGCTGGAGTGCCCGACCAGCTCGTAGTACAGCGAGTCGTTGGCCAACACCCCGTGGTCGCCGACGACGGCGTCGACGATACGCGTATGGCGCACCGGGGAATGATCGCTACCGATCTCCACCGCCAGGCGAGCGCCATCACGGCGCACGACACGCACCCGTTGGTTGAGCGTCACGCGCACATCGGTCTCGTTCAACGCCCGCGCATACGGCACCAAGTTGAGCCCGCCGACGTCGACACCAACCGTGCGCTCTGGGGTAACGACTTCGAGCTTGGCCCCGGAACGGGCGATGATCTCCGCCGTCGTCATCGCCGAATGCGAGCCGTCATCGTCATACAACACCACGTCGCCCTCAACTCGCGCCGAACCGGCGATCACATCCCAAGCAGAGATCATCAACTCGGCACCCGCCTCGACATCGGGCAACTGCGGCCATCCGCCGGTAGCGATGATGACCACATCGGCGCCATGGGCAATCACCGCAGCATCGTCGGCGATCGTGTCGGTCGAGACAGCAACCCCAAGGCGCGCCAATTCACTCTCACGCCACTCGACGATGCCCAACAGGTCACGCCGCCGCGGGTTGCGCGCCGCTAGGCGGATCTGCCCGCCGAGCTGTGGCATCGCCTCCCACAAGGCAACCTTGTGCCCACGCTCGGCGCAGACCCTGGCCGCCTCGAGCCCGCCCGGGCCACCGCCGACGACCAGCACCGACACGGCCGTCTCGGCGAGCGGAATAATGTGCGGCATCGTCAGTTCACGCCCGGTGGCTGCATTATGAATACACAGCGCCTCGCCCGCCTGATAAATACGGTCGAGGCAATACGTCGCCCCCACGCACGGCCGAATCGTCGCTTCCTGGCCGGCGATGATCTTGCTGACCAGGTATGGATCTGCCATCTGCGCCCTGGTCATGCCGACCAGGTCGACCAATCCTTCACGGATCGCATGACGGGCCGTGGCGACATCGTCGACCTTCGAGGCGTGCAGAATCGCCACCCCTGCCCCAGCCAACTCGGCACGCACCTGACCCGTGTAGTTGAGGTGCGGCGCCGCGGCCATGCCATGAATCGGGATCACCTCGCTCAACACGGCATCGTTTTCGATGGTGCCGCGGATCACGTTGACGAAGTCGATCAGATCCTCGTCGACATAACGGCGCACGATGCGCAAGCCCTCCGGCGTGTCGATGCCATCGGCAAGCCGTTCGTCGAGAGCCATGCGCACGCCAACCAGGAAACCCTGCCCGGTCCGCTCGCGAATCGCGTGCAAGACCCGTAGTGGAAAGCGCATCCGATTCTCGAGCGAACCGCCGTACTCGTCGTCACGGTGGTTGGTGTGCGGCGACAAGAACTGATCGAAGAGGTGCCCGTAGGCCTCGATCTCGATGCCATCCATGCCCCCGACCTGCATCCGCTCGGCGGCGTCGGCGAAGTCGCCGACGATGCGATCGATGTCCCACAACTCGGCCTGCTTGGGATGCGAGCGGTGCGCCGGCTCACGCAGTGGCGAGGCCGACACGACCGTCAGCCAGTCGTCTTGACCCCACCCGGTGCGCCGCCCGAGGTGGCTGATCTGGATCATCGCCGCCGCCCCATGCTCGTGGATGCCATCGGTCATCCGCCGAATCCAGGGCACGATCGCGTCGTCGTAGGCGTGCAGGTTGCCGAACGCAGGCGGGCTATCGGCCGAAACTATGGCCGTACCGGCGGTCATCGTCAACCCGACGCCACCCTTGGCCTTCTCGACGTGATAGGCCGCGTAGCGGTCTTTGGGCATGCCGCCTTCGCTATAGGCCGGTTCGTGGGAACTGGAGAAGATGCGGTTGCGCAGTTGCAGATGTCGCAGCGAATACGGCTGCAGCAGCGGGTCATCCGTCATAGTCGTGTGTCTCCAACCCTTCAGTAGGCACGTGATAGTCGCCATGTTCCGCCGTCCACCACGCCGCCGTCGTCGATAGCCCGGTCGGTTGTTGCAGCGTTCCGGCGCAGATCGTCAAATACTGCGGCCTCGATTCGGCCCGCCAAAACAACGACGACCCGCAGTGAGGACAGAACCCATATTCAGCTCCCGGCCCCGGTGAGAACCAGCGGACCTCGCCGACGATGGAGACATCGTCGAGGTTGGCGCGGGTGGCCGCCACGTGATGGCCGGACCATTGCCGGCAGCGATGGCAATGGCAGTTCCAGACGTCGCGCAGCTCACCGGCGGCGGTGTAGGTCACCGCCCCGCACATGCATCCCCCGCTGGCCATCAGTACCACTGAACTGCCGTCTCGGGCTTGCGGCGATCGATGAACTCGACCAGTTCGGCTTCGATACCCTCGTCCATTGGCGGCCTTTCCGAAGTTGCGCAGGGATGCATCGACCAGTCTGGCAGCTCTGGCCGGATGCTCTCGCAGTTTGGCAAGGTCAGTGGTTCACCGTTGCTAGCAGTCGGTGGACGCAGCGAGAGCGCAGGTAGATGCGAAGGCGATAAGGAACAACGTCCGCACGGCTGCGGCGGTGCCAGAGAGAACGAACTCGTCTATCTCGGCGGCAAGTTCATCGTCGATACAGGCGCCACGATCCCGTGGTCGGACGAGCAGAGAAGGACGGTGTGCATCGTCGTCGCAGCGCAATGTGCCCGGAAATGCCGAAATCTCGGGCGAGAATGCCGTGAATATCACCTGAGAATTCCTAAAACGATGCGCTTCAGTCCAGGTCGAACCATTCGTCGGTGCGGGTATCACGTTTGGCCGTGAACCAGCGTCGACAGCCAGCCTCGTGGAACCAGCGCTCTAGCGTCGGGCCGTCGATGTTGTCCTGCATCCAGGCGTAGTCGACGTTGCGGGCGTCGGCCTCGGTGATCGCCTCAGGGGTCACCGGGAACACTGAGCCGTAGCGGAACTCCTCATAAGGTCGGGAACCACAATTGGGGCAGGTGACCCACAACATCAGCGGGTCCCCGCGCTCGATGGGTCGGCCATCGCCGCCTCCTTGGAGAATCGATCGAGACCGAATGGAGCGATCAAGGCCGGCGTTCGCCCACTGGCGATGCGCTCCGCCAATTGTTCGCCGGCGGCGGGAATCGCCTTGAAACCCCACGTGCCCCACCCGGTTGAGAGCAGAAAACCCTCCGCTCCGGAATCGCCGAGAATCGGGGAGTAGTCGGTGGAGACGTCGCAGATCCCGGTCCACGAACGCAGGATGCGCAGCTTGGCCATAAACGGCAGGATGGTCACCGCTTTTCGGGCCACCGACTGCAGATAGGAGAACGTGGTCGCTTGCCGATAGCTGGCTTGGCGATCGAACTCGGCGCCCATCAACATCTGTCCGCGGGCGGTTTGGCTGACGTAGAAGACGAGGTCGTTGCTCGAGACCACCGCCGGAAACTCCTGGGCGTAGGCGTTGGTGACGAAGGCCTGCAGCGCATGGGTGCGAATCGGCAGACGCACCCCGGCCCAATTGGCGACAGTCGTGACGTTGCCGCCAACGGCGCTGAGCACCACCCCGGCAGACACCGGGCCGTGGCTGGTGTGCACTCCGGTCACTCGGTCGCCGTCGCGCAGCAGCCCCGTCACCGGCGTGTGCTGCCAGATGTGCGCTCCACGGCGCAACGCCCCCTGGGCATAGGCCCAGGCGACACGATCGTGACGGGCGGTCGCCGCCTCGGGGTGATAGCTGGCGCCGACGATCGGGTAACGGCCACCGCCGGTCAGGTCGAGTTGCGGCACGATCTGTTTCATCTCGTCGGGCTCGATAAACCGACTGGGCACCCCGCAGGCATCGTTCATCAAGGCCCGGGCCCGCTCGGTGCGCGCCGCCGTGGTGCTGTGAGCCATCCACAATTGCGGGCGATTGGCGTGCATGATCCAGCACCCGGTCTCGTCCTCGAGAGTGGCGTACATGTGCAGGCTGTGGCGGTAGAAGGCGACGGATTCGGGGATGCCGTAGTTGGCGCGGATGATCGTTGTGTTACGCCCGGTATTGCCGCTGCCGATGTATGCCGAGTCGAACACGGCGACGTTGCTGATCCCGTGCCTGGTGGCCAGGTAGTACGCCGTGGACAAACCGTGCCCGCCGCCGCCGATGATGACCACGTCGTAGCTGCGGCGCGGGGCGGTGTCGACTTGCCACGGCAGATCGAGCAAGGTTTCGACGAACTCGTTCATCGGTTGATCCGATCCTCGATCTCGTGGCGCGCCGCACAAGCCACCAGCAGCAAAGCCCCTCCTCGTCCGTTGATCACCAGTTTGGCGGGGATCCCGGCGATCTGGCCCTGCGCCAAGGACGGTCGAGACCGTGGCAGCGACCACTCGATGTGCTCGACGGCGAGAGCGGCGACCTGTTTTGCCGTGAGGCGCACGCAGGCGAAACCGTGCTCAGGAGTGACGATGGCGAAGGAGTCGGCCAGGGTTGGCGGATGGGCACCGATCAGGAAGACGTCGTCGGGGGAGATACGCACGACAGTGGCTCTCGACGGCCACCTGGCGGCGTCGATCGCTGCTGGCTCGGCGATAATCCGCCAGCCGACGAGCGTCTCGAAACGGATTGGCTCAGGCACGGGCACGCCCTCCGCTCGGGTCGTAGAACGGGGTCTCGGCAACCGTGGCGACACGGCCGTCGATGAACACCTGATCCTGATGGGGGAGCCGCTTTTGCCAACCGAGCAACACGCTGCGTTCCTGCAGCGGCGAATACCACGAGGAGGTCACGTGGCCGATCACGTCGCCATCGGCTCGATGGCGGATCACCGACCCTTCGATGGGTGCCGGCCCATCCATGGTGAAGCCGAACAGGCGGCGCGGATCTGGGAGATTCGCCGTACGCAGCAAGGCATCACGGCCGATGAAGGCGGGTTTGTCGAGTTTGACGGCCCACTCCATGTTCACCCGCCTTGGTGATGAATCCGGCTCGGTGTCCTGGCCGACGATGATATGGCCCTTCTCCAGCCGAAGACCGAACAGCGCCTGCAGGCCGTGGGGGCGAATGCCGAGACTCTGGCCTTCGTGCATCAGCGCCTGCCACAACGGGCGGCTGCCGTCGAGTTGGTGATGCAACTCGAAGCTGGCTTCACCGGTGAACGACAGGCGCATCACATGGCAGGCGACGCCAGCGACGTCGAGATGGCGGTGCTGCAACATCTTCGGTAGGTCGTCGGCGTCGACCCCGAGGCGCTGCAGCAGTTGCGCGGCCTTCGGCCCGGTGACGTTGATCGCCCCATGGCTGACGGTGCGATCGAGGACGTGCACCTTCAGGCCCCACGTTTCGACCCAGTCGCGCACCCACATCTCGGCCATCGAGGCCCCGCCGGAGGTCCAGGTCAACAGGAAGCGGTTCTCATCCTCTCGACAGATCATGCCGTCATCGAGGATGTGGCCACGTTCGCTGAGATTGATCACATAACGGCTGCGCCCGACGCGGATGTCGTGCACATGGTTGGGGTAGAGGCGCTCCAAGGCCTCGATGACGTCGGACCCGCTGACGATCATCTTGCCGAGCGTGCTGACGTCGCCGATCGACACGTCGTTGCGTACCGCCCAATACTCAGCGAGCAGACCCGCCTCACCTCCGCCGTAATTCCAAGGCCGGAACCAGCCACCGAGACGATCGAGGTCGGCGCCGAGGGCAACGTGTTCCTCGTGCAGCGGCGTGCGTCGGAACGCCTCGACTTGGTACCCCGCCGCCGCCTCGCCGAGGGTCAGCTGACGCGCTGCTGGGCGAGCGGTGAACGGCTCGGGGGTGCTACCGCTGCGCGAGGCGACGAAGGCCCGCAGATGCGGGTTGCAGACGGCACCTTGGCAGGTGCCGGTGCCGCACAGGCTGGCCCGTTTGACAAGTTCGAGTTCGGTGAAACCCTTGTCCCACACGCCGTTGAGATCGTCGACGGTGACCCCGGCGCACGGGCACACCGTGCCCTCGACGGGCGGCGGTGGGAGCGCGTGGGCCGCAGCCGCCGAGCCGACGATTTCGACGGGAACCCCTGGTGCCATGCGTGCCAGCAGATCTCGCGGCGACGATCCAAGGTCGATGATCACCGTGTCGGCGTCGATGATGGTGCCGTCTGCCAGTTCCGCGGCGCGCACCGCGCCGGTGTGGTCACCGATCAGCCGACGCAGATCACCCCCGACCGTGATCATGTGGCCGAGATCGATTCCGGCGGCGGCGGCGATCGAGGCACCTGCGGGTGTGAACAGGCCGCGCAACCGATCGCCGGCGCAGCACCGGTTGCAGCTCGGCGGCACCGGTGGCCAAGACGACTCGGTGGGCGTGAACGTGTTCGATCGTCGATTCGGCGATCGTCGGGCCGCGATGGCGGACGATCAACGTCGGGCCGTCGAACAACCCGACGACCTCGGCGCCATCGTTGGCGTCAAACACCGTGACCTGGTCACCAGCTTGACGGTGTGCCTGTGCCGTCGTCCGCCCGGACTCGCCCTGGCCGACGACGACGACCTCGGCGTGACCGTGGCGCACGCCCACCTGTGGGTCATGATGGGGCACCGTTGTCGGTGGTGCCCCGAGGGCCGGATGACGCTGCACCGCCGTTGTTCCAGCGGCGGGCTGCTGGCAGGCGCGCACCCAGGGGACGCCATCGACGATGGCCACACAATTGCCGCAATCCCCGGACAAACACAGGGTGCCGCCATGGGCCGGGTGAAGCCCGTGGCGCAAGGCTGCTAGAGCAACGGAGTCACCGGGTTGGTGGCCAAGGTTGGTTCCGTCGTAGCGGATCGTGGTCACAGCATCACCTCGCTCTCAGGCTCGTATCCGCAGTTCCGCGAATCGAGGATCGCATCAAGCTGTAGCCGCTCCGGGCGGCGTCGGCCGATGATCTCGACCTCGAACCCGTTCGCTTGGTCGATGAACTTCTTGGAATGTAGCCCAGGCACAGTCTTTCGCCAGTTCCCCCGAACGGTCGCCGATCAACTTATCTCGTTGCCTCAGCGCACGTGCGCTGCGCCTCCAAGGTCCACGTCGTACCGGCCGTCGACGATCTACCTAATGCTTCTTAACCAACGCTGCGTTGTTTGCGCCGACGACGTCCGGCGCTGCGTACGGCGATTGCCACCGTGGCCGGCAGCACGAAGACCCGGGTCGGCAGGCCAACCTCATCGAGCGTCGGCGGAATCAACGGTGCCCGCCAGGCGAACATGCGGTAAACAAGGAACACGGCGATCACCGTGTGTACCCCGGCCAGACCCCACACGTAACCATCGGTGCCGATCAGGGCCATCGCCGTCGAGCCGATCGGTGGCCCGGCGAGCGCGCCGACGCCATAGAGCATGACCAACTTCGAAGCTGCGCTGGCCGCGTAGCGGCTGGGCACCCAGTCGTTCGTGTAGGCCAAGGCAAACGAATACAGCGGGAAACTCATCCCGCCGATCAGGGCCATCAACGCCATCCCCGTCCAGCCCTGCGGGCCGGCCACGAGCAGACACAGCGAGATGCCGACAGCCATCATCGCGATCAGGGCGCCGACCATTCGTCGATCGAGATCGTCGCTGGCCTGGGCGATCGGCCATTGCAGCATCACCGCCCCGAGCGCTGGCGAGGCGACCAGCAACCCGGTCTCATTGGCGCTAAGTCCGGAGCGAATGGCGTAGACGGCGATCAACCCGAGCAACAGGCCGTGGGCAACACCGACCAGCAGCGCTGCACCAACCCCGGTCTCTGTCGCTTTGGCCAGGTCGCGCAGCGAGATCGGCTCCGACTGTTCGATCGGTGGCGGCGTTGCCTCCTCAGACAGCGCAACCGGGGCAACAGCGAGCGAAATGAAGATCGCCGCAAGCACGAAGCCCTTCAGGTTTCCGCCAACCGGTCCGATGAGCACCTGTCCGATGCCCCACATGCCGTAACTGACCACGCTGTAGACCGCCAGCAGGCGACCGCGGTTGTCGTTCGTTGCCAGGCGATTGAGCCACGACTCGGCAGTGACATAGATGCCGGCGAGGCACATGCCGGCGGCGAATCGCAACACGATCCACCACGCCGGGTGCCCAGCGAGGCCGACGCCGAGGGCGCTGGCGCACAGAAGCGCGGCGAGTGCGGTGTAGACGCGCACGTGACCGACCTTGCCCAGCGCCTTGGTTGCAATCCACGAACCGAGCAGAAAGCCGCCGTAATAGGAAGCGCCGATGATGGCGATGGCCATGTCACCAAAACCGAGTTGCTCACTGCGCACGCCGACGATCGTGGCGAACAGGCCACCGCCGATGAACATGATCCCGAGGCCGACGAACAACGCCCACGTCGCCCAGACAAGTGACGAGCCGCGCAACGCATCGGAGTTGTCGCTGGTCATCGCCGATTACCCCTCGGTGGAGACGGTGTCGGCGAGCTGTTCGATCAACTCGGCGATCGCTGCTGGCGATTGCATCGGGCCGAAGTGGTCGAACTCGGAGCGCAGGATGAAGGTGCAGTTCGGCAGCCTGTCGCACAGCTGACGCATCCACATCGAGGGTTGGTCAGGCTCGGGGCGTCCGCTGACGACCCACACAGGGATCTCGATCGATGGCAGCAGATCCCAGGTGCGATGTCGCGGCCCCGCTTCGTAATGCCGAGCCTCGATCTCCGGCAGACATTTGAGGTGCACGGTTCCGTCGTCAGCGAGGGCGAATCCATGGCGTACGTACAGTTCGCGGACCTCGGGGTCGAAGGCCTTCATCGGCGGTTTGGCAGCGAAGTTGGCCAGTGCAGCGTCGTAGGAATCGAAGCTGGCCCGACGGCGTCGGGCGCCCTGGGCGAGTGGATTCGGTGCCTGCCCGGCATTGGCGACAATCGACGGCGTCATCACGATCGGCTCGTAGACGAGCACAGCGCGGAAAAGCTCGGGGTGGGCCGCCGCGGCCATCAGCAAGGCCGCTCCACCCATGCTGTGTCCAACGCCGAGAATCGGTCGGCCATCACCGCCATCGACGCCATCGATCAGCGCCGCAGCTATGGCCGCGGCATCGAGGCCGTAAACCTGCCAATCGACATCGCTGTCGGGATCGATGGGCGAATCCCCGTGACCCCTAGCGTCATAGGCGACATTGGCGAACTGCGGCAAGCGGTCGGCGATCGGCCGCCAACAGTGACCGTGAAACCCAGTGGCATGAGCATACAGAATGGTCGGGCCGCTGCCCCCAAGCGCGTAGGGGCTCAATTGTTCTCGCTGTCGGCGCCCTTTTTGCGGCGGCGCCACCAGATGCTGAACAGGCGGTCAAGCACGATGCCCAAGATCACGGCCATCATGATCGACCAGCGGATAGTGGTGCGCGACTCGAACACGAGGAAGTCGACGGTGGTTCGCTCGCCGTTTTGCAGGAAGAAGATGGCCGCCAGCGCGGCGATGACGACGAGGGCAATCAGCTGCGGCCCTGGGCCCTTGCGCCCGGGGTTGGCGGCCGCGTTGTCGCTGTTGCTGTTGTTTTGCACGTAACTCATGCGTTCGACTCCTGGTTGGCTTGCACTACCGAAACTAGCGAAGGTACGAGATGTACAGCGCTGTTTCGTCGGCGAGGTTGCTCGGCACCGAATAGGTGTCGCGGTTGGTGATGGTCGCGAAATTGTCGCGCACACTTTCGGGGGACAGCGACCGGTCCAGAAAGCCAGGTGTTTCGCCGATGAAAACCTCGGCGACACGGCCGCCGCCGACGCTGAACAGGCGGCCCGTCGGCTCGCATTGTTCGCTGGCCAGATAGGCGACAACTGGCGAGATCAGCGCCGGGTCGAGGCGCTCGCCGAGCTTGCCCATCAGTCCTTCGGTCATGCGGGTAAGTGCCAGCGGGGCGATGGCGTTGGCCTTGATGTTGTATTTCGCGCCCTCAACGGCGAGCACCCGGGTCAGGCCGACGAGGCCCATCTTCGCTGCGCCATAGTTGGCCTGGCCAAAGTTGCCGAACACGCCAGCCGCCGACGATGTGCTGATGATCCGGCCATACCCTTGGGCGCGCATGTGCCCCCAGGCCGGCTGGGTGACATTGAACGCGCCGCGCAGGTGAACGTCGAGCACCGCGTTGATCAGATCGCTGTCCATGTTGTGGAACGACTTGTCACGCAGGATGCCGGCGTTGTTGATCACGATGTCGATACGACCGAAGGCGTCGATCGCCGTTTGCACAATCGCCGCGCCGCCCTCCGTGGTGGCAACACTGTCGGTATTGGCAACCGCCTCGCCACCGAGCGCGGTGATCTCGTCGACCATCCGCTGCGCAGCGCCCTTGTCGCTACCGCTACCATCCACCGCCCCGCCGAGATCGTTGATCACGATCAGGGCGCCCCGCGAGGCGAGCAGGAGCGCATGTTGGCGCCCGAGGCCACCGCCAGCTCCCGTGATGATTGCTACTTTTCCGTCGAATCCAACATCGCTCATCATCCCAAACTACCCTGCGGCGCTCATTTTCTCGGCAATCGACTTCAACGATCGGTAGTCGAGTTTGCCGTTCGCGGCCCGTCCGATATCGGCAATCGCGAACACTCGCTTGGGCGACTTGAACGCGGCAAGCGTCGTGCGTACGTGGGTGATCAGCGCCGCCTCATCGAGCGTTGCATTATCGCTGAGCTGCACCAATGCCGTGATCGCCTCACCGAAACGGTCGTCTGCGAGACCGACGACGGCGGCATCATGCACCGACACGTGCGACTTCAACGCCTCTTCGACCTCTTCCGGATAGACCTTCTCGCCGCCGGTATTGATGCATTGGCTGCCGCGGCCTAGCAGACGTACCGTGCCGTCGGCGTCGACCTCGGCGAAGTCACCAGGAATCGTCCAGCGCACGCCGTCGTAGACGATGAACGTGCCCGCCGACTTCTCCGGATCCTTGTAGTAGCCGATCGGCGTGCGGCCGCGAATGGCCACGCGGCCCCGTTCGCCACCGCCCGGCGCAACCTCTCGGCCATCCTCGGTGAGTACCTTGCAGGCCTCGCTGAGCGTGAACGTCGCCGCCTTGCGACTGCCATCGGCGGTGGTGCGGCTACTGCCCATCCCGATCGCCTCGCTGCTACCGAGGCTGTCGATCAAGATAAGCCGCGGGTTGTGCCGCAACAGCCCGGCCTTGGTTTCGCTCGACCACATCACCCCGCTGGAGACGATCACCCGCATGCTGGAGATGTCCCAGCGGTCTGGCTCGGCATCGAGGGCTCGCAGAATCGGCTTGCCGAAGGCGTCGCCGACCATCGACATGCTGTTCACCCGATGGCGTTCGATGCTGTCCAACAAACGTTCCGGCGAAAAACTGTGGTCTCGCATCGTGATCACCGTGCCGGCGATACACAGGTTCCACATCGCGTTGAAGACCCCCGTGCCATGCATCAACGGCGCGGCGGGGAGGTTCCGTGGCCCGGGCCGCGGGACCAGGCGATCGAGTTCGTCCCAACCGGGCACCGTCGGCAGCTTCTCGCGCGATGTCGAATCCAAAGCGCCGATGACATCGTCTTGGCGCCACATGACTCCCTTGGGCATTCCGGTGGTGCCGCCGGTGTACAGCAGAAACAGGTCATCCGGGCTGCGACCCCAGGGGGCGATCACCCGTGCGTCGGCGCTGGCGGCGGCGACTTCATAGTCGGTGGCCCACGCCGGGCAGGGCAGAGTGCCATCATCAACCCAGATCCAGGTGGCGATCTCCTTGAGGCGATGGCGCAACTGTTCGCAGCGATCGGCGAAGGTGCCATGAAAGACCACGGCCACGGCGTCGGCGTTGGACCACAGGTAGATCAACTCGTCGTCCGTATAGCGATAGTTGGTGTTCACCGGCACCAAACCTGCTTTGAAGATGCCGAACGTGCTCTCCAGGAATTCGGGGCAGTTGTAGAGGTACTGCGCGACCTTGTCCTGCTGCCCGGCACCGCCTGCCAGCAGCGTGGCTGCGATGCCATCGGCGCGACGATCAAACGCTGACCAGCTGATCGTTCCTGCGTCGCTGATCTGCGCGGCGGCATCGGGAAAACGTTCGGCGTGATGCTCCCAGATTTCGGCGATGTTCCAGCCAGGCGTCGTGGTTATGCCAGTCATGCCTACGAATGTAAACGGCTGGCCCTCGTGCCGGAGCATTTTAGGCCAGCGGTGGCGGCCCCAATCGCAGCCGCTCGGCAGCTGCCTCAACCGGGTCGGGTCCGTGCATTGCGTCCCACATGCTTTCTACCCACCAGGTGGCCCCGATCTCTTGCCATGCGGCGGGCGAATGCTCGTCGGCGGAGCCTTCGATGACGATGTCGTAGGGCTGATCGCCAACGATGCGGCGGATTTCGGGCATCGCCGCCGACAACTCAGCCAACGAGGCCTGCCGCGCCCCGTCGGCGGCGACGGTCTGAGGGATCAGCCCATTGCACTTCAGGGCCCTGGCCATCGACTTGTTCGACCCGAGTGCGCCGACGCACCAGATCGGCGGGTTCGGCCGTTGAACGACGGTGCCGATCTTGGGAAACGAGCTTGGCGTCAACTGATAGTGCTTGCCGCTGTACTCCACGCCGACGCCGGTCCACAGCCGCTTGACGATCTCCAGCCCCTCATCGAGCAGCTCGGCCCTGATGCGCCGATCGACCTCCTCGCCGAACTCGGCAAAGCCGGTGTCCGGGGCACCGAGGCCGACGCCGAGGATCGTGCGTCCGGCGCTGAAACGATCGAGCGTGGCCACCTGACCGGCCAGCTCCCACGGCTTGCGGCGCGACAACGGGGTCAACATCGTTCCGAGGCGGATCGACTCGGTGCGCGCCGCCGCGGCGGTCAAGGACACCCACGCATCGACGCCATACAGCGTCTCCCAGACGAACAGTCCGTCCCAATGATGCTCCTCGGCGATGGCCGCGAGCTCGGCGATATCTTTTGCGTCTCCCCACGGCACAACGAATCCGAATCTCATACCGCATCCTTCCCCCATCGCGGGGATCAGCGCAAGGGATCATTGTCAGTACCACGCATGAGCATCCGAGTGGGTCGACGGCGAGGTCGAAACGCGGCAGGATGTCGCCATGACCGAAGTAGTCGACTCAGCCTTGGCGGGCTACCAGCTGTCAGATCGCTATACGAAGGACAGCGGCCGCGTGTTTATGTCCGGCGTGCAAGCAGCAGCCCGGTTGCCGCTCGAACAGCTTCGTGCGGATCACCTCGCGGGACTGTCGACCGCGGCCTTCGTCTCCGGCTACCCGGGCTCGCCGCTCGCCGGGTTCGACTCGAGCGATCGCCGGCGTCGCCCGGTTAGCGGCGCCCCTCAATATCGTCCACCAGCCAGCGGTGAACGAAGAATTGGCGGCGACCGCAGTGATGGGTAGCCAGTTGGCCTCGCAACGCCGAGACAGTCGCTACGACGGTGTCATCGGCCTGTGGTACGGCAAAACCCCCGGCGTCGATCGCGCCTCGGACGCCATTCGCCATGCCGTTTTTGCCGGAACGCATCGTTTCGGTGGCGTCGTCGCACTCGTTGGTGACGACGCCGCGGCCAAGTCCTCGACGCTGCCGAGCTCGTCGGACGCCACCCTCGTCGGCCTGCGTATCCCCATGTTGACGCCGGGCAACGTGCAGGAGACACTCGACCTCGGCCGCCATGCGATTGCGCTGTCGCGGTGCAGCGGACTGTGGGCCGCACTGAAGATCGTCGCTCCCATGGCGGACGGCACCGGCACCGTCGATCTCGACCTGACGCGTGTGCGTCCGATGACGCCGCCAGCGGCGAGTTCCAGCGGTAAGCCGTTCGTCGCCCACGTCGACGCCCAGCTGATCACCCCCCATTCGTTGCTGCTCGAGCAGGAGATCTTCGAGACGCGTCATCGAGGTCGCTCGGACTACGGACGGCTCAACCACCTCAACCGGTGACCATCGATCCCGCCGAGGCCTGGGTGGGCTTCGCCGCCTGTGGCCATACCTACTATGAGGTACGCCATGCGCTGCACCTGCTCGGGCTGCGCAGCGGACGCCGACATCGCTCGGCGAGGCATCCGAGTGATGCATATCACCGATGCCATGGCCGATGGATCCTGGGATCGCGCGTTCCTTCGCTCGCGGGCTCCGCGAGATCGTCGTCATCGAGGACAAGAGCCCATCGCTGGAGAGCATCATGCGGGATGCCCTGTGGAACTGTGAATCCCACCCGGTGATCGTCGGCAAACTCGACGACATGGGCCAACGGCTGTTCCACGGTCATGGGTCACTGGATGCCGACTCGATCGTCGAGCCGTTACGTCGCCGACTCGCTCAGCGCCTCGGTGACGATGTGCTGACAACCCGGGCAGCGGTTCGCACGCCAGCGCTGCGCACGCTGATTCCGCTGTCGATCAACCGCACCCCGTACTTCTGCAGCGGTTGCCCACATAACACCAGCACACAGGTACCCGAGGGCGCCGAGTTCGGCGGCGGCATCGGCTGCTCGACGATGGCTGGCTGATGGAGCCGGAGCGATTCGGCGAGATGGTCTCGTTGACCTGCATGGGCAACGAGGGAGCGCAGTGGGTTGGGATGGCCCCCTTCGTCGAGCGTGAGCATATGATCCAGAACCTGGGCGATGGCACCTATGCCCACAGCGGGCAGCTCTCCGTGCGCTTTGCCGTGGCCAGCGGGATGCACATGACGTTCAAGATCTTGGCCAACGGCGTCGTGGCGATGACCGGCGGGCAAGAGGCTCAGGGTTCCACCGGGGTGCCGGAGATGGCCAAGATTCTGCTGCTGCACGGTGTCAAGCAAGTGATGATCACCACCGATGACCTGCACGCCTACGACAACGTCTCGCTGCCCAGCAGCGTCGACGTGTGGGACCGCACGCGAGTCGATCGAGGCCCAAGAACTGCTTGGCCAAGGTCGATGGTGTCACCGTGTTGATTCACGATCAGGCATGCGCCGCAGAGAAGCGCCGTCTGCGCAAACGTGACCGTCTCGAGACGCCGCCGCAACGGGTGATGATCAATGAGCGGATCTGCGAGGGGTGCGGCGACTGCGGCCAGAAGAGCAATTGTCTGTCGGTGCAACCCGTTGGAAACGTTCTTCGGACGCAAAACGCAGATCGATCAAACGTCGTGCAACCTCGATTTCTCATGCATCAATGGCGATTGCCCAAGCTTTGCAATGGTCACCCCGGCGCACCACAAACCGGCCGCTCATGTGGTGCCCGATCCGCCATCGGCGATCGTCGAGCCACAGCCGCTGAGCACCGCCGACAGCTATCTGGTGCGTATGTCAGGCATCGGCGGCACCGGGGTGGTCACGATCAGCCAGGTGCTCGGCACCGCGGCGATGCTCGACGGCTGCGAGGTTCGCGGCCTCGATCAGACCGGTCTGTCACAAAAGGCTGGCCCAGTCGTCAGCGATATTCGCTTCGGTCATGGCCCGATCGATGCCTCCAACAAGGCGTCGTCTGGTGAGGTCGACCTGTTGCTGGCCTTCGATCTCCTCGTCGCTGCTTCGGATGCGCAGATCAAGGGCGCCTCGGCGCAGCGCACGATCGTGGTCGCCTCGTCGTCGCAGACCCCGACCGGCGCAATGGTGCTCGACCCGACCGTCGGCTACCCGACCAGGGGAGCGCTGCGCGAGCGTGTCGACAGCCTGCAGTCGAGCAGAGCTCAACCAGTACGTGCCCGTCTCCGAGGTGGTCCACGGGTTGTTCGGAGATACGACGGTGGCCAACATGTTCCTTGTCGGCGTCGCCTTCCAGGCTGGCGCGCTGCCGATCTCGCTGGCCAGCTTGCGTCAGGCCGTCGAGTTGAACGGTGTCGCCGTTGGTCGTAACCTCGTCGGCTTTACCTGGGGTCGTCAATGGGTTGTCGACGCCTCCTCGGTGCTCGCCGCAGCTGGAATCGACACGTCGAGGTCGTCGGCCGCAGCGCAAACGGGCGATCCCATCGAGCGGCTCGCCAGCGATTTGAGCGATTATCAGTCGCCTCGCTACGCCGCTCGCTTCAGCAACGTCATCGGTGGGTTACGCAACGCCGAGTACGACGATGCGACCGTGCTGGCGGTGGCCAAGGGCCTTCACAAACTGATGGCCTACAAGGACGAGTACGAAGTTGCTCGCCATCTGCTGTCCGACGAAGCGAAACGCCACGCTGAGGCGATCGGCGGCCCCGGCGCCAAGATCCACTGGATGTTGCACCCGCCGATCCTCAAGGCCTTCGGACTCAACCGCAAGATCCGTCTCGGGAGCTGGGCTACGCCGGCCATGGTGATGTTGCGTTCGATGAAGCGGCTGCGCGGTACCCCGTTCGACGTCTTCGGATGGAACCACATGCGCCGCTTGGAACGCTCGTTGCGTGACGAGTTCGAGCGGACGATCCGAACGCTCGTCGAGCAGGGCGCAAGTGGCCAGCGGCTCGTGGAGGTAAGTGAACTCGTTGAGTTGATCCGCGGCTACGAGCAGGTCAAGTTGGACAATGTCGAGATCTATCGCCAGCGTCTCGCGGCCCTGTTGGCGGAACCGGAAATGGCGCTCGCCGAGAGTTGAGCGCACAGTTGAGCGCGTGTGTGTGTGCAAGCGTTCGGTCAGCCGACGGGTTTGCCGTACATCTCCAGCAGTGGGTCGCTGATCAGTTCGAGCCGTTCGCCGTCTGGGCCGCGGAAGTACATCGAGGAGCCGTCGATGTGGGCATATTCGATGCCGTCGGCGTCGAAGCGATCCTTGATGCGCTGCCAATTGTCGCGCTCGATCGAAATCGCCAGGTGATGATGGCCGCCGAGTACCTCGGCGTAGGGACCGAGATCGAGACCAGGGAGATCGAAATAGGCCAGCGTGTTGCCGTGCCCGATATCGAAGAAGAAGTGCGTCGAGCCCGGATAGTCGCGGTTCTCGAACATCTCGATCAGCGGGAAGCCGAGTCGGTCATTGTAGAAACGGACCGTCGTCTCGACGTCGCTACAGATCAGCGCGACGTGGTGCACGCCGCGCGCTGTGCTCGCCGGGCGTTGCTCGCGGGGGAGCAGGTAACGGTCGCTGAGTTGATTGCGTTGGGCGTTGTCCATCGCGGCAGTCTTGCAGCGATTGTGCTCACGGTGTCGCCGGGCCCAGCCGGGCCGCTGGCACCGCCGCCGTCGCCATGCCAGGAATCGACGTAATCGGCTGGAAGAAGAACGTTGGCTGAATCGATTGCGGACCGAAACCAACGCAACCGCTGATCACGGTCAAGTCGAAATTGCCCGCGGCGCGGTCGGCGTAGGTTGGGTTGCCGATCTGGTTTGCGCCGACGGCGATGCCGTTGCCTTGAACGGATGGTTGCGAGGCGCTGTCGATGCAGTTGCCATACGCCTCGTTGCCGTACGTTGGCGAGTTTGCCGGGTAGAAACCGTAAATGGCCGCAGTGTTCTGGTTCGACCAGTTCGCCGTCGGTCCGCCTGTGGTCCAACGGTTGGCCATCACATTGCTGCGCACGACCGTGTTGCGTGGAAACCAGTCTGCGGGGGGTGTCGGCAGGGCCCCGCCCTCGCTGGTGGCGCGTCCGATGTTGACGTGGGTGGCGTTGTGGTCGAAAAGATTGTATTCAATGGTCACTTGATCCCCCCACGGATAGACCTGCACGCCGCGATAGAGCGAGTCATAGATGAGGTTGTCACGGATCGTCGTGCGCAGGCTGTAGACGACGTACACGCCGTGGGAGCCGGAATCGCCGTCCGTCCAGGCCAGGGTGGGTGAAGTGCCACAGTCGTGAATCCGGTTGTTGGCGATGAGGACATCGTCGGCGCGTTGACCTGCGACGGTCGGCTTGGAACCGTCCAGACGCCCGACGCTGAGGCATGTCCCAAACGGATTGGTCATTTCGTTGCCGATGACGGAGATGCGGTCACCGATGACTTTCAGCCCGACTGCCTTCGGTGCCTTTGGCGCGCCAAGAAACTTGAATCCTGTGAGCACGACGTCGTGGGCCTCAGCGCTGACCTCGTACAACCCGGTCAGGGTGGCTTGCCCGCCTGGTTCGGGGCGAAGCGTGATCGGTGCCGCCGGTGTCCCGGAGGAGATGATCGTTCCAAAGCCACCGAAACCAACGCTCTCGTCGGTCAAGGTTGAACCGCTGGTGACGCATCCGGTCTGGCCGGGCTGCAACTGTGAGGCCAAGATTCGCAGGGTCTTGAGTGGCCGCTGAACGCTGCCATCGTTGTTGTCGTTGCCGACCTGCGAAGCCCATTTGTGGCAGGTGTCGATCGCATCGATAGGCGGAGCGCCGACATTCAAGACCGCGGCAACACCGACCGTGATGCAGAATCCGACTACCGTTAGTTGTTGTATCCTCACGCAAAGAGAATGTATCGGATGCGCATCGTGCATTCAATAGGAATTATTCGCCCCGCCACTCATCTGTCGGACCGCGAAGCGTGTCGGACTCGGCGATGTCGCGCCATGAGTTGGTGCCGATGACCGTGCTCGGTGAATCCCAAACCAGCACGCCGAGACGACAGCGATCGGCACGATTGCCGACGACGCGCGTGTCGACAGCGCCACATTCCACCAGGCAGGCTGTGTCGCCGTCGGACACGATGTTGTCGCCAATGACGACTCCGCTGCCCGCCGATACGGTGAAGGCGCGCATCGTTGCCGCGACGCTGTTGTCGATCGCTTGAACGCCTTGGCAATTTCGCAGCTCACAGGCTGACAATCGGGCGGAGACGCTGTTGGCCGTGACCAGGGAGTTGTCGGCCCCGACCAACACAATCGCTGAGCGATGACCGTGCAGCTCACATCCCGAGATGCGATGGCCCCCGCCGCCGATGATGTGAATGCCGATCGCTGAAGGTGTGCCTCCGAGCCGACAATTGTTGACGGCTGATTGGTCGCCGGAGATCACGATTGTCTCGACGGTGGTGTTATCGATCAAGGCTCGGTCGCCGGTGGCGGCGAAGGTGCCATCGATCCGACAATCGACCACTGCGCAGTCCGCCGCGGTGACCTGTACCTCGTCGACGCGGACCTGCTCGAGTCGGCTGCCCGGCGCTCCCAGCACGACGCAGACACCGTTGGCATCGGCGCTGATGATCGAGCGTTGCCAGCCGCGGCCGCGCAACGTCACGCCTGCAGGAAGATACAAGGGGCCAGCGTGGACCCCGTCGGGCAGTTCGACGACCTCGCCCGGGCGGGCTGCGGTCAGGGCGCCCGCTATGTCGGCGGTGGCCTCGCTGAGCAGCGGTCGTTCGCTATAGAACGGTGTCGATTCCCGGTTCTCCTGGAGCCGAAAGCGGTACAAGGCGGCCAGCCCGCGCGGCGCGCGATTGACCCGTTCGATGGCCAGCCCGTCGCGGTCGTGGTGCCATCGAACGGGATCGGTGGCGTTGGCTCGAACATCGTGGACGCGATAGCGGTGTGGATCGATGCCGGTAAAGGTTGCCTGCGAGGCCCCGCTGAGATCGATGGCGACGATCTCGTCGCCGCATCGCAAGAGCCGCGTCTGGGCGTCGCCCCAATGATCGAATGGGGAGCATTTCGCGATGAAGTCGTCGTGTTCAGCCAGCCAGGCGCCGACGTCGCGCAATGGCTGGGCGACGAGACCGGGGATCGACCCGGCCGATGTCAAACCGACGCTGACGGTTAGGCGGCCGCCTTTGGCGACGACCTCGGTCAGCAGGTCGAGCAACCCGCCAGCGGTCATGATGTGTTCGGGGCCTTCGTTGCGGTTGTAGCCGAGCGAAGGTCCGAGTCCGCGGATCAATTGCCACGGCTCGTGGTCGATGCCCGCTGGAGCGTCGTAGAAACGCGTGCGTAACGACAACTCAGCAGTGCCCCAGCCGTCGTCAAAGACGACGTCGTGGCCTTGCACCTCGGCCAGTGCTCTGGCCCGATCGATCAACGCCGTGGCGTCGAGGTCAACCCCCGCTGCCCGTCCGCCGCCTGGGTTGGCGAGCACTATCTCGGCACCATAGCGCCCGACGAGATCGAGCACCTGCGGCTCGACAACCTGTTCGACGTAGGGTCTGTTGGGATAGCGCGGGTCGGCCCAATCGACCAGCGAATAGGCGCAGCCGAAGGTCAGGTGTTGGGTCCGACAGGCCTGCGCAACCTCGGCGAGAACGTTGCGCTGCGGGCCGCTGCGCAGTGATGTTCGGTGACTAAACGGGGCATCCCACCAGCAGAACCCGTCGTTGTGCTTGGCGGTGGCAATCAGCGATGTCATGCCAGCGCCGGCCGCCAATTCGGCAATGTGCGCTGCCGAGAAGTGGTGAAAGCTGAGAAAGTCGATGAAGCCGTCGTAGGCCGTGACATGGCTCCAGCGGTCCTGGTGATAGGCCAGCACTTCGCTTGCCGGAGCGGGGTGTTCGGGGTGCTGCCCGGGTGCGGTGCCGAGGTGCGCCCAATACCAGTTGGCGTCCTCGCCGATCGGGCTGAAACCGGGCACGGCAGCAACGGAAATATTGAGCAACATGCCGTAAACATGAGAATGCTCGATTGGGGAGGCCGTCACGATGAGCAATCCTGCCATATGGGTGTCGCTTGGTTTGAGTGGCCGCGCTCGGTTCGCCGCCCACCAGGCGATGACGTCTAGGGTCGAATCATGAAAATTTCGATGATGCTCAACTATTCCGGCGGCTTTCGTGAGTCCGTCGACCGCGTCGTCGAATTAGAAAAGGCCGGCCTCGATCAGGTGCTGATCCCCGAGGCATACAGCTTTGACGCCATCAGTCAGGTCGGCTTTCTGGCGGCGAAGACATCGACCGTTGAAATTGGCACGGGAATCATCAACGTCTTCAGCCGCTCAGCAGCGCTCGTCGCGATGACCGCCGCTGGCTGCGATTATGTCAGCGAGGGCCGCTTCCTGCTCGGCCTCGGTGCCAGCGGGCCGCAGGTCATCGAAGGTTTCCACGGTGTGCCGTATGAAAAGCCGATGCAGCGGATCAAGGAATACGTCGAGGCTTGTCGGCTGATCTTGAAGCGTGCAGAGCCTTTCAACTATCAGGGCCAAACCTTTCAGGCGCCCTTGCCCGCAGGCCAGGGGACAGGCAACGCCAAGGCGCTGAAGATCATCAATCACCCGGTGCGATCGGAGATTCCGATCTGGTGGGCGAGCCTGATGGGTCGCAGCGTTGAGGCCACTGCGGAGATCGCCGACGGATGGCTGCCGATCATGTTCATTCCGGAAAAGTTTCGGCGAGTGTGGGGATCCGCGCTCGATGCCGGACTCGCCAAGCGCGACGCCGCACGCGGCCCCTTGCAAATCTCCGCTGGGGGAATGCTGGCGATCGATGAGAAGCTCACGGGCGAGGCGCAGACTGCCGTGCTCGATCACGACCGGGCCCACATGGCCCTCTACGTCGGTGGCATGGGGCGCGCGGCAAGAACTTCTACAACGACATTTGCCGAGCCTATGGCTATGAGAAGGAGGCGATCGAGGTACAAGATCACTACCTCGATGGCCGTCGGGCTGAGGCCGCGGCTGCGTTGCCTGCCGAATGGCTTGAGCTGTCGCATCTCGTTGGGCCCCCCGGCTACATCAAGGAACGAATCGCTGCCTACCGTGAGGCAGGTGTCACCGTGTTGTCGGTGAACCCGGTTGGACCCGATCCGGTGCGCACGATCGAGACGTTGCGCACGCTGCTCGACGCCTGACCAGCGGCACCTGACCAGCTGCGCCGCGGCACGCCTTCAGCCGGCCGCCAACCCGGGGAGCGGGGTCTCGGCGCGGTCCTTGCCGAGCATGATGACGATGGTCGAAAAGCCAAGTTTTCCCGGCCCGCCGGCGATCCATATCGGCGTCGGCATCGGGGCGACGACGATGCCGCCCATCAGCGTTGCAATCTGATTGGCGACCGCCTCCGCCCCCGGTTTGTAGTACACCTTGCTGACGTCGAGTTGCTGCTCATTTCCAGCGGCGTCCGTCGGGTCGTCGACGACGAATCCGAGTTCCGCGAGCCGATCGGCCAAGCGGCCAGCGGCCCCTGGTACCTCGGCGGCGTTGGCGACGAGCACGATTGCCCCTTCGGTGACCAGCGGAATCGTCGTGGTCGTCGTCGGCGGAATGGTTGTCGTGGTTGTTGAGGTTGTTGATTGGGATGGTCGTTGCCGCGGCGCTCGGCGCGGTCGTTGCCTCGACCGTCGTCGCACCGGCGCTCGCAAGAGTAGTCGGTGCGGCGCTGGCTGTCGGCGTTGCCGAAACCGAACCAGGCGTCGCCGCGCTGTCGCGCCCGCTGGCGCTGCAGGCCGACAGCAACAGCGCAACGGTCAGCGAAAAGGACACGGCACCTCGGTTCCTATTCTGTACACCGATACCCAAGGACCACGCTCCCACGCTTGTTGTGCCACCTTCAACCGAGTCGATCGGCTCCCTGCCACCGATCAGCTCATGATCGTAGCCAGCGACGCGCTATCGACACCGTCAATGCGGTCTTGACGCTAGGCCTTCTTGGGAGACGCACCCGGCGGCGCGATCTCGCCGGAGCCGCGTTCGATCAGGGTGGTTTCGACGACGTGGTGACGACTCGGTGAGCGATCGCCAGCGAGTCTGGCGAAGAGCTCTTGCGCCGCGATTCGCCCCATGGCCGCCGGATCCTGAGCGATGACGCTGACCGCCGGGTCGAGCAGTTCGGCGAGCATGAAGTCGTCGAAACCAACGAGTGCGATCTCGTGTTGTTTGCCGAGCGCGCGCAGCGCGCGGATGGCGCCAATTGTCACCAAGTTCTGCGAGGCGAACAGCGCCGTCGGCTGTTCGCTGGCGATCAGATCCATCACCGCTGCTTCGGCCGCTGCCGTATCGACGAGGTTGAGCCTGATCAAGGCCGGGTCGACAGCAATCGAGGCGTCGGCAAAGGCCTTCATCGCACCCTGGCGGCGTTGACGGGCGGTGACGATCGTTTCCTGGTCGCCGAGAATGGCGATGCGGCGATGACCGTGTTTGATCAGATGAGCGACGCCTCGGCGCGCCCGATCTCGTTGTCGGTGACAACGTAGTCGGCGTCGAGAAATTGCGGCGGCCGGTCGACAAAGACAATGGCCGTGCCAGCGGCGCGCTCGTCGGCGAGGAAGGAATGGTCATTGCCGGAGGGAACGATGATCAGCCCGTCGACGCGGCGCGAAAGGAACGCAGAGACGAGCTCGCGCTCGCGGTCGGCATCTTCATCGAGACTTCCGGCGAAGACGACCACGCCGTGTCCACGTGCGACCGTCTCGATACTGCGGTGGACTGCGGCGGAGAACGGGTTGGCGACATTCTCGATGAGCACGCCGATAGAGGCAGTTTTGCGGTCGCTACGCCGCAGGCTGCTGGCGCCGAGGTCGTGCCGATAGCCGAGCCGCTCGATCGCTGAACGAACCCGCGCTTCGAGCGCAGCAGAGACACCTGGTTCGCCGTTGACGACGCGCGACACCGTCTTCAGGCTTGAACCCGAGAGCGCAGCAACGTCTCGAATCGTCGGTCGGTTGCGCTCGGGTAAGCGTCCAATGCTGCTCATGACAACGTTTCCCCTTTCCGGCTGCAACTATACGCACGACGAGCCCGGACGGGGTGCGAGCGACCCTATCCGCTCGCCGCCCACGACAGAATCTCGTCGACGACAGCCTTATAGGTTGGCTTGGCGCGATAGCTGGAATCGAGCAGGAGCGGGGAGCTCGGCAGGTCCCACGCCCACAGATTCGGGTTGGAGGCGCGCAGGAATTCGTAATCGATCCAGGTGTGGTTGTCGTCGACACCCCACACCGTGATCTCGTTGCCGCCACCATCGAGCAGTTCACCCACCGTGCGGGCGTACAACGACGCAGCCTGAGCACTGTTGCGGATGCCCCCAACAGGGACGTCGAGCTCGGTAACAGCAACCTCGAGTCCGAGGGAGCGCAGCTGCCGGACCAATACGAGAAGCTGGCCTGCTGCTGGATCGCCATAGACCATGTGCGATTGCAGACCGACACCGTGAATCGGCGTGCCGTCCTCCACCAGCGACTCGACGAGGGTGAACAGGGCGGCGGCCTTTGCTGGCACGTATTCGGTGTTGGTCTCATTCAACCAGAGTTGAGCGTTGGGGTCGGCGGCATGGGCGGTATCGAAGGCCAGCTTGATGTGCTCGATGCCGAGGCGGTCCATGAAGACGTTGTCGTCCAGCTCGCCACTGAGATAGTCGAATGGCTCGTTGACGACGTCCCAGCGGTCGATGCGACCTTCATATCGCTCGACGATCGTGGTGATGTAGTCGACGTACGCAACCTCGAAATCGATGGGATCCTCGATGTCGTTGAGCCATGCGGGAACTCCATCACTGCCGGTTTGGCCCCAGACGAGCGTGTGTCCACGGATGGCGAGGCCGTTCATCTCGGCGAAATCGACGATGTCGTCAGCCTTGGACCAGTTCCATTCATCGCTGGTCGGTCGAAGGTGGTTGAGCTTGAACTCATTTTCCGGCGTAATCGAGTTGAAATTGTCGAGAATGGCTTGGCGGTAGTCGTCGTCGTTGATCAACGGAAACCAGCTGACGGCAGTGCCGACGAGCAGGCCGCTGCTCTGCGCAACAGCCGCCAGGTTCGGTCCAACGTAGGGCGGGATTGTGGTGGTGGTGGTGGTGGTGGTGGTGGTGGTCGGTGCAACAGTCGTCGTCGACTCCCCGGACACGGTCGTCGAGGTCGTCGAGCTCGCCGACCCGTCGGTCGTCGTCGTTCCGGCCGGGTTCGTCGTTGTGGTCGTCGTCGCCGATGGCACGGTTGTGGTCGGGGCCGACGTCGTCGTTGTAGTCGTCGTCGTGTCCCCGCCCGTCTCGTCGCCACAGAGTTCGACGGCGACGGTCACCGAGTGGGCCAGCAGCGAGCTTGAGCTGCCGTCGATCAGCCCATACAAGGAAGCGTGGCGAAGTTCGATTTGGCCTCCGCTGATTGCCACGCCGTTCCAGCCGTTGATCAGGCCGCGCCGTAAGCCGCTGTAGTTATCACTCGGTGCGCCCTCGGCGATTGAGTCGGGGAGGTCAGGGCTATATGCGGGGCGGTTGATGGCGCCGATGCGCACGGCGATCCGCTCATGAGGCTGGTCGAGGTCGGCGCGTGTCGGCACCGCTGCCTCGTCCTGCGCGTCGAAGGCTGCGTAGCTGACATACAGCACGCGCATTTGTTGACCTGGCCTAGGTGCAGGCACGGAGACGCCGGTCAGGAACGTCGGCAGATAGGCGTGAAGCGTCGCGTAACCGACCCAGCTGTAGGAGGACAGTGAGCAACCGTCGGCCGGGCCCGGGAGCGGGATCGTGGTGGTGGTCGCCGGTGTCGTGGTGGTCGTTGTGGGTTCGGTGGTTGTAGTTGCCGGTGTCGTGGTGGTGCTCGCCGGTGTCGTGCTTGTCGTGGTGGTGGTCGCCGGTGTCGTGGTGGTCGTGGTGGTGGTCGCGGGTGTTGTGGTGGTCGTTGTGGGTTCGGTGGTTGTAGTTGCCGGTGTCGTGGTGGTGCTCGCCGGTGTCGTGGTTGTCGTGGTGGTGGTCGCGGGTGTTGTGGTGGTCGTTGTGGGTTCGGTGGTTGTAGTCGCCGGTGTCGTGGTGGTGGTCGCCGATGGCACGGTTGTGGTGGTGGTGGTGGTGGTCGCCGGTGTCGTGGTTGTCGCCGGTGTCGTGGTTGTCGTCGTAGTGGTCGGCGTTGTCGTGGTGGTGGTGGTCGGCGGAGTTGTCGTGGTCGGTGGTGGTGGTGGGACCACCGTCGTGCACAGCTCGGTGGCCACGACGATGCTGCGGATAGTCAACGAGTTCGACGTCGCACCAATCAAACCCTGTGCGCTGCTGTGGCTGAGAACGATCTGGCCCCCGGCGATCGATGTGCCCGCCCAGCCAGGCATTTGTCCGGAGGCTAAGCCGCTGTACTCCGCGCTTTCTGCCCCCTCGCCGACGGTGTCTGGCAAATCGGGAGTCAGTTCTGATCGACTTGTATCGCCGACAGCCAGTGAAAATTGCTCATACGGCTCGTTAATCGTCGCTCGGCTCGGCACCGTTCCAGCGCTTTGAGCGTCATATACCTGGTAGCTGACGTAAAGCACCCGTAAGGCCTGGGCCGCGCCCGGTGCAGGGATCGATACACCTGTTGGCAACGTCGTTGAGTGTTGGTGGATCGAGGTGTAGCCCGTCCACGAATAGGACTGCAAGGCGCACGTTCCAGGGCTACCGGGGGCGATCGTGGTGGTGGTAGTCGGTCCGCTCGTCGTCGATGGCGCGCCGGTCGTCGTCGTGGTCGCGAGCGAGGTTGCGGCCGTGGGTTGCGTGGTCGTCGTGGTGCCGGGCGCTGTCGTGGCAGGCGTTGTGGTGCTGGTGTTCGTGGTGCTGGTGTTCGTGGTGCTGGTGTTTGTGGTGCAGAGTTCGGTGGTGATGGTGACGTTGTAGGCGGTGAGCGAGTTGGAGCTGGTGGGGTCGTCGATGCCGTAGAGGGTGCTGTGGCGGATTTCGATGTCTCCGCCGTTGATGGTGATGCCGTTCCAGCCGGGGAGTTGGTGGGTGATCAGGCCGCTGTAGTCGTCGTTGGTGGCGCCTTCGGCGACGGTGTCGGGGAGGTCGGGGGTGAGTTCGTTGCGGTCGGTGGCACCGATTTTGAGGGCGAGTTGTTCGTAGGGTTGGTTGAGGGTGGCGCGGCTTGGGGTGACGCCGGTGCTTTGGGCGTCGAAGGCGGTGATTGTGGCGGACACGACGCGCAGTGTCTGGTTTGCTGCGGGTGCGGGAATGGTCGTGGCGGTGTTCAGCGAGGGCTGGTAGCGGTGGATCGAGGCGTAACCAGACCACGTATAGGACTGCGCCGCTGCGCAGGCTCCGCCGGCGCCTGGCAATGTGGTCGTCGTCGTTCCCTGTGGTGTCGTCGTGGTGCCGGGCGCTGTCGTGGCAGGCGTTGTGGTGCTGGTGTTTGTGGTGCAGAGTTCGGTGGTGATGGTGACGTTGTAGGCGGTGAGCGAGTTGGAGCTGGTGGGGTCGTCGATGCCGTAGAGGGTGCTGTGGCGGATTTCGATGTCTCCGCCGTTGATGGTGATGCCGTTCCAGCCGGGGAGTTGGTGGGTGATCAGGCCGCTGTAGTCGTCGTTGGTGGCGCCTTCGGCGACGGTGTCGGGGAGGTCGGGGGTGAGTTCGTTGCGGTCGGTGGCACCGATTTTGACGGCGAGTTGTTCGTAGGGTTGGTTGAGGGTGGCGCGGGTTGGGGTGACGCCGGTGCTTTGGGCGTCGAAGGCGGTGATTGTGGCGGACACGACGCGCAGTGTCTGGTTTGCTGCGGGTGCGGGAATGGTCGTGGCGGTGTTCAGCGAGGGCTGGTAGCGGTGGATCGAGGCGTAGCCAGACCACGTATAGGTCTGCGCCGCTGCGCACGCCGCTTGAGCCTGGTCGGCACCGAGAGGTTGCACAACCGCAATCGCGATAACCAAGGGCACGCAGAGCAACGCTCGCGCGCATGCAGCAAAAAGCTGACGCATTGTGTTGATTCCTCACTCGAGGCTCTCGCCGATTCCGCCAAGTTGCTCACATTCGCCAAGCAACCGCCACCCACGAGAATAACCCTTTGGGTGGCCGGTTGCGTTGAACTTGACCAAATTCGAATCTGGTCAGGACTGGGCGTCTACAGCAGGCTGCGCAGCCACCACAGCCCGAGCAACCACGCTACGGCGAAGCACAACAGCGCAGCAGCTACGTAACGCCAGGTGATCTCGACAATTTCCTCCGTGGGCTCGGTGACGCCTTCGTTGAGGTTCTCGCTGATCTGACCGTATGCGTCGCGCAAATCATCGATCGTCGGCGCGGCGAAGAACTGCCCGCTGGTTTCGTCGGCAACAGCCATCAACTGGTCGAGGTTGACCGGCACCGGCACGATCTCCCCAGTGATCGGATCGGTCACCGTTCCGCTCGCGGTGCCAAAAGCAATGGCATACACGGGAACACCCGCAGCAGCGGCCGCCGCAGAACCCTCCGACGTCGGCTTCCCGACCGTTGTCTCGCCGTCGGTGAGCAGCACGATGGCACCGGTCGGGCCGTCGTCGTTGGTCTGTTCGTCCTCGGGGTCGGCTCCGTCGGTAACGATCTGCGTCCCTTCGATCAGGGCGTCACCGATCGCCGTGCCTTCCCCCAAACGCAGCCGCTCGATCTCGTCGCGGATCTCGGCATGATTGAGCGTCGGTTGACTTTTGACAGTGACGGTGCCGCTGAACGACAGCAAACCGAGCTCGACGCCTTCATCGACCTGTTCGACGAAGTCCAAGGCCGCAGCCCGTGCCGCTTCGATTCGATTGGGTTCGACGTCGGTCGCTTCCATACTCAAGGACACGTCGAAGGCGAAGACGATGCGCCCATTGGATTCCCCTGGGATCAGCTTCTTCTGAAACGGCTGGGCCATGGCGACGACGCCGATGGCCATCGCCAACATCGCCAAGGTGGACACGACATGGCGGCGCCATTCCGGCCGGTCGGGCGCCAATTGTTCCAACAACTCGACATTTGTAAAGTCGATGACGTGGCGTTGTCGGGAAAATTGGGCAACGACATAGGCCGCCACCAAACCAGCGACCGCTAGCAGCAACCACAGCCGACCGGGCGCGAGAAAATCCCAGCTCATCTTCTGATCCCTCCGCCGACCCCGGCGACTTGTACCTTGCGGCGGCGCACATGCTGAATCAGCTCGCCGATCCAGTCGTGGTCGGTGCGCAGCTGGAGATGATCTGCGCCGGCCGAACGGATCGACTGCTCGATGGCCGCTCGTTGGCGTTGCGCTGCGGCGGCGTAATCGCTGCTCAGCTGGTCGGTCATGCGCACCTCACGGGTCCGTCCGGTCGACGGATCGGTCAACGCGACGAAACCGACCGCGGGCAGGGAGAGCTCGCGTGGATCGAGGATCTCAATGGCCAGAACGTCATTGCGTAACGCCATGGTGCCCAACGGGCGTTGCCAATCGGGGGCCAGGAAATCGCTGATCACCGTGACAAAGCCGCGCCGTCGAGACAAGGCGGCGACACGGTCGATCGCGGCGCCGAGGTCGGCCCGGCCCTTGTGGCGCGAATCCGGTGGTGAGGCCACGGCTTGCAGGATGGCGCGGACCTGAGTCTTGCCTGGGCGCGGCGGATAGGTGCGCAACTCCCGACCGGCGACCAGCACGGCCCCGAGGCGGTTCTGATTGCGGGCCGTCAGAAAGCCGACCGCTGCTGCCGCTCCCAGAGCGACCGAGGCCTTCTGCTGGGCGACGGTGGCGAAGCGCATCGAGGCTGAGGCGTCGACCACCAGCCAGCCTTCGAGGTCTCGATCGGCGATCTGGTCACGAACATAGAGATCTCGGGTGCGGGCGGTGACGTTCCAATCGATGCGGCGCACGTCGTCGCCCACCTGATACATCCGACTCTCGCCCGGCTCGCTCCCGTGGCCTGGGGTGATGCCCTGATAGTGGCCGTGTAAGAACCCGGCCAAACGGCGGGTGACGGTCAGTTCCAGGGAGCGCACCAACTCGGCGAGAGCATCCGTTGGTGGACCTGCTGGCCAAGCGACCGGACCGGCAGCCTCGGTGCCGTTCGCCGCTGGGCTCATTGAGCGGCCATCACGGCGTGACCGCCGGGGCCCACACCGTTGCTGTTGTAGTTGCGAGGCGAAACCTGCGCGGCGGGCACCGTGCTCAGCAGGCGATGGATGATGTGCTCGACGGTGATATCGCGGGCCAGCGCGTCGTAGGTCAATATCAGCCGATGGCGGAGCACCTCGGGGGCCAGGTCGAAGACGTCCTGCGGGGTTGCGTAGTTGCGCCCACGGATCAGGGCCAACGATTTGGCACCGCGCACCAGGGCCAATGAAGCACGCGGGCTGGCGCCGAGGGCAAGCAATGGTTGCAGGTCGGCGAGCCCGGTTTGATCGGGATGGCGGGTGGCGTGTACGAGATCGACGGCGTACTGCTGCACGCTGCGGTCAACGAAGATCGCATCGGCTTGCGCCTGCAACTGCTGGAGGCCGGCAAGGTCGACCGTCTGGTCCGGTTTCGGCGGGCTGACGGCCATTCGGTCGATGATCAGCATCTCTTCGTCCGGCGTTGGGTGGGTCAGCAGCACCTTCATCATGAACCGGTCGCGTTGTGCGTCGGGCAATTGATAGACGCCTTCGCTCTCGATCGGATTCTGTGTGGCGACGACGAAGAATGGCTCGGGCACACGGTGGCGGATACCGCCGATGGTCACCTGTTTCTCAGCCATCACCTCCAACAGCGCCGATTGCACCTTGGCGGGTGCCCGGTTGATCTCGTCGGCGAGCAGGAAGTTGACGAAGATCGGGCCGAGTTCGACGTCGAACTTCTCGCTTGAAGCGCGGTACACCCGGGTGCCGACGATATCGCTGGGCAGCAGATCCGGCGTGAACTGGATGCGGGCGAAGGTGCCGCCAGTGACGGTGGCTAGGGTCTCCGCGGCGAGCGTCTTGGCCAAGCCGGGGACGCTTTCCAGCAGGCAATGGCCGCGGGCCAAGATGCCGACGAGCAGCCGCTCCAACAGACGCGGCTGGCCGACAATGACCTTGCGAAGCTCGAAGAAGATTCTTTCCAAGGCAGCCGATGTTGCGGCACTGTCCTGCAGATTTGTCATCCGTGGAACTCTACCGAGAGTGACTCCAAGGCCGTTCGCGGCTTCGCGGTCTACAACCGGCGCGTCGCGTGGCGGTGAAGAATCTGAGCCAGGCAAGCCGTCACCCGGCGCCCGGTCGGCAGGTGCAGATATTCGTTGGGTCCGTGGGCATTGGTCCCCGGCCCGAGCACCCCCGTGATGACGAATTGTGCGTCGGGGAACATCGAGCCGAGCATGCCCATGAAGGGAATGGTGCCGCCTTCGCCATAGGCCCGGTACGAGCGGCCGAAGAACTGTTGCGAGGCCTCGGTGAGCGCTTCATCGAGCCACGCAGTGAACGGCGGAGCGTTCCACCCCGGTGCGCTGTGGGCCTCGCTGATCGTCACCGTTGCCTGGTACGGCGGGTCGGCCTGCAGCGTCTCGACGATACTGCGCAGCGCCTGTCGGTCATCGCAGGTCGGCGGCAAGCGAAAGCTGAGGTGCAGGCTGGTGGACGGTCGCAGCACGTTGCCAGCGCTGGCCAGATCGGGAATGCCGGCGACGCCGGTGGTGCTCAGTGTCGGTTCCCACGTGCGGGCGATCAATTGCTCGGCGGGGTCGGCGACAACTGGTTGGGTGGCGTCGATGAAGGGGAAGTGGGTGGCGATTGGTTCTGCAAATTCGGCCGCGGTGGCGCGGGCTTCGGCGCGCCGATCGGCCGGAATGTCGACGTGCAGGTCGGCCAGCAGCACGCGCCCAGTGTGAGAATCCTCGAGGCGATCGAGCAGCTGACGCAACACGCGGAACGAGGACGGTACGACACCGCTGGCCTCGCCGGAATGGACCCCCTCCGTGAGCACGCTGACGGTCGCGGTGCAGCTGGCCAAGCCGCGCAACGACGTTGTCGCCCACAGGCGTTCGTAGTCGAGGCATCCGCTGTCGAGGCACAGCACCAGCGACGGCGAGCCGAGGCGATGACGCAGGGCATCGATATAGGCGGGCAAATCGGGGCTGCCGCTCTCCTCGCTGGCCTCGATCAGGATCACGCAGCGGTTGTGCGTCATGCCTGCGACCTGCGCCGCCTCGATCGCCGCTAATGAGGCGAACGCCGAGTAGCCGTCGTCGGCCCCGCCGCGCCCGTAGAGGCGGTCGCCTTCGACCACCGGGGTCCACGGCCCGAGGCCGTCGCGCCAGCCGACCATTTCCGGTTGTTTGTCGAGGTGCCCGTAGAGCAGCACCGGGTCGCTGTCGCTGCCACCGTTGAAGGCGGCGACGTCGATGATCAACATCGGGGTGCGATCCTCGAGTTCGCACACCTCCACGCTCATCCCGGCCACTCGTCGCAGCGCACACCAGCGTCGGATCAGCTCGACAGCGGCGTCCATGTGGCCATGCTCAGCCCACTGAGCGTCATAGTTCGGCGACACGTTGGGGATGCGGATGTAGTCGTGCAGCGCCGGTTCGATGTCGTGAGACCAGAGGTGTTCGACATGGGCGACGAGGTCGGCGGTGAAGGTCATCGTGGGGCCAATCGGGAGAGGATCTGTTGGGCTTCGGAAACGATCGAGCGGACGATCTCACCCGCCGGTACGAGGGAATGAATAGCGCCGACACCTTGTCCAGCGGGCATGAACTCGCGATGCTCATCGACTGCAGTGCCCGACGGGAAACCGAGGTGGTTGACTCCGGCGTGATGCGAGGCAGCGATCTGCTGCGGGAACGGCAGCACCTCGCCGGGATGGCGCTCGTGATGACTGGTCCACTGGTTGGCGATCACACGGCAAGGCTTGCCGGTATAGCTCCGTGTGACCACCGTGCCATCGTCGCTCGTACGCAGCAGGGCGTCCTTGTAGCCAGCGACCGCTTGCGCTTCTGGAGTGGCGATAAAGCGGGTGCCGATCCACACCCCATCAGCCCCGAGCGCCAGCGAGGCGGCAAGCCCGCGGCCGTCGAACAACCCGCCGGCGGCGACCACCGGCACCTTGGCCCCAACGGCATCGACCACCTGGGGAATCAACGCCATCGTCGCCACCTGACCGGTGTGACCGCCGCCCTCGGTGCCCTGAGCGATGATCAGGTCGCAGCCGCTGGCCAGCGCATCGCGGGCGTGGCGGACCTTGCCGCACATACTGGCGACGACGATCCCGTGACGGTGCAGTTCGACGATCACGTCGCGGGGCACGCCAAGGCCAGCGACGAACAGGCGGGCCCCTGCGGCGATGACCGCACCGATCCCTTCGGCTAACTGCTTCGGTAGAGCTGCCAGCAGGTCGACGCCGAACGGTTTGGCGGTCAGCGCTTTCGCGGCGGCGATCTCGGTGGCCAGTTGGCCCGGATGCATCGTGCTGGCCCCAAAGGTGCCGATGCCCCCGGCCTCGCTGACCGCGGCGACCAACTGGTGATAACTGACCCCGCCCATGCCGGCGAGCATCACCGGAAACTCGATGTCGAGCAGTTCGGTCAGGCGGGTGCGCATGCCCTCACCGTAGCCACACGTGGGGGGTGGTATCGAGGGGATCAATCATGCTTGACGTAGGCCCCAGCCCGACGCAGAAAGCGACGATGCCAGCGCCGTGGCGTGAAGATCACGGCACGGGCTTCGTCCTCGAACATCCAGCGGGCGAAGTTGCGACGGGTCCACTGGGTCAGCCCGACGAGTCGAATCGCCAGCGACGCCCCGCGGGGGTGCGACAGCGCCGTGTTCAACAGGCGCGACATGCGGTGATCGGCGCGCAGATGATGTCTGACCGCCCGCTCGTAGTGTTTGGCGACCGAGTCGGCGTCGCTGCTCGCCAAAATCGCCTCGGCGGCCAGACGCCCAGTGAGCAAAGCTTGTCCGATGCCTTCACCGGTGAGCAGGTCGGTAGCGCAGGCGGCGTCGCCCACGAAGAGCACCCGTTCGCCGGACAGGGTCGCTTGGTCGACGCGGGCCGGGATCGGCCAGGCAGTGTGGCGACCCTCGAAGATGGCGTCAGCTCCCAGCGCGCTGGCGATATGCGTTCGCGCCAGCAGTTCGGGCCACAACGTCTTCATCTCCTGCACCTTGCGAGGGCCGTCGCGGAGGATGCCAAAACCGAGATTGACCCGGCCGTCGGGCAGCGGGAACGACCAGGCGTAACCGGGGAGCAGATCGGCCTCGAACCATACGTACATGCGATCGTGTGCCGGGCCGGTGACGTTGCCGACGTATTGACGAAAGCCGTGCCATTCACCGAGATACCCCTCGGGGGCCAGCCCGAGGGCCTTGCGGGTGGGCGACCACATGCCGTCGGCAGCGATCAGGTAGTCGGCGATGATCGTTCGGCCACTGGCCAGCGTGACGGTGACACCGGTCGAGGTCTGGGCCACGGCGCTCAGCCCATCGCTGGCCACCAGGCGGGCCCCGGAGCCGGAGGCCATGTCCACCAAGGCACTGTCGAGCTGCAGGCGAGGGGCGACCGCGGCGTAGATTCCGGCGCCGACCAGCGGAACCTCGACCTCGCGCCCAGACGGCGAACGCAGCCAGCAGCCATCGACGGATCGCCAGGCCCCGACCGTGCTCGGATCGAAGTCGAGCGCTTCCAACTCGCGAAGAGCCAGGGTGGTCAAACCATCGCCGCAGCACTTGTCACGGGGAAACCGGGCCTTGTCGACCAAGGCCACGGTGCGCCCAGCTCGCCCGAGCATCGTGGCCGCGCTGCAACCGGCCGGGCCAGCGCCGATGATCACAACCTCGACGCGCTCACTCACGCATTGCAGGCTAGGCGGTTGCTTGCCAGCTCCAGTCGTTTCCCTCGACGTCGCTGAATCTATGATCGCCGTGATCTCTCCCGACCCGCCGGTCAAGCCGTAGAAGGAGGCCTCGTGCCGCTCAATCCAGACGCCGTTGGTTCAACGACAGAACCTTCACCCGCCAGTTGGACCAGCAAAGATGCCTTGCTCTACGCCGTCAGCCTTGGCGCTGGAACCACCGACCTGCAATTCACCACGGAAAACACCGCCGGGATCGATCAGCGGGTGTTACCAACGTTTCCGGTCGTGGTCTCCAGCGGTGGCAACGGCTTTCGAGACGTTGGCACCTTCAATCCGGCGATGCTCGTGCACGGCTCGCAATCGGTCACATTGCACAAGGTGTTGCCCGTGGAGGCGACGATCAGCGTCGTCAGTTCCGTGGCGGCAATGTACGACAAGGGTAAGGCGGCCGTGGTCGTGCTCGAGTCGACGGCCACCGATGCCGACGGAGATCCGCTGTACACCATGCAATCGGCGGCGTTCATTCGTGGCGAGGGCGGTTGGGGCGGTGATCGCGGCCCGAGTGGGCCACAGAACGTGCCGCCCACTCGCCCCGCCGACCACTCCGTGACCTACCAAACGTCACCGGACCAGGCGCTGCTGTACCGCCTCAACGGCGACCGCAACCCGCTGCACAGCGACCCGGCGTTCGCCAAGATGGGCGGCTTCGACACGCCAATCCTGCATGGTTTGTGCAGCTACGGCTTCACCGGTCGGGCTCTATTGGCCGAGGTCTGCGGCAACGACGTGGCTCGCTTCCAACACATCGAAGGGCGCTTCGCCTCGCCGGTGCTGCCGGGCGAGGCATTGACTATCGAGATGTGGAGCATCGGCGCTGGAGACGTGGTGTTCACCACCTCGGCTAGCGGCCGAGTGGTTATCGATCAAGGTTTGCTGCGGCACTCGTGACCATGGAGTACGTGCTCTTTTTGCCGCAGATGAGGTTGTCGATGGAGGCCATTGCCGAGAGGGCGCGCACCGCCGAGGCCGCTGGCTTCAGCGGCATTGCCTTCATGGATCACCTCTCCCCGCCGCTGGCCGAGGCAACGCCGATGTTCGACGCGATGGCTGTCGCCGCCTGGACTTTGGCCAGCACAGCAACGTTGAAGGTCAGCCACCTGGTGCTCTGCGAGTCGATGCGCCATCCGGCCGTGTTGGCCAAGGAGGTAGTGGCCCTCGACCACATGTCGAAGGGTCGGTTTGAGCTCGGGCTCGGGTACGGGTCGATTCCGGCCGAGCTGACGACGTACGGGATCAACACCCTGTCGGCACGCCAGCGAGCCGATCGGATGAGCGAAAGCCTGCACGTGATGGAGGCGTTGTGGAGTGGTGAAAAGGTTAGCTTCGAGGGCCGCTGGTTTGCCCTCGACGGTGCACAACAGATGCCGACACCGTTGGCACCGATCCCGTTGATCATTGGCGGTGCTGGGCCGCGCACGCTGCAGATGGTCGCCCGCCACGCCACCTGGTGGAACCTGCCCGTCAGCCATCTCGACCGCTTCGAACCAATGCGTGAGCAGGCCGGAAACGCCCGCTTGTCGTTGCAGCAAATGGTCAACTTCATCGGTGTCGACACCGATCGGGCTTCGGCCGAGGAGCGGGCAAATCGCCGATTCGGGCGCATGGGCGCTGGCTTAATGCACGCTGACGCGGCCGAATCGTGGGCCTTCTTTGCGGCCAAGGCGGCTGTTGGGGTCGAGCGCATGTACGTCTGGTTCAGCGACTTCGCCGATCCGGCGACGCTGCGCGAATTCGGGGCAACGGTGATCGCCGCCTAAGACTTGCCCCTGCCGTCAGACTGGCCAGCGACCTAGCTGGCGCAGACCTCGAGCAGGTGGGCGACCACATCGTCGACGGCGACGTCGTTGCGCACGCCGGTCTTGCGATCCTTGACCTCGATGACGCCGTTGGCGAAACCCTTGCCGACGACGACGATCGTCGGCACACCGAGCAATTCGGCATCGTTGAACTTGACCCCTGGCGAAGCGCTGATGCGGTCGTCGAGCAGCACCCGAAGCCCCTTGCCCTCCAACTCACCGGCCAACGACTCGGCCGCGGCGTGTTGCGGTTCGCCCGGTTTGGCGGCGATGACGATGTGCACATCGGCTGGGGCGATTTCGCGTGGCCAGCACAGGCCCTTGTCGTCGAAGCACGTCTCGGCGATCACGGCGACAGCGCGCGAGACACCGATGCCGTAGCTGCCCATCGTCACCGTGACCTGCTTGCCGTTCTGATCGAGCACGTTCAATCCGAGCGCCTCGGCATATTTGCGGCCGAGCTGGAAGATGTGCCCGATTTCGATGCCGCGGGCGATCTCCAGCGCGCTGCCACACAACGGGCAGGGGTCGCCGGCCAACACTTCGGCGGCCTCAATGATGCCATCGGGGGTGAAGTCGCGGCCCATCGTCAGATTCATCACATGGTGGCCGGGCTTGTCCGCTCCGGTGATCCATTGCGACCCGGAGGCCACCCGAGGGTCGACCATGAAGCGGATACCGCTGGCGTTGTTCTCGCCGAGGGCGCCTGGCCCGATATAGCCCTTGACCAGGGCAGGATTGGCGGCGAAATCCTCCGGCTCGAAGGCCACGATCTCGGCTGGGCCAAGCTGCGCCTCGAGTCGCTTGATATCGACCTCGCGGTCGCCCGGCACGCCGATGGCCAACGCCGTCGACGTGCCATCGGGATGCTTGAGTTTGACGATCACGTTCTTCAGGGTGTCGGCGGCGGCCCAGGCGCGGTCGCTGCGAGCCAGGTCGGCACGGGTCGTTGAACAGATCGACCAGCGTTTGGATCGTGGGGGTGTCGGGCGTGTCGACCACTTTGGCAGCCGCCAGACCGTCGATCGCCACGGCCAGCGGCGCCTTGCACTGCACCGCTTCGGTGTTGGCCGCGTAGTCGCAGGTACGTGCAGCGCACAAAGGTGTCCTCACCGACATCGATAGGGGCGAGGAATTCCTCGCTGGCTTGAACCACCCATCGCTCCACTCATCGCCGAGACGATGACGTACGGCAGGCCAAGCCGGTCAAAGGTGCTGATGTAGGCGCTGCGGTGGCGGTCGTAGCTGCGCTGCAAGCCCTCGTCGTCGATATCGAAGCTGTAGGAATCCTTCATCACGAACTCGCGGCCGCGCAAGATGCCAGCGCGCGGACGGGCCTCGTCGCGATACTTGGTCTGGATCTGATAGATCGCCAGCGGCAGGTCCTTGTAGCTGCTGTACAAGTCCTTGACGAGCAGCGTGAACATCTCCTCGTGGGTCGGTGCCAACAGGAAGTCGTTGCCGCGGCGATCCTTCAGGCGGAACAGATTGTCGCCGTAGTCGGTCCAGCGGTTCGAGGCTTCGTAGGGCTCGCGTGGCAGCAGCGCCGGAAAGTGCACCTCTTGGAAGCCGGCGGCATCCATTTCCTCACGGACCACACGCTCGACGTTGCGATAGACGATCCAACCGAGTGGCAGCCAGGTGAATCCGCCCGGAGCGGCGCGCCGGATATAGCCGCCGCGGACCAACAGCCGATGGCTGGCGACCTCGGCGTCGGCAGGGTCCTCGCGGAGTGTTCGCAGGAACAGTGTCGACATTCGCAGCACGGGCAGCAACCTTTGTGTTTCAAGCGTGTCGGAGCGACGTCCCGCAGCGCGCCTGTGACTTCGTCTGACGACCCTATCGGCCCGATATACTCGCACCGCCCGAAGTTCGCACAACGACACAGGCGTGGGTCTCGACCCACGCCTGTTGTTTCATTTCGGGCCAGTTTTGACGAGAATTCACCAGAGGAGGTGCGAGATGAGTCAGCAACGCCGACAGCCCAGTTGTCCGAAAACGTGATCGATCTGGTGGCACCTATCGTCGCCGACCTGAAACTCGATCTCTACGATCTCGAATTCAACGGCGGCATCCTCAAGTCACCATCGACACCCCGCCCGGACAGCGACGGCGGTGTCACCCTCGACCAATTGGCGCTGGTCACCCGCCTTGTCAGGCGCGATCTCGACCATCACGATCCGATCCCTGGCCACTACACACTGGAAGTCACCAGCCCGGGCCTGGAGCGCACTTTGCGCACGGCAACGCACTTCCAACGCGAAGATCGGCAAGACGGTGCTGATCCGTTTGCGCGCCGTAGCTCAATGGCGAGCGGCGTCTGCAAGGCGTACTGATCGCCGCCGATGATACGGCTGCAACCGTGCGCCTGGAAGCGACGCGCAAGACCGATCCCGGCGAGACCGAACGGGTCGTTCCTTACGACCTCATCGATCGCGCCCGTACGGTCTTCCAGTGGGGTCCTACGGCCAAGCCCGGCAAGAGCCCGGTAAAGAAGTCCACCGCTAAAGAGCACGTCCGCGCCGTCAGCCTCTCCGGCTGCCAAGGGCCCGTCGGACGAACTCGACGAACCGATGGAGTCAACGTTGATCGAACACGAGGAGGCAACTGCATGAGTGGTTTCGACATGAGCGAAGCCGTCACGATGCTGGCGAACGACAAGGGCATCTCTCGCGATACGCTTGCTGCAGGTTCTGGCCGATGCCTTGGCCAGCGCCTACAAGCGCCGCCACGGTGCGGCCGATGAGGCCGAGGTGCAGATCGATGCCGACACGATGGAAATTCGCATCATCGGGTACGACATCGATGAGGACGGCAACTGGGTCAACGGCCGTGACGACACCCCCGATGACATGGGCCGTATCGCCGCGCAGACCTTTCGCCAGGTGCTCAACCAGCGCATCCGCGAAGCCGAGCGCGATCGCAAGTTCGAGGAATACGCGAACCGCGAAGGCGACATCGTCACCGGCATCATTCAGCAGACCGACAGCCGCTACACACTGCTCGACCTCGGCCGCGTCGAGGCGCTGCTGCCCGCAGGCCGAGCAGGTGCAGTTCGAGCGCCCCGAGCCGGGTGGCCGGGTCAAGGCCTACATCGTCGAGGTGCGCAAGACGGCCAAGGGTCCCCAGATCGTCGTCAGCCGAACTCACCCGGGTCTGATCAAGCGTTTGTTCGAGCTCGAAGTCCCAGAGATCGCCGACGGTGTCGTCGAGATCAAGGGCTGTGCCCGTGAGCCCGGCCATCGCACGAAGATCGCGGTGTGGAGCAACGACGCCAACGTCGACCCCGTCGGCGCCTGCGTCGGTGCCCGTGGTGGCCGGGTGCGGATGGTCGTCAACGAGCTGCGCGGCGAGAAGATCGACATCGTGCCGTTCCGTGAGGATCTCTGCCGATTTCATCGCCAACGCCTTGTCGCCGGCCAAGGTCACCCAGGTGATCGTCAGCGAAGACGGCACGCAGGCCGATGTCATCGTGCCCGATCAGCAATTGTCGCTGGCGATCGGCAAGGAGGGGCAGAACGCCCGTCTCGCCGCCCGCCTGACCGGCGTGCGCATCGATATCCGTGGCGAAAGCCAGCCGATCGAACAGGCCGACCCCGAGGATTACGCCGAAGGCGAATGGGTCGAAAACGCCGCCTGGCGAAATGGAATGGCACAGTGCCGATGGCACGGTGGTCAGCCAAGATCAGTGGGCCAAGGGCGAAACCGGTGAAACCGATACCGGCGAAACCAGCGCAACCGACGAAGCGGGCGAGTCGCCAAGCGACGCGCCCGACACGGACGGGAGCGAAGAATCTGCCAATAACGCTCTCCCGTGCCCCGCAGCGCACCTGCGTTGGTTGTCGGTCATGTCGACCGCAAACCGAACTTGTGCGTTGTGCGCTGGTCGATGGCCACGTGGTCATCAGCCGCAGCGCATCCCGGGCGAGGCGCATGGCTGTGCAGAGAGCAACCTTCGTGCGTCGACAGGCGCTCAAACGCAGGGGTTTCGACAAGGCATTTCGCCCCAGTCGGCCTCATGTCGAATCAATCAATAACTTGCAAATCGCGTTCGAAGCGATCACGACGAACATGAGAAACTAACTAGTCGCCGGACCAGACATGCTGGACCGGTGCAAACAGCGAAAGGCTGAACCCGGTTTGGCAAAGAACATCCGCATGCACGAGCTCGCAAAAGAGCTCGGAATGACGAATACCGAGATTATGGATCTGGCCGACAATCTAGGCGTCGGCGCCAAGAGCCATTCCTCAACCATCATCGAACAACAGGCCGACCGCATCCGTCGGCGCGCTCGAGCGCGACGGGTTGACCCGTGACCATCAGCCTGAAGAGTTCAAGCCGGCGAAGAAGGGCGCTGCCAAGAAGGCTGATGCCGTCGTCGCCGAGCCCACCATTGAAGCGCCCGCCCCGGCCGCCGCGCCTCAGCCCGCTCCAGTTCCCGCGCCGACACCTGTCGTCGAACCAACTCCAGTGGTCGCGGCGCCCGCCGCGGTCGCTCCCGTTCGCCAGCCTGAGCCCGAGGCGCCCGCTGTCGCCGCTGTCGCCGCACCAAAGCCGGAGCCGTCGCCAGCGCCGGTACCGGTGGTCGAGACAACTCCAGTGGTGTCGGCGCCCGCCGCTGCTGCCATCGTTGCACCCGCCGAACCTGAGGCCGAACACCGTTTCATCTCTAGCTCGCGTGCCCCGGAGCATCGCCCTGCGCCGCCGATGGCCGCTCGGCCGTTGGCCCCGCAGGCACCGTCGCCGAGCGCTGGCCAGGGGATGCCGCCGCAGCAACGCCCGGCGGCGGCACAGCAACGCCCGGCGGGTCCACCTCCGGCTAGCGCCCAGCGCCCACCGACCGGTGCCACCGGTCGTCCGATTCCTCCGCCTCCGGGCCGGCCGATGTCGGCCACCGGTCGTCCGATCCCGCCGCCTCCTGGCAGCGCCCGTCCCGAGGCTCGCGGCACCAGTTTCTCGCCGCGCCCCGGTGGCGCCGGCGGGCCAGGTGCCCGTCCGGGTGGTCCCGGCGGCGCTCGCCCCGGTTTCGGCGGTCCCCGTCCCGGCGGTGGCTTTAGCGGCCCGCGTCCCGGCGGCCCAGGTGGCCCGCGTCCCGGTGGTCCTGGCGGGCCAGGTGCTCGCCCCGGCGGTCCCGGTGGCGCAGGTGGTCCCGGTGGCGGAGGCGGCCCAGGTGCACGCCCCGGTGGTCCCGGTGGTGGCGGCCCGCGTCCCAACGGCCAGCGCCGCGCCCCGCGCAAGAGCAAGCGCAGCCGCCGTCGTCGTGACTTCGACGAGTTGCAGCCGCAGCCCACGGGTGCCTATACGGCGACGAACGCCCCCGTTCCCGATGGCACGATCATCATCGAGCGTGGTGTCTCGGCGCAGGAGTTTGCTCCCAAGCTGAACCGCACCTCGGCCGACGTCATTCGATTCCTGCTGAACAACGGTGAGATGATCACCGCGACGATGACCCTGACCGACGACCAGATGGAGCTTTTTGCGCTGGAAATCGGTGCCGACCTGCTGCTCGTTGATGCGGGCCAGCAAGAGGAGATGGAGCTGCAGGCGCTGTTCGACGACAGCGACGACGACGATGAGACGTTGCAGGTTCCTCGTGCCCCGGTGATCACCGTCATGGGCCACGTCGACCACGGTAAGACGACCTTGTTCGACAAGATCCGTAACGCCAATGTGGTCTCCGGCGAAGCCGGTGGCATCACCCAGCACATCGGTGCCTACAAGGTCAACCAAGACGGCAACGACATCACCTTCATCGACACCCCTGGTCACGCTGCGTTCTCCAAGATGCGTGCTCGTGGTGCCCAGGTCACCGACATCGTCGTGTTGATGGTCGCCGCCGACGACGGCGTGATGCCCCAGACGATCGAAGCAATCAACCATGCCAGGGCGGCAGACGTGCCGATTGTGGTTGCCTTGAACAAGATCGACAAGGACAACGCCGATCCGCAGCGCGTGCTCGCGCAGCTCTCCGAGCACCAGTTGGTGCCCGAGTCTTGGGGCGGCGACACGATCGTCGTCGAAATGGCCGCGGCGCAAAACCTGGGCATCGACGATCTGCTTGCTCAACTGCACGCCGTCGCTGAACTGGAAGAGTTGACCGCCAACCCGACAGGTCGGGCCAAAGGCATTGTGCTGGAAGCCAACCTCGACACCGGTCGTGGCCCTGTGGCCACGGTGCTGGTCGACAAGGGCACGCTCAAGGTCGGCGATCCAATCGTCGCCGGCGCTGCCTGGGGCAAGGTTCGTGCGCTGATCAACGACAAGGGCGAGCAGGTCAAAGAGGCTGGTCCGTCCACCCCGGTGCAGGTGCTTGGTCTTTCCAGCGTGCCGAACGCCGGAGACGAGTTCCGTGCTGCACCGAACGAGAAGACGGCCCGTATGGTCGGTGAGGCCCGTGAACAGCGCGGTCGGCTCACCAGCCAGCGCGGCGACGCCCGTGTGCAAAAGGGCGTCAAGTTGGAAGACATCTTCAGCCAGATTCAGGCTGGCGAAGTCGCCACCCTCAACATGGTGCTCAAGGCTGACGTGCATGGCTCGTTGGAAGCGGTCACCGAGAGCTTGCGCCGCCTCGAACGTGAGACGGTCAAGCTGGCCTTCGTGCATCGCGGCGTCGGTGGTATCACCGAAAACGACATCACCTTGGCTGCGGCGACCAACGCCACGCTGATCGGCTTCAACGTCCGTCCGGACCGCAAGGCCCGCGATCTCGCCTCTTCCGAGGGCGTCGAGATCCGTACCTACGAAATCATCTACAAGCTGCTCGAAGATATCGAGCGGGCGATGGTTGGTCTCTTGGCGCCGGAGTTCGAAGAAGTGGTCACCGGCGAAGCCGAGGTCCGCGAGGTCTTCCGTGTGCCACGCATCGGCGGTATCGCCGGCTGTTACGTGCGTTCCGGCACGATCAGCCGCGGCACCAAGGTTCGCTTCTTGCGCGACGGCGTCATCATCTGGAAGGGCAGCATCACGTCGCTGAAGCGCTTCAAGGAAGATGCCCGTGAAGTGCGTGAGGGATTCGAGTGCGGTATCGGTTTGAGCGACTTCCAGGATCTCAAGCCGGGCGACCTGATCGAAACCTTCGAAGAGCGCGAAATCGCCAGGGTGTAAGGACGACGTGCATGGCTGATCTCGAGTTCTTCTTCGACCCGGTCTGTCCTTTTGCCTGGATTACCTCACGTTGGGTCGATGAGGCGCGGGCGCTGCGTCACTACCAAGTGACGTGGCGCTTCATCTCGCTGGCGATCGTCAACGAGGACGTGGTGGCCGAGTGGTACACACCCGACTACCGTGCCAGCCACGTGTCCGGGATGCAGACGCTGCGGGTCATCGATGCTGTTCGTCTGATCGAGGGCAATGAGGGGGTCGACCGCCTGTACACGGCGGTCGGCACCGAGTTTCACCCCGGTGGGCGTCGTCCAGCGATGACCGCCGACCCAGTCGGGTTCATGGCCAAGGTGTTGGCCGAAGCCGGCTTCGATCCGGCGTTGGCGGCCGAGGTCGACAACGCTGAACACGATGCTCATCTGCGTGCCGAAACAGCAGCGGCGCTCGATCGCACCGGCAAAGATGTCGGCACGCCGATCCTCACGTTTCATCCGGGCACCGATCGCGAGGGCAGCTTCTTTGGCCCGGTGATCTCGTCGATCCCGCGTGGTCAGGATGCCTTGCGGCTGTGGGATGCGGTCGAAGTGATCGCCACCACCTCAGGTGTTGCCGAATTGAAGCGATCGAACCGAGCGCCGCTCAACTTCAGCTAGTGCCGGGCACTGCGGCTCGCCCGCAGTAGGTCAGCAAAATCGTTCCGGTGCGCCCGCATATCGCAGATAGGGTTGCGGCCATGAGTAAGCCCACGCGTCGGCAACCGTCCTCGTCGGCGTCAAAGCATCGCTACCCGCGTGAGGTTCGCCTCAGTGAGTCGTTGCGTCATGTCATCGCCGAGGAATTGGTGGCTATCGATGACGAGCGCCTCGAGCTGGTCACCGTGACCTCGATCGATGTCGACTCCGAAATGAACCGGGCAACGGTGTTCTTCGATTCCCTACAGGGTGAGAGCGGTGACCAAGAGATCGTCGAAGCGTTCAGCGAGCATCGGCCGCGTTTACAGCGCGCCGTCGCCCGCCAAATTCGCTCCAAGAAGACGCCGATTCTCGATTTCCGGGCGGACAACGTGATTCGTGCTGCGGAGCGCATCGAGCAGATCCTGCGCGAGAACCCGAGTCCAGCCGTCGACGTCGATGAGCCCGAGGCGCATGGCTCGGCGTAGGCCCCCGGTCGTGCATGGCATGGCCGTTATCGACAAGCCCGCAGGTATGACCAGCCACGACGTGGTCAACCGGCTGCGCCGTATCCTCGGCGAAAAACGGATCGGCCACGCCGGCACGCTCGACCCCGACGCCACTGGCGTGTTGGTGATCGCCGTCGGATCTGCAACTCGATTGATGCGGTTCCTCGGTGGTGCCGACAAGGAATACATCGGGGAGATCGTGCTCGGCGCGGCCACCTCGACCCTCGATTCCAGCGGCGAAGTGACGGCAATGTTCGACATGAGTCACGTCACCATCGACCAGGCTCGAGCCGTGGTGCGTGAGCATTTGCTCGGTGCCATCGAGCAGGTGCCGCCGATGGTCTCGGCTCTGAAGGTCGATGGTCGGCGGCTGCATGAGTTGGCTCGGGAAGGTATCGAGGTCGAGCGCCAAGCTCGACCGGTGACGATCAGCCGTTTCGATTTGGAGGCCACGGATGACCCGGCGGTGCTACGAGCGAGCGTCGAATGCAGCTCCGGAACATATATCCGTACACTCGCCGACGACCTCGGTCGGCTGTTAGGCGGGGCTGCGCATCTCCGCAACCTGCGTCGAACCAGGGTCGGTAGCTTCACCTTGGAACAGTCACAGCCCCTTGACGAGGGCGTCACCTTGCTGACGGTCGACGCTGCGGTGCATCACCTCGATCGACTCGTGCTCGACGATGCCGCGGCGCTCGACGTTGCCTACGGCAGGCCGCTAGATCCCCCCGACGGGGCCGGACCATGGGCGGTCTACAACCGCAGCGGCGAACTTCTGGCAGTGTATGAGCGCTGGCAGAACCGCAGTAAACCCGTGGTTGTGCTGGCTGGTAATTAGGTCGTTAGCGGCTCGCCGACATTGTCGTGATGCACGGTAAAGGTCAGCTGCGCGTTGGACTCGATCAGCTTGTCAGCCAAGATCACCGGGGCTTCCACGGCGCGTACGATGCGGTCGGACACAACCTTGGCCTCCGCTCGTGAGATGACACCAGGGAGCCAGGCCTTGAACAGGGTCGGCTTCAGGCGGGTGATGTGATCCGTGGGACGGACCGCGTTGCAGATCCGTCGGTTGACGACGTCGAGCACCAGTTTGTCGAGATCCGGGTCGCCGTAAAACCCTGGTCGCTTCGGCACAACCTCGATCGTCAGCGACACGGCGTGGGCGTGATCGATGTCGGCCTCGAGCCAATCGTGAATGCGTCTGCGCAAGTGGCCGATTTCTCGTGGGTTCGTCGTCTCATAGCGATTGCGCTGTTCGTCGGTGGCCCGCAGGCTGGCAGCGAGTCCGATCAGCCGAGCGCAGGTCAAAAAGGCGGAGGCCAACTGATCGTCCGGCGGATCGATATGGTCGACGGCCATCAGCAGCAACCCGATTGGCGCTGGGCGGTTTGGAAGCGCTACAGGGGCCAACCACACGCTCGCCCCGTGGCAGGCGCGGGCGAACTCGACGGCGTGTGGGTTGGCGTCGCGCACGCTGACCATCGTCACTTTGTCGTCATCGAGAAACTCATAGGCACTGCCGATATCCGGTGGTCGCTGCGCCCGTTGGTGCAACAGCACCCACTCCGTGCCGAGCAGAACGCTCGATTGTCCACGGGGGATTCTCTGCTCGACGTAGCGAACGATGCCCGCCACGGTGCGTTCGATCGGTGCCTCTTCGAACAACACAGAGACAACTTCGTCGAAGGGTGCTGGTTCGCGAAGGCGCACCGTAAACGCGGCCACCGGCAGGCGATCTTTGTTGTCGTGCAGCAACGGCGAGATGGCGCACCACCGCCAGCTGCCATCGGCCTGACTGAGGCGCAAATCGCGTGTTGGTCGCCACCCGGCAACCGTGGCCGCGCGGTTGAATCGCAGCTGGTCATCGAGGGCGTCGAGCATCACATGAAGATCGTTGGGATGAACCAGATCAAAGATGCTCCGTCCGACGACCTCGCTCGCGGCGATGCCGGTGAGGGCTTTGACCCCCTGGCCCACCCACGTGGTACGCAGCGTTGCGTCGAAGACGATCGCGAACTGATGAGACTGCTCGTCAAACACCTGAAGCGCTCGTGTCGACCATTCGTCACTGATGCCTGCCATGTCGTAACTCCTCACCGCCCGCGGTTTGGGTCAGCCTACGCGCCGTTGACACGCAGAGCGAGAAATCTGACGGAATCCTGACACTCCTGCCGATAGGGCTGTCCGCTCGCCGGTGAACTGACGTCGGCCGTGGCGTGAGCGATAGCGTGATGACGTGCTCGTGATCACGGACCTCTCGGTGTCGCCATGGCCAACTGAACGCTCGGTGATCACGATCGGGGCCTACGACGGCGTCCATCGTGGACACCAGGCGGTGATCAGCGATGTCCGACGGCTCGCCGAGCAGGCGCACAGTCGCTCGGTCGTGGTCACCTTCGATCGTCACCCAGCGAGCATTGTGCGCCCCGAGTCGGCGCCCAGGCTGCTGACCGATCTCGAACAGAAACTGGAGTTGCTCGCCGCCACCGGCGTCGATGCCACGGTGCTGGTTCGTTTCGACGAGGCCCAGTCCTTTGAATCGGCCGGGGCGTTCGTCGAGCGCGTGCTCGCACGAACAGCTGCGAACCAAACTGGTCGTCGTCGGTGAAGATTTCCACTTCGGGCGCAACCGCCAGGGCAACGTCGCGCTGCTGCGTGAAATGGGCCTGCAACTCGATTTTGAGGTTGTGCCGCGCGATCTGCTGGGACGTGTCGATGGCGTCCAGGAGCCGATCAGCTCAACCGCCATCCGCCGAGCCCTCGCTGGCGGCCAGGTCGAGCTCGCCAGCCAAGATGTTGGGGCGGCCGTTTGAAGCCCGCGGTCCGGTGGTGCACGGTGACCAGCGCGGCCGGTTGCTCGGTTTCCCCACCGCCAACATCATCGTGCCGGCGCAGATCTGCCTGCCTGCCGACGGCGTGTACGCCGGGAGGTATCGCCGCCCGGACGGCCAAGAGCATCGCCTGTGCGATCAACCTCGGCCGCCGCCCGACGTTCTACGAGCATGCCGATCACTCGCTGCTCGAGGCCCACCTACATCGACTTCGAGGGCGATCTGTACGGCGAGATTGCCACGGTGCGATTCACCAACTTTCTGCGCAGCGAACGCAAATTTGACGGGATCGATGCCCTGACTAGCCAACTGAAGCTGGACGTCGAACACGCCCGGGCTGCGGTCACCCGAGCGGTGAACGAGCAGTACGCAGCCCGACGAGCATCAGTGCGCTGGCCGCCAGACGTCGCCTGGCCTGGCCTTCACCCAGAACCCGCCAACCGATCAGGGCCGCGATCAGCACGCTTGACTCTCGAATCGCGGCGACATAACCGACCGGGGCGCTGCGCACGGCGATCAGCACCAGGCTGTAGGTCAGCAACGACGCCAGACCGGCGACCAAGAATCGCCGCCAGTTGTTCCGCAGGGCGGTTCGCAGTTCCGCAACACGGCGGGTGGAAACCCCATAGACGGTTGCCGACATCATCGTCGTCACCCCGGTGATCAGGCCGTAGGTCAACCGGGAACTCGATCGGGCGCCCTTGCTGTCGAACAAGGTGTAGGCGCCGATCGTCAACGCCACCCCGAGCGCAGAGCACACGCCGCGATCGTCCCAGCGCCCGGCGAGCAGCAACACGCCGCTACACAGCACCAGAATGGCGACGATACCCAGCGCCGACACGTCGTCGCCGAGCAATACGATGCCGCCGAATGCTGCCAACAACGCCCCGCCGCCGCGGGCGATGGGGTACACCTGGCTGAAGTCGCCATAGCTGTAGGCCCGCGACAACAACACCAGATAGGGCATGTGCACCACGCCCGATAGCGCCGCCCAGCCCCAGGTCGCCGCCGCCGGGGGAGACGTGGCCAACACCGTGACGATCAGCAACATCCCCGCCACTAAACCGCCGAGCAGAAACTGGGCCCACAGGGAAATGAACCGGTCGTAGGTCGACTGTTTGACAGCAAAATTCCAGCCGGCATGCAGCACTGCGGCGGTCAGCGCGAGAAGTGTCGCCGAGAGCATCGCCGACGATCGTACGCTTCGGTGATCGCCGTGCCCTAACCTGGAGGGCGCGTATGGATCGACCTATCGGCATGTTTGACTCCGGCTTCGGTGGCCTGACGGTAGCCAGAGCGGTGATCGACCTGCTGCCCGGCGAAGACACTGTCTACATCGGCGATACCGGGCGCTATCCGTACGGCCCGCGCCCGCAATCCGAGGTCCGCGACTTCGCCCATGAACTGGCCTGGAGCCTGGTCCGCGACTTCGACGCCAAGGCGGTGATCGTCGCCTGCAACACCGCCTCGGCAGCTGCTTTGGAGTCGTTCGCGCGCCGAATTGCCGGTGCCGGTGATCGGCGTCATCGATCCCGGAGCGCGGGCCTTGGTGCAGGCCACGCGCACCGGTCGCATCGGTGTCATCGGCACGATCGGCACGATCGCCAGCCGCGCCTACGACCGGGCGATTGCGGCCACCGCAGTTCCGGTGACCCTGACCTCGCACCGCCTGCCCTGGGTTCGTCGAGTTCGTCGAGCGCGGCCAAACCAGCGGTGAGGAAGTGTCCATCCTCGTCGACCGCATGCTCGCCCCGGTGAAAGCGGCGAGCATCGACACCTTGCTGCTCGGCTGCACCCACTACCCGTACTTGGCGAGGGTCATCAGCGAGGCGATGGGGCCCTCGGTGACGCTGGTCAGCAGCGCCGATGAGACCGCCTTCGCGGCTCGCGCCGAACTCGGGGAGCTTGGACTGCTGCGCGCCGCCACGACTCGTGACGACGAATCGCCGCCGCGGCACCGTTTCTTCTCCAGCGGTGACATCAGCTGGTTCGCCGACCTCGGCCGCCGACTGCTCGGCCCCGAACTCGCCCACGCCGGATCGTGGATCCCCTTTGGCCAACCGGCAACACCGGCGAGCGCCTCACCTTCCCCAACAGCGCCTCACTGACGAGGATGCAAGGAGCACACCATGGCCCGTTTTGATGGCCGCCAACCCAATGAACTGCGCCCGATCACCTTCGAGCGTGATTACACCGAAATGGCCGCCGGCAGCGTGCTTGTCAGCTTCGGCAAAACCCGCGTGTTGTGCACTGCGAGCATCGACGAGAACGTGCCGCGGTGGATGAAGGGCAAAGGCAAGGGCTGGGTCACCGCCGAATACTCGATGTTGCCGGGGTCCTCGCCGGAGCGCATCGACCGTGAGGCCGCGAAAGGCAAACAGAGCGGCCGTACCGTCGAGATTCAGCGCCTCATCGGCCGTTCGCTGCGCGCCGCCTGCGACATGCGCCTGCTCGGCGAACGTCAGGTGATCGTCGACTGCGACGTGTTGCAGGCCGATGGTGGCACGCGCACGGCCAGCATTTGCGGCGGCTACCTCGCGCTGCACGACGCCTTGACCCGCCTGGTGCAGAACAAGAGCATCACCGCCCATCCGCTGCATTCGCTGTGCGCCGCGAGTCAGCGTCGGCATCGTCAAGGGCGAGCCGGTCTCCGGACCTACCGTACGTCGAAGACAGCACCGCCGAGGTCGACATGAACGTCGTCATGTTGCGTCGGTTCGCGACACCGGGTTCGACGTTGATCAACGAAGCCGAGTTCGTCGAGGTCCAGGGCACCGCCGAGGGCGCACCGTTTCGGCGGTCGGTGCTCGACGCCATGCTCGGATTGGCCTCCGACAGCCTCGCCGAGATCATGGAGCTGCAGAGCGAACTGATCGCTTCGCCGCCGCGCAACGCAAGGCCCTCGGACTCGGTGACGGAACTACGTCTGCGCCTCGGCCAACCCGCGACAAGGTTGCCGAGATCGCAGCGCTGCTCGACGGGGTGATCGACCTTGATGCCTCGCCCGGCGGAGATGCCCGATGTCGTCGAAGACGCCGACACCCTGGTGGGCAACGCCCGGCTGAAGGCTGCGGCGCTCTGCGTTGCCACCGGTCTGCCGGCGATCAGCGACGACACCGGGCTCGAGGTCGATGCGCTTGGGTGGCGCCCCAGGCGTCCACACCGCCCGCTTCGCCGGCGATAACGCAACATATGCCGACAACGGCGCCAAGACGCTGTCGCTGTTGGGCGACGTCGCCGAGCCGCGCACCGCGCGATTCCGCACGGTGGCGATGGTCGTCTGGCCAGATGGGCGCGAACTGGCGGTCGAAGGCGTGTGCGAGGGTGAGATCGCTGTTGCTGAGCGTGGTGCCAATGGCTTCGGCTACGACCCGGTGTTTGTGCCCATTGAGGGCGATGGGCGCAGCTTCGCGGAGATGAGTGACGACGAAAAGCACGCCATTTCCGCACCGCGGCCGGGCGATCGCGCGCCCTGGCTGCTGCGCTCCTGCATCCGTGAGGAAAAGGGCCTCATGCGGCCTACCCTTGGATAACTGTTGGCGGGCCACAGTTCGACTCCACCTCACGGTGCGGCGAACGATTCCAAAGTAGGTCTAAATATGGGTGTGAAGTTCAAAAAAGGCGACACGGTGATCTATCCCCAGCACGGAGCATGTCTCGTTCAGGGAACCAAGAAGGTCGTGGCCTTCGGCGAAACCCAGGACTACCTCATCCTCAAGACGATCATCAACGAGATGACCCTCTCGGTGCCGGTGTCCAAGGCCGAGGAAGTTGGCGTCCGTCCACCCGTGTCACCCGACGAATTGGAAGATCTCGTCGCTGTGCTGTCCAAGGCCGACCCGCGTGTGCCCAGTAACTGGAGCCGACGGTTCAAGAACCACCAAGAGAAACTGAAGAGCGGCGACGTCTACCAGGTGGCCGAGGTCGTTCGTAACCTTGCGGCGCGCAATCGCGATGCCTCGTTGTCGGCAGCAGAGCGCACCATGTACGAGCGGGCGCGCATCAACCTGATCAGCGAGATCGCCCCAGCGTTGAAGGTCAGCGCCGAAGAGGCCGAGCAATACCTCGACGAAGCCTTGTCGCGCGGCGTGCTGCGTCCCCAAAAAGAGGGCGCGGCGAAAAGAAGTCGACGATCGATGGCGACGAGTCCGACGTCGAGGCCCCCGCAGAGGAATCCGACGACTGACTTTGCTGCGCCGTGACTGATCTACAGTCACGAGGATGACAGCACGAGTTCACGTCTCTCGCCAACAACTCGAACAGCTCATCGCCGACGATGAGATCGACACGGTGATCATGGCCTTCCCTGATCTCCAGGGTCGCCTGGTCGGCAAACGGCTGACAGCACGGTTCTTTCTGGCCAACGTGGCCGACGGTGGCACCGAGAACTGCGACTACCTGATCGCCTGTGACATCGACAACAACCCTGTGCCTGGTTACCGCTTCACCAGCTACGACAAGGGTTACGGCGACATGTTGGCGCTCGCCGACTGGGACACGGTGCGGATTATTCCCTGGGTGCCGAAGACGGCGATGATCATGTGCGACCTGTACCACGTGTCGTCACGGCGAACTGATCGAGGTTGCGCCGCGCACCATTCTGCGCCGCCAAGTCGAGGTCGCCGCCGAACTCGGTTGTCTGCCGATGGTGGCCAGCGAGATCGAGTTCTTCCTGTTCAAAGACACCTATGACGAGGCCCACGCCAAGGGTTATCGCGACCTCACCCCGCACAGCCCATGGCTGGAGGATTACCACATCTTGCAAACCACCAAGGACGAGTACATCATCGGCCAGATTCGTCGCGGCCTTGAAGCCGCTGGCGTGCCCGTGGAGTGCAGCAAGGGCGAGGCTGGGCGCGGCCAGCACGAAGTCAATCTCGACTACACCACCGCCGTGGAGATGGCCGACCGCAACAGCGTGTACAAGAACGGCGCTAAGGAGGTCGCCGCGCTCAACGGTCGCTCGATCAGCTTTATGGCCAAGTACGACATCAACGAAACCGGGTCGTCGTGCCATATCCACTCCAGCCTGTGGAGCCTCGATGGCGACAAGGCCCTCTTCGACGGCCACGACGAACATGGCGCGCACGGCATGAGCACGCTGTTTCGTCATTACCTCGCCGGGCTGATCGCCACCGCCCAGGAGTTCGCCCTGCTGTGGGCACCGACAATCAACAGCTATAAGCGCTTCCAACCCGGCTCGTGGGCACCGACCGGGATCGGTTGGGGCCTCGACAATCGCACGCTCGGGTTCCGCCTTGTCGGGCACGGGAAAGGCACCCGCGTCGAATGCCGCATCCCAGGCAGCGATGCCAACAGCTACTTCGCCTTCGCCGGGGTATTGGCCGGCGGGTTATACGGCATCCGCCACAAGCTGGAACTGAGCGAACCGTTCAGCGGCAACGGCTATGAGGCGCCGCAGATCCCACGCATTCCGTGGAACATCGTCGATGCCATCGCTCTGTGGGAGAACAGTACGATCGCTCGTGAGTGTTTCGGCGACGACGTCCACCACCACATTTTGACGATGGCCAAGGGTGAATGGAGCGCCTTCAACCAGCACGTCACCGATTGGGAACTGCGCCGCTACTGGGAGCGGATCTGATGCGTCGTACGCCACTGGCGCATCTCTGAGCCTGAACGCATCATGGCGGTGCGCTGGGACTCCAAGATACGAAAGCCACAGCGACTCGTGCGGCCCTCGTACACTTGTTGTCTCAGTTGCTGGGCAACGACATTGGAGGAACTGTGGGTCGCTTAGACGGCAAAGTGGCATTGATCACCGGGGCATCATCGGGGCTCGGTAGGGTTGGAGCGGAGCGTTTTGCCGCCGAAGGGGCCCGAGTGGTGATCGCCGATGTCTCCGATGGCGAGGAAGCCGTCGAGGCGATCGCCGCCGCCGGGGGAGAGGCCAGCTACGTCAACTGCAACGTCACCGATGAGGAATCGGTGCGCGCCGCAGTGGAACACACCGTCGAGACCTTTGGCGGGTTGCACGTCTTGTACAGCAACGCCGGGGTGATGCTGAGCGACGATGACGGCCCGGTGAATACCTCGATCGAGACCTACAACCTGACGATGGACATCAACGTCAAGGGTGTGTTGCTTGGTTGCCGCTATGCGATTCCGGCGATGTTGGCCAGCGGCGGCGGCTCGATCGTCAACGTCGCCTCCTTCGTTGCCCACATGGGTGCGGCGACACCGCAGATCGCCTATACCGCGTCGAAGGGTGCCGTGTTGGCGATGACCCGGGAGATCGCCGTGATCTACGCCCGGCGGGGAATTCGTGCCAACGCCTTGTGCCCCGGGCCGATCATGACCCCGTTGCTGGCCAAGTTCTTGAGCGACGACGCCAAGCGCAACCGTCGCCTGGTGCACATCCCGATGGGCCGCTTCGGCGAGCCGATCGAGATCGCTAACGGCGCGTTGTTCCTGGCCAGCGATGAGAGCAGCTGGATGACCGGCCAATCGTTGATCATCGACGGCGGGATTTCCAGCGCCTACGTCACCCCTGAATGACCTTCCGGCGACTTCATGGCGCCGACGCCGAGATCGGGTCGTTGCCCGAGTTGGTCACCGCCTTCGTCCGTGACCGTCTCAACGGCGATGTGCCGCTGGGCCGTACCGCTCGGGCCAGCGATCTCGCCGAGGGCCTAGGCTCCTCGATCACCTCCGCTGGGCTCGGCGTCGAAACGGCGTGGGGTCTGTTCACCGACGTCGTCGTCGCCAACACGGTCGGCATCGACAGCGAACGATTCCTGGCCTTCGTTCCGGTGTCGCCCGCTGCCTCGGCGGCATGGATCGACGCCATCGTCGGGGCGACATCGATGCCCGCAGAATCGTGGTTGGAGGCGGCCGGCGCAGTCGCTGCCGAGAACCAGACCCTGCGGTTCTTGGCAGATCTCGCCGGGATGCCAGCGGGCGCTGGAGGTTGCTTTCTCAGCGGCGGTTCGATCGGCAATCTCTCGGCGCTGGCCGTTGCCCGCGAACAACAGCCGCAGCGGCGCCTGGTGGCCGTTGCCGACACCGCGCACTCTTCAGTGAACAACTCGCTGCGGCTGCTGGGGCTGCACGCCGTGTCCGTGCCCACCGGTGCCGATGGGCGCCTGAGCGGTGCTGCGTTGGCGGCGATCGGTGACGACACGCTGGCCGAATTGTCGATGATCGTGTGCTCGGCCGGTTCGACCAACGCTGGTGTGATCGATGACATCGATGGTCTCGCCGATGTCGCCGAGCGGATTGGTGCCTGGTTGCACGTCGACGCGGCCTACGGCGGCGCTGTGTTGCTGCTCGACGAGTTCCGTCGCCGACTCGACGGCATCGGGCGCGCCGATTCGCTGATCATCGATCCGCACAAATGGCTGTTCGCCCCGGCTGGCTCGTGCGCCTTGCTCTACCGCCGCCCTGACCTGGCCGCCGCCGTGCATGCTCAGCACGGTCCGTACATCGATGTCTTTCGCTCCGACGGCGACGAGTGGAACCCGGCCGACTACGGCTACCAACTGACCCGTCGGGCATCTGGATTGCCGCTGTGGTTCACGCTGGTATGCCACGGCACGGAGGCGATGAGCGCAGCGATTCGTCGCGGCGTCGAACTGGCCACGTACGCCGCCCAACGCATCGCCGTTCACGGCGAACCGCTGGAACTGGTCATGAACCCGGAACTCTCGGTGGTCTTGTTCCGCCGCCACGGCTGGGATGGCGCGCAGTGGCGGACATGGGCTCGGCGACTTCTGGACGATGGGATTGCCTTCGTTGCGCCGACCTCATGGCGTGGTGAAGCCGTCGGGCGCCTGGTGTTCATGCATCCGCTGACGCCGACGTCACTGATCGACGAGATCATCGACAGCCTGCTCTAGGGCGCCGAGCTGACAGAATCGGTGGCTATGGAACACATCGCATTTCTTGGGCTTGGCGTGATGGGCGCCCCGATGGCCCGCCACCTCGGCGCACAGGGCCACACGGTGACCGTCTACAACCGCACCACCGCAAAGGCGGAGCAATGGGTGGCGGCCAACGGCGGCAGTCTGCAGCTAACTCCGGCGCAAGCGGTCGCCGGCGCCTCCTTCGTGGCGATGTGCGTCGGCAATGACGACGACGTTCGCTCGGTCGTGCTCGGACCCGATGGTGCCCTGGCCGCGATGGCCTCTGGCGCGGTACTGATCGATCACACAACGGCCTCGGCCGTCGTTGCCCGCGAGGTCGCGGCGGCCGCCGCGGCGCGCCAGATCGGCTTTGTCGATGCCCCCGTCAGCGGCGGTCAAGCCGGTGCCGAGAACGGCCAGTTGACGGTGATGTGCGGTTGCGACGACGAGGCCGTGTTCGCCAGGGCCAAGACGGTGATCAGCGCCTACGCCCGGGCCTGCGAACTGCTCGGCGGCGCCGGCATGGGACAGGTGGCCAAGATGGTCAACCAGATCTGTATCGCCGGTTTGGTGCAGGGACTCGCCGAGGGTGTCAACTTCGCCCAGCGGGCCGGTCTCGATGTCGACAAGTTGATCGACACCATCGGCAAGGGTGCGGCGCAAAGTTGGCAGATGGATAACCGGGCGAGAACGATGGCCGCCGGAAGCTACGAGTTCGGTTTCGCCGCCGAGTGGATGCGCAAAGACCTCGGTATCTGCCTCGACGAGGCCAACCGGATCGGGGCACGACTACCGGTCGCCGCGTTGGTCGATCAGTTCTATGCCCAGGTCATCGGCCGCGGCGGGCGCCGCTGGGACACCAGCAGCCTGATGCATCTACTCGCTAATGATTGAGCGCAGCGGAGGCGAAGACGTCGAGTAGTCGATCGATCTGCTCATCGGTGATCACCAGCGGTGGGCAGAAGGTGATCGTGTCGGTGTTCAGGGCGCGCACGATCGCCCCAGTCTTGAGCATCGTGTCGCGGATCGCCATCGCGTTCTGATCGGGACGAAGGCCGGCGGCGAACACTGCGCCGTCGCCGCGAGCGTGGTCGATGGTGCCATCGGCGGCCAACGCTCGCAAGCCGTCGCCGAGGCGCGCCCCGACGTGCAACGCCCGTGGCACGAGCTGCTCACGTTCGATGATCTCGATGTTCTTCAAGCCAGCGGTACAGACGCTGGCATGGCCGCTATAGGTGTAGCCGTGGCGTAGCAGGAATGAGGGGTCGTTCTCGATGGCATCGAGTGGTGCGCGCCCGACGATGACACCGCCGAGTGGCTGATAGCCAGACGTCACCGCTTTGGCGAAGGTGAGAAAGTCGGGGGTGACGCCATAGTGTTGCGATCCGAACCAGCTTCCCATGCGCCCAAAGCCGGTAATCACCTCGTCGAGGATGAGGAATGCGCCGTGCTGGTCGCACAATTTGCGCAACCCGGGGAGGTAGTTCTCGACCGGCGGGAAGACGCCGCCCGCACCCTGTACCGGCTCGCTGATGACGGCTGCGATCTCGGCCGAACGATCCTTCATCAACGTGGCAATCGCCTCGAGATCGTCGCTGGGAACTTGGACGACCTCGGGCACCAACGGGCCGTAGCCGACACGGTTGGGGGCGATTCCCTGCGCGCTGGTGCCGCCGTAGTTGGTGCCGTGATAGCCGCGGGTACGGCTGATGATCAAGGTCCGCTCGGGATGTCCGGCTTGCGCGTGGGCCAGCCGAGCCAGCTTCATCGCGGTGTCGATCGACTCTGAACCGGAGTCGGCAAAGAACACGCGGGAACCGGCCATCGGGCTGAGGTCGCGAATCTTCTCGGCTAAGGCGTCGGCGGCAGCATTGGTGAACGGGTCGAAGCACGAATAGGTCTCGAGTGCAACCATTTGACGATGAACTGCGTCGGCGATCTCGCGGCGTCCATGCCCGACGGCGCAGTACCACAAGCTGGCCATGCCGTCGACCAACTCGGTGCCGTTCTCGTCCCAGACGAGCGCGCCTTCGCCGCGCACAATGCGAATGAAATGTTCCCGGCGGGGTGAGGCGAAGGGGTGGAGAAAGGCGGGTTGCATGGATGCAACCGTAGCCCGTAGTCCGCAGGGCTCGGTGCTGCGTAGCTGCTTGCGGCGATGGAAATCACGGGTGCACACCTCGTCTGGCTTAAGTCGAACACAGCTCTGGCCGATGACCTTCAACGAAGACGAAAGGCTCCTGAATAGGCGATGATTGCGGCGGACGAGTTGACACAGCAGGAATCAACGTCGACCCCGACGGTCGAGCCCAAGTACCGTCAGCGTTCGATGACGGTGCGCAGCAAGGTAGCGCTCGTCGTTCTGATTGCGATCATGCTGATCTCGGCGGTGTCCATCATCGGGATCACCTCGGTGCAATCGAATGCTTCTGCCGCTCAGCGTCTCACGGAAATCCACGACCTGACACATGTCGCCGACCAGCAGGTGGTTAGCCGTAACGCGATCGAGAGCAACCTGGCACGGTTGCGCCGTTCGCTTGCTGGCGATCAGTCCATCGATGTCTTCCAGATGCAAATCAGCATCGAGTTGGCCACCAAGAAGCTCACCGACTCGGCGCTCAATGGGGCGTCCCCAGATGACAGTCTGACCCTGGCAATGGCCGCCATCGCCGAACCTTCAGATCGATTCGTGGTCGCGGTTCGTCAGGCAGTTCAGCTGTCGGCGACGGACCCCGAGGCCGCCCTGCAGGCCATCGGTTTGGCCGAGGCCAGTTCTGCGGAGTTGGCTGAAGCGCAAACCAAGCTGATCACCCAGTTTGAACAAACGATCGCAGTTCGACGGGCTGCGCTCGAAGACGCTCGATCACAGAGCCTGCTGCTGTTGCGTTGGGGTAGCTTTGCCGCTGTCATCATCCTGGTCAGCGCTGGTTGGCTGTTGCGCCGCAGCCTGGTGCGTCCGCTGGCCGAGATTGGCCATGTCGCCCGGCAGTTGTCTCGTCGCAACTTCGATCCGCGCGTCAGCCGCATGGGCACCGACGAGATCGGCTCCATCGCTTCGTCAATCAACGGGTTGGCATCGAGCGTTTCGAAGTACATGGCGCAGATCAGCGACGAATACGACCACAGCCAATACGGGCGCAAACTCACCGAGGAATTCGAACGGGTATCGACCGAGCAAGAGGTGCTCGGAGTTATCGCCACGGCGATGTCGGTAATCGACGAGTCGGTGCCGATGGAGTTGTTGACGCTCGACACCAACAAGTCGCATGTGCTGGTGCGCGGCGCGGTCAATGCTCGTGCTGGCGACGCCGGTTGCTCGGTCAACACACCGTACGGCTGCGCGGCGATGCGTCACGGCCATCATTTCGCCTTCGAGGACTCGCGTACTGCTGACTGTCCAAAACTTCGCGAACGTCGCGGTCCCTCTGTCGCCGCCGTCTGCGTGCCGGTCAAGGCAGAGCGGGGAACCATCGGAGTCATCCACGCGGTGACCCGTGTCGACCAACCGCTGGGCCCAGCGTCCGTATCGCAGATGGAGACCCTCGCGCTGCAATCCGGGATCCGGATCCAAGATGCGCGCCAGCGTGATTTCACCGAGAAGTTGGCGACGATCGACGGGCTCACCGGGCTACGTAATCGCCGCTCGATCGAGGAGGAGTTGCGCCGCGCGCTCAACGGTGGCGGCCAGATGTGCGTCGTCCTCGCCGACATCGACCACTTCAAAAAGCTCAACGACACCGCTGGACATGAGCAAGGCGATCGTGCCTTACAACATTTCTCGCGGACCATGGAGTCGACGTTCCGGGAGACGGATCGCTGTGGTCGCTTCGGCGGTGAGGAGTTCGTCATCGTCTTGCCTGGGGCGAACCTCGGAGTCGCGCTCGAGGTCGTGCATCGTTTCCGCGAGAACCTGGCGCGTTCGAGCGTCGAAGCGGGGCTGCCGATGATCACCGCCAGCTTTGGGATCGTCGACAACAACATGGCCCAGTCCTTGGAGTCGATACTGCGCCTCGCCGACATCGCCATGTATCGCGCCAAGCAAGAAGGCCGCAACCGCGCCGTCATCGCCGACAATCGCGACATCGCCGTGCTGCACGAGGGGGTCGGTTCATCGCCGATCGGCGCCCATGGATTGCCATCGCCGGCGCCTGGTTCTGGCCGCGCCGCAGCGACGTTGCCGACTCCTGGTCCGGCGGACGAAGGGCGCAGCGGCATCGCCATCTGAACCGCGCCGATTAGCTTCTACTCTGTGAGCGTGGATGACGACGAATTGCTGATCACCGACGGAGATTTGCACTGGAGCTTCGACCGCACCTTCCTTGAATCTCGCTGGACGTGTCTGTGGGGCAATGGCTGCCATGGCATCCTCGATGTCAAAGCCAGCGAGCTTGGCCAAGGCTGTTGCAGCGTCGGCGCCGAAATCGAGGGCGATGATGAGGCGCACATGGTCGAAGCGAGTGCCGTCGCCTTGGCGGCCGAGCGCTTTCAACATCGCGCCGCCTATCTGGCCGACGGCCCATTCAACGCCGATCGCACGAATACTGCAGTCGTCGATGGTGCCTGCATCTTTCTCAACCGCCCTGGTTTCGCCGGTGGCGCCGGATGTGCGCTGCATCTCGGGGCCGTCGCCGCTGGCGAGTCGCCGATCGACTGGAAGCCGTCGGTGTGCTGGCAGCTGCCGTTGCGGGTGGAGTGGACGCCTGACGAAACGACCGGTATCGAGCACGCCCACATGCGCCGCTGGTCGCGGGCCGATTGGGGTCCTGAGGGCGAGACGATGGCCTGGTGTTGCACCGAGGGCAGTGACGCCTATGTCGGAACGCAACGAGTGATCGACAGCCTTGGCGAGGAGATCGAGGCGATCACCGGTTCCGCTGTCTTCGTCGAGCTCAGGCGTCGGCTCGGTCCAGCGAACGAAAGCTGACAAGCGGGGCTGGAAACGGCAAAGGGCCGCCGGCTGATGCCGACGGCCCTTGGCGTGATCACGAGTGTTAGCTGGTCCAGCCAGCAACGACGTCGGCGTTGTCAGCAACCCACTTGGCCGCTGCGTCTGCCGGGTCCATGCCGTCGCTGTCGATCATCGCTGCGATCTCGTTCTGCTGCTCTGTCGTCAACTGGAACTTGGACAAGATAGCGAACGCTGCCGGGTTCTTGGTTTCGAGTCCGGCGCTGGCGATCTTGTACAGCGTGTCGGGCGCGTAGTCGCACTCGTAGGCGCCGTCGCCAGCAGCGGCGGACGCGAGGCAGGCATCGGTGACCTCTGGCAGTGCGATCTCGGTGAGCGAAACCTGTGACTGCAACCAGTGCGGCTGCCAGAACTGCAGCAGCAACGGCGTGCCGTTAGTGTCAGCATCTTGGATTGCCGAGATCAGCGTGGCTTCCGAACCGGCGACGATGAACTTCAACGGCAGACCGAGGTTTTTGATGATCTGCTCGTCGTAGCTGACGTAGCTTGGGTCGCCCATCAGGAACTGGCCCTGATCTCCGGTTTCAGCGGTAGCGAACAGCTTGGCCAACTCCGGATCCTTGAAGCCCTCCCAGGTGGCTAGCTCGGGGTGCTCTTCGACCATCTTGGTTGGGATATACCAACCGATTTTGGCTTTGGGCCCGAGTGGGCCGATGTCGACGATCGACTTCTGTCCAGTGATGTAGGTCTCGTAGTCGGCGGCGTGGCCGGACGGCCACACTTCGAGTGATGCGTCGATGTCGCCGTCGGCCATACCAAGCCAAGTGGCGTTCTCATCGAGCGGCAGGACGTCAGCCTTGATGCCCTGTGCTTCGAGCACGGTCTTGGCCACCCAGACGTTGACGGCCGAACCAGTCCACGGGTTAGCGGCCAACACGATTGGGTCCCCGCTGGCCTCGACCGGGGCGGCGGGTGGGTCGGTGACGTCGGGCGTGGCAGCAGCCTCGGTGACTTCCGGCGTGGCTGCGCCCGCCGTTGCCGGCGTCGACTCTGCGGTTTCGTCGCTGCCGCAGGCTGCTGCGCCGAGCAGTAGCGAGGCCGCCAGCAGCCAACGTGTGGTCTTGCGATTCATGTATTCCCCCTTGTTGGAATGTGTTCGGTAGCGCCTGCCAGAACGTGGCGGCATCTACGGCGTCAGCGTAACCGAGCCCGCGGCGCGGCGGGTATCGATGTCGTCACCTTTTGATCGCTGCTCGGCGTGCCCCAGGCCTGCGTAATGCGGTCGAGGACGACCGCCAACATGACGATGGCGACTCCGGCGGCGACACCGCGACCGATTTCCGTTTTGGTCACTCCGTAGATCACTTCGAGACCGAGACCGCCGCCGCCGACGAGACCAGCGATGACGACGACGCTGAGGACCATCAAAATCACCTGGTTGACACCGAGCATGATCGGGCGAATGGCCAGCGGCAATTGCACCTTGAGGAGCTCTTGGCGCGGCGTTGCACCGAAGCTGATCGCCGCCTCCCGCGGCGCCTTCGGTACCTCCCGCAAGCCGAGGCTGATCAAACGAATCCCCGGTGGAACGGCGTAAATGATCGAGGCGACGACACCGATCAGACGGCCAACGCGGAACAGGCTCAATGCCGGCAGCAGGTAGACGAACTGCGGCATCACCTGGGCGGCGTCGAGCAGTGGCCGCATCGCCGTGTTTGCCCGATCGGAACGTCCTGCCCAGAGCCCAAAGGGAATGGCGATCAGCACCGAGAAGAACGAGGCGACGAGCACCTGGCTGAGCGTGTCCATCGCCAGATCCCAGACCCGCAACGCAGCGATTGCTGCCAGGCACAAACCGACGATGGTCGCGAGCCGCCAACCGCCGCTAGCCAGGCCGATCAGCACGAAGACGAGAATGATGATCCACCACGCCGGGTCGATCAGCAGATCGCGCAACCGGTTGAGAATGTGGATGACGAAGAAGTCGTTGAAACTCTTCGTGCCGCCAATCAGCGGGACACCGGTGGCGAACTGCTCTTGCATCCATTTGCTGAAATCGTTGATCGGCTTGATCACGTCGATCCGCGGCTTGGAAGGGAAGTCATCGAGCCCGATCAAGCGCGCCAGCACGGCGATGGCGATCACCCCGCCGATACCGGTGGCTGCGCCCCGCCAACCGCTCAAGCGCTCGAAAAGCTTCGAGGGCCGACCGGCACCACCGTCGCCGGTCGTCGCCCGATCGAGGGCGATGGCCAAAAAGACCAAGGCGAGCCCAGGGGCGAAGGCGCGCCCAACATTGTTCTTCTGCAGCCCGTCGAGGACCTTTTGTCCCAGGCCACCCGTGCCGACCAGGGCGGCAATGACGACGATGCCGAAGGCCATCATGATCACCTGGTTCATGCCGAGCATGATCGTGCGCCGGGCCATTGGCAGCCGCACCTTGGTCATCAGTTGACGCGGCGTGCACCCAAACGACTCGCCGACTTCCAGCGCCACCTGTGGCACGCTGCGGATGCCGAGCGAGGTCAGCCTGATCACCGGCGCCAGCGCGTAAATCACGGTGACGACCACGGCGGAGGGGGAGCGGATGCCGAAGGCGACGATTGCCGGTAGGAGATAGACGAAGGTCGGAAGGACCTGGCTGGTGTCGAGGATGCCGCGCAGCCAGCGCTCGGCACTCGGCGAGACGGCGCTCCACATACCCAGCGGAACGCCGATGACGAGGGCAATCAGCACGGCCACCAACATCAGCGACAGGGTGATCAAGGTGTCATCCCACAGGTCAAGGATGCCGCAGGCCAGCAAGCTGGCGACGGCGACCAAGGCCGTTCGCGCTCCGGCGGTGCGGTAACCAATCAGCCCGAACAGCGCGACCACTCCTGGCCATCGCAGGTTGCGCAGGATCCACAACACGCCGTCCGTGCACCAGGTGATCGCGTCACTGATCGGATTGAAGACCCGGGTGAACAGCCAGTTTGTCTTGTTGTTGTCGACGGTCCAGTCGTAGATGTCGTCGAAGAACGGCTTGACATGGGCATCGATCCACGTCGGCACCGGGTCGCCGAGGGCGATGCCGACGACGATGATCGCCGCCGAAGCGATCGCCGCGTTCAGCCACCACGGTCGAACCTTGTCGGGGACACGGACCTGTGGGATCCCCTGCCAGGGCGTTGCCGTCATGCCGGTTCGCCAGCGATCACGCTGAGCACCGCGGCGCGATCGACGCAGCCGACCATGCCGCCGCCAGCGGCGACGACCTGCACGGGGAGCTCGCTCGCCGCCAACAGATGGACGACGTCGCGCACCTTGGTGCCCACCGGCACCGAGCCGCAATAGCCGTCATTTTGGCGGCGGGCCATCACCGACTCGACGCTGACGACATGCGAGCGGGGGATGTCGCGCACGAAGTTGCGGACGTAGTCGTCGGCGGGCTGGGTGATGACTTGTTCCGGCGTGCCGACTTGGACGAACTCGCCGTCGCGCATGATCGCGATCCGGTCGCCGAGGCGTAGGGCCTCCTGCAGGTCGTGGGTGATGAACACCATCGTCTTGCGCAATTCGCCGCGCAGGCGCACGATCTCGTCCTGCATATCGCGTCGGATCAACGGGTCGAGCGCTGAGAACGGCTCGTCGAAGAGCAAGATGTCGGCATCGGTGGCCAGTGCTCTGGCCAGGCCAACACGCTGCTGCATGCCGCCCGAGAGCGAATCGGGTTTACGTGAACCGAGCCCGCCGAGGCCGACGAGCTGCAGCATCAACTCGGCCTTGGAGCGCCGATGGCCGGGATCGATGCCCTGCACTTCGAGGCCAAAGGCGACGTTGTCGACCAGCGTGCGATGGGGGAGCAGGCCGAAGTTTTGAAAGACCATGCTGACCCGCTTGCGGCGGACTTCCAAGAGTTCGGCGGATGACGCCGTGGTGACGTTGATATCACCGATTTCGACGGTGCCAGCAGTCGGCTCGATCAGGCGGGTAAGGCAACGAATCAGCGTCGACTTGCCGCTGCCGGAAAGGCCCATGACCACGAAGACCTCGCCATGGGCGACCTCCATGGAGACGTCGCGCATCGCCGCCACGCACCCGGTCCTGGCTTCCATTTCGGCCCGCCCAAGCTCGGCGAGGGGCGTGCCGATGATCTTGTCGGCCTTCGAGCCATAGATCTTCCACAATCCACGCACACTGATTGCTGAGTCGTTCACCGATGTTCCCCCGACGTGTTGCTTGCGGCCGCCGAGCCTCTGCCCGGTAGCGCGGCAAACGTTAACACTCTGTACAGGGTGCGGCGAGGTCTCCGGAGGCGATGCCAGCTCAGTGGACGTTCTTGCTGTGCCCCTCCCAGAACGGCTCGCGCAACTTGAACTTTTGCAGCTTGCCGGTCGCAGTTCTGGCCAACGCGGCGCGAAACTCGACGCGCTTGGGACACTTGTAGCCGGCAAGTTTGGTCCTGGTGTAGGCGATGACGTCGGCCTCGCTGAGGGCAGAACCAGCAGAGATGACGACCAGCGCCATGACCAGTTCGCCCCATTTCTCGTCGGGCACACCGATCACGGCAACTTCGTCGATCTCCGGATGGCTAAAGATCGCGTCCTCCACCTCGATCGAGGAAACATTCTCGCCACCGGAGATGATCACGTCTTTCTTGCGGTCGGCGATGGTCACATAGTTGTCGGCATCGATCAATCCACCGTCGCCCGTGTGGAACCAGTCGCGACCATCATCGTCGGACTTGATCGCCGCTGCGGTCTCCGCGGGTTGCTCCCAATACCCGTCCATGATCACGTTCGAGCGGGCCAGAATCTCGCCATCAGCCGACACCGCCATTTCGACGCCGATCGCTGCCGCGCCCGCTCGCGCAAGCTTGTGGGCCCGTTCGCCTGGCGAAAGCTCATCGAACTCGGCGCGAGAGCGGTTGATCGTCAATAACGGCGACGATTCGGTGAGGCCGTAGATCTGGTTGAACTGCCAGCCAAGTTCGGTTTCGACCCGCTCGATGGTTCGTGTCGGCGGTGGTGCCCCGGCGACGACGATGCGCACCTGATCGCGCCCGGGAATCTCGCCAGGCCACTGCTGGGCAGCATCGAGCACCATGTTGATCACCGCCGGGGCGGCGCACATCAACGTCACCCCATGACGATCGACGCGGCGCAAGATCTCAGCGCCGTCGACCTTGCGCAAGATCACGTGCGTTGCCCCCATCCCGGTGGCGGCGTAGGTCATGCCCCAGCCGTTGCAGTGAAACTGCGGCAAAGTGTGCAGGTAGACATCGCGGTCGTTGACCCCAAGATGCCAACCGAAGGTGGTGGCGTTGATCCACAGGTTGCGGTGGGTGAGCTGCACACCCTTGGGTCGAGCCGTCGTCCCGCTGGTGTAGTTGATCGTCGCTGTCGCGTCCTCGTCGGAGAGCCAGGGCCGCGGCGTGCTGTCGAAGTCGTGGAGTTCGGCATCGGTGTCGCCACCGATCAGCAGCGTACGTTCGCAGCGCACGGACGCAAGGCCATCGGCCAACTCAGGATCGATCAACAGGATCCTGGCTCCGCAATGATTGACGATGTACTGGATCTCTTCGGCGACCAGTCGAAAGTTGATTGGCACCAGAATCCGACCACTACCGCTGACCCCGAAGAAGGCGGTCAAGAGCCGAGCTGAGTTGTGGCTGACGATGGCCACGCGCTCGCCGACCGCGATGCCCGCCCGGTCCAGCCCAGCTGCCAAGGCATCCGAGCGTCGGACCATCTCCTGATAGGTGATCGAGCCCCAGTTGGCCGCCGGTTGCTCTGGCTCATCGATACACCCGATTCGCTGCGGGTAGACCTCGCCTGCCCGTCGAAGAAAGTCTTGAACCGTCAGCGCGACCTTCACACGAATCCCCCAGAAATCGAAAGTGTTTGCCCTACTTTGGCAGATGGGGGACCGGCGGGCCGTCAGCGGCGGCCAGGAGATGGTTATGTGGCTGCGGAGCGGACGACGACAACCGGGCAGGCAGCATGATGCACGCAATGCGCCGAGGTCGATCCGAGGAGAAACTCCTTCATCGAGCCGTGTCCGCGGGAACCGACGACCAGCAACTCGGCCCCTTCGGCCAGGCGCACCAACTCGACGCCGGGGCGACCGCTCGGTAGTTCGATGGTGTGGGGCACTCCGCTAGCGGCCAAGGTTGAGCCTTGGACGATGTGCTCAGCCGCGTCGCGGGCGTTGCTTTGCATATCGCTGATGTCGGGCGGTGGGACATAGACCATTTCTGGGCCATACATGATCGGCAGCTGCCAGCAATAGCCGATGATCAGCACGGAGTCTCGCAGTTTGGCTTCGGCAATGGCCCACTCGAGTGCTTCCATTGACTGTTCGGAACCATCGATTCCGACGACGATATTGCCCATATCTACCTCCTGAGAGTTGGCTTACCCTACGCCCACACCGGGGGTTGTGCTTAGGGTCCAAGTACCCGAAGTTGGAACCGACTAGACATGCAACCGTCTGAGGAGGAAACTGAACCCGTGAACACAAAACGAGCGGTGACGGCGATGTGTGTTGTTCTCGCCTTCACCGGCTGTGCAGATTCCAAGCCCTTGAGCGGCCCGGGCGTCACCACCACCACCACCACCACCACCACCGGCGTCTTGGCGCCGACGACGTCGAACGCCAGCCTGGCACCGCTGACCACCCCGCCAACGGTGGCGACCAGTTCTCCAGGCACGACGATTCCGACGATTCCGCCAGGTGTCGTTTCTCCGACGGTGGTGACTGTGATGCCGACCGTTGCGACGACCGTCGGTCAAACGACTTCACCGACCGTGCCAGCCACGGTGCCGACGACAACCCGCCCAACAACCCCAGCCACGGTGGCACCGACCTCGACGACGACCCCACCGTGCCCGGCTACCGGTGGCACCTCCGAGGTCAATGTCGGCTTCCCGATGCAGCTCAGTGGATTGATCGGCGCCGACATTCGCACCGGCCAGCACCTGTGCTTCGAACGGGTTGTCATCGAATTCGAGGGCACGGGCACCTTCCCGGGCTACCGTGTCAACTACGTCAGCGGCGACCCGGAGAACAGCCCCGAAGGCGCGCCCGTGGCGGTCGCCGGCAACGCGACATTGGTCATCGCCGGGGGTTCATGGATGACCGGGTTCGAAGGCGGCGGATACACCGGCCCGTCCAGGTTCACGCCCACCAACGTCTCGGTGATCAAGGAACTTGTGCTGCTCGAAGACTTTGAGGGCATGTTCCAATGGGCTGTCGGGCTCGACAAAACCCGACCGTTCAGAGTGTCGACGCTGCCCGACCCGCAGCGCCTGATCATCGACATCTACACCCGACCGTAAGCGCTACGTCCCCGGTGTCGGTGTCGGTGTCGGTGTCGTGTCTCTGGCAGGATCACCGGCTTGAGGGGGCCCTTGCCGGAGCCGAGGTTGACGATGTTGTCGAGCACGAGGTAAAGGCCCCAGCCAAATGCTGAGGCGATCATCGGCAGTCCAAAGATACCGATGATCAATCCGGCGATGCCGCCAGCCATAAACGAGGGCCGCCCGCGCCGCAAGATCGCCGCGACGAGGAGCGCGACGACCGCCGAGGCGGCCAGGATGAACGGCACGCTGCGCGCCAAGCGTTGCAGGAACGGCTGACCGTCGAGAAACCCGAGCGAGACATCGGGGTGGCCAAAGCCGGGAACCTGCAATTGCATCAGCGCGGCGATCGCGGCCCACGGCAACAGCACGGCGATCAGAGCGGCAACCTTTAGTCGACTGATCTTGCCGGTTCCACGCCGCAGGCTTTGCGTACGCAGCGACACCGCCGCCCACATCATCCACCGCCTGATGAAACCGACGTCGGCGTGGCGCATCGCATCGCGAAACAGGTAGTCGGCGTGGTCATCGCTGACGCCGCCCGGTTTGGTCGTCGAATAGTCGACGCCCTGGATGCCACCGATGAAGGCGTCATGCATGATCGCCGCTGGCGTGTGGCGGCCGTCGCGTGGCACCAACCAGGTCAGAAACCAGGGGATCGAGGCGAAGTCGGTGCGGTTGCGCTTGAGATCGAGCGGGAAGACATAGGAGTAGTCGCCGTTTCCGTCCTCGCGGTATTCGATCTCTTCGGTGACTCGATACAGCGAGGCATCGAAACGCTCCAGCAGCCATCTCGCCGGTTCATTGGTTTTCGGTCGGAAGAACTGACCTGCGCCGTGCTCACTCATCGAACTCTCCGTGTCTGCGGGCAGTTGGACCTACCCATTGGTGACACATATGAGCACGCGTCGTGCAGGTTTGATGCGGCTTTGGGCAATGTTTTTCGTCGAGTGACTAGGAACCGGCCAGGCGAGCGGCGTCCGCCGATTCGCTCGGGTGGAAATCGGCGTTGATCGCTAGCGCTGACTCGGCCAGCTGACGAGCGCTCGTCGAGTCGCCAGCGGCCCCAGCGATCGCCGCGGCGTGGTAGCTGATCGTGGCATCGACGATTCCTCCATCCAGTACCTGAGTGATGGCGGCCTGCGCTTCAGCGATCTTTCCGGCGTGGAACAGCGCCCAGGCGTAGGTGTCGTAGGCGCCAACGTCTCGGCGCTCATCGAGATCGGCTCGTGCCAGCTCGACGGCGCGCTGTGGGTCGCGGGTCATGAAGTAGTGCGCCAGGTGTCGGCGTTCGGCGGGGAAGCGATCGACGGTTTCCTCGGCAAGCTTGGCGCCGAGTTGCTCCTGTTTGGCGGCCAGCGTGGTTTCTCCCGCTCGCACCAGCAAGTCGGCGTACAAGCCGTACAAATCGGCGGCACCACCACCGGCGAGCATCTCTTCGTACAACGGTCGGGCGGCTGCATCGTCGCCGACGGCGGTGTAGACGAAGGCCAACGTCTCGGTGGCACCGGGGTTGTCAGGGTCGAGGAGTAGCGCCTCACGCAGTGCCTCGATGGCCCCGTCCGTGTCGCCGGTTTGGAAACGGACCGTGCCGAGTTGGAAGTAGTAGAACGACGTTTCTGATGGGGTCAAGGCAAGGCGACGGGAGGCGTCGAGGGCTTCCTGGGCGAGCGCTACCGACTGCTCGGGTGCACCCGTGAGGTAGGCCAAGCGTGAAAGTCTGCTGATCGCTGGTGCGCTGCGCTCGCGGCGGGCGAGTTCGTCATAACGGCGTTGCGCGTCGGCGTAGTCGCCGAGTTCGAAGGCGGCGTCACCGAGCAGGGCGAGGGCGGCGTCGTTAGATGCGTTGTCGGCCAAGAGTTCGTCGGCCAGTTGCTTGGCGCCAGAGAAGTCATGCTGTGAGTGCAGTGCCTGACCAAGGGCCAACCGTGCGGCCGGATAATCCGGGTTGATCTGCAACGCAGCGCGCAGTTCGCTTTCCGCCCGTTCATAGTCGATAAGGCTGGCGCGCTCGCGAGCTTTGCTGGCCAGCGAGATGCCCAGTTGGGTGCGATCGAGAAAGCTTTGTGGCGCCGAGTCGACCCGGGCTTGCCAGAACGACACGCTTTGTTCGGCCGATGCTGCGGTGGTGGTTTCTACAAGCGCTGCGACCCGCGACGGCGGCGGGGTCTCGTCGCTGCCGACGAAGGACCATCCGGCCATCAGTATTCCTGCGGCCAGACAACCAGCGGTGAACGTTGTCGTTTTCATGTCGATCCTCGTGTGCTTCACAGTTCGTTGGTGCGTTCGTCGGGAGGCCGTCCCCGGTGCAGGTCTTGCCGACACCGGGAACGGCTGATCTCAGATGACTCAGCCGTTGACGGCCATCACATTGGCCGAGGCCAAATAGGGGAACGTGGCGGAGAACGCCTTGTTGTTGGCGTCGACGCAGTCGGTGGTCAGCACCGGACCGTTGCCGCCCATGTCGAAGCCGCCGGTGACGACGAACAGTTCAAGGTCGATGACATCGTCAGCCAACTTGCGCCCGTTCAACGGACCGGAGTTGAACCCGGCATCGCTGCTGGTGTCCAACGTCAGCACGTCGGGCAACAGCAAACCGGTGATCGCATCGGCCGTCGCCTTGTCGTAACCGTCGCCATCAAGGCCGCTGAGGAACTGCAGGTTGGCGCTCACCTCGGCGCCGTAACGGGCCAGTTGCTTGTTCGGCTTGGTGTCGTTGTAGCGGTCCTCGTTGCCATCGTTGATCAGCACCGTGGCGATCGCCGGCTTACCCATGCGGTCGACGGTGTGATCGTCATGCGAGGATTCGCCCCAGACGTTGATCGTGCTCGTCGCACCCGTCAGCTGTGCGCTGGGGATCTCGATGACAAGTGCCGAGACGTTGAAGCCGTTGAAGAAGTCGCGGGCGTTGGCGTCGCAGAATGCTCGCGTTCCTTGGCCCTTGACGGTGCCGAGGAAGGCGTCGAGATCGAAGAAGAACGGATCATCGAATAGCCCGGCCATCGCCTGACCACCGTTGCGCAGCGAGAACGCTTGCCCTGAGGTGCCCTTTTGATCGCGGCCCCCGAGACCTTCCACCTCGACGGCCTGAGTTCCATCGGCACGAACTTCGCTGAACTCGAACTCGATGGTCTTGTCTTTGCGGTAGTCCCCGTTGTTGTCGATCTGGAAGCGGTATTCGCCTTGCGGATCGAAGGTAGTCGGCGAGACGACGCCTGCCACCGGGTTGACGGTCATCACCAACACGGTGTTGGACCCGTTGCGGAAGGCATAGACATCGTTGATGTCCGTTCGACCGTCCAGCTTGACCAGTGGCGCTTCCAAGTGATCGGCTGCGCCGCCTGGTGTGGCCCCGGCGAATGCGCCAGCGCTTAGCCCAGCCACGCCGAGCGCCCCCAATAGTGCTCTTTTCATTGCATGCTCCTTGTGTCGACCGGCCTCCGTGCGGCGGCGCGGTGGTTTCAAGGAGTTGTTCGCCCGTCGGGGTCGGCTAGATCAAATCTTTACGATGTGGGCTCGGCCGTTGCCGCCCGTTGCGCTTCCGCAGCTTCCAAACGGTGGCGGTTGACGAGCACCAACAACATCGAGATAACGGTGACGACGAGGAAGGCAAAGCGAATGTCGTCGGCCTCCGACAGCCAACCCACGGCCAGCGGGGTGATCAGTCCACCGACGCGATGCCCGAAACTGAGCGCGGCGAACCCGGCGCCGGGGGCGGCACCCGGCAGGTCGGCGGCCAGGGTGTAGAGCTGCGGCATGACCACCGAGGCCCCGAGGCCCCAGATGGTGAACCCGATCAGGGCTTGGGCGGTCGAGGCTGAGGTGAGCACGACGGCGACACCGAGGGCAATGGTGGCCAGCGCCCCGCTGAGCAGCCTTTTGCTGCCGAAGGAATCGAGCAGGCGGTCGCCGAAGAGACGACCGACGAGCATCCCGGCGGAGAACAGCACCGTCCCAGCGCCGACGAGGTCGCCAGCGGCGAACAGGTCGCGCAGCGCAATCGCGCTCCAGTCGCCGGGCAAGACCTCGAAGGGGATCAGTCCGAAGGCGAGCAGCAACATGGCCACGAAACTCGCGCCCAGACGGCGCGATCGTCGCCGCGGTTGCGCATCGCCGGCGGCCGTACTCACTGGATCGGCGATGATCAGCGACGATCGGACCCAGGCGATGGTCGCCAACAACAAGAGCGCGACGATCACCAATTGCCAGGCCAGATCGATACCGAGCGCCGAAGCCAACGTGCCGATCAGCGCGCCGACGGTGAACCCGGCGCTCCACGCGCCGTGCAACCGATTCATGATCGATCGGCCAAGCATGTTCTGGACGATCGAACCTTGGGCGTTCATCGCCATGTCGTTGAGCACGTCGACACATCCAAGACACGACAGCAAGACCAGAAAGACAAACGCGTTGGGGACGTGGGCGATCAGCGGAAAGAGCAGCGCTCCAAGTGGCGCGGCGATCAACAACAGGCGGCGGCTCCCCAGGCGACGCAGCAGCGGGGCGACGATTGCTGAGGCGACCAAGCCGCCGAGGCCACCACCGAGCAGCGCCGTTCCGAGGCCACCGTTGCTGATCCCCAACCGGTCGCGTATCTCGGGTAAGCGGGGGAGCCAGTTGGAAAACGTCATGCCGTTGACGAAGAACAGTGCGCCGACGGCGATGGCTGATCGCCGCAACGAGAGGCTGGCGGGGGGCGTCGGGATCTCTACGGCGTCGGTGCTCACAGGACGGTTAAGGCTATAGGGCGTCGGTTGCGCCGACGCTGCTGGCTACGGCGTGGATGTCGACCGCATCGCCACGTGTCGGCTCGTCGTTGGTTCGCCAGCGCCCGAGCTCGCGGATCCACTCCTGGTTTCGTAAGCTCCCGGCCAAGGCTGCCCGGGAGCGTTGCTCCGTCGTCGGCTCGTCCTCGTCGTCGGCTTGGTCCCCGAGGTTGCTGAGCGTTGGGACCGCCGCCAACAGGTCGGTCGCCGTTCGAATTCCTGTCGAACGCAGCCGCTCCAACATCACCGAGGGGCGATTGGCGTCGCCGTTGCGTGTCGACCGGGGGTTGGCGTGAATGACGAGGATCGCCTGGTCAACCCAGTCGAGTATGCGCGGCGGTGGGATTCGCGTGCTCAGCAGCAGATCGATCAGGTCGCAGTGAGCCAGGGCCTCGACGTTGTTGATTCCCTCATCTTGCAGCCGGGCTTGGTCGTAGGTATCGATGCCCTCGATGAGGGTCAAGGGCAACGGTTCGTATAACCCTGGCGATCGCGAGCGCCCGAAATACAGCCGTCCTTGATCGGTGATCCAGCGCAGGGCCACCTCCGGAAAGACACCGGCGGTGAACGCCGCAGCGAGGATGACTCCCGAATCAGCATCGGTATCGAGTTCGGAGAGGGCACCGCAGATCAGCACGACGACGATGATTCGAGCAGCGACATTGCCGTACGTTTTTGGACGCAGGTCGCCACGCAGATAGGCGCGGATCGTCGTGTTGAGACTGAAGATGTACGCCCCGAGGAAGCCGAACACGGTTGCCGTTGGGCGCGGCGTCATCGATTCCAGGAACAGCTGAACGCCGGCGGGTTGGTCGAGGTTGGCGTCGCTACCGAGCAGCGAGAAGGTGAACCCGAGGGCGATCAGCAGCGTGGCGAAGATGATCGGGAAGCGTGTTCCGGCAACGAGGCGACCGCGGTGGCTGGTCGGACGACCGAAGGTCTCCAACATCCGGTTGCCGTACTTGTCTTCGAGCTCATCGACGGTTTCGATTGTTCCGTCGAGGCGGAACATGGTGCGCACGAAGCGCTCGCGCAAGGTCGCCAATCGCTCTCGATCGAACAGGAAGTAGAGCCCCGCTGGCACGAGGGCGGCGAGCCCGACGAAGACGATCCGCAGCGTCAGGGCCAAGGTCAAGGGTCGCAGCGAGGGTGACAACAGGCCGACACCACCGGGGGCGAAGTGCGGTTGCAGCGGTGAGAAGTCGAGAGCGAGAACCGGCAATCCAAAGGCGATGAGGAGACAAACGACCATCGCCAGTTGGTGCTGTAGCCAACGCGAGGCGGTCCAGTCGGTGTACGTCAGCACCGCGAACGCGGCGATGACCAGCACAGTAAAACTGGTGATAACCACCGCCGGCGGGACCGATTGGTTGCGCAGAGCCTCGGCGGCGATTCCCCAGATGATCACGGCTAGCGGGACTCCCATCGCCGCAATCTGGACCGCCGACTCGATGAATTTGTCCCCCAAGGACTTGGTCTCGGACTGCACCCGCAGGTGTGGGCTAGACCGTAGGGCATCAAGATCAAAGCGTTGCCGATGGTCGGCGTCGAGCCGTCGTTGGCCGAGGGGTGACAACAGCAACGTTCCGCTTGCGCCGATGATGCGAACCCAGTGACGCGACTGATTGGTCACCGTCGTCGGTGGCGGTTTCGCTGACTCGTCGGTTGCAGCAGTCATGTCCCCTCACAATTGTTTATGCACAATGAGTGGTGGATCACCGTGTTTGATGCGTTCTACATCGAATTCGAACAGCCGTGCCGGGTTTTTCAGCAAATTACCGTCCTCGCCAGAACGGGACCTTCGCCTCTATATGGCAGCCCGCCGACGGCTTAATGTCCGTACATTAGCTCCGCTGCGATCCGTGAGGTTTTCCAATGTCTGACGTGTCGGCCGCAAAACAGGCTCATCACAAGATTCTCATCCTCGGGGGCGGCACGGCTGGCATTACCGTCGCCGCTCGATTGATGCGAGCCAAACAGCACGATGTTGCCGTCGTCGAGCCGTCATCGAAGCACTATTACCAACCGTTGTGGACTTTGGTTGGAGGAGGTCGAGCACCGCAGTCGATTAGCGAACGCGACGAAGTATCGGTGGTGCCAAGGGGAGTGGTCTGGATTCAGGACGCAGCGACGGAGATCGATCCCGACCGGCAGTTGGTGACGACCGCCGGTGGGCGGGAGTTGAGTTACAACCACCTCATCGTTTGCCCAGGAATTCAGCTCGACTGGGATCTGGTTCCAGGGGTCGCCGAGACACTTGGGACGAACGGGGTGTCCAGCAACTACGACTTCACGCTGGCGCCCAAGACCTGGGATCTGATCCGCGACACCACACGCGGCACGGCGCTGTTCACGATGCCCTCAGGTGCGATCAAATGCGGCGGCGCGCCGCAGAAGATCGCCTACTTGGCCTGCGACTATTGGCGCCAGCAAGGGGTGCTCAAGGACATCCACGTGGTGCTCGCCGTGCCGAGCCCGGCGATATTCGGCGTCCCCGAGTTTGCCGAACCGTTGATGGGGGCGATCAAGCGCTATGGCATCGATCTGCGCACGGAAAGCGAGGTTGTCGAGGTCGATGGCGGGGCGCGCCGGGCGGTGATCGTCAACCGTACAGGCGGTGGCGACGAGCGCTACAGCGTTGGCTACGACATGCTGCATTTCGTCCCACCGCAGAGCGCGCCCGATTGGATCAAACACAGCCCGCTGGCGCTGAAGGATGCCAAGGGCTACGTCGATATCGACAAACACACGATGCAACACAACGTTTGGAAGAACGTCTTTGCGCTCGGCGACGCCGGCAGTTCGCCGAACTCCAAGACCGGTGCCGCGATTCGTAAGCAAGCTCCGGTGGTGGTCGACAACCTGCTGGCGATGATCAACGGTGAGCAACCGACGTCGAGCTATGGCGGCTACTCGTCGTGTCCGATCACGACGGCGCGCAACAAGATGTTGCTCGCCGAGTTCGACTACACGATGCAGCCGACCCCGAGCATCCCGCTGATCGATACCAAAAAGGAGCGCCGCGACATGTGGCTGCTGAAGCGCTACGGCCTGCCGTTTATGTATTGGAATCTGATGCTCAAGGGTCGGGCCTGACGAAACAGCGCGGGCCCGAGGGCACGACTAACAGCCAGCCCCGGCCTTGGCTGGTGTCGCCAGATCGTGATGCTCGCCGTCGCCGACGGTTGCTATCGCCACGTGTTTGTCGCGCAGTTGTAGGCCGATGAACAGCCCGGCGATGGCCACGACCGCCAGCTTGGCACCCGACGCGAGCATCACCAGCGCTGGTGCCGGGCAGGTACCGGCGATCGCCCAACCCGTGCCGAACAACGCGCCACCGATGAAGTGGTGGCGTTGCGGCTTGGAGCGCGAGAGCTGTAGGCGGCCGCCGAAGATGGTGTTGGTCTGACGCTTGTCGAGCCACCACAGCAGTGGCAGCGAGACGCCGATGGCCATGGCCATCAGGCCAAAGACATCGAACTCATCGAAACGCAGCGTGCGATGGATGGTGTCGTATTCGTGGAGCTTGGCGGCCCCGAGCACGAAACCGAAGGCGGCGCCGAAGGCCCCGCCGATCAGATTCATCTGCTTGTTCACAGATCACCGCCCGTGATCAGGCGCAGGATGAAGGTGACGATGACGGCGGTGCCGACGAAGGTTGCCGTCGTCGCCCAACTCGCTGGTGAGCGTTGCGCCGTGCCGCAGATGCCGTGGCCGGAGGTGCAGCCGCCAGCCATTCGTGCGCCGTAACCCATGACGATGGCGCCGAGGAAGACGACGACGGCGACCACCGGCGTCGACCAGATGTTGGTCATCGATTCGTATCCGGTGCGCACCTCGATGCCGTTGCCGAGTAGCGAGGCGATGGCCCCGCCGACGAAGATGCCGCCGAAGTACCACACCCGCCAGCGAACGGCGTCGCCGTCGCCGCGGGCAGCTTTGATGGTCTGCACATAGGCACCGCTGGCACCCAACGGCTGGTTGGCCACGAGGAACAGCCCGACAACGAGCAGTCCAAGCAACGGCCCGGCGATGAACCAGGGCAATCGATCGGGGAGGATATCCATGGGCAGTGATCGCTTTCTTCGTGGTCGCAGGTGCGGCGCTAGCCAAGGCCGATAGTACGTTGCGGTCGGCGTTACGACAACCCCCCGGGGTATAGCTGTGGCGGATGGCATCCCACGTCGTTGTAAAATATCCGAATATCCGTACAATAAGCGAATGCCCGCCTCTCAACCGTCGAAGAGCCTGCTCGCCAGGCTGATGCCGATCACTGATTGGCTCCGGCGATATCAACGGAGGGATCTGCGCGGCGACCTCTTTGCCGGCCTTACCGCCGGCGCCATGTTGGTGCCACAGGGCATGGTCTATGCCCAGCTCGCCGGGTTGCCACCACAGATCGGGCTCTACGCGGCCACGGTTCCGCTGCTGGTCTACGCCATCTTCGGGACGTCGCGGCAACTGTCCGTTGGCCCGGTGGCGGTGATCTCCCTGCTGACCGCAACGGCGCTCGCCCCGCTGGCCGACGGCGACCCGGTGGCCTACGCAGCGGCAGCCGCAACGCTGGCGCTGATCGTCGGTGCGGTCAGTCTGTTGCTCGGTGTCGCCCGCATGGGCTGGGTCACCAATCTTCTGTCGCACTCGGTGTTGGTTGGCTTCACCGCCGCCTCGGCGGTGATCATCGCCGTCGGCCAGCTCAAGCAATTCCTTGGCGTCAAATTCCCGCGGGTCGACAGCCTGGCTGGCAACATTGGTGAGCTGGTCAAGGCGGCCGGGGAGATCGATCCCCTGACCACGGCGATCGGCGCGATTTCCTTGCTCGCCCTGGTCATCCTCAAGCGCTGGCGACGGTCGTTTCCCGGCGCGCTCGTGGTCGCTGGCGTCGCCACGGCTGCAAGCGCCATCTTCCGCCTCGGCGAACGTGGGGTTGGCGTCGTTGGTGACGTGCCGTCCGGATTGGCGCCGTTCGCCCTGCCATCGATCGAGAGCGGCACACTCGCCGACCTGGCGGGCGCCGGGGTACTCATCGCTGTCATCGGCTACGTCGAATCGGTTGCCGTGGCCAAGGTGTATGCCCGCAAGAACCGTTACGAGATCGATCCCAATCAGGAACTCGTCGCCCTCGGGGCGGCAAATATTGCCGCAGCCGTGTTCAGCGGGCAACCGGTGACCGGAGGGTTTTCTCGCACCGCGGTGAATGCCGACGCCGGGGCGCGCACGATGCTCGCCTCGATCGTCACCGCCGGATTCATCGGGCTGGTGCTGTTGTTCTTCACCAGCTGGTTTCGCGAGCTCCCGCAGGCTGTGCTCGCCGCCGTGGTGATCGCTGCCGTGTATGGCCTGATCGATGTTGCCGAGATGCGCCACATCGCCACGATCAACCGTTTCGACGGTGCCACGTTGGCGATCGCGGCGATCGGCACGCTGGTATTCGGCGTGGAGTTGGGCATCGCCGTTGCGGTCGTCGCCTCGTTGGCCATCGTCTTCGTGCAGGTGATGAACCCACACAGTGCCGAGCTCGGTCGGGTGCCGGGCACCGAAACCTTTCGCAACATCGCCCGTTTCAGCGACTGCCAGACCACCCCGGGGATCGGCATTCTGCGCATCGACGTCACACTCAACTTCGCCAATGTCGCCTTCTTCAAACGTCGCCTGCACGATCTCGATGAGGCACACGGCGAAGGTCTGCAGCACATCGTCTTGGACTGTTCGGCGATCAACGGATTGGACGCCTCGGCCGAGGCCGCGCTGCAAGACGTGGTCACCGAATTCGCCGACCAGGGAACACAGGTGCACCTTGCTGACATCAAAGGCCCGGTGCGCGATGTGCTGATTCGTTCCGGGCTGTGGACCAAGTTCGGCGAGCACATCCATCCAACGGTGCACCTGGCATTGGAGGCGATCGGGGGTCGGCCGACCGATCGTTTGAAGGGGTTGCACGAGTGCGGCACCCACAACCCGTTCGGTCCGGCGAACAGCTAGGTTCGGGTGCTGATGAGACTCGGCTTCGACAAGCGTGAGGTTCCGGAGCCGGGGGAAGAACCCGACGCGCGGTTTACCTTTGCCAACGAGCGCACCTTTTTGGCCTGGAATCGCACCGCCCTCGGCTGCATCGTCGCTGGCCTCGCGGTATCGCACGTGCTCAAGCCGGAAGATGGCTCGACGTTCGGGCCGAAACTGGCGGGGGTCAGTCTGATGATCCTCGGGGTGTTGCTGTCGTTGTTCAGCCATCGCAATTGGTCGTTGGCCCAACGGGCGATGCGCCTGCGTCAGGCGTTGCCACGTTCGCCCTTGCCGAGGGTGGTGTCGATCGTTACGGCGGCTGTCGGGGTGGCCACGATCGTTTACTCCTTGACCTGATGGCTGCGCGCTGGGAGGGGCATCACCCCAACGTGCTGAACAGTTTGTCCAATGAGCGGTGCATGTTCGCTTGGCAGCGCACGGCGTTGTCATGGGGCGCGGCGGGCGTCTCGGTGGCCCGCTTCTTCTCCGACGACGGGCTGCTGACAGCCCGGGTGTCGATCGGCTACCTGATGTTGGCGATCGCCGGATTGGTGTGGTTCGACGGGGCGCGGCGCTATCACCGCCGGGCGGAGGCAATCCGCGAGGATCGAGCGCTCGAACCGTCCGATTCGGCGATTCGGATCGTGGCATTGTCGACGACGGTGCTCGGCGGGCTGATCGTCGCCATCGAACTCCTGCTGTAACACCAACTTGTGGCCAAAGGTCCCCTGGGAAAGGGACCGTGCCCTCTCGTTGCGATGTCGCCGCCGGCGCACGCTGACAGTGCGCCAGACGCGCAGTTGTCAAGGAGGTGTCGGCCATGGCCCGCACAGCAAGGTTTGTTCAGGGATCGCTCGCCGCAGTGTTACTGGCGGCTGCGGGGTGCAGCTCAGGGACCAACGAGGTGTCGGGAAGCGTCTCGGTGCCCGACACGGTAATCGCCGCGAGTTCGACGACGACGACGAGCGCTCCACCGTCGGCCAGTCTCCCCGCCGTGGTCACTGCGTATGTCTCCGTGGAGGCCCATGGCAGCAGCGAGGGCATACCTGATCGGATGACGCTGACATTCGGCATCGAGACCCGCCAGGCGAGCGTCGGCGACGTGCTCGACTCGTTGTCGAGCCAATCCCGAGCGTTGCTGGCCTTCCTCGATTCGCAGGGAATCGCTGCCGCGGATCGTTCGACCCAGTCGTTGTCGGTGTATCCGACCTACATCTATCTCCCAGACGGCACCCAGACGCCAACGGGCTATCAGGCCTCGATGCAAGTCCTCGTTCAGCTTGACGACATCGCCCGGGCCTCGGCAGTGGTCGATGGGGCCGCGGCAACGATCGGCGATGATCTCCGGGTCTACGGCGTGACATGGTCGATGAGCAACGTCGAGGAACTGCAGGCGTTGGCCAGAGCCGATGGCGTCGCCAACGCCCGTGTCCAAGCCGAACAGTTGGCCGATGCCGCGGGCATGGAAGTCGGTGCGGTTCGATCGATCTCCGAGGCGTGGCTCTACGGACAGCCGATGGGTGAAGGCGACTTCGGTGGAGGTGGTTCGGGTATTCCCTTCGAGGGTGGATCCCAGACCGTTGGCGTCAACCTGACGGTCGCCTTCGAGTTGATCGAGGCCAGCTGAGTTTCCTTGGCGCAGCGACTCCGCCTCGCCTACCAGCCTCCCCTGGCGTAATAGTGCGTTGGCTCGCGCGTCGAGCGCAGCAACGCACTATTACGCGTTGGCGATGACGATCGGTAGGGCGGCGAAGTCGCCGGGATCGGTTTCCAGGCCGACTCCACCGCGCACGAGAATGACCACCGTCGCGCCAACCGGGGCAGAAGAGAGATCCAACGTCACGCTGAACGGTTCGGGCACGCCCATACCCCCAGCCATCGTGTGCTCAGTATCGATTACCTGATCGGCGTGTCCGGCGATGAAGGCGGTGATATTGACGCTGGCCTCGAAACCCACGGCCAAGCCGGTGATGGTCAGTGGTCCAGGTGTCACCTCAGCACCGCTCGGCGGGGCGGTGATCGATTGCAGCGCTGAAACCGCCCCGAGCACAAACCAACCGTCGTTCGGGCCGAGTTGGCGAAGCAGCAATGTCGCCTTGAGGATGCGAGCGTTGGTCTCGCCGGCAGAGAAGACCTCGATCTCGCCGCTGCGGGCGTCGCCCGCGATGAACTCGCCGAGCACCGGTGGAACGGTGAGCGCCTGCTCGACGAAGTCGGCGGCGGCGAGATTTGGTGTGGTGTAGACCACGTCGTTTGCGGGCCAGATCGCTGGCTGGGCGGGGCTGGCGACGATCGTTGTCGTCGTCGCTGGCGCAGTTGTTGCGGTTGTTGCGGTTGTCGTCGGAGCGCTTGTGTCGTCGTCGCTGCCGCATGAGGCAGCGATCAACCCGACGGCGACGACGGTCGAAATGAGTCGCATCACGGCCATAGCACGCCTCCTGAAAATCACCTCTGTCGACGATTAGACGCCTTTCAGCGCCAGAAGGCAAGCGCAACTTTCAGCGGGCGATCGTGCTCCCGCCGAAGATCTGCTTGGTGGGCAAGATCTCGATAGCCGTCAGGTCGACGTTGACCGGCAGGTCGAGCGCGGCATCGATCACCGCGGCGATGTCGGCCGGTTGTACGGCTTCGTAATCGTCGTAGAGGGCGGCGGAGGCCTTGTCGTTGCCGCCGAAAATGGCGTCGTAGAGGCGGGTCTGCACTCGGCCGGGCATCAACACCGTGACCCGGATATTCGAACCCAGCAGGTCGCATCGTAACCCTTCGGCGAAGGCGTGCAACGCTGCCTTGGTGGCCGCATAGACCGCCGAATTCGGGGTCGGATGTTTCCCGGCGATCGAACCAAGGAAGAAGATGTGGCCGCGATCGTGTGCGATCATCCCCGCCAGCACGAGATGGGTGACGTGTAGGGCGGCGCGCAGGTTGACGTCGATCAACAGGTCGATGGTCTTGGGGTTGTTGGTTGCGAAGGGTTGCAGCTCGGCGAGCACCCCGGCGTTGTTGACCAGCACGTCGACCTGTAGATCGCCGATCGCCGCTGCAACGGCCCCGCGATCGCGCAGGTCGAGTCCGTGGGCGTGAGCGCCGGTTTCCGCGGCGACACGATGCAGGTCGTCGTCATCGAGCGCCAGGGCGTGGACATCGAGGCCGCGAGCGCGCAGCGAGCGCAACACCCCCTCGCCGATGCCGCGCGAAGCTCCGGTGACCAATGCGGTTGTGTACATGAACCCTCGTTAGACGATGACGGCGGCGCCACTGACGACGATGTTCTCGCCGGCGATGCTGACATTGGTGGGATTGGACAGGTAGGCCACCAGGTTGGCGACCTCGGTCGGCTCGATCGGCGAGCGAGTCGGGAGCGTGTCGACCATCGGTTGGTACCAGTCGGTGAGTTTGGCAGCGTCGGTGGCCATTGGCCCCGGGGCGACGGAGTTGACGAGAATGCCGAGCGGTGCCACTTCGAGGGCCAACGATCGGGTCAGGCTGATAACTGCGGCCTTGGTCGCCGCGTAGTGGGCATTGGCCGGGTGCGCCTTGAAACCGTCGATCGAGGAGATGTTGACGATGTGCCCGATGCCGCGGGTGCGCATCTCGGCGATCGCCTCGATCATCATGAAGTAAGTGCCGAGCACGTTGACCTGGAAGACGTGTTGCCAGTCGTCGGCGGAGATGTCGAGCACCGGCCGGCGCGGGTAGACCCCGGCGGCGTTGACCAAGACATCGACGCGCCCAAATCGTTCGACGGCGGCGGCGACCGCTGCGGCGCAGTTCTCTCGGATGCGGATGTCGGCGGTCAGCGCGATGGCCTCTGTGCCGATCGCCGCGAAATCTGCAGCGGCCGCGGCGAGCCGTTGGCTGTCGATGCCGACGAGCGCCAGTCGGTAACCGTCGGCGGCGAAACGATCGGCGCACGCACGGCCGAGTCCGCGGGCACCACCGGTGACCAGCGCAACCCGGCCCGGTGTGTTGTCAGTGGGTTGGTCGGCATCGGGCACGACCTTGACACTACGCGCCGAGCAACATCACCGTCTCGGTCGATGTCGTTCGACAGCGAGTTGCGAAAAGTTGAATGATCTGTGCATAGATGTTCGATAGGTGCCGCTTTCTTCGCCTATCACCTCGATCCATTCGTTGACAGAGGGCTTTCACAACCCGATGCCGGCACGGCCGATCTCGTTCAGATCGGCGATCGTGAATCGATCTGGCCACTGGCGCTCGTAGTGATCGGCGGGGAAGTCGTAGGGGCTTTCGCCGGTTTCCAGGGAGTGACGTACCGCCCCGGCGTATTCGGCGTTGGCTGTGCACCACGGTGCCGCGGGGATGTACATGACGTTGCCCCAACCCAGCTGATCGGCAACCGGAGCGACGGAATGGATCATGTCGCAGTGCCACCAGACGGTGTCGCCGGGCTCGACGTCAGGGATGCCGACGCGACCTTCGAGCAGCCAGGAATGCCAACGCTCATTGGCCGGGAAAGCTCGGTTGTGGTGTACGCCGCACAGATCGGTGGGCTCGACGTCGTCGAGCAGCGGGCGCATCATCAGGTAGCTGATCGCATTGGTGATCGGCACGGTGTGCAAAACCCCCTGATCGCGTTGCATCGATGACAGCGCAGTCCAGCCCTGGAACGTACGAAACGCCGAACACATCCGCGACCCGGCGTAACGGCCTGCCTCGGTTCGATGCGACGCATCCCATGGATCGTGGCGCAGCGGCTCGCCAGCCCAAAGCTGACGAAAGACGTGCTGGTAGCTACCGGAGAGCCACAGATCGATCGCCCCGGCATCGTGGTGATTGCTCAGCCCCGCCGAAGTCGTACCGGGTGGCCGCCGTCGCACCCGATCGGGATAGACCAAGTTGCGATCGGGGTCGAACCATTGCCTGCCCTCGCTGTGCGAGGTCCACAACGAGTTGAGAAATCGTTGGGCGCGCTGCATGTTGGGGTGCTGGCGGGCATCCATCTGCGACGGCGACCAGTAGATCGGGAAGATCTCGGGTCGGGATTGGGCGAGAGAGCCGAAGAACGCGTCGGGTTCTCCGGAGAAGGCCTCGAAGAACCCGTTCGATTCGACGTAGTCGAGCAGCGCTCGATCCCAGTCGACGGCTTGCTCGGCATCGAAGTTGGAACGGATGACGACGCAGCCGCGTCGGCGAATGAGGTCACGTTGGGCGTCGGTGACCGCGTCGGCCACCACATCGGCGAATTCCACCGTGGGGAACACCGACTCGCCAGCGGCACCGAGTTCGACGATCTCGCGGACTTCGGCGCGCATCGCCGTCTCGAGTCCGCCGACCACTTCCTCGGCCGACGTGCCGAGCTGGGCGAAGCATTCGTGGATTGCGGTTTTCCAGGTGATGATGGCCGCCCCGACGTCGTCGGGGATCGTGTCCCAGTGGGGGAGAGGGCTCATGTTCTTCGAGCCTAGAGCGCGTCGGGCTCGGTTGGTCAGCGGCTGATGGAGATCGACAATCCGGCTGGCAGCCATGCACAGTTCGTTGCGAAGGCGTTCGGGAAGCACCGCGACACGACAGCGCCAAGCGGGCACGACGATTCGTGCCGTCGTCGCATACGACGATATCGACGCTGTCGACTTCGATGCCGGGGAACGCCTGCGACAGCGCCAGGGTCATCCACGTCGGTGAAACGGCACCCCAATCCTGCGGGATGTCCATAGGGCGTGCGTCCACCGAGGGAACTTCAGCGCGACCAAGGTGGTGAGCGACGAGCGAATGGATACGTCCCGTATTCCCAAATAGGCGCGTCATCGCATTGTGAACGGGGCTGGTGGTGTGGCGCCGTGCATTCGGTCTGCCAGCCATCGAGGTCGCTTCGGCCATCGCCGCTGCCAGCGGCCCAGTAGGTCTTCATTCGCTACCTCGAGAAGATGTTCGGGAGAATCCACGGTGTGACGCCAGTAGCTACTCGCCAACTGATGTAGGGACCGTTGGTCCCGTTCGCCCGTTGGCTCGAACCTGACCGAACGCTCACCGAACACGAGACGGAGGCGATTGCCATCGATATCGAATGCCAGGTAGTCCGACTGATCGGCCATGTCGATTTCCTCGAAATAGTGGGCCTCGTCGATCCGGATCACGGTTGCCTCCCAGTTGTCACTGTGGAAGACGAAGGCTGGCGAGACCACTGGACCAACCTACTTCGGCGACAGCGGAAGCTAGCTTTGGCGCCCTTGTCAGCGCCATCCCGGATGCAAACGGTGAAGGTCGCTCCATCAACTTTTGCGGCTCAAGAAGCGACCGTCCGGGCGTGCATCGGCGTGTGAAGAAGGTAAGGAAAGGGCATCGATGGCGAGACCTATCATCACCATTTGTGAATGATGTTACGTTGATGTTACCCTTGGTGTTACCTGAACCGGGTAACATCAATTACATGACCGTTGATGTAGCTCAGCTCACCGCAGATCTCCGGGTGCTCGGCACAGATACCTCGGGGGTGGAAGCAAAACGGGCTGTTGGTGGACTGCCGGAGAACGCAATCGCCACAATCTGTGCCTTCGCCAATCGCCCAGGGGGTGGCATCCTGCTACTTGGCGTCGACGAAGCCGCCGGATTTCGAGGCGTGGCCATCGATGCGCCTGCGCTCAGCCGACAGATCGCCGATCTTAGCCGTCAACTCCTCGATCCGCCGCCGGGGATTGACATTGAGATTTGCGTCCTCGATGGTCACGAGATTGTCGTCGTGAGCGTCTCGGAAACGGCACCTGGAGCCAAGCCATGTCGGGTCAGAAGCGGTCGACGCCAAGGAGTCTGGATACGGACGTTCGACGGCGACTACAAGGCATCGGCTCTCGACGAACAGGCGCTCTTCGCGACGCGACTGGCGCCCAACCACGACCGTGCCGCGGTCAATGGCTCGACGATAAATGACCTCGACGGCGATCAGCTGGAGAAGTATCTTCGCTCCCGCCGCACCGCTGCAGCGCCCGCGAGTCGACTCCGTTCGATGAGCGACGAGGATCTCCTCCACGCCTCAAGCGTTTTGGTCGATGGTCGACCCACGACGGCGGCCGTTCTGGCACTTGGCGTGTTCCCTCAGCAGTTTCTGCCCGGCGTACATGTGCGGGCGGTGCATCGGACCGGCGATTCTGAACTTCGGGCGCTCGACGCACCGAGGATCGAGGGCTCCATCCCGGAAATGATCGAGGCAACGATCGACTGGGTTGCTCGCCGATCCGGCACTGCGATCCGCGGAAGTGGATCCGGGCATGTATCCAACGAGCGGGAGTGGCCGCCAGACGCCGTTCGCGAGCTTGTCGGCAACGCACTGCTCCACCGCGACCTGTCTTGGTCGATCAACGAACCGGTGATGGTCACGCTTAGTCCAGGCGAGCTCATCCTTCGAAATCCGGGCGGCTTGTATGGCGTTACCGTCGAGGAACTCGGCACTCGTGGCGTTACGCCTGCCAGAAACGCGACGCTGATGTCGATAGCGGCGCACGTTCCGCTGCCCAATGGCGATCGAACTGTCGAACAACTGGCAACTGGCATTCCGACGATCCTGAGTGCCTTCGAACAGCGTCGCTACCCGCGGCCACTGTTCGTCGATGACGCTGTTCGTTTTACTGCGGTGTGCCGCTCGACCCTTGCTGACGGAGAGGCGTACTCCGATTCCATCTCAGCGTTGCTCGTAGAACTTGGGGATTCGATCGCCACCGTTGAAGAACTGGCGATGCGGCTCGGACGTAGCCAACCGGTGATCAGACGAGACCTTCGCCGTCTCGTCGCTGACGACGTCGTGCGGGACCAGGGTCGGCGAGGCCGCCAGACTCTCTATCGCCGCACGGCGACATAACTCCGCGACAAAGTTCGACTCGACGCACAGCGAAGTCCTGCTCATCGGTGTCTCATCCAGCGTCGGCTGGGGCGCCGAGTCGAACGAGCAGGTCAGGCGTGTGCCGCTCGCCGTTGGCTCGAGTTCATAGGTCACCCGCTCGTCGTCCCATTTCCACACGAGGCTGCGATGCGGATCCCAAGTGACAATGCGCCCGGCGAGCACCGGGGCTTCGATGCTGTATTCGGCGGCGACCTCGTACCCGAACGGGACGACGTGCATCCCGGCTCGAAGACCGTTCCCAAAAGATTGACTAAGTCGGACTAGACTAATCTTCATGTCAACCGTTGTAAACGTCCACGACGCCAAGACTCATCTCTCGCGGCTGATCGATCGCGCCGCCGCTGGTGAGGAGATTGTCGTGGCGCGCGCTGGTCGACCAGTGGCGCGCCTCGTGGCGCTCGCTGCGCCGGGCCCGATCCGGGTTCCTGGTCGGCTGCGCGGCAAGATTCGGATGTCCGACGACATCGAAGAGACTCCAGCTTGGCTTCTCGACGCATTCGAGGGCGTGGCCGAGTGAATGTTCTGCTCGATTCCCACTGCCTGCTGTGGTGGCTGGGGGACATGGCGATGTCCGATGTGGCCCGGGCGGCCATTGCCGACCCCACGAACACGGTGTTCGTCAGCAGTGCTTCAATTTGGGAGCTAGAGATCAAGGCCGCTCTTGGAAAACTCGTTGTTGATGCAGACTTGCTTGCGGAGGTGCCGGCATCGGGTATGTCGTGGCTGCCGATCACGGCGCGCCACAGTCGCGCCGCCGCTCGGCTACCAGCGCATCATCGTGATCCCTTCGATCGGATGCTGATCGCTCAGGCTCAGGTCGAGAACTGCTCCGTTGTCAGTCGTGACAGCGCGTTCCGTTCCTACGAGGTGCCGCTGATCGAAGCGTAAAGACCCCGCTCGATGTCGCCTGCGCTGCCCTCGCCCAGCGAGGGTGAGGGCGCAGGACCCCGACCAAGAACGTGTCGTTCGCCGCCATTCACCACACCGAATAGAGCTCCGGCGATGCGTACTACCCTCATCGAGCACACCTCGACGCTCGCCGCGTCGCCGGATCGAGTGTTCGCGGCGGTCAATTCGCCTGAGGCGGCGCCATCGATCGATCCTGCGGTGTTGTCGCCGTCGCCGCCCGCTTGTTCAAACGGGCGATGGCCGAACAGGCCAGCGCCCTGGAGGCCTACCTCGCTCGTTCGTCACCTGCTCGTTCGTCACCTGCTCGTTCGTCACCTGCTCGTGGTCGCCAGAGAGGGGTGATCGGGGCGAAACCAGGTGCGATAGGGTCGCTGCCGCGAGACGAGCCCGCCGCGCCAGTATGAGGAGGCTGACACATGCCGATCGTGTCCACATATGCGCCAGGGACCCCGTCGTGGGTCGATCTGGGAACACCCGATCCAGCCGGTGCCGTCGCGTTCTACAGCGCGTTGTTCGGCTGGCAGATCGAGGAAGGCCCACCAGAGGCCGGCGGCTACCGGATGTGCATGTTGCGCGGTGTGCCCGTCGCTGGCCTCGGTCCACAGGTGAACCCGGAGTCGCCGCCGTGGTGGACCACCTACATCACCGTCGCCAACGCTGAGGCGACGACGCAGGCGATTGCGGCCGCTGGCGCCACGGTGATCGTCCCTGCGTTCGACGTGCTCGATGCCGGTCGTATGGCCGTGGCCAGCGATCCTGGCGGGGCGGTGTTCAGTGTGTGGGAGCCGCGCGACCACATCGGATCGGGCCTGGTCAACGAACCAGGCACATTCTGTTGGAACGAGCTGACCACCCGCGCCGTCGACGAATCCGTTGCTTTCTACCAGGCCGTCTTCGGGTGGAAGGTCGATCGCAAGCCCGGCTATATCGAGTTTCAGACGGTCGAGCCCGAGCACACCGTTGCTGGGTTGATGGCGATGGACGGCGACGAATGGCCTGCCGATCTACCGAACCATTGGATGGTCTATTTCACGGTCGCCGATACCGATGCAACGGCGGCGACGGCCGTAGAACTCGGTGGCGAGGTGCCGGTGCCGCCCTTCGACATTCCCAATGTTGGGCGCGCTGCGGTGTTAAACGATCCGAGTGGAGCGGTGTTCAGCATCATCTCGATGGTCGTACACGATGAGTGAGCGTGTCTCGGCCGTGTCGAATCACGGCTTGCTCAGCTCCACCCCGATCACCTTGTCCGGCCCGTTGCGCGAGCCAGTCCAGATGCTCGCCGAGCAGTCCTACGGTGGACACAAGAGCGTCCACGATGCCGGGTCCGCCGCCAAGCTCGGCTTGCCTGGCGCACCGATCGAGGGTCCAACGCACTTCTCGCAGTTCGAGCCGCTTGCCGCTGCCGTGTGGGGTGATCGCTGGTTCACGCACGGGTGCATCAGTGCACATTTCCAGAACATGGTGATCGAGGGCGAGCAGGTGCGGGCACAGTTGTCGCTCGAGGGCCCTGGGGCAACGATGGGACGTCTCGATGCCCACAAGGCTGATGGCACCCCGGTGCTGACCGGCACGGCGTCGATCGGCCCCGAGCACGGCGACACAGCGCTGTCGCTGCGGCTGGCCGGCGTGCAGGCCACCCCGCCTGGGCAGCTGTACATCATCGATCGGATGACGGTGGGCCAGCGCGGCGCCCGCGAGGAAGTGGCCGGGGTGGGGTTCGACGATCACCTCGGTGACCTCTATCCGTTCACGTTGCGCCAGAAGTTGGCAACGATCACCGAGCAGCTTGGCTATCACGCCGACGGTGCCGCGACGCCGTGGGGTGCGCCGGTGATGCCGTTCGAAATGCTCAGCGTGTTGACCAATGCTTTCTCCAAGGATGCTGGCTTCGTCGCCCGACAGCCGTCGGTCGGGTTGTTCATCGATCTCGAGGTACGGATGATCGACGGCCCGGTGCTCGTCGGGCGGGAGTATCGGCTCGCGCGCGAACTCATCGCTCTCGGGCAGAGCAAGCGCACCGAGTCGTTCTGGACCCGCACCACGCTGTTCGACGGTGGCCGGGCCGTCGCCGAGGTGTTGTTGCACCAGGGTGTGTTCAAGGCCTCGTACGCCGGATATCCGAGCGACGCTTCGGTTTAGCGCTACCGCTACCGCTACCGCTGGTCAAGGCGAGGAGCGGACGTCGCGTGCGCTCCCTCTCGCTGAGCGACGTGCAGCGCGCAAAACCTCGGCGCGGCTCGAAACTACGGCGCGAGGATCGCCGCGACGCGGTCTTGTCCTTTGGTGCGAGCATGGTCGAGTGGTGTCATGCCGCCGTTATCGGTGATGGTGCGGTCGGCGCCAGCGGCGAGCAGCACCGTTACCGTGGCGACGTAGTGATCGGAGCCGTCGCCGAGGATCACCGATTCGAGCAGAGCCGTCCATCCCAGGTTGTTGACGTGGTTGACGTCGATGTCGGTGGCGACGAGACGTTCGATGATCTCGACATGGCCGCGATGCGCGGCGCGGATCAAACCGGTGCCGTTGTAGCTGTCCAACACCGCGACGTCGGCGCCGTTGGACAGGGTGAGTTCGAGCAGTTCGACATAACCCTCGCTCGTGGCGATATGGAAGGCGTTCTGTTCGCTGCCGTCCTTGAAGTTGACGTCGGCACCTTGGGCGATCAACGACCGCGCTCGTTCCACGTCATTGTCCCAGGCGGCGGCGATGAGCTCGGTGTTCAACGTGTTAGGTGCTCCCACGGTCGACGCCGCGGGCGTCGTGTTGGATCCATTATCCGTACCACAGCCCGTCACGGCGAGCACCACGGCTACAAGCGCGGACCCCTTCATGTATCTCGCCCAGCGTCGTCGGCGGCCATCACAGCAGCGTAGATCGTTGCGAGGGGGCCGGGGTTGGCATCGATGACGGCTGGCCAACTCCCATTGACTTCGCGAGCCGTCAGCCGTACGATTTCTTCCCGACCATCGGGGCAATTCAGTCAATGGAAAGCGGTGGTTTATGCGTTTCATTTCTCGACTAGGCATCGTTGGTGCCTGCTGCGCTTCTGCTGTGGCACTCGGTGTGCAACCCGCCCAAGCGACTGTCCACGAGATCGTGGGCCAATGGTGTTCCGGGCACGAACCCCTTGAACCCCGAGGGATTAGCCGCGGCGATGCAAAGAACTTTGCCATGCCGTTGTTCGCCTCCGGGGCGCTGCAGCTGACGCCATTCAATGGCGGCGTGCTGATCGATTTCGACTTTGATCATCCGGCCATCAAAATCATTTCGGTTGGAGATCCGCTACAGATCGGACCGGGGCTGTGGATCGAGCCATTCATTCCCGATCCTGCCTTCCCCGCGTTTGCGCACTGCCCCGGTTTCGCGCCGTAGCTGTGCCGAAGCGTGACATAATCGCGGCTCGATGCATCTCGGAGCCCCAGCGCACCGTGTAGGTGCGCTCAGGCTCAGCGACGCTGATACATCGCGCCCGAGTCGACCTCTCGGCATTCACCCGACCGAATGATCGCGCCGAGGAGGCTGCCGAGATGAACGATTTCCCCCGCAAGGCCGCAAGCGAGCCTGCGCCTGAGCTGCAATGCGATGTCGTGATGAAAGGCGGCATTACCTCGGGTGTCATCTATCCGGGAGCGCTTGTCGTGCTCTCGCGCGGCCTACCGTTTCCGGGGACTCGGCGGCGCTTCCGCCGGTGCTATCGGTGCAGCCCTGGGTGCTGCCGCCGAACACGGAAGGGATTCTGGGTCATTCGATCGGCTGAGCAAACTACCGAACGAGTTGAGCGACGGTCGCCTCTTGGCGCTCTTCCAGGCGCGCGCCGACACGCGTCCGATGCTTCGACTGATGGTCGCCGCAACCGCGGCGAAGGGAAACAAGGCCGTCGCCATCGTCGTCGCGGCATTGCGGTCCTTTCCAGTCGCTTGCACCCTCGGCGCTGCACTGGGAGTGGCTGCGATCGTGCTCAGCACGACGCAGGCGCTGGGCGTGGGCTTGATGATGGCCGCGCTCGGGATCATCGTGGGAGTTGTCGGCGTGCTCACAGCAGCTGTAATTCGCACATTTCAGGTGCTCACGAAGCATGTCGCCCGCAACAACTTCGGCATCTGCACCGGGCTACGCACCGGCTCGTCGAGCCAGCCCGGCTTTACCGAGTGGCTCTCCGCGAAGCTCGACGACCTTGCGTCCACTTCTGTCGATGGGCCGCTGACGTTTGGGCAGCTGTGGACTGGCAGCGCTTCGAGTGCCGACGTCGCGCCACGCCAGCGCGAGGTCGATCTGCGGCTCGTCACAACCTGCCTCAGCGAATCCCAGCCGTTTGAACTGCCGATGACGCAGGGGCGCTACTACTTCGATGCTGATGAGTGGGCGCAGCTCTTTCCGGGCGCTGTACTGCAGCACATGCTGGCCAATGCGCGAAAGTCCGAGGACAGCGGCGAGAACATCCGCCTGGCGAACCACAAGCCGCCGCTGACGCGGATGCCCTTGGCACACGACCTACCCGTCATCGTCGCTACCCGCATGTCGCTGAGCTTTCCCCTGCTCATTTCTGCCATTCCGATGTGGACCGTTGACCGTCGAACGGACCGTCTCGTCAAGGTCTGGTTTACCGACGGCGGGCTGTGCAACAACTTTCCTGTTCAAATGTTCGATGCTGCCCTGCCGACCCGACCGACATTTGCCATCAACTTGGGCCGCTTTGGCAACGATGCCGATCAGGCCCGAGACGAAAACGAGAACGTTCGCTATGCGAAGGACAACCGCTCGGGGATCGCTCCTCGTGTTGCAGCGATACCCCACGTCGGGTTGGGCGCGATCGTCGGGTTCGCTGGGCAAGCGTTCAACGCAGCGCGCAACTGGTCCGATGTTGTGCAACTCGACCAACCCGGCTACCGCGACCGCATCGTCGAGGTGCTGCAGACAAAGGAGCAGGGTGGGATGAACCTCGACATGTCCGGGCCGACCATCGACCGACTGGCGAGGCGCGGCGAGGCCGCCGCTGCAGCGATGGTCGATCAATTCGGGTCGGCGCACTATCGCGACTCGTTCACCGGGTGGGACAATCACCGATGGATTCGGTATCGCGCCACGCTTGCGGCACTTCCTGACTGGTTGACGTCATTCCGCCGCGGCACCGAAGCGCTGGCGATGTCGTTGGACAAGGCACCGAGTCTTTCGATGAGCGCCGGGGAGCAAACGTTGGCGGCGGTTCTGACCGACCGACTCGTCAGCGTCGCTGAAGAATTGGACGCCGCCGACCCTGAGCAGGTGCACGGCCTGACGCATTCACCGCGCCCGCCAACGGTTTTGCGGCGAGTACCAGAACTCTGATCCGCTGGTGATGTCGAGACCCTGCTCGCGCTGACGAGCGAGTTTGTTTAGAGGTCGAGATGGAGGCGTAGGGCGTCGTCAAGCGCGCCCATAAGGTGCAACGGGACCAAGCCGACCACGGTGCCGACGCGTTCGACGGCCACGGCGCGCACCTGTTCTGCCAGGGCTTTGGAGTCGACGCTCAGGCCCGTTTCTTGCGCAGCAAGCAGGGTCTGGAATGCGTAGACGTAGTTGACGTTGGACGTCACCGGCACGACGGTGACGACGCCACGCCCGAGCCGCTCGGCGGTCGTGTTCGCACCGTCGTTGCTGACGATCACCCCGGGACGCGTGCGCGCGGCCTCGCTCCCGATGACAGCGTCGAAGTTGATGAGGCGAATTTCGCCGCGTCGCATCAGGAGCCCGAGGCCGTGGTGTCCCACGCTGTGTTGTCGGCATCGTCGGACCATTCGGCGAACGCAGCGGCATACGAGTCCGCCAGTTCCGATGCGCGCAACAAGCGAATGGCACGCTGTATCGCTGCCGAACGCGATGGGACGCTGTGCGCCTTGGCGTAGCTGTCGAGAAACTCGACGTCGTCATCGGGGACGCTCACGCTGACTTTCACACCGCGAGGCTACCCGAGTAGTAACACATATACTACCCGCTACCCGTTGTTGGGCCCGCCTCCGAGATTCCGGCGTGTTGCGGCGCATTCGTGAGCCGTTTCGCCGATTCGCTTGACGAGCACATTCGCTGCGTGGCCCGTGCGTGACTGCGAGGTGTGCGGAGATCTGGATCAATCTTCGATGAGGTCGAGACCCTGTTCGCGGAGCCGAGCGAGGTTGTCGAGCATGCCCTGCAACATCTCGGGGGAGTGGCCCTGCCAGGAATGCACCTCACCAATGATGCGGAGTGGGTGGCGAGTTCGGTACGACCGAGTCACGTTGCCCGGGAACCGCTTGTTGGTCACGTTGGGGTCGTCTTCGAAGGGGCCCGTGGGCTCGACGACGTAGATGCGCCCCGGCTCCCCAATCCCGCCGAGAGCGACGGCCAACTCCGCCGCCCACACCGCCGGTTCGAGCAGCGCCGAAAAATAGGTGTTGTTGGAGATGCGACCCTCCTCGTAATTGGAGGGATGGCCAGCGACGAGCAGATCGCCGATGCCGAGGTCGACCCTTGTCCCATGGAAGAACGGCCCCCCGACGTGATCGCAACTCTCGAACGTGACGGGAACGTGGTCGGTCCCGCTCGTCGCGGCGATCGATTCCTCAATCGACATCGTCCCTTTGGCGGGTTCCTGGTCGTTCACCGTGTCCTCCCTCATCGTTTCGCTGATCCATCTCAGCCAGAGTGGCCTAGGCCTGCGCCATACAGTGCGTCGCTTCAAGCTCAGAGCCACAAGTTCCCGTGGCTTGACCGTGCGCCCACCGTCGTGCGGTCATTCTGTAATCCTCACACGTCGACATTGTTCGTCTCAGGATTACAGAATGCGCAGTAGCACCCTCGCCGACTGCCTGGCGAAGGCCATGTCGCGGCGAGAACGCCGGGTGACTGGGTGACCCAGTCGGCGGGCGAGGCGCTGACCGCGATATAACCTGCTGCGATGGCCACCAAAGTGATACTCGACGTTGACACGGGCACCGACGATGCCGTTGCGCTGATGACCGCGGCGTTGTCGCCGGACATCGATCTGGTGGGTGCGACGACCGTCAACGGCAACACCGGGTTGGAGTACACCACGGAGAACACGCTCCGGGTGTTCGATTGGATCGGCATGCCAGCGACGCCCGTGTTTCGAGGTCTCGCTCAGCCGATGGTGCGCCCGCAGCCTGACCTGGGCATGGCATCACGGATTCACGGCAACCTGCTCGAGCTCCCAGGCGTGTCGAACGGTGCAGTGTTGCGGCCCGAGCACGCCGTCGACTGGCTCATCGAGACGTACCTGGCGTCGGATGGTGACATCGTGCTGTGCCCCGTTGGGCCGCTGAGCAACATCGCCATGGCGATCCAAATGGAGCCGCGCATCCTCGAGGCGATCCCGGAGATCGTGATCATGGGTGGTGCCCACCACGTCGGGAACCGCACGCACTCGGCGGAGTTCAACTTCTGGATCGACCCCGAGGCGGCACGGATAGTTGTCAACTGCGGTAGGCCGATTCGCATGGTCCCGCTCGATGCCACACACCGCGCCTTGTTGTCGACGGCTGATGCGCAACGATTGCAGGATCTTGGCACCCCAGCGGGTGAGGCTGCGGCGCGCTTCGTGCGGCAGCGGATCGAGGGTTATGTCGCCACGCAACCTGTCCACGGCCGGTCCGATGCGGCACCCATCCACGACGCGCTCGCCGTCTCCGCGATCATCGACCCGTCGATTCTCACGACCGAGTTCATCGCGGTCGATGTTGAAGTGAACGCCGAACTGAGCGTCGGTCGCTCGGTGTGCGATTTTCGCTCACGTGGCGACAAACCCGCCAACGTCCATTTTGCTGTCGACGCCGACGAAGCGAAGTTCGTCCGCATGCTGATCGACATCCTCGGCCGCACCGCCTGAGCGGACCGGGGAGTGCCCGTTGGCGCTCGGTGTCGAGCGCAGGCCAACGCAGTTCGGCGACGTAGGTATTCGGCAGTCTGGTCAGCAGCCGAAGCTGGAACGCGAAGAAACCCCAGCTCAAGCCAGGGTTTCTGCAGAGCGGGTGACGGGGATCGAACCCGCATATCCTGCTTGGAAGGCAGGGACTCTAGCCATTGAGCTACACCCGCAACGCCCGGCAAGAATGCCGGTTTGCGTGCCCAAAACGGGCAGATGCGAGCTTAGCGGTTGCCTGTCACGGCTCAACAGTCAGATTGCAACGCCATTACCATAAGAAGTTGATCAACTACGAATAGTGAGAAATGTGACACGTTTGCGACGTATCGGGCGCTCAAGTTCGGTATCTATAGAGGTATGCGTGCAACAACAACCACTCTTGTCGGCCTCACCTTGATCGCTGCCGCCCTCTCCGCGTGCGGCAGTAGTGAGAAAATCACCACCCCAACCGTCGCCGAGGCAGCCGTGGCCACCACTCCGGAGGCGCCGGTGGACAGCGAAGCACCCGCCCCCACGCCAGCCCCCGTCGTCACTTCCGCGGTCGAGGTGACAGCGGCCACTGTCGACACCGCTGTGCCCGTCGACACCCTCGTCGTCAGCGAAACCGTCGTCACCGCGGACACCATCCTCCCCGAAGACGCCCCGGGCAACGGCACCCCGTTCTGCACCGCCGTCGCCGAGATGGACGCAGCGTCCGACGCGGTCTCCGTCGCCTTCGAGGCGGCCACGCCTCCCGAGGAGTTGAGCGCGCTGTTCGCCACCTACACCGACAAACTCGACGCGCTGCTTGCCACCACCCCCGACGAGATCAAAGCCGACATGAGCGGGCTCAACGACGCCTTCGACGAGTTCGGCACCATCCTCGGTGCCGCCGAGTGGGATCTCGAGGCGATGTTCACCGACCCAGCCAACGAAGAGTTCATTACGAAGATGGACAGCGCCGAGTTCGAGGTCGTCGGCAACAACGTCGATGCCTTCACCAACGCCGAATGCGGCATCAAGGTCGGCGACTGATCGATGCGTGCCACACGAGCCCTTGTTGTCGGACTCACACTGATCGCCGCTGCCGTTTCCGGATGCGGCGATAGCGAGAAGATTTCCACCCCAGCGGTAGCCGAGACCGCCACGTTCCCCGAGAACTCTTCAGTTGTCACCCAAGCGCCGGTTGTCATCGAGGCACCGGTCACCGAGGTACCGGTCACGGAGGTACCGGTCACCGAGGCACCGGTCGTCACCCAAGCACCAGTGATTACCGAAGTCCCGCTGGGCGCCGTCACCGACAGCACCGGGCCGCGGGTGGCCACAGGTCCTGGCGCCGGCACGCCGTTCTGCGATTCCGTCGAAGCACTCGACGCCGCGACCGCGGTCATCGACCCAATCTTCAACGCCGACGTACCGAACCCCGCTGACGTTGAAGCGGCCTTCGATGGCTACCTGGAGCAGATGCGCGCCGTACAGACCGAAGCACCAGAACAGATCGCCGCCGACATCGATCTCGTCACTGCACAGTTCGAACAGTTCGCTGCCCTGCTGGCCGACGCCGATTTCGATATCGTCGACTTCTTCTCCGCCCCCGACAACCAGGACTTCATCGAGTCGATGGGCGGCCAGGAGTTCACCGACGCCGGTGTGAACCTCGACGCCTACACCGATGCCGAGTGTGGCATCGTCATCGACGACTGAGCGTAAGATCACCACTGTGCGGCTCCGCTGAGCCGCTCCAACAAGGAGAACATCATGTTCGCTGCCACTGAGGGATCGCAGATCGCAATCCTCGTAGGTGCCATCTTGCTCGTCATCCTCATCGCTGCCTCGGTGAAGACCGTTGCCCAAGGATCCGTCGCGGTCACCACCGTCTTCGGAAAATATCGCTCGGTGCAAGCGGCCAGGCCTCAACTTCCTGATCCCGTTTGTCGAACGAATCTTCCGCCGCATCAGCACCCAGAACCGTGCCGTCGAGCTGCAGTTCCAGGCCATCACCCAAGACCAAGCAAACGTCTATTTCACGGCGATGATGGTCTACAGCGTGATCGCCGAAGACGAAACGACGATCAAGAACGTGGCCTTCAAGTTCGTCAGCGAGAAGGATTTCCTCACCGCCCTCGTCCGCAGCGTCGAAGGCAGCACCCGTGGCTACGTGGCCACCATGAAGCAAGCCGAGATCCTCGGCCTGCGCGGCGAGATCGTTAGCGAGGTCAAGGAGAACCTCGACATCACCCTGGAAACCTGGGGTTACCACCTGATTGACCTGCAGCTCAACGACATCACCTTCGACCAGGCGATCACCACCTCGATGGCCCAGGTCGTGGCCTCCAACAACCTGAAGGCCGCGGCCACCAACGAGGGCGACGCCCTGTTGATCCGCAAGACCAAGGAGGCCGAGGCCGAAGGTATGGCGATACGCATCGCTGCCGACGCCGAGCGCACCGCCGCCCAACTGCGGGGCCAGGGTGTTGCCCTGTTCCGTGAAGAGGTCGCCCGTGGCCTGGCTCAGGCCGCCCGGGAAATGGAAGCGAACAACGTCGACTCGGCGCTGATCCTGTTCAGCATGTGGACCGAATCGATCCGCCACGTTGCCGAGAACGGCAAGGGCAACGTGCTGTTCCTCGACGGCTCGCCCGACGGCATGCAAAAGCAGTTCCAAGACCTGATGGCCCTGCAACAGCTGCACGTGCAACCAACCGGCACCGGCACTCGCCAGTCCGCTGCGCAGACCAAGTTGCCGCCGCCGGCATCGACCTGAGCGCACCCGAACGGCAACGAGACCCCAGCACGCCAGGCGCAAGCTTCGCCGCGTAGGCTGCCATTCATGACGCCAACGATCGACATCGTCGAGGTTTCACCGCGCGACGGCCTGCAGGCCGACCCCGCCGATCTCAGCACAGCCACCAAGGCAGAGCTGATTACCCGACTCGTGGCCGCCGGTGTCACCCGCATCGAGGCGACCTCGTTTGTCAGTCCGAAGGCGGTGCCGAAGATGGCCGACGCCGACGCCTTGATGGCCCTCGTCCCGCACAACGACAGCGTGCGCTACTCAGCCCTCGCATTCAACACCAGAGGCATCGAACGCGCCGTCGCCGCCGGAATTTCCGAGATCAACGGCGTCGTCGTGGCCACCGAAACCTTCTCGCAGCGCAACCAAAACGCCTCGGTCGCAGAATCGATCGAGCGTTGGCGCGATATCGCTGACCAGGCCCGCAGTCACGGGATGTTCACCAGCGTGACGATTCCAGCCAGCTTCGGGTGCCCGTACGAAGGCGAGGTCGATCCCGCTGCGGTGCTCGACATTCTGGCCCGGGTCGCCGACACCGGGCCCGACGAGATCTGCCTGGCCGACACCATCGGCGCTGCAGTGCCCAATCGTGTCGCCGACCTGTTCAACGACGCTCGCCTGCTGCTCGGCGAGGTGACGTTGCGCGGCCACTTCCACAACACCCGCAACACCGGCTTGGCCAACATCGTCGCTGCGATCAGCGCAGGTGTCACCGTCTTCGACACCAGTCTCGGTGGCGTCGGAGGCTGTCCGTTCGCGCCGCGGGCCACGGGCAACGTGCCCACCGAAGACGTGGTCCACATGCTTGAGCGCATGGGTTATGACACCGGCCTCGACCTCGACGCCCTGATTGCCACCACCGCCTGGTTCGAGACCGTGCTCGAACATTCTGTGCCCAGCCTGGTGGCCAAAGCCGGCTCGTTCCCACGCCGCTCGTGAGCGCCATCGAGGTCATCGACGGCCCGGCGCAGGCCGACGCCCAATGGCTGACCGCCGCGCTGCGCGCGACCGTCAGCGATGCCGAGGTCACAGCCGTGCAGTCGCGTCCGATCGGCACCGGGCAGATGGCCAGCACCTACTCGCTAGAACTGTCCGGCGACAACGTGCCGCAGCGCCTGGTGCTCAAAGTCGCCTCGGAAACGGAGACGACTAGGGCCCGCGCCGCCTACGGCTACCGGGCCGAGATCGGTTTCTACCGTGACCTGGCCAGCTCGACGAGAGGGCGCGTGCCGCGTTGTTACCTGGCCATCGCCAACGACGACTACTCCCGCTTCAGCCTGTTGCTCGAAGATGTGTCGCCAGCTATACAGGGAAACCAGATCGCTGGAGCCACGGCCGATGTGGTCACCAACGCAGCGATCAACCTCGCCGAACTGCACGCCGCCACCTGGTGCGACGGCGGCCTGTGGGATTTCGAGTGGGCAGCGCCACCATCGCCTGGCGGTGCCGCGTTTCTGCGCAAGTTTTACGACAGATCGGCATCAACCTTCTGCGAACGCTTCGCACCGCGGCTGTCCACAGCGGCCCTCGACACGCTGCGTGCCGTCGGCGTCAACCTCGAGGCGATGATCCTCGACCGCACGACACCCTTCGTGGCTATCCACGGTGACTACCGGTTGGACAACCTGTTGATCAGCCCCACAGGCGAAGTCACCGCCGTCGACTGGCAGACGTTGGGCATCGGTCACCCCGGGCGCGATCTGGCCTTTCTGATCACCACCTCGCTACACCCCGACGCTCGCCGCCAGGCCGAACACGAGATCGTCGCCGCCTACCATCGCCGTCTGCTCGATCTGGGCGTCGGCGACTATGACCTCGCCGCCTGCTTCGATGACTATGTCTTCGGGATGCTGCAAGGCCCGCTGGTCATCGTCATCGGTGCCACGGTCAGCGATGCGTCGGATCGTGGCGACGACATGTTCGTGGCCATGGTCGAACGGACCATCGCCGCCCTTCACGATCACAACCGGCTGAAGCCCTGACCCCAGGAGTGCCTATGGAACCGGTATCGACCTTCACTGAACTGGCCTTTTACGCCTTGGCTGGGCAGCCGGCATCGTCTCGTGAACTTATCGCCGAAGTCATCGACGCTGAGGCGATCGGCCTCGGAACAGCGTTCATCTCCGAGCGCTTCAACAAGAAAGAGGCGGCCACCCTGTCTGGCGCGGCGGGGGCCGTCAGCGAGCGGATCACCATCGCCACCGCGGCCACGAACCACAACACCCGGCACCCGATCGTCACCGCCGGGTATGCGCGAACGATGCAAAGCCTGACCGGCGGGCGCTTTGTTCTCGGCCTTGGGCGTGGCATTGCCAAGATGCAAGACGCCTTCGGCATGAGCCGCATCACCACCGCACAGCTTGAGGACTTCGCAGCGATCATGCGCCGGTTGTTCCGCGGCGAGACGATCATCAAACACAACGGGCCCGCTGGGTCGTGGCCGGTGCTGCAGCTCGACCCGACGCTTGACGAGCACCTGCCGATGGGTCTCGTCGCCTTCGGAGCAGAGACCTTGTCGCTCGCTGGGCGTTGTTTCGATGAGGTCGTGCTACACACTTTCTTCAGCGACGAGACCACGGCTCGTTGCGTTGCCACCGTCAAGCAGGCCGCCGAGCAGGCGGGACGTGACCCGGAGTCGGTGAAGGTGTGGGCGTGCTTCGCCACCGTTGGCGACCACATTGCCGAGGACAAACGGCTGATGAAACTTGTCGGTCGGCTCAGCTCGTATCTCGAGGGTTACGGGGATTTGATGGTGCGCACCAACGGCTGGGATCCGGAGGTGCTCAAACGGTTCCGTGCCGATCCGGTGGTGCGTTCGGTGCGTGGCATCGACATCAATGCCACGACCGAACAACTTGAGCACATCGCCACGCTGATCCCGGGGGAGTGGCTGGCCTCAGCCGCCACCGGTAGTCCAGCTCAGTGCGTGGCCGCGGTGCGCAACCAATTGGCGTTGGGCTGCGACGGGGTGATTCTGCATGGCGCAACGCCAACCGAACTAGCGCCGATCGTCGCCGAATACCGCCGCACGATGGCCTGACCCGACACCAAACTGAGCGTTCGTTACGGCCGCGTGATCGTGGCCAGGTACGACTCGATCAAGGGACCTTGCTGCTCCCACGTAGCAATCGGAATTGCAGCACTGATGACGGTGCCCACGCCGTCTTTTACGATCAACCATCGTTGGATGCGCGTTTGGTCGTCTGCCGTCTGGAGCACGACCTTGGCGATCAAACGACCGTCCGGCATGGCCATGATGCCGTTTTCGATGATCGAGCCCTCGAGTTCGCTGAGAAGGGAGCGCTCCATTGCGGCCAGATGCGAGGCGAGATCCGCAGCCTGTGTTGGCAACGAGTCGATGACGACGATGCCACGCACACCGTTGGCATCTGTCGGCAGCTGCCAGGTAGCGGTCGCCGGGCTTGTCCAATCCGCAGCGACCGTCAGCGCGAACCCGCTGGCGTCGAAATACGTCGTCCCCTCGGTCGGCGCGGCGGGCACCGGCAACGACGCAGGAGTGCCCAAAATGCCTGGGTCGGAGATCATTACGGGCAGGTCGACCTTGACATGGTTACCGGTCGAGGTTGCACCCGGTCCGAGAACGGGCACCGACGGCAGTGCCAGCGTCGCGATGTAGCGTTCGATCACCGAGGCGTAGTCCGGATGTGAATACTGCGAGATGACGGACGAGGCGACAACCACGCGGGAACCGTCGCTCACGGCGTAGACAAGATTGCGAAGTTCGCCATCGGCGGCAGCCGCGGCTTCGTTTCTCACGGCGTAGCCGCCGGTCGCCGTCACGACCACCTCGGCGCTGATTACCTGAAACGAAACGCTGGAGGCGTCCATCTTCTCGGCGTACCGGCTGGCGAGATCGGCCAACGCTTCCCCCGGGACAGCGGGTTCGATCCAGATGCTCAGAGTGTCAGCGCCTCCGTTTGGCGAAAGGAAGACCAGGCTCGTGTCGAAAGCACCTGGGTCGGCCTGCGTCCACGTTGACGGGATGGTCATCGTCCACCCGGTGTCTCGGCCCGCAAGCATCGTGTTCTCGGCGGGTGGAGCTTCGATGCGTCGTAGCGTCGACGGATCGATGTTGCCGAGCGGTGCGGCATTGCTCGGCGCCTCAGTCGGTGGCTGGGTGGAGAGCGGGTCAGCCGTTGCTGCTGCGCTCGCTGCTGGCGGCGCTCCCGAATCTGAGTCTTGGAAGAATTGTTGCTTCACGGCGAAGGCTCCGCCGAGAAGCCCGGCGACTGCAACGGCGGTCCACTTTAGCGACGGACGCCGACGGGAGCGCTTCGATGGCGTAGCGAGCGGTTGGGCGCGGTACGGCTGGTATTGCCACTGGGCAAGTGCCGGATTCGAAGGTGGCGGTGGGGTCTGCTGTTCGAGTTGATCCGTCATCGTCCACCTCCGCAATCGATGGACAAAGGGTCGCTGAACAGGTTGAAATTCTCCGCCATCGGAAAAGGCTAGGGGTCCATAGCGCCACCAGTGACTACCCTTGAGACACTCTTGCCGTGCAAGTCGATTACGGCCGCTTGTCAGATACGACCTTGGCGAATGCGTGAGGCGTTCGTCGCCCATGACCGAACGGATCGTCGCCTCCCTCGCCGACCACAACCGTCTGAGTCCCTGACAGCTTGCATGAGTAGGGGATTCATATTCTTTCGATACAGTGCGGCCACTCAAACGAGAGAGTGAGATGAAGTGAAGCGCCCCACGAAGCCGTCTCTAATCGCCCTGCTGACATTGTCGGCCCGGTCAAGCGCAGGGTTTTGTGGAAATCACCCCGAAGCGAATTCTGGACACTCGCTTGGGCATTGGTGCGCGGGGCGCGTTGCCGCAGGGTCCGTGACTACCCTGCAGGTTGTGGACGCCGTGCCCAACGCAGCGAACCTCAACCCTGCTGCAGTAACCATGAACGTCACCGCGGTGAATGCAGGAGGCACGGGCTACATCACCATTTGGCCATGTAATCGTGCGATGCCGGTGGTGTCGAACCTGAACGTCGTAGCCGGTGACACGGTGCCGAACCTGGTGAACGTTCCAATCGCGAGCGGTGGCACCGTCTGCTTGTTCACCACAGTGGCCACCGACCTCCTTGCGGACGTCGCTGGCTTTGCCACGACCAGCACCGAACCCGGCTACGTCATCTTCATCGCCGACTACTAGCTACCACCCTTGCCTGTGGATAGGAAGGGCAACAACCGTGTGAAGTGCTGCTCCCGAAAGGCAGATCCAGGTCGCATCGCTGCAGTTGTGTTGGGCAAACCGATGTATGTCGATTCTCAGCCCCGGCTAGCCGTAAACCCGATCTGGGCCCTGCTGGATCGACCGCTCGACTGGCTTCCGTTCGCTTTCCCAGATTCTTCCTTGAAGCCCCACAAATGGTGAAGGTTTCCGGCGCACAACCTTTGGTGATGATGTGTACCCACCCAATTTCATCAGATGAGAACCGACCGTGGACGTGGGTTTCCCGGGTGTGGGCTGGTGGTTCTCGGTCGATTCGTTCGGTTGCGGAGTCGCTCAAGTTGCCAGGGGCTGACGTGTGTGGCCAGCCTGGACCACCAACGCGGATACGTCAGCAGCGACAAATTTCAACGAGGGCAAAACCACTGACCGCCAGTGGGCAACCCTTGGCAACCAACGGGCAGTTACATGACCACCCACGGGCAGGATCTCATGTCCGCCGACAATCGGGCCAACCCCCACTGGCCCTGGCGCTACGGAACGCACAACAAGACCGGCGACGGTAACGCACCAGATGACGACGTCGTCCCGACAACTATCCCGACGCGGCAACCAGGGGCAACGCGCTACTACGCGCCGCGCCCGAATGTTGTCGTAGCCAGGTGTCGAATAGAGCCGGAGGCATTGGATGCGCGAGCAAGTATCCCTGGGCCTGGTCGCACCCGAGACGAACAAGTTCGGACCAAGCGGCTTGGTCCTCCACGCCTTCGGCGACGACACGCATGCCGAGTTCGTGGGCGAGGTTGATTGCCGATTGGACGATGCTCCTGTCGATCCGGCTCATCGCGATTGTCGTGACGAAGGATCGGTCCAGTTTGAGCTCGTCGACTGGCAGCACCTTGAGATGGGCAAACGATGATTGACCCGTGCCAAAGTCGTCGAGCGACACGGCGACGCCGAGCATGCGAATGCGATCGACGACGTTGAGCAAGCGTTCGATTTGGCGAAGATCGGCTCTCTCGCTGATCTCAAGTACGAGGCCATCCGGGTCGAGTCCGCTGCGGCGCAGCACACGATCAACTTCGGCCGGGAAGTTGATATCGAGGAGGTTTCGTTCCGAGATATTGACCGCAACCGTGAAGTCGCTGTTGGTCTGTCGCCACCGAGCGCACTCCGCGACGGCGGTCTCGAGCACGGCGCTCGTCAATGGGCAGATGAGGCCGGTGCGTTCTGCGAGCATGATGAATTCGTCGGCTGGGATGGTGCCGAGAGCAGGGTGGGTCCAGCGCACGAGCGCCTCGGCACCGATCGGGCGACCGGTGAGCAAATCGACCTTCGGCTGGTAGTGGATGTCGATATCGCCGTATTCGATCGCCGGTCGTAGCGCAGAGGTGAGTTCGAGTCGCCGGAAGCTCGAGCTGTTTGATCCTGTTGCGTAGAACTCAATCGACGACTTGCGTTCTTTCGCGGTGTACATCGCGGTGTCGGCGTTGTCAAACAAACGCGTGGCGTCGTCGTCGTGGCCGGCAATCGCAATGCCGATGCTCGCGCCGACCGCTACCGCGTTCCCCGAGATCTCCTGCGGCTGCCTGATCGCGGCGAGTATTCGTTCAGCATGGTTCGTTGCCTCAACCGGGTCGGCGATGCCGGGAATGACTATGCAGAACTCGTCACCGCCGAGTCTGGCCAGCGTTGCGCCGTCGGGGATCGCGGCGGTCAAGCGTTTGCTTACCTCGATCAAGACAATGTCGCCCGCCGAGTGGCCGAGCGCGTCGTTGACATCTTTGAACCCATCGAGGTCGATGATCAGCAAGGCAACGGAGTCCTCGGAGGTGGTGAGTGCCTGTTCGATTGCAGTCGCGAGCACGCGCCGGTTTGGCAATCCAGTGAGTGGGTCGTGGAAGGCCTGGTGTCTGGTTTCGAGGAGCCGTCCGTTGGCGAGTGCGACCTGAGCATGGTTGGACAATGCCGCTAAAAGATCTTGGTCCTCGCGCGTGAACATGCTGACTTCGTCGATGCGTTCGGACACAATCAGGACACCGTCGATGCGGTGCTCGGATCGCAGTGGTGCCGCCAGTCCATCGAGACGTCCCGACTTCGCGGCACGACCGCGCCTTTGCTTTGGGCTACTGGGCGCAATGCAGTCGCCCGAGAGCACCGGCGACCACCAGCTCGTCTCGGTCTCGTCGATGGATAGCAAGCGACGCTGCGCTTTGCCGTCGGCGAGCCACCACATCGTCGCCGCCCCCGACTGTTCGTCAACCCACACAACGCCGGCTTGCGCAGCTCGCAATGCAGTGCGCGCCTCGGACAGCACGACGGAGACCGCCTCCTCCAGTACCACGGTATGGCCCAGCGCCCCGGTGAAGTCATAAAGCATCTCTAGTCGTCCGTGACCCCGCCGAAGGACTGAGTAGCTACGGTACGAGACAGCAGACATCGCAGCCAGGACTATGACTGGGACAAGGGCCAAGCGGTTGGCATCGGACGCGATCACGCCCAGCACCGCCAGCGAGGTGTTCATGACGACAGCACCGGCGCCGGCGGTGAGGGTAGAGCGAATGTCAGCCAATTGAAGCTCCGCTTCGCTGATCGAGATGACCGCGGAGATCGCGATCCACCCATAGAGATGTGTCGTTGCGGCAGCGGCGTAGGCCGCGATCCATGTCCACGCGTCTGTGACCGACATCTCTGCGTCGGCGATCGCGTTGAACACGACCGCCGCCAGGCTGACCTCGACGAGCAGGTGGGCGAGGTTGAAGCCGAGCTTGATTCGTCGTTGGCGGCGTGCGACGACGAGCACGACGCCAGCACCGATCACTCTCGCCGCGACTAACAACCCGGGTTCCAGCACGACAAGGCCGAGCACCAGCGGGATCTCGCTGAGCGAGAACGAATGAGTGTCGCGCCCCCGATGCAGGTGCACGGGGTAAAGCTCAGCGAGCGCGAACATCAGCCCCATGACTAGAGCGAGCCCCAACGAACCGCGCCCGTTGCCGAGCTGTCGAACCGGGCCTAGCGCCAGCGCCGACCCCGCCATTGCGAGGCAGATCACGAGTACCAGCACGCCGCTGCTGCCCGTCACACGCCCGACTACCGCCACCCGAAACGGGTGGCGGTAGTCCGCATCGACGGTGCTTGCGTCAGCGTGCGCGACCATTTCCCTGGCCTCGATCGTGAAAATTCAGCGCCATACGTGTCCAGACCAGGTTCCCGCGGACCAGGTCCGACCGGACCATGTGCGGCCCGACCAGGTATCACCTGACCAGGTGCGACCGTTCCAGGTTGCGTTACTCCAGGTGCGACCCGACCACGTGCGGCCTGACCAGTTGACGCCCGTCCATACCGACCCCGACCAAGTCCGCCCAGCCCAGCTGGTGCCTGTCCAACCAGCGCCCGACCAGGTACGACCGTTCCAGGTGCCACCTGACCATGTGCGGCCGAGTGCTGCGGCTGACGACCACGTGCGACCGTCCCACGGTGTTCCGAAGATGTCCCGCTCCCCGATGAGCTCGACACCGGTGTCGATATCGGCGACATGGCTGCCGCCACGAGCGCCTTCGAGAGTTCCCGTTCCGCTCGATCGTGTGTGCCGCTGGACGCAGGCAGGAGTCGGGGATTCGATCGCTCGTTTGACATCAAGCAGTCCGGCGCCCTGGAGGCGTGTACTGACATTGGGGATGCGATAGGCGGTGCTGGTCAGCAGGCATTTAACTTGGTCGGGGGTCATGTTCGGACGGTGCTGCAACAACAACGCGGCCACACCCGACACGACGGCGGCGGATTGCGAGGTGCCGCTGCCACGGAAGTAGCGCACCGCGTAGGCATCGTCTTGATCACCGGTGACTCTGGCCACCGGGTTTTTCTGGTCGATATAGGAGTTCGGCGCTCGCAGACTGACGATTGAACGCCCAGGTGCCACCAGATCGGGCGAGCGGGAGGTGCTGCCTCTGTTTGAGTACGTCGCGACCGTGTCATCCTCAATGTCCTCGGTGCCATGATGGTCCGACGAGCCCACCGCGATCACGTACGGATCGAAGGCCGGGTCAGTCAAGCTCGTTGTGAAATTGCCATCGTTGCCTCCAGCTGCCACGACCACGATGCCGTTGCGCCACGCCACCTCGGCAGCATCCGCGAGGGGGTCGAGCAGGTAACTCTGCGTGCTGCTAGTGCCGTATGAGAGGTTAACCCCATCCTTTCAGTAGGCCGTGTTGGTGGGGGTCGTTGAGATTGGTTGGCTGGTTGGGCGACCGTTTGTGGGGCAGGGTTTGTGTCGGGACACGGCGAGGCGAGGGCGCGTGGCGGATGGTTGGTTGGGTCGCTGGTGGTGGACGGTTCGTGGCCTGGCTGGTCGGCGGTCAGGTGACAGCGCGGAGACGGTGGCAGCGATCGAACACGTCGACGAGATGGGCGGCCCATGGCCACCCGGCAGCGATCCGCAGTCTGGTTCGACGCCCGGAACGGGCGATCATCCCAGCCGTGTGGAGCAGGGTGTAGCGGAGCCGTTTCGGTTCCGCTTTGGCGAGGTCACCGTTGAGGCACAGTTTTTTGCACCACACCAAAAGATCATGGGCGATCATCGCGGTCGTCAACCAGGCCTGGTTGATAGCGAAGTCTGCTGAGGGCAGGTTCATGCAGCCGGTGTCTTTCAGATCGCAGATCAGCTTCTCTGCACGCCCACGCCCGCGTTGCACCGCTTCCAACAAAACGTGATGTCAGGATCGGTCTGGTTCGTGATGAACGCCTGGAAACGGTGACCGTCGATATCGGTGAACGTCAACTGCGCACCAGGATGCGGGACCTCGCGACGCACGATCATCCTCGTGCCTGCCGGCCAACGCCCAGATCGACTTATCTGGGTGTCTCGGCGATCACAGCGTCGTCGCGTAAGTCGGTGCCGTCAGCGGTGATCGCTTGTTTCCATAACCGTTTCGGGATGTTCAAACATGCAGCACGGACTGGTTCGGTCAGATCGTGGCCGACACTGAACTTCACACCCGACCTTCGACGCAGGCGTTGATGAAGCCGTGGGTCAACCCGGCCGAATCGGCTCGGGCGACAACCTCAACATTTTTGGGGTCGACCGGTAACTGGGCCAACGCCATCTTCAACACCGTGACATGGTCGCCAGCAGTGTTCGACCCGGCGTTGCCCGGGCGGAGTATCCCGGCGAGTGCTTCACCAGTGGCGTCCAAGAACGCGAGGAGCGGATGAAACCCGAACCCCTTCTTATACGTCGCCGCGGCACCACACTTTTCGGAGTGCGAACCAATCAACGTCGCATCGAAATCGACCACCATAGAACCCGGGTCCACGCCTGCTGCCCACGCAAACGCACGCGCCGCAGCACGAGCGACAGCGATCCGTTCCAGCGCTGCCGGGTCGACAGCTTCCAACGTGCGCCACGCCGTCGGTGTCGACGCAACATTCCCGAACAACGCCGGTTGATCACGCAGGACCGCCAAATCTGTGATCGTGGTGCCCCCGTCAGCGAGCATCACCGCCAAATCGGTCAGTACCCGACCACGATCATGACCGCGGTGGCGTCGTTTTGTTGGTGCCATTGCTGTCGACAAACCAGACGTGAGCCCGAGCACGGTCAGCCAGATCGGCCAGTAACCGGGCACCAGCGTGGGCGACAACCCCGCGACCATCCGCAGAAACTTTCAACCGTGGACGACCCACATTACGATTCACCATTGGAGTGCCCTTCCGGAACGGACAACTAGAACTTTCGCAAGCTCAGTTTCCCTTACCAGAAGGGCATTTCCGCGGACGCGGACCCCTCCACCCTCAAACCCCTACTGAAACATCAGGGTTAAGCACCCGGATATTGAGCCCAGGGTCGTTGCGGTGGGCCACTACCCAGTCAATTGCCGCGATCACCTGGGATACATCAACTGCGCCATCAGCGCGGCAGCCCTTCACGTTGACCAGCGTGGCCCGTGGGGCGACGCCAACGAAGTACTGTGAGTTGTTCTCTGAGCCATGTTGGACCTCAGGATCGCGTCCGGCGATGACGCCGGCCATATGCGTGCCGTGACCAAACGTGTCGAGCGTCGCCAACGACGGGATCTGCGACTCGAACGACAGGTCAGGACCGTTGACGACCTGGCCTGGTGACGCCAGACCACGCACGGGCACGACGCCGAGTCGATCAACGCCACCCCGATGCCCTTGCCGGTGATCTTGTTGCCAGCAGCATCGGAGTATCCATACGCCGTGTGGATCCCGGCACCCTTGGTCACCGAGTACAGCGAACCCATGTCGTTGTCGTTGATCCATTCGCTGCCAAGCGACCTAACCTGCCCGTTGGGCGTCACCGACACGACACCGGCGCTGTCGACCATTACGGCTACGGCCGAACTCGGGACCTCTGCGAGACCCGACACCATGGTCCGGCATGGCGGATTCGAACAACTCGCCCGCCCGCCGCCTCCACAGCAGCGGCAGCACTTCCAACGCGGTCTTCGCGGACGATCACCGTGACCGTCTTGTTACGGCTGGCCTCGGACGAATTCAGCGATTGTGCGCTCGAGGTCGTTTGTGGACTCGCGCTTAGTGCACGACCCATTTGTCGCGCTGCTTTCGAACCTTGGTTGCCCGACTTCCTTCGAACTGTGCATCGCCTCCAGGGTTTGGGACGCTACCGGTGGATACATTGCTGATATATGGCCACCGGGAACGATCAGCCAGATCATATCATCCCTGCTCATGATGGTCGGAATGAGAGGATTTGAACCTCCGACCCCCTGCTCCCAAAGCAGGTGCGCTACCAAGCTGCGCCACATTCCGTTGATTGTTCAGCTCGTCGGGAGTGCCCGCTGAGCTGGTGTTCTATTACTTTTGACGGCTATCGAGACGATGCCGCTCCTTCTACTGTGATCCCTAGAGCAACCCGGGTAAAGGGAGTGACGGGAACAGTTTACGGGACATCAGCGTATCTCGCTCGAACCCTCGTCATCTCCGATCTCGACAGCGGCCCGGTGTGCACACAATGATGCAACGAATCCGGCTTTCATTCGACAATGACGACGATCCGAACGAAGGTCGTTAGCTGCCAGCAACCACCAGTGGGGGCGTCGTGCCGTACACGGTGGGGCTGATCGCGTAGGCGTGCGCTTCCATCGCCATCGCCGCGGCGATGTAACGCTCCATCTGCACGTCGGTGATCGTCGAGAGACCGGTCAGCTCGAGCTGCTCCTGGGTCAGATCGGCGCCTTGGAAGTCGACCTTGATCGTGCCCACGCCCTTGGCGTACGACTTCAGCTGAAAGATTCCTGCCTCGCCGAGGCTCGACTCTGCCACCGTCAACGTGTCGCTATAGCAGTCGAGCTCGATGCACACTTCGTCGCCGAGGGAATCGATTCTGGCGTAGTCCGACCAATCCACACCTGGCCCCCAGCCCTGGAAGTAGTGGGGGAGCCCGGGCTGGGGGTCGGCGTACATCGTGATTCCGGGACGGGCACCCTCGACACCGGCGATCCACGCCGGCGCAGTGATGAACTCCTCGTCCTCATACTCCTCGGGATACTCACCGAAGAACCACACCGTGCCGTCGTCCGCTTGGGCATAGAACGCCATCTCAGCTTCGACCAACTCGTCATCGCTGTAGTCCTCGATCCACGCCACCACCGTGGTCACCCCGAGAATTTCCTTGGTCAAGTTGGTGACGATGTATTCGAGACGGTGGGCGAGCGTTTCGCCATCATCGACGGTGGTACCGGTGAGCACGAGGTGGGTGCCAGGCGCGAACGGGAACCACGGGTTGTCGATCACGGTCGGGTTGGTGAACGTCGCCGCGGCAAAGTCCTCGAAGATCGGTTCGATCCCGCCGGTCGCTTCGAGGTCGACGCGTGGCTCATCGAGCACCGCAAGCACGGGCGCGGCGGCGGCGGCCAGGGTCGCATCCGGGTTCGCTTGACGCGGCGAAATCGTATTCGTGCGTTCGCTACAGGCGGTTGACAACACCGCCAACATCGCGGCGGCGAAGACACTGCGGCACCTTCGCACTCCCAGGAATCGTGATCTGGCCATGGCGCTCCCTTGTGTGCTCACGTCGATTCCAATGACAATGGTTGTTCCGTCGACACCCGATCAACGCTCGGGCGACCGAACCTCAAATACAGCGGCGGTACGACGAAGAGATTGACGAAGGTGGAGCTCAACAGCCCGCCAAGGATGACGATCGCCATCGGGTGTTCGATCTCGTGACCGGCGATGTTGCCAGCGATGATCAACGGAATCAGCGCCAGGGCTGTCGTCAATGCCGTCATCACGATCGGCACCAGCCGTTCCTGTGCGCCACGCCTGACGAGTTCGGGCCCGAACTCCATGCCCTCCTCACGTTCGAGGTGCTGGAAGTGGCTGATCATCATGATCCCGTTGCGGGCGGCGATACCGAGAATGGTCAGGAAGCCGACCAACGAGCCCAGCGAGAGCACGCCACCGGTGACATAGGCAGCGAGGATCCCGCCGACCAACGCCGATGGCAGGCAGAGGATCGACAACACCGCCAGTCGCCAGCTGTTGAACGAGACATACAGCAACAGCAGTATCAACGCGGCGGCGATCAGCGAATACTGCAGCAGCTTGCGCTGCGAGTTCTGACGTTCCTGAAACTCACCGATGATCTCAACCCGATATCCGAGCGGCATACCGATCTGGTCGACGATGGCTTCGACGTCGTTGGTGACGCCACTGAGGTCGCGGCCGTCGATGTTGGCGCTGACGTCGAGTCGGCGCGACTGATTCTCACGCTCGACGGTGTTGTCGACCGGTCTGATCGAGACGTCGGCGATCTCGGACAGTTTGACGCGATCACCCGTTGGGGTGTCGATCAGCAGGTTCTGAACGGCGTCGACGCTGTGGCGCGCCTCGGGGATGCTCCACACCTGGATGTCATAGGCCTGGCCATAGCGAAAGACGTCGCCAACCTCTTCGCCACCGACGATCGTCGCCACCGCTCGGCGGATCTCGCCGGGCAGAATCCCGTACCGTCGGGCCGACTCAAGATCGACGTCGACGGCCAATTGCGGCACCTTGACATGCAGTTCGACGTGCAGATCCTGGAGCGCAGAGACGGAACCGAGTGCCGCTTCGATCTCGTGCGCCTTGGCGTCGAGCACGTCGAGGTCGGGGCCAAAAACCCGAATCACGATTGCGTCGCTGGAGCCGGTCAGCACCTCGCGAATGCGCTCCTTGAGGTAGGTCTGCACGTCGCGATACAGGCCCGGGTAGGCATCGACGGTCTGTTGGATGGCGACCACCGTCTTGTCGTAGTCAGCCGCCGGGTCGACGCTGATCCAGTTCTCACCGAAGTCGACTCCGACCACCTCGTCGGCTGTCAGCGCCTGACCGATATGCGCTCCAAAGTTACGTACGCCGGGGACCGCGCGCAGCTCCGGACTGACCTCCTCGGTGATGCGATGCATCTCGGCTTGCGAGGTCCCTGGGCGTGTCAGCCAGTGCATCAAGAAGTCGCGCTCCTTGAACTCGGGCAGCAGTTCTTGTCCAAGCGACGGATAAGCCAGCCCGCCTATCAACACCAGCCCGGCGAAGGAGGCATATACCGGACGTGGTGAGCGAACGACCCGGGTCGTGAGGCGCGTGTAGCCACGATGCAGCAATGGCACTAGCGGCGACTGCCGATGCCGCAGCGGCGCGTTGCGCAACAAGATCAAACACAACGCGGGGGTGATCGTCAGCGCCACGGCCATTGACGCCAGCAGTGCCAGGGCATACGACTCGGCCAAGGGACGGAAGAACGCGCCGGAGAGGCCGTCGAGAAAGAACACGGGAATCAGGGCGACGACCTCGATCAGCGTGGCGTACACGATCGCGCTGCGCACCTCGACCGAGGCTTCGAAAACGATGCGGTAGGTGGACACACCCGTGCCTTCGAGACGGTTCTGTCGTAATCGTCTGACGATGTTTTCGACATCGATGATCGCGTCGTCGACAACGTCACCGAGGGCGATGATCAACCCAGCGAGCACCATCACGTTGATCGTCGCGCCGCGCACGTAGAGGATCATCCCGGCGCTGACCAACGCCATCGGAACGGCGATCAAGCTGATGATCGCCACCCGCCACTCCATCAAGAACAGCCACAACACCAGCACGACGAGGATCGATCCGATCAGCAGCGATTGCCGCAAGTTGTTGAGCGACAGCTCGATAAACGTCGCTGGCCGGAAGATCTCGCTGTCGATCTCTACGCCGGGCAGCCCCGGCTTCATCTCCTCCAACGCGGCCTCGACGCCGCGCGTCACCTCGAGGGTGTTGCCCCACGGAAACTTCTCGACGATGAGCATCAAACCCGGCCCGTCGTTGATCACCGCGTCACCGATCAGGGGTTGGTTGTCGACCTTGACCACGGCCAGGTCGGCCAACGTCAACACCTCGCCGCCGCGGCTGGCGACAGGTACCCTGGCCAGATCCTCGGGCGTCAAGATCGGGAGATTGTGGCGTAGCCCGAGACGCTGGTTGGGCGTCTCGATGAAGCCGCCAGTGCCGATATAGGCGCCATCGGAGTACTGCAGAATGCCGGAATCGACGGCGTCGGCAGCAGCCTGCATGATCTGATTCAGCGAGACCTGTAGCGTTCCCATCCGTTCCGGATCGACCTGCACCTGCAGCATCTCCAGCCGTTCACCCCAGATGGCGACATTGGCCACGCCGGGCACGCGCATCAGCCGCTGACGGATCCGCCAATACGACGTCATCGACATGTCGATCAGACTGTGATCGTCTGAGGTCAGCCCAATTTTCATCGCCCGACTTGTCGCCGACAATGGTTGCAAGATCAAGGGCGGGCTGGCCCAGCGAGGCAACGAGGGGATGACCGCCGCCAAGCGCTCCTGCACCAATTGGCGGGCGCGAAGGAGATCGGCCTTTGGCTCGAAGATCATCATGATCGACGACAGGTCCGGCACCGACTTGGAGCGAATCGTCTCCAGCTTGTCGAGTCCGCTCAGCGCCTCCTCGAGCGGAACCGTAACCAGCTCCTCGACCTCGGTGGCCGACAGTCCGAGGGCCGCGGTCTGCACCTCGACACGAGGCGGCGCGAACTCAGGAAAGACATCGACGGGAGCGTTGCGCAGTTGGAGCGCGCCTGCCGTCATCAGCACGATCGGCACAAGCACCGCGAGGTACTTGAAGCGCAGGCTGAGGGCGACGATCCAGCGCATCTCCCGCTACTTCCCGACGCCGAACTCGGCTCCATACAACTCGGCGGCACCGACGGAAACGACTTTCGTTCCCGGTTCAGGCCCAGAGGTAAGAATCGCCCGGTCGCCGTCGACTGACTCGATATCGACCGCCGCACGGATGAAGGTCAGGCCTTCGGGATTGGTGTAAGTCCAGGTCGTGCCGTCGTAGTGATACATCACCGCCGAGTACGGAATGATCAAGCGATCGACCCCGCCGACGTCCTCGCGGACCACCACTGCGGTTGTCAGGCCGGTTCGCGTCGCGGCCTCCTCGGTCAACACCACCTGCGAGAGACCGTCGCTGATCGCTTCGACATTGGCCGGCGCGACGTAGCTGTAGGCAGTGGCGTCCGAACACGCTGCAGCCAGCAGCATCAGGGCCACAACCGTGGCGACGGCGTTGAACTGCGAACCGTTCGATCGTGAGTTCTTCACGTAGTCCCTCCTTCAGTGAGCAACCAACTCCCCGGCTCTGTCGTTGGCGAGTTCGCCGCCGTATGCAAGCTCGGCGTCTTCGTCTGGTGCCGGCGCCGGAGCCGGCCGATGTAGGTCTTCGTCAGGCGTAGTGGGCCGCGCGATCCAGTGATAGATGGAGGGCAGGACGAAGAGATTGATGACTGCGGCGGTGATCGTGCCGCCAAGCACGGCCACCGCAAACGGCCGCAGGATCTCCAACCCGGCCTCGGTACCGAAGACGAGGAACGGAATCGTGGCGACGATGATCGCCACCGACGAGGCGAAGGTGGAGGCGAACTGCCGGTGGGCGCCGGTCGTGACGAGCTCAAGTCCGAGCGCGTCACCCTCGACTTGCATCGTCGAGTAGCGCATCAGCAAGGCAAGTCCGCCGCGCAGCGTCAACCCGCCGACGAGGACGAGACCAGCCAACGAGCCGACCGAGTAGGTCCGGCCATCGAGGGCTATGGCAACCATACTTCCGGCGAGCGCAGCCAGGGTTGTCGACGTCAACATCGTCGCCAATCTCCAGCTCGAGAGCGCTGCTTGCAGAAGCAAGAAGATGATCATCGCTGCGGCAACCCCGACGAGTACAACGCTGCGCGTGTTCGATCGACTGTCACTGCCGTTGGCCAGATAGCCGACATGGAACTCGTAGGGCAGGCCACGAGCAGCGACCAAGGCTTTGACGTCGTCGCGCACTGCATCGATGTTGCGCTCGGGCACATCGACGACGACGTCGACGTAACGCGAGACCGAGTGGCGTTCGATCACCCGCTGGTTTGGGGCGATGCTGATGTCGGCAACGCTGCCGAGCGTGACCGGTTTGCCCGTCGGGGTATCGATCGGCAAACTTTCGACGCTGGAAACACTGTTGCGATACTCAGGCTTGCTCCACACCACGACTTCGAAGACACGTTGTTCCTCGAACAGCGACCCGACCTCGATCCCGGCGAACACCGTTGCTGCCGCACGGCGGGCATCACCGGGCTTGATCAACGCTTCAGCGGCCCGGTCTAGATCGACATCGATCTCCACCGCCGGAGCGAGCACCGGCAGATCTGCCCGAGCGTCGGCGACGCCATCGACTGTGGCGACGGAACCTGCCAGCTCTAGGGCCAGTGGGGTGAGTTGTTCTGGATCTTCGCCGTACACCCGAACGACGAGGTCGCCCTTTGCCTGCTGAAGTTCATCGCGCACACGGTCGTTGGTGTACGAGCTGATTTCCGGCGTGCCGAAGCCCGGATAACCAACGATCACATTGCGCACCGAAGCAATCGTTGCGTCATAGTCCGTCGACGGGTCGAGACTGAGCCAAATCACGCCGCGGTCGACCTCGGTGATCTCGTCAGAGAGAATCGCGCGCCCAATCTGAGATCCGGCCTCGGCAACGCCCGGCAGTTGTGCAAGTTCGTGTGCCGCCGTCGTGGCGATGCGGCGTGACTCTTGCAAAGACACTCCCGGCGCAGCTTCGAAGCTGACGATGACGTCTGTCTGGCGAAACTGGGGCATGAACTCGCGTTCCAACACAGGGATCATCGCCGCGGCGACGGCAAGCAGCGCCACTCCTGCCAGGGCGGCGCCTTTCGGCTTGGCCAGCACTCGGTGCAGCAGCGGCGCGTAGCGCTGCTCGGCGGCGCTCGCTGGCCGACGACCCGCTCGGCCGCCCGGTAGCCGAGCAAAGACCAGGCTCGCCAGGGCAGGAGTCACCGTGATGCTGACGACAAACGCCAGTGCGAGTGCGATTGCGACGGCCGCAACGATGCTCGGCACGAACTTTCCGGCGACGCCAACCATCCACAAGGCCGGGGTGAGCGATACCGCAAGGATGACGGCAGCGAAGCCAAACGAGGCGACGTTGGACGACGCCGACCGCACCAGCCCTGCGGTCCGATCGCCTGGTCTGGTCAGCCCGTCGACGTTGCGGATCGAATCATCGATGACCAACAGCGCGGCGACCGCCAACCCGACGATCGTGATCGCGTTCATCGTCGCCCCTGTGGCGAGCACCACAAACCCGGCAGCGATCATCACCGTCATCAACGACAACCCGGCGACGATCGTGGCCCGCACGCTGCCGACGAGCAGCAGCATCGTCAGGATGACGAGCACCAAGGCGATCACGGCTGACCGTTGGATGTTGTCGATCGATCGGGAGAGGTAGTCGGCGGGTCGAAACAGGGCGGTGTCTACCGTTACCCCGGCGAGGCCTGGGGCAAGCTCGGCGAGCGCAGCTTCGATCCCTGCTGTGGCGTCGCGCGTGTTGCTCCAGGGAAACTTCTCCACCACCAAAAAGAGTCCAGGGTGTCGCCGACGAGTGCGTCGCCGATCAACGGCTGATGATCTTCGACGATGGTGGCGACATCACCGACCACGAGATCGGGGCGCTCATCGACGACGACCTTGGCGAGGTCTTCCGGACGCGAGATCGTTGGAATGTGGCGGATGCCGATGCGTTGGTTGGGGCCGTCGATGAAACCACCGACGCCGGGGGTTGAGGCCTCGAGGAATGTCAGCGGCGTCACCCATAACGCGTTGCCGACCGTGTTGACCACGTCCTGCAAAGTGACCCGCTTCTCCGCCAGCTTGGCGAGGTCGACCTGCACTTGCAGCTGTTGCTCACGTTGGCCCCACACCGAGACGTTGGCGACACCGTCGACACCCATCAACGTCGGGCGAATCGTCCAGCGGGCCAACACCCCGAGGTCGACGAGCGAGACGTCGTTGGAGGTGAGGCCGATCATCATCACCCGGCTCTCCGAGGACAGCGGCTGCACCATCGCCGGCGCCCGCGAGACGTTGGGCAGCCCTGCCGCTTGGGTCAAACGTTCTTGCACGAGTTGGCGGGCGTCGAGCAGGTCGGTGCCCTCTTCGAATTGCATCACGATTGACGACAGGCCAGCGATCGAACGCGAGCTGATGTCCTCGACGAAGGCCACACCGTTGAGGAGGTCCGCTTCAAGGGGGACAGTGATCAGCTGCTCGACCTCGACGGCCGACAGCCCAAGGGCCTCGGTCTGCACCTCGACGACCGGCGGATTGAACTCGGGCAAGACCTCGACTGGTGCCCCTCTAAGCCGCATCGGGCCGAAGATGACGACGGCGACAACGACCGTGGCGAGCAGCGAACGAACTCGGATCGCTCGACTCACCAGCTGCGCGATCACGGTTGCTCGCCGACGTCGCCGACACGGGAAACACCCTCGGTACACGCGTCAAGAATTCGAAAATCCTTCACCCCAAACCTCCCACTCTCCGAGTTTCCTCACTGTCTGCCTACCGCATGCGATTGTCAATAACCTTCATAATCCTTCGCCAGAATGTCACTTTTAGTGACCGTGAGTTGCAGCCCGATGCGCATGCTCATTCATCTCTCAGCAGTTCAGTCGGCTCGAGCGCATTGACCAACCGTGACGCCACCAACGTCGAGGGAATCGTTGCGATGCCGACCAGCGCGATCGGTATCAGCAACGCGCTGAGCGGTAGCCGATACGCCGGGTCGAGCACGAACAATGGCCGCAGGACACGTACGAAGTACAGGCCCATGACGGCGCCGATCGCCATACCGGCGAGACAGCCTGCGACCGCGACGGTCGCTGCTTCGGAGGCGATGATCGTGCGCACCGTGCGCGCATCGAGCCCTTGGGCGCGCAATGTGACATATTCACGACGACGCTGCAACAGCAGTCCGAAGACGAAGATCGCAATCGCGATTATCGCCATGGCCAGGGCGAATGCGGAATCGAGATCGACGAGACCGGCGATGTTGAGCGCGGCCAGACTCGATTGGTCGCGATCGAGAACCGAGGCTCTGGTGTCGATGTGCAGATCTTGTCCCGCTGGCCCAGCCTCGAGATCCGCGACTGCCGAGGCCAGCGTCTGCGCGCTCTCATCGACGGTCGTGCCGAGGAAGAAGTCGGGTGCTTTCGTGGGCACATGCGCCGTATGGGTAGCGATGTCGATCACCGCATCCGCCCCGTCAGGAAACCCGGGAAGCCGTTCGAACACCGCCGTCAGCCTCATCGGCACGTCGACCTGCTCCGGAGTCGAGCGCGCCAGTAGTGCGTGGATGGTATCGCCGACCTGCGCCTTGAGGTATCGAGCCATCTCGCGATTGAGCAAAATAGTCGACGAATTACCACCCATTGCGCGCAGCTGGGTAGCGAGTTCGGGGCTCAGCGGAGCGATCTTGAGGTAGCTTTCCGGGTCGACTGCGGCAACATTCCCGGGATCCGAGGTCCTGTCGCTGCGCAGCACGACATTGCTCAGGCTGTAGATCACCGGAGTGACCGTCGCGATGTGCGCTGAGGCGAACTCGTCGGCGCTGTCGGCACCATAGATTCGAGCCGCGGTCGGGCTCGGAGAGATCCGAATATCGGCGCCATTGGCATAGCGGGCGTCAGCACTTTTGGCGACGTCGTAGGAGGCTGTGAAGGCAGCCAGACTCGTGGCCATGCCGACGATCAGCGACGTCACGATGGCCCCGTTGCTGATCGCCCACGGCCGGCGTCCAACGCTGCGTCGGTACAACGCCGGCGCCACCCGACCGAGAGTTGGCGTCGATCGCGGATCGGCACGACGCAAACCGTGGCTGATGAGCCGCGCCGCAACGAGGCTGCCGCTGATCCAGGCAGCGACCGGCAGGATCAACAACCACAAATTCAGCTGCACCGACCGGCCGAAGTAGACCGAGCCGGCGGCACCGTCGAACGCGTTGCTGGTGACGGCCCAGATGGTGCCGGCGACGATCAAGACGACCCCGACGACGTCGAGCTGCGCCCTGCGCCACAGGGGCGAGCGCACGCTCATCTGCGCTCTGTCTTCAGCGATTTCGCGGTCGATCGAGCGGCGCCCGGTGAGGTACAAACCGGCACCGGTGGCCACGAAGCCACCGACTGTACCGACCAGCGCGGAGACGAGCAGGCTCGACGGATTGGCGCGCTGTAACGACTCCCGGCCGAGGATCGCCAGCGCGCAGAGATAGCCAAGTGTCAGCCCAACGATGCTGCCGGTTGCCGTCAGCAAGGCCGTGCGCGCCGCCAGCAGCCGCAGCAGATGTCGGCGACTGGCGCCGCGGATGCGCAACGTGGCGTGTTCGCGTCGCTGCGCCTCGGCGAGCACATTCCCCGCGTAAGCGGACAAGACGGCCGCCAACAGCGCCCCGGGGACGCCCAGAAAGACGAAGAGTCGTTTGGCGACCGAGGCGTCGTCGGCGGCGACGCCGAGGGTGTTGGAGATGTTGTCCAACAGGTAGTCGTCGTTCACGGCAACGGAGAGCACATCCTCGCCTATCGCCTTTGTCTGCACGACGGCGGTTGCCGGATCGGCGTTGAGCGGGTCACGTTCGAGGGTGATGTCGATCTCGCGGATCGGTGGACTTTTCAGTCGCTGCGACACGTCGGCAGCTGCTCGCTCGAACGCCGGGAAGACAATCTCGGCGAACACCTCCGGCGAGACGATGACCGAGTTTCGAACGTAGACAAACGTCTCCAGATCACCCCCGCGTCGGCTCGAAAACAGCGATCGCGACCGCGACAGGTCGGCCACGCCCGTGACCGTGAGCTCGATGGTGGAATCATCGGGCAAGGTGATCGCCACCGTCTCGCCGAGTTCAGCACCGAGTGTCGTCGCGGCCTCGCCACTGAGCACCGCACCGCCGGAGTCAATCCTTCCCTCGACGATGTCGATGCTCTCGTCACGAGCGTCGTAGGCAGCACTGAAACCGAAGATCTTCGTCGGTCCTGGCGCCGTCAGTTCGCCAACGGTGATCGTCGCGCTGCCAAGATCTCCGATCGACAGCGGCAGCGCATGGGCTACACCCGGGGTAGCGGCGATGCGCTCGGCGAGATCGATCAGCGTGGGCGGTGGTGCAGCGTTGGCACGAATGGTGTTGATCGATTCTCGGGTCGAGAACGTCGAGCTGACGCTGTTGTCGTCGACAACGACCGAGCTGTCGGCAGTGGTGACGCGATAGGTCATCTGCACGGTTTCCCCGGCAGCGATCGCGCCGAGGTTCACCCCTGAGCGCGCCGCGCCTTGGGCAAAGGGGTTCTCGTCACCCGAGACGAGCATCAGCGGGTCCTCGGCGGCGACGCTGCGATCGATCGCCGCCGAACCCGCCACATAGGCCAGACTCGCTGCGGGGAGCGAGCGAACCGTCACCTCGTTGGCGGTCGTGTCGCCACGGTTGACGAGTTCCAGGATGACGATCATCTCCGCCGGGCCAGCGCTGGCGAGGGCGTCGAACGATTGTGAGAGAATCAGCGAGGTGCCTGCTCGTTGGGTGACGATTCGCTGCATGTCGATCGGAAGCGGTGCCACGGCCCGTTGCGTCATCGAGGCGGAGAGGCCGTCGACGAAGAACAGCACACCACAGAACAGACCAACGCCGAGCACGACCCCGCTCACGGTCGACAGCGTGCGCCGAGGATTGCGCAGCAGATCGGCGATGACGTAACTCGTGTCAACGGCCATCGGCCATCTCCTGTGCCACGGGTTGTCCGAGGTATTCGATGTTGTCGCAATAGGCGGCAATCGCCGGGTCGTGGGTCACCACGATCAACGTCGCCGCCAGGTCGCGCTGCACTTCGGTCAACAACTCCACAACCCCTCTGGCATTGTCGTCGTCGAGGGCGCCGGTCGGTTCGTCGGCGAGGATCAGCATCGGGCGGTTGACGATGGCCCTGGCGACGGCGACTCGCTGGCGCTGTCCTCCGGACAGTTGATCGGGGAAACGGGCGGCAAGGGCCCCGAGGCCGAGGCGATCGAGAAGGCGAAGCGGATCGCTGCCGGGAGCAGAGCCGGCTCGACGACCAATCGCCACCGGCAAGGCGACGTTTTCCTCCACCGTCAGGTGCGGCAGCAGGTTGTCGGCTTGATAGACCATGCCGATTGCCCCGCGACGGAACTCCGCCCGCGCCGAATCGGCGAGGTCGGAGATTGTCACGTCACCGATCGACACCGTGCCCGAGGTTGGCAGCGCCAGGCCGGCGAGCAGACCCAACAGGGTTGACTTACCGCAGCCACTCGGCCCCATGATGGCGGCGCTCGTGCCTCCCGGCACGCTCATCGCCCGGTGGCTCAACGCATGTACGAGACGGACGCCGTTGTCGTGGTCGACGACAAGATCGCTCGTGGTCACGGTGTTCGCAGCGGGCACTAGAGGCTCCTTGTGGCGGTGAGATCAGTCCTTATCGAGGTTCGATGCGGTGGTTACGAAGGCAGTAGCGCCGCTGCACGCGGTCGGCAAGCGGGACGTGATGGGTCACGTAGAGCACGGCACAGTCGGTGCTGAGCACTTCGTCGACGACGCTTCCGGCGGTATCGGCGTCTAACTGTGCGACGACTTCATCGGCGAGCAGCAACGCTGGTTGGTTGGCCATCGCCACTGCAAGGGCAACACGCTGCGCCTCACCCCCGGACAGCTGCCTGGGTCGGTGATCGGCGCGGTGCACGACGCCGAGACGGTCGAGCAATTCCATGGCCCGTGGCCGCGTTTGCTTTCGGGGGATACGCCCAGCGAACTTCAACGCCAGCTGAACGTTCTCGCGGGCGGACAGGAATGGAATGAGATTGTCTGACTGCAGGGCAATGCCAATTCGCTGCGCTCGCAGGCGAGCACATGCCGCCTCGTCCATATCGGCCAGGGAGATGCCGTCGAATTCGATCGTGCCCGAATCCGGCCGTAACAAACCAGCGATCAACGACAGCAGGGTCGATTTCCCACTGCCCGACGGTCCGATCAGGCTGGCCTTATCACCGCAGTTGAGCACGAGCGAGACGTCATCGAGCACGGGCACGGCCGTGCCGTCGGAGGTCGAGAAGGTCTTCGACACCGCCTCGATTCGGATTATCGGCTGGCTCAATTGGCCCTCTGCGAGGTGGGCGCGTCGCCGTATACCTCGGCCGCTGTCGCACGGCCATGTTCTTCGAGGTCAAGGACTGTTTGGCTGACCTCGGCGAGGCCCTCCGGGCTGAGCACGACAAAGTTCTGCAACTCGAACCTGTCCTTGTGCAGACTGGCGTTGAGCGGAACGTTGCGGACCACACCGACCCCACGAGCGTAGTACTTGTGTTCGTTATCGGGCGCACCGATCTCGCCCTCCTGGACGATGCGGACATCGTCGTAACAACCGAACTCGACGCACTCGGAGACTCCGATTTCGACAGCCGCCCCGACCGTCGGGTCATCCTCGGGTGACCCGCCGATACACCATTTCGGTGTCGCCATCGTGACGTCGGCGGGAGCGAGGATGCCGATCTTTGAGCCGTCGGCAGTGCCGAGCCAGGCGTCCTCGGTATTGGTGTACTCGCCGCCCTCGTACTCCTCGGTATAGCCACCGAGCAGCCATACGTTGCCATCCTTGTCGAGGCCGAAGTAATCCATACCGATCTGCGCTACCTCACCGGCATCGGTCGACTCGTCGAGCATCGCGATCGTCGCCACGCCGTCGATCTCACGGATCACATCGGTCATCGTCGAGATCACCTGATGCGGGACTTCCCTACCGCCCACCAGGGTCGAACCGCCGCGAACCCATTGCGTGCCGGGTTTGAGTGGATGGAACGGATTGGTGTCGAGCGTCGGGTCGACGAAGTTTGCCGGGTCGAATTCGACCGTTGTGACAGTCGTGCCGCAGCCCGGTTCACCTCCGTTCGGATTGGCGATGGTTTCGTCGCTCTCGGCCGTCGCAGCGGTTGCCGCCACGCCAGCAACGGCTGCGGCACCCGTGCCGACGGGGCTTGCGGACTCGCCGGCGGCGCTAGAGCACGCGCCAGCGAGTAGGCCGACGACTGCTGCGAGAGCCGTCCATCGGCGACATTGGCTTCCTCGACGAGGGAGAAGGGTGCGCACCACGGTTGGATCCTCCGATACGGATGGTTGTCGAACTCAGCAAAGACGAAGCGCGAGCGAATGGCGGCGGTCAGGCGGACCTGACTTCAAACGGCGCGCATTCTCACGACCCAGTGCTGGTCGTGTTTCCACCGCATCCGACACTTCGACATCCGAACCCCCTCACGGGAAACCGATGGTGATTGAGAGTCACTATGACAGAAACGTCGCGCCCACGCTAGACGCCGCGACGAGGTTGTAATGTTCGCGTGGCCTGGCGGAATCGTCGAGGGATCCGGGTTCGGTCATACTGCGACCATGTTCACCACACACGTATCGAGGCAGGCGTGAAGAGTTCAGGACCCGAGCGTCAACCTCACCGTGATCGAACGCGATCCGAACTACCAGCTGGTCTCGACGCCTCGAGCAGCCGGCGGAATCCGACGTCTGTTCTGCTTGCCGGAGAACATCGAGTTGTCCATCTTCAGCATCCCTTTCTTCGACGACTTCGCTGAGACCATGGCTGTCTCCCGTTGGTCTGACGGGTTTAGCGGTGGCGGGCCGCTACGCGCTCGACAGTTTTCAAGAGCCTGTCCACGTCGCTGGGTTCCAGGTACCGCGAGACGCCAGCGCGCACCACCCCGCCCACCTCGGCGAGGCCCAATTGGTCGACCACGCCCAAGGCATAGTTGTGGCCATCCCACACGGCAATGTGGTCGCGGGCCAACTCTGCTGCGGCATCGGCGGGCGACACCCCCTCGATGCGGAACGCCGCCGTCGGTGTGCGACCCTCCATCCCGCTCGGGCCAAACACCCGCACCCCGGGAATCGATTGCAAGCCACGCAGCATCGGCTCGAACAGCGCGTTCTCCGCTGCCCGCAACTGTTCCATACCCTCCTCCATCAAGAACCGTGCCGCAGCCTCGATCCCGGCGACGGCTTCGTAGTTCGGCATTCCGGTCTCGAACCGACTTGGTCCGATCCCTTCCGAAGCGTTCAACTTGGCGATCGGTAAGTCCTTCAGCAGCGACGGCTCGATATACATCGCCCCCGAGTGCGGCCCGTACCACTTGTAGGGCGAGGTCACCAACGCGTCGCAGCCGAGCGCCCCGACATCGATGGGATGGTGCGGGGCCAGCGCCACGGCGTCGATGAACACCCGCGCCCCGACGCCATGGGCGGCGGCGATCATCGGTGCCAACTCCGGTGCGGTGCCCAACAGATTCGACGCGCCCGGCAGCGTCACCCATTTTGTCCGTTCATCGATCAACTCGCTGACCTGATCCGCCGCCAAGATCCCGGTCGTCGGATCGAACGGCGCCAAGACATGCTCGGCGCCGCTCATCTCGCAGGCGATTCGCCACGGGGTGACGTTGCCGTCGTGGTCGAGTTTGGTGCCCACCACCCGATCGCCAGGCCGCAACGTTGCCGCCACCGCCCGGGTGAAGGCCAAGGTCATCGAGGTCATATTCGCTCCGAACGAGATGCCGTTGGGATCGGCGCCGAGCAGCCGCCCAACTGCCTCACGGCCGCGTTGGTGCTGTAACTCACACTCCTGCGAGGCGGCAAACGCCCCACCCGAACAGGCATTGTTGCCACTGGCCATCCATTCCGCACAGGCCTGGATGGCCACATCCACCGCTTGCGTCCCCGCCGGGCCGTCGAAACGAGCCCAATCATCACGAATTCCAGGGAAACGATGGCGCAGCGAGGTGAAGCTCATAGCTCGCCATTCTGACCGAAAACGCGGGTGTGCCCACCAAGCGAGGTGGGCACACCGTTGGGGGTCGGGGACAGTGGTGACTATTCGACGATGATCGCCGTCACCATGCCGAACATGCCCTGCGGCCCTTCGGCGTGGTTGAGGATGTGGCAGTGCCAGGCCCACACGCCCTTGTCGACGGCGTGGTAGAGCACCGTGTAGCGCTCACCTGGGGCGATGTTGATCGTGTCCTCGGCCATCGGAGTCTTGATCGGGATGCCGTCCTTGGCGATCACCCAGCCCATCGGCTGGTGAAGGTGCATCGGATGGCTGGTCAAACCCTCATTGAAGTAGTGCACCAGCATCGTGTCGCCAAGCTTCATGCTGTATGGCTGCGTCGCCGGAAAGCTCTTGCCGTTCAACGACAACCCGATCGTGCCGGCATCGTTGAGCACCATCGTCACCTGCTGATCGACATCGGTGATGCCGACGTCAGCCAAGGCCGCGGGAATCGGCATCTCGCCGATCAAGAACGCTCCAGCGAGGCCGTTGGGCACCTGGATCTGGGCGTTGTGATGACTGTGATACATGCCCACCGCTGGCTCCAGCGCCTCGAATTCGTAAGCAAACGTTGCCCCCGGTTCAATCGGGTCCTGCGTGTACGGGTCGACGCCATCCATGGCATTCGGCACCCGGACACCATGCAGGTGGATCGTCGTCGACTCCGGCAGCTTGTTGGTCAGCACGATGCGCACCTTGTCGCCGACATCGACGCGCATCTCCGGGCCGGGGACCATCGCGTTGTAGGTCCAAGCCTTAACCACCTTGCCCGGCTCGACCTCCCAGTCGATGATCTCGGCGGTCAGCTTGAACTCCTTGGTCCCATCGGCGAGCACCGTCGGTTCCAACAACTTCCCTCCGAACTCGGTCTTGTCCTCCTCGACGAACCGCATCGCTCGCGCCTCCATCGCCGCGTCCATCGATGCCCAGTCCATCGGCATCGTCGTCGGCGTCGAGCCACCATCGGTGGCGCCACCCTCGGCGGCCATCATCGCCCCGCTCATCCCCGAGGCGGCGTGTCCGGGAATCGTGCACAGGAACGACATCTCCCCGGCCTCCACGTTCTTCAGGGTCAGCGTGTCGCTTTCCCCCGGTTGCAGATCGCGGCTGGTCACGCCGCGCTCAGCGAACGACAGGTTGTGGACCACGTTGCCGGTGTTGGAAATGCGGATCTGCACATCCCCGGTGCCGACGTGCAGCATGCCTGGGGTGATGGCGAACTCGGAGAGCGACACGTCGACGGTCTGCACAGCGGAAACGGCCACGGTTTCACCGCCGGCGTCGGAGGTTTTGGTCAACGCGAAACCAGCGAAGGCCAGCGAGAGGACCCCGAGCCCAAACCCGCCGATGGACAGAACCGAGCGTTCATCACTTGTCATGCGGCCAAGTCTCTCGTGGCAACACGGGGCGATCTCAGGGCCGGTGGGCACCACATCCGGGGACCAAGGTCCCTGCCTGTGGGACCAACGTCCCAGCGTGCCGCCGACTTGTTTAGTCGCTGACCGGTACCCGCCAGACCACTCGGGTGCCACCGGTTGGCCGTCGCCCGATGATGAACGTGCCCTCCAAACCTCGGGCACGGGCCAGCATGTTGGGCAGACCGTTGCCGCTCGCCGCCCGGGCCTCGTCGATGCCGACTCCGTTGTCGTCGATGGTCACGCACAGTTCGGTTTGGCTGACCTTGATCTCGACGATTGCCTCACTGGCGTGCGCGTGACGGGCGACGTTGCCGAGCGCCTCGCGCAGCGCGGCGAGCATCTCGATACGCACATAGGCCGGGATCAACAGATCTGCTGGCCCGTCGATCGCCACCCGCGGCGGGAAACCGAGCAGTCGAGTGGCCTGAGCGATGAGGTCGCGCATCTCGTGGCCAAACGAACCGCTGGGATGGGTGGTGCCGAGGGTGAACACGGTGGTGCGGATCTCGCGGATGGCCCGGTCGATCTGGTCGACACCGCTGGCCAATCGCCGCGCCAAGGCCTCGTCGGCAATCGACTCGATGGCCTGCAGCTCCATCCCCAACCCGAAGAGATATTGCAGCACGTTGTCGTGCAGATCGCGGGCGATGCGCTCGCGCTCGGCGGCCAGCGCCAGCGCTTCGCTCGAAGCGGTCAGCCTGCGCTCTTGATCCATCATCTCGCTGATGTCGCGGATGCTGGCGACGACGACCGGTTGGCCATCGTCGATCAACGTGGTCAGCGCCACCGCCACCGCCACAACGGAACCGTCACGACACAGCAACTTGATGCTGCTCGACGGGGCCATCGGGCGCGACAGTTGCACCTCCATGAACCGTGCGCGCAACCGCTCGTGGTGATCGACCGCACCGGAGGGGATCAGCGCTTCGACGAACAGACCTTCGAGTTCATCGACCGTGTAACCGCTCATCGCCGCCGCTCGTTCATTGGCGAAAATGACTCGCCCGCGCGCATCGCAGAGCAGCACGGCATCGGGGGTGGAATGCAGAATTTGCTGGGCGACACGGTCGCTGAGCTGCTGGTGGGCCATGGCCGAACCGTAGCTGAAGGTGCGGTTTTACCGCGCCGCTGAGGACTTAGGTCCCTAGGGAACGGGCCTCGGACCTGCTGAACTGGTTGACATGTCACAGCGGGTTCGCGTTTTCCTCCTCGATGATCATGAAGTCGTTCGTCAAGGGGTTCGTGCCTTGCTCGAAGTGTCCGGCAAGGTGGAGGTCGTCGGCGAGGCATCGACGGCTGCCGAAGCTCTGGCCCGCATCGGTGCCTGCGACCCCGACGTTGCCGTGCTCGACGTACGCATCCCCGACGGCAACGGGGTAGAGGTGTGCCGCGAGATCCGCAGCGAACGCCCCCACATCCAATGCCTGATGCTCACCTCTTACAGCGACGACGAAGCATTGTTCGAGGCGATCATGGCCGGCGCCTCCGGCTACATCCTCAAGCAGGTGCGCGGCAGCGAATTGGTCGATGCCGTGTTGCCGCGTCGCCCAGGGAGAATCGCTGCTCGACCCGGCCGTCACCGGACGGGTGTTGCAACGTTTGCGGGCACCGGCAGCGGAGGATTCACGCCTCGGCAAGTTGACGCCGCAGGAACGCCGCCTGCTGGAACTGATCGGCGAGGGAATGACCAACCGCCAGATCGGGGCACAGATGTTTCTGGCCGAAAAGACGGTCAAGAACTACGTCTCGAATCTGCTTTCCAAACTCGGCATGGAACGGCGCACGGAAGCAGCGGTGTTCGTCGCACGGCTGGAATCGACCTCTCGGCGCAGCGACGCGAGCGGGTCGTAAAGACCGGGTCGAAACGGGCGCGCTAGCGGGCGCGGGCGGCAGCTTTGGCCAGGCGCTTGGCCGCACGGCCGGATGCTTGCAGGTGGCGGCCATCGAGGTCGCCGAGCTCCACGCCATTGTCGAACAGCACCCGGTAGCGCTGCCAGTTGAACCCGTTGGCCAACAGGATCTTGCCAGTGGTGCCTGCAGGCACGCCATGCAGTTCGACCGTGGCTGCAACACGATCACCAAGGCGCAGTTCGAGCTGATCGGCGTGGGGTTTGGCGAGTGCGTGGGGCTTCCAGTAGTTCACGGCCCCATTCTGCCCGATCGACACAGGACAATGCATCTTTCGCTGCCGATAGGCTCCCAGGTCTGTGAAAAGCACACTCGAACCCCTCGAGGGAAACCCAGGTCAAAAGCTCGTCAAGCTGTCGGTTGCGGTCGACGAAGCGGAATTCGATCGCGATATCGATGCCGCCTTCCGCAAGCTCGCCCAAGAGGTGCGCCTCCCAGGCTTTCGGGCCGGCAAGGCTCCTCGCAAGGTTCTCGAAGCCCGCATCGGCATCGCCGTTGCTCGTGAGCAGGCACTTCGTGATGGCGTACCGCAATATTTGCAGCGTGCCGTGCGTGAGCACGACGTCGATCTGATCGCCACTCCCGAGGTCGAAATCACCCAGGGTGCCGACAGCGGCGAGGTCGCTTTCGACGCCAAGTGTGAGGTCCGCCCGGAGATCACCGTCCCCGGTTATGCCGGTTTGCGCGTCGAGTTGCCAGCGGTCGACCCCACCGACGAGGATGTCGAAGAGGCAGTGCAGACCGAACTCAAGCGTCACGGTGCGTTGGCCGATGTCGAGCGTGCTGTCGCGGTGGGCGACCAGGTGACGATCGACTTGCAGGGAACCCGCGATGGTGAGCCAGTCGTTGGGCTGAACACCGAAGATTGGACCTACGAGGTCGGTCGCGGCTGGGTCGCTGGCGGTTTCGACGATCAACTCGTCGGTGCCAGTGCCGGTGATTCGACTGTCGTTCACGCTCACCCCCAACGGCACCGAAGAGCCCGCCGATTTCGAGGTGACGATCTCCAACGTGCAGGAGCTGGTGGTCCCGGAACTCGACGACGAATGGGTCGGCGACAACATCGCCGAGCACGACACCGTTGCCGGCTGGCGTGAGTCGATCAGCGGAGCGACTCGCCGCCACTCGCCTCAACCAGGCTCGCAGCCAATACATCGAACGGGTGACCACCGACGCTGTCGACCTGGTCGATATCGAAGCGCCAGAGGCAATGGTCCAGGGCGACCTGCAGCAGCGTGTGCAGAACACCGTGCAGCAGTTCCAAAGCCAAGGCATCGCTCTCGACCAGTGGTTGTCGGCCACCGGGCAGGACGCCAACAGTTTCATCGAGACGCTGCGAGTGCAGTCGCAAAAAGCAGTCAAGGTTGACCTTGCGCTGCGCGCCATTGCCACCGCCGAAGGCTTTACTGTCGAGGATGACGACATCGAGGCCGAGTACGAGCGCATTGCCATGCAGGTGCGCCAGAAGCCAGCGCAGGTACGCAAGGCCTACGAGCGCAACGACGCCGTCTCCGAACTCATTGCCCAGTTGCGCAAGAGCAAGGCGCTCGACTGGCTCATGCACAACGTCGAATTGGTCGATCCAAGCGGCAAACGTCTGGAAAACGACGTGATTCTCGGCCACGACCACAGCCACGATCATGATCACGACCATGATGATCACGACCACGACCACGATCACGATGATCACGACGACGAGGAGCACAGCTAATGAGCCCATTACTCGAACCGGTGCGTAACTACTACGTGCCCAACGTGATCGAAACCACCAGCCGTGGTGAGCGTCACTCCGACTTGTTCTCCCGCATGCTGCGAGAGAACATCATCTTCATTCCCACCGCCATCGACGACACCGTCGCCAACCTGGTCTGTGCGCAGTTGATCCACCTCGAGAGTGAAAACCCCGACAAGGACATCAACATCTACATCAACAGCCCTGGTGGCGACATCACCGCGCTGTTCGCGATCTACGACACGATGCAGTTCATCAAGAACGACATCGCCACGATTTGCCTCGGCCAGGCCGCTTCGGCTGCCGCCGTGTTGCTCGCCGCTGGCACCAAGGGCAAGCGTCTCGCGTTGCCGCACGCCCGTGTGCTGCTGCACCAGCCGTGGGGTCAAGTCGGCTACGGTCAGGTCACCGATCTCGAGTTGGCTGCCAAGGAGATCCTGCGTATGCGAGATTTGTTCGAGCAGATTCTTTCGTTGCACACCGGACAGACGATTGAGAAGATCCATGCCGACACCGACCGCGACTTCGTCATTGAAGCGCCTCAGGCCGTCGAGTATGGCATTATCGACACAGTCATTTCATCCAGGACCAACGTCGATCGCACCGGTCCGATCCGATAACCCGAAGCACTGAGGGAGCGTTGTGGCGAAGTTTGGTGACACAGGGGAGCTATTGAAATGCTCCTTCTGCGGCAAATCGCAGAAGCAAGTAAAGAAGCTCATCGCTGGTCCAGGTGTCTACATCTGCGACGAGTGCATCGACCTGTGCAACGAGATCATCGAAGAAGAGCTCACCGAAACCAGTGAGTTGCACTTCGACGAGTTGCCAACGCCACGCGAGATCCGTGCGTTTCTCGACGAGTACGTCGTCGGCCAAGTTGACGCCAAGAAGATCCTCTCGGTCGCCGTCTACAACCACTACCGGCGCATCCAACATCAACAGTCGGCTGGCGTTGGTCGGCGCGACGACATCGAGCTGTCGAAGAGCAACATCTTGTTGCTCGGCCCCACCGGTTGCGGCAAGACGCACCTCGCCCAGACCCTGGCCAGAATGCTCAACGTGCCTTTCGCAGTGGCCGACGCAACCGCGCTCACCGAGGCCGGCTACGTCGGTGAAGACGTCGAAAACATTCTGCTCAAGCTGATTCAAGCGGCCGATTTCGACGTCAAGAAGGCCGAGACTGGCATCATCTACATCGACGAGATCGACAAGGTTGCCCGCAAGAGCGAGAACCCGTCGATCACCCGTGACGTCAGCGGCGAGGGTGTGCAGCAGGCGCTGTTGAAGATCCTCGAAGGCACCGTTGCGTCCGTGCCGCCGCAAGGCGGCCGCAAGCACCCCCATCAGGAATTCATCCAGATCGACACCACCAACGTGTTGTTCATCTGCGGTGGCGCCTTCGCCGGCCTCGAATCGATCATCGAAAACCGCATCGGTCACAAGGGCGTTGGCTTCAACGGCATCGTGCGCTCGAAGGCACGACCGCGACCCGGGCGAACTGTTCGCCCAGGTGCTCCCGGAAGACCTGCAGAAGTTCGGTCTGATCCCCGAGTTCATCGGCCGATTGCCGATGGTCGGCGCGGTGCGCAGCCTCGACCACGAGACGTTGGTCAAGATCCTCATCGAACCGAAGAACGCGCTGATCAAGCAGTACCGCAAGGTGTTCGAATTCGAAGATGTCGAACTCGACTTCACCCCGGAAGCGATGACCGCAATCGCCGATCAAGCGTTGCTGCGTGGCACCGGTGCGCGTGGGCTGCGGGCGATCATCGAAGAAGTGCTGCTCAACACGATGTACGAACTTCCCGGCCGTGATGATGTCGGCAGAGTGTTGATCGACGAGGAAACCGTGCGCAACAAGGTCAACCCGACCCTCGTGCCACGCGAACCTGTGCGCAACGCACGCCCACGTCGCGCCGCGAGCTGACATCTCCGTCGCCTAGGCCCGTATGAACTATCACGACGCGATGGCGTTCCTCGATGGCCGCGCGGGCTACGACAAGACCGGGACGATCAACGACCCGTCGCTCGACAACATCTCCCGGTCTGATGTCGGCGCTCGGCGACCCACAACATCTCTTCCGCTCGATCCATGTCACCGGTACCAACGGCAAAGGCTCGACGGCGCGGATGATCGCTGCGCTGCTCACCGCCCAGGGCCTCAACGTCGGCGTTTACACCAGCCCCCACCTGCAACGAGTCAACGAGCGGATGACGTTACGGCGGCGAGGCTGATCAGCGATGAAGAATTTGCCGAGCAGATCGACGGCGATCGCCGATCTGGAGATGTTGGTCGGGGTCGAGGCCAGCTATTTCGAGCTGCTGACCGCCGCTGCGTTTCGCTGGTTCGACGACATCGCCATCGACGTTGCCGTGATCGAAGTGGGCCTGCTCGGGCGTTGGGATGCCACCAACGTGATCGATGCCGACGTCGCCGTGATCACCAACATCGCCCTCGATCACACCGAATACGCCGGGCCAACGCTGGCCGACATCGCCCGCGAGAAGGCGGGAATCATCAAACCGAACTGCGCCGTGGTGATCGGAGAAACCGACCCCGACCTGCTCGAGGTGCTTCGCGCCGAACCGGCGGCGACCGGTTTCGAGCGCCACGAACACTTCGATGTCGTCGAAAGCCACCTGGCCGTCGGTGGTCGAATGTTCGACCTGCGCACCGTGACCACGAGTCTACCCCGAGGTGTTTCTACCGCTGCAAGGCCGCCACCAGGCCGACAACGCAGCGCTGGCGCTGATGGCCGTCGAGGCATTCTTCGCTGCCCCGTTGGACAATGAGGTCGTGCTCGAAGGTTTCGCCAGCGTGACCGCTGCCAGGCCGTTTCGAAGTGCTCAATCATCTGCCGCTGGTGATCGTCGACGGGGCCCACAACCCGGCAGGTGCCGATGCCTGCGCGCAGACCTTCTTCGGCGACTTCCACCCCGAGGGCCAGCGCCTGTTGGTGGTCGGCTGCCTGCGCGGCCGCGACCCTCTGCAGCTGCTCAGCGCGCTGCGCGCCGATGAGTTCGATCGGGTGATCTGCTGCACGGCACCTTCGCCACGGGCGCTGCCCGCCGCCGATCTGGCAGCGGTGGCGCGCGAACTCGGCTGCGACGACGTGCAGACCACACCGTCGGTGACCAACGCCTGTGAGCGGGCGCTCAACGAATCGACCGTCGACGACGCCATCTTGGTCACCGGCTCGTTATACATGGTCGGCGCAGCACGGCCGTTTCTGTTGGCTCGCCGCAGCGCCTAACGTCACGGCCTCGCGCAGCGCCGGTTTGGTCGGTTTTGTAGCCTGTCGGCCTAACCTTGACGCTCATGTCTGACCGCACACTTGTCCTGTTGAAGCCCGATGCCGTAGAACGCAAGCTCGTTGGCGAGGTGATTTCACGCATCGAAGCCAAGAACCTGACGATCGTCGCTTTGGACCTGCGCTCGCTCGACGAGGCCACCCTGGCCCGCCACTACGAAGAGCACGTCGGCAAGGGCTTTTACGGCGAACTGGTGTCGTTCATGTCCCGCGGCCCGGTCGTTGCGCTGGTCGTCGAAGGCCCGCAAGACACCTGGGAGGTGCTGCGCACGATGATGGGCGCCACCAACCCGCGCAAGGCCGCCCCCGGCACGATCCGTGGCGACCTCGGCATCCTGTTCACCGAGAACTTGATTCACGGCAGCGACTCGTTGGAGTCGGCTCAGCGTGAAATCGGCATCTTCTTCCCGAATCTCTGAGCATTCGACAGAGAGCTACACTGAGCTGACACTGTTTAGGTTCGAAAGGACCCCGTTATGGCTCGAAATAACCCACTCGCCTTGGGGCGAGACTTGGCCATTGACCTTGGCACAGCGAACACGCTGATCTACGCGCGCGGCCAAGGTATGGTGCTCAACGAGCCGTCTGTGGTGGCGATCAACGTCAACGACGGTCGTCCCGTCGCCGTTGGCCACGAAGCCAAGCGGATGATCGGGCGTACCCCAGGCCACATCAAGGCAGTTCGCCCGTTGAAGGATGGCGTCATCGCCGACTTCGAAGTGTGCGAAAAGATGCTGCGCTACTTCATCCAAAAGGTTCATGCCAGCAAGTGGAGCAAGCCGCGGATGGTGATCTGTGTGCCGTCAGGCATCACCGGTGTCGAGCAGCGTGCCGTGCAAGACGCGGCGGAATACGCCGGGGCACGCAAGCCGGTGCACATCATCGAAGAGCCGATGGCCGCAGCCATCGGTGCCGACCTGCCGGTGCACGAACCGAGCGGCAACATGATCGTCGACATCGGCGGTGGAACCACCGAAGTTGCAGTGATCTCCCTCGGCGGCATCGTCACCGCGCAGTCGGTGCGCGTCGCTGGCGACGAGATCGACGAAGCGATCCTGCAGTACATCAAGAAAGAATTTTCCTTGGCCGTCGGTGATCGCACCGCCGAGGAGATCAAGATCCACATGGGTTCGGCCTGGCCTCTCGATGAGGAACTGACCGCCGACATTCGTGGTCGCGACCTGATCACCGGACTGCCGCGCACCGTTCCAGTGGGCACCGAGCAGATTCGTGAGGCAATCTCCGAGCAGGTGGCGGCAATCGTCGACGCAGTGAAGACCACGCTCGACAAGACCCCGCCCGAGTTGGCCGCCGACATCATGCAGGAAGGCATCACCGTCACCGGTGGCGGTGCGCTGCTTGCGGGCATCGCCCAACGTCTGCAGCATGAGACCGGCATGCCCATCCACATCGCCCGTGATCCGCTGTTCAGCGTCGTCATCGGCTCCGGGCGGGCGCTGGAGAACATCGATGCGATGCGCGGCCTGCTCACACAAAGTGGTGACGACTAAGTAACTTCGTGTCCTAGTGGCTGTCTATTCCGCAAATCGCCGTCGAGCGATTCTGTTGCTCGTGTTGACGTCGGTGATGTTGCTGACGATTGACCTCCGCGGGAACGCGGTTGTTGACCGCGCCCGCTCGGCCGTGTCCATCGCCTTGCGGCCGTTCGAGGTCGCCGCCGATGTGATCACCACGCCGATCCGTAACATCTGGCGCGGGGCCACCGACTACCAGCGCTTGGAACGCGAGAACGAAGAGCTCAGAGACCAGATCGCCCGTCAGCGCGGCGATCAATTGGCCAACACTGCCTCGATCTCGATCACCCAAGAGTTGTTGGCCTTGAACCGCATCCCGACGCTCGGCGGAATCGACAAGGTCACCACTCGCGTCGTCGGTGAGGCGCCCGGCAACTTCAGCCAGACGGTGGAGATCGACCACGGCAGCGAGTCGGGGATCAAAATCGGCATGCCGGTGGTCAACTTTGCAGGCCTCGTCGGCAAGGTAACCCAGGTCTACCCAGATCGCAGCGTGGTCATGCTGGCCACCGACCAGGAGTACGCCATTCCCTGCAAGGTGTCGAGCGTGCCCGAGGCGACCGCTCCGTTGACCACCACCGTGGCCACGACACCGAGCGGCATAGCCGTGTCGCGACCTGAGCTCGACCACGTCGACGTCGAGCACGACGTCGACGACCGTCGTCGATCTTGGCGAAGGCTTCGGTGAGCCCACCGTCACGACCTCGACAACAACGACGATTGCGGGCGGAGCTGAGATCAACACCGGGGTGACGACGACCAGCAATCCCGATCCCACTGCGACGACAGTCGCACCGACCACGACGCTGCCGCTGCAGCCCGTCGAGGTTGAACGAGGCGTCTGCCAGGGACGCGGCCTCGACCGACTGCCGGTGGTTGGTTTCGTTTCCGAAAACAGCGCCTTCGGTGAAATCGAGGTTGGGGCGATCGTCACCACAGCCGGTGGATCGACCAGCTTGGCGCCACCCGATCTGGTGCTCGGCGAGGTGATCAACGTCGTACGCCGCGCCGGGTCGGCGGGGCCCTTGCTGGAGATTGAGCTGGCCGCCAACTTTGGGCAACTCAACGTGTTGCAGGTGGTGCTCTACCAACCTCCATCCGAGGTTCAGGGTGGCTGAGGCCCGGTGGCTGCGCCGCCCGACGCTGCGACTGGTCCCTTTTGCGCTTCTGCTCACCGCCATCCAGCGGGCGACGCTCGACGATCTGCGCGTCGGCGGCGTCGTTGTCCAGCTCGTGCTGGCCGGTGCCGTCGTCACCGGCCTGGTCACCGGCCCAGAACGCGGTGCCTACGGCGGGTTCGTGCTCGGTGTCATCTTCGACCTGGCGATCGCTGCACCGCTCGGCCAACATGCCCTGGCCTTTGGGGTCGCAGGCTACGTCGCCGGATTCGTCTACCTCATCGCCGTCGACCCGCACTGGTGGCTGTCGATGATCTTCGGCGCGCTCGGTGCCGCGGCCGGTGAACTCACCGTTCCCACGGTCAAGACCTTTGTCGACAGCGGCGGTTGGCAGGGCGAACGAATCGGACGCATCGTGCTGACCGTTTCGGTGTTCGCCGCGCTGATTGCCGTGCCGATGTTGCCGCTGGGTCGCTGGGTGATGTGCGTCAAACGCAAGGCCTGGAAGGCGCCGACGATCTGAGCGTGTCCCTCGTGAAGTCCGAACCGCTGCAAAATCGAGCAGAATGGTCCCATGGCCGCTGACAAACGTTCTGCTCGTCTGGGCGTGCTCGCACTTGTCGCCGTGGTGCTGCTCGGTGCTGTCGGTACGCGCTTGTGGTTCCTGCAGACCGTGCAGCGCGAATCGCTGCAGGCCAGGCTCGACGTCGGCCGCACCCGCACGCAGCGACTGGTGCCAGAGCGCGGCCGGATCGTCGATGTCAAAGGTCGGATTCTGGCCGATAACCGGCGATCGCTGACGATCTCGGTCGACCGCTCGGTGATCCGCCGTTCAGCTGCCCGAACCGAATTGTTCACCCGGCTGTCGGGGCACCTCGGAGTGTCGGTCGAGGAGATGCAGCGCCGCTACCTCGACGAGCGCTACAGCCAATTCCTGCCCTTGCCACTGGCCGAAGACGTCTCTGAGGAGATCATCGGCACGATCGAAAGCCGCAGCGAAGACTTCCCCGGGGTGCAGGGCGAGGAAGACTGGACACGGGTCTACCCCTACGCCCCGATCGCCGCCCACGTGCTCGGCTACATGGGTTTGATCCTGGAAACCCAGAGCGCCGAGTACCGCCAGCTTGGCTATCTGAACAACGAGATCATCGGCCAGTTCGGCGTCGAAAAGAGCATGGAAGCAGCGTTGCACGGCACGTGGGGCCAAGTGGTCTACGAGGTCGACAGCGCCAACCGTGTTGTTCGCGAGGTCAGCCGTGTCGAACCGGTGCCGGGCAAAGACATCCAGCTGACGATCGATCTCGAGGTTCAGCAATACGCCGAACTGGCCCTGGAGACGCAGCTGCGCCTGCGACGCCAGACCACCGAGACCAGCCTCATGGCCAAGAACCCGAAGGACAAGAAAGGCGAGTTCATCTTCACCGAGGAGGATCTCAAACCTGGCGAGCGCTTCTACACCGACGACAAAGGTGTGCAATGGGTGCCCTACAAGGCCCCCGCTGGGTCCGTGGTCGTCGAGAATCACGCCAACGGCGACATCATCGCCTTGGCCAGTTACCCGACGTTTGACAACCGCTGGTTCAACGCCGGTATTAGCGGCGCCAAATTTCAGCAGCTGTTCCCCGGTGGCGAGGATGCCGACCCCGATCTGTCGATTCTCGTCAACCGGGCAATCCAGGGGCAATACAACCTTGGCTCGACCTTTAAGCCATTTGTCGCCTACTCGGCGATGATCACCGGCATCCTCGGGCCGAATGAGGTCTACAACGACCAGGGGATTTACAAGCTTCGCTCGATCGAACAATGGGATTGCGATCAGGGCGTCCGTTGCGAATACAAGAACGCCATCGGGCCGTTTGGTACCCCGAGCGTCTACGACGAGGTGACGGTCGAGGACGCCTTGGCGGTCTCCAGTGACGCCTTTTTCTATCGCCTCGGCGAAGAGTCATTCTTGCGCGAGGGTGCCACCAGCCGACGCACCTTGCTGCAGGAACAGATCCGCTTGTTCGGCTTTGGCGTCGACAGTGGTGTCGACCTGCCGTTCGAGTTCGACGGACGGGTCCCCGACGATGAACTCAAAGCCCGCCTCGTGGCCAAGGGTGTCCTCGGTAAAAACGAGGTGCCGCGTTTGCTGGTCGGTGACAATGTGCAGACCGCCATCGGCCAAGGGTTGTTGGCCGCGTCGCCGTTACAGCTGGCCAACGGCTATGCCGCGCTGGCCAACGGCGGGTACCTGCTCAAGCCGCGCGTCGTCAAGGCGATCTATGCCGGCGGCATCCCCGATGGCCCTCCCGGGTTTGTCGATCTCTCCAGAGGCACGGTGATCGAGGCTCATGACAACGCCAACATCGTGCGCCAGATACCGATGCCCGCCGAGGTCCGCGATCCGATCGTGCGCGGTTTACAGCGTGTCGTCACCCGCGGTGGGGGCACTCCAGGTCATAACTCGACGGCCGAGTTCCTTTTCGAGAACTACGACGCAGACACCTTGCCGATAGCAGGCAAGACCGGCACAGCCCAGGGCGCGGCCCAACGGCCGTGGTACGACTCGTCGGCCTTCGCCGCCTTCAGCATCGATCCGTTCCAGCCGTACACCGTCGCCGCCTATCTCGAGAAGTCCGGTTATGGCAGCAAGGCGGCCGCACCCGTGGTCAAGTGCATCTTCGGTGCCCTCGGCGACCCGACAAAGCTGGTGCCGGTGCTGCCGTCCGACCCGCTCGATGTCACCTCCATTTCGCCGGCGCCTACTCGCTCCTTGCTCGACGCCGAGTGTCTCGTCAACCAACGAGACGCAACCCGCGACTGATGGCCCTTTCCCTGCTACAACGGCGCCCGAATTCCGGCCTTGGCAATGTGCGCTCGAGCCCGGGCGATCCCAGCCGTAACATCGATTGGGCGCTGGCCTTCGCTCAGGCTGCGCTGGCGATCATCGGTTGGTTCACCGTCTATTCGGCCTCGCGAACCAAAGTTGCCAACAACGAGTTCGTCTTTGCCACCCGTCAGCTGATCTTTTTGATCGTCGCCGTGATCGTCATGATCGTGGTGATGAGCATCGACTACGTCAGTCTGCGTGAGCGCGCCAACTTTCTCTACGGGCTGACGATTATCTCCTTCGTGCTGCTGTTCGTCTTGGCCGAGGTCAGCAACGGCGCCCGACTCAGTTTCGACATCGGCCCGATCAACCTGCAACCTGCCGAGTTCGGAAAGGTGACGACGTTGCTGATCCTCGCCGTCTATCTCAGCGAGGAATCGGGGGAGTCGGTCTCCTATGAGCGCTTTATCGGCGGGTTGTGGCTCGGCGGTATTCCGGTGGTGCTGATCATCCTGCAACCCGACCTCGGCTCGGCCTCGGTGATCGTGGCGCTGATGATGGGCCTGTTGTTGGTCGCTGGAGCCAAGGCCCGCTACATCTTCATGATCACCTTCTTGTCGATCTGCACGGTGGGCGTTGCCGTGTTGACCAAGATCGTCGACGACTACCAGTTGATCCGCGTTCGGGCCTGGCTCAATCCCAACTCCAAGGATGACGATCTCGCCGACTATCTCTTTCAAGGTTCCAACGCTTTGCGGGCCACGGCTACTGGCGGTTGGAGCGGAAAGGGGTGGCTCAAGGGACCAATCACCAACACCCGCGACATTCCCGTGCAGTGGGCCGACTTCCCGTTCAGCGCCATCGGCGAACAGTTCGGGTTTATCGGTTGCGCCGTGCTCCTCGGCTTGTTCGGCCTTGCGCTGTTCCGAATTTGGCGCATCGCTCATCTGTCCAAAGATCTGTTCGGCACCTACATCTGTGTCGGGGTGTTCACCATGTTGTTGTGGCAGATCTTTCAGAATGTGGCCATGACCCTCGGCATCATGCCGATCACCGGGTTACCGCTGCCGCTGATCTCCTACGGCGGCTCCGGAATGCTCGCCTACTTCATCATGTTTGGGCTGGTGCAGAACGTGCACATGCGCCGTATGAGGTGACGATTTTCGATCTCCGCGTCCGTCTGTTACCACTGTTCGCTGCGTCGTTTGGTACATTGAGAGCGCAATGTTCGGCTGGGTAGCCGTTGTTCTATCGGTTGACCTCGGTGGCGGCGGAAGCTGCCAGGTCGTCGCGAAAACCCTTCGCGGCCGCTGACCAGCCTGCCCGGCGAGCGTTTGCACTATTGAGATCGTGCGTTGCGGCGCCCGAAGACCGACTGGTCGTCGTCGGCTGCCGCGCATCGTTCCCCATCACGTCGGGGAACGAACAGAAAAGGATGTTTCATGGATGAGTTAGAGGTCGAGGCCGCAGGCCCGCCGACAAACGACGTCACCGCTGACCTGCCCGAAGGTTCGCCTACCGTCACCACCGCTTCAGCCGCAGCGCGCAAGCGCCGCCGCGGGTCGCGTGGTGGACGCGGGCGATCGAAGGCCGCCGGTTCCGGCACCAGCGTGGCCGATGGCGACGATGACGGCGACGAGGGTGACGAGGGTGACGAGGGTGACGACAACTTCGCCGGCGAGGGCGACGTTGCCGCCTCGGATGAGGTGGTGCCAGTCAAGGCTGCACCACGTCCGCCAGCAAAGCCCCGCGCCCCGCGGCCACCGAAGGTCAAGGTTGTAGCCGACGAGGCTGGCGGTGCCGACGCCACCGCCGCCGTCGAAGCGCCAGTTGCCGTCGCTGCTGCGGTCGAGCTTCCCGACCGCCTGACCGAGGGCAAACCGAGCGCTGAAGCGGGAGACAAGGCCCTGGTCCGTCGCCCAAAGATCGGCGATACCCGCCCAGCGCCAGCGACCCCGCCGCCATCGGCCGTAAGTGGCGACGCGCCCGCCGCCAGCGGCGAAGCGCGCAAGAAGAGCCGTCGCGGCTCGGGTGGCTCCAAGGCCAGCACTGGCGCCACCCAATCGAACCGCGAGCCATCCAGCCGCGAGCCTTCCAGCCGCGACGCAGCCAGCCGCGACGCAGCCGGGCGTGAGTCGAACGGGCGTGGCCAGAACAGCCGCGGCCAGAACGGCCGCTCTCGTGCTGATTCGAAGCGCCCGCAAGCACCGCAGCTCGACTCAGATGTGCTCGACCGCCGCCGTGGTCGCGAGCGTAACGGTCGCCCCGTCGGTCGCTACCTCATGTGCGTGCAAGTGCGTCCGAACCTCACCCAGGTGGCCGTGCTCGAAGGCCGCAACCTCGTCGAGCACTATGTCAGTCGCCCAGCCGACGACGTCAACCAGATTCACGGCAACATCTACGTCGGCAAGGTGCAAAACGTGCTGCCCGGCATGGAAGCGGCGTTCGTCGATATCGGCACGCCAAAGAACGCGGTGTTGTATCGCGGCGACGTGCAGTACGACCAGGAGGACATCGTCGATCGCGGCAAGGACACACGCATCGAGCAGATGCTCAAGTCCAAGCAGCTGATCGTCTGTCAAGTGACCAAGAACCCGATCGGGGCCAAGGGGGCGCGCCTCACCCAGGAGGTTTCGCTGCCCGGCCGCTTCGTCGTCTTGATTCCCAATTCCAAGACCTATGGCATCTCCAAGCGCCTGCCCGACGATGTGCGCAAGCGCTTGCGCGGCATCCTCGACCGGGTCAAGCCCGCCGAGCACGGTCTGATCGTGCGCACGGCCGCAGAGAACGCCACCGAGCACGAGTTGCACGCCGACATGAGCCGCCTGCTGGCCCAGTGGAACGCGATCGAAACCAAGGCGAAGAAGGCCCAAACCCCAACCCTGCTGTATCGCGAGCCAGAGCTGGCGGTGAGAGTCATCCGTGAAGAACTGAACGCCGAATACCGCGGCGTGGTCATTGACGATCAGCGCCTGCACGACGACGTCAAGGATTACATCAGCGCCTTCAACCCCGAGCTCGCCGACCGGGTCGAGTACTTCGATGCCGAAGATGACGGTCTGCCGATCTACGAGCGGTTCCATATTCACGAGCAGCTACACAAGGCGCTCGACCGCAAGGTCTGGCTGCCCTCCGGTGGCTCGTTGATCATCGAACACACCGAAGCGCTGACGGTGATCGACGTCAACACCGGCAAGAACGTCGGCACGTCGAACTCGAACCTGGAAACCACGGTCTTCCACAACAACCTGGAAGCCGCTGAGGAGATTGCGCGCCAGCTGCGCTTGCGTGACATTGGCGGCATCATCGTCATCGACTTCATCGACATGGAGATCCGCGACAACCGGCGCAAGGTGGTCGATTCGTTCCGCGACGCCCTCTCGCGTGACAAGACCCGCACCCAAGTCTTCGACATCTCCGACCTCGGTCTGGTGGAGATGACCCGCAAGCGCATCGGTGAGGGACTGTTGACCAACTTCGCTGACCACTGTCCGAATTGCGCTGGCCGCGGAGTGGTCGTCGACCTGGCCCGATTGGAATGAGATCGGCGATGTTTCAGGCGATGGTGTGTGGATGGCCGTTGGTGTCGATGGCCTCGAACGATAGGCTCGTAGGGCTATGTATGCAGTGATCGCAACGGGTGGTAAGCAAGAACGAGTTTCAGAAGGCCAGCAGTTGCAGGTCGAGTTGCTCGGTGCCGAAGATGGTGCCGATGTCAGCTTCACGCCAGTGCTGCTCGTCGACGGTGACAATGTCTTGGCAACCGCCGAACAACTCAAGGGTGTCTCGGTCAAGGGCCGCGTGCTCGGTACCACCAAGGGCCCAAAGATCGACGGTTTCACCTATAAGCGCCGCACCAACCAGCGCCGCCGCTATGGCCACCGTCAGCACTATTCGCTCGTCGAAATCACCTCCATCGCAAAGGGCTGAGCTATGTCAAAAACAAAAGGTGGCGGGTCAACCCGCAACGGTCGTGACTCCAATGCCCAGCGCCTCGGCGTGAAGGCCGCCGGAGGTTCGACGATCACCGCTGGCACGATCCTCGTGCGTCAGCGTGGCACCAAGTTCCACCCCGGCGTCAACGTCGGCATCGGCAAGGACGACACCTTGTTCGCCCTGAAAGATGGCGCCGTGCAGTTCGGTGAGCGCCGTGGCCGCCGGGTGATCAACGTCGTCGTCGGCGACTGACTTCACTCCAATTCGTCTTGTGTAACTGCCCGGCCTGAGCGCCGGGCAGTTGCCGTTTTCGGGCCAACTCAGCGCATCGGATGATCAGACACCGAGCCCTTGCGGCAACCGGTCGGGCGTCCAACCGAGCAACGACATCGCCTGACGGCAGGCGAATCGGTCGGTCATGCCGCCGACGTAGGTGACAGCGCTGCGCAACGCAGCTCGGCTTCCGGCACCAACACCTTTGGAACCCTCCAACAGCTGCGGCCGATCGGCGTAAAACTCGACCAGCGCCTGCAGCAGGGTGATCACCGACTGGCCCTGGGCGACCGATGCCGGGCGCAGATAGACCTGCTCGTAGTTGAATTGGCGAAACGCCCCCAAGGCCTCGGCGAGATCGTCGACCATGCCGATGCGCCCCGTCAACGCCGTGGCCTCGATCATGCCGTGAACGAAGGCCTCCAACTGGCGTGAGCGCGCCGTGCCGCAGCGTAGGCGAACGATGTCTGGCAGCATCTCGTGGCTGACGATACCGGCGGCCACTGCGTCTTCGAAGTCGTGGCAGACGTAGGCGATGCGGTCGGCCCAGGAAACCACCTCACCCTCGGGTGTTGACGGTGCGGGCCGCGACCAGGAATGGTTGCGGACACCGTCGAGTGTTTCCACACAGAGGTTGAGGCGAGCCAGGGTGACCTCGGCGCCCCACAAGGCGTGGTCGTAGCCCTCGTCGAGGTATGGCGAGAGGGCATCTTCGCTGGCGTGCCCGCCGGGCCCGTGCCCGCAATCGTGGGCCAAGGCAATCGCCTCGGCGAGGGCGACGTTGAGCCCGAGGGCCCGGCTGACCGACACGGCGACCTGGGCCACCTCGAGGGCGTGCGTCAACCGGGTGCGCTGGTGATCGTCGGGGAAGACGAAGACCTGTGTCTTACCGGCGAGGCGGCGAAAGGCAGGCGCGTGCAAGATACGGTCACGGTCGCGCTCAAAACAGGTGCGAAACGGATCGGCCTCTTCGCCTTCCGCCCGATTGCCGGCCCCCTCGGCGCGTGTGGCGTGGAGCGCCATACCGCGATCTTGCGCATCTTCGGAGGCGGTGCGATCGACGATCGCTGTGCTGCCCGGCCCTGCCCAGGAGTTGGTGTGCGCCAGATGGATGCCAGCCACCTTGTGCCCGGCCATCGTCGATGCCCACCGTTGCGCTCGCTCTTGCATTGTTTCTGCCATCGAGGTTCAGGATACGTGAGGGGTGTGGCAACGTTTCTCGGATCAGCGTGCCGCTAGCCTGGTAAGACCCTATGAGCGGATTTGTCGACGAAGCGCAACTGAATGTCCGCGGTGGCGATGGGGGAGCGGGCTGCGTGTCCTTCCGTCGGGAAGGCCCTGTTTCGATGGGCGGTCCCAACGGCGGCGATGGTGGCAAGGGCGGCGACGTTTGGCTCGTGGCCAGCCGCAATGTCGCTTCGCTGCTCGCCTTTCGTGATCACCCACACCGCCGGGCGCTCGATGGCGTGCATGGCAAGGGCAAGGATCAGCACGGTCGTCGCGGTGAGAGCGTCGAGGTGATGGTGCCCGAGGGCACGATCGCGCGCGACATGTACACCGGTGAATTGCTCGCCGACCTGGTCAATCACGGCGATCGCTGGTTGGCCGCCAACGGTGGCCGCGGCGGTCGTGGCAACGCCAAGTTCTGGTCGAACCGGCGTCGCGCCCCCTCGTTTGCCGAGCAGGGCGAGCACGGCGAAGAGCGGTGGATCAAGCTCGATCTCAAGCTGATGGCCGACGTCGCCCTAGTCGGGTTCCCCAATGCTGGGAAGTCGACATTGATCTCCACGATCAGCGCGGCGAAGCCGAAGATCGCCAACTATCCCTTCACCACCCTCGAACCGCACCTTGGGGTTGTCAGACTCGATTCCGAGACCGAGTTCATCGTCGCCGACATCCCCGGGTTGATCGAAGGGGCCAGCGAAGGCCGAGGTCTCGGGCATCAATTCCTGCGCCATATTGAACGTGCCAGGGTGATGTGCGTACTCGTCGATCTCGACGCCGTCGATGGCGCCGCCCCGGCCGAGCAGGAACGAATCTTGCTCGAAGAACTCGGCAACTACGATCCGCAGTTACTCGAGCGCCCGCGGATCGTCGTCGGCACAAAAGACGACGTCACCGGCGACGCCGAGTGGGAGGGGCGACGGATCAGCGCCTTCACCACCGCCGGGGTTCGCGAGCTTGTCGGAGCCTTGGCCGCGCTCGTCCACCAAGCGCGCAACGTCGAACCGAACCGCGAGGGAATCGTGCTCATTCGCCCCGAGGTCGACGGCTCGCGGATCGAGCGCCTAGGTGACAACGAGTTCCGCATTCACGGTCGCGGCGTCGAACGCGCTGTGGCGCTCAACGACGTGACCACGCCGGAGGCGCTGAACTGGATCGATGAGCGGCTCAAGAAACTCGGCGTCGACCGTCTACTCAACCGGGCCGGAGCAACAGAGGGCGACATCATTTGGATCGGCAACTTCAGCTTCGAGTTCGAGCCGGACTCGTAGTAGCGGCGGAGTCAGAGCAGGCACATGCGCGTCATCGTCAAGGTCGGTACTTCTTCGCTGACCGATGCCAACGGGGTGATTCAGCGGGCGGTGATCGCCGATCTCTGCGAACAGATCGCCGCGGTTCGTCGGCTTGGCCACGAGGTCATCCTCGTTTCATCAGGTGCGGTAGCGGCTGGGGTTTCAGCGCTGCGATTGGCTACTCGTCCCAATGATGTGCTGACGTTGCAGGCGCTGGCCGCCGCGGGACAGAGCAGATTGATGGAGGCTTACAACAACGAACTCGATCGCCACGGCTTGGTCGCCGCCCAGGTGTTGCTGGTGCCCCACGACTTCGCCGATCGCTCGCAGTATCTCCACGCCCGCAACACCCTCGGCCGACTGTTGGAACTCGGTTGTGTGCCGATCGTCAACGAGAACGACACCGTCGCCAGCGACGAGATCCGCTACGGCGACAACGACCGCATCGCCGCCCTGGTGGCGCACAACGTCAACGCCGACTTGCTGGTGTTGCTCACCGATACGCCGGGGTTGTACACCGCAGATCCGCGCCTCGATCCCTCGGCGACGCTGATCGCCGATGTCGCTGCCGACGATCCGTTGCTCTCGGTGACGGCCGGCAACACGGGCTCCAATCGCGGCAGCGGCGGCATGGCGTCGAAGCTGTGGGCGGCGCGCCTGGCGAGTTGGAGCGGGGTGCGTGCCGTGATCGCCCAAGCCCATCGCCCGCAGGTATTCGTCGACGCGGTCAGCGGCGTCGCCGTCGGCACCACCTTCCAGCCCAACGACCGTCGATTGGCGGCGCGGAAGTTGTGGATCGGCTTCGCCAGCGACAGCGAGGGGTCGATCATCGTCGACGACGGTGCCAGGCGAGCGCTGATCGAGCGCGGCACCTCGCTGCTGCCCGCTGGAGTTCAGGCGGTGATCGGCGACTTCGAGGCGGGCGCGACCGTGGAGATCAAGGGTCTCGATGGGCAACCGTTCGCTCGCGGCATGGCGGTGTCGTCGGCGTCGATCGTGCGCCAGACTGCCGGCAAGCAGACCAAAGATCTGCCTGCGGAGATAGCCCGTGAGGTTGTCCATCGTGACGACCTCGTCCTGCTCCCGGCATAGAAAGCCATGACTTCGGAACTCCCGGAGGTTGGGCTGAGGCTAAATGTATAGACATATTGACGTCTAGCTGTTTATGGGTTACTCTCGCTCAACGTTCGCAGACGGGCAACCGCTGGAGCGCAGGGGGTTCTTCGCCAAGTGGAGACCCGAGAACCAGGAGGAAAAATGCAATCCACTCGTCGAAGCGCTCGTATGCGCTCTCTGATCGGTGCTGCGATCGCCGCCACTTTGTTGGTAACGGCGTGCAGCAACGACAACAACCCGGACGCTGCTTCGTCGTCATCGGCCGCCGCGCCGGACGAGACCGCGGCCAACACGCCCGCGACCCCGGCCGAGGTCGAGTCGACCGATCCGACGGCGGCCACAGACCCGGTCGTGGAAGACACCGTAGAGGTCACCTCGGCGGCGCCTCTTGAGAGTGGCCTCGGCTCGCGCGCCACTGGCCGCAAGATCGTCTTCGTAGCCGACAACCCGCCGTCAGACCCGTTCTGGGGAACTATCCAGCGGGGCGCCCAGGATGCCGCCGCCCTCTTCAATATCGACCTTGATTACCAGTTCACCCCAGAGGGCGCTGACATCAACGCATACAACGAATTGATCGGTACTGCGGTTGCTGCTGATCCCGATGCGCTCATTATCGTCGTGCGCGACCAGGATGTGCTCACTGAGAACATCTGCGCGGCCTCTTCCGCTGGCATTCCCGTGATGTCGTACAACATTGGGCCAGACGCTGGAGGCGATGTCGACAAGTGCGTCCTCGGCTTCATCGGTCAGGACTTTCCAGCAGCGGGTTACAAGGTCGCTCAGGACATGATTGCACTCGCCGGGATCGGTGAGGGCGACCTCGTCTTGCTTCCCGTCGAGCAACCAGACGCGTCGTATGCCGTGCAACGCGGTGAGGGTGTCAAAAAGGCGCTCGATGAAGTTGGCGCCGAATACGAGGTCATCCAGGCCGGCGCGAAGGGCGACGCTGAGGCACTGGAGAACATGACGCAGTGGCTCATTGGTCATCCCGATGTGAAGGCCATCATTCCGATGGGCGGAACCCCGCACCGTAACGCGCTGCAGGCACTGAGCGATGCTGGCCTGTCGCCAGCCGATGTCTCGGTCGGTGGCTTCGACATCAGTCAGCCAGTGATCGAAGGCATCAAGAGCGGTGAGATTCTGACCGCAGTCACCCAAGAGCCGTATATCCAAGGCTTCCAGTCGGTGGCCGAGATGGCCCTCTTGCTCGACTTCGGTATCTACCCGTTCAGCATCAACACCGGTGCAGGCCTTGTTCACCAGGACAACGTCTCGGTCGTCGAGGAACTCGCTGGCACGGTTCGCTGACCAGTGAAGGCAATGGTGGGGGGCGCACAACGTATCCTTGTGCGCCCCCCACACGGTTACCGATAAATTTTCGTAGAGAGAACGGCTAAATGGCAACGACTGTCCCGTCATCGATGGGTATCAAAACCTGGTATCAAGAACAACGCGGCCGAGGAGCCTTAGAGGTAACCATTCTCTTCTTGGTCCTGAGAGGATGTCCCGTTGTCTGTTGAAGTCCGGTGGTGATCCTGGTCTTGTTCAGCTGACGTTAGCGTAGTCCGCTGGTGCCGTCGGGTTGATCGTCTTGTGGACTGCAGCCATGAAGACGGGTAGGTCGTCGTGGCCTTTGATTCGGCGGAAAGATCGTTCGGCTTCGAGCATCGATGCTGCGATCCATCGTTTCTTCATTGTTCCGTTCTGCCAGTACTTGACTCGCCCGGTGGTGGTTCGGGCGATGGAGATCATCGACTCGATGCAGTTCGTGTTCGTCAGCGACACCCGCAACCGTTTCGGTGCGCCGAGTCGGGCAACGGTGAACATCTCCTCGAGCCCTTCGCGTAGCGACCCGGCGGCGTCAGGGTGGTCCTTGTCGAGTTGGGCGGCGAGATCCCGGCAGACCTTGATGCCCTTGACCGGGTCGGGTTGGGCGAACGCGATCGCCAGCCGCTTGTCGACGGCGTCACGCTGATCGACCGGGAGGTAGCCGGTGACGTTTCGGCGTTTGTGGATGGTGCATCGCTGAACGAGCGCCCGGTCGCCGAACACCTTGGCAACGGCGGAACGTAACGCCTTGGCACCGTCCAGCACAGCGATGATCCCGTGCTCGTAGCGCAGCCCACGGGCGACAAGATCGGCGAGCAGGTCCTTGACGACGACGCTGTTCTCGGTGTCGCCGAGCACCATCCCGACCGGCACTTTCGTGCCATCAGCCGTGATGACCAGGGCAACAATGATCATCTGATCAGCGACGTTGAGTCCGTCGATCATTAACACCGCCGTTTGCAGTTCGGACAGATCACGGGCCAACAACTCCGTCAGCGCCTGTTCGGTGGCGGCGACGAAGCGGCGTGACACCGCGGATTTCGACATCGCCCGCCCCGCGACCTGCCCGACTGGTTCAGCGACCTGTTCGTGGCGGCGCGTCGCCACCCCGGCAAGCATCCGCTCGACAACAACCTGACGCAACAAGTCCTCCGAAGCAAACGTTTCCCACGTCGCCAAGTGGACCTCGTCACCATCAATGCGGCCACGAGGGCGTTCAACGCTGAGCTTGCGACCACCGAGCACAACCTGACCAGTCGTTGTTCCGTGCCAGTTCCCGATTCGCTCGTCACCGAGCTTGGCGTGTTTCGCACCGACGATCGCCGTCAGCTCGGCGGTCAACATCTGCTGCATCACCACCAGCCCTGCGGCGGTCGAGAACGCCAACAGCCCCTCGCGCAGCGTGCCAGCGACATCGCTCATCATCACGGTCGCTTCGAACGGCAAACCGGCCAGTTCGCTAGCAGCTTGCGGTGTCGTGATCTTCACGACAGGTACCTTCTTCATCGGTGATCCCTTCCCTTTTGTCGGGTGTCTTGGAGGACCCTCGAACAATGCCAGCAACGGCACAGCCCGGGGAGGGATCACCACCTCACTTCAACAGAACCCGGGACAACCTCGGTCCTGATGGCGTTCTGTTTTATTTGGTTCACCATTGATTCCAGGGGTTTCAACTTCTTCTCGTCGGCAAACCTCAGTGTCATGACGCAGGCTGGCTCGTGGCTCGCCCTTCTTGCTGTGGGTTCCGGCATCGTGATGATGGTCGGAGAAATCGACTTGTCGGTTGGTGCCAACCTCGGAATGTGCTCGATCGTCTTCCTGACGTGGTATCAGGGCGGCCACCGACCGATCGTCTGTGTACTCGTGGCGTTAGTGACCGGCGTTGTCATCGGTCTCTTCAACGGCCTCTTGGTCAACTGGACCAAGATTCCGAGTCTCATCGCCACCCTTGGGACCATGAGCCTGCTGTGGGGGTTACAGATCTGGTACACCGGTGGCGACAACATGGAGGCGCCACGCGTCAAGAATTTCAACACCGGGTTCCAAAAGGCGATAACCGGTGAGCTATTCCATGGAGTGCGCGCGCAACTGATGTGGGTCGTGATTATCGGGGCAGTGATGTGGATGTTGATACACCGCCACCGCTTGGGTAACCACATCGCCGCAGTCGGGGGCAACGAGCAAGCAGCGAAGGCGATTTCAATTCGACCTGACCGGGTCCGACTCTCGGCCTTCATGCTCTTGGGCTTGCTCGCCGGCCTGGGCGCAATCATGCTCAGCGTCCAGGGCAAGACGATGCTTCCTGGCAACACGGTTGACTACAACCTTGACGCGATTGCCGCGGCCGTGATTGGCGGCACTGCGGTGAAAGGTGGCAAGGGCAGCGTTCTGGGGATGATTCTCGGTGCCTTTATTCTGAAAACATTCCAAGCAATCGTTCTCCTGTCGGATATCTTTCCTGCCTTCTACCTGCAGGTGTTCACAGGATCGATGCTCGTGGTCTTCGCCGCAATCAACCAGTATTTCGAGAATAGGGCGAGTTAGCCATGACGCTCCTTGAATTAAAGAATGTGACCAAGGCATTCGGTCGGACCACGGTCCTTAACGATGTTTCCCTCTCTGTAGGCGAGGCAGAAATTGTCGGCTTGCTCGGCGACAACGGCGCGGGCAAGTCCACGCTTGTCAAGATCATGTCGGGCGTCATCGACTTCGATGCTGGCTCGTATGAGTGGCAAGGCGAGGACATCGGCAAGCCCAATCGTTCGCAGACCGAGGCGCGTGGCGTCGAGACCATCTTTCAAGACTCCGCGCTTGTCGACAAGATGACGATTACCCGCAATGTGTTCATGGGCCGCGAAATCACGAACCGCCTCGGGCTGATGAAGATCCGCGAGATGAACCGTATCGCCGAGCAGATTTTGGGTACCGTCGTCACGATTGAGGGCATCCGATCGCCTCGTCAGCTCGTTGGGTCGTTGTCTGGTGGACAAAAGCAAGCTGTGGCTATCGCCCGCGCGGTCCACTTTCAACGCTCGCTGCTGATCCTCGATGAACCCACATCAGCCCTCGCGGTGCGTGCCACGGAGGCGCTGCTTGCCTACCTCACCCAGTTGAAAGAGCAGGGAGTGAGCTCGGTGCTTGTCACCCACAACATTCATCATGCGTTTCAAGTGTGCGACCGGCACATCGTCATGAACCATGGTCGCAAGATTCTTGACACAGATCGAGCCAGCACCAGCGTGGAAGAGTTGACGGCCGCAGTCGTCTCTGGCGTCGCGGGCATCGATCGCCAGCGAAAGAACGGGGATCAGCTGTGAGCAACTGGGTAACGGTATGCAACACAGGCGACGTCGATGAAGAAGACGTCATTCCCGTCGAGTACGAGGGTCAGCACCTCGCGATCTACCAATCCCCGTCGGGGGAATTCTTCGCCACCGATGGGTTTTGCACCCACGAGCAGTTCCTGCTCGCTGACGGACTCGTGATGGGCTCGATTATCGAGTGCCCCAAGCACAACGGCCGTTTCGATTACACAACGGGGCGCGGCAAGGGCGCCCCGATCTGCGTCGATCTTCGCACCTACCCCGTTCGTGTCCAGAACGGCCAGGTGGAGGTAGATCTTGGGTGACAGCGCCAGCGAGTTGGTGGCGCCCGATCGTATTGTCATTGTTGGTGGCGGCGAGTGCGCAGCACAGGCGGCCGACGAGCTAAGAAAGCGCGGCTACCGCGGACCGCTGACGATGTTGAGCGACGAGCCATACCTGCCGTACGAACGGCCGCCGTTGTCGAAGCCGCCCTTGCTGGCTGCCGAGACTCTCGCCGCCGTCACAGCTCTGACTCCCCAGCGAGCTGATGAACTTGGTTTGAACATCGAATTGAACACCAGGGTCGTTGAGCTCGACACAACACGGCGTTGCTTGAGGACCGCGAACGGTTCGATGTTTCGATACGACGTCGTTCTTCTCGCGCTCGGTGCGCGGCCGCGTCAGCTGAGTATCCCCGGCGCCGAGCACGTTCGAGTCTTGAGAACCTACGACGATGCGTTGTCATTGCGCGCGGCCTGCGCGCCGGGCGCGGCCGTTGTCGTCGTCGGAGCCGGCTTGATCGGATTGGAGGTGGCGGCTGCGGCGCGTCTGCACGGCTGCTCGGTCACCGTGCTCGAGGCTGCCGATCGGCCATTGAGCCGAGTGGTGGCGCCCGCCATTAGCGATGCGATTGCAAAGCGGCATCTCGCCGAAGGGGTGGACATCCGCTGCGGGATGGCCGTCAAGGGCGTCGTCGCTCGGCAGAACAGGTTTGTCGTTGAGCTCGATGGCGCTGGCGACGCGCTCATCGCCGACGTCGTCGTGGCCGGTATCGGCTCGATGCCCAACATCGAGCTCGCCGCGAGCGCTGGAATCAGCTGCGGTAACGGAATCGTCACCGATGAACTGCTGCAGACCTCGGCGCCCGAGGTGTTTGCCGCCGGCGACTGTTGTTGCGCCCCGCATCCCCTCTTTCCTGGGTCGCTGATGAGGCCGGAATCATGGCGGATCGCCCATGACCAGGCGCGCGTCGCTGCTGCGAACATGCTCGGTGCCGGGCGCCCCTGGTCGTCGGTGCCGTGGTTTTGGTCCGATCACTACGAGCTCAATCTTCAGGTGGCCGGAGTCGCCAGCTACGCGACGCAAGAGGTAGTTCGCCACCGTGGCGATGGGCTGGCGGTTCGTTTTGGCCTCGACGATGCTGGCAGGGTGGTCTCCGTGTCTGGGCTCGGGCCCGGAACGGTACTTGCGAAGGACATACGCTTGGGTGAGCGCTTGATCGCCCAACGATCGATTCCCGACCCAAGCGAGCTCGCGGATCCGACGATCCGGCTGAAAGGTTTGCTTCGATCGACAGAGCCATTGGAGGATGAATGAACCGAACTCGACCAACCGTTGCCGATCTTCGCGGTTATCGAGGCAAGCGTCAGATGACCATGCTGTACACGGAATCGCCGGATGAAGCCATGGCGGCGGCCGCCGCCGGCATCGATCTGCTTTCGATCGTTGCTCCAGTGTGGAACTCGGCGATGCGCGAAGCTGCGGGAGACTGCTTTGTGCAGGTGGGTCTGCTCTACGGCGTGTTGGCGACGACCGATGACTACCTGCGCGCGGCGCATGACGCCATGGTGCTCGGTGCCGACTGTTGCTATTGCGCGGCAAGCCTGCAAACAGTCGAGCGACTCGCTGCCGAGGGGATTCCTGTCGTTGGTCACGTTGGTCTGATTCCGTCCAAGCGAACCTGGACGGGTGGCTTCAAGGCCGTAGGCAAAACCCTGGAATCCGCTCAGTTGGTGTATACCCAGGTGAAGGACCTCGAAAATGCTGGCGCCTTCGCCGCCGAGATCGAAGTGGTGCCAGAGGCGATCGCCTCGGAAATCGCAAAACGCACGTCGCTGTTGCTTTTCTCCATGGGTGCCGGAGCTGGTTGTGATGCGCAATACCTGTTCGCCTGCGATCTCCTCGGTTACACCACCGGTCACCGGCCGCGCCACGCCAAGCAATATCGCGACTTCCACGCAGAAAGCGAGCGGATGCAGAGCGAACGTATCGCCGCGTTTGCGGAATTTCGTCAAGACGTTCAATCCGGCACCTATCCGCGCCCTGAGCACAATGTCGGCGTCGACGAATCGGTGTTGCACGACTTCGTCGACCTACTCACCTCTCTCGAAGCGACCAAGGAGCCTGGGTGATGACGGTGCGCGACTATTCTTTGACCGGGCGAAGTACGCAACAGGCGATCGAATCCGGCCTGACCCAAGCCAATTGGTATCGCACTGCTGTGCCGCGTAAGCGTATGAAGGAGCTGATGCAGCGATCCGATGGACCAGCCATCCGGGACTCGATCCTGTGGTTGGGTCTTATGGCGCTGTTCGCTGGTGTGGGCATTGCTTTCTGGTCGAGTTGGATCTCGATTGCTGCGTTTGCCCTCTATGGCGTGCTGTATGGATCGGGCGGGGACTCGAGGTGGCACGAGACGAGCCATGGCACCGCTTTCCGCAGCCAGTGGATGAACACTGTCGTTCACCAGATCGCGTGTTTCATGATGATGCGCAACCCAACCGTGTGGAGATGGAGCCATACCCGCCATCACACCGACACGATCATCGTCGGGCGTGACCCCGAGATCGTGGCCACCCGGCCGCCCCACTTGTTCGTGTTGGCGATCACCTTCTTCGGTCTCACCGACATCCCCCGAGCGATGGCCAACATGGTTCGGTATTCGCTGGGTCGGCTGTCGGATGATGAGCGGACCTTCGTCCCGGAATCTGAGAGTCCTCGCGTGTTTGCGGTCGCCAGAATGTGGTTGGTCATGTATCTTGCGGTCGTTGTCACGTGCGTGATGTCCGGCTCGATCTTGCCAGCGATGGTCGTTGGCCTGCCTCGCTGCTACGGCGCTTGGCATCACGTCCTCACCGGCATCCTTCAACACGGAGGCTTGGCCGACAACGTGACCGACCACCGCCTCAATAGCCGAACGGTGATGATGAACCCGGTGAGTAGGTTCATCTATTGGAACATGAACTATCACGTCGAACATCACATGTTCCCGATGGTGCCCTATCACCGCCTGGCAGAGCTGCATGACGAGATTGCGCAAGACCTTCCGCCAGCTTCGTCGGGCATTCTCTCGGCGTATCGAGAGCTGATTCCGGTGCTGTTCGCCCAACGGGCGAACCCGGATCTGTATATCGATCGGTCATCGCTGATTTCACAGGGCGCCACCCGCCAAGGTTGAGGTTTGCCATCCGACGACAGGCATGTCCGCCGAGGCCACGGCACCCTCGGGTACGCTCGGCGAATGCCCAGAAACCAGCCCACAGCGAGCGTGAGGCGAATCGTTGTCGTCGGCGCCGGTGACGGCGGCGCGAGGGCCGCTCTCGCACTCAGGCAGCTGGGATTTGATGGCCATCTGAGTTTGATCGGCGAGGAAGCCACCACCCCCTACGAGCGACCGGCTCTTTCCAAAGGAATTCTCGCCGCCGACGGGGCCACCCCGGCGTCGATCGCCTCGGCAGCTCATTTGTCCGAGCTCGATATCGACTTCCGGCCAGGAACTCGGGCGGCCCGCATCGATGTCGAACACCGCACGGTCAGCATGTTTGACGGCAGCGCCGTTCCGTTTGATCGGTTGCTGCTCGCTACCGGAGCGCGAGCGTGCCGCTTGCCGATGCCGGGTGGCGAAATCGTACAATCGCTGCGCTCGTTCAGCGATGCCGAGATGCTACGAGGACAGCTCCGTAAGCAGCCCCGCGTGCTGGTGATCGGCGGCGGTTTCGTTGGGCTGGAGGTTGCGGCGACGGCCTTGGGGCGCGGCTGTTCGGTCATGGTGGTCGAGTTCGCTCACCGCCTGATGAGCCGAGTCGTGCCGGCGAGCGTGGCCGAGGTCATCCGCGATCGCCATCTCGCTGCAGGGTGCGACCTTCGCCTCGGCATGCACGTGAATCGGCTTGAGCAGATCAACGATGAGACGGTCGCACACTTCAGCGATGGTACGAACGGGGTGTTTGACCTGGTGATTGGTGGAGTCGGCGCAATTCCTAACACCGAGCTTGCCGCGAGCGCAGGCCTGTCGATCGCCAACGGAGTCGCCGTCGATGAGAACCTGTGCAGCAGCGATCCAGCAATCTTTGCCTTGGGTGACTGCTGCTCGGTGCCGCACCCGTTGTACGGCGGCTCGCGGGTGAGGATCGAAGCGTGGCGAACGGCGCTGATCCATGCCGAGGTTGCTGGCGAGAACATGCTCGGTGGTCGACGGGCCTATGACTCGGTTCCGTGGTTCTGGTCGGATCAATACGACCTTGGTCTGCAGATCGCCGGTCTCCATGCGTTCGCCACGCACGAGGTTGCCCGGCCTCGCAGCGACGGCAGCGAATTGTTGTTCGGGCTGGACTCCGCCGGGCGAATTGTCTCCGCCAGTGGCGTCGCCGTCGGCACGGCAATCGCTCGAGACATTCGCCTCGCTGAGGAATTGATCGCGCAGCGGGTGATCGCCAGGCCGGCGGAGCTGTCGGACAGCTCCACTGACCTACGCAGTTTGCTGCGCGACCGTCAGCTCTCGACGACGGTCAGTTCCATCGTGTAGCGAGTGCCGTCATGAACCTGTTCGGTGATCTCGACACGGGTTCCTGTGGTGTCCTGCATGGTGGAGTCGACGACGAGGAGCGGAGCGCCAACGTCGATGCCGAGCAACGAAGCTTCTACCGGACCGGCGCTGCGCGCCGATACCGAGCGAACGGCGGTGTGAGGCCAGATTCCGCGTTCGCGCAACGACCGATAGAGGCCAGCGACGGACAACACTTCGGCCGTAATCGTCGCCCCGAACGCCGGCGCCATCCACGTACGCATGATCGCCAAGCGCCGCCCGTCGGCGGAGCGACAACGCTCGATGTAGATCACCTGCGAGCCGGGTGGCAGGTTGAGAGCTTCGGCAACGGTGTCGTCGGCGATGATGTGCTCGAAGGCCAGGACGGTTGTGGTCGGGGCGCTGTCCTTGGCCGACGAGGTCGTCCCACATCGATGACAGCCGTGGTGCCGGACGCACGTTGTCGTTGACGACCTGCGTGCCGACTCCCTGGCGACGTACGAGCAGGCCAGAATCGACCAGTTCCTGAATCGCTCGGCGCAAGGTCAAGCGTGACACCTGCCAGCTGTCTGCAAGCAACAGCTCGCTCTGCAGAAAGTCGCCCTTGGAGACGCGACCGTCGTCGATGGCTCGTTCTAACTCCCGGGCAATTTGGTGATAGATCGGCAACGGCGTCGATCTATCGATCGCTATGTCAAACTCGGCGAATCGCATCATGTGATCGTGCCGTGGCTGTGAACGCGGCGGCTGACCGTAGCGCTCACCGGCCGGGCTCGAAGCTTAGGCTCCGGTTGCGGGCTTGGGCTGCTCGACCGCTGGTGCAGCCGCAGTCGCCGTCGCCGCATCGAGACCGAGCTCGGCACGCAACTGACCGAGGCGGCTCTGCGCCTCGACGTTGGCGCTGGCCATCTCGATTTCTTGGATGCGGCTTTCCACCGATGTCTCTTGCAGCTCCGAGGCGGCCTTGGCCTTTGAATAGCGGGCCTCGATTTTGTCGCTGACCTCCTTGAGCGTCGGCACATCGTCGCCGACCGTCTCGTTGAGCTGGTTCATCGCCTTGTTCATCTGCTCTTGCATCTTGGCCTGCTCAAGCTGCGAGAGCAGCTTGTTCTTCTCGGCCAACTTCTCCTGCAGCAGGCGGCTGTTCTGCGACACCGCAGCCTTGGCTTGATCGGCGGCCTGCGTGGAGTCCATGACCATCGCCTTGAGACCCTCGACGTCCTTTTCGACCTGGATCAACTGGTTGGCGATCGTCTCGGCGGCAGTGTTGTACTGCGTTGCCTTGGCGGCATCGCCCGCCTTGGTGGCATCGGATGCCATGATCAGCGCCTGGCGGGCGTTGGCGTTCAACTTCTCCAACTCGCCGAGCTTGGCGTTGAGCCGCAGTTCGCTTTGTTTCTGATTGGCGATGACGTTCGTGGCCTGCTCCTTGAGCCGCTTGTGTTGCTCTTGCGCCTCGATCAAAGCCTGCTCGAGCTGTACCTTTGGATCGGCCTTTTCGTTGAAGCTGCCGGTGAGCTTCGCTGTCAGATATTTCCACCATTTGCGGGCGAGTTTGAACATGCCGGAAGTCTAACCATTACGTAGAAACACGCCGCGCACGGCGTTCTTGGATCTTGTCGACCAGCTGCGTCCACTCTGGGGCCTTGAGCACGACCAGCATCGCCACATATACGCCAGTCCCGACGATCCCGGCGATGCTCACACGCACCAGGGCACCGAGCCCAACATTGCTGCCGACCAGACGGGCCACCAGCCAACAGACCTCGGCCATCACCACCGAGGCCAGCAACATGCGATAGAGGCTGGCAAACAGCGGCCGGAGCTCGAGCCCAGGAACCTTGTAGCTGAGGATCAACATCGACCACAAGGCGCTCACCAGGTAGGCGAGGGCAAAAGCGACACCGAGCCCGAGCACGCCATAGCGATTGACCAGCACGATCGCCAGCACGATGTTGATCAGGTTCTCGCCGAGATTGATGACGAACGGGGTGCGGGCGTCGGAGTGGGCGTAGAAGCAGCGCAGCACGAACAGATAGACGCTGAAGCCGACGAGGCCGAGGGCGAAGCCGGCCAGTGCTCGACTCGTGACCAGCGTGTCGTCAGCCTCGAATTTGCCATGCTGCAGCATCGCCCCGACGATCGGCTGACGGAGCACGAACAGCCCGAAGCCGGCGGGCAGGGTCAGCAGGGCCACCAGGCGGATGCCCAGAGAGGCCCGGGTGAGGAACCGCTCCCGGTTCTTCTTCAACACGCTGCGGGCCAACTCGGGCGCGAAGGTGGTGGCGATCGTCACCCCGAGCAATCCGTGAGGCAGCACGAAGAACGTGAAAGCTTTGACATAGGCGTCTTGGCGACCTTCGCCGGTGGACAGCGCCAGGTTCTGCACAACGATGATCGACACCTGGTTGGCGATCACATAACCGAGGGTCCACCCCGAAAGGCGAAGGAGTTGGCGAACCGATTCGTGTTTGAAGTCTGGTCGAAAATGTAGGCGCACGTCGGCGCGACGCAACGCCGGCAGCAGGGCCACTGCCATCACGGCGATGCCGAGGGTCGCTCCAAGCCAGAGCATGTAGCGCAACTGGGTGTTGACCAACACGTCGCCGACCTCGACGCTCGGAGTGTCGATGGCCTTGGCGACGAAGACCATGCTGATGATGATCACCACATTGGACAACACGGGGGCCCACGCTGCAGCGAAGAACCGGCGCCGGGCCTGCAGCAAGGCGTTGCCCAGCGCGCTGAGGCCGTAGAAGAAGATCTGCAGCAGAAAGACCCTGGTCAGCGTGGTACCAGCGCGGCGATAGATCTCGGCGTCGACGCCGTTCGGGGTGTCGACCGAGAACAGATGAAAGATCCACGGGGCGGCGATGACAGCCAGGGCGGTCACCGCCGTCAGAGCCATGACGGCAACCGTGATCACCGCCGAGGTCGCCTCGTCGTCGCCGTCTTTGACGTGGCGGGTGAACAGCGGCACAAGGCTCGATGACAACACGCCACCGAGGAGCAGCTCATAGATCGCGTTCGGGCTGCCGTTGGCACTGTTGTAGGCGTCGGCCAGCGCGCTCTGGCCGAGCACGATGGCGAAAGCGGTGACTCGAATCAGGCCGGTGACCCGTGACAACGCCGTACCCAGTGCAACGGTCAGGTTGGAACGAAGCAACCCGCCGTTGGCATCATTCATCGACGGCTCATCGACGGCTCATCGCAGACTCGCTGCAACGCTCATTGCGGGGGCCAGGTCTGCGCCCGTGGCTCAGGTGCAGGCTGCGGCGTTGCCTGGGGGTTGAGGCCGGGCAAGTCGACGTTCGAGGTGTCACCCCGATCGGCACGATTGGTATCCTCGATCGCCAACCGGAGACCCTCCAACTCGCTGACTAGGTTCTCGACATCGTCGCCGAGTACGCCGCTGTCGCCGGCGCCGACGCTGACCTCGACAGCGCGGGCGACCAGTTCGTCGAACCTGGCGTCGAGCAAACGAAGTCGTTCGCGCGTGCTGCTCGACACCGATTCCATGCGCTGAGCGCTGGCCACCTGCGATTCAAGGGAACGCATCGTTGCCTCGGCATCGGCGCTGAGTTGGCCGTGACGGGCCTCGGCGCGCAGCTGAGCGAGATCGGTGAGCGCCTCGGTGGTATCCAGCTGCCCGATTGCCCTGTCGATCTCGTGGCCGCGGGTGGCGATCTTCCACGATTCGAGAATGCCCTCGTCGAGCCGTGAGGACAGCTCCATCAGGCGTTCCTTGATCGGCCCGCCACGGGTGCCGGCAACCGTGCGGTCGAAACGAAGCTTGGCGGTCTGCGCCGATTGCACGTAGCTGCGCCATGGCTCGCTGAGGGTAAAGGGATCGACCCGGCTCTGTGGGCCACTGACCGCACCGATGCCTTTGGGCATCCCCGTCAATACCTTGGCACCATAGACCCCGGCGCCGACGAGCGCCGCAGCAGCGATCGGCACGCCGAGCAGAATCGAGCCAGCGGTCGCTGCGCCGAACAACAAGATGTTCAACGGCGACATGATGGCGCGGGCAGTTCCCGGGGTGAAGAAGCGATCGCGGAAGCTTGTTCGTGCCATGTCGTGTTCTCGGTCGGTTCGTTTCTCGTGCAGTCCGAACGACGACCCTAGAAGTTGGACACCACGTTGGTGAACACCTGATCGATGGTCGCCGGATTGCTGGCATCGTAGTAGGCCGCGGTGGTCGCCTCGGCGATTGCCCGCAGCGTGGCCGCATCGGCGTCATCGCCGTAACCAATGGTGAAGACACGCACCGAGCGACTGGTGGCACCCTCTGAACCGCTGCGTAAGGTGGCGATCATCGTGTCGTAATCCTGGCGGTCGTTGCCCGGGTTCTCGTCGTCGTTGACCCCGTCCGTGAGGAACAGCACGGCGTTGATCTTGTCCTCGTCGTAGGCCGCGACCGCGGCGTTGTAGGAGGCGGTGGTGACGTTGTACAGCGGTGTGCCGTTCAGCGGCCGCTGGCTCTCAATCGCCGTCTTCAACGCTTGGCGGTTCTGCGCCATCGGCGCGAAAGGCACCAATTCCAAATAGATACCATCCGTGCCGCCGTCGAGATTGGTGGTGAACACCCACAGGGCAACCTCGTCGCTGTCCTTGAAGTTCTTCAAAGAGTTGACCGCGGCGGTGATCGCCAGATCGAGTTTGGTGTTGCCCTCACCGTCGGCCGGGTCACCCATGCTGCCGCTGATGTCGAGCACCAGCAACACCTTGGCTTCCTTGCGCTGCTGGGCCCAGGCGTCGAGCACGCCGACCAGCACTTTCGGATCGGGCACCTGCAGCTCGGACTGCGGCTGATTGGGATCGACACCGTTTTCGATGATGATCGGGGCATCGACGACGACGCTCGGATTGTTCGGCCGAAAGCCGAACTCGAGCACCTTGGCCTGGTTCTCGGCGGTTTGCACGAAGTCTTGGAACAGCTTGGCCGCGGCCTTCTGATCGGCGCTGACCCAGTCGGCGTCGAGGATGAAGAACGGGTTGTCGGAGACCAGTGTTCCTTCCTTGGGATAGATCGCCACCAGCTTGTCGCGCGGCTCGCGCGGCCGCTCGCCGGCTTCGAGAATGCCGTCCGGGTTACCCGAGTTGTAGTCGATCACCGACTTTTCTTCGACCGCTACCGCGGAGGCATAAGCCAGTGCGTTGCCGCGCTGATCGGCTCGATACCAGTTGTTCAGAAAGGTCAAGGTGGTATCGCCGTAGTGCACGACGCTCTGTTCGACGTTGGCGGCGAACTCGACCGCCGCTGGACGGCGCAGGTCTTCCACTGTCAAGCCTTCGGTCTTGCCGGTCGCTGCGTAGTACTCGGCGATCGTGAAGTTGAGACCGCTGGTCGAGAAGTTGGGGTTCGTCTTGCCGAGCTTGAACGCGCCCCATTCGGGATGACCATATGCGGCCCACCCGTCGGGGCTGTTGGCCAATTCGACAAGATCGGCGAAGCCGAGTTGCTTGCCGGGATAGCCCAGCGCAGTGGCCATCACCTCAGGCATGGCGATGACCAGCGGAGTGAGCATGAATGGCGTGCCCGCAGGGGCGACCGTGCGACCGGCACGTTCGTTGACGATCGCGCCCCAAGCGCTGGCCGACGGCGACCAGATCACCGGCTGCGGGCCATTGATCTCCGGCTCGGGCCACCCGGTGGCGACGAGTTGCGCTGCCGCTCCGCTCGATTTGCGCGCCGGGCGCACGAACACACAGGTGCCGTTGACCTCGGCGTCGCCCTCGTTGAACTGCGCGGCGAGTTCGGTGAGCAAGGTGACCTTTTCCGGGCTGACCGCCATGTCGACGGTGATGCAATCACCGGCGTCAGCGACCTCGGTCGCCTCGGTGGCACCGCGCTGCTCGTTGCTGGTGATACACGCTGTCAGAGCCAGCGGCGCCAGCAACCACAGCGCTCGCCGCCGAGCTGATCGCCGCCGCCTTGAGGGAGATTCGTTTGTCACGTGTTGTCCTTCCACAGTTGGCGCAAGGCGACGAACACGCCGGGGTCGGCGCTGATGTCGCTGGCCTGCTGCCAGCCAGTGCTTTCGAGATCAGAGCGAATCGCTTCGGTGACCCGCTCCTGCAATCGGGCGTCAGCGGCACCGAAGGCGGCCACCACGGCGGTGAACGGGATCTGCTGCTCAGGAGCGAAGACGACGTACTTGTCATTGCGATTGGCGCCTGTCGTTTCCAATTCCTGCGCCGTGGTTGCAGCGACGTTGACCTTGCTGGCCTGGGTCAACAACGTTGCCAGCGGGGTGCGCGAGGCGCTGCTGAGCTGCGCCTGAGAACTGAGGTTGCGCAGCCAACCGGGGAATCCACTGTCGGCCTGCCAATCGTTCGAGCCGAAGTCGGTGGTTCCCAGATACCCGGCGACACCCTGGGCGAAGGCCAACAGGCCGCTCGCTTCGCTGGCCGGGTCGGCCAAACCGACCTCCACGGCGCCAGCCGATGCCGTTGCCGACCAGGCGCTCCACGGCTGCCCGGCGCCGTCGCCGATGCAGCTCCACAGTGGTGTCGACGCGCAACCCTGCTCGATCGCTTCGGTTCGCGGCGTGGACACCGCGACCTGTTGATCGCTGGAGGCCAGCGCTGTCGCTGACTTCACTGCGCCAGCGCCGCTGCCGCGAGCGATATCGAGCATGCCGGGGTACGGGTCGAGGGTCAGCCAGAGGTCGGGGAGCTCGGCTCCGCCGACCTTAGCCAGGCGATCCAGCGTGGCGCCAGCTGGCTCGACGGTGGTGCTCACCTCGCTGCCCATGATCGCTTTCAGCGCCTGGCACGTGCCGGCGAACTCGGTGCTGCAGACCATCGTGATCACACCGTCGGCGCGTGGTTCGTCGTCGGAGACGGGCAGGGCGCTGGCATCAGGGTTGCGGTCATCGGCGGCACCATTGTTGTTGTCGTCGACCGCCCGGCGGGCGACGACGGCACCGATGATCATGGCAACCGCGGCGAAGATGGCAAGCAGCCGTTTGGCGTTCATAGCGGCGTCCCGACGGCCGGCAGATCGTCGGCGATGATCGTCGTCAGCTGTTCGTCGTTGGGATCGCTGAGGCCGCTCAGACGTTGCGCCTGACGACCGACCGATTCCTCGAAGATGTTGCGGATCAAGCGAGCATTACCGAAGCCACGATCACGCGGCACGGCTGCCAGGATGGCCCGTAGCTTGCTGACCGCATCGCTGGACGGTCGGTAGTGGCCCTTTTCGCCGAGCCGTTCGAAGATCAGCGTCAGCTCGTCGTCGGTGTAATCGGCGAAATGCACGGTGCGGGTGAAGCGGCTCTTCAGACCCGGGTTGGTGTCGATGAAATCCTGCATCTCGGTGGGGTAGCCAGCGGCGACGACGCCGAGGTCGTCACGGTGGTCTTCCATGAACTTGACAAGCGTGTCGATGGCCTCACGGCCGAAATCCTCCGAGCCACCTCTGGCCAGGCTGTAGGCCTCGTCGATCAGCAGCATGCCGCCGAGCGCGCTGTGCAACACGGCCATCGTCTTGGTTGCCGTCTGTCCGACGAATCCGGCGACCAGTGAGGAACGATCGGTCTCGATCAGTTGGCCCTTGTTGACCACGCCGAGCGACCGGTAAATCTGGCTGAGCAAGCGGGCAACAGTGGTCTTACCCGTGCCCGGATTACCGGTGAAGACCAGGTGGTGGCTTGTTTCGATCGTCGGTAACCCTCGTTCAGCGCGCAGTTGCTGAATCTGTAACAAGCTGGTCAACCGATTGATTTCATCCTTGACACCTTTCAGCCCGACCAGTGCGTCGAGTTCGGCGATCAATTCCCCGATCGAACGGGCCGGGGGCAGCGGCTTGTCGGTAGCCGCCGCTGCGGCGGGAGCGACCTCGGCGGTGGCTTTCGGTGGCTGTGCGCCGCCTGTTGCTGGCCCGCTGCGCGTCGGCTGGTCGTTGGTCGCCAGCGGGTGACGGGGCTGGCCGGGGCGACCCACGCCGACGACGTCGAAGTGGGTCAACATCGTTTGGCGGAAGGTCTCCAGCAGGTCGAGTTCGCTGGTCGAGGTCACCAGATCGATGCTGATACATCCACGCCACAGTCGCAGCGCCAGGTCGTGGTAGCGATGGGAGCGCCCGGCGTGATCGCGGACATCGGCGCGCGCCAGCAGGTCGAAGAGCACCGACGGCGTCGTCGCCCACTTCGTCTTGCCTTTGAGTACGTCACTGGAGCGCAGCTCCTCTGGCGTGGCGATCAATGCCGGCTCGCTGATCGAGCCGACGCCGAACACGTAGGCCCAGGCCTCGTCGTCGGTCAGGCGGTCGTCGCCCTCGAACGCTGCGGCCATCAGGTTGGCGGCCTCGATGGTGACGTCGTTGCGGTGGGATTCGGCCGTTCTGCCCGACAATTCGCCCAGATCAGTGCTGACGGCGTTGATAAAACGGTCTACGTCATCGCCGAGCGGTCCACGATCCACGTCGTGCATCGTAGGGGGATTTGATGAGCTCTTTCGATTGATGCTGTTTCGAAGGCGAACTGTAGGGTGCTTGGTGTATGGGTAACCGCTTCGAATCTGTCCAATCAGTGCGCGAGGGCCTACGCGCAGTGAACTACCTCGCTGATGAGGGCATCGCTGGTGTGGCCTTCCTCGCCGACCGGCTTGGCAAGCCGGTGCTCGTCGAAGGGCCCGCGGGTACGGGCAAGACGCAACTGGCCAAGAGCATCGCCGAGATGACCGGTGCTCGGCTGATTCGCTTGCAGTGTTACGAAGGGCTCGACGAGTCCAAGGCGCTGTACGAGTGGAACTACAAGAAGCAGTTGCTGCGCATCCAGGCTGACAAGAACAGCGATTCATGGAGCGAGGTGCACGACGACATCTTCTCCGACGAGTTCTTGTTGACCCGCCCGTTGTTGGAGGCGATCACCGCCGATGACCCCGTGGTGTTGTTGATCGACGAGGTCGATCGCGTCGAGGTCGAGACCGAGGCCTTGCTGCTGGAGATCCTCTCCGAATACCAGGTCAGCATCCCCGAATTGGGCACGATCACCGCCAAGCAGATCCCGCTGGTGTTCCTTACCTCGAACAACACCCGTGAGCTCTCCGAGGCGCTGAAGCGCCGCTGCTTGTACCTCCACGTCGATTACCCCGACCTGGAGCGCGAGAAGTTGATCGTCACCACCCGGGTGCCGGGCGTGAGCGACAACCTCGCCGATCAGATCGCCCGCATCGTGCGCAGCATTCGCCAGCTCGATCTGAAGAAGGCGCCGAGCGTCAGCGAGACCATCGACTGGGCGCGCACCCTCGTGTTGCTCGGCATCGAACACATCGATGCCCAGCAGGCCAAAGAGACCTTGCACGTGCTGCTCAAGTACCAAACCGACATCGCCAAGGCCGCCAAGGAGTTGAGCGTCGACAAATAGTCGGCGTCGATCACCATGCTCGATCTGTTGGCCGGTTTCGTCGTCGAACTTCGCAATGCGGGGTTGCCCGTCTCGTTGACCGAAAACCTCGACGCGATGGAGGCCGTGCAACACATCCCGATCGAGGATCGTGAGGCCTTCAAGTACGCCCTTGGGGCCACGATGGTCAAGAACAACAGCCATTGGCGGGCGTTCGAAACCGTCTTCGAGGTCTATTTCAGCTTGCGTGGGCCGGAATACAACCTGGTCGATGGCGACGGCGACATCGACGAGATGTGGCGGCAACTGCAAGAGCAGCAGGCAGAGAACGACGGCCGCGGCGCGGCTGGCGGGGGAATGGATTCGCTGACCCCCGAGGAGATGATGAATCTCCTGATGAACGCGCTGATGAACGGCGATCAGGGCTTGATGCGGGCCTTAGCCAAGGCCGCCGTGCAGCGTTTCGCCGGCATGGAGCCAGGCCGTCCCGTCGGCGGCACCTATTACCTGTATCGCACGCTGCGCAATCTCGATCTCGATGGCATGCAGGAAAAGCTGATGCAGACGGCTCGCGATCAGGTCGGCGGTGAACTGACGGCGCTCGAAGAACGGCTTGAGCGTGACGAATACGAGAGCCGCATCGATCAGTTCAAGAAGGAGATCGAGGCCGAGATCCGACGCCGCCTCGTGGCCGACCGTGGTGCCGAGGCGATGGCCAAGACGCTGCGTAAGCCGTTGCCGGAAGACGTCGAATTCATGCATGCCTCACGTGACGAGATGCAGGCGCTGCGCAAGGCGCTGCAACCCCTGACCCGCAAGCTGGCCGCCCGCTTGGCGCGCAAACGGCGCCATGGTCGCAAGGGCCCGCTCGACTTCCGCAACACGGTGCGCCACTCGCTGTCATACGGCGGCGTGCCTGCCGAACCGAAGTTCAAGTATCCGCGGCCGGCCAAGCCGGAGTTGATGGTCGTCGCCGACATCAGTGGTTCGGTCGCCGCCTTCGCCCGCTTCACGTTGATGCTCGTGTACGCGATCCAAGGCCAATTCAGCAAGGTTCGCTCGTTTGTATTTATCGATGGCATCGACGAGGTCACCGACTACTTCAAGTCGACGGAAGACATCCAGGAGGCGATCCACCGGGTGAATACCGAGGCCGATGTGGTTTGGGTGGACGGGCATAGCGATTATGGCCATGCCTTTGAGGTGTTCTGGGAGCGTTACGGCAAAGACGTCGGCCCGAAGACCACCGTGTTGTTCCTCGGTGATGCGCGCAACAACTATCACGCCAGCCAATCATGGGTGCTGAAGAACGTGCGCCAGAAGGCCCGCCACGTCTATTGGCTCAACCCCGAGCCGCGCAGCTACTGGAATACCGGCGACTCGATCGTCGGCGATTACGGCACCCACACCGACGGTGTCTACGAATGTCGCAATCTGCGCCAGTTGGAAGCCTTCGTCGAAAAGCTGGCATAGCTAGGTGCGCTGGTAGTTCGGGGCTTCCTTGGTGATCGTCACGTCGTGGGGGTGTGATTCGTTACGCCCGGCGGTAGTCACCTTCATGAATCGAGCGGTGGTCCGCAGCGCCTCGAGCGTTGGTGCCCCGGCGTAGCCCATGCCGCTGCGCAGGCCGCCAACGAGTTGGTAGGTGACGTCGCCGAGATCGCCAGCGAAGGGCACGCGGCCCTCGATGCCCTCCGGCACCAGCTTGCGGGTACCGCTCGGCGACTGCCCGCTGGCGTAGCGGTCGGCGCCGTGGCCTTGCATCGCGCCGAGCGAACCCATGCCGCGGTAGTTCTTGTAGCGACGGCCTTCAAACAGTTCGAGTTCGCCGGGAGATTCGGTGGTGCCGGCCAGCAGCGAGCCGAGCATCACGGTCTCGGCACCGGCGGCGATGGCCTTGACGACATCGCCGCTGTAGGTCACGCCGCCGTCAGCGATCACCGGGATGCCCAACTGGCGAGCGCGGGTGCAGCTGAAATGGATTGCCGACAACTGCGGCATTCCGGCACCGGAGATCACCCGCGTGGTACAGATCGAACCCGCACCAACGCCGACCTTGACCGCGTCGGCACCAGCCTTGACCAGCGCCTCGACACCTTCTTCGGTGACGACGTTGCCAGCGACGATGGCGGTGTCCGGCCACCCAGAACGCAAGCGCTCGATGGTCTTGATGACACCGGCACTGTGCCCATGGGCGGTGTCGATGACGAAGGCATCGACACCCATCGCCGCCAGCGCATCGGCGCGCTCTTCGACATCGGGCCCGACGCCGAGCGCCGCAGCGCAGGCCAAGCGGCCCTTGCCATCGCGAGTCCCGTTGGGGAACTCCTGGCGCTTGAGGATGTCTTTGACGGTAATCAGGCCACGCAGAATGCCGTCGTCGTCGACGAGCGGCAGCTTCTCAATTCGGTACTTCTGCAAAATCGCCCGGGCCTCGTCGAGCGTGGTGCCGACGTGGCCGGTGATCAACCGTTCGTGCGACATGAAGTCGCTGACCGGGCGGTCGTAGTCGCTGGACTCACAGAAGCGGACGTCGCGGTTGGTGAGGATGCCGACCAGGTGGCCGGCGTGGTCGGTGATCGGCACGCCACTGAACTTGAAGCGGTTCATCAGCGTTTCGGCATCGTTGAGCGTGGCCGTCGCCGGGAGAGTGACCGGGTCGGTGATCATGCCACTCTGGCTGCGCTTGACCTTTTGCACCTCGGCGGCCTGATCGAGAATCGACAGGTTGCGGTGGAGAACACCGATGCCACCCTCACGGGCGATGGCCACCGCCATCTGCGCCTCGGTGACTTTGTCCATCGCTGCTGAGACCAGTGGAATTGCCAGCTTGATGTCGCGGGCGAAGACCGCACTGGTGTCGACGGTGTCGGGGAGCACTTCGCTGAAACCGGGGATGATGACGACATCATCGAAGGTGAGGGCCTCAAAACGGTCGAAAAACTGGCCGCGTTCGTGCACAGTTCGAGATGAAGGGTCGGTCATGGAGAGCCTCCTTCTGGCGCATCCGAAACGGAATGGATGCACGCCAACGCTAACCATCGGGTCGCCGTATCGGACCCGACCGTGTACGAAAAGTACGCCGACTGGGTCAGACCTGCGGGCGGCGCGACCAGTTCCCGTAAGATCGACACTTGTGACCCGAATCATCTACATCCGCCACGGCGAGTCGAACGTGACCGTCGATCGTGTCATCGGTGGCCATCGCACCTGTTCCGGTTTGTCCGAACTCGGCCGTCAGCAAGCCGCAAGGCTGCACGACCGGCTGCTTGAGACCGCCGAAATCAACGCTGATGTGTTGATCAGCAGCCACTTTCCGCGGGCGATCGAAACGGCGAGGATCCTTGCCCCTGCCCTCGGTTTTATCGAGCCGGAAATCGTGGCTGGCTTTGGTGAACACGATCCGGGCGAGCAATGCGACGGCATGGCCTACGAGGAGTTCGCTTCGTTCTACGGCGGGCTCGATTGGGAGGACAATCCTTACGTCGCCGGGTTTCCGGGCGGCGAGAGTGTCGCTGCGTTCCACCTCCGGGTCGGGATTGCCATCGCCGAGACGATCGAGAAGCATGAGGGCCAAACGGTGGTTGTCGTCTGCCATGGCGGCGTGATCGACGCCGCTCTGCGCCAGGCGCTGAAAGTCAATGCCGTCGGCATGTTCGACATCCACACGTTGAACACGAGCATCACTGAGTTACTCAACGAGCGGCCGCCTCGGTGGAAGCTGGTGCGCTACAACGACTTCGCCCATCTGCACGGCTTGCCTCGGGAGAGCCCGCGCCGGGAGCGGTGATGTACGACGTCGTCATCGTCGGCGCCGGTTGTGCTGGCTCGGTGCTGGCGGCACGTCTTTCCGAGGATGCGCACCGGCGCGTGCTGGTGCTCGAAGCAGGTCCAGAACATGACGTCGCTGCGACCCCGCCTGGTGTCGCCGGATCGTCGATGTATGAGGCGTTGGCCACACCAGGACGATTGTTCGACGATCTGGAGGCGAGCGCGTCGGCTGGCAGCCCGCCAGCGTTGTACCGACGTGGCCGCGGCGTCGGTGGTTCCTCGGCGGTCAACGCGATGATCGCCATGCACGGTGTCGCCCAGGACTACGACGAATGGGCTCGACTCGGGTGCTCTGGCTGGGACTGGGACACGGTGTCGCCGATCTTGGCGGCGCTACCGATCGCGCAGGAGATGGTGCCGCAGGGTCAATGGGGCACCGTCGGCGCAGCGCTGGTCGAGGCGGGTCTCGCGGTCGGCTACCCGTGGTGCGAGGACGCCCGCGGTGGTGCCCTCGGGGTCGGGCCTGTGCATCTGACCAGACGTGGTGACAAACGGGTGTCGACCAACGACGCCTACCTGCAGTTGGCCCGGGAGCGGCCGAACCTGACCATCGTCGGTGACACCATTGTCGACAGGGTGTTGCTCGCCGGGACCAAGGTCACCGGCGTGCTTTGCGCGTCGGGGGAGAGCTTCGAGGCGTCGACCGTAGTGGTCAGCGCCGGTGCTATTCACTCGCCTGCGATTCTGCTGCGAAGCGATATCCGCCGGGCCGGCGTCGGCCGGGGATTGCGCGATCACCCTTCGGTCGCAGTTGCGCTCCAGCTGTGCTCGCCCAGCGACGGCGATCTCGATGCGACGACGCTACTTCGTTGGTCGGACGGATCCGGCCTCCCCGACCTGCACATCCTGGCCCTCAACCGCGCCGGGCTTGGGGATGACCAGCGCCGATACGGGGTGTTGACGGCCGCGCTGATGCGCACCCATTCCAGGGGGTCGGTGACGATCATCGACCGCGATCCACTCCGCCAGCCACGTGTCGAATTCGACAGTCTCAGCGATGACAACGACCGACGGCTGATGCGTGTCGCGGCCCGCCAACTGATCGACATCGCCTCTGCGGAAGCGATCAGCGCTATCGCTGAGCAGGTGTTCATCGACGAGATTGGGACACCATTGGCGCACCTGCAAGCAGTCAGCAACGACGATGCCGCGCTCGACCGCTGGATCGCCGCCAGCTCGGCGAGCTATTCCCACGCTGCCGGCACCTGCGCGATGGGCCCGCTAGACAACGAGATGGCCGTCGTCGACGAGCGCTGTCGGCTGCACTGCTATCAGGGCTTGCTGGTCTGTGATGCCAGCGTGTTTCCATCGCTGCCGCGGGCCAACCCTCACTTACCGACGGTGATGGTCGCCGAACGGGTCAGCGGGATGCTGCGCTCCGACCTCGACGGCGAGATCGGCTGCTAGGCCAGCCGACACCGTTGTTGGCAATGGCCTGCGACAACGCCACGGTCGCCCAACGCCAGGTTCTCGACCGGGTCGGCGCTTGCTGGGCCGGCTTCGCCAGATCGAGCCGCATTACCTCGGCACCGAGGCGTGTAGAGGCGACGCCGAGCCCGGCGTAGCCGAGGGTGTCACCGACTCGGCCGTGCATTGGCTGACCGCAAGAGGCTCAGAATCCACCTGAGTCAGCGCGGAGGGGTTTCTTCAGCTCGACCAAGAATTGACACTCGCAGGGTCAAATTGTAGTCTACTCGGCAATTCCATTTATCATCCCAAAGTCGAGGTCGACATCGTGAGAGCCCGAGCAGTAAGACGCCTTATTTCTACGGCTGCCATTTTGTTAGCCTGGATTGTTCGTGGGGTTGGTTGGGATCATACGAAAAGGCCTTCTGACGTGGGAGAATATGGGTTGTCTAGACACCGTATTCACCAAATCAGAAGGCCTTTGTCATGTCGAAGAATAGCAGCCTGATCCGCCCACGAACAGTGACAGGCGACGGCGAAGGGATCGTGTCGCACGCCGGACTGGTCTGGCTCGGCGAGGTCGCCGACCGCACCGGACTGACCGCCGGGCTCTGCACCGCGATGGCTCGACTGCCGCACCGTCGCCACGACCCGGGCCGCACGTTGACACAGATGGTGTTGACCTTGGCCGACGGCGGCACCTGCGTCTCGGACTTGGCCGCACTGCGCGACCAGCCCGCGTTGTTCGGACCGGTCGCCTCGCACCCAACGACATGGCGGACCTTCGATCAAGTTGGACCGCACGAACTCCGCCAGATCACCACCGCTGTCGCCGATGCTCGCCGGGTCGCATGGACCGCCGGCGCGGGTCCGACCGGGCCGGTCACGATCATCGATATCGACGCCACGCACGTCACCACCCGCGCCGACAAACAAGATGCCGCGCCGACCTACAAGCGTCTCTTCGGGCACTACCCGCTGATCGCGATGGAACCCGACACCGGCGAAGTGCTCGCCGCTCAGATGCGCCCCGGCAACGCCGGATCCGGCACCGCCGCCGACCACGTCACGCTGCTCGCCGCCAGCATCGCCGTGTTACCCGACGTCTGGCAGAACGGGCATCAGTCCGGCGACCCTGTCGAGATCGTGCAGAAACAGGTGTTGATCAGGACTGATTCTGCCGCGGCCTCACACTGGTTCGCCGAGGAATGCGACCAACGGAATCTTCAGTTCAGCTTCGGGTACCAGATCAACGGTGCCGTCCGCGACGCCGTCATGACCATCGAGACCGACTGGGTTCCAGCCCGCAACCGGCACCGCCGCCGCCCCGGGGCGTGGGTCATCGAACTCACCGACCACATCACCCTCAAAGGCTGGCCGACCGGGACCCGACTGATCTGTCGACGCGAACGACCACACCCCGGCGCGCAACTGTCGCTGTTCGATACCGTCGAAGGATTCCGCCACCAATGCTTCATCACCAACCAGACCGACCCTGACATCGTCGCTCTCGAACTACAGCACCGTCAACGAGGCCGTGCCGAGACGATCATCCGCGACACCAAAGCATGTGGTCTCGCCCGGCTCCCGTTCGATGACATCGTCAACAACACCGTCTGGATGCACCTCGCCACGATCGCCAACAACCTGCTGATCTGGGCGAAACGACTCTCCTTGACCGGCAAGATGCGCACCGCCTCACCGAAAACAATCCGCCACAGACTCCTTCACGTCGCAGCCCGGATCAGTCCACGCCGACTCCGACTCGACCAAAACTGGCCCTGGACAACCACCCTCATCGAAGCCCTCAACCAACTCGACAACATCCTGCAACCACGCACCGTCACGACGTAACAAACACCACCCGACCGCTACGAACAATCCTGGTTAGTGAGCATCGGTATGCAATCTCGCCCGGCGGGCGCTACCTGGGCTAGTGGCCAAGCACCCCCTTGCTCAATTGGCATTTCATATGGATCCTACTTCTTAAGTTGTAATGGCACGAAACGGACTGTGCAGGCAGGTGTATACTACTCAACGAAGGTTTTCCCAACGGGCACCGCGTATTACGTCTATCTAAATTCTGCGGCGACCGCGTTAACTTTCAATTGGACCAACACCGGCAATTACTACAGCGCGATTTGTAATCTTCCCATACACGGCGGTGCGTGTACTTATCTGACACATTAGCCGCGATCTTTCATGGGGCGGTGACTGGTATCCATCAAAAAAGCCCTCTGACCTGCGATAATAGGTGTTACAACACGTCCTGTTATCACTAGTGGTCCGTCGCGGATTTGATCTGGTGGAGGGCGGCTCTGCCGCGTGACACCTTGGTCATGATCTCGGCGGCAGTCCAAACTCCGGACGACCGCCACCCTCGGCCCGCACCCGACCATCGGGTTCCACACCAGCGACCACCGCACGCTGGCCGTCCATCACCGTATTGCGCGACATCCCCGACACCCGAGCGACCGTCGTCACGCCCCCTCGGCCCAGCATCCGCGCCATCGCCCCAGCCTGCAACCGGCGCTGCTTCTCATCCAGATGCGGACCGACAGACGAGAAGAACTCGACCAGAGCCTCCTCGGACACCTCCACACCACACCCACACCTTACGCCGCGCAACCACTCCACGCGCGGATAGTTAACTCGCCAGCCCTTAGTGGACGGGAAACACCCTACGAGGCTGCGTGTAGTGGATGCGCTCCAGGCTTCCGCGCCCTTATTCGCGTGTGGGCCGATTCCTACGAATGACAAGTATAGGCCAGAGTAACCTGCACGGCGGAGGCATCATCGGGGGATCCTGCGATCTGCGCTTTTCCTGAGCCGTCCTGCCCAATGTTGATTTCGCCCGATGTGCGGTCGTACTGGACGCCATCTACGTACATGCCCGTGCTGTCAATCGCGTAGTTTCCTGGACCCTTGTAGGAATCGACCTCGATTCCGACGATGGTGGCCTCGTGGAATTCGTCACCTACCTCGGCGACGCTGCTAAAAACCAGTGCCAATCTGCCACGCGTCGCATCGGTTCCGCTCTCGGCTAGAAGGGCACAAGGGTCTGCGCCTGTGGCGGAGTTCATAAATGGATCAGTCTCGACAGACATATTTTTGCCGTCGTTCGTCATTACGAGTCCGCTCAGATGTGGCGCGGCACGCTGCGAGTGCGGAGGCCACTCGCAGGCTGTCAGGACGATTAGAGACAGTAGCGGCCAAAATCGTTGAATTCTCATGTTCTGATTGTCGGCTCGGAGCCGAACGAAGATTAGGACGAATTCTTAGTTCGCTCGCGATATCGCGCTCGGCGGCCGTAGAACGTGTGGGAGTCTCTAAAGCCCAAGACGGTTGGTGGGGCCCGGAGATGGGCGCGCTGACTGGTCGTCAATCAGCGTGGACGTGCTGTAGTTCTTTGGCCAGGCGGGTGCGATTGGTGCGCAGCGAGCGGCGCACGGCAAACACCCAACCGGCGATGGCGCACAGCGAGAACAACAGCCATTGCCCGGCGTAGGACAGATGCGGGGGACCACTGGCAAGGTTTGCTGCGGGCACGGGTGTCGGGCTGTCGCCTTGGCTCGGCTTGGAAGCGATCAGCTCGATGTACACCGGCGCCAAATCGGTGCCGAGGCGCTGTTCGAGAACGGCGAGATCCACCCGGCGCACCTCGTCTTGTGTCGCCTCGCCCTGATCGCTGAGCTCGCCGGTGCGACGCTGCTCGCTGACTCGCACGGTGCCACCGATGATGACGTCGCCGCTGAGGGCAGGTGGGCTGGGTGCGGCGTCGGCGACGAAGCCGCGGTTGACGATGATCAGCGGACCGTTGTCGATCTGGAATGGGGTCAGCACGTTGGCGCCAAAGGCGCCGCCTTGGCTGGCGTTGATCTCCCGCAGCTGGCGTTCCAGGTAATGGCCGCTGGCCGTCGCCCGATACCACTGCACGTCCTGCGATGGCTCGCCAGCGGCGATCCGGTCGAGTACGTCGGCCAGCGGTTGCGGCTCGGCGGCAATGCGCGCTTCGACCTGCTCAGTGAAGTCTTGTCGGTCGTTGTAGCGCTGCCATTGCCAGCGTGAAGCGGCGAGCATGCCGATGACGCCGACAAGAACGAGCAGGTGAAACAGCAGCCATCGTGGGCGCAGAAGGAACCGATACATCGCCACAGCACGGTATCGGCGCTCGGTTAGGGTTGCCGTCGATGGAGCTTCCCGATTTCCACATCCCCCACGCCGAGAAGATCGAGTGGATGATCGAGACGGCTGGATGGGCGCTGGAGACTGTCGCACCGCGAGCCGACAGCGAACCGCCGACACCGGCCTACTGCTACTCCATCGGGCTTCCGGCGATGATTCCGGGCTTTGCCGAGATCGCCATCTTTGGGCTGACGCCGGTGGCCGCCAAAGGCCTGCTGGATCTGGTCGTCGACATGCTCCGCGGCGGCACGGAGATCCCTCTCGGCATCGAACTCGTCGGGCTGCTGGACAACGAGTTGCGCTGTCTGTTCCTCGCCGTCCCCGAACCAGCCGAATCCGGGTGGTTCGCCACGGCCAGCGCCTGGTATCGGGGGAGTGGCTACCAGATGGTGCAGTTGTTGTGGCCGGACCGCAACGGCTTCCTGCCCACCGAGGTTGGCTACAGCCAGGCAATGCGCCTTGCGCAACCGGTGGTCGGCTCGCTCTAGCTTCGTTCCTCGATTGCCCAACTCGCGCCGTGCACGGGCAGCAACTCGAGGAACGGCTCGGCGCTGAGTGCCTCGGGACCGAGCACCCCTGAACCCTTCCAGGTTCCCTCGGCGATCAACTCGCAGGCCACCACCGGGTGCACCGCTGTCTGCCAGACCACGGCTTGGTGGCCGAACTCGCGCATCGTCCAGGCGTTATCGACGACTTGGTAGAGGTAGCTCTGGCGAGGTTGGCCGTCGACGCCGATACCGCTGACCAACGAGTCCGGCGCACGTTCGGCCACGCATCCGCTCGCCCAACTCGGCCGGGATTCGGCAGCACCGAGGCAACGACATCGCGGGGCGACACCTCGACGCCGCGCACCGATCACCGGTTTGGTCTGAATCGAGACCGAACTTGTGCAGCGTGCGCAGGACGTCGATGAACTCGTCGCCAAGCCCGTACTTGAACGTCACCCGGCCGACGTCGAGCCAACGGGGCATCAGCACCACTTCCTCATGCTCGACGTTGACGCATCCGAGTGGGCCGATGCCCTCTGGAAAGACAAACGTCTCCGGCTCGCTGAACGGTGCGGTGGTGAACCAGCCGCGGTCGCGTTCCCAGATGATCGGCGGATTGAGGCATTCCTCGATGGTGGTCCAAATGCTGAACGTCGGGGCGAAGGCAAACCCTTCGATGACCAGGTCGCTGCCATCGCGGACCCCGACCTCGTCGATGCGTTGAAAGAGATTGTCGGCGGCGTAGCGGGCAAACACGTCGGACAATCCCGGCTCGACGCCGATCGCACACAGTGCCATCTGGCCGCGCTCGACCCATTGATCAGAGACCGCGAACTGGGCGTCGCCGAGCATCACCCCGGTCTGTTCATAGGGATTGGTCGGGTGCGGGCTGGACATGTGCATGGCCATGTCGAGGTAGTGCGTATCGGCGCGAAGGCGGCGTCGAAGATCGCAGGATTGAGGCGCGGATCGCAGGCGTTGATGATCACATCGGCGCGCATCGTGCGCGCCAGTTCGACGATGTCATCACGATCGGAGGCGTCGACCCGAGTCGAACGGACCCTGTCGCTGTGGGCCATCGCCGCTGCTCGACTGGCCCGGCTGCCATCGATGTCGGCGAGCACGATGTCGGAAAAATCGGCCGACGAGCGGCGATTGAGGCGATTGCCGACCCAACGCCTCCGGCACCGATGATCAGGATCCGCATCGCGTGCTCCGCATGCCCGACGATCGTAGCCCAGCTACACAGTGCGCAGCGTTAGGCCACCTGGCCCGTTCAGCGGTGCTCGGGATACGTGACTAGAGAGCGAAGGCGCGGCGCTCGGCGCCAAGGCTGATCAACGCCGAGATGCGCTTGGCCAGGTACGGGCTGAACCAGCTGCGATAGGCCAGTTGCAGCTCGGGAATCATCCAGTCGTTCCCGCTGATCCGACCGCGGCAGTGCGGCGCGCCGCAGGTGCAGTCGAACTCGTCGTAGTCGCAGCCGTCGGACATCGCATAGTCGAAGGTCAACTCCTCGCCTGGCTCGATGCGGCGCATGGCGACGATCAACACGCCAGCAGCAACACCGCAGTTCGGGGCGCAGGAATGATTGATCTGGTCGCCCGGTTCTTCCTCGGGTGTGGCCACCATGAACAGGTCTTCGTCGATCTGCGTGCTGCGCCGCCGCCGGCTTTCGTCGAGCAGGTTGAGCTGCGCCCTGGTGCAGCAACTACCGCCGAAGGCAGCGACGGTTTCGCCTGCCTCGATGACGTCGTCGGCCACGGTGACACGCACACCGTCGGCCAGACGGACCGAGGCCTTGGTGGAGAGATAGCTCGAATTCACGGCACAAGCATGAGCCGGTTGAGTTCGTTTGTCCACTCGCTGATGCGTCAGTGCATTCTGATCGCCGTGTCAGTCAAACTGTGCTGTTGGTCAGTCGAATGCTCGTGGCGATGCCATCCGCGTCATCGTGCACAGATGTTCGCCAGGAGCGCAGCAACGAACGATTACGCGAAGGCGATGCAGATTCCGGTGGCGGTGATGCCGCTGCCGGCGAAGGAGGGGAACGACGGGGCGTCGCCGAAGCTGCGAATCGAACCCTCGCTGTTGCAGATCACGTAGCCGTTGCCGGTTGGGGTGCCGATGATGTGCGAGGCCTGACGCGACCATGTCTTGCCGCTGCGCGGAATGTCGCCCTTGTCGATGGCGTCGCCGAAGGCGCCGATCGCGCCGTTGGAGGTCAGCGCCCAATAGCCCTTGCCGCTCGGGGTCGACCACAGATCGACCACCGTGCCACCCGGCGAGCCATATCCGTTGGCGTTACCGAAGGCGCGGATGACGTTGTCGTCGCTGAGCACCCAGTAGCCGTCGCCTTGTGGGCGCACAGCGATCCGTTTGGCGTTGGCGGCAACGCCGAGCCGCTTGGGCGAACCGTGGTGCAGGGCGTCACCGAAACGGTAGATGCCACCGTTTTTGACCAGCACCACGTATCCCTGGCCGCTGTAGGTGGCGGCGATGTCGACGGCGGGGCTGTCGTCGGTGACCGAGTCCAGAGCAGGTCGCGATCCATAGGCGTAGACAGTGCCGTCGGCGTCGAGCGCCCAATAGCCATCGCCAGCCTTACCGTTGGCCAAGCCGACGATCTTTGACGCTCCGGCGGAGGAGGGGTTGCCATGCTCGGCACCCTTGCCGGCGGTGAAGACACGGCCACCCTCGCTGACGACGCGGTAACCCTTGATGCCCGTCGCCGCAGCTGATCCGCCCGAAGTCTGTTTCGGAGCGGTTGTGGTGGTGGTGGTGGTCGTCGTGGTCGGGGCGGCCGTAGTCGGGGTGCCCGACGAAGAGGATGATGACGAATTCGGGGAGCCTTGACCGCGCAGTGCGCCACCCTCGTAGCGCATTGCGTCGCCCATGTTGATTGCTTGGTCTGGCCACGCACCGGCACGGTTGCCGACCTCTTCGCGTATCCACGGCAACATGTCGAGCAACTGCGCACCGGGACATTGGGTGCCGCCGACGGCGGTGTGTCCGGCGATGTTGGCGGTCTTCTTCTGGCCGCCATAGATCGTGTAGTACGTCTCGCTGGCCAGGGCGTTGATCTTGTGTTTACTGGCTTTCCAAGCCATCAAGGAGCTCAACGCGCCGAGTGCCGCATCGGTAGGGTCGGTATTTTCGAAGTTGCCGATCAGGCAGATGCCAACGGCGCCAGCGTTGTAGCCCTTGGCGTGGCCGCCGACCACGCCCCAACCGTTGCTGTCCTCGGCGGTGATCGTGTCACCATCGCCGTAGTTACGTGCCGCCCGACCCTCGTAGATCACGCCCTTGTGGTCGATGAGGTAGTTGTAGCCGATGTCGGTGTAACCCTTGGTCAGGATGTGGTAAGCCTCCATCGAACGGACCACGTTGGCCGGGCTGCTCGGCTTGTTTGGGCTGGCGGAGTGGTGCACGATCAGCTTGCGGATCGGTGCGTAGAAGCGGTCGTTGACGCGGATCGATTCTGTGGCACCCCAACGCCTACGGCTGACGATCGATGGTGCGCTGACCGCTTGCGGGAGACGGCTCTGTGGCGCTGACGCCGAAGCAGAATCGATGCCGAGCAGTGGTGTTGCACCAGCCGCGGCGAGGCCAGCGGCGACCCGCGACAGCACGCTTCGACGAGTCATTGTCCTTTCGCAGGTATCGCACATGCAGGCCTCCTAGGCCCCAGTGCCGCCCGCACAACGAGCTCACTGTAGCGCAACTCGCCGAATTCTCAAAGTACGGCCAAGAGTGCAGCGTGGTTTGGGGCCGCTGTGTAGGCTTGCCAGCGCATTACGAGTGGTTCGTCAGAACCCGGCAACCTGGAACGGTCAACCCCAAGGTGCCTCCGCAGCAATGTGGGATGTGGCCGAGCAAGCGGCAACAAGGACCGGTCGTAGCGCAACATATTGCATCGCTACGAAAGGACGTCACAGGTCATGACACAGCTACCGCTCCCGGTTACTGGTGCCTTCATGCCCGGCGATGATCCTGGGCCGAGGCGGTTCTTCACGCTTCCCGAAAATCGAACGTTGGTGCTCGATGGCGGCGGCACGTTGCGGGCGCCGACCATCGCCTATGAGACCTGGGGCACGCTCAACGCGCAGGCCTCGAATGCGATCTTGCTGTGTCACGCCTGGACCGGCGACAGCCATGCTGCCGGGTCGAGCGATCCCCATCACAGCCGAGTGGAGGAGGGTTGGTGGGAAGGCTTGATCGGTCCGGGTAAGGCCTTGGACACCGACCGCTGGTTCATCGTCTGCAGCAATGTGCTCGGCGGTTGCCAGGGCACCACCGGCCCTGCTTCGGCGCACCCCGACGATGGCCGACCGTATGGCTCGCGTTTCCCGGTGGTGACGGTGCGCGACATGGTCCGCTTGCAGGCCCGGCTGGCCGATCATCTCGGAATTCGGGTATGGGACAGCGTGATCGGCGGCTCGATGGGCGGCATGCAAGTGCTGGAGTGGGGGATCATTTACCCCAACCGCGTGCGGTCGCTGGTGCCGATCGCCACGTGCGCGCAATCCACGGCGCAACAGATCGCTTGGGGGGCGATCGGGCGGCGAGCCATTCGCCTCGATCCGGCGTGGCGCGGTGGCGACTATTACGACGCCGCGCCCGGTGATGGGCCAGCTGAAGGTCTGGCATTGGCGCGCACCGTGGCGCAGGTGACGTTCCGTAGCGACAACGTGTTCACCGACCGCTTCGGGCGCGACTTCGCCGATCGCACGGCGAGCGGGCAGGGGTTCGAGTTGTGGCAACGGTTCGAGGTTGAGCGCTACCTCGACTATCACGGCGAGAAATTGATTCGTCGCTTCGACGCCAACAGCTACCTGCTGCTCGGCAAAGCGATGGATCTGCACGATGTGGCTCGGGGGCGCAGCAACCTGGCCGCGGCGATGGGGCGGATCAGCGTGCCGGTACTCACCGCCGGGATCTGGAGCGACATCCTCTACCCGGCCTACCAACAGCAGCAGATTCGTGACGTGTTGTGTTCCGAGGGGGTCGACTGCGAGTATTTCGAGATCGACTCGCCCCATGGCCACGACGCGTTCCTGATCAACCTCGATCAGTTGGCGCCGAGGCTGGCGGCGTTCTTGAACCGGGTGACGGTCAACGCCTGAGCCTTAGCGGCGGGCCTCAACGCCTGAGCCTCAGCGGTTGAGTATCGCTTGCAACATCGGTACGGCGCGGCTCGACGCGGGCAAGCGGATCGCCAGCAACGGGGGCTGGCCTTCGGTGTGATTGTTGCCGAGAACGAAGATCTCCTTACCTTTTGGCGGTTCGTCGGATCGGCCGATGACCGACCATTGCGTGTACGGCTGGCTGTTGGCGAAGCTGAGCAGCGCTGGCTTGTAGGTATCGGTCGGCCGTGGTGCCCGGGCGTAACGGCCGCGCTGGCGGACTTCGACTCGGTTGTCATCGATCTGGCGCAGGCGTACCTCGCGGAAGCGACCCTCGGGCTGGCCGTTGTGATCGAGGCTTTGGGCATAGCAGATCACCCGGGTGCCATCTTTGGAGACCCAATGCGGCTCGATCTTGTAGGCCACCCACCACAGTGCGGCACAGATGGCGGCGATTGCGGCAAAGGCGAGCGCTGCGTCCATCATCAACAGCTTGCCTGAAATCGGGGCCGAACAACAGCGGTGATGCCAGCGGAATTGGCTTTGATCCTGCGAGAATGCTGGTCGATGAGAATGCAAGTGTTCACCCAAGTCGTCGCCGACGAGATCAACGACACGGGCAGCACCCGACTTGTGTACTTGCTGGCCTTGGCCTTGGTGCTGCTCGGCGCCGGGTTGGTGGCGATCACGGTGTGGTTTTGGCGCAACTCGAGGCCGGAGCCACAGTTGTTGGCCCCGCTCGAGGTGATGGAGGCGACGAAGTTTCGCCGGATGAGCAGGTTGGAGCAGCGCCGACTGTTGGACAGCGTCAGGCCCCCTGGTGCCGAACCGGTGAACAAGTCGGTTTCCATTGGCGCCCTAATGCCGCAGCCGGAAGTCGACCTGCGGGCGATTGGCAAGGCGGAGCTGCCGCCGATCGACGACCTGCGGGATGATCTGTTGCCGCTCGGCGCACCGGGTCGAGACGACACCTCCAATCTGGAGGTGGACGACGCAGTGGCGATCGATCCGCTGTTGCGCATGTTCGAAGCCGACGAGTTAGGTTAGGGCCGTGGCTGAGCTTGATGTTGATGCGATGTTGGCCCGTTTTCGTGAGCGTGCCGCGGCGGTGAAGCACCGTCCGTTGCCGCCGGTGGCGGGCGAGGAGCGCCAGGCATTCATCTCCCAGGCGCAGACGGACTTTCAGGATTTCGCCATCGTTGGCGATGCCGTGGCATCGCTGGAAGACGGTGTGCTGGTGATGCGAGTCGACCTGCGTCCCGCTGATCAACGCGGCAGCTGAGAGCGAATTTCGCAACGGGCTTGCGTCCGCTTCCTCGATGCGCTTGCTAAACTTCGCTTCCGCAATATGCGGATGTGGCTCAGCTGGTAGAGCATCACCTTGCCAAGGTGAGGGTCGCGAGTTCGAATCTCGTCATCCGCTCCATTGACAGAGGCCGCCTTTCGGGGCGGCCTTCGTCGTTATGTCCTGGTCGTACCCGCGGCAGCGATGTTCGAAGTTGCGCGTTTGGTTGCTTCTGGAGCTACCCAACGCACAGGAACTCCGCAGCCAATCGCCAGCGCCAACATGCGTGAGCGAGCAGCGAACGCAGTCACCGGCGGGCGAGGCGATGGCAGCTGCCGTCGGGGATCAGCGGCTGACTCACAGAACTACCGTACCCGAGTCGGTTGAGCATGGCGCAAGGGTTCTGGTTCTCGGATATGGAAGCATCTTCGGGTAGAGGAGGCGCCCTTTGCCGTATTGAGAGTTCTGGTGATCGTTCCCGCAGCGGCAGCGCTCGAGCTGTGCGAGTTGCTCATCGATCTCGGGCTTTCGAACTGTCACAAGGGCATCCACGCTCACGACCGACCGAACGCAAGCGGGAGAACGTTGACGTCGGAACGGTGCGTTCCCATCGCGTAGGATGAAACCTGAGGAGGTGATTGTCGTGTTGGTCGAGATTGAGCCACGGGTTGTTGCTCGGGTCAGGGAGCTGATCGGCGAGGTCGGCGAGGCGGAGTTCCGTCGCGGTGTCGCGACTATGACGCGTTGGGACACTGATATCCGTAGCCTCGATGACGTGATCTACCTGTACGTGATGGCTCGTCGCGGAAAGGTACGTCCGCCGGAGATCGGGCAGCGAGTCGCCGCCAGCCTGCACACGTTCCCGGGTCGCACTGACGACGATGCCGGCTTCAGCGACGAGCATGGTCGCCGCATCACCGCGGAGGAGTACGTGGCGTGGCGCACGGCTCGTCGGGAGGAGTTGGCCCGGTCGTGACTGAGCCGCGGGAGCCTGCGCCATTCAACCTGTCACGCATCGGCGAGGTCATGTCACGGTACGAGGTTCTCTTTGTCGTCATCGGAGGGGTGTCTGGCGCGTTTCACGGGATGATCGAGTACCGGACGAAGGATGTCGATCTGTTGGTACAGCCTGACGCAGACAACCGTGATCGGCTGGCGCGGGCGATGAACGCGCTGAACGCTCGACCGGCGAGGACTTCGGACGTTCGAGTGCTCATCGGCGAGGACTTCGAGGGTGGCAACTCGCAGTGGGATACCGATGCCGGGCCGGTCGACATCTTGATCACAGCGACAGGGCCGAACGAGTCGATCATCGCCTATTCGGACATCAGGCGAGGCTCGGAACTGTTCGACGCCGGTGACGGTGTCACCGTTCGCGCCGCATCGCTCGACGACCTGATCCGGATGAAGGAAGCCGCAGACCGTCACAAGGATCACCTCGCGCTGCCTGAGCTTCGCCGGCTGCGTGGCGACGCCCATCCAGACCAGCCAACGGGCTATGACCCGTTCGGCGAGTTCGACATCGAGGACGGCGTGGATTGACCTAGTAGGGCGATGGTAGAGCGATCTACGTTCCGTGCGGATTGGGGCGGACGGGGCGGACGATTCGACCTTCCGCACGGACGCTGAACAGGTCAAATGGACTGTCCGGACGGTTTCCGGAACCTTGCCAAGGTGAGGGTCGCGAGTTCGAATCTCGTCATCCGCTCCATGAAAACCCCCTGGCAACAGGGGGTTTTTGTCATTTTCGGCAGGTAGTGATCCGCAGCGCGCATTAAACCTCTACGGCATTTTGGTAGAGCCGAGCGAGGCTTGACCGATGACATGACCGATGAGTTGTTCGTACCGCGTTCGATTTTGCTGTCGGCGATGGCGGTGCGCGGCTACGCGAACGCTGCGCAATGGGTCTACGGCAAAGCTCTTGAACCCGCTGCCTGGAGCTCCATTTCGCGTGTCGATCGGGGTGCGACGCTGAAATTTCTGGTTTGCAGCGGACGGTTTGAAGGTCGGGCGTCCCGCGCCTGCCTACGCTGACGGTAGGAGTTTGTGGCACATGGTCGTCGATATCGAACCCAACGTAAGAGCCCGTGTTGAGCAGTTGGTCGCACAGGTTGGTGAGGCTGAGTTCCGGCGCGGAGTCGCGCAGATGACTCGGTGGGACACCGAGGTCCGCAGCCTCCATGACGTCATAGGTCTCTATGTGCTCGCCCGTCGTGGGCGGGTAGCTCCGCCGGAGTTGGGTCATCGGGCGGTTGAGGTTTATTCGACGCTGCCCGGCCGTACCGATGACGACGCCGGGTTTCGTGATGGGCAGGGTCGAGGCATGACGCCGGATGAATACGTGCAGTGGCGCACGGACTTGCGGGCCGGAACCGTCATGGCGTGATTCCAGAAGGGCTTCCGTTCGATCTCGCGAGGATCGGTGAAGTTCTCGAACGCCATGGCGTTCGCTACATCGTTATCGGTGGCATGTCTGGGACGTTTCACGGGATGGTCGACTAACGCACCAAGGACGTCGACCTGCTTGTACAAGGGAGTGCCGAAAATCTCGACTGTCGCGGCGGCATTGACCGAGCTTGGAGCTGTGCCGGTTGGTACGGCTGATCGACGACCGATCATCGGCGCTGAACTTGGTGTGGCGAGCACCCAATGGGACACCGACGCCGGACCGATCGACGTGCTTGTCACGGCGGCGCGGTCCGAACTCTTCGGCCCTACTAGAGTCGCTGGCTTGCGTTCTCTCAGCGGAGTTAGCTGCCGCTTTGAGCGAATTTGTACGATTCGATTTCTTGGTGCCGCGGCGCGCAACTTGGTCGACGTTGTACGGTACAGTTTTTTGAGGCTCAACGTACAATTTGGAGAGATCATGGCCGGGCGCCCACGTCGCGAAGACATCTACAACCGTCTCGATGAAGCGTTCGACGAGCTTCGCACCCGGATGGGCGGCCTCCCGAGCCCGGTCGAAGCTGAAGGCATCTGGACGACGATCTGGTTCGAAGAAGCGCACCACTCGACGGCGATCGAAGGCAACACGCTCGTTCTCAGACAGGTTGAACGGCTCCTCTCCGAAGGCATCGCTGTCGGTGACAAGGAACTGAAGGAGTACATGGAGGTGCGCGGCTACGCGGACGCTGCGCAATGGGTCTACGGCCAAGCTCTCGAACCAGGTGTCTGGACGACCGGAGAACTGCTCACCATCACAGAAGTTCGTGAAGTGCACGCGATGGCGCTGACGCCAGTATGGGGTGTCGCTCCACATCCCAACGCCACCGACCGAGAACGGCCAGGCAGCTTCCGAGAGCACGACATCCAGCCGTTTCCCGGCGGCATGACGCCACCGCCATGGCCCGACGTACCCAACGCGATACGAGACTGGGTCGACTCGTTGAACGACATCGCACAGGCCGGCCGGCCGATTGAAACTCTCGCAGTAGCGCACAACCACTTCGAACGCGTCCACCCTTTCCTCGACGGGAACGGTCGGACTGGCCGCCTACTTCTGAACCTGGTTCTTGTCCGCCTCGGATACGCACCGGCGATCATCTACAAACGCGATCGCACCAAATATCTCAAGGCGCTCCGGTCCGCTGACGCCGGTGACCCGGGGCCGTTGGGCGAGATGCTTGCCCGCGCCGTGATGGACAATCTGTACCGTTTCATTGTTCCGGCGGTCGCTGGACCGAACCGACTCGTACCTCTCGCCGCACTCGCTGGCAGCGACGTCAACGAAGGAGCGTTGCGGACTGCGGCAAACCGGGGTCGCCTCCGCGCCCAAAAAGGCCAGGACGGACAATGGCGCAGCACCGCGCTCATGGGCCGACGACTACATCGCCACCCGCCACCGCCGTCGCTGATCGGACGGATCAGGCCGAGTCGGCTTCCTAATCGTCGACGAATACGCGTTGCATGGCCACGGGTAGGTTCAGCAACTGTATGCAGAGGTTTAACGTGTTAAACCAAAATCTCCGGACGAAGCGGAACTCTGCGGACTGAGCGGACGGAGCATCACGGCCAACCAGGGTTAACGGACGACATGGACGGCTGCGGACGATGTTCATCACCTTGCCAAGGTGAGGGTCGCGAGTTCGAATCTCGTCATCCGCTCCATTGACAGAGGCCGCCTTTCGGGGCGGCCTTCGTCGTTATGTACTGGCGGCTGAGTGGCGGTTGATGTCGAAGTTGAGCGATCTATTGCGCGTGGCGCCGCAGAGCGCGCACGAAGTCCGCGTTAGCTCGGCTTTGGTTCGGGTGCGATCGGTTCGACGACCACGTCACGTGTGGATAGCGGTGCTCGAGGTGGTGGCGAACAAGTGGCTGAGGTCCAGTTGTGCCCAGACGCGGTTGCCGTCGCGGCGCACGACGCGTGAGCGGACTGGGGGTTCCTCATCGTCGCCGACGGTGAGCCAATCACCAGCTTGCGGGTCGAACGTTACATCGGTCGCTCGCGGGCTATGGCTGATCCATGTTTCTACGACGAGATCGGCACCGACGCCGTTGGCGTCGTATCTCAGGTCGTAGTCGTAGCCGGTCATGACACCATCGTACCGCGTCATGGTGTGCGTCTGTAGGCCGGGTTGTCGATCGGCCCGCTGAAGTGTCTCCGCACACGTTCGAACAACGCTGACGTCGGTGACGCCAACACGACTGTCCAGTGCGGTGCGTCCAGCGTCGCAAGAAGCGGGAAGCCATCCTCGACGAGTTCGTGTCCATCTGCGATCAACATTCGTGGCCGAGCTGCGAACGCCGGTCGCTGGCGGGCGAGGCGGTGGTAGTCGCCGTCGGGGACTTCGAATACGGAAAACCCCCAGAAACCCCAGTTCTCGTGGCACTGCTCGGCCGACTCGGTAAGCCGCTCGTCTGACATTGTGTTCACACCCATCCGCACGACCAGCAGTCCGGGGATCATAGAGTCATCACGAAGCATCAGTGGCTGACTCACAGAGCCACCGTACCGAATCGACCGGCTGAGATGAGCGCCACCGAACTGCACCGGAGCCGCTATTTTTGCCTAGCTACTTGCACGATCAGAGCCTCTGGCGTAGTGATGCGAGTCGTCGCCCTCAGAGGATGGAGATCCGCAGAGGTTTAACGTGTTAAACCAAAATCGCCGGATGAAGCGGAACTCTGCGGACTGAGCGGACGGAGCATCATGGCTTACCTGGGGCTAACGGACGACCTGGACGGCTGCGGACGATGTTCATGGCCTTGCCAAGGTGAGGGCCGCGAGTTCGAATCTCGTCATCCGCTCCACGAAAACCCCCTGGCAACAGGGGGTTTTTGTCATTCTCGGCAGGTAATGATCCGCAGAGCGCATTAAACCTCTACGGCATTTTGGTAGAGCCGATAGCGGGTTCGCTCGCCATCGATGAAGCCCTCGTGATCCACCAAGCTGACGCTCACTTCGCGATAGTGGGCCGCTACCCCGTTGCGGCGGGACGTTTTGAGGCTTGTTCGTCCGGTCATCTTGGGTCGTGTGTGGGCACCATTTTCTTGGCTTGCGCGGTGAAGATACGCAGGCCTGCAGCGTTCAGCGCGTCGAGAACGTCGGCTGTGGATCTCGGCGGGTTTCGCTTCTCTGCCGCGACTCGGACGATGGTGGAGATGGCTTCGTTCGGAAAGTTGTTCAGCAGTTCGCTGAGGTAGGCGTCGGGGCGCACGACACGCAGCCCGAGCGCGGCGAGCGGTTCGATCGGGAAGTCTTTGATGTTTTCGGTGACCAGCGCGGTGGCACCGCCAGCGATCGCGGCGGCCATGTGGTGGCGGTCGTCTGGGTCGTTGCCGGGCATCTGACCAATGAGTTGTTCGTACGCGTTGAGTTCGATTTTGCTGTCGGCGAAGAACTCGCGGATTGCTGTTGTAATGCTTGCTGCTGTGGTTGGGCTGCGTTGGTGCTCGCGGACGATGACTCGCTCCCATTCGTCGAGCAGCGCGTCGGTCCAGATCACGGTGTGGATGCTGTTCTCACTCAAAGCGAGGAAGAGGTCCATGACCGAGAACGGGAACAGGACGTTGGTGTCGACGAATACGCGTTGCATGAAGACGGGTTGGCTCAGTAGGGGAGTCCTGTGGCGTCGATGATCTCGTTGATGCGTTGGCGGCCGCCGCGCCGCAGATTCCGGCGGGTCTGGAAGGCGACGACGTCAGATAGCGTTACTCGGCGGTGGCGGCTGTTGGGCAGGTGACGTGATGGGATCTCGCCGGAGTCGAGGAGTCGTACGACGAACGGTCGGGACAGTCCGAGTAGTTCGGCTGCTTCGGCTGGCGTCAGTTCCGTTTCGGATGGCAGCACGGTAACAGCGTGCCCTTCAGCGAGTTCACCGATGGACGTTCGCAACACACTGATGATGCCAGGAGACAGGGGTATGGATGTCCCGTCTTCGAGTAGGAGGGAGTAGCGGCGCTCGTTCGGTACGGCGATGGCGTCGACGAGCAGGCTAGCCAAGGCGCGTTCGTCTGCGGACGGTTCGACGCGCACGGCGTCGGAAAGCAGGCTGGTTCGTGTCATTGTCGACCTCCTTGTCGGTATCTGAAACAAGTGTAACCCGGTTCGTTCTGGTTGGCTACGGGTACGAGCTGCATCAGCTGGCCGATAGTTCGCAGAGGTTTAACGCGTTAAACCAAAATCGCCGGATGAGGCGGAACTCTGCGGACTGAGCGGACGTAGCATCACGGCCAACCAGGGGCTACCGGACGACAAGGACTCCTGCGGACGATGTTCATGGCCTTGCCAAGGTGAGGGTCGCGAGTTCGAATCTCGTCATCCGCTCCAACGAAATACATGATCAGCGGCCCTTTCGAGGGCCGCTGATCCCTTTTCGGGTACTAAACGGGGGACGTTTTGAGGCTTGTTCATTCCGAGGCTGCGCGTGGGTGGAGCGGGCAGTGTGATATGCGGGGTCCTGGCATAAAAAGGGGCCGGTGCGATTCGGGGCCATAGGTGCGGTACTTGGGTTGCGTACGGCCGAGGTCATGGAGTACGAAGTCTGCGGTCGGGGGCGGTGACGACTATTGAGTCGGTCTCATTGATGGCTTGCCGGTTGCCTTCGCGTTCGACATCGATAGCTCATAGGCCGATCCGAAGTACACGCTCCGCGAGACCGGTTGTTCGAGTTTCTAGCGGGTGAGAGCTGTCGCTGTGGCGGTGTCGGCGAGGAGGTGGCTGAGGTCGAGTTGGACCCAAACGAGGTTGATATCGCGGCGAACGACGCGGGCGCGGACAGGTGGTTCCTCGTCGTCGCCGATTGTGAGCCAATCGCCTGGTTGTGGGTCGAAGCTCGGGTCGAAGGCGCGTGGTCCGTGGCTGATCCATGTTTCGACGACCAAGTCGCCGCCGACGCTGTTGGCGTCGTACCACAGGTCGTAGTCGGCGATTTCCATGGAACTCATCGTAGCCGACGTCAGCCGGGTCGGTAGGCGGGGTTCGGTATTGGGCCGTGGAAGTGTTCTCGTACTCGGGCGAACCACTCAGGCGTCGCGGTGGCGAGAACGACTGTCCAGTGTGGCGCTTCGAGGGTGGGCAGGAGCGGGAAGCCGGAGTCGACGAGGTCTTCGCCTTCGGCGGTCATCATCTGGCGACGCCCGACGATGTTCGGGCGGAGGCGGGCGAGTATCCCGTAGTCGCGGTCCGGGACCTCGAATACGGAGAACCCCCAGAACCCCCAGCGCTGGTGGCATTCTTCGACGGACTTCTGCAGGCTGGTGTCGGTGAGGGCGATGAGACCGAAGCGGACGACGAGTAGTCCTGGGACAAGGTTGTGGTCTCGGAGCGTCACGGGTTGGGCCACACCCTCGACGTTACCGAAGAGCCGGCCGCCGAGCGGTGGCAACCCCGGTCATGGTCGACCTTCTTGTCGAAATTTGAAACAGGTTTGATCGGGTTCGTTCTTGTTGCTACGGGTACGAGCCACTTCGACAGCCTGATAGGTCGCAGAGGTTTAACGCGTTAAACCAAAATTGCCGGATCGGGTGGAACTCTGCGGACTGAGCGGACGTTGCAACACGGCCAACCAGGGGCAACGGACGACAAGGACGGTTACGGACGATGTCCATGGCCTTGCCAAGGTGAGGGTCGCGAGTTCGAATCTCGTCATCCGCTCGATAGGAAACCCTGCCGTTGGCAGGGTTTCCTGCGCTTTCCGCTGCTGTCGGTCGTGATGTCGTGCCCATGGGATTCTGTCGGTTTTCGTAGGTAGCGGGGATGACTGGATCATTGCGACAACGAGGGCCCGATCGTTTCGGATATTCGCGGACACCATGTCTTGGGGTGACGGGGGAAATCGCTCTGAAGATAGTGGTGGCGGGATCGGCTCCAGCCGTCAGCGAGCGCCGAGGAGTTGTCGGGTGTCGGTGAGGCTGACGGTGAGTTCGGCGTCGAGGGCGTTGGCGATCCGGTCGAGAGTGGGCAGGCTCGGAGAGATGCGGCCGCCTTCTATGGTTGAAGTTGCGACCGACCGACGGTTGCTAGCCGTGGCGTCATTGCGTCCGAGGTCTATTGCGAATCAGCGAACTTGGATATGCGAATCGGCGAAAAGACTTCTGCGTATCGGCGGACCTGTTATCATTTCACACATCGACATTCGACCGCTTCCTGTCAGACGACACGCCGAAGCACGGGTGATCGACGCACTCGATGACACGCCCGTCGTCATTCTCCAAGGTGCTCGCCAGGTCGGAAAGAGCACGTTGGCGGGCGAGGTCGCCGGCCTGCGTGGTGGCCGCGTCGTCACGCTGGATGACGACGCTATTCGCGCCGCAGCTGCTGTCGACCCGGCCGGCTTCATCGACGAGGCAGTCGGACTGCTGGTCATCGACGAAGTGCAACGAGTGCCCGCCTTGCTCCTGGCGATCAAGGCAGCCGTTGATCGTGACCGGCGACCGGGCCGATTTCTGTTGGCCGGATCAGCGAACCTGCTGAGGTTGAGATCGGTTCAGGACAGCCTTGCAGGAAGGGCCGAAACGATCGAGCTCTTCGGGTTCTCGCAAGGCGAACTTCGTGGCGAGCGCGAACAGTTCATTGACCGGGCAATGACCGCAGTGCTCGACGTCGGCTGGAAGTCGCCGACGACGAGACTCGAGTATCTTGATGCTGCTTGCACAGGCGGATACCCCGAGGTTGTGTTTCGGAGACCGCACCGACGGGCCGCCTGGTACGACAGCTACACCTCGCGAATCGTCGATCGCGACGCTGCGGACGTGAGCTCCTTGCAACGGCTCGGCGATCTCGATCGGCTGGTCAGACTCCTCGCGGCCCGCAACGCCAGCGAATTGAATGTGGCGGACGTGTCGGCCGACGGCGGATTTCCGGCCCGCACGCTGCCTCCGTATCTCGACTTGTTGGAGACCCTCTATTTGACCTGGCGCATTCCGGCGTGGTCGACCAATCTCACCCAGCGGGTGACCGCCAGACCCAAGATCGTCGTTCTCGACAGCGGACTTGCAGCGCATCAGGTCAACATCTCGCCGGAAAGCATGCACCCGACTCGCCGGCCTGAACCAGCCGGGGGACTGCTTGAGGCCTTCGTGTTGGGCGAGCTTCGAAAGCAAATCGGCTGGAGCGACAATCGCGTCCGGATCTTTCATTACCGCGACCGGACCGGGCCCGAGGTCGACATCGTGCTCGAGCACCCCGACGGTCGGATCGTTGGAATCGAGGTAAAGGCGTCGAGCAACGTCGGCGCCCGCACGTTCAGATGGCTGAGCAAACTACGGGACGGTCTCGGCCCACGATTCGTTCAAGGCATCGTGCTCCATACCGGAACCGACGCCCTTGCATTCGGTGATCGCCTGACGGCCCAACCGATCGCGGCCCTGTGGGCTTGACGCCGACGGCGACATCACATCGAGAGGCCGGAAGCAGCTGACACAACGCGGCGACGCGACCTGACCCGCGCTTAGCGCGGACGCGATGGCTTTCACGGTCTCGGGATTTGCCCACCATTTGCCCATCGACTCGTGGCGTGGACGTGTCAGCGGCAGTTTTCAGGCGTCCCTTGTTTGACCGGGGTGACCGCCCTGCTATTCACGTCGCACCGCACGCCGATGAGACGTAGCGCGCCTCGTTGACCGTGTGTCAGCGGGTGAGTGTGCTGATGGTGGCGGTTCGTTCGACGATTCCTCCGCCTTCTTCGCCGTCCCAGGTCCAGCGGGCCAAGGCCGCCGCGAGGTCATCGGCGTGATCCGCCGCGCTGTGAGTCGTCCATCGCTCGGTCGGCCGGTCGGGAGCACGCATGAGTAGAGTCTGACACTTCTGTCAGATTGGCTCGCTCTTAGGAGGTTTCCGTGGATCTCGGAATTCAGGACAAGGCGTTTCTCGTCGCCGGTGGTACGAGCGGCATGGGCCTCGCGGCTGCGCTCGCGCTAGCCGCCGAGGGCGCGGCAGTCGTCGTCGTCGGCCGCGATGCCGACCGCGCCGCAGCCGCGGCTGACGAGCTTCGAGCTGCCGGTGCATCACTGGCTCATGGCGTAGCGTTCGACGTGAGCGCGCAAGGCGGGGCTGCCTCGGCGGTCGCCGCCGCCGTCGATCTGCTCGGTGGTCTCGATGGCGTAGCGGTCACCACTGGCCTCATCGGTCACGAACCGATCGAGATTTCCGACGACCGATGGATCGAGGTGTTTCGAGACGTCATGCTCGGCACCACCCGAGTGGTGGAAGCAGCTCTGCCACACGTGGTCACCTCCCGAGGTTCCATCGTCACGACCGCCGCCTATTCCATTCGAGCCCCCGAAATCGCTCGCCTGCCGTACGCCTCGATGAAGAGTGCAGTCGCCACCTTCACAAAGGGCATCGCCAAGGCGTACGGCCCGAAAGGGGTACGAGCCAACTGTGTCGCCCCAGGTGCCATTGAAACCGCCGCGCTGACGGCAATCCGTCAGCAGGTCGCCGACGCAAAGGGATACCCATACGACGAAGCGCTGGAACGCGTGATGGTCGAGGACTGGGGCCTCGACATTGCGTTGCGTCGCCCTGGCCGACCCGCCGAAGTCGGCGCGCTCATTGCGTTCCTGCTCTCGCCGATCGCCGGCTACATGACCGGGGCCCTGGTGAACATCGACGGCGGCACAAACTTCTAATCCCACCGTATTTGTCCACCTGCGCCCGCAACCTTGACACAATCGTCAATTGCCCGGGCGGGTGACGGCGGGTTCGGGGCGATGGAGAGTGATCGCCGTGCCGGAGAGGCGGGCCATACCGGTGAGCGGGTCGAGGTCGGTGGTGTCGATGAGGCGGTTGACGTTGCCTTCGTCCCATCCGTATTGGATGGACACCGCGCCGCGCGCGATGGCCGTGGAGACACGCGCCGTGAGCGTGATCCGACCGGTGGCCGATCGGATCTCCACACGCTCGCCGTCGCTGATATCAGCAGCCGCAGCATCGTCGGGATGCATGAGGGCATCGGTGGCGGCTTCACCGTTTCCGAACGGTTGTGTGTTCATGCGGCGGATCGGTCGGCGGGGCACGAGCACCAGGGGCGGCAGCGGCGCCAATGCCGCCAGCTGCTCCACCAGAGGTGCTGGCGCGATGTTCCAGTGGCCCATCGGCAGGCGCGGCTGCACCCATCCGAACACCGCGGTCGACTCGACCTTGATGCCTCCTTGCGCCCTTAGGTCGTCGACATCGACGCCTCGCAGGATGCGCCCGATGAGCGCCTCGTCCGACACCGATGCGGGATCGGCGTCGCCGCCAAGGATGTCGACGTTCAGGCTTCGACCGATTGTGGCAAGCGTTCGCCACATGGGCGGCCGGTCGGACCGTGCCGGCATCACCGCGTCGGTGAAGTGCTGATAGACAGCGTTGGCGTTCAGGTCCAAGCCCAGAATGTCGGGCCGTTCGAGCTGGTCGGCGCAGGCAAACACGTGTGTCGCCAGGTCGGTGGTGGGGGTGCGGCGTATCTCCAAAACGACAAGCGCATCTATCTGGCCGAGGGCCCTTGTGATGCGTTCGGTGTCGGGCACCGACGCCACCGTGTTCCCACCCAGCACGATGAGCGCGCGCAAACGTCCGGCTTCGATCTCGTGAGGAATCAGCGACGCCGGCCACTCGCCTGCACAACGGCCGATGTCAGGTCGAGATGCGGCACCCGGCGTGGACCCCGCCGCTGGTGGCAGCGTGTCGAACCGGTCGAGACGGGTCGTGAGCCCGGGGTTGAACCACATGCCACCGGGCTGATCGAACGAGTCGGTGACCACGAGCAACGCCCACGAAAGCCACTCGGTGAGGTTCCCGGCAACGGCCATCGTCGAGCCCGTTCCGGACACAATAGCCAGTCGGCCGGCGGCGCGAATGGCGCTGACAAGGCCATCGAGCTGCGCCTGCTCGAGTCGCGTGAGTGCGGTGACGGTGGCACCGTCGAACGGAGCGACCGCCCGACGAAGCGAGTCGAGCCCTTCTGCTCGACGCGCGAGGGCTGCGTCGTCAAAGCCATCATCGTTCAGCAACTCCCGCAACACGTAGGCCAGTACCGCGTAGTCGCTGCCAGCCCGTGCCGCGAGGTGGTAATCGGCCAGCTTTGCCGTCTCCGATTGGCGCGGGTCAAGCACGAACACCGGACCTCTGGCTCGGGCAGCGCGGATGCGCTCGACAGGGTTCGAATACATGGTGGAATGCCCGTGTGACACGACCGGGTTCACGCCAATGAACAGCAGGAGGCGACCGTTTTGCTCATCGATATTGGGGATGAGGGTGGCGGTGCCGGCCACCTGTTCGGCCACGTAGGTCTTGGCGATGGCATCGAGTGTGGCGGTGCTGTAGACGTGCTCGGTGCCCAGCAACTTCTTGAGCCGACGAGACGCCCAGCCAGCGCCGGAATCCATGAAGCCTCCGGTGGCGTGGAACACGCCGATGGAGCCAACGCCATAGGTTTGCACGATGCCGGCCAACGTGTCCCGCAGATGGGCGTGGGCTTCGCCGACACTGACGGCGCAGCGGTCGGTGCCCCGGCCAATGAAGGCGGCGCTGAGCCGGTCGGTTCCATGATGGGTTTGGCCGAGCGCCCGGCCTTTGGGGCACAGATAGCCGCGGGTGAGCGGATGTGTCTTGTCGCCGCGAATCGACACCACGCGGTCCCCGTCAACCTCGACGACCATGCCGCATGATGAGAGGCAGATGCGGCAGAACGTACGGTGCTCGACGGTCATGATGCGTTCTCGGTTTCCGGTCGGCGGCGACTTGACACAAGTGTCAGACTACGCCGCTCAGCAGACAGCAGGTGCACGCCGTTGCTGCCGAGCGACTCGTCACCCCTGGTTTCGTCGATATTCACACCCACTACGACGGCCAGGCCAGGTGGGATGCGCTCATCGAGTGGTCACGAGGCCGCCTGAAGCGCTGCGAGCGCAGTGTGCGTTTGGGCCACCGGGCGGCCGACTTCGTGGGCGAGCACGAAGGCAGCTGCAACCGTTTCGGCGTTGGTCATGTCCGTTGTGCCAGCGGCGTCTTCGATCCCGACCCGGAGGTTGCCGCCGAGTTCAAGGGCGCGCCGAGCGAGGGGCGAGTCGACAAGGGTGCCGCCCAGCAAGCTGATGACCCAGGGAAGGTTCGAGCCTGCCAACATTGAGACGTACACGTCGAGCGCGCCAAGGGTCGCCGGCATGCCCACATTGAGGCCCGTGGTGGCCACCTTGTCGATGAGGTAGTCGCCGCCGAAGTAGATCTTGATGATGGAGCCGGCCGGGTAACCGACAGCACGCTCATAGGCGATGATCCAGCGAAGCTGGCCTGGCTCGTAGACACCGAGCGAGATCGGAACTGCGACAGTCTTGGCGAACTCGACCAACTCGTGGGCTTCGCCGTAGGTGGTGCCGCCGACTCCGGCCCGGATCGGCCGACCGAGGGAATCAGTGCCGCAAAACATGGTGTGACCTGGGTCGATAGCCAGCATCCGCAGCACGCCAGCATCGGCCATCGGCTGCAGGTGGGCCATCTTGTCGGACACTGCCTTGGCCTTCAAATAGTCGCCGTACATCAGAGCGGTCGGCACTTCGGCCAGGATCCGAGACTCGACGTCGATCATCTGAGCTATCGCCGCGTTGCGCTCCTGGCGGAAATCGTGATGGTGGTGTACAACGCCTGCTCCGGCCGCGAAACACTCGATGGCGTCGGCCACCATCGCGTCGCTGTCCTGTAACGGCTCACCCGGTCGATACGGCGTAATGGCCGCCTCGATGACCGTCGGCCTGTTCTCAATAGTTCGTGCTGCAGCGCTCATCGGTGATCTCCTTCGAGTGGTTCGGCGGCGAAGATGCCGGTGTCGAGTGCGCATTCGATGTGGTCGAATGATTTCGAAATTGACGCTACTGTCAAGTGTATGACGCAATGATGAGTGATCCGACCCTGCTTGCAGGCCTGCTTCTCGCCTGCCTCTGAGCGACCGTTCGAACGGAGACCGGTGCACTAGAACGTTGTGGCCGGGACCTCAGCGACGATCGCGTCGACGGGGTTGTCGACGATGGGGTTGTCGACGATGGGGTTGCCGACGACGGGGTGGAAGCTCGTTACGCCGATACTTGGCTCAGGCCCAACACCCGGGCGAGCGTTCCGCCGAGGATTGCTTTGCGCTCGTCGTCGGGGACACCGGCGAACTGCTCCTGGATGAGTCGGCGGCTGCCACGGAACGTGCCCTCGGCATGCGGGTAGTCGTTACCCCAAATGATCGTCGACAACCCGGTGATGTGTCGGCAGGCGAGGGCCACGGGATCGTCCTGGAACTGCACATGGAACTGGCGTTGCACATATTCGCTTGGCATCAGCGGGTATGGCCATTTCTCGTTGAGCTTGAACAGTTGGGCCATATCCGGCTGGTCGTGCGCCGGGCGGCTGTCGTCCCACTTGCCGAGCCACCAGTCGGCATCCTGGCCGATGCCGGTGACCCAGCACTTGTCCATCCCGCCGAGCAACGACGCCAACCAGTGGGCGTTGAACTCGATGAGGCAGAAATGGAGGTCGGGGAAGCGTTCTGGCACCCCACCACCGATCAATTGGCAGATCAGTTGTTGGGGTGCCAGGGTGCCGTACACCGCTTGAGTCACCATGCGTTTCGCCGCCGCCTTATCGGTCATCGGTTGGTTCACCTGGGCCGCGTTTTCCAGCACGACCTTGAGTGTGACGGCTTCGGTGTCGTTCACCTTCACCCCGCCGGTCTGGGTGTGGAAAAACGGCTGCAGCCCACACGCTTGCGCTGCCGCCCACACGGGATCGAGGGCGCGGGTGTAATAGTTCCCGGGCGGGGTAGCGGGCAACAGGATCGCCCGGAAGCCCTTCGCCGCCACGCGCTCGATCTCGGCCACTGCGTCGTCGACATTCGTGAGCGGGATCGGTGCCGTGAACACGAGCCGGTCGAAGTGGGCGCCGAACCGCTCGGCGATGTAGTCGTTGTACACCCTGGCGTGGGCGATCGACAGCTCATGGTCGTCGGAGTAGAGGCCGAACAATGAGAGATTCGGGTGCATCACTTGCACGTCGACGCCATCGAGCTCCATGTCCTGAAGGATGCACTCCGGGTCGCCCTCCGGCGTGCGGCCCCCGGTCTGGCGGTAACGCGAGATCGTCCAACCTTCGTCAGCCGGCGGTGTGCAGGCGCCGAAACGCTCGTGCGCCACCCTCGACCCACGGCTCGTCGAGCTCGAAATCCTCCTCCCACACGGCCCGATCGCGGAGGTGTTTGGGGAGGCGCGTCTTGAACAGGTCGGTGGGCTCGAGCACGTGACCGTCCGCTGAAACAACGAAGTCGTCGTTAGCCATAGCGATACCCCAATCAACGTAAATCAGTCTCGCAATTCACGAGAACGGTGCTCTCACATTAGACGCTTGTGGGGTCGTGTGCGAGGTGCGTGGGGCGGCTGGCGTGCTTACCGGCCTTGGTGTCACAGCTCATCGCGAACCGGAACACGACGTGGTCCCAACCCGATGGGAGCCTCAGCGCATGCTTCTAAAGATTGACGTCGAAGTCGATTCGGAGGATGACTCGCCTATCATGACCTCATCGTTGGCAATCGATCAGGGAGCAACATGAAGACTCGGGCTGCGGTGTTATGGGGACAGCATCAGAAGTGGAGTATCGAGGAAGTCACGCTCGAGCCGCCGAAGGCAGGAGAGGTGCTCGTGAACTGGAAGGTCGCCGGCTTGTGTCATAGCGATGAGCACGTGGTCACCGGCGATATGTCGATCAGCAACGAGGTCGCCGCGATGGTCGGTGCCCCGGAGATGTTCCCGATTATCGGCGGGCACGAGGGCGCAGGAATCGTTGTCGAGGTTGGCCCAGGCGTCACCGATCTGGCCCCCGGCGATCATGTCTCGGCCAGCTTTGTGCCCAGCTGTGGACGCTGCCGCTATTGCGCCTCAGGCCGTCAGAATCTGTGCGACCTCGGGGCCGGCACGATGCAGCTCGGGATGATCACCGACGGCACCCCGCGCGCCTTCGTCAACGGCCAGCCGATGAAGGTGATGGCCAAGGTCGGGTCGTTCGCCGAGCACAACGTGGTGGCCGAGGCCTCGCTGGTCAAGGTGGCCAATGACCTGCCTTTCCCGGCCGTCGCTCTCGTCTCCTGCGGCGTAGCCACAGGTTATGGCTCGGCGGTGAAGCGAGCCGCGGTGAAGCCCGGCGACACCGTCGTGGTCGTCGGCATTGGCGGTATCGGCATCAACGCGGTGCAGGGCGCCAAACTCGCCGGTGCTCGTCGTATCGTCGCCGTCGACCCGATCGAATTCAAGCGCAACACGGCCATGGACATGGGTGCGACTCACGTCTGCGCTTCGATGGCCGAGGCAATTCCGCTCGTTACGCAGCTGACCTGGGGGCAGATGGCTGATCAGGTGATCATGACGCCGGACGTGCTGCGTGGCGAGATGATGACCGAGGCGATGACGCTGACCGGCAAGGGCGCGACCTGCGTCGTAACGGCGATCTCGCCGATGTCGAGCATGGACGCGAGTATCAACCTATTCCAGCTGGCGATGTGGGAGAAGGAAGTGAAGGGCACCATCTTCGGCTCGCTGAACCCTCGTGCCGATATCCCGATGCTGCTCGGGCTGTACCGCGACGGCCTGCTGAAATTGGACGAGTTGGTCACCTCGACTTACACCCTCGACCAGATCAATGACGGCTACCAAGACCTGCTCGACGGCAAGAACATCCGCGGCGTCATCATCCACTAGTGCAGCCGCGCTCAATTAGGGCGCGTGTGGTTATGCGGCTTTGAGTGGGTCGGCGGCGTAGGTCCATCTGAAGGGTCGGGCGGTCTGGTCGTAGTCGGCGATGAATTTCATCATCTTGGTGATCAGGTCGTCTTGGGAGGGGAAGTTGCCGTTGCTGATCACTTTGCGTTGCAGGATCGAAAAGAATAACTCGACTTGATTGACCCAGGAGGCGTGCTTGGGTGTGAAGTGAACCTCCCACCGTGGGTGGGCAGCGAACCAGGCTGCGGTTTGTTTCGAGGTGTGCGATGACCCGTTGTCGAGGATCACGTGGATTGCCAAGCCAGGCTCGATGGTGGCTTCGATCGTGTCCAGGAAGGCGCAGAAGTTGTCTGAGTCGTTTCGTGGGATCGTGTCGGCAAGCACTTGACCGGTGCCGACATCGAGAGCAGCGACAAGCTTGGCGATGCCGTGACGCACGTATTCGAACTCGCGGCGACGTGGCCGACCCGGGCGGGCTGGTTGGTCTTTGACGATGCGTTCTTTGGCTTGGATCCCGGTTTTCTCGTCGACTGACAACACAATCGCCTGGTCAGGTGGGTTGAGGTAGAGGCCGCAGACATCACGGACACGTGTCCAGAACTCGGGGTCGTCGCGCCGGTTCAGCCAGCCACGGACTTTGCGCAGGTCGATGTCCATCGCGGCGAGGATCTTGCCGAGTTGTGATCGCGACACGATGATGTCGTGGGTGTCGGCGAGAATGTCGACGAGTTCATCCAAGGTCCACATCGCCACCGGGTCGTCGGCAGACTTTTCGGCGGTCGCTGCGGCTGCCATTGCCAGGCGTTCGTCATGGCCAAGACGTCGTGGTCGACCGGTGTGTTTGCGTTCGCCGAGCCCTTTGAGTCTTTCGGCGAGGAACCGCTGCCGCCAGTTCGCGACGTGAGATTCGTGCATCCCGATCGTTAAGGAGATCTGGCGTGATGCCATCTTGTCGGCGGCGAACAAGATCACCTGTGCTCGTCGCACGTCTCGTTGCGGTGTTGTTGGCGACGCCACGCGACGCTCCAGTTCGCTACGTTCCTCGATGGTCAACACGATCGGCTCAGCAATCCACATCCCCTAATAGTAACACGCGCTCTAATTCAGAGATAGTGCACTAGCGGCCGCCGCTGTGGCGGCCGTTAGCGGCGGCGATGCCCGCCGCCCAGCGATAGTCGGCCTTGCCTGCTGGTGATCGCTTGATCTCCTCGACAAACACCCAGGCTTTGGGCAGCTTGTAGCGGGCGATGTGTCGCGCTGCTTCGGCGGCGAGAGCAGATGTCGACGTCGATGCGCCAGCGCGAAGACTGACGACGGCGACCACTTCTTGGCCCCAACGCTCGGATGGCCGCGACGTCACCACGACGTCATCGACGTCGGGGTGAGCGATGATCGCTGCTTCGACCTCCTCGGCGAAGATCTTTTCTCCGCCGGAGTTGATCGTCACCGACTCACGGCCGAGCAACTCGATCGTGCCGTCGGCAAGCCAACGCGCCCGATCGCCCGGCACCGACACGCGCTCGCCTTCGATGATCGGAAAGGTTCGCGCCGTCTTGTCGGCATCACCGAGGTAGCCGATGGGGATGTCCGGTCCGCGCTTGGCCAGCCAACCAGTCTCGTCGTCGCCAGGTTGCAACACCCGGTCGAGATCCGCGGCGACGACTACGGTTCCTTCGACGGGGGAGAAGGTCGCGGCAATGATCGTCGCCCCCGCCGTCGTCATCTGCGTTGCTTGCCCGCCGCCCTCCGAGGAACCGACGCTTTCGATCAGCGTGATCTGCGGGAGCCGGGCCAGGAAGCGCTCTTTGCAACTCGTCGACAGCGCGGTGCCGCCGGACAGCAGTGTGCGCATCGAGCTCAGGTCGTAGGTTCCTCGTTCCATCTCCTCGATGATCGGACGACCGAAGGCATCGCCGATGATCTGCAGGTACGTCACCCGTTCGCGTTCGATCACCGAGCAGATGTCGACCGGATCGAGCCGGGTGATGTCGTCTTGGATGACGACGGTATTGCCCTGGTTGAGTGCGGCGAACGCCGTCCAATGGCCGGCACCGTGCATGAACGGCGCGGCGGGTAGCACGACGCCCGGCGCGGGGTTGTCGACTGCTGCTTGCGCAACCTCGTCCAACGACGCCCATGGTTGGCGTGTCAACGGATTGCGCCCACCCATCGCTGTGCGATGAATATCGGCTTGGCGCCACAACACGCCTTTGGGCATCCCGGTGGTGCCGCCGGTGAAGAGCATGTAGAGATCGTCGGGCGACCACTGTATGGCGGCGTCAGGCAGCGTCGCCGGCGCAGCACTCAACGCCTCCTCGTACCAACGTGCGCCGGGCAGCAACGCGTTGGTCGAGCCGTCGTCGATCTGCAGCAGCAGCCGCAGTTCGGGCAACTCGGGCAGCACCTCGGCGAGCGTCTGCGCGAACGTCGAGTGGAACACGATCGCCCGCACCCCGCTGGTGCGCAGCACGAACAGCAGTTCCTCGGCGACATAGCGGTAGTTGATATTGACGGGCAACACTCGGGCTTTGAACGCTCCGAGTATCGCCTCCAGGTACTCGTTGCCGTTGTGGGCGTAGATCGCCACATGATCCTGATGTGATTCGTGCGATGCCAAACCGGTCCGCCCTGCGGGGTTGGCCCCGAGACGGTGACCGTTGAACAGATGGGCGAGTTGTCGCGAACGGTGGGTCAGATCTTGAAAGCTCAGGCGGCGATCCCGCCAAACGATTGCCGTTCGCTCGGCTACCCGCGTGGCCACCGCTTCGCTGACCGCAGCCATGTTGTGCTGCGGTAGCGCGTCTCTTGCGGCCATTGGGGACTAGCGCGCTGTCGGGTTGAGGCCGATGGCGTTGGCCCACAATTTGGTCAGCTGTTCGGACGCCGTGTCGAGGTCATAGGCACCCCAACCCTCCACCAGCCACAGCTCGGAGAATCGTCCGATCATCGAGCCGAGGGCAAGGGCGGCAATCGTCGGATCGATCAACGGATCGGCGAGGGCAAGGCCTTGTAGACGACGGATCGCCCGCTCCGCTCGTTCGGCGAAGTGCTTCTGGCGATTCATGCGCGCCTCGTTGACCACCGAGTCGTAGCGCGAGACCTCCTCGATGACGCCCATGATCTTGCCGTTGTCGCGGTAACGCGCGAGATAGGACCGATTGCCGCGCAGAATTCTCTCATACTCGCTGAGCCGGGCTGATCCGACCGGCTCATTGTCGGGGGCCGTGAGGCGGGCCTCCTGCTCCTCGGCTACCTCACGGAAGATCTGTTCCTTGGACTCGAAGTAGTGGTAAAAAGAGCCGTGCGACAGCCCGGCGCGATCGGCGATATCGGAGATTCGAGCCTCCAGAAACCCGGTGTCCTCGAACACTGACTGCGCAGACTTGATCAAACGGGCGCGGGTCTGTGCGCCCTTGCGCGAACGAGTGGTCGCTGTCAGCTGATCGGAGGTCGTCTCGGTTGTCGCCATGGTTGGTTTCTGAGCTCCTTGGCCGGTTGTCAAAACTGACGTCAGTGTAGAACTTGGCGCTTCGCTCTCCAAGATCGGACGTGCTAATTTTAACATCGACGTCGATCCAGAATCCCTTGCTGCCCGGCGCTCTGGCGGCCTCGACAGGACGGTGGAATGACAGCCGTGGCTGATAACGCAATTCGGCGAAGGCGACATCGCGTTCGCGCATCGGCTGGCCCCAGAACGAACCACCGGGCCGAGGTCGGTAAGGCTGTCAGCCGCTCGAATCCCGGAAAAGACAGGTCTTACAGCCGAGCGAAGTGCCCGGCGACAGCCGCGAGCCAATCCGTGCGGTGCGTCAACTGTGGCGAGTGGTAGGCGCCAGGGATGACTGTCAGGTGCGCGGCTGCTTCGGCGGCCAGGGTCTCGGCTTGTTCGATGAACGGGTAGTCGAATTCGCCGACGATCACACTGATCGGGCAGGTGATCTCAGCGAGTCGATCGCGGATCCACGGTGTGCCTTTCGAGAACACTTCGGCACCGAGTTGTTGGAAGGCGAATCGATCGAACCCAGCGCTCAGCGAGTCCTTGGTTGCTTGCCAGTCCGCCGGAGTTGTCGAGGTGATCATCTCTTGCTCGGGGCCACCAAAGACACTGATGTCGGGCAACGGATCGGCCGTGTCGTAGGACAACAGAAAGCCGGCGATCATCTCGGCCAGCGCCGGGTCTTGGGGCACGAATGACCAGGCGGTTGTGTCCATGAGGATCAACGAGTTCACCAGGTCCGGGCGGGCCAGCGTGACCATGAGAGCAATCGGCCCGCCCATTGAATGCCCAAGCAGATCGACAGGTCCGCCGACCTCGCCGTCGATGAGGGCGATCAGGTCGTCGGCAAGTCGTTGCATTGAGTACCCGTCGGTGGTGCCCAGTTTTTGCGAACGGCCGTGCCCGCGGTGATCGAGCGCGACAACATCGCGCTCGGTGGTCAGTTCTTCGATGACGAGAGCGAAGTCGTGGGCAGAGCCACCGAATCCATGACAGAGCACGAACGGCGTCGAGTCGCCCCGGTCGCCCCACCGATCCCAGCACAGGCTGACATTGTCGACAACAAAACTGCGGGTGGGGTCTTTGATCATGGGCCGATGGTACGACGGGCGCCAAGCGCAGGCGAACCGAAAGATCTCGCGATCCGTGAGAAGGCTGACAGGCTTGGTCCAGTCGCGTCGGTATTCGATCGATTGAGTTGCTGGAGCTGACCCACGTGCATGAGATCGGCCGGTTGCGCTGGCAGCCGAGCAGGTCACGTGGACACGGGACCCGTTCGATCGATTGATCGTCGCCGACGCAATTGCGACGTCGTCGCTGCTGGTCACCGCCGACGAAGCAATTATTCGAGCCTTCCCGAAAGCCCGTTGGTAAGTGCGTAACGCCGATCGGGACGCGTGCAGCTAGCGATGCGGGCGTCCCACATCGATAACGACCGAAGCGTCGAGGCCGAGCGAGTAGGCGGCGACGTGGACGGTGACGGTTCCCGGGCCCGTTGGCCGCACGACAGCCAGCGCCCGACCTTCGAAGGTGGTGTGCCTGTCGTCGAGGAAGGACTCGGTCGTGATCGGGCTCGCGCTGCCAAGGCCCTGCAGCTCTGCAGGACCGTCGATGCTGACCGACACCTCGACGTTTCGTCCGGTGAAGATCGTGCCAGCGGCGTCGACCAACTCGATCTCGATGAAGGCGAGATCAGCGTCGCTCTCGCTGACGACGGTGCGGTCGGCCCGGGCATGCAGGAACACCGCTCCGGTGGCGGTGACGAGGGTGGATCGGCCAGTTTCAGCGCCGTCGCGGTGTGCCACTGCGGTCAGCGTGCCGGGCTGGTAGGTCACGTCGAACTCGGCGCGAAACCGTTCGATCGGCGACGTCGCAATCTCTGTCCCATCGAGCAGTAGCACAACTTCGTCGGCGTCGGCGTAGACCTCGACGACGACTGGCTTGCCCTCGTAGCCTTCCCATGTCCAGGTGTCCAGCGAGTCGCTCCACGACCACGGCGTCGACTCCACCTTCTGGCCGTAGCGTGCGGGCGTGCGCACCGCGATGGCCGGCGCAGTGCGTAACCCGAAGACGATTTCACGGTAGTACGACACCGGGCGACGTTTGCCGGTGATGTCGATATCGGCGCACCCGGCGGTCAACGCCGGGTACGGCGCGGCGAGACCCGCGGGAGTGTCCCGGTAGCGGACGTAGCCGATGCCGGACTCGCCGAGGTAGTCCCAACCAGTCCAGGTGAAGTCGCCGATGACGTGGCTGTTGGCCTTGACCAGCGACCACAGGATGTCAATTCGCGCCGGGAAGGTCTCGCTGCCGACGATGATCCGATTTGGGAATGCTGTGCCGTCCGATTCGTATCTGGCGTCCATGTAGTTCAGGCCGGCGACATCCAGGGCGGCGATGGCCTCGAGCGTGCGAGATGTCACCAGCTCAGAACGGCCCAGCTCGTTCATCATCTCGCCGATGTTGCTCATCAGCGTGTTGATGCCGGACCCGGCACCATCGCTGGCACCGTCGTCGGCGTTCGCCGCCGCCGCGCTGATCTGCTCCATGACGACGTCCATGACCGCCAGGATTCCGTTGACACCATTGGTCACAAGGCGCGTGCCGTCGAGGCTACGCACCTTCTCGACGAGGCGCCGGGAAAGATCGCCGCCGAGGGCCGTGCCGACATCCGGGATCTCGTTGCCGATCGAGTACATGATGACGCACGGGTGGTTGTAGTCCTTGGCGACCATGGCCTCGACGTCACGTTCCCACCAGTGCGCGAAGTGCAGCGTGTAGTCGTTCTGGGTTTTCGGTTTAGTCCACATGTCGAAGGTTTCGTCCATGACGAGCATCCCGAGCCGATCACTGGCGTCGAGTAGGGCACGGCTCGCCGGGTTATGCGCCGAGCGGATGGCGTTGAAACCCGCAGCCTTCAATAACTCGACGCGCCGCTCCTCGGCCCTGGCGATGGTGGCCGCGCCGATCACTCCGTTGTCGTGGTGGATGCACGCTCCGCGCAGCTTCACCGCTGTCCCGTTGATCCGCAGCCCGCGAATCGGATCGATCTGCAGCGTGCGGATCCCGGTCGTGACCGTGGCCTCGTCGACGACCTCATCGCCGTCGAGTAACGACACCGTCGCACCGTACAGCGACGGTTCGTCCACGCACCAGCGGCGTGGCGAACGAACGTAGAGCCGTTGGCGAACAACGGTCGTCGCTCCCGGGAGCACCGTGACCATCGACGCATCGGACGCGGCCAGGGCGCCGCCGCCAGCGCTGTCGAGCTCGCCGAGTTCTGTGCGGATCGAAAGCTTGCGGCTGCTCAGGCCGTGATTGGCGATCGAGGTGGCGACCTCGACCACAGCGAGTTCTGCGTCAGCGTCCAAGGTGGTGACGCGCACGCCGTCCAAGGGAATGTGCGCGGAGCCGCCGACAACGAGGAACACCTCACGGAACAAACCGGCGCCGGAGTACCACCGCGAGTCCTCTCCGCTGGTGGTTTCGACGCGGATCTCGTTGGACTCGCCCCAGCGCAGGAACGGACTGATCACCACCGCAAACTGACTGTAGCCATAGGCCCATTGACCGGCGAGCACGTCGTTGACATAGACCATCGCGTTGCGATACGCACCCTCGAAGAGCACGGCGATATACCGATGGCGCCAGCCGGGTGGAGTGTCGAACCGCTTGACATACTCGTCGACGCCCCCAGGGAAGTAGCCCGAAGCGGAGCCGAACGCGGCGTCGCGCTGGCGGCGAATCATGGCGTCATGGGGCAATCGAACCTCGGTCCAGGGCTTCGCCGCACCGGCGAATCCCTCCATTGGATTGACCTTCGGTCGAGTCTTCCAATCACTGTTGAACGGGACGAGTCGCATTGCGAAACCCTAGTGCGCGGCGATCAGGCGATCTCCGGGTCAGACAGACATTCGACGAGCGATGACAGTGTGTTGTTGGCTTCAGCGACCGTTGCCGTACGCCGCCGATAGGCCGAATTTTGCCCGATGCCGATCGGTCCACCCAGTGGGATTGGTGCCCGGTGCCCCGAAAGAATCCTGTACCAGTCGGTCCGGAAACGCTATTCTCGGTTTCATGCACTGTCCTTTCCTGGACGGGGCCGAACGAATCATTGTTAGGGGAGTTCATGAACAAGTCTCGTGCCATCTCGGCACTCGGATTGGTTGGGGCGCTGCTCGTTGCTGGTTGCACCGGCGGCGACGACGCCGCTGAGACAACTACAGCGGCGACGCAAGCCGCTGCGACCACACCGGAGCCCGTGGAAACAACGCCGGCCCCGGTGGAAACAACAGCCACGCCTGTCGAAGAGACGGTCGCCCCGACGGTGCCGGACACCGTTGCCGAAGACCCGTTTGCCGGCATCGAGGGTGACGCTCCCGGTGTGAGCGACGAGGCGATCAAGATCGGCGTGACCTATGTCGACGTCGAGGCGTTGAAAGCGGTCGGCCTCGACTTCAACCTCGGCCCGTTCGAGGAGGCCTACACCGCCTACGCCGACTTCATCAACGCCAACGGCGGCATCAACGGCCGCAACCTCGAGTTGGTCTTCGCGCCGGTCGATCCGACCAGGCCGGAATCGGCTGAGGCCGCCTGCGTCGGTTTGACCGAGGACGAGGACGTGTTCATCATCACCGGCTACTGGCGCGGCGATGCCGTTGCCTGCCCGACCGATGTGCATGCCACCGCAGTGGTCGGCGGCACGCCGAATCCTGATCTGCAGGGCACTGCAAAGGCACCTTGGATCACCTCGGGGTCCGACGCCGAAGTCCGCAAGTTCGTGATCCGCTCCTTCGCTGAATCCGGTGCCCTGGAAGGCACCGTCGGCGTCATTGGCCACATCACCGAGCAGGCCGAATTCGACGATGCCGTGGCGACACTCGATGAGCTCGGCATTGCCGCTGCGGAAGCGGCGACGATCGATTCGCCAACCGACGACCGCGCCGCCACCGACGCTGCCGTCAAGGCGATCGCCGAGCGCTTCAAGGCCAAGGGCGTCGATGTCGTTCTGTTGGCTGGTGCCGCGGCCGGCAACCAATGGCCGACGGCGATGCACACCGATTCCTCGTATCGACCATCCTTGCGCTTCACGGCCTACAACGCTCCGCAGGCCTTTGTCGGCAGCGCGGCCAATGCCGGTGCCGACTTCACCATCCTCGACGGCTCGCTGATCGGTGGGCTCTACGGCCCGCCGCAGGCGATCTGGGAAGAGGCTGGGATGCAGGAATGCTTCGCCGTGCTCAACGAGATCGGCATCGACGCCCCGGCTCCGAACACGACCACGGGCGTGCAGGGCGACCAGCCCTACCAGGCCTCGTTCGAGACCTGCCAGAACCTGACCGTTGTCGCCGCTTGGGCAGGGGCAGCCGGAGCGAATCTGAACTACGGCACGCTGGCCGCCGTGCTCGATAACGGCCTCGAGGTGCTGCTTCCGGGTGATCCGAAGCCACGCATGTATGGCACAGGTGGGGCCGCCGACGGCGACCCGGCCGCCTTCGTCTTCACGTGGGATTCCGCGGCGCAGGCCCCGGTTCTTTCCGACTGACTGATTGAGTGACACGGGCAGGGGCCGCCATTGGCGACCCCTGCCCGTTGTCGTGTATACCGACACTTCTGGGGGATTCGATGAGCACTGACGAGACCAACACCGACACGGCTGGCCTCGCTGGCGCGTTACTCGACGCCGAAACAGAACGCACGACGCAAGCCAGCGCGCCGACAATCACCGACGCCGACATGGTTGGCGTTGGCGGTGAACAGATGTCGCTGCGCACCGGGATCGCCCGCGGTGGGGCGTTCACCTTCATCGTGCTGCTGATCATCAACTCGCTCGACGAGTTGGAATCGGCCGCGCTCACCGTGTTGGCTCCCGACATCCGCGACAGCTTCGGCGTCTCCGATGGCACCATCGTCTTTGTTTCCTCGGCGGCGTCGAGCTTCCTGATTCTCGGGGCGATGCCGATGGGTTGGCTAGCCGATCGCCACCGCCGCTCGCGAATCATCGGGATCACCGGGATCATCTTCTCGATCATGGTCGTGCTCACCGGGTTCGTCGTCAACGCCTTCCAAATGTTCCTCACCCGCCTCGGCGTCGGCATTTCCAAGTCATCGACGATCACCGCCCATGGCTCGCTGTTGGCCGACACCTATCCGATCGCGGTGCGCGGCCGGATGACGGCAACGACGATGGGCTTCGGAGCGGCGATCGGTGCGCTCAGCCCGGCGTTGGTCGGCCTCGTCGCCCATATCGCTGGGGGAGACGAGGGGTGGCGATGGCCATTCCTGTTGCTCGGCATCCCTGTGGCCATCGCTGCCCTGTTGGCCTTCAAGATCAAGGACCCCCAGCGCGGCAAACAGGAGATGATGGAGGTGCTCGGCGAGGTGGTCGCCGACACCCCGACGAAGATCTCCGTCGAGGCCGCGTTCTCCCGGTTGAAGCAGATCGGCACGCTGAAGTCGGTGTGGGCCGCCTTCGCTGCCCTCGGTTTCGGGCTATTCACCGGCCCGGTGGTCGCTGGCATCTACCTCGAAGACCACTTCGGCGTAGAAACCCTGGAGCGCGGATTGCTGCAAAGCATCGGCGCCGTAGCCGTCATCGCCATCCTGCCCTACACCTCGCGCCGTTACGACGCGACGTTTCGGGAGAACCCAACCAAGGCGCTGCGCCTGATCGGCCTGCTGCTGCTGCCGGTGGCCATCGTCGTGCCGATCCAGTATTCGATGCCCAACGTCGCCGCCTTCACCGGTGTGGGCATTATCGCTCAAGTGCTACAGATGACGGCGTTCTCGATGACCGGGCCGGTGGTGCAATCGGTGACCCCTTACCGCCTGCGCGGTATGGGCTCGGCGCTCGGTTCGTTGTATGTCTTCTTCATCGGGGCCACCGGCGGCGCGCTGCTCGCCGGGTTCCTCACCGATGCCATCGGGCCGCGGGCCACGGTGATGATCATCGTCATCCCGGCGATGCTGATAGGTGCCCTGCTGTTGCTCCGTGGTTCGATGCTGATCCGCAGCGACCTCGCGGCGATCTCGCGCGAACTGCACGAAGAACACGCCGAGATGGCCTTGCGCGCCGCCGACCCGGCATCGCTTCCCGCCCTGCAGGTCAACGGCGTCGACTTCTCCTACGGCAACATCCAGATCCTCTTCGACGTCGGTTTCGAGGTACGCAAGGGCGAAGTGCTCGCCCTGCTGGGCACCAACGGGGCCGGCAAGTCGACCATCCTGCGGGTGATCGCCGGTCTTGGCACCCCGTCGCAAGGTGTCGTGCGGATGAATGGCCAGACGATCACCTACGTCTCACCGGAGCAGCGCGGCAAGCTCGGCATCAGGCTGCTGCCCGGCGGCAAAGGCGTCTTCCCGACGATGTCGGTGCGCGAGAACCTGGAGATCGCCGCCTTTGTGTACCGCGCCGATGCCGCCGACGCTGAGCGGCGCACGCAACGAGTGTTGGCCCTGTTCCCCAGCCTGCAGGCGGCGATCGACCGCCCGGCTGCTTCGATGTCCGGCGGCGAGCAGCAGATGCTGGCGTTGGCGGCAACGCTGCTGCACGAGCCGGAGATCTTGATCATCGACGAACTCTCGCTCGGCCTCGCCCCGCTGGTGGTCCAGCACCTGATCGGGGTACTCGAGCAGCTGAAAGCCGAGGGCGCGACGATCGTCATCGTCGAGCAATCGATCAACGTTGCCTTGGCGCTCGCCGATCGTGCCGTGTTCTTGGAGAAGGGCCGGGTCCGCTTCGAGGGCGACGCCAAGGAGTTGCTGGAACGCGGCGACCTGGTGCGCGCCGTGTTTCTCGGGGCAGAGGGCGGCTGAGCGTGCTCGCCATCCTCCTCACCCGCCAGAGCATTTTCGACGGTGTCGTCCAGGGCATGATCTACGGCGTGGTGGCGCTGGGAATTGTGCTCGTCTACCGCTCGACGCGGGTGATCAACTTTGCGGTCGCCAACCTCGGCCTGGTCGGATCCGGATTGTTCGCCCTGCTGAACCGGCAATACAACGTCCCGTTCTGGATCGCCGCTGCGATCGGCTTGTTCGTCGGGGTGCTCTACGGCGCGCTGATCGAACTGATCGTCATCCGCCGTCTGTTCAGCGCACCGCGTGTCATCGTGCTGGTGGCCACGATCGGCATCGCCCAGCTGTCGATGCTGCTGCTCATCGCCCTTCCCGAGATCGACGTTCCCGGTGCCAAGTATCCGATCCCGATTGGGTCGAAGTTCCGATTCTCCGGAATCAACGTCTCCGGCCCGGCGCTGGTGATTCTGATGATCGTGCCGCTGCTGGCTGTTGCCCTTGGGCTGCTGCTCAACCGCACCGTGCTCGGCAAGGCAGTGAAGGCGTCGGCCGACAATGCCGATCTCGCCCGGCTCGCCGGGATCAGCCCGAAGGTCGTCTCCACCGCGGTGTGGGCGATCGGCGGTGGCCTGGCGACCGTGGCGGTAGCGCTCCTCGCTGGCCTCCAGGGATCAGCCAACAACCTGCAAGCGATCGGCCCGTCATCGATGATTCGCGCCCTCGCCGCGGCCGTTATCGCAGGCATGTTTTCGTTTCCGCGGGCGTTCTTCGCTGGCATCGTCATCGGTGTCGTCGAGATCGTCGTGCGCATCAACGTCATCAACCAGCCCGGTCTGTTCGATTTCCTGGTGCTGATCTTCGTGCTCGTGGCTGTCTACCTGCAGAGCAAGAGCGGTGTCGCCGAGGCCCGCACGTATTCCTACTCGGCCAAGGTGCGCCCCGTGCCGGAGCGTGTCCGTTCGATCTGGTGGATTCGCTCGCTGGATCGCATCGGCTTCACCGTGCTCGGCCTGTTCGCCGTTGCCCTGCCGCTGATCGTCACCCAGGCGTCGAGGCACCTCAGCTACACGCTGATTTTGACCACCCTGATCTGCGCGCTGTCGTTGACGGTGCTCACCGGTTGGGGTGGCCAGCTGTCGCTCGGGCAGATGGCGTTCGCCGGGATCGGCGCCTTCCTCACGGCGCATCTCGTTCACGGCTTCAACTTCGATCTCAGCTGGGGATCGTTTCGCCTGGTCAAGCAAGGCATCCAACCGCTGCCCTTCCCGCTGGCGCTGATCATCGCCAGCCTGGTCACCGCCGCGCTCGCCGCGCTCGTCGGCTCGACATCGCTGCGGGTTCGGGGGCTGTTCCTCGCCGTGTCGACGTTCGCCTTCGGGTTTGCCGCCACGCAGTACCTTTTTCGTCGCCCGATCCTCACCGGTGGGGCAAAGAGCTCGGTGACCTTCAAACGTGAGACGTTCCTCGGCATCGATGTCACCACGCAACGGGCGTGGTATTACGTCGTGCTGGCCTGCGCAGTGATCGCGGCCCTGCTCGTCGGTCGGCTACGGCGCAGCGGCATCGGTCGGGCGACGATCGCGGTGCGCGACAACCCGGACAGCGCCGCGGCCTACACGGTGTCGGCGACGAAGGTCAAGCTGCGAGCCTTTGCGCTCGCCGGTGGGATCGCCGCCTTCGGCGGTGCGCTGTTGGCCGCCAACCTGCAAACGGTGCCCAACGACCGCTTCTTCACCGTCGACGATTCGATGCGTCTGGTGGCCGTCGCCGTCATCGGTGGCATCGGCTCCGTCGGCGGCGCGGTCATCGGCGCGGTCTGGGTTGCCGGTATCCCGGCGTTGTTCCCCGACAACGACGTGGCACCGTTGCTCGGCTCGTCGATGGGCATCCTGCTGTTGTTGATGTATTTCCCTGGGGGCATCGTGCAGATCGGCTACGCGTTGCGCGACATCATCGTGCGCCTCGTCGAACGTCGCCTTGGCCCGGCACCAGCGAAACAGGCCCGCTCCGTGCCGCCATCCCTGGTCCACGCCGAGCGAGCGGTGTTGCCCGCTGGAACCCCGGCATTGCGGGTTGACGATGTGATCGTGCGCTTCGGTGGCATTGCCGCGGTCAACGGCGTCTCGCTCGAGGTCGGCGATGGCGAGATCGTCGGGTTGATCGGCACCAACGGCGCCGGCAAGTCGACGTTGATGAACGCGATCAGCGGGTTCGTGCCCTCGACCGGTTCGATCCAGCTGTTCGGCAACGAGGTCAGCGGTGTCGCCCCGGCCAAGCGCGCCGCCTATGGCCTTGGCCGCACCTTCCAAGCCGCCAACCTGTTCCCCGAGTTGACGGTCACCGAGACGGTGCTCGTCGCCCTTGAAGCCAAGAACCGCACCCGATCGATCGCCAGCGTGCTGCTTTCGCCGTCCGAAGCCCGCCGCGAGCGAGCGCGGCGATCGCAGGCATCGGAGATCATCGACTTCCTCGGCCTCGGTCGTTTCGCCGATGTGCACATTTCCGACCTGTCCACCGGCACCCGGCGCATCGTCGAACTCGCCGGCCTGCTGGCGCTCGACGCCCGCTTGCTGTGCCTCGACGAACCGACTGCAGGATTGGCGCAACGTGAGACCGAGGCCTTCGGTCCGTTGATCCTCAACCTGCGCCGTGAGCTGTCAGCCTCGATGGTTGTTATCGAACATGACATGCCCTTGATCATGTCGATCAGCGACCGGGTCTATTGCCTGGAGGCTGGCGCGGTGATTGCCTCCGGTTCGCCGCTGGCGGTGCGCAACGACCCGGTGGTGATCGCCAGCTACCTTGGCGTCGACGAACGGGCGATCGCCCGCAGCGGGGCGTTACCTACCAGCTGAGCTGCTCAGTCGGCGGCGTGGATCTGTTGCATGACGGCGTCCATCGTCTCGGCGACGGCGATCGTCTCGGCGTGGGTGCGCAGTTCGTGCTCGGTGCGTCCATCGAGGATCGCTTCGCTGACCGCGCGCAGCATCGGCACGTAGCCCGCTCCTTGGCGCTCGATGGTAATCGTCTCGGCCGGCATGCCCGGAAAGGCCGGACCGGGCCGTTGGATGAACTCGTTCGTCGCCCAAAACGGGGCGGTCAGCTCGATCGAGCCATCCGACCCAGCGATCACTGCGTTCAATAGGCCGTTGGATCGAATGCTCGAGACGCACAGCGCCTGAGCCCCGCTGGCGTAGTCGAGTGTCACCACGGCCTCGGCATCGACGCCGTGCATCACGGTGCCGGTGGCGCTCACCCGATCAGGTGTGCCCAGGATCATCTGTGGAACCGACGTCGTGTACACGCCTTGATCGAGTGTCGAGCCGCCGGCTAGGTCTCGGGCCCAGTGTCGTGCCTCGGCGTTGTAAGGCAGCGAGATACAGAAGTTCGTCTGGACCAGATTGACGTCGCCGATCTGCCCGGCCGCGATGCGCTTACGAACCTCGATAATCGTCGGGTTGAAAGCCGTCCACATCGCTTCCATGGCGAACAAACCGCGCTCGGCAGCCAACGCGCACAGCGCCCGCGTGTCTGGCGTGCTGGCGGTCATCGACTTCTCCACGAGCACATGCTTGCCAGCGTTCAGCGCCATCGTTGCCTGGCGGAGGTGCTCGGAATGCGGGGTGGCGATGTAGACCACGTCGATGTCGTCGCGCTCGAGCACCTCCTCGAAATTTGCCGAGGCCTCGGGGATACCGAAGCGAGCTGCGGCCTCTTGGCCGCGTTCCAGCGTGCGGGAGACGAGCACCTGCAAATCGACGTTGTCGACGAGCGAAAAGTCGTTGCCGATCAGGTCGAGCATCAAGCCGGTGCCGACCATCGCCCATCGTGTTGTCGTCATGGTTGCTGTCCTTAGCGGCGGTTGAGGTTGCCGGCGTCGACGGGGACGACGGTGCCGGTGATGTAGCGGGCTTCGTCGCAGGCCAACCAGGCAACGGCGTTGGCCACGTCGATCGCTTCCACGGCCTCGACCGGGATGGCATTGGTCAACGAGTTGGCCAACTCGGGGACGTGTTGGATGATCAGTGAGACATCGCCGTTGTTGGCCATCGGCGTACGCACCGTTGTCGGCGCAACGCTGTTGACCCTGATGTAGTGCGGCGCCAGATAGTTGGCCCACGAGCGCATCAGGCCGATGACACCATGCTTGGCGGCGGTGTAGCCGAGCATGCCGGGCACATTCGACGGCGAACCGCTCATGCCGCCGGTGGAGCTTGTCAACACGATCGAGCCACCTGTGCCGTTGGCGATCATCGAAGGGATCGCGACGCGGCCGGTGTTCCACACGCCGGTGAGATTGACGCCGATGACCTCGTCCCACTGTTGTTGAGCGGAGGCAAACCCGCCGGGCCCGATGCCTGCATTGGCGACCACGATGCCGACCGGGCCGAGCGTGGCGACGCCATCGTCGAAGGCTTGTTGCAGCGCGTCGACGTCGCGGACGTCGACCACGTGGGCGACGATTCGTTGGCCGAGCGCTTCGACCTCGCTCACCGTTTGGGCGAGGTCGTCAGGGGTCGCCATCGCGTAGCCGACTGCCTGCATCTGCTGGCAGATGTCGACGGCGATGATGTCGGCACCTTCCTGTGCCAGGCGGATGGCGTGGGCACGCCCTTGGCCGCGCGCCGCGCCGGTGATGAAGGCGACCTTGCCGTCGAGCTTTCCCATAACAACCCCTTAGTCAGTGGTCGAAATGTAGCAGTTACTGTTCATCGCGGAGCAGGTCGGAGACCTGTTCGCGCAGCTTGCTCAACGCGTTGTTAGCGATGGCCGGACCGTGTGCCGGGAGGCTGAACCCGGTGTACATCACCCGACGCTCATGGGTCACCGGCGCGGTCGCTTCGTGCAGAGTGCACGACAGGTGCACGGTGAGATCGCCCGGCTCGGTAGGCAGGCCGACGAGCGGAAGGTACGGATCGGTCTTGGCGATTTCTACTGGGACGGCGACACGGTGCGAGCCGGCGATCACGCGCAACTGCCCGTTATCGGTGCTGGTAGGTGTCAGTGCGATGCCGATCGTGGTGCCCGAGCACGAGTACATGTGGCGGCCGAGATGGCAGTCACGGTGGAAGGTGACATCGGACGGCCCGGAGATGACGCCGACGGGTTTGAACAAGGCTTCGACGATGCGACCTTCGACTGGCGATTGCACGAGCGTGTCGTCGGCCGCCAGCACTCGCCGCAGGTGATCCCACACCGGGCCCGACAGGATGCGGGCGGTGGTTGGGGAGTGCTCGACGAACTCTTGCAGCCGAACACAGCTGCGGGTGCCGTCGCGCAATGTTGCCCACCACGACTTGCCGTCGCCCTCGACATAGTTGGGCAGGACCCGGTCCATGTCGTTGCTGATCGCCACCATGTCGTGCGGCTCGAGCCAGCCGCGTAGGTGCAGGTAACCGGCTTCGCGCAGGAAGTGGGCGATGTCCGCCGGGTCGTCGTCGGGGCCGAAGGCTTGCGCGAGATCGAGCGGGGCGCCATGGCGATCGAGGAAGGCCAGCGCCGGATCGACGGCCGGCCAGGCGTCGAGCAGGGTGTGCCACAACGCATCCCAGATCGAGACGTCGCGCAGTTGCTGCGGCTCGATCTGCAACGATCGGGCGATGAGCATGCCGTTGAGCGACATCTGATTCTCGGCGAAATCGGAGAACTGCGCGGCCGTTAGCTGCAGTGCAAGCGCCCCTTGTAAGGGCCGGTCATCGACCCGGATGGTGGCGCCGTCGGCAGTGATCGTCCAGGAGGCGCCGTCGACGGTGATCATCAATGGCGGGGCCTCCAGAAATCGCATGCCCTCGGCGACGAGGTGCCCGTGACGATCGCTGAGCGCGACGAAATCTTCGGCGAAGAACGCTTCTGGGGTGATGGTGCGCGTCTGTGCGTCGAGGCGGGTGCGGCGGTCGAGGTCAATCGGCATGGGGCTCCTGTCGGATGGGGATGGCGATTCGCCGGATCAGCTCGTCGACATATCGTTCGGTTGCGCCGACGATGTCGACGGCGTCGGGGTCGGTCAGCCATTGCAGCTCGAGGCCAATGGTGAACGAGGCCAGTTCCACGGCGAGTTGGTCGATATCGATGTCGGCTCGGGCTCGGCCTTCGATGATCTCGGCCTCGAGGATGCCGCGGGCGAAGGCCCGGTCGCGGCGGTTGCGGGCGACAAAAAACTTGTGCAGCGGCTGATCGGCCTCGATGGCCTCGGCGCTGAGCACGGCCGAGAGCTGCACGAGGATGCGGTTGGTCAAGGTGTGAGCGCCGGCTCTGCGAACATCGCCGAGGCGCAACATGGAACGAATCTGGATCTGGTCGATGCGGTCGCGCTCGGCCATCACCTCATGCAGCAACCGTTCTTTGGAGCCGAAGTAGTAGAGCATTCCCGGCGCCGTCATGCGGACGCGTTCGGCGAGCGCCGCTACACCTGTGCCGCGGTATCCGGTGCTGGCGAACAGCTCGATCGCCGCATCGATGATCCGTTGCCGCGTCCGTTGGCCATGTGACTGCCGTTCAAACCCGTCGGCCTTGGCACTGTTTCTAACGACCATAAGAAACAGCGTACACGTGCTGCGCGGCGCCAATGGCACCCTCCAGTCCCAATTGGGCAAATCTCAACTGCGTAACGCACGGGAGATTTGTCGAACGTGTGTTTGTCCGCGGGTAGTTGGATTGGTAGGCCGGTCAGGTGGCAGTCACGGTGAATCTGATGACAACCCCGGAGCAGGTATTAGCGGTGATCAACCGCCACTTCGGCAACGGTGATGCAGAGCAAGCGGTTGGGGTGCGTGCATCGTTTCGTCAACGGGGCTGTGAAACCGTCAACGGCACCCAGATCAGCGATCAAAAGTTGTTGCACGCTGCGTTACACGGTCGGATCCGCCGGGTGATCGCCGATGACGCGGGTCGGGTGATCGCTCTCGGGCGCAGACGACGATTGTTCACCGTCAAACGAGACGCCACCGGCTGGCACCACTACCGACCCGACGGCACCGAAATCGCCCCACGCTCCGCCGCGTGATTCACCGGTCGGGCAATCAGCGACGGCGTCAGTCTGGCACGCAGGTGCCGAGCGGGCAACGACACCAACTCGCCTGACGCGCTTTGTTACGGTGACACGATGGCTCTGATCGAAGACCGCATCAGCTTTGTCGACGCCGCGTTTTGGGCTCGCAACCCGCACGAAGAACTCGCCTGGCTACGGGCCAATGCCCCGGTGTGGCGCGATCCACACAGCGGCGTGTGGGGTGTGGCCACCTACGAACTCGTCAAGCATGTGTCGCGGACGACGGAGATCTTCAGCAGCGCCCAAGGCATTCGGCCGGACCACGGTCCATCACCGATGATGATCGACATGGACGACCCCGAGCATTGGCAACGTCGCATGCTGGTCAACAAGGGCTTCACTCCGAAGCAGGTGCGCGCCAAGCAGGCATCGATTCTGGAGGTCGTCGACAAAATCATCGACGATGTCTGCGAGCTCGGCGAATGCGATCTCGTCACCGATATCGCCGCGTGGCTTCCGCTGATCGTCATCGCCGACGCCCTTGGCGTCGATCCTGCTGATCGGGCCAAGCTCTTGGGCTGGAGCGAAGACATGATGGGCATGCTCGGCCAGCACAACGACGAAGCGATGCGCAAGGCAATGGAGGCCGGCATGGCCTATGGCGCCTACGCCTACGGCATCGTTCAGCAGCGCCGCAAGTGCCCGATGGATGATCTGATGAGCGTGCTCGTGCACAGCGAAATCGATGGTGCCCGTCTCGACGATGCAGCGATCATCAGCGAATCGCTGCTGATCCTCAACGGTGGCGACGAGACGACGCGTCACGTGATCTCCGGCGGCGTCTACGAACTGTTGCGCAATCGCGCCCTGTGGGAAGAGCTGCGCGCCGACCGCTCACTCATGCCGAGCGCAATCGAGGAGATGTTGCGCTGGGTCAGCCCGATCAAGAACATGGCCCGCTCGGCCAAGGTCGATGTCGAACTCGCCGGCCAACACATTCCCGTCGGCGACCAGCTGCTGTTGCTCTATCCCTCGGCCAACCGGGATGAAGCGGTGTTCGACGAACCGTGCCGCTTCGACATCCGCCGCACGCCGAATGAACACGTGGCCTTCGGCTTCGGTCCCCATTTCTGCCTCGGTTCCAGCCTGGCCCGGCTGGAATTGACCGTGGTCCTCAATCGCTTGCTCGACCGATTGCCGGACTTGCACCTGGTCGAGGACAGCGAACCAGCGCACCGCGCCGCCAACTTCGTCAGCGGCTACGAGCACGTGCCGGTGCGCTTCACGCCGACGCAGCGGTCATGAGCGCTGCGGCGGTCAGCAATGTCGAGCAACTGAGCCTTCTGGCGGCCGCGCGGCCCGACGAGGTTGCTTACGTTCACCTGGCCATCGACGGCACCGAACGTTCGGTGACGTGGACCGAGCTGCAGCATCGTTCAAGCCAGGTGGCTGCGGCCTTCGAGGCCCGTGGCGTCGGTTTCGGCGATCTCGTCGGTCTCGGCATCCGCAACTCTGCGGAGTTGGTCTTCGCCGTCTTAGCAATCTGGAAAATCGGGGCCATCCCGGTGCCGGTGCGGTGGGACGTGCCAGATTGGGAACTCGAGCGTCTCAAGCAGGCCGTCAACCCGAAGCTGTACGTTTCCCCCGACGACCTGGCCTGGATCGAAGCGACCGTGGCGGATGCTGTCAGCGAGCGCGCCGTGGTCGTCTCGCCGCACTCCCACGGCATCTGCAGCAGCGGATCGACCGGCACGCCCAAGGTCATCCTGATGCAGAACCCGGCGGTCTTCAATCCGCTGATGAGCATCCCCATCGCCGTCGGTTGGGGGATGGACATTCCTCGTCCGCAGCGCATCTTGGTGATGGCGCCGATGTATCACGTCAACGCTTTCGCCACGATCATGAGCATGCTGACCGGCGACGTGTTGTTCGTCATGGAAAAGTTCGACACGGAGATGATCGTCAAGGCGATCGAGACGCACCGCATCACCACCTTCACAGCCACGCCGACGATGTTGCAGCGCATCGCCGATCTCCCCGGGGTCGACGATCGCGACCTGTCCAGTCTGGTGTGGTTCCTGCAGGGCGCAGCACCGATGCCTCCGTCGCTGGTGCATCGCTGGGCCACGCTGATCGGCCCGGAGAAGATCATCATGGCCTACGGCGGCACCGAGGCCATCGGGCTGACGGTGCTCAACGGCGTCGAATGGCTGGCACACGAAGGCAGCGTCGGCTACGGCTATCGCGGTGCCGAACTGCGCATCATCGATGATGCCGGTGTCACACTCCCCGTCGGCCAGATCGGGCACATTTACCTGCGATCCGATGTCTTCGTCGGTGCGGTCTATCTCGGCGAGGTTCCCCAGATCCCGACCACCGACGACGGATTCTCCTCCTATGGCGACATGGGCTGGCTTGACGCCGACGGCTATCTCTACCTTGCTGATCGTCGCGTCGATCTGATCATCAGCGGTGGCGCCAACGTCTTTCCAGCTGAGGTCGAAGCCGCGCTGATCGATCATCCGAAGATCGCCGACGTCGTGGTCATCGGACTGAAAGACGCCGAGTGGGGGCAACGGGTACACGCCATCATCGAGCCTGCCCAGCCGCACGACCCGCCGAGCGCGGAAGAGGTGAGGGACTACGCCAAGAGCCGCCTGTTGGCCTACAAGGTGCCCAAGACCGTCGAGTTCATCGACGCCATGCCACGCAGCGAAGCGATGAAGGTCAACCGCGGTCGGCTGGTGGAAGCCCGCGGCGGCTGACCCGAATGGCCGTAGATCATGGAGTCTCGCAGTCAACGCCGTCGAGGCGCGCTCCGTATGCCGACAACCCCGATATCGGGGCTCGCGGCTTGCGTACCCAACAGCAGATACTCGATGCCGCACTGCAGGTGTTTGCCGAACAGGGGTACGAGCGGGCAACACTCGATCGCATCGCCCAATCGTTGGACTGCACCCGGGTGTCGCTCTATCAATACTTTTCCGGCAAGGACGACATCTTCCGTCACCTCGCCGGCCAGCTGGCCCAACACATGGCCGCTTCGACTGCGGCGCTCGGAACGATCACGCCCGACGAACAGGGCGTGTTGGCCATCCGCCAATGGGTCGGGCGTTACGCCGACACCTACCTCCGTTTCCAGCCGATCTTTCGCGTGTTTATCGCCGCTGCTCAGGACGATGCGGTGCTCGCCGCCGGGGCGCAAGCGATCAGCCGACGCAGCGTTGCCACCATCTGCGCACGGTTGCAGGGCGCCGTTGTCCACGGGGATGAACAGCAACGCGCTGTCGAACTGGTGCTCGGCTGTGTCAACCGCGCTTTCGACGTGGTCACCATTCTGCGCGTCGATGCGCCACAGATCTATACGCCCGAGCGGGTGGAGGTGGCCATCGCCCAGGCGATCCATCGAGCCCTGTTTGGGCAACTGGCCGGGGTCAACAGCACCGCGCCGACGGGGGAGCGGGCACCTCGATTGGCGATACATCCGGCCTTCGTCGACTTGTTCGCCAGAGTGCGGTTGTTGGAGGAGGAGTCGACGCGCGCCGACCGCCGCAAACTTGCGGCACTGTTGGCCGTCGGCGATGAGGTCATCGCGCGCTGCGGCTGCGCCGGAACCCGGGTGGCCGACATCGTCGCCGCTGCCGGTGTCTCCCACGGCTCGTTCTACCGCTATTTCCCCAATGTCGATGACTACGTCCTGGTGATCGCCTCGCGAGCCTTGAACAGCATCTCCTCGACACTCATCGATTTGCCCGACGTGGGCGACCCGGGCGCGCTGCGGTCGTGGCTGGGGCGCTACGCCGAGGTGCAATCGGCCAACCTGGCGACGATGAGGGTGTGGTCGGAAGCGGTCGATAGACAGCTGCGCGACCAGCGCAGCGGCATCTTCGACTGGGGTCGGCGACGGCTGCTGGCATTGTTGCGCGGTCGAGGCTTTGGTGACGCTGACATCGACGCCGTGGTGCTGATGGCGATGATCGAAACGATCGGCTCGGCTCGGCCGGTGTCGACGTACCTCGACGTCGCTCTCGGCGTTGTGCAACGGGGATTTTTGGCCGCTCACACAGATTGACACCAACGTTAGATTCGGCGTATCGTTGACCCATGACGTACCGACATGACTTCTCGCTGTTCGACGCGGACAACCACCTGTACGAACCCCAGGACGCCTTCACCCGGCATCTTCCCGATCGCTACAAGGGTTTCATCGACTATGTCACGCTGCGCGGCCGGACCAAGATCGTGGTCAAGGGCACCATCAGCGAGTACATCCCCAACCCGACGTTCGACGTCATCGCCCGCCCCGGCGCACAGGAGGACTACTTCCGCAACGGCAACCCCGAGGGCAAGTCGTTTCGCGAGATCATCGGCGAGCCGATGCGCATCATTCCCGCCTATCGCGAGCCAGCGGCACGCATCGAGCACATGGATGAACAGGGCCTCGAGCGCACGCTGATGTTCCCGACGTTGGCCAGTCTGCTTGAGGAGCGCTTGCGCGACGAACCAGACGGCACGCATGCGGTTATCCATTCGCTCAACGAGTGGATGTACGAGACGTGGCAGTTCAACTATGAGGATCGAATCTTCGCTACCCCGGTGATCACCCTGCCGATCGTCGAGAAGGCCATCGAAGAGTTGGAATGGTGTGTCGAGCGCGGCGCCAAGACGGTACTCATCCGGCCGGCTCCGGTGCCAGGGCTGCGCGGCTCGCGCTCGTTCGGTCTCGAGGAGTTCGATCCGTTCTGGAAGCGGGTCACCGAACTCGACGTTCTCGTGTCGATGCATGCCTCCGACAGCGGCTACTCCCGCTACCAAACCGATTGGGTCGGTAAGCAGGAGATGCTGCCGTTCCGCCCCGACGCCTTCCGCAGTTTGACCACAGGGAAGCGGGCGATCGAAGATTCGATGGCCGCCTTCTGTTGCCACGGCACCTTTGCCCGCCACCCCGACCTGCGTGTTGCCTTGGTCGAAAACGGGGCCGACTGGGTGATCCCGTTCCTGCATCACCTCGCCGAGACGTATCGCAAGATGCCACACGGCTTCGATGGCGACCCGATCGAGCAGTTCAAGCGCCAGGTGTGGATCAGCCCATTCCACGAGGATGACATCGGCGAATTGATCAACGAGATCGGCGCCGATCGCATTCTCTTCGGCTCCGATTACCCCCACCCCGAGGGCCTCGCCGATCCCCGCAGCTACCTCGGGCACCTGCCCGAGGGCCTGCCCGACGATGTCGTCGCCGGAATCATGGGCGGCAACCTCGCATCCATCATGCGCTGCCCGGTTATGGTCTGATCATGAACGACATGACGATGGACGACATGATCCTGGTAAGCATCGACGATCACATGATCGAACCGCCGGACATGTTCGACAATCACGTGCCGGCGAAATGGAAAGACGTCGTTCCCAAGGTCATCCGCAACGCCAACGGCGTCGACGAATGGCACTTCCAGGGCCAGGCCAACTCGACGCCGTTCGGTATGGCAGCCACCGTTGGCTGGCCCCGCGAGGAATGGGGCTTTAACCCCGGCTCGTATTCCGAACTGCGTCCGGGCTGCTTCGACGTACATCAGCGTGTGCGCGATATGGACGCCAATGGTGTCTTGGGCTCGTTGAACTTCCCGACGATGGCCGGCTTCAACGCCCGCACCTTCCACGAGTCGAGCGACAAAGAGATCGCCCTCGTCATGCTCCAGGCCTACAACGACTGGGCGATCGACGAATGGTGCGGCGCGTACCCCGATCGCTTCATCCCACAGGGCATGGTGCCAACCTGGGACGTCGATCTGGCTGCGGCCGAAATCTATCGCCTCGGCAAGAAGGGCTGTCGGTCGATCAGCTTCCTGGAAACCCCACACGTGCAGGGTTTCCCCAGCTTCCTGTCTGGCTACTGGGATCCGATGATGACGGCGATCTGCGACACCAACATGGTGCTCTCGCTGCATATCGGCGCTGGGTTCGAGGTCATTCGGCGGCCACCGGAAGCACCGATCGATCACCTGATGGTGCTCGCCTGCCAGATCAGCGCGATCACCGCCCAAGACCTGCTCTTCGGCCCGACGCTGCGTCAGTTCCCCGATCTACGCGTCGCTCTTTCCGAGGGCGGCATCGGCTGGATTCCGTTCTACTTCGATCGCATCAATCGCCATGTCAGCAACCAGGCTTGGTTGCACGGCGCCGACGACTTCGGTGGCAAGTTGCCCTCCGAGGTCTTCCAGGATCACATCCTGGCCTGCTACATCACCGACCCATCCGGGCTGCTGCTGCGTGAGCGCATCGGCATCGACAACATCGCCTGGGAGTGCGACTATCCGCACACCGACACCACCTGGCCGACCTCGCCCGAGTTCGCCTGGAAAGAACTGCAAGACGCAGGGTGCAGCGATGAGGAGGTCCACAAGATCACCTGGCAAAACTCGTGTCGTTTCTTCGACTGGGATCCGTTTGCTCACGCTGACCGCAAGGACTGCACGGTCGGTGCATTGCGCGCCCGGTCAACCGATGTCGATGTCACCCGCATGTCGCGCGCCGAGTGGAAGGCACAGAACGAAGCTGCCGGGATCGGCGTGTTCTCGTAGTGGCCGACATCTCCACATCCGTGCGTACCCCACTCGACGCCTCGCTGTTTGTCGATGGCCCGCAACCTCACCTGCTGGCCTCGCGCTGCGCCGAGTGCAACTCGTTGACATTCCCACAGCAGTCGGCGTGCCCGCGTTGCTCGTCGCTCGCCGTGGCCGTCGAAGGGTTGCCGAGTCGGGGCACACTGTGGACCTGGACCAGCCAACACTTCGTGCCAAAAGCGCCCTATCGCGGCAGCGAAGATCCGGCCAGCTTCACGCCGTGGTACGTCGGCTATGTCGAGTTCGACGAGGGCCTGGTCGTCGAGGGTCGCCTGACCGGGATCGATGATCGGTTGCCGATGATCGGCGAAGCGATGCACGTCGTCGTCGTGCCCTTCGCCGTCGACGAGCAGGGCAACGACATCACGCTGTACGCATTTGCACCTGTGGGGCAAGGCTGATGGCTGAGGTCGCAATCGTTGGCGTCGGCCTGCATCCGTTCGGACGCTTTCCGGGCAAGTCCGCCATCCAGATGGGCGCCGAGGCGATGCGTCTCGCGCTCGGTGACGCTGGCGTGTCGTGGAGCGATATCCAGTTCGCCTTCGGTGGCAGCTTCGAGGTCGACAACCCCGACTCGGTCGTCAACCAGATGGGTCTGACGGGGATCACCTTTACCAACGTCTACAACGGCTGTGCGACCGCCGCCAGTTCGCTGAGCCTGGCCGCACGAGCGATCGAATTCGGCGAATACGATCTCGGCATCGCCGTTGGCATGGACAAGCACCTGCCTGGCGCGTTCACCTCCGACCCACAGCTGTACAGCTTGCCAAGCTGGTACGGAGAGGCCGGATTCTTCCTGACCTCGAAGTTCTTCGCGGCCAAGATCCAGCGCTATATGCACGACTATGGCATCTCCACCGAAACGCTGGCGGCGGTTGCCGCCAAGGCGTTCCGCAACGGTGCGCTCAACCCGAAGGCGTTCCGTCGCTCGCCGGTGCCGGTGGAGCAGATCCTCGCCGGCAAGATGGTCAATCACCCGCTCAGCCAGTACCTGTTCTGCAGTCCAGATGAAGGCGCAGCGGCCGTGGTGGTCTGTCGGGCCGACATCGCTCATCGCTACACCGACACACCGATCTATCTCGCCGCGGCCGAGGTGAGAACGCGCCGTCATGGTTCGTTCGAGGTCCACTGCCCGTCATTTCTGGCCGTGGGCGGCGCACCGGCGCCGACGGTCGACGCGTCGCGGGCGGCCTACGAACGGGCCGGCATCGGGCCCGAGGACGTCGACGTCGTCCAACTGCAGGACACCGACGCCGGTGCCGAGGTCATCCACATGGCCGAGAACGGACTGTGCGCCGACGGCGACCAGGAGCGGATGATTGCCGAGGGGGCCACCGAGATCGGCGGTTCGCTACCGGTGAACACCGATGGCGGGCTGTTGGCCAACGGCGAGCCGATTGGTGCCTCCGGGCTGCGCCAGGTACACGAGTTGGTCCATCAGTTGCGAGGCACCGCCGGTGATCGCCAGGTTCCTGGCAATCCCAAGGTGGGCTACGCCCAGGTCTACGGCGCCCCCGGCACGGCCGGAGTCACGATTCTCACCCGTTAAGTCAGCCCGACCAGAAGACGCTCATGCACCTCGAATTCACCGACGACCAGCAGGCCTTGCGCGACAACATCAGCTCGGTGCTCGCTGGCGTGTGCCCGCCGAGCTTGGTGCGCGCCGTGTTCGATGGCGACGACGACGGTGCTGCGCTGTGGCGCCAACTCGCTGATCTCGGTTGGCCGGCGCTGGCGATTCGCGAGTCTGCCGGTGGACTCGGATTCGGGTTCATCGAGGTTGGCCTGCTCGCCGAAGCGCTCGGACGCGCCGCTGCGCCCGGGCCGCTGCTGGCGACAATCGCCACCTACGTGCCGGTGCTGGAAGCCTTCGATTGCGTCGAGTCCTTGGCCGCTGTCGCCGCAGGCCAACGCTCGGGCAGCTTGGTGATCGGTGGCGACGGCACGTGGCCCGGCCAGGTGTCGGCGATCACCTTCGAGACGACGCCAGCCGGCCCGGTGCTGAGCGGGATGGCGAACGCGGTGCTCTGCGCTGCCCACGTCGATGCCTTCGCTGTCGTCGCCGCCGACGCGGCAACGGGTGAGCTCGGCGTGTTCGATGTCGAGGCCAGCGACGTCGCCGTGACGCCACGGGGCAGCTTCGATCCGGGTCTGGGCCTCGCTGACCTCAGCCTGGTTGCAACGCCGGGGCGCGTCATCGCTGTCGGCCAGGCGGTGTCTGGCGGGCTTGCTCGGGTACGCGATCAGATCGCCGCGGCGGTTGCCCTGCACGCGGTTGGCGCGGCGCGCCAGATCTTCGAGATGACCTTGGCCTACGCCAAGGTGCGCATCCAGTACGACCGGGCGATCGGGTCCTTCCAAGCGCTCAAGCATCGATTCGCCGACCTCTATTTGGCTGTCGAGAAGGCGACAGCCGTCGGCTACTACGCTGCGGCAGCAATCGCCGAGGGCGATCAGCGGCGCGCCGAGGCCGCCCATCTCGCCCAGGTGACCACCGCCGATTGCCTTCGCCTCGTCGTCGAAGATGGCCTGCAATTGCACGGCGGGATCGGCTTCACCTGGGAACACGACCTGCACTTCTGGTTGAAACGGGCCAAGGCCTGCGAGCTGATCGGCGGGTCCGCGGCCTATCACCGGGCCTGCCTGGCCGAGTTGCTCGGTCTCGCGCAAGGGGTGTCGGCGTGAAACTGAGCTACGACGAATCGGTCGAATCGTTTCGCCGCGAGTTCATCGAGTGGCTTGCGGCCAACAGGCCGACGGCGCAAGAGATGGCCGCCGAGCCGTCGAAGTCGACTGGTCACCGGCCGGGGTGGGCGCGCGCATTCACCCGGCGCATGTTCGACGACGGCTGGTTGGTGCCAGGTTGGCCAGCCGAGCGTGGCGGCAGAAATGCCGGTCCCATCGAAACGCTGGCCTACCTCGAGGTGCTGGCCAACAGCGACGTACCGCGAACCACCAATCCTCAAGGCCTCGGTATCGTCGTCCCTTCGCTGCTCGACTACGGCACGCCTGAACAGATTGAGCGCTACGCGCTGCCGCTGTTGCGCGGCGAGTTGACGGCGTGTCTCGGCATGAGCGAGCCCGATGCCGGCAGCGACCTGGCCGGGTTGAAGACCCGTGCCGTTCGTGACGGTGATCGCTTCGTGGTCAACGGCCAGAAGGTGTGGACCTCGGGGGCCAACCATGCCGACCTCTGTTACCTGTTTTGTCGCACCGACATTGAGGTTCCCAAGCACAAGGGAATCTCGATTTTGCTGGTTCCGATGGAGACGCCCGGCATCACGGTGCGGCCGCTGAACGAGATCGTTCATCCCGAATGGCCCGACCTCAACGAGGTCTTTTTCGACGATGTCGAGGTGCCGGTTGAAAACCTCGTCGGCAGGCTCAATAACGGCTGGGCGATGGCCAACGGCTCGTTGGCCCACGAGCGTGGCATGGTCTGGCTCGATGGTGTGATGGCCACGGAACGGGCGATGCGTCGCCTCCTCGAACTGGCACCCGCGGCGCTGGTGGGGCGCGGTGCCGCCGAATCGACACTCGTGGCCAACGACATCGTCAGCGTCTATGCCGAAACACATGCGGCGCGCTGCCTCGGCTACCGCGGTTTCGCCCGCCTGGTCAAGGGCGGCGACGCTCCTGAGCAAGCACTGATGAAGCTGTTCGCCTCGAGCACCCATCAGCGCCTGACACGGGTCGCCGCCGATGTCTGCGGACCGGCGGCGTTGCTCGCCGGCAGCAGACGCCACGGCGTCGGCAGCCTCGACGAATACTTCAATACCTTCCGCGGCACGATCTCCGCCGGATCTTCGGAGATTCAGCGCAACATCATCGCCGAGAAGATTCTCGGCCTGCCCAGAGGCTGACCGTTCGCAGCTCATCGCCGTCGACGAGGCCGACGGCGTCGACGAGCCTGCCCTGCGGAGTGTTGATCACCTTGCGGTCGATGACATCACGAGGGACCTCGAGTCGCTCGATCATCTCGCGATTTGACCCTTCTGCGCTAAACGAAACACACGGCGGTTGCGTGTGAGTACCGTATGAACGCAGTGGCTCCCGTTTCCCGAGATCCCAATGACCTGGTGTCACTGCGTCCGGAATTGATCGCCACCGCATATGCCTGGACAGGAAATTGGGATACCGCAACCGACATTGCGGATGAGGCGATCGCCCGAGCGCTCGGCCGTTGGAGCCGGGTCGCAGCCCTCGAAAGTCCAGGTGGATGGCTTCGCCGGGTGACGCTCAACCTGTGTATTGATGAACATCGCCGCCTGAAGCGATCCAGGGCGCTGGAGGCCCGCTTGACAGCGGTGCCCGACGGCCTGGTCCCGCCCGATCATCTCCAGTTTTGGGACTTGGTCCGCTGCTTGCCGACTCGTCAACGCCAGGCGATGACCTTGCGCTACCTCGCGGACCTGCAGATTGACGAGATCGCTCGCATCATGCGGGTCCGCCCGGGGACCGTGAAGGCCAGCTTGTTCGCGGCGCGCACCTCGCTCGCCGCGCAATTGTCGAAAGGACACGGGGATGAGTGACACAGGCAACGGTTCCCTCGCCGCCGTCGAGCAGTTGGCCCAGCAGTCGGCTGAAAGTCTGCGCCGAGCAGCCGAGCTCGTTGCTCATCGGCGCCCGCCCAACGAGGTCACCGTTGCGACCCCGGTCGTTGGCATCAGCGATTCCGGCCGGGAAGGCCGTGGCCCTCTCACCGCGGTTTGGGCTGTGGTCGGCGTGGCCGCAGCTTGTCTCGCAGCGCTCGTCTACCTCAACCAGCCTGATCAATCGACGCCGATCACCGGGAGCTCTCAGGTGCACCCCTTGTCGGTCTATCTCGGCGGTGGTTTCAGCGTCGAGCGGTGGCCCGCTGCATTGAACGACCTGCCTCGGTCGATTGGCGGCAGCAGATTGGATGACGTGTGGTACGGCGGCGCGATTCAGTATGGCGACCTGTCGGGGGGTGTCACATTCAAGTGGGATCAGCTGGATCGCCGTCCGATCCTGTCGAACAGCACGTCTCGGCCGATTGAGGTTCGCCCTGGTGTGGTGGGCATCGAATCGGTGGCAACGGGGGTTGCGTACCTTCGCTTTATCCAATGGGAACAGGGTGAATTCGTCATCACGATCGAGGCCTACAGCGTGGCAGAAGCGGATCTCAAGGCAATCCTCAATGGATTGAGGTTCGACCCTGAGCGGTCTCAAGATCTCGGGTCCTAAGGCAGCCACGGTCGTCTGAATTCGGGCTATCGGCGCGCCGGCGCTTGACGGCGAGCTGTTGGCCACCCCACAATTGAAGCGTTTCATCTAACGGTTCAGGAGAGCCAATGTCGTCGAGCGCTGCGCCGATCCGTGTGCGGATTGAGAACCATCCGATTGCGCAACGGGTGCTTGGCATCGGCGAGGCGAGGCCCCGGCTGTCGTGGGTGACACCACAGGCCGACGAAGGCTGGGTGCAACAGGCCTACGAATTGGAGGTCGTGCGCGCCGAGGCGACCGCCACCTACGTCGTCGAATCGAATGAGCAGCTGTATGTCGCCTGGCCGGGGGGAGCGCTGCACTCGCGAGAACAGGCCACCGTGCGAATCCGGGTGCGTGACGATTCCTGGTCGCCGTGGAGCGAGCCGGTCGAGATCGAAGTCGGGTTACTCGATGCGGATGATTGGTCGACGTCCTTTGTCAGCCCGACGGGGACGATCGGTGCTGTGCAATCGCCCGCCCCACTTGTGCACGGCACGTGGGAGCTGCCGAATGGCATCGTTCAAGCGCGGCTATACGCCTCGGCCCATGGCATCTACGAATTTACCCTCAACGGCGCACGGGTGGGTGACGAGTTGTTCTCGCCGGGGTGGACTTCGTACGCCAATCGCCTGCGCTATCAGACCTTCGACGTCAGCGAGATGGTGTCTCCCGGAACCAATTCGGCTTCGGTCGTGCTCGGCAACGGGTGGTATCGCGGCCAGCTGAGCTGGAACATGGGCCGGTGCCACTATGGCGATCGTCTGGCACTGCTGGCGCAACTCGAGGTTGTCACCGCCGACGGCCAGCGCCACGTTTTCAGTGCCGACGAGCAATGGACCGCGAGCGAGAGCGGCATCATCTCCGACGACATCTACGACGGCCAGATCACCGACCTGCAGGGCTCAGCGAATGGCGAAGTCGTTGCGCTCGAGGCCATCGATAGCGACATGTCTGTGCTCATCGCCGCCGATGGGCCACCGGTACGAGCCACCGAGATCGTTCCAGCGGTCGCCGTGTGGCGTTCGCCGACGGGCAAGCTGCTCGTCGACTTCGGTCAGAACCTCGTCGGCTGGTGTCGCCTCACGGTGCGCGACCTCGGCGTCGGCGACGCCGTTGTCATCCGCCATGCCGAGGTCTTGGAGAACGACGAACTCGGCGTCCGCCCGCTGCGCAAGGCCAAGGCCACCGACACCTACTACGTGTCTGGAGCGGATGAGGAGGTCCTCGAACCGTGCTTCACCTTCCACGGGTTCCGCTACGCCGAAGTCTCCGGCGTCGACGACTTGGATGCCAGTGATATCCAGGCCGTCGTCATCCACAGCGATATGGAACGGACCGGTTGGTTCGAGTCATCGCACGAACTGCTCAATCGACTCCACGACAACGTCATCTGGGGTATGCGCGGCAATTTCCTCGACGTGCCCACCGACTGCCCGCAGCGCGACGAGCGCCTCGGATGGACCGGCGACATTCAAGTGTTCTCGCCGACGGCGTCGTTCCTGTTCGACAGCGGCGCGTTCTTGCAGTCCTGGCTCAAGGATCTGGCCTTCGATCAGCGGTCCGATGGCGGCGTGCCGGTGGTCATCCCCGATGTGTTGCACGACGGCATGGTGGCTGCAGCGTGGGGCGACGCGGCGACGCTGGTGCCGTGGGCGCTCTATCAGCGCAGCGGCGATCTCGGTGTCCTGGCGCGCCAATTGCCGAGCATGCACGCCTGGGTGCGCTGCGTCCATCAGGCGACGACGAACGACATCTGGGCCGGCGGATTCCAGTTCGGCGATTGGCTCGACCCGACGGCGCCGCCCGATGACGCCCTGCGCAGCAAGGCCGACAAGGACGTCGTCGCCACCGCCCATCTGGTGCGCAGCGCCGAGGTTCTAGCGAAAGCGGCGCGACTCGTCGGCGACGACGACATCGCCGGCTGGGCCGAGGGCGTCGCGGCGCGGGCGTTGGCTGGTTTCCGCAAGGAGTTCGTCACCCCGAGCGGACGAGTGCTCAGCGATGCGCAAACCGTCTATGCACTCGCTCTGCAGTGGGACCTGCTGGAAACTGAGCAGCAACGTCAAGTTGCCGCAGCGCGCCTGGCCGATCTGGTGCGCAGCGCCGGTTTCACGATCGCCACCGGCTTTGTCGGCACCCCGGTGATCACCGACGCGCTGGCCAGCAACGGCTATGCCGACGTGGCCTATCGGATGTTGCTGGAGACAGCTTGTCCGTCGTGGCTCTATCCGGTGACGATGGGGGCGACCACGGTGTGGGAGCGGTGGGACTCGATGATGGTCGACGGCTCGATCAACCCGGGCGAGATGACCTCGTTCAATCACTATGCGCTCGGCGCGGTGGCCGATTGGATGCATCGTTGCGTCGCCGGGTTGGCACCCTTGGAGCCTGCGTATCGGCGGCTGCGGATCGCCCCGGTGCCAGGCCGTGGATTGGACTCGGCGCATGCCCGTTTCCGCTCGCCGTATGGCCTCGCCGAGGCAGGCTGGACCCGAGAGGGCGACAGCGGCGTGGTGGTGATGGCGACGATTCCGGTTGGCGCCACCGCCGAGGTGGTGTTGCCCGATGGTTCGCGCCACGACGTTGGCCATGGCGCATATCGCTGGAGCGTGAAGCTGGCAGGTGGGGCAGCCGGGCCGCCGGCGACGGTGCGCCAGTTGGTCGATGATCCGCTGTGGTGGCAGCGGCTGGTCGACGCGGCCAACGAGGCCGGGCGCGCCATTGGGCGCAGCGTCGAAGCCAAAGGTGTCGCCGACCGACTCGGCCCGTTCCTCAACCTGCCGGTGGCTGTGTTGCCCGATGTGCTCACCCTCGGGGGCAGCATTCCCGGCAGGGAGTTCTTCGTCGAAGCGCTCGGCGAGTTGATTGCCCCGTTCGACAATGAAAGTGACAGAACATGACCAGCATCGACCGGATTCGCGGCGGACTCGACGCATTGTCGATCGAGTTGCCATCGTGGGCCTTCGGTAACTCAGGGACCCGCTTCAAAGTCTTTGCCCAGCCGGGTGTGCCCCGCAACCCGTACGAAAAGGTGGCCGACGCCGCCCAGGTGCACGCCTTTACGGGCACGGCGCCCTCGGTCGCCTTGCACATCCCCTGGGATCGCGTCGATGACTACGCCAAGTTGCTGGCCCACGCCCGCGACCACGGCGTTCGCCTCGGAGCGATCAACTCCAACACCTTCCAAGACGACGACTACAAGCTGGGCAGCGTCTGTCACCCAGATGCCGCGGTGCGCCGCAAGGCGGTCGCTCACCTCGTCGAATGCATCGAGATCATGCGTGAGACCGGCTCCGCCGATCTCAAACTGTGGTTCGCCGACGGCATCAACTATCCCGGGCAAGATTCGCTCGCCGGGCGTCAGATGCGACTCGCCGACTCGTTGGCCGAGACCTACGCCCATCTCGATGCCGATCAGCGAATGCTGCTCGAGTACAAGTTTTTTGAGCCGGCGTTCTACGCCACCGATGTGCCCGATTGGGGAACGGCATTGGCGCACTGCGTGGCCCTCGGCGACCAGGCCCACGTGATTCTCGATACGGGTCACCACGCGCCAGGCACGAACATCGAGTTCATCGTCATGATGCTGTTGCGCCTCGGGCGCCTTGGCGGATTCGACTTCAACTCACGGTTTTACGCCGACGACGACCTGATGGTCGGCGCTGCCGATCCGTTTCAGTTGTTCCGCATCATGGGCGAGATCGTCAGCGGTGCAGCATTGGCCCCGGAGCGCAACGTGGCGTTCATGCTCGATCAGTGCCACAACATCGAGGAGAAGATTCCAGCGGTGATCCGCTCGGTGATGAATGTGCAGGAAGCAACGGCCAAAGCGTTGCTCGTCGATACTGCAGCCTTGGCAGTGGCACAGCAAACCGGCGATGTCTTGGCCGCGAACGCGGTTTTGATGGATGCCTACAACACCGATGTGCGGCCGCTGTTGGCCGAGTACCGCATCGCTGCCGGACTTGACCCCGACCCGATCGCCGCCTATCGGCGCAGCGGCTATGGCGAGCAGATTCGCGCCGAACGCGTCGGCGGCCAAGCCGCCGGCTGGGGCGCCTGACGGGACGAAGTGCGTCTAGAGATCTCTCTTCTCCCGGGCCGGGTTTGAACGGCGAATGCGCGATGCGTCTACACCAGATCGAAGCCGACGCGATCGAACTCGGGTTGCAAGGAAGCGAGGTCGATCTTGTACAGCTCGGCGGCGTTGGCATACAGGATTCGCCGGGCATCATCGCTGGTCACGTGAGGGTTGCCGACCAGTTCGGCCACCGCCTTCGGGGTTTCCGGGAAGATCGACTCGAAGTGCGGGTAGTCGACGCCGAACATCACGTTCGAACTGCGCAGCGTGAAGCCGGGGCGCTCGATCGGTTGATGTGAGCCGAGTTCATCGATCGACACCTGGCTGGACGAGAACGGTGAGACACCGGCGTAGCAGTTGGTCTGCCAATACTCGCTTGCCAGGCGGGTGAAGGCCCGGCTGCGGTTGAGCAGCTGCGCCCATTCGGTCCAATCGTCACCGACGCGCATCCGTCGGTCGAGCTGATCGATCATCGGCAGCATCCACCATGCCTCGGTTTCGGTGAAGGCCAGCTTGAGATCGGGGAAGCGGTCGAACACGCCGCCGAGCATCAGCTGCCACATCGAGCGCCCGGAAAAGAACGAATGCTCGGTCGCCAAGGTAAGAATCGCAGCGAACCCGGCGGGCTGATAGTTGGGTGCACCGACGCCCCCGTGCTGCACCAGCGGCAGCCCGGTTTCTTGGCACGCCGCCCAGATCGGGTCGAGCACCGGGTCAAAAAAGAACCTGCCACCCGGGTACAGCGGCGGCATCAAGATGCCGCGCAACCCATGTTCTCTGGCCCAATAGACGTCGCTGGCCGCCTGCTCGACATCATCGAAAGCGACCAAGGCTTGGCCGAGCAAACGGTGCGGTGCCTGCGCGCAGAAGTCGACCACCCAGCGGTTATAGGCCATATTGGACTGCCGGGTGATCACCGGATCGGGAGCTTGGTCGAGGCGACCTTCGCCAAAGGCGACACCGTTGGGAAACAACGCCTCAGCGACCACGCCTTGGGTGTCGAGGGCGGCTAACCGCTCGGCAACGTCCCATTGCGACGACTCACCGAGCGACGGGCGGACAAATCCGTCGGCGAGGCCGTCCTGAGCGGCGAGCCACTCGTCGAATCGATGCTGAAACGCCGCCTCGACGTAGCCGCGGTACTCGGCTCTCGGGGCCTTGACGTGTCCGTCGATGGAGATGATCGCTGCCTTGGTCATGGTGACTCCGAGGGGGTAGTGAGGAAATCGGCGACCGCTGGCCACGCGGTCGGATCTTGGAAAAGGAAGAGGTGTCCGCCGTCGAACCATTGCACTGTCGCATTGTGGATGCGCCCGGCCAGCCGTTCGACGTTGACCGGAGGGGCTTGCGCATCGAAGCGGCCGCCTGCAACCAGCGTGACGGAGGTGATCTGATCCAGCTGATCCCAGACATCATGGTCGACGCGGGCCTCGAGCTGGCGTCGAGCGCCCATTGCCGATGCCGGATCGTCGGCGTTCAGCGGCGCGCCGTTGACGAAGGCGGCGAGCAACAGGTCCATCATCGGCGCCAACGTCGGCGGGTCGGTCGACAAGTCATTGCGGGTGTCCATCACCGAAAGCGCAATCGGCGCCCGCTGCGCTGCGGGCAGATCATGGATCGACAACAGGTCGAAGGAGCTCCCACCGGCCCCGCCCGACGATGTGCAGGCCAGCACCAAGCGGTCGACCCGCTGCGGGTGGCGCAGCGCAAGATGTTGCGCGACCATGCCCCCGAAGCTGACGCCGATGACATGCGCTTGGGGCCAACCGACATGGTCCATCAGCGCCGCGCAGTCGTCGGCGTAGTCGGCCATCGTGTATGGACGATCCGGTTTGCCGCTCTGGCCGAGGCCCCGCTGGTCGTAGATCAACACTTCGAAGTGCTGGGTGAGATAGTCGTTGGAGCGCGCCGGATTGGCCCGCAGATCCGCGCCCGTGCCGTTGATCAGCACCAGCCGTGGGCCAGAACCGTGAATCTCGAAATAGATGTCGATGTCACGCACACGAGCCACAGGCATACGTCGAACGTTACAACGCCGCGCTCGCGCTAGCTGGCTCGAAAGAGGAACGCTCCGCCTGGCGTGCCACCGCCGGTCGAGACAACGGCAGCTTTCACGTTGGAGATTTGGCGTTCGCCAGCCTGGCCGCGCAGCTGGGTGATGGCTTCGTGGATGAAACCGAAGCCATGGGTGCGTCCGGCGGAGAGCTGCCCACCGTGAGGGTTGACCGGCAACTCGCCAGCGCGCGAGATCCGCGTCCCATCACCGATGAAGTCGCTGGCCTCACCCGGGCCGCAGAACCCGAGCGCTTCGATCCAGCTGACACAGTTAAAGGTGAAGCCGTCGTAGAGCAGGGCGAGATCGATGTCGGCCTGTGTCATCGAGGTTCGCGTCCACAAGTGCGCGCCTGGCCCAGCGATGTTTGGTTCGTGGGTCAGGGTGCCCTGGTCCCACGATTGGCGTTCGGCGATCTGGGTGCCGACAGCCTCGACGAACACGGCTGGTTGCGGCGCGTCTTGAGCGGTTTCAACTGCGGAGACGATGATCGCCACCGATCCGTCGCTTGGCACGTCGCAGTCGTACAGACCGAACGGCGACGTCACCATGCGGGCGTTGAAGTAGTCGTCCATCGTCATCGGCTGGCGATACACCGCCGTCGGGTTGAGCATCGCATTGGTCCGGGCATTGACGGCGATTCGCCCGAGCATCTCGCGCGTCGCCCCGTACTTGTGCATGTAGTGCGAGGCGTTGACACCGATCCAATGCGAGGCTGAGACCGCACCGTAGGGGATCAGATACTGCGCCGCGCCACTGATGCGGCCACCTGAGTTCTGCTGGACCAGACCGTTGCGGGTCTGTTCCGCTGCTGTGGCTTCCCACACCGTGCGCAGGCACAACACGTGGCGGCACAACCCGGCGGCGACCGCCAACATCGCCGCGACCACCGCTCCACCCTGCCCAGGGATATCCATGCCACCGTTGAACCAGGTGGGGCGAATCCCGAGGGTTTCCTCGATCGCCGGGATGCCGCCTTCGCTCATGCCGCGGTACTCCGTTCCCCCCGGATAGGTGGAGACGCCATCGATGTCGGCCATCGTCAATCCTGCGTCGGCGACTGCTCGACGTGCCGCTTCGGCTGCCAGCGATGTTGGATGACGCATCAGCCGCCGCCCGACCTCGGAGATGCCGATGCCGGTGATCGCCACCTTGTCCTCGAACTTGGCGGTGCTGGCCATCGGGCGGATGACGACCGGGGGATCGGTGATCTCCACGGGTCGGACGCCTTCACCGCTCGGGGTGAAGACCGGTATCCACACGTCGTCGACGTGCTGGAACCGAACCTCGACACGCAACCCGACCGCCGGCTGCACCTCGTCGGCGTCGACCAAATTGGCGGTCAGGCGCACATTCGGGGCCGCGTCGAGCAGCACCAAGACGATGGTGAACTCAGCGGGACCCTGCGCCGACCAGCGCTGTGAGTTGATCGTGAAGCCAACCACGGTGCCGGTTCCGGCCACATCCTGGTAGGCCATCGTCCCGCCACAGCCAGGGCAGGTGTTGACCGACGGGTGCTGGAACCAGTCGCATGTCGCGCAACGCGGCAGGCGCAACGTGCCAGACTCGCCAGCCGTCCAGTACTCCCGATTTTCAGGTGCGAGCAGCGGCAGTGCGAACGAGGCAACAGACATGTGGTCTCCTTGGTGGCCGAGTGGACCGTATCAACTGCGCTGCGCTGAGACCGAGTCCTGGTTGCTGAGCGCCGAGTGGCTGTCGGTGCCGTTCAACGCGCCCAGAACTGTGTCCACGACAGGTAGGCATCCGGCAGTTGGCGCTCGCGCATCTGCGCGAAGTCGTTGACCCCGGCGCCATGCGCCGGGCGATCAAGGGCATCGACCAGGTACCAGCGGTGCAACCGACGCCGCTGGAAGAGCCAGGTGCCGTCGATCCGCTTGTAGTCGTCCCAATACTGAATCGTCCCCACCGACCACTCCTGAGTCTCCGGACGCTCCAACTCATCGCGGCAATAGACCACGCCGGTGGCGGTGTCGGCATCGATGAAGTCGATGATGTGCTCGCCGACGAGATGCACCGACGTGCGCATCGAACTCATCAACCGGGTCATCCATTCCTGCAACGCCGCCCGCCCCGACCCGCTGCTGCCGACCTCGACCTCGGGATCGAAAAGGTCGGCGACAGCGGTCATGTCACGGGCATCGAGGGCTCGGGCATAGCGGGCGACCAGCTGCTGAATTGACACGTAGGACTCCAACCGGTCGAGCCGCTCCTCGATAGAGGTGGGTTGCCATGGACCGAGATGTTGCTCCATAGGCGAACAGTATCCGAGTTCGCCCGATCGCGGTATCAGCGGTCGGCGAGCAGGTCGAAGAGATACTGCTGCGGGGTGCTCAGCAGCGCTCGTGAGACGCACGCAGCGCCCGCTGCGGCCTGTTGGGCACCGATCTCGACGACAAATGGTGCCGTCGCGAAGCCGAAGTCGGGGGATGCCGACGGATTGGTCAGTAGCTCCACCCGTTCGCTGCGCAGTCCCGCGCTATCGGTGCAGATCACACGCTTGACACTTGTCGCTCGGGCCAGCAGGTCACGGGCGATGGGTAATGCGCGGACCTCGGGCGTTGCCGAGCGAAGCCCGGGATCGAGGCTGCGAACTTGGCGGATCACCAACCGCGATGGCTCGACGGGCAGGCCGGAGCGTTTCGCCGGCCAGCCACGGTCGACCGTCTTGAATTCGAGATCGAGCACAACCGTGGAATTGCGCTGCTCCGCCGGCAACGACTGGTTGACCCGCGCCAACCACTGCTCGGCAACGATCATGATCTGCGTGAACAGCTCGCCGACCGCGTCGTCATCGAGCACGTCAACGTCGGGCCTCAGCGTCGAGCGAGCCAGACGCTCGATGCGCGTGTTGCCATCATCGTCGAGGATCACCCGCAGGCGCTCAGGCTGAGCGCTGCCATCGGGATTGGTCACCGCGTCGGCGCCCGCTTGCACATTGACCTCCAACACGGCGCGGTCGTCGGCGGACCGAGGCAGAATCGTGATCGTTGCCACTCCATTGTTGAGCTCGATGTCGTCGGTGAAGGTGGCGTGCACGCTGACCCCCATCGCCCCGCTGCGGTGGTCGATCTGGGCCAGGCGGCGTTCCTCGAAGGCTTCGAACCCCCAGTACGAGCTCCAGGTCTTGAGGATCGCCCATTCGGTGGTGTGGTCGTGGTCGTCCTCATCGGCTTGCAGCGTCGGGTCGAAGAAGCCCGTGTTGGAGTCGTACAAGCCGGCACCGTTGAACCCCTCGATGTCCTCCACCGAGCTCGACGAGCGGAACCGCAGTCCGGCCGTGAGGGCGTAGTCCCCGAAGTGTTCACGCAGCGCGGCGTCGATCGCGATCATCTCCACGCGGTCGATCGGTTGCGAGCGCAGCAGCCCGACCAACCCACCGACGTCGATCAGCTCGCCGATCGTCGATCCCGGAGGGTGCGCGGCCTGTAGCCCGTCGGCGTAGGTGCCGTCCGCCTCATCGCTGAACCACTCGTCATACGCCTCGCGGCCCTGCAACAGCAACATCCGCGCCCTGGCCGACTTGATGAACTCGGGGTTGGCGAGGACGGCATCGATCTGGGCGCCGAACTGCGCGGAATGGATGATGAACGGTCGAACCGTGATGGCCAACGCATCGGGTGGGACGCTGACGCCCTTGGTTCGAGCGGCGAGATACAACGCCACCAATCCGGCCGACTTGCCGCCGATGATCGGTCGCAGCCGATCGAGGTCTTCCTCGGTTCGAATCGATCGGGCCAGATCGGCGATATCCATGGTCGTCGGGGTCCAGTCGATCGGCACAGCGGGAACGGCGATCGGTGACTGGGTGAGCTTGTCCTGCCACCCCTTGTATTGCGCAGTTGTCAGCAACATCACCTCAAGTCGATTGTCCGCAGTGGTGTAGACCAGCGCTGGGGCGTGCACGCGCGCTGCCTGGCGGAGTTCGGGGTCGAGGTGCACGCCGGCCTGCGAGGCGTTCGGCATCCCCCGGTTTTGGGCGAGGATATTGATGTGCGCCAACGGGGTTTGCGGGTCCGAGGTGATCAGTGCCTGTGCCTGAGGCAACCAATCCGGGACATGCTCGGTGATGATGATGCTGTCGGGCGCGATATCGGCAATCCCGGCGCCGTCAGCACCGACATATAACAGCCGCCCGGCGGCGATCGCATCGTTGTAGACCTCGACGGTGCCCTGCGGGATGATCTCGCTGTAGCGAACGATCTGGCGATAGCCGGCAAGCTCTGCGGCAATCATCTGGTCGGCAACCTCCAGCTGTTGCGGCGATCGTGCCACCCAGCGCAAATCGCCGCCGATCTCGGATGGAATGGTCGCGCTGATGGCGCTGAGGATGGCCTCGATCCGCTGCGGGGTGATTTCATCTTGATACTCCAGCTCGACGATCCACAGCGGTGTCTCGCCATCGGCCGCTTGCATGCGCACCAAACCGCCCACTGCGTAGGCCCGTGGGGTGGCGTGCAGCGCCAGGGTGTAGAAGCCGGGGGAGTAGAGGCGCTGATCTGGCTCGCCGCGTTCCGCCCAGCGCAGGTCGAGCGGCAACGTCGGTTGCTGTTCCGCCCAGGCATAGATCTGCTCGACGGTGATCAAGCGAAGGCCTTGCATCGGCTGCACCGTGGCACCCGGAGTCGGGCGCCCATTGAGCAGGCGAAACCAGTACCACTCGTCATGGAACTGAAAAAGGTGCTGTCCATCCAGCGAACCCGGGGCTGGGCGAGGTCGGGGATGACGAATTTGACCACCGATTGGCGCACGCCGTCGCGCGCCATGGCCCGAAAATCGTCCGTGGACCGCAGCGCCGACACGGTGTGATCGTCGAATCCGCTGGCGTCGACCTCGGTTGGAATCGGTGGGCGCACGACGGTGGTCGTCGGTAAGGCGGTATCGGGCACGCTGCCCGGTGGTGATGTCGGTGCCGTTGGCTCGACCGTGGTCCCGGCGGTGCCCGGGGTAGTCGAGTCGGTCGGTGTCGGCGGCGATGATGCCGGTGCCGCGGTCTCGCCGCTGCAGCCGATGGCCATTGTCGTCAGGCAGGCAACGACAAAGGTAGCCACGAAGCGCATGTTGTTCAGACGTTGCTGCACGTCATGCTGGTTCCCCCGCGGAGGGCGATTGTTACTTGGGCGGCATCCGAATGCCACCGTCGACGCGGATGCACTCGGCGTTCATATACGGGTTGCACAACAGCTCGATGACCATCGAAGCCAGTTCTTCGGCGGAACCAAGGCGATGGGGGAAGAGTACAGACTCACCGAGTTTGGCCTTGAAGGCTTCCGCCGCGTCGCCGGTGCCGTAGATCGGCGTGTCGATCAGACCCGGCGCGATCGTGTTGACGCGCACGCCGACCGCGGCGAGATCGCGGGCGATCGGCAACGTCATGCCGACGATGGCGCCCTTCGACGCCGAGTACGCGGCCTGGCCGATCTGGCCGTCGAAGGCCGCGACCGAGGCCATGTTGACAACTGCGCCGCGGGCGCCGTCGGCATCGACGGGGTCGGTCTTGGCCATCGCTGCAGCGCTCAAACGCAACATGTTGAACGAGCCGATGAGGTTGACCTGGATCACTTTTTCGAACAGCGATAAGGCCATCGGCTCGTTATTGCGATCGATGGTGCGTGCCGGCCAGCCAAGCCCGGCGGAGTTGACTAGGGCACGCAGCGGTCCCATTTCGCTGGCTGCGGCGACGGCAGCGGCGCCGTCCTGCTCGCTGGACACATCGCACTTGACGAAAATGCCGCCGAGCTCACTGGCGATCGATTGCCCGCCGGGCTCGTTGAGATCGGCGATGACCACACGGCATCCGAGGGCAGCCAATCGCCGAGCTGAACCCTCGCCGATACCGGAGGCCCCGCCGGTGACGATCGCCGAAGCGCCATTCAGATCAAGTCGAGCCATGTCATTTCCTTTGAAGAATGTAACGAGAGAGATGTAACGAACGAGCCATTCTGTTCGACGGACGGCACGTCCGAGGAGTCGGAGGGCAGGTACCGTGGTCGATACAACTATGTCGGCGCGCCAACATCCCCCGGTTCTCGATGACGACGGGTTGGCTCGCGCCCCGCAGCCCGCGCCGTTGTGGCATGAACTACGCGTCGTTTCCGAAGCCAGCGTGGCCATCCCCGGGGCACTGCTCTCGGCAATCGCCGCCCCGGTCGGGCCGCCACGCCCGGTGCTCGTTCTTCCCGGTTTCGCCTCTGGCGACGGCGGAACGCTGCTGCTGCGCCTCTACCTGCGCTCGATTGGTCACCATGCCTCGGGTTGGGGTATCGGCGTCAATACCGGTGCCTCGAACTACATCGGCCAGGGGCTTGACCGCAAGCTGCAGGAGATGACCCAGCAGTTCGGCTGCCCGATCGACATCGTCGGCTGGAGCGCCGGAGGTTTGATGGGCCGCATGTTGGCGGCCAATCGCAGCGAACTTGTCCGCCAGGTGATCAGCCTCGGCTCGCCGGTCAAGTTGGGACGCAACGCCACCAACATCGGCCGTCTGGTGCGCACGGTGACACGTTTTGTGCCGCAGCAGCAGCGGCCGATCGAGATCGACCACATTCCGGTGCCGTCGACAACCATCTGGTCGGCCGGCGATGGGGTCGTTCCCGGTGAGGTGTGCAGGCAGACGGTCGGTCGGTTCGCCGAATCGGTCGAGGTCCGCGGCTCGCATCTCGGGTTGGTGCTCAACCCTTCCGTGCTCTACGTCATCGCCGACCGGCTGGCCTGCCCGGCCGACGCATGGACACCGTTCGACCCGCCTCGACATTTACGATGGATGTACCCGTCGATTGACAATGCCGCAACTGCGGGCGCGGGCAACGAGGACTGAGGGCGGACATGCATCAGATGACAGAGCGCGAAGCGGAGCTGTTGGCCGCCGAAACGCCGACTAACGTCGGGCACTATTCGCTGTATCTCGAACTGGCGCCGAACGCCCATGGCGAGGCGCTCAGCTTCCAACGCCTGTGCCATCTGCTCGGTGAGCGCCTGCACATGTTGCCTGGGCTGCGTCGACGTATCCGTCAGGTTCCGCTCGGGCTCGACCTGCCATGGTGGATCGAAGACCCTCACTTCGACCTCGACTATCACGTTCGCCATTTGGCCATCCCCGGGAGAGATTCCGATCTTGGAGCGCTGAACCAACTGCTCGGTCGGCTGCACGAGCGTCCTCTGCATCGCAATCGCCCGCTGTGGGAGGTGTACCTCATCGACCTGGAGAACAACTTCAGCGGGTTGTTCCTCAAAATGCACCACGCGCTCGTCGAGGGCGACATGGCCAGCGATCTGTTCTCCGCCCTGGCCAGCGACATCGTCGCCCCGCCGTCAAGCGGCGCCTGGCGTCGCCAGGACATGATTCCGAGCGACGGTGACCTGTTGATCCGCGCCGGCTGGTCGATGGTGCGCAACCCGGTGCGCGGCACGGCAACCTTGCTGAAGAGCGCTCGCGGCTTGCCGCTGATCGGGCGTTCCACAGCGCTGGCCGTCGTCAGCCCGTGGTTCAGTGGCCGGCGCGGATTTGAACTACCGGAATCGGATGCCGTCGTGCCTCGGGTGTCGTTCAACCGCACGATCGGGCCTCACCGCCGCATCGGTAGGGTCTCGCTCAACGTCGACGACATCCGCACCGTGCGTAAGCACTTCGACGTGCGCTTCAACGATGTGGTGCTGAGTGTGATCTCCGGAGCGCTTCGCCAATGGATGCTCGATCACGACGAGCTACCGCAACAGCCGCTGGTGGCCCTGACCCCGATGATGATCGACAGCGACGCCGACGCGCTCGACTTGGCGCTGATCGCGTTGGCGACACAGTGCCCGGACCCGGTCGAGCGCCTTGGTGAAATCGCCCGCAACGGGGTGCACGTGGCCACGACGCTCAACGCGCGCTCGGCGACATCGATTCGTGACATGTTCCGCAGCGCGCCTGCGATCGCCGGGTTGGCGTCGCGCCTCATCGTGCGTACCGGAGCGTTCAACCGGCTCTCGGTGCCGTTCAACCTGTTCATCATCAACGTGCCCGGGGCCGCCCAGGACTTCAGCATCGACGGACGTCGTATCGTCCATCAGTACCCGCTGTTGACATTGATCGACGGCACCGGTCTGGCGGTGGGGGCCACCAGCCATGGTGGCGTCGCCGACATATGTCTCGTCGCCGATCGCGAATTGGTCGCCGACCTCGATGCCATCGCCGAGCGGATGATCGTGGAACTCGAGCTGTTGCGAGTTGCGACAGGTGCCGACGTCATTGCCGCTCGGTCGCGTCGGCGAGCCAAGAGCTGAGCGAGTGTCAGTAGGCCCCGTCGGCCATCAGCACGGCCGGGATCGTTTTGGCGATGATCATCAGGTCGACGAACAATGACCAGTTGTCGACGTAGTACAGATCGAGCGTCAAAAAGTCGTCATCGGTGACGTCGCTGCGCCCACTGACCTGCCACATGCCGGTCATCCCAGGGCGCACCCGCAGGCGGTCGGCAAGGCGCTCGTCATCTTTGCCCGCAAGATCCGAAGACGGCAGCGGCCGGGGACCGACCAGGCTCATCTCGCCACGCAGCACGTTCAACAATTGCGGCGTCTCGTCGAGCGAGGTCTTGCGCAGAAAGGCACCGATCTTGGTGATGCGTGGGTCCTTCTCCATCTTGAACAAGATCCCGTCGGCACCGGCGGCGCGCATCAACTCCCGTTGCTTCTCAGCGTCGGCGACCATCGTGCGGAACTTGAAACAGCCAAAGTCGTTGCGATGCAGGCCGACTCGCTGCTGACGGAAGAACACCGGCCCTTTGCTATCGAGCTTGATGGCGATGGCGCAGATCAACCAGATCGGGGCGAAGATCACCAAGGCGATCACGCCGATGGTCAAGTCGAGCCCACGTTTTCCAAGGGTGCGCACCTTGGTGTTGCCCGGCTCGTTGACCTTGATGGTGGTCAGCCGCCCGAGTGGAACGGCGCGCAGTCGCTCGGGAGCGATACCACGCATCGGGGCGACGACTTCGACGAAGTAGCCGTCGTAATTGAAGTGGCGCAGCACATTGTTGAGCACGGTTCCGGTGAGACGGCTGGGGTCGACGATGACACCCGTCGAGCCGACCGGAAGCCCGTTGGTGATGGCCTCGCCGACGGTGCCGAGGTAAGGGAGATCGAGGAGCTTGGCGTCGGCCTCGGGGGCTGGGGTGTCGGCGTAGAACCCGAGCACTTTGGTGCCGCTCCACGGCTCGTTGCGGATTGCCGACATCGCGTCCTGGCTGCCTTCGCCGGAACCGATCATGACCACTGAACGCAGCACCTTGCCTTGGCGGCGCGCCCGGCGAAAGAAGTAGCGGACGATCTCGCGTTCGACGACGAGCATAAAGAACATCAAAACTGCGGAGAGCAGGACGTAGCCGCGCGGCAGCACGAACTTGAAGAAGAACTCGGACATGACCATCAAAAACCCGCTGAGGGCGATGGCATTGATCAACCGGCGGACCTCCTCGACGTGGTGAGCCACGTTTCGAGAGCCGTAAAGCCCCTGGCTGGAGAGGATCATGAGGCGGATCGGCAGGAACACCAAGACCACAGCCCAGATGTAGTCGGGGAGGATGTTTGTCGAGATCGACGGGAAGATCCGTACCGCCAGCAGATCGGAGACGAAGAGGGCGATGGCGTCGGCGAAGATCACCATGGTCTTGCGTCGATTGATTGCCCGCCGTTCGTCCGGCTGCAGCTGCGGTGGCTTCATCGTCTAGCGGCCATCATCAAAAAGATCTTCCATCTCGTCCACCTACTGTCCTCGCCCACAGGTCGAATGTGACCCCTGAACGTTACCGATCTCACCGATTGACTATCGGCACTGACGTCGCTGTTTGTCAGGATTCTGCGACTTCTTGACGAAACTGAGAGGCGTACAGATCGAAATATGCACCGTGTGTGCTAATTAGCTCGCGGTGGGTGCCTTGCTCGACGATGCGGCCGTCGTTCATCACCAGAATGAGATCGGCATCGCGGATTGTCGACAAGCGATGGGCGATCACAAAGCTGGTCCGTGACTGGCGAAGTGATGCCATCGCCCGCTGAATCAGCACCTCAGTGCGGGTGTCGACGGAGCTCGTTGCCTCGTCGAGGATCAGAATCGTCGGGTCGGCCAGCACCGCTCGGGCGATGGTCAGCAGTTGCTTTTCTCCGGCGCTCAAGGCGCTGGCGTTGTCGTCGATCAGGGTGTCATAGCCGTCGGCCAGCGAGTGCACAAAGCGGTCCACAAACGCCGCCTTGGCTGCGGCGCGGATCTCCGCATCGGTGGCGTCGATGCGTCCGTAGGCGATGTTGTCGCGGATCGTCCCGGAGAACAGCCAGGTGTCCTGCAACACCATGCCGATGTTCGACCGCAGTTGCGGGCGGCTCATCGTGGCGATGTCGCGACCGTCGATACGAATCTGGCCGGAATCGAGTTCGTAGAAACGCATGATCAAATTGACCAGCGTCGTCTTGCCCGCACCGGTAGGCCCGACGATGGCGACCGTCTGACCCGGCTCGGCGACGAGGGACAGGTGCTTGATCAGCGGGCGCTGCCGATCGTAGGAAAAACTGACGTCGTCGAACTCGACGTGCCCAGTACCGGGTTCGTTGCTGCGCTTCGCCCGTCGCAGTCGGTTCAGCGCTTTCCTCTGGGGCATCGAGAAAGGCGAACACCCGCTCGGCCGAGGCGATCCCGGATTGCATGACGTTGGCCATCGAGGCGATATGCGTCAATGGCTGCGAGAACTGGCGACTGTACTGAATGAAGGCCTGGACCTCGCCGAGCGTCATCGCCCCGGAGGAGACGCGCAACCCACCGACGACGGCGATCAAGACAAAGTTCAGGTTGCCGAGGAACATCATCGCTGGCTGAATCGTGCCGGAGAAGAACTGCGCCCCGAACGTGGCGTGGTGCAGCTCGTCGTTGCGCTCGCCGAATGTGGCTAATGCTGCCTGCCGGTGGCCGAAGACCTTGACCAACGCGTGGGCGCCAAACGACTCTTCGACCAGGCTGTTCATCTGCCCAGTGACGCGCCACTGAGCGATAAATCGTTTCTTGGAACGCGAGCTGATGAACTTGACGATGATGACGGATACCGGGATCGTCACCAGGGCGATCATCGCCATCAGCGGCGAGATGAGCAGCATCATCAAGACCACGCCGATCATCGACAACAGCGACGAGAGCAGTTGGCTCAAGCTTTGCTGCATGCTCTGCGAGACGTTGTCGATGTCATTGGTGACCCGGCTGAGCAAGTCGCCGCGCGGCGCCTGGTCGACATAGGCCAGGGGTAATCGATTGATTTTGGTCTCGACGTCGGCGCGCAGGCGGAACATCGTGCGTTGGATCACCCCGGCAAGCAGCCAACCTTGTGCCACGGACACCAGCACGGCGCCGACATAGGCCGCGAGGACGATGAGCAGCGCTCGATGGAGCGCGCCGAAGTCGACGCCGCGGTTGTCGCGCACGGCCTTGAACACTTCGTCGGTGGCTCGGCCGAGCAGCCGTGGCCCGATCACTGTCAGCACGACACTGAGGACGATGGCGGCGGTGGCGACCAACAGCCGAAGCCGGTCGGTGCCCATCATCGCCGACAGGCGACGGGCGGTGACACCGAAGTTCTGCGACTTTTCGACCGGCATGCCGACCGGGGTGTGTCGAGCGAATCCGGTCCCAACCTCGGCTTTCGGGCGTGTCGGCTGCGTGGTCTTACTCATCGCCCACCGCCTCGAGATCCTGCTCATCGATGCTCAGCTGCGAGTCGACGATCTCGGCAAACGTCGCACAACTGACCAGCAACTCGTCATAGCTGCCCGCGCCGACCAGTTCGCCATCTTCGATGACCAGAATGTGGTCAGCGTTGCGAATCGTGGCCACGCGCTGCGCGACCAAGATGACGACTGCCTGTGCCGTCCAGGGCGCCAGCGCGGCTCGTAACCTGGCGTCGGTTGCCAGGTCGAGCGCCGAAAATGAATCATCGAAAAGGTAGATCGCGGCGCGGCGGATCACCGCACGGGCGATGGCTAGTCGCTGGCGTTGCCCGCCGGAGAGGTTGGCCCCACCTTGCGCGACGCCAGCCAGGAGCTGTCCGTCCATGGCGCGCACGAAGTCGTCTGCTTGGGCGATGGTCAGCGCCTCCCAGATCTCCTCGTCGGTGGCCAGTGGCGCAGCGAAGCGCATATTGCTGGCGATGGTGCCGCTGAAGAGGAAGGAGCGTTGCGGAACGATGCTGATTTCGGCCCACAACGATTCCGGGTCAAGCTCACGGACATCGACACCGTTGACCAGCACCGAGCCACCGGTGGTGTCGAAGAGTCGCGGAACGAGGCCGAGAATCGTCGATTTGCCAGAGCCCGTGCTGCCGATGATCGCCGTCGTCTGTCCGGCCCGGGCGGTGAACGACAGCGACCGCAGCACGGGGGCCTCGGCACCTGCGTACGTGAAGGTCACCTCGTCGAACTCAACCGTCGTCGCTGCGCCTGCTCGGGGCAGCGCCTGCGCCGTCGCCGCGATGCGCACCGACGGCTCGGATCTCAGCACATCGAGGATGCGTTCGGCGGAGACCGATGCTCGGGGAATCATCGTGGCCATAAAACTGAGGAACATCACGGCCAGGAGCACCTGGATCAGGTAGCTGAAGAAGGCAAACATCGAGCCGATGCCCATTTCGCCGCGATCGATGCGCCCGGCAGCCAACCAGATCACCGCTGACGTCGACAGGTTGAAGACGAAGAGGAAGATCGGCATGACAAAGGCCTGCACCCGCCCGGCGGAAAGGCCGACTGCGGTGAGGTCGTGGTTCACGGTGCGGAACCGTTCGACCTCTACCGGCTCACGGGAGAAGGCACGAACGACTCGTATACCGCTGAGTTGTTCGCGCAGAACGCCGTTGATCGCATCGATGCGATCTTGCATCGAGCGGAACAGCGGCACCAACCGGGTCATCGAAAAACCCATGATGATGGCCAGCACGGGAACGCTGACGAGCAGAATCCGCGGCAGGAAACGATCCTCGCGCACCGCCATGATCATGCCGCCGACGGCGGTGATCGGCGTCGCCACCAGCATCGTCAACAGCATCACGGCAAATGTCTGGATCTGTGTTGTGTCGTTGGTGACGCGAGTGATCAGCGACGGCGGCCCAAATGAAGCAACCTCGCGATTGGAAAACTGCAACACGCCATCAAACAGGTCGCGACGAATGTCGCGCACTGACCCAGCTGCGACTTTGGAACCGAAATAGACCGCACCGATTGAGGCGACGACTTGGAGCAGGGTAAAGCCCAACATTGCCGCGCCTTGCGACCAAATGTATGCCGAATCGTTGCGCGCGATACCGCGGTCGATGATCTCAGCATTCAACCTGGGTAGTACCAGCGCCGCAGCGCTCTGTATCGCCTGAAGTATCAGGATGAGAGCGATGAGCCAACGGTAGCGACCAAGGTAGGTTCGCAGTAGTCGAAGCAGCACGTCACTCCAGCCGGATGGTCAGCGCTACATATGGTAACGGCGCAGCCGAAGCTGCGCCGCACTGGACGAAGTGAGCTCTACAGGGCTCGGACGTTTTCGGCCTGGTCGCCCTTGCGACCCGGCACGACGTCGAATTCGACGCTCTGGCCCTCGGCCAGGTTCTTGAATCCGCTGCCGGCGATGCCGGTGTGGTGGACGAATACGTCCGGTCCACCTTCGCGAGAGATAAAGCCGTAGCCCTTCTCAGTGTTAAAAAACTTCACGGTGCCTTGAGCCACTGCATTTCTTCTTTCAATATCACCGCGGGGCGGTGGGACTTGCCCCGCTGACGATACCGCTCCGATTGCCGTTCGGTCGCAGTCGACGCGAATTCGCCTGTCGTGACGCCCGGTGGAAATTCTTCGGCTGGGCCTTTTCTTTGCATTCATACGGCCGATAACTGCTTTCGCCGGTTACGGCAAGGCAAGGAGCACTGAGGTCATCATGAGGAATCGAGCGGGTCAGGAAATGACAACCGATGGGCGCGAGCTGCGCAGCATTCGGACGCGGGCGGCAATCATCGAGGCTTGGCTGTCATGGATCGATGAGGGCGATATGGCCCCAACGGCCAAGCAGGTCGCCGATCGTGCCTACATAGGTCTACGAACCGTGTTCCAGCATTTCAGCGACATGCAGGCGCTGCAGCAGGCTGCCGGTGAGGTGCAGATGGCACGTGTCGCTCCGCTGCTGGAAGAGGTTTCGCCCGACATCGCACTTCCGGAGCGCATCAAGATTGCCGTCGCCACCCGCGGCCGCCTGTTCGAGTGCACCACGCCGGTGCGCCGCGCGGCGATGCGTGAAGAGTGGAACTCGACGATGATCAAGGAGTTCATCGACGCCGTCGAGCAGGGCTACCTCGCCGATACCGAACGGGTCTTCGCCACGGAGTTAGGCCGCGTCAACGGCGAGGCGCGGCAGAACACGATTTTGGCGCTCGACGCCGCGCTCGAGCTGGTCACAGTGGAACCACTTGACGCAGCGTCGCGAGCTCAGCCGTGAGCGCGCCGAGGCAGTTGTCTGCCTGATGGTCACCGTGCTGCTGAACGGCGTCCTCGCCGCTGCGTAGCCACCGAGAGGGGTTAACGCGACTCGATCTGGACATCGACCGGGTAGCTCTCGGCGACCTCGGCGTCGATCGCCTGCGGGAACTCGCAGATACCGAACAGAGTCAGGAACCACGCCGTGACCGCATGGCGAATCATCGGTTGCGTACGTGCAACCGGCGCAGCCGGGGAAACACAACCGTCGAGACCGCGCACCCGGAACGATGGGTTGAGATCGAGGAACTCGGCAAACGAGGTGTCCTCGACGAGCGGAATGATTCCGCCGACCCGTCCCGATTCTCCGCCGGTGAACGTGCACACGTCGGTGAAGCCGTTGTGCCCAACACCATCGATCTCCCAGTACAACGACGGTTTTGGCGCCTGTTCAAAGACGGATCGCGAGTCACTCGGCAAGCTGGTCTCATCGAGGGCACCGGCGAGAAAGAAGCTGGGTTTGTCGGTTGGCACCACGAGGGGTTCGCCGGCGTTGTCGCTCGCTCCCACCGACATGGCGACATAGCCGGCGATCGCTGGCTCCTTGGCGAGAGCTATCGCCGCCGACGCGCCAGCGCCGTGGCCAAGAGCGGCGACGCGATCGAGATCGATGTGGCGCTCGAACGGACTTCCAGGCGACTCGTTGAGCGTCGTCAACAGTTCGATCGCATCCCGCAGTTCTGTGGTGTCGGTCGTCGGCTGGTCGGTCACGACCTCGGTGAGCGAATGCAGCAGGTCTCTGCTGCTGTGATCTGGGGCGACGACGATGATCCCCCACGAGGCGAGGTGAGCGGTGAGGAAGCTGCTGAGAAACCTGGTGGCGGCAATCGAGTGGCTGTAGACGACAACTGGGAACAGATCGGCGGCGATAGGTGCCAGCGACGACGCTTCGACGGTCATCGTCAGGTCCACCTCGTCGCCAACGGCGGCGGCGATCTCTGGGGTGACCTCGTCGAGCAGGTCGTAGACGACCGTGGCGTCGGCTAGGGCAGGAGCTTCGCTCGACGGGTACCACACCTCGAGACGCATTCCGCTCTCCGTGGTGAGGGTCTGCACGCCAACCGCATACGGTCCGCGATCAGCATAGACGGTGGCCATCTCCTCGATCGAGGTGGGCACGGGGACCGCGACGGTGGGGGCGACCGTCACGGACACCTCGGCCAGGGGCGCGCTCGGAAGCGATCGCCTCTCCGAACAGGACGCGATCGCTAGGGACATCAATACCAGACGTGTCACCCGCCGCCGACGCAGAATCACGCATTGATACTGCCAGATGATTTGGCAAAAGCGGCGCTCATCGGTCGAGAGTTCGCCGAGTCGGCAAAAGTTGACCATCAGGCGCTAGTCTTCATGCGCCGGTGTCAACCTATGTTGATCCGCGGCGACGTGGCCGAATGGCTCAGGCAACGGCCTGCAAAGCCGTGTATCCGGGTTCGATTCCCGGCGTCGCCTCTGCGTGCGTTTGCGAGTCGTTATCGATGATTGATCTCAACGGTGGTACGAGACGCAACACGGCGCTGCTTGTGGCCATCGTTGGTGGCTGGGCGGCGGCGATCGTGTTCGTGGCAACGCGTCGGGGCGTCGTGCTCTCGCCAGATTCGATCACCTACCTCTCCGTTGCCGACAAACTGGCCAGCGGCGACGGTTTCGCTGACTTCACCGGGCAGCCGATGGCGATCTTTGGGCCGGTCTATCCGCTGCTGCTGGCACCCGGTGGCACTGGCCTCGGCTGGGCGCGCGGCATCGGGGCGGTAGCGATGAGCATCGTCGCCGTCGGATACTTCTTCCTGCTGCGGCGCCGGGTTGGCCCGACCGTCGCGCTCATCGCCGCGTTGCTCATTGGCCTCAGTGGGGGACTCGTCGCAGTCGCTGGTCATGTCTATAGCGAAGCGCCCTTCGTCGCCGTGTCGGTGGTGATGCTCAACGTGTTGGTGGCCAGGGAACGTGCGACTCCGGTCGTTGGTACCCGCCTGGCGATCATCTGCGGCGTACTCGCCGGTGGCGGGTTCCTGGTGCGCTACGCGGGTGCCAATCTGCTGATCGTCGGCAGCCTCGTGATGATCGCCCCGCTGCTCCTCGGTCGTGGGGCCATTGCCGCGGGCCACCGTCGGCACCAGCTGCGTGACGTGGCCGGTTTCCTCATCGCCGCAGGCTTGACGATCTCTCCATGGTTGATTCGCAATCTGGTGATCAGCGCAGAGGCGCTGGGCCCGCGGTTCTCTGGCGGCATCAGCGAGTCGATGTCTGTGACCCTGAAGCGACCACTACAAGCTGTCGGTGAAACGATTCTCGGGCGGGGGCAGGGCACGGCGCTGGCGATCACCGTCGGATCGTTGCTGTCCGCGATCTACGTCCTCGTGGCCGTTGGCTCGCTACTGCGCGTGCGCCAAGGCCGGTCGGCGACGATCGAGCTGGCGTTGGCGCTCTACGGGCTGACCTCGATCGTCTTGCCGGTGCTCGCCCGACGGGCGACCGCCAACGACATCGAGAGCCGGGTCATGTCGCCGGTCGTGATGCCAATCGTCGGCCTTGGAGCGATCGCCGGGAACCTCCTTTGGCAGCGAAGGATGCACGTCGTCGCCCGCCTTGGCGCCGTGGCCGTGCTGGCAGTCAGCGTGTGGTGGGCGTTTCATGGCGCCCGCGTCATCGCCGAGTTCCCGGACCGCTTGCCGGGGAGCAGCGCCTCGCGCCAGCTGCATTCCAGCGCGCTGCATGACGCCGTCGATCTGCTCCCCACTGATGCGCTCATCCTGACCAACAACCCGCAACGAGTGTGGTGGCAATCCCGCCGAGACCCGGTCTTGTTCGCCTTTACGCGGCCGCGACCGGGCAATAGTCATTACCCCTTGGATGCCGTCGAGACGTTACGGCGAGCGTGCACCTCCAAGGCGTACTTGGTGTGGTTCGATGGCTTGCTGAATGCGGGCGAGGGCTTCGAGGAACGGCGGCCAGATCTGCTTGAGGTCGTCTCGCTGACGTCGGTGAGTACCACCCCGGGAGGCCAGATCCTGCAACTGCACCCGCTCGCATCCGAGAAATGTTCACGTTAGGTGTCAATTTGCTCAACGTTGACCGCGGGAGGTGAATTGTCGCCGGTAGTAGGGAGAAAGTCGTGCTCTGTAGCTTCGCGCTCAATGACATCGCCGTTCGCCTGGTCTAGCCTTGATTGCCGTGAAAGCGTTCTGGGTGATTCTGCTCCTCGTCATCTTCGCCCGCGCCGCCGGTTCAGACTCGGCGTCCGAGGGATGCACCGTCGATAGCTGGTTGCAAGAAGGCACCAACAGTGGTGAGGTGGCCTGCCTGGAGACCCGGCTAGAAGCCCTCGGGTATGAGGTCGACGGCCCGGATCGGGCCTTCGGAGCGTCCACCCGTGAGCAGGTGGTCAAGTACCAGCAAGCGAGGGGCCTGATCGTCGACGGACGCGTCGGTCCGCAGACCGGTGGCAGCCTCGGCATCTGGAAGACCACGCCGACGGCAGCGACAACGGAGACCTCCGACGAGTCGAATTCGACGCAGAACACCACCCGGGTGCAGGCCACCATTCTCGATTCAACGATTACGACCACTGCGATTCAGACAGATGCGACAATTTCGCCGACAACCGTCCCGGCGACGGTGGTGCTCACGGGTGTCACGCTGGCGCCGATTGGCGGCTGAAACGCGCTACCGGCGGGTGTCGACGAACAGTTGAGTGTCGGCGTCGAGATCCCGCCCGCGGCGATGCGTTTCGCCGCTGTGCTCAGCGAAGCTGGCCGCCAGGCGGCGATGAAGGGCAGCGAGTTCAGCGTTGTCGCCATGGTCGTTGACGGTGGTGCGCAGCTCCACCAGGCCGCGTGCGTGCCTGAGCACCTCGATCGAGCGGGTCTGCGACGGCCAGTCGATGATCGAGCCGGTGGTGATCTCCCAAAAGCCGCCATGCGGGCCAGCGTGTGGTTCGATGCGGTGGATGTGGCGATGGCCGACCAACCAGGCAATCAGGCTTGGATGCCGGTGCGCCACGGTCAAGAGGTCACCGCGGTGCCGTCGTTGCGGATCATCGCCGCGGCGATTGACCAGCGAGTCGGGTCCGTGATGACTGGCGATGATCGTGAACCGGTCACGGTCCTTGTCGACCTCGGTGAGCATTGCATCGAGCCATTCGAGCTGCGAAGAGGAAGCGCTGCCTTGGAAGTCGCCCTGAGGGTGCGTGGTGTCGAGCGTGATGATGCGCACCGCATCGATGTCCAACACGGCATCGAGCGAGTCGCCCGATGACGCTGGTGAGGAGATACCGATCGCTCCCGCCTGCAGGTGCGCTGCGGCCCACAGCTGCCGATCGATCGCCCGTCGGTCCGGATCAGCCGCGACCGCTTGGCCAGGACCATCGCTGAAGGTGTGCGGCGCATCGATGTACTGCGCGAGTGGGTCGCAAGGACTGAAGTCGGGCTGTGGGGCCCAGGCCTTATGCGCTCCCACGGCAATCGATTCCAGTTCGTCTGTGGTCAGCGCCGTTCCCTGGCGCAGCAGATCGTGATTACCGACCACGCTGGTCCACGCCAGGCCGAGGCCGGGCGAATGGACAGGCTCGCTGGCCCTCGCAACCAGGTCTTCGACGAGTGGAAACCACGAACTCCAGCGGCTGTCGTATCGTCCGGCGGGATCCCAGAATGGCCACGACTCGGCGGTCCCGCTCGGTGGGTCGAGCGCGCAGCCGCGTTGGTCTAACGAGGTCCGACCGCCGCCCATCAACGTCAGGTAGGCGCGCAATTCGTTGACCTGAGCATTGTCGATGCAATCACCAGTTGACAGCACCAGGTCATGCGGTCGCGCGGTCGTCGGGCCAATCGGGTGGGTGCGGATCTGCTCGACGTGCGCTGCCAGGGCATGCACGGCGAGTGCCTCGTAGGGTCGATGCATGTGCAGCAACGGTCGCCAACGGGGGTCGTCGCCGCGCAGCTCGACCCATTCGCAACGCGCCGGCGAGGCGGCGTCCACGATGTGTGCATCGGACAGGTGCACCAGGCTGAGTTCGCCAGATCCTGGGCCTACCGTTGTCTCATCGGCCAGATCGTGACGGGGGATGCGCACGGTCTCAATGTAGCGATTAGGCGCTGGCCGGGGTCCAGGCCCTGACGCGCTCGAGATCGTTGATCACTTCGGCCATATCGCTCATGGGCACCGGTCGGCTCAAGAGGTACCCCTGCGCCTTGTGGCACCCCATCGCCTCTAGGGCCCGAAGCTGACGGGCGGTTTCCACACCCTCGGCGACGATGTCGAGGCCGAGAGAGGTGGCCATGGCGATGATCGTGCGCACCAGGGTGCGGGAGCTGGCATCGTCGCCGAGCTGATGCACAAAGCTGCGATCGATCTTGATGCGCTGCAAGGGAAACTGCTGCAACCGGGACAGAGCCGAGTAGCCGATCCCGAAGTCGTCCACGGCGATGCGCACGCCGATGGTTCGCAGGCGCCGCAGATTGGCCAGCGCCAGTTCGGGTTGGCCGATCAACACCCCTTCGGTGATCTCCAGCCAGATCAGGTTGGGCGAGACGCGGTTGCGCAGGATCGCCTCATTCACCCGCTCGGCGAACTGCGGGTCGGTCAGCTGCTGCGGAGAGACATTGACCGACATCGTGGTGGTCGGCCGACAGACCCCGCTGTCGATCCAAGTACGCAGATGGCCGAGGGCTTCGTCCAGCACCCAGCTGCCGATGGCGACGATCGTGCCCGTCTCCTCGGCGATGGGGATGAAATCGGATGGGGCGACGATGGTGCCGTCGGCGCGCTGCCAGCGAACGAGAGCCTCAAAACCGATGACCGTCCCGCTGGCGAGGTCGAGGATCGGTTGGTGATGCACGACGAGCTCTCGCCGGTCGAGGGCACGGTAGAGCGCGGTTTCCACGGCGAGGCGCTGCGCCAGACTCTGATTCATTGCATCGTTGAACATCGCGACACGATTGCGACCCTTGGCCTTGGCCTCGTACATCGCGGTATCGGCGTCGCGCAACAGGCTCTCCGGGGTGAAACGAACCCCTGGCGGCGGTTGGGCAACTCCGATGCTGGCGGTAATGAACACGTCGCCGCCCGCCACCGTCATCGGCTCCTGCAGGCTGGCCAGCAACCGCTCGGCGAGTTCGGTTGCCGCACCCGGGTGCGACAGGGTGGTGTCAAAGACGACGAACTCATCGCCGGCGATGCGCGCCACGGTTGCTGTCGGCGGGGAGATCGCCGTGAATCGTGCCGCGATCTGACTAAGGACGCGGTCGCCCGCAGCGTGTCCGAGGCTGTCGTTGATCGTCTTGAAGCGGTCGACGTCGATGAACAACGCAGTTGCTCGGCCCTCGACGTGGCGAGGGTTGCAGGCGAAGTACTCGATGAATTCGAGCAAATGGCCGCGGTTGGCCAAACCGGTCAGCTGATCGGATTGGGCCAGAGACAATAGCGCGTCCTGGGCGCGGCGATTGGCCAGGATGCTCTGCGTCGCGCGCATCAAGAGGAGCGACATCAGCAGCGCTACGGAGACAGCGCGCACGACGCGGTCGAGGTGTTGTGTGGGCGGCGCCGCAGCGGCCAAGACCAATGCGGCGGCGGCGAGAGATCCGGCCAGATAGAGGCGATTCGGCAACGGGCGGCGCGCCCCTGGCGGCTGACGCTCCGACAGCGTGCTCGAGCTTGGATGGGCGAACGCACCGCCAGCGAAACCCAGCGAGATGATTCGCATTCCATCAGACACCCGCAGCATGGTGGTACCGGCGTCGTTGCTGGCGCGTATGAACTCGGCGGCGACGGTGGCCACGATCGCCGCGGCGATCATCACTAACGCCGGCGATCGATCAGCGTCGGAAAATGCAATCGCCGCCATCAACAGCGTGAGCGCCGCGCCGAGGGGCAGGTACGAGATATTCGTGAGGTATTCGTACAACGTCTCGCCGGCGCCAGCGGTGTGGTGGCGACCGACGAGGACCCAGGCGATGATCGAGACCGACACGGCGATCACTGCGCTATCGGCGAGCAAGCTATGGAAACCGCGCCCACGCCGGTTTCGGGCGATCAAGATCATCGCCAAGACGATCAAGCCGTTGCTGGCCAGCGACAGCAAGGTGGCCTGCCTGCCAAAGGCCGACACATCCGGTGTGTTGCGGACCAGGTAGGCGCTGAGGGCAGCGGCCACGCCGATCCCGATAATCGTTGCCCGAAACAGCGGAGATACCCCGCGCGGGCCAGCGATCAAGGCGACGGGGAGCAAGAGCACAGCGACGACGATGACGACTGTGGTGCGCACCGTGCTCGACGGGGACGCTGTCGCCGCCAGCGCGGCCAAGATCCCGAGCATCGGGAACACCCGCCAATGCAGGACTCGGCCGGTGGGGCGCGCGAGAGCGCTTGTCGGTCTCACCGACGGGTGGAGAGAGATCGTCTTCTTTTGAACGCTCAAGGTGGTGAATCCATCGCTAGACAGCTACAATCGTTAGCGGTTCCGCTTCGACATGGCACAATCTAGACCCAAAGTTAACTATTCCGCAAGTGAGAGTGGTTATTTCCCTACATAGAGTGCTAATCTGATCGTTAAGCAGGATGAAGCGGGTGAGCTCACAAACAGGCGTCAAGCCGCACACTTGTCCCCTCGGTGCTGGTTGGCACGCATCGTCAACCAACAACAACCCGGGCATAGGGGGCAAACACCGCTACCGTGTGCGTCTGTGTTCACGAGTGATGGCAGAAAAGGTCCATGACCGAGGCTGATGCTTCAGCGGTCGTCGTCGTTCCAGGCTCTCATCTCATCCCCGCGCTGGTCGGGGAACACGATGTCTTGCTTCGCCAGGTTGAACGCCGTTTCCCTACCGTGCGAATCGATATCGACGGTTCAGAGATCCGTCTGCGCGGCGAAGGCGCGGGCACCGTGGCCACGTTGTTCGAGGAGTTGTTCGTCGTCTTACAGAGCGGCCAATACATCGACGAAACGTTGCTGAACCGCAGCATGGGCATGGTCGAAGCCGACGAGCGCCCGAGCAAGGTGCTCACCGACGACATTCTGCGCGGTGCCCGCGGCCGGGCGATCCGGCCCAAGACCGTCGGGCAGAAGCGATACGTCGATGCCATTCGGGCCAACGTCGTCACTTTCGGGCTCGGCCCGGCGGGAACCGGCAAGAGCTGGCTGGCAGTGGCGATGGCCGTGCACGCGCTACAGACCAAGCAGGTGCAGCGCATCATTCTGACCCGCCCGGCGGTTGAGGCCGGGGAGCGGCTCGGCTTCCTGCCAGGAGATCTGATGGCCAAGATCGACCCCTATCTGCGTCCCCTGTACGATGCGCTTCACGACATGGTCGACACCGAAGGAACCCAAAAACTGCTTGAACGTCAAGCGGTGGAGATCGCCCCGCTGGCCTTCATGCGCGGCCGCACGCTGAACAACAGCTTCATCATCCTCGACGAGGCCCAGAACACGACCCCCGAGCAGATGAAGATGTTTCTGACCCGCATCGGATTCGGTTCCAAGGTGGTCGTCACCGGCGACGTCACCCAAGTTGACGTCCCCGATGGCCGCAGCGGGTTGCGTGGCTTGGAGCGCACGCTCACCGGAATCGAAGATCTGGCGTTCGTTCATCTCGACACCAGCGACGTCGTTCGTCACCGCATCGTCTCCGATATCGTCGCCGCCTACGAACGGGCCATGCCGCCGCAGTCCGACACGCCAGGGCGGTCGTCCAATGGCTAACGCCCCGCGGCCGACATCACCGAGGCAGGCCAAAACCGGAACCGAGGCCGAGCCTGAGGTGTTTTGCTCAGACGAGCAGTCGGCGGTGATCATCGATCTCGCTCGTTGGCAGCAACTTGCCGAGCGAGTGCTCGCCGCCGAGGGCATCCGCGCTGGTACCGAACTGTGCATCATCTTCGTCGACGAGCTCTCGATAGCGGAACTCAACAGCGAATTCCTCGGCGCCAGCGGCCCGACGGATGTGCTCTCGTTTCCGATTGACGCAGCCGATATCGAATTCCGCGGCGGCGGCACGCGTGGCCCCGATCGCGCCCCTGGCGACCCGGCGGACGTGCCGTTGCTTCTCGGTGACGTCGTCATCTGCCCGGTCGTCGCCGAGCGCCAAGCGGGCCAGCACGCTGGAACCCTCGATGACGAACTGGCGCTGCTCCTCATCCACGGCATTCTGCATGTTCTCGGGCACGATCATGCCGAGGAAGACGAACGCGCCGTGATGTGGGCACGTGAGCGTGAGCTACTCGAGCAGTTGCACTGGTGCGCACCCGCGCCCTCGACATTTCATCACGACGGGATGGACTCGTAATGTTCGCCGCTGGACTGTCCAACACCAACGTGGCGATGATCATCGCCATCGTTGTGCTGCTCTTCGTGCTGATCTTTTTGTCGATGGCCGAGATGAGCCTGTCACGGATGACGACGCACAAAGCACAGGCGCTAGCCGACAAGGAGGTGCGCGGTGCCAAAGCACTGTCAGCGTTGGTCAACAATCCCGAGCGCTGGGTCAACCCGCTGCTGCTGACCGTCAACACCTGCCAGATCCTGCAAGCGACGATGACCGGCCAAGTGGCGCAGGATCTCGGTGGTACCTGGGCGTTGATCGCCAGCGTGGTGATCAACGTGGTGTTGTTCTTCGTGCTCGCCGAGGCATTGCCGAAGACCTATGCCGTGCTTTATCCGCAAAAGGCCGCCTTGTTCGCCTCTCGTGCGGTGCTCGCGCTGGTGTCTTTTCCACCGCTGCAAATGCTCTCTCGCGGTCTGATCTGGTTGACCAACGTGCTGATCAAGGGCAAGGGTCTGGAACGTGGGCCGTTCGTTTCCGAGCAAGAGTTGTTGGCAGTGGTCTCGGCTGCGGCCGACGATGGTGTGGTGCAGCGCGAAGGCGAAGCACTGATTCACTCGGTGATCGAGTTCGGCGACACGATGGTGCGTGAGGTGATGGTTCCCCGGCCGGACATGGTCGTTGTCGATGTCGATGACACCGTCACCCAGGCGTTGGATGTGGCCATCGAACACGGTGTCAGCCGCCTCCCGGTGCTCGCTGGGGAGGAGGGTCAGGCGGTGCTCGGCGTGGCCTACACCAAGGACCTGATGCGCACGGAGCGAGCCGGCCAGGGTGCGGTGTCCGTGCAGCGCCTCGTTCGCCCGGCGCACATCGTGCCGGAGAACAAGCAGGTCAGTCGCCTGATGCGGGAAATGCAAGAACACAAGTTTCACCTCGCGCTGGTGGCCGATGAGTACGGAGCGATCGCTGGTTTGGTCACCCTCGAAGACTGCCTGGAACAACTCGTCGGCGACATCGTCGATGAGCACGACAATGAGGATGCCGATGTCGAGCGGTTGAGCGACGGCGACTACCTGGTCGATGGTGGCACGCCCGTCGACGACATCAACGACCTTCTCCAGCTGAGGATCCCCGATGAAGAGTGGGAAACGATCGGTGGCTTCCTGTTCGGCACGCTGGAGCACGTGCCGGCGGTTGGCGAGAGCGTCGACTTCGGCGGATGGCGGTTCACCGCCCAGGAGGTCGCCGGCCTGCGCGTGCGACAGATCCGCATCAGCATCGTGCCGGAGACCGGGGATCCGGCCGCATTAGAGCTCGGCCCGGCGTAGTCAGGTTCTTGGCCAGGCCTTAGGCGGCCCAGGCGGCTCGTTCGCCCAGATCGATCTGCGACTGCGACAGCGCCTTGCGGGCAAACAACGCGGCAGCGACGATGATGACGCCGCCGACGATGTAGGGCAGTCGATAGTTGAAAGAATGGGCGAGTTGCCCGCCGACCAAGGCGCCCAAGGCCGAGGCGCCGGTGGAGAGCCAGCGGAAGATCGAATTGATCCGCCCGAACTGCTCGGTGGGAACGAGCCGTTGGCGAGCGGAGACGCTGATCACATTCCAGATGGTCACGGCCATGCCGTCGAGCAGGCTGAAGGCGGCGACAAACCAATAGTTTGGCGACAACCCGGTGCCGATGGCGGCGATACCGATCGCCATGTAGCTCATCGTCAACGCCGACGACCGCCCAAGACGAGATGCGATGGCGTCACCGCCAAGCGCGCCGATCATTGCGCCGAAGGCCATGAGGGCGAGCAACCCGCCGTACCAGTTGCGCTCCACGCCGAGCGTCTCGAGGGCAAATTTGACGAAGATCGCCAGGCCCATGAAGCCAGCGAAGTTGACCACGCCGAGCAGTAACGCCAGTCGCCGCAGCAGCTGGTGCGACCAAAGGCGGCGCACACCGTCGGCGATATCACTGCGAAAGCTCGCCGTAGCTGCGGCAGGCTGTTCGCCCCGCGTCTCACGCTGGGGCATCGCAATGCCGGCGATGAGCGCCGCCGACAGTGCAAAGCTGACTGCGTCGACGCCGAATGGCAATCCGACCGCCGCGGCGAAGAGCATGGCACCAAGCGGCTGTCCGATGAACAGCGCCCCGACGTTGTCGGCCAGCGAACGCAAGCCGTTGGCCTGCTGTAACTGGTCGGGCTCGACGATTGCCGGGATGAAGGCCAGTGCCGAACTGTCGAAGAGCACCTCGCCGACGCCGATCAAGGCCAACAACCCGTACAGCACCCAGATGTTGAACCAACTTGCGCTTGCAGCTAGGCCGACGAGGACGAGCAGCACACATCGCGCCGAGTTGGCCACGACCATCAGCTTCTTGCGGTCGTAGCGATCGACGATGACGCCACAGGGCAACGCCAAGAGTAGCCACGGCAGAAAGCTGACAAAGGTGACTCCGGCGATCAGGCGAGGGTCGTTGGTGAGCAGCGTGGCCAACAACGGCAGCGCCCCGAGCGTGATGCCGTCGCCGACGGTCGACACGGTGGCGGCGCTCCAGTGGCGCCAAAACCTTGCGCCGAGTGGCTGCTTGGCGCCAGCGACCGCTTGCCGCTCGTCGTCACGCAGGGCGCGATCGGCGCCGACGGGTGGTGAAGCGGCAAGGATCGTGCGAATCTCGACCGCTCGTAGTTCGGCGCCGCATTGTGAACAGAACTTGCCCAGCTCAGGGGTCGCTGAGGCGCAGCGGGCGCACGTCATCGAGCTGGTTACCGGATCCGCCCGATGCTGCACGGATCGATGTTATCGCGGCACCTTGGCGAAGATTTCCTTGATCTTCTGTCTTTGCACTTTTCCCAACTCGGTGCGCGGTATTTCTGACACGAACTTGACGGAATGCGGTGCCATGAATGCGGGAAGCGTCTTCTTGGTGTGCTCCCGGACGGTGGCCAACGTCGGGCGATTTCTGTCGTCGGCGACGACGACAGCGGTGACGCTCTGTCCCCACCGTGCGTCAGGCAGGCCGATAACGACGACATCGGCGATCCCTGGACAGCTGAGCAAGGCTCGTTCGACCGGATCGGGCCAGACCTTTTCTCCACCGCTGACGATGACGTCACCGCGGCGTCCGACCACCGCAAGCTGGTCATCAACCCAAGAGCCCTGGTCATCGGTGTGTAACCAACCGTTGGCGTCGATCGATGTCGTGCCGTCGCGGTAGCCGCGCATCAACGTGGCGGCACGTACGAGGATCTCTTCGTCGACGGTGCGGATCTCGACTCCGTCGAGGGGCACTCCGTCGTAGGCCACGCCGCTGCCCGTTTCGGTCATCCCGTACGTGCACACGACATTGTCGGGCAGACCAGGCGGCGCGCCGGCCCCACCGAGCAACACCGTGTCGAACCAGCCGGCGTCGACATCGGTGAGGGCTGCCGCAACGAGGGAAACATGCGTCGCCCCGGCGTCGGCCGCTGGCGCGAACCTGCGCGGGATCAAGCCGGGGCAGCACGGTCAGTTTCGCCCCGCTATACAGCGCCCGGGTGACCACCGACAGCCCGCCGACGTGAGCCAGCGGAAGGCAAGCCAGCCAATGCGCGGTCGGCGCCGCAGCCGAGGCGGGCACAGCTGGCAGAGGCTGAGGCGGCAACCGCCGTGTGGGTCAAGACAACGCCCTTGGGCTCGCCGGTCGAGCCGCTGGTGGCGATCACCAGGGCGTCGCCAGCCAGGCATTCGACTGCTGTGTCGAGACGATGCGTCGCCTCAGTGGTGGCCACCGCGCCGACTCCAAGGCGAGCGAGGAGGTCGGCCTTCGACCGCTGCGAGAGCCGTTGATCGACCGGCAGGGCAGCGTCTCCTGCGTCCCAGACACGCCGCAGTGTGTCGACGAACGCTGGCCCAGCGGGCATATCGAGAGCGATCAGATTGGTCACAACACTCCTGGGCAGCGTGTTCGATGATTGTAGTTGTAAACACCCGCCCCGGCCGATGACACTGGGCCGGTGAGCAACATCTGGGTTCAAGGGGCGCGGCCGCGGACGCTACCGGCTGCGGTGGTTCCGGTGATCGTCGGCACCGCCGTCGCCGCTGGCGATCCGCAGGCCGTGTGGTGGCGGGCGATGCCGGCCCTGCTGGTCAGCCTGGCGCTACAGGTCGGCGTCAACTACGCCAATGACTACAGCGACGGTGTCCGCGGCACCGATGATGTCCGCATCGGCCCTGCGCGCCTGGTCGGTTCCGGATTGGCCAGCGCCAGCAGCGTCAAGCGCGCCGCCTTTGCCTGCTTCGGCGTCGCCGGCGTCGCCGGTCTGGCCCTGGCTGCTGCGACCTCTTGGTGGCTGTTAGCGGTCGGCGTTGCGGCAATTCTGGCCGCCTGGTTCTACACCGGTGGGCCTCATCCCTACGGCTATATCGGCCTCGGTGAGGTCTTCGTCTTCGTCTTCTTCGGCCTCGTCGCCACGGTCGGCACCACCTACGTTGTGATCGAGCAGCTACCGGCCGCCACCGTGTGGCTCGGCTGCGGCGTCGGCGCATTGGCCTGCGCGTTATTAGTGGTCAACAACCTGCGCGACATCCCAACCGACGCTGCGGTTGGCAAACGGACGCTGGCCGTGCGCCTTGGCGACCGCCGCACGCGATGGATGTACGTCGGGCTCTGTCTCGTCGCTGGAGTCTGCGTTCTCGTGGTCGCCCTCGATCGTCCGGCCGTGCTCGTGGCCCTCGGCGCAGCCGTTGCCGCGGTGCGTCCGCTGCGCGCTGTGCTCGCTGGGTCGAGCGGTTCGGCCTTGATTCCTGTGCTCGCAGGGACCGGTCAGGTGCAACTGATCTATGGCCTGCTAGCCAGTGCTGGATTGCTGATCAGCCGGATCTGATCCGACCGTCAACCGACAGTGGGAAACATCGAGCGCATCGGCAGCGAGACATCGGGCGGCGATCGCCTCGGCTCGGGTGGTGACGATGGCGTCGTGCAACGGGTCGATCAGTCGTTCTGCGGCGATCTCGTCGAGGTCCTGCCGTTCGAAGTGAACGCCGTCGGGTCGACTGATCCCAGCGGCCGAAGCAGCGTCGACGATTGACGACCAATCGAGCGTCCCGACGGATGCCCATTGCTGATCCCAGCGCGGCGATCTGCGCGTTCCAGGCATCGCGGCGTCGGGCCGTGGCCATCTCGCTGCCGGAGAACGCGCCTTCGTTGAGCACCGGAGCGTTGGCCACGATCGTCACCGCACCGAGGGGGGCGAGTAGTTGTTGCAGGGAGGCCATCTCGGTTTCGTGCGCGCTGACGTATTCGGGCGCGCCCGGAGCGATCCACGGGCCGTCGGCGACGTAACGCTGCTCGGCCTGGGCTGGCAACGAGGCGACGACGAGGACGACGTCGGGATCGAAGCTGGCGACCAATTCGGGCCACCCACGCGCCGAGCTTGGGCAGTGTCCCATATCGAACTCGGCGCCGGGCCACCAGCGAACCTGTACGGGGTGGGCGAACGGACAGTTCTGGCCACCGCCCCACAACACCCGCAGCCCCCCGTCTGGGACGCGGCTCAGCGCTGCAGCGACGCCGAACGACGTCGAATCACCGACGACCAAAACGTTGACGCCCGGTGCCGATCGTGGGTCGATGGCCTCAATCGCCAGGCGCAACGTCGTGCGCGCCCCACCGGTCACCATTGTCACGTCTGGGTTGAGGGCGGCGAGGTCTGCCAGCCGGTAGTTGGCTGCGTCGCTGGCAATGGTGTCAACGAGCACGACCGGCGGACCGCCGACAAGATGCCGGCTGAGCCGGTCGATCCCGCTGTTCAGCAAGCCATAGGCCAAAGCGCGAGCTGGCTGATCGTTGATCGTGTCGGCCGGAAGGCCGAGTCGATCAGGCAAGCCGGTGCCAACGACGACGAGATCGAACTCGTCGCGATGGTCGAGCACCTCGCTGGTCGCCAGGCAGGTGGTCGGCACCGCGGCGTAATCGATGGGCAGCACCGGGCAGAGCGGATCGCTGCGGTCGACAACGGTGACCACGACGTCATCTGTCGACTGTTCGGCCACTGCGCTCACGAGCTGTGGCTGATTACCGACGACGAGGACGGAGACAATCTCGCGGGCTTTCGTCGAAGTCGTCGTGGCATCCACGTCGAATGCGGCATCCGCGGCAGCCACCGCCAAGGTGGTTGCCGATTGGCTCGGCTCGATCGGCGCATCGAAGAGCACCGGAGCATTGTCGATACCGATGCCTGCCAGATCGACCGGTTCGGCGTCGACCCCAGGTGCGGTGGCGGCGCCGAGAGCCAACGTGGCGACTACCCCGGCGTAAAGCCATTGTGGCTGCCGCAGGTTGGCTGCGAATCGCTGCTCGCGGATCGGCCCTTCGACCAATCGCCAGGAAATGATCGCGAGCATGGCGGTGACGCCGAGTCGCAACATCCCGAGACGCCAGCCATCGAATCCCATCCGTTCGGCCGTGAACAGTCGGAACAACGGCCAATGAAAGACGTAGATGCCGTAGCTCAGTCGTCCAATGGCAACCATTGGTCGGGTGATCAAAAGCTGGTGCAACGGCGTTGGCAGACAACTGCCGATGATCAAGAGCGCCGAGACCAGGCTGAAAGCGCTCAAGCCCCAGTCATACACCCAAGAATCGGTGGGCTTACCGACCACGAGAAGGACGACAAAGACTGCGACCGCCAGGCTGGAGGCGGTCGGGGCGGCCCGAGAAATGATCTTCGGAAACGGCCGGTCGAGTGGCAGCGCCAGGCCGAGCAGGCTGCCGGCCAGCAACTCGAAGGCTCGGGTATGGGTGCCGTAATACGACAAGCCGTTTGATTCGGTGAGCACCACAGCGAGCAGCGAGAGCGCCGCGCCGGCACCGAGCACGACGGCCAACATCTTTGGGCGCCAGCGGGCGACGATGGCGGCGACCAGCGGCAATGCGAAATAGAACTGCTCCTCGATGGCCAGTGACCAGAAGTGGGCCAGCGGGCTGGGCAGCTGCTGGAAGATCTCGTCGTACGACTGTCCGGCGGCGGCGAATCGCCAGTTGGAGACGTTGAACACGCCGGCGATCAGGTCGCCTTTGGTGGCCGAGTTGGCGAATGGCTCGACGATGATGCCGAGAATCAGTACTGCGGCCAGGCACAGCGCCGCGGCGGGCAACAGGCGGCGGGCTCGCCGACCCCAAAAGGCGATGAGGTCGATACGACCAGAGTTCGCTATCTCGGCGGCGAGCAATTGGGTGATCAAGTACCCGGACATGGTGAAGAACAGCGAGACGGTGAACATCCCACCGTTGAATCCACCGACCTCGAGATGGAAGAGCAACATCGGGATGAGGGCAAAGGCGCGAAGGCCATCGAGCCCAGGCTGATAGGGCACACGGCGCGTTATCGATGGGGCAGCGTGGTTCAGGGTCATCGTGACTAGTCCGCGGCGTAGCGAGTTTTCGTCAGCCAGCCGGACAGCGCTTCAAAGACGGGCTGCGGCTGCTCGATGTGGGCCGCGTGGCCGGCGAGCGGGATGGAGACGAAGGTACCGTCGCTAGTCAGCGAAGCCATCCGTTGTGCCAGAGCGCAGAACTTGTCGTCGCGCTCTCCGGCGATGAACAGGGCGGGAGCTGCGAGCAGCGGCAGCTGGTCCCACAGGGGAGTCTGCGTTCCGGTGCCCGCCAGTCGCAAGCTGGCGATCAGCCCCTCGGAGGTGTTCGACAAACGATCGCTGACGCCGCGCGCGTGCGTGTTCAAGCCAGCGAACATCGGTTGCTGCAACCAAAAATCGATAAAGGCATCGAGCCCGTCGCTCTCGATTCGCTGGGCGAGCAGTTCGTCTGCGCTGATCCGTCGCGCTCGTTCGTCATCATCTTCGATCCCCGCAGTCCCGCCGATCGTCACCAACCGTCGAACGAGGTGCGGGTAGCCAACAGCGGCGGCCAGGCAGTAGCGCGCCCCCATCGAATAGCCGACGTAGGTAGCGGCGCCGCCGACCGAGGTCAACATGTCGGCGCCCAGGCGCAGATCGGCGCGTACCTGCGACGACGAGCCGTGCCCCGGGGCGTCGATCAGCACGACCTCGTAGCGGCTTGTCAAGCGCTCAGCGAAGTCGATCCAGGAACGCGCCGTTTGGGTAAATCCGTGCACGAACACCACACAGGGGCCGTGGCCTTTGTGCAGGCTTGACAGCCGACCTTCGCGCCGTTGCCAACCGCCCGCCTCCACAGGGGCGACAACCTGGGGATCCCCAGCGTGGGATTCGCCCCTAACGGTTCGTTCGATTGCTGGCATATCGTGCCACGATAGATGCCATGCACCCCTGCGCGGCGTCGTTGACGCACCCTGCGAGCACTTTTTGTGCAACTCTCGTCGATGAGTGGCTGCATTGCGGGTTGCGCCATGCGGTGATCGCTCCGGGCTCGCGCTCGACACCGCTCGCCCTGGCGCTCGCCGACCGAAGCGAGATCGCCGTCCACGTCTTTCATGACGAGCGGTCGGCGTCGTTCGCCGCCCTCGGCATTGGGCGCAGTAGCGGTATACCCGCAGTGTTGCTGTGCAGCAGCGGTACGGCAGCCGCCAACTTCCACCCGGCGGTGATCGAAGCCTCGATGTCGGCGATTCCGATGGTGGTTTGCACCGCCGATCGGCCCCCCGAATTGCGTGACGTCGGCGCCGCGCAGACGATCGATCAAACGAAGTTGTTTGGCGACTCGGTCCGTTGGTTTCATGACCCTGGCGTCGCCGAATTCGCCACGCAGCATCGCTGGCGGGCCCTGGCGGCGCAGGCCTGGGAGGCCAGCGTGGCAGCGACGCCTGGACCGGTGCATCTCAACCTGGCGTTTCGTGAACCGTTGCTCGGCAGCGCCGCCGCGTTGCCACCGCGGCGGCGCACCGTCGCCGCCAGCCGTCGGCGTACGGTGGAAAGCAATCTCGACGGGGCCATCGACGCAGTTGCCTCGCTGTGCGTCGGTGGGCGCGGGCTGATTCTCGCCGGACACCGCAGCCCCTCGGCTGCCACGCTGGAGCAGCTAGCGACGCGCACCGGATGGCCGATTCTGGCCGACCCCCGCTCCGGAGTGCAGCATCTCGACACCGCGGTGTGCGCCGCCGACGCCATCCTGCGTTCCGACAGCTTTGCAGCAGCTCACCGCCCGAGCCATGTGATCCGCTTTGGTGCACCACCGGCGTCGAAGGTTCTCGCTGCTTGGCTCGATGACCGTGCGGTTGTGCAGGTGCATTGTCGCGACACGGAGCAGTGGTTCGATCCGCAGGGCACGATCACCGCCCAGTTGACGGGTGATCTCGACGCGATCTGCGTTGCGTTCGCCGACCGTTGTCCGGTGCCGCATGACGCGGGATGGGCCGCCGAATGGGCAACGGCTGAGCGCCAGGCACAGTCGGCGATCGACGGTGCCCTGCCCGAACACGGTTTGAGCGAACCGGCTGTGGCCCGCGTACTTGCCGCGTCAATGCAGGCCGGGCAACATTTGGTGGTCTCGTCGTCGATGCCGATCCGTGACATCGAATGGTATGGACGGGTAGCTGCAGACGTCGCCGTGCATGCCAATCGTGGCGCCAACGGCATCGACGGGGTGTTGGCGACGGCGATCGGTACAGCGATCGGCAGCGCGGTGGCGACGATGCTGTTGATCGGCGATGTTGCCGTGCTGCACGACAGTTCGTCGCTCACCGCGCTGGCGGGTCGCGGTCTTGATCTGCGCATCGTTGTCACCGACAACGATGGGGGAGCGATCTTCAACTTCTTGTCGCAGGCCAGTGAGCTCGACGCGCAGCGCTTCGAGCAGTTGTTCGGCACTCCGCACGGCACCGACCTCGTCCAGCTGTGCCTCGCTCATCGACTCGACTGTCGTGTGGTCGCCGACGCTGCTGCGCTGCGCGCTCGCCTGCAACAGCCCGGCCCTCACGTGACCGTCGTGCGTAGCGAGCGTCTCGCCAATGTGGCCACTCACCAGGCGATTCACGACGCCGTCAGCGCCGCAGTTATGGCCGAATGATCGCCGCCAACATCGACTGCAACTTGGCCTGAGTCTCGGCGAGTTCGGCCAACGGCTCGCTGTCGGCGACGATGCCTCCACCGGCGAATAACGTCGCTCGCTGGCGGTCGGCGCCGAGTTGGGCACAGCGGATCGACACCGCAAAGACGCCATCGCCGCTGGCGTTGACCCAGCCAACAGCCCCGCCGTAGCGGCCGCGCTCGAAGCCCTCGACCCGGCGAATCAAATCGAGCGCCGCCGAGCGCGGGTGACCGCCGAGCGCAGGCGTCGGGCACAATGCCCGAGCCACGGTGACGACGTCGGGTCGCGGCCGGCTGAGCTGGCCCTCCATGCGGGTGCCGAGGTGTTGAACGCTGGCCGCCGGGACGATCGAGGGGGTTGGCTCCCAGTCGAGATAGCTGGCCCATGGCAGCAATCGATCGTGAACATCGTCGATGACGATGCGATGTTCCCGCTGATTTTTGGCGCTGGCCAGTAACTCGTTGGCGAGGCGATCGTCGACGACGGGGTCGCCCGTTCGAGCCGTCGTGCCCGCCAGTGGCAGCGAGCGGACAGTGCTGCCGTCGATTTCGACGAGCAGCTCTGGCGAGGCCCCGATGAAGCCATCGAAGGAGAACCGATAGCTGGCAGCAAAGGCCTGCTTGAGCCGCATGATCACGGCGTAGGGCTCGATCGGCTGTGAACTGTCGACGTGGATGGCGCGGGCGATCACCGCTTTGTCGATCTGCCCCGAGCGGCAGGCATCGACGGCAGCGGACACGGCTGCGAGGTACACATCGGTGGCGGCATCGGCGGCGATCGTGTACGCCGCGGCCTTCGGTCGCGGGCGCTGGTGAGCGCCGAGCAGGCGTTGCACAGCCTGTAGCGCCTGGGCTTCGGTGGGGTCGTCGCCGATCAGGCAAGCGTGCATAGCACCCTCAGCGGTGGCCATCACCGCCAGTTCGGGGATCAAGAACTCGCTGTGGCCGTCGGGTTCGAAGGGCAATTGGCCGATCGCAAGAGGCCGTCCGTTTCCCTGGATCGGAATCGAGGCCAGCTCGGCGACCACCTCATCGGCGGACACCAGCGCGGCGCATCCGGCGGTGGCCACGCCAACTCCGGAGCGTACGAACAGGCAGCCGTCGTTGCCAGCAATGTCCTCCAGTTGAATGCTGGCCGCCACATCCGCTGGGATCGCGGCGATGACAGCGCCTCTCACGGCGCGTCGCGGGTGGCCAGCAACAATTGGGTAATACCCCCGCTGAGCAGCCGGTGCTCGGCATCGCTGAAACCGGCAGCGACCAGCGACGAGACCATCTGCGGTGCGGATGGCAAGTAGGCAACGCTCTTGGGCAGGTAGCGGTAGGCGGCGCCGTCGCTGAGCAACCCGCCGATCTTGGGCACAACTTTGCCGAAGTACACGCTGTGTCCGAGGCGTACGGCCCGATTGCGGGGGATGCCGACATCGAGCAGTGCAACGCGACCGCCCGGTCGCACGACGCGCCCCAGTTCGACGAAGAACGTCGGCAGGTCAACGAGGTTGCGCAAGGCAAATCCGCAGGTCACACCATCGACGGAACCATCGGCGAACGGCAATCGAAGAATGTCGGCCTGCACCCGCGGCGCACCGCTGCGATCGTTGGCCAGCATCCCATAGCTGAGGTCGACCGAGATCGGCCGATGACCGGAGCGAGCGAGTTCGATGCACAGATCACCTGTACCGCTGGCCAGGTCGAGCACGATGCTGCGCGGCGGCACGGCCAGCAGCTTGAGGGCAATCCGCCGCCAGCGGACGTCGAGCCGAAAGGTCATGATGCGATTGACCAGGTCATAACGCGCAGCGATGGCATCGAACATTTGGCGCACGGCGACGACCTTGTCCTCGCCCTGCGGCAGGGCCTCGCTATCCCAGGCTGATTTGCTGCTCATCACCTCTCAGGCTATGCGCCCGATCAGAGATAGCTGCGGAAGATGATCTCGGCGACGCACGCCGGCTTGGCGGTGCCCTCGACCTCAAAGGTGAACTGCATCGTCGTCTGCGCGCCACCGGCGATCTCTTCGGCGGCGAGTACCTGGACACCGAGGCGAACACGGCCGCCGACCGGCACCGGCGACATGAACCGCACCTTGTTGGCGCCATAGTTGACACCGAGTGAGAAGCCCGTAAAACGCACCACCTGTGGATACAGCGCCGGGCCGAGGGCGAGGGTCAGATAACCGTGGGCGATCGGCCCGCCGAACGGGCTCTCCTTCTTGGCCCGCTCGACGTCGATGTGGATCCATTGGAAGTCGCCCGTGGCCTCGGCGAACTTGTTCACTTGCTCCTGGGTGATCTCGACGTAGTCGCTGTAACCAAGGTGTTCGCCGACCACAGCGAGGATGCCTGCAATACCGTTGATGTCGCGTGCGCTCATCACCAGAGTGTGCCACGTGACCGATGAGCCAGGCACAACCGGCCGCGCCGTCATCGGGCCCGCTAGGGTTGCCGACCTGATGAAATCCGGATTCGTCACCTTTGTAGGTCGCCCCAACGTCGGCAAGAGCACGCTGCTCAACGCCATCTGTGGGCAAAAGGTCAGCATCGTCAGCGACAAGCCGCAGACGACTCGTACTCGCGTCCGTGCCGTGCTGACCCGACCCGACGCCCAACTGGTCTTCGTCGATACCCCCGGCATTCACAAGCCGGTCACCGCGCTCGGTAAACGGGTCAACGCCACCGCGCTCGATTCGATCGACGTCGATGTCGTCTGCTTGGTGATCGACGCCACGATGCCGTTCGGCACCGGCGACCGCTGGGTCGCCGATCGCATCGACATCAGCAAGGCCATCGTCATCGTCAACAAGGTCGACGCGGCCTCCAAGGAAAAGGTGCTCAGGCAGCTGGTGGCGACGATGCCATTGCAGGCCACCGCCTATTTCCCGGTTTCCGCAGCCAGCGGCGAAGGGATCCCCGAACTCGTCGAGTACTTGGTCGCGCAGATGGAGGAGGGCCCCATGTTCTTCCCAGAGGAGGTCGTGCGCGAATCGCAAGACGAGCAATGGGTCGCCGAACTGGTTCGTGAGCAGTTGCTCGCCCAGTTCGCCGAGGAGATGCCCTATTCGATTGCCACGCGGGTCACCGAATGGGAATGGCCGCGGGTGCGTTGCGAGATCATCGTCGAACGGGAAAGCCAAAAGGGCATGGTCATCGGCAAAGGCGGCCTCGTGTTGCGCGAGGTCGGCCGTCGGGTCCGTGAGCAGATGCCCGAGGGTGCCTTCCTCGAGTTGTTCGTCAAGGTCGACAAGGACTGGCAGCGCCGACCGGCGCGCATCGAGCGCCTCGGATATTAGGTCTGGTTGTTTATCGGTGCTACGGCCCGGTGGATTGTGGGAACAGTTCGAACGACGTTGTCGTTGCTGGCAACGTGGTGGTCGCGGCGATGGTCGTCGTCGTCGTTGTCGGCGTCTCGGCGCCGGTGACCAGTAGGCGTTCGAAGTCCTCGTGGACGAGTGCCTGACCGGGATCGATCGCTTCCCCCCCGCCGCCGACAACGGCGATCGGCACGCCAGCCTGAGAAAACGAGACCTGGCCGACGCCGGACAGTTCGGTGACCGTCAGCACATACTGGGCGATCGCCAGGCGCTGATCCTGGGGTTGCATCGTGTCGAAAAAATTGGCCGGCAGGTCGAGGTTGACAACACCACGGCTTTGGGCGGCAATGCTGAGAACCCCGGCCGGGATGGCGGTGCGCAGCCCTGCAGAGATACCTCCTGCTGGCGTGCCGCCTTCCAAAATGGACAGCACCTGGGCGACCGAGGTCGGTGCCGGGAGCTCCTGGGTGACGGCCACCAACTGGCGGTTGGCGACGAAATAGAGATTGACCTTGGTAGTCAAAATCGGCGGCGGCGCCAACGTCACCGTCGTCACCTCGACCACGGGCGAGGTTGTCGAGGTGGTCGTCGTCGACGTGGTGGTCGTGGCCGCCAAGCCGAAGGGGATCTTGTCGCTTTCGATGCGGATGAAGGAACTGTCCTGGGGCACACCGCAGGCCGCGAGCAGACCAAAGAATGTGAGCGCGGCGACGACCGCCAGGCCGCGATGACGGGCATGCTGAGCTGCACTCATGTTTGGGCTCCGGAACGGGTGGCGGGGAAGCGGACGACAAAACGAGCCCCGCCCCCAGAGCGATCTTCGACCCAGGCCTCACCGCCGTGTGCTTGGGCATGCTCGGCGACCAGCGCCAGGCCGAGGCCCGTGCCGACACGATGACGTGCGGCAGTTCCGCGGGCGAAGCGCTCGAAGATACGTTGCCGTTCGCCGCGGGCTACGCCCGGGCCGGAATCTTCGACGGCGAGCAGCAGGCCGGAGCGCTTGTCGGGTTCGATGCTGATGCGCGTCGGCCCGCCGCCGTGTTGGCGGGCGTTGTCCAACAGGTTGGAGACGATGCGTTCGAGGCGCAGCTTGTCGACCCAAATGTTGCGGATCGCGCCCTTGTGCACCTCGATCGGAACGTCGGCAAAACCGTACCGTTGGGCGATGCGCGGCACCACGTCATCGAGGCGCAGTTCTTCGCGGTGCAGGTCGGTGACCCCGGCATCGATGCGCGACAGTTCGAGCAGGTCCATCACCATGTGATCGAACCGCCGGACCTGGTCAACGACAACGTCGAGCGCTTGTTGGGTGCGCTGCGGGAGGTCGCCGCGCCGCCCGTCGAGCACTTCGACAGCCGCGCTCAAGGCGGTGATCGGCGAGCGCAGTTCATGGGAGACGTCGCTGGCGAAGCGCACATCACGTTCGATGCGGGTCTGCACGGCGTCGGCCATCTCGTTGAACGATTGGGCCAATTTGTTCAACTCCGGATCGCTCTCTGGGGCGAGGCGAGTGTCGTAACCACCGGAGGCGATCCCGCTGGCAGCCGCAGCGACACGGCTGACCGGCTTCAGCAGCCGCCGACTGGTCCAAAATCCGAAGGCCGCCGCCAGCAGCGTGGTGACCCCAGAACCGATCAGCAGCGCAGTGCCAACATCCCGCAGCGCTTGGTCGGTCTTCTTCAGCGAGAACGCCTCGAAGTAGTAGGCGTTGGAGTCGCGGATCGTGACACCAACCCCGAGATACGGCGTCTTGTTGTAGGTGAACTGCTGTGTGCCGGTGCTGCCCTCGATCACGCGCACTCGAAGCTGCTCGGGGAAAGCGCTCGGCGGGAACTCAAGCTTTTGGGGGAAGGGTTGCGTCAGCCCGTCGACGCGCAACATGGCGAACTCGTCGTCCTCGTTGACAACGCTGGTGATGAACACACCAAGGTCGCCGTTGGGGTTGCGCAGTTCGTCGCGCGCCGCGCTGGCGTTGGCATAGGCCTGGGCCAGGGCAACGGCTCGGCGCTGGTCGAGTAGGTAAGCCCGCGACACCGTGTAGGTCACAAGGGTCAGCGCCAGCGACGCGGCGAGGGTGACGAAGCTGAAGAACAACGAGACGCGCGTCCGCAGGCGTACGGTGCGAATCGGCTTGTCGGTGCGGGCCACGAATCCAGTTTGGCCTATGGCAACGTGCGCGCGGCGCGCAATCGAGATGAAGCTCAGATTCCCGCGGGATCGCCGTGTCTAGGCCTGTCTAGGCCGCGAGGGCGACGATTTGGCGGGCTTGCGCCAGATTATGGAGCACCGGCGCCAGCGAGTCGAGGTCGCTGAGGATCAGATTGGCTCGCACGTCCAAGGACTGGCTGACAAACAGCAGCTGCACGCCATCGGTCGCGGCGTGTTTGGCCAACGTTCGCATTCCGGCGAGGCCGATCGTCGACAGCGTGGTCATGTCGTCGAATTCAACGATCAGGCTGAACCCGTCCGGCAAACTGTCCAACGTCGACTGCAACGTATCGATGTGCGCATCGACGGTGAGTGGACCGGAGACGGTCAACACCACAGCCCCGAGCGTCTGGTCTGTGCGTGAGCACAAAACGGGATCGTTCATTGGCGACCTTCTTTCAACGAGTTGTCGTGTCGCCCGCTCGTTCTCGCTGCCGGTGAGGCACCAGGGGGAGGAAGGTACCTCACCGGAGCAGCGTGAACAACTGACATACTGGTCTCCCTATGTGACAGCACTTCTCTTGCTGTGTGCGATTTGTGTAACAGAATGTGAGAGCTGTGTACTCATTGTTGTTTATCGAGGACGACGACTCGATTCGCCTGGCCTTGCGATTGGCGCTCGAGGACGAGGGTTACCAGGTTGCCGAGGCCCCGGACGGCCAAACGGGATTGCAGCAATTTGCCGACTCTGAACCCGACCTCGTGCTGCTCGATCTTCGCCTGCCCGACATCTCCGGCTTCGAGGTCTGTCGGGCAATCCGCGCCAAGAGCATCGTGCCGATCATCATCGTGACGGCCCAGGCCGACACATACGACCTGGTAGTTGGCCTGGAGGCCGGAGCCGACGACTATGTCACCAAGCCGGTGGTGCCCAAGGAACTGGCCGCCCGGATCCGGGCGCAGCTGCGCCGCGTCAACTTGCACGAAGCCCAAGGCACGCTCGCCACCCGGGTCTCGCGCTTCGGCGACATCGAGGTGCAGACCGATCGCGGCATCGTGCTCAAGGGCAAACAAGAACTGAACTTAACCAAAACTGAATTTCGACTGATGTGCGAGTTTGCCGAGCATCACGGCGCGGTGTTATCCCGCGACCAGCTGTTAGAGCGGGTCTGGGGCTACGAATACCTCGGAGATAGCCGCCTCGTCGACGCCCATGTCCGGCGCTTGCGACTGAAGATCGAGGACCATCCCGACGACCCGCGGCTGATCGTCACCGTTCGTGGACTTGGTTACCGTTTGATGGGCTGAGCGCTGGCAATGTCGCGCAGCAGGGCCTCGGCCTCGGCGCGATGCCGGGTTCGTTTCATCGGTGGCAGCGCTTTGATGATGTCCCAGCGGTAGTTGGCCTTGCCCAATCGGTGATCCATCACAGCGACCACGCCGCGATCGGTGGCGGTGCGAATCAGGCGACCCGTGGCCTGGGCAAGCAAGGTTGCCGCCCGCGGCACGTCGATCTGGCTGAACGCCGCCGCACCGAGCACCTCGCGCCGCGCCGACAACAACGGATCGTCCGGGCGCGGGAAAAGGCAGTCGGTCGATCGTCACCAGCGAGAGTGTGCGCCCAGGGATGTCGATGCCTTGAAAGAACCCGGAGGTGGCGAAGAGACAGGCTGCCTCATCCTTACTGAAACTGCGCACCAACGCTGCTTTCGGGGCGTCGCGCTGGGTCAAGATGGGGACCTCAAGTCGGCCACGGCAGGCCTCGGCCGCCGCCTCCATCGCCTTGTAGCTGGTGAACAGAGCCAGCGTGCGGCCGCCGGCAGCGGTGATCAGCGCGACGAGTTCGTCGTGCAGCCGGGCGGGGAACTGCGCATTGCGCGGGTCGGGAAGGTCGAGGGCGCAATAGAGCATGGCGTTGTGCTCATAGTCGAATGGGCTGCCGACGTCGATCGAGGCGACGTTGTCGACGCTGAGCCCAACCCGTTCACGCAGCGATGTCGGCACGGTCGCGCTCGTCAGGATCGCCGTGCGCAGCTTCCAGACCCCGTCATGCAGGGTTGGGCCGACGTCCAACGGGGCGATCTCCAAGCGTGGATGCTCCGGGCCGCCGCCGACGAAGGCGACGTAACCGTCTCGGTCGGCGAGCGCGGCGTCGATGTGTTCGATCAGCCGGGTCGACTGTGACTGGGCCCGCAACTTGCGCTGTTTGGCATCTTCGACGTCGGTGTCGATGGCCCGCAAGAGCTCGAGGCCAGCGTCGAGGCGGGCCCGACCGAGCGCCAAAGCGTCGACGATCTCGTCGGGGAACGGTCGCGACAGACGTTGGCCGACGAAGCGACGCAGCGCGTCACGCAAGGCGACGCCAGCGTCGGTGACCCCAGCGACATACGACGGGTCGTCGATAATTCGCCGCAACGTTGCCGAGGTGCTGGTGAAACGACCGGCCCCGATCGAGATGCCGACGGTGTCGCTCATGATGTCTTCCAGCGAGTGGGCCTCGTCGAAGATGACGACATCGTGCTCAGGGAGCAACACACCACCGGAGGCGATGTGCAAGCCGTAGAGGTAGGTGTTGACGACGACGACGTCCGCAGCAGCCGCTCGGTTTCTGGCGGCTTCGGCAAAACACGGTTGGCCCATCGGGCAACGGCTGGCGCCCGGGCATTCGTCCCCGGAAACCGAGACCGACGACCAGGCGCGATCCGACGGCATCCAGTCGAGCTCGCCAACATCCCCTGAACGGGTGGTTCCCGCCCACTCGCTGAGGCGTCGAACCTCCAGCTTGAGCTGCGGGGCCATGTCGTCGAGTTCCAGCTGCCCCGACTGCGATTGTTGGATCTCACGGACCCGCTGCAGGCAAATGTAGTTGTTACGGCCCTTGAGCACCGCCCAATTCACCGGCTGCTGTAACGCAGCTTCCAACTGCGGTAGATCCTTGTCGGCGAGTTGATCTTGCAGTGCTTTCGTCGCCGTGGCGACGACGACGCGTTTGCCAGCAATGATCGCCGGAACGAGGTAGGCGATGGTCTTACCTGTGCCAGTGCCGGCCGCGACGACGAGATGTTGGCCGGCCTCGATCGCCTTGCCGACAGCGACGGCCATCTCCCGTTGGCCCGCTCGGTCCTCGGCCGCGGCCAGCGAACTGGTCACCTGCCGCAGGGTCGAGGTGATCAGGTCGTCTGATGGCATCGGTTCAGCGGCCCAGCAGCGCGAGGGCGCGTGCTAATTCGTCGGCACCAAAGTCTGGCCACGCAGTATGCGTGAAATAGACCTTGGCGCCAGCGATCTGCCACAACAAAAAGTTGGAGATGCGGGTTTCGCCGGAGGTGCGCACCAGCACATCGACCGGCGGAAGTTCAGGGAGATATAGCCCTTGTTCGAAGCCATCGAAGGAGATTTCCTCGCCGGTGGCGATCAAGCGGCGAGCGGCATGCACCAGTTCGGCTCGGCTGCCGTAATCGAAGGCGATGGTCAGGGTCATTCCCGTGTTCGAGGAGGTGTCGGCAATCGCTTTGCGGATCGCTCGTTGCACATATTTCGGGGTGCGCGCCTCATCGGAATCGAACGGCCGACCGATCCAGCGGATGCGAACGTTGAGTTCGTTGAGTTCGTTAACCCTGCCGAACAGCTTTTCGTGGAGGCCGAGGATGTGGCGCACTTCGGGGCGGGGCCGAACCCAGTTCTCGGTGCTGAACCCGAACGCAGTCAACCATCCGACGTTCTGCTTGACGGCGGCGCGCACCACGCTGGCCAAGTTCTCTTCGCCCTGGGTGTGCCCGGCGGTGCGCGCCAGACCTTGCGCCTTGGCCCACCGCCCGTTGCCGTCCATGATGCAGGCTATGTGCGGGCGCGCTGCAGCCGGTTCGGCGTCGGCCACAAGGTGGGGGAGTTGATCGGAGATATGGCGAGGCACGGCTCCTCCACGATAGTCAGCGGCATGCCGTCGACACGGCTACCACCATGCGACAATTGGCAGCGTGGCACGTCGTCGTTCCAATCTGCAGCTCACGGCTGGCTCGCCAATCGAGGTCGGCAATTCGTCGGGTCACGAGCTGCGCCATGTGCTGGTCGTCGGCGGCAGCGGGTCGGAATGGAACGACATGCACCAAGCGGCCTGGTCGTTGCGTCTGGCAGAGTTTGCTGGCGCGATCGTCGAGCACGGCGCCAGTTGGCTGACGATCCGTCCCTATGGCCAACTGCTCGCGGCCGGTCGCCAGTCAGAGGCCGAGCCGCGACGGGTCATCGATGTGCGTGCCGGGTGCACGGTGATCGTCGACGCGGCGAGCGATGGCCGATTCCGTTTGCTACGCGTCATCGAAGCGCTGAAAGCCACATCATCGCTGGTCGATGAGGCCTCGATCAGCGCCGCGCTGATGGATCCGGCACCGTGCGAACCGGACCTGACCGTGGTCGTCGGGCGTTCTACCGACCTCCCACCGTCACTGGTGTGGGACCTGGCCTACACCGAATTGGTGTTCATCGACACCACCTGGGCGGCGCTGTCGGGTGATCACCTGCGGGATGCGATCACCGACTACGCCTCGCGTCACCGCCGTTTCGGGGGGATCGAATGACCCGCCTCTACCGCGAGGTTGGGGTCGTCTTGCGGACGTACAAGCTGGGCGAATCCGATCGCATCGTGGTGTTGATGACGGAGTCGCGCGGCAAGCTGCGCGCCGTGGCCAAAGGTGTGCGCAAAACGGGTTCGAGGTTCGGTGGGCGACTCGAACCGATGAGCCACCTGCGCTTGCAGCTGCACCGCACCGGGCGAGATCTCGACATCATCGATCAGGTCGAGTCGGTGACCACGATCGCGCCGTTGATCGCCGATCTCGACCATCTCACCCAAGGCATGGCGGTGTTGGAGGCGGTCGATCAGGTGTCGCTCGATCGCGAACCCAACCCAGCGTTGTATCGCATGTTGGTTGGGGTTCTGCGCACGATCAGCACGAGCGCCTCGCCGTTGATCGTCCCCGCGTTCTTTTGGAAGCTGTTGGCGATCGAGGGAGTGCGACCGCAGTTGGACGGGTGCGTGCGCTGCGGGCAAGAGGAGAACCTGGTGTCATTCGACATGGAACACGGCGGTGTGCTGTGTCGCAACTGTCGATCTGGTGCCCCGTTAAGCCAACCTGCCTTGGATCTGATGCGCCAGATTCTCGGTGGCCAACTCAGCGGGGCGCTTGCTGTGGCCAGTTCGAGAGCGACGCATGAGGTCGGCACGCACGCCACCAAAGCAGTCGAGTATCACATCGAGCGGCGTTTGCGATCGGTGTCGATGTTCGAGCGGGTTGAGGCCCTCTCCGGCGGTGAGCCGTAGGCCGGTCGGCTGGCTGCTGGCCGTGCGTGAGCTGCTTGCCGTGCGTGAGCTGTTTGCGCTTTAAAGGATGCCGTCTCCGGAGAGCCAGGCAACCCCGTTGCAGCCCGCCGAGGTGTAGGTGTTGACTTCGGGATCTTCGAGCGGCAGCAATATCGAGGCGGCCTCACCATCGAACAGCGTGGTGCCATACCTGGAGATCGGCTGGGTCGATGCCTGCCAGCCGCCATCGTCGGCGTCGGACAATGTGAGGCGGGTCAGCGTGCGTTTGCCTTCGGTGACCTGGCAGCCGATTCCTGAGCGCCCACCGACGATGAGCTGGTAGTAGCCGTCATCGCTGGACAGGTCCGACGTTGCCTCGGCGAGGAAGCGAACGATGCAGCCGGTGTCGGCGGCGAGCCCAAAGACGTTGACCGCCAGGCCGGACGCGTTGCCGCCGACGACGGCCAAGATCTCGTCGCGATTCGTTCCCGATGGCGCAGTCGGCTCGTAGTCGACGTCGAATCTGTCGATCACCCGTGCCGAGCCGCTGCTCACTTCGCCGAGATCCATCGCCGCCGATGACCCCTCGTTGACGGTCAGCTGAATGAACCAACGAACAACCTCGCCGCTCTGCACGCCCCATGTCTGGGCGGTGTCGATCGTCCCGTCACCGTCCCAATCACCGGTCGTCGTGGCGATGCCGACGGCGGAATCGTCAGGTTCGAAGGATTCGCAACCCGATGCGGCGGCGCTGGCTGTGGTTGTCGCTGGTGCTGGCGCGGTGGTCGTCGCCGGCGCGACGGTCGTCGCCGCAGCGATTGCTTCTGTGGTCGTTGTCGGTTGCGGCTTGTTCGCCGAGACGAGTTCGGCTTCGGGCATCGTCGACGAGGGCGACGTGTCGGAGGTCATCTGGGCCAGAAGCACGCTGTCCGAGGGGTCGACGGTCGATGGGGTCGCGCCAGCGCATCCGGTGGCAGCGACGATCGACAACAGGCACAGCAGCCGCCGTGAGGCTCGCCGTGACCTGTGGTGAAATCCTGGGGAAGCAACCATCGGACGAATTGTATCTGAAAGTAGTCAAATAAACTCAAGGAGTGATAATCGGCGTGCTGAAACGTTGAGCTTCGATCGATATTGGCTTCGGTCCAGGTGCCGCGTGGCCATAGCCTTGAGACCCTATGCCTGCAACCGAACTCGATCAGATCGTCAACCTCTGTAAACGACGGGGATTCGTCTATCCCTCCTCGGAGATCTACGGCGGCTTTCGTTCGAGCTACGACTACGGCCCGCTCGGATCGCTGATGTTGCGCAACGTCAAAGACGCCTGGGTGCGCGCCATGGTGCAGCAGCGCGACGACGTCGTGCTGATCGACGCATCGATCCTCGCCCCACCGCAGGTCTGGGAGGCAAGCGGCCATCTCAGCAACTTCAGCGACCCGCTGGTCGACTGCACCAAGTGCAAGCAGCGCTTCCGTGAAGACCACCTCGAAGATGCGAACACCTGCCCGAACTGCAAAGCGGTTGGCAGCTTCACCGCAGCGCGGGCCTTTAACTTGATGTTCAAGACCTATGCCGGTCCGATCGAGGGCGCCGGTGCCGAGGTGTATCTGCGGCCGGAAACGGCGCAGGGTATGTTCCTCAACTTCAGCAATGTGTTGCAGACCAGCCGTAAGAAGCCGCCCTTCGGCATCGCCCAGGTCGGCAAGAGTTTCCGCAACGAGATCACCCCCGGAAACTTCATCTTCCGGACCCGCGAATTCGAGCAGATGGAGATGGAGTTTTTCGTGCCGCCGGCGGAGAGCCTGCAATGGTATGAGTACTGGTGCGCCGAGCGCCTCAACTGGTACATCAACCTCGGTATCCCCGCCGAGATGTTGATGATGAGGCCCCACGCCGCCGACGAGCTCAGCCACTACTCGGCGGGCACCAGCGACATCGAATTCATGTTCCCATGGGGGTGGGGCGAGCTTGAAGGCATCGCCCAGCGCACCGACTACGACCTCAAGCAGCACGCCGCCCACAGCGGCCAGAAGCTCGACTATTTCGACCAGGCGACCAACGAGCGTTACGTCCCGTACGTCATCGAACCAGCTGCCGGAGCGACGCGCGCGATGGCTGCATTCCTGCTCGCGGCCTACGACGAAGACGTGGTCGGGGGCGAGTCACGAACTGTGCTGCGCCTCCATCCGCGCCTGAGCCCGTACAAGATCGCCGTGTTGCCACTGTCCAAGAAGGACACGCTGACCCCGCTGGCTCGCGAGATCTTCCGCACGCTCAGCGAGGACTACATGGTCGACTACGACGAGACGCAGGCCATCGGTCGGCGCTATCGCCGCCAGGATGAGATCGGCACGCCGCTATGCGTCACCGTCGATTTCGACTCGCTCGAGGATCGGGCGGTCACGGTGCGATCGCGTGACACCACCGAGCAGGTCCGTGTGCCGATCGATCAGCTGTTGAGCACGGTTCGCGGCCAACTTGGCTTCTAGCCAGCGGCGAGGTCAGCAATGGCTACCTATCTAGATCGCATCGTCGCCCGCCACCGCGAGCTAGCAGCGCAAGATCAGCGCTCGTTCGACCATCTCGTCGAGGCCGCGCTGCGGGCTGAACCGGCGCGCGGCTTCACCGATTCGTTGCGGCGGCGTGTCGAGTCCGGCGAGCTTGCCGTGATCAGCGAGGTCAAACGTCGCTCGCCGTCCAAAGGGGTGTTGCGTTCCGGGCTCGATCCGCGCCAGTTGGCGCAGGACTATCAACGCGGCGGCGCTGCGGCGCTGAGCGTATTGACCGATCACGAGTTCTTCGGTGGGTCGGCCGCAGATCTGCAGGCCGCTCGCAGCGGCGTCGAACTGCCGGTGCTGCGCAAGGATTTCACGGTCGATCGGCGCGACGTCTGCGACGCGCGGATGATGGGTGCCGACTGTGTGTTGCTGATCGCCGCGGTTCTCGATCCGCTTGAGCTGGCGACGATGCACGGCATCGCCACCGACATCGGCCTCGATGTGTTGGTGGAGATTCACGATGAAGCCGAGCTCGAGGTGGCACTTGGCGCTGGCGCCACGTTGGTTGGGGTCAACCAACGCGACCTGGTGACCTTCAAGGTCGACCATGAGCGAGCGCTGCGCATGGCCGCGCTGATTCCCGGAGATGTCGTGCGGGTCGCCGAGAGCGGTGTTCGTCACGCCGCCGACGCCCGCGATCTGTTTGCCGCTGGTTACCACGCGATTCTCGTCGGCGAGACGCTGGTCACCTCTGAGGATCCGCACGCAACGTTGCGCAGCCTTCGTTTGGTCGACTGAAATGGAGCCGGGCAAAACGGCCCCGATCCACTACCGTGGCAAGCGATGTTCGTCAAGATCTGTGGCATAACCAACGAGGACGACGCCCTGCTCGCCGTGGCCATGGGTGCCGATGCCGTCGGGTTTGTCTTCGCCCCCTCGGTCCGCCAGATCGCGGCCCAGCAGGTCTACGACATCACCCGCCGTCTGCCTGCGGAGATACTGACCGTCGGCGTCTTCCGAGACGAACACCCGAGCCGCATCATCGACATCATCGATCGTTCAGGGGTGCGCGCCGCACAGCTCCATGGCCACGAGTCGCCGGCCGTTGTCGCCGAGGTCATGGCCCATACCCGCCGGGTTATCAAGGCCGTGTCCGCAGGTTCCGTCGACGCTCGCCGGGCCGATCAGTTCGGCACCGATCTGATCCTCGTCGATGCTCCCGCTCCCGGCAGCGGCACCGTCTTCGACTGGTCATTGGTCGACGAGATGCCCGCCGGTCCCCGCCTGCTGCTGGCTGGTGGTCTCACCCCCGACAATGTCGCCACAGCGATCGAACGGGTCCAGCCTTGGGGAGTAGACGTCTCCAGTGGCGTCGAGCGCAGCCCCGGTCGCAAAGACGCGATGAAGGTCAAAAACTTTATTCAACGGGCGAAAGCGGCCTCGCCGCACCAGTATGTGGGCGACGACGACCTGCCCTACGACTGGGCGGACGACGAGTAACGATCGTCTCGAAAGGAACAACCGTGTCAATCATGTCCGAGCCCTCACTCGAGGGGCGCTTCGGCGAGTTCGGCGGACGATTTGTCCCCGAAACCTTGATCCCCGCATGTCAGGAATTGGAGCGCTCGTTTCGCGACGCGTGGGTCGACGACGATTTCCGGCGCGAGTTGGCGACGCTGCTCGATGAATATGCGGGTCGCCCGAGCCGGATCACGGAATGCCACAATCTCGGCCGCAAGCTGGGGATTCGATTGTTCCTCAAGCGTGAGGATCTCAACCACACCGGCTCGCACAAGATCAACAACGTGCTCGGCCAGGCCCTGTTGGCCAAGCGGATGGGCAAGCATCGTCTGGTGGCCGAAACCGGGGCCGGTCAACACGGCGTGGCCAGCGCCACCGCGGCGGCGTTGATGGGCATGCAGTGCAAGGTCTATATGGGTGCCGTCGATGTCGAGCGTCAGGCTCTGAATGTTTTCCGTATGCAGTTACTGGGAGCAGAGGTGGAAGCGGTACACAGCGGCAGCCGAACGTTGAAAGACGCCGTCAATGAGGCGATGCGCGACTGGGTGGCCACCGTCGAAGACACGCACTACTGCCTCGGATCGGTGATGGGCCCCCATCCATACCCGTGGATGGTGCGCGAGTTCCACCGAGTGATCGGTGATGAGGCCCGCGAGCAAATGCGGGCGCGAATCGGCCGCGACCCCGACGTCGTCACCGCCTGTGTCGGCGGCGGATCCAATGCCATTGGCATCTTCTCCGGGTTCGTCGACACCGCGGCCCGCCTGGTCGGTGTTGAGCCGGCCGGGGGCGCAGCAGTAGGGCGTGGCACACCGGGCGTCGTACACGGCATGCGCAGCTATTTGATGCAAGACGAATACGGCCAGGTGATGGAGGCGCATTCGATCTCCGCCGGTCTCGACTACCCCGGCGTCGGCCCGGAACACAGCTATCTGGCTTCGATCGGCCGCGCCGAGTATCCGGCGGTCACCGATGCCGAAGTGATCGACGCCTTTCAGCTGTTGGCCCGCAGCGAGGGAATCATCACCGCGCTCGAATCGGCCCATGCCCTGGCCTGGATCGTGCGCGAAGCGCCGTCGATGCACGGCGCAGTCGTGCTGATGAATCTCTCTGGACGCGGCGACAAAGACGTGGCCCAGATGATGGAGGTGTTGGGGTGAGCGCCAGTTTTGGTCGGCTGGAGTCTGAGCTGCGGGCCAAACGCGCTGCTGGACGCAAGCTTGTTGTGCCCTACGTGACCGGCGGTCTCAGCGGTTGGCAGGATGCCGTGCGCGCCGCGGCTGCCAACGGCGCCGACGCGATCGAGATCGGGTTGCCGTTCTCCGACCCGGTGATGGACGGGCCGGTCATTCAAGAGGCATCGCAGCGCGCCCTCGACGATGGGGCCACGCCGGTGACGGTGCTCGACGAGGCTCGCGGGCTCGATGTCGGTATCCCGCTGGCGGTGATGTGTTACTACAACACCGTGCACCACGCTGGCTTGGAGCGTTTTGCCAACCAGCTGCAGCAGGCGGGAATCAGCGCGGCGATCGTGCCCGACCTTCCGCTCGATGAGGCTGGCCCATGGTGTGCGGCCGCCGATGCTCATCAGATCGAGACCGTGATGTTCGCCGCGCCGACGTCCACCGATGACCGCCTGCCGCTGATCGCAGCGCGCGCTCGCGGTTTCCTCTATGCGGTGGGTTTGCTCGGGGTGACGGGGGAACGAACGTCGCTGGCGGAATCGGCGACGAAACTGGCTGCCCGCCTGAAAGCGATCACCGATGTGCCCGTGTTGGTTGGTGTCGGCGTGTCCAACGCGGCGCAAGCACAGCAAGCCTCGCGTGTCGCTGACGGCGTAATTCAGGGGGCAAGTGTTGTCCGGCGCCTGATGGACGACGGCCCCGATGCGGTTGGCGCCTATGTCGCTGAGGTGCGCGCAGCCTTGGACGCGATCTAAGGCGGGAAAACATCCAAGGGGGCCCAGAGGGCCCCCTGTTGATGTCTGCACAACATTCGTCAACGCCCTTGCGGGTGGACTCGAGCCGCCGCTGCGGCACCGATGGTCATTTTTCGATGAATAGGGACGTGAGCCTTGATCGATGACCGAAATCACCGACGGTCACGGTTTCAGCTGGGGCGAACCATGGGACGCATGGGCAGTTCCTCCTTCACAGTGACTCGGGGCGACCAGAGTGAGCGCTGTGTTGCTGTTCCCGAAATCGCGAACCGCCGACGTGTGCACCCGCTCTGGAGAGTTCCTTGACGGTTCTCCGTGCGCAGTTTTACCTGCAGTTCCTTGAAAGTGAAACCTCTTGATAGCTCTTTAATCGCGACCAGAGCGCAACTTTACAACGCTCTGAGTGGTCTTCTGCGGAAATGTCGTATCTATCGGCACCTCCCGCAGTTTTCCAGCGTTGAAAGCTACTCACTCAGCGTTGTTCTGGTGCTGTCGACAGACACGTTCTGTGGTGGCTTTTCACCGCTGTACGTCGCGGCGTTGGCCTCGCTTCTACCCCAGGTTGCTCACGCCGGTGTCTCCCAGATCAACCGGTTGACCTGGTTCTCCAACCATTCCTGGCGACCGGAAACCGGCTTGGGCGACAGCCCGCTGGACAGAACCTCGTCTGCCAACGACTCGAGCGTGCTCGTTGCCCCCATGATCTGTCGGCCAAGCGCACCGTCCCAACCGGCATAGCGTTGCTGGCGGGCGTGCTCTAACGCTCCGTCACGGACCATCGCTTCGGCGACCAAGAGCGATCGCGCCAGGGTGTCGATGCCGCCGATGTGGCCGTGGAAAAGATCGAGCCGGTCCATCGATTGGCGCCGCAACTTGGTGTCGAAGTTGAACCCGCCGCTGGTGAAGCCGCCGTGACGCAGAATTTCGTACATAGCCAACGACAGCTCTTCGACCGAGTTGGGGAACTGGTCGGTGTCCCAACCGTTTTGCGGGTCGCCGCGGTTGGCATCGACGCTGCCGAAGATGCCGTTCTGCAGCGCGACGGTGACCTCGTGATGGAAGGAATGCCCGCCGAGGGTGGCGTGGTTGACCTCGATGTTGACGAAGAACTCGCCGAGCAGGTCGTAGCGCTCCAAGAAGCCATAGACCGTGGCGCAGTCGTAGTCGTACTGGTGCTTGGACGGCTCTTGTGGCTTTGGTTCCAGCAGCAACAACCCCTTGAAGCCGATCTTGTTCTTGTGCTCGACGACCATCGACAAGAACCGCGCCAATTGGTCGGCCTCCTGGCCGAGGCGGGTGTTCAACAGGGTTTCATAGCCCTCGCGCCCGCCCCACAACACATAGTTTTCGCCACCGAGGCGATGGGTTGCTTCCAGCATGTTGCGCACCTGCGCCGCGGCGTAGGCAAACACCTCCGGGTTGGGGTTGGTCGCCGCCCCTGCGGCGTAGCGCGGGTGGCTGAACAGATTCGCTGTGCCCCACAACAGCTTGATCCCGGTCTGTTGCTGCTTGAGCGCGGCGCGCTCGACCAAGCGATCGAGGTTCGCCTTGCTTTCGGCGAGTGTGGCACCCTCAGGGGCCATGTCGACGTCGTGGAAGCAGTAGTACGGCACGCCGAGCTTGTCGACGAACTCGAATGCCGCGTCCTGTTTTTGGAACGCGGCCTCAATCGGGTCACGCCCGACCGTCAACCACGGCCGATCGAAGGTTCCGGCGCCGAAGACGTCGCTGCCGGGCCAGTTGAAGCTGTGCCAATAGCACACGGCGATGCGCAGATGGTCCTCCATCCGCTTGCCTGCAACCATCCGGTCGGGGTCGTAGACCCGGTAACGCAGGCCGTCGCCCGCACCGCTGCCTGCTGCCGCCACCCGTTGCGTTACTTCTGGAAAGAATTCGCTCATCTCGCTTCGTTTCGCTTTCGTCGTTGCACGTCGCTAGCGACCGTAGCTCAACGGCATGCGCGCGAGCTCATGGCTGGAGCGGCGACCGCAGCAACCGTGCGGCTAGGGTCGAAAACATGCTGCAACCTGGAGACAAGGCCCCTGCAATCCAACTCACGGATCAACACGGCAACCCGTTCGATATGGCCACGAATGCCGGTCGTCGAACGATGATCTTCTTCTATCCCAAGGCCTCGACGCCGGGTTGCACGCAACAGGCCTGCGCTCTGCGCGATATTCGAGGCCAGGTGGGAGACACCTCGATCGTCGGGATCAGCCCCGACAAGCCTGCGGCGCAATTGAAATTCGACCAGCGCAACGACCTCGGCTACCCGCTGCTGGCCGACACCGATCATGCCGTGGCCGAGGCTTTTGGGGTGTGGAAACTGAAGAAGCTGTACGGCAAGGAATACATGGGGATCGAGCGGTCGGCGTTCCTCATCGGTGCCGACGGCGCGATCGAGCAGACGTGGTACAAGATCAGCCCGAAGGACACCCCCGTCAAGTTGTTGGAAGCTCTGGAGGGCTGAGCCGTGTCCGATCTACCGCCGCCATCGTCGTTGATCGCGCATCGCCCACCGTTTCTGTTCATCGACCGTCTGACGGCACTACAGCCCGGTGTCAGCGCGATCGGTGAGTGGAACCTCAAGGGCGATGAGTGGTTCTTCGCCGGTCACTTCCCTGGGCGCCCAACGTTGCCCGGGGTGTTGATGTGCGAGGCCATCGCCCAGTTGGGTGCCTGCGCGGTGCTCAGCGATGAACGCTTCGCTGGCAAGCTGCCGTTGTTCGGTGGCCTCGACGGTGCCCGCTTTCGCCGACAGGTGGTGCCCGGCGACACCTTGGAACTCAGCGTGGAACTCGGCCGCATGTCGGCGCGGGCTGGGAAAGGCAGCGGCACCGCCAAGATCGGTGGCGCAGTGGCCTGCGAATGTGAGCTGATGTTCGTCTTCGTTTGATCGGCAAGGACGCAGCCCAGCGAGCTCAAGCGGCGCGGCCAGTAGGAGCGACATGGGGTGCCGAGCACTCGGCACACGGCGCGAGACCGTGGCTGAACCCCGCAGGTATCACCAGGCCGTAGCTTGCGGCGATCTCCAGGATTTCGTCGAGGTCGTCGACGTCGTCGAGGAGATCGCCAAGCAGATCGCCAAGGCCGAGGTGCGCCGGGCACTCAAGACGGGCATGAAACAGGTTTGGTGCGCTGACATCAAGGATGATCATCTTCATGGCGCCATTAATGCCACAAGGGTGTATGAGAGTTTCCCCGCGGGTCGTTAGGCGCCTGGTCCGATCACGACCGAGCCGTTGTGGCCACCGAATCCGAAGTTGTTGGAGATCGTCGGCCCTGGTTCCCATGGCCGCGGTTCGCCGAGCACGATGTCGACGTCCATGTCATCCGACAAGCGCGTCGTGCCCCCGGTGGGCGGGATCAAACGATGCTGCATCGAGAGCAACACCGCAGCGGCCTCCAGCGCCCCAGCGGCGCCGAGCGCATGGCCCGTCACGCCCTTGATGCTGGTCATCGGTGGCGCCGATGGCCCGAACACTTCGCGAACGGCGGCGGCCTCGGCCGCGTCGTTCAGCGGCGTCGACGTGCCGTGGGCATTGATCTGGCGGACGTCGGCCGCGCTGATCTCGGCATCGTCGAGTGCCAGTCGCATGCAGTGGATCGCCCCGACACCGCCGGGGGAGGGAGCGGTGATGTGGTGGGCATCGGCGGTGCTCGCCGAACCGAGGATCTCGCCGATGATCGTTGCTCCGCGGGCCACGGCCGCGTCGTAGGCCTCGAGAATGATCACGGCCGCACCTTCGCCCATCACGAAGCCATCACGCTCGGCATCGAACGGGCGGCTAGCGCCAACGGTTGACAGCGCGGTCATGTTGCTGAACCCAGCGACACACGTCGGCGTGGCTGCGGCCTCGGTGCCCCCCGTGACCATCGCATCGCAGCGGCCCCAGCGGATCAGGTTGGCCGCGTAGCCGATGGCGTGGGTGCCTGCCGCACAGGCGGTGCTGATCGTTTCGTTCGGCCCCTGCAGGCCATAGCGCATCGAGATCGCCGCGCCGGAAGCGTTGCTCATCATCATCGGCACGAGGAATGGCGAGACCCGCCGCTCGCCCTTGGTCAAACGTATCTCGATCTGTTCTTCAAGGGTGGCCACGCCCCCGACACCGGTGGCGAAGATGACGCCGAATCGCTTCGGGTCGGCACCGATCTCGCCCGCTTGTTCGAAGGCTTGGCGGGCGGCAGCCAAAGCGAATTGTTCGACGGCATCGGCGCGTCGTGCGTCCTTCGGGCTGTCGAAATAGGGGAGCGGATCCCAGTCTTGGAAGGCGAGAACCTTGGTCCCGGTGATTCCGGGACCAAGCAAACCCTGCCAGAAGTTCTCTTTGCCGATCCCGACTGGCGAAACGACACCCAACCCGGTAACGGCTACTCGCCGGGCGGTGCGAGCCATTACAGCTTGCCGATGACCAGGTCGTATGCCTGTGCGACGGTGGCGATGCCCTCGAGCTCCTCTTCTGGAACTTCGACATCGAATTCTTCTTCAAGGGCCATCACGAGCTCGACGAGGTCGAGGCTGTCGGCATCGAGATCGTTGGCAAAGCTGGCCTCGGGAACAACCTGCTCAGCCGAAACCGAAAGCACGTCAACGGCGCACTTCTTGAAACGCTCGAACAATTCCTGATCCATGGTTTTCTCCAAAATGTTGGTGTGATTGAAAAGTGTAGGTCGCGGCGGGGCGCTAGTGACCCATTCCGAGGCCACCGTCGACGGGGATGACCGCCCCGGTGATGTATGCGGCGTCGTCGGACGCCAAAAAGGCGACGACGGCGGCGAGTTCTTCAGGTGTCGCCATGCGCGCCAAGGGCACGGCCGCGGTCAGTTCCTTGAGGCGGTCCTCGCTGAGTGCCGCGGTCATGTCGGTGGACACCGGGCCGGGAGCGACGACGTTGACGGTGATGTTGCGCGAGCCGAGTTCGCGGGCCAGCGAGCGGGCTAAGCCGACAAGGCCGGCCTTGCTCGCCGCGTAGTTGGCCTGTCCAGCAGAGCCGAGCAAACCGACGACGGAGGACATGAAGATGATCCGCCCGGTGCGAGCGCGCAACATGCCCTGGGCGGCGCGTTTGGACACCCGGTAGGCGGCCGTCAGGTTGGCGTCGATGACGTCGGTAAAGGCCGACTCGCTCATCCGCAAGAGCAGGCCATCTTTGGTAATCCCGGCGTTGGAGATCAGCACCTGCACGGGGCCGAACTGTGCTTCGGCGGCAGCAAAGGCTGCATCAACCTGGGCCTGATCGGTGACGTCGCACTGCACCCCGAAGAGTCCGTCGGGCGGCGGCGAGCTGTTGTAGGTGACCACGACGTTGTCGCCGAGTTCTTGAAAACGCCGAGCGCAAGCCAGGCCGATGCCACGCGAGCCGCCGGTAATCAACACGGTGCGGGCCACTATTGATCCTCCATCATTGGCCGCCCCAACGAAGCAGCGCACTGGCGGCGGTCATGCCGGCGCCAAAACCAACGAGCAAGACGAGATCGCCGTCCTTGATCCGACCGGCTTCTAGTGCGTCGACCATCGCCAGCGGGATCGACGCCGACGAGGTATTGCCGGTGTAGTGCAACACCGTCACGGCCTTCTCCATCGGAATTTTCAGCCGATCCATGGCCGCCTGAATGATGCGGATGTTGGCCTGATGGGGGATGACGAAGTCGATGTCATCTTTGGTCACCCCGGCGTGGGTCATCGATTTGGTCGCCGAATCAACCATGATGCGCACAGCGCGGCGGAAGACCTCTTTGCCTTCCATTTGCAGCTTGCCGCCGACCTCGGCATACAGGAAACGCTCGGCGAGGCCTTCGGAATCGAGATCCCAGCTGAGCAGCTGGCCAGCACCCTCGCGGCGTTCCAGCACCGCCGCGCCGGAACCGTCGGCGAACAAGATCGCCGTGTTGCGATCGGTCCAATCGGTGATCCGGGCCAGGGTGTCGGTGCCGATGACCAGCACTTTGTTCGCTCCGAGGCCGATCAGACCGTGGGCGTTGACCAGGGCATACATGAATCCGGAGCACGCCGCGTTGAGGTCGTAGGCGCCGCATTTGAGGCCAAGTTCGTGCTGGATCGCTGGCGCGCTGGCCGGCACGACACGATCAGGTGTGGTGGTGGCCAGGATGACCGCGTCGATTTCCAACGGATCGACACCGGACATTTCCAACGCCTTGCGGCCAGCTTCGACGGACAGCCCAACGGTGGAGCCGCCGACGCGTCGCTCGGCGATGCCGGTGCGATCGAAGATCCAATCGGCGTTGGTGTCCATCATCTTTTCGAGGTCGTGGTTGGTGACCACGGTTGGCGGCAACGCCGCTCCCCAGCCGGTGATCACCGCGCCGCGGACGCCGTCAGGTGTGCGAGGCATGTCAGGCCGTCCTCAGCCAGGCGATGGGTTGGCGCGGCGTGATGCGTTCGCCGGCGAGGGCGATGTAGCTCTGCAGCACACCGTCAAATGGCGAACGAACCTCGGCCTCGCCGACGTGGCCGAGAATCATGCCGACGGTAATGTGCGCGCCGGAGTCGATGTCGCCCAGCGGGCTGAAGACGCCGGCAGCTGGGCTCACCACCAGGCGTTCGACGGCAAAAAGGTGTTCGCCTTCGAGCTGGGCGGCACCGCGTGGGGAACCGGCGTTGACCCATTCGATCAACTTGTCGAGGTCTTCCGGAGTGGATACCGAGATCGTGCGCGCCGACTCCAAGGTGCGCTTGGCCATGCCGGTGAGCACGCCACCAGGGCCAAGTTCGGCAAAATCGGTGGCCCCCAATTCGGCCAGGGTCAACAGGCAGTGCTTCCAGCGCACGGGGCTGCTCAACTGGGCGGACAGCAGACTCGACCAGGTCTCGCCGGTGTTATGGCTGAGGGCATCGACATTGGAGACCACCGGAATGTCGGCGTCACGCGGGCTGGCGCTGGCGATGGCCTTACGCAGCCGATCCCGAGCGGGTGCCATGAATGGCGTGTGGAAGGCGCCGGCGACCTGCAAGGGCATCACCTTCTTGGCGCCGAGTTCTTTGGCGACGATCGAGGCCGCGGCAACGCCTTCGGGGGAACCGGCGATGACCACCTGGCCGTTGGCGTTGAAATTGGCCACCCACACGTCGCTGTCGGCGCGCCGACAGGCAACCTCGACCTGGTCGTCGTCAAGGCCGAGCACCGCGGCCATCGTGCCTGGGTTGGCTAAACCGGCTTCGTGCATGGCGTCGGCGCGTTCACACACGAGCCGGACACCATCTTCGAAGCTGAGCGTTCCTGTGGCGGTCAGCGCGGTGTACTCGCCGAGACTGTGGCCGGCGCAGAAGCTCGGCTCGATGCCGAGGCGCTCGACCGCATCGAGAACCAGCAGGCTGGAAACGAACGTGGTCAGCTGGGCGTTGCGCGTGTCGCGCAACTCGTCAGCGTCGGCGTCGAGAAGCAGCCGGGCGACGTCGCGACCGGCGACATCTGACGCCTCAACGACGAGTTCCCAGCTCTCATGATCGGCCCATGGTCGTCCCATGCCCGGCCGCTGTGATCCCTGGCCAGGAAAGGTGAATGCAAGCATGGTGCGGTTGATAATCTCCTCGTGTGGGTTGCCCCCTGCGAGGCCACAGGCTAGACGCTGTGGACCTGCGGCGCGTGGCTACCCGTGGGTAGTTTCAAGGTCTCTGTCATTTGTTGGCGTCAACGGCGCCGCGCGTGGGGGAAGTCGCCGCAGCATGGCTACACTGTCGGCACTTTCCAGCCCGGGTGGCGGAATGGCAGACGCGGAGGACTCAAAATCCTTTGTTGGTAACAACGTGTGGGTTCAAGTCCCACCTCGGGCACCGATAGAGGCTCCGAACCTTCGGGTTCGGAGCCTCTTGCGTTATCGCGGCCATCAGCGCAAGGCGACGTCGAGCTGGGTCAAGCCGTTGAAGTGATTCGACGCTAAACGGCTTGCTGCGCTGCGACGATCGACCGTGCCGAAGCGACGCAGCAGGCGGGTTAGGACCACCCGTACCTCCAGCCGGGCGAGGTGTGCGCCGAGGCAGAAGTGTGGCCCGCCGCGACCGAAGGCGACGTGGGGGTTGTGGGCTCGTTCAGGGTCGAACGCCTCCGGGTCGGTAAACACCCGTTCGTCGCGATTGGCCGAGGTGAACGAGACGATCAGCTTGTCGCCGACATGAAGCCGTTGTCCGTGGAGCTCGGTATCGACCATTACCTGGCGGCGATGCCAATTGATCGGCGTCGCCCAGCGGATCAGCTCCTCGGTGGCCCGCTCGATCCAGGCCAGATCGCCGTCGGCGCCTGCCTGCTGCCACCGTTCGACGATGTCGGCGCGGTCGCAGAGTAGATCGACGGCGTGACTGAGCACGTGTCGCGTGGTCTCATTGCCCGCAATGACCAACATCAGCCACGTCGCCCTGAACTCCTCGTCACTCAGCGGTTGGCCCTCGACGAGCCCATTGACCAATGCCGACGTGGCGTCATCGGCTGGGCGGCGGCGGCGATCGGCGGCCAGTCGGTCGGCGACGGCGAACACATTCAGGGCCACAGGGTTGCCGAACGGCAGCAACCGCTGGTCGCCGACGGCGGAATTCGTCGGTTCGCTGCCAGGTGTCGATGGCCCCGGCGCCATCAACTGGTTGCCCCACCGGACCAAGTCATCCGCCTGGTCATCCGGCACGCCAAGTAGCTGGCAGAGCACCCTGATCGGAACCCGGGTGGCCACGGCTGATACCCAATCGAACTGTTCGCCGCCGACGATCGCATCGAGCAGCGCGTCGGTCGTTGCTTCGATAATCCGTTCATAGGCGCGCACCGCCCGCGGTACAAACAGGTCGCCGAGCAGGTGCCTGATTGCCGTGTGGCGCGGCGGATCCTCCTCCAACATCGTGCGCCGAGCGTCGAGGGCGTCGGCGGCGTGGTCATCGAGATCGACGACACCGAAACGCGAACTGAAGCGCTGCGGATCTCGGGTCACGGCGACCACGTCGGCATGTCGGCTGATCAGCCACACGCCACGACGGCCTTCGAGATCGTTCCACCAACTGACCGGTTCATGCTTGCGCAGCCAAGCGAACGTTTCCTGCGGCACGGCGCGCTCCCACACCGCCGCGTCAAACGGATGCTCCAACCGGGCTGGACGAGTCACGGCGCGCGCACGCCGGTCGATACCCAGACATCCACGGTGACGGAGTGCAACACCGGTCGGGCGCCAGCCTGCCAGCGAATCGGGGTCATCGCGAACAGATCATCGCCGGCCGCCGGATTCAACTCGACCGTGAACTCGCATCGTTGCGCCGTCGCCGCCTGCGCTAGCGGCTCGCTTCGCCGTCGACGCCGCTCGGCCGCCTTGCTCACCCCATCGTCGGCGATCGCCGGGTGCATCTCCACCAGATGTTGCGGTCCGGGAGTAATCGTCACCCAGCGTCCGCCAGGGCGCAGCACGCGGGCGAACTCCTCGACCGGATGGGGAGCGAACACGGACGTGACGACATCGAGCGACGAGTCCTGGAACGGCAGGCGATACGCCGAACCAACGACAGATAACGCCGACGGCAGCAACCGAGCGGCCATTTTGATCGCCTGCTTGGAGACATCGAGCGCGCAGCACCGCGCCGCCCGCAGATGCGATGTGTAGTAGCCCTCGCCGCAACCGACATCGAGCACCACGCCGTCGAGCTCCCCGACGGCGTCGTCGAGCGCAGCGGCGATCGGCGCGTAGTTTCCGCTGGCCAGAAAGCGGCGGCGGGCGGCGAGCGACTCGGCTGTGTCGCCCGGCACGGTGCCCGAGTTCAGCCGACCACCGACCAACAAGTTGAGGTAACCCTCCCTGGCCCGATCGAAGTTGTGCCCTGCCGGGCACGCCGCCTCAGAGGACGACAAAGCCAACGGCTGCGCGCAATGCGGGCACGCCAACACCGCAGTGGGCCAGGTGTCGTCGGGCATGGCGACGACCCTAATCGCCGCCGCCGCCGAGTAATAGTGCGCTGCCGTGCGGCGGGCGCTACGCAACGCACGATTACGCGCTGCGATTTCACTACAGTGCCGAATCGACCACGACAGAGCGACAGGGGGTGGCGATGGCCGACTGGCTGATCAAACGGCAGTTGCGCTCGACGAGCGCCGCTCTCGCGCGCCATCGCGTCGATCTCGAGGTCACCCTTGAGCAACTGGCTCATGGTGAGGGCGACTCCGACGAGTGGCAGACGCAGGCGATCGTCACCGGCCACAGTGAAGATGCCACCGAATCGCGCCGGGCCAGCGCCAGTCTCACCTCGATGCGCGACCATCGCGACCATCTGCGGCGCAAGATCGCCGAGCTCGAAGCGCGCCAGGACCTACTGCTGGATCAGTTATCCCGTTGAGCTGAGTAGGGTGTTGAGTCGGGCAAAGGCGCCGATTGAGGAAGGCACAACGATGACGATTCGGGTTGTTATCGCAGAAGACGAGGCGATCATTCGCCTGGATCTCAAGGAAACCCTCGAGGAAGAGGGCTACGAGGTCGTCGGCGAAACCGGACGCGGTGATACCGCCGTTGAACTGGTGCGCGCGCTGCGACCTGACCTGGCCATCCTCGACGTCAAGATGCCCGGCATGGATGGCCTCCAGGCCGCCGCCCAAATCAACGCCGAGCGCCTCTGCGGCGTGCTCATCCTCACCGCCTTCAGCCAGCGTGAGGTCATCGAACAAGCCCGCGACTCGGGTGCCCTGGCCTTTCTCGTCAAGCCCTACCAAAAGAGCGATCTGGTGCCAGCAATGGAGGTAGCGATCGGCCGTTTCCGCGAGCTGCAGGCGCTCACCGGCGAAAAGTCGGCCCTCGAAGAGCAGCTCGAGTCACGCAAGATCATCGATCGGGCCAAGGGCATCCTCACCGACGAATGTGGCATGCGCGAGCAGGACGCCTTCACCTTTCTGCAACGCACGGCAATGAGCGAGCGGGGCAAGATGCGCGACGTTGCCGAGCGGGTCCTGCAGGGAACGCTGCGGCCATAACGGCCAGCACCCGCACACCATGGCAAAGCTGCTCATCCTCGACGGAAACTCGCTGACCTACCGGGCATTTTTTGCCCTGCCGACCGACATGGCTACCGCCAGCGGCCAGGTGACCAACGCGGTCTACGGTTTCACCTCAATGTTCATCAACCTGATCAAAGATCATCGCCCCAATGGCGTGCTGGTGGCCTTCGATCGCCCCGAACCCACGTTCCGGCACTATGCCAACCCGGAATATAAAGCGCAGCGCGAAGCCGCCCCGGACATCCTGCGCCAGCAGATGGGCTTGGTCCGAGAAGTGCTCTCGGCGCTGCGCGTCACCACGCTCGACATCATCGGCTTCGAGGCTGACGACATCATCGGCACGGTTGCGGAGATGGCAAAGCAACGTGGCGATGAGGTGATCATCGTCACCGGTGATCGCGACAGCTACCAGTTGGTCAGCGACCCGCATGTCAAGGTGCTCTACAACCGCCGTGGAGTCAGCGACTATGCCCTCTACGACGAGGCTGGCATCCTCGAAAAGACCGGGGTCACCCCCGAGCTCTACCCGCAGTACGCCGCGTTGCGCGGCGACTCCAGCGACAACCTCCCCGGCATCCCCGGGGTTGGCGAAAAGACTGCCGCCAAGCTGATCACCACCTACGGCGGCCTCGACGGCATCTTCGCCAATGTCGATGCCCAGACACCGAAGTTGCAAGCCAGCCTGATCGAGCACGAACAGCGTGCCCGCCAGAACCACGAGCTGATGATCGTGCGCCGCGACGTGCCGCTCGATGTCGACCTCGACACGCTGACCTTCACCCCCGACCAGGCCGAAGTCCAGCGGCTGTTCGAGTTCCTCGAATTCCGCGCCCTGCAAGACCGTCTCTACGAGGCCCTCGGGTTGGTCGGCGCCGCAGCGCCACCGAAGCGTGAGCTGCAGGTGCTCGAAGCCGAGGTCACCCGCTCCGAATCGGCCGCCCAAGCGGCGGCGACGATCGCCGGAATGGCCCAACTCGACGTCGGTGTCAGCTGGGCAGGCGACCCGGGCCGCAGCGATCTGCTGGGCATTGCAGTGGTCACCACCCAAGCCGACGGCGACTGTCTCTGGGTTCCGATTGAACAACTCGTCGGCGGCACGATCGACGCTTTGGTGGCCCATCCGGCGATTCGCGGCCACAACGTCAAGGCGTTGATGCGCTGGTTGCTCGACCGCGGCCACGACCTGCGAGGCCTGGCCGTTGACACCGCCATCGCCGCCTACCTGATCGACCCCGCCGAATCTCGGTATGCGGTCGGCGACCTGCTGGAGAAATACACCAGCTTCAGCGCCCCCAGCGATGATCCCGGCACCTCCGGCCAACTCGATTTCGGTGATTCCGGCGTCGACGACGCCAAACGCGGTGCCCGTGAGGCGCTGGCCATCAGCCATCTCGCCGACGCCCTGCAAGCGTCGCTCGCCAAACAGGGCATGGCCGAGCTGTACGCCACCGTGGAGAACCCGCTGGTGCGCGTCCTGGCCAAGATGGAACACGTCGGCATCGCCGTCGATCGCGCCGAACTGCGCGTCCTCAGCGACCGCCTGACCAGCGAGGTCGCCCGCCTCGGCGCCGTCCTGCAAGAGGTCGTCGGTCGTCCCTTCAACATCAACTCACCGATCCAGCTGCGCGAGATTCTGTACACCGAGCGCGGCCTGTCGCCAGGCAAGAAAACCAAGACCGGCTTCAGTACCGACGCCGCCACGCTGGAGAAGCTGCGCGAGGAATGGCCCGAGTTCATCGAGCCATTGCTGCAATACCGTGAGGTCGAAAAGCTGCGCAGCACCTACGGCGAAGCGCTGCTCAACGAGATCGCCACCGATGGTCGCATCCACGCCACCTTCAACCAAACGGTTGCCCGCACCGGTCGCCTCTCCAGCGACCGCCCCAATCTGCACAACATTCCGGTGCGCTCCGACGAGGGTCGCCAGTTTCGTCAGGTCTTCATTCCCCAGCCGGGCGACATTCTGCTGGTCGCCGACTACAACCAGATCGAGCTGCGCTGCATCGCCCATCTCGCCGCTGATCCCGGCTTGATCGAGGCCTTCTCCAGCGGTCAGGACATCCATAACGCCACCGCGGCGCGGGTCTTCAATGTCGACCCCGCAGCGGTCACCCTCGAACAGCGCTCGAAGGCCAAGATGGTCAGCTACGGCCTGGCCTACGGCATGGAGGCCTACGGTCTCGGCCAGCGCTTGGGCATTCCCACCGGCGAGGCCGCGGTGATTCTCGACGCTTACTTCGAGGCCTTCCCCAAGGTCCAGGCCTACATGGACGCAACCGTCGAGCAGGCGCGGATGCGCGGCTATACGGAAACGCTGTTCGGCCGCCGTCGTCCCATTCCCGAGCTGAGCAACCCGAATTTCCGCATTCGTCAAGCGGGGGAGCGCCAGGCGATGAACGCCGGCATCCAGGGTCTCGCCGCCGACATCTTCAAGGTCGCCTTGGTGCGCATCGATCAGGCGTTGGAAGCGGGCAACTACGCCAGCCAGGTGATCCTCCAGGTTCACGACGAAGTGATCGTCGAGGTGCCGGAAAGCGAGCGCGACGTTGTCGGGCCGCTGGTCATCGGCATTATGCACGATGCCGCCGAGCTTGACGTGCCGCTGGAAGTCAACGTCAGCTGGGGTACCACGTGGGCTGCAGCGAAGGGCTAGCCGCCCCGACGCCGCAGCATTGGTTCGAGCCGATCGCCGATCATCTCGGTGCCGCCTACCTGCGCTATTCGTTCACCAAGGGCACGGTGCAGGAGATCGACTTTCTGGTCGCTGAGCTTGGCCTCGACGCCTCTACCCGGGTGCTCGATGTCGGTTGCGGTCCAGGTCGTCACAGTTTGGAACTAGCTCGACGGGGCATCGCCGTGCATGGCATCGACATCAGCGATCGCTTCGTCGACATCGCCCGCCAGCAGGCAGAACTGGCCGGGCTCGACGAATTGGCCACCTTCCAGCGCCTCGATGCCAGGTCGCTAGCATTCAGCGCCGAGTTCGATGTCGTCATATGCCTCTGTCAGGGAGCGTTTGGGTTGATGACCGCCAACGGCGACGATCGCCTCGTGCTCGCCGCGATGTCCAACGCGCTGCGCTCGCACGGGCGGATCGCCCTCAGCGCCTTCAACGCCTATTTCGCAGTGAAGTATCACGAGGGCGCAACCTTCGACGCGGCGACCGGGGTGAGCCACGAGCTGACTGAGGTTCGCAGCGAATCGGGCCAGGCCAAACAGGTCGATTTGTGGACCGGGTGCTATACGCCACGGGAGTTGCGGGTGCTCTTCGAAGTCGCCGGTCTCACGGTCGACGGGCTGTACGCCGCCGAACCCGGTAGCTATGGCCGCCAGCAGCCATCGACCGAGACTCCCGAATTCCTGGTGATCGGCCGACGGCAGTCGTGATGCAAGATCAGCCTGGTAGAATCGCACGCGTCTGTACACCGGGTCGCTCCGGGGGTTCCGACGCTCCTATCCGACTCTGAAAGCGAATTCCCCTTTGTCCGACACTACGACCGCCCCTTCAAGTGCCTTTGGCACATTCGATGAAGAGGGTAATTACACCCCCCGCCAGGTGATCTCCGACGATCTCGGCATGTCCTTCGCCGATGCCATCGCCGGCACCCTTGTCGAAGTCGAGGACGGCCAGCTCGTCCACGGCACGATCGTCAAGATCGACCGTGACGAAGTGCTGCTCGACATCGGCTACAAGAGCGAGGGCGTCATCCTTGCCCGCGAGCTCAGCATCCGCAACGACGTCAACCCGCACGACATCGTCAAACTCGGTGAGCGCATCGAGGCGCTGGTCCTGCAAAAGGAAGACAAAGAAGGTCGGCTGCTGCTCTCCAAGAAGCGTGCTCAGTACGAGCGTGCCTGGGGCAACATCGAGCGCCTCAAGGAAGCCGACGGCATGGTCGAAGGCCCGGTCATCGAGGTCGTCAAGGGTGGTCTCATCGTCGACATCGGCCTGCGCGGCTTCTTGCCCGCCTCGCTCGTCGAGCTGCGCCGCGTCCGCGACCTGCAGCCCTACGTCGGCAAAATCGTCCAAGCCAAGATCATCGAGCTGGACAAGAACCGCAACAACGTCGTGCTCAGCCGCCGTGCCTTCCTCGAAGAGACGCAGAAGGAAGCTCGCGACGAGTTCCTCACCAACCTCAAGCCTGGCGAAGTGCGCCATGGTGTCGTCAGCAGTGTCGTCAGCTTCGGTGCCTTCGTCGATCTCGGCGGTATGGACGGCCTCATTCACGTCAGCGAGCTGTCGTGGAAGCATGTCGATCATCCGGGTGCGGTCGTCAACGTCGGCGATCCGGTCACCGTTCAGGTGCTCGATGTCGACTTCGATCGCGAGCGCATCAGCTTGTCGCTGAAGGCCACCCAGCAAGACCCATGGCAAGAGTTCGCCAGCGGTCACGAGGTTGGCCAATTGGTCTACGGTCGCATCACCAAGCTGGTGCCGTTCGGCGCCTTTGCCCAGGTGGGCGAGGGTATCGAGGGTCTCGTGCACATCAGCGAGATGAGCGCTCATCACGTCGATGCCCCCGAGCAAGTGGTCACCCCCGGCGAGGAGCTGTGGGTCAAGATCATCGATCTCGATCTCGCTCGTCGCCGCATCAGCCTGTCGATCAAGCAGGCTGCCGAAGGTGGCGAGCTGGCCGAAGAGTACCGCCAGCACTTCGAGATGGACGAGCACGGCAACTGGGCCGTCGGTGGCGACGACAGCGAGCGCGAAGCTGCGTGGGCTGAGTACTACCAGGAGAACGGCATGGCCGCTGACGGCACGCCGTTGGTCGCCGAGCCAGCCGAAGCTGTTGCTGAGGTCAGCGAGGTCGCCGAGGTAGCCGAGGTCGCCGAGGTCGCCGAGGTAGCCGTCGAGACCGAAGCAGTGCCTGCCGCCGAGTAATCCGCACGTCGAACACTTCGACACATGAAAGAGCCCTGGCCGACGGCCAGGGCTCTTTCGTGTTCGACTCGACTTCGAAGATCTAGTTGAGGCGGACGATTCCCATGCGCACGGCCATCAGAACCGCTTGCGTACGGTCGCGGGCGTCGAGCTTTTCATAGATCGAACCGAGGTGGTTCTTGACCGTTTTCTGACTGATGAACAGGCGCTCGGCAATCTCGGTGGTGCCAAGACCATCGGCGACGAGCTGTAAGACCTCTTCCTCGCGGGGCGAGATCAGCGACTCGGGGGTTTCCGCCGAGCGAACCTCGTTGAGCATCGCACCAGCAAGGCTCGGGGAGAGCACGACATCGCCATTGACGGCCAAACGAATGGCATCGACCACCTCCGTGATCGTGCAGTCTTTGGTCAGATATCCCACGGCCCCAGCGCGGATCGCCTGGTCGATGAGCTTTTTGTCCATGTGCATGGTCAACATGACCACACGTTGGCGGGCATCGGCCTTGACCAATCGGCGGGTCGTCTCGATGCCATCAATCGTCGGCATCGAGACGTCCATCAAGACGACATCGGGGCGATTGTCGAGCGCAAGCTTGATTGCATCCTCCCCGTTACCGGCCTCGGCGACTACTCGAATTCCTTCGGCCTCGAGACCACGACGAAGCCCCTGGCGGATCATTGTGTGGTCATCGACAAGCATCGCTGTGAGTGCCATCTATGTTCCTTTCGAATTACAGAGCGGGGCGCCGAAGTTCGACACGAATAACCGTACCCGCTGACGAGGTTTCCGTGGTCAGAACTGCGTCGATACTTTCTGCACGCTCACGCATTCCGACCATGCCATAAGAATCGGCTCGACCGGACCCTGGCTGAAGCCCAACACCATTGTCGTGAATCACCAGGAGGGCGCGCTGCGGTGTGCTGATCCAGTCAACGCCCAGCGCGCTGGCCTGTGCGTGGCGCTCGGCGTTGATGATCGCCTCGCGAGCGATCTGCCACAGTTCCCGTTCCTGCAGCAGCGCAAGCCGCACGGTTTGCTCATAGGCGAAGCGAACATGCAGCCCGCTGCGGGCCTTTACTCGATCGAGGAATTGGGCGAGTGTTGAGCGCAGATCCTGGCCATCGTTGACGTCGCTGCGCAGGTCGTAAAGCGCTTCGCGGACGTCGGAAATCATTGCCGTGACCTGTTCACGCAATTGCACCAGATCGGCCGTCACCGGTTGCCCATGGCGGGACACGGAGATCGTGGCATCGAGGCCAAAACCGAGGGAGGCCAGCGACGAACCGATCTTGTCGTGCAGATCGCGAGCGATTCGATTTCGCTCCTCGTCGGCACCGACGATTCGAAGTTTGCGAAATAATCGGGCGTTGTCGACAGCGATTCCCAACGGCTCGGCCAGGCCGCGAAGAATCTCGGTGTCTTGTCCCGTGAAATGTCGCGAATCGAGCGATTCGATGGCGATGACCCCGACGATTTGGTCGCGGGCGCTGAGCGCTGCGTAAATGCCGGACTTGCCCTGCGGGCTGACCGAGACACGAGTTTGGCCATGTTTGTGGACGAGATACTCGCGTTTGACAACGGTGCGGCTGTGCAACACCTCGGCCAGTGGCGGGCAATATTCGGGATCGGTGAAGGCCTCGATGGCCGGATAACCACTGGCTCGCACCGCCGCCAGGTTTGGCTCGTTCTCCTCCACAAGCAGCACGGTCAACATGTCGTGGGGGATCAGGGCCTTGACCCGTTCCACCGTCGAGTCGAGCACGTCATCGAGATCGAGTGAGGCGGGCAGCACTTGGGCGACGCGGTGCAAGCTGGAGAGCAGGGCGTTGGCCTCAGAGAGGTGCCCCACCTGGTTGAGGGCGACCATCTGTCGATTGGCATTGTCGGTTGCCGTCTTGTGCACCCAGCCACCGAGAAAGCAGATCAGCGCCAAGAACCCGATCCACAGCGCCGACTTTTGGCCGGTGGTAATCATCGAGTCGTCACCGCGAGTGTGCACAAAGGTCACGAGTGCACCGGCGAGAACGATCGCCGAGAGTGCAAAGCGGCGTTCCGTGGCCACCGAAGCCAGCAGCACGGCGGGGATCAGCATCAGCGTCAGCGGGGAGTTCCAGGCGCCCGTCGATGACACCAGCATGGCCATGATCGTGAACTCGACGGCGACGACGATCTGGGCGATCTCTCGATCTTTGCCGAGGCGCAGCGGGCGAATCAGCGCATAGCCGGTGAAGATGGCGCCGACGAGCAACGAGGTCAGCAGAACCTGTTCCTGGTGCCCGATATCGGGTAACGCCCGCAGGATTGCTCCTCCGATGGCGGCCAGCCGAAATGGGGCCAGAGGAATCGTCTCAGCGGGGGTTGTGCCCTGGCGTGCGGTGCTGACTGACCGGCGGCGCTCTACGCCCTCGGGCGGTGGCGACTGACCGCGACGGCGACGTTCCACCAATGGCCAGCCAACCGGTGTTTCGTCGACAGACATGGCGTGCGTCGAGATGCGTTGTGGTGATCGCGCTGTCGCCGACGGACGTCGAGACCTCTCTGGCAGCTGGCGATTCACTGAGGCATGATCGTAGCGCTGAGTGTTGCTACCGTCACAGGATGATCGTCGTTGGATTAACTGGTGGCATCGGCAGCGGGAAATCCACCGTGTCGAGCGAGTTGCGCACACGTGGAGCGGTGGTCATCGACGCCGACAAGACAACCCGTGACCTGCAGCAACCGGGGCAGGAGGTCTTCGCTCAGATCGTCGAACGGTTTGGTTCCGGGGTTGTGACCGCGGCTGGTGACCTCGATCGCCTCGGCTTGGCGGCCATCGTCTTCCCGGATCCCGAGGCGCTTGCGGCGCTGAACGCGATCGTCCACCCGGCCGTAGGCCGCTCGATCATGGCCCAAATGAACGCCGAGCGAGGAACGGACAACATTGTCGTGCTCGACATCCCGTTGCTCGTCGAGAATTCCCGCTACCCGGTGGCGGGCGTCATCGTCGTCGATACCCCAGTGGAGACGGCGATCGAGCGCCTCGTCGAGTTTCGCGGCATGTCCGTCGAAGACGCCAGGGCGCGCATGGCCCGTCAGGCAAGTCGAGAGGAACGCCTGCAGCGAGCCGACTTTGTTGTCGACAACGGCGGCACTCGTCAGGCGCTGCTGGCCCAGATCCCCGAGTTGTGGGAGTGGATCACCACCTTGGCGCCGTACGACCCTGACGACCGCCAACACCAAACCTCTTCCTGAACGCCGCCACCAAGGTCGTTTACGTACATCTGTTCGGTGTAAGATGGCTCCTGTGAATCCGCTGCAGGTCGTCTCCGATTTCGCGCCGGCCGGCGATCAGCCACATGCCGTCGCCAAACTGAGCGAAGGCATCGAACGAGGCGATCGTTTCCAGACTCTGCTCGGCATCACCGGCTCGGGGAAGTCGGCAACCATTGCCTGGACGATCGAAAAGGTCCAGAAACCGACGTTGATTCTGGCCCCCAATAAGTCCTTGGCCGCACAGCTGACGCAGGAGATGCGCGAGTTCTTCCCGAACAACAGGGTCGAGTACTTCGTCAGCTACTACGACTACTACCAGCCCGAGGCCTACATCGCCTCCAGCGACACCTACATCGAGAAGGATTCCTCGATCAACGACGAGATTGATCGGTTACGCCATAGCGCCACCGCAGCGTTGCTCACCAGACGAGACACGATTGTCGTTGCCTCGGTGAGCTGCATCTACGGCATGGGCAACCCCGAGGAATACCGCGGCCAACTGTTGGAGCTGCACACCGGCGTCGACTACGACCAGCGCAGCATCTTGCGCCGACTCGTCGACCTACAGTTCGATCGCAACGACATGACCCTCGGGCGAGGCAAGTTCCGGGTGCGCGGCGACACGATCGAGGTGCACCCCTCCTACGAGGAATCGGTGCTGCGCATCGAGATGTTTGGCGACACCGTCGATCGCATCACGGTGATCGATCCGCTGACCGGTGAACAGCTGCGTGAACTCGATCAGGTGATGGTCTTCCCGGCCACACACTACGTGGCTGGCGACGAACGGATGCGCAAGGCAGTGATCGGCATCGAAGCCGAACTCCAGGAACGGCTGGCCTGGTTCGAGGCCAACGGCAAACTGCTCGAAGCGCAGCGGTTGCGGATGCGTACCCAATACGACCTGGAGATGATCCAAGAGGTCGGCTATTGCAACGGCATCGAGAACTACTCGATGCACATCGACGGGCGTTCTCACGGCGAGCCGCCGTTCACGCTCATCGACTATTTCCCCAATGACTTTCTGCTGGTCATCGACGAAAGTCATGTGGCCGTGCCGCAGCTTCACGGCCAATACATGGGCGACCTGAGTCGCAAAGACCAACTGGTCGAGCACGGATTTCGTCTCCCAAGCGCCCGTGACAACCGCCCGTTGCGTTTCGAAGAGGTGCTCGAGCGGATCCCGCAGTGCGTCTTTCTCTCGGCGACACCGGGGGCCTACGAACTGCGCGTCTCCAACCAGATCGTCGAACAGATCGTGCGGCCGACAGGTCTGATCGACCCCGAGGTGATCGTCAAGCCCACCAAGGGCCAGATCGACGACCTGATCGAGAATGTCAACGACCGGGTCGCTCGCGGCGATCGAGTACTGATCACCACCCTGACCAAGAAGATGGCCGAGGATCTCACCGAGTACCTGTTGGAGCAGGGTCTTCGGGTGCGCTACCTGCACAGCAACATCGACACGATTCAGCGCATCGAGACGCTGCGCGCCCTGCGCTTGGGCGAGTTCGATGCGCTCGTCGGTATCAACCTGCTGCGCGAAGGCCTCGACCTTCCGGAGGTGTCGCTGGTGGCGATCCTCGACGCCGACAAAGAGGGTTTTCTGCGCAGCGAGACGTCGTTGATTCAGACGATGGGTCGCGCCGCCCGAAACGTCGACGGTCAGGTGATCATGTATGCCGACCGGATCACCAAATCGATGCAACAGGCGATCGACGAAACGCAGCGCCGCAGGGCTCGTCAGGTGGCCTACAACACCGAGCACGGCATCAATCCGCAGACGATTCGTAAGGCCGTCGGCGACATTCTGTCGCTGCTGCGCCCCGACAGCTCTGCCCCGGTGCCCGGTCGCGACCGTCGCGCCCAGCGCGAACGTGACAAGGTGCAGCGCGAGCTGAAGACACTGCCGCAACAGGAGCTGGCCCGCCTGATCCTGACCCTCGAAGAAGAGATGAACGAAGCCTCCCGGGATCTCCGATTCGAATATGCGGCCCGTTTGCGGGATGAAATCAACGACCTCCGTCGCGAACTGCGCGACGCCGGATAAGCAGCGGTAGGTTCGCCGGAATGGCCGACAAGATCATCGTTCGTGGTGCGCGTGAGCACAACCTTCGCAATATCAACGTGGATCTGCCGCGTGACAAGCTGATCGTCTTCACCGGCCTCTCCGGCTCGGGGAAGTCGAGCCTGGCCTTCGACACCATTTATGCCGAAGGTCAACGGCGTTATGTCGAGTCGCTGAGCGCCTACGCTCGCCAGTTCCTCGGCCAACTCGACAAGCCTGACGTCGATGTCATCGAAGGCCTTTCGCCGGCGATCTCCATCGATCAAAAATCGGCGAGCCGCAACCCGCGCTCCACGGTCGGCACGATCACCGAGGTCTACGACTACCTCCGTTTGTTGTACGCCCGAATCGGTGTGCAGCATTGCCCCAATGACGGCACCCGGTTGCAGCGCCAGACGCCGCAACAGATCGTCGATCGCATCTTGCTGATGCCGCAAGGCACCAGGTTCCAGGTGTTGGCCCCCGTGGTCCGCGGGCGCAAGGGTGAGTACAAGACGCTGCTTGAAGATCTCGCCGGCCAGGGTTTTGTACGCGCCCGGGTCGACGGCGAGGTCGTCGACATCGCCGAGTTCCTCAAGGCGGATGAGGGCTTAGCGCGGTACGAGAACCACTCGATCGAGGTCATCGTCGACCGCTTGGTGCGCCGCGAGGGCATCGAGCGGCGTCTCACCGACAGCTTGGAAACGGCGCTCAAACTCGCCGAGGGCGTGGCCGAGATCGACATCGTCGGTGCCGACGGAACGAGCGCCGAGTCACTGACCTTTAGCCAGCACCTGGCCTGCCCGAACTGCGGCTCCAGTTTCAACGAATTGGCGCCGCGCAACTTCTCCTTCAACTCGCCGTACGGTGCCTGCGAAACCTGCGATGGCCTCGGCACGACGTTCGAAGTCGACCCGGAATTGGTGGTGCCCGATCCCGAGCAGTCGATCACCGGGGGAGCGATCGCCCCCTGGCGTTCGGCCCACACCCAATACTTCAACCGCATGATCGAGGCCGTCGCGGGGATCTACGAGATCGACCTCGATGCCCCCTGGCAGTCGCTGAGCGCCGCCCAACAGGACGTGATCCTCAACGGTGTCGACGGCAATCTGGCCGTGAAGTACAAGAACCGCTATGGCCGGGTGCGTCAGTATTCCACCGAATACGAGGGCGTGCTGCCGTGGATTCGTCGCCGCCACGAGGGTGCCGAGAGCGACTGGAGCAGGGAGCAGTACGAGGGCTATATGCGCCTCATCCCCTGCCCAAAGTGCGGTGGGGCGCGCCTCAAACCGGCCACATTGGCGGTGACGATCAACGATAAGCACATCTCCGAGGTCTGCGAGATGAGCATCGGCGAGTCGGCAAAGTTCCTCGCTGCGTTGGTGCTCAGCGAACGCGATCGAATGATCGCCGAACGGGTCACGAAAGAGATCAATGCCCGGCTTGGGTTCCTGCTCGATGTCGGGCTCGACTACCTCTCGCTGTCCCGTTCGGCCGGAACCCTCGCTGGTGGCGAGGCCCAGCGCATCCGGCTCGCCAGCCAGATCGGATCCGGCCTCGTCGGCACGCTGTACGTGCTCGACGAGCCCTCGATCGGTCTTCACCAGCGCGACAACCGACGGTTGATCGACACCTTGTTGCGGCTTCGCGATCTCGGCAACACGGTCCTGGTGGTCGAGCACGACGAAGACACGATTCGCGAGAGCGACTGGATCGTCGACATCGGTCCTGGTGCGGGAGAACATGGTGGCGCCGTGGTCTATAGCGGGCCAGTGAAAGGGATCATGAAGGTCGCTGATTCGGTCACCGGCCAGTACCTCTCAGGGAAACGGTCGATCCCCGTGCCCCAGCAGCGACGCACCCCCGGCGAGCAGCGTTTGTCGATCAGAGGTGCCCGCCAACACAACCTGGCCAACATCGACGTCGAGATCCCCCTGGGTTGCTTCGTCGCCGTCACCGGTGTGTCGGGCTCCGGCAAGAGTTCGCTGATTCGAGACATTCTGCTGCCGACGCTGATGCAGCGCATCTACAAGTCGAAGACGCCCGCCGGGCGGCACACCTCGGTCACGGGCATCGAACATCTCGACAAGGTGATCGACATGGACCAATCGCCAATCGGACGCACACCGCGCTCCAACCCGGCGACCTACACCGGGGTGTTCGACAACATCCGCAAGCTGTTCGCCACCACGCAGGAGGCCAAGGTCCGCGGCTACCTGCCCGGCAGATTCAGCTTTAACGTCGCTGGCGGCCGCTGCGAGGCGTGCAGCGGAGACGGCACGCTCAAGATCGAGATGCACTTCCTGCCCGACGTCTACGTGCCCTGCGAGGTGTGCAAAGGGGCGCGCTACAACCGCGACACCCTCGACATCGAGTTCAAAGGCAAGAACATTTCCGAAGTGCTCGACATGCCGGTTTCCGAGGCGGTGGGCTTCTTCACCAACCAGCCGGCGATCGCTCGCCATATGCAGACGCTGGTCGATGTCGGTCTTGGCTATGTGCGGCTCGGCCAATCGGCGCCGACGTTGTCCGGCGGCGAGGCCCAACGCGTCAAATTGGCCTCAGAGCTTGCCAAACGATCCACCGGGCACACTATCTACCTGCTCGATGAGCCGACCACCGGGCTCCATTTCGAGGATGTGCGTCGCTTGCTCACCGTGCTCTCGCGCCTGGTGGAACAGGGCAACACGGTGTTGGTCATCGAGCACAACCTCGACGTGATCAAGACGGCCGATTGGCTGATCGACCTTGGCCCGGAAGGTGGCAGCGGAGGCGGCAAGATCGTTGCTCAGGGCTCACCCGAACACGTGGCCACGGTCAAGGGCAGCTGGACCGGCAAGTACCTCAAACCGCTACTGACCACCAAGTAGCGCCGGAGATCAGTCCCGTTTTTGGCGAAGTCGTTTGCTGGCGTCGTTGAGGCGCTTCTTTTCCTCACTGGACAGCCCATCCATGCCGACCTGGGAGATCTTGTCGAGGATCTGATCGACCTCGGCCTGATCCTGCATTGCACTTGGCGTCGGCGGCGCCCATGGCCCATCGACGACCACTGGGCGGTTCTTGGCGGCGCTGGCCAGTTTGCCGCCACTGCGATCGACCCGTTTGGTAACCCGCGGCCGCCTCGTGCGCCCGGAGCCGAATGGCAGCGGAACGTGTGGCACCCAGGTTTGGCTGGCCAACAGGCCCATAGAACGGGCGACGAGCAGTGCCGTAGCGATCGTGGCCAGGTAGACGATCAGTTCCTCGCTGCGTCGGTCGGAGACCAGTTCGAGCACTTCGATACCGACGAAGACGGCGGCGAGAATCCAGGCCGGGATGCCGAAGAAGAACGGCATGTTCGGATACTCGAGGGCGAAGACGACGAACAACGCCAGTTCGATGGCGCGGATGCCGCCGAGGGGGACGTCGGTCAGGGCGCCGACGATTCCTGGAAGTATGGCGATGCAGGCCAGGAGCCACAAGAACTTGACGCGTCCCAAGAGCGCCTCGATCTGGCTGCCGAAGTACCAAAACAGGGCGATGGAGATCGCTACCCACAGCCCCGGTGCGTTGGCCAGCGGCCAGCTCGCCAGTCTCCACACCTGTCCGCCGCGCACGTCGCTTGGAAACATCACGATCCAGCGCAACAGGGACGGATCGGCGGCATGAACGAAGAACGACACGACGCACAACCCGGCGATCAACAACGAGGTGTTGACGTCAACGGAACCAAGGCGGAACCAGGGGTCAGCCTGTCCACGGTTGCTGGGCACAGAGAATTGATAACGGCCGGGCATCGCTGGTTACCTTAGCCTGCGCCTTGCGATTTTCGTCGTTGGGTGCAGTGCCACCGTCTGGTTCAGCCGGTGTACCACCCGCACCGCGTATCATCGGCGGAGTGGTACAACGGCCGCCAGCGGGCACCATCCCCGACGCTCCTGGCTCTTATCAATTCAAAGATGCCGACGGCCGCGTGATCTACGTCGGCAAGGCATCGAGCCTGCGACAGCGGCTGAGCAACTATTTCCAAGACCCACGCAACCTCCATGCCCGTACCGCGCAGATGGTGGCGACCGCGGCAACCGTCGAATGGATCGAGGTCCGCAACGAGGTCGAAGCGTTGATGCTCGAGTACAGCCTGATCAAACTGCACCGGCCGCGATTCAACATTCGCTTGCGAGACGACAAGAGCTACCCCTTCTTGGCGGTGACCATCGACGAGGAATGGCCGCGGGCGCTGGTCATGCGCGGCCGCAAACGCAAAGGGGTGCGCTACTTCGGGCCGTATGCGCACGCCTACGCCATCCGCGACACGCTCGATCTCCTGCTGCGAAGTTTCCCGATCCGCACTTGCAGCAACAGCAAATTCAACGAACATCATCGCCTCGGTCGCCCGTGCTTGCTGTTCCACATCGAGAAGTGCAGCGGGCCGTGCGTCGCCAACATCGGCGCCGAGGAATACGCCACGCAGGTCGCCGAGCTGTGCGAGTTTCTGGAAGGTGACACCGACGAGATCGTTTCACGCCTCGAAGCCGATATGCGCGGCGCGGCCAAAGAACTCGAGTTTGAACGCGCGGCGCGCCTTCGTGACCGTTGGATTGCTGTCTCCAAAGCGATCGAGAAGCAGCAGATGGTCGCTGAACGCAGCGAAGATATCGACGTCATCGGTCTGGCCGACGATGAGTTGGAAGCAGCGGTTCAGGTCTTTTTTGTTCGCCGCGGACGAGTGGTTGGTCGCAAGGGCTTCATCGTCGACAAGGTCGAAGATCTCAGCGCCGGCGGCCTCGTCGACCGCATTCTCGAAGAGATGTATGGCGACGAACCGCCGCTCGGCATCCCCAAGCAGGTGCTCGTACCGGCCGTTGCCGACGATTTGGCGACCTATGAGGAGTGGCTCTCGCATCTGCGCGGTTCACGCGTGCAGATTCGCGTGCCGCAACGTGGCGACAAGCGAGAGCTGCACGCCACGGTTACCCGCAACGCCTCAGAAGAGTTCATGCGTCATCGGCTGCGTCGGGCCTCCGATCACAACAGCCGCAGCCGGGCTCTCACCGAACTGCAAGATTTGCTGTCGCTGCCGGAAGCGCCGTTGCGCATCGAGTGTTACGACATGGCCCACCTCCACGGCACCGACTACGTCGGTTCGATGGTGGTGCTTGAAGACGGTCTCCCGAACAAGCGCGAGTACCGCCGGTTCAAAGTGAAGACGGTCGAGGGCAATGACGACTATGCGGCGATGGAAGAGGTGCTGACGCGTCGCCTGACCGCCTACCTGGAGCAGCGCGATCAACCCGTCAACGAGCGCGGCGACCGGCCCGGCAAGTTCGCTTACCCGCCGCAGTTACTGCTTGTCGACGGCGGCAAAGGCCAACTCGCCGTCGCCGAGCGGGTGGTCAAAGCGCTCGGGCTCGAAGATGAAATCCCGATCGCCTCGTTGGCCAAGCGCTTCGAAGAGGTCTATCTTCCCGGACGCGTCGCACCGGTGAACATCGGCAGGGGCAGCGAAGCGCTCTTCATGTTGCAGAGAATTCGCGATGAGGCACACCGCTTTGCCAACACCTTCCACCGGGAATTGCGCGGCAAACGGATGAAGGCCAGCTCGCTCGACGGCATCGCCGGGCTCGGTGACAATCGCAAAACCCGTCTGGTCAAAGAGCTTGGTGGCGTCAACGCAGTGAAACAGGCGTCGTTGCAAAGTCTGCAATCGTTGTCATGGATGCCCGACGCGGTGGCCGTTGCCGTCTATGAACGATTCCATCCCATCGAGGCGTGACGCGCCATTAGCGACAGGCGTTTTCGCCACCGTCGAGCACAACCCCGAACTCGTCGAAGAACTGGTAGCTATACGAGCCTTCGCTGAGGGTCATTCGCAGGTAACCGAAGGTGTCGCCAATCTGGCGCTCGACGCCGAGGTTCGTGCGCTCAAAGGTGCCCACGTTTCGTCCGCCGGTTCCGACCACGAACTGGCGCACGCCGTTGGCATCGAGCTCTCCCGCTGCGGCCCGCGAGCGCGAAGCGCTCGTAGTCGTGTTCATGACCGCTCATCACCATCTCGACATCGAAATCTGCGAGCGCAGTGAACAAGCCGACCAGCGATGCATTGTCACCGTGCACCGTGCCAGAACTAAACCGAGGGTGATGCCACATCGCCAAGGTGCATGGCTTGGTTGACGCAGCGAGATCGGCACGCAGCCATCGTTCTTGGGCTGAGCCGACAGAGCATATTCCGCCGCTGCAGTTCGAGTTCAGGGCGACGATGTGCCAGCTCCCAAGTTCAAATGAGTAATACCCCTTGGCAGGATCACCGGCACGAGCACCGAAATAGCTGTAGTAGCCCGCAGCGCCTGGGATGTTGTATTCGTGGTTCCCGGGCACTGGCCAGGTGATCGATTTCAACCGTCCGTAGGTCGGCTCGTACTCAGAATTGAACGCGCTGAGTTCGCCATTCTCATATTGCAGGTCGCCAAGGGCGAGCAGGGCGGACAGCGTTTTGTCGGCGAAGATCGTGTCCGAGACCTGACGGTGATGGCAGCGCCTCGTTCCAATCGTCGAGCCTGGAGCGCAGACCATGTCGCCGACGATCGCCACGTTTACCGGGGCCGACGACGAGGTGAACCAGCCGAAGAGATCAGCCAGAAGATGGGTAGTGCCGCTGGAGAAGGCGACGGCGGTACCGGCGACAGTCTGGGTCAACGACATGTTGGCGACGGTCTGCGCTGGACCGTCGTTGTTGACATTCGAGGCCACGGGTCGGTCGATGGCCGGTGAGTGTGCGGTGACGAAGCCGGGCTCGACGGTCTGGGTCAAAGTCCAGTTGGCGACGACCGCGCTGGCTTGGCTGACGCCGAAGTCGACGGTCGTCGACGACAGGCTGGCGCGCTTCGAACTGCGGCGCGTATCGATCACGCGGATTGGACGGACCGGCACGAAGAGTCCCTGCGACTCAATCGGTGCGGTCGCCCCGGTGAAGTAGCCGCTGATATCGACGATGACGTTCGCCGCCACGGTCGAATAGAGGTTGAATCCGGCAGCTGTCACCGAGGCGACAAAGCCTGCGGCACGAATCTGGCCGGGCCGGTCGGCGTTGACCACCGATGCGTTTGGTAACGCCGTTCCTGGGCGGAAGGCGGTGACCCACCCGGCACCAGATGTGCCGACGATGGTGACGGTGACCGCGATCGCGGTGGCGTCCTGGGGCACGAATGCCGGCAGCGGAATCGTGCGGGTCTGCCCGATACGCAACGGATCGAGCGAGATGCGAGTGTCGACCACACGAGTCGGACGAACCCCGACGAATCGACCGGCCGCTGCCGCGCCGGTCGGGTAAAAGGCGCCGGAGACATCGACGATGAGAATCGCCGCGGAACTGGCGAAGACGTCGATCGTGCCTTGCGGCGAGAGCGCCACGATTGCCCCGTTGGCGCGGGTTTGCCCGACTTCATAGTTGACGACGGATACCTCCGGCCGTTCGCTCCCCGTTGGGTAGGCGGCGGCGAATCCCGCTGTTGGCGGTGCTGTCACGGTGACGGTGATCGCCGCCGCCGTGGCCCCCGCGGGAACACCACACTGACCGGCCACCGTTACCCGCAGGGTGGTCGGCGCGACCCATTGGGCGCCCGGGTTGCGAGTATCGGCGAGACGGCACGGTTGCACTGCCACATAAGCCGAGGGTCCGCTGGTCGCCTCTGGCGCGGCGTGCCCGGGTGGCGTGGCGCCCCAGGGCGCAGCGACAAGTGCGCTAGCGAGCGCGCAGCCCGCCAACAGAACAGCGATCAATCGCCGCGCTGGGGGATGGGCGCCTTTGAAGCAATCAGCGACAAGCGGTCGTTCCCGAGTCGAGCACAGCTCCAAATTCGTCGACGAACTCGAAGGCATAGGCATTCTCGCCAAGCGTAAGGCGAAGATACCCAAACGTCGAGCCAAACTGCACCTCTCTTCCCGTCGTCGCCGCCGTCGCGCCGCCGACGGAGCGCCCGCCAGTGCCGACATTGAATTGGCGAACACCCCGCTGGTCCACCGTTGCGTTGTCGAGCCGTGGAGCGAATCGTTCGTAGTCGTGCTGTTGCGAACTCACCAACAGCTCAGTGCCATCGTCGACGAGGGCGCTGAACAACGCCCGCATCTTGTCGCTGCCACCATTCTCGAATCCGCTGCTGAAGCGTCCGAAGTGCGAGAGTGCCAGTGTGCACGGCCGGGTTGAACCGGCGAGGTCGGAGCGCAGCCAACGCTCTTGCGCTGAACCTGCGCTGCACGACACGTCGAGACAGCTCGAGTTGAGCACGACGACATGCCAGTTCTCACCAATGTCGAAGGAATAGTAGCCCTTCGTCGGATCGCCCGCCGCGCTCCCGAAGTAGGCGAAGTATCCTGCAGCGCCGGGGCTCTCATAGTCCTGATTGCCGGCAACTGGACGGGTGCGGTGTTTCATCTGGCCATAGGTCGGGTGATACACGGCTTGATAGCTGGCCAAGGATCCACCGGGATATGCCTGATCGCCAAGGGCGAGGAAGGTGCCGACGCTGCTGTCGGCCATGATCCGCGAGGAGACCTGCGGATAGTGGCAGAAAAGGGGCGCCCATTCCGAGCCGACGGGGCAACCGAGGTTGCCGGCCGCGGCGATGACAGCGTTGGTCGGCGCCGCTGTGAACCAACCGAAAACATCGACCAGCAGGTGCGTGTCGCCGCTAGAAAATGCGGCCATCCGATCGGCGAGCGAACGGCTGATGCCGAAGTTGGCGATCGTCTGCCCACCCATGTCGCTGTTGACATTCGAGGTTTCCGGCCGAACCCTTCCCGGGGCATGAGCGGTGACGAAACCGATGCCCGCAGTCTCGGTGATGGTCCAGTTGGCGGCGACTGACCCTGCGGCCCCGCCGCTACCGACGTTGATCAGCGTCGTCGACAATGGCGCTCGCCGTCCAGCGCCCTGGCGGGTGTCGAGCACCCGGTTGGGGGTGACGGGCACGAACAACCCATCGGCGGCGAAGACCGCAGTCGGCCCGGTGAAATAGCCGGCTACGTCGATAAACACGTGAGCGCGCAGGGTTGAGTGCAACGCAAATCCGGCAGGGGTGACCGAGGCAATAAAGCCGGCGGCGCGAGTTTGGAACGGCCCGTCGACGTTGAGAACCGACGCTTCCGGTATTGCCGTGCCGGGCAAATAGGCGGTCAACCAACCCGCCGCCACCGTGTCGATCACGGTGACCGTCACCGCCAGGGCAACAGCGTCGCTGGGGATGCCCGGGGGCAACGGTATAAGGCGAGTTTCACCGGCAGCGTAGATTGGCCGAGGTGCCGCGGGTGTCGAGTACACGGGTCGGCCCGAACGACACGAAACGGCCGACCGTTGCCGCGGACGATGGCGTGAAGTACCCGGACACGTCGATGACGACGTCCGCCGCCGAGCTGGTGAAGACGTCGATCGCTCCGCCGCTGGCCAGCTGCACGATGGTGCCATTGGCCCTCGTTTGCGCCGCAAGATAGTTGAGCACCGAGATCTCTGGGCGAGCGATGCCAGCCGGGTAGGCGCTGGCGAAGCCGAGTCCAACGGTGTTCGTCACGGTGACGGTGATCGCCGCGGCGATGGCGTTGGCTGGCACGCCACAGTTCCCGTTGACCTGGACGCGAATTGTCGTCTCGCTGACCCGCTGGACGCCTGGTCGTCTCGTGTCGGCGAGTCGACAAGGCTGCACCGCCGTGTACACAGAGGGTGGTGAGACCTGCCCGGCCTCGACTACCGAGGGTGGCGCGGTGGTGATGAACACCGAAACGCACGCCGCCGCAATTACGAATAAAGCCACTATCCCGCGCCGCATAGGGTGACATTAGTCGCCAGGCGAGTGCCGAAGCGAAGGAATCGGGCAACTAGCTTGGGGATATGCCTGACGACCTATGGGAGACCCATGCCGACTGGTGGATCGAAGGGTTCACCGATGGCGCCGATCCGGAATACGAGGAACAGATTCTTCCGCTGGCGGCCCGAGAACTCGAGGGGGCCACCCGGTTGTTGGACATCGGTTGCGGCGACGGGCAGATCGGCAGAATGGCGATCGGACTCGGCATCAACGAGGTCGTCGGCATCGACCCGACCTGGAACCAACTCGTCGTCGCCGCCGAACGTGGCGGAGGGCCACGCTATGCGCGTGCCGGCGCTGGCGCTTTGCCGTTTGCCGACGCCAGTTTCGACGCGGTGGTCGCCTGTCTGGTCTTCGAACACATCCGTGAAGTCGACGCGGCGATCGCCGAGGTGTCCCGCGTTCTCGTCGATGGTGGTCGCTTTTGCTTCTTCCTCAACCACCCGTTGTTGCAAACCCCGAACAGTGGCTGGATCGATGATCAGGTGCTCGATCCTCCAGAGCAGTATTGGCGCATCGGGCCCTATCTGATTGAGGACGAAACCATCGAAGAGGTGGAAAAGGACGTCTTCATCCCCTTTATCCACCGCCCGTTGAGCCGATATCTCAATGCGTTGGCCGACAACGGCCTGCAATTCGAACGGATGGAAGAACCGGCGCCACCCAGCGGTTTTTTGGCCAAGGCCGAGGAGTACGCAGCGGCGTCGACGATTCCACGACTGTTGTATCTCAGAACTCGAAAGGTTGCCGTGCGGCGATGACGGACATCCTCGTGATCACTGGATTGTCGGGAGCGGGGCGCTCCCACGCGGCCGATGATCTCGAGGATTTGGGTTGGTTCGTCGTCGACAACCTGCCAGTGACGTTGATCGAGAAGGTCGTCGAACTCGGCAGCGGTGCTGGCTCGGACTTCGACAAACTGGCGCTCGTCGTCGGTCCAACGGCCGATCAGTCCGAGGTTGTGCGAGAACTCCGCCAACTGCGCAGCGGTGTCCATTCCGTGCGCGTGCTGTTTCTCGAAGCGACGACACCAGAACTCGTCAAGCGGTATGGCAGCACCCGTCGCAAGCACCCGCTAGAGATCGCCGACAGCGGGATCACCGAAGCGATCGAACGAGAACGAGCGCTCCTCGAACCGGTCAAAGCCGAATCCGATCTGATCATCGACACCACGGCGATGACCGTTCATCAGCTGAAGTCGCGCATCGGCGAGTGGTTCAGCGACGATGTCGGCGCTCCGTCGATGCAGATCGCAGTCACCAGCTTCGGGTTCAAGCACGGGCCGCCGCTTGACGTCGATCTCGTCTTCGACGTCCGCTTTCTGCCCAACCCGCATTGGGTCGACGAGTTGCGTCCGTTGACCGGCCTCGACGAAGCGGTGCGCAACTATGTGCTCGAACAGCCGACGACCGAGGAATTTCTGACGCGCCTCGAGCACCTGCTGGAGCTGTTGATCCCGGCCTACGCGGCCGAAGGCAAGAGCTACCTCTCCGTGGCCATCGGCTGCACGGGCGGGCGGCACCGCTCGGTGGCGATCGCCGAGCAACTTGCCGCGTGGATGCGCAAGCAGGAGCATCGGCCGCGGGTCAACCACCGTGATATTGCCCGTTAACGACTAGGCTCTCACGTGATCTTTCCGCCCTCCTCGTTCAGTGGGGGGCGGGCCAACCATGAAAGGAACACGTCCATCATGACGGTTCGTGTAGGCATCAATGGCTTCGGTCGTATCGGCCGCAATTTCTTCCGGGCAGCCAAGGCGCGCGGCCTCGACATCGACTTTGTCGCCGTCAACGACTTGGGGTCGTTGACCACCATGGCGCACCTGCTGAAGTACGACTCCGTCGGCGGCACCCTGCCGTACACGATCAAGGCCACCAAGGACGGCATCAGCGTCGATGGCGACACCCTCAAGGTGTTGCAGATGCGCAACCCGGCCGAGTTGCCCTGGGGCGACCTCGGCGTCGATCTGGTCATCGAATCGACCGGCATCTTCACCGAACGCGACAAGGCGGCGATGCACATGGACGGTGGCGCTCCAATGGTTATCGTCTCTGCGCCGTGTGGCGGCGCCGACGCCACCTTCGTCTATGGCGTCAACCACAAGGATTTCGATCCCGCCAAGCACAAGGTGTTCTCCAACGCCAGCTGCACGACCAACTGTTTCGTGCCGATGATCAAGGTGCTCGACGATGCCTTCGGCATCGAGCAGGGCTTGATGACCACGATCCACGCCTACACCGGCGACCAGGTGATCGTCGATGGACCGCACAGCGACCTGCGCCGCGCCCGCGCCGCGGCGATCAACATCGTGCCGACCAGCACCGGCGCTGCCCGGGCGACCAGCCTGGTGTTGGAAGCGATGAAAGGCAAGCTCGACGGCACCTCGCTGCGCGTGCCGATCCCCACGGGTTCGATCACCGACTTCACCGGCAATCTGCGCAAAGCTGCCACGGTCGAGCAGATCAACGCGGCCTACAAAGCCGCCGCCGCCAAGGGCGCGCTGAAGGGCGTGCTGCGCTACAGCAGAAGAGCCATTCGTCTCCAGCGACATCGTCGGCGACCCGCACAGCTGCATCTTCGATGCCGGCCTGACGATGAGCATGGGCAAGATGGTCAAGGTGCTCGGCTGGTACGACAACGAGTGGGGTTACAGCAACCGCCTCGTCGACTTGGCCATGTACACCGGCCAGGTAGCCGCCAAGAAGGCCAAGAAGAAGTAGCAGGTCAGCCGATGTCAACCCACATCCCGGAGCTCGACGATTTGGGTGACGTCCGCGGCAAGCGGGTGCTCGTCCGCACCGATTTCAACGTTCCGATGGAGAACGGTGAGATCGCCGACGACTTCCGTATCCGCGCCGCGCTCGGCGACCATTCAGTGGTTGACCGCGCGTGGCGCGCATGTCGTGTGCGCCAGCCACCTCGGTCGTCCGAAGGGCGCTCCAGAACCGAAATACAGCATGGCTCCGGTGCGCGAACGCTTGGCCGAGTTAGCGCCAGGCGTCGAGTTGATGGAGAACCTGCGCTTTCATCCTGGTGAGGAGCGCAACGATCCGGCGTTCGTGGCCACGTTGATCGACGGCATCGATGCCTATGTCAACGATGCCTTCGGTGCCGCCCACCGTGCCCACGCCTCGATTGTCGGACCGCCGGCGACATTGCCATCAGCGATGGGCTTGCTGTTGGCCAAAGAGGTCGACATCCTGCTCGGCCTGCGCAACAATCCCAAGCGACCGTTCGTCGCCGTGCTCGGCGGGGCCAAGATCTCCGACAAGCTCGGCGTCGTCGAGGCGCTGCTCAACACCGTCGATTCCTTGATCATCGGTGGCGCGATGTGTTTCACCTTCTTCGCCGCCCAAGGGCGTTCGATTGGCGACTCGTTGTTCGAGCCCGACCAAGTCGAGACCTGCGCCCGGCTGCTGGCCAGCGGCAAGACGATTCACCTCCCGGAAGACCTCGTCGGCCTCGATGCCAACGGCACCTATTCGACGTGGGGCACCAACGTTCCCGCTGGCGGCAAGGGTTTCGACATCGGGCCTGGCTCTGCTGCGGCGTTCAGCGACGTGATCATGGACGCTCGACTGGTGTTTTGGAACGGACCGATGGGCATGTTCGAGGACGAACGTTTCGCCAACGGCACGCGCACCGTCGCCCAGGCGATGGCCGACACCAAGGCGTTTACCGTCGTCGGGGGCGGCGATTCAGCAGCAGCGCTGGCCCAGTTTGGCCTCGACGACGACGTCGACCATGTCTCTACCGGCGGCGGGGCCTCGCTCGAGTTGCTCGAGCTTGGCGACCTGCCCGGTCTGGCGGCATTGCGTGCTGCACCCAACGCCTGAAGCATTCACCTGATAAGCAAAAAGTTGGAGAACCGTGATGACTACTGATCGTCGACCGTTGATCAGCGGTAACTGGAAAATGAACATGAATCACTATGAAGCGATTCAGTTCGTGCAGAAGCTCTCCTATCTGGTGGGCAAAGACGAGGCCGAACGTGTCGACGTCAGCATCCATCCACCGTTCACCGACATCCGCAGCATCCAAACGCTGATCGAGGCCGACGATCTCGTCTACGCCCTCGGCGCCCAGAACTGCCATTGGGAGGACAAGGGCGCGTTCACCGGCGAGGTCTCGCCGGTTTTTCTCAGCAAGCTCAACGTCAAGTATGTCATCGTCGGGCACAGCGAGCGGCGCGAACTGTTCGGCGAGACCGATGAGATGGTGGCGCGCAAGATTTCGGCGGTGTTCCAACACGGCATGACACCAATCGTCTGCGTCGGCGAGACGTTGGCGGAACGCGAAGCTGGCGCCACGCAGGACAAGGTGCTCGGCCAGGTGCGAGCGGCGCTCGCTGGCCGCAAGGCAGACCAGGTGGCATCTATGGTCATCGCCTACGAGCCGATCTGGGCGATCGGCACCGGTTTGACGGCATCATCTGCCGATGCGCAGGCCGTCTGTGCTTCGATTCGCCTGTGCGTTGCTGAGGGCGTCAGCGCAACCGCCGCCGAGGCGGTTCGGATTCAATACGGTGGTTCGGTGAAGGCCGCGAACATCGTCGAACTGATGGCCCAGGCAGATATCGACGGGGCGCTCGTCGGCGGGGCATGCCTCGATCCCGACGAGTTCGCGAGGATCGTGCAGTTCCCCTCGCGGGTCTGATAGCGTCGGTCTCGCTACTTGCAGTGAGGTATCCGGGGGTTGGAATGAATATTCCATTTCAAGTTTGTTTTTGGAATGGGTGCTCTTACCCGCGGGTAACAAACCTGCTACAGTGCAGCCATCCGAATTGATCGGGGAGGACAATTCGGGGTGCCAGCAGGCTTTGCCTGGTGGCGCACCACGCCCAATTGGGCACAAATTCCTTCCGTCCAAATTCCAATCAGGAGGACAAACCAACGTGAGCACATCGAAGCGCAGTAAATTAGCTGCCTTTGCGCTGGGTCTCTCGCTTATCGCCGCCGGCTGTGGCAGCGACGATGACGCAGCGAGTCCAGAGCCAACAACAGCGACCGAAGCCACCCCCGGGGAGACCACGCCGCCACCGGCGACCGAGGCGAGGCCTCCGGACGAGACCACCGTCGAAACGACACCGGTCGACACAACACCGACCACCGAACCAGCCACAGCTGCGATGCGGATCACCTACAACATCGCCGCAGATGCGGTGTGGGATGACGGCTCGCCGATCACCGCCGCCGACTTCATCTGTCAGTACCAAGCCGTGATGGGCACCACCGGTTCGCTGACGACGACTGGTTACGACCAGATTCTGACCATTGACGCCGGCGAGAGCGACAAGCAGGTCGTGGTCGACTTCAAGTCGGTCTATGCGCCCTACCGTGGCTTGTTCGCCGCCCCTGGCCCGATCAAGCACGATGCCGTTGCCGACTGCAACGAGATCTCGGGCGACTTCCAGACCGAACTGCCGTACTCCAACCGTCCTTACAAGATCGACTCGTGGGATGAGAGCCAGTTGATCCTGGTGGAGAACGAAAACTATTGGGGACCGGACAAGGCCATTGTGCCAAAGGTCGTCATGGTGCCGAAGGCTGACCAGGAAACGGAGATCGCCTCCTTGCTCGCCGCCGAGGTCGACTTCATCTACCCGCAGTACAGCCCGGACATCGCAGCCGCTGCTGCTGGCGACGCTAACGCCAAGGTCAGCGTCCAATTTGGTGGCGACTACGAAGGCTTGTACTTCCAGCAGAACGAAGGTCCGTTTGCCGATCCGGTCTTCCGCCAAGCATTCGCCCAGTCGATCGATCGTGATGCGCTGTTCGCCCAGATCTATGCCCCGATCGTCGAGGGCGGCACGCTGCTCGATTGCGGCCCGATCGTACCCGGGGCCTACTGCGACAACGTCTTTACCGACACGCTCGACGCTGCTGGTGCCGAAGCTTTGCTCACCGGCGACGGTTGGGAGAAGAACGGTGACGGCTACTGGGCCAAGGATGGCGAGGCCCCAGAGATCCGTTGGATGATCAACGCCGGCAACAGCCGTCGTGAGAACACCCAGGCCTACCTCATCCCGCTGCTGCAAGAGGCTGGCTTCAATGTCGTCGCCGACAACTGCGAGGCAGAATGCGTCTTCCAACAGCGCCTCCCAGCAATGGACTACGACCTGGCGATGTACATCTCGACCGCTCCGCCGGACCCGCAGTACCTCACCAGCAGCTTCACCTGCGACCAGGTGCCGAGCGAGGAGAATGACTTCGCTGGACAGAACAGCCAGGGGTGGTGTAACGAGGATGCGACTGCGTTGCTCTACAAAGCTGACGCCACTGTCGATGCCGACGAGCGCGCCGGGTACATCAAAGAAGCGATCGCCCTGATGCGCGAGGACTGGGTCATGCTGCCCACCTTCCAGTTCCCCAAGTCGGGCATCTATCGCACCGACAAGGTTGGTGGCCCGGTTGAGGGTGACCTCAACAACTACCTGGCGTTCCTCAACATCCACGAGTGGACCGATGTCGACGGCGATGGACAAATCGTTATCGGTGCCGAGCAGTGGCCGGGTTGTTTGAACCCGATCACGGAATGCGCCAACTCGTCGTGGTACATCTGGACGGTGCTTGCACCGACCAGCATGGGCGTCTACGACACCACCAACGACAGTAGCTATGAGCTGACGCCGATGATGGACGGCGAGCCCGTCGTCGAAGTGCTGTAATCCCTCGGGATTTGTAGTAGACAACTGAGCGGGGCCGGCCTCTCCGGGCCGGTCCCGCTTTTTTAATGTGGGGGTTTCGTGTTTCGGTTCATTGTTCGGCGATTGTTGTGGGCGATCCCAACGCTTTTGCTTGTGACCTTTCTGGTCTATTGCGCGCTGCGAATCGCCACCGATCCGCTGGCCAGCTACGCGCGATCGAACCCACGCATCGCTCGCCAACCAGCCAAGCGCGCCGAGTACATCGAAGTCAATGGCTTATGGGATGGCGTCGGTGGCTACATCCGCGGCTATTTCAAGTGGCTTGGCGGCTTCCTCACCGGCGACTGGCAGCCAAGCATCAAGGGCACTCGGCCGGTGTGGCCGAACTTGAAGGACGCCCTGCTCAACACGATTCGCCTCGGGCTGATGGCAACCCTCGTCTCCATTCCGATCGGGCTGTCGCTCGGGGTCTTCGCCGCACTGCGCCCCGGCAAGTTGCGGGACACGGCGGTGAACACGGGCGCACTCATCGGGTTCTCGGTGCAACCATTCGTCAGCGCCGTGTTGTTGCAATTATTACTTTCGGTGCAGTGGAAGAAGTGGTTCGGCGAGCCGCTCTTGCCGACGTCTGGTATGTATCCCCCGGGGCACAAGGGCTTCGATCTGTTCTTGATGCTGAAACACATGACAATGCCGGTGATTGTCGTCGCCATTCAGTCGGTCGCCGTGTATAGCCGCTATATGCGGGCGTCGTTGCTCGACGTGCTCAATAGCGACTATCTGCGCACGGCCCGGGCCAAGGGCATCAGCGAGCGCCAGGTGTTGGTCAAGCACGCGATGCGCAACGCGCTCGTGCCGATCTGCAGCTATGCAGCGCTCGATTTCGGGGCGATCGTCGGTGGTTTGATCATTTCCGAGGCGATCTTCGAATACCCGGGCATGGGTCGCTTCTTTCTCACCGCCGTCGGCAACGGTGACTTCCCTGAGCTGATGCCATGGATGGTGATCATCACCACCTCAGTGATTCTCTTTAACCTGCTCGCCGATCTCGCCTACGCCTGGCTCGACCCGAGGATTCGCCTTGACTGAACTCGCTGTTTCTCAACCAGGCACGGCGTCCAACGCTGCCCTCGGCGTGCTCAACAAGTCGCTCTCGCCGCGACAGATGGCCTTCAAGCGGTATATGAACCACCGCGGCGCGGTCGTTTCGACGGTGGTGCTCGGGCTCATCGTGCTCTTCGTGTTGCTCTCGCCGATCACCGCTCGCTACGGCATCAACGAGGCAATCTTCAAGTCCGAGTCGGGCAAGTTCAACTCCGATCTTGCACCGCGCGCCGCGGCCTGGCTCGGCACCGACTCCAACGGACGCGATCTCTACAGCCGGTTGATCTATGGTGCCAAGGTGTCGCTGATGATCGGCCTCTTCGCGGCAATCATCAGCGTTGCCATCGGCACCGTGATCGGTGCCATCGCCGGTTTGCTCGGTGGCAAGGTCGACAACCTGCTGATGCGCGTCACCGACATCTTTCTCGCATTGCCGCTGCTCGTCACCTTGGTGATCGTGCGAGGCCTGCTACAGAACATCAGTTGGATGAAGGGCATCATGGGCGAATCGACGTCGACCCGGTTCATCATCTTTTTGTTCTCGGCCATCGGATGGATGAGCGTCGCCCGCATCGTGCGCGGCCAGGTGTTACAACTCAAAGAACGAGAGTTCATCGAGGCCGCCAAGGCGATCGGCGCCTCGACGCCGCGGGTTGTTGTTCGCCACCTGTTGCCCAATGCCGTCGGGCAGTTGATGGTCTCATTGACCTTCGCCGTCGTCAGCGCGATCAGCGCCGAGGCAACGCTGAGCTTCTTTGGATATGGCCCAGATGCCGGCTCGGGCAAGACCTCGCTTGGGTTGTTGATCAAGGATTCCAAGCAGGCGGCGCCGGGAGGGCGGTGGTGGATGGTCGTCTATCCGTGCGCACTGTTCATCATCATCTCGGTGTGTATCAACTTCATCGGCGACGGCCTCCGTGACGCCGTCGATCCGAAAATGCAGGTCAGCGAATGACGTCTCCGGCGCTGTCGATCACCGACCTGCGGGTCACCTTCAAGACCTTGCTCGGCGAAGTACAGGCGGTGCGGGGCATTTCCCTCGACGTGATGCCGGGCGAGGTCGTCGGCGTCGTCGGCGAGTCTGGTTCGGGCAAATCCGTGTCGTTCCTGGCCACTATGGGGCTCTTGCCGAAGTCGGCAAAGGTCACCGGGTCGGCGCGGGTGGGTGACATCGAGTTGATTGGCTCGTCGCAGGCAAAGCTGCGCAAGGCCCGCGGCCAGGACATCGCCATGATCTTCCAGGATCCACTGTCCGCGCTCAACCCAGTGCAGCGCATCGGGGCTCAGATCGTGGAGATGATCCGCGCCCACCAAGATCTCGACAAGGCCGCAGCGTACGCCAAGGCCGTCGAGTTGCTCGACGTCGTCGGCATTCCCCAGCCAAAGGAACGGGCCAGGCAGTATCCGCACGAGTTCTCCGGCGGGATGCGTCAACGCGTGATGATCGCTATGGCCATCGCCAACGAACCACATGTGCTGATCGCCGACGAGCCGACCACGGCGCTCGATGTCACCGTACAGGCGCAAATCTTGGAAGTGATCGAACGAATCCGCCGAGACCTGGGCACGGCAGTAGTGCTGATCACCCACGATCTTGGCGTCGTCGCCCGTATGGCCGACCGCGTGCAGGTGATGTACGCCGGGCGGGCCGTGGAACGGGGCGTCGTCGACCCCATCTTCTACTCGCCGAAGCATCCGTACACGGCTGGTTTGCTGGCATCCCTACCGCATTCCGGTCATGACCGCCTTGTACCGATTCCCGGCTCGCCGCCGAACATGTTGCAACCGCCGCCGGGGTGTGCCTTCGCGCCGCGCTGCCCCCACGTCATCGAAGCCTGCCACGGACAGATTCCAGATCTCGTGGCCACGGGTGAGAGCGAAGTTGCCTGTATCCGTGCCGACGAGTTGGAGCTGGCCCGATGATTGAGGCGACGCTTCCAGATCAATTGCTTTCGGTGAGCCACCTGTCGAAGAACTTCATGGTCAAACGCAACGTCGGCCTGCGGTCGAAGCGAACCGTGGTGCAAGCGGTCACCGACGTCAGCTTCTCGATCGCTCCCGGCCAAACATTGGGTCTGGTGGGGGAGAGCGGTTCCGGCAAGACCACGGTCGGACGCTGCATCTTGCGTCTGATCGAACCGACCACCGGTTCCGTTGTCTACAAGGGTCGCGAACTGGTAGGCATGCCCGCCGATCAGCTGCGCGCGTTGCGGGCCGACATCCAGATCGTCTTTCAAGATCCATACGCGTCACTCGATCCCAAGATGACCGTTGGTGCGTTGATCGCCGAACCGATGGCGATCCAGAAGGTGCCCGGTGACCACCAGGTTCGGGTCAAGGAACTGCTGGAGCGTGTCGGGCTTGCCGCCGACCATGCCAAGCGATTCCCTCATGAGTTCTCCGGTGGGCAGCGCCAACGCGTCGGTATCGCCCGTGCCCTGGCGTTGAATCCGTCGCTGATCGTGCTCGACGAGCCCGTGTCGGCACTCGACGTCAGCATCCAGGCCGGTGTCGTCAACCTGCTCGAAGATCTGCAGACCGAGCTCGGGGTGAGTTATCTGTTCATCGCCCACGACCTCTCGGTGGTTCGCCATATCAGCGATGTCGTCGCTGTGATGTATCTCGGCAAGCTGATGGAGGTGGCCGACGCCGACGAGTTGTACCACCGCCCAGCGCACCCGTACACGCAGGCGTTGCTGTCGGCGATCCCTGAGCCCGATCCGATCTCTGAGCGGGAACGTCATCGCATCCTGCTGCACGGCGATGTGCCCAGCCCGATCAACCCGCCCAGCGGTTGCCGGTTTCGTACCCGCTGCCCGAAAGCACAGGATCGCTGCGCTGCTGAAGAGCCGACATTAAGCGATCGTGGCATCGGCCACGACGTGGCATGCCATTTTCCTGAGGTCGTTCCGGTGACCTTGGCTGGCACGGTTCGCTAGCCGACGTGGCTGTCATCGTTCGTCGCTGATTACCCGATAGGCTCACTCTTCGTGCGCGATTTCCTCAAGTACCTCGTCCTGGTGATCAACGTTTTGGCCACCTTTGCCATGATCGCTGGTGTGCTGATGCACAGCGGCCGCGGCGGCGGTTTATCCGACATGTTCGGTGGCGGCAGCTCAGCTGCGCTCGGGTCGTCTGCGGCTGAGCGCAACCTCAACCGCATCACCACGGTGCTCGCCCTCGTGTGGATAATCACCGTGCTGGCGCTGGGCTTTTTGTTGGCGACCTAGCAGTCGCCGGGATATCCTGGTTGAACCCCACGTCGAAGTGGCGGAATAGGTATACGCGCTAGCTTGAGGTGCTAGTGGGAGAAATCCCGTGGGGGTTCAAGTCCCCCCTTCGACACCAAACGAACACGGCAATGCCCTGCTCATCGACGTTTCGCGAGCGAACTCGGTCATCCCCCGATCGATCCAAGCGCCGCCGCGGCCATCGCCCTCAGCATCGCCGCCGTTGTCTGGCGGTTGGCCGTGCGCAGATAGGGCGTGGTGTTGATCAACCCGATGGCAGCCTGCACGGCCTGATGAAGAGTGTCGGCGGAGGCATCGGCGTGGCTGGCCCCGAGCAGGCCAACCCACTCTTCCATATATTCGCGCTGCGCGCGCCGTACCAGACGCTGTTCGGCATCGGGGAGATGAACGAGTTCTCGGGCATGGATGACGATCAAATCCTGGTTGTCGAGGGCGAAGTCAACCTGAAATGCGATCAGGGTCGCCAGCGCCGCCGAAGTATCGACGGCGTCGGCGATATGGGTGCGGGCACCATCGCGTAGGCGGGTGCTGACGTCGATCAGGATTGTGCTCAACAGGTGTTCTTTCGAACGAAAGTGCCAATAGATCGCTGGCCCGGAGACCCCCACCGATTGGCCGACGTCATCGATCGTCGTTGCCGCGTAGCTGCGCTCGGCGAAGAGCCGTGCCGCGCTGACAACAATTCTCTCGCGTGCCGACGGATCGTGTCTGCGATCCACGTTGAACCATGCCATGACGCTATCGTTCCTTAACGGCCGTTAAGGAACGTTCGTCAAGCGCAAGGGGGCGACATCGTGGACGTGTACAGCAGCGAAGAGCACGAACAATTTCGTATGGTCGTGCGCGACTTCGCCAGGCAACGGTTATTGCCCAACGTCGCAGCGTGGGACGCCGCTGGCGGGCTACCGCTTGAAGCAGTGGCCGGCATGGCCGAGCTCGGGTTGTTCGGGTTGATCTTTCCCGAGGAATGGGGTGGTGGTGGCGGTGACTTCACCTCGCTGTGTATCGCTATCGAGGAACTCGGTGCCGTCGATCAATCGATGGGCATCACCCTCTCGGCAGCCGTCGGCCTGGGTATCAATCCGATCCACCGCTTCGGCACCGAGGAGCAAAAGCATCGTTGGCTTCCCGATCTGATCGCCGGCCGCACGCTCGCCGCCTTTGGACTGACGGAACCCGACGCAGGCAGCGACACGGCGGCGATGCGCAGCACCGCTCGCTTCGACCAGGATCGTCGAGTGTGGTCGATCAACGGCTCCAAGGCGTTTATCACCAACTCGGGCACGGCAATCACCAGCGTGATCACCACAACCGCCCGCACCGAGGAAGGGATTACGGCCTTCTTGGTGCCTGCTGGAACCGCAGGATTGATCGTCGAACCGGCGTATCACAAGCTTGGTTGGCACGCCAGCGACACCCACGGGCTGACCTTCATCGACTGCGAAATCGATGAGCGCAGCGTGCTCGGTGCACCTGGCTCTGGGCTGCGATCGTTTTTGGCCATCCTCGACGATGGCCGCATTGCCATCTCGGCCCTCGCCGTCGGCCTGGCCCAGGCCTGCCTCGACCTCTCGCTCGACTACGCCAAGCAACGCCAAGCGTTTGGCGGTCCGATCGGACGATTTCAGAGCCTGGCCTATCAGTTGGCAGATCTCGCCGTCGCCGTGGAGAACTCGAGAAACCTGACCTACAAAGCGGCATGGCTCAAGGACCACGGCCACGACACCCGCCAAGCTGCGGCAATGGCCAAGCTCTACAGCTCCGAGGCCGCGGTCAGCGCAACGCGCGTCGCCACGCAGGTGTTCGGCGGCAATGGATTCATGGAGGAATACCCGCTGGCGCGCTTCTACCGCGACGCCAAGATTCTGGAGATCGGTGAGGGTACGAGCGAGATTCAGCGCCTGGTGATCTCCCGCGGTTTAGGGTTGCCGGTGTGAGCCCGGAGCAAGAGATCTATCGCCAACATGCGGCCCGTTCTCGCCAGAGCAACCTGGCCCAGCATGGCGACAAACTGGCTCGGCAGAACAAGCTGTACGTCCGTGATCGCATCTCGCTGCTCTGCGACGCCGATTCGTTCGTCGAGGACGGGCTCTTCGCCAACGTGCTGGCCGATGGCCTCGGGGCCGACGGTGTTGTCACCGGGGTGGGCCGGGTCGACGGTCGATTGGCCTGCATCGTCGCCAACGATCCGACGGTGAAAGCCGGCTCTTGGGGGGCGCGCACCGTCGAGAAGATGGTACGAATGACCGAGTACGCCCTGCGTCATGAACTGCCGATCTTCTGGCTGATCGACTCTGCTGGGGCCCGACTCACCGATCAGATCGACCTTTTCCCAGGTCGCCGGGGTGCCGGTCGAATCTTTTCCAATCAGGTCAAGCTGAGTGGCAAGGTGCCGCAGATCTGCTGTCTGTTCGGCCCGTCCGCTGCCGGCGGGGCATACATTCCTGCGTTCTGCGATGTGGTCATCATGGTCGAGGGCAACGCCTCGATGTACCTCGGGTCGCCGCGGATGGCCGAGGAGGTCATCGGCGAACGGGTCACATTGGAGGAGATGGGCGGGGCGCGAATGCATGCCACGATTTCTGGGTGCGGCGACAACCTGGCGATCGACGATGCCGACGCCATCGAGCAAGCCAAGCAGCTGTTCTCCTACCTGCCGCTCAATTGGCGCGAGGCTCCGGCGGCCGAGGAGCCAACCGACGCCACCCACGTCTTGACGAGAGAACACCTCCCGATCGACGCCGCCGCCGGATACGACATGCGCAAGGTGATCAGCGGCCTCGTCGATGACGGTTCGTTGTTCGAGATCAAACCGCTTTTTGCGCCGGAATTGCTGGTCGGTTTCGCCCGGCTCAACGGCAACGTGATCGGCGTTGTGGCCAATAATCCAATGCACAAGGGCGGGGTGCTGTTCGGTGATTCGGCGGACAAGGCCGCCCGTTTCGTGTGGATGTGCGACGCCTACAACGTCCCTCTGCTGTTCCTCGCCGACGTACCCGGGTTCATGATCGGCACCAAGGTCGAGCGTGAGGGCATTATTCGTCATGGCGCCAAGATGATCACAGCGATCACCGAAGCCACGGTGCCAAAGATCTGCGTCGTCGTCCGCAAGGCCTATGGCGCTGGTCTCTACGCGATGTGCGGCCCGGCCTTCGATCCGATCGCCACGATCGCTCTGCCGACAGCCAGCATCGGTGTGATGGGGCCGCAGGCAGCGATCAACGCCGTGTACGCCAACAAGATCGCGGCGATCGCCGACGTTGCCGAGCGTGAGGCGTTTGTCGCTGCGCGGCGAGCCGAATACGAACTGGACATCGATATCTACCGCTTGGCCAATGAACTGATCATCGATGCCATCGTCGACTTCGGCGAGTTGCGCGGCGAATTGATTCGGCGCTATTCGGCAGCCGACCCAGTCGATCGCCAAGTCGTTGAAAAGCGCCACAGCGTCTATATGGGCTAGGCCCCAGCGATACCGTGAATGGTGCCATGACCTCGTCACACATCATCCTGCAGACGGTCCCGATCGATTTTCAGTGGCCGACGGTCGATCCGTTCCTCTTCTGCGTGCATCACCTCGATCACTATCCGGCCGGTAATGGTGCCTTCGGGCCCGCCGCCTCGCTTGCAGGGCGTCAGATCGGTCAGGATTTCGTCGGTATCGATGGCTGGCGGATGTACCACGGCGCCACGGTGCCAGGTTTCCCGCAACACCCCCATCGTGGTTTCGAGACGGTGACGATCGTTCGTCAGGGTCGTATCGATCACTCCGATTCGCTTGGTGCAGCCGCTCGTTTTGGTGGCGGTGACGTGCAGTGGCTCACCGCCGGGCGCGGCATCGTTCATTCGGAGATGTTCCCGTTGCTGCACGACGATCACCCAAACACCGCCGAGCTGTTCCAGATCTGGCTCAACCTACCCGCCTCGCAGAAAATGGCCGAACCACACTTCACGATGATGTGGAACGAGGACATTCCGCGCCGAATCGAGCCCGAAGACAGTGAGGGCCCGTTGGCGACCGTGACGGTGATCGCCGGGCGCCTGGCCGAGATTGCCGCCGCGCCGCCGCCACCCGAGTCGTGGGCCAGCCATCCCGATGGCGATGTCGCCATCTGGCTGATCGACATGGAGCCCGGCTCGCAGTGCACTCTCCCGCCGGCGCAGCCAGGGAGCAACCGGGTGCTCTACGTCTTTGAAGGCGAACACCTCGACATCGGCGGGGAGTCGATCGCTGCGGGCAACGCCGCGGTCATCGAGCCGTCGCTCCAGGTTGTGCTGCGCGCCGTCGGCGACGTTCGGGTGCTGATGCTGCAGGGCCGACCAATCGGCGAGCCGGTTGCCCAATATGGCCCGTTCGTGATGAACACCAACGCCGAGATCGAGCAGGCATTTGACGACTATCGGCGCACCCAGTTCGGTGGCTGGCCGTGGTCGGCGGACGGCCCGGTGCACGGCACCGAGGAAGACCGCTTCGCTCGGTTCCCGGACGGCAGCGTGCAACGTCCGAAGTTGCGATCGTGATCTACTAACGTCACGCACGATGCGACGGCGTGCGATGCTCGGTACAGCGATGATCGCCTTGCTGTCATTGGGTAGCAGCGTCGACCGCTCCGCAGCCGACAAAGCGCACGAGACAGCAAGCGACACGGCGCTTGGCGGTGCCACGGCGGTGCGCCGAACGCCAGCGCTGCGTTCCTTCACCGTCGCCGCGGTCGGTGATGTGCTCACCGAGAACGCGGTGCTCAACGCGGGAAGCAAATTCGCGCAGGGGAGCGGGCAGCGCTATGTCTTTGGGCCGTTGTTCGAGCCGGTTCGCCCGATCATCAGCGCGGCCCACCTGGCGATCTGCCATATGGAAATCCCCATCGGCCGTCCAGCGGAGCGCCCTGGGGTCTACGGGCGATCGCCCTTCGGGGGCAACCTGCTGCTCGCTCCCTATGAGATTGCCGCAGGACTCGCCGATGCGGGCTTCGATCGTTGTAGCACGGCATCGAACCACAGCTACGACCTCGGCAACGTTGGCATCGATTCCACGCTCGAGGCCTTTGACGCCACCGGCATCTCACACGAGGGCACGGCGCGTCACCCTGACGAAGCGATCACCGACCTGGTCATGGTCAACGGTGTCAAGCTCGCCCATCTCTCGTACACGCGAATGTCGAACACCGTTCGTCCCCGCGACGCCTGGCGAATGAACTTCGCGAGCAGTGCGCAACAGGTGATCGATGCCACTCGTGCAGCGCGTCGGGCTGGTGCCGAGGTGGTCATCGTCAGCGTGCACATCTCCTTCGAATTGCAGCACAGCCCGATCGCCCGAGATCGTCAGTTCGTCGAGGAGCTGACGGCGTCGGGAATGGTTGATCTGGTGATCGAGCATGGCCCGCACGTCATTCAGCCAATCGAACAGGTCAACGGAACCTGGGTGTATTGGAGCCTCGGCAACTTTGCCTCGGGGATGGGGATGCCTGGTGCCACTCGCTACGGCCCGCCGACGCTCGATGAGCTGATGGCCTGGGTGCGCTTTGAAGAGACGACGGTCGGCACGTTTTCCGTTACGCCATCGAGTGTGTTGATGTGCGAGGAGATCTTCGGCCGGGTGGTGTACCCGGCGAAGGCAGCGCTTGTCGATCCGAGCGTGACGCCTGAGCTACGACGGCAGTTGCAGGCCTGCGTCGACCGGTCGCTGCGTTTCGTGCCCAACGCCGAGTAGCGCATCGCCGACCGCGGATTCGGCCGAAGCAGCAGGGCGGGGAAGCGGTGGCACCAACGGGTCGGGCAGAGTCGTGCCCGCCACCATTGCGGACACGGGGGCGGCGGTGCTCGGGCTCGCAGTGCTGTGCAGTTCGGATCGGTGGCCACCGGTGATCATGTCGCGGATGGAACGAATTCCCTTGGCCAGCACCTGCTCGATTGTCGCCACCAGGATGACGAAATCCAGTCCGAGCGTCCAGTTGTCGACATAGAACAGATCGAGTCGACGATAGGCACCGAAGTGCGGATTGTCTCGGGCTTCAACCTGCCATAGCCCGGTGATCCCCGGACGCATCCGCAGGCGTTCAAGCAGGCGGTCATCGAACGCCTCGACTTCCTTTGGCAGCGCCGGGCGCGGGCCGATCAAGCTCATCTCGCCGCGCAACACGTTGATCAGCTGGGGCAACTCGTCGAGGCTCGTCGGCCGCAAAATATGCCCGAGCTTGGTGACTCGTGGATCGCTCGTCATCTTGAACAGCGGCCCGACGCGCTCGTTGTTGCGCTGCAGGTCTGCCAGCTTCTTTTCGGCATCGACGACCATTGTGCGGAATTTCAGCACACCGAACCGGGAGCCGGCCAGACCGACACGCTCCTGTTTGAAGAACACCGGCCCACGGTCGCTGAACTTGATGCCTGCGGCGATGGCCAGCATCAGCGGTGAAAGTATGAGGAGCCCCAGCAGCGAACAGACGACATCGACGAGACGTTTGACCACGAGCTGCGGCTGGCTGAATTCTGGCGACTCGAGGTAGTAGACAGACTGATAGGCGATCGGTGATGGCCGTAACCGTCGATAGTCGACGCCGTGGAGACCGTTCGAAAGTTGGATGTGCATCCCTGCGCGCTGCATTTCGACGACAAGCTCGTGGACCCGCTCTGCGGGCAAGGTGCCGACGACGAGAATGACGCCGTCGGTGCCGTTTCGGCTGAGGATCTCGTGGGTCCGTTCATCGGGCCCGAGATACAGCCTCTCCAGCTTGTTCATTCGTGCGTCCGTTGGATTGCCGATGACGCCGTTGACCCGGAACCCTGATTCCGGATGATCCTCGATCATGCGGATCAGTTCGCAGGCCTCGGCGTCGGCGCCGAGCACGGTGATCGAGCGGGTGAGTCGTCCGCTGGCACGTTGGGCTGCGAGCCAGGCGCGGAAACAACCACGGACGATCAACAACGAGATCAGCGAGAGCACGCCGCCAAGCAGGAGAAATCGAATGCGCGACGTCAGGTGGAAAAGGCGAAACTCGACGATCAACAGCAGCGTGAACAGAGCGGTGGCGCGGATCAATCGAGTGATTTCTAGTGCCCGCACGGAGGCGACGCGAGAAAGGTACAACTCGTTGTAGCTCAAAACAGCAAGCCCGAGCGCGACCGCGCCGAATCCGAACAGAACAGTCTTGGGGGCACCAAACTGCAGAATCAAGGCCCGCAAGAAGAGGGGGATCCACACCACAGCAAGCCCAAGGGCGTCAGCCAAAATGAGACGCGTGCGCAGCTGTATACGTGGCTCCCGGGTCCGGTCGGACGTGCTCGTTGGCTCGATGAGCAGAGTTGTAATATCGCTGGTCGCCCGCTCCATCCATGCACTCCTCAGTTGCAACCGAGAAGGCCCCACCGCCGGAACCCCTCGAAAGAATGTCGAAAGGCTACCAGGGTGGGCGCGTAGCGCTTTGCGCGCCGCCCGAGATGCCGAAATCGACCCAGAATCTTAACAAGTTCACGTGTTTGCCTCGCCCTGCCACCTCACGCAAACAGCGATCGAGACCACGTAGCGTTAGTAACTGACTGCTAGTATTCGGCGGGTGCCAGAAGTCTCTATTGACGCTCAATCGCGCCGCCAAGACATTCAGGGCCTGCGGGCGGTTGCAGTCATTCTCGTAGTTCTCTATCACGCGGCGGGGTTCCTTCAGGGCGGATTCATCGGTGTCGATGTCTTCTTCGTTGTCTCCGGATACGTGATCACCAGGCTGTTGATCCGCGAGCTGGAACGCGATGGACGCTTGACGTTCGGTGATTTCTATGCCCGTCGGGTACGTCGCCTGCTACCTGCACTGGCCTTTTTCCTGATCGTCGTCGCTGTCCTTTCGGCGATCATTCTCAGCCCGCTTGGAACCCAGCAGATGGCTGGTCGAACTGGCCGGGCGACGAGCCTCTTCTCCGCAAACCTGTTCTTGTATTCCGGTGCCGGCGGATACTTCGACACCTCATCGGAACTCAACCCGTTCTTGCATATGTGGTCGTTGGCGGTCGAGGAGCAGTTCTACCTGATCTTTCCGGCGCTGATCGCTGGGCTGTGGTGGCTTGCTCGTCGTCGGCGTTCCGACGCGACGGCGCCGGGTGGGGAGCGTGCCTTCGTCGGAGTTGCGCTTACCATCGTCGCCCTCGGGTCGTTTTTGCTCAGCGTGGTCCTCACCCGCCGGGGTGTCACCGTGCCAGGTCTCGGCGAGCCGATGCGCTTTGCGTTTTATATGTCACCGTCGCCGCGCCTGGGAATTCATCGCTGGAGCGCTGTTGGCTTTCGCCGCGGTTCCGCTGGCCCGCTTGTCCGTCATCTCGATGCGCGTGTTGAGTTGGGTTGGACTCGCACTTGTGCTGTATGCCTCGGTCGCCTACTCCAACGACACGGTGTTCCCGGGACTCACGGCGATCGCCCCTGTCGTCGGCACAGCGCTGCTGCTGGTCGGCGGACAGCGCCGCGAGACAGAGATCCCGGGATTGTCCAGCCGCCTGATGGTCTGGCTCGGAGACCTCTCCTACAGCTGGTATCTGTGGCACTGGCCATTCGTCGTGTTCGCCCGGCAACTCGTCAACGGGGCGGTGATCACGCTGCTGATCGCGTCGCTGCTGTCCCTGATCCCGGCAGCAATCTCCTATCACTTCGTCGAACAACCGTTCCGAGTGGCGGCGCGTTGGAGCGGGTGGCGAGCCGTTGGCCTCGCCGCCGCGTGCATTTTGGTGCCAGCGGCATCCTCGTCGGGCCTGGCCTTCGCCGCCGACCATCATTGGGGTTCCTCGCAGGTGAAGGCGATCGCTGAGCAGAACTCGCTGCACGCTGACATCGTTCGCGGCTGCGACGGAATCAGTATCTCCGAACCAGGCTGTCGCTGGTCCACGGATGGGGCACGCGGCACGGCGATTCTGTTGGGAGACTCCAACGCGGGTCACTTCACCGAACCGTTCGTCGCTGCGGCCAACAACCAGGGCCTCGATGCCGTTGTCTCGACGCTGCACGGCTGTCCCTTTGCCGATGTGGCCTTGGCCCGCAACGCTGGCGACGGTCGTGAGTGCCGGCGCAGCGTCAATGAGTCGGTGCGGCAAGCGATCGCCGCGAAACCCGAGATCATCGTGCTCGCCTCTGCGTCTGACCTGTACATCAACGAGCCGGGAACGATGACGTTCGAGGGCCTTGGTCCGGCCAGCGATCGCCAGGGCAAAGCGCAACGATGGGGAGCGGGCCTGGCCGAGATCGTTGAACGAATCAGTTCGAAAGGTATTCGTGTCGTCATCGTCAACCCGATCCCACACCTGGAGGACTGGTCGTTGGCGCAATGCTCGTTGACGACCATTTTGAGAGACCACGTTGCGTGTGCTTCTTCGATCTCGCTCGCAGATTCCGCCGAGCTACGCTCGCTAGCGGTGGAAGCGGAGAACGCGGCGCTCAGTGGACTCACCGCCGTCAGCGTTGTTGACTTTGCCGACGCCATTTGCCCAGGTGGTCAGTGTCAAACCTTGGTGGGTCAGCAGTGGGTCTATCGGGACGGTGCCCACCTCTCGGTACCAGGGTCGTTGGCCCTGACCGATGCGTTTGAGCAGGCGATCGCGGCGCCGAACGGTTAACGATGACCACGTTGCGTCCTTGACGATTTCTGGACGATTCTTGATCAATCGTTCACGCCCAGCGTCCGCGCCCGTACTGGAGCGCAGGTATGATTCTCAAATGGCCGGAATTGGAAACGAAAACCCGCGGGGGATGTCCCTGTGGGAGCTGATTCGGGAGGATTTCCAAGAGCACGAGTCGAAGTGGACCAGCCCCGGATTCCGAGTTATCGCCGTGCATCGATTCGGCAATTGGAGAATGGGCGTCGAGCCGAAGGCCCTGCGTGCACCGTTGAGCATTATGTATCGGGTGATGTTTCGTCACGTTCGTGACAAGTACGGAATCGAACTCGAATATTGCACCAAACTTGGGCGCCGAGTGAAGATCCACCATCAATCCGGCATCGTGATCAACGGCTACTGCGAGATCGGCGACGATTGCATTCTCCGTCAAAATGTCACCATGGGTATTCGAAACGTCGGTGATGTGGTCGCCCCGAAGCTCGGAAATGGGGTCGATGTAGGTGCGGGCGCCGTCATTCTCGGCGGCATTACCGTTGGCGATGGGGCGCAGATTGGGGCCAACGCTGTCGTGCTCAGCGACGTTCCCGCTGGAGCCGTCGCCGTCGGCATTCCGGCGCGCATCATCCAGCGTCAGCTTCCGTCGCAAGATGCCACGGTAGGTGCCAACGGGCATGCCTGACCTTGACCCGGCGCTCGGAGCCCCCGACGTCGACAACGATGCGACCCACGGGCGCACCAGGGTCGCCGTCTATGTTGGTACCTACAAGCGCAATGAGCCGCTTCGACTGTTGCTTGAGTCGGTCGTTCGTGCTGCTGACGAGGTACGTGAGCGGGCGACGGTGGCGATGATCGTGGTCGACGATAATCCCGATGGCGCAGCGCGGCCCGTGGTCGAGGCCTTTGAGAATCGCTTCGAGGGCGGTGTTCACTATCGCCATGTCGGCAAGGGAAACATCTCGCTCGTTCGCAACACAGGTCTGGACGCAGGCCTCGAACTCGGCGACTGGATCGCCATGACCGACGACGACTGCGAGGTGAATCCGCTGTGGCTGGCAGCGTTCCTCGATGTGCAACAACGCACTGGTGCCGACGCATTGACGGCAAGCTGCAAGCTGCGGGTGCCGCCAGGGAGTGCATCGTGGCTCACGGACGAACCGTTTCTCGACGATGGGCAGATCGATGAAGCCGACGGAACTGAAATGAAGATCGCGGCGACGAATAATTCGATGATCAGCAGTTCCTGGCTTCGTGCGCACCCGGATATTCGCTTCGAACCTGAGTTGGGTGTGCTCGGTGGGGAAGACATGGTGTTCTACGGCACCGCGCATCGTGCTGGACTGCAGATTCGATTTGCTGCAGATGGCTTCGTCTATGGCAATGAATCCGCGCAACGATCGACGTTCAAATATCGAGTCCGCTCCAGCTATTGGCTGGGCAACACGATTTGCGTGACCAATCTGTGGTTGAAATCGGCCACGCGCCAGCGGCTGGTGCTGCGTGGCATCCGTATGTTTGCACGAGCGATCGCCCGCCCGGTGACGCGCCTGATTCGTCGAGAATCACCGCAATTTCGCTATGCGATCGCCTCTGTCGCGCAATCATGTGGCGTTATTCTTGGGGCGCTCGGACTACGACGAGCACACCACTGATGAACCTCGCCGACGACCCGAAATATGCGTGGCCAACTGGCCAAACGTGCACTATAAATGCGCTAGCCTTAAGCGCACGCTGGGCGGAGAAGTGCGTGGTGCACGATGAGTGAAACTCTGGAAGAGGAAGTCGACAAGGTGGGCATTCGCGAGCGAGGCAAGCGTTCGTTGGCGTCCGGTGGATTAGGCAACGACACGGTGTGGGCATTGGGTATCGAAGGCCTGACGCTCGTCACCTCGCTGGTTTCCTTCTGGCTGCTCGGTGATGGCCTCGGTCCGGTGCGGTACGGCCAGTACATCGCCATCTTCTCCGTGACGAGCATTATCGGTGCCCTCGCAGCCAGCGGAACGTCGCTTGCCTTGCTGCATCACGCTGTTCGCGAGAGCGAGGACCTCGAGCACGTCGTGCGCAGTTGTCTGTCGATCGCGTTAACCGCTGGAGTTGTGCTGGGTGCGATCGGCCTGCCGATCATCATGAGCATCGTGCATTCGCTTCCGGTGCTGTCGGTGGCTTGTTTCATTGCTGCCGATCTCGTCGCTGCACCGCTCTATCTGCTGGGGGCAATGTCGATCCAGGCCAAATACGGCTACGGGATCTCAGCCCGCGTTCGGATTCTTCCGCTGGTGGCGCGCATCGGGCTGCTCGCAGTGCTGTACATCACCGGCAACCTGACGGTGGCGATCCTTGGACCAGCGATGTTGGCCGTGTCTGCTTGCGTCGGGTTCTTCATTCTCGGTTATGCCTCGCGAAAGACCGATATCTCAGCGGTTCCTGGTTCGATCGAACGCCGCCATTTCAAAACCTCGCTGCAGTATTCGTTCGGCATTTCTGGCCTGTCGCTGCAAAATGACGGCGACAAGATGGTCCTTCCGGCATATCACGATGTCGACGGTGGGTTGTACGCCGCCGCCTACCGCGTCGTCCAGTTCGGCCTCGTTCCAATTTCCAGTTTGTTGTCGTCGAGCTTTACGACCTTTATGGACCACGATGAGCAGGCCGAGGGGCAACACGTCCGCCGCACCGCCCGATTTACGGCCGTGGCCGCTACTTACTCCATCGTTTTCGGTGCCTTCATGTGGGTCCTGGCGCCATTCATCACCCGATGGTTCGGCGAGTATCGCGGCGCAACGTCGATTATTCGGTGGTTGGCACCGTTTATCCTTGCCAGAGCAATCGTGATGTTTGCAATCAACGGCCTGCTCGGCCTCGGCAAGACCGGGCCCCGAACGGCCGTCCTCGTTGGCGGTGGGTGCCTGTCGCTCGTGCTCTATCTCATCTTGATTCCGGCGCACTCATGGAAGGGTGCCATCGCCGGCACGCTGATCTCGGAGACCACCGTCGGCGTTGTCGCCTGGTCGTTGTTGATCTTCTATCAACGCAAACACGATGCCGGGGTTCGCCAGGCGTCGAACCTTGTGGCCCAAGTGCGTGGCTCGCGGTCGCAAGCCTCAGCGGATCTGGCGTAGGTACAACAACCATGGCGGTTACAACTCCTCGGAATCGAGAGACCTTCTCAAATCGGTACGAACCGATCACGATGAAGGCATCCGGCAAGATCCCATTCCTGCTCGGCTTTGCCTTGTTCATCAGCAGTTTTGGTTTCGCTGCACCACTGCCGATGCCATGGCACTTTCAGGCGTTGCTCGCCCCGATGATCATCGGCGCGGCGTTCGTTCTGGTGATACGCGATCAAAAAATCGGCGACGTCAAGATCGACGCCTTTATCCTGCTGTTCGTCACCTGGGTCGTCGTCAGCCTTGGATGGACGCTTGGGTCGACGCGCAACTCGGCCTCGATCGCCCTGCTGCTGCTGTCGGCGACATCGGTGTGCCTACTCACCTCGAGCCTTGTCGATGTCGGTGCGATGCTGCGCTGGCTGTCGAAAGCGACGATGGTGATGGCCGTGGCCGCCTTGCTCCATGCCGCAGCATCGCCTGGCGTTGCCTTCTCGCCGGCCCCCGGCGAGGTCGACGGGCGCGGGCTACGCAGCTTCTACGATGCCAAGAACTCGCTCGGCCAGACGTTGATCTACGCCGTGGCACTGCGCCTTGTGATCGGTCCGGGGCGTTGGCGGCTCGCTGCCAACGCCCTGCTGGCGGTCCTGCTCGTGTTGTGCAACAACTCCGGTGCCATCATCGCCGTGGTGTGTCTCGTCGGCGCCCAGCAGCTGGCGATGTGGGCGGTGCGCGAACGCTCAAGCGGGGGTCGTGGCGGTCTGTTCGTCGTCGGTGGAGCGATGACCTTCGGACTGGTTGCCCTGATCGCAGGCAGAAACATGTTGTATAGCGCCATCGGGCGCGGCGCCGACCTCACAGGCCGCGACAAGATCTGGAAGTACACATTGGAGATGGCGCTGGAGCGCCCATGGATCGGTTCCGGGGTCGGCGGATTTTGGATCTACGGGATTGGCCCCGCTGAGTATGTGCGTCGCAGCTCAGGTTGGGCGGTGACCTCCGGTCACCAGGGTTGGCTCGACGTCTTTGTCGACTATGGGTTTGTCGGTTTCCTGCTGATGTTCCTCATCGTCGGCTTGACGATCAGTCGGATCCTGCGCCGGTTATCGAATGGCGACGCTGGGCAGGTGACCCTCGTCAGCCTCGGCATCGTGGTCGGCTTGCTCGTCGGCTCCTTAGCGGAATCGACGCTGGTGTTTCCTGGACTACCGTTACTCGCCTTCGTCAATGGGATCATGTACAACGAGCCGATAGGAACCAGGCCTGACGCCCCGGTGAAGGCGGCCGTAGGTCCAACTGGTCGGGCGCGTTTCAAGACAGCCGTCAGCCGCTGATGACCAAGGACGCACAGGTGCCGACGAGGAATGCCGCCGACACCGACCTGCAGGCGGCGCTCGCTCGGCTACAGCCGGCAAAGGGCACCGTCGTTCTGGTCGCCGACTCCGGCGGGCATTTGCAAGAGATGTGGGAGCAAGCCAAATTGCTTGCCCCCGAGCTCGAGCGCCATTGGATTAGCTCCGATACACAAATGAGCCAATCGCTGCTCGCCAGCGAACCGAGCAAGCAGCTCTTGCCGACCAGAATCTTTCCGCGGCGGCTCGATCTGGCGCTTCGAGCCATTCCATCCTCGGTGCGCGAGCTTCGTCGATTGAAGCCGCAAGCCGTGATTTCCACCGGTCCGGCGATTGCAGTGCCCTGGCTGATGGCCGCCCGCCTGCTGCGCATCCCGGCGCTGTTCATCGAGTCGGCGACCTTCGTGAAGCATCGCAGCATGTCTGGCAAGATCTCCAACTTCTTGCCGGGGGTCCAGCGGTTTAGTCAAACGGCGCTGTTGAAAGGCCGCTGGAAGAGCGCCCCGAACGTCTTCGACCTCATTCAGGAATCGCTGGAGAGCGCGCCGCATGAGGAACGCAAACACCAGGTGTTCGTCACGGTCGGATCCAATCGGTTTCCGTTCGATCGCTTGGTGCGGCGCATCGAATCGATCGTGCCCTGCGACTGGGACATCGTCTGGCAATTGAGCGGTGACGATCACTACAAGCCGGAGCGCGGCACGGTGCTCGGCTTGGTGCCGTTGGAAGAGATGCACCAACTGATTCGCGAGTCTGCGGTCGTGGTCTGCCACGCCGGCGTTGGATCAGCGCTGACCGCCCTGGAGCTTGGCCGGATTCCAATTGTCTGCGCCCGGGCAGCCGCCCACAATGAGCACGTGGACGATCACCAAAGCGATCTCACCGGCTATCTAGCACCGCTGCCGATCGTGCTGGTTCGCGACGCCGATGAGTTGAGCTTCGCGGATCTTGTGGCTGCTGCTGCGCGCTGACGCAGCGTGCCGACCGAGCGGTCAACGCACGGCGGTATCGGTGCTGTTTGCTGCCGTCGCGGAGGCCGGTGCAACCGTTCGCGACCGCAGACGCTGGCGCATCCCGAGCAACGGCTTCTCGACGAGGTGGTAGGTCAGGCTGGCCAATCCGATCGACAATCCGAACTTGAGGACGTGACGCAGCAGCTTGTTGATCCCTGGTTGGCGCTCTTCCTTGAGCAGTTCGAACACGGGGAAATGCCACAGGTAGATCGAGTAGGACAGCAATCCGATATAGACGATCGCCGGGTGACGTAGTGCGGCGAACAGCTTGCGTTCGGGATGAACGACAATGTGGTAGAGGATGATGCCGATCACGAAGCAACCAAGGATTTGGCGGAATGGCGTGATCATGTTGGTTTTGGTGATGATGAACGCGATGTCGGCCCAAGCGATGGGCAGACAGGCCCACAGGACCCATGGGCGGTCGATCGCTCGCACGACTCGTCGATCACGGATGAAGTAGGCGAGCAGACCGCCGACGGCAAACGACTCGAGTGTGAACAGCGGGAAGATGTCCCATGGGCTGCGCCAGATATCGGCGGCGTGCATGAAGCGCACGGCAAACGACAAGGCGATCGCCCCAAAACAGAATAAGAGCACCGATCTGACCGACTTCAAAAGCAGAATCAGCAGCGGCCAGATGAAGTAGAAATGCTCCTCTAATGCCAGTGACCAGGTGTGTTCCAGAAAGACTTGGCGAGCTTCCGGTCCAAACACGATGGCGTGCAGATTCGAAAAGTACAGGCCAGCCGAAATGAATTCTCGACCATCGATGCTGACATAAAACAGCGAGAGAATCCAGAACGTGCCGAGCATCAAGTACAAGCTGGGAAACAGTCGCAGCATGCGACGGATGTAGAAACGGCCGAGGTCGATGTTGCCGTATTTGTGCTGTTCTTCGAGCAACAGCGTGGTGATCAGAAAGCCGCTGAGGACAAAGAACCAGGCCAGGATCGAGTTGCCGCCGTGGAACAGCGGTAGCGAATCGTGGAAGGCCATGATTCCAAAGGCGACGAACGCCCTAATCCCATCGAGTTCCGCTCTATAGCCCAGCCGCTGCATCCCTCAAGGCTAGTGGGTTTGCCGCGACAGGCGTCCGCAAGCGGCGGAAATTCATAGGCTTAACGGCCTACAAACGATCGGGCCGCAGCGCTCTGATCAGGGGAGACGGGTGACCTCGGCGAACAGCTCGCGCATTTCCAGCGACGCACGTTGCGTGTCGTGGAGCTGCTCGACGCGACGGCGGGCGGAGTCGAGCACGGTATCGCGAGCCGCGCCACCGGTCACCGCAGCGCGCAGCGCCTCGGCGAGTTCATCGCTGCGCCCGGGGGCTGTGCACCATCCGGTGACGCCGTGGGTCAGCAATTCGGGAATGCCGCCAACGTTGGTGGAAACGACGGGTACGCCCATCGCCATCGCCTCCATGATCGAGATCGGCACGCCTTCGGCAAACGATGGCAGGCAGAACACGTCCGCGGCGCGCAGTTCGTCGACGACGACCTCCGATGGTTGCATACCGAGCAAATTGACCCGGTCAGTCAATCCCAGCCGCCCGATTTCGGCTTCGATCTCGGCCTGATAGGGCCCGGAACCGATGAGGCGAAGGTTGAGCAGGATGCCCCGCTGGGCAAGGGTGTGCATTGCTTGCAGCAGGATGATGTGGCCTTTTTCAGCGGATAGGCGTCCGACCGTGACCACCGTGGGGATCTCCCGATCTGGAGCGGACTCCCGACGGGGGAAGCGCGTGAGGTCGATGCCGCAACGCACTCCTCGAATCTTTGGCCAGTCGTTGGGGTCGGCGATTCGTTTGAGCTGCGAGGTTGTGTAGTCGGAGATACCGACGACAAACGCCGCTGAGTGCGTCTTGAGGTCAAGCCGGATCTCGTTCTCGTTGACGAAGTCGTGGAAACCGTGGACCGTGTAACTCCAGGTGGCCTCGACACCGGCAACCTCTCGGGCGAATTCGGCGGCGTACATCGCCACCGCTGCCGGGAGCCCGCCAAATTGGGCGTGGATGTGACGAACGCCTAGATCCCGGCAGTGGCCCCAGACGACGATGCCCTCGGCCAGGTGAAATAGGCGCCAGGCGGCCAGCTTGACGTTGGCTCCAGCGCTGCGCACCGTACGGGCCATCAACTTGGCCATCCGAACAGGGTGTTTGGCGCTGAGCTTGGCGATCGTGGTCAGCAGCGCTGCTTTGCCGACGCCTTTGACGTAGAAGGTGCGCTCCTGCTCGATCCGATGCTGCTCGGTGAGAATGTCCTGTGGGCCAACGGGGTTGATGGCGATCGGCACAATGGTGAACTGGTCCCCGCTCACGCCGAGCACTTCCTCCATCAGAAAGGTCTGCGAGGGATAAGGGTAGTGGGTCATCACATAGGCGATTGGGATCGGACCGTCCCCGCTCGTCGTGCGCCGGGCCATCAGGCTTTACCTGCGCCTTGCCGCTCGCGTCGTAACGACTCGGCGACGCCCTGCTCGAGGTTGAAACGCGGCGTCCAGCCGAGGAGGCGCTTGGCCTTGGCATTCGGGTATCGCAGCGGCTTAAAGCGCTGATCGAGCTTTGCGGGCACGGCATACCAAGGGATCTTGGCCCGACCGTTGTAGCGTTTGCGATTGATCTTGTCGAGTAACGAGGCACCAGTCCTGACCAGCCCGAAGGGCAACGGAACGGCCATCGGAACGTCGAAGCCCGCCTGTTTCATCGCCGCGGCAAACTGACGCATCGTCGGCGTCTCGTCGTCGACGATGTTGAGCGTTTCACCGATTGCCGCTGGCGTCTCAGCGGCCAAAACGATGGCCTCGGCACAGTTGTCGACGAAGGTGAGCTTCATGGCGATGTCTGGTCCGATCGCCAAGCCGGCCTTCGAGCCGAGCGAGAACGTCATGCCCGCCGACCACATTTTATTCGGCCCGTAGATGGCACCGGGACGAATGCTGGTCACCTCGCCACCGCGTGCGCCGAAGGCATTGACCAGACGTTCTTGCACCAATTTCGTCTTGGTGTAGTCATCGAGGTCTTCCGGGTGGGCTTCGAGCGGCGAGTCCTCGTCGAGAACGCCGTTACGCTCGGCCGCCCGATAGTCGTAGATCGAGAACGTGCTGACGTGCACCAGGCGCTTCACCCCGGCGCCAGCCATCTCGGCGAGCAACCGCTCGGTACCCTGCACCGTCGAGGCGAACTGGGTGTAAAAGTCGGTGAAGTTGGCGGCGAGATGAAGCACCGCATCGCAGCCCACCAGCGCTGCTTGCCAGGCGCCAGGTGCCCGAAGATCACCCTGCACAGGCGTTACCGATGCCTGATCGACACCGTCCGCAATGACGTACTTGCCGACATCGCGCACCATGGCGACGACATGATGACCGCGCTGTGATGCCTCTCGAACGACGGCAGAGCCGAGGAATCCATTGGCCCCGGTGACGAACAGCTTCACGACTTCACCTCGCTGTTGTCGGCATGCACGTGAGCACCAGCGACGAGAGCGTCGATCAACTCGGCGCTGCGATGCATCTCCATTGGCGTGATCGGCACAGGTGTTCCATTGAGGATCGCCGAATACAGCTTCTCGATCATCCGCGGCATGCCGTGGTAGGGCGAATGCTGCAGAAGCTTGTGGCGGAAGTTAGCTGCTGACGACCACAACAGGCTGGCGCCGTTGGCCGCGTGGTTGACCAGCGGGGAAAGCTGTGGGCCTGCTCGTTTCACCTCAGCGCGCAGATACGGCTGATAGATGTCGGTTTCCACGCTTCCGGCGGTGCCGTGGACGGCCACCCTGAAACGGTCGGGCTTGACCCGAGCACGGAAGCGAGCGCACGCCGTGACCCCGCCCTCGAATTCGATGATCGAATCCATCTCGTCGAACACCACCTGCGGATTTCCGCTGACGTTGCGCCACAACGACGAGCAGCGCACGACCTGCGGATAGCCGAAGAAATGCAGTGCCAGGTAGCTCATGTGCGGCAGGAAGTCATGAATGGCGCCCCCTGGCAATTCGCGACCCGGCGCGGCGATATTGAGGTCGGAGAACTTGCCGCCGCCAGCGATGTCGACGCTGATGGTGACATCGACGTTGACCACCTTGCCCAGCTTTCCGGAGGCGATCAAGGCTTCGATGTCAGCGATCTGGTCGTTGAAACGCACGTTCTGCGTCTCCATCAGCACCCGACCCTTGCTGGCCGCCAATGCCTGCAGATCTTCCAGCGCTTCGGCGGTGAGTGCGAGCGGCTTTTCGCAAATGACGTGAGCGCCGGCGTTCAGCGCCTCGGCGACGAGGAAGCCGTGGCTGAGCGGTGGGGTCAGCACATGCACAACATCTGGCGATGTCGCCGAGAGCATGTGGCGATGATCGGTGAAGAATGCTTTGGCTCGATACCGCTGCGCCGTGTACTCGGCAGCGGCGGGGGAGAGGTCACAGACACCGACCAACTCCGCTAAGGGGGAGGTCGCGACATAGTCGAGATGCTCTTGAGAGATTGCGCCGCAGCCAATGATGGCGATTCGCAGACGTTTGCTCACGGAGACTCCTTTTCATGACGAGGTGCCTGGCATCCTCGATTTCCGCCGCAGAACAAGATACCTGCCAGCCTGGCCGGACGGACGCTGTCAGCGGTGCGCCCAGCGTCGTCAAGGCGCGTTGTGTGCGATCGACCGCGCCAGGCGAACTCGCTCGTAGGATGGTCGATCGGAGTGCGGCGGACGCACTGGACGTCAGCTACCAACTCAGGAGCGCAGAAATGGTTGCAACGGTTTCCGTAGTAATGCCTGTCGGCAGGGTCGATGATGAGTTCTCGCATGCGCTTGGAGCGCTGCGCGGCCAGGAGACCTCATTTCCATTCGACATCGTCATTTCCTTGAACACCGCGGACGCCGGTGAGCGGACCAAACTCGACGAGCTGCTCGGGCTGATCGACGACGAACGGATCAACGTGATCGATTCCTCAGCCCAGCGGGGAGCGGCTGCAGCTCGCAACGCGGGCGTGCGCGCCGCCGCCAGCGAGATCGTCGCTTTTACCGACAGCGATGACGAGGTCGAGGCAGGGTGGCTGCAGAACTTGGTCGATGGCCTCGGCGAACACGACGCCGTGTCCGGCTACGTCAGCGAGTCAAAGTTTTCAACTGCCGAACAGCAGACGTGGCGGCCGCCAGCAACCCCAGACGGCTTGCCCACCTACCTCGGTGTGCCGTACTTGTTGTCGGGCAATTTGGCGGTGAAGCGTGCCGCCTTTGAGGCGGTTGGCGGCTTCGACACGTCGCTCAAGCGTTGCGAAGATTTGGCGATCAGCTGGTCGCTGATCAAAGCGGGCTTTTCGATTGGCTATGTGCCGGATGCAATCTTGCACTACCGCCACCGCCCGGGGATGTGGCCGATGATGAAGCAGCACTACTACTACGGGATCGGTATCTCGCAGGTGCTCGTTCGTGGGGGCGTGCCGCAGGTTCCTGGCGCTGCCCAGGGCAAGAAGGCGCTCTTCAAAGGTAATGCCCAGCCCGCTCCAAAGAACCTGGCGTGGTTTCTGCGCCGAGCAAGCATCGCTAGTGGCCGCCTGGTTGGCCTGGTGACGGAAACGATCGCCAAGCGCAAGCGCGGCAACTAACTGGCTTTGGCCGCCTGGCCGGGGTACAAGAACCCCGACCCGACGTCTGAACGGAACTACGAGCGGCGGCTGCCGACGGTTTCGGAATCTGCTGCGACGACATCGACGACGACCGGAGCGCCGGACTGCACGAACGAGGTCGATTCGGCTTGTTCCTTGCGGCCAGCGCGCTTGTGTGTCGGATGGGTGAGCACGGGCAGCAGCACGCCACGGATGTTGCCAAGTTGTTGGCGCACAACCCGCAGCGACGAGCCGCGCTGATCGCCGATCGGAATGGCGAGGACGACGGCGTCGACGACGTTGCACAGGTGCAGAGTGGTGGCCGCATCGAGCACGGGGCCACCGTCGAAGATGATGACCTCCGCGTACTTCGACGCCGCGTCGAGCAAGGTGGAAATCGTGTCGCGTCGCAGCGCTGCAGCCGAGGACTTGTCGCCGAGACCGACCACGTTGACCTCGGCCACCTGGGTGCCCTTGATGACGGCATCGCGCGACGTGCGACCGCTGGTGAACTCGCTGATCAGCGCCGGGATGCTCGTTTGCGGGGTGGTGCGGAACAGGCGGGACAGCGAGCTGCGGCGGCTGTCGGCGTCGACGATCAGGACCTTGCTGCCATGATTGGCGAAGCGTCCGGCCATGGCCATGGCCAGCGTGGTAGTACCGGCGTTGCGCTGTGTACCGACGACGACAATGGTCAACGGCCGTCCGACCTCGGCATTGCCTTCGGCTCGCACACAGAGTTCGTTGATCACCGGCGTTGCCGACGGCGGCAGGCTGGAGAGCGCTGAAACCGGCTGCTTGCTGATCGAGCGAACGCGGGCGAAGGAACCGACGATCGGATGATCGAGGACGTGCGAGGCGTGCGCGCCATCGAGGACTTTCGGCGAGAGACGAGCGACGAAGGCGGCGGCGATTGCGCCCATGACAGCGCCAGCGATCAAGCCGAGGGGAAACAGCACTTTGCGGCCGCCGCCAACGGTGGTGTCGGGCAGTGATGCGTTCTGCACGATCTCGCTGGTGACCTTGAGCTTGGCGTTCAGTTCGAGCTCGGTACGCAGATCGAGCGTCTTGGAGTATTCCTCAAGCTTGGCCTGCTTCAGCGAGATCTGCGGTCCAGCGACCATGTCGGGTGTTGGGATCTGGGGGAACGTCTCGTTCTGGGTGTACAGACGTCCAGCCTCGGGGAGGAACTCGGCCACAGCAGCGAGGATCTGGTCGTCGAGCGCCTTGATGTCGCCGAGCAACGTGATCAGCTTGCCGTTGAGGCGCTCGATCTCGGGCCCCTGGGCCTCGTCGGCGCGAGTCTGCAGGTCGTCCATATAGATGTCGACGTACTTCTGGGCGATGTCGTGAGCGACTTCGGCGTCAGCGTCGGCGGCGTACACGTTGACGAGGTCGGTGCCGGGTTCACGGATGACCCGAACTGCCTCGGTGATCGATTTGCGAGTGAGGCCGCCGTCGACCTGATTGGCGACTCGTTCGGCGAGGCCAGAACCCTGCAACACGCTGAGCTGGTTCTCGACGTAGCGGTCGTTACCGGTGCCGATGGAGAAGGCCTGGCCTTCCGACGGAGGCGAGACGAGCACCACGGCAAGCGATTCGAACTTTGGGTCAGCGGATGCGTTCTTCAGCAGCCCGGGAATGAGGCCGAGTAGTGCGCACAGCAGCACGATCCACGGCCGCCGCCGAATCGCGTTCGCTACGAATGAAAGCTCCATGGAAAACAACGCCTTTCCGAATCTATGCGTTCAGCGCACAGGACAGGATCTGATTCTACCGACAGATCGACGGCCCGCTGAGCAGGTGCCGCCGAACAATGCCGCCTTGTATAAATCTTTACTCGATATTCACCACAGCGGGTGAACCTCTTACCGCGGGTGACATTCTACCTGGCGAGATACGGCAGTTGTCGAACTTTCATCAAGCTGACAAAGCAGGCTCATGAGGCTGCTTTATACTGTGTGCCTGACGAGTCGGCTCGAATGGGCTGCAGAAAGGACCGGGCGGGCCTATGCAAGCAACGCTGCGCAAATCGTTAGCACCTCGGTCTGTTCTCAGTCTCGATGTCGCCTGGCGCGCCGTCGCGGCCGTTGCCGCGGTGTCTGGCCTTATTTTTGCGGCAGTGGTGCTGCGTGATGACCCGTCACGTTCCGTCGACGGTCGTTCGGCGACGATGTGGATGTCGGGCGAGTCCAAAGGACGCGTGGTTCTCGCCGCCGCCCGTGCGCAGCGTCCAAGTCTTGGCGTCGTCGTCAACGAGACCACCGGACCATTCGACCTGGCCGATATCGGCCGCACCCTGCTGGTCCACGACCGCGGCTCCGGAGAGCTGATCATTCTCGATGGGGTCGACGGCACCGAGCGCGAGCGCCTTGAAGGTCCGGTGCCCACCGGCGACCGGGCGGTACTCGCCGGCGCTGGTAGCCGGGGTTACCTCGTCGATCCCGTCGCTCAGTCCGTCCAAACGTTCTCCTCCGAGGGCGACATGACCCAACCTGTGTCGCTGGTCGAAGAGGGCTTCACCGACTGGGTAGCAACCGCTGACGGCAGGTTGTGGACCGTCAACGCCATCGCTGGTACGTTCGCCGCTCTCGACGGAACGACGGTGTCCTCGCAGAAGTTTGCCGATGCTGGCAGCGAGCTCATGCTCTCCGCCGCCGGACCTGACCCGGTGGTCATCGACGGAGCCGCAAGTCGCCTTCGCTGGTTGCGTCGGGACAACTCGATCGATGTGCCGGGGCTCACGCCAGAGGCGTTGTCGGCGGGACAAGTGTTGCTGCAGGATCCTGATCCCGAGGCCTCGTGCATCGTCGTGGCCGCGTCGACATCGTTGAGCTGTGTTGGGCCGACGGAGGTTGAACGCACTCTGGCGTTGCCGGATGATTTTCAATTCGCCGACGCGCAGATATTCGCCAACGAATCGCAAGTGGTTGTTACCTGGCGTTCATTACCCAACGTGTGGATCTTCACCTGGGGCAGCGGCGAGATCGAGCGGCTGGAACGCAGCGACCCGTCTTCTCGCCAATTGGTTGGGTCTGCGGGGAGCGGCCCGATAGTGGTCGACGACCCTGGATCACCGTTCGCCTTCACCGTCGCTCCTGGCGCATTTATCGAGCTCGATAAGTTTTCCAAGCGCACCGTGGTCATTAATGCTGACGGCTCCGGCGAAGACGGCGTCGGCATCATCGATGATGACGCCGAAGTCGCGGGTGTGTTCACGGGCGGCGACGTCAACGCGCCGCCGCCCGACAATGATGGCAAGAACGATCCGCCGATCGCCCGCCCCGATTCTGCCGTGACACGTATCGGCCGTTCGATGCCGATCAACGTCCTAGCTAACGACGCCGACCCCGACGGCGACCCACTCGCTGTCGTCAGCGTGAGCAGCCTCAGCCCGTCCGATGGAGGCGTCACCGTCTCGCGCGGGTCGCGCTGTCACCTACGAACCGCCAGCATCGTCGCTCGATCGCAAAATCACCTTCACCTACACGATCGAAGACATCGCCGGTGCGCAGTCATCGGCAACGGTGACGGTGGAGATCGTCGGCAGCGACCGCAACACCGCCCCGGCGATCGTCGACGACGAGATAACCACTGTCGTCAACACCCCAGTCATCGTTCCCGTGCTCGCCAACGATTCCGATGCTGAGGGCGATCCGCTGACCGTCACCGGTCTCGTGCAACCAACGAATGGCGTTGCTGGCATCAGCCCTGATCAAACGATTCGCTACGAGCCGGCCCGCGAGTTTGTCGGGGTCGACACCTTTACCTATGCCATCGCCGACGGCTTCGGCGGACAATCCGAGGGCCGTGTCACCGTGCGCGTCGAAGCCCCGTCGGCGACGAATCAGCCGCCGATTGCCGAGAACGACCGCATTACCACGCAACCGGAAACACGTGTTGAAATCGACGTGCTGAAGAACGACAGCGACCCAGACGGCGACACCTTCAGCATCGTCGAGGTCTCCGCGCTCCCCGGCGTCGACCTGACGATCAACAACGGTGCTTCGATCATGGCCACGCCCTCGGCGAACGTCGCCGGGCTCTTGTCGTTCACGTACACCATCGCAGACGACGAAGGGCTCGTGGCGACGGCGACCGTCGCCTTGGTTGTCGAGGCTCCGATCATCAAAGACCCACCGACAGCCGTCGACGATGTTGCCACCACCAGCGGGCAGCCGATTGTCATCCCAGTGGTCGACAACGACATCGATCCGAGCCTTGGTCAGCTCGTGATCAATGGAATCACCCAACCGAAGGATGATTCGGGGTCGGTCAGCGCCGTGTCGGCGCGTTCGCTGCAGTTCAACCCGTCGCCGGGATTTCGCGGCACGGCGCGTTTCACCTACGGCATCATCAACCAGGAGGGGCTGACAGCAAAGGCGACCGTCTCGGTGGAGGTGACGGCAGGCAGCGGCTCTGGGCCGGTAGCGCGCGACGATGCCATGACGATCTTTGTCGATGAGCAAGCGGTGGTCTATCCACTGGGCAACGATAGTCATCCTGATGCCATTGCTTTCAGCTATGCCGGGGCGCCAGTGGTGCGCAGCGGCACGGCGACCATCGACGGTGACGCGATTGTTTTTGTCCCGCCAGCGCAGGTAGCTGCGGTGTACGTGCTGATCTATACGATTCAGGATCGCTTTCTGGCCCGGTCCTCAGCCAACATCACGGTCACCGTTGTCGACCGACCGGTGGTCAACAAGGCGCCAACACCGAATGACGACATCGATCGCACCACCTATCAAACGGCGGTCACCGTCAACGTGCTGGCGAACGACAAGGATCCCGACGGCGATGACGTCACACTCGTCAGCGCAGGCGGGGCCACCAATGGCACAGTTGCGCTCTCTGGTGATCGCGTCAAGTTCACCCCGGCGAGCGGTGCTTCTGGCATTGGCACCTTCGTCTACACGGTGAGCGACCCTGATGGCCTCACCGCGTCAGCGAAGGTCACGGTTCAAATCGCCGATCGAATCAAGGTCGAGCCGGTCGCCGTTGAAGACCTCATCACGCTGGTCTCGGGTACCTCAGGAACAGTCAACCCGCTGTCCAACGACTCGGATCCCGACGGCAGCCGTAGTGAACTCTCGATCACCGAGCTCGGCACGCCGACCCCGGCGGGTGGCCCGACGGTGACCCTCGACGGATCGTCGGTGGACGTCTCGGCGGGCACCAAGATCGGCAGTTACGACGTCTCCTACAGCATCACCGACGCCGACGGCCTCACCGCCTTGAGCCAGATCACGGTGGTCGTGCAAGCACCACCGAACTCACCCCCGGTGGCCTCAGCCGATTCGGCGACGACCATGGGCGTAGCGACGACGATCAACGTGCTCGGGAACGACTCCGACCCGGACGGCGGAACGCTGACCCTGGTCAGCGCGGGTGCGGTCGGCCCTGCGGGAGCCGGCTCCGTCGCAGTGAACGGTTCCAGCGTTGTCTTCACCCCGAGCAACACCTTTTCTGGAGTCGCCTCGTTCACCTACACGATCCGAGATGCCCAAAACGCAACGGCAACCGGAAACGTCTCCGTCACGGTGACCCAGTGCCCCGCCGTGCCCAGCCTTGCTGCGCATACGGCTGTGACAACTCCGGGAGTGCTGGTGAATATCCCGTTGTTCAGTGGGGCACAGCCGCCGGGCACGATCTCCGTGTCGACGCCCTCCGCGGGTACCGCCACGCTCAATGGATCGAAGACGGCGGTGAATTACACCCCGCCTGCCGGTTTCGTCGGCTCGGCCACGATGAGCTACTCGGTCACGACCAGTTGTAATGCCATCGCCACCGCCGTGATCACGGTCACGATCAATCCGCCGCCGACGCCTCTCAGAGCGGTGAACGACGTCGCCACCACGGGCGAGGACAAAGCCGTAACCATCGATGTCCTGGCCAATGACGAGGGCGTGGGGCTCAAGGTCTTCAAGCTCGGCCCCGTCAGGAACGGCACCATTGAGGTGGTCGACAACAAGATCGTGTTTACCCCAGACGACGGCTTCGTTGGGGTCGTTGAATTTCGCTACAACATCGAGGACGCCAGTGCCGCGACGGGCAACGCCAAGGTGACGGTGACGGTCGTGGCCACGCCGCCGCCGAACTCGCCACCGGTTGCCAAGCCGGATACGAGTCAGGTGGCGACAGGTGGCAATCCGATCACGATCAATGTGTTGGGCAATGACACCGACGCCGATGGGGACCCCTTGTCCGTCGTCGCCGTGTCGGCGCCGAATCCGCCCAGCGCGGGAGTGACAGCCGGCCCGAATAACACGGTGATGTTCGACCCCGCGCCAGGGGCGATGCCGCAGACCGTGACCGTGCAGTACACGGTCTCGGATGGCATCGACGAGTCTGTCGGTACGATCACGATCACGATCACCAACAGGCCCCCGGTGGCCAACCCCGACTCGGGCCAAACCACCCCGGGTGAGCCGGTCACTGTCGACGTCGTCAGCAACGACGACGACTTCGAAGGCGGAAACTTGACGATTATCGGTATGGAGCAACCTGCCGAAGGGTCGATCTCTGAGTCAGGCGGAAATATTACCTTTACTCCGCTCGCCGATCTCGTCCCGCCGGCGACCATCCAGATCTCTTATACAATTTCCGACTCGTACGGAGCTCAGGCCTCCGGAATCCTCACGATCACGGTGTCATGACAATAGAAACCGCAACCCGATACACCCACGAGCAGGCATCGAGCGCCGTCCAGCACCTCGAGCACAACGTAGGAAAGGTGATCAGAGGAAAGCACGCCCAGGTTCGTCTAGCAATCTCCTGCTTGCTCGCCGAGGGGCACCTGCTTATCGAAGACCGACCCGGTACGGGAAAGACAACGTTGGCAAAAGCGATGGCCGCCGCTATCGGCGGCCAGGTCCGCCGCGTGCAGTTCACCCCGGACCTGTTGCCCTCAGATATCACCGGCATCTCGGTGTTCAACCCGGTTCGCGGCGAGTTCACTTTTCGCGACGGGCCGGCCTTCACGAACATTCTGATCGCCGACGAGATCAACCGTGCCTCCCCGAAGACCCAAGCCGCGTTACTCGAAGTGATGGAAGAGCGCCAGATCACCAACGATGGTGTTTCTCGACCGGTGCCGTCACCGTTCATGGTCGTCGCCACGCAGAACCCGCTCGACTTTCAGGGCACCTATCCGCTTCCTGAGGTACAACTCGACCGTTTCGCGATGAAGATCAGCCTCGGCTATGCCGATCGCGCTTCCGAGCTCGACATTATGGCCAGGGATAACACGGTGTCGATCAGCGACACGGTGTCACCCTTGTTCAACACCAGCCAGTTCCGGGAACTTATTCGCACGGTACGTTCGATGGGCATCACCGACAGTTTGCGTGAATACGTGGCCGACATCGTCGATGCAACCCGGAATGACGCCGACCTGCGCCTCGGCGTCAGCACCCGTGGCACGCTCATCCTGCTCGGTATCGCCCGCGGCTACGCCCTGGCCAGCGGCCGTGACTATGTCACCGCCGACGACGTCAAACATCTCTGTATTCCGGTGCTTTCGCACCGTATTGCGGTGACCCCAGAGGCCGAAATCGACGGCGTCACTGAGGAGCAGGTGATCACGCGCATTCTCGATTCGGTCGAGGTACCGCGGGTCGCGGCTAGGGCGAGCGCTTAAGACCGATGGATCAATCGGCGCACGTGCGTCTCACTCGTAGCGGCAGCGCGCTCGTCGTTGGTTCGGCGTGTTTAGCGTTTATCGGCATGTGGAGCGGCTATCGGGAATTCCTGTTGCTGGCCTTCGTTGGTGTCGCCGCGCTCGCCGTTGCCTTGATCGCCCCAAGAATCTCGTCACCTCTGACGCTCACACGACGCAACGTTCCCCGGTTCGTCGCCCGCGGCAATGACATCTCCGTGGCGCTGATCGCCGAGGCGCAGCGCACGGTACCACCGAGCACGATTATCGATCAGCTCGCTGATTTTCAGGTTCCCATTCAGTTTCCTCATGTCTCGCCGAAGTCACCGCGAATCGCCCGGTATGCCGTGCAGGCGCGCCGGCGCGGCGTCCATGTCCTCGGTCCGCTGCGCGAGGAGCGCACCGACCCCTTTGGGTTGGCCACCCGTGCGGTCAATCACCTGGTCACCGATGAGATCTTCGTGCACCCGGTGGTGCATCGACTGCGCTTGCCGGAAGGCCTCAGCCAGGCGCGCCAGACGCGGGCCAGCACGCCGCGTTTTAGCGAAGACCCGCTCGCCGACTTCCGTTCGCTGCGTGAATACGTCGTTGGCGACGATGCCCGCCTGGTGCACTGGGCGAGTACCGCCAAGACCGGCGCGTTGATGGTCCGCGACCACTTTGAATTGCGCCGAACGACCCGTTGCGTCGTTCTCGAGACCCTTGATACCTCGACCACTGACGTTGCTTTTGAGGAGGCGGTCGAGATTGCGGTGAGTCTGGTGTGCGAGTCGCTGGAGCAGAATATTCAAGTTGTCGCCCGCACGCGGGATCGGGACAATCCCGGCAAGGCAAGCCCGATCCGCCATCGGGAGGATGCCTTGGAGTTGTTCACCCGGGTCAATCGCAGTCCATTGGACAACACCTTGCCTTCGTCCCGGTTGCGAGTGACGGGTGATCGCTTCGATCAAGTGTTCTTTGTCGGTGGTACCGGATCGCCGCTCGTTCGACACCTTGTCGGCGCCAGTTGGGCGGCCGGGCGACTGACGGTTATTCGGGTCCACCAAGGCCCCGGATCCGCTCCGCGTCTGCCAGCGCGCACGCTCGACGTCGCCAGCGCTGAGCAATTCGTCGCCATGTGGAACGGCGGCAGGGTGACGGTATGAACAGGTTCTTCTCCGTCCTCTCGGTCAACAGTCTGTTACGGGCGACGAGCGCGCTGGTCGCCGCCTTGATTGCGGCTGTGCTCACCAACCGAATCTTCGCCGAGGGCTACTCCCTGGAGCGAACTCTCGTGCTGATGTCATGGTGTGGCGTGGTGGCGCTGTTGCTCCACCGGCTCCATTGGTTCTGGTTGTCGGCATCGATCGCCGCGGTGGTGACTGCGGTCGGATACCTCACGGTTGTTCTCGAAGACGGAGATGGTGCCGATCTTGGGTCGGCATTTACCTCCGGTATCAGCGACGTCGTCGCTGCGGTATGGCCGTCTCCACCGCTGATCGGCGGTGTGGCAGCGATCACGATGCTCTGCTGTCTGGCGGCGATGCTGAGCGTGGTGTTGGCGACCCGTTTCGTCGCCCTGACTGGGCTGTTGCCGTCGCTTGGTCTCATAGGTCTCTGTGCGCTCTTGGCATCCGAGGCAGGAGCGCCGTCGGGATGGTACCTCGCGCTGTACGCCCTCGCCGCCCTGGCGGTGATGCGCTCGCAGTCCTCGGTCAGGTTCTCTACTACCCGGGTCAGCATTCTTGTTGCAGTCACATTGCTGCTCGCCGCTGTGCCGATCGTCATGAACGGATGGCGCGATGCCACGCGATTCGACCCCCGAGCTGCGGTCAATGACGCTGAGCAACCCGATGTTGGCATCAGCCCCTTGGCCCGCCTCGACGAGTGGCGGACACGAACACCGGCAAACGCCGTGTTTAGCACCGACTCGGCCGTGGCTACCCGTTGGCGACTTGTTGGCTTGACACGCTACGACGGGCGAACCTGGATGCCCGCCGATGATTATCGCCGTGCGAGCAACGAGATTGCCCAGGTCGAGGAGGGCATCGACACCGATGAGATCTCGGTCACCATCGGCGACCTCGACACCTTGTGGTACCCAGCGCCCGACGGCACGGTGCGCATCTCGCAACCGGTTCGGGTAGATCGTGGCACCAGCGCGTTTCTGGCCGAGGCCCGACCCGCGGGCGGCACCCAGTACCAGATCACCATCGAGCCGCGCACCTTCACTCCGGCGCAACTGGCGGGAGCCAAGGCCGCCACGGCACGCTCGCCCTTTGTCGCTGGTGTCGAACTCAATCCGCAGTTGCTCGAACTGGGCACGACCGTGACGGCGGGTGCGCAATCTGACTTTGCCCGAGCGGAGCGTTTGGCGACCTATCTGCGCGAACAGTTCACCCTCGACGAGACCAGTCCAGCCGGTCATTCATTGGTGGTCGAAGAGCTCTTCCTGCTCGACAGCCGCCGTGGCCGCGACGAACAATTCGTCGCCGCCTATGCCTTACTCGCCGCAGGTATTGGGTTGCCCGTGCGAATCGCCGTCGGGTTCGACTCGACAGCGGCAGGTGATGGAAGCGGCACTCTGGCGATGTCCAACACGGCCGTGGCTTGGCCGGAGGTTGAGTTCGAAGGAATTGGCTGGGTACCCTTCGATCCGTTGCCAACCGGTGAGGCGATCCAGAATCCCTCGATCGGCAGCGGAGCGATCGCGGCGATCGAGGATGATGCCAGCGTGCCGCCTCCATCGACGATCGAGCCACCACCGGATTCGATCCCGACCGATCGCGAGAATGACGAGCAAGCCCCGATCGAGGCCGTGGGCGGGGGCGTGTCCTTCGCGGTCGTTGCCGCGACGACCGGCATCGGACTGCTCATTCTTGCTCCGATCGCCTACGTCGTCGGTGTGCTCTTTCTCAAACGGCGGCGGCGGCGAATCCGTGCTGCGCCCGGCGATCCACGCGAGAACGCGCTCGGCGCGTTTCGCACAGGCGTCGACGTGCTTGTCGATTTCGGTGCCGATGCCTCGCCAGCGTTGACCGATCGCGAGGTGCTGCAACGCAACACAGGCCAGATCGGCGAGATCGCCCGTGAACTCGAGCCCCTCGCGGCACTGGCAACCGAGGCTGTTTTCCGTCCACAAGGCATGACCCGCGAGAAGCCCAAAACGCAGCCGTGGAGTTACGTCGATGAGCTCGACAAGCGGTCGGCCGATGAGTTCGGTCTGATCAAATATTGGCGGGCGCGCCTCAGCTTGCGATCGCTGCGCAGAGACAACCCGGAAAGAACGCGGCGGCGAGCAGCAAAACGTTAGGGTGCCGTGCATGTTGACACCTATCGAAGGTCGTGTGTTGGGGTGCCTTCTAGAAAAGGAGTCGACCACCCCGGATCAGTATCCGCTGACGCTCAACGCCTTGATGTTGGCCTGCAACCAGTCGAGTTCCCGGGAGCCGGTGATGGTGGTTGACGTTGCTGATGTCGAGGCCGCAATCGTCACTCTGAAGGCCGCTGGCCTGGCGCGAGTGGTGCATCCGTCGCACGGCCGCAGCGTGACGCGCTATCGACAGGTGGCCGATGAACGCTATCGATGGACCCCCGGGCAGCGAGCGGTGATCACCTTGTTGCTACTGCGTGGCCCGCAGACGAGTGGTGAGCTACGGACCCGCAGCGAGCGCCTGCTGGAGTTCAACTCGGTGGACGCGGTTGAGCGGGTACTCGACGAACTGGCACGCTGCGAGGCCCCGCAGGCGGCGCTGCAGGACCGTGCAGCCGGACAAAAGGAGCCGCGCTGGCAGCAACTCATCGCTGACGAGCTGCAACAGGCGTCGGGTCGGCCCCAAGCCATTGCGCCGAGCGGCTCTGCCTCGCAGCGAATCGATGAACTGGAAGCCCGCGTTGCTCGCCTGGAGACAGCGCTTGGCGACCTTCTCGGCGACTGAGCCGCCATACTGACATTTGCCGTTAGCCCGCAGGTCCGGGCAGCTATTCGATACCAGAAGGACATTGCCATGCGAACATCTCTCGCCGCGTTGTTGAGCACGAGAGCCGTGCTGCTCGCCGATGGTGCCACCGGCACGAACTATTTCGAGGCCGGACTCGGGCCAGGTGAGCCACCGGAGTTCTGGAATTTCGATGCCCCAGAAAAGGTGAAGGCGCTCCATCAACGATTCGTCGACGCCGGTGCCGACATCATTCTGACGAACACCTTCGGCTGCAACGCCCATCGCCTGAAGCTGCACAACGCGCAGGACCGGGCGTTCGAAATTGCCCAGCGAGCTGCTGAACTGGCCCGCCAGGTAGCCGACGGTAGCGACCGCCCAGTGGTCGTTGCCGGCAGCGTCGGACCCACCGGAGAACTGTTCGAACCGCTCGGCGCGCTGACTCACGACGCCGCCGTGGCCTCGTTCCGTACCGAAATCGACGGTCTCAAGGCCGGCGGTGCCGATGTCATCTGGATCGAGACGATGTCTGCAGCCGAAGAGGTTCGTGCCGCAGCGCAGGCCGCGATCGACGCCGACATGCCGTACACCGCGACGATGTCGTTCGACACCGCCGGCCGCACGATGATGGGCATCACCCCAGCAGCGACGCCGGAAGTGTTCGCTGGGCTTGATCCACAACCTGTGGCGATCGGGGCCAACTGTGGCGTTGGCGCCAGCGACATCTTGGTGACACTGTTGTCGATGCGCGGCGATGATGCCGAGCGGGTATTCATCACCAAAGGAAACTGCGGCGTGCCACAGTTCCGCGGCGCCGAGATCTACTACAGCGGCAACGAGCTCGTGATGGCCGCATACGCTGGGTTGGCGGTCGACGGGGGCGCGCGCATCGTTGGCGGTTGCTGCGGGACGTCGCCGACGCACCTCGCGGCGATGCGTCAGGCGATCGATACGCATCGGCCTGGATTGGCTCCGACCATCGAGGACATCGTTGCCGCGACCGGTCCGCTGACCAACTCGGCGCCAACCGAGGATGGCGGCGAGCGCCGCCGCAGCAGGGGCCGCCGTTCGAGTTAGGTTGCTCGCTTTTTTGCGCGGCTCGGGGCGACCCGAGCCGGCTCGTTGGCCATCTTCGGATAGACGGGTGGCCAGGGTGCGTCGTCGAGGCCAGCAGCTTGATCGCGTCGCACGAGTTCGAGAAAGGGCTCGAGCGATTGCGCCACGTCGTCCATCGATGCCCAGGGATCGCCGTCATGTTGCAGACGCTCAGGCACCGTCGCAGTCGTCAGTGCGTTGGGATCGATGCGCTCCAACTCCGACCACTCGAACGGGCAGGACACTGGGGCGTGGTCGCGGGCCCGAACCGACCAGGGAGCGAAGACCGTCTTGTGCGGCGCGTTCTGGTTGTAATCGATGAAGATCCGTTCGCCGCGCTGCTCTTTCCACCACGCCGCGGTGATCAGATCTGGTCGCCGCCGCTCAAGCTCGCGAGCGACCGCTACGGCTGCGGACCGAACCGCGTAGGCATCCCACGATGGGCCAAGGCGCACGTAGACATGGAGCCCCCGATTGCCGGTGGTCTTGATAAACCCGCGCACGCCGAGTTCAGCGAAGAGGCGAGCAACCTCGGCCGCGGTCTCTTGGGCCATCACGAATGAGGTGCCAGGCTGCGGATCGAGGTCGATGCGCAACTCGTCGACGCGCTCGATGTCATCCGCCCGGACCGGCCAACTGTGAAACCCGAGGCATCCGAGATTGACGGCCCAGACGAAATGGGCGAGGTCGGCGATCACCAAGGCCCGCGAAACGGTGCCGTTGGGCGTCGACACCTCGACCGTCGACAACCATTCCGGGGCGCTGTCGGGAATTCGCTTTTGAAAGAACGAACTTCCCGGGGAGCCATTGGGAAAGCGCTGCAGGAGCACGGGGCGGTTGCGCATCGCCCGCATGAGTGGCTCACCGATGGCCAGGTAGAACTCGATCAGCTGACGCTTGGTGGTCTGGCGATCAGGAAAGTAGACCTTGTCGGGACTGGTGATCGTCAGCTCATGGCCTGCCACAGTGATATGGAGTTCTGCAGACGGTGGCACGTCCGCGAACTTAGCGGAGAATGCAACACGCTCTGCTGGCGCCATATCAGCCGCAACCGGAACAATCGCCGATGGGTGCCGGTGCTATGTTCTCGATCGTGACAGGCATCGATCGCAACCGTTTGACGAGTTTGCTGGTGGCAGAAACAGCCGAGTTCGAGCGCCGCAACGCACGTTCCCGGGACCTGTGGAGACAGGCCGCGGCGCACCTGCTCGGTGGGGTGCCGATGCCCTGGATGACGCGCTGGGCGGGACCGTTTCCGTTGAGCTTTGACGAGGCGCACGGTGGTCACTTTCGTGATGTCGACGGAAACCAGTACATCGACTTCTGCCTCGGAGACACCGGGGCGATGGCCGGGCATGCCTTGCCACAGGTCGCCGACGCCCTCTACGCCCAGGCGCAGCGCGGCATCACCACGATGTTGCCGAACGAAGATGCGGCCTGGGTCGGGGCAGAGCTCACCCGCCGATTTGGCTTGCCGTTGTGGCAAATGGCGATGACAGCCACCGACGCCAATCGATTTGTGCTTCGTTTCGCCCGCCATCTCACCGGCCGCTCGAAGGTCCTGGTGATGGACTGGTGCTACCACGGCACGGTCGACGAGACGTTTGCGGTCCTCGATGACGACGGCAAGGTCATCGCCCGACCTGGCTCGCTCGGGCCACAGGTCGATCCCGCAGTGACAACGCGCGTCGTGCAATTCAACGACATCGAGCACATGGAGGAGGCGCTCAAACACGGTGATGTCGCCGCCGTGTTGATGGAACCTGCGCTGACCAACATCGGCATCGTGTTGCCCGACGACGGCTATCTGCAGCACGTTCGTCGGCTGACACGCCAATACGGAGCGCTGCTGATCATCGACGAGACCCACACGATCTGCGTCGGCCCCGGTGGCGCCACCGCGGCGTGGGGGCTGGAGCCGGACTTTCTGGTGATCGGTAAGACGATCGGTGGCGGCATGCCGGTGGCGGCCTACGGGATGAGCGCAGAGATCGGCGAGCGACTTCGCTCCCCGGTGCAGGCCAATTCGATCGATACTTCCGGCGTCGGTGGAACCTTGACTGGCAACGCCCTGGCGATGGCCGCGGTGAAGGCCACCCTGTCGTGCGCCTTGCGCGACGAGGACTTCGCCGTCACCATTCCGTTGGCGTCGCGCTGGACAGCAGGTGTCGCCGGGGTGATCGCCGACAACGGTTTACCGTGGCATGTGCAACAGCTTGGATGTCGTGGCGAGTACTGGTTCTGTCCGCCACCGCGCAATGGCCGCGATGCTGCGCTGGCCGGTGACACCTCGTTGGAGCATTTCATGCACCTCTGGGCGATCAACCGCGACATCCTGTTGACCCCGTTCCACAACATGGCGCTGCTGTCGCCGCAACATCGCCGCGCCGACGTCGATCAGCACACCATGGTCTTTGCAGCGGCGCTCGCCGCGCTCGTCGGACACAAATAGCTGTGCATCTCGACGGCGTCGACAAGCGGATCATCGTCGAAATGCAGCGCGACGGGCGCATCAGTTACGCCGATCTGGCCCCGATCGTCGGCCTCTCGCCCGCGGCGACGCGCCAGCGAGTGCAACGCCTGACGGAGTCTGGGGTGGTGCAGGTTGTGGCCGTCACCGACCCGTTGACTCTCGGATACACGGCGATGGCGATGATGTGCATCCGCGTCGATCGCGACGCACAAGAGGTTGCCGATGCGCTCGCGGCGCTGCCTTCGGTGATCTATGTCGTGCTTGCCGCCGGTGGTTACGATGTCCTCGCCGAGGTGGTGTGCTCCTCGACGGAGGAGCTGTTCTCGGTGCTGAATGACCAAGTGCGGGCGATCGTCGGCGTGCGCGACGTCGAGGCCTTCCCCTACTACCGCACCCACACCCATCGCTTCAATTGGGCGGTGCGGTGATCGCCGAGGCGGTCGCCACCAGCGACTACCTGTGGATCATGGTGATCATCGTCTTCGCCGCCGGGGTCACCGCTGTTGCCGGTTTCGGCTTCGGTTTGCTGGCGGTGCCCTTCATGGCGCTGGTCATCGACCTGCACAGTTCCGTGGTGATCTCCACCATCTTGGCGCTGCTTTCTAACGGATTTCAGGTGGTGCGCTACGGGCATCAACGAGCGCCGGGCGTGACCTCACGGATGTGCATCGCCAGTCTGGTCGGCGCACCCTTCGGGTTTTTCGTCTACGACCTGGTCAGCGACGGTGCCCTGCGATTGATCCTGGCGGCAGTGATCGTCGTCGCCGTCGTCGCCTTGATCCGCGGACTGAACCTCGCACATGTCGGCAACTCCTTGGATCTCGGCGCAGGGTTTGTCGCTGGGGTTCTGGCCACGTCGTTGGGCACCAGCGGGCCGCCGGTGGTCTTGGGCATGCAGGCGCGCCATCTTCCCGCTGAGCAGGTGCGATCGTCGTTGCCGATCATCTTCTTCGTCAGCGGGCTGTTAGCGGCGACGATCTTCGGCGCCACGGGCAAGATCGGACGCCAGGAACTGTCGCTGTGCGCTGTGGCGGTGCCGAGCGTCGGCGTGGGACTGATGCTCGGCAGCCCGTTGCGCTCCCGCTTCAACCAGGAAAGCTTCCGCATCCTCGTCTACGTGCTGATGTTGATCACCGCAATCAGTTCTGCGGCCAAGGCGTTCTAGGGGGTCACCGATGCCATTTGCCTTGTTCTGCACCGCAGTCGTCGCGCTGGCCAATTGGTGGTCGCGGCGGCCATTGCCGACTGCAGCCACCCGCAGTCGCGTGAGCCAGCAGTTGGAGACGGTCACCAAGCCGCTCGCCACCGTGCTGATGATGTGGATCGCCATCGCCGCCGACGGTGGCCGCGCGGCGACGACGCTGACGTTGATTGCCCTCGGCCTCTGCCTGCTCGGCGATATTGCCCTGTTGCCAGCGGTCGATCGGTTCATCGTTGGTTTGGCGGCGTTCGCCATGGGGCACGCGCATGTTCATCGCCGTCTTCGTCGCCCTTGGCTTGGAGCCGTCGCGGTGGGTGGCGGCGATGGTCATCGTGCTGGCAGCTCACGGCGCGCTGTTCGGGTCGAAGGTCGTTGCCAGCGTGCGCCGTGAGCACGCTCCGATGACCGTGCCGGTGATCGTCTACTTCGCCGTGATCATGTTGATGGCGGTGGCTGCGGCACTCAGCGGACGGGGATGGGCGATCGTCGGCGCCTCCTCGTTCGTCGTCAGCGACACGGTGCTCGGCTGGGGACGGTTCGTGCGCGAACACCGCTGGCAACCGTTGGCGGTCATGGTCACCTACCACGTTGCCCTGGCCGGCCTGGCGGTGAGCCTATAAACCCCAGGCTCGCGGGTCGAGAACGTAGTTGCTGTCCTTGAGGGTGGCCATCGAAGCGAACCGTGGGTGCGAATACCAGTGGCCCGGGTACACGACGACGTCGTCGTCGAGCTTGGAAAGCATGCGCAGACTCTCGGCCATCAGCCGAGGGTCGCTACCCGGGAGGTCGGTGCGCCCACAACCTTCGAGAAACAGCGTGTCGCCGGAGATCAGCCGGTTGTCGACCAGGAAACATTGGCTTCCCGGCGTGTGCCCGGGAGTGTGCAGACATTGGATCGTGATCGAACCGACGGCGATCGTGTCGCCGCCGACGTGTTCGACCAGGTCGTCGGCGCTGACGCCGGAGGTGCGCGTCACCCACGGCGTTTCCGCCTGTTGGACGTGCACCGGACAGCTGCAGCGCTCCAGCAGCGTGGCCACACCCTCGATGGTGAAGCCCATGATCGATCCGCCGATGTGGTCGGCGTGATAGTGGGTAGCAAGCACCCCGCTGACGGTCATTCCATCTCCTTCGACGATGTCGACAATGTCGCCAACGGCGTAGGCAGGGTCGACCAGCACGGCCTCGCCCGTGCTGCGATCGCCGATGGCGTAGACGAAGTTGACCATCTGCTCGGCCATTTGATCACCCGTGGCGAAGTCACGGCCGGAGAGCAGTTGGCGGAAATACAGGCGATCGTCGTCGGGCATGCGACAACGATATGCCGCCGTCTACCCCGATGTCTCTACGCTGGTGCGATGGTTGACAACCGTCTCACACAGCTGACCACCGGCCAGATCATTCCGTGCGGCGGCGACCGTTTCACCGCCGTGTCGCCACAGCTGGCGGAGAGCTTTGTCGACGGCGACCGCCTGGTGGTCGTGCAAGACGACGGTGCCCTGTTGCACATCGCCCACCAGGAACATGATCTGGTCACTGCCGCCGTCGAGCGCGCCCACATTGCCTTCCGCCAACTGCCCGCCTGTAGCGATCAGCAGATCAGCGACTTCTACGAGCGCTTCGCCACGCTGTTGGGCGACGACGAGGTGTTCGCCGTAGTGGCCGCCGCCAACGCCGCCGATGTCGACGCCGCCCGTGCTCGCGGTCGTTCGATCACTCGACTGGTGCTCAGCGAGACGATGCGCGCCGACATGATCAACGGTCTGCGGATGTGGCGCGATATCTCTGTGCCCCGCGACAGTGTCGACGAGCAGGTCGAGCACGCCGCGTGGAGCGTTGCCGTGCGGCGGGCGCCGCTCGGCCTGATCGGGTTCGTGTTCGAAGGGCGGCCCAACGTCTTTGCTGACGCTACGGGGGTGTTGCGTTCCGGCAACTGCGCCGTGTTGCGTATCGGTAGCGATGCCCTCGGCACAGCGCGGGCGATGATGGCCCATGTGCTGACGCCTGCGCTGGCTTCGGCGGGTCTGCCAGCGGGGGCGATCTGTTTGATCGATTCCCCGCAGCGCTCGACGGGCTGGGCCCTGTTCAGCGACAAACGGCTGTCGCTCGCCGTCGCCCGCGGCTCGGGAACGGCGGTTGCGCAGCTCGGCGCGGTGGCCCGCCAATCAGGAATTCCGGTCAGCCTGCACGGCACCGGCGGGGCTTGGCTGGTCGCATCAGTCAACGCCGACGCTGGGCAGCTCACCGCCTCGCTGGTCAACTCGCTCGATCGTAAGGTGTGTAACACGGTCAACGTCTGTTGCCTCGACCGCCGCCGAGCCGCGGAGTTTGTGCCGCTCGTGCTAGCGGCAGCACGAGAAGCGGGACGACGCCGAGGCACCGTTGCCCGGCTGCATGCAGCCGACGACCTTTCGCCATGGCTCGACGCGGCGACCGTCGCTGAACGCGTGTGTGTCTCTCGCCCCGAAGGTGACAGCGACGAACCGTTGATCGATCGTCTGGCGATCGAGGAGTTGGGCATGGAGTGGGAATGGGAGAATTCGCCGGAGCTCAGCGTGGTGCTGGTCGACAGCGTCGATCATGCGGTCGAGCTGTTTAACCGTTACAGCCCACGCCTCGCCGCCTCACTGATCAGCGACAACGCCGCCGAGCAGGAACGTTTTTACGACGCGGTTGACGCCCCGTTCGTCGGCAATGGCATGACACGCTGGGTCGACGGTCAGTTTGCCCTGGGGCGTCCGGAGCTCGGCTTGTCCAATTGGGCCGATGGCCGCCTGCTGGCGCGCAGCGCCGTGCTCTCCGGCGATTCGGTGTTCACCCGACGGCTCCAGGCGACGATGCGCGACTACGGTTTACATCGATGACACCTCGGCGTGCGCGCACCGCCCTCGGCGCTGTCGCCGTTGTGTTGTGCACGGTGACGGCTTGTGTCACCCGGCCAGATGTTCGGGCCCGAGAAGCGAACTCGGCGACCTCGATCCTGACATCGATCACTTCGACGACTGCTCTAGATGTGCCGACGAGCACCGGGCCGCCGGAAACTGGGCCGGCGGAGATTGGGCCGCCCGAAACTGGGCCGGCGGAGACTGGGCCGGCGGAGACTGGGTCGGCGGAGACTGGGCCGCGGCAACCGGCAGTCGACGTAGCGTTGGCACCCGCCGATGATCTCGACGACACGATGATCGACGACATTGGCAATCCCGGGATCGACGTCGATTCCTACGAGATCGAACTCTCGGCGGATCCGCGCGAAACCCTGATACACGGCGCGGCGACGTTGACCATCACCGCCACCGCCGACCTCGATGTCTTCAGCCTCGATGCCATCGATCTGGAGATCGACTCGGTATTGGTCAACGGCGAGGTGGCCGAGTTCCAGCTCCCGGGGGACCAACCCGAGTTGTACATTCGCCCGCCGGAGCCGATCGCCCTCGGCTCGCAATTCGTCGTCACGATCCGCTATTTCGCGCATTCATCGACGGTGCAGATCTTCGACGCCATGCCGGGGGGCTGGCTTGACCAAGGCGCGTCGACCTACGTGATGAACGAACCGGCGCAGGCCCGAACCTGGTTGCCGAGCAACGATCACCCGAGTGACAAGGCGACCTTCGACATCGCCGTCACCGTGCCAGACGGGGTTGGTGCCTTTGCTAACGGCGAGCTGATCGAGAAACGTCAAGCCGGTCGCGCGGCAACGTGGAGCTGGCGCTTCGCCGAACCGATGGCCACGTACCTGATCCTGTTGGCCATCGGCGACTATGAAATCGTCGAACGGGGGATCATCGACGGTGTCACCTATACCCATGTCGTGCCCACAGGCAGCGCAACGCGGTATCAGTCACTGCTCGACGTCGCCCCGCAGATGGTCGCCTATTTCTCGTCGCTGTTCGGTCCATACCCGTTCGAGGGATTTGGCCTAGCTTTGATCGACAGCGAGCCCGGGCTGGCATTGGAGACCGCCGGGAGACCGTTCTTCAGTACCGGTGACTTGAGTGGTGAACTCGACGCTTTTGCTCACTTCTTGATCGCTCATGAGCTGGCCCACCAATGGTTCGGCGATGCGGTGACCCCGTCCGACTGGCAGCACATCTGGCTCAACGAAAGCTTCGCTACCTATGCCGAATGGCTCTGGCTCGAGCACAGCGGACTGCGGACCGTCGCCGAACACGCTGCGCTCGCCCTCAGCGATCGCCAGAATCCAACCTTCCCCACCGCGCGGCCGCCGACGGAAGATGACCTCTTCTCCTTCGAGGTCTACGACGGGGGAGCGGTGGTCCTGCACGCGCTGCGCGCCCAGGTCGGCGACGAGGCATTCTTCTCGATCCTGCAGCAATGGGTTGCCCGCTATCAGGGCACCTCCCAAGGAACCGAGCAATTTGTCGCCTTATGCGAGGAGATCGCCGGCGAAGACCTCGACCAGTTTTTTGCTGAGTGGCTGTTCAGCGCCGCAGTACCCGCAGAGTTCCCGACGTGACCATCGCCGCACCTCAGTGACCGAGTAGGCGGTTGAGCACAGCCGACCGCCATCGCTCAGGTCGTTGGGAGCGACGCTCGTAACGATCGGCCCCATCGGGCAAACGCACGGCGCTATTGATCGCCGCCCAGCGCAACGGTTCAGGTTCCCACCGACGGCTGCGGTGGCCAACCCAGGCAAGCCCCCCGAGATCACCGGACGACCTGGTGATCATCGCGGCCAGTGTGCGTCCGGCCAGGTTGCTGCTGGCCACACCGTCGCCGACGTAGCCGCCAGCGTCGGCTAGGCCGCTCGATTGGTCGAAGTTGACCGACATCCACCAATCTCGGGGCACGCCGAGCGGCCCGCCCCAGCGATGGGTGATGGCGGCACCGGCGATCGACGGAAAGAGATCGCAGAGCGTGCCAAAGAGTCGATCGTGCACCGCGTCGTCGGCATCGAAACGAGGTTTGATCGCGCTAGCGAAGTGATACGGCGCACCCCGTCCGCCGAAGGCCAGGCGGTCGTCGGCAGTGCGCTGGCCGTAGATGACTACATGGCGCATCTCGGTGAACGTTTGACGGTCGGCCAAGCCAATCGAATCCCACACCGCGCGCGGCAACGGTTCCGTGGCGATCATCAGCGAATAGACCGGTGCCAGCGCCCGGCGTTGTCCGTCGAGCGAACGAGTAAATCCCTCGGTGGCGCGCACCACGACCGGGGCTGTGATCGTTTCCCCGTTGGTCATCAGCACTCGGCCTGGTTCGATTGCCGTCGCCGGGCTGCGTTCAAAAATCGTCGCCCCTTGGGCTTCGACCGCCTCGGCCAGGCCGCGCACCAGGCGTCCAGGATGCAGCACCGCACAATACGGGCTGTATAGGGCGGCGAGCTGTCCCTGGGCGTCGATCATCGCCGCTGCCTCACTGCGCTCCAGCCAGCGCAGCTGATCGTTGAACCCGAACGTGCGGTAGCTGGTCATCTCGGCCTTCGCCCGCTGCAGCTGTGCGGGATTACGGATCATGGTCACGGTGCCGCCGCGCTGAAAGTGGCAGTCGATGGCCAGTTCGTTGGTGACCCGCGCGAGCTCATCGATGGTGGTGTTCATCGCTCGCTGCATGCGACGCGCGGCGTCAGCGCCGTGTTGTCCGGCGATGGCCGCCAGCGACATAGGCATCAAGGCCGAACACCACCCGCCGTTGCGGCCGCTGGCACCGAAGCCCACCCGCTCGGCGTCGACGACAACGATGCGCAACGTCGGGTCGCTGGCGTGCAGGTAATGGGCGGTCCACAGCCCGGTGAGGCCCGCACCGACGATGGCCACGTCGGCCGCGACCGATGTCGACAGCGGCGACCGTGATCGCCTCGACGCCGCATCGTCGGCCCACAACGGGCCGACGATGGCGTCGCGCAGCGCTTCGTTCATCGCAGCGCTTCGTTCATCGCTCCGCTGAGTGATCGATCAGCCGGTTATCGATCAGCCGGACATCGCCCATCCACACGGCGATGACGACCAGCAACGGCCCATCGACCGTGCCGCGCGGACGGAGCGTGTGCGGATCGACGAATTCGACGTGCTCAAGGAGCGCGAGCGGCTCACCCGCCAGCACGCGGCGACACTCGACGTCGAGGGCGACAACGTCGCGCTGTCCAGCTGTGACTGCGGCTTCGATGGCATCGAGGGCGCGTGGTATGGCGATCGCGGCGCGACGTTGCTCGGCGGAAAGTCGCAGATTGCGCGACGACAAGGCCAGCCCATCGTGTTCGCGCACCGTCGGCAAGCCGACGATTTCGATGCCCTGGTCGAGGTCGGCGGCCATTTGGCGAATGACCGCCAGTTGCTGGTAATCCTTGAGTCCGAAGACGGCGACGTCGGGGCGCACGGCGTTGAACAGCTTGGTAACGACGGTGGCCACGCCGCGAAAGTGCCCCGGACGATTGGCGCCCTCCAACGGCTCCGCCAGCTCACCAGGTTCGACATGGGTTTGAAACCCTGGTGGGTACATCACCGCCGGTGTCGGTGCGTAGACGGCGTCGACGCCTGCGTGGCGACATGCATCCAGATCGCCGTCCATCGGCCGCGGGTAGTGATCGAAATCGTCACGCTTGTTGAACTGCAACGGGTTGACGAAGATGCTGACCACGACAAGATCGGACAGCTCCTGCGCGCGGCGGATCAACGCCAGGTGTCCTTCGTGGAGCGCACCCATCGTCGGCACACACCCAATCCGCAGCCCGGCACACTGGCGCTCGCGGCTGAACTGGCGCATCGTTGCCGGTGAGGTGAAGATCTGCATCGTCTGAGCCGTCCTGACGCTCGGTTGCGGATCCGAACTGTGCGCAAACCTAATCAAGCGGATTCCTATTCCCCAATTGTCAGGGGCGACCGTCGGCGAAGGCGCTGGGGCACAGCTCGCGGTACGTCGCCGGACCGCCCCTCGACGTCGCATCGATCACCGCCCTGCCACAGGCACGGGCGAAGCAGCGGGCCCCTGCCTCGCCGACCTGCGACAACACCGCAGCCCGGCTCGACGGATCGCCGAATCCGCTGGCTCCGTGCTCGGCAACTGGGATCGTCGCCGTGGCGACGGCGAAGATCGTGTCGCCGTCGAACAGGGTGTGTGCCGGGCGGATCGCCCGCGCCAGGCCATCATGGGCGACACTGGCGAGCTTGTGGCACTCGGCTTTGGACAGCATGGCGTCGGTGACGACGACGCCGATGGTGGTGTTCAAGCTGGCGTGCTTACCGACACCTTCGCCGTCGCTGGCGCCTTCGCCGACGCGGCCCGCGGCGATCGTTCGCAGGTGATCGTTCAGGCGTCGTCGGTCGCCGACCGAGGGCCGCCGGAGATTGAGACCGTCGAGTTCCCACGGCAGCGCCGTCGCCGGGTTGATCAGCGAGCCGACGGCGTTGACGACCGCCAAGGCGGCAACGGTCATCGCCGATCCGGCGACGACGAGTTGTTCGCAGGCGCTGGCCACACCGCCCTGCAGACCTCCGCAGACGGCGCCGGTGCCCGCGCCGATCGCGCCCGAGATCGACGCCCCACGTCGCGTCGCTCGACGTGCTGCTCGATACCCGAAACCCGCATCGGGCCTGTTGGCAAACGCCCCCGCACGACCGAGATCGAAGATCACCGCGCTTGGAACGATGGGGACGACATCGCTCGGTCGCGGCCCCACCGGATAGCCGGTGGCTTGTTGCTCGAGCCAGGCCATCACCCCGTCCGCGGCGCTTAATCCGTAGGCACTTCCACCACTGAAGCACAGGGCATGCACCCCTTGCACCAGGTTCTCTGGGCGCAGCAAATCGGTTTCTCTCGTCCCCGGGCCCCCGCCGCGAACATCGACACCTGCGGCTCCACCAGATGGGAAGAGCACGACCGTCGTCCCTGTGCGCCAGCCGCGCCCGGCGCGCTGCACATGCCCAACCCGTATCCCGGCGATCGCAGCAAGATTGTCCATCGGCACAATCCTGACACTCGGCGGGCGTGCCAACGATTCGACCGCGCCGTGGCTAACGTTCTGGCGTGATTTCCCGCCAGGCGCAGGCCCCAACGATGATCAATCGCCTGCGGGGTTCGGCCAAGCGTGCGGCCGGGGAAATGGTGCTGCGCGGCTGGGAACTCGCCGTCGAAACTGCAGCTATCGGCCCGCTGAGCAGGCGGGGCCAACGGTTCGGGCGTTTCGGGCAAGGAAGCGTGATCTGCTTTCCAGCCAACACGCTGTTCAACGAGCGCTACATCCACATCGGTTCAGGAACGATGTTTGGACCGGGGATGACGTTGTCGGCGGGGATGATTCCCGGGCAGGAATGCATCATCGATCCGGTGGTCTCGATCGGCGACCGCTGCCTGTTTGGCAAGGGGAGCGGCATTGTCGGGCACCTGCAGATCACCATTGGAAACGACGTGTGGACCGGCCATCACGTGTACATCACCGATCAGAATCATGACTATCGAGATGTTTCTCGCCCGATTTCACAACAGGCCATGCCCGAGCGACCAGTGACGATCGGCGACGGCTCGTGGCTTGGGCACGGCAGCGTTATCTTGCCAGGGGCGACGATCGGTCGTCACGTTGTGATCGGTGCCAACAGTGTGGTCACCGGGGTGATTCCCGATTACAGCGTGGCCGTCGGCTCGCCGGCGAGGGTGATCAGACGTTGGGATCCAGAGCGCGCCACATGGGTCGATAACCCGGATCAGTAGCCCGGATCGGTAGGCCGGATCAGTAGTTCGGCACCCGGCAGGCGTCCATCAGATTGACCGAGACGAAGTCGGCGAGGATCTTGGACACGGGCGAGCCATTCTCCAATGTTTCGTTGAGTTCGGTCATCGTGCCGGCCTGCAGAAGGTTTTGGGCGACCTTGCGGTCGGCGATATAGACACGGTACAAGCGTTCGTATTCGGCGATCAGGCGCCGATCGATGTCACCTGTCGGCAGTTCGGCCACCGTGGCGTCGAGCGCAGCTTCGATGACGGTGGTGGCACTGGCGACGGCGTTACCCAGTTCGACGGTCGAACCGTCAGAGGTTTGGCGAACCTCGCTGGCCATTCCTCGTAGCGTTTCGTTACGCTCCAGGCAGATCGCCTCGGCGCGAATGCTCCACGCCGGATCGTCGAGTTTGGCTGCGGCTTGCTTGTCGGCAAAGCCGAAGGCGTAGATCCACATCACCAACAACCCGAGCACGACGGTGATCACCGTCGCCCGAGCGATCCGTTGGCCCGGCGATCGTTTCGTTCGCTCCCGATGAGGCCGAGCAGGATCGGTTTCGATGGCGGTCACGGTTTTTGTGGCCGGTAGCAGACGGCGAGTTGGGTGACGGCACCGCCGATACCGATGACCAGGGCGATGATGAGGCCATTCCAGTTGTCGAAGCTGATGTCGAAGGCGTTGTCCAAACTCCACTCACCAGGGCCGACCGTGGCCACGGCGAGGGCGACGATGGCGATCGAGGCAACGTATTCCCAACCGTTCTTGAAGATGAAGAACCCGTTTTTGGCGTGATCGACGCGATAGGCAACGATCATCAGGGCAATCATCGCCGCAGCGGCGAGGGGGGTCAGCAAGCCAGCGGCGAACAACAGCCCTCCGCCAATCTCGCTAGCCGCGGCCATGCGCGCCTGAAGGTGCGGCCATTTCATCCCAAGGCTGCCGAACCAGCCTGCGGTGCCCTTGAGGCCACCGCCGCCGAAAACCTTGTTGTAGCCGTGATAGGCCAGGAAGAGTCCGAAGACGATACGCAGCAACGCCAAGGCGAAGTTCATTTGATCCATAGCTCCACGCTAGACGTCGCTGCTCGACGCAGACGTAATTTGGTCGATTTGGAACGTCTCTTCCGCTAGAACTAACGGATGGCTGCGTCTGGACGACTTGATCGATGGCGCGAAGCGGTACACCTTGTCCGCCAGTTGGTGCGCCTGAAACCCCGCCCGTTTCTCATCGCCGTCAGCGGTGCAGCCGTGTTCGCGCTGTGCACCGTGGCCTCGACGGTGGCCATTCGCTGGGTGATCGACAAGGTCATCGTGCCGCGTTTCGAATCCGGCCGCGTCGGGCTGGCGACAGCGATGACCGGTGTCACCTTCATTATCGCCATCGGGTTGATCCGCGCCTGCGGCGTGATCGTGCGTCGCGTCTGGGCAGGCATCGCCCATCGCCGAATCGGTGAGGTGCTTGCCGGGCAGGTCATCGACCGACTCGTCGCCCAACCGCTGCAGTGGCACCAACAGCGCCCAACGGGTGAGCTTGCCGCCCGCGCCGGTATGGACGTCGACGCCGCCACCGACGTGCTCTCGCCGCTTCCCTTCGCCAGCAGCGTGGTTATTCTGATCTTCGTCTCCTGCGCCTGGTTGCTGGCCACCGATGTCGTGCTCGGGACCGTGGCGATCGCCGTCTTTCCGATCCTGACGCTGCTCAACCTGCATTACCAACACCGTGTCGATCGCCATTTCGACCGTGCCCAGCACCATGTTGGGCGGCTTTCCGCCGCCGTACACGAAAGCTTCGAGGGGGTGCAGGTGGTCAAGGCCTTCGGTGCCGAGCGACGCGAATCCGAGCGCCTGGCGGTGATCTCCGGCGAATTGCGCGATGCGCGCATCGATGCGGTGCGGCTGCGCGGCGGGTTCGAAGCACTGCTCGATGCCGTGCCGGCGCTGGCTAATGTCGTGCTCATCGTTCTCGGCGCTTCGCGCATCGACCAAGGACGCTTGACGATCGGCGAGTTGAGCAGCGTCATCTATCTCTTCACATTGTTGGTCTTTCCGCTGCGGATCATCGGGTATGCGCTGTCGACGTTGCCACACGCGCTGGCCGGTTGGCGCCGATTGCGCGAGATACTCGACGAACCGCTGCTGGCTGACCCGCGGCATTCGATCATCACCGCCAGCGGTCCCGACGGCGTCGCGCTCGAACAACTCGGCTTTGCCTACGACGCCGAGCGACCGGTGCTCAGTGGCGTGCAGTTGCATATCCCGCTGGCCAGTACGACGGCGCTGGTCGGTGCTACGGGATGCGGCAAGACCACACTGTTGCGTCTGATCGCCGGTATCTTGCCGCCCGACTCGGGCACTGTGACGCTGTCTGGTGGCGCTCGCTGTTACGTGTTGCAGGAGCCGTTTCTGCTCAGCGGCAGCATCCGCGACAACATCACCCTCGGCGAGAGCTACAGCGACGACGACATCTGGCAGGCGCTCGCCGATGCCAAAGGCGACGACTTTGTCGGCGAGTTGACCGAGGGGTTGGCGACAACTCTCGGCGAGCGCGGCGTCAGCCTCAGCGGCGGTCAGCGCCAACGTGTGGCCTTGGCCCGAGCCCTGATCCGGCGTCCCAGCGTGCTGCTGCTCGACGACACCACGTCCGCTCTCGACCCCGGGACCGAAGCGCTGGTGGTCTCCAACCTGCGGCGTGTGCTGACCGACAGCACCGTGCTGATCGTCGCCTCCCGGCCGAGCACGATCGCGCTCGCCGAATCCGTTGCCTTTCTTGACGGCGGCCGGGTTGTCGCCCACGCCTCGCACGCCGAGTTGATGGACACCGAACCCGGTTATCGGGAACTGATGGAGGCCTTTGACGCCGACCGCGAGGAGACGCAAGGGGGTGCTGACAGTGGAAACTGAGTTCGCCAACAACCTTGGCGCGGCGCGTACGATCGGCCGCGGAGTCGCCGCCGCGCCGGTGCTGCGCCAGGGTCTGCTGTTGACCTTGTTGTTGGCCGTCATCAGCGCCGCTGGCCGGGTCGTCATTCCCATCGTGCTGCAGTACGCGATCGATCATGGCATCAACGATGGTGCCGTCGACATCGACGTCATCTCCAAGGCCGCAGCGATCGGTGCCGCCGGGATCATCGTCGCCAACATCGCCAAGCGGGCGGTGGTCATTCGCCTCGGCGTCTCCAGCGAGCGGGCGCTGTACGACTTGCGCACCAAGCTGATCGGCCATATCCACCACCTCAGCCTGTCCGATCACGGCGATGAACGTCGCGGTGCTCTCGTTGCTCGGGTCACCTCCGATGTCGAAACGCTTGCCGACTTCTTCGCCTGGGGTGGATTGTCGATCCTGCTCGACGGCGCGCTGATGCTCATCGTCGGCGGGGTCATGCTGGCCTACGACTGGATACTGGCCCTCGTCGCCTTCGTCGTTGCCGTGCCGTTGGGATTGGTGCTGCGCATCGTGCAACGCCATCTGGTCGTGGCCTACGGCAGAGCTCGGGAACGCAACGGCGAATACCTCGGCGCGGTGACTGAGCTGGTCACCGGGATGGAGACGTTGCGGGCCTACGGCGCGGGGGAGATGGCCGCCATCGAAGCCAAGACCGTGCTCCACGAACGCTCGAACGCGTTCATCAAGGCCGGCACCTTCGGTGCCTTCCTCTTCCCCTCAGGCGAGGTGTTTAGCGTGCTGACGGTGTCGGCGGTGGTCGGCGTCGGGGTGTGGCGCGGACCGAGCGTCGAGCTGACCGCTGGCGCGATGGTTGGCTTCATCTTCCTTACCTATCGCTTCCTCGAGCCGATCGCCGAGTTCACCGAGGTGCTCGATCAGATGCAGACCGCCGTTGCCGGGTTGCGCCGCTTACTCGGGGTGCTCGACATGCCGATCGGTCCGCCTGAGCCAACGTCGCCGATCGCCTTGCCGAGCGGGCCGCTGGCGATCGATATCCGCGATGTCACCTTTGCCTACCGCGGGCGCAACGAAAGCGACGACGACTTCCCGGTGCTGCGCAATCTCAGCGCAACGATCCCTTCGGGACAACAAGTCGCGCTCGTCGGTGCCACGGGGTCGGGGAAGTCGACGCTCGGCAAGTTGCTCGGGCGCTTTGCCGACCCGCAGGGCGGCGAGATCATCGTCGGGGGAGTTCCGCTGCGCAAGGTGTCCAACGGTGTGTTGCGTCACCGGCTGGTGGTCGTGCCACAGGAGCCGTTCTTATTCGATGACACGATCGAGGCCAACGTGTTGTTTGCCCGGCCGGGCCTCAGCGCGCTCGATGTCCGCCGCGCCTTTTCCGAGCTCGATCTCGACGAGTGGGTGGAGACGTTACCGACTGGCCTGGCGACCTCGGTGGGCGAGCGTGGCGGACAGATTTCCGCAGGGGAGCGTCAGCTGGTCGCTCTGGTCCGCGCTTCTGTTGTCAACCCGGCCGTGTTGATCCTCGACGAAGCGACGTCGTCGGTCGACGCGCTGACCGAAGTGCGCATGTCGCGGGCGCTCGATCGGCTGTCGAGCGGGCGCACGACGATCTCGATTGCCCATCGACTGTCGACCGCGATGCGCGCCGACCGCGTGATCGTGCTCGAACAAGGTCGCATCGTCGAGGATGGCCACCACGAGGAGCTGGTGTGCCGAAATGGTCATTACGCGCAGTTGTACGCGGCCTGGGTGTCGTCAACTTCTGGCACCGGTTAGCGTTGCGGTATGCGTGCACGCCTGGCGGCAGAACAGCGAGACCGACCGAAATTCCAGCGATGCTTCGTCGTCAGTTCGGTGATGCTGGCCTCGTTGTTCGCCGGCTGCTCCAGCAGCGGTTCGGCGCCAGCCACGGGCGGTGCGACGTTCTGCCAGCTGTTGGCGGTGTTCGAAGAGTCGAATGCCTCGATCGATAGCGCATTTGAAGCCGAGGATTCGGCGGTCACCGATGCGGCGCTGGCGCAGATGTCGACGCAGCTCGAGCAGATGAGCGGGCGTGCTCCGGGTGACGTCGGCGGCGATGTGCAGCGCATGCTCGAGTTCATGGCCTCGCTGCGCGCGTTGCTCGGACGCTACGACTTCGACGTCGAAGCGTTGCAGGCTGATCCAGCCGGGATGACCAGTTTTAGTGAGCTCGATCTCGACGGTTACAGCGCGTCGCGCGACGCACTCTTGGCCTACAACGTCGAAACGTGCGCGGCGCAGGAAGAACCGACGGTGGCGACCGCCTGATCAGTCGCCTGAGCCGCCATCGTCATCGAACCACGAGCCCAGTCCGGTCACGCTGACGACCTCGCAAGCGACTTCCTCGCGGACGATACGAACCACCGACCACGACCTCGTTGCGCCGGGAGCGACATCTTCGACGGTCGTCAAGCTGTTGTACAGCGAGTCGTCGGACCCTGCGGATGAGAAGTTGACGAACAACGTGTAATCGTGCACCCGGTCGTCGCGGTTCTCGATCGAGCCGGTGTAGCGCACTTGGCCGTCGGAGACCTCGCAGGACTGCTCGGCGAGGCGGTAATCGCCGACGTCGATCACATCGCGGACCTCACGGGCGACGATGAAGGACAACCACACGCCGAGGCCGACGGCGAGCGCGGCGATCGGAGCGATCGACAGCGCGGCGACGGCCATACCGTGCCCCGACGCCGTGCCGCGCCGGTTGGCACGCAGCGACGAAATGCCCAGCACGACGGCCACGATCAGCGCGATGGCTCCGATCAAGCCGACAAACGGCACCCAACCGACGCACAGCGCTGCAATTGCACACAACAACGCGGCGAGCGCCTTTCCTTTCGGCAGCTCCGGAGAAAACCCGATGGTCGACGCCCCCGCAGGCGTTACGGAAGCCAACGGATCGCGTGACTGGATGCCGCCGATACTGACGTGATCGCTCCACTGAAAGCCGTCGTGGTAGCGGAACTCGAAGCGCCGGGTCGGGTCGGGATACCAACCAGCGGCGTAGTGCGGTTGCGGCTGGCCGAGGTCGGATGACACGACCAAAGGCTACCGCCGTGGCATCGGCGCTCGCCGTTGGCTCGCTATCGTCGAACGATGGAAATCGTTCTGATACGCCACGGTGAGCCCGAGTGGGTCGTCGATGGACTGAATATCGATCACCCGCCGCTGACCGAGCGTGGGCATCGCCAGGCGCACCGAATGGCCGAAGCGCTGGCTGGCGACGCCTTCGATGAGATTCTGGTCTCGCCGTTGCAGCGGGCGTTGGAAACCGCGGCCCCGTTGTATCAGCGCACCGGATTTGATCAGCAGGTCCACTCCTGGTTGCGCGAGATCCGCAGCCCCGTGTGGCAAGGTACGCCGCGGGAGAAGGCCGAGGCTGCCTTCGCCGAGGAGCGTCGCCGGGCATCACATCAACGTTGGCATGGTCTCAGCGAACTCGGTGGCGAGGCCAGCAGCGACTTCATCGCCCGCATCCGTGAGGGTTGCGGGCTGTTTCTCGCCGAGCGTGGCATCGAACGGCTCGACGGTCCACTGCCGGTGTGGCGGATCGACAATCCCCAGCAGCGGATCGCCCTCGTGGCCCATGCTGGAACCAACTCGGCGATTATCAGCTACCTGCTCGGGCTCGACCCAACGCCGTGGGAATGGGATCGATTCGTGCTTGGGCACGCCTCGATCACCCGTATCGAGTCGTTCTCGCTGGGCGACGGCCACACGTTTGGTCTGCGCCGGTTATCGGATGTCGAGCACCTCGATCAGCTCGATCGAACGGCGTGAGCCGACCTTAGTGAGTGCCGACGGTGCGCATCTCGCGCGACTGCAGCAACCACCCGCTTGGCGTCAGCGCGTAGCGGTCGCTGACGCGCGACAGTCGACATCCCGGCTGGCCCTCGAGGGTGGTAAATCGCTCCTCGATCAGCAGCCTGGCGCCGATTACGCCATCGTCGTGCATGGTGAACACCGTCGACTGCGCCGTTGTCACGATCCACTGATATCGCCCGCGGCGCTGCGCCTGCGTTGTGGCGATGGCGGCTCTACCGCTCGTCAGCTGCCCGTCGATATCGAATGCCGCATCTGCGGTGCAAAGCGTCGCCACCTGGTCTGGCGATTCATCGCCAGCCTCGGCGATGCGTGACAGCAACTGGCGCAACACCAAGTCGGTGACCGGGGTAATCATCGCTACGGCATTGCTGCTCGGCAATTGGTTGTCGAAGTCGCCGACAGCAACCCCGACCTCCGCTGCAGCCAGCCAGCGAACATGGTCGATGAAGGCCTGGCGCGTCAGCAGGTCGTCGTGCGCGGCGAACTGGATCGCCAAGCCATCGATCAGGCCGGTCAGTCGTAGCGCGCTCGCCGCCGGATCGTTACACGTGAATTCGCCGGCGCTGACACCGCCAGCGATCACCCGCTCGAGCAGGTGCAGCGACTGCTCATCGAGTTGCTGGCTGATCCGCTTCATCAGCGGGTTGCGCAACGCTTCGCCCCAGGCGTCGATCCACAACATCCACTCGACATCGTCGCTGCCCTCGGGCACGTAGCTGTGGATCGCCCGATCGAGCTGCACCAATGAATTCGGTGCCGATTCGATTTCGGCGTCGAGTTCGGCGAGGTCCTTGTTGGCGTAGTGGCTGAAAGCCTCGGCGAGCAGCTGTTCTTTGGAGTCGAAGTGGTAGTGAATCAAGCTGGTCGAGACGTTGAGCCGTTTGGCGACGTCGGCGATGCGCGTTGCCGCAAAACCGCGCTCGATCACCACCTCACAGGTCGTTTCCAAGATCTCGGTTCGGCGTTCCTCGACAGTCTGTTTCTTCACCAGGAGGCAACGCTACAAGCGCTTCGTTACGATCGAGTCGATGTCTGCTGATCGTTACCGCCGGATCACGATGGCCGCGCTCGTTGCCTTGTGCGCAATCGTCGTCACCGGCGCGGCCGTGCGCCTCACCGGTTCGGGGCTGGGTTGTTCGGATTGGCCGAAGTGCAACGAGTCCAAGTTCATCGATGTTTCCACTACCCATGGAGCGATCGAGCAAGTCAACCGATTGTTCACCGGCGTCGTCATGGCTGCCGTCATCGCTGCCGTGCTCGGCGCGCTCAAGCGTCGACCGCGGCGAAGGGACCTGACTCGCTTGGCGATCGCCGTGGCGGTCGGGGTTCCGATGCAAGGTGTCGTCGGCGGGATCGTCGTGCTGAGCGATCTCAATCCGTTCGCCAATCAGCAGCACTTCCTGTTGTCGATGGTGCTGGTTGCCTTGGGAACGATTCTGGTGCAGCGCGCCGGGGAGCCCGCCGGTGCGACGCGAGTCCCTGCCGTCGGGCAGCGCTCGACGACGTTGGTCACGGCGGTGACCGTGCTCAGCGGGCTGGCTCTGGTGACCGGCACGTTTGTCACCGGCGCGGGACCTCACGCCGGCGATGAGGACGCCAAACGATTCGACGTGGCGATCTCCACGGTCGCCAGGATCCACAGCATCAGCGTTCTAGCGACGATCGGCGTGGCTTTTCTGCTCTATGGCCATCTGCGCAAGCAGGCTGGCGATCGTGCCGTGCTCGACGCTCCACTCATGGCCTGGACCGTCGTGGCCATCGGGCAGGCGGGGCTCGGCTACACGCAGTACTTCAGCGGCGTTCCAGCGGCGCTCGTGGCCATTCACGTCGCCGCAGCGACGATGCTGTGGTGGCTGACCGTGCGCTTGCACCTCGCGCTCACCCGTGCGCACGACGAGGTTCAGTCGTCGTCGGTGTTGCCGAAAGAGGGCAAAGCCATCTCTGCTTGAGCGTTGCCTTGTTTGAGCTGCACCATGGCCGTGAGCACCTTGTAGAACTCTTTCGGCTTGGTCAGGTTGCGCATATCCTTCAGACCCGATTGCTCGTTCGCCGAGTCGATATACAGCGTGGCGTAGTGGCCGAGACGTCCCCAGAAGGTGCGAATCAATCGAACGTCGGTGACCTTGCCCCAAGGAATCCAGGCTGCGCTGAGAGAGAACACGCCCCACAACTTGATCACCCGGAAGTTGGTGATCACGTACATCGTGTACACCTCGGCGATGCGCCGAACGATGAAATAGCTGAGCACCACGCCGAGAACGATGAAACCGAGGCCAGCGACCAAGAACTGACTGGTGGTGAAACCGAAGATCAGCAGGATGATGATCGCCAGGATGCATCCGGCGGTGAGCGGAGCGTTTTCCAGGAGCATCGACCACAACGACGGCGAGTCGACCATGATCACGTTTTCGCCGGGAATCCGGTGCCAGTCGAGGATTTCTCGTGGCGTCATCGCATGGCGGTTGCGGATGCCGCGCAGACGTTTCGAGCCCTCGTCGGGGCCGAGTATCGGGCTGTCCTCGGGAACGATGGCGTCGCCGTCGATGATCAACCCGCCGTCCTCGGTCAGTCGAATCGACTCGTCTGCGAACAACCCATCATCAAACGAATCGACGTCTACCGAGTCGACGTCGATTACACCGTAGGTGCTGAAGTCGTCGCTTCCCTGTTGCATCGCTACCTAGTTGGCAAGCTCTTTCAGAAACGCGGCGCTCTTGTCGATGACATCGGAGACGAAGCCGCCGATCGCGCTGAAGAAATCGCCAGCGGTTTGCGCGCTGGCGGTGGGATCTTGCCAGACCTTCCAGACAACGAAGATCATCGAGATCCAGAAGATCACGACGACTGGCGTTGGGGCATTTTTCAAAAACAACATGGCGACCTCCGGGCGCGTTAGCCCTATTGCGGGGTCTCCGCCCGTTGAGGGGATCATAGCCAATTGGACTACGCAAGGGCAACGATGGGTGAGATTTCCTGCCAATCCAAGAGAATGTCCCTACCAAATCCAGAGAAACGGACCCGTTGTGTGACGACGATGCTCGCCGTGGAAAGATTGGCTTGTGCCTTCCCTCCCGTATTTTGACGCCGTTTCGATCCGCCGTCTGGCGTCGATGAACGAGGTGATCGAGGCCCTGCGGGCCGGTTTCACGACGACACCACATCATGTCGCCCGACAACACTTCCACGCCGGAACCGGCGATTTTCTGATCATGCCGGCGCTCGATAAGCGTTCTGCTGGCGTCAAGATGGTGATGATCCAGCCCGACAATGCTGTTCGCGGCCTTCCGGTGATCCAAGGTGCATACGTGCTCTTCGACGTCGCCGCCGGTGGGCCGGTTGCCCTGTTCGATGGTGCCGGGCTGACAACCTTGCGGACCCCGGCCGCTTCAGCCGTAGCGACCGATGTGCTCGCCCGCCAGGGCGTGACCACGTTGGGCATCATCGGCGGTGGTCCACAGGGCGCAGGCCATGTCGAGGCGATGCTGGCGATCCGGCCGTCGTTGCGTCGGATCGTCGTCGCCAGCCGTACAGAGGCCACCGCGCAGCGCCTGGTCGACGAACTGCGGGCCGGCGTTCGTGCGGACATTGAGATCACCGTCGGAGACTACGGCGCAGCCGCTGACGCCGACATCGTCTGTATCGGCACCCGTTCGCTGCAACCGATCGTGGCCGGGCACCAGGTGCGGCCAGGAACACATGTCAACGCCGTCGGTGCCTATCGGCTCGATATGGCGGAGTTATCCGGCGACCTGTTGGCTGGCGCGACCGTGACCGTCGACGACCGCGAGGCGGCTGTGGCCGAGGCAGGGGATTTGCACCAGGCCGCCGAGCGCGGCGAATGGAGTTGGGATCACGTTGTCGGCGACCTCACCGATCTCGCCTCGGGTCGCTTGGCGCGTCGCCACAACGACGAGATCACCGTGTTCAAAAGCGTCGGGCTGGCCTACGAAGACCTGCTCGCGGCGCGCCTGATCGCCGCCAAGGAGGGTCTGGTGTCGCCGGACTAGACGGGCCTAGGCGTCGGCGATCTCGGTTCCCCACACATCGCTGACGGTGAAGCCGAGCGGGTAGGGATCTGTCGGATCGACCGAGACCATGCGCGTGCCGACCACCCAGCCGCGCCCGGAGATCTGCGGGACGATGGCCGGGCGCCCACCGACGGTTGTGCGTTCGAGCACCTCGACGATGAACTCGCTGTCGATCAACGATGTGGCCACGAACTGACTGCCGACGTCGGCCTGGCCGCGAGCGACCATACAGGCCAGCCTGGCCGAGTTGCCGGTGCCGCATGGGGAGCGATCGACGCGCCCGCTGAGCACGGTGGCACCGCGGAAGCGTCCGGCTTCGGGATCGTCGTCACCGATGACCATCACGTAGGAGATGAAGTCGATCTCAGGGATCTCGGGATGCTGCACCGTGATCGATCGGCGCGCCGCCTTCGACACAGCGGTCGCCGCCTCAACCACAGTGGCTGCGCTGGCGCGGTCCAGTTTGACACCGAGTTGCTCGCTGCGCACGAACACGTAATAGCAGCCACCATAGGCGACATCGACGGTGAGCGAGCCGAACCCAGGGACATCGAGAGGGACATCGAGCGCCTCGACGAACGACGGCACGCCGGTGAAGGTGACCCGCTGGCAGCGTCCGTCGGTGCAGGTTGCCCTCGCTCGCACCAGCCCGGCAGCGGTCTCCAGGACGACATCGGTGTAGGGCTCGTGCATTGCTACGCTGCCGGTTTCCAACAGCGCCGTGACGACGCAGATGGTGTTCGAGCCGCTCATTGCATGAGCCCGGTCGGCCTGCAGAATGATGAACCCGGCGTCTGCGCCGACGACGGTCGAGGGATAGACGACATTGGCGCTCGCCGTTGCCCTGCCGCGCGGTTCACCCGTCAGGTAGCGACGAATCGAATCGTCCTCACTGTTGATGTACCGCAGTTTGTCGGCCATCGTCGCCCCCGGGATGGGGAACACGCTGCCCAGATAACAGGTTCCTTGCTCGCCCTCGGCATGGGCTTCGATTGCGTGGAAGGTGCGCTGTGCAAACACTGTTGTCGTGGGCTAACTGGCGATGCCCGCAAAATCGGTCCGAGCCTGATCGAGGATGGCCAACAGTTCATCACGGTCGGCGTCGAGCAGGGGGAGCAATGGCGGACGAACATCGCCGCAGTCGAGCCCGAGGTGTCGCAGCGAGGCCTTGACCTTCTGGTTGTAGCTCCCAGCCTCCATGTGCTGGATCCACGGCAGGATGGCAGCGAATTGCCGACGACCGAGATCGTGGTCGCCGCGGTTCATCGAGTTGACCACAGCAACGTGCTGGGCGGGGAGCACGTTGGCGGTTCCGGCCAGCCAACTGCGAACACCCCAGGTCATGTAATCGACGACCTGATCGTCGGAGCCGCACATGATCGTCAGCGCAGACTGGTAGCGATGGGTCATCGCCAAGAAGCGTGAGAAATCACCGCTCGACTCTTTGATAGCGACCACGTCCTCGAGTTCGGCCAAGGCGTCGAGTGCCTCGAAACCGAATTCGACGCCAGCGCGTGCCGGGTAGTTATAGAGCACGATCGGTAATCCGCCACCCTCGGCGACGGCTTTGACATGGGCGACGAGTTCACGCTGATTTGGCAGCGACGTTGGCGGCGCGGCGAGCATCACGGCATCGAAGCCGAGGTGGTTGGCGTGGGCCGCGTACTCGATGCATTCACGTGTGCCACCAGCGTTGCAGCCGGCGATCAAATGGGCACGGCCGTGTACCGGGTGGGCGCGGGCGGCGAGCACATCACGGGCCAGTTCGAATTGGGCGCGGCGCTCGGCGCCAGAGAGGGCGTAATACTCGCCAGTGGTGCCCGCAACGACGACACCGCGCACCCCGGCACGCAGGTTGAAGTCGATCGCCGTAGCGAACGCCGACTCGTTGATTGCCCCATCTGGTCCGAAACCCGAGACCACTGGGACGTAGACGCCCTCAAAATCCATTGAAATACCTCACACATTTGTCTGGAACATTGACTGTAGTCGTACGGCCACCCTGCCGCACCCGCCAACCGGGTTCTATCCTGCGGCGAGAAGGCCAACACCGACCGAGGCGAGCAACACGCCGAGTGACTGCCACCACCGAAGGCGTTCTTTGTAGACGACGGCGGCGATCAGCACCCCAGCCGCCGCAAACTGCGAGGCAGCAACCGACACGGGGCCGGCATCGCCGTTGCGGAACCCGGCCTGCAAGCACCCCATGGCGATGACGCTGATCAGACCGCTGGTGATCGCCAACCTGCGCTGTGGTGCCTTGGTGATGATCCACGGGGCGGGATCGACGCGCATCAACACGGTGAGCGTGGCCAATCCGGCGAGGCGCTGCACCGGTATCGGTGCCAATCCAAAGGAATCGTTGGTCAGATCGAGCAGGGTGAAGGCTAGGCCGAAGAGGGTGCCGGCGAAGATGCCGTAGGCCAGCCCGGAGATCACCTTGCTGCGCTCCGACGGCTGATAGCTGCACAACCCAACGGCGACAATGCCGAGAGCGCCGCCGATCATCGCCCGATCGGAGAGTTCGGTGCCGCGAAATGCGTCGATCAGCACCGGTAAACCAGCGGTCAGCACCGAAGCGACAGGAGCGACGATGCCGAAGGAGGCCTTGACATAGCCGATTGTCAGGGCGACGAGACCAATGCTGTTCAACGCGCCACTCAACGCGGCGATACGCACGTCGCTGGCTGTCCAGGTGACCGGCTGTACCAACAGGAAGAGCGGCCCGAGGAGGACGCCGACGAGCAGAGCTGTGCGGGTGACAGCGCTCGATTTGACCGTTCGCCCGGCAAAGGCGGCGAAGTTGTCGGCGGCACCGAAGAGAACGGCGGCGATGACGCCGAGAAGAATGCCCATGGCTAGACGACGTTGTGTTCTCGTCGGCTCCGGTCGTCGCTGAATCGTTCGACCGAAAAGGCGTCGATCGGCACGAGAGGCGTGGCGCCAAGGATCAGGTCGCGCATCACCTCGCCAACAGCGGGGCCGAGCAGGAACCCGTGCCCGGAGAAGCCTGTGGCGTAGAAGAACCTGTTGAGGTGCGCGGATTCGCCGATCAACCCGTTGTGGTCGGGGGTGCTCTCGTAGAACCCAGTCCAGCCGCCGGCGATGCCAACATCGAGCAGCGATGGTGCCCGATGAGCGGCAACCCCGGCGACGACCTCGAGCCAATCGCTGCGCATCTCGACGTCGAACCCGGCCGCCTGGTCGGGGTCGGCCATGCCGAAGAGCAGACCTTCGCCCTCGCCATGGAAGTAGAACCCAGTGCTGAAGTCGATGGTCATCGGCAAATGTTGTGGCCGATTGAGCATCGGCTCGGTGTACCAGATCGGACGGCGCACTGGCACAACCGGAAGCGAGAGGTTGGCCAAAGCAGCAACCTGCCCCGACCACGGCCCGGCGGCACACAGCACCGTATCGGTGGTGATCGAACCCTTGGTGGTGTGCACTGCGCGGATCGTCTGGCCATCGATATCGATGCCGATGACGGAGCATTGCGTCAAGATGCGAACGCCGTGTCGGCGGGCCCCCTGGGCATACCCCTCGACGACGGCTCCGGTGTTGGCGTGACCGTCGCGCATGCAGATCGAGGCGGCCAGCACATCGCTGGTGTTGGCCAGCGGGCTGAGTCGCCCTGCCTCGGCGGCGGTGATCATTCGACTCGGCACGCCCAGGCTGTTCTGGAGGGTGACGTTCGCTTCGAAGACGGTGACGTCGGCCGGGTCGGTGAGCAGGAAAAGATAGCCGACCTGGTGGAGGTCGATGTCGTATCCGGGTCGAACCGCGAAACGCTCGAAGGCATCCAGTGAACGCAGCGCGAGACGAATGTTGACTTCGTCGGAGAACTGCAGGCGGACACCACCTGCCGCTTTCGACGTCGACCCAGAACCGACTTGATCTGCTTCGACGACGACGACGTCGCTGACACCTGCCTCGGCAAGGTGGAACGCAGTGCTTAGCCCCATGACCCCGCCACCGATGATGACCACCGAAGCGGTCCCCAAGTCGGGGGCGGCTGACATCTCAGGCAAGGCCGAGATAGGCGTTGCGAACCTCTTCGTTATGGGCGAGGTCACGCGCCGGGCCTTCGAGACTGATGTGACCGGTCTCGAGCACGTAGGCGTGGCTACCGATGTTCAGCGCGGCCAGAGCGTTCTGCTCAACGAGCAAGATCGTGGTGCCCTGCGAGTTCACCCGCTGGATGATTTCAAAGACCACGTCGACCAGCACCGGTGCCAAACCCATCGACGGCTCATCGAGTAGCAGCAGACGAGGATTGGCCATCAATGCCCGACCCATGGCCAACATTTGCTGCTCGCCTCCGGAGAGTGTGCCGCCCTTCTGGGCGATTCGTTCCTTGAGCCGCGGGAAGAGGTCGAAGACGCGCTCGATGTCCTGTTGGATCGCAGCCTTATCGTTGCGCATGAAGGCACCGAGTTCCAGGTTCTCGGCGACCGTCATCCGCGAGAAGATGCGTCGACCTTCCGGGCTCTGGGCGATGCCCAAGGCGGCTACCTCGTTGCCGGGCAGACCGGAAATCTGCCGACCCTCGAAGGTGATCGTGCCCTTGCGTGGCTTGAGCAGACCGGAAATGGCGCGCATGGTCGTCGACTTGCCCGCGCCGTTGGCCCCGATCAGGGTGACGATTTCACCTTGATAGACCTCGAACGAGATGCCCTTGACCGCGGCGATATTGCCGTAATAGAGGTGGACGTCATCGACCTTCAGCACAGGATCGGCACCATGGCCGCGCGTTGTCGCCTTACGCAATGCATCTGGATCGATCACTTTGCCGCCTCCGTTCCGGTCTTGCCGAGGTAGGCCTCGATCACTCGCTGGTTGGTGCGGATGTCCTGCGGGGTGCCTTCGGCAATCTTGGCACCGTATTCGAGCACCGTGATGTGTTCGGACACGCCCATCACCACCTTCATGTCGTGTTCGATGAGCAACACCGTGACGCCGCGCTCGTCGCGCACCCTGTGCACGAACGACGTAAACGTCGCTGATTCTTGCGGGTTCATGCCGGCTGTTGGCTCATCGAGCAGCAGCAGTTTCGGCCGAAGAGCCAGGGCCCGGGCGACCTCTAGGCGGCGTTGGTCACCGTAGGGCAGGTTCTTAGCGAACTCATCGTCGACGCCGCCGATGCCAACGAATTCGAGCAGTTCCTTTGCCGTGGCTCGCGCCTCGGCCTCCTCAGCACGACGCTTGCGCGACGGCATGATCGTCGAAAGGATCCCGCTATGCAAGTGCGAGTGCATCGCCACCATCACGTTCTCGGCAGCTGTCATCGCCCCGAACAACCGGATGTTCTGGAAGGTACGGGCCATGCCGCCAGCGGCAATCTTGTGCGGCGGCACGCCGACGACGCTCTTGCCGTCGAAGGTCACCGAGCCGTTAGTTGGGTGGTAGAGCCCGGTGAGCACGTTGAAGAACGTTGTCTTGCCAGCGCCGTTGGGGCCGATGAGAGCGACGATGCCGTGCAGCGGGATATCGAAGTCGACGTCGTTGACGGCCACCAGGCCACCGAACTCGACGCGCACTTGACGTGCCTCGAGAAGATTCTCAGCCATTGTCTGCTCCTACGAGGGCGAGTTCGGCCTGTTTGACCTGCTTCGAGCGAGCGGCAGGGATGAATCCATCGGGGCGGAAGAGCATCATCAGTACCAGCACCAATCCGAAGAAGGCGAAGTTGTAGTCAACGAGATTGACTGTCCAATCGGTACCGATCTTGTCGAGGGCGGTGTTGAACTTGCCGCCCACCCAGGTGAGCCCGGTGTAGTTGACCCAGGTGATGGCCACGGCACCGACGATCACGCCCCACACGTTGCCTGCACCGCCGAGGATCACGGCGCAAAGGATGATGATCGAGAAGTTGAAGGTGAAGCTGTCGACGTTGACCGTGCCGACGATGGTGGCGTAGAACGCTCCGCCGACGCCGCCGGCGATAGCACCGATGGCATATGACCACAGCTTGGTGGTCATCAAGGGCACACCCATCAGGCTGGCTGCCAGTTCATCTTCGCGGATCGCCATCCACGCTCGGCCGAGGCGGCCATCACGCAGGCGCACCGAGGCGTAAATGAACAGCAGACAGAAGATAACGATGACGTAGTACTTGGTTTTATTGTCCGCCGATTGAATCGTCTCCGGCACGCCGGGAACGACATTGAACCAGCCGGTGCCGATCTTGTCGACCGGTCCGATGCCCTTGGTGCCGTTCGTCAGGTTGTAGCCGCCTGGGAAATCCTCACCGTTGCGGAATACTTCCGGAAGGATCTCGCCGAAACCGAGCGTGACGAGGGCGAGATAGTCGCTCTTCAGGCGCAGCGTTGGCCAGCCAATGATCACGCCGGCGATCGCCGCGATGATCGCCGCGACGATGATCACCAGCCAGAAGGAGATGTGGATTCCCTTGAGGTTTTCGGCTGCTGTGGAGAACAGGTGGAAGTCAATCGCCATTTGTTTGACACCCTCGCCCGCCGTGCGGGCGTTGGTCTGATAGGCGAATCCGGACATCAACCATGCTGTCGTATAGGCGCCGAACATGAAGAAGGCGACAAATCCGAGGTCGAGCAGGCCAGCGAAGCCAACGACGATGTTCAGCCCGAGGGCGAACAGGGCGTACACCGCGCAGTACACGATTGTTCCCAACGGGAACACCCCATACAGCCAACTCAGAGCGCTAGGCAGCTTGTCCTGGTTGGAGTCAAAGAACGTGGAGATCCACGGCAAGAATGCGACGATCAGAGCAAGGGGCGCAAACTTGGCGTATTTGCCAAGGTCGAGCGCTGACGCCTTTCCAGTCGCAACGTTGGGATACTGCTCAGACATTTACACCTTCTCCTGTTGCGTCGCTCCGAAGATGCCGCCTGGGCGGAAAATGATCATGACGATCAAGATGCCGAACATCACCGTTTGTGTCCACTTTTGGCCGGGGAAGTTGGGGGCACCGTCGTTGATTGCCTGGATGATGCCGATCAGCAGCCCGCCGATCACTGCACCGAGGAGGTTGCCGACGCCGCCGAGCACCGCAGCGGTGAAGGCGACGAGACCGAACCGGAAGCCGGCGTCATAGCGGGTGGTTCCGAGCACTTGGAACGACATCGTTCCGGCGGCGCCGGCGAGTGCGCCACCGAGCGCAAAGGTGTAGGCGATGACCCGGTTGACGTTGATGCCCATCAGGAGCGAGGCGTCACGATCCTGCGCCGTGGCCCGCATCGCCTTACCTGTACGGGTCTTTTGCACGATGTAGGTCATCAACATCAGCAGTGGAATGGTGATCAGCACGACCACCACATACTTGTAGTAGATCTGCACCCCGCCGATCTTGAAGAAGGTGTCAGGAAGCACGGTTTCACGAGAGTTCGGAGCCGAGCCGTTCATCAAGATACCGATGTTCTGCAGGATGAAACTGACACCCACTGCGGTGATCAGTGGCGCCAGCTTCGGCGCATTGCGCAAGCGGCGGTAGGCCAATCGCTCGATAATCACATTGAGCAGAGCGCAGAAGGCCATGGCGACCAGCAGCGTGATCGCTAGCCAGAACCATCCCGTCGGATTGGAGGAGGTGTGGCCAAGCCACTCCTCGAGAAAGATCGCGGCGACCACTGAACCGAGCATGAACAGATCGCCGTGGGCGAAGTTGATCAGCTCGATGATGCCATAAACCATCGTGTAACCAAGCGCAACCAGGGCATAGAGGGCACCGTTGGAAACCCCGATCGTCAGGACCTGCATGAATTGCGTCGGCCCAGAGATGAAGCTCCATGTGGTGTAAGCGATCCCCATGGCCAAAATCCCGAGCCCGATTATCGTTTCCGTCTTTAGCGGTGATCGTGTTGCGGCGGCTGTTGTCATTACTAAGAAATCCCCTCATTGTCCCCGTGGTGCAGATCGGGGTGGCCCCACCTTCATGAGGCCACCCCGATTATTCGTGTTGCTTACTTACGGTCGATCAGATCGGCCAGGCCATCAAGAAGGTCTCGGCGTTGTCCTCCAGAATCTGGATCGACATGTCACGGGCTGTAACGTCGCCGTTCTCGTCGAGACCGAATTCCTTACCGATAACCGACTCTTCCTTGGAGATGGTGATCCCCGAGAAGGCTGCCTCGAGCACGCCCTTGCGGGTGCCGTCCGACATTTCGATGGCCTTGAGGATCAGCTGCGTTGCAGCGGCACCATAGATGGCATAGGCCGAGGCCGGATCCTTGCCATACTCGGCCTTGAAGTCCTCGACAAACTTGGCACCAGCGCCACCGGCCTTGACCAGCTCGGAAGCGGGCAGACCAGCGAAGGTGATGTACATGCCCTGGGCCTCAGGCAGCGCCTGAACCGTTGGGTAGCCGGTGAAGCCATCGGGGGCGATCAGCTTGACGGCACCATCGTTAGCGCCGAGAACGAGGACCTTGTCCTTGATCAGCTGCTCACCGTTGTTGTCGTTGATGCCACCGAGGTACACGCAGTCGGGGTTCGCAGCCTTGGCCTTCTCGAACAAAGCGGCGTAACTCGGCTGCTTGGCATCCCAGGCTTCCTCGAGGACGATCTCGATGCCAACACCCTCAGCGGCGGCAACGAAAGCGTCGGCAACGCCGACACCATACGTCTGAGCGTCGTTGAGCACGACGCACTTCGTGACGCCGAGCTCGCCAGCAGCGAATGCCGCACCGGCGGCACCCTGCAGGTCGTCGGTAGCGACAACGCGACCGTAGTTGCGGATGCCCGTCGGGTAGAAGACCTCGGGCTCGCCCGGATCCCATGCCTTGGTGAGCCCAGGGTTGGTGTTGGCGTGCGAGATCATCAACATCGGAGTGCCAGGGGCCTCGTTGAGAATTGGGATCTCGATCTTGGCGCAACCGGAGTTGTAGGTGCCCATGACGGCGACTTCAGCAACGTTGGCAACGTGATCATTAGCGTTCTGCGCACAAGTTGCGTCATCCCAGCCACCCTTGACGGCGGTTGAGTTGTCGTACTCCTTGAGCACGATGTCGTAGGCGCCGGCCTTGTTGCCCAACTGCTTGAGCAGGAGCTTGATGGCGTTGTTGGTGTCGACCGAGGCGTCCTTCGACGCCCCCTGCAACGGCAGGTCGGTGGAGATCACCAGTGCGCCCTCGACGGCCGGGGCTTCGGCTTCCGTCGGTGTCGGCGCAGCCTCGGTTACGGGTGCAGCACCCTCGGTGGTTACGGTTTCGGTCGTCTCGTCATCCCCGCAGGCGGTTGCAACAACCGCAAGCGCGGCGACGATGGCCGCTGTCTTCTTCAGCCTCATAGTGAGCCTTTCCTTTGCATTGGATTCCTCCCCCAATTCGGCAAGAGGGTAGGTCCTAGGGCCCACCGTAACCGACCGCTCGCGCAGCTGGGATCGCGGCATAGGGCGCCGCGATGGGTGGAGCGTAGCTGCCCTTGAGGAAAGGGTCAATCATTCAGACACATCTCTCACCAGGCAACTTGAACGTTTTGTTTCTAAATGGTGTCGCTGTGGCAAGCTGAGGCGATGCCCGCCGTCGCTGGAATCGATTCCTCAACGCAGTCCACCAAGGTCGAGCTTCGAGACCGTGACAGCGGGGAGGTCATCGCCCGCGGATCGGCACCGCACCCGGCGACGGTTCCTCCAAAAAGCGAACAATGGCCTGCAAGCTGGTGGAACGCCTTCGAAACGGCGTGGCGAGAGGTGGGTGCCCCATCCGTCGATGCACTCAGCGTCGCTGGCCAACAACACGGCATGGTCGTGCTTGACGAAACGGGGGAGCCGCTGCGTCCAGCCAAGCTGTGGAATGACACGGAAAGTGCTGTCGATGCCACGGAGCTTGCCCAAAAATTCTCTGCGGAATACTGGGTTAGCGGGTGTGGCAGCCTGCCGGTTGCTGCCTTCACCGTGGCCAAACTGCGTTGGTTACAGCGCGTCGAGCCCGATATCTGGCAGCGAGTCCACGGGATTCTGCTGCCTCACGATTGGATCACGGCGCAGTTCACCGGTCAACGAACGACCGATCGCGGCGACGCCAGCGGCACGGGATACTGGTCGCCGCGCACCGGTGAGTACCTCTGGGACGTTCTCAATGAGATCGATCCCGACAAGGAATGGGCGAACATGTTGCCGCGGGTACTCGGACCGATCGAACCGGCGGGACATTGGCACGGCGCTGTCGTCGCTGCGGGAACGGGCGACAACATGGCGGCGGCGCTCGGCCTCGGCTTGGAGGTTGGCGACGTCGTCATGTCGTTTGGCACCTCAGGAACGGTGTATGCGCTCAGCGCCCGGCCGAGCGCTGATGAGACCGGCGCAGTCGCCGGTTTCGCCGACGCCGCCGGACGCTACCTGCCGCTGGTCTGCACGCTCAACGCCACAAAGGTCACCGATGCTGTGCGCAACCTGCTTGGCGTCGACCACGAGACCTTTGATCGCCTGGCGCTCGATGCTCCGATGGGCGCTGGCGGATTGACGCTGCTGCCCTACTTCGATGGCGAACGGACGCCAAACCGCCCGGATGCCCGTGGCTTGGTGGCCGGGCTGCGATCGGACGTGCGCCGCGAACACCTGGCCCGGGCTGCGGTGGAAGGCGTGGTTTGCGGACTGCTCGATGGGCTCGACGCCTTGCGGCCATTCGTCGACGATGTCAAGCGGGTGGTGATGATCGGAGGCGGCGCTCGTTCGTTGGCCTATCGCCAGGTGTTGGCCGATCTCTGCGAGTTGCCGGTGGTGGTCGCCGACGCCGAACAAGCCGTGGCTACCGGTGCCTGTGTGCAAGCGGCGGCCACCTACGAACAGGTCTCCGCAGCGCAGATTGCAGCTCGCTGGGGGCTCGGCGGCGGCACGGCAGTCGATCGTTCTGCCGCCGGCGCCGACGGCACCGCCCGCGATCAGGTTCGTCATGCCTACGCCAGCGTGCGTGACCTGTCGGCGTGAGCAGCGATCCGTTTGCCGTACTCGGCCTTGGGCCGCAGGCGAGCATCGAGGAACTTCGCCTGGCTCGTCGACGTCTGGCCCGTTCCAGCCATCCCGACGTCGGGGGCTCGCAGCAGCGGATGCAAGAGATCAATGCGGCGTATCAGTCGGCGCTCACCCAGGCCGCGCTCCGCCAAAGCCAAAACGAGCGGCAACCCGACTCGCAACGTCGGCCCCAACGTCAACAACGGCCGTCGCCGACGCGCCGAACCTTCACAAGCCGGACACCGAGCAGTCTGCTCCAATGGGACTCGCCATCGTTCACCGTCGACGTCGAGCCGCAGCGCACCTTTGAGGTGCTGCGCTCCGTCGCCGCAACCCACGGGGAGGTGGTCGACGAGTCAGCGGCGCCCGTCCATGAGCTTGAAGTCGTCCTTCGCGCACCAATGCACTGCTGGTGCCTGCTTGTCATCGGGCCCCTGCCGGGGGTCGCTGGTGCATCATCGATCGATCTTTGTGTCGCCCCGATCGTGCCTGGCCACCCGGCGCCGGACGTCGACGATGTCCGCGACCAATGGACGTCCTGGATCAATACGGGCTACGATCTCCAGATCTCCCTCAGGCTCGGTGCTAGACCAGTTCACCGCCACGCCCGGCGGCTTTGATCAGCCGGTCGCGGATTGCATGCCCGAGCCCCGCTGGCGGCGGCAACACGGCGATCACGGTGTCTACCCGACGGCGATCGGCGTCGCGCAACCGGCTGAAGAGGGTCTGGGCCCCAGCCACGAGGTCGAGGGTCGGGTCGAAGATGTCGACGGTCGCGCCCGTTGCGGTCAGAAATTCGGCGCGGCGCTCGGCGAGCGGACGGGAATCGACCAGTTCAACGACTGCGGACGGTGCGTAATGCGAGCGCAGCATGCCGCTCGCCCGGCTTGGCCCGGTGGCCGTCGCCAGACGCCCGCCCAAGATCTGGGAGATCTGTTCGTTGTCGATACCACCGCAACGGAGGATCTGCGGCGGCTCGACGGTGCAGTCGACGATCGTCGATTCGACACCGACCGGGCACGCCCCGCCGTCGAGCACCAGATCGACGAGATCGCCGAGTTCGTCGCGCACGTCGGCGGCCGTCGTCGGCGAGACCCGGCCATAGCGGTTTGCCGACGGTGCTGCCAATCCGCCGCCGAAGCCCTGCAACACAGCGGTCGCCAGGGGATGGGCGGGCACGCGCAGCGCCACCGAGGCGCGACCGCCGGTGATCGCTGGCAAGACACGGTCCGACTTGGCGACAATCACCGTCAACGGGCCGGGCCAACACACGTCGATCAGCGCCAAGGCCGCATCGCTGACCTCTCGGGCCCAGTCATGGATCTCTTCGCCGGAGCCGATGTGCACGATCAGCGGGTGGTCGCCGGGCCGCCCTTTGGCGGCGAAGATGCGCTGGATCGCCGCATCATTGTCGGCATCGCCCGCCAGGCCGTAGACCGTTTCCGTCGGCAGACCGACGAGCCCGCCACGTCGCAGCACGGCGATCGCCGCCTCGATCTCAGGTTGCAGGCCACCGGCATTCACGTGCCGGCGTCGAGGAACTCAAGCGTGGCGTCGATGAAGGCGAACGATTCAGGGGTGGCGAAATGATCGACCTTGCGCAGCACGGCAAGTTCTCCGCGGGGGAGAGCAGCCACCAAGCGGTCGGCTGGCCCAGCGAAATCCTGATCCCCGATGGCCACCAGCGTCGGGCAGCTCACCGCGCTGATCTCAGCCTCGGTCAACGGCTGGCGGCACGGCCGACGCATCACCGCGGTCAAGGCGCGCCGATCGTTGCCCGGTTGCTCGGCATATTGGGCGAACAGCCGGGCAACGTTGTCATCGGCGTCCGCGTCGCTAGAGCCTTCCAACGCGGCGATGATCCGTTGCGTCGACTCGTCGTCGATCTCGAAGACGTTGCGACCGATGCCGGCGAGAACCAGGCGATTGAAACGGTGCGGAGCGACGCAGGCGGCCTGCAGCAAGGTCATCGCGCCGAGCGAGAACCCGACCGCGTCGACCGGTGTCGTTGGCAACGCAGCCAGCACCCGTTCGGTCAAATCGGCGTAGTCGGCGGGGTCGTGAGGCTTCGGCGCTGTTCCGTGCCCGAGCAGATCAACGCCGATCACCACCCGATCGGCGTCCTCTAACAAGGCGCAGAACCCGCTCTTCTCCCACGTGGTGCGGAACGATCCGCCCCAACCATGGACGAGGACTACCGGTCGAAACATGGCCGTAAAACTACAGGGTCGGTCAAGTGCTGAACACCAGCCGATGCACCAGCGCGCAGAGCAGCGCCAGGCTCGCAGCAACCGGGCGGGAAATCCTTTAGCCTGTATCGGCCCAACCTGGAGAACGAGCGATGCGATTTCTGCACAACCCGACGCACGACCTGACCTACAACGACGTGTTCATGGTTCCCAGCCTGTCGGCTGTCCCAAGTCGATTCGATGTCGACCTGCGCACCCCCGACGGCGTGGGCACGACCATCCCCGTGGTCGTCTCCAACATGACCGCTGTCGCCGGACGGCGCATGGCCGAGACGGTGGCGCGGCGCGGTGGGTTGACGGTGCTGCCCCAGGACATCCCTTTGGAGATCTGTGCGGTCGTCGTCGACTACATCAAGTCCCGTCACCCCGTGTTCGAGACGCCGATCACCCTGCTGGCCCACGACACCATCGGTGATGCCCTGGCGCTGATCAATAAACGGGCCCACGGGGCGGTGATCATCGTCGAGGATGGCCGCCCGATCGGCGTCTTCACCGAGGCAGACGCCGCCGGATTCGACCGCTTCGCCCAGTTACGCAGCGCGATGAGCGACGATTTTTTGACCATCGAACCGACGTTGAGCCCGACGCAGATCTTCGACGTGCTCGCCGGGCACCGCATGATGGTCGCTCCGGTGGTCGACACCGACGGCAAGCTGCTCGGCTGCGCGACCCGCAAAGGCGCGCTGCGCAGCACCATCTATCAGCCCGCCGTGGACGCCCAGAACAGATTGCTGATCGCCGCTGCGGTTGGGGTCAACGGCGATCCCGGAGCGCGGGCCAAGGCGTTGATGGCGATGGGCGTCGATGCACTTGTCGTCGACACCGCCCACGGTCACCAAACCCGAGCTCTGGCGGCGATCGAGGCGGTGCGCGCCGCGGCGCCGACGGCGCTGATCGTCGCTGGCAACATCGTCACCGCCGAAGCGACTCGTCAGCTGGTCGACGCCGGAGCCGACATTCTCAAGGTCGGCGTCGGGCCTGGGGCGATGTGCACCACCCGAATGATGACCGGGGTTGGTCGTCCACAGTTCTCGGCGGTGTTGGAATGCTCGACCGAAGCCCGCCGCCTGGGCAAGCACGTGTGGGCCGACGGCGGCGTTCGATACCCGCGCGACGTCGCCCTGGCGTTGGCCGCAGGTGCTGCCAATGTCATGTTCGGCTCCTGGTTGGCAGGCACCTACGAGTCGGCCGCCGACACCCAGCGCGACCCCGATGGCCGGCTGTTCAAGGAGAACTTCGGCATGGCCTCACATCGCGCCGTCAAGAACCGGACACGTGATGAATTGGCCTTTGAGCGGGCCCGCAAAGAGCTGTTTCAGGAAGGTATCTCGACCTCGCGGATGTATCTCGATCCCGAGCGTCCTGGGGTCGAAGACATCATCGATCAGATCGTTGCCGGGGTGCGCTCGTCGTTCACCTATGCCGGGGCGAGCACGATCGAGCAGTTCGCCGATCGAGCGGTGGTCGGCGTGCAAAGCGCCGCCGGCTACGACGAAGGGCGTCCACGGGGGACCAGCTGGTGACGGTGATCGCCATCGACGGTCCGGCCGGTGCGGGCAAGTCGACGATCGCCAAGGCCTTGGCGCAGCGCCTCGGATTGCACTACCTCGACACCGGGGCCATGTTCCGCTGTGTGGCGCTCGCTGTGCTGCAGCGCGGCATCGATGCGCACGATGTCGACCTGGTCGGCGGCCTCAGCGAGGAGATCGAGATGTCCGTGGAGGCGACAGGGATCACCGTTGACGGCATCGACGTCAGCACACAGATCCGCACCCCCGAAGTCACCGCCGTGGCCAGCCAAATCGCCACCAATTCGCGACTGCGCGCCGAGCTGCGACACCGTCAACGGGAGTGGGTCAGCACTCGCGACGGGGGCGTCGTCGAGGGCCGAGACATCGGTTCGGTGGTCTTCCCCGACGCCGAGTTGAAGCTTTATCTCACCGCCAGTGCGCAGGTTCGTGCCCAGCGCCGTGTCGACGAATCCGGTGGCGACGTCGCCGAGATCACCGCGGCGATTGCCGAACGCGATGCCCGCGACCGCGGCCGCGACGACAGCCCGCTGGTGCGCGCCGACGGCTCGATCGTCGTCGATACGTCAGGTTTGACGGTCGATGAGGTTCTCGATCTGATCGAGTCGATGCTAGGAACGGATTCGTGAGCGAAGTCAATTCCTTCTTGGCCAAGCAGACCCTGGCCAGCAAGGCCTTCTATCAATTCTGCAAGTTCTTCGTCACGGGAACGATCCGGCTGTTGACGCGGATGAAGGTTGAGGGTCGGGAAAACCTGCCAACGACGGGTGGCTATGTCCTCGCCCCGGTGCATCGCAGCTACGTCGACACACCGATCGCCGCCGGGGTCTCGCGGCGGCGGCTGCGGTTCATGGGTAAGGACACGATGTGGAAGAAGCGCTGGTCGGCCTGGCTGCTCTCTGCCGTCGGCGGGTTTCCGGTGACCAGGGGAACGAGCGATATCGAAGCGCTGCGCCGCGCCGTCGAGGTGCTGCAGGCTGGCGAGCCGCTGGTCATGTTCCCGGAGGGTGAACGCAAATCAGGTTCGGTGGTGCAACCGTTGTTCGAAGGGGCTGCGTTCATCGCCGCGCGCTGTGCGGTGCCGTTGATTCCGGTCGGCATCGGTGGCTCCGAGCGGGTGATGCCCAAGGGTGCCAAACGGCTGTATGCCCGCAGGGTGCACGTCATCATCGGTGCCCCGATCGTGCCCGTACTCGCCGACAACGGCCGGGCGCCGCGAGCCGAGGTCAAGCGCTTGACCGCCGAACTTCACGCCGAGTTGCAGCGACTGTTCGACGCGGCACAACTCAAGGCGGGAGTGGAGCCCCCGGTTCCGCAATGACCGTCCGGCCTCAGGCGAGATAGGCGGTCAGGGCGCGCTGCATGAACAGCGGATCCTCGGCCCCACACAGCTCGCGGGCCGAGTGCATCGACAGCTGAGGAATACCGACGTCGACGGTCGGGATGCCCAATCGGGTGGCGGTGATCGGTCCGATCGTCGAACCACAGGGCATGTTGTTGCGCGAGACGAAGACCTGATGGCGCACATTGGCAGCCGCGCAGGCCTGCTCGAAACGGGCCACGGACAATGCGCTCGTGGCGTAGCGCTGGTTGCTGTTCAGTTTGATCGCCGGACCGTGATTGATCAGCGGCCGATGTCCGGGATCATGGCGTTCCGGGTAATTGGGGTGCACTGCGTGGGCATTGTCAGCAGAGACGCAATGCGAGTCGGCGAGGGCACGATGGAAGTCTTCGCGGTTGCCGCCACGGGACAGCACCAAACGCTCGATGACGTTCTCGATCAACGGCCCGGCGGCGCCGACCGAGCTTTCCGAGCCGACTTCCTCGTGATCGAACAAGGCGATCATCGCCGTGTGGTGGCTCGGCGTATCGATCGCCGTCAATGCTGTGGTCGCCGCCCAGCAGGACAGCTGGTTGTCGAGCCTGCCGCTGGCGATCAACGATTGATCAGCGCCGAGCAACGTCGCCGGAGCGATGTCGTAGAGGCACAGGTCCCACCACTGAATGGACAGCGGATCGACGTTCGCTGAGCTAGCCAGAAAGGCCCGAAACTCGCCGGGATGGACGTCGCCCGTGCCCCACACTGGGCTGAGGTGTTGGTGTTTGTCGAGTTGTACGCCGCGTTCGTTGACCTCGCGGTCGAGGTGGATGGCCAGTTGCGGAATGCGGGCGACGGCTTGGGCGATGTTGACCAGGCGAACCTCGCCGCCCGCGTCGGGCGTCAGTACGATCCGTCCGGCGACGCCGAGATCGCGGTCGAGCCAGCTGTTCAGCAGCGCGCCGCCGTAGACCTCGACGCGCAGTTGGCGCCAATGGAGCAGGCCATCATCGGGGTTTGGCTTGATCCGCAGGCCCGGCGAGTCGGTGTGCGCGCCGACAATGGAAAACCCATCTGTCGGGGCAGGGTCGTCGGGTGCTCTCCAGGCCACGAGTGCGCCCTCGCGGATCACGAAGCCGCTGGTCGCCGCCGATGTCCACGATTCGGCTTCGTCGAATTGCTCGAACCCCGCCGTGCGTAGCCGGGCGACCGTGCTGGCCACGGCGTGCCACGGCGAGGGCGACGAGTCGAGATAGTCGAAGAGATCGGTTGTGCTCATCCCTCATAGCTAGCATGGCGTCATCGAGCAGGACTAGCCCGAATTTGGTCGGAGCCTCGCGGAACGCTCGGGATGTAGAGCAGCGTGAGTCAACCCACCAGCCAGCCCAGTCAGCCAGTCAGCCAGCCCAGTCAGCACACGGGTAACCTCCGATGAGTCGTCGTACCAAGATCGTGGCCACCATCGGCCCGGCCAGTTCCGATCCGCTGATGTTGCGCGCCTTGCTGCGCGCCGGTGTCGGCGTCGTGCGCTTGAACCTCAGCCACGGCCCGCTGGAGGAGCACATCCAACGGCTGCACGATGTGCGCGCTGCGGCCGCCGATGTCGCCCCGCATGTCGCCGTGCTCGCCGACCTTCCCGGCCCGAAGGTGCGCGCTGGGCGATTCCCCGAAGGCGGCGTGCAGCTCGTCGGCGGCCGGCGTGTTCTGCTCTATCCCGGCGATATCGCCAGCTCCGCTGATCGAATCCATGTCGATTACGACACGTTGCTGCTCGACGTTGTCGCCGGAGATCGTCTCGTGGTCGGTGATGGGGCGATCACGATGATCGCCGAATCGGTGAGCGAGCAAGGCGTCATCGCCATCGTCGACACCGGCGGACTGGTGCAGGGCCGCCCGGGAATCCATCTGCCGAGTGAACGGCTTCGCCTGACCACACCGACCGACGAGGATCTGGTGCTGGCTGCGGCGATGGCCGCCGAGGGCGTTGATTTCATCGCCGTTTCCTTCGTCCGCGAAGCCAAGGATGTCGACAAGGTGCGGGCTGCGATTCAGCCGTATGCCGCTCGTCTGGTGTCCAAGATCGAGACGATCCCGGCGATCACCAACCTCGAGGCGATCATCGACGCGTCCGATGCGGTGATGGTGGCCCGCGGCGATCTTGGCATCGAGCTGCCGCTCGAAGACGTCCCCCATCTCCAGAAACGGATCATTCGCCATTGCGTCGAGACGGGCGTCCCGGTGATCACCGCCACGCAGATGTTGGAGAGCATGATCATCTCCCCATCGCCGACACGTGCCGAGGTCAGCGACGTGGCCAATGCGGTGTTCGACGGCACCGACGCCGTGATGCTTTCGGCGGAAACGGCGATCGGTCACGATCCGGTGGGTGTCGTCGAGACGATGTGCCGCATTGCCGAGCGGGCCGAAGCGGAAGCCAACTACGCGCACTGGGCGGCGAGGCTCGGGCGCGCCCAACGCAGTTGGAGTGGCGACAGCGCCGAGCGCATCACGATGGCCATCAGCCACGCCGGCGCGCAAGCCGCGGCCGACGCCGGGGCGACAGCCATCTTGTGTTGCACGCGATCCGGGCGCACGGCGCAATCGATGGCTCGTTTTCGCCCCAGCGCCGAGCTGATCGGGCTCAGCCCCGATCCGATGACGGTTCGCTGCCTGTCGCTGGTCTGGGGCGTGGTCCCGGTGCAGGTCAATACGTGCACCAGCACCGACGACATGGTCTGGTTCGCCGTCGAGGCTGCGGTGCGCAACGGCTTGGTCAGCGACGGCGACATCGTCGCCGTGCTCGCCGGTGCCCCCGATCGACCCAGTGGCGCCGCCACCGATGTGTTGCGCCTGGTGCGGGTCAGTTGAGTTCGGCTCGACACCACGGCTTGATCTGGGTAGCTGAGAGCGGACCAGCGCACGGCCACCTCGTGGTGCTGGTCCACGGGGCGATGGATCGTTCCGCCGGCATGCTCAAGCTCGCCCGCCAGATTGACGATCGCTGCCGCGTGGTGCGTTACGACCGTCGCGGCTACGGGCGTTCGGTTGGCCATGACGGTCGGCATCCGGGGCCGATCACGATCGCCGCCCACGTCGATGACCTTGCCACGCTGCTCGACGGTCGACGGGCGATCATCGTTGGTCACAGCTTCGGCGGCAATGTGGCCCTGGCCTTCGCCGCCCGGTTTGCGCGCCAGACCGTGGCCGTCGTCACCTACGAATCGCCACTGTCATGGCTGGAATGGTGGCCACAACCGCCGTTCGCCGAGCACGCAGACCTTTCAGCGAATCCCGATGAGGGCATGGCCGGTGACATCGCCGAGGCATTCATGCGACGGATGCTCGGCGACAAGGTGTGGGAGCGGATGCCTGCGGCAACCCGCCTCACGCGCCGACTCGAGGGCAGCACGTTCGTCGCCGAAATGTTCGATGCCCGCACAAACCAGCCGTGGCAGGCGAGCGACATCCAAGCGCCGGTGGTCTTCGGCCACGGCGAGCAGGCCGTCGACCTCCACGTCCGCGGTGCGGCCGAGTTGTTGCGGCTCTTTCCGGCGGCGCGATTTGAGCGGCTGGAAGGTGCTGGACACGGCGCACCATTGAGCCACGCGGCGCTGTTCGCCGACCGCTTGCTCAAACCGTTGCTGGCTAGCGACCTGGAATGGTGACGTCCTTGCCGAAGAACGTGCACACCGTCTCTGTCTGACCGAGCGTCGATTTCACCGAATCGGCGCATTCGCTGACATTGGCCCGTTGCTTCCAGACCCCGAGCGCCAAGGCGCCGACGACCAGCAGCAGGACGGCCTTCTTGGTGACGTTGGCGACCAGTTTGGCGGTGAGGAACGCCGCAGCGATCAGCACGAGGACGACAACGATGGCGAGGTTCTTTGCGGCGGCGACGGTCAAGGCGAGCATCGTCACACGTTAGACATCCCTCGCCGGGTGGGAGTGGCATACCGGAAGTTGGTCTTGGTCGCTAGCTTGCACACCATGAGCGACCAACGCCCGATCAACCTCAGCCCACAAGGCCCGCCGACCACGGTGCTCGCGCCCTTTGACGCCCAGGCCCGCCACGCCCTGGCACAGGCCCTCAATCAGCCGGTCGGCGGTGCCGACGAGCGTCGAGCCGGCGTCGCCGCTGTCGCCGCCCGGTGGCCGCGCTACATCGATGCCTGGGCGGCGCTTGGCGATCTCGGACGTGACGCCATCGAGCGCTACGCCGCGTACCGCGTTGGCTATCACCGCGGGCTCGACACGTTGCGGGCCAACGGCTGGCGCGGCTCCGGGTACGTTCGCTGGGCCGAGGAGACCAATCGGGGGTTTCTGCGGGCTTTGATCGGCCTCGGCAAGATGGCCGCCGAGATCGGCGAGTTCGATGAGGCCGAACGAATCGCGCTGTTCGTCGCTCAACTCGACCCAACCGGTATCCCCAGCGACCTGGACTGATGGCGAACAATCCCCGCCTGATCGGCGCGGTGTTGACCGGTGGGGCCAGTCGGCGCATGGGTCGTGACAAAGCCACCCTGATGGTGGCGGGTGTTTCGCTGGTCGAGCGTGCGGGTTTGGCCTTGGCGCCCTCTGTCGATGAGGTCGTGGCTGTCGGCCCGCCGCATCTCGCTGGGCAGTGGCTCGCCGTTGCCGACCTGGTGCCGGGAGAGGGGCCGCTCGGCGCAGTCATCAGTGCGCTGCAGCATGTCATGGCGCGCGACGCGCACGGCTGCCTGGTGCTGGCCTGCGATCTTCCCGCGGTGACCGCGGAACTCTTGGCTGGCCTCGTCGAGACGTTCACCGGCGCGGCGCTGTCGAGCGCAGGAGATGGACCGGTCGATGTCGTGCTCGCCGTTGGCCGACGGCGCCAGCCGCTGTGCGCGGTGTGGGGCGTGAGCGCGATCGAAACGCTGCAGGTGGCCTTCGCCGCCGGGCAACGATCGGTGACCGCTGTCCTCGAGTCGTTGACCGTGATCGAGGTCGACGTCGATGATCAGCTGTTGATCAACGTCAATACCGGCGATGACCTCGACAGCTTCACGGCAGAGTGGCACAAGAATCAGGCAAACAAGATGGGCAACAAGTAGCCTTCCGGCCTATGGCAATCTCTGAGGTTTCGGTAGACGAACTGGCGGCCCGCATGGCCCAAGGCGGCCGGTTGTTCGATGTTCGCGAATTCGACGAGTACACCGCAGGACACGCCCCTGGGGCTGTGCTCGTACCGCTGTCGACCGTTGCCGAGCACATCGATACCTTTCGCGGCGATGGACCGGCGCTGCTGATCTGTCGCTCCGGGGCGCGCAGCATGCAGGCCTGCAATGTGCTCAGCCAGGCCGGTCTCGACGTTGTCAACATCGCCGGTGGGACGATGGCCTGGATCAACAGCGGGCGTGACGTCGTGCTTGGAGATCAGCCCCGGTGAGTCATCGGCTGATCGAATCACAATCCGAGTTCGAAGCCCTCGTTGCCACCCTGCAAAACGAGCCCCGCTACGCCTTCGATACCGAGTTCCACCGCGAGCGCACCTACTTTCCCAAACTTGCGCTGGCTCAGTTTTCTTGGCCAAGCGGCACTGCGCTGGTCGATCCGCTGAAGGTCGACTTCGTGGCGATGCGGCCGCTGCTGGAGAGCGAGGCGGTGGCGGTGATGCACGCTGCCCAGCAAGACCTGGATGTGCTCAATCATTCCTGCGGTGCGGTGCCAAACCGGTTGTTCGACACGCAACTGGCGGCCGGGTTCATCGGTTACAGTTCGCCTTCGCTGACCAACCTGTTGCAGGGTGAGATGCGCCTCAGCGTGCCCAAGGGTGACCGGCTGACCGATTGGTTGCGCCGACCCTTGACGAATGACCAGCTGACCTATGCGGCAGGCGACGTGTTACACCTGCTCGAGCTGCAAGACCTGCTCAGCGTGCAGCTCGAGGCGCTTGGTCGCCATCATTGGGCGGCTGAGGTGTGCGAGGAACTGCGCGTCAAGCCCGCCAGTGGAACCGACCCGGAGAACGCCTGGTTGCGGCTCAAGGATGCCCGCTCCTTGCGTCCTCAGGCGCGCAGCGTGGCCCGCTCGCTGGCCGCCTGGCGCGAGCGCCGGGCGATGTCGATCGATTCGCCGGTGCGCCAAGTGCTCCCCGATCTAGCGATTCTCGGTATTGCCCAAAAGCAGCCGCAGTCCCTCGATGAACTGGCCCATGCCCGTGGCGTCGACGAGCGTCACTGGCGCGGCGCGATCGGCAAGGAGATTCTGGAGGCGGTGGCAATCGGACGGGCGTCGGAGGCACCGCTGCCAGCGCCTGATGGCGAGGAACTGGATCGCAACCTGCGCCCGGCGGTGACGCTGATTTCTGCCTGGATCAGCGAACTCGCCCGCCAAGAAAAGATCGACCCGACGCTGCTGGCCACGCGCGCCGACATCGTCGGGTTGTTGCGCAACGATCCGGACGCCCGCTTGGCCGCTGGCTGGCGCTGCGACCTGATCGGCGACAACGTCAAACGTCTGGTCAGTGGCCACGCGGGGTTGACCTTCGACGGTCGCGGTGGCCTGAGGCTGATCGACGTCTAGCTTGTCGGCCGGGTGCGCACGTCTGTGCCGTTAGTGTCGAACGGTCTTGCGCAGCTTCTTCCACAACTGATCAAAGGCGTCGGATGCGGCTGTGGCACGCGCCCCGTAGCTATGCAACGACCGCCGCGCGCCGATCGCTTCGGTGATAATTGCCCGGTGAGGGACCGTTGGTTGCCACACGGCCTTCTTGCCGAGCAGGTCGGTGAGTTCGGCAAGGCGACGGTGGGCCTCGCCGCCGATCGCTGGCATCTTGTTGACGATCACACCGGCGAGTTCGAGATTCGGGTTATGGGCGTCCCAAACCTCGTCGATCAGGTCGGCAACAGCGGCGATGCCACGCATTCCCAGCGCCGACGGTTCCACGACGACGATCGCAAAATCGGCAGCGGTCAGGGCGTTGGCCGTCAGGTTGCCCAGGCTCGGAGGGCAATCGACGAGCACCACGTCGTACGGGCCGGAAACCATTGCAAGCGCACCGCGCAACCGTTGCGGCGAACCTTGCTCGCGGCCCTGTAGTCGGCTGGACGCGGGGAGGAGATCGATCAGTGGGGACCAATAGCTGCCGATGACCGCGGCCTCGGCGGGGGTGAACCCGAGCACCTCGGCGCTGGTGTCGTCGAGGTCGGCCGGGTCGTAGCCCAGCGCCCAGGTGCTCGCCGCCTGCGGGTCGAGGTCGACGACGAGCACCCTCGCTCCTTGATGCGCTGCGGCAGAGGCGAGGCCGAGCGTGACCGTTGTTTTGCCGACGCCGCCCTTTTGATTGAGCACTGCAACGGTTCGTCCCATAGCCGCAGTCTGCCACGTCGGATTTGGGCGATCTGCACTCATCGCTCACCTGGTTTAAGCTGAGTACTTGTGCAGGTAGAACGCCTGCAACACGCCAATTGACACCGGTGATGTCCGCAATCTTTGCTCTCGGCAACGCTAGGATTGCACCCGATGTTATTTCTCTAGATTCGGAGCCCTACCGTGAAGAAGGGTCGTCACCGCCGCTTCGAAGAAGCGCGAAAGCTTAAGCAGGCAGGTCCCAGTGCATTCGACCTGGGTTTTGGTGGGTCATCAAACCGTGAACCGACGGAAGATGATGAGTACGCCGCGTTGGCTGAAAAGTACGGGGTCACGTTCGATGACGACGACGATCCCGATGACATCGACGACTGAGAACTGACGCTCGCGGGCACCGATGCCCGAGACGCCCGCAACGCACCCCACTACGGAAGCTCCGAACGATGAACAAATTACGCAATATCGCACTTGTCGCGCACGTCGACCACGGCAAAACCACCCTCGTCGACGCCCTGTTGCGCTCGACTGGCACCTTCGCCGCCCACCAAGCCGTTGTCGACCGCGTGATGGATAGCAACGACCAGGAGCGCGAGCGCGGCATCACCATTTTGGCCAAGGCTGCATCGGTGGAATGGAAGGGCGTCAAGATCAACCTGGTCGACACGCCTGGCCACGCCGACTTCGGCGGCGAGGTCGAGCGTGCCTTGACGATGGTCGACGGCGTGTTGTTGCTCGTCGACGCCGCCGAAGGCCCGTTGCCACAAACTCGCTATGTGCTGCAAAAGGCGCTGGCCCGTGACCTTCCGGCGATCGTCATCATCAATAAGGTCGACCGCCACGACGCCCGCTCTGAGGAAGTACTCGACGAGGTCTACCAGCTGTTCATCGACCTCGACGCCGGCGATCACCACATCGACTTTGAGATCATCTCGGCAGTTGCCCGCGAGGGTCGGGCGATGGTCGGTATCGGCATGCCAGCGCAGGACGCCGACCTGTCGCCGCTGCTCGACACCATTCTGGAGAAGATCCCGGCACCGCAAGGTGATCCAGATGCGCCGTTGCAGGCGATGGTCACCACCCTTGATGCCAGCGAGTATCTCGGGCGTTTGGCCATCGGCCGCATCGTCCAAGGCACCATGCGCCGCGGCGAGACCGTTGCCCTGTTGGAGGAAGAGTTCGCCGAGGGTCAGCCGCCGCTGAAGCGCCGCCTCAGCCAGCTGATGGCCTTCGAAGGTGTCAGCCGTAACGAGGTGCAGGAGCTTTCTGCAGGCGACCTGTTCGTCGTCGCCGGATTTCCCGAAGTGGAGATCGGCGACACGATCGCCTCGGTGGAAACGCCGGTGGCGCTTCCCCGCCTCACCGTCGACGAGCCGGTGCTGCGCATGACCTTCGGCGTCAACACCTCGCCGCTGGCTGGCAAAGACGGCAAGTACCTGACCAGCCGCCACCTCGTCGAGCGCCTAGAGAAGGAACTGCTCGGCAACGTTTCGATCAAACTGTTCGAAACCGGCTCGCCTGATGTCATCGAGGTCGCTGGCCGTGGTGAATTGCAGCTCGCTGTGTTGATCGAGGCGATGCGCCGCGAGGGCTATGAGCTGCAGGTCAGCCGCCCCGAGGTGGTCACCAAAGAGGTCAACGGCAAGCGCTTCGAGCCGCAGGAACGTGGCGTTTGCGACGTGCCCGATGAGCACGTTGGCACGGTCACTCAAGAGTTGGCGCCGCGCAAAGGCCGGATCACCGACCTTCGCCCCGGTGATGCCGGGCGCACGATCGTCACCTTCGAGTGCCCGAGCCGCGGTCTGATCGGCTTTCGCTCGCTGTTGATGACCGCCACCCGCGGCACGGCGCTGCTGCACCAGCATCACCTCGGCTGGATGCCATGGTCGGGCGAGATGCCCGACAACCGCGGCGGCGCGATGGTCGCCGACCGACTGGGCACGGCGACGGGTTATGCGCTCGACAAGCTGCAGCTCAGCGGCCAGTTCTTCGTCAACCCCGGCGACGTGCTGTACGAGGGCATGGTCGTTGGCGAGTGCGCCCGTGAAGACGAGATGGTGGTCAACGCCGTTCGTCCCAAAGAGAAGAACAACATCCGCACCCACAGCCATGACGACGCCGTCAAGCTGCCGGCGCCACGCATCCACACCTTGGAAACGGCGATCGAGTGGATCGCCGAAGACGAACTGGTCGAGGTCACCCCGAAAGTGATCCGCATCCGCAAGCGTCAACTCGGACTTGAGGAGCGCCGCAAGGCCAACAAGAAGGTCAAGGCCTAGCCAAGGGTTTCGAGGTCGTCGGCGATCGATAGCGGCGACACCAGGGCCCTGGTTATCCAATTGCGATCATGCGACTGCGGCAGCGAATCGGACGAAGAGATCGCCGGGAAGTGGGTGTTCGAGCTGCCATGTGATCGCCATCGGCCGCTCACCGCTGTGTCGAACGTAGGTGGCGCGGCCCAGAAACCAGAACGCCCTGTCGGCGGAGTTGAGGCGGGCAAACATGAGTACTGACGATCCCTGTACTGCGTGGTGTTGGTAACGCTGCCCAGTGGGACTATTGGCTGGTGTCGTCGACTGGCTCTCCCAGTGAATCAAGGTGGGGCTGATCGCGTAGTCGCGGTACCTGGTCGTCGGCGAGAAGCCAGCTCCGGTCTTGTCGAGGGTGATAGCGAGCACGTCGGCGGGTACCTCGGGCAGGTACATCACCCCCTCTCGCCACGGCCGGCCGCTACGGGCACCCTCGCCGATGCCGAGCGCTGCAAGGATTTCGAGGCGGGTATACCTGGCATGGATGACCAGAGGGGATCCCAGTACCAATCCTGCGGGATGCATATGTCCGATGCGATCACGGAGCAGCATCGCGAGTTCGGCGACCTCCGAACAAACCTGAGGGTGGCCGCGAACGAGAGCGATGCCGGTAGCGAGCGACGTGTCGCTGCTGATGACGCTGCTCGGGAGCTGATCGAGCAACTGGTGGACAAGCATCCGACAGCAGCAGCTCGTGCTTTTGCTGGGCAACGAGCGGGTGGGCCGGACGAACGGCTCGATGACCTCGGCCCATGCCTCCAACCGGTCGGCGTCGTCGGTGTGAAGGAGCCGGCCAAGCGATCTACGCAGCGTTGCCTCGTGCGGTCCGGCTGGCAATACCGCAAGGTGAGCTGCGTTGCGAAGGTCGGACCAGCATCGCCTGCCGTCATAGACATCTTCGAGTTCGAGGCCGCTGTGGTCGAGGAACTCGGCGAGTGTCACATCGCCGCCTGTGGAGTTCGCGAGCGCTCGGAGCTCTTCGACTTTCTGCGGCCATCGGCTTGGTAGCGACGTACGGATGCTTCGCAACACAATCTCGGACGTTTTTCTATCGAGTTCCATATGGCAACCGGCGGGCAAATATGGGAATCCTGCCGCGACGGTGGCTGCCAGCTCTTTGCGGCTTCCACCGAGCAAGGAGCGAAATCGGCGGTCGAATCGGAACTCACGCCGGTGCTCGCCGACGAAGTCGAGAACAGTGCAGACGGGTTTGTCCTGTTCCTTGCGGAGACCGCGTCCGAGCTGCTGCAGGAACAGCACCGGGCTGTCGGTCGGACGTAGGAGGAGCAGAGTGTCCACGCTCGGCACGTCGACACCCTCGTTGAACAGGTCGACTGAGAAGAGTACGTTGATCTTGCCATCACGGAGCCTCTGTAGTGCGCTGCGTCTCTCCGCCTTAGTAGTCGCTCCCGAGACGGCTACTGCGTTGACACCGGCCTGGGTGAAAACGCGCGACATAAAGCGAGCGTGGTCGACGCTCACGCAGAATGCGAGACATCGGGAACCACCGACATCGCCGACGTGGCGAATCAGTTCCTTCAGCACGTTCGTGGCCCACACGTCGTTGGCGGTGTAGAGCGTGCTCAATCCGTCGACGTCGTAGCCGCGACCGCGCCGCCATGGAACGTCAGTGAGATCCAATCCGTCGTAGATACCGTAGTAGGCAAAGGGTGCCAGGTAATGCTGTTCGATCGCGTCCCAGAGCCGCAGTTCGGCTGCGATACGATCCTCGAACCAGGCGACCACTGAGGTCCCGTCTGCGCGTTCGGGCGTCGCCGTTAATCCGAGCAATTCCGTGGGTTGCACATGGCGAAGCAGCCGCTCATAGGAGGGTGCAGCGGCGTGGTGGAACTCGTCGACGATGACCACGTCAAAGTGTGCGGGATCGAACGCATCGAGGTCGGCGTTGGCGAGACTTTGTATCGACGCGAACACGTGTTCGAAGTCCAATGGACGACGGCCGCCAATCCATTGCTCGCCAAAGCCCGGATCGCGAAGCACGTGTCGAAAGGTCGCTTGGCTCTGATCGAGAATCTCCTGGCGATGAGCAACGAACAGAAGACGGGACCTGCCCATGACCATTCGTAAGCGCGGTAGTCGAGCGCCGCCATCACTGTCTTGCCGGTGCCCGTGGCGGAGACGAGCAGGTTTCGATGTCGTGCCTTTGTCCGTTCAAGTGCGAGGAGCTCGAGCAGGCGCTCTTGAAAGGGAAGCGGTGTGACCGCGAGTGGGCTGAGATACACGTCTGGGCCGTTCGATCGGGTCTGTGCCGTGCGTTCGTCGAATTCCGTCGGGTCGAAAGCGACGAAGTCCTGACTACTCCAGTACGACTCAAAGACGGCGGCAACCTTGTCGATCACGTCTGGATTCCGAGCGCCCGAGGCCCGAACGTTCCACTCCAAACCGGCCTGCTGGGCAGAGTGCGTGAGATTTGACGAGCCGATATACGCCGTCGAGAACCCCGATTCTCGATGAAACAGCCACGACTTTGCGTGCAGACGCGTGGTGGAGACGTCGTACGACACCCGCACGGTTGCGCCAGCCTCAACCAGACGGTCTAACGCGACTCGCTGGGTGGAGCCAGTATAGGTCGTTGTCAAGACACGGATAGTCCCGCCTTTTTGGCAGTGATCTCGGATCCGTTCTATAAGCGGATTGATCCCACTCAGTCGGATGAAGGCCATCAAGACGTCGATCCGCTGCGCAGAACCGATCTCGGCAGCGATCTGATGCCCGACGCGTGGCTCATTTGGGGCGTTGGTCAAGAGAGTCGTGTCGAGAAGCGGGATCAGCGGCTGGTCGATAGTCCGTGCCGTGGAGTCCGGAAGCAACGAGGTGATCGCAGTGAGGACCTCGACGGCGCCGCTCAGCCGGTCGCCGTCGAGATTCAGGCCTTCCGGCGCAATCTTTGCCAACGCGTCGAGGACACCGTCGACGGCAGCGCTTCCGCGTGTCGCCCGTTCATCGATGGCTACGGACCTGAGCGCCTGCTCTACGAGGCGACCCAAGTGGAGCGCCATTCGATCTGGAACCTCCGCCGGATGGACCGAACGCCGAATCACTACACGCGAATCGAGCTTGTCAAGTAGACCTGCGAGCCGAGCCGTAATAACAGACTCGTAAATGCCAGTCGCTAGTCCCGTAATCTCTGAATCTGACACTTCCGGAGACTACAGGCCTGAGCCAAGGACAATGTCTCTGCTGAGGAGGCAGTGGTACGACGGTCGTCGTCCTACGCAGGTAACCGCCTAAAACCGCAGGCGGGCGACGGTTTCGCCGTCGTCGATTTCGCCGGTGGGCTCGAATCCGAAACGGCGATAGAACGGTTCCGGCGTACCGGGTCCGAGGCTATAGCTGACGGTCATCGATCGGTGCCCATCGTTGCGCAGCATGGCCGTTAACTGCTCGATGATCATGCTGCCGATGCCGCGACGCTGATGGCTGCGGTCGATCAGCAGCCGCCACAGATAGGGCTCGGGATGCGCCGCTGTGGCTTCGGTCATCATCACGAAGGCACAAATCTCGCCATCGGCGACCACGGCTCGATACCACGGCACCACGGCGACGCCGTTGTACGGCTCGGGGACAAGCGCATCGGCGAAGCTGCGCTCCATCGGCGAGACGAAGCGTCGCTGCCAGCGAAATGTGGCCAGGCGTTCAACCGTCTCCAGGTTGCTCGGCGTGATCTCGACCAACTCGATGGCGCCCACCGGGCCTTGAGGCCGCGAGTTCCAGGCCCGCCAACCGTCCAGGCTGAGGCCATAGCGCTCGTCATCGACCAATTCGCCGCGCACCACAACCGACGCCGGCGACATGCCTTCCCAGCGAAACCCTTGCCCTTCCAGCAGACGAGCCGAGGCCACGTTGTTCGGGTCGATCGTGGCTTGGACTCGTGTGATGCCATGCACCGTGAACAGCCGTTCGAGCATTTCCGACACCGCCCTGCTGGCGATGCCCCGGCCCCAATAGTCGGGTCGCAGGGTGTAGCCAATCGTGGCCACTGCGGCGGTGGGATGCAGCCCAACGGCGACGTCACCGACCATCACCGGCCCAGCGCCATCGTCGATTTCGATGACCAGCGTCGTCCACTCGCCTGCCACCGGGCCTTCGGGCTTTTCGGCGCTGTCGGTCAGCCGGGCGGCGACTTGCGAACGTTGCACCGGTAGATCCCAGTCCTGGAAATGGGCGACCTCGGCGATGTTGCGATAGACGACGATGGTGTCGATGTCGGTCTCCCGCAGGGGTCGTAGGCGTAGCTCCATCCGGCTGAATGTACCGGCCGATGACGCCGGTCACCGAGGGGATATCCACCCCGGGAGCAGGTCGCGGGGCCGCTAGGCTGCTCGGACCATGACCACGCCGCCGACAACCGCCAATCAACTCCGCGACGCGTACACCGATTTCTTCGCTGCCAGGGGCCATACCCCAGTGGCCTCGGCAAGCCTGATTCCGCATGACCCGACAGTGCTGTTCACCGTTGCCGGCATGGTTCCGTTCAAGTCCTATTTCGTCGGTGACGAGGTGGCGCCGTTCAAACGTGCCGTCACCGCGCAGAAGTGTGCCCGCGCCGGCGGAAAACACAATGATCTCGACGACGTCGGGCGTACAAAGCGCCACCTGGTGTTCTTCGAGATGCTCGGCAACTTCAGCTTCGGTGACTATTTCAAAACCGATGCCATTCCGTGGAGCTGGGAGCTGGTGACGGAGTGTTTTGGGCTCGACGGCGACCGGATTTGGATCACCGTCCACGACAGCGACGACGAGGCTGAACAGATCTGGCACGACCAGGTCGGTGTGCCGATGGACCGCATCCAACGCCTCGGCGACAAGGACAATTTCTGGCAGATGGGCGAGACCGGGCCCTGCGGGCCGTGCAGCGAATTGCACATCGATCGCGGGCCAGCTTTCGGACCAGACGGCGGCCCGCTGAACGACCCCCATGGCGACCGTTTCATGGAGTTCTGGAACCTGGTCTTCATGCAGTTCAACCAGGGCCAGGATGGCGCTCGTACCCCGCTGCCGAAGCCGTCGATCGACACCGGAGCTGGCCTCGAACGGATCCTGGCGCTCGTTCAGGGCAAAGACAGCGTGTGGGAAACCGATGTGATGTTCCCGTTGGTCGAGCGGGCGCAATCGCTGACCGGCAAGTCGTATCGCATCGGCGACTACGAGGATCGCACCAGCTTTAGCCTGCGCGTGCTTGCCGAGCATGCCCGCAGCAGCACGATGCTGGTCAACGACGGCGTCTTTCCGAGCAACGAAGGGCGTGGCTATGTACTGCGCCGCATCATTCGCCGTGCGGTGCGCCACGCCTACCTGCTCGGCACCGAGAGGTTGGTCATGCCCGGCCTGGTCGACACGGCGATCGAGATCATGGGCGGCGCCTACCCGGATGTCGCCGCCAACCGTGACTTCATCAGCAACGTGTTGACCCGTGAGGAAGAGCGGTTCCGTCACACCTTGAAAAACGGTCTGTCGATCCTCGAAGACGAATTGGTCAAGTCGCCAAAGATCCTCGCCGGCAGCACCGCCTTCGTGCTCCACGACACCTACGGCTTTCCGTTGGAACTGACCGAGGAGATCGTCGGTGAGCGCGGCATCGGTATCGATCGCGACGGGTTCGACGTCGCCATGGCCGAGCAGCGCCAACGTGCCAAGCAGGCTCGCAAGACGGCCACGGCCGATGAAGACGTTGTCGATCGCTATCGCGAGTTCAGCGAGAACTTCGGACCAACCGAGTTCGTTGGCTACACCCAAACCTCGACTGAGGGCCGTGTGTTGGCCGTCGATGCGGTCGGCGACGACCAGGTGGAAATCTTTTTGGATCGCACCCCGTTCTACGCCGAATCCGGTGGGCAGGTCGGCGACACCGGCACGATCACCACCGAGTCCGGCAGCGCCGAGGTGCTCGACACAACCTTCGCGCTTCCCGGCATCCGCCGCCATCTGGCCAGGTTGACGGCCGGTTCGATTCTGCCAAGACAGCACGCCGGCGCCGTCGTCGACGCTGCCCGGCGCGACGCCATCCGTCGCAACCACACCGGCACCCACATCCTGCACCATGCGCTGCGCGCGGTGCTCGGTGCCCACGTCAAGCAAGCTGGCTCGCTGGTCGGTCCGGATCGTTTGCGCTTTGACTTCAGCCACTACTCGGCCGTCACCGCCGAGGAAATCGTCGAGATCGAGGCCATCGCCAACGCGGAGGTGCTGGCCAACCCCGTCGCCAGGGCCTACGAAACCACCAAGGATGAGGCCACAGCGCTCGGCGCGATCGCCTTCTTTGGCGACAAGTACGGCGACATCGTTCGGGTCCTGGAGGCGGGTAGCTCGGTCGAGCTGTGCGGTGGCACCCATGTCAAAGCGCTCGGGGATATCGGCACGATCAAGGTCGTCAGCGAAAGTTCGATCGGCTCCAACCTGCGCCGTATTGAAGCGGTCACCGGCTCACATTCGTTGGAACTGTTGCAGCGCAACGATCGCACGATCGCCGATGCCGCCCGTCTCGTCGGCGTGCCTGCTGGCGACCTGCTCGACGGCATCCAACGCAAGCTCGACGAGGCCAAGGCGCTCAACGACGAACTCAAATCGCTGCGTGCTGCGGCTGCGAGCGGCAAAGCCAGCGAGTTGGCCAACACCGCCGAGGACGGCTTGTTGGTCGCCCGGGTCGACGGCCTGGCACCCGGCGATCTGCGCGACCTGGCGATCGCCGCCCGCCAGCAACCGTCGGTGAGCACCGTTGTGCTCGGCGGCCACACCCCGACCGGGGGCGTCGCCCTCGTCGCCGCGGTGAGCGCCGGGTTCGTCGGCAATGCCAGCGACCTGCTGACCGATGCGGCCAAAGCGGTCGGCGGCGGCAGCGGCGGCAAGGGCGACATCGCCACAGCTGGCGGCAAGAACCCTGCGGGGATCGACGAAGCCTTGCGCCTCGCCAAGCTCGCTGCTGGCGCAGGAGCATCGGCAGGCTGAGGTGCGCGTTCTGGCGCTCGATCTCGGCTCGAAACGCATCGGCGTTGCTGTCAGCGACCTCAGCGGCACGATCGCCAGTCCATTGACCGTGATCCAACGCAGCGGCCGTCTCGCCGTCGATCATCAACGGATCCGCGACCTTGTCGCCGAGGAAGAGGCGGAGTTGCTCGTCGTTGGTTTGCCGCTGTCGATGAACGGTTCGATGGGCATCGCGGCCAAGGCTGCCATCAAAGAGGTCCGCCAGTTGGCTACCGTTGTCGGCGTGCCTGTCGAAACTTGGGATGAACGACGCACGACCGCCACTGCCGACGCGATCTTGCTGGAGCGCGGCATGCGCGCCCCGCAACGTCGAAGTGTCATCGACAAGGTGGCCGCGGCAGTGATTTTGCAGGCCTGGCTCGATCGACAGGCCGGATGAGAGCCGCCGGATGAGAGCCAGAGTCGCCCAAGAATGGATCGAAGACCGCTGGGATGGCGCTGAGGGCACCGAAGCAGCGGTCGTTGAACGCGTCCGCGGTCGCCAAACCGTGCTCAAGTGGTTCGTCGTCCTGCTCACCGTGGTGCTGATCGCTGGCGTCCTGGCCGGGGGTTCGCTCGGCTGGTGGTATCTGCAGCGCGTCAATCCCGTCGGTGAGGGCCAGATCGTCAACTTCACCGTGACCGAATCGGATTCCCTGGAAACCGTCAGCGAGCGGCTGTATCAGGCCGGGATCATCAGCGATGCCAGGGTGTTCCGCTACTACGTCAAAGACAAGGGCGGCCTGGAGTTGACCCCCGGTTACTACGAGATGCTTCCAGCCGATCACATGGGCAACATCATGCGAGTGTTGGCAACGGCACCAGGGGCCACCTACAAGAAGGTCACCTTTCCCGAGGGCTACACCTTGTCGCAGATTGGGCGCCGAGTGGAGCGCGACCTCGCGCCATTGACCGCCGCCAGCTTCGAACAGGCCTTGGCCGCAGGCACCGTGCGCTCGTTGTATCAGCCCCCCGGAATCGCCAGCCTCGAAGGTCTGTTGTTCCCCGACACCTATCAGGTGGCTGGCAACGAGTCGGAAGCGCAGCTGATCTCGCGCATGGTCGCCCTGATGGAACGGGTTGGGCGTCAAGAGGACATCGACAAACGTGCCGCTGAACTTGGATTGACTCCGTACGAGATTCTGATCGTCGCTTCGTTGATCGAGCGTGAGGCCAAGTTCGACGACGATCGCGGCAAGATCGCGCGTGTCATCTATAACCGATTGTCGGTCGACGCGCTGTTACAGATCGACGCCACGCTGTTCTACGGACAGCCGGAGGGCACCGAGTTCTCCGTGCTGAAAGCCAGCGACAACCCGTATAACACCTACCTCTATCCAGGGTTGCCGCCGACACCGATCGCCAGTCCCAGCCGGGCCTCGATCCATGCCGCGCTGAACCCATCGCTGAACCCGTCGATCGGCGATCCGTTGTGCCGCAATCTGGCGAGCGATGCCCTCTGCGCCTACTTCTATTACGTGGTCTCCGATGCCGATGGCCACCACGTGTTCGCCGCCACCCTCGAGCAGCATGAGGCCAATGTCGACAAGGCCCGCGACGCCGGGCTACTTGGGTGAGTAGCGCCACGGCGCTGCGCACACTCGCCGAACGCCAGCGATAGCCTCAAGCCGATGCTTCGTTACCTCACAGCGGGGGAGTCCCACGGACAAGCCCTTGTCGTCATCGTCGAGGGGCTGCCGGCTGGATTGGCGGTCACGGTTGACGACATTCAAGTCGAACTCGGTCGCCGCCGACTCGGGTACGGGCGCGGCCCGCGTCAGCGCTTCGAAGTCGACGAGATCACCCTGGTCGGTGGTATCCGCCACGGTCGCACCCTCGGGTCGCCGGTGGCCATCGAAATCAAGAACACGGAATGGTTCCGCAGCGACAAGTGGCACGAGGAAATGTCACCCGCCCCCGGTGAAACCAAAGATCCGCTGACGCAGCCGCGGCCCGGCCACGCCGATCTCACCGGCATGCAGAAATATGGCTTTACCGATGCCCGTGACGTCCTCGAACGGGCCAGCGCTCGCGAGACTGCGGCGCGCGTCGCCGCCGGCGCGTTGGCCAAGAAATTGCTCAGCGAGCTGGGCGTTGGCATCATCTCCCACGTCGTGCAGATGGGTACAGCGACCTCGAAAGCCGTGCAGCGTCCGACGATGGCCGACCTGGCGATGATCGACGAATCGCCGGTGCGCTGCTTCGAGCACGACGGCGAATTGGCGATGATCGAAGAGATCAAGGCGGCGGCGAAGGACGGCGATTCACTCGGCGGTGTCGTCGAAGTGTTGGCCTTCGGCGTACCCATCGGGCTCGGCAGCCACGTCCATTGGGATCGCAAGATCGACGCGCTGCTGGCCCAATCGGTGATGAGCATTCAGGCGGTCAAGGGTGTGGAAATCGGCGATGCTTTCGACGTCGCCGGGCGCCGCGGCAGCGACGCCCACGATCCGATTTCTTGGGATGCTACCGACGGCCGCTTTCGGCGTTTGACGGCGTTGGCCGGCGGTACCGAAGGTGGCATGACCACCGGCGAACTGCTGGTGGTGCGCGCCGCGATGAAGCCGTTGGCCACGCTCAACCGGCCGACGCTGGGCACCGTCGACATTCTGACCAAACAGGAGACGGTGAGCTTCAAGGAGCGCACCGACGTCACCGCCGTGCCGGCGATGGGTGTCGTCGCCGAGACGATGGTTGCACTGGTGCTCGCCGCGGAGGCGCAACGCAAGTTCGGCGGCGACTCGGTGACCGAGTTCGTGCGCAACGCCGAGGCGTTCGATCACAGTCTGAGATGAACGTCTCGCACAGCTCGCTCGACAACCGGCACCTGGTGCTCGTCGGGCTGATGGGCACCGGAAAGTCGACCGTCGGGCGCGCCGTGGCGACCAAGTTGGCACGCACGTTGTTCGACACAGACCACCTCATCGAGCACCAGCAGCGACGCAGCGTTCGCGAGATCTTCACCATCGACGGGGAGGCCGCGATTCGCGACCTGGAGACCGTGGTGCTCAAGGAGTGCCTCGCATCTCCCGAATTGGCGGTGATCGCCGGGGCTGGCGGCGTGGTGCTGCGTGATGAGAATCGCCAGGCGCTGGCTGACAGCGGTGCGCGGGTGGTCTGGTTGCGGGCCAGCGTTGCCGTGTTGCTCGACCGAGTGCAGCGCGGTGGTCATCGCCCGCTGTTGGACAACGATCCGCAGGCAGCGCTGCAGAGAATGTTCGAAGAACGTGAGGCGCTCTATCGCCAGGTAGCCGATGCCATCGTCAGCGTCGACGGTCGCAGCGTCCACCAGGTGATGGAGGCGATCCTGAGATGAGCGAGTTGATCACGGTGCGGGTGCCCTTGGGCGAGCGAAGCTATGACGTCGTCGTCGGCCACGGGGCCCGAGCCAATATGCACAATCTGCTGCCTGCGGCTGCTCGGCGCGCGGCGATTGTTACCCAGGAGGGCATTCCGTTCGATGTCGAGTTGCCGGTAGCGACGCGGCGTTTTGTCGTCGGCCGTGGGGAGCAACACAAGTCATTGACGACAATCGAAACGTTGTGCCGCGGCTTCGCCGAGTTCGGTGTGACCCGCAACGATGTCGTCATCGGCGTCGGCGGCGGGATGGTCACCGATGTCGCCGGGTTCGCCGCCTCGGCCTGGCACCGCGGCGTGCCCGTGATACACGTCTCCACGTCGTTGTTGGGCATGATCGATGCCGCGATCGGTGGTAAGACCGGAGTCAACATCGCCGAAGGCAAGAATCTTGTCGGGGCTTTCTGGCAGCCGAGCGGGGTGATCTGCGACCTCGACGCGCTGGTCTCGCTGCCCGACCGAGAGATGCGCTGCGGGTTGGGGGAGATGGCCAAATACCATTTCCTCACCGGCGATGACCTGTTATCGATGTCGCTGACCGAGCGCATTGCTCGCTGTGTGCAGATCAAGGGTGAGATCGTGGCCTCTGACGAGCGCGAGGGAGGCCGTCGGGCACTGCTCAACTATGGGCACACCCTGGCGCACGCGCTGGAGATCGCTGGCGAGTTTCGTCTGGCACACGGTGAGGCCGTAGCCATCGGGCTCTGTTTCGCTGCTCATCTCGCCCACTCGATGGGCAGGATCAGCGATCAGCGAGTAGCGCAACATTATGAGGTGGTCGCCCGCCAGTACGGCCTCGACGTGGCGCTACCGGCGTTTGAACATCAGCACCTGTTGCAGCTGATGGCTCGCGACAAAAAGGCGCTCGATGGTTTGACGTTCGTGCTCGACGGCCCCAACGGGGTCGAGGTCGTCAACGGAGTCGATCCTGGACGAGTTCTTGACGCTTTGGCAGCGATGGCGGCGACGTAAGCGCCATCGCCAGCATCTATGCGCCTCAGAGTGTATAAAAGAACGCATTGAGTGAAATTTAACCGAATCTGTCGGAGTTTGGTCAAGAACCATCGTTAGATTTGTATGCACATCACGGGCCTGCGGGGCCCTGAGCAGTGAATGAGGCCCGGACCATGAATGGAGCTATGTCCCGACGTCGGCTACTGGCACTCGGTGCGGTAGTAACCACTGCCTACAGCGCGTTCGGGACGACATCGGCGATGGCCCTGCCAGCCGGTACGTGCGCGTTCAACCCGCACGGTCCGAGCCGCCTGGCAGATACACGACCGGGCGCTGCCGTCGTCGGCTTTGTTCGTCTCGATGCGTCGACGGTTCGGGTCACCGTCGCCGGGCGCAACGGTGTACCCAGCAACGCCAGCGCCGCCGTGCTCAACATCACCGCCACCAACGTGCGCGGCCCCGGTTTCGTCACCGTCTATCCGACAGGATCCGGGCGACCGACGGCCTCAAATGTCAACGTCGAATACGTCGGGCAAACGATCCCCAACCTGGTGACCGTCAGCCTTGGCCTCGGCGGCGCCGTCGACATCTACAGCCAGGCTGATGCTGACCTGATCATCGATCTGATGGGTTCATACACGCCGGTGAGCGTTGCCGTTTCCGCTGGTCGGTTTGTCGGTTTTGGTGCCGCGGCTCGTGTGCTCGACACGAGAAGCCGGGGCTATGGCGTCGGCGCCGGGCAAACCGAGCGCATCAACCTGGCATCTCGTGTGCCCGCCAGCGCGGTCGCCGTGGTCGTCAACCTGACCGTCACCCAATCGCTAGCGGGCGGGCATTGGACGGCATTTCCGCTCGGCTCCTCGTTGCCCAATTCGTCGAACCTGAACACCGACGGGAAGGGCCAAACACGGCCCAATCAGGCAATCGTTGCCCTTGGAACCCTCGGAGCGCAGCGTGGTATCGATGTCTTTTCGGCCACCGGTGGGCACCTGCTCGTTGACGTGGCAGGCTACTTCACGGGTGCCGCTGATGCGGCCAGCACGGTCGGCCTCTTCGTGCCCAGTTCACCTGACCGGCGCCTCGATACCCGGCGGGCGGGAAGTTACGGCCTGATGCACCCCGGATGGACCGCCGAATTCGACTTTCCCGGTCGATCGGCATCGCAATCCGTGGTCGTCAACCTGACGACCACGGCAACGCGTGGCCCTGGGCACTTCACTGCCTTCGCGGCGCGGCACAGTGCGCCCGGAAGCCTCGAACCTCAACGCCTCCTATGCCAACCAAACGATCGCCAACCATGCCATCGTGCCGACCTCGTCGATCGGCGTCGCCGTGTTCACCGCCGGTGGCGGGCATGTGATCGCCGATGTCGCCGGCTATTTCACGGGTACCCCGGTGGCTGCGACGACGAGTGCGGCGGCGAACATCGTGCCGTTACCCCCGCCCGGTCCGGCGTTGCCGTATATCTTGGCGATCCCCAAGATCGGGGTGCGCGGTACCGTCGTTGCAGGTATCACCGACGCCATCGTCGATGCTGGCTATGTCGGCCATTGGACTGGCACCGGGTTGGCGGGTGAAGACCGCCACATGTTGCTCTTCGCTCACCGCACCAGCGCCAACGGTCTGTTCCGCTACATCCACCTGCTAACTGTCGGTGACGAGATCAGCCTGACCGTTCCCGATGGGCGAGTCTTTCGGTACCGCTACGCCCGTCGCCAAATCACCAGCCCATCGGCGGTCGAGATCATGAACGCCGCATCGGTGGCCGGATCGCCGACGGTCTCGCTGGTGGCCTGCACCAAGGCGGACTATACGCCGACGAGCCTGTTGTATCGGCTCGTCGTCACGTTCCAGCAGATTTAGTCGCCGACCGAGCCGTCGATCGCCTCGCGCAACAGATCGGCGTGACCGCAGTGCCGGGCGTATTCCTCGATCATGTGGATCAGCAACCAGCGCAGCGTCGGCGTTTGGCCGTTGCCTCGGGCCCGAGCACAGTTCTGATCGAGCGCGGCTGCGGCGATGTTCACATCGGCGAGCGCGATCTCTGCCTGCAACGCGCCGACCGCCTCGGCGAGGGTGGCCGTCGACGGCGGCAACATGTCGAGTTCCTCGTTCTCCTCGGTGTAGAAGATCGGTGCGAGGTCGTCGTTGACCAACATGATGCGGAACCACCAGCGCTCCACGTCGGCCATATGGCGGGTGAGGCCCATCAGATTGAGCGTGCTCGGCGGTGCCGCGGCCCGCAGCGCATCGGCGTCGCTGAGACCGTCGACCTTGCGCAGCAACGTTTCGCGGTAATAGTCGAGAAACTCGACCAACATCGTGCGCTCGTCGCTGTCGACCTCGGGCTCTACACGCTCCGTCATCAAAACACCTCACTCGCTGCCAAAGATGGGACCGTCGAAACGGTCGATCGTGGTGAACGACGCGACGTCGTTGCGTCTCAGTTTCGTCGGTTGATGCACCGGCTGTCCAAGGAATATCGTCGCCGCCAGGGCGACCTCGGGCGGCAAGCCCAGGTCGGCGGCGATCTCGGGCTCGGCGCGGCTCGCAAAGGTGGTGATGACGCCGCCGAGCCCGCGGCTGCGCGCCGCCAGCAGAATGTTCCAGACGAACGGATAGATCGACGCCCCGCTGGTGACCGCAGGGCGATCGAGAGCACCGTCCATCAGCGACACGCAGCGCATGTCGAGCCCGATGAGCAGCACAACCGGGACCTCGGCGATGTTGTCGACGAGATCGTTCGGCAGTGACGGAGCGTGCTCAAGGTCGACGAGGTCGGAACCGTCCTCGCCGTACATGGCGAACGGGGTCAGCCCAGTGGAGCGCAAGGCACCGTAGCGATCGACCACCGGGCGCATCGCCGCGCCGAGGCGCAGACGCTGGGCGCGACCCTTGACCACGACCACCCGCCACCCCTGGCGGTTCCCGCCGCTGGGTGCGAAACGGGCGTCATCGAGGATGGCGAAGACGACCTCGTCGCTGACCGGCGTTGCCTGGAACTGGCGCACAGCTCCGGTTGAACGGATGCCATCACGTAGTTCCATCAGGCCATCTTGTCAGGCGTCTTGGCCCTCTGCGACCTTGCGGCGCACGACGTTCAGCGCCGAACCGGCACGGAACCACTCGACCTGCTCAGGGCTGAAGGTGTGCACACCCTCGAAGTCGATGATCGAACCGTCGGGCTTGACGATCTGGCAGCGAACGTTGCGACCTGGGACCGGCGGCAGTTCGAGCACATTGATGCGGTCGTCCTCGCCGATCAGGTCGTAGGTGCCGGGTTCGGCAAAGGTCAGCGGCACTAGGCCCTGCTTCTTCAGGTTGGTCTCGTGGATGCGAGCAAAGCTGCGGGCGAAGATGACGACGCCACCGCGGAACCGAGGTTCCATCGCCGCGTGCTCGACGCGACGATCCCTCGCCGTAGTTGCGGTCGCCGATGGCGCACCAACGGACACCCGCTTGGCCGTAGGCCTTGGCCAGATTCGGGTAGCTGTCGCGGCTGCCATCGATCACGCTGGTGCCCTCACCGACGGCACCGCCATAGGCGTTGACCGCACCGATGAACAGGTTGCCGGAAATGTTCTCCAGGTGGCCGCGATAGGTCAGCCATTTGCCCGCCGCCGAGATGTGGTCGGTGGTGCACTTGCCCTGAGCCTTCATCAGCACTGGCAGGCCGAGATAATCGTTGCCATCCCAGGCAGGGAACGGTTGCAGCAATTGCAGCCGGTCGCTGGTCGGTGAGACCTCGACGACGACATCGCAGCCGTCAGCCGGGGGAGCGGTGAAGGTGTCGACGCCGGGGTCGTAGCCGTTGCTCGGCAGCACTTCGCCGACCGGCGCGTGCAGCGACACTTCGATGCCATCGGGGTTGGTGATCGTGTCCGTTGTCGGATCGAAGTCGAGTCGCCCGGCGAGCGCCAAGGCGATCACCGTGTCTGGCGAGGTGACAAAGCTGAGCGTGTTCGCTGAGCCGTCGTTGCGCTTCGGGAAGTTGCGGTTGAAGCTGTTGACGATGGTGTTCGCCTGACCGGTGGCCGACGCCGGCCGCTCCCACTGCCCGATGCACGGGCCGCAGGCGTTGGCCAACACGGTGGCACCGATCGCCTCGAGATCGGCGAGCAAACCGTCACGTTCGATGGTCGCCCTGATTTGCTCTGAGCCGGGGCTGATCAGCAGGTCGACCTTGGTGCGCAGGCCAGCGGCTGCGGCCTGGCGGGCGACCGAGGCGGCGCGGGTGATGTCCTCATAAGAGCTGTTGGTGCAGCTGCCGATCAGCGCCGCAGAGATTTCCAGCGGCCACCCGTTGGCCACGGCTTCGGCTCCGACTTGGGCGCCGACGCGGTTGGCTCGGTCGGGGGAGTGCGGGCCGTTGATCAACGGCTTGAGGTCGTCGAGGTTGATCTCGACGATCTGGTCGTAGAGCGCGCCATCGTCGGGGCGCAGGTCGGCGGCAACCTTGTCGGCGGCATCGGCGATCGCTTCCCGGCCGGTGGCCTTCAAGTACACGGCCATGTTCTGGTCGTAACCAAAGACGCTGCAGGTGGCGCCGATTTCGGCACCCATGTTGCAGATCGTTGCCTTGCCGGTGGCCGAAATGGTGTCGGCACCAGCGCCGAAGTATTCGACGATCGCCCCGGTGCCACCCTCGACGGTGAGCAGGCGGGCGACTTCGAGGATCACGTCCTTGGGCGATGACCAACCGCTGAGCGTGCCGGTCAGCTTGACGCCGATGACCTTTGGCCAACGGACGTTGAAGGGGAAGCCGGTCATCACGTCGACGGCATCGGCGCCGCCGACACCGATCGCCACCATGCCGAGCCCACCGGCGTTGGGGGTATGGCTGTCGGTGCCGATCATCATCCCACCGGGGAAGGCGTAGTTCTCCAGCACGACCTGGTGAATGATGCCCGAGCCGGGGCCCCAAAAGCCGATGTTGTACTTCGCCGAGACGCTGCGCAGGAAGTCGTAGACCTCGCGGTTGGTGTCGACGGCGACGCCCATGTCGATACGCGCCCCGACCTTGGCCGAGATCAGGTGATCGCAATGCACGGTGGAAGGGACCATGGCTTCGCTGAGTCCGGCGGTCATGAACTGCAACAGCGCCATCTGCGCGGTGGCGTCCTGCATGGCGACACGATCGGGGTTGAAATCGGCGTAGCTGACGCCGCGCTCCATGTCCTGCGTCGCCGGATCGAGCAGGTGATTGACGAGAATCTTCTCGGTCAGCGTCAGCGGTCGGCCGAGGCGGGTGCGGCCGAGAGCGACGCGATCTGGCAACGTGCCGTAGACGCCTTCGACGAGTTCGATCGGGGTTCCTGCGCTGACTGCCATGTGCTGCCCTCTTTGCTCGACGCTGCCGGAGTGGCAGCGGTTGGTGAGATCGTGCCGGGGAGCGACTTGCGTTCCGGGGCTATGTAGACAACTATAATACAAGTGAGAACGATCCGGTACCAGCAAATCGCCGATGCGATTCGGGCGCAGATCCACGACGGAGAATACGCCGCCGGGCGCCTGCTACCCAGCGAAGCCGAGCTCAGCCACCGTTTTGACGCCAGCCGGGTGACCATTCGTCGGGCGCTGGAAACCCTGCGCGACGACGGTGTTGCCGACGCCCGCCAAGGTTTCGGCTGGTTCGTCGCCGCCGAACCGCTGCGCCAGAACCTCTCGCAATTGCAGACGATCGAAGATCAATTGGCGGCCAGCGGTCGTGTCGCCGAGCGTCAGGTGCTCGAATTTGCCTTCGTCAAATCGAGCGACCACGTTCGTGAGGTCCTCGGCGCCAGCGAGGTGTTGCAGGTCAAGCGTCTCAATCTCGCCGACGGCCAACCCTTCGCCGTCGTCACCGTGTGGTGTCCGGCCACATTGGGGCATGGCCTGTCCAAGCGCGACGTCGAGCGAGCACCGTTCTACGAGGTGCTCGGCATCGAATTGCGCGGCGCAACGCAGACGATCGGCGCCGAGGCGGCCCACCCCGACGATGCGGCGCTGCTCGGTGTTCCCGCTGGGTCGCCGGTGTTGTGTTGCCAACGCTTGACCACCGATCTCAACGGCACGCCGGTGCTGCTCTCGCGCCACGTGTTCGCTGCCCACCGCACCGAATTCGTCGTCGAGCTACCCAACGCCGAGCCGTCGATCGCACCCTCGGGCCTGCGCCTGGTCGAGTAGGACCCGGACGGGTCGCCGAACTCGACTCATCAGAATTCCAGGCACGAGAAGTTTCACCCATGTGAAATACAGCGTGACAAGAACGGAGTCGGGCGAAGGGGCAAGCGCCCCGAACCACCTTTGCCGACTGGCAGACTGTCCCGATGAGCGCTGCTGCCGAACGAGTCCTGGTATCAATCGAGGCCGGGGTCGCCCAAGTCACGCTCAATCGGGCCGACAAACGCAACGCTCTCGACCTGGCGATGTTCCACGCCCTGGCCGAGGCGGGAGCCGCCGTTGCCGGCGATAACTCGGTGCGGGCGGTAGTGCTGAGCGGCGCCGGGAAGTCGTTCTGCGCCGGACTCGATCTGGCCGCGTTCGCCACCATGGCGCCATCAGCGGGCGACGATGCGGAAACACCGGGCCACAGCGCCGGCAGCGCCCTGCGCATGCACGAATCGGGCCTCACCCATCGTGCCCAACAGGCGGTGTGGACTTGGCAACAGGTGCCGGTGCCGGTGATCGCCGCGCTGCAGGGTCACGCCCTCGGCGGTGGCATCCAGTTGGCGCTGGGGGCTGACATCCGCGTCTGCCACCCAGCAACCAAGCTCTCGGTACGTGAGCTGCACTTCGGCCTGATCCCCGACATGACTGGGACGTTGGTGCTCAGCCGCTTGGTGCGCCCCGATATCGCCAAAGAATTGGTCTTCTCGGCGCGCATCTTCGACGGGGTGGAGGCGCTCCGCTTAGGCATCGTCACTCGGCTCAGCGAGACCCCGTTGGACGATGCGCTGGCGATGGCCGCGGAGATCGCTGCGCAGCGCAGCCCTGAGGCCATCCGCGGCGCGAAAGCGTTGATCAATCGCCTGGTCAACGCCGATGCCGGGGCACAGTTTGCCGCCGAGCGCGAAGTGGTCACGCAGTTGATCGGTAGCCCCAATCAGATCGAGTCGGTAGTGGCCAGCTTCGGGAATCGGCCCCCGCAGTTCGTCGACCCCGAGTAACATGTCACATCTCGGGCGGGGGATATTTATGCGACAACTCCGTGGGCTCTCCGTTAGCGTGTGATCGATTGTTCAAACCAGCGCTGTTTTGAACGTCCACCCTCCAGCTCACCCTCGACTTGTGGATGTACAGATGCAGCAGATGCCGGCTTCCTTTGGCCTTTACGACCCTCGGTTCGAACACGACGCCTGTGGCGTCAGTTTTGTCGCCGATATCAAAGGCCGCGTCGGCCGTGACATCGTCGCCATGGCCATCGGTGCGCTGTGCAACATGGAGCACCGTGGGGCCACCGGTGCCGAGGTCGATACCGGTGATGGTGCTGGCATTCTGTTGCAGGTCCCGCACCGTTTCTTCGACGCCGTTACCGAATTCGATCTCCCGGCGCAGGGCAGCTACGCCGTCGGCTTGGCCTTCCTTCCGACCGATGAGTCGCAGGGCGACAAGGCGGTCAGCGCGATCGAGATGATCCTCGGTGAAGAAGGCCTGACGACCTTGGGTTGGCGGACGGTGCCGACGAATGCCCAATGCCTCGGGGCCACCGCCCGGCGGGTGATGCCCAACTTCCGGCAACTGTTTGTCGGCGACACCGCGGGCACGAGTGGCATCGAACTCGACCGCAAGGTGTTCATCGCCCGCAAGCGCATCGAGCACGAACTGGCCGACGACGCCAAGACCTACTTTGCCTCACTGTCGTGTCGCACCCTGGTGTACAAGGGCATGTTGACCACGCCGCAGTTGGCCGATTTCTTCCCCGACCTGAACGACGAGCGGGTGGAGAGCGCGCTGGCCCTGGTGCACAGCCGCTTCAGCACCAACACCTTCCCGTCCTGGCCGCTGGCCCACCCCTACCGCTACATCGCCCACAACGGCGAAATCAACACCGTGCAAGGCAACCGCAACTGGATGCGCACCCGCGAATCGATGCTGGCCTCCGAGCAGTTCAACGGGCTGGAGCGGGCCTTTCCGATCTGCACCCCCGGCGGCTCCGACTCGGCGACCTTTGACGAGGTGCTCGAACTGCTGCATCTCGGCGGGCGCTCATTGCCGCACGCGATGCTGATGATGATCCCCGAGGCCTGGGAAAACAACACGACGATGGATCCGGCCAAGCGGGCTTTTTACCGTTTCCATTCCTCGTTGATGGAGCCGTGGGACGGTCCGGCGAGCGTTGCCTTCACCGACGGCACGGTGGTCGGCTCGGTGCTCGACCGCAACGGCCTGCGCCCCGGGCGTTACTGGGTGACCGACGACGACAAGGTGGTGATGGCCTCAGAAGCGGGGGTGATCGACATCGATCCGGCCAAGATCGTGCGCAAGGGCCGTCTGCAACCCGGTCGCATGTTCCTCGTCGACACCAGCCAAGGGCGGATCATCGAGGACGAGGAAATCAAGGCCCGTTTGGCCGCCGAGCACCCCTACCAGCATTGGTTGGACGAGGGCCTCGTCGAGCTCGACGACCTGGCCGATCGGGCCCGCCCGGTGTTCAACCACATCAGCGTGCTGCGCCGCCAACAGATCTTTGGTTACACCCATGAGGATCTGAAGATCATCCTCAGCCCGACGGCGCGCAACGGTGCTGAGCCGCTCGGCTCGATGGGTACCGACACGCCGATCGCCGTGCTCAGCGAGCGTCCACGCCTGTTGTTCGACTATTTCCAGCAGCTCTTTGCCCAGGTCACCAATCCGCCGCTGGACGCCATCCGTGAAGAGGTCGTCACCTCCGTCGGTTCCACCGTCGGCCCGGAGGCCAACCTGCTCGATCCCGGTCCGGAGAGCTGCCGCCAGCTGGTGTTGCCGTTCCCGGTGCTCGACAACGACGAGTTGAACAAGATCATTCACATCAACGATGACGGCGAGTTCCCCGAATTGGCCGCGGTGATGATCAGCGGCTTGTACTACGTCTCCAAGGGCGGCGCCGGGCTGAAGATGGCGCTCGACAACATCCGTCGTGAGGTCTCCAAGGCGATCGATGACGGGGCCAGAATCATCGTGCTCAGCGACCGCAACGCCGACGCAGCGTTCGCTCCGATCCCGTCATTGCTGTTGACCGCAGCCGTGCACCACCACCTGATCCGCGAGCGCAAGCGCACCAAGGTGGGCCTGGTCGTCGAGTGTGGCGATGCCCGCGAGGTGCATCACATGGCGCTGTTGATCGGCTACGGCGCGGGTGCGATCAACCCGTATCTAGCCTTCGAGTCGATCGAGGACATGATCCGAGAGGACCTCCACGGTCTCGGCGGCATGGACCCGCACAAGGCCGTGAAGAACTTCATCAAGGCCAGCGGCAAAGGCGTGTTGAAGGTGATGTCGAAGATGGGTGTGTCGACGGTGGCCTCGTATACCGGCGCCCAGATCTTCGAAGCGATCGGGCTCAGCCAGGATTTGGTCGACGAGTACTTCTCCGGCACGATCAGCCGCCTCGGCGGCATCGGGTTGGAGGAGTTGGCCCGCGAGGCGGCTTCCCGCCATGGCGTTGCCCACCCCAGCCGCCCCTCGGAGCGGGCGCATCGCAAGTTGGAACTCGGTGGTGAGTATCAGTGGCGGCGCGAAGGCGAGATCCACCTGTTCAACCCGGAGACCGTCTTCCGCCTGCAGCACGCCACCCGGTCTCGGCGTTACGACGTGTTCAAGCAGTACACGGCGCTGGTCAACGATCAGTCGCGCCAGTTGGCGACGTTGCGTGGCCTGTTCGATTTCAATCGCAGTCATCAGCAGTCGATCTCCATCGACGAGGTCGAGCCGGTGTCGCACATCGTCAAACGGTTCTCCACGGGGGCGATGAGCTACGGCTCGATCAGCGCCGAGGCCCACGAAACCTTGGCGATCGCGATGAACAGCATCGGGGCCAAGAGCAACACCGGCGAGGGCGGCGAAGACGCCGACCGACTCGTCGATCCGCAGCGGCGCAGCAGCATCAAGCAGGTGGCCAGCGGCCGTTTTGGGGTAACCAGCGAGTACTTGGTCAACGCCGACGATCTGCAGATCAAGATGGCCCAAGGCGCAAAGCCTGGTGAAGGTGGACAGTTGCCTGGTCACAAGGTGTATCCGTGGATCGCCAAGACCCGCCACTCGACGCCCGGCGTCGGTTTGATCAGCCCGCCACCGCACCACGACATCTATTCGATCGAGGATCTCAAGCAGCTGATCCACGACCTGAAGAACGCCAACCCGTTGGCCCGGGTGCACGTCAAACTGGTCGCCGAGATGGGCGTCGGCACGGTTGCCGCCGGTGTCAGCAAGGCCAAGGCCGACGTCGTGTTGATCAGCGGGCACGATGGCGGCACTGGCGCGTCGCCGTTGACGTCGCTGAAGCACGCCGGTGGCCCATGGGAGCTCGGTCTCGCCGAGACGCAGCAAACGCTGTTGCTCAACGGCCTGCGTGACCGCATCGTCGTGCAAACCGACGGGCAGCTAAAGACCGGGCGTGACGTCGTCGTCGCCGCCTTGCTCGGTGCCGAGGAGTTCGGTTTCGCTACCGCCCCGCTGGTCGTGTCGGGTTGCGTGATGATGCGCGTCTGCCATCTCGACACCTGCCCGGTGGGCGTCGCCACGCAGAACCCTGAGCTGCGCAAGCGCTTCAGCGGCAAGCCGGAGTTCGTCGTCAACTTCTTCGAGTTCATCGCCGAAGAGGTGCGCGAGCTGATGGCCGAACTCGGCTTTCGCACGGTGGCCGAGATGGTCGGCCACGTCGAGATGCTGCAAACCAAAGCGGCGATCGATCACTGGAAGGCCGCCGGGTTGGATATCAGCCCGATCCTCGCTCAGCCGGTGAACGCCTATGCGCAGACCCTGCATCAATCGGTGCCGCAGGATCATGGCCTGGCCGAGGCGCTCGACCAACGTTTGATCGAACTGTCGGCCGCCGCGCTGAACGATGCCACCCCGGTGAAGATCGAGTTGCCGGTGCGCAACGTCAACCGCACGGTGGGCACATTGCTGGGCAATGCCGTCACCCGCTGTTACGGCGGCGCTGGGCTGCCAGATGGCACCATTTCAGTGCACTTGCGTGGCTCAGCGGGGCAGAGTTTCGGGGCCTTTGTGCCCGCTGGCATCGAGCTGCGATTGGAAGGTGATGCCAACGACTATGTCGCCAAGGGCTTGAGCGGTGGGCGAGTAATCGTCCATCCCGATCGGGCCTCGACGCTTGTCGCCGAGCACAACGTGATCGCCGGCAACGTCATCGGCTACGGAGCTACCGGCGGCGAGATCTTTCTGCGCGGCGTGGTCGGTGAGCGCTTCTGTGTGCGCAACTCCGGTGCCACGGCTGTTGTCGAAGGCGTTGGCGACCATGGCTGTGAGTACATGACCGGTGGGCGAGTGGTGGTGCTCGGTGCCACCGGTCGCAACTTTGCCGCCGGGATGAGCGGTGGCATCGCCTATGTCTACGACGCCGATCGCGGCTTCGCCGAGCGGGTCAACTACGAGTTGGTCAATCTCGAAGACCTCGACGACGCCGATCGGGAGTGGTTGCGTGAGACGGTCGCCCGACATGGGCGCTTCACCGACTCGGCCGTGGCGGCGCGGATGCTGGCCGATTGGGACGCCGCCGCGGCGAAGTTCCGCAAGGTGATGCCCACCGATTACAAGCGGGTCATGGCCGTGATTGAACAAGCCCGCAGTGAAGGGCTCAGCGAAGACGAAATCAGCAGCCGCGTGATGGAGAGTGTGTGATGGGTGAGGCAACTGGCTTTCTCAAATGGGATCGGGAGACCCCGACTCGGCGCCCGGTTGCGGTGCGTTTACGCGACTGGAAAGAGGTCTACGAGCCCTTCGATCCGGCCAAGCTGACGACCCAGGCGGGGCGCTGCATGGACTGCGGCATCCCGTTCTGCAACAACGGCTGCCCGCTCGGCAACCTGATCCCCGATTGGAACGACCTCGTCTACCGCAACCAGTGGCGTGAGGCGATCGACCGTTTGCACGCCACCAACAACTTCCCCGAGTTCACCGGGCGGCTGTGCCCGGCGCCGTGCGAAACGGCCTGTGTGCTGGGAATCAACGCCGATCCTGTGACGATCAAGCAGGTCGAGGTCGAGATCATCGAGCGTGCCTGGAGCGAGGGATGGGTCACGCCGCAGGTGCCGTCGGTGAAGACTGGTCGCCGGGTTGTGGTCATTGGTTCCGGGCCGGCTGGTTTGGCTGCGGCGCAACAATTGACCCGCGCCGGGCACGATGTGGTGGTGTTGGAACGGGCCGATCGCATCGGTGGCTTGATGCGTTACGGCATCCCTGAATTCAAGATGGAGAAACGCATCCTCGAGCGGCGCATCGAACAGATGGAGGCCGAGGGCACCGAATTCCGCACCAACGCGGTGGTCGGCGAGAACATCGACATCGACGTCTTGATGGCCTCCAACGATGCCGTCGTTCTGGCCTGCGGGGCCACGGCGTGGCGCGATCTGCACGGCGTGGCCGGGCGTGAGCTCAGCGGTATATACCAAGCCATGGAGTACCTGCCGATGGCCACCAAGGTGCAGCAAGGCGACCTCGCCGAGCCGACGATCTCGGCGGTCGGCAAGCACGTCGTCGTGATCGGTGGCGGCGACACCGGTGCCGACTGCATCGGCACCGCTCACCGCCAAGGTGCGCTGTCGGTGACCAGCTTGGAGATCATGGCGCAGCCGCCGGACAGCCGTGATGCCAAGAACAACCCGTGGCCGCAGTGGAGCATGATCTTCCGTACGGCTTCGGCACACGAGGAAGGTGGCGAGCGGATCTACAGCGTCAACACCGAGAAGTTCCTCGATGACGGCAACGGCAATGTGCGTGCGCTATTGATCCATGAGGTGCGCATGGTCGAGGGCCGATTCACCAAGGTCGAGGGAACCGACCAGGAGCTGCCTGCCGACCTGGTGTTCCTGGCGCTCGGGTTCCTCGGGCCGGAGAAGGGTTCGTGGCTCGATCAGCTCGGCGTCGAGTTGGATGAGCGCGGCAACGTGCGTCGTCGCGACGACTTCATGTCGAGCGTGCCGAGCGTCTTTGTCGCTGGTGATATGGGCCGCGGGCAGAGCCTGATCGTTTGGGCGATCGCTGAGGGTAGGGCCTGCGCCGCTGGCGTGGATCGCTATTTGATGGGGGAGACGCACCTGCCGGCGCCGGTATTGCCGACCACTCGCCAGTTGCTCTGAGCGTCGTGGCACACCGTCTGACAGCATGACCAGTTCTCCGGCTCCCGGCGTTCTACACTCGGCGGTTATGAAGTTGAAATCTGTGAATTCGGTGGGCTTTGTCGCGTTGGCGGCGGTGGCGTTGGGAGCTTGCGGTTCCTCGGGCGGCACCGGTGCACCATCCGGTTCAACGATCAAGACGGTGAACTCGGCGGCGTTCGTGACGAGCCCGCCGATCATCACCAGCCCGGAAACGACGACGACCATCGCCGGTGGCGTGGTCACGCTCGACGGTGAGCAGATCTACGTGGTTCGTGGCGGCGACTACCTTTTCAGTATCGCCAAGCTGTACGGCGTTTCGGCCGATGAGATCGCGACGTATAACCAGTGGGCTGAAGGCATCGACCACCCGCTCTATGCCGGTGACGAGGTGCGGATTCCGCCGGGAGCGACGGCCGTTGATCAAACGACGTTGACGACGCCGCCAACCGTGGCCCCATCGACAGAGGTGACGACGGCGGCGGAAACGACGACCACGGTTGACACCAGCGGCGGCGGCACCTACATCGTCGCCGATGGCGACGTCTTGTCGCTGATCGCCAGCCGTAACGGCACCACCGTCGAGGCGATCGTCGCTGCCAACGGCTGGACCGACGGCGACAAGCACCTGATCTACGAAGGCCTCAAGATCAAGCTCCCCGCCAAGACGGGCTAGCCGATTCTGGCTCGCCGGCGGCGCATCTCGGCGTAGATAGCTGACAGTTTCTTATCAGTGCGCAGGCCGTCGGCCGCAACGGAGCGCTTCAATCTTCATGACTCCTGGTACTGATTCCGATCGATCTCATGTGGCGAGAAGTGCGAGCGGCTGAGGATTCCGTGTAACTGAAAAGCAGTCATGCACGGAATCCGGGTGGAATTCGATGTTCTCCTTGTCATCGAACGCCCTGAGGCCAGCTGCATCCAACGCGACAGCTAACCGCTGAACCCCGGCCCTGGACGGCCGTTCCGCACTGCGAGGCGCGACCTGATCGGGCTACGGATAGCTGATGAACACGTCATTTTGATTGCCACAGTTCGCCTTTCACCCCGGGCCGAATCCAGCATCTTGTCGCCTTGCTACTGCAGCCACCACCGAACGACCCCAGGAAAGGTGTCGAACGCGGTATCTGGTGTAATCACCGTTGCGTTCCGCCGAATTGCCTGGGCAGCGATCACACGGTCGAACGGGTCACGGTGTTCGCTGGTCAGCAGCCCGGCCAGCGTCGCGTCGACTGCCTCGATCGCAAGCGGGCGAGCCCCGAGTTCGATACAAGTTTGTGAGAAGTTCTCAAGCTGGTCGATGGTGCCGTTGGTGAATACGAAACACTTGTCGACTTCACTCGTCAGGAACTCGTTGACGTTGCTGATCCCATCGAGGACCTTCAGCGCGCCGGCCGGGCCGCCGAAGAAGCCCCAACAGGCGACCGTGCCGTTGGCCAACAACGCACAGCTTGATGCCGTCGACAACTCGATATGCACGGCCCCGGCCACACCTGCAACCTGCACAGGCAAATCGACGACACCACACTGCTCCAGCGCCGGTCAACGCACACGTGTGGTAGCCGCTTGCACTAATCTCGATGACGTTGGTCGGTCCTACGACTGGTACAGCACTGCGGGCGATGCTGGGCAGGGCAGTGCCATCGACAACCCGCGAGCCGACACCCCAACAGCGCACGGTGCCACCTTCGATCAGGGCGCAGCCGTGGGCGATCCCGGCCGCGACGGCAACAGCGCCGTCGGTGCCGGGGATGTCGATGAAGTCGTACACGCTCTCATCGAGGACCGAGTTGACGAAGCCCCAACACTTGACGATCTTGGCCGTCGTGACCACACACGAGCCGCTGGCGACGTTGACAGCCTTGCTCGGCAGCTGATCGCCGGGGAACCAGCCGGCGACATCGACGATCAGATCGACGGTGCCGACGCTGTTATACAACGCCACAAACCCGTCGGCACCCACCTTCACAATCACCGAGTTGGGCGAGGTGATAAATGGCGTGGGGTTGAGGTTGGAGGAGTTCGGTCGAGAAGTGCTGAACGGATGGGCGGTGACGAAGGTGGTCTTCGTCTGATTGATGGCGGTGATGTTGAGAACGACGGCACCGACCCCGCTGGAGGGCACCTCGGCTCGTCCGGTGACCTTGACATTGCGCGTTTGACCCGCAGCGATCGCGCCGCCGGCCGCGCCGACGCCGTCGATCGTCGTGCCCACGGATCTGGTATCGAGAAGCCGAGCTGGCTCGACCGCGGTGAAGGCGTTGTCAGCGGGAAGCCAGGCGACGATATCGACGATGACATCGACGGATCCGCTGCTGTTGTAGATGTCGACTGCCCCGTCAGGACCGACCTTCACGGTCACCAGGTTTGGCGCCACGATCCCGGGGGTGGGATTCAGATTCGATGCATTGGGACGGGGACTGCCCGACGGAAACACCGTGAGGAAGGTGATGTCGGTTTGGTTGACGGCCGCGACGTTGAGGATTGCCGCGGCGACATCGCTCTGCGGAATGCCGAGGCGACCAGTAACCTGCAACTTGGCCGTGGTATTGGCCGCGATCGGCCCCGTCCTCATGGCGCGACTGTCGTCGGTGGCTCCTACCAGGCGCGAGTCCATGATTCGATAGGGCCCGATCGACTGAAGAGAGGACTCGGCTGGGAACCACCCGGAGACGTCGACGATCAGATCGACGTTGCCCGTGCTGTTGTAAAGATCGAGCCTGCCGTCGGCGCTGAGCTTGGCGACGACAAGGTTCGGGGCCGTGATCCCCGGCGTCGGATTCAGGTTCGAGGTCGACGGGCGCGACGAACCGGCGGCATACACGGTGACGAAGGTGGGCAAGGTCTGGTTCACTGCGGTGACGTTGACGACGACTGCCCCAACCCCTGTTGCCGGCACTCCCGCCCGTCCCGCGACGAGAACGGTGCGGGTCGAGTCGGGAGCTAGTGGGCCTTCTCGCATGGCGATGCCATCGATGGTGACGCCGGCCGAGCGGGTGTCCATGATTCGTGCCGGTGTCAACGCCTGGAAACCTGGCGACCCCCCGGCGCGCACTGAAGGCATGCCCCCAGAGAGTTCAACTAGCGAGAAGAACACGGATAATGACAACAGCAGCACGGCCCGCAATAGACGCACTCTTCTGAGTGTAGGCGTGTTAGCGCTTGCTAGGCAGCGTCGGGTGGCCGGAGTGTGGTTCCGTTGGGCCGTGTGATGATGATGCTGCCATCGGTTTCTCGATGGACGGCGTGGCCGGAAACATGTTTGAACACGTTGTGGTGTCGGCAGGTGATCTTGCTGTTCGAGGCGTCGGTTGGGCCGCCGCGTGATGCCGGTTGGAGGTGGTCGATTTGGGCGATTTGGGCTCTGATTGTGCAGCCGAGCCAGCCGCAGGTGGGATCGACTGCGTGGATCGCGGAGCGCAGCGCACCGTCGAATAGTCGGCGGAGACGCCCTGCTTTGACGATGATGCCTGCACCATCGACGACGATTGCCCGTAGCCGTCCGACAACTGATGCGGCGACCAATTGGCGGGGATCGACAGGGGTGCCGGTGATTGTTTCGCAGCGCCGGTTTCGAACTGTGGCCGGGTCGATGTCGATCGGCTGATCGGCGATTTCATTCGACAGGTATTGCTCGTATTGGTCGATGTCGCAGATCAGGCTGACGACGATGTCGAACGCTTTGCCGTGCCCCACGCCGTGGGCGGCCGCAGCCTGGAACAGTGCGCTGTAGGCATCGGCGCGTCGTTGACTGGTGCTTCTCGGCATCAGGTCTGCACACGCACTGTCGCCGTGTTCGGCGACGGTGGCGGCCCAGTCGATGTCGAATTCGTGGTCGATGAAGCGTTGAAACACCTGCTGCATCGCTTCGCCTTCGATCACGCCGTGTGAGGTTTCGAAACGGAAGGTGTCGCCAACTTGGGATGTGCGCGCGTCGCGCCGTTTGTGGGCGCGGTCGTGGCGGTCGGCGGCGCCGTCGGTGTCGGCAAGTTGTTGCCAGCGGTTGATGACCACCCGGAAGTCGCCAAACTCCAGGTTCTTTGCTGCGGCGAGAAGCACTTCATCGGAACTGGCGAGTTGATCGTTGCAGCGCGGATTGGCGCTGAGTCGGCCGAGTTCACGGACTTGGGCGCTGCCGACTTGGCCGGAGGCGAACGAGGCGGCGACGGCGGGCATGGACCGCAGCGCCTGGGCTGTCTGTTTGCGGGCGACGCCCGTGGAACGTGGACAATTCGTTGCTGACATGGTCCACGAGGCGACGCTGCGATGGCCGTCGCTGCCGTATTCGCCGGAGCGGTCGCAGGCGTCGACAATGGCGACGACCGCTGCTTCGATTCGACGTTGGGCTACCTCCAGGTGCCACAGCAGATCGGTGTATTCGGCGAGCGCCAAGCCGAGCAGTTCGTCGCCGTCGGGAAGCTCGATGCTCATCGTTTCCATGGAGTAAGTGTATCGAACAATAGTTCGATAGATTCCGCGAATGCCCTGATAGATAGCATAATTTGTTGCACTCATGGCGCATCTTTCTGCCGGGGCCGACCACATGCCGAACCATCGTCAATCACCGATGCCGATCAACCCCACCACTGTCCATTTGGTTGCGCTCAGGTTGTGACATCTGGAGGGGGATCGACCACTTCGATGATGTCGATATCGACCGGTGACGCTGCAGCCAGAATTCTGGACCTCAGATCGTCGGTCAGGTAGCCGTCCGCGACTTCGAGTCGAATCCTGTTCCGTGGGATATCGTCGCTTGGCTTAAACCAGCGTCCGGCGATCTCTGGCTCCTCGATGAACTTCCCGACCCGTCGAAGGGCTTCCACGAGTTCGATTTCAGTGTGAGCGACGATGATCACCTCCACGGATGGAAATGCCGCAAGGAAGTCCCGGATAGGCGCAACATCGTCGGGTGACGTCGTCATGATCGTCGTCCCATCGGCTGTGTAGACCGCTCCTCCCCAGTTTGCCCGAAACCGCGATGAGGCCGCACCCATGACATCCGAAGGCACCGTAGGAGCTGTGCTGGATACAGACGTATTTGTCGAATTGCTCGGTCCGGAAGCACTTGGGTCGCGAGCGGTTGTAGGAAGTGCGGCTTCGTGAGAGCCACACGCACAGAGCGTCAGCGCCGCGCCGACGCAGACTGCTAGTCCTCGATGCGTTACCTGCCGGGTGCCTGCCATGATCAGTGAAGCGGTGCCATGAGCACGAGACCATCGAGAAGAACAAGCCGCCTAAACATGAGTTACCGTAGCAGTTCCATGTGACCAATGTACATAGGGCCCAGCCGGGTGCCGCTACCTGATGGGCGAGACGCGCCTGCCCACCCTGACGCGTGCGACGACCGTCAGCGTGTGACTCGGCGCAGACTCAGCCGAGGTTGGGCCAGCGGCGGTTTTCAGTTGCGAGGTGAAGAAGTAGTCAGCGGCTGCGGCGACGATCGGCTTGTTGCGCCGCGGTCTGTTCCGACCTGCGGCCGAATGGTCGCTGCCGGGCTCCGTCTGGATGACGAGGGGTTCCATCCCACGGTACTCACCCTGTGGCGCAGCAAGCTCCGCAAGTCGGATCGTCCGCAACGGATCTTCGAAGCCGTCAGGCAGTGGTTGCCGAATCGGCCGCCATCGTAGGTAAGACCCGTCGAGTGTTGGACTCGACGGTGTTGGATGGCGCTGTCGTGCGGCAGGACGCGATCATGCAACTGGTCAAGGTGTGCTGGCTTGTTTCGTCTGCGATCCGAGAACCGGTAGGCCGCCGGCTTCGGAACCGAGGATTTGAGCCGCAGCCTCAGCTCAGGCGCCGTTGGCGGCGTTGCGTCGGGCGGTCCAGAAGTCGGTCAACGACTCGTCGCCGAGCCGAGGACTTGCGGTCGGTGACCTCACGATCGATCGGCAACGCATTGAGCACCAACGCCGCGCTGGCACCTTTTGAGCTGCGAGGTGACGAAGTAGTCGGCCGCCGCAGTGACGATCAGCTCTGGCCGTCGGCGGGTCAACGGTGAGACGCGTCGGGCAGCAGTCATCGGCATCGCTCTGCTCGACCGTGGTGCTTCTCGGCGTCAGGAGTTCGAACGAGGACGGGAAAGAGGCATTTCTCAACGTTGTGCTGCCGCTCGCTCTGCCCCGAACAACACACTTCTCCGCACCACGTTGGTATCACTGACCGACGTCTCATCCACCAGCTCGGGCGTCGCCCAGATGCTCGACGGCGTGTCCCCGACGCGTCGCAGGGCCATTGACATCATCCCGGAGCGGCGCGAGAGTTCCTCATGAAACGAGCATTCGTAGCTGCAATCATCATCGCAGCTGGGATGGCAACGAAATACCCTGAAGGGGGGCCTCCATTAGGTACGAGTTCAGTTCAGGTCGTGGTGACAGAGCTTGAGCGACGCATTTCCCTCAGTACGGCCATCAGTCTTGATTCAAAGAGTCGATGATGACCTTGGATCAGGTTCTTGGCGAGACAGAGAGACGTCTCGACACTTCCATGGTCACCGAGGATGGTCGATACGTGCCTGATCCATATCCAAAGGATGTGACGGTTGAAATCGTCTCCTCCGCAATACGCATAGCGGACTTGCTGCTGATCTGGGATCGGGTGCAAGGACTGTTTAAGGAATCAATGTCTAGCAACGTACTGACTCGGTGGAAGTTGGAGGCGACCTCGCACTATGGTGGGTCTGCAATCCGGAATCCCAACGGAACGTCGACTCCTGACTGTTCTACGGCATTCACCGTCGCAGTATGCACCTCCCGTAGGATTCTGTCGGCGGGCCACTGTGGGTATTCGGCGCCTTGGAGAGCACTGCTGCCCGCCGGCAACACCTCCACCGCCTACAGTTTTCGCAATCCGCTTTCGCTCAATTACGGGAGCAATCAGCACGATGATCAGGTGACTAGTGGATCGACCTACTCTCCGCGAGTCTATGTTGGCTCTTTGGCCGACTCAAACTCCGGCTGGAGCCCGGCGAGCTGGGACAACTCGTCCACGTCGATACCTGTGAAGGGAAAGAACATTCCGGGAATCGAAAATAGAGTTTGGGATCCATTGGGCTCAGCCGTCTCGAGCGCTGGCGATAGTGGCGGTGCCGTGTTCTGGTGGCAGTACACGAACCAGCTACATGCCGTCGGAATTCACATTGGAGGAGGGACGACGTACAAATATCATACGCCAATCGATATTGCGCTCAATGATTTCGGCGTGTCCCTGGTGCTCGGTTGAGGGCGACGACGTTTATAGCAGCAGCGGTTGTGATTCCGGCGGCGTGCGGTGGCGGAATGAGCGGGGCCGATTGCGCAGATGTAGTCCCGAATCCGATCATCAACGTTCGGTTTGGCTTTGAGGTAGAGACGACAGCCTCTCGTCCCGAAGCGTGTATTGCAGGCTTGAAGTGCGTAGATCTTGCTCCGGCAACGGAGTTTTACGCGCCGAGCCTTCTCGATGAGGCTGGCTGGAGTGCGCTTACTGCGCTGGACTCTACGGAACCGGTCGAGGTTGCCATTCGCTACAGTCGCAATGGAATGATGCGCCTCGCGAGCGGTCGATTCGAGCCTACACAGCTGGAGTCAGCGTGCTTCAATCAGATAGTGCTGCAGCTGTTTATTGCAGCCGATGACGTTGTCTCATTGTCAAACAGCGGCTGAGCTTCGGGCGCCCTCGAACTCGATCACCCGGCCCGCAGCTGAGACGTCGGGGACATGCCGATCGGGACTTCTGGCTATTCCGGCCGAGCCACGGCGATGCGCACCTCGCCGCTGACCAGGAAGTGCCGTCGACGTCGATCGTCCCGTTATTGTTCGCAGTCGGTCCGTGAACGATGACGGTGCCACCGCTGATGGTCATCGAGTCCGCCTGCATGCAGCCCGATGCCCTGAGCGTTGATCACCAAGGTGCCGCCCGTGATCGTGACAGAGAACTCGCCGGTCTCGACGAACCTGTCGCCGCCCGCCCCCTGGCCGCCGGATCGTCCGCAACGGATCTTCGACGCGGTCAAGACTGTGGTCGCGGAATCAGGCGCCATCGCCCGAGAGTCTCGAATTCACGGTGTCAATACTTCGGGGTCTGTTTGACCAGGGTCGACGTTGAGAACTTCGAGGATCTCTACGTCGACCGGGGCAGCGGCTGCGCGGATCCTGGACTCAAATTCGTGAGTCACATATCCATTTTGGATCTCTACCGTGACCGTGTTGGTTCGTTCGTTGATATGTGGTGAGAACCACTGTCCTGCGATTGCAGGGTCGTCCGACAAGGCTCGAACTCGCTTGCTGGCGTCGAGGAGGTCCTGCGTACTGTGCTCGACTACCACGACCTCGACTCCCGGGAATTGGCTGAGGAGCTCACGAATCTGCTCCGCGTCGGAAGGCGAAGTGGTCATGATGATCGTGGCGGTTCCAGTGTAGATCAGACCCGCTAGGTTTGATTGGAAACGTTCGGCCATTGATTGCATGTGGGCATCGGGAACCATCGGAACAGTGGCGGTCGAACCTTGGGAGATCGTCGTAGCGACGGTTGCATTGTGGGAAGCAAGGACACCGTCGGAGTCGCCGTCGACACCACACCCGCCAGCGCAGGCTATGAAAACTATAAGGATGGGAAGCCGAGCAGTGAAGGGCAGCCGTGTCGCCGTCATGATCAGTGAAGCGGTGCCACGAGCGCGAGATCATCGAGAAGAACAAGTCGCCTAGACATGAGTTACCGTAGCAGTTCCATGAGACTATGTACATAGGGCCCAGCCGGGTGTCGCTACCTGATGGGAGAGACGCGCCTGCCCACCCTGACGAGTACGACGACCGTCGAGCGCGTGACTCGGCACCGACTCAGCCGATGTTTGGCCAGCGGCGATTTTGGCGGCGGCGGACGCCGACGTCGCCGAGTTCGCGCCGTTCGCTGAGGGCCCATTGGCGGCGCCATCCGGTGTATTCCGGGCCGCTCAAGGTCGGGCTGGCGCCGTTGGCGGCGTTGCGTCGGGCGGTCCAGAAGTCGGTCAACGATTCGTCGCCGAGCAGGGTGACCGCGGCCTCGATGCGGGCGTTGAAGCGCCGCGTGCTCTCGCCGGCGATGTCGTGCATCGGCCGTCCGAAGATCACGACGGTGCGCCCAGGCTTTGGCCGCTTCATCCCTTTGCCGAAGATCGCTCCGGTGCCGTCGATGAACATCGGCACCACCGCTGCCCCGGTGCGCGACGACAGATAGGCGGCGCCACCTTTGAAGTCTTGGCCCCAGCCGTCGGGGCTGCGCCCACCCTCGGGGTAGATCAACAGGCTCCAGCCGTCGGCGATCAGGTCGCGGATCTGATCCGACGACTTGCGACCCGTGCTTTCCCGATCGATCGGCAGCGCATTGAGCATCAGCGCCGCACCGACACCCTTCAGCTGCGAGGTGAAGAAGTAATCGGCGGCAGCGGCGACGATCAGCTTGTTGCGCCATGGTGCCGGGATCGAGGTGATCGACAGCGGCGTATCGAGATGGCTGTGGTGGTTGGGAGTGAAGATCAGCGGCGGTACCGGATCGGCGCGGCGCAAGTCGTCGAGGCGATCGACACCCTTGATCGTCGGCGCCGCCATTGCCTTGGTGAACAGGCGCAGCGGCCCCGCGGTCAACACCCGTCGCAGAGCCACAGCGGCATCGCTGCGGGCCCACTCGGTGTCGAAATTGGCGCCAAGTTTGCTCGGCTCACGAGGCACCTCAACGCCGCGCGGCACGTTCGGCTTGCGGTACGGGAAACCCTTGCTGGCCAACGGCTTGGCCGCCTTGCTCAACGTCGACTCGAGCATGCCCGCCGCCCGCGCCGCGCGCCGCAACCCGTTGACGTTCCGAATCGCGTCGTCGCGCCGGGAACCGAACCCGCTCATTTGACGTCACAGACCATCAGCGGCGGCGTGTGGATGTGGGTGATCGTCGGCGTGCGACCAACGACATCGGAAGCGATCTCGAAGGCGTCGTCCATTGTCGAGGCAGGGGTAAAGCCCAAGCGGCGCACGGCCTTGACGTCGCCACCGACGATGATCACCCGGCTGCAGTGCTGCATACCGTGCGAGCCCCAGTACCACATGTAGAACGGGTGCACGCCGTGATAGGCGTAGCTGGTGCGGTACAGATGCTTGTACCACTCGTCTTCGGCGAAGCGCTTCTCGTACTTGGCGTGCATCACGTGCGGATCGGTGGTCTCCGACAGCACCTGCTCGAAAAAGTCGATGTAGCTGGGGTGATGCACCGGGTGGAACTCCCACGGCGTCGGATGCGTCATGATCACCACGCCGCCCTCACGCACCAGCGGCATGCCGCGATACATGTTGAACAGGTAACCGAGACCCATGCACATCACCAGGATCGGGTTCATGATCGAGTTGACGTTGTACGGGCAGATGAAGGGGATACCCATCGTCAACACGTCGGTCTGGCCCTGCACCTCGACGAGCTGCTGCTTGAACACGTTCTCGGTGGTGATCTTGTGCACGGCACCGACATCGCCGGCTTGCACGCTGGTCATCTGATGTGGGGCTTCGATCCCGTGGAAGATGTTGCGTCGCATTCGTGACGGCGTGCGGTTCAGTGCGGCACGAGTGCCGACGAACGACGCCCGATCCTTGGCGTTCCATTCCCATTCACGCTTGGAGAGGAAGTCGAACGGTTTGGGGAACGTGTCGGTGTTCATCGTCGTTTCGATTTGGAACACCTTGACGCCGCTATCCACCAGAACCTTGCCCATCCGCCAGTTGCTCTTGTGCAACTCACTTTTGTGCTGATCCATGAAGCTGCGCGTGGCCTCCATGGTCTTGGGGTTGTGGTGGTGTTGCAGGCTGCGGTAGCTGCTCAGCCCAGTGGCCGTGCTCTTCCAGCCGCCGTCCATGGCCACGAGGTTGATGTTGACGTAAACGAGCAGGTCGCTGTTGGCTGCCCGCTTGTTGATCTCCACGTCTTCGCCGGTGTCGGTCTGGCCGAGGAATTCGAGCTGCTCGGGGTCTTCGGCATCGTGCTGGTAGAGCAGGCCACGGGGCGCGAAGGCGTCGTAGACGCGGTCGCCCAAGGCGTGGCGCAACTCGGCTTCGGTCATCCGTCGGTGTAACGCCAGCGCGGCGATGATGTGTACGTCGTCGACGCCGGCGTCGGCGGCCATGTCGAGCACCGCTTCGATCACCCGTTGGCGAATGTCGGGGCGGCGCATCGGGGGCAGCGGCAGGCTGACGTCGTCGAAGGCGATGGTCAGTTTCATCCCCGGGAACAGCTGCGTCGGCAGCGGATCCTGGTCGTAGGGGTTGACCAGCGCGTGGCGGATGGCGCCGTCGATGTCGTCGAGCGCGGGCAGCGGCTCGGGGGCGTAAATCACCCGGCTGCGCCCGGCGGGGAGCTTTTCCAGGCTGAAGTTCTCACCCCTCCAGAACATGGTCGGTGGCGTGTTGCGGTCGACCTCGAGTACGAATCCGGGGCGGGGCATTAGCGGGTCTCCTTCGGGGAGCGTAGATCGAACGCCACTTTGATGGCGCCGCGACGCCCGGCGGCGGAAGCGTGGGCGATGGCGTCTTCGTAATCATCGAGCGGGTAGGTGGCCGACAGCAGGCGACCGAGATCGAGGGCAGCGGCGGTTTCGATCGCCATCTCGAAGGTGCGTCGGCGGGTGCCGTCGGGCAGGGTTTCGGTGCCATAGGTGTAGGCCCCGACCAGTTGTGTTTCACGATGCCACAGGCCGGTGAGATCGACGGTGACCTCGGCGGGCATGCCCATCATCACCACCCGGCCGCGCGGTTTGGTGATCTGCAGGCTGGTGGCGATCGAGGCCGAGTTGCCGACGGCGTCGATGGTGGCGTGCACACCTGCGCTGAGGTAGTCGCCGATCACGTGGCAGCCGACGTGGCGGCGCACGGCGCGAGCCAATTCGCCGGGGGCGACCACCGTGTGCGCGCCGAGGGCGCGGGCGTAGGCCTGCTGGTGCGGGTAGCGGGCACCGACGATCACGGTGACATTGGGCAGATAGCGGCGCAACCCGGCGATGGCGCACAATCCCATCGTCCCGGCGCCGAGCACGGCGATCACCGGGTTATCGACATTGGCAATGGCCGGCTGGGTGAGCAGCGCAGCGTGGATGCCGCCGGCTGCGGGTTCGACCATCACCGCCGCTTCGTCGCTGAGGGTGTCGGGGATGCGGTGGATTTGGCTGTCGTGGGCCTGGAATTCGTTGCTCCAACCACCGCCGGTGGAGTTACAGAAACCGATCTGGATGCCGGGTTTGAGGTGTCCGTGGGCCAGGTGGGCGTAGTCGTCGCCGTCACCGGGGGCGGCGTCGGGGTGCGGCAGGGCGAAGCCGCGGGCGGCGTGGCCGAGCACCGGCTCGATGACCACCCGGGTGCCGTCGGCGAGTTCGCCGACAACTTCGTGGCCGGGGGTGAAGGGGAAGCTGACGTAGTCGTCGAAGTAGGTGGAGGCGTGGCCTTCAACGGTGGACAGGTCGCTGCCGCAGATGCCGCTGAGGCGGGTGCGCACGGTGTGCCAGCCATCGCCGAGCGGGGTCGGCGGGTCGATCGAAACCAGCTCTAGCGGGCCGAGTTTGGCGGCGGCGGCCGGGCTGAGCACCGAGGCGATGCGGGCGATGCCGAGGCGGGCAACGTGTCGTGATACCTGTAAGGCATGCATCAGCGGCTGCCTCGGGTGATGGTGCGCCCAGGGGCAGCGGCGACGAAGCGGCGCTTGCGTTCACGTTCGCTGAGCATGCCACCGATCGGCAGCAGCGGGCGTGGGCCGCCGGGGGCTTTGTCCCATTGTTCGACCAGCCAGCCACGTTTGCGGGCGATGGCTGCGAGGCGGGTTTCCGGGTTGACGGCCACGGGGAAGCCGACGCATTCCAGCAGCGGCAGGTCGCTGGTGGAGTCGGCGTAGGCCACACATTCCTCCAGGCGGAAGCCCTCCGCGCTGCAATAATCGGCCAACACCTGGGCTCGGGTTTCCCCGGTCGGGGGCACGGTCGAGAGCTCGCCGGAGTAGGTGCCGTCGGGGCGCACGGTCATTTCTGCGGCGACGATTTCGTCGAACAACGGTTTCAATCCGGCGACAGCGAAGTCGAGGGCGCCGGTGATCAACACGGTGCGATGGCCGAGAGCGCGGTGCTCGCGGACACGGCGGATGCCGGCCGGGAAGCTCTTGGTGATGATCAGTTGGGTCAGCAGTTCGCGACTGTCCTCGGCGATCTGGTCGACGGGGGCGTCTTCGTAGCGGCGGTAGAAATGGCGCAGGAAGTCGCCGCGGTCTTTGCGGTCGAGGCTCGACAGATTCGGTGCTTCGGCAAGGGTGCGCAGCACGTAGCGGATGCGTTCCGGGGCGTTGAGGCGCCGCGTGGCCAGCCACGAATAGCTCTCGACGACGTTGCTGGCGATCAGGGTGTTTTCCAGATCGAAAGCGGCGACGTGGCGTTGCGGGGCGAGCACGTTGCGGCGCAGTCGGTCGCTACGATCGTTGCGGTTCTTGCCTGGCGTGGTCTTGACGCGGGCGTGTTGCACGATCGAGGGCAGGTGGATGGTGGTGATGTAGCGCTGCCAATCGACCGAGCGGGGGTCGAAGTTGAACGCGGCCTGGTCGGCGGCATCGAGTGCGTTCCAGTTGGCCAGCAGGTTGTCGACCTGGTAGATCGCTTCGCATTCGGTGTACAGACCGTAGAGCTGCACGTATTCATGGGCGCGATCGATGTCTTGTTTGCGTGATTCCAGGTCGGCCGACCAGGCCGCTTGGGCGCCGCGCAGGGGCAAGGCGTTGAGCAGGTTCTCGGCCTTGGTGGTGATGAATTTGGCTCGCTTGAGCTGCTTTTGCACCTTACCGCGGGCCGGGAATTGCCATTCGGGGACGACGATCGGTTGTCCCTCGGCGTCGTACAGCGGGTGCTCGGTGAACCAGGCGCGCACGTTGTCGACGAGCAGTTTGTATTTCAGCGGGTTGACGCCGCCGCTGGCCACTTGGGTGATGCGTGGGGCTTTGTCCGGGCCCATGGCGGCGACGTTGATGATCGCGGCGACGACGATGTCGACCGGGATGACATCGACGGTGCCTTCGGGGACGCCGGGGAACTGGGTGAGCAGACCGCGGGCGTAGGAGATGATCACCGGTTCGGCCATGCGGAAGCCGCGGATCCAGCCTGGGCGGGGTTCGGCGAGGGCTGACTCGATGATGCTCGGGCGCACGATCGAGACGGGGACGTTGCCGCGGGTTTCGGTGAGGGCCTGTTCGCCGAGGGCTTTGGTGTAGGCGTAGGCGTCGGGCCAGCCGACGCTGGCGGCGCGGGCGCGGCCGGCTTCGACGAGTTGGTCGTGGCACCAGCGGTCGCGCAGCTGCTCGGTTTTGGCGGCCAGGGCAGGGGCGCCGGCGGCGCCGAGTTCACGGACGGCGTCGTGGCGGAACTTTTTCAGTTGCTCGATAGCGCGGCTGGCGGCGTCGATGTCGCTGCGCAGGCGGCGGGCGGCGGCGACCTCTTTGCGCCAGTTGAGGCCGAGGTCGAAGGGGCCTTCGGAGACCAGTTGTTCGGGGGCGTTGCCGCGACGGTTGCCGGCGACGTAGCAGGTGCTGACGGCGACGAGGTGGGGGGCGACGGCGAGATCGTTGAGGGTTTGGGCGATGCGTGTCGGGCCCATCAGGTTGATTTCGACGGCGGAGTCGAGGGGGGAGTCGAAGGCGACGGCGGCGGCGGAGTGGATGACGATGTCGCAGGTGGCCAGGGTTTGACGGTCGCCGGGGTTGAGGCCGAGGCCGTCGGTGGAGACGTCGCCGTTGATGGCGATGACGCGGCGTTCGATCATCGCTTCGAAGGTTTCGTCGGTGGACTTCAGTTCGGCTTTGAGGCGATCGAAGCAGTCGTTTTTGAAGATTTCCCGGCGGGCACGCTCGGGGGCGCCACGCTTGCCGCCGCGGATGAGCAGCACCAGGGTGCAGCCGGGGGCGCTGCGCAGCAGGCGTTCGACCAAGGCGGTGCCGACGAAACCGGTGGCGCCGGTGACGGCGATGCGTTTCCCGGCGAGTTGCTCGGCGATCACGGGCGGAAATGCTCTCGACGTCGTTTCACGAGGTCTATTTCTACCATATGGTAGAGAACAATGGGCGCCCGACGTGCAAACACGCGCAGCGAGATTTTGGACACCGCGGTCGATCTGTTCGGGGTGCGCGGGTTTGCGGCGGTGTCGCTCGATGAGATTGCGTCGGCGGTGGGTGTGGCCAAGCAGACGGTGCTGTATTGGTTCGCATCCAAGGACGAGTTGATCGACGGGGTGTTGGCGGTGACCGCGGCAGAGTTGGCGGCCACGGTGGAGGCGGCGATTCGTTCGTCGCCCGACGAACCGTTGGCCCGGGTTGAGGCCGTGATCAAGGCGGTGTTTCGGCCTGCGGTGCGTCGTCCGGCGCTGTTGGGGTTGATTCGTGAGGTGAGCCGGTTGGAGCCGTTGCATGCCGAGCGGTTGCGGGCCAATGTGCAGCCCTACCTAGGGCGAGTGGTGGAGTATTTGCGCACGGAGATGGAGCGTGGCCGGTTGCGCCGTGCCGACCCGGGGATGTTGTTGGCGCTGGTGTATGCCACGGTGACCGGAATCGCCACCGAGCGCGAGGTGCTACGAGCGGTGGAATGGCCAACGACGACGGTTGGCCTGCGTCACCTTCGCGATGAGTTGTTGGAGTTCGTGCTCTCCGCGCTGCGGGTGTAGGCCCTATTCCGCTAGCGCTTCGCGCATTTGTCGCAGCAACTCCGTGAGTTGGTTCCGCAGCGGATGGTTCTCGCTGAGCGCCTGTTCTGCGTGGTCTACGGCCGTCGCCATCTGCCCGATGGCTTGCTCGTGCTCACCGGTTTGCCATAAGCCGACGGCGAGGTTGGCGCGGGCGGTGATGGTGTCGGGGTGATCTTCGCCGAGCACGCGGACACTGTCGGCGAGTACCTGCTCTTCGAGGGTGATTGCTTTGTCGAGTTGCCCCGCCGAGCTGTAGGAGACGGCGAGGTTGGCGCGGGCGGTGATGGTGTCGGGGTGATCTTCGCCGAGCACGCGGACACGGTCGGCGAGTACCCGCTCTTTGAGGGTGATTGCTTTGTCGGTTGCCCCGCCGAGCTGTAGGAGGAGGCGAGGTTGGCGCGGGTGGTGAGCGTGTTCGGGTGTTTGTCGCCGAGGATGTCGACACGGTCGGCGAGGACCTGTTCTTCGAGGGTGATGGCGTCGTTGGTGCGTCCCGCCGCCCTGTAGGAGGAGGCGAGGTTGGCGCGGGTGGTGAGCGTGTTCGGGTGTTTGTCGCCGAGGATGTCGACACTGTCGGCGAGGACCTGTTCTTCGAGGGTGATGGCGTCGTTGGTGCGTCCCGCCGCCCTGTAGGAGGAGGCGAGGTTGGCGCGGGTGGTGAGCGTGTTCGGGTGTTTGTCGCCGAGGATGTCGACACGGTCGGCGAGGACTTGTTCTTCGAGGGTGATGGCGTCGTTGGTGCGTCCCGCCGCCCTGTAGGAGGAGGCGAGGTTGGCGCGGGTGGTGAGCGTGTTCGGGTGTTTGTCGCCGAGGATGTCGACACGGTCGGCGAGGACCTGTTCTTCGAGGGTGATGGCTTTGTCGGTTGCTCCCGCCGACCTGTAGGAGGAGGCGAGGTTGGCGCGGGTGGTGAGCGTGTCCGGGTGTTTGTCGCCGAGGATGTCGACACTGTCGGCGAGGACCTGTTCTTCGAGGGTGATGGCGTCGTTGGTGCGTCCCGCCGCCCTGTAAGAGGAGGCGAGGTTGGCGCGGGTGGTGAGCGTGTCCGGGTGTTTGTCGCCGAGGATGTCGACACGGTCGGCGAGGACTTGTTCTTCGAGGGTGATGGCGTCGTTGGTGCGTCCCGCCGCCCTGTAGGAGGAGGCGAGGTTGGCGCGGGTGGTGAGCGTGTCCGGGTGTTTGTCGCCGAGGATGTCGACACGGTCGGCGAGGACCTGTTCTTCGAGGGTGATGGCGTCGTTGGTGCGTCCCGCCGCCCAGTAGGAGGAGGCCAGGTTGGCGCGGGCGGTGAGCGTGTCCGGGTGTTTGTCGCCGAGGATGTCGACACGGTCGGCGAGTGATTTCGTTGCCGCGCTCGGACGGCGACGCTGAAGAGGCCGCTACGTTGTTCGAATTCCCAGAGCCAATCGTGAAGGCTCGAGGTCGCCGGCACCTTGAAGGTGTTGCCGAGGTCGAAATGAGCGAGCAGCGACTTGGGGCCCTCTGCGCCACGGACCTCTCCAAGCTTGCTGATCAGGTAGGCCTCGGCAGCACCCAGCACTCGGTCGTTCTCATCGCGTCTCGCCAAGGCGATCACCAGCGTGTGCATTTTGATCGTGCCGTTGCCTGCGGATGCGAGGCTATGGCTGCAAAGATTCTGGCGACCGAGGGCCACCTGGTTCGATGTCAGGTTCTCGGCGATGGCGTCGCAGACATCGTGTGGAATCGGCACCGAGTCGAATGCAGCGAGGTCTGCAAGCAGATGCTGCGCCTCGTTGCTGAGATGAGCGAAAGTCGCCTGAATCGTCGCCGTCACGTATGGCGAATGATCCTGCACCAGCCGTTCGCCTCTGGCTTTCACAACCTCGCCTGCATGATCGAGTGCCTCATGCGCCCTGGCACGGATATCCGCCAATGTTGAGGCGAAGTCGCGTCCCGACTCGATGCGGCCACGCGTGACGTCGACGGCCAGCGCATGGAACCCCAGTTCTTTGGAGATCGATCTTGCTGCTGTCCGCTTGTTCCTCGGTGGATGGCGAGAAGCCGCTGGTGAGCAGGCGGTAGGCATCATCCGGCTCGAGGTGGTCGATCGGCAGCGCCTGCAGGGTGCCGCGATAGCCAGTCGACCTCGTAGTGACCACCGTCGTCGCGTTGAATGCTGGCGAGATCCATAGGGTTGGATCGGCGCCGTGTGCAAGATCGTCTACGATCCACAGGTAGCTGCTGGCCGTCGCCTCCAACCTGTGCTTGATCGCCTGTCGCACGTCATCGATCGTTGCACCAGGGTCGTCAATGTCGAGGCTGCGGGCCACTCGGCTCAACTGGGCAAAGGCTTGTTCTGGGGTGGAGCGCGGCGAACCTTCTTCGACGATTCGGTCGTAACCTTCGGCTCGAAGCCAGATGGTGCCTCCCGTCCAAGCACTTGCGAAACGGTAGGCGTATTCAAGGAGCAACAGGGTCTTTCCTGCGCCGCCCATGCCGTCGACGACCGCGGCCCCCCTGGCATCGATCTGCCCCGCCCATTCATCGTCCGTCAGCAAACCGTGCAGCTTGAACAACTTGTCGATCTGGCCGGTGAACCGGGTGCTGAACATCGGCCGCTCTGGATACCAGGGTGTCGCCGTGGGATCGGCCTTCTCACCGAAGGTGACCGAGGTCGATTCGACCTTCGATCGGATTGCGTTGACAAGCCGATTCCAATCGCCATCGGTCGGTGCAAACTCCACCCGATCGAGGCGGAGGACGCTTGGCACATGGTCGAGAGCGGCCTCGGGATTGATGGCAAGCACGCGGGAGCGATCGACGCTGATGGCCATCGTTATCTCGGTGGCGCAGGCGCGGCGGTGAATATAGGTATCGCTGAACCAGGCGACCAGCAGTTTTGAGTTTGCCAGCGCGGTCGCCACGGCTGGTTTCAACGCAGCGAATGGCTCAATGTTGTCTGCGTCGTAGAACACCTTCAGCCCTGCCGCCTTGAGGCCTTGGACGAGGAGCGGAACCTGCCCTCGGCTTGGGCGGTCTCGGACTCTTTCCGCCGACTGATCGATCCAGGCATGGCTGATGAACACGTCGTAGTTGTCTGACATGCCGCTCACCCCCGCTCTTGACCGATAGCAGATCTATCCTGGCACAAATCGCACTGACGATGCATCGATCCTGATGGTCTGCTTCGTGCCCGGCATTCAGTGGACACGGTGGTTCAGCTCCTCGACCTTTCCGAGCCACATGCAGGATTGCATGTTACGATGCGAATATGCCTCGCTCGATTCAGATCCGAGATGTCGACGATGACGTCTACGATGCCCTCGCTCGCCGCGCAGCCGAAGTTGGGCTCTCCGTGCCGGAGATGCTGCGGCGCGAGGTAGAGCGTATTGCCGCTCGACCCACGGTGGAAGAATGGCTCGATCGCACCCGCCGGCGCCCGGGTGTACGCACGAAATCAGACACGCTGCGCGCCCTTGATGAGCTTCGAGGCCCGTGGCCGACGTGATCGTGGTCGATGCCTCGTGCCTGTTCGAAGTGGTGACCGACACCGACCGTTCCGAGGCGATTCGGCAACGCCTTCGCCTCGATACCGAGCATGCGGCACCTCACATCGTCGACGTCGAAGTGTTTGGGCTGATTCGCCGCGACCATCTCGCCGGGACGTTGGACGGTGTTTCGGCGGCACTGGCGATCGAAGACCTGCGGGCCTGGCCGGCGACGCGCTATGGCCATGGTGCGCTGCTCCAACGGGCCTGGGAGCTTCGCCACACCGTGCGAGGGTGGGATGCTGCGTATGTTGTGCTCGCCGAGGTCTTGCAGGCGACGCTGCTCACGCTGGACGAGCGACTGGCCCGAGCCGTCGGTCCACGTTGCGATATCGAACTGCTCGCTATCGACTGACGGAGTTATCGACGCATCTGATCGAATTGCAAGCGGTTACGCTCACGCTGTGAACGCACCGACGTCTCGGATCGTCTCGTTGTGACTCGACGCCATCGACCCTGCGGTGGTGTCCGCTGATCACCTAGAGCGGGCCGCCGTTGATGGCCAAGCTCGGCAAGAATCGCTGGGGCAACTGCACGAGTTCGAGCATGTCGTGCGCCCGTTGGCCTGCACCTCGACCTCGCCCCGCCGAGCGGCGTCGGCCAGTCGAGCGAGATCACACGGCGGAATTAACTCTGATACACCCTTTGTTTAGGGTGGTCGATATGGACATTTCGGCGGCGATTGATGAGTTGACCAGGGGCGAGCCCTTGGTTGATGTCGCTGCTTGTCGTGCCCGCATCGCCGCTGCTGGTCGGGTGATTTCCTGGGCGACGGGGTTACGCGCTGCCGCCGTGTCGGTGCTTGAGGGGTTGGTGTCGTTTCCCGAGCCGGTGATCGCCGAGGCTGGTCAGTCTTCGTTGCGTGCCGCTGGGCGTGAGTTGGAGCAGGCGGCGACGTTGTCGGCTGTGCCTGCGTTGGCCGCTGCGTTGGTGGCGGGCACGATCACGGCTGGGCAGGCCGCCGAAGTTCATGGTCAGCGTCGTGGTGTGCCTGCTGGTGATCGAGCGGCGTTCGACGCCGAGCTTGAAGGCGTCATCGCTGTCGCTGCCGACGCTGATCGGTTCAGCGATGAGCTCCGCCGGGTGCGGCGCGAGGTCGATGCGTCGCGAACACCGGATCGTCTTGCCCGTCAGCGTGCTCGTCGGCGTTTGCGGCACTGGACCGACGCCGACGGCATGTGGCGTCTGTCGGCAACGTTTGACCCGGTGTCTGGGTTGGGATTGCAGAACTTCATTCGTGATGCCACCAACGCGTTGCGTGCAGAAGCCTTGCCTGAGGGTTGCCCGGACGATCCTGTGGAGCGTCACCAGTTTCTGCAAGCCGTCGCCTTTCATCGCGCCGTCATGGGCGGGGTCGGAGTTCGTTCGGGGCGTCCGGAGTTGATCATCGTCGTTGATGAGACCGTCAGCCCACCAATCGTCGATACCGGTTCCGATCTCGATATCCCAGTCGATTACGTGGAAGGGATACGGGCCACCGCGGCACAATTCACGATTCGTTACACGGCGGCCGGAATTGAGTGCGATACGGGTGGCCCACTGGACTTGGGGCGCAGCAGTCGGTTGCCGAACCGGGCGCAACGTCGTGCCTTGCGCGGCCTGTATTCCACGTGTGCGATCCCTGGTTGTCGGGTGGGTTTCGACCTGTTGAAGATTCATCACGTTCACTATTGGCGTGATGGTGGCTGCACCGATTTCCACAATCTGTTGCCGGTTTGTGATCACGACCATCAACGCATCCACCGTGACGGCTGGCTGTTAACGCTCGACTCCAACCGCAACCTGAACATCACCCTGCCCGACGGCACCGTGATGACTACCGGTCCACCCCAGCGCACCGCCGCCTGATGCGGCGGCTCGACGTGCGGCCGGACTCAGGCGAGGTCGTAATTCTTTCCGTTCAACCGAACAGTTTGAGGTCGGGATTGGGGCAACTTGATGGTGCCGCCCTCAATCCGAATTTCGTCGGAACCGGAGTCCGTTTCCGGAAACACGATGTTCGCCTCGTTGGGCCAATTGAAGTCGCGCCTCCGATAGGTGTAGCCGTCGACTGTCACCTCCAGGGGGTGATAGTCGTCGTCCGCAGCTTCGAACACTTTGGAGTTATCGTTCGGGTCCACCGTGCCACCATCGCGCCCTATGGCGACAAATGCAAGCGGTGGCAGCCGTACGGCATCCCGAAAATCGCCCCGGGAGCGAGCTCTGACAGCGTTGAGAAATTCTGTCAGCACTCAGGTGAAATGGATTCGCACGGTTAACTACTTGAGTCAACAACCGGCTGCTGTTGGACGACGTGCCGAGCCGTTGCGGCGAATATGCGTCGCATCTGATACACGCCACCAACGACCGCTGTAGGCCTGCGTCACCCTCGCGATGAGCTGCTGGAATTTGTGCTCGCCGCGCTGCGGGCTCCATCGGTGCACGGCATCAGGCCATGGCCTCCGAGTGCTGTCGGAGGATGTCGATTAATGGGTGCCCGGGTGGCAGGTGGCGGTCGGCGAGTTCGACCGCTCGACGAACCTGGTCACGGGCTTCGTCATGTTGGCCGAACTCCCACAGCTCCACCGCCAGTGCCAGGCGGAAACTTAGGGTGTGCTCGTGTTCGGCGCCGATCGCCTGATCGGCGGCTTCGGCCACAGCTCGATGGATGTCGATCGCTAGTGGCAGATCACCGAGGTCACGCAGCACCGTGGCCAGGTTGTGTCTCGCCACCAGCGTGGTGGGGTGACCTGCTCCGAGGAGCGAGGTGCGTTCGGTGACCACTTGCTCGAACAGCGCCTTGGCCTCGACGAACTCGCCAGCGGCCTGCAACTGTCCGGCCAACTTGCTACGGCTAAGGATCGTCTTTTCATCCTTCGGCCCCAACGTTTGCTCTCGGGCCGCAAGCACCGCACGCAGCTCGGCGATCGCCGCCGCCCTCAATCCACCATCACGGTCTGCGCTGGCCGTGGCGAGATTGCTTCTCGTCACCAACGTCTGCGGATCGTCCTCACCCAGCACTCGTTCACGCAGCTCGAGCGTGTAACCCAGCACCGCCACGGCGGACTCGACATCGCCAGCCCGATGGCAGGCAAAGCCCAGGTTGTTGTCGGCCAGCAACGTCAACGGGTGCTCGGCACCGAGCAACGCCCGCCGCTCGTTCGACAACGCCTCGCTGCGGCGCACCGCCCCGAACACGTCGCCGATCGCCAACTCGTGCATCACTAGGTCATCGGCGAGTTGCGCTCTCGGCCGGCTTGCCAGGCCAACCGCCATCTCGTAAAACGGCTGATTGTGGTGCCGTCGACCGATGTCGGCGACATCGCCGAACCGTTGCCGCAACCCCTCGGTCGCTGCAGCAATTGCCGGTGCGACGTCGAACATCTCTCGAACGTGATCGACGACAAGGCGATGCAACAGCGTGCGACCTTCGTCGCAGCGGGCCAGGGACAGCGCGGCGATCTCTTCGAGTGCGGCCCGAACCGATTCGTCGTAGTCGAGCCAAGTCGCTCCGGTAACGGGATTGAGGTGCGCCGCGATGTCGGTGAGCACCGCATCGACCAGCGGCACGGGTTCGAAGGCCGCGGCGACGCCCAGGGTGGCGAGCGCATCGTCGGATAACAGTTCGACGCTCTCCTGCACCGTCGCCGTCACCGAAGGCGAATGGTTGCCAGCCAGGCGTTCGCCCGTGGCAGCGATCGTTGCCGCCGCCCGTTCGAGCATCTCCATCGTCCGCTCGCTCAGCCGCCGATGTTGGTCGACGAAATCGGTCGACGAGCGGATTCGTGCCCGGGTGACATCGACGGCCAACGCCAAATTCCCGAGCCGCTCGCAAATCGCCGTGGCCGCCCGATGCTGCTCTCGATCGGCAGGAGAGTAGCCGCGACACAGCAGTGCCTCGGCGTCGTTCGCCGCCAACCCGCCGAGCGGTACCGAGCGGAAGGTGCCACGTAGCACGGTCGACACCGTGGTGATCACCGTTGCTGCGTTCGCCACCGGCGCCAACCACTCGGATGGATCGTCGCCCGGGGCGAGGCCGTCGACGATCCACAGCACCCCGCCGTTCGAGCGCGGGCAATCGCCGCTGCGACCGCCGGGCGCAGCGATTCGAGTTCCGCTGCGCCGCGAGCAACGACACCGAGATGCAAGGCAAGGGAGGCATACGCCGCGGCCGGGGTGCGATCGGCGGCCATCCAGACGATGCCACCGGGCCATGCAGCGGCGAAACGGTGGGCATATTCGCTGGCCAGTAACGACTTGCCGCAGCCGCCAAGGCCATCGACCACCACCCGTCCCCTCGATTCGACCTGCCCGGCGAACTCGTTGGCGGTGAGCGCGGCATGCAGCTTCCACATTTCGGGCACCCGTCCGGTGAAGCGAGTGCTCGTCATCGGCGGCGGCGACAGCCAGGTGGGCGCGGTGGTCGCCGCACCAATCGGTCCGCTACAGGCCCGGCAGCGGTGCGCAATCGTCGTCGCCAGATCAGCGGTCGTCGCCCCAGGCACCAGGTTGGCTAACAGCATCTCAGGAATGTGCGCTGTCGTCGCTTCGGTGTTGACCACCAACACCCGCGGCTGCGGGCTGGCCAGCGAAGCGCACACCGCCAGGGTCAGTTCCGCGGCGCAGGCCAGGCGGGTGAGGTAGGCATCGCTGCACCAGGCGACCAACACCTTCGAGCCGGTCAGCGCCTCGACGATCGATGCTCGCAAGGGAGCGAATGGTTCGATCTCGGTTTCGTCGAAAAAGACGCTGAGACCGCCAGCCCGCAACTCGGCGACCAACGTGTTGACCGCCGCCCGTAGCGGTCGTTGCGCGCTGCGCGGGGCGACGCGGTCAACCCAGGCGTGGCTGACGAAGACGTCGTATCCGCTGGGCACTGCCGCCGCCCGGCTCTACACGACCGGGTCGATCGGGGTCAGCACCCCGGACGCGGCCTCGACGATCTCCGCCGCGTCGAGGCACGAGGCCTCGTCGAAGCGTTGGCCGATCAGTTGCACACCCACCGGCATGCCGTTGGCCATTCCGGCGGGGGCGACAGCGGCGGGTAGGCCCAACAAGTTCGGCGGCAACACCGGTCGCATCGTTTCGAACACATCCCAGGCCTGATCCGCCGAGCCGATGTCGTAGCCGTGCGGGAACGCCGGCTTGGCCCACACCGGGGTCAGCAGCAGCGGGAACTCCTCGAACCACAGCGACCATTGCCGGGCCATCGTGTGGCGCTCGATGTGGCCCTGGGCGACGCCATCGAGATCGAGGAGGTTGAACCGTTCGCGGGCGTAACCGATGAAATTCATCGCATCGGTGCCGAGCACCATCGACAGCAACGGCAGCAGCGAGCCGATCTCGGCCAACAGCAACTCGCCCCACAGGTGGATCGCTCGCTCGTAGTCCGGGGGAGCGGTCTCGACGACGTCATAACCCGCCGCTGCCAGGCTTTCGGCCCCCGCTCGCACCGCCGCAGCGATGCCTAGATCGGTGGCCCCGCCAGGTGGTTCGGGGAGCACGGCCACCCGGCACGGGCCGCGCCCGGAGGTGGGATCGAAGGTCAGCGGAACGCTGATCGGGTCGCCTGGGTGCGCGCCGGCGATCACACCGAGGCCGAGGCGAACATCGCTGATCCGCCGGGCCAAGACGCCCTGCACAGCCATCAGTTGGAACATCAGCGAGGGGTCTTGCGGCGGGAAGGCGTTGGTGTGCCCGACACGGCCGACAGTTGGTTTGATCGAGGCCACGCCGCAGCAATGCGCCGGGTTGCGCAAGGAGCCACCGAGGTCGTTGCCCAGCCCGATCGGGCTCATTCCGCTGGCCAGGGCCGAGGCCTCGCCGCCGCTGGACCCGCCGGCGGTGAGGCGTGGGTTCCACGGGTTGCGGGTCAGGCCGTGCAGCGACGAGTCGGTGTGGACGCGCAGCCCAAAGTCGGGCAGGTTGGTGCGCCCGAGCGGGATGGCCCCGGCCGCTTTCATGCGGGCGACCACGGGCGCGTCGCTGGGCGGCAGCGCGTCGGCGAAGGCGTGCACCGCTTGCGTGGTCGGCGAACCGACGGCGTCGATGTTCTCTTTGATGGTGAACGGGACGCCGTGCAGCGGGCCGAGTTCGGCGTTGCTGGCTACCGCCTGGTCGGCGCGATCGGCGTCGGCCAGGGCTTGGTCGGCGAGCACTCGCACGACGGCGTTGAGGTGCGGGTTGACGGCCTCGATGCGCGCCAGGTGCGATTGGACCACCTCGCGGCTGGTCACCCGCCGTTCTCGGATCGCCGTCGCCAGTTCACCTGCGCCGCAGCGCCACCAGTCGGTTGTCATCGTTTGCACCTTTCAATGCGCTCGCGTGCTCGGGCGACCAGCCAGCCAAAGGCCGGGTCGGCGACATCCATCATCTCCGGGTGCCACTGCACAGCGATCACCGCGGCGTTGGCCATTTCAACGCCTTCGATCGTTCCGTCCTCGGCCGTGGCCGTGGCCGTCAGCCCGGCACCGAGCGTGGCGACCGTTTGGTGATGCAGTGAATTGACCCTGGTCGTGGTGCCGTAGAGGGTGTGCAGCACGCTTCCCGGGGTGGTGGCGATGTCGTGGACATGTTCGTGGGGGAGCACGTCGTAGCGGGAATGCTCGGGGACGTGCTGTTCGAGCGTGCCGCCCTGGTGGACGTTGAGCAGTTGCAGGCCACGGCAGATGCCGACCACGGGGATTGCGTCGGTGATGGCGGTGTCGAGCAGTACGAACTCGATGTCGTCACGCAGCGGCTCGGCGGTTGAGGCAAGGTTTTCCGTGGCCGTAGCGATCGGGCTCGACATCGGCGCCGCCGGTGAGCAGCAGGCCGTCGAGGTGATGAACCCATTCGATGGCGTCGACGTCCATCGGCAGGTGCACGGGCAGGCCGCCGGCGAGGTAGACGGCGCGGGCATAGTCGGCGAAATACATGTCGACCGGGAGGTGGTGGAGCGATTGGGGGAAGCCCTCGATCTGGCCGATCAGCTTGCGGCGACCGGGGAGGCCGATGAGCGGCCGACGTTGCGCGGTGGTCATCGGGCCAGTGTCTCAGTGATCGGGTGATGTTGCACGGATCGGCTATAGCCCGCTGTCTTGTATCTGGCCGAAAAGGGCGACTGCGCCGATGCCCAACGAGACCATACCCATGATCGGAAAGGCCCAATGATTCAATCCTTCCAAGCGCGCAAGTCGCACACACATCAGGTTTGAAGATTTGCCACTCGGCGCAGCGGATCGGTTCGACCAGTTTGCCGCGCAGGCAGTTGTTCTTTACCCAGTTGGGGAACCACAACGGCGAGGAGAGGCCTGCCGTACCGAGCACGCCGCAGACGGGGATGACCCAGCCCAACTCGAAAGATTTCTCGCCCACGACTCGGACGTTACACCCGCTGGGTCGGGCCGTGTCGGGCTCAGTCGTTGTAGGTGATCAGGGCCTGGATTTCTTGGATTTTGGTGGTGGTGGTGGTTGTTGTGGTGTGGATGGTGGGGGTGCCGGTTTGGCCGTTGCTGGTGCGCCAGGTGATGTTCCAGGTGGTGGTCAGGCTGGCTTGGAAGAAGCCGCTGCGGGTGATGCTGGAGGCGTGGATGTAGGTGTACATGCACGGTGATGGTGTGTCGTCGCCGTAGGCGGGGAGCCATTGGGGTCCGGGGCCTTGGCAGCTGGTGGGTTGGCTGTCGGGTTCGCCGGGGGTGTAGGTCAGGGTGGTTGGGGTGGCGGTGGTGGTGGCGATGAGCGGGCCGTTGACGGTGGGGATCCAGGCGGTGATCGAGATGGGTTTGTAGGTGTCGGGGGTGGCCCAGTACCACATGGCGACTTTGACGAATCCGCTGGTGGTGGGTGGCGCGGAGCCGAGTGAGGGTTTGGGGAGCAGCTCGGTGATGTGGGCGACGGCGGTTTGGCCGAGTTGTTGAGCGTTGATCGCTGGGACCCAGTAGGCGGTGGTCGAATCGGTGCAGGTGGCGATCATTTTGACGTAGATGATCGAGTTGACGGTTTTGGTGAACGCTGCACCAGCATCAGGGGTCCAGGTGCAGGTGCCACCGTTCGACGACGACGGTTTCCCGAAATGCACCCCGGACACCTGCGCGAAGACCTGATCATTGGCGGTCACACCGCCACCTCAGCGCTGCCGGTGTCGTCGCCGCCGGCGAGGCCTGCCTGTACGGCCCTGGATGAAGTGACATATGCCGACTACCAGAATTGCGACCAGCTTGCGCATATATTTAGGTCCAAACGTCGCTCGACGCTTTCGCCCGCGTAGCGCAACCATCTGCCAGTTCACGCCGAGCATTTCCCATGGCATACCAACGTGGCGCTTTTGAGTCGTCGAAGATGATGTCGTCGTCGGGTTCGCATGGATCTGCGATGTCGAATAGCACGACCGTGTCGTAGGCGCACAGAGTTACGATGGCGATGTCATCGTTCGACGATGACGTCATCGAATCGGATCGTCGACTTCGCCGAAGCCGTCCTTGGAACGCAGGTTGTTCTCGATACGCATCGCCATCGTTTCCTCGTGTTTAGCTCGTCGCTCGGTGATCCCGATACCGAAATGGCTCCGAAAGTCGCAGGTCGTGCGGATCCTGGTTGCAAGCTCAGCGCGACCTGCCAGGTGCGCTGAAAGTCGTCGATGACTTGTTGTTCGGGGTCGATCGTCGTCGTCGTCGTGACGGCGATCGTTGTCGTCGTGGTCGTTTCGGCGACGGTGACCTCGGTAGCTGCGATCGTTTCCGGCCCGCTGGCCGGTGGCGCCGCCGTTACTGGTGCGACGGTGCCCAAATCAAGGGTTGCCGGTTCGTCACCACCGCAGGCCGCCAGGGTCAGCGCGCCAGCGATCGTCATCCACATCTTCACTCGCATCGTCCACTCTCAGTGCTTCGTGCCCGGTGGGGGCGGAACATCTACGAGTCAACCGGTGACCGTGGCCGACGCCATCAACTTGGACGATGCCTTGACGAATCGGCGTCGCGCGACCCAGCCAACTATCTCTGCGACACCCCTTCTCTAGGGTTGTGGTATGGAGGTCTTAGCGGAATTAGTGGGCTGTGTTGCGGCGGCGGCGTCCGTGGCGTTCGAGGGCCAGCTCGATCAGCCGGTTGACCAGTTCGGGATACGTCATCCCGCTGGCCTGCCACATCTTCGGATACATCGAGATCGGGGTGAAACCCGGCATGGTGTTGATCTCGTTAATCAGAAAGCCGCGCCCACCGGGTCCGTCCTCGTAGAAGAAATCGACTCGAGACAGCCCCTCGCAACGCAACGCCTTATATGCGGTGATGGCCAGGTCGCGTACGGTTTGCGCTTCATCGCCCTCGAGCGGCGCGGGGATCAACAGCTTGGCGCCATCGTCCACGTACTTGTCCTCGTAGTCGTAGAACTCTTTGCCCGGGACGATCTCACCCGGCACGCTGGCCGTGGGGTCGAGGTTGCCAAGTACGGCGATCTCGATTTCCCGCCCAACGATCGCTTCCTCGATGACGATTACTTCGTCATACGAGAGCGCAGTCTCAACCGCAGCGCGCAACGCCTCAAACGTCGCTGCCTTATTCACCCCAACGGAGGAGCCCATGTTCGCTGGCTTGACAAACACCGGTAGGCCGAGTTCATCGATCACGCCCGCGAGGCGCACATCGCTGACGTCTTGCTCCCGTAACGACACCCATCGAGCCTGTTCGAGGCCGTGGTATGCCAGCATCTCTTTGGCTACCGCCTTGTCCATCGCCACCGCCGAGGCCAGCACCCCGCTGCCCACATACGGCAGGCCGAGCAGTTCGAGCAAACCCTGGACGGTGCCATCCTCGCCGAGGGGCCCATGAAGTAGCGGCATGACCACGGTGCTGCCAGCATTCGCCGCAGCACTCAGCAGCGGAGTCGCGGAGACTTCTGTGCCTGTCGCAGGTCCGTCGGCCAACAGCCGGTCGGGTAGTGCGTCGGGCCCAGCGCTGAGCGCGGCGATCGCCCCGGTGGCTAGGCGCCACTGACCATCGCGGCCGATGGCGATCGGGGTGATGCGATACCTGTCTTGGTCGACGGCTCGCAGCACATGGGTCGCGGTGACACAGCTGACGTCATGTTCTGCGGATTGGCCGCCGAAGAGGACGATGAGGTTGATCCGTTGGTCGGACATCTGCTCCACCGTAGTCGTGGGCGGGTATCGGCCGAGCGCATAGACGGCTCCGCTACCGTGCGGGGATGCGTTTTACAGCCCGCGACGTCGCTGACGCCACTGGCGGCATCCTTCACGGACCCGACTGTCAGATCGACGGCGTGTCGTTTGACAGTCGCGGGACCACCGCCGGGCAATTGTTCGTCCCGATCGTCGCCGAACGTGACGGCCACGACTTCATTTCGGCTGCGCTGGCCAACGGCGCAGTTGCATACCTGGACGGCCGTGGCCACGGCTCGGGCGCGGACTCGGGCGCGGGACCGGACCGCCAGGGCACAGCGATCGAGGTGATCGACACCGCCCAGGCGTTGCTCGATCTCGGGCGTTGGGGGCGTAGCCAGCTCTCGGCAACCGTCATCGGAATCACCGGCAGCGTCGGCAAGACGAGCACCAAAGACCTCACTCGTGCCGCGCTGGCGGCCGGGTTGCGGACGGCGGCGAACGAACGCAGCTTCAACAACGATCAGGGCCTGCCGGTGACGATCCTCAACGCCGCCGATGACACCGAAGCGTTGGTGTTGGAGATGGGCATGCGCGGCCTCGGTGAGATCGCTCGACTCTGTGACGTGGGCAGGCCGGAGATTGGCGTCGTTACCCGAATCGCCGCCGCGCACACCGAACTGCTCGGGGGCATCGAAGGTGTCGCGCGGGCCAAGGGTGAGCTCGTTCGCGCCTTGCCAGCACACGGCACGGCCGTGCTCAACGGCGACGATCCGTGGGCGCGCAACCTGGGCGAGGCCAGCGCTTGCCGGGTGCTGACGTTCGGGACCGGGGTCGGCAACGGCGTCGGCGTCGGCAATGACGTCAGCGTCGACAACATCTCGCTCGACCGGCTCACCAGAGCCCGGTTTCGAGTACACACGCCCTGGGGCTCAACCGAGGTACAACTCGGCGTCGCGGGCGAACATATGGTCCTCAATGCCGCCGCCGCGCTGGCCGTCGCCGCGCTGTGCGGGGTTGACCTCGACGCGGCCGCTCACGGACTCGGGCGCGCCGGCATGTCTCCCTGGCGCATGGAGATCGGCCAGACGCGCACCACCGGCGCCACGGTGATCAACGACGCCTACAACGCCAACCCAGCGTCGATGCGCGCCGCGGTCGAAGCGCTGCACGCCATACGGGTCAGCGGACGCAAGATTGCAGCGCTCGGGGTGATGGCCGAGTTGGCCGACCCGATCAACGATCACCGGGCGATCAAAGACCTGCTCGATGCATACGGCATCGAACTCGTCGCCATCGGCACCGATCGCTACGGCCAAGAACCGGCGGACGACCCGGTTAAAGCAATCGGCCTAATTGCCGGCGACGATGCCGTTTTGGTGAAGGGTAGCCGGGTAGCTGGGCTTGAGCGCCTCGCCGCTGTCCTCCTCGACCAATAGCTCGGCAGGGCGACGAATCAGGTCGCACCACCAGCTCAACCCGAGCGCCATCGAGGCGCTGAGGAACAGCAACGGTCGTGGACCGTAGGCGTCGATGAACGGCCCGGCGACCATCGAGCCGAGGGTGACCATGCCGCCGAAGGACATGAACCACAACGACATCACCCGAGCCCGCTCGCTGTCGCGTAGGTTCTGCTGGAAGAGCACCGACATCGGCGTCAAGGCCGTGAAATAGAACAACCCGAGCAGGAAACCGACCGGCAGCACAAGCGTCGCCTCGCGCAGGAACCCCAGGGCCACCATGCAGGCGGCGAAACCGCGGAAACCGATAACGACAAGTCGCCGCCGGTCGAAACGAGAGAGCACCGTGCCGCAGGCCAACCCCGCGATCAGCGCCCCAAGGCCCCACAGGGCGTACAGCCACTTATAGGTCGTCGAGCCGCCGACGATGCCGTAAGCCATGCGGGTCACCGACGGGAAGATGGAGATGAAGCTCAGGCTGACAAAGGAGAACAACGCCATCGTCGTCAGCAAGCGAGCGACGATGCCTCGACTCCGGGCGATCTGCAAGCCGCTGGCTTGGCGTTGCAGCGGCAGCGAGGAAGCGTTTCGAGACTCAAATCGGTCGCTGTTCGGCAACGAAATTCGTGACAAGGCAAACATGGCGAACAGGAAGGTCGTGGCGTTGAGCAACAGGATGTGGGAAACCGTGGCCCCAAGGCTCATCAGCAAGGCGGCGATCAACGGCCCGACAACTCGCGAGCCGTTCAAGGTCACGGTATTTAGCGACAAAGCACCCGGCAGATCGTCTTTGTCGACGAGTTGCGGAATCGAGGACTGCAGCGCCGGCGCCGACAAGGCGTTGGAAACACCAACGCACATCAGCACACCAAGCATCGCCCACAACGAAGCGTTGCGAGAGACCAGCAATGCCAGCACTGCGGCCAACACCAATTGCACGCCCTGGTGGAAGATCAACCATTGCCGACGAGGGAAGCGATCGGCGAGGCGACCGCCGACGATCGACAACAACAACAGCGGCCCAAGATGGGCGAAACCGAACAGCGCCACCCATTTGGCCAGGTTGGTGCGGTCGTCGACGTAGGCCGGCAGGGCCACGTTCTGCATCCAGGTGCCGATGTTGCTGGCCAGCAGGCCGAACCACAAGACCCGAAAATCGCGATGGCGATAGGCGGCACCGATCGTTCCTGGCCGGGGGCCGCGCGCTGGCGAGGTGGGGGCGGCGTCGGTATGGCGAACGAGCAGGTGCATGACAGAGGCGTGAGGCAGGGCGTCAATGACGAATCTAGTTGTAGCCAGCAATCAAATTCCGAGTTTTATGCCCACAGGCAAGCAACACAGCGAGGTCGATTGTCACACCGAGGCAAACGCGGCCGACGGAGACACAAAGCCAACCCCCAAAACCTCGGCCACCGCAGCGTTGGTCACCTGCCCGCCAACCGTGTTGACCCCGTGGGAAAGGGCTGCGTCGCGCCCGGAAGCGCCCGCCGCGCCATGCAGGGCAACCGCCAACTGATAGGGCAACGTCGCGTTGGTCAAGGCATAGGTCGAGGTGTGCGGAACCGCACCGGGCATGTTGCCGACGCCGTAGTGCAGCACCCCGTGCACCATGTAGACGGGGTCGGTATGGGTCGTCTCGTGGATCGTCTCGATGCAGCCACCCTGGTCGATGGCCACATCGACGATCACTGCTCCCGGCTTCATCGAGCGAACCATGTCGTCGCTGACCACCACCGGGGCCCGCCCGCCGGCCACCAACACTGCGCCGATCACCAGGTCGGCATCGGCAACGTTGCGCTCGATCGCTCCACGGTTGGAGGCCAAGGTGACGATGCGCCCCTTTTGAATCTGATCCACCCAGCGCAAACGATCGATGTTCTTGTCGAACAGCACCACTTCGGCTTCCATCCCGGCAGCGATCCAGGCCGCGTTCCAGCCGACGTTGCCGGCCCCGAGGACCACAACCTTGGCCGGGCGTACACCGGGTGCCCCGCCCATCAACACGCCTCGGCCGCCGTTGTGGCGCTCCAAGTAGTGCGCCCCCATTTGCGGCGCCAACCGGCCAGCGACCTCACTCATCGGCGCCAGCAACGGCAAGGCCCCGGATTCCGTTTGCACCGTCTCATAGGCCAGCGAGGTGGTGCCGGCAGCAAGCAAGGCCTCGGCCACCTCCGGATAGGCGGCGAGATGGAGGTAGGTGAACAACGTCAGATCGGAGCGCAGAAAGCCAAATTCCTCGGCCTTTGGTTCTTTGACCTTGACCACCATCTCCTGCGCCCAGGCATCGGCCGCAGTCGGCACGACGGTCGCCCCGGCAGCGGCGTAGTCGCTGTCGGCGAACCCGGCACCGACCCCAGCACCGGTTTGGATGAAGACGTCGATTCCGTGTCGTTCCAACTCGCGAACGCCGTCGGGGGTCATCGCCACCCGATGCTCGGCGATCTTGATTTCAGCGGGAACGCCGACCGTGCGCAGCGCAGGTGAAGAGGTAGTCATGAGCAAACTATGCGCCGAAACGAGCCCCAAGGGTCACGGATTTTCAATCAAGATTCTAGTATGAATCCGTGGAAAGCAAGGCACTCTCAAAAATTGACCGTGGAATACTTGGAGTCCTGCGCAAGGACGCACGGATCAGTTGGCGTGATTTGGCCGCAAAGGTACATCTCTCGCCGACCTCGACCGCCGAGCGGGTCCGCAACCTGGAGCGCAAAGGGATCATCACCGGCTATCACGCCCAGATCGCGCCACAGGCGCTCGGGCGCGACGTGCGCGCCGTCATCGACATCAGCCTGCCGCCGGCGATGAAACCGGAAGCTTTCGAGGCGCTGCTGTTGGAGCGAGACGAGATCGCCTTCGCCGCCTACGTCACCGGTACCTCCGACTACACCATCGTCGTCGACTGCGTGGGCGCCCCGGGGCTCGATGAGTTCATCCGTTGGTTGAAGGGCACCGCCGGGGTGGCCAGCACCGAGAGCAAGCTGGTGCTTCGCCCGCTCGTCGGCTGACCGTTCCGGCAACGGTGGAAAGTCTGCTATTGCTAGAAGTCATGAAGGTCTTCAGAAACTTTGTCAATGGCCAACACGTCGATTCGCTCGACGGCCGCACCACCGATGTGATCAACCCCGCCACCGGCCAGGTCTACGCCACCGCAACACTGTCCGGCCCGGCCGATGTCGACGCGGCGATGCAAGCCGCTGCCGCCGGATTTGAGCAATGGCGTGAGGCCACCCCGTCGGAGCGTTCGCTGGCCCTGTTCCGCATCGCCGACGCCGTGGAAGCGCGCGCCGGCGAACTGGTGGCGATGGAGGTAGAGAACACTGGCAAGCCGATCGCCCTGACCACCAGCGAAGAAATCCCGCCGATGGTCGACCAAATCCGCTTCTTCGCCACCGCCGCCCGCCACCTCGAGGGCAAGGCCGCGGCCGAATACATGCGCGGCATGACCAGCTTCATTCGCCGTGAACCGATCGGTGTCTGCGCCCAGGTCGCCCCATGGAACTACCCGATGATGATGGCCGTGTGGAAGTTCGGCCCGGCGCTGGCCGCGGGCAACAGCGTGGTACTCAAACCGAGCGACACGACCCCGGCGACGGCCACCCTGTTGGCTGAAATCGCCGCCGAGTTCCTGCCGCCTGGTGTGTTCAACGTGATCTGCGGCGACCGCGACACCGGGCGTCAGATGGTGCAGCACGACACCCCGTCGATGGTCAGCATTACGGGCTCAGTGCGCGCCGGCATGGAGGTAGCCGAGTCGGCCTCCCACAGCCTCAAGCGAGTTCATCTTGAACTCGGCGGCAAGGCCCCGGTCATCGTCTTCGACGACGCCGATCTCGACGCCTCAGCAGAGGGCATCTCTATCGCCGGGTTGTTCAACGCCGGGCAGGACTGCACCGCGGCGACGCGCGTGCTGGTAGCCCCAAACGCCTACGACGGGTTCGTCGAGGCGCTGACCAACGCCGTCGCCGCGCTGAAAACCGGCATGCCCGACGACGAAGACGTGCTCTTCGGTCCGGTCAATAACGCCAGCCAATTGGCCCGTGTCGGTGGCTTTCTCAACCGCGTCCCCGATCACGCCAGGGTGACCACCGGCGGGGCGGCGATCGCCCACAACGGCTACTTCTTCGCCCCAACGGTCGTCGCCGACCTGCGCCAGAACGATGAGATGATCCAGAACGAGGTCTTCGGTCCGGTGATCACCGTGCAGCGTTTCAGCGACGAAGATGAGGCCGTGCGCTGGGCCAACGGCGTCGACTATGGCCTGGCCTCGTCGGTGTGGACCAAGGATTTCGGTCGGGCGATGCGGGTTTCACGCCGCCTCGACTTCGGCTGCGTGTGGATCAACACCCACATCCCGCTGGTTGCCGAGATGCCGCATGGCGGCTACAAGAAGAGTGGCTACGGCAAGGACTTGTCGTCGTACTCGCTCGATGATTACACCCGCATCAAGCACGTGATGGCCAACATCAACAGCTAGGGGATGGGAGGACCTCACGAAGATGATGATCAGTCTCGCCGAGAGATTGACACACCCCCACACACACACAGACATATAGCTTCTCTGCATGAAGCAGATCGGAAAATGTGTCCAAACGACAACGGGAATCGACGTGATGACTGGCGGGAGAGTTGTCAGCATTGGTATGCAGAAATGGAGTATCTGTGCCGGGACTGTTTGCCAGCCAGCAGGAGGAGGAACGGGACCAGGCTCGGTCGGTTCGCATCCGGGCTGCCTGTTGACATGGCAGACGACGCTGAACTCATCGAATATGACCACTCGGTATTGGTTGCGGACTGCCGCAGGCCAATATCTGTACCACGATGGAGGAGCAATTCACAGTGCAACGAGTTGATCAGAGATCTCTGCCCTCCTGGCGGGGTGCGACCTTGGCCCTCGCGGCGCTGTTGGCTAGCTGTGGCGGCGACCGCAAACCTCGTCGGCAGCGCAGCACACGAGGAGCGCCCGGCATCTGTGGAGCAGTTGCTCGACGACGTGGCGCAGCGCATCGAAGGTACGGTTGCCGCCCGCCAGGCGCTGTACCGCCAGGGCCAGGACGAATTCCAAGACCGTTTGCGCACTTGTCTGGCAAAACGTGGCTTCGAGTACGAGCCGATCGTTATACCCACCCCCTTCGATGGTTGGACCACCATGCCCTTTCCTGGTGACTTCGTGGCTCTCGCTCCGACCGAGGACGGCATCACTGCTGGATCGCCGCTCAGCGGTGACGTGATCTGGCGCCAGTCGAGTGCCTACCTGGTTGCGGTGGATAACGCCACGAATCCCGGGTACGAGGCGCTTGACCCCACAGCACAAGTCGACTACGACGCTGCCGCGCAGCAATGTGGTGCAGGCGACCCGGTCGATGCCGCCGCTCCCGCAGCCTTCACCGACGACGCGTTGCTCACGCGCTTCTACGCCATGCTCGGCGAGGTCGAGGCCGATCCGAAGGTGGCCGAGCTGACGGCGAAGTATCCGCAGTGCCTCGCCGACAACGGCTTTGATCTCGACTTCGAGGGATACGACATGAATGCCCGTGCTGTGCTCGTCTTTGCCGTGCGTGAGGCCTACACCGATCCGGCCACGGGTGAACCTGTTGGCGCAGACAGCGCCGAGTTGTCTGCGGCCAAAGAACAGCAGCGGCGAGCCGTCGAAGCCGACAAGGTCTGTCGCTCAGACGCCCATCGCCAGGCGCTCACCGTGGTGGAACCTGCCCTGGCCACGTTCGTCGAGGACAACGCCGCTGCCCTCACCGCCGCCGACCAGCGCTGGGCACAAGCACTCGGCTAGCGAGCCTTGTACGAGGCCCAAGCCTCATCGAACGCCGCCACCACGGTGTCGCCGATCCAACGCAACTCGTCGGCTGTCGTCGTCAACGGCGGCGACAGCACGACGACCGGTTCAGCACGATCATCGGCCCGGCAAAATAACCCGGCCTTGTACAGCATCGGCGACAGCGTGGCACGCAGCAACCAGTGGCACTCGGCGTCGTCGAACGAGGTCTTCGTCGCCTTGTCTTTGACCAACTCGGCGACTCGAAAGAACCCGCAGCCGCGCACGTCGCCAACCATCGGATGCGCGGCGATCTGGGCCATCACCGCATCGAACACGGCTTCGTTAGCCAACACCGCCTCGTTCAACCCCTCGCGCTCCATCAGATCGAGGTTGGCCAAGGCCACTGCGCACGACACCGGGTGCCCGCCGAAGGTCAAGCCGTGGAGGAACAGATTGCCACCCTCGAGAAACGGCGCAGCCAAGCGGTCGCTGACGATCACCCCTCCGAGCGGCGCATACCCGCTGGTCACACCCTTGGCGAAGGTGATCATGTCCGGTTGATAGTCGAAGCGTTGACACCCGAACCAATGCCCGAGTCGCCCGAAAGCGCAGATCACCTCGTCGCTGATCAGCAGCACGCCGTAACGGTCACAGATCTCGCGGACCCGCGCGCAGTAGCCGGGTGGCGGCACGATCGCCCCGCCGGTGTTCTGCACCGGTTCGAGGATCACGCAGGCCACCGTTTCCGGGCCTTCCATCACGATCCGGGTCTCGATGTCGTCGGCACAAGCCAACGAGCAGGCCCCGGCGCGGGCACACAGCCCGCAGCGGTACTGATTGCTGTTGGCCACCTTCACCGCGCCGGGCAGCAACGGCTCCCACATCGTTTTGATCGCCGGGATCCCGGTGATCGACAGCGCCCCGATGCTGGTGCCGTGATAGGCGTTGTAGCGCGAGATCACCTTGCGGCGCTTGGGCTGACCGATGGCGTTGAAATACTGCACCGCCAGCTTCCAGGCGCTTTCCACCGCTTCGCCACCGCCGGTGGTGAAGAACACCCGGTTCAGATCGCCGGGCGCCAACATCGCCAAACGCTCGGCCAAGCGAATCGCCGGTTCGTGCCCAAAACTCCAGATCGGGAAATAGGCCAACGTCGCCGCTTGCTCGGTGGCGACCGCAGCCAACTCTCGCCGACCGTGCCCGACCTGCACGGTGAACAACCCGGACAAGCCGTCGAACAACCGATGTCCATGTTGATCGACGACGTAGTTGCCTTCACCGTGAGTGATGATCGGCAACTCATCGCGTTGAAACCCGCCGAGGTCGGTGAAGTGCCCCCACAGGTGCCGCCGGGCGCTGGCTTGCAGCTCCTCGGCGTTGACACCCACCTGTGCGCTCATCGGGCGCTCATCGGGCGCTCATCAGTGTGCGCCCCACTCAAAGGTCTGTTTGACCAGCGAGAGGTAGATGAACGACTCCGTCGTTGTCACCCCCGGCACCGCCCGGATGCGATTGGTCAGGCGCAACAGCTCTTCATCGGAGGCCACCACCACCTCGCACATGAAGTCGAACGACCCGGCGGTAATCACCAGATACTCGATGTCGTCCATCGCCTCCAAGGCCGCGGAAACGCTCTCTGCAGGGCCTTCGGTGCGCACGCCGATCATCGCCATCCGCCGCTGGGTGCCGAGCACCAACGGGTTGGTCACCGCCACCACCTGGATGATGCCACCGTCGATCATCCGCTGCACCCGGGCCCGAGTGGCCGCTTCGGAGAGTCCGATCGCCGCCGCCAGCCTGGTGTAAGGGATGCGGCCGTCGGTTTGCATCTGTTCGATGATCAGCCGGTCGAGGTCATCGAGAGTCGGGGTCGCACGTTGCACAACCACGAATACTGGCCGAGCGAACGCCCAGTAGCAACCGAATCGGTACCTCGACGGGCCAACCGGCGGCGGCATCCTTGCCGATTGCTACACAATGTGCGAGCCTGGCAAGGCGTGTGAGCAATCCTCGAGAACAGGGAGACGATTCTGAAAACGCAAGGCATCGACAACTCGGGCGGAGCAAATGTCATCCGCCTAGAGCATGTGCGCAAGGAATTCGGTTCGTTCATCGCCGTCCACGACGCCAACTTCAGTATCCGTCGTGGCGAGTTCTTCGCCATGCTCGGCCCCAGCGGTTGCGGCAAGACGACAACGCTGCGCATGATCGCCGGGTTCGACCTGCCCACCAGCGGCAAGGTCTTGCTCGAAAATCAAGACGTCACCGAGGTGCCGCCGCACAAGCGCAACGTCAACACGGTGTTCCAGCAATATGCCCTGTTTCCGCACATGTCGATCCGCGAGAACGTGGCCTTTGGCCTGCGCAGCAAGGGTGGCGTCGAGGAATCCGAGATTCGCCGCCGGGTCGGCGACATGCTCGACATCGTCCGCCTCGGCCAGTTCGCCGATCGTCGCCCGGCACAGCTCTCCGGCGGCCAGCAACAACGTGTCGCCCTCGCCCGCGCCCTGGTCAACATGCCCAGCGCCCTGCTGCTCGACGAGCCGCTCGCTGCTCTCGACCTCAAATTGCGCCAAGCGATGCAAATCGAGCTCAAGCGCATCCAGCGTGAGGTCGGCATCACCTTCATCTTCGTCACCCACGACCAGGAGGAAGCGCTGACGATGAGCGATCGCATCGCCGTGATGAGCGAGGGCTATGTCGAGCAGATCGGCACGCCACAAGACATTTACGACCGCCCGGCAACCACCTTCTGCGCCAACTTCATCGGGTCGGCGAACATGCTCGCCGGCACCGTGGCCGGTGTTTCCGGGGAATCGACGATTGTTGATCTCGACTCCGGTGCCCGCGTGGTCACCCGTGGTTATCAGGGCGACGTGGGGGAGCGGGTGACGACGATGATCCGCCCCGAGCGCATGCATTTAGCGACCACCGACCCGCAGGCCAGCTCTTCGCTGGCGGCGACGGTGCGCACCGTGATCTTCGAAGGTTCGCGTCTGAAGGTGCTCAGTGACCTGGCCGATGGCAGCAGCGTCACCGCCCACGTCGATCCCGAGGACATCGACGGCGAGTTGCACCCCGACGATCGGGTGTGGTTGTCCAGCGCCCCAGAGGCGGCCTACACGCTCAAGGGCCACACCGCACCGGCCCCTGGTCTGCCAACGGTGGTCAAGCTGCCGGTCAAGCAGGGGATCAACCGCCGCGCCCTGCTGATCGGTGGCGGCGTGGTCGCCGCCGGAGCGGTCGGAGCCCTGTTCATGTCCTCCGGCAAATCCGGTGGTTCCGACGCGGCAAGCAGTGACAGCGGGGCCAGTCTCGGTGGCAGCCTCGGTTCCGGAGCCACTTCGCTCAGCGTGCTCAACTGGACGGCCTACATCGACCCGACCGAGGACGGCGCCGTCGGCACGGTCGACACGTTCGCCACTGCCAAGGGCGTCAGCGTCAATTACAGCGAGGGCTTTAACGACAACAACGAGATCTTCAACAAGGAGTTCCAGGCCGTCATCGGTAACGGTGGAACCCTGGCCTACGACATCGTTTGTCCGACCTATTGGATGGCCGCCCGATTGAAGTCGCTCGGTTGGATCGAGCCGCTGCCCTTCCAGCTGATCCCCAACTACGTCAACCTCGAGCCGCAATACCTCAACCTGGGTTGGGACCGTGGCGCCAAGTATCACCTCCCCTGGCAGGCCGGGATCACCGGTGTTGCCTACAACGCCAAGCTCGCCGGACGTGAGCTGCGCAGCATCAACGACCTCTTCGATCCGGCCCTCAAGGGCAAGGTGGCGATGCTCAGCGAGATGCGTGACACCGTTGGGCTGGTGATGTTGGGCATGGGTCACGACCCGTCGGCGCTGAACGAAGACGCGATGAACGAGGCCTTGGACAAGATCGAGCAGGCCGTCGCCGATGGTCAGATCCGCCAATTCACCGGCAACGAATATCTGCAGAGCCTGGAGAACGAGAATTTTGTGGCCTGTATTGCCTGGTCGGGCGACGCCCTGCAGTTGACCAACCCCGACGTCAGCTTCGTCGTTCCCGAAGAGGGCGGCATGAGCTGGTTCGACACGATGGTCATCCCCAAGGGAGCGCCCAACGCCGTCGCCGCGGCGAAGTGGATGGACTACGTCTACGACCCGGTCAACGCGGCGAGGATCACCGCCTGGGTGCAGTACGTCTCGCCCGTGATCGGCGTGCGCGACGAGTTGGTCAAGCTGGGTGAAGACGGCGCTGCGCTGGCCGAGAGCCCGATCCTGTTCCCCGACGACGAGACCAAGTCCCGCCTGCGGGTCTTCGCCGAGATCCCCGACGACGTCGACACGCGGATCACCGACCGCTTCTTGTCGATCACCGGAGCCTGAGATGGCCAAGACCGACACCGCTTCGACCAAGGAGCTGCGCAACGCCAAGTATGCGCCGTACCTGATGTCGCTTCCCGGCCTGCTGTGGTTGTACGTCTTCTTCCTGGTTCCATTGGTCACGCTGTTGAAGATTGCGCTCTCGGTGAAACCCGATCGCAACCTGCCGGTCTACGACCTGACCTGGAAGTGGAGCAACTTCGGCACCGCGTTCGACGACTACGGCGAACAGTTGCTGCGCGCCTTCTTCTACGCGGCGATCGCCACCGTGTTGTGCATCTTGATCGCCTACCCGATCGCCTACTTCATCGCCTTCAAGGCCGGGAAGTGGCAAAACCTGATGCTCGGTTTGGTGATGGTGCCCTTCTTCACCAGTTTCCTGTTGCGCACCCTGGCCTGGCAGACGTTGTTCGCCGACTCCGGCCCGGTGCTCGACTTCATCCGCACGGTCAAGCTCGATGGTCTGCTCAACACGTTGAACATCACCGACAACGGTCGTTTGCTGAACACCCAAACAGCGGTGATCGGCGGCCTGACCTACAACTTTCTGCCCTTTGCCTTGCTGCCGATCTACGTCAGTTTGGAAAAGGTCGATAAACGTTTGGTCGAGGCTTCGAGCGATCTTTACAGCTCGTTCGGGCGCACCTTCCGCAAGGTCATCCTGCCGCTGTCGCTGCCCGGCGTGTTCGCTGGCACGCTGCTGACCTTCATCCCGGCAACCGGCGATTTCATCAACGCCAAACTCCTCGGCAATCCGCAAACCGGTGTGATCGGCGACGTCGTGCAGAACGCCTTCCTCGGCCGCAACGACTACCCGACAGCGGCGGCGATCAGCTTCGTGCTGATGGCCATCATCACCGCTGCGGTGTTGGTCTACGCCAAGTTCTTGGGAACGGATGATCTCGTATGAGCAACGGCCGTCGCACCCCATTCGGCACCCACGCGCTGCGCATCGTCACCGTGCTCGGGCTGCTCTATCTCTTCATTCCGCTGGCAACGATCGCCCTGTTCAGCTTCAACAAGCCGGAAACGAAGATCAACACCGTGTGGAGCGGGTTCACCTTCGATAACTGGCTGCACCCGTTCTCCAAGGCGCCGTTCACCGACGCCTTGATCGAGAGTTTGAAGGTTGCGGTGATCGCCTGCGCGATCGCCACTGCGTTCGGCAGCCTGATCGCCCTGGCCCTCAGCCGCTACCGGATGCGCGGCGGTTCGGTGATCAACGTGCTGTTGGTCTTGCCGTTGACCACGCCGGAAATCGTCATGGGCGCCTCGCTGTTCACCCTGTTCTTCGATCAGGGCGTGAAGCGCGGGTTCATGACGATCGTCATCGCCCACACGATGTTCTGCTTGAGCTTCGTGGCGATGACGGTCAAGGCCCGGATTCGCGGTTTCGATTGGACGTTGGAAGACGCCGCCGCCGACTTGGGGGCCACCCCGTTTCGCACCTTCCGCAAGATCACCATGCCGATGATCGCCCCCGGCGTGGTCGCTGCCTTCCTGCTCTCCTTGGCGCTGAGCATCGACGACTACATCATCACCTCCTACGTCGCCGGTGATGTGCGCACCTTCCCTCGCCAGGTCTTCGACTCGGCGAAGAACGAATTGCCCCCGCAGGTTCACGTCTTGGCCACGGCGATCATGTTGATTGCCATTGGGATTATGGTCGCTGGCACCGTCATGGGGAATCGGCGAAGCGCTTCAGGGCGCTAGTCTGCACCCACGATGTCCAGTTCGCGAGCTCCGCTGATCGCCCTTGGCCCTGAGTCGGCCCCCGAATGGATGGGGCAGGCGATCCTTGCTGGTGGTGGTGAGCTGTCCGAACTCTCGCAGGCCCACGGTTTGATTTGGGGCGACCCGCGCGATCCCTCGGCATTGGAAGCTGCGCTCGATAGCGCCGAGAACCTCGAATGGGTGCAGTTGCCCTTCGCTGGCATCGAGAACTTCGTACACCTTGTCGACGACAAGCACACCTGGACCTGTGGCAAAGGCGTCTATGCCGAGCCGGTGGCGGAATTGGCCTTGACATTGGCCCTGGCAGGTATGCGCGGCCTAGACGGCTATGGGTCGGCCGTGTCGTGGGGTCGGCCGCGTGGTCGCAACCTGATCGGGGCACGGGTTTCGATCTTCGGCGGCGGGGGGATCACCGAGTCGCTGCTGCGGCTGCTCAAACCGTTCGATTGCCATGTCACCGTGGTTCGCAACCGGGTGCAGGAGATGGACGGTGCCGATGTCGTCGTCGAAGCCGACCGCTACGCCGATTGTCTGCCGGGTGCCGATGTGGTGTTCTTGGCGCTGCCGTTGACCGGCGAAACCGAGGGCATGATCGGTCAGAACGAACTGGAGATGATGGAACGCCATGCCTGGCTGATCAACGTCGCCCGCGGCAAACACATCATCACCGATGATCTGGTGTGGGCGCTGCAGAACGAGATCATCGGCGGCGCCGGGCTCGACGTCACCCACCCAGAGCCGCTGCCCGATGGGCACCCATTGTGGGCGCTACCGAACTGCTTGATCACGCCCCACGTTGGCAACACCCCGGAGATGGCGGTGCCGTTGCTGTCGGAGCGGATCACCAGCAATGTTCGTCGCTTCGCCGAAGACCGGGACCTGATCGGCCCGGTGTATCCCGACCTCGGGTACTGAGCAATGGCTGGCATCCTCGATGCTGGGGCGATCGTTGGCGCGCTCGCCGATGATGCCCGTCGCCGCTGTTTCGCGGCGATCGAATTGGGTGCCAACTCCCCGGAGGCCGTCGCCGTGGCGACCGGCCTAGCGAGCACCGAGGTGGCCAAGGCGCTCGGACGGTTGTTGGACAGCGGTTTGGTGATCGCCTGGGGTGATCGCAGCGGCCTGCGCGTCGGTGAGCAGGTCTTCCAAACGGCGGCCCGCTTGGCGCTGAAACGCCCTGAACGCAGCGAACACGACCACGCCCCCGAGGAATGGCGGCGGGTGATGCAGGTCTATGTGTTCGACGGCAGGATCATGAAGATCCCGGCCTCGATGGGCAAACGCAAGGTGCTGATGGATTGGCTGGCGCAACGCTTCGAGCCCGGTCGGCATTACAGCGAGGTCGAAGTCAACGCGATCATCAAACAACACCACGACGACAGTGCCTCGTGGCGCCGATATATGGTCGAGGCCGGATTTCTCGACCGTGAAGCGGGCGTCTACTGGCGTTCCGGTGGCACGGTCAGGTGACCGGGGAGTACTACCGACGCCTCGGCGTGGGGCCGACGGCCAGTCGGGAAGAGATTCGTGCCGCCTACCGGGCGCTGGCTCGGCGCAATCATCCCGATGCGCAAGGTATCCCTGCCGATTCGCTGCGGATGAGCGAGCTCAACGAAGCCTGGAACGTGTTGCGCGACGACGACCGCCGCCGGGCGTACGACGCTGAACTGGTCGCCGATCTGGTGTCGACTGCCCGCCTCGCGACGGCACCCGCAGCGGGCAGAGCGCCCAGCGTCGTTACGGTGCCGAACCCGCCGACGCCGTTCCCCTGGCTGTTGTTGACGATCATGGCGGTGATCGGGATCACCTTCGTCTTGGTCAATGCGGCGTTCACCAAACCATCGGTGCCGAACGCGCCGGACAATGTGATCCAGATCGGATCGTGTGTCGTATTGGCGGTGACCGGCGAGGCGATCGAGGCCGATTGCGCGGCGGCCAACGACGGGGTGGTCACCCAACTGGTGCCCTTCGACGGCCGCTGTCCGTTGACGACCAGCGAATATCGCGATCGCCAGGGAATGGGCTTGGTGTGCGTCGATATCACCAAGGCAAGCGAGTAGCACGGCGACGTAAATCGAAGTAGAGAGCAGCGATCGCTGCTGGTACCATGACGACCGCCTGTTGGGGCGTTTAGCTCAGTTGGTTAGAGCGCTACGTTCACACCGTAGAGGTCGGCGGTTCGAGCCCGCCATCGCCCACCAGACATTCATTGCCTCAGGGGGCGAGCGCCAGAACTGCGCTACGTTGTCCGGAATGTCTCGGCGCTGTGAACGACCTGGTTGTAATGGGGAGGCCTCCGTCGTCTATGGCATGAACCCCGATGGTCTCATCGTCTGGATTGAGGTGCTCCCGCCCGACAGCCAGTTGCGCAGCGGCGTGCTCTGTCGGCGCCACGCCGACGCGATGATTGTGCCCCGCGGTTGGACGCTCGACGACCGCCGCGAAGCCAAGCCCCGCTTGTTTCGGGTGAGCGAGCCGCCATTGGTCGACAACCGGCCGCCGCGCCGTCCACGTAAGCCGCGCACGGACACCAGCGCGCGCGATCAGCAGCAACAGTTCGATCTCGGCGAAACCTCCGAATTGACCGTCGCCGAGATCCGCCCGCTGCCCAGCGACAGCGACGAAACCCGGGCGATGCCGTGGAGCTTCGTCTACGACGAGAGCGACGACCTCGATGGCTTGCTGTCGACGACATCGCCGTTGCTCTCGCGGGCCTTCCGTGGACGCGCAACGGCACCCCAGCCGCAGAGCCAGGGTGCCGTCGAGCAGTAGTTCAGCTTCAGGAGGCGCAGTTGGCCTCGACCCACGCCGGGAAGGCAGCGATGCGTGCGGTCACAGCGTTGAGCGTGATCGTCTCGCGATCGATGCGCCGTTGGATTCGGGTGGCCAAGGTGGTGTTGCCAGCGGTCGTGGCCGTCGCCTTCGCCGTGGTCAGCGTGGCGATGTGCGTCGTCAGCTTGGTTTGGCGGGCGGTCATCTTGGCCAGTGCCGCATCGGTGTCGGCACAGATCGTGGCAACCGAGGCAGCGCCTCGGCCACCGCGTGTGCCGCCGCCGTTGTCGTGGGCGAACGCCGCCGTGCCGCCAGCGATCGTCAGGGTTGCCGCCAGGGCGGCTGCAGTCATGGTCTTGTTGAACTTCATGTCATTCTCTCCAATGGTCTCGGGAAAGCCCGCTGAGTGAATGATCGACTCGCAATGTAAGGGCAGCGTGAGATGCGGGCGAGAGTTTCGCCAAGATGCGCCGTGGAACCAGCGGGACGTGCCCCGATACTGAACCCATGGATCTCACGGCCGAGATGAGCTGCGCCGCAACGCCGGTCGAGGTCTTCCCGTTGATCGACGACCTCGGTTGCTACCCGCAATGGATGGGCCTGGTGCACAAGGCCGAGCCGCTCGATCCGATCGACGGACGGGCGGCGTGGAAGGTCGAACTGCGGGCCAAGGTCGGCCCGTTCGCCCGCTCGAAACGCCTGACGATGATCCGTAGCCACCGTGACGAACCCCGCCAGGTGACCTTCGAGCGCTGCGACGACGACGGCCGCGAACACAGCATGTGGCGGCTGCGGGCGACGATCAACCCCGGTGACGAGGGCTCAACGCTGCTGATGAATCTGCACTACGGCGGCAACCTGTGGACCGGCGGCATCGTCGACAAGGTGTTGCACGACGAGATCACCCGCAGCCGCGCCCGTCTCGCTACGTTGCTCGTCGACTCCAGGCACTGAGCCGGCCGTCGGCGCGCCGTTCCAACGTCAGCGCCAGTCCGAAGCAGTCGCTGAGTGACTCCGAGGTCAACGCCTCATCGATCGGCCCGGCCTGGTGGATCGCGCCATCCTTGAGCAGCAAGGCATGGGTCATGCCGTCGGGCACCTCATCGACGTGGTGGGTGACCAGCACCATCGCCGGCGAGAGCGGGTCGAGCGCCAACTCCGCCAAGGCACCGACCAGTTGCTCGCGGCCACCGAGGTCGAGTCGAGCGCTCGGTTCGTCGAGCACGAGAAGCGCTGGGTCGTTCATCAACGCCCGGGCCAGCAACACCCGCTGTTGCTCGCCGGACGACAATGTGCCAAAGCTGCGTTGCGCGTACTGGCCAACGTTCATTCGCTGCAAACTCGCCTGCGCGTCGGCGTAGTCGGCGTCGGTGTAGCGGTGCCACCAGGTTTCGAACGCGGCATAGCGAGCGGTGACGACGATGTCGATCGCCGACAACGCCGGGCGGAGTTGCGCGGCGATCGCCGCCGACATCACCCCGATCCGCCGCCGCAATAGGCGCACATCCGTGGAACCCAAGCGTTCACCGAGCACTTCGACATCGCCACGCGACGGGTGCTCGTACATGCTTGCCAAGCGCACAAGCGTGGTCTTTCCGGATCCGTTGGCGCCGAGCACCAACCATCGTTGATCGGGTGCCACGCCCCAGTTGATCTCTCGCAAGATCAAGCGTTCGTCACGAATGAAGGAGACGTTGGTGAGTCGCAGAGCCAAATTCACAGCGGAGAGTGTTCTAATTGATACTTTGTGCAGTCAATAGCAGGTGGAAGCCGTCGAATCACGGTATCATCCGCTCCGTGATGCGGAAACTCGGCGCGATCGCAGTCGTCATACTGTGCTCTATTGTGCCGACTCGCGCGCTCTCAGCGGCACCCGAGCCGGGAAGTGCTGAGGAAGCCGCAAAGGAGATCGCCGACGCCCGCGACCGGGCCAACGCCGCCGCCCAGGCGTGGGCCGATGCCGAAAGCCGACTCGACCTGCTCGGCGACGAGCGTGCCTTGCTGGAACAGCAGGTCGTCGTCCTCGAAGGCCAGGCCGAGGCAATGCAGACCTCCGTCGAGAACGTAGCCATCAATCGCTACATCGGCTCGACCACATCGGTGTTCCCGATGCTCACCGGTTCAGAAGAGCCCACCGACCGCATCCAGACCGCCGAACTCTTCGGCCTGGTGATCGAGGCCACATCGACCAGCCTCGACGACTACGAGGCAATCAACAAACAGCTCGAAGAAACCCGCGCCGAGGTCGACGCGATGACCGCCGATTTTGAGCAGGCACAACGCGAGTTCGAACAGATCCAGCAGAACGCGCTCGATGAGGTGGCCCGACTGAAGGTTGTCGAGGGCGATCGGCTACGTGACGAAGCTGTGTTGCGCGCCCTGGCCAGTCGCCGGGCCAAAGAGGCCGAGGCGGCCCAGAAAGTCGCCGACGAGGACGCTCGTCGGATCGCCATCGAGGCTGAAGGTCTTGGTTCCGACGGCGGTGGTGAGGAAATGCTCACCGACAACCAAGCCTCCGGTGGGGCGACCGGTGGTACCACCGGTGCCGGTGGTGCCGGTGGCCGCCAGAGCGGCGGCAGCTATTTCGTGTTCGGCGGCGCTGGCGATTGGATCTGCCCGGTACAAGGCGTTCGCGCCTACGCCGATACCTGGGCGCGCGCCGCGCTCCGGTGGGCGTCAACACCAGGGCGTCGACATCATCAGCCCGCGCGGCACACCGATCGTCGCTGTCGTCGACGGCATTGCCGAGCCGCGCCAGAACGTGCTCGGCGGCATGACGATCAACTTCATCGGCGTCGATGGCAACCGCTACTACCTGGCGCACCTCGACAGCTACGGCCAACTCGGCCAAGTGGTCAAAGGCACCGTCATCGGCTTTGTCGGCGACACCGGCAACGCGATCTATTCGACCCCGCACCTGCACTTCGAGATTCACCCCGGGGGCGGGGCGGCGGTCAATCCGACGCCGACGATCGCCGCCTACTGCTGAGCGTCACGGGTTGGCCAGCGGCCAACTGCCCGCAGGCAGCATCGATGTCGGTGCCCCGGTTTTGGCGCACGGTGGCATTGGCCCCTAGCCGCAACAACAGGTCGCGGAACTGATGAACGCGGGCCAGGGGAGTGCCACGGGTTGCGTAGCCGGGCGTCGGGTTCAACGGGATGAGGTTGACATGGGCGGCCAGCGGCAGTGACTGACACAGGTCGGCCAACTCGCGGGCGTCGCTGTCGCGATCGTTGACCCCGTCGATCATCGCCCATTCAAAGCTGACCCGGCGATTGCGTTTCAGCAGGTAATCCGAGCAGGCGGCGAGCAGCGCCTCGATCGGGTACCGACGGTTGATCGGCACCAACTCGTTGCGCAGCGTGTCGTTGGCGGCGTGCAGCGAGACCGCCAGATTGACCGGTAGCGGGCGCTCGGCAAGAGCGCGAATTCCGGGAATCAAGCCGACGGTTGACACCGTGAGGTGGCGGGCACCGAGGCCGATGTCGTCGTGGATGCGTTCGATCGAGCGCCACACGGTGGCCTCGTTAGCCATTGGCTCGCCCATCCCCATGTAGACGACGTTGGCCAAGCGGCGATCCATTGCCCGCGCCTGGCGGGCGGCGCGAACGACCTGTTCGACGATCTCACCGACGGTCAGATGGCGGGAGAAACCGGCTTGTCCGGTGGCACAGAATCCGCAGGCCATGGCGCAGCCCGCTTGGCTGCTGACGCAGGCCGTGACCCGGTCGGGATAGATCATCAATACGGTCTCGATGCGGTGTCCGTCGGCCAACTCAAACAGATACTTCGTGGTGTCGCCGTTGTCGCTGACCCGCTCCACCACCGTGGTCAGCGAACTCGGCAACTGCGCAGCGAGCTTGGCGCGCAACGCTTTGGGCAGCGCAGTCAGCTCCTCGGGCTCGGCGAATTGTTGATAGAGGCCCGTCCACAGCTGGTCGAGGCGATACCGCGGCTCGCCGTCGAGTAACTCGGCGAGTTGGCTGCGGTCGGGGTCGTAGCGCGTGGTCATCGGGCGTTGGCTAGCTGTTCGTAGTCGTCGATGCGGCGGCGCATGACGTCAAGACTGGCGGTCCAGAAGCCCTTGTCGGCGAGATCGATGGAAAAATCTGCGGCCAACTGTTCGGCGGTGCCCATGCCAGCCAGCGACAACAGGCGGTCGTAGCGGGAGCGGAACAGCTCAGGATCGTGCTGAAACTTGGCATACAGACCGACACCGAAGAGCAAGCCGAAGGTGTAGGGCCAGTTGTAAAAGTGGCTGCCGTAATAGTGCGGCTTGACGGCCCACATATAGGGGTGTGCTGTGGATTGGTCGAGACCCTCGCCGTAGGCGGCGTGTTGCGCGTTGAGCATCAGCTCATTGAGTTCGTTGACGCCCAGCGTGCGGCGCTGGCGGCGGGCGAACAAGTCGGTTTCGAAAAGGAACCGGCTGTGGATGTCGACCACCGTCTGCACGCCATCCTGCAGGTTGCGATCGAGCAGCACCAGGCGCTCACTGTCGTCGGCCGTCGACAAGCGGTGCTCGACCATCAACGTTTCGCAGAAGATGCTCGCCGTCTCCGCCAGGACCATCGGTAGGCGCTTCTGCAAGGGCGTGCGCTCAGCCAGTTGCAGGTTGTGGTAGGCGTGGCCGAGTTCGTGGGCCGTGGTCTGCACGTCGTCGTCCGTGCCGTTCCAATTGAGCAAGACCATCGAGCGCCCGCCGCCGAGGTCGGCGCAGAACGCCCCGCCCCGCTTGCCGTGGCGCGGCTCGGCGTCGATCCAACGGCCATCGACAGCGGCGTCGACGATGTGCGCCAGGCGCGAGTCGTACGCCCCGAAGGCTTGGCGCACCTGATCGAGCCCGTCGGACCAGCTGACCGAAGGCTGCGAGAACGGCAGCGGGGCGAACAGATCCCACCAGGGGAGCGCGCCGCCGTGGCCGTGGATCCGTGCTTTGGCGCGCATCCAGCGACGAAAATCGGCCAGCGAGTCGGTCACTGCGGACTGCATGGCATCGAACGACGCCCGCTGCAGGTTGTTGGCGAACAGCGAGGCATCGAGCGGCTGTGCCCAGTTGCGCTTGGCGTTGATCGTGTTCGCCTCACCCTTGATGCTGTTGATCGCCAGTGCACAGCTGACGGCAACGCTCGGCCAGGCTGCGAGCTCGGCGTCGTAGGCCGCGCGCCGCACCGCTGGATCGATGTCGCTGGCCAGGCCGCGCACCGCGGCCATCGGCAACGACTCGCTGCGGCCGCCGGGGACATGGACATCGGCGCACAGCTGCGAGGTGATGTCGGCGTGCAGGCGATACCAGGCGTTGGACGCGCTCGGTAGCAGCGACGCATACAGCCGCTCCTCGGCCTCGCTCATTTGGTGGTCGGCGCGCTCGGCCAGGGCGCGCAACGGCTCGAGGTGCGCTGCGGCCTCAGCGCTGACGGCCGCGAGGTCATCGGCGCCGAGGGCAGCCACCCAATCGGCTAACCGGGCGAGTAAGGGCCGCCCTCGTGAGCTCACTTGATCGAGTTCGCTGGCAATGGCCTGGGCGGCCTCGTCGAAACTGTCGGTAGCGACGATCGAGAACACATAGGTTTCGATCATGTCGATGTCGTCCATCCACCTGTTCAACTCGGCGATTACTTGATCGGCGAGTCGACCGTCGGCCTCGGTGACCGGCCGCTGGTCGAGGCGGCGCACATCGCCATGGTCAAACAGGGTTTCCAGCCGATCCAGGTCGGCGCCTACCCGTTCCATCTGCGCGAGAAAACTTCGAGCCGCGATCGAGGCGTGAATGTCGCTGAGATCCCAATGGGGAGCAGGGGTCGTCGTCATTTCGCTGTTCATCGTCACTTCTCCCTCGTTGCGTACAACACGTCCGTGCGGGCGATCGTAAAGCCCAACCGTTGATACAGGGCGACGGCGGCCGTGTTGTCGCCATCGACAAACAGCATTCCGAGCGCAATTCCTTGCGACGCCAACCAATTCAATCCGGCAACCGTGAGCGCCCGACCGAGCCCTCTTCCGACATAGTCGGGATCGACAGCGATCACATAGATTTCTCCGAGCGTCGGTTCGACCTCATTGTGGACCTTTGTCCAACAGAAACCGGCCAGCCTGGCGTCGCGCTCGTGGAGCAGGAAGCCGTCAGCATCGAACCATGGCTCGGCGATGCGCTGGCGAAGGTCGTTATCGGTCCAGCGGCCTTGTTCGGGATGCCAGGCGAAGGCCCGGCGGTTGACCTCGAGCCAGGCGTCGTCATCGACGCCCGGTCGAAAAGCCCGCGTGGCAAGTTGCGCCTCGGGGTCGTCGGCTGGAGCGAGCGGCAGTGGCACAGTCATCTGCAGCAGCAGCCGTGTGGCGACCAGACCGCAGTCGTCGGCGATCTTGGCATGGACCGCGCCGTGGTTGAACGCCCACCACTGCGCCTGCGGGTTGCTCGCCAACGCCGAGCGCAACAGTTGTTCGGCGGCGGTGGCGTAGTCCAGAGCCGACGAAATCACCAGTTCGCAGCTCGCTGGCTGTTCGTCGCTGGTGCCATGCACGAGGCACACGCCAACGACGGTCTGCTCGTCGAAGAGCAGCACGGCGACGACTTGTGCGTCGCTGGAACGCAAGGCGATCCAGGCGTCGTCGGACAGTGGGCGGGTGCCCGAGTCCGCTGTGACCCGTTCAACCAGCTCGATCACCGCGCAGCGTTGCTCGGCGGTGATTGACAGTGTCAACTCGGTGGTTCTCACGCGGGATGACACTACCGTCGCGGCCTCGTGTCTAGCCTGCTGGGATGGTCTCCCCACGAACGGCAAAGGCTCGCACGATCGAGGTCGCGCTGGCGACTGGAGACGCTGTACCCGGAGGCGATCTGCGAGTTGGATCATCGAAACCCGTTCGAACTGCTGGTGGCCACGATCCTGTCCGCACAATGCACCGACGCCCGCGTCAACATGGTCACCCCGGCCCTGTTTGCCCGTTACCCAGACGCTGGCGCGTTGGCCGCTGCCAACCAGGAGGAGGTTGAGGTACTGGTGCGCTCGACGGGCTCGTATCGAGTGAAGGCACGCAACTTGATCGGCATGGCCAGCGCGCTGATCGAGCGATTTGGCGCCGAGGTTCCGACCGATCTCGATGATTTAGTTTCTCTTCCTGGGGTAGGCCGCAAGACTGGCAACGTTGTCAGGGCAGTTTGCTTCGGTCTTGAAGGATTACCGGTTGATACACACGTAGGTCGTTTGACCCATAAGCTCGCGTTGTCGGAGGAAGTAGATCCGACAAAAATCGAATTTACATTGGGTTCCTATTTACCGGCGGAGCAATGGGGGCCATTCGGACTGCGCTTGATCTTGCACGGTCGGCGCATCTGCGATGCCAAAAGACCTGCCTGCGGGACATGCGCGTTAGAAGACATTTGCCCCTCGTCGCAGCTGCCGCGAGTTGTGGGACGCACCAATACGCCTCGTTGAATCAAAAGTGGAGGGCAAACCTTCTCGTCGAACACCAACAAAGCCAAAAGTTTTAACAACTTTCTATTCGATGCTTGCAAGTCCTGAAAGGGTGTGTATACTTGGATTCACCAACCAGGTTCCCGCCACCTGGTTTGCGGGCGATGCTGGGATCCGCCGCCTAGCATCGCAAGTGCGACGGCCCCGAAAGGGGCCGTCGCCGTTTTTCCGGGTACGTGCTCAGCGGCTCAGTTTTGCAGCCCGTTCCATCGCCCGCGAGGCATTCTTCAGCGAACGCTCGGCCTCATAGAGAGCGGCCATCAGATCTTCCGATGGGGTGCCGATCAGCGGTTCGGCAAGCGACACGATCCGCGCCCGATAACGGTCAATCCCATCGGCGATGACGGAAATCTCTGCGTGTGATGAACCAGACATGACGTCAGTGTGCCGCGGCGAATAGTTGTTAGCAGCGCAGGCCGCCCTCGGTAGCCTGCCTAGGTGCCCCGAATCTCGATCCGCAACGACCTTGGCGCGCTCGAGGGCTATCACTCCCCGCAGGTCTCCGTGCGCATGCGCATGAACACCAACGAGGCGCCCTCAGCCCCGCCCGATGCCTGGCGGAAGGCGTACGCCGCCGAGATCGCCACGATCGATTGGCATCGTTACCCGGACCGCGCCGCGACAGCACTGCGCAGCAAACTGGCCGAGCACCATGGGGTCGGCATCGACAACGTCTTTGCCGCCAACGGATCGAACGAAGTGCTGCTCGCTGTGCTGCTGACCTTCGGCGGCGCTGGCCGCACCGTGGCGACCTTCGAGCCCACCTATCAACTGCACGGACACCTGGCCCGGATCAGTGGGGCGACCACCGTCGAAGGCACGCGTAACGCCGACTTCACCCTCGACCCGGCCGAGATCACGCGGGTCTGCGCCGAATACTCCCCGGATGTCACCTTTCTCTGCTCGCCGAACAACCCGACCGGGCTGGTGGAACCCCGCCAGGCGATCGACACGCTGATCGCCAACGCCCCAGGGTTGATCGTCGTCGACGAGGCCTACGGCCAATTCGCTGACTGGTCGGCGGAGGAGCTGCTCGACGAGGAGTTGCCGCTGGTCGTCACCCACACGTTCAGCAAAACCTGGTCGATGGCCGCAGTCCGGCTCGGCTATCTGATCGGCCCCACCTGGCTGATCGCCGAACTCGACAAGGTCGTGTTGCCCTATCACCTCGACACCGCCAAGCAGATCGCCGGGCGTTTGGCCCTCGACTTCGTCGGTGAGATGAACGCCCGAGTGGACGCGATCGTCGCCGGCCGCGCCATGATCGAAACGGCGTTGCGGCACCTCGATGTCGACTATTGGCCAAGCGGGGCCAACTTCATCCTCTTCCGGCCGCGGGCGATCGACGCCAAAGCGGTGTGGCAACGCCCTGTTCGATCGCAGCATCCTGGTGCGCGATTGCAGCAGTTGGCCACGCTTGCAGGATTGCCTGCGGGTCACCGTCGGCACTCCCCGAGGAGAACGAGGCCTTCTGTGCCACGCTGAAGGAGATCATCGGATGAGCCGCTTTGCGACCCGCCAACGCTGCGACCAAGGAAACCTCGATCCGGGTGGCACTGGACCTCGACGGCACGGGCACCACGGCAGATCTCCACCGGCGTTCCGTTTTACGACCACATGCTCGATCAGCTTGGCAAACATGGCGGTTTCGACCTGACGATCGCCGCCGTTGGCGACCTGCATATCGACACCCACCACACGGTGGAAGATGTCGCCATCGCCGTCGGCGAGGCGTTCCGTGAAGCGCTCGGCGACAAGATCGGTGTGCGTCGTTTCGCCAGCGGCCTGTATCCGCTGGATGAAGCGCTGGTCGAAGTAGCCCTCGATCTCTCCGGCCGAGCCCATGTGTATTGGGAAGTGCCGTTGCCGGAATGCATCCCGCTCGGCAACCCGGCCTTCGACCCGGCGCTGGCCGAACATGCGATCACCAGCTTTGCCCAGGCGGCCGGCATTACCCTGCATGTCACGCTCAAGCGTGGTCGCGACGTCCACCACATCATCGAAGCGACCTTCAAAGGTCTGGCGCGGTGCCTTCGCGACGCGGTCACGGTCGAGGAACTCGACCTTGCCGTCGACCAAGGGCGTGCTGTGACCGTCAACGGGCCGCCGGATTGCTGTGCTCGACTACGGCATCGGCAACCTGCGCTCGGCCCAAAAGGCCTTCGAACATGTCGGGGCGATCGCCGCACTGACCAGCGATCCAGCGCATCATCCGCTGACGCTGACGCGGTGGTGCTCCCTGGTGTTGGCGCCTTCGGGGCATGCATGGCTGCCTTGCGTGCCTGCGGCCTGGAGGCCGTCGCCCACGAAGCCGTCGCCGTCCGGCGCGGCCGTTCCTGGGCATCTGCGTCGGCATGCAGATGCTCTTCGACGGCAGCGAGGAAGACGCCAGGCTGCCGGCCTTGGGATCATGCCGGGAATGGTTCGTTGGATTCCCGCCAGGGGTCAAGCGGCCGCAAATGCAATGGAACCAACTGCACCTGCTGGACAGCGACGATCCGTTGTTCGCTGGCCTCGGAGCCGCAGCCGTGGATGTATTTCGTCCATTCGCTGCACGGCGTGCCCGCCGATCGAGCGGACACGATCGCCGACGGTCGACTACGGCAGCCGAGCTGAACGTCGCCTTTCGCCGTGGCAACGTCTCCGCCACCCAATTCCACCCGGAGAAGTCGGGCACGCAGCGGGTTGGCCTTGCTGGCCAACTTCGTGCGCGGCGTGCCGGTGGCTACGAGGGTCCTGTGAAGGAGCTGCAGTGAAGGTCGCCCGGATCATTCCGTGCCTCGACGTGACCGATGGCCGAGTCGTCAAAGGCGTCAACTTCGTTGGTCTGCGTGACGCCGGCGACCCAGTGGAATTGGCCCAGCGCTACAACACCGAGGGCGCCGACGAGCTCGTCTTTCTCGACATCACCGCCTCGTCCGATGCCCGCGAGACGATGGTCGATGTCGTGCGACGCACCGCCGAGCAGGTGTTCATTCCGTTGACGGTCGGCGGTGGCATCCGCAGCGTCGACGATGCCCGGCGCATGCTGCGCGCCGGGGCCGACAAGGTCAGCGTCAACACCGCGGCGTTTCAACGCCCAGAATTGATCGCCGAGATCGCCGGTGAGTTCGGCTCGCAGTGCGTCGTCGTGGCCATCGATGCCCGCGGCACCGCCGATGGGGGTTGGGAGGTCTATCTTCACGGCGGTCGCACGCCGACCGGGGCCGACGCCATCGAGTGGGCGAGAACGGCCGAGCGGCTCGGCGCTGGCGAGATCTTGTTGACCTCGATGGATCGCGACGGCACCCGCGTCGGCTTCGACAATCGGCTGACGAGAACGATCTCGCGGGCGGTGAACATCCCGATCATCGCCAGTGGCGGCGTCGGGACGCTCGATCACCTCGTCGACGGGATCGCCGAGGGCGAGGCCGATGCCGTGCTCGCCGCCTCGATCTTCCACTTCGGCGAGCACACCATCGCCGAGGCCAAACGCAGTGATGAGCGCGGCGGGGATCATCGTCCGCCCGCCCGACGTCCGCCATTAACGAGGTGCGGGGCTAGTTTGGTCCCATGACTCGAACCCCTTTACAACAGGCAATGCCAATGCGCCGCATGGGCCGCTCCGGCCTGCAACTTTCGGTGCTCTCCTTTGGCTCGTGGGTCACCTTCGACGCCCAGTTGAAAGACGACACGGCATTGGAGTGCATGCAGGCCGCCCACGACCACGGCTGCAACTTCTTCGACAACGCCGAGGCCTACGCCGGGGGCGAAAGCGAAGCGATCATGGGTCGGGTGCTCGACACCCTCGGTTGGCCGCGGCATAGCTATGTGCTCTCCACCAAGGTCTTTTGGGGTATCGACGGCGACATGGTGAACATGCAGAACACCCTCAACCGCAAGTATCTGCTGCACTCGATCGAGGGGTCGCTGCAGCGTTTGCGCACCGATTTCGTCGATCTGTTGTATCTGCCACCGGCCCGATGCCGAACACACCCTTGGAAGAGACCGTGTGGGCCATGAGCGACATCATCGACCGCGGCAAGGCGCTGTATTGGGGGACCAGCGAGTGGACCGCCGAGGAGATCCGTGGCGCCTGGGAGATCGCCGAGCGCCATCACCTGCACAAGCCGGTGGTCGAGCAGCCGCAGTACAACATGCTCGAACGCACCCGGGTCGAGGTCGAATACGCCCGCTTGTACGACGACATCGGCTTGGGAACCACGATCTGGAGCCCGCTGGCCTCCGGAGCGTTGACCGGCAAATACCGCGACGGCATTCCCGCCGACAGCCGCGCCGCGGTGCCCGGCTACGGCTGGTTGGCAAAGGAGATCACCTCAGCGGCGAAGATGGCACGGGTGGAACGGTTGCGCCCGTTCGCCGAGCGTTTGGGCTGCTCGATGGCTCAATTGGCCATCGCCTGGTGCGCCGCCAACCCTCGGGTGTCGACCGTGATCACCGGTGCCAGCCGGGCCAGCCAGGTGGTCGACAACTTCGCCGCCGTCGAGGTGCTCGCCGAACTGACCCCGGAGTTGGTGGCCGAGATCGGCGACGCCGTCAAGTAACGGCGAGATTCGGGTGTCGGGCCGCTACTCTCCGAGGGGTGAGTGTTTCCGAGAAGCTACCGATCAAGATGTTGAACGACCGTGTCCTCGTCCAGTTTCCGGACAAGGAGGGTGAGCGGCGTTCGACTGGGGGCATTCTCATTCCGGCGACGGCGCAGATGTCCAAGCGCCTCGTGTGGGCCGAGGTCGTCGCGCTCGGGCAGAACGTGCGCAGCGCCGAGGTCGGTGACCGGGTGTTGTTCAGCGCCGAGGATCGTTACGAGGTCGAGGTCGGCGGCAACGACTACATCATGCTGCGCGAGCGCGACATTCACGCCGTCGCCGCCAGCCGTAATGAAAGCAGCACCGGGCTCTACCTCTGAGCTTGCCGCGGCAATTTGCCTTTAGGGCCGACGACCTCGCCCCGTAGCATGGCAGGCATGTTCACGTCGCTGCCGATCGAGGCCACACCCAACGAGCTGTCTGCAGTGAAGTACAACGATGCCGGGCTGGTGCCGGTGATCACCCAGGACGTGGCCACCAAAGATGTGCTGATGATGGCCTGGATGAACGCCGAGACGTTGGCGATGACCCTGGCCGAGGGGCGCATGGTCTATTGGAGTCGCAGTCGCCGCGAGGTGTGGCGCAAGGGTGATACCAGCGGCGATCGCCAGTTCGTGCGCCAGGCCTTCTTCGACTGCGACGGCGACACGCTGCTGTTCCTCGTCGAGCAAGAGGGCAAGGGCGCGTGCCACACCGGCGAGTACAGCTGTTTTTATCGGGCCTTCGGCGCGAACGACTCGGCCTCGTGACCGGCTTTCGGCTACGGCCCGATCGCCAAGAGTTTCGTGATCTCGCCGGGCAGCACAGCGTGTTGCCGGTGTGGACCGAGATGTTGGCCGACATGGAAACGCCGGTCAGCGCCTACGCCAAGTTGGTCGGTGACGACAACGGCTTTCTGCTGGAATCGGTGGAGAACGGCGAGCGCTGGAGCCGCTATTCCTTCGTCGGTCGTGATCCGCAGGCGACCCTGGTGTTGCGTGACGGTCAGTTGACGGTCGATGGCACGCTGCCCGTCGGCGTGCCGACGGATCAGGGCATCCTGGCTGCGCTCGAAGGCATCCTGGCCTTATATCGCGCGCCGTTGTTCGACGAGCTGCCGCCGATGCATGGCGGGTTGATGGGCTACCTCGGCTACGACGTGGTGCGTGAAGTCGAACGGTTGCCCAACGTACCGCCCGACGACCGCGGTATGCCCGACGCGGTGATGAGCGTGATTGGTTCGTTGGCCGCGTTCGACCATTGGCGCCAACGGGTATACCTGATCGAGAGCGTGCCGGTGCTCGGTCTCGATGGCGATGCCGTCGATGCCGCCTACGACAGGGCGTGTGAACGGGTGCTGCGCGCCGTCGACGACCTGTCCCGCCCGGCGCACGTGGTCGCGGTCGCCCCGCCGGAGCAAGGCGAGCAGTTGCCGCCGATGATCTCGAGCATGCCCAACGGCATGTACCAGCAGGCGGTGGCGGTGGCCAAGGAGTACATCCTGGCTGGCGACATCTTCCAGGTGGTGCTCTCGCAGCGCTTCTCGGTCGAACTCGATGCCGACCCCTACGACGTCTACCGGGTGTTGCGCCAGGTCAACCCCAGCCCGTACATGTACTTCATGCGCCAGCCAGGGATCACCATCGTTGGTTCCTCGCCGGAGCCGATGGTGCAATTACGTCAAGGCAAGGTCGTCTCCCGCCCGATCGCCGGGACGCGCAAGCGTGGCCGCGACGACGACCACGACCGTCGTTTGGCTGGCGAATTACGTGAGAACCCGAAAGAGGTTGCTGAACACATCATGCTCGTCGACCTCGCCCGCAACGATGTCGGCCGAGTTGCCAAATACGGCACGGTCGTTGTCGACGAGTTGATGACCTTGGAGCGCTACAGCCATGTGATGCATCTCACCTCGCAGGTCACCGGCGATCTCGTCGAGGGTAAAGGGCCGATCGACGTGCTGCGGGCAACGATGCCTGCTGGCACGGTCAGCGGCGCGCCGAAGGTGCGGGCGATGGAGATCATCGACGAATTGGAGCCAGTGAAGCGCGGCCCGTATGCCGGGGTGTTCGGCTATCTCGACTACAGCGGCAACCTCGACACGGCCATTGCCATCCGCACCATGTTCGTCGGTGACAACGGGGCGTTCCTGCAAGCAGGCGCCGGCATCGTCGCCGATTCAGTGCCCGAAGACGAAGACCTCGAGTGCCACAACAAGGCTGCTGCATTGTTGGCGACGATCCCGGCTGCACGGCTAATGACGGCTCAACGGCGGGCGCGGGGGTAGCTCGAAACGACCAGTCGAGATAGGTAGTGCGCCAAGTTCGATCGGTCAACGGTTGCATTGGCCTCCGCTAATTTCTCGTAAATGTTCTACAAGCGTCGGCTGCGAAGCAAACTATCCGTTGCCCTGGGGGCGTGGGCAGTCGCAACTGCCGTCTATCCGGTTCCGGCTTTCGCCGCGAAGACAGGCGTTCAAACACTATTTGCCGCGAATGGCGAGGCGGTCTCGTTTCGCTGGAACGCCTCCAACTTCACGAATACAGTTTGCAGGCGTCACCCTTCCCGGGCGAACCATTGAGCTGTTCGCGGCCCGAAATGCATCCGGGTTCCGCTGCGTCGATGCGGTTTGGGACTGGAGTGTGACTGGTGGACAGGCTGGCGTTACCACTTCGATGCACGAATCTTGCGCAACTGTGTACCATCAGCCATGTACTCCTGGCGACGAACCGAGCCGGCTTCGCCGACCAACGATCCATACGCATTTGTTGGACAGCAAAAGTGGGGACTTTGCTTTGTGTATGAACCGGCATACAGCGGACATAAGGGGATCAATACCCCGCAGGGCGGCTCGCGACCCCGGATCGTGCGTTGCTGGCGCGCCAAATACCGATGCACTTCGACTGGTACAGGCGAGCATCTGGCTGAACAACAACTTGTGTTGGAATGCGAATTTTTGGGCGGGGCCGACACCGAGTACGTATATCAGCAGCAACCCGAGGAGGTGTAACGCATGAAGCTGATTGCGGCTACCTTCGTCTTTGTGAGCGCGTTGACCGCGTGCGGGGCAACGAATCAACCAGCCCTCAGCGGGTCAAAACCTGATATCCACTCAACGTTGCCGCCACCGCAAGCAATGTCATCGGAGCTGGCCTCAGAGGTCGGGTGGATCTTTGCGGTCCTTACGCCGGATCCGCGGACCCAGGCGGCGATCCGCATTGTCGAGCTGAAACGGGCCGACGATTTCATGGAGGCGTGCATGGCCGACCAAGGCGTTCCTTATGCCAGACGGACATTGCAGATCGACGAGGCCCAATTCAGGATGTCGGCGGTCGTCGCTGGTTGGTGGGCGCAGCCGTACGTCGGTGATCCCGGTTCGCGGTCTCGGTCTGGCCGACATGGTTGACCCTCCGAGCGCAGCGCCGAGCCAGCTCATCGTCGTCGAAGACCTAGGTCTCGGACCTGACGAGCAGGCGCTGTACGATGCTGCCGAGGCAGAATGCGGCCCTAACACTCCGTCGGAATCGGTTGTGGACTGGACGTTGGCCAACGACATCGAAGGCCAGATGATCGCGATTTCGAACGCAGCGAAGCGCAAGCCGGGGTTCGCCGCGATCAACAAGGCGTACAAGGCTTGTATCCACGGCAAGGGATTGGATTTCGACGATCCCGATCTGCTGCTTGACCTGGTCAAGAAGAAGTACGCCGAATCGCCAGACGGCACGGCGGTTGCCGATTTCGAGCGCACGGCTGCTGCGGCCGATTCTGAGTGTCGCGTCGATCTTTGGCCAGCATTTCTGGAGCTCTCAACGGCGGAGTGGAAGGCTTTCACCAGAGAGAATCAACAGCGATCGGAAGCGGTCGTCAACGGCTTCGCCGCGCTTCAGGAGGAAGCAAGGGATCTGCTCCCGTCTCCCACCGACGACTGAGGCACCAGCGCCGATCCGGTAGACTGGCGCCATGGTTATTGCGCGTGTCGTCCGCAGGGTGTCGATGACCGAACCAGACGACGATGTGGCTTACTGGCGCTCTCAGACTCCAGAGGCGCGCCTAATGGCGCTGGTTGACATGCGCCGTGAATTTTATGGTTGGACCGATGAGACTGAACCGCGACTTCCAAGAATTGCTCAAGTCGTTCGCCGACCGTGAGGTTCGATACCTGATCGTCGGCGGCTGGGCCTTAGCCGCTCACGGTCAGCCCCGTTTCACCAAGGACCTTGACATCTGGGTATGGATGGATCCTGACAACGCTGCGGCAGTGATTACGTCGCTGGAGGACTTCGGTTTTGGCGGCCTCGGGCTCACGACATCCGATTTTCTGACTCCGGACTCAGTCATCCAACTTGGCTATCCACCCAACCGAATTGATCTGCTCACAAGCCCGAGCGGCGTGACGTTCGAGGATTGTTGGGATAGCCGTCTCGAAATTTCGCTTGGTGGGATCGTGGCGTCATTTATTGGGCTCGTCGGTTTGCGGCAGAACAAGGCTGCGAGCGCGCGTCCTCAGGATCTCGTCGATCTGGATCAACTTCGCCTCCTTGACGATGACGTCGGTGATTGAGGCGCGAAGTCCTTTGTCTCTGAAGAGCTGATGCCGGGAACCCAGGCACGCAGAAAATATTCTGCGTACTGTTGCAGCGGATCATCTAGCTGACGGGTGTGTGTTGGCGATGGACGCCAACCTCACCGTCGGATATCCGACAACAACAATGGAACCCAAGCTCGCATACGTACAGGACTTCTCTGACTTTGGGGATCTGTATCACCGCGAGTACCCGGCGCTACATGCAGTCGCAGCTGCGCTTGCCGGTCGCGCCGACAGCGAAGACCTCGTGCACGACACGATGGTCAAAGCGCTGATCAACTGGGAGCGCGTACGACGCCTGGACAGACCCGGTGGCTGGTGCCACCGGATCCTGCTCAACTGCTGTCGAAACTGGTGGAGGCACCGCCAGGTGGAGGCACGATTCGTCGGTCGATTGCGTCGAGTCGAGGCATCGGAAAATGGCCCGAGTGCCGACGTCGTTGCCTTTTGGGAGGCGGTGCGTCGGCTACCGAGTCGGCCGCGGATGGTCGTTGCCCTGTATTACGCGGCGGATCGAACAACGGTAGATGTGGCGTCCATTCTCGGCGTTCCCGAAGGAACGGTGAGATCCGACTTGGCTCGGGCACGGGTCGTGCTCGCGGCAGAACTGGGGAACTGACATGTCCACATCTGATCAACCAAACGGCGATCGCGCCAGCGCCGATCGCGCCAGCGCCGAGGGCGACCCGGCGTGGATCGATGAACTTGGCCGCAGGGCCGGCCAGGCAATGCGCAAACCGGCCCCGGCCGATGGTCTCGCAGCCGTTACCCGCCAGCGCGCAATCCACAAGCGCAACCGAACGGTCGGTGGCGCCGTGGCAGGACTCGCACTGCTGGGTGGCGGGTTGTTCGTCGCCAACCGCGCCAGCGGCGACGACATCAAGGTCGGTGTACCTGACGGCTTGCAGAGTGAGACGACCGTGACGGAGACTTCGCTTGCGCCGATAGCCGTGCCAGAGGCGACACCTGCGGAAACCACCGCACCCGCGACCTCGACGACGTCGGCACCGACGACCACCCTGCCAGCATTGGAACCAACGACGCAATGGGCGATCGACTACGTCGGTGGCACCGCTGGCATCGCCGAAGGCGAGCCGGTGAGGTTCGGCTTCGCCTACGAGGGTATTAACGCGCCGCCCCAATTCCAGGCCGCAGTCGACTTTCTGAACGCTGAAGCGGGCGGGGTCGGTGGACACCCGATCGAGCTTGTCGAATCCGCGATGATCGCTGATGAGTCTGCCACCGCCTGCGGCCAGCAGTTCGCTAGCGACGAGTCGATCGCCGCTGTGCTGACCGGCGATCTCACTTACCTCGGTCGCCTACTGTTTGACGGCCTCGGAACCTCCAAGGCGACATTGGTGCAATGGACAGGTAGCCCTGAAATCCTCGTCGACAGCACCATCGATCCTGCTGACGTGCCCGGACACGTCCTTGCGCTCGACGGCTCCGCCCACTGGGGGACACAGCTGCGCTTCATCGCCAATGGCTTGCCGACCCGGCCGGTCAAGATCGCCGGGCTGGGTGCCTTCGGCACCGGCGAGCGAACCTTGATTCCCAACGTGGAGTTTGTACCGGTGGTCCCCGGCGAGGACAAGAGCCCAGCCGGGATCGTCGCCGCGATCGAGGCCGCCGGAGGAGCCGACGCTGACGTCATCACCATGTTCGACGACCCGCGTGGGTATTGCCCCCGGTTCCCCGAGATCATCGAACTGCTCGGAACGTCGCCGACGGTGGTGGTGCCGGACTTCTGCGCCTTCAGCGATGGCAGCAGGCTGTTGCGGCCCGAGAGTGGCGACGAACCGCTCGTACCGGACGGCTGGTACGTGACGACAACGGGCTACAACTGGATCGAACCTGACCTCGAATCGGGTTGGCAAACGTACGTTGCGGCCTTCGACCGATACGCGGTGGCACGCGGCGACGTTTCCGTCGAGGATGCGCTGCCGTCCGATGGCGACGGGATGCTTGGATTTGCCAACGTGTTGACGATCGTCAAACTGATCAACGAACTTGGCGGTCCGGCTGCGGCCACAAGCGCCACGCTGCGCGAAGCCGTGCGCAGCTTCAAAGGCCCGATGATGGGTCAAGCAGGTGTGCTCGCCTGCGGCACTATCGCGGTCTGGGGGGACCTGCGGCCGGTGCCATGTGCCTCCTCGATCGGCGTGCACCGATTTATCGATGGCGAGTGGATCGACATCGGCTCAGGAACGAATGGCACCCCGATCGGACTCTCGGGGCTTCCTACCGAGGTGTCATTCCCGGCCCCCTAAAGGGATGCTGGCCAAGGTGACCTAAAAGATCACCTTGGCCAGCACGGCCAACGCCGAGAAGCCGAGCAACATGAACGAGCCGACGGTGCCGACGGCCATCAAACCGGGCAGGCCGGTGACGGCGAGAACGCTGCGGCGCAGGTCGGCGACATCGTCGGCGTGTTCACCGACAGCGCTCTTCAGGCTGAGCAGATCTTTGGCGATCTGCACCAGGGGAGTGCTGTCGCCATCGTCGCGGCGAACGTCGGCCAACTCGGTCAAGGCCGTGCGCACCCGTTTGTCGGTGGCGATACGGCGCAGATCGGCGCTGGTCTCGGCAACGGTTCTGGTGGCCACGCCGAGTCGGCGGGTAGCGACCCAGGTGGCCAACCCTGGCAGTGCGCAGAGCACCAGGCCAACCACCGCCCACACCCATCGCCAACCGCCGGGTATCACCATCAGTCCAACGAGATAGGTGACCAAGCCAGTAACCACCGCCAACAGGGTGACGCCTTTGGCCAAGGTGCGGCCCCGCCCGGCGACAGTAGCGATGCGGGCGCTGGCTTGGTCGGCGAGCGAGTTCAGATCAACCATGGCAAGAGTGTGGCATGTCGACCGGTATCAGCCACACTGACCACATGAATCGGTTCTACACCCACGTCGAGCGAGATGTCGTCACCGTTGCTGGCCTTGACGCCTTCACCTACCTCCAGAGCCAGATCAGCCAGGACATTCGCCAGATGGCGGTGCAGGCCTCGGCCTACACCTTTGTCCTGCAACCAACGGGCAAGGTCGACGTGCTCGCCCGCGTCCAGCGCCGGGAGGACGACGTCTTCGCCCTCGACACCGATCCCGGTTTCGGCGAACAACTGCTGGCCCGGCTCACCCGTTTCAAGATTCGGGTCAAAGCCGACCTGTCACTCGCCGTTGAATCGCTCGTCGCCGTGCGCAACGTCGATCCGATGCCCGCCGACGCGATCCAGGCCTGGGGTCGCAGCGACAGCTGGGATCGCTCCGCGGGCATGGTCGTCGGGCTCGAATCGGTGCCCCTCGGCACCGCCGACGATCTCGAATGGGCGCGTATCGAAGCCGGATGGCCAGCGATGGGCCGCGAGATCGGCGAGGCGACCATCCCCGCCGAAACAGGCATTATCGACCTCGCGGTGAGCTTCACGAAGGGCTGCTACCCGGGCCAGGAACTGGTCGAACGGATGGACAGCCGTGGTTCCAACGCGCCGAGGTCGTTGCGTCGAGTCCGTGGCAGCGGGGCAGCGCCCGACGTCGGATCGGCGCTGTGTACCGTCGACGGCGGCGAGGTCGCTGCATTGAGCAGCGTTGCCCATCACGCAGGTCAGTGGATTGCGCTCGTCGCCGTTCCTCGCGCCCATCAGCCCGGTGACCAGCTGCGGGTCGGCGATCAGACCATGCTCATCGAGGCCACCAGGGCGGACTGACTACAACCGCTGCGTGATCCCGACGACCTCGGGGGAGTGGCGGATCGTATTGAACTCGGCACGCTGCAAAATGGACGCCAAGCCATTGGTGTCACTGCTGTTGGCCGCCGAGCGCAACCAATCGATGGCCAGCGAAGGGTTCCCGAGCGCCGCTGCGCACTGGGCGACGAGCGCCGCGGGCACAGCGGTACGCGTGCGTTGATACACCGCAGCGGCGACGTGGCCGGCGTCGGTGTACTCGCCGAGCTGGATCAACAAATCGGCAAACATCGATTCGCTGGCAGCATTGCCGCTGGGGAACGGCCGCGGCAGCGTCGCCACCAACTCCGACAACTCGCGGGCGCTGGCCCCGTAGGGCGGAACCCAGGGGTGTGCACTGCCGTGCGTCAAGTCGTCGCTGAGCAAGGCGCCAGCCTGCTCCGGCTTGCCGCTGCGCAACAATTGGGCGGCCCGGAACCACGGTGAAGCGATGAACCCCGGCGGGTACTTGCCGGGCTTGCCGGTGCTCCACGACTGTTGTTCGGCGCTCATCGCCCAGGTGTTGACGTCGCCGTGGCTGGCGACCTGTTGGCGCTCGTTCGATTCGCGCAACATCTGAATCTGGGTCAGCAGCGGGAAGATCAAGAAGTACGGCGACACCACCGTTCCGTGGTTGAACAGATAGATCAGGGTGATGATCGTCAAGGCCATGCTGGCGTAGATCATCACCAGCTTCGAACGTCCAGGGATGATCGCATCGAGACCAGACATCACGATGTTGCCGCCGTCGAGCGGCAGGATCGGAAACAGGTTGATCAATCCCATCACCGGACCGGCGAACCAGATCGCCAACGTCGATGGGGGATCACTGAGGTTGTGCTCAGACAGCGGATTGTCCTGCATCAACAACAAGATCGTTGCGCCGAGCACGATCTGTATGCCCGGGCCAGCAAGGGCGATGCCAGCCCGTTCCCGTCGCTTCAGCGGCCGCGTGGGCACGAACGACGCATAACCGGCCAGAAAGTCGAGTGTGATTTCAGCCTTGGCGCCGGTGGCCCGGGCAGCAAAGGCGTGGCCCAACTCGTGGATCAAGGTAAAGACGCCAACGGCTCCGGCGAGCCAAATACCGAGCCCTTCGTCGGGATACAAGAAACCGAACAAGGCGAGCAGGATCAAGAATCCCGGGCGAACATCCAGCGGGAACCCGAACACGCGCAGACCCGGTGTGACCGACATGCAGCGATCCTACGGGTGATGTCGCGCTTTGCCCTGTCGGGAGGGCGTAGACTCGCTGCCCGTGTCATACGTCTATTCGTTCTCCCATAAGCACAAGCGCTCGCCAATGGTCTACAAGGACCTCCTCGGCGGCAAGGGCGCCAATCTCGCCGAAATGACGAGCGTGCTCAAGCTTCCCGTTCCCCCCGGTTTCACCATCTCCACCGATGCCTGCCGCGCCTACATGCACGGCGGCTGGCCGGGCGGTCTCGACGACGAGATCGCCACCCAGGTCGCCCAGCTCGAGGCGGCGATGGGCCGTGGTCTCGGCGATGCCGCCGACCCGCTGTTGGTCTCGGTGCGCTCCGGCGCCAAGTTCTCGATGCCCGGCATGATGGACACCGTTTTGAACCTCGGTCTCAACGACAAGAGCGTCAAGGGCCTGGCCAACGTCACCAACGACGAGCGCTTCGCCTACGACAGCTACCGCCGCTTCATCGCCATGTACGGCCGCATCGTCATGGGTGTGCCGGGCGAGCCGTTCGAGCACGCCTTTGAGGCCGCGAAGCACGCCGCTGGGGTGACCAGTGACGCTGGCCTGCCCGCCGCCGAGCTGAAGGCCCTGTGTGTTGAGTTGAAGGCGATCGTCAAGGCCCACAGCGGCAAGGCGTTCCCCCAGGATCCGATGAAGCAGTTGCGCGGCGCGGTCGAGGCCGTGTTCGCCAGCTGGAACGGCGCCAGGGCCATCGCCTACCGCGTGCGTGAGCGCATCGGCCACGACCTCGGCACCGCCGTCAACGTGCAGGTGATGGTCTTTGGTAACCGTGACGACAACAGCGGCACCGGCGTCGGCTTTACCCGCAACGCGGCAACCGGCGAGAACAAGCCGTACGGCGACTTCCTCGTCAACGCCCAAGGCGAAGACGTCGTCGCCGGTATCCGCAACACCGAAGATCTCGACGCCCTGAAGGCCAAGTTCCCGGTGATCCACAAGGAACTGATGGCCATCTTCGATCGCCTCGAGCGTCACTACACCGACATGTGCGACACCGAGTTCACCATCGATCAGGGCAAGCTGTGGATGTTGCAGACCCGTGTTGGCAAGCGCACAGGCGCTGCCGCGCTGCGCATGGCCGTCGACATGACCAAGGGCTCCGGTAAGGGCGATGCCCGCTGGAAGATCTCGCGTGAAGAGGCGCTGATGCGTGTCGCTGCCGAGCACCTCGACCAGGTGTTGCACCCGCAATTCGCCGGCACCGGCAAGGCATTGGCCAAGGGTCTCGCCGCCTCGCCGGGTGCCGCCGTTGGCAAGGTCTATTTCACTGCCGATGATGCCGTCGCCGCCAGCGAGCGTGGCGAGAAGGTCATCCTCGTGCGCAACGAGACCAGCCCAGAAGACGTCCACGGCATGATGGTCGCCCAAGGCATCCTCACCGCTCGCGGCGGCCTCGTCAGCCACGCCGCCGTCGTTGCCCGTGGTTGGGGAACCCCAGCGATCGTCGGCGCCGACAAGGTGAAGATCGATGGCAAGCAGTTCAGCGTCGGTACCACGGTCGTCAAGGAAGGCGACGTCATCAGCCTCGACGGTTCCAGCGGCGAAGTGATCAACGGTGAAATGAAGTTGCAGGCCGCCGAGCCGCCAGCCGAGTTCCACAAGATCCTCGAATGGGCCGACAAAGTTCGTGCCGGCAAGCTGGCCGTGCGCGCCAACGCCGACACCGGCGAGGACGCCACCAACGCCCGCCAGTTGGGCGCCGAAGGCATCGGGCTGTGCCGCACCGAGCACATGTTCCTGGCCCCCGACCGGTTGCCGGTCGTGCGCGAAATGATCCTCGCCGACACGCCCGCCGAAGAAGCGGCCGCGCTTGCTGAGCTTGGCCGTGTGCAGCAGATCGACTTCGAGGAGATCCTGCTGGCGATGGACGGCCTGCCCGTCACCATCCGTCTACTCGACCCGCCGTTGCACGAGTTCCTGCCCTCGATCGAGGAACTGAAGATCAAGCAGGCAACCAAGGGCTTGAACAAGCGTGAGAAGGCCGAGTTAAAGGCCGCCGAGGATTGGGCCGAGCACAACCCGATGATCGGTACCCGTGGCGTGCGCCTCGGCGTCGTCAAGCCGGGCTTGTACGCCATGCAGGTGCGGGCCTTGATGGCCGCCGCTGCTGCGCTGCGCAAGAAGGGCAAGAATCCGATCGTCGAAGTGATGATCCCCTTGACCGTCACCCGTGAGGAGCTGGCGTTGGCCCGTAGCTGGGTGCAGACCGAGATCGACGCTGCGGTGAAGGGCTTGAAGAACAAGCCCGACGTCACTATCGGCACGATGATCGAGACGCCGCGTGCCGCGATCCGTGCCGATGAGATCGCCGAAGAGGCCGATTTCTTCAGCTTCGGCACCAACGACTTGACGCAGATGGCCTTCGGTTTCAGCCGTGACGACGTCGAGAGCCGGATGATGCCCGCCTATCTCGAGCAGGGCTTGCTGAAGCGCAACCCGTTCGAGACCATCGACCAAGGTGGTGTTGGCGAGCTCGTCAAGATGGGTGTCGAGCGTGGCCGCAAGACCAAGAAGAACTTGAAGATCGGCGTCTGCGGCGAGCATGGTGGCGATCCGGAGAGCATCGGGCTGTTCTACCAGGCCGGGCTGAACTACGTCAGCTGCAGCCCATTCCGCGTGCCGATCGCTCGTCTCGCCGCGGCGCAGGCCGTCATTGGTGGGTCGAAGGCCGAAACGAAGTAACCACTACGATTGGGCTTTCACTTCACTGAGGGAGAAGCTCAATGCACATCGCTACACGGCAAGGTCCTGCGTTCGGGGTTGCTCGGTTGTCGCTCGCGCCAGGCGAGGCAGTCCGGGTCGAAGGCGGGGCGATGATGACCATGTCGATGGGCGTTGAGCTCGCGGCCAAGGCTGAAGGCGGCATCATGAAGTCGCTGAAGCGGGCCGCCCTCGGTGGTGAAAGCTTCTTCGTCAGTACCTATACAGCGCCCGCACAGGGTGGATTTGTTGATGTCGCCGCGCGTCTGCCCGGCGACATCAGCAGTTATGCGCTGCAATCTGGGCGGGCGCTGTTCATTCAAAAGGGCGCCTGGCTGGCCAACGAGCAGGGCGTCACGATCGACGCCAAGTGGGGCGGCTTCAAGAACATGTTCGGCGGTGAGGGTGGGTTCATCATCCGCGCTGAGGGCCAGGGCCAACTGGTCTTTGCCTGCTACGGGGCGCTGGAAGTGTGGGATCTGGGGCCGGGTGAAGGCATCACCGTCGACACCGGACACATGGTGGCCTACGAGGATTCGGTATCGATGACGATGCGCAAGGCCAGCGGCGGTGGATTGGTGCAGAGCTTCAAGAGCGGTGAGAACCTGGTCTTCGATTTCGTCGGCCCAGGGCGGTTGTGGACCCAAACCCGTAACCCGAGCGAGCTGCAATCGTGGATCCAGAGCTTCGTCAACACCGGCTCCGGCGGTACTGGCTTGGCCGGCTTCACCCTCGGCGGCCGCGACTAGGCGAAGTCGGTAGTCTCGACTGAATGGCAATCGTCGACGAGGACATCGAACGCATCCGCTCGACGATGTCCATCGTCGATGTCGTCCAGGGGTATGTTGCGCTGCGCCGCGTTGGGCGAAACTGGGTGGGGATCTGCCCGTTTCACGCCGAAAAGAGCGGGTCGTTCAACGTCCGCGAAGAGACCGGCCGATACCGCTGCTTCGGTTGTGGCGCGGCCGGCGACGTGTTCAAGTTCGTCCAGGAAATCGAGCACACCGATTTCGTTGGCTCCGTCGAGCAGTTGGCCACCAAGGCCGGCATCCAGCTGCACTACACCTCCGGCGGGGAGAACAAGGAACGCCTGCGCCGCAAGCAGTTGGTCGAGGCGATGAGCAAGGCGGTGGCCTGGTATCACGAGCGTTTGTTGACCGCCACCGATGCCCGTGAGGCGCGTGATTATCTGCGTCGCCGTGGCCTTGGAGGCGATATCGCCCGCCAGTTTCAGATCGGTTGGGCACCCGATGATTGGGATCAGATGAGCCGCGACCTCGGCGTCGGCGCAGACCTGCTGCGCGACACTGGGCTGGCGTTCAACAACAAGCGCAATCGTCTCCAAGACGCCTTTCGGGCCAGGGTGCTGTTCCCGATTTTCACCGACGCCGGCGAGCCGGTGGCCTTCGGCGGGCGCATCCTGCCGGGCTCCACGGATCCGGCGAAATACAAGAACTCGCCAGAGACGGTGATCTACGCCAAGAGCCGCACGCTTTATGGGCTGAATTGGGCCAAGGCGGAGATCGCCACCAAAGGGCAGGTCATCGTCTGCGAGGGCTACACCGACGTGATCGGGTTCCATCGGGCGGGGGTCAAGCGGGCGGTAGCCACCTGCGGCACGGCGCTCACCGAGCAGCACGTGCAGATCTTGAAGCGCTATGCCAGCCATGTTGTGCTGGCCTTCGACGCCGATAACGCCGGTCAGGGTGCCGCCGATCGGTTTTACGAGTGGGAGCAGAAGTATCAAGTCCAGGTGTCGGTGGCCAAGTTCCCCGATGGCAAGGACCCTGGCGATCTGTCGCTGAGCGATCCTGAGGCGTTGAGCAAGGCGATCGATTCGGCGACGCCGTTCCTCGGATTCCGTCTGCAACGGGTGATGGCCGGGCGGCCGTTGCGTTCCCCGGAGGAGCGGGCCAAGGTGGCCGAGCAGGCAATGGCGGTGATTAACGAGCACCCTGATGTCAACGTGCGCAAGCTTTACGCCGGTCAGGTGGCCAGTCACACGGGCCTGCCGCTCAACGATCTGGTGCGCAACGCCGAGCAGCGCAGCCGGAGATTGGTGGTTCGTGAGCGCGAGCCGCGGCGGGCGACGCCGACGGAAAACGCCGAATTCGTTGCCGTCGTGTTGTTGATGCAGCGCTGGAATGACATCGCCCCGTGGCTGATCGAAGACCTGTTCGTCAGCGATGAACATCGCCGTGCCTTTCTGGCGCTCGCCCTCAGCGGCGGGGGCATCGATGAGGCGATCGCCGATGCCGATCCCGAGGCCCGAGAGGTGTTGGAGCGCGCCGCAGTGGCTGATGTCGATGCCGATCCGGAGGCCGAGGCGTTCAATTTGATCTGTGCTGCAGTGCGCCGCGAACTGTCAAGTCGAACCGGCGTGGTGGCGACGGAGGCGATCCTGGAGGATCGCGACGCACGTCTCAAACTCGAGGATGTGACCATGGGCGTCGAGCCTCACGCATCCGCCGAGTGGTTGCTAGGGTGGCTAGACCGTCGAAGTGAGGAGCGCGGTAAAGCATGACTGGCATCAGCGAAGCTGGCGCCGGAGTGGGGATCCCCCCGGCACCTGAGGGTGTCGATCCGGCCGAATGGCATGAGCTGTTGGTCCGCGGGATCGATGCTGGGTCGTTGCACGCCGAGGACATCACCTACGTCGTTCGCCATGTCGAGCTGACGGGCGATGCGCTCAGCCTGATCACCGAGCAAGTCAAGGCGGCGGGTGTGTCGATCGACGATGCCGTCGAATTGGTCGATGAGGTCATCGATGAAACGCCGCCAGCGGGGGCTCCTGTGGCGGTCGCAGCGGGGGAGGAAGATGGTGATGGCCTGCTGGCCCGTCGCCGCCGTCGCCGGGCGGAACGTTCCATCGAGCGCTACGACGTCGGCACCAACGGCGATCCGGTGCGCATGTATCTCAAAGAGATCGGCCGTGTCGGGTTGTTGAGCGCCGACGAGGAGCGCCACCTGGCGCAACGGATCGAAGCTGGGCACCTTGCGGCCACCGCGCTCGATGAGGCTGCGGCAACGATCGATGCCAGTGAGCAACGCCGCCTGATGCGCAGCGTGCAATCCGGCCAGGACGCCAAGAGCGATCTGATTCAGGCCAACCTGCGCCTGGTGGTCAGCATCGCCAAGCGTTACAGCGGTCGGGGCATGTTGTTCCTCGATCTGATCCAAGAGGGCAACCTGGGGTTGATGCGGGCGGTCGACAAGTTCGACTACACCAAGGGGTTTAAGTTCAGCACGTATGCCACGTGGTGGATTCGCCAGGCGATCACGCGGGCGATTGCCGACCAGGCGCGTACGATCCGCATTCCCGTGCACATGGTGGAGAGCATGAACCGGGTGATCCGCATGCAGCGCCAGTTGCACCAAGAGTTGGAGCGTGAGCCGACGTTCGAGGAGTTGGCCGATCGTTGCGAGACCACGGTCGAGCGGGTGCGCGACATTCTACGGATTTCGTTGGACCCGTTGTCGTTGGATTCGCCGATGGGCGAGGAGGACGACCTCAGCTTGGGCGATTTCATTCAGGATGCGGGCAGCGATGCCCCCGATGACGCGGCGACAAAGTCGATGCTGACAGCAGCGGTCGGTGAGGCATTGTCCGAGTTGGGCGAGCGTGAGCAGGAGATTGTCCGCATGCGTTTCGGCCTCGACGATGGGCTGCCGCGGACGTTGGAAGAGGTTGGCCGTGAGTTCGGCGTGACCCGCGAGCGGATCCGCCAGATCGAAGCCAAGACGATGGCCAAACTTCGCCATCCGCAACGTAGCCAGAAGTTGAAAGAGTTCCTCGACGCTGAGTGATTCGCGGCCGGAGCGATCAAAACGGTCGTGGAATTGAGCACCGCTGCTGCTAATCTCGGGGTGCCATTCCGAGATAGCTCAGCTGGCAGAGCAGCTGACTGTTAATCAGCGGGTCGCAGGTTCGAGCCCTGCTCTCGGAGCAAGTAACGGGGCCTGCATCTGCGGGCCCCGTTCGTCTATCTTGGCCTGGTGGGCCCGATAGTTTGGGGCATCCGGGGCGGTAGCTCAGTGGTCAGAGCAGGGGACTCATAATCCCTTGGTCGTGGGTTCGATACCCACCCGCCCCACACAGGCCTAGCTGGGATGATATGGATTCTCAGGCCGATCGCCGAGTCCAGAATCCAAGAAATCCAAGACAAATCCAGGATGGTGCGTAGGTTTTCGCCATGGCGAAGCTGCGCAGTGCGCCGGGGATGAGGGAGCGAGCGCCCGAAGTGTGGGAGCTCGAGGTGCAAGCCGGCCGCGATCCGGTGACCGGTATGCACCGCCAGATCAGCCGTACGTTCCGGGGCAACCTGCGCGACGCCAAGAAGGCACGGGCCGAGCTGGTCGTCGGAGGTGACCAAGGGCCGCCACACCGGTTCACAGGCGACGATCTGTTCGCCGATTAGACCGTCGAGCTGCAGCGCAAGGGCCGCTCACCGAACACCGTCGACGGCTACGGCTACGAGAAGGTGTACCGCCGCAATATCCAGCCGACGCTCGGCACCAAGCAGGTCACGAAGGTGACGATGAAGATGCAGACCGACCTCTACGGCGCGCACCAGCGGCGCGGGTTGTCGACGCGAAGCGTGTACCAGATCCACGCGTGCCTCTCCTCGATGTTCATCCAGGCCTGCCGGTGGGGTTGGCGCGATTCCAACCCGGCGCAGTGGGCCGAGCCGCCGTCGATCCCGAACGTCGAACCGGTGGTTCCAACGCCCGACGAGGTGCGCTCCCTGATCGACGAGGCCGAGCGCGGCAAGCGACCGGAAATGGCACGTGCGATCCTGGTCGCAGCGACGACCGGGCTGAGGCGTGCCGAGTCGGGTCAGGTGGTGCAGGGAAGTCGACCTTCGCGGTGGCACTCGGTGAGGCGACCGGGTTGCCCGTCGTTCATCTCGATCGCCATTTCTGGCACCCCGGCTGGGCTGAGACACCGCGAGAGGAGTGGAGCGAGCGCCAACGAGAGCTGTGCGCCGGGGAGCGGTGGATCGCGAACGGCAACGACGGCGGCACCTTCGACGAGCGATTCGCTCGCGCCGACACCGTGATCATCGTGGCGAGGAATCGCCTCGCATGTCTGACGTCGGCGCTGTGGCGAACGACGAAGAACCAGGGCAAGGCGGTCCAGGCTGACGGCTGCCCCGAGCGTTTTCGGCTTGCGTTCTATCGGTGGATCTGGAACTACCGTCGAGACGCTCGTGCACGTCTCGACGCGTCGCTCGCGAGACACCCTCATCTCGAGATCGTCGAACTGACCAACCGCAGAAGCCTCCGCCAGTTCTTGGCAAGACTCGACGCCCGCTGACCGGCGAAGCCGAGGGCGCTCATGCCGGCGTCCAGCGCGGCCACGAGACCGAAGGGACTGTCCTCGATGAGCGCCATTTTCTGGTGGCTCCCGCTCGACGCAACGCACGTGGAGAGTCCGGCTTGTTCGATGGAATCAATCGCCGCCGCCACGCCCGCAACAGCTTCGACATCTTCGGCAAACGCGCGGCGGTAGCGGTCGGTGTACTCAACGTCCCAGTCGTCGGCGAGCTCCTCGCCGACGAGTTCGGACAGCCGCGCGCGCATGGCGCTGTCGGACAGCCCGACGAACTCGCGGATGACGTCGTCTTCAGTCAACGGCCACCCCCGCTCCTGACAGATCTGTGCTTCGAGCCTTACGATCAGACGCTCGCTGTCCACCAGCACCCCATCGCAATCGAAGATCACCAAATCGAACGGGCGCACCCGCCAATCGTACTGAGCGACCGCTGAACGCTTCAGTCGCCCGCAGAGACGTCTGCGGCGAATCGCGGTCCCGGGACAGGTTCGCGCCCCTGCTCTCATTGCCCTGTGACTCCTTCGAGTTCCGTCATCTTCTCGGCGGTCGGGCCGACTCATCCGCCAGCGTCAAGCACCTGGAGAATGCTCTGCGCGATTGCGTCGGGATGGTTGACCAGGTCGAGGTGTGAACCGAGGCGTTCCACTGTTGGCCAGCCTAACGAGACCGCCGTCGCCGCGTCCGAACGATAGCCCTCGCTCAATAACACGAATCCAGCCCGTGTGATGCCCCAGTCGTTCGGCACAGCGATGACGCCCTCATAGAACGCCAGCGGCACCTCAACGAGTTCAGCCTCGATCTCGGCGCGTGCGTCGTGATCGGGAACCAGGCGTTTCATCACTCCCTCGCCCCACCATGTGGACCAAAGTGGAAGCATCCCATTCCTGGACAGCGTGCGTAGCCGATCCAGGAACTCGGCGCTGGCGCTGGCCGGCCCGACGCTAGGCGGAATCCCGGCATCAACGAAGACCAACCGACTCGACTTCGTGTGGGTGGCTGCGATCGATGGAAGGAACAATCCGGCGCCGCTGTGCCCGACAACCACGTCCGTGTCGGCCAGGACGACCGCTCGCCCTGCACCAATGAACTCGTGAGGATCTCCGCTTTGCGCAGCCGCGCGCAGGTCGGGCAACGCGACCTCGTGGCCAAGCATGACCAGTGCCTTGGCGACCGGACTCCACGTCGACGGTCCGACGAGCGGACTATGGACAAGGGCGAAGCGCATCCGCCCAGTCTGGCAGAGCGAGCGCAATCGAACCGGCGGTAGGTGGCTGGCTCTTTGTTTGGGCGTGCTGGGCCGAGTGAAGCCAAGGAAAGCTCTCGCCCGAACGTGGGAGGATGCCGTCGTGGAAGATCAGGAGATTCTGCATGGTGGCGTCGCGAACGCTGGCGAAGTCATGCGTGTGGGGGACCACGTTCTGCGTCCCTCCAATCTGTACTCGTCGTCGATGCATCGGATGCTCGCAGCCTTGGTCGAGGAAGGGTTCGCTGGCGCGTCCGTTCCGGTCGGTTTTGATCCGGACGGCCGCGAGCGTCTCGTGTTCATCCTTGGTGACGTTGCGATACCGCCGTATCCCGCGTGGGTGCAAAGCGACAACGCGCTTGGCTCGATCACGCGTTTGATTCGGGAGATGCACGACGCGTCGACGGCCGTGGAAGTCGACGAGAATGCGACCTGGAACCAGGAGATGGCCGATCCCGTCGGTGGTGACGTGTTCTGCCACAACGACGTGTGCTTGGAGAACATCGTGTTCCGTGACGGCGTGGCGGTCGGGCTGTTGGATTTCGATTTTGCCGCTCCTGGCCGACGCGAGTTCGATCTGGCGTCGTTCACTCGGATGTGCGTCCCAATCGACGACGACGAGAGCGCAGCTCGGCTCGGGTGGACTCGGGCTGATCGCCCCGCACGACTCCGGCTGGTATGCGACGAGTACGGGCTCGACAAAGAGGGCCGTTCTCGGCTGATCGAGTGCTTGGAGGAGTCCATCGCCCGAGGCGGTCAGTTCGTCCGTCGACGTGTCGAGGCCGGTGAGGCGGCGTTCATCGAGATGTGGGAAGCGATGGGGGGTCAGGAGCGCTTCGACCGGCGGCGTCGATGGTGGGCGGAAGCGCTCGTTGATTTCGACCTTGCCCTGCAATGACCGAAGCCGACCCCGACGTCTCGTCGGGCCAGCGCTGGGTGTCGCAACTGTCGTCAGAACCTCCCACGCGTCGAGCCGCACTCTCCAGCCTCAGGTGCGTACCCTGCCCCAGCGCGTTCGATGAATCGGCTGCGGCGTCCCGGGCCTCGCCAGGTGTCACGTGAGTGCGCTTACTTCTTCGGCTGTGCCGTTTCATTCCCGGCGACACGCGCTCCCGGCGCAACGCCGCGTGGAGGAGGAGTGAGCTTCGACGCTGGCGCGTCCGAGGAGCCGTAACCGCCACGTTTTTCAGCGGCGGAGATTGTCTTCGCTGTTGCCATTGGTTCAGTCTCCTTGTCGCTCGACCGCATCGATGAACTCAAGATACTCGACTTCATCCCATCTTACGAGGAGTCCACCAGAAAGCAGTTCGACCTCGCCGTCTTCACCAAGTGCGAACTCGCCGGTGTCGGGGTCGACTGCGACCGCGGCTGCGAGGTAAAGATCCTGGGGCTCCGGATAGCCAGCAGCGTACGACTTGCGGTCATTGGCGTTTGCGAACGCACCCGCTAGCCAGATGCCGGACTTCATGCGAAGCCTGATCCAACCATCGACATGGTGCTGGAACAAATAGTCCCAAGCACGGGGAGCGGGGTCCGGCCCAACGACTACGGCGGTCCAACGCGAGTCGCTGCTTACTCCGCGTCCGACGAGGTGCCCGGCACCAAGTGGCAGCGCCACGTACGCGACCGGCACGAGCCACACCCACACGGGGAGCGTTCGTCCGTCTCGAAGGTCTGGCCAGAGGTTGGTCCAGACCCAATACGTCAGGGATGCAAAGAGCGCATGAAATATTGCTGACCCTCCAACGAAACGCAGCACACGGTCGCTGAGGCCGATTCCCCAGCGGCCAGCTTGGCGTTCAAAGCTCCAAACATAAAGCGCGCCCGGAAGTAGGGCTATCGCGAACACCATTGCGGCGGAGACGGTGTTGGGCACGCCAGCAACCTGCTTCAACATTGCAGCGCTACCCGCGGATGTGTCGGCGTGTACCGGCGCCTGAAAATTCTTTGCAGTACAGCGGGGTGCCGCCGCGTGTGTATTGGTATGGATGCAATACTTTGCCTCGGTGACAGGGTGACCACAGTGGAGAGCCTGCCGGACTATTGCAACGATGCTGGCTCCTTCGAGGACCTCTATCGTCGCGAGTATCCGGGCTTGCTCGCCTTTGCTCGGGCATGGACCGGCGACCGTTCGGCGAGCGAGGATCTTGTCCAAGACACGATGGTTCGAGCCTTCGTGCACTGGACCACGGTTCATCGCTACCGACGACCCGGCGCATGGTGCTTGCGTGTGCTCACCAACGCCTGCCGCGGGCATTGGCGGCGCCGTCAAACCGAGCAGCGATACCTTTCCAGGCGACGCGTCGTCGAGCAGGCTAGCGCTGGTCCCTCGGTCGACGTCGTTGCCTTTTGGGAGGCGGTCCGCCGCCTTCCGGAACGGCCGCGGATCGTGGTGGCGCTGTTCTACGCTGCCGACCGCTCGGTCGATGAGATTGCATCCATCGTCAACGTTCCAGTCGGCACGGTGACGTCTGACCTCACCCGGGCACGAACCGTGCTCATGGCAGAACTGGAGCGATGACATGTCCACCCCACTCAACCCCGACGAGCACAAGGGCGACGCCGACCGAGCCGCCGCATTCGATGAATTTGCCCGATCCGCCGGCTCGGCGCTGCGCGAACCCGCACCGGCGCACGGCCCGGCATCGGCGGTGCGAGTCGCCAAGCGCCAGCGTGCCACCCGCATCGGCGGTGGTGTTGCCGCGGTAGCGCTGGTCGGCGTCGGCACGCTGTTCATCGCCAGCCGCGGAGACGGCGTCTCCGAACGCTCTGGCGTTCCGACCACACCGCTGACTGCCGAAGTAGCTGACTCGTCTCCGCTCACGGTCGCACCGACGACGACGATCGTCACGTCGCCGACCACCACCACCGCGGCCAGCACGACGACAACGACCCCAGCGAGTACGGTCCCACCACCCACATTGCCCACCACCCAAGGTGACCCGGTTTCTGCGGCGTGGGTGCTCAACTTCACCGGTTCGTCGCCAGGCTCGGCCAGTGGGGACCCGGTGCGCATCGGCGTGTATGGGGCCATGAACGGCGCGGACATCCGCCAACCGGTCGTCGACTATCTCAACGCCGAAGTCGGCGGAATCGACGGTCGACCGATCGAATTGGTGACGTGCACCGATACGCCCGAAGTCTGCGCCGCCACCTTCGTCGATGACCCGAGCGTGATCGCTGTGCTCGACGACACCGATCAACTCAACCTCCTGATCGGCGACGCCAAACCGCTGATCTACTCCGACCTCAACCCGTCGCCGACCCGCCAGTTCGGTATCGTCCCCACCCCAACCAGCGGGCAGATGTTTACCGCAACCGTGCTGTTTCTCGCTCGCGAAACCCAGCCGGGCGACACCATTGCGCTTGTCTATGCCTTCGTCGACGAAGCGACGATCGGCTACACCGAAGGTCTCCTTCCAGGGCGCACGGTCGTTCCCGTGGTGCCGACTGGGGAGCCGTTAGGCGAGGTGATGACTGCTGCGGGAGCGCTCGAGGCCGATGCCTTCTTCGTCATCGAGACCACGGCGACGAGCGCCACTTGTGTGCAAATGGCCGACACTGTCGCGCTCGTGCCCGCCGAGGCGATCGTTACCACCCTCGGCTGTGCAGGCTTGCAAGGTTGGTATACCCTCGCCTACGGCTACAACCTGAGCGAGCCTGAGCAGGAAAAAGGCGTGCTCCCGATCATTCGACAAGCCGCTGCATTCGGCTCGTCATATTCGGCCGATTCCCCAGCGAACTTTCTCATCGCGGCCACCCGCGCCGCAGAACCGATCCTGCTGATCTCTCGGTTGGTGAACGAACTCGGCGGCGTCGACAATGCTGATCCGCAGGCGCTGAGCGCCGCACTGTCTGGATATTCAGGCCCGATATCAGTGATCAGCGGCGAACCGGACTGTTCCACGACGACTCCCACAGAGGACGTAGCGATCGTCGGTGTGTGCGCCAGGATCATCGACGTACAGCAATTCGTCGACGGCGAATGGGTGTATCGCGAGCCGATCGACCTCCGGACGTGACCCAGCCTACGTTGCGGCCGGTCTGCGCCACCTTCCGTTAGTCGCAGCCGCCTGTGACGAAGAACTCGTTGGTTGCCACGAAGTCGGGGGTCACGATGCTGTCCATCGAGGCAACCTCCGAGGTGAACACCGCACCCGATGGCGTGGAGATCGACCACGGACCGACATTGGCGGTAGCGCAGCCGTCCTGATACGTGTACGCCGAGGAGTTGTCTGCCGGGAGATCGGTGATGTACACCAGGTAGAGACCGAACTGACTGATCGTGAAGCTGAAATTGCCGCCGGCGTCGGTGGTGTCGGTTGGCATCACCACGTCATCGCCGGTTCCCAATGTGTTATCTGTGCCAGCGAAGGTCAGGTACACGGTTGCGCCACTCACCGGCCCGTTGTCCGGGTTCGGTGCGGGGCATTCTTGTGGCGTGCTGACGTCGCCACAGCCGGAGTTGGGCACGGCGGCGCTGCCCTGTCGGCGGTAGAGGCCGCTGATCTGACCGGCGGCAACGGTGGTAGTCGTCGCTGCGATTGTCGTCGTCGGTGCAGCCGTCGTGGTTGGTGCGATTGTTGTGGCAGGCGCATCCGTGGTGGTGGTGGTCGCCGCCGCCGCCGTTGTCGTGGTGGCCGCGACGGTTGTGGTGGTTGTCGTCGGCAGCCCTGCGCCGGATCCAGCGTTCGGATCGACGGTCGTGGTGGTGGTCGCCGATCCGGTAGCTGCGGCTGTTGTCGTTGGCGCCACGCATGGCGCAGCGTCGGCGGACTCAGGTGTCGAGCCGACGACAACGACAGCAAGCAGCAGGACGGCGGCAATCGCCGTCGACCGACGGCGCACGACCAGCAACGCTGCGCCAGCAGCGACGATGATCGCCGCGTAGGTCAGCATCGTTCCAGGTGCCGAGCCAGTGCCCGGCAAGTCACAGGGCAGCGCCCCCACGAATTCGCGAATCATCACAATTACCGCCTTGTCCGGTCGTACTTCTGCCGAATAGCTACCCGAGGTATGCCAATGACTACTTTAGGGAAGATACATCACAAGACGTCGTCATTTCGATGAATATATTGCCGATTCGTCAGTATTCGAAGCGCTAAAGATAGTCGATCGACCACCAATTCAGGCGGTGCAGGCATCGGCAGCATCGCCAAGACGAGCAGTGGCCTCGGCGACCGCCGGTTGAGCGCGCACGGCTTCGGCCTGAGCCTCGTCCATGGTCCCCGCTTCGACATTCTGGACCACTTCCATCAGCGGAACCATGGCCAACACTGCGTCGCGATATTCGATCGGCGTGGCGACCAGCATCAAGGAGTAGTTGGTCACGTTTGGACCAGTGTCAAACCGAACCAGGGCAGTGCACCACGCGTTTTCGCTGAAATCTGGGTACAGCGGAACGGGCGAGGTCTGCACGGTTGTGGTGGTTTGAACGGGCTCGGTTGGCACCGGAACGTTATTGATCAGGATCGGCTCCGCCGTCAAGATCGTCGTCGTCGACTCCTGCACGACCGCACTGTCCTCGGGCGATTCGGCCGTCGTTGTCGCGCTGGCCACGGTGTCGGCAGCGCTGGGTGCAGTGTCGACCGTGGCGCTCGTCTGCGGCCGACCTGCTGTGTCGTCGACGACGACCGGCGCAGACCCCAGGCTTGTTGCCTGGGATACGGCCGAGTCGTCGCCGGACGAGCACGAGGCCACGGTCGCCAGGCACACCAAAGACAGCATGATGCGACGAGCAACGTGGCGGTAGACAAACGGAGTCATGCCAGAAATATCGGCAGCCCATCGTCGGAATCAAGCAACGAGAGCTACTGGCGGGACAACCGTTCGAAAACACGCAAGAACGTTTCCGGTTCTTGGGCCCCAGGCACCGACCAGCGCTCGTCGATGACGAACGTCGGCACGGCCGTAATACCTTGCTCCCTGGCGTAGGCAAGGTCGGCGTTCAGTGCCTCGATCCGGTCGTTCGAATCGAGCATCGTCGCCACGGCGCCCCCTTCTAGCCCACAGGCGACAGCGACGTCGAGCAAGGTTTCGTGGTCGCCAACGTTGCCACCGTCACAGAAATAGGCGCGCATCAGCGCCTCTTTGACCACAGATTGCATCGCCCAGCCACCGGCGGCTCCAGCGAACGCGATCAACCTGTGGGCATCGCGCGTATTGGCCCTCACCGCCCGGTCCATACGGAACTCGATGCCGACCTCAGCCGCCGCCTGCGTGACCCTGGCGATCATCACATCAGCCTGATCATCACCGCCGAACTTGCGGGCGTAGGCCTCGCGCACGGGCATGGCCACGCCGGGCGGAGCGGTCGGGTCGAGTTGATACGGCTTGAAGCTCAACTGCAGTTCGTCCCGGCGTTCATACGCGGCAAGAGCCGCTTCGAATTTTCGTTTGCCGATGTAACACCACGGGCAGACCACGTCGCTCCAGATCTGAATCTGCATGTGTCGCAGCCTACGCGGCAGGGACGAGAGCCCGGTCAACGCCATTACAGAGATCTACTAGGGTCTCGATCATGTCTTCAGAAAACTCTCCGCAAACGCTGCTGATCGCCACCTTCGCCGACGAGAGCCAGGCCGGGCGCGGCCTCGCTGTGTTGGCCCCCGGTCTGGCCAACGGTCTCAAGATGGCCGCTGTCGTCGTCAAGACCGACGAGGGCAAGGTCCGTTTTGTCGAAACTCATGACAAGACCGCTGCTCAGGGAGCTTTGACCGGCGCCGGCGCTGGTGCCCTCGGCGGCCTGATCGGTCTCGCCTTCGGTCCGCTTGCCTTGCTGGGCATGCCGATCGGCGCGGGCATCGGCGCGTTGATCGGCAAGTTGCGTGACACTGGCTTCGACGACGACGGATTGAAGGGCCTCGGGGACGATCTCGCCGCCGGCCAGTCAGCCCTGATCGCATCGATCCACCCGGGCGACGCCGACAGTGCCAAACGCCTGTTGGCCGAAATCGGCGTGCAGTCGTTGGTGCTGCGCGACGTCGACTCTGACCTGTCCGACGCGCTCGACGAAATCGCCACCAGCGCAACTCTGTAGACGGGCCACCCCGTTACCCTGCGCCGGTGCGCTTTCAGCGAACGCCGCAAACCTTCACCCACCGGGTCGAGCCCGTGCTCGGAACCCGACTCGACGTCAGCGTTCGCGCCCCCAATCACCGGGCCAGCGAGCGGGTGCTGGCCGCGGTAGTGCATGAGATCGACCGCCTGGAACGGGTGTTCAGCATCTTCGACAGCAACAGCGAACTGAGCCGTTGGAAACACGACGGACCCGATTCGGCCGAGATCAGCGACGAGTTGGCGACGCTGCTGCGGCTGGGCTTGCTGTGGCGTGAACGCAGCGCCGGGGTGCTCGACGCTGGCGCCGGACTGCTGGTCCAGCGTTGGCGTCGAGCCGAAGCCGATGGCGAAGAGCCGACAGCCGCAGAACTCGCCGACCTGGTGAGCCAGCTCGCCGTGCCGCCATACTCGCTTGATGGTCGAATCGTCAGCAAACACGCTGACTGTCGCCATCTCGACTTCAACGCGCTGGCCAAAGGACACATCGTCGACCTCGCCGCCGCCGCCGCCTGGAGCCAACTTCAGCCGCACTCCTTGGTCGTCAACATCGGTGGCGACCTCGCCCATCGCGGCGCTGGCGACGTGCGCGTGCACATCGAAAATCCCCAGCGGCGGGCCAGCGCAACACCGGTCGGATCGGTAACGATCAGCAATTGCGGGGCAGCGACGAGCGGCACGTCATGGCGTGGATTCACGGTTGCCGGCCAGCGCCTGGGACATGTCATCGACCCGCGCGCCGGGCGGCCGACGACGGGTGTGCTCTCGGCGACGATTGTTGCCGAGACGACGGCCAGCGCCGACGCCATCGCGACCGCCGTAACGGTTCTCGGGGCCATGGACGGGTTGGCGTTCGCTCGCCGCTACGCACACAGCGCATTCATCGTCGATGCCGACGGGGTGCATCACCAACACGGCTGATTGTGCGCTGACCGCAGCCTCAGCGCAGAGCGAGAAGGGTGAACAGCGCCAGCAGCACGGTTCCGCCGGCGACCGACCACAGCGCGCTGCGTCGGCGACGGCGCAGGTAGAGCTGCAGAATCAACCCACTGAATGAGATCAGAATCAACAGGATCGCCGACGCATCGACCAGCCAGCGCCACGACGAAGCGCTGTCACGACCCTTGTGCAGATCGTTGGCCACGCCCAGCGGCCCGGCAGAAACGATCAACACGTCGTAGGCGCCGGTCTCGTTATCGATAAACGCATCGGCGCTATAACCGGGCCCTTTGAAGGTCAACGAGGTATCCGCCTCGGTGGAATCGAACTCGCTGACCGAGCCGCGCAGATTGTGTTCTGCCCGCAGGAACTCGGCCGTGGCCAGGCGATCGACCGTTGCGCCGCCCTGCCAATCGGTGGGCATCGTGCCCTCGACGGTGATCTCGCTGTCGCCGCCGAACGACCAGGTTGGATGGTTGAGAGTCAACCCGGTGACGGAAAAGAACAGCACCACCATGAAACAGACCATGCTCAAATAGACATGGATCAAGCGGCTCCAGTTTTGACCCTTGGCCCGCGCCGAGCGTGGCGTGCGCGACGAGCGCCCACGGGCTGGCACCGGTGCCTCGTCGTCTAGCGACTCGTCGTCGAGAACCTGGCTCATCGGGCTTCGACAGTAACCAACATCTCCTGCAGCTGCGCGGCAGGCTCAAGGTTGGTGACGAACGGCTGCCCATCGAGGATCAGGTCGTACTCCACAAAGTTGTACGGGCCCTTCTCTTGGGCCGCTTCGAAGAACAGCTTGTACTGGCCGAGCGGCACCAAAGCACCTGCCGCATCGCGCCCATCCCAGATGAACTCGTGAACGCCGGGGGCACGGGTTGCGCTAGAGATGGTCTCCAAGGTGTCGTCGCCACCGCCATCGATGCGCGCCTGGTCGCTCTTGTACCAGCGCTTCAAATCGTTCAACCACTTCAGGCCTTTGCCGAGTTGCACGGAGATACCGACCGTGTGGATCAAGATGCCGTTGGTGTCTTCGACCCACACCGCGACGTACGGGTTGAGAATCCGTCGCCCGCTGCTCTCAGCGACATAGTTGACTGAGCTGCGCAGTTGGTGGGCTTCGTTAAAGGTGTTGCCTGCAGGAGGCGCAACGGCAGCGGTAACCACGGTCGCACTATCGGTGGCTACCGGGGCGACGGGAGAGTCTGTCGCCGGAGCCACGGGCGTGACGGTCGCGTCGGGAGCAGTCTTTGTCTGCGCGGCCTGTGTCGCCGGGGTTGAAGCAGCGTTGGACTTCGACCCACAGGCCGCGAGGAACACGCCAAGCGAGGCAGCAGCCGACGACTTCAGCACCTGGCGCCGGGTGCGCCGCTGAGCCTGCAAATACCGTGATGACCGCATCGATTACTCCAACCGTTGAGAAAGGCGTACCCATTGCAGCGGAGAAAGGTAAGAAAGCACCAAGAATGCCACCAATTTCCGTCCCAGGGTGGTCGTCTAGACTGCGATCGTGCCCGACTTCGTCGTTCTGCTTCGCGCTGTCAACGTCGGTTCCACGAACCGCATTCGGATGGTCGATCTGCAGGCGGCGATTCGTCAGCGCGGTTTTCCTGACGCCGTCACCTATATCCAAACGGGCAACATCGTCACCGCAAGCGAAGGTGACGAGCACGACGTCAAGCTGCAGATTGAGGCGGCTATTCGCGCCGGGCTTGGCCTGCAGATCACAGCCATCGTGCGTCAGGCGGCAGATTTCACTCGGATCGCCAGCGCTCACCCCTTCGACGCCGAGGGCATCGAAGCAAAACGACTGCACATCAGCTTCTTCGATGTCGCCGCCGACTCGGAGCGCTGGCCGACGACGGTTTGGGCGCAGGGCGATGGCTGGCAGGTCAGCGGACGTGAACTGGCGATGCATCTGCCCGTTGGCTTCGAGATGCCCAAACTGGCCAAGATTGACCGGCGCCTGAAGACCCCGAGCACCACTCGTAACTGGAACGTGGTGACTACGTTGGCGACGATGCTGTCGCCGAGCGTTTGATCAGCTCCCAGACGGCAGCGACGTCGTCGTGTGTGGTCGGTTCGGCACCGATCGACACCCGTACCGCCCAGCGCCCACCGATCAACGATGGCGTCACAAAACACTGGCCACCAGCGTTCAACGCCGCCGCCCAACGCTGCGTGTGGGCCTCGAGCTGACCTGCGCTGATCCCAAGCGGTTCGTGGCGCATTGCAACGGTTTGCAGCCTGACTGGTGCGACTCGAATCCACTCAGGGCTTGCGTCGACCTGCGCCGCCAGCCATGCGGCATTGTCGAGATCGCGCTGCACCCGCCGACGGATGGCATCGACCCCGCCCATCGACAACAAGAACCACAGTTTGAGCGCCCGGAAACGGCGACCCAACGGAATTCCCCAATCGCGATATTGCGTCACCGTGCCGTCGTAGGGCGACGAAAGATAGCTTGGGTTGGTCGACATGATCGTGTTCAATTCCTGGCGATCGCGCACGTAATACAACGAGCAATCGAGTGCCGCGCCCATCCATTTATGCGGATTCCACGTGACCGCATTGGCGCCCTCGACGCCCTGCCACAGGTGGCGCTGTTCTGGCAGCAGCATCGCCGTGCCGGCCATCGCCGCGTCGACGTGCACGAAACAGCCGAACTCGCGGGCCAGAGCGACGATGCCGTCGATCGGATCGAACGACGTGGCCGCCGTCGATCCGACGCAGGCGACAATCGCGCAGGGCACCCGCCCGGCCTGGCGATCGGCGCTGAGTTGGCGACGCAGGTCGTCGAGATCGAGATCGAAACTCACCGGGTCGACCGCTACCTCACGCAGGTTGTCGTGGCCAAAACCGGCGAGTAACGCCGCTTTTTGCACCGAGGAATGCGCCTGCGTGGAGGCATAGACCGTCAGTGGCTGGTCGAGCGCCTGCATCCCCCCGGTGAACTGCGATCCGTTACTGGCCCGCTCGCGGGCGATGAGCAGCGACACCAGACAGGCGGTTGAGGCGGTGTCTTGGATGGTGCCCAACCATTGATCGTTGAGTCCAACCAGTTGGCGCATCCAGTCGCAGACCACCTCCTCCACCTCGGTGAGGGCCGGGTTCGACATCCAGCTCAAACCCAGCGCCCCGAGGCCGGTCGAGGCCAGGTCGCCAAGCACCGACTCGAGCGTGGCATTCGCCGGAAAGAATCCAAAGTAGCGCGGGTGCTGGGTGTGCAGCATGCCCGGCAGCACCACCCGGTCGAGTTCGGCGAGCATCTCGTACACACCGATCGTCGTCGTCGGTGGCTCGGCGGGCAACTTCGCTCGAATCTCGCCGGGTCGGACCGCTGGCGCGACCGGGCGTTCGGCCAAGGTCTCGCGGTACTCCGCAATCCAGTCGATCAAGGCGTGTCCGGCGATGCGAAAATCTTCAGGTGTCATCTCAATGCCCAATCAACTTTGCGTCTCTACTGCCGATTGTAAGAGCGAAGCCTTCGACCGCAGGACCGAGAACTTGGCGACTTTGAAATCACATCGACAGTGGCGCACGGTAGCGGCGACCCTCTTGCTCGGCGCCACGCTGGTGGCCGGGAATGACGCCGCGCGTGCCGAATCGACGGCGCTGGCGCCGACGGGTTCGCTCGTCCCGCTCACCCCGTGTCGACTGTTCGACAGCCGTGCAACCCCCGGCCGCACCCCGATCGCCGCATCAGCGGTACTGAGCGTCGAGTCGGCACAGCGGTGTGGAGTGCCAGACGAAGCGACTGCGCTCAGCGTGACGGTGACCGTGACCGAAGCTGGTCGCGGCGGTTACGTCACGGTGTGGCCGACGGGCGAGGCGATGCCGCTGGCCAGTAATCTCAACTATCGAGCCGCCGGTACGCAGGCCAACGGTGTGATCATCCGCCGCGGCACCGCCGGGCGTCTCAACATCTTGTCGACGGCGACGACACACATCATCGTCGACGTCACCGCGGCGTTCATCGCCGCGCCCACAGGTGTCGCCACGGCGGGACGCTTCGTCGGCATCCCTGCGGTGCGAGCCCTCGATACGCGTAACGGCGGCCGCCCTGGCGTCGGCGGCACGGCTGCGGTTCGTTTGCCGACCGGTGTGCCAAGCGATGCTGTCGCTGTCGCCGCCAACATCACCACCACTGAATCCAGCGGAGAGGGCTTCTTCAGCGCCTACCCGGCCGGGTCGCCTCGGCCAGCATCGAGCGCCTTGAACACCGACGCTGCCGGTCAAACTCGGGCCGCCACCCAGATCGTGCCGGTGTCCTCGGACGGGTTCAGCGTGTTCTCGCAGCGTGGTGACCACGTCATCGTCGACATCACCGGCTATTTCACCGGTCCGAGCGCCCCGGAATCTGGCGATGGTTTGTTCGTGGCGCTGAGCCCGCGACGCCTGGTCGACACCCGCGGTCAACGCACCCCGCTGCCGCAGGTTGGGTCTCGCCGCCTGACACCGGGCAGCGAACTCGCCGCGGCCGCGGCGGTGGTCATCAACCTGACCGCCACCGAGTCGGTGCGCGGCGGGTTTGTCACCGCGTTCCCGGCGGCGACCTCGCTTCCTGTTGTCTCGTCATTGAACTCGGCGGAGTCGACGACCATCGCCAACCTGGCGATCGTGCCGTTGACCGAGGTCGGGCTCGATTTCTACTCCTCGGAGCAGACGCATTTCATCGCTGATATCACCGGCTACTTCACCGGTCCACGGCGGCCTGTAACGATTGCCCAACGGCCGGTCGTTGCGCTGCCAAGCAATCCAAAGGTGTTGCTCGTTGGTGACTCGACCCTGGCTGGCGTGCGCTGGTACGCCAATTCGGCCCATGCGCTCTCCGGCGGCGACTACACCCTGGAGGTCGAGTCGTGCCGCAAGCTGCTCGGGCTGAGTTGCTTCGGACGTGAGGGCCGTCGCCCGCCGAACGCCGTGGAAGCGATCAATGCGGCGTCATCGAGCTACGACGTTGTCGTCATCATGACCGGTTACAACGACTGGTACACCGTGATGCCGGACGCCTTCGAGCAGGTGGTGACAGCGGCGCGAGCAAAGGGCGCCAAGCGCATCTTCTGGTTGACGTACCGTGAGGGCACGTCGTATAAGCAGCCGGGCACCGGTCGGTTGACGAATTCGTCGTACGCCAGTGCCAACTTGACGCTGCGTCAGAAGGTGGCCTCCGGTCGGTACCCCGATGTTCGCCTCGCCGACTGGTCGGAGTACACGGCGCAGTCGCCGTCGTGGTTCACGGCCGACGGTGTGCACTTCACGATCGGCGGCGCGTACGGCGCTGCCGATTACATTTCGCGCCTGGTGGCCAATGACCGCGGCGCACCGTGCCCGGCACCTTGGACCGTCGGGGCGGCGATCGAATCGGTGTGTTCGCACCCGGATGCGCACACCGCTGTCCCAGCGCTCACGCTCTATGAGGGCAATCCCAACGAGATCCATTGTTACGAGGTCGGCGACGACCGCCACGTGGAATGCAAGGTCGACCCGAAACTGGGCTGACCGAATATCGAAGCCACCGATTCATCCGGTACATCGATGACCGCCCACTTCCTCGCTGTACCTTGTGGCGCTCGAACCGCCAGCGCGGCGCAGATGGTGGAGCAACCCTCATAGCCGCTCATCTAGGAATTCGTCGATGGCGGCGACAATCAGCTGATGCTCGGCGGCGTGCATTCGTTGCGCCAGCGATTCGAGGGAGTCGTCGCCGTTGATCGGCACCGTGACCGTGGCGATCACCGGGCCGTCGTCGACCCCTTCATCGGGCACAAAATGGACCATCACCCCGGTCTTCGTGCGTCCGACGCTGTCGCGCTCGGCGAAGGCTCGATCGATGGCGTGCGTGCCCGGAAACTCGCCGGGCAGCGCCGGGTGGATGTTGATCACCCGTGCACCGCAGTGCTGCAGGAAATCGTTGGACAGGATCCGCATCCACCCGGCGAGCACCACCAGATCGGGCCGATAGGCGCTGACCTGCTCAGCGAGCCCCCGGTCGTATCGGCGACGGCCCAACTCGCGCTCGTACGGCACGGCGGCAGCGTCGACTCCGGCTCGCAGAGCACGGAACAACGCATAGGCCTCAGGCTGATCGCTGAACACGGCAACGACCGTCGCCGCCAATTCACCGCTGGCACAGGCGTCGAGGATCGCCTGCAGATTCGAGCCGCTCCCGGACGCGAGAACGACGAGACGGGCACTCATGCCGCGAGCAGTTGCACCGTCTTGGTCCCCGGCGCGATCGCGCCGATCAGCCAGGTCGGTTCGGCGATCAAGGCTTGCAGCTCGGCGACCCGTTCCTGCGCGACGACGACGACCATGCCGACACCCATGTTCAGGGTGCGATAGAGCTCCTCGACCGGCAGCGCGCTGGCCACCTGTTCGACTAGCTGAAACAGCGGCGGCATCGGCCACGAGCCAAGGGTGATCACCGCATCGCAATCGCCCGGCAAAATTCGTGGCACGTTGTCGATCAACCCGCCACCGGTGATGTGCGCCAACCCCTTGATCAGCTCGGGCACATCGAGAGCGGCGCGCAACGTGGCCAAATACGAGCGGTGGGGCACCAGCAGCGCATCGCCGATCGGGACTTCCAGCGGTGCCGGCATAGCGTCGAGCGGCAACCAATCGAACAGCTTACGCAACAGGGAGTAACCATTGGTGTGCGGTCCCGACGAGCCGATCGCCAGCAACGAATCGCCAGCGATGATCGTTTTGCGCGGCAACAGTTTCGGCTTCTCGACGACGCCGACCAAGGTGCCAGCAACATCGAAGGCACCGGGCATGTAGACGCCGGGCATCTCCGCCGTCTCGCCGCCGAGCAGCACGCAGTCGTTCTCGGCACAGGCCTTGGCCATACCGGCAACGACCGCGGCGACCTGTTCGGCGCAGATCACCGAGGAGGCGAAGTAATCCAAGAAGAACAGCGGGCGGGCCCCTTGCACCAGCACGTCGTTGACGCAATGGTTGACGATGTCTTGGCCGGGAACATCGAAGCGTTGGGCGCGTGCCGCCAGCTCGACCTTGGTACCCACGCCATCGGTGGAGGCCACCAGCAGCGGCTGATCGAGGGTGACGATCTCGGAGAGGTCGAATGTGCCACCGAAGGCGCCGATGCCACCGAGCACGGCCGAGGTATGGGTCGCCTCGACGCTGTCCTTCAGTTGGTCGACAGCCCGGGTTCCCTCGTCGATGTCGACCCCAGCCGCGGCGTACGAACCGAGCGCTGCGCCCTTGGCTCGCCAGCCGATATCTCGGCGCACCCTGGCCTCGGTGGGGGCGAACGAGCCGACCAGGTCATAGGCCGCATCCCGCGCCGCGTCGAGCGTCGCCGCCATGCCCACGGCGGTGTATTCGCGGCCGCCAGCATTCCCACGAAAAACGACCTGCGACTCGCTCGCCACCGGCATGCTCACCGTCGGCAGCGCCGGACCCGACGCCGGATAATTCGGTGCCGCGACGACGACGCCGAGCGCCGCTGCGGCGCTGATCTGCAGCGGATGATCTGCCAAACGCCCCTGGCAGCAGGCCTCGATCAGGTCGAGGAAATCGCCGTCGATCAATGGCAACAACACCTGCGCCTCGGGGTCACCGAAACGGCAGTTGAACTCCAGCAACTTCGGCCCATCGTTGGTCAACATCAACCCGGCGTACAACGCACCGACGTAGGGCGTGCCGTTGGCGGCCATCAGATCGAGCACAGGTTGGATGAACTCGGCCGTCAACGCGTCGGCGTCGTAGGGGACCGGTGCCGGGGCGTAGGCCCCCATGCCGCCGGTGTTCAACCCGGTGTCACCCTCACCTACACGCTTGTGGTCCTGAGCCAACGGCAAGGCCCGGGCGGTGACCCCGTCGCACAACGCGATCAGCGAACATTCCGGGCCGATCAAACGCGCTTCGAGCACGATCGGTCCAACGGCGATGAACTCACGGATTGCCCGCTCGCACTCGGCGTCATCGTTGGGCACGACGACGCCCTTCCCTCCGGCGAGGCCGGCTTGTTTGACGACGACAGCGGCGTTTAAGTGCCGCCACCATTTGATGGCATCTTCGGCGGTCTGCGGCGACTCGAAGGTGGCGAACGCCGGTGAGGCGAGGCCAAGCTGGGCGGCTACGGAGCGGGTGTAGGCCTTCGACCATTCCAAACGGGAAGCCTCGCGGCCGGGCCCGAAGACCATCACCCCGATGGCGCGCAGCGCATCGGCCAACCCAACGGCCAGCGCTGCTTCAGGGCCGACGATGACCACATCGATCGATTCGGCGTCGGCCAGCGCACAGATCCCATCGACATCATCGACACTCAGGCCCACCCTGGTACCTGGGCACGCCTCGTTGCCGGGGGCGACGAACAGCGCTGAGCAGCGCGGCGATTGGGCAACCTTCCACGCCAGCGCATGTTCGCGGGCCCCGCCGCCGATGATCAGGACGCGCAGATGCTTCACCTGTGACTGCGTCACGCCAGCACCCCTTCGAAGGCCAGTTTGGTCTGCGCGTCGCCGACCTCGATCGGATACTTGCCGGTGAAACAGGCGTTGCAATAGCCCTGCGGGCTGCTGATTGCTCGCATCATCCGATCGAGCGACAGAAACGCCAGCGAATCGGCACCGATCGCCATGCGCATCTCTTCGACGCTCAAATGCGCGGCGATCAGCTCGTTGTCGTGGCCCATGTCGACACCGAAGTGGCAGGCATGGGTGATCGGCGGACAGGTGATGCGCATATGCACCTCGCTGGCCCCGGCCTCGCGCAGCAGGTTGACCAGCGGCCCAGCGGTGGTGCCGCGTACCAACGAATCGTCGATCAGGATCACCCGCTTGTTCTCCAGATTGGCGCGCAAGGCGTTGAACTTGAGGGCCACCCCGCGTTCGCGCATCGTCTGTGTCGGTTCGATAAAGGTCCGCCCGATGTAGCGGTTCTTGATCAGCCCGTCGTTGTAGGGCAGGCCGCTGCGCCGGGCGTAGCCGATCGCTGCCGGGATCGAGGAGTCCGGCACGGGGACGACGACATCGGCCTCGGTCGGCCATTCATCGGCCAATTCCTCGCCGAGGCGCTGGCGGACCTGGTGCACGCTGCGCTCGTCCCATTCGCTGTCGGGACGGCTGAAATAGACGAACTCAAAGGTGCAATGAGCCAGCTTTGCGGCCGGCGCGGTGCCTTGGCGGCGATGGATGTCGCTGCCGATCAGCGTCACGATCTCGCCGGGTCGAACTTCGCTGATGTCACTGCAGCCGAGCGTGGTCAGCGCGCACGTTTCGGAGGCAACGGCCCATCCGCCGCGCGGCAAATGGCCGACACTGAGCGGGCGGAAACCCCATGGGTCGCGCACCGCGACGACGCGGTCGTTGGCCAGGATCACCATGCTGTAGGCGCCCTTCCAGGCAGGCATGGTGCGCTCGACGCGCTCTTCCCAGGTGCGCCCACCGGCGGCGGCGAGCATCAAAGTGAAGACCTCGGTATCGCTGGTGGCGGTCAGCCCGAAGCCGCGGCCGAGCAATTCATCGCGCAGAGCGGTGGCATTGACCAGGTTGCCGTTGTGAGCCACGGCCAGCGGGCCGTGCATCGTCTCCACCAAGAACGGCTGCACGTTGCGCTCGTTGGACGATCCGGTGGTGCTGTACCGGGTGTGGCCGATGGCGTGATAGCCGGTGAGCGGGGCCAGCGCCTCGGGGAAAACACCGTGCTGACCAGGCCGGCGTTCTTGTGCAGCCGGGCCCGTTGGCCGTCGCTGACCGCCATGCCAGCGGCCTCCTGGCCGCGATGCTGCAAGGCGAACATGCCGAAGAAGGCCATCTGGGCGACACCCTCACCGTGCGGGGTGGAGATGCCAACGACCCCACACTCGTCGTGCGGGCTGTCGTCCTCCAGCCTCATGCTGTGATCTCAGCGTCGGCGGCGAGAACCTTGGCAGCTTCGCCAGCCTTGTGAGCCATCAGCCGCTGACGGACCCCGGCATCGTGTTGGGCGACGATCTTGGCCGCAGCGAGCGCTGCGTTCTTCGGATCGAGCACCACCAGCGGGGCGACATCGCTGGGCATTCGCAGGCTCGACCAGATGTCTTCGTTGATGCTCAACGGCGGGCAGCTGATCACGGGGGAGGCGACCTTGGCATCGACGAAGGCGGACAAGGCGTTGCTGCGCCCAGCGACGGTGATCCACACCACCGGTCGGTCACCGGATTCGTAGTGCTCGATGATCGCCAGGACGTGCTCGGGCGTTTTGTGCGCCGAACCGACACGTTGGACGACATCGACTTCGAGCTTGGTGAGCAGATCGACCATCGGCTGGCAGTGGGCGCGATCCGCGCCGGAACCCATAAGGATGACGACGTGGGGAATCTGGGAGCTGCTCACAGCACACCAGCCTCGCGCAGCGCGGCGACCAGACGCGGCTCAACCGGGTAACTGCCGGGTTCAAAGCTCATCCCGGTCAATCGTTCATAGGCGGAGATGTAGCGGGCGGTGGTCACGGCGACAACTTCCGGGCCGAGGTCGGGGCTCTCGCCGTCGCCACGGAACCCGGCTTCGCTCAAGGCCCGCCGAATCGGCTCCTTGTCGAGGCTCTCGGGATCCTCACCGTTGGCGACGCGCTCGTCGTAGGTTTCCTTGACCCAGAACCGTGACGAGTCGGGTGTGTGCATCTCGTCGATCAGCACGAGCGTGCCGTCGGGCGCCAAACCAAACTCATACTTCGTGTCGGCCAACATCAACCCGGCGGCATCGGCGATCTCTTGACCGCGGGCGAACAGAGCCAAGGCCGCAGCCTGCACCTGCTCCCACAACGCCGGCTCAACCAAGCCCTTCTCGGTGACCTCGGCGCAGGTCAACGCCTCATCGTGGGCGCCCGCTTCGGCCTTGGTGGTCGGGGTGATCAGCGCCTGATCGAGGCGCTGATGTTGGGTCAAACCCTCGGGCATCGTGTGGCCATAAATGACCCGCTCGCCCTCGGCGTAGCGGCGCCACAGCGACGTCGAGGTGACGCCGGTGATGTAGCCACGGACGATGACTTCGACCGGCAACGGCTGCGCTTCGAGACCGATGGTCACGTTCGGGTCCGGCACGCTGCGCACGTGGTTGGCGACGATGTCGGCGGTATTGGCGAACCACCACGCGGCCAATTGGTTGAGCACCTGACCCTTGTAGGGAATGGCGGCGACAACACGGTCGAACGCTGAAAGGCGGTCGGTGGTGACGAAGAGACGTTCGCCATCGGGGAGCGCGTAGGAGACGCGGACCTTACCGACGCGGCGATCGGCGAGTGGTAGATCGATATCGGTGAAGGGGACTGGCGCGCACACCTGGGCTCCTCGGGGGTAGTAGTTAGGCGGAAAGGGTGAAATCAGTTGCCGGCGGCATGGCGGACGCCGTTTTCGAACAAGGACAGGCCGAGGCCAGCCTGGAGTCCGCGGGTGCGCTGTGGATGTTGGCGGGCGAGCACGTGGTCTTCGGGGTGAGGCATCAGGCCGAGCACGAGGCCGGATTCATCGGTGATGCCAGCGATGTCGGCAATCGAGCCGTTCGGGTTGCGCCCGACATAGGTCAGCGCCACCTGGTCGTTCGCTTGCAGCGCCTTGAGGGTGGCGGCGTCGGTGGCCACCCGTCCTTCACCATGGGCGATCGGGCAATCGATGGTCTCGCTGAGATCGCGGGTCCAGATGCAGCGTTGCGAGACCGGGGCGAGCGACACCCACTCGCAGACGAAATGGCTTTCATGGCCGGACTCATCCTGGTTGTGGCCGAGGGCGATACGTTGCGTTCCGCCCGGCAGCAACCCGGTGCGAATCAGGGTCTGAAATCCGTTGCAGATGCCGATGACCGGCTTGCCCGCAGCGACGAAACGCTGCAGCTCGTCGGCGAGGCGGGTGGTCACTTCGAGGGCGAAGAGCCGACCGGCGCCGAGTGCGTCGGCGAAGGAGAACCCGCCAGGGAAGACCAACAACTGGGCGTGATCGAGCAGTTGTGGGTTGGCGATGACATCGTTGAGTAGGGAGATCTTGGGTGTTGCGCCAGCGAGTTCAAAGGCGTGGGCGGCGTCGCCGTCACGGTTGGTGCCGGGCGCGCTGAGGATCAATGCGGTGGGAGCACTCACGCTGTCACCTGCCAGGCGGCACGCAGCTCATCGACCGTTGCTCGCAGGCCTGAGCCGAAGGAAACCGTCGCCGTAGCGGTGACGGTGCCGAGGGCAACGGTGCCACCGACCAGCTTGGCTACCTCGGCGACATTGCTTGGCTCGACTTCGAGAATGATCCGTCCATTCGATTCGCTAAACAGCGCCGTAGCCAGTTTGGCGTGCGCTGCGGCCGGGTTGATCGTCGCCCCCAATCTGCCAGCGATAGCCATCTCGGCAATCGCCACGGCGAGGCCACCCTCGCTGCAGTCGTGGGCTGAACGCACCAATCCGGCGGCGATCGCTCGATGGATACGGACATAGCGTGCCGGTGCGCGCAGGTCGCGCCGGGGCACGGTGCGGGTTTCGGTGTCGCCGAGCACCTTGCTGAGGTGGCTGCCACCAAACTCGGTGCTGGTTGCGCCGGTGAGCAACAAGACGTTGCCCGCCCGCTTCAGATCTGGCGTGCAGGAGTGATCGATGTGGCGCAGCGGTGCAACGGCGGTGATCACCAGCGTCGGTGGGATCGCGTGGCGGCTGCCATCGGAGTCGAGGTATTCGTTGTTCAACGAGTCCTTGCCGGAAACGAACGGTGCCCGATAAGCCCAAGCCGCATCGCAACAGCCCTGCACCGCGGCGACGAGTTCGCCGTAGGTGGTTGCCCGGGTTGGGTTGCCCCAGCTGAAGTTGTCCATCAGCGCCACAGCGCTGGGGTCGCCACCGGCGACGACGACGTTGCGGATCGCTTCGTCGACAACGGCGTGGGCCATCTCCTCGGGGTCGCTGATCCCGAACCAGGGGTTGACACCGAGGCCGATGACGATGCCCTGGTCACGCTGCGGGGCGCAGAGCACCACTCCGTCGGCGGGGCCGTCGTTGGCCGCGCCGGTCAGCGGCCGTACCACCGTGGCGCCCAGGATCTCGTGGTCGTAGCGGCGAATGATCTCCGCCTTGCTGGCGATATTGCGATGGCTGAGCAGACCGAGCAGCGCGGTCAATGGATCGGCGACCTCGGGTGCGGTGTCGTTGGCCACCGGCTGCGGACGCACGGCATGCAGGCGCCGTTTCGGGCGACCGTCGTGCAGGAAAGCGGTGGAGAGATCGACGAGCGGTGTGCCGTCGTGACGCACGATCAACTGCTTGTCGCCGGTGAAGGCACCGACATCGACCATCTCCACCCCGTGACGGGCGGAAAGATTCATCAACTCGTTGACCTGCGACGGGTGACAGGACACGACCATGCGCTCCTGGGCCTCGCTGAGCCAAATCTCCCACGGTGCCAACCCGGCGTACTTCAGCGGCACCAGGTTGAGCTCGACGTCGGCGCCGACGCCATCGGCCAATTCGCCGATCGCCGAGGACAATCCGCCGGCGCCACAATCGGTGATCGCGGTGAACAAACCCCAGGCCTGGGCCAGCAGGTCGCCGACCAGTTTCTCGGTAATAGGGTCACCGATCTGCACGCTGGCCCCGGCGACATCACCGGTCGTCGCGTCCATCTCCATCGACGAAAACGTTGCCCCACGGATGCCGTCCCGCCCGGTTCGGCCGCCAAAGACGACGACCCGGTCGCCCGGGTGCGGTCCGGTCAACGGCGCTCGTCCGACAGGGGCGATGCCGATTGAACCGCAAAAGACCAACGGATTCGAGGTGTACGCCGGGTCGTAGAGCACGCTGCCCGCCACGGTCGGCAGGCCGATCTTGTTGCCGTAATCGGCGACCCCGGCGACGACACCGTCACGGATTCGAGCGGGATGCAAAACCCCGGCGGGCAGCGATTCCAGCGGGAGATCGGGAGGCCCGAAACAGAGGATGTCGGTGCAGGCGATCGGTTGGTGGGCGGCGCCGAGGATGTCTCGGATGACCCCGCCGACGCCGGTGTTGGCGCCGCCAAAGGGTTCGATCGCCGAGGGGTGGTTATGCGTTTCGCATTTCAAGGCGTAGGTCACATGGTCGTCGAACTGGACGATGCCGGCGTTGCCGTCAAATGCGGAGATGACGAACGGGGCGGCGATATCGACGGTCGACTGGCGCAACTGGCCGAGCAGCGACCCGCCGACGGTCCCGTCGTCGAACTCGATGTCGGCGCGAAAGCTCTTGTGCGCGCAGTGCTCGCTCCACGTCTGCGCCAGCGTCTCCAACTCGGCATCGGTGGGATCTCGCTGCAGCTCGGCGAAGTGGTTGCGAATGACGTGCATTTCGGCCAGATCGAGCGCCAGCCCGCGTGAGCTGCTCAACGCCTGCAGGGCTTCGTCGGTGTCCGGGAGCGCAACGATTGACGTGCCGTCGGCGACGGCTGAGCACGACGCGAAGCCTGGCTCGACCTGTGCCCCGACCTGCCAACGTTCGATCACCGCATTGGCCAGATCGCGCCGGATGATGCGCTCGTCGACGTCTGCGGGCGCGTCGACCGTGCGCCCGACGGCGGCCTCATCGATGCTCACGCGCAGCAACCTGGCGGCGTGCACCACCTGCTCGGCAGCCGTGTCGGTGACGCCGGGGACGAGCCCGATATCGACCTGCGTGGCGGAGATTGCCTGGTCCCAGGCACCGGATTCGAGCAGCGGATCGACGAGCACCGATTCCAGCCGGGCCATCGCCTCGGCGTCGAGGTCGCCGGTCATGGTGATCGTCGTCAGTTCCTCGGTGCCGTTGCGGCGAATCGTCAGACGGCGCACGGGGGCGGACCTCCGTGGGTCAAGTTGGCACGGTTGCAGATGGGCTGGTGCCGTGGCTCTGTCGAAGCACCTCCGGCGGACACATCAGTCACGATAGGCAGGCCCCTTCAGCGTCTCGGCGGCTTGAACGAAAAATCAACCGTGTAATTTGGCCAACCGTTGCGCACTGTCGTCGTCGGGCAACGCGAGGTGGCAAACGACGCGTAAGTGCGGCCATTCCGAGGGAATCAGCTGCTGATATTCGAAGGTCAGGCGCCCGGCGACGGGGTGGTCGTAGCGCCGCAAACGGGTGTGAAAATGGGCGACGTCGTGCTGCGGCCACCAGGCGGCGAATTCGGGGCTGGCGTCGCACACCCTGGCGACGAGGTCGTCGAGTTGTGCGTCGCCGTAGAACTGGGTGGTGCCGGCGCGGAACTCGGCCAGCATTGCCCTCGCCTGGGATTCCCAGTCGAGGATCAACGATCGCAGCGAGGGTTCGCAGAACATGACCCACGGGAGGTTGCGCTGGTTCTCGGCGAGGTCTTCCAGCGCCGGGTAGAGGCGTGCCTGGGCACTGTTCCAGGCGGCGAACTCCCACCGTGGCCCGAGGACGTGGGCTGGCGATGGCTCCATAGCGGTGATCAGCCGAATGATCGCGTCTGGCACCTCGGTGACCGTCTCGATCGGTTCGCTCGATTCGCCGGCGGCGAGGCTGAAGACGTGTTGGCGCGCGGCTTCGTCGAAGCGCAAGGTGCGGCACAAGGCGGCGAGCACATCTCGTGAGGCGTTGATCCTTCGTCCCTGTTCGAGCCAGGTGTACCAGGTGACGGAGACACCGGCGAGCAGGGCGACCTCTTCGCGACGCAACCCCGGTGTGCGCCGCCGGGTGCCGGGTGGGAGTCCGACGTCTTCAGGGTGTAACGCCTGACGTTTGCTGCGCAGGAACTCACCGAGTTCATCGCGCCGGGTCATCAGCCACCGCGGCCTTCGTTGCCGATCGGCTCGTAGGGTCGGCATGGCTGGCCGCGCAGCGACCCGCACGCCGGGGCCGCGTCAGGCACGTCGAAGTCGGGCACGATCGAGAGCACCAGCTTTGAGGGATGCTCGGCGTCGTGGGCGATCGATACCGTTTCGCCGTCACTGATCGTCTTGAAGGCCCACACCGGGCGGCTGTTGCCTGGTGCGTCGACGGTGATGCGGATGCGTGTGCCCTTGCGGAAGGCGTGGGTGACGGGGAACAACTCGATGCGCACGGGGGTCAGTTCACCCGGTGTCAGCGGTTCGAGCGAATCAGCGGTGTGCAGGTGAACGGGCTGCAACTCGCTGCTCGCGGCCTCGTCGAGGGCGCGGTGCGAGGCCCGCAGCCAACCGCTCTGCACGTAGACCTCGCTGCCATCGGCGCGCACTTCGCTGATCGTCACCTCGAGGTCGGTGTCGGCGGTCGACGACGAGACCCACAGATCGAGCGACCCGCCGCCGACCATCACCGTGTCACTTGGCAGTGGCAGCGTCGCATACGCCAATCCGCTGCCATCGGGGATTGGTTGCCAATCGTAGGAGGTGGTCGATTGCCAGATGTCGCTGCTGCGGCCCCCGGGATAGAACGCTGTCGGCAACAGCGTCGGGTCGGCGACGTAGCTATCGGTCGAACCTTGCGTCGGGGCCTCGTCAACGAGCAGGCCTTCCTCGCCGAGATACCACGTGGTGGCCACCGCTTGTGGCACCGGCCAGCTGTCGTAGTGGGCGATGTAACGCGGGATCGGGGAGCCGGGCGTGCCGTCCTCGGAGGCGCCCTGCTCGAACAGCACCCGCACCCGTGGTTCGCCTTCGTAGGCAGCTAACGCTTCCTCATAGGACATGGCGGTGAAGCGGTCTTCCGGCACGAAGACCGTCGCTTGCGGGCCGAAGACTCCAGGCACGAGGGCAGCGGCGACCAACGGCACCGCAGTGAGATCGGGGGTCTTCTTGGCGACGTAGAGATCGAGGAACTCGGCCATGCGGGCGAACGTCGTTGGGTTCAACGACTCGGTGTGTAGACCGTTGGAGAGATCGACGAAGAGCAGGTCGGTGCCATCAAAGTCGTCGAGCATGTTGGCGAAATGGCCGCCGGTTTGCTCGTCCTGCCAGGCGCCAGCGAGGAAGGTCGGCACCGTGATCTTGTCGACAAAGGTGGCCGGGGACAGCGGATCGTTGGTCGCCGGATCGTTGAAGTCGTTGTCGCGGGTCAACGGCTCCGGATTCTGTAGGCGCAGTTTCTGGTTGTCGGCGCAGGTGGTGTCACCGCTGTCGGCTTGATCCTTGGCCCATTCCTGGCCATAGATCTTGGCCTCGGCAAAGCGCTCTTCGAGGAACGGCTGGGCGAAGCCGGTGTTGAGGATGCCGCCGGGAAATCCCGTCGCCCGGTACGAGTCGTCGATGACGCTCAGTGGCGTGATCGCTGCCAGGCTCGGCGGCTGGGTGGAGGCGACGAACAGTTGCGAGATCCCGGGGTAGGAGATGCCGACCATGCCGACCCGGTTCTCGAAGACCCACGGTTGCGCGGCGATGGCCTCGATGAGGTCGTAGCCATCGAGGCTCTGATTGCGTTCGAAGAACTGATAGGAGCCGCCGCTGCACCCGGTGCCGCGCATGTTGACACCGACGTAGGCGTAGCCGAGGGCGTTGAACAATCCGGCGAAGGTGGTGTTCTCCGGGTCACTTGGCGTGTAGCCGGAGTACTCGACAACGGTTGGGTACGGGCCGTCATCCGCCGGACCGGGGAGTGAGACGTTGGCGCTGAGCGTGGTGCCGTCGCGGGTGGTGATGTACCCGAAACCGCCAGCCGGCAAGCGTTGCTCGGCGTAGAAGCCCGGCGGGGGAAGCGAACTCTCGTCGAACACCAGTGTCTCGACGCTCTCCGCGGGTGAATCGCCGCTGGTGCGCACGGTGTAGTTGCCGGTTTTGAGGCTGCGCCATAAGAACGATCCCTGGGCATCGGCCTGCACCGTGGTGACGTCCTGTGCCGCATCGACGCTGTAGAGCGTGAGTTCACTTCCCGGCTCAGCGTCGATGACAGCGAGTTGCATGTTGCCGCCGATCGTCGTGAATTCGGCCTCGGCGAAGCTTGGCTGCGGCGCCTGCGTGTCCGCAGTCGGTTCGGTCACGTCGGTGGCAGTGGTCGCCTCGACGGTCGCCGTGACCGCGGCGGCGGTGCCAGCAGCGGCCTGTTCGGGGCCGTCGTCCGAGCAGGCGGCTACCGCCAAGAGACAAGCGATGATGATCAGTCCACGAACGCGCATCGCCTCAGTCTCGCGTATGGGCACAATGGACGGGTGATCGATCTTGAATTGATGCTCGACGACTTGGCCACTCTCGTGTCGGTGGAGTCGCCTTCCCGTCAAACTGCGGCGCTGAGCGAATCGGCGCAGACCCTGGCCCGAATCATTGCCGAGCGTCTCGGCAGGCCGGCGACGTTGGTGGAGTCGCCCGCTGGCCCGCACGTTCATTGGTCGGGTGGTGGTGAGCCCAAGGTGCTGGTGCTCGGCCATCACGACACCGTGTTCCCGCTGGGCACATTGGCCGATCGGCCGTTCATGGTTGCCGACGGACGGGCAACGGGGCCGGGGGTGTTCGATATGAAGGCCGGGATCGTGCAAGCGATCCACGCCATCGCCACGTTGGTCGATCCGAGCGGCGTCGAGATGTTGTTCTCCAGCGATGAAGAGGTCGGATCGTTGGCCTCGCGGGAGTTGATCGAGGAGCGGGCGTTGGCCTGTGGGGCCGTACTGGTGTTGGAGCCGAGCGCCGATGGCGGAGCGCTGAAGATTTCTCGCAAGGGCACCGGCACCTTCACCGTGGCGATCAATGGACGCGCGGCGCACGCCGGGTTGGAACCGCACAAGGGTGTCAACTCGCTGGTCGAGGCTGCGCATCAGGTGTTGCGCATCGCCACCTTCGGCGACGACGGCACGGGCACAACGGTGACGCCGACGGTGATCCATGGCGGCACCGCCGACAACGTCGTGCCAGCGTTGACCACGGTGTTGGTCGACGTGCGGGTCGAAGCGGCGGGGGAGAAGGAACGGGTCGAAGCAGCGATGGCCGGTTTGACGGGGGTACTGCCGGAAAGTCGGTTGCATGTTTCCGGTGAGATCGGCCGACCACCGATGCCCGCCTCGGCCTCAGCGACGTTGTTCCCGATTGCGGTTGCAGTTGCCAATCGTGAGGGTTTGGCGTCGGTGGCCGGCGTCGGTGTCGGTGGCGGATCGGACGGAAATTTCACCGCCGCTCGCGGGGTGGCGACGCTCGACGGCCTCGGTGCCGTTGGTGGCGGCGCCCATGCCGATCACGAGTATGTCGAGGTCGACACGCTGGTCGATCGGGCGCGTTTGCTGGCCGGGTTGATCGGCGAGCTTCAGCAGCGCTGAGGATTGGTTGGCGATGGACCTGTGCATTGGCATCGACGTCGCCGAGCAACGCAAGGGTCTCGACGCCGTCGCCCTCGACGCTGACCGCTGCGTGGTTGCCGCGATCGCCCACGCCACCCTGGCGCAGGTCGTGGAGATGGTCGGCTCGCTGCAACCCGACGTGGTCTGCATCGATTCGCCGCCAGCGTGGACGTTGGGCGGTACGACGCGGGCCGGGGAACGTGGCTTACGAGCGTTGGGTATCACCTCGTTCTCGACGCCGACCGATCCGGGCGATCATCCGTTCTACCGCTGGATGCGGGTCGGTTTCTCGATCTTCGATGCGTTCGCCGACGACTATCCCCGCTACCGCGGGGGAACCGTGCGTGGCACAGCGGTAGAGGTGTTTCCCGAAGCGACGGCAGTGTTGTTGCGCGGTCACTTGCGGCCGAAGAACGAGTCGAAGTCGGTGTTCCGCCGGGCGGTGCTCGCCGATTGCGGGGTCGATCACGCTTCGCTGCGTTCGGTCGATGCCGTCGACGCAGCGCTGGCGGCGTTGACAGGGATCCTCGCCCTTGAGGGCCAGATGTCGAGCGTCGGTGATGCCGAGGAAGGGATGATCGTGCTGCCGGTGTCGCCGTTGCCGAACGCCCCATTGACCCGGCCGTGGGTCGACGCGGGCCCTCGCCCAACTCTCAGATAGCGTTCGAACAGCGTTCGGGACGCAGGCGCTGGAGAGGACGGGATTGTTGCGTTGTTGGTGTCATCGATTCTCAGTATATGTGCTGGTCATAGCTTGTTGTATGAACGTCTGTTCGATAGATCTGGGGTGTGGAAACCGTCACGTTCGAGCTCCCCGATGGGGATGATCTGACGGGTTTAACACTGTCCGCGTACAGCGATCTTCTTTGGCAGTTGGAAGTAGTTCGTCGGCGTGCCGAAGCCGCAATGGTGGCCGTCACTGATGCTTGCGATCGGTCCGGCGAGTACGCCGGCGACGGGCACCGTAACGTCACCGCCTGGGGCACCGCGACCGTCAACTGTTCCCGCTCGATCGCCACAGCCCGTTCCCGGTCGGCACGGATGTTGCGTTCGATAGTGTTGTTGGCGGCGGCGAAAACGTTGGAGTTTCACAACTTCCGCATCGTCACCCAACGCTGGACGCAACTCGCCGATGCTGACGGTGCTCACGATCGTCATCAGCGAGCGCACCGCCACCGCGACGCCCAACTCACCCAAACCGGTGAAACGTTCCGCTTCGAAACTGCGCACGCTGTGATCGAAGGCGAAGGCTTGCAACATGTCTTTTCAACGCTTCTGTGACCACGAATTCGAACTCGACTGGGCAGCGACAGTCGCCGAACATGGCGACGAAGCATCAGCCAAACTGATGCCACGCACCCCAGGACAACGCCGCGCCGACGCCTTCACCGCGATCTTTCAAGCCGCCGCCGCCCAAGGCGTCGGCGACAGTGGTCGCGGGTTCGACATCGTCATCAACCTGTTATGCGACCTCGACCAATACGAACAACTGATGTTGAGATCGATCCGGCGACCGTGAAAACGCGGCGGTGTGAAACCGGTAACGGTGTCCCCGTCGACCCGCAACAACTCGTCGCCGCCACCATCACCGGCCGGTTGCGCTCGATCATCGTTGACGGTGCCGGAGTGATCGTTCACGCCGGACGTCTCCGCCGCCTGTTCAGCGGCCCCATCCGCGCCGCCATCCAAACCCTCAACCCGGTCTGCGGTTGGCTCGGCTGCACCATCCGCTCCCAACTCGCCGACATCGACCACCTCCAACCAGCATCACGCGGCGGACCAACCAACCCGGCAAACGCAACACCGATGTGCCGCCACCACAACCTCCACAAACATGTGGCCGGCCACCATGTCGAACGTGACGCCGACGGCACCATCACCATCACCCGACCCGACAACACCAAACTCAAACCACCCGACGCCGCCGCATAAGCCCCGAGTCAGTTTTCGAGTTCGAGCAGCCCACCAGGGCCGAGGGTGCCGGCGCTGCGGTAGACGTCGAGCTTTGCTCGACTATCGTCGATGTCGAGGTTGCGCATCGTCAGCTGCCCGATGCGGTCCAACGGCCCGAACGGGGCATCCTCGACCCGCTCCATGCTCAAACGCTCGGGCGCATAGGTCAGGTGCGGGCCGGTGGTGTCGACGATGGTGTAGTCGTCACCGCGACGCAGGCGCACCGTCACCTCGCCGGTGACCGCCGTGCCAACCCAGCGCATCAACGCCTCACGCAACATCAGGCTCTGCGGGTCGAACCATCGCCCCTCATAGAGCAGGCGACCGAGACGACGACCCATCGTGCGGTAATTCTCCTGCGTGCCTTCGTTGTGAATCGCCGTCGTCAGCCGTTCGTAGGCGATATGCAGCAGCGCCAATCCGGGCGACTCGTAGATACCGCGGCTCTTGGCTTCGATGATTCGGTTCTCGATCTGATCGCTCATGCCCAAACCGTGGCGGCCGCCGATGATGTTGGCCTCCATCACCAGATCGACCTGCGAGGCAAACTCCTGCCCGTTAAGCGCCACCGGCCAACCCTCGTGGAAGCGGATCGAGACCACCTCGGCAGCGATGGCGACGTCGTCGCGATAATGGGCGACGCCCATGATCGGCTCGACGATGTCCATGCTCGTCGACAACTCCTCCAACGACTTGGCCTCATGCGTCGCTCCCCAGATGTTGGCGTCGGTGCTGTAGGCCTTCTCCTTGCTATCGCGATAGGGCAGGTTGCGGGCGATCAGGAACTCGCTCATCTCCGCCCGCCCACCGAGTTCGGTGACGAACGCTTCGTCGAGCCACGGCTTGTACACCCGCAGATTGGGGTTGACCATCAACCCGTAGCGGTAGAAACGCTCGATGTCGTTTCCCTTATAGGTGCTGCCGTCGCCCCAGATGTCGACGTTGTCCTCCTGCATCGCCTTGACCAGCAGGGTGCCGGTGACGGCGCGGCCGAGCGGTGTCGTGTTGAAGTACGTCTTGCCAGCGGTAGTGATGTGGAAGGCCCCGCATTGCAAGGCGATCAAGCCTTCGTGCACCAGTTCGGCGCGACAGTCGATCAAGCGCCCAAGCTCGGCGCCGTACTGCTTGGCTCGCCCGGGGACGCCGGGCAGGTCCGACTCGTCCCGCTGGCCGAGATCGGCGGTGTAGGCGTAGGGCAGGGCGCCCTTCTCGCGCATCCAGGCCACAGCGGCCGACGTGTCGAGCCCTCCGGAGAAAGCGATTCCAACCCGTTCACCGACGGGCAACGACGTAAGCACTTTGGACATAAGTCAGAAACGCTAGCGCGCCCCGTTGGGCGTGCGGCCAGGCCGGCTCAGAAACCGACGGTTGGCGAGTCGCGCAACTCCATATACGAAGTCTCGACGACATCGCGCGGCGGTGGGCGACGCTTTCGGCGGCGGCGAATCACCGTCAGCACGATGAGGCCGAACACGACGACGCCCATCGCTACTGCCGCCCGAGCGATGCGACCTTCGCCCACCGAGCGTTGTTCGGCGAAGCCGGTCAGGGCTTGGTCGGCCAGTTCGTCGGCGCGTCCGGCGTCGCCAGCATCGAACGAGGCGCGGGCTTCGGCGAGCACCGCTTCGGCGTCGGAGCCGAGAGCACCGATCGAGGCGGCGAACCCCGTGGTGCCCGCCTGCTGTGCCTCGGCGGCCACGATCGAGCGCACTGCCGCCGCCGCGGCGTCGAACGTCGCCGCAACCTCGTCCAGCGCCTGGTCACCCTCGTAGGCCGCCTCCAGCCCCGACGGCATCGCCAACCCGTTGGCCTCGACCTGCGCCACGAAGGCGTCACGCTTGGCCAACACCTCCAGCGACTGATCGATCAGCGTCTGCGCTTCGTCGAAATCCCAGGCACTCATCGCCTCACGCACCAGCAGCGGCGCGGCCCATTCGCCTCCCGCATCCTGCAACCGCTGATAGGCGACGCGTGCCTCGGCGCGCTGGTCGAGTTCGGCGAGATCGACGGTGCGCACAACGTGTGCGCGGTACAGATCGACTGCCACGGTGGAACCGGCGAGTTCCTCGAAGAGATCGAGCGACCGGCGCCAATCGCCTTCGGCCAGGGTCCGTTCGGCATCACCGTCGCCGACATAGGCCAAGGTCGCGCGGTTCGCCGCCTGAAAGACCTCGCGCATCTTGTCGAATCCGACATCGTCGACCAAGGCATCGACGACAAACCAGGAGGTGCTGTAGCCGAACTCCTCGGAATCGTCCGCCGAATCGTCGAAGCCGGGGTCGGTCCATTCATCGAGCGGAAAGCTGACGCCGCCGACCGGGGTCGGAGTCGTCGGATCGTCCGGCTCATCGATTACCGCTGCGGCGTAGGTTTCGGCCAGCCCTTCGTTGAGCCAGCGGTCGACGAACATCTGCCCGTTGAACCAGGCATGGGAGAGCTCGTGAGCGACCGCCTCCGGATCGAGGTCTTCGCCGATCTCCAGGGTGAGGGTCTGGCCGCTGAACCAACCGGCATAGCCGTAGAGATACGGGGTCAGCGACTCGCGGATTTGCAACGGGGCGCCCAGCGGCCAATCGACGCCGATCAGCTCAGCCAACGCAGGCACGTTGTCTTCGATGCGCTCGCTGACGAACTGCTTCCATTCCTCGTCGCCAGGCCACCAGCGAATAATGAAGTCGTGGCCATCGATGGCCAGGTCGGTGCGTTCTAGCGCCTGGTCGTTGCGCGCCGAGATGAACATGTTGAAGTCTTGCGGCTGGCTGATGTCGGTGGCGGTGTACACCGTGCCGCCGAACTGTTCGGAACGCACGGCCTCGTCGCCGAAGGTCTCGATCTCGTAGCCGGGTGGCACGACGACGACGAGTGTCAACTTGCCCGGATCGGCGATGCCATAGGCGTTGAATGAGGCGTAAGCATCGTTGATTCGTGAGGAATCATCGGAGCGCGGGTCGCCGCCGACGATGTCGTAGGTCAAGCGCACGTTGGCTGTCGATCGGTAGAACAGGTTGCTGGCGAAGTCGACGTCGGCGACCCGGTAGTCCTCCTCGGTCGCCTCCTCGGTGAGCGTCAGCGGGTTGCCATTCTGCGTGGCGGCAAGCCCTGTGGCCTCGGCGGGCACCGCCAGCGAAAACCCTTTGAAGTAGGTCTTGTTGATGTAACCGCTCTCGGTGCGATTGGGAACCACGTTGGTGAACGTCAGATCGGCGATCACATGGACTGCATCGGCCTCGGGGTCGATGGTGTAGCTGTAGGTGCTGGAGACATCGAGCCCCCCGTCGGCCAACGCTGGTAGTGGCGCGCCTGCGACCGTTCCCGCCAGGCATGTTGCCGTCATGATGATCAACGCCTGTAGAAGACGCGTTGCCGCCCGAAACATTCCTACTCCGCTCAGTTGCGCGCCCGACCGCGAACCCCTCATCGCCCAAGTCTGGCACCAACCGTGCAAGAAGCGAACCTGTCGCCCAACTCGACGAAAATTCCTCCGGCGAATCGGCGCAGATAATTGTTACTATGCACGTAGTGCAAATCACCCGTTGGGTGACCACGTAGGGAGCATCACATGACCAGCTTCGATCTCGATCTGAGCAAGTACAGCCTCGGCTGGAACGACGAAGTCGAGTATGCCTTCCAGGCCGAAAAGGGCCTCAACGACCGCGTCGTCGATCAGATCTCCTGGTGGAAGGGCGAGCCGAAATGGATGACCGATCTGCGTCAGCGCAGCTTGCGGACCTTCGATCGCAAGCCGATGGCCGAATGGTTTGCGGTCAACATGCCGCAGCTCGATTTCCAGGACATCTTCTACTACCTGCGCCCCAAGGCCGAGCAGACCGACGATTGGGACGACCTGCCGGCGCAGATCAAGGCGACCTACGAAAAGTTGGGCATCCCCGAAGCCGAACGCAAGTACCTCGCCGGTGTCACCTCGCAGTACGACTCCGAGGTCGTCTACCACCGCAACCGTGAGGAACTCGAGCAGCAGGGCATCCTGTTCTGCGACATGGACACCGCGCTGCGCGAGTATCCGCAGCTGGTCAAGCAGTATTTCGGGTCGGTCATCCCTCCCGGTGACAACAAGTTCTCGGCGCTGAACACCGCCGTGTGGAGCGGTGGCTCGTTCATCTATGTGCCCCCCGGCGTCAACTGTGAGATGCCGCTGCAGGCCTATTTCCGGATCAACTCGGAGAACGCCGGGCAGTTCGAGCGCACCTTGATCATCGCCGACGAGGGCAGCCAAGTGCACTACATCGAAGGGTGCTCAGCGCCGGTGTACACCAACGATTCGCTGCACTCGGCAGTGGTCGAGATCATCGTCAAGCCCAGCGCCCGGGTGACCTACACCACGATCCAGAACTGGTCGCCAAACGTCTACAACCTGGTCACCAAGCGTGCCAGGGTAGAGACCGAGGGCCACATGGAATGGATCGATGGCAACATCGGCAGCCGCTTGACGATGAAGTACCCAAGCGTGTATCTGATGGGTCCGAAGGCCACCGGTGAGGTGCTTTCCGTTGCCTACGCCGGTGCCGGTCAGCATCAAGACGCCGGTGCCAAAATGGTCCACGCGGCGCCGGAGACGACCAGCAAGATCGTCTCCAAAAGCATCTCCAAAGACGGTGGCATCACCACCTACCGCGGCCTGGTACGCGTCGAAGACGGCGCCTACGGCTGCAAGAGCCATGTGCAGTGCGATGCCTTGATCCTCGACGACGACTCGGAGAGCCGCACCTTCCCGTATATGGAAGTCGGCGAACGTGACGCGCAAATCGGCCACGAGGCCACCGTCTCGAAGATCGCCGACGAGCAACTGTTCTACCTGATGAGCCGTGGCCTGTCACAAGAACAGGCGATGGGCATGGTCGTCAACGGGTTCATCGAGCCGGTGACGCGCACGCTGCCGATGGAATACGCGGTCGAGTGGAGCCGCCTGATCGAGCTGCAAATGGAGGGCTCGGTCGGCTAAGCGCCGAACAATGCCCTTGGTTACAGGCCGAGATCCTTGGAGATGATCGTCTTCATGATCTCGGTCGTGCCGCCGTAGATCGTCGTCACCCGCGAGTCGGCGTAGGCCCGGGCAATCGGATACTCGAGCATGTAGCCGTAACCGCCAAACAGTTGCAGGCAACGATCGACACTGCGTTTCTGTAGCTCTGTCGCCCACCACTTGGCCATCGCTGCCCTGGCGGGCGTGAGGGTGCCCGCGTTGAGCTCCAGCACGCAATCGTTGATGAACGCCTGGGTCACCTCCACCTCGGTGGCCACTTCGGAGAGCACGAACTTGGTGTTCTGGAAGCTGCTCACCGACTGGCCGAAGGCCTTGCGGTCTTTGACGTAGTCCAGCGTCCAGGCCAGCGCCTGGCGGGCGACAGCGACGCCGCTGACAGCGATCGACAGCCGTTCCTGGGCCAAGTTGGCGGTCAGATAGGTGAACCCTTGGCCCTCATCTCCGAGTCGGTTCTCCACGGGCACGCGCACGTCGGTAAAGAACAACTCGGCCGTGTCCTGGCCGTGGAGGCCGATCTTGTCGAGGTTGCGGCCGCGCTCGAAGCCGTGCATGGCGCGTTCGACAACGAACAAGCTGATGCCGCGATGCTTTTGCGTCGGGTCCGACTTGGCGGCGACGATCACCAGGTCGGAGTTGATGCCGTTGGTGATGAAGGTCTTGGCGCCGTTGAGGATGTAGGTGTCGCCGTCGCGCAACGCTGTGGCCGACATCGACGCCAGGTCCGAGCCGATCCCCGGTTCAGTCATCGCCACGGCAGTGATCAGTTCTCCGCTGGCGATGCCGGGGAGCCAGCGTTGGCGCTGTTCGGGCGAGCAGTAGGCGAGGAAGTACGGGGTGGTGATGTCGTTGTGCAGGGTGAGGCCGAGCCCGACGCTGTTGGCGCCGGCAGCGGCCAACTCCTCGGCGATGATCATGTTGAAGCGGAAGTCGTCGGTACCGCCGCCGCCGTATTCCTCGGGGATTGCCAAACCGACGAAGCCGCTGGCACCAGCCGTGGTGAACACCGATCGGGGCGTGATTCCAGCATTGTCCCACTCCTCGATGTGCGGGGCGAGTTCGTGGGCGACGAAGGCCCGCCAGCTGGCCCGAAACAGGTCGTGGGTGTCATCGAAAATATTCACCTGTTGAACGTACGCGCCGAGCGCGGCGGACGTCGTATCGTGGCCGCAGGCAGGTGCCCGACTCGGGCGAAGGAGGACAGTGCGTGTTGCCGGTGATTGGAACGTTGCGGCCCTGGGCCGACCCATCGATCACCCATCTTCGCCGCCTGCCGATGCACACCCCGTTGCACGGGTTCGACCGCATTCCGCTCGACGGCGACTGGTCACTGGCGATGTTCGAGCACCCCGACCAGGTGCTCGCCCAGGCGTTGATCGGGCAGGACTGCGCGGGCGTCAGCGTGCATGTTCCCGGCAACTGGACCATGCAGGATCTGGGTGATTTCGTCGATTCACCGCACTACACCAACGTGCAGATGCCCTTCCCAGGGCCGCCGCCGCTGTTGCCGGAACGCAACCCCACCGGTGTGTATCGACGCACCGTGTCGGTGCCGTCAGACTGGGCCTCGCGGCGAACGGTGTTGCATATCGGCGGAGCGGAGAGCGTCCATGCCGTATATCTCAACGGCTCGTTCGTCGGCTACGGCACCGATAGCCGTCTTCCCAGCGAGTACGACGTCTCCGAGTTCGTCCACGGCGGCGACAACGACCTGGCCATCGTCGTCATTCGCTTCAGCGCGCACAGCTACGTCGAGGATCAGGATCAGTGGTGGATGGCCGGGCTGCACCGATCGGTGTGGCTGGAGGCGCGCCCGACCACGCACATCGCCGACCTGATCGTCACCACTGATTTCGACCCGACCACCGACGACGGTACGGTTGCGGCGACGGCGATGGTGCATTTCGCCGGGGCGGAGACGCAGCCTGGTTGGACGGCTCGCTGGCAGCTCAGCGCACCCGATGGCCACTCCGTTGGTCAGCCCGTGACCTTGGCGATTCCTGATCATCATCGGCAGCCCTACGTATTCGAGGGCTTTCAGGTCACCGCGCGCTGGGCGTTGTCCTCGGCCCGGCCATGGAGCGCTGAGGTGCCGCAGCGCTACCGAGTGGACGTCGAACTGATCGACCCGTCAGGTGCCAGCCATCATCAAGAGACGGTCCGTGTCGGCGTCAAACGGGTGCAAGTGGCCGAGCGCCAGTTGCAGATCAACGGCAAACCGGCGTGGATCTTTGGCGTCAACCGCCACGATCATCACCCCGATCGCGCCAAGGCGGTAACGGTTGCCGATATGCGCAACGACCTGGTGGCGATGCGCCGTTTGAACATCAACGCCATCCGCTGTTCGCATTATCCCAACGACGACCAGTTCCTCGAACTGTGCGACGAGGTTGGTTTCTATGTGGTCGATGAAGCCAACATCGAGTGCCACGCCTACAACCGCTCGATCGCTGACGACTCCAACTATCGGGCGACCTTTCTCGATCGTGGGGCACGGATGGTGCAGCGCGATCGCAACCACGCCTGCGTGATCCTGTGGAGCCTTGGCAACGAAAGCGGCTATGGCGCCAATCACGACGCGCTCGCTGGCTGGATCCGGCGTGCCGATGCGGCACGTCCGTTGCACTACGAGGACGCGATCCGCGTCGAGGGGTGGGTCGACGGTGGCCGACAGGCGAGCGACGTCGTCTGCCCGATGTACCCGGAGATCGCGCAGATCGAGGCGTACGGCCGCGATGGCCTCGGCGATCGACCGTTGATTATGTGTGAGTACAGCCACGCGATGGGCAACTCCAATGGCTCGCTGGCCGACTATTGGGAGGTGATACGCACCACCCCTGGGCTGCAGGGTGGATTCTTGTGGGAATGGAAGGATCATGGTCTACGCCAGCGACTTGCCGACGGCCGGGTACGCCTGGCCTACGGTGGCCAGTTCGGTGAGCACCCCCACGACAGCAATTTCGTGGCCGATGGCCTGATGTCGGCCGATCTGGAGCCGCACCCGGCGGCGCATGAGCTGGCCTGGGTGTATCGCCCGGTGACGGTTGAACTGGACGAATCGGCCCTGTTGGTGCTCAACCGGCGCTCGTTTCGCGGCCTCGACGATCTACGTGCCGAGTGGGAGTTGTTGGTCGACGGCGCGCAGGCCGCGCACGGCGAACTGAGCGTCGCACCGATCGCCCCCGGGCGGGCGCTGCGGGTGATGCTGCCCTGCCCGGTTCCGGCGGGCGACGCCGATGTCCGCCTTTCGGTTCGCTGGACCACCCGTGACGAGTCCTGGTTCGCGCCAGCCGGTCACCTTGTGGCCTGGGATCAGGTGGTGATCTGCGAAGCGGGCTACACGTTGCTGGCGACGGAGACGGAGGTTGATATCAACCCGCCGTGGTCACAACCGGTGCTCAATCTCTTTCGTGCGGCGACCGATAACGACGGTTTCAAATTGATGCCCGACCTGGCGCTGCGCCTAGGTGTCGGCGGCCAGGCCATGACCTCCTGGATAGGCCACGGTGTCGATGCGACCGATCCTGAGCAACTTGTCCATCATCGATATGCGGCGACCGGCAATGTGCATCACCACGTCGTCACCGTGCCCGATCAGCTCGCCGATCTCGCTCGGGTCGGAGCGATGTTCACGGTGCCGCCACGCTTCGACCGAGTTCGCTATTGGGGCAGGGGAGGGCATGAGAACTACCCCGACCGACGAAGCTCGGCGATGTTGGCGATCTGGGAGGGTGAGATCGACGAACTGCCGTATCTTGTGCCGCAGGAATTTGGCTTGCGCACCGAGTGTCGCTGGTTCGAACTGATCTGTAGCGCGTCGGGTGAGCGTGTGCGCATCGACAGCGTTGAGCAGCCAATGCATATCTCCGCTACCCGTTATTCGCCGGGCACCCTGTTTGCCGCCTCGCAGGCGATCGATTTGGTCGCCGAGGATCGAGTTGTGGTCTGCGTCGATGTCGCTCATCGCGGGCTCGGCACCGCCAGCTGCGGACCCGATGTCCTCGACCGTTACCGCCTGCCAGCTGGAGAATTCGCGTTCGCCTACAGGTTGAGCTATCAGCCTGCGTGAACAACAAAAGGGGCCCCGACGCACTCGACGTGCATCGGGACCCCAATTGATCGTGACGGCACCGAGGCCGACGGGAATCAACCGACCGAGAGGATCTCGGTGACGACGCCGTTGACCACCGCCACGTTGTAGCGGTTGCCGCGAAGGTCCAGGGTCACCGCCAGGTCTTCGCCGTCTTGGCGGGCAACTCGGACCTCATAGCCGGTCGCCTCGGCAAGTCTCTGGGCATCTGCGATGCACAGGCCGATGTAGCCAGCACCACTTTCGACGCTTGCGCCTGGCTGGGTGACGTCGGTTGGGATGACAACCTCCGGGCACGCTGCGGCATCAGGGGCCGGGACGGCTGGCACTGTGTCGACGATTGGCTCTGGCACCGGGGGTGAAGTCTCGCCGGGAACGACGACGATCGTCTCCACCGGCAGCGGTGCGGGCTCCGGGAGCGCAACCGGCTGCTCGATGTTAATGAAGCTGTCGTCGATGGCGATGACGCTGTACCAGCCGCCGTCGGCGCTATCGAAGGCGTAGCCGGGGAGTAACCAGATGGTGCCATCGGCATCCCAGATCATCTCCAGCGACGGGCGAGGGTTGGACAGCTCGATCGTCATCGGCTCGATCTCGATCGGGGCGCAATCGACGGCTGGGCCGCCGACACAATCGATGGGCATCCGATCGATCGGCATCTCGTCGGAGGCGACGGCGACGTCGGTCGCTGGGGGCGCCGGGGCCTCATTGCCTACCGGCTCGGTGTCCTGCCAGCCGATCGCTGGCTCGGCGGTTGCCGTGCCGCTGTCGGTCGAGCGCAACAGCCCTCCACCGCCGACGCCGGCGTAGATCCACGACGATTGATCATTCAGCCGCTCGATCGCGGCGTCGATTCCGATCCTCGGATAGTCGCCGCCACGCTGCGCTGTGGCCAATGAACCGCTGGCCCACTGCAGGACACCCTCACCGCCGAAACCGACACCCATCGACACACCGCGTGAGCCTTCGATCAGGTTGTAAGCGGTGACGTTGGCGCTCCACTCATCGGCGTAGGTCTCGAACTCCAACGCATCGCTGGGCATGCCGAGAGCCGCAAACAGATCACGGGCCTTCTGTTCAGCCTGCTCTTTGGTCGGCACGTTGGCCGGAGCAGAAGGCGTGCAGATCTCCATCGGTACTTCGACAAAGGTCGATTCGGTGGAACCACCGACCGTTGCCGCTGGGTCGGTACCCGGATCGGTACCGGGTTCGACGGCAGGCTCAGAAGCGGAGCCAGCCTGCGTGGCTTGTGGATCAACGGCAGACACGCTGCACTCGACCATCCCGGCGTCGCCGGGTCCAGGGCTGTACCACCAGCTGAGCATCGCGTCCTTCGACACGGTCAGACTTGGGCCGGTGTAGTCGGTGGAACCGACCATCCACCCGCTGCCCTTGTCGGCGGAGAGCTCGATGACATCGCCGGTCACCCCGAGAGCGGCGGCGAGCTTGGTGATCTGTTCGACGGACACCGTTGGATTGGCCGGGAAGTACCAGGCGGCGGCCGCAGCGGTGAGGTCAACCCGTTCGCCGGTGAAGATGTACGTGATCGGTGCCGCCATCATCTTTGTCGATGCGTCGGCGGCGACCTCGGCCTGCGCCGAGGTGGCTCCACCGGCTTGACGCGCCGATGTTGATCACCTTTGGTTGCGGAAGCGTGGATGAAGTAATTTCCGTCTTCGAACCGCAGGATGACAACCCGAGAATCAGGGCACATCCGATCAGTGCGAAGCGGCGAGAAGAAATTGCTGTGGTCATGCCTCTTCAGACGAAGCGACAGATGCTGTCGGTTCCCGCCTGGTCAAAAATTGTGTCGCTTGATGCAGCGATGTCGCCAGCTGAGGACGCGGGAAATGCTGTCGCGGTTGACGTGCGGAGTTGATCCGGGCGATGACGGCGTTGATCTCTTCGTTGCCACGGCGCAGCTCAAAGGCAACTTCGATCTTCAGATCGACGATGCGCGAGCTCAACCCAACCGGGCGCTCGGTGTTGGCCTGCAGCCGCTCGGTTGCCCTGCGAGCCTCGGTGCGCCCGATGACGCCGGCGAAGGTCACGAAGAACACCGATCCGTGGCGCGTCACCGAGTCGTAGGGCCGGATCGTGGCGCGAATCCGCGCCTCGATCTCCTGGGCGATGAAGTCGGTCTCCTGGTCACTCAGCGGATTGTCCGCCGAGGTCAGCGGGTGAATATCCACCCGGGTGACCGCCTGCTTGTCGAGCTCGGATTTGTCGTTGAGCCAATCGTTCATCCGTCGGGTGCGGATCTGCCCGGTCACCGGGTTGGTCGACAGCAGATGACGAATTTCCGACTGCGACATATGCAGGTGAATGGCGATGCCGATCAGTCGTGCCGCTGGGCGCAGCACCTGCTCGACATCGATGAGCTGGGGGTCGACGACCTCGTTGAGCGTCACCATCGTGGCCAAGGGCTTCGTCCCGTGGGGCAGCATGATCGGCACCAGCCAGGCGCTACCCGGTTGTGAGCGCAACACACTCGGGTGCAACAGGCGGTCAAGTTCTTGCAAGCGAACCAGTCGAGGCTCCGCAGGGTCAACGGTGGGGTCGTGATCGATGGTGCGTCCGGCGAGGACCATCCACTCATGCGTCGGGCCTTGATAGTCGATCGTGTTTGTGCCCACCGAGACTGCTGAGCGGGTGCGCGGCAGGGCTTGATCGACGGCCCCCAACAGGGTCCGTAGCACGGAATACAGCGGCACCTCGGTGCCGAGTTCCGACATCGCCCGCTCGAACAGCGATTGTCCCGGGCGGGTGGTGACTTCGAAACCGACGCCGTCATGGTCTTGCGGCATGGTCAGCGGTCGCGCCAGGCAGCGCACCCAGGTGCGGTCGGCAGCCAACATCCTCAGTTCCCGATTGGTGCTGTGATCTTCGAAGGAGCTGCGCATCAGCAGGTGAAGGTCGTTGGAGTGAATGAACTCGTTGGCTCCGCGGCCGATTCGGGCCTCGGGGCGCCATCCGAGCACCTTCTCAACACCGCGGCTGATGTACATCAGGTTCATCTCGCGGTCGAGGAGCAGAACGAATCGGTCGAGCTGCTCGTCGATGACGTTCAGCGCACGCGCCTCCCACTCAGCCGACATTGCTACCACGTTCGATCTCCGTTCTCGTCGGTGTCAGCGAGGCGACCAGCGCGGCGCTTCCCTAACCGTGCCCTGTTTCATCGGACCTTTCGTGCGTGGCATGAGTGGGATCTTGATTAGTTACTGATTATCGCGTGCAGCAGCGCGCTGCGAATCTCGGTGACATCGCCGGCATCGGTGACCTTGCTGCCATCTCTCTCGCGAACATAAAAGGCGTCGACCACATCGTGGCCCATCGTCGCCACCTTGGCGCGCACGATCTCCAGATCGAGGTCTGCCAGCGTGCGCGTCAGCCGATAGAGCAACCCGATGCTGTCCGGCCCGGTCACCTCGACAACGGTGGCATCATCGGAGGCCTCGTTGAGCACGCGGACCGCGCGGCTGCAAGGTGTGGGCGGCAATGGCCCGTCGGCGGTAGCTCTTGGCCCGTTCTGCGAGGCGCGAGTCGAGCGCGATGCGTCCGTTCAGGGCTTGCTGCAGCGTGCTCGTCACCCGTTCCCAGGGAACGTTCGACTCGAAGGTGGAGACAACCCGGAATCGGTCGATGACCATGCCGTTCTCGCCATAAGCGGATGCCTCAGCGACATCGAGCCCGCACATTGCCAAGACCCCGGCGATGCGACTGAACAGCCCCGGGCGATCAGCGCAGACCACCGTCAGCTCGTCGCGTTCCACCTTGGTGAGCGTCTCGCCTGACGCCGCAACCTCGCGCATCAGCGCCCGCTGGGCTTCGAGGCGATCGGCGTCGATCGCGAAATCGGCGGTGTCGCCATCATCGAGGACGTGGGCCACCCGCTCGACGAGTTGTTTGACCAGCCCGGCTTTCCACGGGCCCCACGCCGCTGGCCCGGTGGCGATCGAATCGGCCTCGGTGAGCGTCGCCAGCAGGTGCAATTCGTCAACCGACTCGACCTGCGCAGCCACCCAACGCAACGTCGCCGGGTCGTCCAAATCGCGCCGCGTCGCCGTGTCGGCAAGCAACAGGTGGTGCTCGACGAGGGCGACGACGACGCGACGGTCATCGTCGTTGAGACCAAGGCGACGTGTGATCTGCGCAGCCAACTCCATGCCGACATCGGTGTGATCCCCGGGGTATCCCTTGCCGATGTCGTGCAGCAACGTGCCGACGAGCAAGAGATCGGGGCGCGCCACCGTGTCCAACCGCTCGCTGGCCAGAGCTACGGCCTCAAGCAGATGGTGGTCGACCGTAAAGCGGTGATAGGCGTTGCGCTGCGGCTTGCTGCGGTTGGGCTCCCATTCCGGCAGCAGTCGGCACCACAAGCCAGCCTGGTCCAAGGCTTCGATCACCGCGATGGCGCTGCGCCCGGTGGCCAGCAGGGCGACGAAGAGGTGCAGTGCATCGCTCGGCCAGGGGTCGCTCAACAGCGGGGCGCGATGCAGGCGCTGGAGGGTGTCGGGGTCGATACGGGCCTGGGAGGTGGCCGCAGCGATGGCCACTCGCAGCACCAACTGCTGGTCGAGGTGCGCCTCGGCGGCGATGCCGACGCGGCCGTCGGACAGTCTCACCCCATGACCGAAATCCTGCGGTTTGGCGGCGCGCCGCAAGAGCCCGGTGCTCGGTGTCTGCCGAGTGATGTCGTACCAATGCTCGTCGCTGGCCCAGGCGATGCGCCGCGCTGCGGTGGCCAGACGCAGCATCAGGCCGTCGGCGTCGCTGTCGCCGAGACGCTCGGCGACGTCATCTTGTGTCTGCAGATGCAGCCGATCGCCCGGCCGTGCGACGATGCGATGCAGTTCGACCCGCGCCGCGAGCAACACGGCGTAATCGTCACGCAGTTGCTCGACATTGATCGACGAGTTGACCGAGCCCGTGGCCAACGACCAGGTGATGGCATGGACGTCACGAAGTCCACCGCGCCCCTCTTTGAGGTCGGGCTCGAGCGCCGAGGCGACGTCGATCGTCGCGGCGTGGCGTTCTTCGATCGCCGCCGCCAGTTGTCCGAGCCAGCGGCCACCGTGTTTGCGCCACAGCTTGGCGGCGTCCTCGGCCACCATGTCCGTCAGCCGATGATCGCCGGCGATGTGGCGCACGGAGAGCAGTGACGTCGCCGTGGCCAGGTCAGTTCTGGCGATCGCCGAGGCCTCGGCGGCCGTGCGCGCCGTCTGTCCAAGTTTGATACCTGCATCCCAAATCGGGTACCACATGCGCTGCGCCTGCTCGCCGGTGAGGCTGCCATCGTGCAGCAGCATGACATCGAGGTCGCTGTTCGGTGCCAGCTCGCCACGCCCGTGCCCGCCTGTGGCCACCAAGGCGACCGTCCCTGGTGCCGGGCCAAAGGCTTCGGCAAATATGCCGCGCAGCCAATCGTCGATCAGCGCTGTGTAGCGCTGCGTGAAGGCAACGCCGAGCAGCGCACCGTCGGCCAACAGTGCGCTGCGTGCCGTGGGCAAGCCCGCCAACGAGTGGTCGTTAGATCGCGTCTCGGTCACGTTCGCCCGTACGGATCCTGACGACGCCTTCGACCGGGGTGATCCACACCTTGCCGTCACCGATCTTGCCGGTGCGTGCCGTGGCGACGATGGATTCGACCACACGATCGACGTCGGTCTCATCGACGACGGCCTCGATCTTGATCTTCGGGATGAAGTCGATCTTGTACTCCGCGCCGCGGTACATCTCGGTGTGTCCGCCCTGGCGGCCGAAACCTTGCACCTCGCTGACGGTGATTCCCTCGACATTGATCGCCTTCAACGCCGCCTTGACGTCGTCGAGCTTGAACGGTTTGATGATTGCGGTAATCAGTTTCATTGTGCTGTGGGCCTTCCGGGTTAAAGCGAGCGGCCCATCGAGCGCTCGGAGTGGTGGTATGCGGTTTCGACGTGCTGTGTGGTGTCGAGGCCTTCGCTCTCCTCGTCGGCGTTGACTCGCAAACCAATCGTGGCTTGCAAAGCCTTGGCAATACCGAAGGTAACGGCGAACGAATAGATCATGGTGACGACATTGGCCAACAATTGCTCAGCGAGCAGACCGAACCCGCCGCCGTAGAACAGGCCCTTGTCGAATTCGAGGCCGAACAGCTCGGGATCGGCGAAGAAACCGATCAACAACGATCCGACGAGGCCGCCGATGAGGTGCACGCCGATGACGTCCAACGAGTCGTCGAAACCGAAACGGAACTTCAGGCCGATGGCCCACGAACACACCGCGCCAGCGATCAACCCGATCAGAATCGCCGACATCGAGCCGACAAACCCGCACCCAGGGGTGATCGCCACCAAACCGGCGACGATGCCGGAGGCGACGCCGAGGTTGGTGAAGTGGCCGTGACGGAGGCGCTCGACGACAGCCCAGGACAGGCCTGCCGCCGAGGCGGCGACGAAGGTGTTGATGAAGGCCTGCACGGCTCGGCCGTCGGCGGCCAGCGCCGAGCCAGCGTTGAATCCGAACCAGCCGAACCACAAGATGCCGGTGCCCAACATGACCAACGGCATCGAGTGCGGGGGAGCGCCCTCTTGCGGCCAGCCACGGCGTTTGCCGAGCACCAAGATCACCGCCAGCGCAGCGATACCGGCGTTGACGTGGATCGCGGTGCCGCCGGCGAAGTCGAGCGAGCCCCGACTGAGCAGCCAACCGTTCGGTGCGAACACCCAATAGGTGACGGGCACGTAGACGAGCAGGCTCCAGATCGGCACGAAGATGGCCCACGCCGAGAACTTCATCCGGTCGGCGACGGCCCCGGAGATCAGCGCTGGGGTGATCGCTGCGAACGTGGCCAGGAAGATCATTACCACTGGGTCCATGCTGTCGAACGTCAGGTTTCGCCCGAACGCCTTGTCGAAGTTGCCGATCACCGAACCTGTGCCGCTGAACGCCAGCGAGAAGCCGACGAGAATCCACAGCAAGGGAACGACGAGCACGCACCAAAAGTTCATCATCAGCATGTTGAGCACGTTTTTGGAACGCACCATGCCGCCATAGAAGAACGCCAAGCCGGGGGTCATGAAGAGCACGAGTGCCCCACTTACCAGCAGCCAGGCGACGTTTCCAGAATCCATCAGTTTCCTCTCAGCGGCGGAGCCCAGCGGATCGCACGGGCACTGATCGCACGCTACGGAAACAGTGTTTCCACATTGTTTCGGCAAGGAAGAGCTTTCGTTTCCTGAACGCCGTCAGCAGGACGGCTAGGGTCGGGTCGAATGCTCGTCGTCGACTCGGTCCACAAACGTTTCGGCGCCGTGGTCGCTCTCGACGATGTCAGCCTGAGCGTTACCCCTGGACAGATCGTCGGTTTTCTCGGGCCAAACGGCGCCGGTAAGACCTCGGCGATGCGGGTCATCATGGGCCTCATCGCTCCAGACGCTGGATACGTCAGCTGGCAAGGTGAGCGTGCTGACGAGGCGCAACGAACCCGCTTCGGCTACATGCCGGCCGAGCGCGGCATGTATCCGAAGATGACCGTGCGCGCCCAAGTCGAATATTTTGCCCGTCTCACTGGGTTGACTCGCGCCGATGCCCGGGCCAGCGCGACCGAGTGGATGGAACGGATGCAGATCGACGCCCGAGCCGACGATCAGGTCCAGGCGCTGAGCAGCGGCAACCAGCAGCGGGTGCAGTTGGCGATCGCCTTGGTGCACCGGCCGAGTCTGTTGATCCTCGACGAACCCTTCTCCGGGCTCGACCCAATGGCCGTGGAGACGATGAAAGCGGTGCTCACCGAGCAGGCGGCAAACGGCACTGCGGTGTTGTTCAGCAGTCACCAACTCGACCTGGTCAGCGAGATCTGCCGCGATGTCGTCATCATCGACTCGGGCAAGGTGCTGTTGACCGGTGACGTCGATGAGATTCGTCGACGTTCGCCGCAGCGCTATGCCACCGTCACCTTTGCCGAGGAGATCTTTTGGCGGCCGGGGCTGGCAGATGCCGAGGTTGTCGAACGGTCAGCACGCACCGTGCGCCTCGTGGTCCCCGTGGGAACGAACCCGGCGACGGTTCTCGATGATGCCAGCGCGGCCGGTGAGGTCGCCCAATTCGGCTTTGCGCCGCCGGATTTGTCTGAGGTGTTCTTGCGCACCGTCGAAGCCCCAGGATTCTCCCGGTGAGCACGCGGCGCGATATTGCCATCGTCGCCGGACGAGAGGTGTCGTCCCGGCTCAACTCCAAGCCCTATTGGATCTCTACCGCCTTGCTGTGCCTGACGATCATCGCTGTCGGCGTGCTCAACAGGGCGCTCGGCAACGACGGGCCGACTCGATACGACGTCGCCGTTGAGGGAGACATTCCTGCTGGATTTGGCGAGGGGATCGCCGCTGCCTCCAATGCGTTGGGCATCGACATCACACTCGCCGAGGTTGGCTCGACCACCCAGATCGTCAAAGGGTTGCGCGACGGCACCTTCGATGTCACCCTCGACCCGCTGAGCGGCAGCGTGAAGTCGAAAGAGCGACCGCCGGCGGACTTGCTGGCCGCGGTCAGCGCCGCCTGGCAGGGAACTCGCAGTCTGGCCGCGGCCCGTGAACTTGGGCTCAACGAAGCTGAGATCGCCGCCGTGCTGCGCCCCAACCCCGTCGAGGTGGTGACCATCGAAGCGCCCAAACAGGAGTCCGACGATGTCGGTTCCGCAGTTGGTGTGATCAGTGCCGTGTTGCTGTTCATGTCGCTGACCTTCTTCGGCAACTACGTGCTGACCGGGGTGATCGAGGAAAAGTCGTCGGGCGTGATCGAGGTGCTGCTGGCCCATGTGCGCGCCCGCAATCTGCTCGCTGGCAAGGTGTTTGGCATCGGATTGATGGCGATCGTGCAGTTCACCCTGGCGTTGGTCGCTGGTGCCGTAGCGCTGAAGATCGCCAAGGTCTCGGTGCCGAGTTCGGTGTGGGTCGGCCTGCCGACGACGATCATCTGGTTCCTCGGTGGCTTCTTGCTGTACAGCACGTTGTTCGCCCTTGCTGGGTCATTCGTCTCCCACCAAGAGGATGCCCAAGGTGCCTCGGCACCGATCTCGATTCTGCTCAGCTTGGCCTATTTCACGGTTTTCGCGATCGGCTCCAACCCTGATGCGCTGGCGGCACGCATCATCTCCGTGATCCCGGCGTTCTCACCGATGCTGATGCCCGTGCGCATCGCTGCTGGCTCGGCCTCGGTGGGTGAGGTCACCTTGGCCGTGCTGCTGATGGGCCTGGCGATCTGGCTGATGTTACGTCTCGCTGGCTCGGTGTATTCGCGCAGCCTGCTGCACCGCGGCGCCCGACTTCGCTGGCGTCAGGGCCTTCGACTCGGCCGCGGCGGGCCCTCAGGCGAGGTGTAATTCGGCGGCGACCTCGCGTCGGCTTGGCTGGAAACCGAGCGAGCGATACAACCGACTGGCCCCCGACGGGTTGTCGGAGTCGACACCGATCGAGGCATGGGTCAGGTTGGCCTCGGCAAACGCCTGCAGGGCACGGCAAATCAACGCCGAGCCAATCCCTTGGCCGCGGGCGTTGGGCAATGTCCCCAACGTCTGAATCCAGCCGTCGCGGCGGCCGAGCACAGCTTCATCTGCGGGGTAGTGGCCGCAGTGGCAGATAGCGACCATCTCGTCGGTTTGGCGATCGATGGCCACAAAGCTGAGGTCCAAGCGCGAGCCGTAGCCGTAGAGGAAATGGTGCCACTCGGCGGGAGCGGTCGGCACCGAACCCCAATGATCGAGGAACGCAGTGTTCTTCACCTGCCGGGTCAGCTCGTCGCCTGCAGATCCACGCGGCCAGGCAACGATGGCCACGCTGCTCGGCTCGATGAAACTCGGTCGCCGGTCGAGCGGCATCAACAACTCGTCGAACCAGCGCACCTCGGTCAAACCGAAGCGAGCGACGAGCCGATGGGCATCGGTCAGCTCGACCGAGCTATAGACCCGCACGAACTTGGGGAGCTCGTTGTCGATCGCCAGCAGCCGTTGCACAGCCTGATCGAGCGACCACTCGATCAGGGCGCGGCCGATTCCCTGGCCGCGATGTTGCGGATCGACACCGCCCATCAGCTGCGCCCGTTCCGCGATCTCTCCGGAGGGGCGATGGTCGGCGCGGGCCCAGCCGAGCAGGCGGCCATCGGCGCCGTCGACCACGCGCATGTCGCGGGCGAGATCGATGTGCGGCTCGCCGAGTTCCTCGACAAGCTCTTCGAGTTCGAGCACCCGCCAGGCGCCGTCGTCGTGCTCGCACGCGTTGATCAGGTCCAACAGGGCGTCGACATCGTCGAGCGTGAACGGCCTGAGAATGTGGGCCATGACCGTCTAGGTGAGCTGGGCGGAGATCAGCTGCAGCAATTCGTCGTAGTCGTCGACCGCGGGAAACTGGGGGAACTGAGCCTTGATGGAATCGGGGGCATGGAACAAGAACCCGGCATCGGCCTCGGCCAACATCGCCGTGTCGTTGTACGAATCGCCAGCCGCGATCACCCGGTAGTTGAGGTTGTGCAACGCCTGGACCGCGTGTCGCTTCTGGTCGGGCATCCGCAGCCGGTAGTCGACGATACAGTCGTCCTCGACGACGAGTCGGTGGCACAGCAACGTCGGCATACCGAGGTGGCGCATCAGCGGCGCAGCGAACTGCTCGAAGGTGTCCGACAAGATCAGCAACTGCGTGCGGTCGCGCAACTCGTCGAGGAACTGCCGTGCGCCAGCGAGCGGCGAAATGCCGCCGATCACCTCACTGATCATCGACATCGTCAGGCCGTGCTCGTCGAGGATCGCTAAGCGACCCTTCATCAACACGTCGTAGTCGGGCTCGTCACGTGTGGTGCGCCGCAACGCTTCGATGCCGGTTCGCTCGGCGACGGCGATCCAGATCTCAGGGACCAGAACGCCTTCGAGATCGAGCGTGACGATGCATTGCTGTGGACCGCTCACCTCAGTCGGGCTCTTCCACCGTGCTCAGGCGCTTGGCGACCGTGACCAAGATCTTGCGGGTGACCGATGGCGCAGCGTCGAGCAGCGAGGCGAACTCGGATGCGCCGAGAACCAAAAGCTCCGACCGGGCACTGCTGGTCACGGTTGCGTTGCGGGCGTGCCCAGTAAGCAAGGCAAGTTCGCCGACGACTGCGCCTGGTCCGATTTCGGCAACGACATCGCCGCCTTTGCTGACGGTGGCGCTGCCTGACTCGATGATCATCATCTCGCGGGCATAGCTGCCCTCTTTGATGAACGTCGTGCCCGCCTCGATCGTGATCGCGGTAGTCAGCTGTGCAATTTGAGCTAACTCCTTTCGGTCACAGTCGGCGAACAACGGCACGCGGGCCAGGCTGTCGATCAAGTCGTTATTGGACATGGCAGACAATGTAGACGTAGAACACGTCGCGTTAGAACTGAAGCAGCGCGTTCTCGATCAATTCGGGCATCGCCGGGTGGATATACAGCTGTTCACGAGCCATCTGGTCGACCGTCAAGCCGTGATTCATCCCTTGGATGAGCTGTTGCACGAGCGTCGCTGCGTGCTGGCCGATGACGTGCGCGCCGAGCAGCAATCGGGTGTGCGGATCGGCGATCAGCTTGCAGAAGTTGGTCGTGTCTTCCATCGCCCAGCCGTAGGCGATGTCGCCGTAGTGCTGCACTGCGGTGACGTAGTCCCGTCCTGCGGCGCGCAGCTCCTGCTCGGTGGCCCCGACAGCACCGATCTGCGGATCGGTGAACACGGCGTGGGGGATCGGACCGAGGTGCGCGGCGCGCAGCGCGTCGGCGCGCACCACGTTGTGGGCGACGATGCGCGCCTCAGCGTTGGCGACGTGTTTGAGCTGGTGGTGATTACTGGCGTCGCCAAGGGCCCAGATCCCCGGTGCCGTGGTGCGCAAGTATTGATCGGTGACGACGTAGCCAGCGTCATCGACCTCGACGCCAGCGGCGGCGACGTTGAGCACGTCGTTGTTCGGCACCCGGCCGGTGGCCACCAGCAGGGCGTCGCCAATCAACGTCGTCGTCTCGCCACGGTGCTCAACTTTGAGCGTGATCTCACCATTGGGCGCTTGGCTGACCTGGCGCACGCGGGTGCTCAGGTGGACATCGAAGCGGGCCTGGGCGGCGGTGGTGAAGGCCGCGCCGATCTCCTCGTCCTCATGGCTGAGCAGGCGCGAACCGCGAGCGATCAGCGAAACCTTGGTGCCAAAGGCGCCGAAGACATGGGCGAATTCGGCGGCGATGAATCCGCCGCCGAGGATCACGAGGCGCGCGGGGAGGGCGTCGATGCGCATGATGCTGTCGCTGGTGTGGTAACCGATCTCCGCTAAGCCGTCGATCGCTGGGATCATCGGCCGGGCGCCGGTGGCGATAATGACATCGCCACCATTGAGCAATTGCCCGTTGACTTCGACGAGCCGTGGGCCGACGAAATGCGCTTCACCGTCAAACACGGTGATGTTCGCCGCCTGCTGGCGATAGTGCTTGCCGGCCGGCGGTATCGGGTCGATTCGACCGAAGACGCGATCGCGGATATCGGTCCAGCGGGCGCGATCGAAACTGATGTCGATACCCAATTTTGACGCCGTGCTGGCCTGGCGGGCGATATCGGCCGGGTAGACGAACATCTTCGTCGGGATACAGCCGCGATTGAGGCACGTCCCACCGAACACGTCGCGCTCGATCAGCGCCACCTTTAGGCGGTCGTAGTCGGGTGTCAACAGCGAGTTCCCCGAACCCGTGCCGATGATGATGACGTCGAACTGCTCGATATCCGATGTAGCCGAGTGACCAATCATCTGGCTGTCAATCGCTGCCGCGAGCGGTGCGCTGCACCGCGGCGACGATCTTGGCGTAGCCGGTGCAGCGGCACAGATTGCCGGACAGGCCAATGCGAATCTCTTCTTCGGTTGGCGACGGATTCGTTGCCAGCAGCGCCGTCGCCGACATGATCATTCCTGGCGTGCAAAATCCGCATTGCACCCCGCCCTCTTCCAGCAGGTTGCGCTGCAAGGGATGCAACGAGGTGCCATTGAGCACCCCCTCGACGGTGGTGATCGCCCTGTCCGCAGCTTGCACCGCCAGAAACGAGCACGAGTTGACCGGTTGACCATCGATCAGCACCATGCAGGCGCCACATTCGCAGTCGTCGCATCCCTCTTTCGTGCCGGTGAGCCCGAGCTCGGTACGCAACACGCTGACCAGGTTGCGGCCGTTACCGACCGAGACCGGATAAGGAATGCCGTTGACGGTCAGGGTGATGGCTGTGGACTCGACGCTCATTCGAATGCTCCGCTGCGGTTGACGGGGACGGAAATGGATTCGCCGCTAGCGCGCCGCGCGGCGGCGAGCACGGCTCGCAAGGCCATGACGCCAACGCTGTGGCGGCGATAGCGATCGCTGGCGCGCAGGTCACTGATCGGGGTGGCCTGCTCACGGGCGTGTTGGCTGGCGATCGCTGCGGCCAGGGTCGGGGCCATGCCGACGGTGTTGTGCAGGTCGACGACCTCGATGATCGTCGGGGCCACGGCAGTGAGCGCGACGCGCAACTCGGCGATCGAACCGTCGTCATTGAGGCTCAGCGCGGCTGCGGTGCCAACGACGGCGATCTCCATCGCCCGACGGTATTCCAAGCGAATATAGGCACTGCCGGACCGTGCCGGGCGTGTTGGCAGCGTGATCGCCGTGCACAGTTCGTTGTCGTTGGCGACGGTGCGTCCCGGCCCGCTCCACAGCTCGCTGACCGGCAGCGAGCGGGTGGCTGCAGACGAGTGCAACGTGACGCTGGCACCGAGCACGACGAGCGGTGCGCCGGTGTCCATCGCCGGGGAAGCATTCATCACGTTGCCGCCGAGCGTGCCGACATGGCGCGTCGCCGGCGAACCGACCAGCGCTGAGGCATCGGCGAGGGCGGTATACCCAGCGACGATCAACGGGTGCTCCATCAACGTGGCATGGTTGACGCCTGCACCAATGTGCAGTCCGGTGCTGGTCTCGGTGATCGACTTCAACGCGGCAATGCGGTCGATGGCCACCAGTGCGCTGGGCAACGCGGCCTTGCCGTGACGGGCGGCGACGACGAGGTCGCTGCCTCCGGCGATCGGCCGGGCGCCGCTGGCCAGGGCATGCAGCACCTCTTCGATCGAATTGGCGATCAACATGGTCATGACTGCGTTGCCTCCCACACCCGCTCCGGGGTCATTGGTAGCTGACGGATCGGCGTGCCGAGAAGTTTGGCGAGTGCATTGGAAATCGCTGCTGCGGTGGCCACGTTGGGGGCCTCGGCGACACCCTTGGAACCGCGTGGCCCGCCGTCGGCCGGGCTGGTTTCGACGAAGCGCACCTTGATCTCGGGCCCATCGGCACAGGTCTGCAGCTTGTATTCCAGCAGGCCGGTGTTCAACTGGTGACCGTTGTCGTCGTAGCGGGTGCCTTCGCTCAAGGCTTGGCCGATACCCATCAGCACACCGCCGTGGACCTGGCCGAGGGCGCCGATCGGGTTGATGATCTTGCCGCTGTCGTGGGCGCAGCCAACCTCGAGCACGCGCACCACCCCGGTCTCGCGGTCGAGGCGCAGGCGCACGGCATGGCAGGAGAACTGCGGGGCCACCCAGGCCGCCATCCCGGTATCGCCGACGCAACTGGAACCGACCAGCTCTGGGGCCGACGGGGGAGCGCCCGATCCATGACCGATCAGCAATTCGCCACCAGCCGCTTGGGCAGCGAGTTCGGCGATCGGCACCGCCGCACTCGGCGTGCCGGCGACGAAGGCTTCGCCGCCGGCGAGGACGATGTCGGCGGGCGCGGCCTCGAGCACCTGGGCAGCCAGATTGCGCAATTGTTCGGCGATCTGCCCTGCGGCAGCGACCACAGCGCGGCCGTTGTTGAACAACGTCTGCGAACCGGTGGCACCCATGTCGTAGGGAGCCACCGACGTGTCCTGGTAGATCAGCTCGAAATCCTCTGGGCGCATGCCGAGCTCCTCGGCGGCCAGTTGCCGCAGGGTCATCACCGAACCGGTGCCGCACTCTTGGGCGCCGGTGATGATCTGGCCGCTGCCGTCGGCGTCGATCTTGATGTACGCCCCGGAGGGAACAGCAAAACTCGGCCACCAGCCAATGGCCACACCGATCGCCTCGTTGGGCGGTAGGTCCTGGCCATAGCCGACCAGGTCGGCGGCCTCGATGAGGCATTGCTGCACGCCGATGTCCTGATAGGTCTGCCCGCTTGGCCCCACCTCGCCGTTATCGACGGCGTTGAGCTGACGGAATGCCAGCGGATCCATGCCGATCGACGCGGCCAATTCGTCGGTGTGCGACTCGACGGCCCAACAGCACTGCGGCGCCGTTGGCGCCCGAACCGAGCCGGAGGGCTGGGTGTTGGTGTATGCCAGGTGAGCCTCGATCGAGACGTTGGGAATCTTGTACGGGCCGGCGACGTGCATCGACGCGACCTGCGGGAAGAACCCGCTGTCGGCGGTGTAGGCGCCATTGTCGATTCCGATCCAGGCCTTGCGGGCGATGATCGTGCCGTCGTCACGCAGGCCGGATTCGATCTCGATGACCATGCTTTCACGACGCCGATCGGGCGCGAAGAACTCTTCGGCGCGGCTGAACACCAGGCGCACCGGGCGGCGCGCCGCCCAGGCCAGTGCGGCGATGTGCGCCTCGTAGTGGAAGCCGCATTTGCCGCCGAAGCCTCCGCCGAGGTGGGGAACGATGACCCGAACTCTGTTGGCGGGCAACTCGAGCGTCTCGCAGACACCGGCACGAGCGTCGAAGGGGACCTGGGTCGAGGTCCAGATCGTCACCCGGTTGCCTTCCCATTGGGCGACCACGGCGCGCGGCTCGATCGGTGCGGCGTGTGACCCGTCGGCGACGTAGCGGCTGCGCACGACCACGTCGGCGTCGGCAAATCCGGCATCGACATCGCCTTTGACGATCGAACTAAAGCGACGCGTCGTTGCGCTCGCGGATCAACATGTCCGCGGCTTCGTACGAGGCCCAGTGCTCGTGAACCAACGGGGAGTCGGAGCGCAACGCCGCTTCGATGTCGGTGACGACCGGCAGCGGCTCGTAGTCGACCTCGATGGCGTCGACGGCGCGCTGGGCAACCTCGGCGTTGATCGCCGCCACGGCAGCGACGACCTCGCCCTCATATCGCACGACGTCGCGGGCGAACAGCGGTCGTTCCTTGATGTACGGGCCGTAGCGAACATCGGGGACGTCGGCTTCGGTGAGCACGGCGAACACCCCAGGGATCGCTCTGGCCTTGCTGACATCGAGGCGGATGATCCGGGCGTGGGCAATTCCGGCGTAGCGGAACTTGGCGCTGAGCACCCCGGTGAGCGTGAGATCGGCGGTGTATCGTCCGCTGCCGGTGACCTTGTCGGGGCCATCGGCGCGCATGAAACGAGGCACGGATGCAGTCTGCATGTCGAGCGACACGGTGTCTCCAGTTCGGATATCGGTTCAGGATCGAACGCCTGTGAGCGCCTACGCTAGCCCGTCGGCGATGGCCGAACCTTGAACCTCGCTATTCGCTGGTGGCCCGACGGTGCTCGCGGCGTTCGAAGGTGATTTCCTCGATGAAGTCGACGTCGACTTCGACTCCAAAGCCGGGTCCGGTCGGCACGGTGATCGCCCCGTCGATGAGCGTGAACGGCGCAGTGATGTCGCGCTGCCAGTAGCGCGCCGTCGCTGAGATGTCGCCCGGCAGGGTGAACCCGGGCAAGGAGGCAAGCGCCAGATTGGCGGCCCGACCGACGCCGGTTTCCAGCATGCCGCCACACCACACGGGGATCTCGCGGGCCAGACACCAATCGTGAATCTGTCTGGCCGCCAGGTAGCCCCCAACCCGTGCGGGCTTGATGTTGATGATGTCGGCGGCGCCGAGAGCGATCGCCGAACGCACGTGATCGAGCGAGCGGATCGCTTCGTCGAGGCAGATCGGGGTGCGCACTCGTATGACGCAATTCGGCGTGCCCGACGAGATCGTCCTCCCCGAACGGCTGCTCGATCAAGGCCAAGTTGAACTCATCGAGGCGTGCTAGGTGCGCTACATCGTCGAGCGAATAGGCAGTGTTGGCATCGACCTGCAGCATCACCTCGGGGAACGCAGCGCGCACCCGCCCGACCGGTTCGATGTCGAACCCTGGCTCGATCTTCAACTTGATGCGCTGGTAACCATCGGCGATATAGCCGCCGACGACATCGACGAGTTCATCGATGGTGTCGGTAATCCCCACGGAAACACCGACGGTCAACGCCGGGCGCGACTCGGCGCCGTCGGCCAGAAAGCTTTGCAGCGAGCGTCGTTCGTGGCGCAACTGCACGTCGAGCAGCGCCATCTCCAACGCGCTCTTGGCCATTCGGTGGCCCTTCACGGGCTCGAGAATCGCGGCGACATCCTCGGCGCGCAGCGGCCCATGGGCGAACAAGCGGGGCGCGAGGTGCTCGGCGATCACTGCGTCGGCGGCGTTGATGAACTCGCTGAGGTACAGCGGTGCAGTCTCGATCGCCGATTCGCCCCAACCCTGCCCGATGTCGGTGACCACGCGCAGCAGTTGCACCTCACGTACCGTCTCGGTGCCGAAGCTTGTGCGGAACGGGCGTTGCAATGGCATCTTGATCTTGCGGATCTCGATCAACTCCAACTGCATCGGCGGGCGATCTCCATCGGGTTCGGTCATTGCACCATGGTGCCACGCGCAGCAGACTTGGTGCTGCGATGAGAGCCGAACCGTCAATCCGTGAGATGTCCACCCCCGATGAGTGCACCGCCTTGGCGACGGTGTTAGCCAAGGTCTGGGGTTTCCGCGACATCGCCGGTGTCGGTTCGCCTGATCTGCTGCGCGCCCTGACGTTCTCCGGCGGCTACGTCGCTGGCACCTTCGCCGATGGCGAACTGGTCGGCGGTGGGTTCGGCTGGCCGACACAGGTTGGCTCCGAATGGCGGCTGCACTCCCACGTCGTCGGGTTCATCGACGGCTATCGCGGTCGCGGTCTTGGCGCCCTGACCAAATTCCAGCAACGGGCCTGGGCGGCCGATCGCGGCCTTGCCGCCGTGGAATGGACCTACGACCCGCTGCACGCCGCCAACGCCCAGTTCAACCTGAACAAGTTGGGGGCCCGAGTGCAGAGCTTCTACCCCGACTTTTACGGCCCGATGACCGACGTCTTCAGTGCCGGAGTTCCGAGCGACCGGTTCGTCTTACGCTGGGGGATCGATGACTCACCGTCGCCGGTCGAGGGCGACGCCGAGGCTGTTCGTGACGGGCGTCGGCTTCTCGTCCAGATCCCGGCGGATATCGTCGCCATTCGACGTCTCGGCGACGGTGCGGCCGCCGAGTGGCACGCCGCATTCGCGGCGGTTGTCGCACCCGCGCTGAGCAACGGGTGGCGGGTGCGGGGAATCACGGCGTCGAACGAATACGTCCTCGACGCCGGTGGCGATTAGCGCAGTAGCGCTGAGATGTCATCGTCGCCGTGACGGCCGGTGACGATCCAACTGGCGGCGAATGCACTGACCACAAGAATGGCCACGGTTGCCGAGCCAGAGAAGCGGCCGATAGCCATCAGCGCCCACGCCGAGACGGCGAAGAGAGCGGTCAGCAAACTGACCAACGACACGGCACGAACGAGATTGTGGGCGGAAAGCGATGTCGTCGTCATAGGCATACATCTAAGACGTGCGCGCCCTCGATTAAGATCCCGACTTTTCGCGAATTCGCACAACTGAAACACAGCGGCTGGAGTCGTAACCTGATCGCCATGGCTGCACTCACATCTCACCCGGCGAACGACCCATTGTCTTTATTCCGCCTTGACAATCACGTCGCGATCGTCACCGGGGCGTCGTCGGGATTGGGTGCCAGGTTCGCTCGCTTGTGCCACGCCGTCGGCGCCCAGGTTGTCGTTGCCGCACGGCGCACCGACCGCCTCGACGAACTCGTCGCCGATCTCCCCGGCGCTGTCGCCGTGCAATGCGATGTCGCCGAAGCAGACCAACGTGAGGCCCTGATCGCTGGCGTCATCGAGCGATTTGGAAGGGTGGATGTGCTGGTCAACAACGCAGGCATCGGCCACAAGGTGGCCGTCGAGGACGAAGATCTCGATGTCTTTCGTCGGGCGATGGAGGTCAACACGACCGCTGTCTGGCATTTGAGCAAGCTCGCCGCTGTCTCAATGGTGGCCAACGGGTACGGCTCGATCGTCAACATCGCCTCCGTTCTCGGTCATGTCGCCGCCTCACCGGTGAAGCAGGCGCACTATTGCGCGTCAAAAGGCGCCGTCGTCAACCTCACCAGGGAACTCGCAGCACAATGGGCGCGCAAAGGGATTCATGTCAATGCGCTGTGCCCGGGCTGGTTTCCGAGCGAGATGACCGAGTCGATGCATTCAGACGACAGCCAGCGCTTCATCGCCACGCATTCACCGATCCCTCGAATGGGGTACATCCATGAACTGGATGGTGCCTTCTTGCTTCTCGCTAGCCCAGCGGGAACGTTCCTTACCGGTCAATCGGTGATCGTCGACGGTGGTTGGACCGCCCGCTGAGTTACCGCTGCGGAACGACCGGGTGACGCTCGGCCCACGGCTTGGCCGCCTCGAGTTGTGCGGCGACGCGGATCAGCAGATCCTCACGGCCGTAGGCGGCGACCAGTTGCACCCCGACCGGTAGCCCGTCGTCGGTCCAACACAACGGCAGGCTGATCGCCGGTTGCCCGGACATGTTCCACGGCGGGGTGAACGGTACGAAGGTCGCCGCCCTGGCGATCGGAGCCATCGGTGAGCGCGGATCGTTGGCCAACGTGCCGAGGGGCAGCGGCAACTCGCCCAAGGTCGGGGTCAACAACAGGTCCCAGCCCTGCGTCCACCAGGCCTGCACCTCGCGGCGGAATCGAGTCGCGGCGGCCAGCCCTGAGGCGTAATCGATGGCGCTGAACAGGCTGGCGAATTCGGCCATCGCCCAGTTCACAGGTTCGAACTCTTCGGCGGTGATCGGCCGTCCCAGCTGATCGCCAAACCTTTGGCGGGAAACGCCCATGTTCGTGCTCCACAGCGCTGAGAACTTGGCGCCCAGCGAGGCATCGGCGAGCACCTGGGGCCACTGTGCATCGACGTCGTGGCCGAGCGAGGCAAGCAGCGCAGCGACCTCGCCGGCGGCCGCTGCGCACTCGGCGGCGACGGCGTTGCCGCGCGGATCGTGATCGAGTACGCCGATGCGCAGGCGTCCAGGATCGGCGCCGACCTCGGCGGCGAACGGGCGCAATGGGGAGGCGGCGATGACGGTGTCACCGATGCCGGGCCCGTGGGTGGCATCGAGCAACGCAGCGGTGTCGCGCACCGTTCGGCTGACGCAGTGTTCGACACCAAGGCCGGTTTCGTCGCGGAACGGGCCGGTGCTGATCCGGCCTTGACTGGGTTTGAGGCCGACCAATCCGCAACACGCGGCCGGGATGCGTATCGACCCGCCGCCATCGCTGGCATGGGCGAAGGGCACCATGCCGGAAGCGACCGCGGCGGCGGCACCACCGCTGGATCCGCCGGGTGTGCGTGACAGATCCCACGGATTGTGCGTTGCACCCCAGGCCAGCGGCTCGGTGGTCGGCAGGCTGCCCAGTTCTGGGCTGTTGCTGCGGCCCATGACCACCAGCCCGGCGGCTCGATAGCGGGCGACGAGGGTGGTATCGGCGTCGGCGGGCAGATTAGCCCGCTTCAAAGCGACGTTGCCGTTGCTGATCGGGAAGCCGGCATAGTTGGCCCACAGGTCTTTGAGCAAGAACGGCACGCCGCGAAACGGCCCGGCGGGCAGATCGTGCCGCCGAGCGGTTTCTCGTGCGTGCTCGAACCAGCGGTAGGTGACGGCGTTGAGCGCCGGGTTGAGCTGTTCGATGCGTTCGATCGCCGCGTCGATCAGTTCCCCTGGCGACACCTGGGCGGAGCTGACCAGCTCGGCCTGGCCAACCGCATCGATCCATTGGGTCTGTTCGGCAAGAGGACTCATACCAGTGGTGTAGCAGTTCGTTCGCTGTGAACATCTATCGGCGCTGGGTTGGCCGAGCCGCAGCGCTAGCGTGGCCGAAATGAGCGTGCACCCTGATCAGCCCGACGAGGCTGGTGGCCCCTCGGGGCGCGAGGTGCTCGCTGATCGCCACGTGCGCAATCTGCTCGTCGCCAACTTCTTGGTGTTCGCCGGTCTCAGCCTGCAATTCTCCGTGTTGAGCTGGGAGATCTTCCAGATTTCTGGTCGGGAGATGGACCTCGCCTGGCTTGGCCTCGCCGAGTTTGCCCCGGCACCGCTCCTGGTGTTGTTCACCGGCACGGTCGCCGACCGTTTCAACCGGCGCACGGTGTCGGCGGTGTCGCTGCTCGGCGAGATTGCCTGCATCGTTGCCCTCGCCGTGTACTCGGCGAGTGGGCCGACCAAGGTGTGGCCATACTTTGTCGTCGCTGCTGTTTTCGGTGTCTTTCGCGCCTTCTCGGCGCCGGCTTTGCGCTCCATTCCGGCGATGGTGGCCCCCGATGGTGGCCTGCCGAGGGTGGTGGCGATGTTCAGCGTGTCGTGGACTGCGGCGATGATTCTCGGCGCAGCGATGTCCGGATTCCTGCTCGCGGTCAAGCCCGCCTTCGCCTACACGGTGGCCGCTGGGATGGTGATCGTCGGATTGTTGTTGCTGTTGACGGTGCGCTTTAGGCGTCAACCCGACCCGCCAGAGCCCGATCAGCGCCCGACCTTTCAGCACGCCATCGAAGGGCTGCGGTTCATTCGCCGCACGCCGGTGCTGCTCGCCGCGATCTCGCTCGATCTCTTCGCCGTGCTCTTCGGTGGCGCGATCGCGTTGCTGCCGGCCATTGCCGAGAAACAGCTGCATGTCGGCGACGTCGCCTATGGCTGGCTGCGAGCAGCCACCGGCATCGGCGCCGCGCTCACCGGCCTGGTGTTGTCCACCAGACCGTTGAAACGCAACATCGGGCGCTCGTTACTCTTCGCCGTGGCGGTCTTCGGCATCGCCACCATCGTGCTCGGCGCGACCCACAGCTTTGCCGTGGCGATGGTCTGCCTGCTGGTCGCCTCTGGCGCCGACATGGTCAGCGTCTTCATTCGCAGTTCGTTGGTGCCGTTGGTGACACCGGACGAAAAACGGGGGCGGGTGTTCGCGGTCGAGAACGTGTTCATCGGGGCCTCCAACGAACTTGGTGCCTTCGAGAGCGGTCTTGCCGCCCAGCATCTCGGGCTGACAACCACGGTCGTCGGCGGCGGCGTGGCCACACTTGGCATCGTCGCCGCGTTCTGGTTCCGGTTCCCGGCGTTGCGCAAGATCGATCGTTTCGAGGACATCGAAGCGGCGCGACCAGTCGAACTCAGCGTTTGACCAGCCAGCGCAAGCGTTGGGCCTTCTCGAAGGCGCTCTCGGCGGCCAGCTGGCCGATCGAGAAACTGACGGTCGGGTAGACGTGGACCAAGGTGGCCAGTTCGCTGATGCGTAGCTGTTGATCGATCGCCAGCGACAGTTCCTGAATCATCTCACCGGCATTGTCGGCCAGGATGTGGGCGCCGACGATGCGCTGGCGAGCGGTGACGATGACCACTTCGCCGACTGGCTTGGTGCTTGTACCGATCGTTTGGGCACGAACGCGGTCGTTGGACGAGAGGTCGGCGCGCCAGACGTCGACGTCATCGCCATAACGCCGCTCGGCCTCGGCGACGGTCAGGCCGGCGTGGGCCAACTCCGGATCGGTGAAGGTGCACCACGGGATGAGATCGTCTTTCGAGCCTTTGCCGGGAAAGAACATGTCGCGGACGGCGCGGATTGCGTCATGGCCAGCGGCGTGGGCGAAACGGAACCGGCCGACGACGTCGCCAACGGCGTAAATGGTCTTCACCGATGTGCGCCCGCGGCCATCGACGACGATGCCGCGGCCATCGACGTCGATCTCCATCTCGTCGAGCCCCAAGCCGTCGATGTTCGGTTGGCGTCCGCAGGCAACGAGAATCTGTTGGGCCTCGAAGCGTTTCAACTGTTCGTCGATCAGGGCGGTGACGGTGACGCCAGCATCCGAGCGTTCGGCGTGCACCACGTCGCAGGCGAGGTGAATGTCGACGCCCTCGTCGCCCAAGATCGCGGCCAGCGCGCTCGTCAGCGACGCTTCGTCGGCAGGCAGGATGTGCTCGCCACGCTGCAACACGGTGGTGCGTACCCCGAGGCGGTTCATTGCTTGGGCCATCTCGATGCCCATCGGACCGCCACCGATGATCACCAGGCTGTCCGGTGCCTGCTCCCACCCGAACAGGGTTTCGTTGGTGGCGAACTCGCAGTCGCGCAGTCCGGCGATTTCGGGCACGGTCGGCTTGCTGCCGGTGCACACGAGAATAAAGCGGGTGTCGAGAACATGTTCGTTGTCGATGATCACCGTGTTCGGTCCGCCGATCGAGGCCTCGCCGACGATCACCTCGATGCCCAGCGACTCGAACCGACGTTGATTGTCCGAGGTCTCGGCAATACTCGCCTGCACGGCGCGGATGCGTTGCCAGATCTGCGCCGTGTCGATTGTCGTCGGGCCACAGTGCACCCCGTGATCGCCAGCATGACGGACGGTGTGGGCGACCTTGGCGCTGGCTAGCAGCGCCTTGGAGGGCACGCAACCATGCCACAGGCAGTCGCCCCCGATGCGATCCCGTTCGACGACCGCCACCCTGAGGTCGAGTATCGCCGCGAATTCGGCGGCGGTAATCCCCGCCGAGCCCATGCCGATGACGACGAGATCGAACCGCTCGCGCATCAGGCTCCGAGCCGGGCCAGGGCGTAGCGGGCGATGCCCAGCGAGAGCTCCGTTGTTTCCGTCGGCGTGTCGACGATCGGGCTGGAGGTGTCACGGAAGAACCACCACACGGCGATGGGGATGACGATCCAGGCCATCAGCGTGAGGATGATGGCGTACAGAGCAAAGTCGTAGCTGCTATCGCGCGGCGGGTTGCCCGCTGCGCCGATGGTTTCCCACAGCGCTTTCATCGGTTGCTCGGTCGACAGTCGGATGCGCCGTCGTGAGACGGCGGCCCCGTAGAGCGCAGCCCAGGCGATCGCCGCGAGCACCAGGCCGAGGAGGATGCCGAAAATGATGGTGCCGACCTTGGAGTCGACGGCATTGCGAAACAGGCTCTGCAACGCGGAGACGATCGTGGTCAGAAAGGCGCCACCGAGCAGGAATGTCGGCAGGCCGACGGCGTTGCCTTTGAAACCTTGCTCGACCTGGATGGCGTTGATTCTCGCTCGACGCAGCATGCGATGGTCGTCGCTGCCCCACACGGCCGACGCCTCGCGGCGTTCGTATAGCTTGCGTATCCGGGTGACCAGGGTGTTCTGATAGTTGCGCACGATCCACTGGTTGATCAGTTTGACGACCCACTGGGCGATCGGGGTCAACGGGCCGATGCGCGGCATCTTTGCCGAGCGGGCACCGTTGCGATCGAGTACCTCGATGGAGCGCATCGCCATCCGATGGGCCTCCTCGAACCGATCCGGCCGCCACAAGGGCTTGACCTTCGATAGCTCGCTGACGATGTCTTGTTCGGGCTTGCCCTTGCCGCCGATCTCCTCCAGCAAACGACCCTTTTCCTCGGCGGTATCGGCGCGCAGCACCCGCAGGGCGTCGATCCGGTCGAGCAGTAGGTCGTCGGGATCGGCCTGGCTCTTCTTGGTTTGTCTGGCGTTGACTTCGCTGAGTTTGTCGGTGCTCACGGATGCCTACCGTAGTTGCCGATCGTGATCGGCCGATGGAAATGGCTCGCCATTTGGATCGTGGCGGGCCAAACTGGCGACATGATCGCCACTTTGCGTACCGCCTGCCCGCTCGATTGTCCGGATACGTGCACCCTGGCGGTCACGGTCGACGATGGCCGAATCGTCAAAGTCGATGCCGACGACGGCCCGGGTGCGAACCCGTTCACACAGGGCTACATCTGTCAAAAGGTCAAGCATCATGCCAAACGTGTCTACGGCCCCGACCGGGTCTTGACACCGCTGCTTCGGGTCGGAACGAAGGGGTCGGGCGAGTTCCGCCAGGCCAGCTGGGATGAGGCCCTCACGCTGGTTGCCGAGCGGATTCGTGCCGCGCAGGCAACAGGTGGCATCGACTCCGTGGTGCCATACCTCTATAGCTCCTCGTCGGGGATCAGTGAGGCCACCGGCCTGACCAACCTGTTGTTCGCCCAACTCGGCTGCCCAGACGTGGAACACACGATCTGCGCCTCGACCGTCGGCGCCGCCTGGTCGCAGATGATCAACGGCCTGCCGGGTGCCGATCCATTCGACGTCGATCACTCCGATTTGGTCGTCGTCTGGGGTGCGAATCCGTCGGCATCGAACACCCATCTCCTACCCGTGTTGACCGCAGCGCGTCAACGGGGAGCGGCGCTGGTGGTCATCGACCCGCGCCGCACCGGGGTGGCGCAGCGCGCCGATATGCACCTCGCCCTGCGGCCCGGCACCGACGTGGTCTTGGCCTTGGCGGCGATTCGTCGATTGGTCGAACTCGATGCCCACGACGCCGCCTTCATCACCCAGCACACCGTTGGATTCGAGGACCTGCTCGCCGCCGCGCAACCGTGGACGATCGAGCGCGCCGCTGCTGTGTGTGGGCTTGAGGAAGCGGAGATCGACGCGTTTTGCCAGCTCGTCGGGCAACGTTCGCCAGCGATGTTGCGCCTCGGGTGGGGCTTGGAGCGCAATCGCAACGGCGGTTCGTCGGTGCTTGCCGTACTCGGGCTATGGGCCACGGCCGGGCACTTTGGTCAGCGGGGCAGCGGGGTCCTGGGATCGGTATCAGGCTCGGCGCCGATTGATCGCCAGGTCTTTGCTGCTGACGGCGTCAGCCGTTCGACGCTGAGCATGAACGAGGTCAGCTTGGCCCTGCACGGCACCCATCCGGCGATGCCCAAGACCGCGGTGTTGTTCGTGCAGGGCGCCAACCCGGTGGCCACGGCGATGGATCAGCGGGCCTGGATCTCGGGACTAGAAGGTGAGGATGTGTTCACCGTTGTGCACGAACAGGTGATGACCGATACGGCGATGCTGGCCGATGTCGTGCTCCCGGCGACCACTCATTTTGAGGTTGTCGACCTGGCCGGTTCCTATGGCACATTTACACTGCAACGGGTCGAAGCGGTGATTCAGCCGGTGGGCGAGAGCCGGTCGAATAACGAGTGTGCTCGAGGCCTCGCGGCAGCTCTCGGATGTGAGGACGAGCGCTTCGGATGCGATGATCTCGAGCTGCGCAGACGGTTGACGGGTGATGTCGAGCTGGCGGATGAGGCCGCATTTGAGCAGCGCTCGCGGGTGCAGATGTTGGACACCTTTCCAACCTTTAGCGATGGTTCCCAGCGAATTCGACTGAGCGATGCCGCGAGTCCGCTACCCGTTCCCCATTTCATTCCAGCGGACGACGATGGCTTAGCACTGCTGACGCCGGCGACAAACCGCTCGATCAACTCGATGTTTGCCGAGTTCGACCCTCCGGACATCGCCGTGGCCCTGCACCCCGATGACGCCGCCCGTCGCGGAATTGCCAATGAAGATTTGGTAAACGTCAGCAATGCAACCGGCTCAATAGTTCTTTTGGCCCATATCGACGGATCGGTGCGAGAGGGAGTCGTCTCGATTCCAAAGGGCCTTTGGCGTCGGCATTTCGATGGCAGCCTGACGGCCAATTCGCTGATCCCGTTGACTATCAACGATCTGGGCGCGGGAGCGTGCTTTAATGATGCTCGCGTAGAAATCACGGGTGCCACACGAAAAACCCGCGACGAAGTGAGACCCAAAGGAGTCAGCTAGTACATGTCAACAAAAAAGGGATTAGTCCAGGAATTCAAAGAGTTCATTGCCGGTGGCAACATGATCGAGTTGGCGGTCGCCGTCATTCTCGGAACTGCGCTCGGTGCCGTCATCAAGGCGTTCACCGACGGCGTGATGATGCAGATCGTCGCCGCCATCTTCGGGAAACCGAACTTCGATGAGTTGAGCTTCAACCTCAGCGACACGCCGATCTTCTATGGGCGGGTCATCACGGCGTTTATCGGTCTGGTGCTCACCGGCCTGGTGTTGTTCGCCATCATCAAGGCCTACAACAAGATGAAGGCAGCCCAGGCGCCCGCTGAGACCGGTCCGACCGACAATGACCTGCTGAAGGAAATCCGCGACGCCCTCAACCGTCGCTAGTCGTCCGCACAGTTTGCTCACACTCGCTAGGGAGGTGCCGTCACGGCACCTCCCTTTTGCGTGTCTCGGCGCATTCACCGTTACCCTCAGTGGCTGATCAGAAACGGCCAGCGGTGACTTGAATCGCAGCCGTCACTCCGATGCAATGGAGAACCATGCCTTCACGCCAGACGACTTCGACTGTGATCGCCGCTGTCGTCGCGCTCATGCTGGGTTTGGCGGCGTGTACCTCGGCGCGCGGTGGCCAGGTCGTTGCCAAGGGGGTGGCCCCGATGATCGACGGCACGGTGGCCGGCGTCGGGCAATTGCCGGGACCGATGTCGTCGATCGAGGTCGGGGCGCCGCTCGAGTCGATCGTCGCGGTGCCATCGGCGACCCTGGCGGCGGCGGACGACGAGCCGGCCCCGGTGGTCACCTTGGGTGCCGACCTGGAGGGCAACCGAGTGCTGATGATCGGTGACTCGATCTTTGCCTCCTTGGCCGCGCGCTACAGCGGCGCGGCGTGCAAGGAGCTTGTTCCACGCGGTTGGCAGGTCGAGCTCGACGCCGAAACCGGCCGATTCATCGAGTTTGGTCGCCAGGTGCTTCGCCAACGAGTTGACGCCGACTGGGATGTGATCGTGGTGTTGCTCGGCAACAACTACAGCGCGGACCCCGAGTATTTCCGCGGGGAACTCGTCGAACTCATCGAGCTCGCCGAACCGACGCCGGTTGCTCTGTTGACGACGATGGTCTTTCGCGACGTGCAGGAAGAAGTGAACGAGGCCATTCGTGACACCGCCGAGACTCACGCCAACGTCACCGTTGTCGAGTGGGCCGATTTCACCGATCCCGACCTCACCGGCGACGACGGGTTGCACCTCACCGACGCCGGGCACGAGGAGCTCGCCGGGCTGATCGGCGAGGTGCTTGGCGACGCGCCACTCGACGAAGATGGCAAGTGCCTGTCAACGAGCTACACCGACGATTCCGCTGGCAGCCCCGAGGGTCCCGACGGTAACCAGTCGGGCACCACCAAATCGACGACAAAATCGACGACTAAGACGACGACGAAACCGAGCACGTCGACGACAGCGAAGCCGTCAAGCTCGACCACCGTCAAGCCGACGACGGTGACGACGAGACCTGCGACGACAACGCCGCAAGCGACAACCCCGCAAGCGACCAACCCACAACAAACCTCACCGCCGCAGACCACCAGCGAACCGGATCCGCAGCCCACCGACCCGCCGCAAACCGAAACCACGGGGTAACAGCGTCGCCTTAGGGGGCGAGCGCAGCGAACGGCGACAGGTTTCTAGCGACGGCAAACAGCAGCAAGAGGGCGCCGACGGCGATCGACGCTCGAGCGCTCAGCGCCACGTTCAGCGGCACAGGTCCCAAACGGCTCGGCAGCGGTCGATGTGTGGCCACCCGAAGCCAATTGAGCATGGCGGCGCACGCCAGGATGATGAACACGGGGAGCAGCAGGTTATAACCCAACGCCTCGCCGATTCGACCGTTGAGCAGCGAGTGCGTCGCCCGGGTGATCCCGCAACCAGGGCAATACAGTCCGGTCGTGACAAACAGCGGGCAGGGCAACGTCCATGTCGAGGCTGCTGCCGGGTCGTGGCCGCGAAGGTAGATCGCACCGAAGGCGACGGCGCAGGCGCAGGCCGCCGGACCGGCAAACCGCAGCACACGGGTGGTCGATGTCACAGCCACAGTCACAGTCACATCGTAGAGGACCTGCGCGCCTGGTTGTCGTTGCCCATCCCGTCTGCCACCCTGGACAGGTGCTTCAGGTCCAAGGTGTATCGGTAGAGATTGGCGGTCGACTCGTTGTCGACGGCGCCACTTTCACGATCATGCCGCGCGACAAGGTGGGCCTCGTCGGACGTAACGGTGCTGGCAAGACCAGCTTCTTCAAGGTCCTCGGTGGTGAATCCGAGCCGGTGGCAGGCAAGATCAACCGCAAGGGCGGCTTCGGGTATCTGCCTCAGGACCCGCGCATTGCCGGTGTGCTCGACGGGCGCACGGCGATCACCCACGTGCTCTCCGGCCGCAATATCGACGACCAGTTGATGCGCATCGAGAAACTGCGCATCGCCATGGAGGAGAACGCCAACGAGCGCAACGTCGCTCGCTACAGCCGTGCCCAAGACGAGTTTGCCTCGCAGGGCGGCTACGCCGCGGAGAGCGAGGCGCGCTCGATCGCCAACGGGCTGGGGTTGCAGGCCAGCAGGCTCGACCTGCCGCTCGGTGTGCTCTCTGGCGGTGAGCGTCGGCGGGTCGAACTGTCGCGCATTCTGTTCGCCGGCAGCGATGTGCTGCTGCTCGACGAACCGACGAACCACCTCGACATCGATGCCAAGACGTGGCTGCTCGACTACATGCGCAAGTACCGCGGCGCGATGTTGGTCATCAGCCACGACCTCGAACTGCTCGACGAAGCGATCACCCGAGTCCTGCATCTCGATCGTCCGGCCGAGGATGCCGTCGGTGAAGTCGTCGAGTATCGCGGCACCTACAGCCAGTATCGCGACGCTCGCGCCGCCGATGAGGCCCGACTGGAACGGCGGGCGATGCTCGATTCCAAGGAGATCGCCCGGTTGCAGGCTGTTGTCGATCGATTCGGTGCCAAGGCCACCAAAGCCTCGATGGCGCACAGCAAGGAAAAGCAGATCGCCCGGTTGGAGTCGCAGCGGGTGCGCGTTGGCAAAGGCGACAAACAGATCAAGGTTCGCTTCCCCGACCCGCCCCAGCCCGGGGTGACGGTGATCCGCGCAGAACGATTGTCCAAGGGTTACGGCGCAGGGGCGCCCGTGTTCGAAGATGTGACCTTTGATATCGGCCGCGGCGAGCGCTTGTTGGTGCTCGGCCTGAACGGGGCTGGCAAGACCAGCCTGCTGCGCATCCTGGCCGGGGAAACCGACGCCACGCTCGGCGATTTCAGCTTCGGTCACAACGTCAACGTCGGCTACTACGCCCAGGAGCACGACAACCTGCGCACGGACATGTCGCTGCTCGACAACATTCGATCCGAAGTGCCGTCCACAGTCACCCTCACCGAAACGCAGTTGCGTTCGATGCTCGGCATGTTCGGCTTGATGGGCGACAAGGTGTTTCAAGACAGTGGCACGCTCTCCGGCGGTGAAAAGACCAAGCTGGCGCTGGCGATGCTGATGGTTGGGCGCAACAACCTGTTGTTGCTCGATGAGCCAACCAACAACCTCGATCCGCCGAGTCGCCAGGCCGTCGCCGACGCGCTCAGCGACTGGAAGGGCACGATCGTGTTCGTCAGCCACGACCCAGAGTTCGTCGAGCAACTGACCCCAACCAAGGTGTTGTTGATGCCCGACGGCGAGGTCGACTACTTCAGCAAAGATTGGCTCGACATCGTCTCGCTGGCCTGAGCGAACAACTACGGTCGGTGCACATGCGTATTGGAGTATTCTGCGAAGCAGCCAACAGAGGGACGATCGACGATGTCGTGGCTGCAGTGCACAGCGCCAACGACGACGGGTTCGACAGCATTTGGGTGCCACAGATCTTTGGTCATGACGCCTTGACGCTGATGGCCATCGCCGGGCGAGAGGTGCCCCGCATCGAGATCGGCACCGCCGTTGTCCCCACCTTCCCGCGTCATCCGATGATGCTCGCCCAACAGGCCCTGACAGTGAATGCCGCCAGCGCCGGACGGTTCTGCCTGGGGATCGGATTGAGCCACAAGATCGTCGTCGAGGCGATGTGGGGCATGTCGTTCGACAAGCCGGTTCGCCACATGCGCGAGTACCTGCAGGTGCTGATGCCGCTGTTGGAGTCGAGCGCGGTCCGCCATCGTGGGGAATCGTTCAATGTCACCGGGGCGTTGTCGATCAAAGGCGCCAGTCGGCCAGGGGTTGTTCTCGCCGCGCTCGGGGAGCAGATGCTGCGCGTTGCTGGCACCCTCGCTGACGGCACGTTGACGTGGTGCACAGGGCCACGCACGCTGCACGACCACGTCATTCCGGTGCTCGGCGAAGCGGCCGAACAGGCCGGGCGACCGGCACCTCGCACGATCGCCACCCTCCCGGTGTGCGTGACCGACAAGCCAGATGAGGCGTTGGCCCGCGCCGCCAAGATCTTCGAGATGTACGGCCAGTTGCCGAGTTATCGGGCGATGCTCGATCGTGAAGGTGTCGAGGGCCCCGAAGGAGTGGCCATTGTCGGCTCCGAAGATCAGGTACACGAGCAGATCGCCCATCTCCGCTCGATCGGTGTCAGCGACTTCGTCGGTGCCGAGTTCGGGGCTGATGAAGATGAACGGGCGAGAACACGCCAGGTATTGAAATCTAATTTGGGCGCATAGAGCGTTTAACTGACATCATTGAGTAAGATTTAGGAATGACTAAGCCCTGGCGGGGGACAACCTGGACGATCATGCTGCTGGCCATCGTCGGCTGCACCGTTCCGAGCGAGATCAGCACGACGACGGCACGTCAACGGGGCGAGGAACAGATCAAGGAAGTGCTCTACGGCACGGCCGTCGTACAGCGCACGATTCCTGCTGCCCAACCGCTGGCCTGGGCTCCATGCGCCGATGATGCGACGTGGGAATGCGCCACGATTCAGGTGCCAATCGACTACGACTCACCGGAGGCCACCCTTGGTGTGGCGATCAATCGCAAGCTGGTCAGCGATCCGGCCAATCGCCTCGGTTCGTTGTTGTTCAACCCTGGCGGTCCCGGCGGATCCGGTAGGCAATCGGTGATCGCCGATTACCCGGCATTGCCCGCGGAATTCACCGAATACTTCGACATCGTCGGCTTCGACCCCCGCGGCGTCGGTGAAAGCACGCCGTTGAGCTGTGTGATCGACGATCACGACGGCACGATTCAATGCGATGATGCTAGTCAAGCGCTGCTGCCGTTTCTCGGGGCGGTCAACGTCGCTCGCGACATGGAGATGATTCGGCGCAGTCTCGGCGACGAACCGCTGAACTTCGTGGGTTACAGCTACGGCACGATCGTCGGCGCACTGTACGCCAACATGTTCCCTGAGCAGGTGCGTACGATGATCCTCGACGGTGCCGTCGATCCGCGCGCTGGTGCGGTGAATGCACCCTTGAATGTGCAACCGGGGTACTACGCACAGCAGGATTTCGAGGGAACGCTCTATCGCTATTTTGAGCTCTGCGACATTTCCGAATTCTGCGCTCTTGGCGAGGGCGACACCGAGTCGGCGATGCGCGCCTTGGTCGAGTCGCCAACACCGCTCAACAGCCCGCACTTCGCGCCGGATGAGCCGGTGTCAGGTTCTGCCATCTTCGATGTTGCCGCCAGCGCGATGTACGACCCATCGGTGTGGCCGATGTTGACGGTTGCCCTGCAGGACGCTCGCGGTGGCGATGCCTCGACCCTGATGGCGCTGCAGTCCTGGCTCAACTATGGCTATCCCCGTGGGCCCGAGCACGTCAACGACGGCACCCATTTGGCGATCTCGTGCGCCGACTTCGCCGATCGCTCGTCGCAGAGCTACTGCGTCGGCGTGCCTGAAGCCGACGAACCCTTGCCCCGCCTGTCGGTGGTCGACCTGGCTAACCCGGTGTTGGTCATCGGCACCGAGTTCGATCCGGCGACACCTGTGGAGTACGCCGAGGACATGGTCGAGGTGTTGGGTGACGCCGCGATGATCACCTGGGATGGTGCCGGACACACAGCGTTGATGCAGAGCGGCTGCATCCGCGACGCGGCGGTGGCCTATCTGATCGATGCGACGCTGCCTCAATCGAATACGGGATGTCCGTTTGTCGATGGATTGCGTACCGACGAGGAGGTCGCCGAGGTGCTCTTCTCTCCGGCGTCGCCAGAGTTCGTCAACGCCGTCGTCACGCCGGTGTTCGCTCAAACGTTGCAGGACGAAAACCCTGAATGTCTCGCCGGCAAACTGGCCAACGAGTACAACGAGCAACTGTTGACCTACGCCCGCCTTGGTGTCGACAACCCGCGCTTGCAGGGGTTCTTAAAGCGGGCTCGCGACTTCTGCCTGTGACCTGTGCGCTGCCCTTCAGCTGAGGCTGACCGGTGTGCCTGGCATTGGGCGATTGACCAGTTCGAAGAAGTCATTGCCTTTGTCGTCGACGACGATGAATGCTGGGAAGTCCTGCACCTCGATCTTCCAGATCGCCTCCATGCCCAGTTCCGGGTATTCGAGCACTTCGACATGGGTGATGCAGTCCTGCGCCAGGCGTGCTGCCGGCCCGCCGATCGAGCCGAGGTAGAACCCGCCGTGGCTGTGGCAGGCCTGAGTCACTTGGCGGCTGCGGTTGCCCTTGGCGAGCATGATCATGCTTGCGCCGTGTGACTGGAATTCGTCGACGTAACTATCCATGCGCCCGGCCGTGGTCGGGCCGAACGAGCCGGAGGCATAGCCCTCGGGGGTCTTGGCCGGTCCGGCGTAATAGACGCAGTAGTCCTTCATGTACTGCGGCATTTCTTGGCCGCTGTCGAGCAGTTCCTTGAGCTTGGCGTGGGCGATGTCACGGGCTACGACCATCGGGCCGCTGAGCATCACCCGTGTCTTCACCGGATGTTTGCTGAGCTCGGCAAGGATGTCGACCATCGGTTGGTTGAGATCGATATGTACGACGTGAGCGTCGTGGAGGTCGTCGTGGGTGACTTCCGGCAGGAATCGGGCCGGGTCGGTCTCCAATCGCTCCAGGAAGATGCCGTCCTTGGTGATCTTGCCGAGGGCTTGGCGGTCGGCCGAACAGCTGACGGCCATCGCCACCGGGCAGCTGGCACCGTGGCGGGGCAGACGAATGACGCGCACGTCGTGGCAGAAGTACTTGCCGCCGAACTGGGCACCGATACCGGTTTGTTGGGCCAAGGTCAGTACCTTGGCTTCCAGGTCGACGTCGCGAAAGGCGTGGCCCGTTCGGCTACCGCTGGTCGGCAGGCTGTCGAGATACTTGGTCGAGGCCAGCTTGGCGGTCTCCACGGCAAACTCGGCCGAGGTGCCGCCGATGACGATCGCCAGGTGGTACGGCGGGCAGGCCGCGGTGCCGAGCGTCTTCATCTTCTCGAAGAGCCAGGGCAGCAACGCCTTTTCGTTGAGCAGCGCCTTGGTCTCTTGGAACAGGTAACTCTTGTTGGCGCTGCCGCCGCCCTTGGCCATGAACAAGAACTTGTAGGCGTCGCCATCGATCGCCGTAATCTTGATTTCGGCGGGCAGGTTGTTGGCGGTGTTGACCTCGTCATACATGGTCAGCGGTGCCATCTGGCTGTAGCGCAGGTTGGACGTTTGGTAGGTGTTGAACACGCCGCGGGCGATCGCTTCTTCGTCGCCGCCACCGGTGAAGACGAACTGGCCCTTCTTGGCTTTGACGATCGCCGTGCCGGTGTCTTGGCACATCGGCAGCACGCCGCCGGCGGCGATGTTGGCGTTTTGCAACAGGTCGAGGGCGACGAAGCGGTCGTTCTCGCTGGCCTCGGGATCGTCGAGGATCTTGGCCAGTTGTTGCAGGTGCTCGCTGCGCAGCAGGTGGGCGATGTCGCGCATCGCCGTTTGCGTCAATAGTGTGATCGCTTCCGGCGAGACCTTGAGGAACGTGCCCTGTTCGGTCTCGAAGGCCGAGACCCCCTCAGTGCCGAGTAGCCGGTATTCGGTGTCGTCGGGACCGAGGGGGAGTATTTCGGAAAACTCAAACGCTGGCATAGCTCCAACGGTAGTGGTGCATGGCCGACCTGCCCAATCGGGGTGCGGCCTACCCTGCGGAGTTGGGCGGCGCAGCGTCGGGCTCGGTTGTTGCCACCTCGGCCTCGGTCGACGCAACCCCGGGCTCCGCTCTCGTCCTCAAGTCTTCAAGCCGTCCCAAGGCCGCGCGGGTCATCCACGAGTTCCAGGTTTGCTGGTCGATCATCGTGAAACCGAGGTCGGCCGATTCCTCGACGCCGGTACTGCTGAAGACGATCAAGTCGTCGCCATCTTGAATGGCGATCACCCGCGCCGATGCGGACTCCGACAAAGGTATCTGTACTTCGATACGAGTGCCATCGTCCATCGATGTCGGCGGAATCGCCCCATCGGGGTAGATCGCCAGGAAGGCCGCGATCAGGCTGACCCCTCCGGGCCGGTTACGGAACACGGCAACTGAGGCCCTGTCTCCGGCGGCCGATTCGTAGACGCTGACTTCGTCGACCGGCGAGGGGTTCTGGTCCGGACTGATATACGAGGTTGCTGCAAACACAGGGGCGATATCGCCCTGGTAGAGCACGGTGTGCTCGCTTCCCTCGATGGGCACAAGCGTCTCGTTGATCACCGCAAGTTGAGGGATGACGATCTGTGGATCGAACGTCTCGTCGCCGAAGACGACCGCTTGGCCGCTGCCCTCCGCCCAGGCATACGCAGAGCCGTCGCGTGCGTACACCTCACGAGTGCCGATCATCGTTGGCTGCAGATCGTCGACGTCTTCTAGGACGGTGGTGCTGAACGATGTCAGCACGTTGCCGGAGCCAATCGCGATCACTGCCAGGTTTCGCTCGAAGTCGCTGTCACCGGTGATATTTTGCACACCGCTGGCGGCGGCGATCAGTGTCCACCCAGCGGGGAGGGGATCGATCCCCCAATGTGCATCGACAGCCGCGATTCCTGGGAGCGCGCTGGCGGAACTGGGTGGATCGCTGATCGGCGACGCAGCCGGGCTTTGCTGGTTGGTGGCCGGCTCGCGCACGGCGATGACCACGGCGAACACCGCAGCCATTGAGCCGACCAGCGCAACGGCACCGAAGGTGGCGTAGCGGCGGCGCGTCTCGACCTCGCCACGGACCTTCAGCGTCGGGATTGGTGCCCGCTCGAACGAGCGGTGCAGTTCGTTGCGGGCATCGGCTGCCCTGTGTTCTAAAGACGTGTTCATTGCTGGTCTCCTTGCGTATCGATGTTCAGTTGTCGCGCCAAGGCTTGGCGTCCACGGAAGAGTTGGGTCTTGACGGTTCCCTGGCTGCGTTCGAGCACCTCGGCGATCTGCTCGACGGACATGTCCTCGACGTAGTGCAGCGTGATCACCTGGCGTTGTTGCGCCGGTAGGTCGTGTACCCGTGCCCAGAAGTTGGTGTCGCGCAGTGCCGGCGGCTCGCTCGGTTCGTCCCGCCGACCGCTCAGCCGCCCGATCATCAGGGTTTCACGGCTGAGCTTGCGCCAGCGACTGATCGCCCTCGTGGCCACAGCGCGGCGTACATAGAGCATCGGGTCGTCGTAGATGGAGACCCTCGCCCAATGTTTGTGGGCGTTGAGGAACGCCTCTTGCACGAGGTCCTCGGCGCTGCCGAGATCGCCGGTCAACGAATAGGCGAGGGCCAGCGTTCGGCGGTAGTTGCGCACGTAGAGGGTGTCGAAGTCGACCGGAATCGAGTCATCGAACGAGCTTGCAACGGATGCGGTCACAGGTGTTTGCACACTTCAGAAGACGCCCGACCCCACATCGGGGTTGACAGCGGGCGAGAAATCATCGCTCCGCGCGGCTCAGATCGCGGAAAAGGTTGGTGATGACCAGTTCGTACAGTTGGTCTCCGGCCGGTGCCGTGCTCGCCGGTATCGGCGTCACTCGTTGGACGTCGATGCCGCTTTCGGTGATGAACCCGATGAGAGCTGCTGCTCGTTCGCTGGCTAACTCATCAGACGCAGCGATGACATGCAGCTTGGCCTCGGGCCGCAGCGCCATGATCAAAATGGCGACGTCAAGGTCGGCGCGCATCGAGCGATCGAACGTCGCCGACCCCGTCTCGAAACTGACATCGACCGGGTTGCGTACCACGCCGCTCGGTCCGTCGGCACCGGCAGCGACAGTGAACTCGCCGTTCACCTGGGCGGCGCCGAGCAACCCGACTGCCTCGGCCCGCACGTCAGCTGCCTGTTCGGCGCTCGTAACGGTGCCGACAAGGGTGAGCGTGCCGTCCTTGAGCACCCCATAGTTCGACGGCAAGAGCATCGGATTGGCCGGATCAAAGGCCAGTGTCGGCGGTGAGGCCACAGTGGTCGAGGTCGTTGTCGTTGCGGCCAAGGTTGTGGTTGGCCCGACAGTGTTGGCCGGGCCGATCGTCGTTGGTGGCACCGGGAAGGTCGGCTGCAGTTGCACGCTGTGCGGCGCGGCGGTGTCGGCCGTTGCCGCGGACCCGAGGACAACTGTCGACGGTTCCGAGCTGAACGAAGCGGCGGTCGCCGGTGCAATCGCAGCCTCGCCGCCATCGTCTTGCAGGACCATCGCCGCGACAATTGTCGCAATACCGACTGCGATCAGGCCACCGAGCACCAGCGCTCGCCGTGGGAAACGCGGCACGACATCGGCGTTTGCCAACCGATTGCCGGCGCGAATGATCGCATCGGTTGTGTCGTCGTCGGGCGTCGGTTCAATCACTTCGTGTGTCTCGTATCTGCATTCGCCGGAGAACCCTTCCCGGCCCCGTTCCGCAATGCTGGCCCTGACGCTACCGCTCCTTCAGCCTCTTCGGGGGTGCGCTTGATGGGTCGATGGGCCAATAGTGTTTGGGATATCGTCCGGCCATTTCTTTACGAACTTCGGCCCACGAGCCGTTCCAAAACCCGACGATGTCGCCGGTGACCTGGATCGGGCGGTCGGCCGGCGACAGCAATTGGAAGAGCACCGAATGGTTGCCAATCTTCGGGTGGACCTTGGTGCCGAAGAGATCTTGCACTCGTGCGCTGACCGTCGGTTGCGGCCCGGAATAGTCGACGTCGACGACGCGGCCGCTGGCCAACACCAACTCGGCGGGCACCGCCGCATCGAGGTCACCGCCGAGCGGCCACGGCAACCCGGCACGCAACACCGGGACGAGGTGCAGATCGGCGAGTTCGGTGATCGACGTCATCCCGATGAGATAGGGGGCAAGCCAGTCGTCGAGATTGCCGATCAGCCCGTTGTCGCTCCAATCCGGCCAGCCAGCATCGGGTTGCTGGCTGCGGGCGAAGTTGACGCGGCTGCGCAACGAACTTGCCGCCGGGGTCCAGTTGAGGTGCCGCAAGCGAGTGTTGCGAACACGCTCGATCAGTGCGGCGGTGGCCTCTTCGCCGGGCCCTGGGCGGCGCACGAAGCTGTCGATGACCATCGAGCCGAGCCGTCGCTCGATCCGTTCGATGATGTCGTTGCGCTCCTTATCCCAGCTCAACGTCGCCCGCCGCTCGACGAGTGCGCCAAGGCGCTCCTCGATGTGGGCAGCATCGATGCCGGCGGCGAGACGGATTCTGGTGCGCTTGCGGTCGCCATCGACGTCGGCGGCGATGACGAATTGTTCGGCCGCCAGCGGGTCTTGCTGGCGCATCCAAGCTGCGCTACCACCGCGCAGCTGGAATTGGCCCGGTTGGCCGCGGCGCACCGCGAGCCGATCTGGATAAGCCAGGATCAACACTTCACCGGCCCGATCGGGATCGATGGAATCGCGATCGATGCTGGTGCCCACTCGACGGGCCATGTCCTGAGCGCGGCGGTAGGTGCGCTCGACGGCACCGCGATCGGCGAGATCGTGTCCAGCTTGGCCGAGCACGACGCGGACTCGCAGCGCCAGATCGGTCGGCAGTTCGTCGTGGCGACCGCGCAAGATATCTCGCTCGTCGAGCAGCGTGGCGATCATGCAGGCCAGTCCTTGGTCGCGCTGGCCAGCATCGATGACCATCCTGGCCAGCCGCGGATGGGCAGGCACAGCAAGCATCCTGCGGCCGGTGTCGGTGCATCTGCCAGTGTCGTCGAGGGCCCCGAGTAACTCCAACAATTCCTTGGCCTGGGCCATGGTGCGCGGCGGCGGAGCATCGGGGAAGCGGAGTTGATCGGCGGGCGTGCCCCACGCGGTGAGTTCCAAAACGAGACCGGCGAGGTCGACCTGGGTGATCTCCGGCTCGAGATGGGCGCGGCGGGTGCTGTGCTCCAGCTTGCTCCACAGCCGGTAGGCGATGCCCGGTTCGGTTCGTCCGGCGCGCCCGGCGCGCTGATCCGCCGAGGCCCGACTGGTGGTCACCCGCACCAGCCGAGTCATACCGGTGCGTTGGTCATAGCGCGGCACACGGGCCTCGCCAGCATCGACAACGATGCGCACCCCGGCGACGGTCAACGACGTTTCGGCGATGTCGGTGGCCAATACCACGCGGCGGCGTCCCGGCGGTGACGGCGCCAGTGCCTTGTCCTGCTCGGCAAGGGTGAGCGCGCCTGCCAACGGGTAGATATCGACGTCGCCGGGCACACGCGGGTCGAGGGCTTGGTAGGCGCGGGTGATCTCACCGATCCCGGGAAGGAAGACGAGCACATCGCCGATGTCGTTGCGTAGGGCCAGGAGCACCGTTTCGACAACTGCGTGATCCATCCGCTGCCCCTTACCTGGCGGCACCCAACGGATGTCGATCGGGTGGGTGCGTCCAATGCTGGTGATGATCGGGCACGGCGCGCCATCGACGGCGAGGGTTGTCGCCAGACGCTCCGCCTGCGGCGTCGCCGACATCGCCAGCAGCTTCAGATCTGGGCGAATGGAGTCTCGCACGTCGAGCGCCAACGCCAGCCCGACGTCGGTGGGCAGATTGCGCTCGTGAACCTCGTCGAAGATGACGATGGCGACACCTGCGAGTTCTGAATCGTGCTGCAACCTGCGGGTCAGAATGCCTTCCGTGACGACCTCGATTCGTGTCGTCGGGCCGATCTTGCGCTCATCGCGCGTCTGATAGCCAACCGTTTCGCCGACGGTCTCGCCGAGCAGCGCCGCCATGCGGGTTGCCGCCGCCCGCGCCGCCAGGCGGCGCGGTTCGAGCATGACGATGCGGCCGGTCAGCCACGGGGCATCGAGCAGCTTCAGCGGGACAATGGTGGTTTTACCGGCACCCGGGGGAGCGACGACCACTGCCGAGCCGATGTCGCGCAGGGCGCTGATGATGTCCTCGATGACCTCGAGGACGGGCAGGTCCGTTTCGTCGTTGGACACTCGCCGCCGGCTTAGACGAGTGCCGGGGTGCCCTTGAAGGCAGCCGGATCGCCTGCAGCGGGTATGCCGGGTTGCGACCAGGCCGTGGCCTGGGCAATGGCCTTGGAGACCCGCTTCCATTCGAGGCTGTTCCACCCCTCGGCGCTGGCGGCCAGGGTGCCGTCCGTGTGCACGAAGACGAACGCTGGCAGTGTGTCGAGCGCCAGGCTGCGGATCATCGCCCGCTCGGGATCGCAGAAGACGAGGAATTCCTGGGCCAAGGGGCCGAGGAATGCCTTGGCATCATCGGCTTCGGCGGCGACGACGAAGTTGCAACGCACGTCGGCGCCTTGAAAACCGCGCAAGATGCGCACCGCGGTTTTGAGAATCCAGGCGCTTTCATTGGTGTACGGGTCGAGCACAACGGAGGCGAGGTTGAAGGTGGTCAACCACTCATCGAGCGGTCGGCTTTCACCGGTCAGAGTTGTCAGGACGACGTCAAGCGACGGATTGCTAGCCACCCAGCCAAGTTAGCGGAATCCACTCGTGCTCCCATAGCTTGTTGGACTCAGCTAATAATGGCCATAAAATAAGGCCCAAAAACCTGGTATGGTTCGCCGATGGTCGTGAAAGTCCCCATTCATCACGCAAAGGATCACCTTTCGCAGCTGATCGCCGACCTGGCAACCACGAGCGAAGAGGTGCATATCACCAAGCACGGCCGTGTCGTCGCTCGTTTGGTCGCTCCACCTGCGCTGGGGGTCATCCTCGGCGTCGGCGCCGCCAGCACCGCCGCGGTCCCGAGCGTCGAAGACCTGCACTGGAGTGAGGCCGAACTGCACGGCATGCTTGGCGCGCCGGTGTTCCCCGCTTGAGAATTCTGCTCGATACGCACGCGCTGATCTGGGCGATCGTCGAACCGGGGCGATTGAGCTCGGCCGCCACGGCGGCCATCACCGCCAACGGCGCCGAGGTGTACGCATCTCATGTCTCGTTGTGGGAGATGGCGATCAAACGACGGCTCGGCAAGCTCGAGATCGTCGACCGTCCAGCGCTCGAGTGGTTCAACGACTTCGTCTCGCGATCGGGCCTGAGGCAACTGGCGATCTCGGCCGATCATCTCGGCGGCGCCGAGTCGCTTCCAGCGCTACATAGTGATCCGTTCGACCGACTCCTTGTCGCTCAAGCGAGACATGAACGGCTGAGTGTGCTCACCCAGGATCGCCTCGTCACGCAGTATGACGTCGACGCGATCTGGTGAACCTCCCCAGGCGTCGACGCTGGCCCTAGAGTTGCCGATCGTGTCGATCCGCAATCCAACTTGGCGAGGGTGGCCGTGGGCGGCGGCGATCGTCGCCGGGTTGTTGGCCGCCTGGACGTTGCGCCACGGCGTGGTGCCGGGCGGCGACGGGGTGTCCTATTGGAGCGCGGCGCATGGGGTCGCCGACGGTCACGTCGGGTCGTCCGGGCTGATTCCAGCGTTTTCGGATCTGTCCTATCGCTCACTGGTCGACGATGGCCGCGCGCCGTTTGTCGACTTCCCGATCGGTTATCCGCTGCTGTTGGGAGCGATCGGTCTGGCGAGCGGGATCAAAGCCGCGCAGGTTCTGGCCATGCTCATCGCTGTCGCCGCCACCGCCTGGCTGATCGTCTCCGGTCCGCACCGGGCCAGCAGTTGGACGACTCTGTCGGTGCGGGCGCTGGCCGCGTGGACCGCGCTCGGCCTGCCGATTGCCGTCGAGTTGCGCCAAGGCGGCTTGCCCGAGCCGGTGTTCGTTTCCGGGTTGTTGGCATTCGCCCTGTTGCTGGGCGCTGTCGGTCGTGACGGATCAAGGTTGTGGCCAGCAGCCGCGCTCGGAGGAGCGCTCGGCGTGCTGCGCTTTGTCGGCCTACCTCTCGTCGCTGTGCTCGCTGTGCAGGCGTGGAGAGGCAAGGTGCGCGGAGCGCGCCTCGCGGCGGCCGTGGCGCTATGCGCATCGCCTGGTGTGCTCAACGCGATGTGGGCGTCTGGGCAGACAGATCGTTCACCGCAATGGATGTCTCGCGGTTCGATCGATTTCAAGTTCGCTGCCCATTCGCTGGCTGGGTGGGTGACCACGTTCAACACCTCGGTCGCCGACGTGCTCGATGGGCCGTGGGAGGTGCCGACGCTGTACTACCTGCTCGGTGCTGTGCTCTTGGGGATCATCTCCTGGGGTGCGCTGCGCTGGCTGGGCGGCGATCATGGCGACACGGGCGGCGTCGGCGTGTCGCACCTCGTGCTCGCCTTGAGCGCCGCGCTGCTCGGCGCCGTGTTGATCACCATGTACCTCTACGACGCCCTGACCAAGTTCGAGCCGCGGATGCTGTATCCGCCGGGGGTGCTGCTGATCACGGCCTGGGCGTGGGCCGACGATCTCCATCGCCGGGTTTGCCAACGGATCCCGCATGCGGCGCTGGGAGTCTCAATGCTCTGGGCCGTTGCTGCGGCTCGCCCCGATCGCTGGGAAGCGCCGCGATTCGTGGCCAACGCCGAGCGGCTGGTGGTGGTGAGCGACAGCGCTGCGGCGGTGGTGATCAGCAACAGCGCCGACACGATCCACTACGAGAGCGGCGTACACGCGGCCTATTTCCCGTCACCGATCAACGTCCATTCCGGGCGGGCGCAGGATCGCGATGCCTTGATGGACGGTTTCGCCTGCTCACTGGGGCGCGCCGATGGGGTGGTGCTGCTCGACGGATCAGGGTTCCTGCCTCCCGACGCCTGGATCGTCGATCAGTTGGCGGCGATGGAGGCCGCCGGCACGCTGGCCGTCGAGATGGTCAGCGGATCGTTTACCTTGTACCGACCAACCGAAACGGCCTGCGTCGGCCGCTAGCGGTATGCGGCCACCAGTTTCACTCGACAACGATTTCGGGGGAGGCCTGCGTCAAGCCCGAATCGGCGGGAACGGGGACGACGGCGCGGTACGTGCCGGATGTCAGACGTGAGAGTGCGATGGTGGCGTCGCATCGGATGGGATCGGTCCAGAACACGCCGTCGCAGACCGCTGGAATCCAGCCGACATTGCTCCAAGCCCCGCTCTGCTTGCGTTGCACGACGAAATGTTGGGGGTGTTGGACAATCGCTTTGCCGGTTTGGTTGATGGCGACGACAGAAACCTCTGTGCCGCCGGTAATCGGATCGAACGCTGCGACGGTGGTCAGCAGATCTGCGCCAGCGGAAACGGCTTGATCGCCGGGTGCCGTGACATCGGTGAGGTCGGCTGGTGGACGCGGAGTGCCGTCGAAATCGGTCCCTGGCGATGAGTGGTCAGCTGAAGGAGAGCGCTCAGTGGCCCGATACCGCCCGGCAGGTAGATCTGAGAAAGTGCCGGAGAGTTGAATAGTCGTGCCGACGGGGAATGCCACGAACACAGCCGGCACTTCGCAGTCACCACCGGGAAGACGGCCCTTCCCTATGGCGTTTCGACCGCCATAACAGATATCACCTACGTGCAGCCAGGAGCCCGCGTCAAATCGCTCAATCCGCAGTAGGAGGGGGGCCGATGAGCCTTGCGCGGCGAAGTTGTGGGCGTCCACGGCGATAACCACGTCGGTGTCGGCGGGGAGGAATCGTACGGTGAAAACTATGTCCGCTACATCTACAGGCACCGTGCTCACCCGATTTTCCGAGGTGGTAATGGCGGGGTCGAGGGTTGGCGAGGCGAGTGTTGTTGTTGTTGCTGCTGCTGCTGCTGCTGCTGGCTCCGTTGAGTCGGCGGTTGGAGGTGATGGCTCGGAGCTGCAGGCCGTGGTTAGGGTGAGGCAGAGGCCGATCGCGCCGATCGTGAGGCGACCACCGTGGCCGCGATTCATCGGGATCGCCAGCGTTGGGCTGGGTTGTTGCCGCTGCATCCCCAGATGATCATTTGTGCGCCGAGGTTGGTGGTGGAGGATGGCACGGAGAGGCATTTCCCGGAGCCTTTTGAGACGACTCGGAAGTAGCCATCGATCTGGGTGGTGTCGTACTGCAATTCTGCGGCAAACCCGAACCGCTGTGTTTCACGCAACGGCTGGTCGCCCATTAGTTCCTCTACCGTTGGGGACCGCTTGCCATCACCCTGTTCCATGGGTGCAGCGCTGACACCTAGAGGTGGCATCATGGCACAAGCGAAGAACAATTGTATGGCCTTCGCTGCCCAACCGATTCGAGCCCTCTGTTGCTTCATATAGAAACCCTATATTCATGCCCGTGACGATGGCAACGCGCCCGCCGCGCATGCTGCCCACCGGCTTGCGGAACGGCGAGGGTCGTGGTGATGTGGCACAGTGCAGCTATGCATCCGATGGAACGCCTTCGTTATCTGGCCCGCAGCCACGACGGCGATCGACGCAGCTTGGTGCGCGAAACGGCTGAGAGCTTGGCGCTGCTCGACGCCGAGGCCGGAGAGCTGCTGGTGGCCTGCCGGGCGATGCTCGATCGCCACCTGCCGTGCGGCCCGCTGTGGTGGCTGGCGGCGCGCGTGTTGGCCGACATCGATGGCGTCGCGTCGGCATTGGGATACGCCGACGAGATCGAAACCGACCCGACCCCGACCGTGCTCGCGCAACAGCTTCCCGCTGCGGCGACCGTCGTGCTGGTTGGTTGGCCGGATCTGGGCGGTGAGGCGCTGCTCGCCCGTGGCGATCTGCGGGTCCTGGTGCTCGACGACGAGCGCGATGGTCGGCGTTTCGTGCGGCGTCTGCAAGGCGACGCGGGAGACGCCGAGCTGGTGTCGGTGCTGCATCTCGCCGAGGCCGTCGGATCCTGCGATCTGGTGCTGATCGAGGCGATGGCCGCCGGCGATGGGTCGGCGCTGTGCGCTCTCGGTTCCACGGCCGCTGCGGCCGTTGCCTACTGCACCGAGGTTCCGGTGTGGTTAACCGTTGGGCGAGGCACGTTCCTGCCGACACCGCTGTGGCAGGCGCTGTGCGCCCATCTCGATCGTCGCGGGTCGCACACTGGGCAGGGGATTGAAATGGTGCCGCTGAGCTTGGCGAGCACGATTGTCACCGCCGACGGCAGCGGACGGCTGCAGGCGAACTGTGAGCCGACGCCAGAACTGCAACGCCTGGGCTTGCGCTGACGCCGAAAGCCTTCGCGTAATCGTGCGTTTTGTAGCGCCTGGAGCAAGCTCGTGCACGATTACGCGAGAGGAGGCGTCTCAGCGTTGGCCGGTGACGGCCACGCCGAGCCCGGCGGCGTCGGCCACGATCTGGGCCGTGGCGGCGACGTCGGCGTCGCTGCCGTCGAGCAGCCCGACCGTCAGGCGAATGTGCGCCTGGCCGGGGCGGACCATGAAGGGCTCGCCAGGGGCGACGCCGATGCCCTGGGCGGCGAGGGTGATCGACGCCGAACGTTCGTCGTCGACACGCATCCACAGATTGATGCCATCGGTGCCGGTGAACGGCACGCCGCGCTCGGCCAACACACCGCTGAACACACTTCGCCGATGGGCGTAATGCTGACGGGCGACCTCGAGTTGCTCGATCGTCGCCGGGTCGGTGAGCATCTCCACGAGCACGGCCTGCAGCAGGCGGCTGCTCCAACCGGGTCCAAGGAAGCGCCGGGTGGCGACGGCGGCGACCACCTCGCCGGCTCCCCCGATGGCCGCTAAGCGCAGATCGGGGCCGTGGCTCTTGGAGAAGCTGCGGATATGGACCGTGCGTTGCGGCAGGTAGTTACCGAAACTGACCAGCCGCTCGGAGGCGATCTCGCCGCTGTGGTCATCCTCGATGATCGTCGTGGTCGTTTCGGCCAGCAGGGCGGCGAGTTCGGCACAGCGGGCCTCGGTCATGGTGATGCCGGTGGGATTGTGCGCCCGTGGCTGAACGAAGGCGGCGGTAGGGCGCTGTTGCAGTGCAGCGCGAAAGTCGTCGACCCGAATGCCCTGCTCGTCGAGTTCGACCCCGATCGGCTCGACGCCCAGCGACTCGAGCAGGTCGAGCAAGGGCGGGAAGGTCGGGCTTTCGACGATCGCCCGGTCGCCGAGGCGCAGCACGACCTGGGAGAGCCGATCGAGGGCGTCCATCGCGCCATCGACCACCGTGAGCTGTTCGGGCGGGAACGGCCAGGCGGTGCGCAGCAGTGACTCCAGTTCTGGGAGCACAGGTTGATCGAGGTAGCTGCTGGTCAGATTTTTGCCGCCGACGCGAGCGACGATGCGCGCCAGATCAGGCAGCAGCGCAGGATCGGGGGTGCCACTGGACAGGTCGAGGCGAAAGTGCCCGGGGCCCTCGGTTACCCGGCGGTAGCGCCGCGAGGCGCCAATCCCGATCGCTTCGCGCACGAAGGTGCCTTGCCGGCCGCGTGGATCGATGGCGCCGACGGCGGCCAGGCTTTGCCAGGCTTCGCTGACCGTGGTGGGCGAGACCCCGAGGCGATCGGACAGTTGGCGCACGGTCGGCAGCCTTGCACCGACCGCCAGCTCACCGTTGGTGATCATCCGACCGACCGCGGCGGCGATTCCGCGAGCGCTGCGATCGGTGATCGATGAGGTCATCTGTTCGAGCATCAACTTATTGTACGGTAACAAACATAGAATTGTCAGCACTTTGCTGTTACATATATGATGAGGGTGCGTACGCAGCGCCGCGTGCCGTGTTGCCTCCAGCCCCACACCGTTTGTAAAGAGAGCCACCATGAACAGAATCAGTCACTGGATCGACGGCAAAGTCCAACCAGGCACCTCCGGGAGAGAAGGCGTCGTTTGGCAGCCGGCTACCGGCGAGCAGCAGGCGAGCGTCGACTTCGCCTCTGAGGCGGAGATGAATCACGCCATCGCCGTGGCCAAGGCGGCGTTCCCGGCATGGCGGGCAACCAACCTCAGCCGTCGCGCCGAGATCATGTTCCGCATGCGTGAACTGGTCGATGCCAACCGTAAGGAGATCGCCTCGTTGATCTCCAAAGAGCACGGCAAAGTGCTCAGCGATGCGCTCGGCGAGGTGGCTCGCGGTTTGGAAAACATCGAGTTCGCTGACGGGTATCCCCAATCTGCTCAAGGGCGGGTTCAGCGAGCAGGCCAGCGGTGGCGTCGATGTCTACAGCATCAAGCAGCCGCTCGGTGTCGTGGCCGGTATCACCCCATTCAACTTCCCAGCGATGGTCCCGATGTGGATGTTCGCCAACGCCTTGGCGTGCGGCAACACCTTCATCCTCAAGCCGAGCGAGAAGGATCCCTCGACGAGCATGTTCATCGCCGACCTGCTCAAGCAGGCCGGTCTGCCCGATGGTTGCTTCAACGTCGTTCACGGCGACAAATTGGCCGTCGACACCATCCTCAACCACCCCGACATCCAGGCCGTCAGCTTCGTCGGCTCGACGCCGATCGCCAAGTACATCTACGAGACGGGCACCCGCAACGGCAAGCGGGTCCAGGCCCTCGGTGGCGCCAAGAACCATATGCTGTTGCTGCCCGACGCCGACCTGAACATGGCTGCCGACGCAGCAGTCAGCGCCGCGTACGGTTCTGCCGGTGAGCGTTGCATGGCGATCAGCGTGGTGCTGGCGATGGATTCCATCGCTGATGAGTTCATCGCCAAGGTGAAGGACCGCATCCCCAACATCCTCGTTGGCCCGGCCAGCGAAGATGGCAACGAGATGGGCCCGCTGATCACCGGCGAGCACCGTGACAAGGTCGCTGGTTATGTCGCTGGTGCCGAGGCCGAAGGGGCCACGCTGGTGGTCGATGGCCGTGAAGGTGCGCCCGATGGTGGCTTCTTCCTCAAGCCGAGCCTGATCGACAACGTCGCTCCGGGCATGCGCTGCTACGACGACGAGATCTTCGGCCCGGTGCTGACGGTGACCCGAATCAAGAGCTACGACGAGGGTTTGCAGCTGATCAACGACAACCAATACGGCAACGGCACAGCGATCTTCACCCGTGATGGTGGTGTCGCTCGGCAGTTCCAGTTCGACGTGCAGGTTGGCATGGTCGGCATCAACGTTCCGATTCCGGTGCCGGTCAGCTACTACAGCTTCGGTGGTTGGAAGGCCAGCTTGTTCGGCGACCAGCACATGTATGGGCCGGAGGGCATCAACTTCTTTACCCGTTCCAAGGTGGTGACCTCACGTTGGCCCGACCCGCGGACCTCGTCGGTCGACCTCGGGTTCCCGCAGAACCGCTAGGAGCGCAGCCGTTCCGATGGCGCAGATGCCCCGGCCGTCTGGCCGGGGCATCTGCCAATTTTCGGCGAGGAGGCAGGCCTCGAGGGCGCCTCAGTAGACGGTGTCTAACGCGTGGCGCAGCGCTCGGTCGAGTGCGGCCCGTTTGACCTCGTCGAGGTGACCCACGGCGGGTCTTCCCGACGGCACTGTGATGACAACCGGCCCACCGCCGCCTAACTACGCGGCGGCGCGGTTCCCGTGCCGCCGGGGCCGCGATGATAATCTCGGCGAGATTTCCAGTGGGTCCATTCTGGAGCCCTGCCGTGCTGACGATCGAAAGATGACTATGAGCCTGCAACCACCGATTTCGGTCCAGCTGTACTCGCTGCGAGACGAAGCCGCCATCGACTTTGAATCGGTGCTGCGTCGGCTTGGCGAGGTTGGATTCGTCGGCGTTGAGCTCGCCGGGTTCAACGGCATGACCACGAAGCAGTTCTCGGCGATCGCCGCCGATGCTGGCCTCGTTGTCTCCAGCGGCCACCTCGGCGACCTCGCGCCGGACGCCTTCAATGCCTCGCTCGACGCCCTCCAAGAAGTCGGCTGCGACACCGCCGTCCTAGCCTTCCTGCCGCCGGACAATTTCGCGTCGAGCGACGCGGTGCAACGTTCGGCGGAAGTGCTCAACGCCGGTCTCGAAATAGCTGCTACCCGCGGCGTCTCGCTCGGTTATCACAACCATTGGTGGGAGCTCTCCACCATCCTCGACGGCCGCCCGGCGTTGTCGGCGCTGTTCGACCAGCTCGATCCCAGCATTTTCGCTGAGCTCGACATCTACTGGACAACACTCGGCGGTGCCGACCCGACGCAGGTGATCGCTGAACTCGGCGAACGCGTGCAGTTCGTCCACGTCAAAGACGGCCCCGCCGACCAGCCAGAGAACCCGATGGTGGCCGCCGGGTCCGGCTCGCTAGACATCCCCGCAATCCTCGCAGCCGCCACCGCAGCCCGCTGGCACATCGTCGAACTCGACCGCTGCGCAACCGACATGTTCGACGCAGTAGCGGCAAGTTACGGCTACCTCACCGGCGCTGGCCTTTCCGCCGGACGTCGATGAACAGAATCGGAATCGTCGGCTGCGGGAACATCGCTCCCGTCTACGCCGCCACCCTCAGCGAGTTCGACTGGATCGAGATTGCCGCCTTCGCCGACGGCGTCCCCGGGCGGGCGGCCAGTTTCGCCCAACGCTACGGGGGAGCGGCGATGGAGCTCGACGACCTGCTCACAGACTCATCGATCGACGCGGTCGTCAACCTGACCCCCGCCCACGCCCACGCCGCGGTCACCCGCCAGTGCCTCGAAGCCGGCAAGTCGGTGTTCAGCGAGAAGCCACTCGGTATCGACTTCGACGAGGGCCGGGCGCTCGTCGAGCTGGCCAACAACTCTGGCCTGCGGCTTGGCTGCGCGCCGGACACGTTTCTCGGCGCTGGGTTGCAGGCAGCTAGCGCAGCCATCGACCGGGGCCTGATCGGTGAACCGCTGGCGGCCAACGCCTTCATGCTCAGCAGCGGGCCGGAATGGTGGCATCCGAACCCCGAGATCTTTTACGGCCCGGGCGCTGGGCCGTTGTTCGATATGGGTCCTTACTACCTGACTGCCTTGGTGCAACTGCTCGGTCCGGCGCATTCGATCTTCGCTTCGGCCAAGGTCGGTATCGGCGACCGGGTGATGCACAGCAAGGGACGCGTCGGCGAGGTTGTCACGGCGACGACTCCGACGCATGTGGCCAGCATCATCGACTTTGTCGGTGGAGCGACCGCCACGCTGGTGACGAGTTTCGACGTCAAGGCCACCCGGCTTCGAAATATCGAGATCTATGGTTCTGAGGCGACCCTGGTGGTACCGGATCCGAACACCTTTGGCGGCCCGCTCAAGCTCCGCAGCCTGATCGCTGACGACTGGCGTGATCTCACCTTGCCGACGCCAAATGTTGCCCAACAACGTGGGATCGGGCTTGCCGACATGCTCTCGGCGACCGCTGCGGGGCGACCGCACCGGGCATCCGCGGAACTGGCCCTGCATGTCCTCGAGCTGATGTCGGGAGCGCTGCGATCATCCGCCGAGGGCCGACGCCTGGAGCTGACGACGACCTGCACACCGGCCGCGCCAATGGAGTTTCGCCGTCCGGCCAACACGTTTGACGATGTAGAGGAGACCTAACAGATGGACACCTTGCGATACGGAATGGTGGGCGGCGGCTTCATCACCCAATTTCACCTTCGGGCAATGGAGCAGGTCCGCGGCGTCGACGTTGCCGGGCTGACATCGCGGACACCGCCCCACGCCCTAGCCGCCTCGGCCCGCGAGCGACAGTTGGGCGAGGCGAAGGTCTACGACAACGTTCGTCAAATGGCCCACGATGTCGACGTCATCGCGCTCTACAACCCAAACTTCAGTCGCATCCAGACGATGGAACAGATCGCCGCGGCTGTCGCCGACGGAGCGCAGTTGCGCGGAATCATCTGTGAAAAGCCGTTGGGGCGCAATCTTGCCGAGGCGCGCCGCGTGGCCCAGATCGCTGCCGAAATTGGAGTGCCCACCGCCTACTTCGAGAACCAGATCCACATGAAGATGCTCCAGCAGGCCAAGGCCCAGTTGGCTGGTGTCGAGGCCGCGATGGGCCCGCTGACGCTGGCGCGCTCGGGTGAAGAGCACGCCGGGCCGCACAACGGCTGGTTCTGGGACCCAACTCAGCAAGGTGGCGGTGTGCTCTCCGACATGGGCTGCCATTGCATCGCCGTCGGCTGGTATCTTTTGACGCCGAACGGAAAGCCACCGACCCATCTGATTCCCGAGACGGTCTCAGCCGACGTGGCCCTGCTGAAGTGGGGCCAGCCGCGCTGGCGGGCGGAGTTGCTCACCAACCACGGGGTCGATTACGCCAGCACACCCGCCGAAGACTTCGCCACTGGCACGGTGACGTACCGTGATGCCGAAACGGGGTTCCGCTCCAAGGCACAGTTCACGGTGTCGTGGATGTACGACAAGCAGGGTTTGCGGCTGCTGGTCGACGGCATCGGACCGGGGTACGCGTTGGAGGCAAACAGCCTGAGGTCGCCGCTGGAGGTGTTCATCGGCGACGTCGCTGCAGATGGCGTCGCCGACTCCGAGTTGGCCCTGGAGAAGGCGACGGCATCGCGTGGCCTGTTGGCGATACAGCCCAACGAAGCCGATTTGTACGGGTACACCGACGAAAACATCGATGCCGCGCAGGCATTCCGAGCGGGTCGTTCGGCGTTACTCGACTTCGACTACGGCGTCGAGATCGTTCGCCTGACGATGGCTGCTTATCTCTCGGCAGAAGAGGGCCGGGTGGTCGACCTGCGCGATCCGGACACCCAAACGCTGCTCGAGACGTACATTCCCGCGATTCAACGTGGCGAAGGGCGCCAACAGTTGTTGGGCGGCGCCTAAAGGCGGATGGGAACGCCGGCCGCAGCGCTTTCGTAGCTGGCCAGCACGAGGCGAACCGCAGCGAGTCCGTCGGCTCCACTGCAGACAACGTCGCGCTCGCCGGCGATCGCCGCCAGAAAGTTGGCGATGTGTCGCGTGTGGGCCACGGGACCGACCAATTCGTGGCGGGCGACGTCGGTCTCGGCCCACACCCCAGCGCCAGATGAGCGGTAGCGGTGGGTCAAGACGTTGGCGCCAGCACCGCGATTGTCGACCTCGATCGAGCCTTCCGTGCCGAAGACCCAGAACGCTTCCTGCCAACCCGTTGCCGTCCAGGCCACTTCGACCTGACCGATGGCGCCGGAGACATACCCCAGCGAGGAGATGGCGGTGTCTTCGACCTCGACGTCGAATTTGCGGGTGGCGCAGCGCGAGAACACGTCGCTGACGTCGCCGCACAGCGATCGAGCGAGATCGAAGAGGTGGCAGCCGTTGTCGAGCAAGGTGCCGCCACCGGACATTGCCAACGAGCCGAACACGCCGCGCGCTTTGGCTGCACCGCCCCAGTCATGGGCTTGACGGAACCGTGCGTAGGTGACCGCCCCGATGTCGCCACGCTCGATCATCGCTTTGGCCAGCGAGGCCGCCGCCCAGGATCGCATGTGATGCCCGACTTGGAACACGACCCCCGCCGCGGCACAGGCGTCGATCATCTCCTGCGCCTCGTCGAGTTTCATGGAAACAGGTTTCTCACAGAGCACGTGCTTGCCGGCCTCCGCAGCGGCCAAGGTGAGTTGGTAATGGGTGGAGTTGGGAGTGCAGATCGATACGGCGTCGATCTGCGGATCGGCGAGTAGCTCGCGGAAATCGGTGTAGCCACCGGCCACGTTCCAGCTCTGTTGGCGGGCTGCCAACGTCACCGCATCGACATCGCACAAGGCGACGACCGGCGCGCCAGCAGCTTTGTAGCCGATTCGGTGGGTCTCGGCAATCACTCCGGTTCCGATGATCCCGATGCGGGGAGGCGCCATTACTGCCCAACGCTGTCTGCGCCAGCGGACGCAGCCTGGGCGGCGCGCTCGGATGTCCCCGGTACCCATTCCAAAGCCGGGCTGTTGGCTGCGTGGTCGGTGGCTTGAGTAATCCGCCGGGCACCCCAGCGGCAGGCGTTGGTGAGCACCTGCAGGACGTGCTCGTTGCGATACGTCGGGTACTCCTCATGGCCGGGCCGGAAGTAGACCACCTGCCCGTGGCCTCGCCGCCACGTGGCGCAGGAGCGGAACACCTCGCCGCCCTGGAACCAGGAGAGCATCAGCAAGTCGTCGGGGGCTGGTACGTCGAAGCGTTCGCCATACATCTCCTCGGCCGGAAGCTCGAAATACGGGGGAACCCCGGCCATCACCGGATGCGAAGGCTCGACAACCCACAGCCGTTCCTTTTCGTTGGCCTCACGCCACAACAGCGAGCAGTTGGTGCCCATCAGCCGACGGAAGATTTTCGAGTAGTGACCCGAGTGCAGCACGATCAAACCCATCCCGGAGAGCACCTGCTGATGGACTTTGTCGACGATGGCGTTGTCGACGAGGTGATGGCCCATATGGCCCCACCACAGCATCACGTCGGTCGATTCGAGCACCTCGTCGCTGAGGCCGTGCTCCGGCTCCGCCAGGGTTGCGGTACGAATGTTGAAGTCGTCGTTGGCCCCGAGTCCCTCGGCGAGCGCCCCGTGAATGCCCGTCGGGTACACGGCGGCGATCGCCGGTTCTTTGACCTCGTGGAGGTATTCGTTCCAGATGGTGACGTTGATCGTTCGCATGGTGAGCGGAGCCGAGTTCAGCCGGTGTAGTGGCTGTCGGCGATCGCCAGCACGTCGTCGATGATCGCGATGCCCTCACGGATCACTGACGGAGCAGTGTTGATCGGCGGCACGACGTACAAGCGATTGAAATGCGTCATCGGCCACAAGCCGCGCTGCTTGCAGGCCGCGGCGATGTCGGCCATCGGCTTGGCGGCTGGGCCGGCGGCGTTGAATGGCACCAGCGGGGCGCGGGTCTCGCGGTCGGTGACCAGTTCGATACCCCAGAAGCAACCGATGCCGCGGACCTCGCCGATACTCGGGTGCTTGTCGGCCAACTTGGCCAATTCCGGGCCGATCACCTCGCTGCCGAGCATGCGTGAATGCTCGATGATGCCCTCTTCTTTGAAGATGTTGATGCTGGCCACCGCCGAAGCGCAGGCCAACACATGCCCGCTGTAGGTCAGCCCGCCGGGGTAGGGGCGATCACGGAAGGTGTCGGCGATGCGCTGGCTAATGATCACCCCACCGAGTGGCACGTAGCCGCTGTTGGAGCCCTTGGCGAAGGTGATCAGGTCGGGGGTGACGTCCCAGTTGTTGACCGCAAACCATTCGCCGCACCGACCGAACCCGGCCATCACCTCATCGGCGATGTAGATGATGCCGTGCTCGTCGCAGATGTCGCGCACGCCCTGCAGATAGCCGGGCGGCGGCACGAGGATGCCGTTGGTGCCGACCACCGTCTCGAGGATGATGCAGGCAATCGTCCCGGGGCCTTCGACCATGATCGTCTCGCGCAGATGCTGCAAAGCGCGCTCGGTTTCCTCGGCTGGGCTGGTGCTGTGGAACGGGCTGCGGTAGGGAAACGGGCCCCAAAAGTGGACGACGCCGGACACACCCGTCTCGCCGCTCCAACGGCGCGGGTCACCGGTGACGGCGATCGCTCCGCCGGTTGCGCCGTGGTAGCTGCGATAGGTCGACATCACCTTCTGGCGGCCAGTGTGCAGGCGCGACATGCGGATTGCGTTGTCGGTCGCTTCGGCACCGCCGTTGGTGAAGAAGACCATGTTGAGATCGCCAGGGGCCAATTCGGTGATCAACCGGGCGGCCTCGCTGCGCATCGGGTTGGCGTGGAACGGGGCGATGGTGCACAGCTGAGCGGCCTGTTCCTGAATCGCCGCTACCAGCTTGGGGTGCTGGTGGCCGATGTTGACGTTGACTAACTGGCTGGAGAAATCGAGATAACGGTTGCCGTTCTCGTCCCAGAAATAAGCACCCTCGCCGCCGGTGACAACGAGCGGGGCAAGCGAGCCCTGTGCCGACCAGCTGTGGAACACATGCTGGCGATCGTTGAGGTAGGCCTGGGAAACGGGGGTGTCGACGGCAGTCATGGTCCCATGGTATTCGCTGAACGCGTCGACGTCAGTAGCCCTATGTGGTTCTAGCCGCCTACAACGTCGAGATTGGCGATCGCCTCGGCGGTGGCCAACACCCGGCGGGCGTTGTCGACATGCAGGTTTTCGATCATCCGACCGTCCACGGTGACGACGCCACGCCCCTCGGCTAGCGCCTCGTCAAAGGCCGCAATCACCCGATGGGCATGGGCGACCTGGTCCTTGCTCGGTGCCCACACCTCGTTGCAGATCTCCACCTGCCCGGGGTGGACCAGCGTCTTGCCGTCGAAGCCCATCTCGAAGCCCTGCAGGCACTCGACGCGCAAACCGTCGGGGTCGCGCACATCATTGAACACGCCATCGACGATCACCTTGCCCGCCTCGCGTGCCGCGGCCAGGGCGACTGCCAGGTGGGGGATCAACGGGTGACGGCTCGCCACCAGGCCAGCTCGCAGCTCGCGCGCTAGATCGTTGGTGCCGATCACCAGCACACGAGCCCGCTGGTGAGCAGCGATCTGGCGGCAATCAAAGATCGCCGTCGGCGTTTCGACCATTGGCCAGATACCCATCTCCGCCGGTGCCCCAGCGGCATCGAGCAGCGCGCTGATCTCATCGAGATACGCCGGGGACGAAACCTTGGGAATCACCACCGCCGAAGCGCCGGACGCGGCGACAGCGCGCACGTCGTCGCGCCCCCACGGCGTATCCAACCCATTGCAGCGGATCGTCAACTCGCGGCGGCCGTATTCGCCGCTCGACGCCGCAGCGACCGCATTGGCCCGCGCCTGCTCCTTGGCATCTGGCGCAACGGCATCCTCGAGATCGAAGATGATCGCATCGGCGGGGATCGTCTTGGCCTTTTCCAAGGCTCGTTCATTGGCCGCCGGCATATACAGCACCGACCGGCGGGGCCGCAGCGAATCGCTCATTGGCCGCTCCCTGAAACTTCGTGGGCACCGAAACCGTAGGCGCTGGCAAGTTCGGGGTCGCGGGCAGCCAACTGGCGAGCCAACTCGACCACGACCTTGCACTGTTTCACCGAGGCATCGTCTTCCATCTTGCCGTCGAGCATGATCGCCCCCGTGCCGTCGCCCATTGCATCGATCACCCGTTGTGCCTGGGCGACATCTTGTGGACGGGGACTGAAGACCCGCTTGGCGATGGCGATTTGGTCGGGATGCAGGCTCCAGGCGCCGACGCAACCGAGCAGGTAGGCGTTGCGGAACTGGTCCTCGCAGGCGACCACATCTTTGATGTCGCCAAACGGGCCGTAGTAGGGGAGCACTCCGTGCATCGCGCAGGCATCGACCATGCGGGCCAAGGTGTAGTGCCACAGATCCTGCTGATAGGTGGTGCGTGGCGCACTCGGATCGTTGGGATCGGGATCGGCGCGCACCAGATAGTCGGGGTGCCCGCCACCGACACGGGTGGTCTTCATCCGCCGATTGGCGGCGAGGTCGGCGGGTCCCAGCGACAGCCCCTGCATACGCGGCGAGGCGGCGCAAATGGCCTCGACATTGGCCACGCCACGGGCGGTCTCCAACAGGGCATGCACCAAAATCGGGCGTCGCAACCCAGCCTTGGCCTCCAGTTGGGCCAACAACCGGTCGACGTAGTGAATGTCCTCGGGCCCTTCGACCTTGGGGATCATGATCACGTCGAGCTTGTCGCCGATCTCGGTGACCAGGGTGATCAGATCGTCGAGACCCCACGGCGAGTCGAGGCTGTTGACCCGTGTCCACAGCTGCGTTTCGCCCATGTCGAGCGTCTTGCCGACGGTGACCAAACCGGCCCGTGCCGCCTCTTTGTCGGCCATCGGGATGGCATCTTCCAAGTTGGCGCAGAGCACATCGACGGTCGGTGCGATCTCTGGCAGTTTGGCGACCACCTTTGGTAATTGCGGCGGAAAGAAGTGGATCACCCGGCTCGGGCGAAACGGGATCTCGCGAACCGGTTCCGGGGCACCGACGGCCAAGGGTTTGAAGAAGTCACGAGCGCTGCGCACTCCTCGACAGTAACCCCCGAGGTGGCCGTGCTCAAAGGTCAGAGCGGGCCGAACACCGTCTCGCTAACCTTGCAGGGTGACTTCTTTCGATGCCATTCTCTTCGATGCCGGCGGAATTTTTCTGCTGCCCGATCCGACGGTGATCTGTCCGCTGCTGGTCACCTACGGCGGGTCGGACAACGTCGAGGACTACATCCGCGCCCACTACCGGGGGATGTATGTCAAGTCACATGTCGGCGCAGACGAAGGCACATGGCACGACTACAACCTGGCCTATGTCGACGCCGTCGGCGTGCCCAGCGAGGATCGCGATCACGCGGCAACGGTGCTCGATCACACCCGTTCAGCACATCTGTGGCGTTGGCCAATCCCCGAAAGCGTGGCCACCCTGGCCAAATTGGTGGCCGACGGCGTGCCGGTCGGCGTCGTGTCCAATGCCTCAGGGCAGATCGAGGACGTGCTCTATCGCTGCGGAGTGTGCCAGGTGGGCGACGGCCCGAACACCCCGGTGCGGGTGATTATCGACAGCCACATCGTCGGCATCGCCAAACCCCACGCTGAGATTTTCGAGTTCGCCCTGCCACATTTCGCCGGGATCGACCGGCAGCGGATCGCCTACGTCGGCGACTCGGTGATGATGGACATCGGCGGGGCGCGCAACGCCGGCTTGCACCCGATCCTGCTGGATCCGTACGACGATCACCCGGGTGCCGACTTCGAGCGCATCCGCACGCTCAGCGAACTGCTCGCCTATTAAGCAGGCGGTTACTTGCCGCTTTGCTCCACCAGTCGGCGGGCGATCACCTTCAAACACAGCGTCTCGTCGGCCCCTTCGAAGATGCTCAAGACGCGGGCGTCGACGTACAGGCGGCTCACCGGGAACTCCTCGGCATAACCCATGCCACCGTGAATCTGCATCGCCTCCCGGCACACCCATTCCGCCGCCTTGCAGACATAGGCCTTGACCATGCTCGCCTCGGTGGCCCCTTCACCCTTGGCCATCAGCACGGCGACGTGATAGGAGAATTGACGCCCGGCCTGAATCAACATCGCCATGCGGCCGAGTTTCGCCTGGGTAAGCTGATATTCGGCGATGTTGCGACCGAACACATTGCGGTTCTGCGCATAGCTGGCCGCAGCCTCGTAGGCCGCTTGCATCACGCCGATTGCTCGGGCCGCGGTCTGCAACCGCCCGTTTTCGAACCCTTCCATCTGGTAGTAGAAACCTTTGCCGAGCCCACCTTGCTCGCCGATCAGGTTTGCAGCCGACACCCACCAGTTGTCGAGGGCCAACTCGTAGCTGTGCATGCCGCGATAGCCGATCGTGTCGATCGGGCGGCCCTCCATCTTGCCGACGCGGCCATCGGCATCCGGCTCCTGCTCGAACTGAAATCCGTGACCGTCGCCCAATGGCTTGGGGACGATGAACATCGACAACCCGCGATGTGTTTTGGAACGATCCGGATCGGTGCGCGCCAGCAGCATCAACACGTTGGCCCGGCCAGCGAACGTGCACCACGTTTTGACGCCGTTGATCACATACCCTGCCTCCCCGCCAGGGCCCGCGGCCGCCGTTGCCGTCACTTTCAACCCAGCCACGTCGCTGCCATAGTCAGGTTCGGTCACCGCTACTGCGGCCATCACCTCGGCGGTCGCCAACTTGGGCAGCCAGTGCTGCTTTTGCGCTTCGGTCCCACCCTTGACCAAGGCGCGAGTGAGGATCTCCGGGCGAGTGATCAGCGAACCACCGATACCCAACGAACCTCGCGACAACTCTTCGGTGGCGACGACACTGGCCATGTACTCGCCCGCGCCACCCTCGCTGAACCCACCGTATTCGGCTGGCACGCTCAACCCGAAGGCACCCATCTCGGCCAGACCCTTGATGATTTCCTCGGGGACGTCGGCATTGTGGCGATGCACGTGCTCGGCGCGCGGCGCAATCACCCGCTCGGCAAAGGATCGAAAGGCATCTTGCACCATTTCGAACTCGTCGGCGAGATGGCGTGGACCGGCCTGATCGGCCAGCGAGGCAACGAACTCGGGATCGCGATAGCTGGCGAGAAAGCCCGACACGGCGGCCAACGATCCTGGCTCGGCTCCCCACAGATGTTCCCGCCCGATCAGTCGCGAGGCCAGATCGTGGGCCATGTCGGCCGTGAAGGCGCAGGTGAGCTTGGCTTCGACGTCGCCCTTAGCCCCGTAGTCGAGCATCGCGTTAGCCGTCGCCGCCGCCGAGGCGGCATGGGCCAGGTCGTAGGCCACGACCTGCTGGGCGTCGGGGCCACCGATGCTCACCATGTGGGCGACCGCTCGGTCGACAACCCGGCGGGCGAGGGCGATCACTTCGGCGGCGGCGTGGAGATCGGGAGCGGTCATGGCAAAACGTTACTGATGCCCCGCCAACTCCGAGCAATTGGCGAGCGTTGTCGGCGAACCTCGCGCCAAGATGGGGAGATGACCTCGATCTGTGTTTTCTGTGGCACCAATCCCGGGCAGAGCCCAGCACATCTCGCGGCGGCCAGCGAGTTGGGCACGCAGCTGGCTGCGCAGGGGATCGGCTTGATCTACGGCGGGGGACGATTGGGCCTGATGGGCGCGGTCGCCGACGCTGCGCTCGCCGCTGGTGGCCACGTGACCGGGGTCATCCCGCAGGCGCTGGTCGAGTATGAGGTGGCCCACCAACAGCTCAGCGCCCTCGAAGTCACCGACTCGATGCATAGCCGCAAGGCACGGATGGCCGAATTGGCCGACGCCTTCATTGCCCTGCCAGGCGGCTTTGGAACCTTCGAAGAAGTGTTGGAGATTTTGACCTGGAACCAATTGGGCTTCATCAGCAAGCCCATCGTGCTACTCGACATCGACGACTTTTATGCACCGTTGTTTGCGCTGTTCGAAGGTGCCGCAGCCGAGGGTTTTATTCGCCCTGCACATATCGGTCTGGCCCAGCGGGCGGCGACTGTGCCGGCTGCGTTGGCGGCGGCCACGACACGCCCTCCGGCGACGGAGTTGAAGTGGCAGCAACCGAACGGATTGAAGCTGACATGAACTCGGGCCGGAAATCGGCCGGGTCGATGGCCCGAACGCGATCATCGGTCGCTTTGATCAGGCGAATCACATAACCCATCAGTTGGGCGGCATCGCTGAGCAAGGCTCGTGCAACCGGTTGATCCGGCTCGGCTCGCAGCCGCACCACTTCCTTGAGCACGCCGCTGTCATCACCGATTTCTTCGGCCGCCCACAATCCGGCCTGAGACTTGGAGGTGACCCCGCCCGTGGTCGCCGTGTACAACATGCGACAGGCGCCGAGCAGACACCAGATCGGCACGGAACTGGGCAACGTGCCGTCTGGGCCGAGTTCGCCGAGCGCCCCAACGAAGTCCTTGTGGACCTCGTCCCAATAGCTGATCGAATTGTCGATGACGAAACGCACTCGGTCGGCATCGTCGACAGGAATACCCAGTTCGGCGGGTTCCGGCCCGCGCAAACGAACACCATGGTGTGCCAGCGTGTACCAGGTCACCGGATTGAGCTCGAAACACTCGGCATCGTGGTAAAACCGACCATCGAGCGTCCACGGCCGAGCCGAGGCTTGCGGGCTGACGACGAGATCGCCCCAGGCCACGAATGGCCCATCGACGCTCGGTCCGCCAGCGCAACGTTCGGTGAACACGGCGTGGGCAGTCAACAGCGCGCCAGCCATTTCCTCATCTGCGGGCTCGGCGGTAATCGCGACGATGTCGATGTCGCTGCTGTGCGGATGCCAGTCATCGAGCGCCGCAGAACCGACCAAATAGATGCCCTCAATCGCCCCGGGCGCGACCTCATCAAAGGTCTCGGCCCACAGCCGAATTGTCGGCATCCATGTCTCATTCCCCACTTAGTCAGTCTCGCACGGGCTACGGTTTATGCAATGCCAGCTCCGCTGCCGCAATCAAATCGGGCCGATTGGCCTAACTCCGGGCGCGTCATCAGCGGCATGGAGGGCCAAAACCTTGCCCTGGCAACCGGCGAGCTTCCCCAGATTTCGCATGACGACACCGGTGGCCCGCCGCGGCCGGGTCGCTTTCGGCACTTCCGCATGACCCTCAAACTGTTGGTCTTCGTGCTCATCTTGTACTTCGCCATCTCGGTGATCGTTCCCGGCGTACGCAACGCCGCGGGCAAGATCCGCGAGGTCGAACCAATGTTGCTGACCCTCGGTTTTGGCCTGGAGATGGCTGCGTTGTACTCCTATTCGATGTTGACCCGCGCCGCTCTCGGGCCGTCGAGTCACTCGGTGTCATCCTGGCGCTTGTTCCGCATCCAGATGAGTACCAAGGCCCTCTCGAGCATCGTGCCAGGTGGCAGCGCGGCCGGTTCGGCGCTCGGCTATCGGTTGATGACGCTCTCCGGGGTGCCAGGGCCCGATGCCGGGTTTGCCCTGGCCACGGCTGGTCTCGGTTCGGCGGTGATGCTCAACTTGATCTTTTGGGTCGGGCTGATGATCTCGATTCCGATCCGCGGCGTCAACCCCGGCTACGTCACCGCAGCGGTCTGCGGAATTCTGCTGATGGTCCTCGCCGGCGGATTGGTGTTCGGTCTCACCGAGGGCCAGGGTCGGTCGGAGCGGATGCTGCGCTGGATCGCCCGCAAGCTGCGGCTCAACGAAGATCGTGCCGCCGCTGCCGTCCGCCACGTCGGTGGCCGGTTGGAAGACCTCGCCTCCGATCGCCAACTCTTGGCCAGAGTCGCTGCCTGGGCCGCGGCCAACTGGCTGCTCGACGCCGCGGCGTTGTGGGTCTTCCTGCGCGCCTTTGGCACCGGCACCGATCTCGATGCGCTGATCGTCGCCTTCGGCCTCGTCAACGTCGCCGCGGTCGTACCGATCATGCCCGGGGGGCTCGGCATTATCGACACCTGGCTACCGCTGACGTTGGTCGGTTTCGGGTTGACCCGATCGACGGCCTTCCTCGGCGTCGCCGCCTGGCGACTGGTGCAATATTTCTTTCCGATTGTGCTCGGCGGTGTGCTCTACGGTTCGCTGCGCGTCGGACCATGGAGCATTCAGCGCCGCGAGCGTCTCGCCCGCTTGCGCGATATCGCTGCGGCCGAGGCCGACAACAACGAGAGCGCGTTCGACTTCGCGGTGCGCTTCGACCGCCCGCGACGCCCTGTCGTGCAATCCCCGACGGACGTGGTGAACGACCATTCGTCCGCCTATCCGATCGCCGGAGATGGTGTCGACGACTTCGATGACAGGCACATCCGTCGACCATCGCTGTGACGGTTGCCATCGCCGACGAGTTGCAGCCTTTGGTTCTCGGCTGGGGTGAAGCCCAACTGCGGGTGCTGCCGTGGCGTCAAACCCGCGACCCGTGGGCGGTGTTGGTTTCCGAAGTGATGCTGCAACAGACCCAAGTCGATCGGGTGATTCCCAAGTGGCACGCCTTCCTGGCCGAGTTCCCGACGCCGACGCGTTGTGCCCAAGCGCCGCTTGGCGACGTCTTGCGACAGTGGCAGGGCCTCGGCTATCCGCGCCGCGCCCGCAATCTGCATCTCGCTGCCCAGCACATCAGTGAATCGTCGGCGTTTCCCAGCACCCTTGAGGGCCTGTTGGCCTTGCCTGGTGTTGGGCCCTACACCGCTCGCGCCGTGATGGCTTTTGCCTACAACCGTGACGTCGGTGTGGTCGACACAAACATCGCCCGTGTCTACGCCCGCGTCGAAGGTCGGCCGTTGCGAGCACGCGAGGCGCAGACGATCGCCGATTCCATGGTGCCGGGCGACGATGCCTGGAGCTGGAATCAGTCGCTGATGGATCTCGGGGCGGTGCTGTGCCGGGCACGGGCACCGTTGTGCGCTCGCTGTCCGCTGGTCGGAATGTGCCGATGGCGGGGGATCGGTGACGATCCGGCAACGGGATCGGCGTTTGTCAGCGCTCCACAAAGCCGTTTCGACGGGTCGAATCGCCAGGCCCGCGGACGACTGCTGGCCTCGTTGGCGGGCGTACCGCTAGCGATGAACGCAGCGGCGACGACGATTGGTTGGCCGGATCAGCCCGAACGCGTCACCCAAATCGTGCAATCGTTGTTGGACGATGGGCTCATCGTGCGTGATGGAGAGCTTGTGCGGCTGCCCTGACCAGGGCAGATGAGTTCATGCGACACACGTCACAGAAACCCCCTGTTTACAAGTCCGTAACCCATTGCTTACGGTGGAGTAGTTGGGGGCTCAGCAACGATGGACATCACGTTTCACGGCGTACGGGGATCCACCCCATGCCATGGCAGGCAAACCGAACGTTATGGCGGCAACACGTCATGCGTTGAGGTTGGCGTGCCCGGACACGAGCCGATCCTTTTCGATCTCGGCACCGGCCTGCGCTACTTCGGCGCCGGGCAACCGCACGACGGCAGTTTCCGAGGGCATGTTCTACTCTCCCACCTTCATTGGGACCACATCCAGGGGCTGCCCTTCTTCACCCCTATCCTGCACCCGGGTTCACAGCTCACGGTCTATGCGCCGAGCCAACAGGACGGTCGCAGCGTCGACGAGGTGATGCGCGCCACGGTCTGTCCACCGCTTTTCCCGATCGAGCTCGACCAGTTTCCGGGGACGATGATTTTTCGCGATGTCGCCAATTCAGAGTTTCGCATCGGCGATGTCGAGGTGATGTCGAGGCTGATTCCGCACATTGGGCCGACGTGTGGGTTCCGTATTAGCCATCAAGGAAAATCTGTTGCCTACCTCAGCGATCATCAGATGCCCTGCGATGGGTCGATGCGGGCCACCGACGCGGCGTTGGAGCTGGCTGACGGGTGTGATCTGCTGATCCACGACGCGCAGTTCCTCACCGAGGAGTTCGCGCTGAAGTCGAATTGGGGGCACTGCACCGTCGAGTATGCGCTGTGGCTCGCCGCCGAAGCTGGGGTGAAGAAGTTGGTGCTGTTTCACCACGACCCGATCCGCAGCGATGACGCCGTCGATGCATTGGCTCGTTGTGCGGCGGGCGCCGGTGCCGCCTGCGGCGTTGAAGTCGTCGCTGCGTTTGAGCGCATGACGCTCAGCGTCTAACCGCCGATGACCGTGGCCAGCGTCTGTTCGGTTGCCCTGGGAGCCGTATTCCTGCTCAGCGCCGGCGCAAAAATCGCTTCCCGAGATCGGTGGCCAGCGCAAGCTGAACAACTCGGCGCGCCGCGCCGCCTGGTGCCGTTCGTGCCCTGGATCGAGCTGGTCATCGCTGCGCTGTTGATCGTGCGCCTGGGCGTCCCGTGGGTGCCGCTGGCCGCGTTGGCCATGCTCGTTGCCTTCAGCACGGTGTTGATCGCCACGCTGCGTGCCGGGGTTCACCCGATGTGCGCCTGCTTTGGTAACTGGAGTACGAAACCGCTGAGCTGGGTCGATGTCGCCCGCAACGTCGTTTTGATGTGCGTAGCGCTCGGTGCCGCGCTGTAGCGGCCGGTTGAGTGCATGCGGAAAAGGTTCAGCTCGTAGCCAGCCCAAGAAGGCTGATGGCGATGGATCGCTCTTCGGAGGACAGCTCGAGCAGGTGTCGTCGGTCGCGATCGTTGCTCCAACTGGCGATTGCATTGGCAATTCGAAACGGAACAACGGCCTCGTCGAGGCCGCGAACCACCCTCGCCCAGGTCTCGAGCCGCTCCGGCGAAACGCGTCCGTCAGATTGGGTGTGCTGAGCAACGTCGTTCAGCGCCGCCCAGCCAAGGGCGCCCGGTGCGTGTGCCTGGGCCCACATCACCACTGGATCCTCGGGACTTGGCGACGTCACGCCCATCAGCGCGCCGATTAAATGTGCGCCCGACGGACCGCTCGATCGTAGGAGCTCCCCCAATTGTTCGATGCTGTCGGCGGCACGTCCAGCAGCCCGATAGACGGTGGCCAGGTTGCGTCGAGCGCCGAGCGTGGTGGGGTGGTCCGGCCCGAGCACCCGTTCCATGCCGTCCAGCGTCTGTTCGAGTAGGAGCATCGCTCGTGGCAGATCCCCCGCCGATCGGCAGGCGCGGGCGAGGTTGCTGCGGCTCGTCAGCGTGTTGGGGTGGTCAGGGCCGAGCACTCGTTCCATATCGATCAGCGCTTGTTCATACAGGGGGATCGAGCGTGCCAGATTCCCGGCCGACTGGTAGGCGTAGGCGAGGTTGTTGCGCGTCGCCAGGGCATCGCTTGGGATTCCGGCGGGTCGTGCCGAAAGGTCTTCCATGAGTGCCTCGCCGAGGTCGATTGCTTCGGCAATCCTGCCCAGATCGAGCGCGGCGGCCATCGCCCGCGACCGGTCGGGTTCGCTCTCGAGCGCCAGAAACTCATCGGGGCTCGACCCATTCGTGGCGCCCCGCAGCGCTGCTGTGAGATATCCCGTGGCGACACCGTCGGCGGAGAGCTTCGATGCCATTGTCCGCAGATCTGTGATGTCGAACCACCCGCGGAGGAACTCGACGATCAGCCGGATCGGTTTGCCCCGGGACTCCTTGACATCGAGGCACAGCCGCATCAACGGCTCGCGTAGTTCGTAGTGGGCGCTGCGCGCATCGCCCTTGTGCGCTGGGCCAGAAAGCTCGATCTTGCGCACATAGCCCTTTTCAGCCAACTTCGTCAGCTGCACTCCGGCCGTTCTTTGATCGATCGCGCAGGCCTGCGCGATCTGCCCGACGGTTCGCGCCCCGCGCACGTCGCAGAGATGGGCGACGACCTCCTCCTGCTGCCCTTCGAGCTCGCGCATGCGGTCCTGGTAGTAGGGCGTGAGATCGTCCATCGCCTTCAGGAACAAGGGAACGAGCTCGTCGAGGGACTCAACAGTGACGCAATCTGCGAACAGCATCCACAATCGTGGGTGTCCGCCGGCGAGGTGGCGGATGGCCTCAAGCCGCCTGCGGCCGGTTGCGGTGGAGACGAGTTGCTCGAGCGCCGAATCGTTTCGCAACCGGGCCACCCGTTGCATGAGATCTTGGGCCTGATCGATGTCAAGCTCATCGAGCTTGGTGACACAAAACGTCCCGTAAAATGGATCGTTCTGACTGGTGACGCCATCGAAGAGTGATGGCGCCGTGCCGAAGATCACCAGGCGGCCGTCGTTGTGAATATGGGCCCGAAGCTGCCGTTGGCCCTCGGGTTTGATCCGTTTGAACACCGAGTTCATATTCTCGACGATCAGAACGATGGTGCCATCGCCGGCCAACCGATTGAGAAACCAGCCAGCCGTTTCGCCAGCTCCCCGCAGCAGCGGATCTGTGCCGCCCTCGGTGGCCAGCGCACGACTGATTTCCTCGAGCAGCTTGTCGATCGAGCGCATTCCCCACGGGTCTTCGCGTAACCAGGCAATGTTCATGCCGTCCACCGCCCTGGCCTTCAGACGGTGGTAGACAACAGAGACGAGGTGCGTCTTGCCGATACCCCGGGGGCCGACGACCAGATGATGTTGTTTCGTATCGGTCTCGACGCTGCGAACGAGGTCGTCGACGATGCGGGCCACGATTTCCTCTCGTCCAACGAGCAGTTCTTCGAGCAGCTCGGGCGGTTGGGTACTCGGCGTGTACAGCGAGAGAAACGGTGTCACCGCAGGTACCGCTTGGCCTGCCAGACCCGTTGCAGAAGCGGCCGTCGAAAGCGCAACTCGCCACCCGCTGAGGTCAGGTAGTGATCGCGTTCCAACAGTTCGACGAGCGCTCGGACACGATTGCCCGCGTGCGAATCGATATCGACATGGGCGGGCAGTTTGTACATCAGATCGTCGAAACTGTGGCCGCCTCGACTCGTGACGTCGAGTATTGCGTAGGCCAGGTCGCTGTTCTCGCCGTAGTACTCGGGGACGCGGTTGACGAAGTGACGAAAGCCCCAGGCATCATCGGGATCTTCGATCGCTGCTTGCACGGCTGCCGCCACGGTGGCGGTCGTCGCTGGCTTCGCCAGCCTGATCAAGCTGTCAACGGTCAAATGAATGAAGTAGGGCACGCCATCGGTGATCGTGGCGATCGAGTGAGCGACCGCGTCGAGATCGTCGCAGGCCACGGACTCGTTGTTCAACAGCACTGCTGCCAGGCCGACGGCGTCGGCCTCGTCGAATGGTGGGACATCGATCCGCTTCATATCGTTGGTCGGCGCCCACGAGGACCCGAGATCGCGGAGCTTGGTCTCGACATGATGCAGGCCGATCGATCCGGTGTAGATCATTCTCAGGTGCGCATTGGTCTGGCGAAGCTCGCGAAGCTTATCGAGCACGCGCCAGCGCGTCAATCTGGTGGCCGTCGGTTGCCATGTTGGACAGAAACTGGGGGAGTTCGTCGAAACAGAGCACCACACGTTGATCATCGTCGAGCCGACCGATGGCCAAGACGATCTCATCCAACACCTCGGACCACCGCGATTCGGCCATCTGGCGAAACTCCACGGAAACGGGGCCGAGCCCGAACTTGGCGATGCCAAAGCGGTTCTTCAGCGCTCGCGAAAGCACACCTCGAGCCTTGGTCAAGCCTGGCAGCGCGGCGGTGACCTTCTCATAGACAACGGAGGCGAATTCTCCGGGGCGTCGCAACTCCTCGACGTCGAGATAGACGAGCACAGAGCCCTGTTTGGGAAAGGCCCGCATCTTGTCGAGGATGCTGGTCTTGCCCATCCGGCGCTCGCCGGTGAAGTACACCGATTGGCTTTCGATCGTACGCCACACCTCTTCGATGATCGCCTCACGGTCCCAGACGTCAGCGGGAGCCAGCTTGCCGCCAGTGACAACACGAACTTTTCCGATCGAGTGAGCCATGTCCGTCACTATACAACGATCGATATGTACAAATCAATAGTTGTACAAATACAAAGTTGTGTATGTCCGTAGGGCCTGCTAGCCGTTGACGGCGAGTAGGAAGGTGATCAGGCGGGCCTCTTCGCGCCACGAGTCGTAGCGGCCGCTTCTTCCGCCGTGCCCGGCTTCCATCTCGGTACGCAGCAGCAACGGCCGCTCGTCGGTGCGCAGGTGGCGCATCTTGGCCACCAATTTGGCTGGCTCGTAGTAGCTGACCCGTGGATCATTGAGCCCAGCGGTGACGAACATCGCCGGGTAGCTGGCGGCCGTGACGTTGTCGTACGGGGAGTAGCTGAGCATGTAGCTGGCGTACGGTTCGTGGCGCGGGTCGCCCCATTCGTCCCACTCGGTGACCGTCAGCGGCAGGTTGGGATTGCTCATCGTGGAGACGACGTCGACGAAAGGAACCTCGGCGACCGCGGCGGCGAACAACTCGGGTCGCATCGTGATGCACGCTCCGACGAGCAGCCCGCCGGCGCTGCCGCCGCGGATCACTGCTCGCTGCGCCCCGGCCCAACCGCGGGCAATGAGATGTTCGGTGCAGGCGATCGTGTCGCTAAAGGTGTTGCGCTTGTTGAGCATCTTGCCGTCGAGATACCACGTGCGCCCGAGCTCACCGCCACCGCGTGGATGGACCACGGCAAAGGTCCAGCCGCGTTCGAGAAGCGAGATGCGACCGACCGAATACCACGGCGCCATGCTGGCCTCGTACGAACCGTAGCCGTACACCAGGCACGGATGATCGCCCCCGGCCAACGTCTCGACCTGGCGCACGACATCGACGGGCACCAAGGTGCCATCGGGTGCCGTGGCCCATTCGCGATGTGCCGTGTAGCGCGTGAAGTCGACGCCAGGAGATTCGGTCTGTTTCAGCAGCGCGCCGGTGCCGCTGGCTATGTCGTAGTCCCAGATGCTCGCCGGGCGGGTGTAGGACTGGTGCATGTAGCGCAGCGTCGTCGAGGCGTATTCCGGGTTGGCATCGATCTCCACCTCGTGAGGCTCGTCACCGAGATCGATGACCTGCTCACGCCCGTCGCCGAAGACGATGCGGATGCGCTGCTGGGCATTCTGCCATTCGTGGATCACGAGGTGATCGGCAAACGGCTCGGCGGCGGTGATCCGTCGGCCGGGTTCGTGGGCGACAAGCTCGCGGCGTTGCTCCGGGGAATCGACCGCGGCCAGCAGGATGCGGAAATCTTCGGCATCGTCGTTGGTCAGAATGACGAAATGATCGCCCCAGTGCTCCACCGAGTACTCGACGTCCTCACGACGTGCGTCCATCAACTTCGCTGGGTTGAACGGCTGGTTGGCATCGAGCAGGTGAACCTCGCTGAGCTGTTTGCTCGATGCGGAGATGATGATCCATGCCCCGCTGCGGCTCGCTTCGATGGAGACGTAGAGCCGCTCGTCGGTTTCCGTGAGGATTAACTCATCGCTGGCCGGGTTGTCGCCGCGGCGATGGCGCCACACCTGGAACGGTCGCATTGCGTCATCGGCCTTGACGTAGAACAACACCGAACTGTCTCCAGACCAGGCGACGCCGCCCCAGGAGGTATCCGGGATCGGCTCGCCGATATCGCTGCCGGTGCTCAGGTCGCGCACTCGCAGGGTGTAACGCTCACCGCCGTCGATGTCGCTCGACCAGGCCAGCAACCGCCCGTCTGGACTCACCTCGAAGGCGCCGACCGCAAAATAGTCACGTTCATGCGCCTCTAGGTTTTCATCGAGCAGCACCTGCTCCATGGCCGTTTCTCGGCTGGCGCCGCGGCAGTGGATGGCGTAGCTCTTGCCCTCTTCGGTGCGGGTCGTATACCACCAGCCGTCTTTGCGCACCGGGGCAGCGAGATCGGTTTCTTGCACGCGTGAGCGAATCTCTTCGAAAATCGTCTCCACCAACGGCTCGTGGGGAGCGAGCCAGGCATCGGCATAGGCGTTCTCGGCATTGAGGTAGGCGATCGTCTCATGGTCGTCTCGATCTTCTAACCAGGTCCAGGGATCATCGCTGTCTCCGGTGGGACGCTGACGGGTGAACGGGATTTGGTGCGCCACGGGAGGAATCATCGACTCCAGGGTAACGGTCGAGAATCGGCGTAACGAGAATGGCGATCGGATACCCTCACGGACGCATGCGGGTTTGGATCGATCAAGACCTCTGTACGGGCGATGGCTTGTGCCTCGATCATTGCCCCGACGTTTTCGTGCAACTCGAAGACGGCATTGCCTATGTCGCCGAAGATGGTCAGCCGCTCAACGATCCGGGTGGTTCGGGCAGCCTGGCATACGTCGCGGTGCGCAACATCAAGGCGGTGATCGACGCAGCCGAGGGTTGCCCAGGGGAGTGCATCTTCGTGGAGATCGACATGCAAGACAGCAGCGCGGCCTGAACGACGGCAACTGCCGCCTACGGCGCAGAGCGCCAACGCCCGCCAAACGAGGCCAACGACAAGGCCAAGCCGCCACCGGCGACCAGCAGCTGAGCGGCGGCCAGACCTGGCGTGTCGGCCAGATCCCCTGTCGCTACTGCGGCCAGTCCGCAGGCTGCGGTGACTCCGAGCAGGCTGCACCAGCGGCTGTTGACGATCGCCGCGACGAGCGGCACGAGGGTCAGCACAAAGGGCAACAGCATGATCGGCACGGATTGCGGGTTCGACGCTGGCCCAGCCCACCAGGGGGCGATACCACCATCGGCGCCCGCTTGCCAACAGGCACCGATCGCCCCGAGGGCCCCGATCCAACCGCAGGTGAACAGCGTTCGCCAGCCCCTTGTCAGTTGACCGCGACGCACGACAGGTTGCGGCGCCGTCCACGGCAGGCGCGGTGCGCCATTGGCATTGTGGAGCGATGTGCTGGCGCTGAGCTGCATCGCCGCGGGATCTGGTGGTGGCCACGCAGTGCTGTGCTGGTGACCGGACGAATCGCTCATCGGCAGCCATCGTACGGTGTTGGCGAACGCCGCGGGTAGTGTCTTGCACGCTATGGCGCAAGCGGCGTTCGAAAAACTGTCCATCTTCTTCCCCATGTGGAACGAGCAGGAGTACATCGGCCGTGCCGTCGATGCCGGTCGTGCTGCCTGTCTGCAGCTGATCGCCGATGGCCAGATCACCGGCTATGAACTGATCATCGTCGACGATGCTTCCACCGACGCGACGCCACGCATCGCCGATGAGATGGCCGCTCGCGACCCCCACGTGCGCGTTGTTCATCATCCGCTGAACCGCAAACTCGGCGGCTCAATCAAGACCGGTTTCGCCGCGGCGACGGGCGATCTGGTGCTCTACACCGATGCCGATCTGCCCTTCGACTTCGCCGAGGTACACAAGGCAATCCGTGTCATGCACCTCTACGAGAGCGACATCGTCAGCGCCTACCGCCTCGATCGCACCACGGAGGGCAGCTCGCGGGCGATCTACACCTTCTTCTACAACATCTTGATTCGCACGATGTTCGGCGTTCGCATGCGCGACATCAACTTTGCGTTCAAGCTGTGTCGCGGCAGCATTTTCGAGCACATCAGCTTGAAGAGCGAGGGCTCGTTTATCGACGCCGAACTGATCATTCGGGCCAGCAAATTGGGGATGACCATCACTCAGTTCGGGGTCGACTACTTTCCGCGAACCCGCGGCGAGTCGACCTTGAGCAGCCCCAAGGTGATCGCCACGATCCTGCGCGAGATGCGTCAGCTGCGCAGCGAACTGCGCAGCATCGCGCCACTTCGCCAGGGGTAGTTCCGGCGCGAGGGCGACGTCTCGAAACGGTGGGCCGTTGGTAGCCTGAAGACACACTCTGTGCTCCATTCTGCCTATGCCTGCTTCTCGTAACTCCCCCCAGAACAGCGTTGAAATGTCGCGTTGGATGCCGGCGATCGCCGCCTTGGCGGTGCTCGGTTTGGTGGTCGGCGTCGCTGCGACCGGTGGCGACAAGGCCGCCCCGGCGGCCAACGCGGGCAGCGCTCTGGCCCCGTTCGGCACCGATTTCAGCGCCGATACCGCACTGACGGTGCCGCAGTCGACCGCCGCTCCTGTGGTCATCGAGACCACTGGCCTGGCGAAGACGGCGATCGATCGCAGCCTGGTCAAGGGCGTCTTTGGCGACGATGTCAAGGCGCTGCAGGAACGCCTGACGGTGTTGGGGTTTGCCCCCGGGGTTGCCGATGGTGCCTTCGGCGATCAGACGCAGCAAGCTGTCTGGGCCTTCGAGAAGCTGATCACGCGCGTTCCCCGCGCCGATGCAACCGGGCGGGTGACCAACGAGATGTGGCAGTTGATGCAGGACAACATCGTTGTCCAGCCACGGCGCACCGGCGCCGGCACGCACATGGAGATCTACCTCCCGGAGCAAGTGGCGGCCGTGTTCAGCGACAACAAGGCAACGCTGGTGATGCATATCTCCAGCGGCGACGGGCTGGAATGGTGTGAGACGGTGACGCTGGATACCGACGAAAAGGGCGAGAAGCTCGATCCTCCGGTGGAGAAGGCGGTGTGTGGCGTGTCCAAGACCCCTGGTGGGGTGTTCCGTTTCAACCGCCGGGTCGAGGGCGACCGCGTTGGTGCCCTCGGGCGCATGTATAACCCGATGTATTTCAACTACGGCATTGCCGTGCACGGTGCCAAGGAGATTCCGCTGCGGCCCGTTTCCCATGGTTGCATTCGTATTCACCGCACCATTTCCGACACATTCCAGGATTACATCCCGTTGCGCTCGACGGTGTTCGTGTGGGGCGAAGACGGCAAAGAGCCCGAGCATTACACCAAGCGTGAGTCGACGCCGGTGTTCAACTATCCGGACCCCAACGCCACCACGACGACGTCGACGACAACGACGATCAAATCGACGACGACGGTGCCGGCGACGACAACGGTGAAGTCAACGACGACGGTGCCGGCGACGACAACGACCAAGCCGGCAACTCCGACCACGGTGACGACCCAACCTCCGGTGACCGAAGCCCCGACGACGGTCGCCCCTACGCCGCCAACGGGCTAGCGAGCAACGCCGGTCAGATGCCGCAGGCCTCGACCCCGCCGAGCACCCCGACGCGGTAGCTGGCGATCTTCTCGAACCCGCTGCCGACGATGTCGTCGTTCTGGCCTTCGTCACCGAAGATCAATGCTGTCGACACCGCTTCGTCGAGATCGCCGGGGGAGACAAAGAGCGCTTGATTGGGGTCGCCGGAGCCCGGCGGAATGGTGTCTTGCGTCCATGCGCCGATCAGGCAGTCAGTGGCCAGCGCCCGATCTTGCCCGCCGAGCGACCCGCCGAGTTGGGTCTGCACGTTGTCGCTCCAGGCCAAGCCGATCAGGTAGCCGACGGTGAAGTCGCCGAAGGTGCGATGCAGTTCGCGGGCGAAGTCGTCGTCGAAGACCACCTGGTTGCTGTCAGGGCAGTACACCGCATTCTGTCGATATGACGACGGGTCGACGCCGGCACATTCCGGGTACGGCCCGTCGGTGCCGTAGACAGCGATCGTTGGGGCCACGTAATTCAGGCCGCGGGTGGTGAACGTGCTGTTCCAAAAGCGTGTCAGGTCTTCTTCCACGAGCGCGCCGATCTGAACGTAAGGCAGGTTGCCCTCGTTGAGGATCTCTTCGTCGCTATTGAACTGCAGATTGAGGAGTTGCAACGGGTCGTCGATCAACTCGGTGCAGCGGGCGGCGCCGTTGATGAAGCCCTCTTGGAAGGCGCCGACCCGATCGAACGCCGAACCGTGGGCATTAGGGTCGAAAATGTTGGTGCCGAACACCACCGGATCTTTGACCTCGACCATGGCGATCAGGCCACTCTTGACCTCGGCATCGCCGAAGGTCAACGAATCGGACTCGCCGCGAGCGACGTGCGCTGCCCATGAACCGGCGAAGCAGTCGGCCTGTTGCTCAAGGAACACGGTGGCGACATTGCGCTGCAACTCTCCCGCGCGGGACTGAATGGCATGGCCAAACTCGTGAGCGAAGACCACAGCGATGGCGCTATTGCCCAGCCGCTCGCTGAAGTCGGGGACCAGTTCGAAGTCGTCGTAGGCGATGAAGTCACCAAGGTCGCAGTAGAAGGCGCCACCTTCGCGCACCTCCTCATAGGTCGACTCCGGCTCGCCGCAGCCGGGGATCGGCTCTTCGCGGTCGGGGTAGGCGGCGTAGATCCCGCCTTGCAACTCCTGGTATGGCTCGCCGTAAACCTGCGGGTACGTCGTGCGCCAGTATTGCTGGATGTCGGCCAAGGCCGCCTGCAGGTAGTCGTCGTAGGGCTGTGGTTCTTTGTTGGCCCCGAAATCGATGACGGCGTCGTCGGGGTTGGCCTCGACGCTGTTCAGCGGGGGTGTCGTCGCCTCGGGGATCGACGGCGGGAGTGTTTCCCCGCTCGGCTCGACCTGCGGATCGCTCGGGTCGCCTGAGGCGTTTGTGTCCGGGGTGACGACTTCAGGTTCGAAGCCAGGCAATGTCGGTTCCGGCACCGCTTCGCTGGCGCTGCGCACCATCACCCCAGAATCGGGCGCCGCGCACGACGCCGCGAAGCAGAGGCACCCGGCAGCGAGAAGGAGCAGTCGACGCACTCCAGGATCTTATGCAGCTCAGCTAGCGAATCCCAGCCGCTGGATCTCGCCGATCTCATCGAGTTGGCTGGCGGCCATCTGCTCGGCCATCGCGCGAACCTCGTCGTTGGCCGCCTGGTCGGAAGCCATTTCGCTCATGTGGATACCGCCCTGATGGTGGGCGATCATCAGCGCGGCGAAAACGCGGTCGGCCTCGCCTCCGACGGCCTGCAACAGCGCCTCTTGATCTGAGGCCGAGGCCAGGCCGGGCATCCGCTCCAACGGTACCGGCTCGCCCATCCAGGTCATCGCCGTGTCGGTCTCGTTGGCCTCCGACGCTCCCATATCGCGCAATAGCTGGATCATCACCCCGATGTCGACGCTTTGACCAAAGGCGATCCCCTTGGCGATCGAGCGCAATCCCGGATCGGTCTCGGGTTTGGAGACAAAGATCAGGCTCATCTCCACGGCTTGCTCGTGATGGACGCGCATGTCGTGCAGGAAGCCGACATCGACGGCGTCGTTGCTCGGGCGGGCATTGCGCTCGCCGAGGATGAACCCGAGCGCCCCGGCGAGCACCGCGGCGCTGAGCACAATGGCGATGAGGTTGATCGGATTGCGCCACCAGGGCAAGACGACGACGTCGTTGTCGTTGTCGCTGTCGTTGTCGTTGTCGTTGTCGTTGTCGCTCGGTAGCGCATCAGGCAAAGGTTCACTGAACGTGTTCACACGTTCAGTGTGCCAGTTCAGCCCCCGGTAATGCAGCTCGCTGCTTGTTCACCGAGTTCGCTGGTCAGTTCGGCGGCCTTGGCCGGATCGCTGAGAAATTCGTTGTCGACCCCGGCAACCAGTTGCTTGAGGCAGTCTTCGTCGACTGAGGTGCCGCTGGCGTTAAGCGACTTCAGCATCTCGGTGTACATCAGCGACTGCATCGTCGAGAGACCCTCGACCGCTTCCGGTACGGCGATGCCATCGGACTCCAGGCTGGTGCAACCCATCATCTCGATCAGCACCTCCATGCCATCGCCGCTGAGGTCCTTCGTCAGGTCGCTGTCGGCGCGAATCGCCTTGTCGATCACGGTCATGTCGGCGTCGCTGAACTCGGCCACGGCGTCCTTGATGCAACCGAGGTCTGCCTCGGTGCCATCGGCAGAGACCTCCTTGGCGAACGACTCGGCAATCGCCTCGCGGCTGAGTTTTGCATCGCTGCAACCGCTGAGCAACAGCAATGTTGCCGAACCGAAAACTGTCAATACCCGTGCGCTACGCATGATCCACCGAACCCCTCACTCTCGAACTGGATATCAGGATGCTATTCGAGTGCCGGAGAGCCTCACGGATCGAGACGATCTTCACGAAGGCTTGAATCGGTGACCACCGGTGGCCTTGCGCAGCGAATCGACCGAGATCAAGGCGAGACCAATCCACACTAAAGCGAAGCCAACGACACGACCGGCGGTCAGCTCCTCGTGGTACAGCAACCAGCCGAGGAGGAAGTTGATCGTCGGGGTGATGAACTGCAGCAGGGCGATCACCGTCATCTCCAAACGCGGCGCAGCAACGGCGAACATCAACAGCGGCACGGCGGTGATCACCCCGGTGAAGGCCAGCAGCGGCCAGTCCCAGCCTTGAGCAACCTGCAAGAAATTGTCCTCCCGAGTGGCCGACCAGGCGACGAGCGCAAGAGCGGGGAGCAACAACACCACCGTTTCCACGGTCAGGCCCTCGAAGGCATCGAGCGTCGATTGTTTCTTGTTCAAGGCGTAGGCAACCCACGTCACGGCGATTGCCAGGGCGATGGTCGGCGGTTCGCCGGAGGTGATCGTCAGCACCGCGACGGCGGCGATGGCCAGCGCCAGGACAACCTGTTTGAGCGGTTCGAGCCGCTCGTGGAGCACGACGACACCGACGCCCATCAACCCGATCGGGGTGATGAAATAGCCGAGCGCGGTCTGCAACACGTGGCCGTGGACCACAGCCCAGACGTACACCGACCAATTGGCGCTGAGCAGCACCGCCGACAACGTCGCCCGCCCAAGAATGGAACGGTCACGGAGCTTGGAAAACAAGGGCACGAGGCGGCCGCTGAGCTGCATACCGAGGCCCATCACCACGGCGCTGGAGATAATGCGCACGCCGATCAGTTCGAAGGAGCGAAAGTCGCCCAGCAACTTCCAATAGGCGGTCACGGCACCCCAGACGATGTACGCCGCGGTGCCCCACAACAGGCCGCTGCCGCGCGTCGTTCGCTGCCAGTGTCCGCTGATCGGGCTGCGAAGACATAGCCGCCACAGTATGGTCTGCGGCCATGGAAATCATTGTCGTTTCTTCGTCGGCTGAGGTCGCCGAGTACACCGCGCAGTGGATTGCCCGACCGCGCCCGTGCCGCCCAACGGCGCAACGGCATGTGCCGGGTGGCCTTCAGCGGCGGATCGACGCCGATCCCGATGTTCGGAATCTTGGCGACCTTGGCCGTCGATTGGCAGCGAATGACGGTGTTTCAGGTCGACGAACGCGTCGCCCCCGACGGTGACGACGATCGCAACGCGTCGTCGTTGTGCGCTGCACTGCTTGACCGGGTCGATCTGCCCGCCGGCGCCCGGCTGCTGATGCCGGTGACCGCCGTAGATATCGAGCGCGCTGCGATCGACTATGGCGCGTTGATCGACGCCGCCCAATTGGACATCGTCCACCTCGGGCTTGGCGACGACGGCCACACCGCCTCGTGGCCCCCCGGCGACCCGGTGGTCACCCTGGCGAACTCGGTGGCGGTGACCGGGCTATTTAACGGGCGCCGACGGATGACCTTCACCCGCGGCCCCGTGAACTCGGCGCGCAGCCGCATCGTCGAGGTGGTCGGCGAATCCAAGGCGCTGCCGATCGCCCAATGGTTGCTGCACGACAGCCACTTGCCGATCGAACACGTTCGCCGCGGGAACACGACCGTGGTGCTCGACGAGGCAGCGGCGTCGGCGTTGCCTGCGAGCGCGTTCGAATCCCGCTAGCGTCCGACGCCGATGGACATCACGACCACCCCCTCCTGGCACGCCTTGCTCGACGCTGCCGAGCAGCAGCCTCTGCTTCATCTGCGCCAGCTGTTCGCTGCCGACCCGGGTCGCGCTCCGCGGTTCAGCGTCGACGCTGTCGATCTTCGCGCCGACTATTCCAAACAACGCATCGACACGGCGACGATGGCGCGCTTGATCGCCGTTGCCAAAGCCGCAGATGTCGAGGCCCGCCGCGAGGCGATGTTCACCGGCGAGGCGATCAATAGCACCGAGGGTCGAGCGGTGTTGCACACGGCACTTCGGGCCCGGCGCGATGCGGTGATCAATGTTGCCGATGCCGACGGTTCGATGACCAACGTGGTGCCTGAGGTGCACCAGACGCTCGATCGTATGGCCGACTTCGCCAACGACGTGCGCAGCGGCCGTTGGCTGGGCCACAGCGGCCAACAGATCACCACGATCGTCAACATTGGCATCGGCGGCAGCGATCTCGGCCCGGCGATGGCCTATCAGGCGTTGCTGGCCTACAAGGCTGCGCACATCGATTGCCATTTCGTCTCCAACGTCGATGGCGCCGACATCCACCAAACCCTGGAACGCATCGATCCGGCGACGACACTGTTCATCGTTGCCTCCAAGACGTTCACCACGATCGAGACGTTGACCAACGCGATCACCGCCCGCGGCTTGGCTGCTCGCCGCCTTCGACGGCGATGGTGCTGCCGTTGGGCGACATTTCGTCGCCCTGTCGACCAACACGGCCAAGGTCAGCGAGTTCGGCATCGATCCGGCCAACATGTTCGGTTTCTGGGATTGGGTCGGCGGTCGATATTCGGTCGACTCGGCGATCGGGCTGTCTTTGATGGTGGCCATCGGCCCCGCCGGGTTCGCTCAATTCCTCGACGGGTTCCGGGAGATGGATGAGCATTTCCGTACCGCCCCGTTGCCATCGAACCTGCCGGTAATCTTGGCGATGATCGGCATTTGGAACAGCAACGTGCTCGGTTGCGACAGCGTTGCCGTGCTGCCCTATGCCCAGGAACTGGCCCGTTTCGCCGCCTATCTGCAGCAGCTCGACATGGAGAGCAACGGCAAATCTGTGCGCCGTGACGGTTCGCCGGTGTCGCTGGCCACCGGACCGATCGTCTGGGGCGAGCCGGGCACCAACGGCCAGCACGCCTTTTATCAGCTGATTCATCAGGGCACGCGGGTGATCCCCGTGGACATGATCGGTTTCGCCAACCCCAACCATCCGTACCGCAACCATCATGACCTGCTGATGTCCAACCTCTTCGCCCAGACCGAGGCCTTGGCCTTCGGCAAGACCGCCGAGGAGGCGCGCGCCGAAGGCATCGTCGAACATCAGGTGGCGCATCGCGCCTTCCCCGGCAACCGGCCGAGCACGACCATCGTCGCCGACCGCTTGACACCGTCGGTGCTCGGTCAGTTGATTGCGCTCTATGAGCACAAAGTGTTCGTCCAAGGTTGTGTCTGGGACGTCAACAGTTTCGACCAGTGGGGCGTCGAACTCGGCAAAGCGTTAGCTAACCAGATCACCCCAGAGCTCACCGCCGCGCAGCTCGATAGCACCCGTCACGATTCGTCGACGACAGCGCTGATCGCCTGGTATCGCAGCCGCCGGAGCAGCTGATTATTTCACTGGCGTGATCGCCACCTGGCCGCTGGGAATGATGAACTGCCGATAGCTGCTCACCGCTGTATCGGTGGCCGTGGCGTTGTCGACGATGCGGTAATCGGCGCTCCAGCGTTGGGCGTCGAGGCGATGCAAGATGTAGCCGCGGTGGGCGAGTTCGGCGTCGACGACGTCGTCGAGCCCGACAACCAACGAGGTGAGCTCGGCCGGGACCCGTGAGATCGAGGAGATCGAGGTGCACACCAGTTCGACGGCTAACGGGGTGCGTTCGGCGCTGCCGAGTGCTGGCGGGCCGTGGATAACGTTGGCCATGGCCATGTGGATATCGCCGCTGAGGACGACGACGTTGCCGATGCCGCGCTCGGCGATCGTCGCCAACAGTCGTTGCCGTGCTGGCGCGTAACCATCCCACTGGTCGTAACTGAGCACCGCACCGTCGATCGTCAACTCGGCCATGACGACCTGCTGGGCGAGCACGTTCCACACCGTGCCCAGCGTGGCGAAACCCGCGCTGAGCCACTGCTCCTGTTGCGCCCCGAGCATCGTCCGCGTCGCCTCGGCGGCTGCGGCGCACGGCGGATCGAGCGACAGCGAGGCATCGCCGCAGGCCTGATCGGAGCGATATTGGCGACCGTCGAGGAGGTGCATGGCCACCAGATCGCCCCAGCGGATCTGGCGATACATCGTCATTGCACCGTCTGGCATCGGCGGCGGGATGCGTACCGGTTGGTGTTCCCACCAGGCCTGGTAGGCGCTGGTTCGGCGGGCCATAAACGCCGCAGCCTCCTCGGCAACCTGCGGGAGCAACGCGGCGTAGTTGTTCTCCACCTCGTGGTCATCCCAGATCACGAACCACGGGCACACCTGATGCGCTGCTTGCAGGTTGATGTCGGACTTGTATCGCTCATAGCGGCGGCGGTAGCTGGCGAGATCGGTTGGCTCGGGCCCCTCGTGGCTGCGGATGATGCCCGGCGAACCTGGCATCGAGGCGGCACCTTCATAGATATAGTCGCCCAGCCAGACGACGAAGTCGGGTCGCTGTGCGGCGATGTCGCCGTGCGCCGCGTACCAGCCGTGCTCATAGTTCTGGCAGGAGGCGGTAGCGAAGGTCACCGATTCGGTCGCTCCGCTCGGGGCGAGCCGGGTGCGACCGACTGGACTGGTCCAGCCGTCGACGATGAAGCGGTAGAACATCCAGCTGGAGTCGAGGTTCGGTGTGGGCGGCGGTGTGGCGATGGCATGCACGCAGTAGCCGAACTCGGCTGTCGCCCGCTCGCTGCCCTCGGCGACGATCTCGGCAAACGTCTCATCGGCGGCCAACTGCCAGGTGACCGCAGTGTCGTCGGTCATACCGCTGGGCAACGTCGCCAACCTCGTCCACAGCACCACGCTGTTGGCATCGGGATCGCCGGAGGCCACGCCGAGCGTGAATGGGGTGCTGGTCAACCTCGACGATGGCGCATCCGAAGGCGTCGGATTGCGTGCATCGCTGCGAGATGGCGGCGCGGTGGTCGCTTGGCTGGCGGGGCGCGCGCTGGAACAGCCAGCCACCGTCAGCGCCAGCGATGCGGCGATGAGTTCACGCCGTGACACTGTCCTCACCGTCTCACTTATAGCAGTAGCGGCTGTGTGAAGCCCGCCGGGACTACCATTGACAGTTCTATGGCCGACGCATTGGAGCGAGTGACAAACCTCTTGGCGTTGCTGTTGGAGAGCCGACGGCCGCTCTCGCTGGCCGAGATCGTCGGCGAGTTGAGCGGCCAATACCCGGACACCGAGCAGGCCGCCCGCGGTGCCTTCGAACGGGATAAGTCGATGCTGCGCAGCGTCGGCGTGCCGCTCGAGCAAGAGGTCCGCGGTGGTGCCGAGGCCGGTCAAACCGCCTATTGGATCGACCGTAAGCGCTACGAACTGGAGCAGCTGACTCTGTCCGACGACGAACGCCGGGCGCTGCAAATGGCGGTCGCCGCTGTGCACAGCGACGCCTCGTGGGGGCGTGACGGCTTGTGGAAGATCGGCTCCGGCCCGTCGACGGCGCGGACCCAAGCGGTGTCGGCCAACATGCCGGTGCTCGACAACCTGCCGGAGCTGCGTGAAGCGACGGCCCGCAGGGTTGCAGCCAGATTGCGATACCGCGGCGTCACCCGCATGCTCGATCCCTACGGTCTGTTGCTGCGCGGCGGCTGGTGGTACGTCGTTGGCTTCGACCACAGCCACGGCGAGGTGCGCACGTTTCGAGTTGATCGCATCGAAGGCGACGTCGAATTGGATCCGCAGGCCAGCTTTCAGCGCCCCCAGGACTTCGACATTCGAAGCGTGTTTCCGGCCGATCCGAAGTTGCTCGGCGAACCGGACAGCGACGAACACGTCGCCCTGGTCAGGGTCTTTGCGCCGATGACGGAACTGGTCATCCGTGAAATCGGCGATGCGGCGGTGCGCGCCAGGTTCGGCGACGGCAGCGCTGAGATGGAAGTGCCCTGCGTGCACCGACGGGCCTTTCGCAGTTGGGTGCTCGGCCTTGGCGAACATGCCGAGGTGCTCGAACCGGCCGATCTTCGTGCGGAGATCGTCGACTGGCTCGATGCAGTGATCGCCGGAGCGCAGGCCTGATGGCGCGCCGCGGCCCCCGCCCAACCGAAGAACGCTTGAAGCGTCTGCTGGTGATGTTGCCCTGGTTGATGGACAACAACCCGGCGCCGATCGAGGAGATGTCAGCTCGCTTCGAGCTCAGCGAACGCGATCTCGTTGCCGACCTTGAGCTGGCGGCGATGTGTGGTCTGCCGCCGTATCTCGATGAGGTCATCGACGTGTTCATCGACGAGGGGTACGTCCACCTTGGTGTGCCGCGGATCTTCATCCGTCCGCTGCGTTTGACCGCTCCGGAAGGGTTTGCCTTGCTCAGCGCCGGTCGGGCGGCGATGGCCTTGCCCGGTGCCGACGCCCAAGGCTCACTCGGGCGCGCTCTGGACAAGCTTGCCGCAGCGCTCGGCGACGACGGCGTGGTTGTCGATCTCGAACGCCCAGCGCTGGTCGATGCCTTGGCTGAGGCTTGCAATTCGACGGCCGAACAACGGATCGTCTACTGGAGTAAGTCGAGCCAGGAACAGAGCGAACGCGACATCGTGCCCCGGGCCGTATTCACCGACGACGGCTTTTGGTATGTGCTCGCCGACGATTCCAAATCTGCTGCCGAACGGGTGTTTCGCGTCGATCGGATCATCTCGGCGACGCCAACTGGGCGGCGCGGCACGATCCGCGAGGTGACACTGCCCGACACGCAACGGTGGCTCGACGACGACGGCGAGCTGCCGCGGGCGGTGATCGTCATCGACCGTGAGCATTTCGTGTCCGTTGAACGTTTCCCCGTCGACTCGATTGAAGAGCTGCCCGGCGACCGAATGCGGATCACACTGCCGGTCAGCAACGAGACCTGGTTGGCGACCGTCTTGGTTGGCCTTGGGCCCCACGTTCAGGTGCAGTCGCCGGGCGAGTGGGTCAATCTGGCGGCACGGCGGGCGAGGAAACTTCGCGCTCGCTACGCAACCACGAGCGACTGACCAAGGTGCGCACATCGTCGACGCTGGCCACCTGATGTTCTCGCAGTAGATGTGCGAGTATCTCGGCGGTGGCGCGAGCATCTTCCAACGCATCATGGGGACGTTCCAACGAGACGTTGTAGCGCTGGCAGAGATCGCCGAGGCGGTGCGAACGCTGCCGCTCGGGATCGAGCAGACGCGAGAGACGCAGCGTGCACAAGGTGCCTTCGAGTTCTAGACCTGGCTGCTCAGCGGCCATTTCTTGTTGCAGGAAGGCGACGTCGAAGGTGGCGTTGTGGGCCACGAGCATGGCGCCGCCGATCTGCTCACGGAACTGGCGGATAGCGTGCTCGCGCGGCGGTGCCTGGCGAAGATCGCGACGGCGAATGTGATGAATCCGCCGTGGACCAAGGCGAAACAACCAACGCCGGGTAGGGCGCAGCAGCGTTTCCCACTCACGCAAGATCGTTCCGTTGCCGTCGACGAGCACTGTGCCGATCTGCAGCAGGCGATCACGTTCGGGCCGAAGGCCGGAGGTTTCGACGTCGACCACACAAAAGGTGAGCGACGACAGGTCGGTGGTTGCCACGACGTCCACCCTACGCCGAGGGTGCGCGGCGGTTTACAACACGGGCCCGCCAACAGGGCTAGAGCAGGTCGGCGGCGAGGCTGGCGACCTCGCTGCGCTCGCAGGCGGCGAGGCGGATATGCCCAAAACAGGACTGTCCGGCGAAGGCCTGGATGAGCACGGCCAAAGCGTTGTTCGACGCCCCGAGATAGGGGGCATCGATCTGGCTGGTATCGCCGGTGAAGACCACCTTGGTGCCGTCGCCGATGCGCGTCAGAATCGTCTTCAACGTCGTCGGTTCCAGGTTCTGGGCTTCGTCGACGACGACGAACTGGCGGTGCAACGAGCGGCCGCGCAAGAACGTCACCGATTCCAGCGAGAGCTGTCCGCGATCGGTGAGCTCATCGATCAACCGCTGGGCGTCACGGCTGCTGTGCTGGTCGGTGAGCGCGACGATGGCGTCGTGGATCGCCGACATCCACGGGTCGAGCTTCTCATCGAGTCCGCCGGGCAGAAAGCCGACGTCGGCACGACCGACGGCGACCAGCGGCCGGTAGACCGCAAGACGTTCGAAGCTGCGCCGCTCGACGACTTGTTCAAGCCCGGCAGCGATGGCCAGCAAGGTTTTGCCCGTGCCAGCGCGCCCATCGAGGGCAACGACGCTGATATCGGGGTCGGCGAGCAATTCAAGGGCGAATCGCTGCTCCTTGGAACGCGGCCGCAGGCCCCAGGCCTCGGGGGTGGCGTGGGCCAGCAGTTGATAGCTATCACCGGTGCAACGGGCCAGCGCCGACTGTGAACCGCTGCGCAACACGGCAAAGGAATTGAGCGCAGGCTGATGCCCGATGGCCTCGACACAGTCGACGGGTCCACCGTGATAGAGCCCGTCGATCGAGGCGTGGTCGACCTCGATCGTTGCCCACCCGGGGTCGCTGGTATCACGGTGCCGCCCGGCGATGAGATGCTCCTCGGCACCGACACCGAGGTGTGCTGCCTTGATGCGCAGCGCGGCATCGTTGGACACCATCACCGTCGGTCCGTAGGACAGTTGCCCGAGAGCGGCGCCGATGATCCGATTATCGGCCTTCGAGGGATCGAGGCCATGTTCGATCAGCAGATGTTTCTGGATGCCGTTGATCTCGATCCGAACGGTGGCATCGTTCTCGCCATTCGGCGCCTTGTTGCCAGCGTTCTCGTTGAGCAGCACGGGGGTGTCCAGCGATCCACCATTGCGCACCCGCAGGTCTTCGATCACCCGCAAGGCGCTGCGCGCCGCCCGCCCGACGTCATCGGGGCGGGCCTTGAGGCTGTCCAATTCTTCGACCACTGTCAACGGGATGACGACGTCGACGTCGCGAAAGCCCGAGAGACAGTTTGGGTCGGCGACGAGCACCGAGGTATCGAGCACCACCCTCAGCCGTGTACCGGCCAGTACGGCTTGCGCGTCAACGTCTACCTGGGACACCGCCACCCCTTCGTCAATCGAGATTTGGGAAGAAAACGATCGTGCTATGTCCGTAGGTCTATCGCGTCCGCGCCGCCAAATCGCGGCACGTTGATGAACTCTTGGTTATCGGTCGGTGGGCTCGAGGCCGAAAAGTTGTCGGCACGAATCGAGGCCCTCGATGAAGATGTCGGCGCGTCGATTGGCCAGCCAACGCTCTCGGGTGAGTGCGAACTTGCGCTGCTCTCGGACGCGATCGACGTACACAATCTGCTCGCTGCCGTTGGCCTCGTACCCGTTCTTCCTGGTCACTCCTTGTGAGGAAAGATTGTCGCTCCATGCCGATGTGTAGGCGTGTGTGGCCCCCAAGCCCTCGAAGGCGAGGTGCAGCACGGCAGCACGCATCTCTGTGCCGAGGCCGCGGCCATGCTCGTTGAGAACAAGGAAGCTGCCGGTGCTGACCACTCGGCTGAGAGCGAAGTTGTCGGCACCAAAGTGCTGAATACCGATGAGATCGCCCTCGTGTTCGACGACCAGATTGCAGCGAAATCGTGTGGCCTCCCATGACGCCCGGAGCCCGATATGGAACTTGTAGAAGTTTCGTTGCACCTGTTCTTGCGGGCCGATGTTCCACGGGCTGTTGAAGGGTGCCTCGTCCGGTCCGTGAACGCCCTCCGTAGCAACTCGCTGGGCAAGCTGCATGATCTCCAGTTCGCTCGGATAGCGCAACACCAGCCGTGGGGTGGACACTCGCAGGCCATACAGCGGCCAGATGGCGGTCATCAAATCCTTGTCCTCGGGGCTGTTCATGCACCAAGACTGCATGGATTGGCGAGGCACCGCCAGCCGATTTTTCGCGGGCATCCTCCGAAAAACAAATCTGATCCATGTAATTTGATGCTCGGTCCGTTTCGAAGGACCTTACGTATCCCCTTGAAAACTGGGGTCGAACAAGGATGAGTAGATGAACAAGAGCGATTTGATCAGCAACGTCGCGGCTGCCGCCGACGTCAGCAAGGCCGATGCGGAGCGTACGATCGCTGCGCTTTTCGAGCAGATTACGAGCGCCGCGAAGAGCGACGACAAGGTCACCTGGCCGGGGTTTGGTTCCTTCAGCGCCTCACAGCGTTCGGCCCGCACCGGTCGCAACCCGCTGACGGGTGCCGAGGTGCAGATCGCAGCCTCGACGGCGATGAAGTTCTCGGCGGCCAGTGCCCTCAAGGCCGCGCTCAACGGCTGAGCCGATTACCGCGCCAGCGCCTCGGTCAGAGGTCTTCGATTCGTTTGAAGACCTCGGCCGAGGCGAAGCCAAGGGCTGAACCCAAACCCGCCAAGCGATCGCGGATCCGTTGGCGAAACTCACCGAGTTGCGCGTCCGAGGTGGCGTGCATCGTGCTTTCGAACTGCGAGTGATGGGCCTCGAGGGCATCGAGCTTGCGATCGACGAATCCATCGACGTCTTCGGCGTGATCGGGTTGATCAGCCTCCCAGAGCAACAGGGTGTGCGGCCGTGACGGGGCGAGCCCGTGCTCGGGGAAGAAGTGCGGGTCGCGCGAGGCGACGATTCCCTCGCAGGCCAGCAATCCGGCGTGGCGATGATCGGGGTGCAGGCGATACCGCTTCCACGGATCGTGTCCGAGGATGACGTCGGGTCGCACCTGGCGGATGCGACGGGCCACCTCGCCACGCAGCGCCAACCCACTTTCGAGTTCGCCGTCGACCTGATCGAGGAACATCACCTGACCACGCTGTGTTCCTACCAGCCGTTGGGCTGCGTCGATCTGCTCCACCTGGCGTCGGGCGGCGAGAGCGCGGTAGTCGACGCTTGCGTCCCAGGTCCCCTTCGACCCGTCGGTCAAGATCAGCCAGGTCACCTGGCACCCGTGCGCAGCCCATTTGGCCAACGTGGCCCCGCAGCCGAATTCGACGTCGTCGGGGTGCGCGCCGATCGCCAAAGCAACCGCTGGCGTGTCGAGATTTGTTCGCCAAACAGCCGTCATCTGCTCGAGCGGAGGTTGTCCTGGTTCGTTCGCAGCCAACTGGGAAGTACCTCCGCAATCATTGGATGAACGAGGTCATCCGGGGTGTCGAGATCGAGTGAACAGGCCGGGTGGTGCACGACGTCGATCGAGCAGCCAAGTTCTCGGGCGGCGTCGAGGTGACGGCGAAACGACTGCGACCCGTACGACGGCCGCAGGGCGGTCTCGCTGGGGATGACCATCACGTTGGTGCCGTCGTCGCGGGCATCGGGCACGAGCACCACGCGGCCCGGCTGAACAAACTGGCTCAAGCTGGTGGCGAGGGGCAGGTCGCTGTGGGCGACGATGGTCGAGCCGTAACCGAGTTCGCGCAACTCGTCGAGCCCAGCGGCGACGGCCCCGTTGAGGCCGTGATGCGGCCGCCACAGCACGGTTGCACCGTTGCTTTCGGCCCACTCGGCGACAAGCCCGTCGTCGCAGACCACGAAGGTCGGCAACGTGTCGGCTGCGTTGAGCACGCGCTGCGCGCTCCAGCGGGCCAGCAGCATGCGCATGGTCGGCGAGAGCACGGGTGCGAGCCGCGCTTTGGCGCGGCGGAAATCCTTGACAGGCAGGAGCACGGCAGCGTCCACGGGTTCAGGTTACGGCCTAGGCTGACCGCGATGGATGAGCCTGGTCTGCCACTTGATTTCGTCGGCGAGATCCGCGCTGCCTGGGCACAGTTCGACACCAGACGAGAGATTGCTTCCGTGGTCGAAGTCAGCGCCTTGGTCTCGACCAACCACGTCTACCGTGTGCACCTCAACGACGGCGACAGCGTGATCGCCAAGGTCTCTTCCTACGGCTCCTACTACCTGTTCAAAGAGGATCACGATCGCATCCATCGCACCCGCCAACTGCTGGCCGGTACTCGATGGGACCGGCTGTTGGCCGATGTCCTGACCGTCGACGGCAAGGTGTTCACGCACTATTCCGGGCAGCTGTGGACGGCGTTCTATGAGGATGTGCCGCAGGGCAAAAAGCTGCCTCGGGTACTCAACGAAACCCAGGTCGTCGAGCTCGCCGAAGAGATGGCGCTGCTGCACCGCGAATGCGCCGACGTTGCCCGCAAGATCCCGTTGTCGTCGAAGTCGATCAAGAGTGACGCCATCCACCTGTTGGAGCTGCTCTCCGACAAACACGCCTCGCGCAAGTTCCAATACGACACCGATTCCAAGCGCTACTTGCGCCGCCAGTGTCACGAGTTTCTTGAGCAGCTCGACAACTTCGGCTACGACTATCTGACGAAGATCCCGGTGCTCATCGATTGGAACTTGGGCAACTTCTCGGTGTCGGCGAATCACGGCCGCATCAGGTTGTTCAGCCGCTGGGATTACGACTGGTTCCGTATCGAGCCGCGCCTGCTCGACTTCTACTTTTTGGCCAGGGTGTCGAGCGCAACGGGCGACCGCACGGTGTTCTCCTACTCTCCGCACCCGTTGTTGGAGCCGCGTTTCAAGCTGTTTCTGTCGGCCTACCACCGCATCTACCCGCTGAACGAGAACGAGATCCTGTTCATGCGTGAGGTCTACCGCTTCTTCATCCTCAACTATGTGGTGCGCGAGGGCGACAACTTCTTCCAGCCGGAGTATTGGCGGCGGTTGCAGCAAGAAGCGGTGTCGTTGTGTCTACCGGCGGCGCAGGCCCTCGATCTGCGCCCCCTTTTGGAGGTTTTGGAGTGAGTCCGTCGACGATTGGTGTGCTCGGTGGAAAATGGCGAGCGACCGTCACCGCGAGTGGCTCGTTGATCCCGTGGGACGGCTCGGCGCAGCTCGACTGGTTCATCGCCGCCGACGACCGCTGGCACACGCCGCATGAGGAAGCCGCAGTGCGGCAACGTCGTGTCGATGGTGCCCCGGTGTATGAGACGCGGGTGCGCATCCCCAGCGGCGACGCGCTGCAGCGTATCTGGGCGGTCGCAGATGGCGGCGGACTGACGCTGATCGAGGTCAGCAACGAGTCGCCATTGCCGATCGCCGTGGCCTTCAATCGCTCCGACCTGCTCTCGCCGCGGGCGCCAAGCAACGTGCCGATCGAGGGAATTTCCCTGCCTGCAGGTTCGGTGGTGTTCCCCATCGGGCACCATTCCTCGATCACGGTGGCGCTCGGTCACGACGGTGTCACCCGCTGGCCGGGCACCGCGCTGGCCTCGGTGGAACAGGTCGTTCACGGCTGGACCAGCCACAGCGAACGGGCCGGACGAGTGAGCTTGCCCGACGCCGCCGCTGCCGAGCGATTGACGGCAATGCGTTGTGAACTGGCCCTCCTCGGGCCCGTCGATCCGCACGACGACCCGATCGGGTTTGTCATCGGCGCTGGACATCTGGTGCGTCTCGGCGAGCGCGCCCAAGGCTGGGTACCTGAGGTCGCCGAAGCGTTGAGCGCCATTGCCCGGCTGCCAGCGAGTTGGGATCAACACGCGGCCTACGACGCGGCAACACTGATCTTCTCCCGCGCCGACGAACGTCGTGCCTTGCGCGATCTGGCCCGACTTCCCGGCTACGGCGTCGTCCCTGCGTCGCTGCCGGTTCAGGTTGGTGCGGCGCGTGAGCTCGCCCTGCTGGAGTCATCGTTGGCGCGTCCGGCGCCCGGCGGGTGTGAGCTGCTGGCTGGCGGGTTCGCGTCAGAGTGGTTGGGCACCAACTTCGAGGTCTTCGATCTGCCCGCTGGTGCGGCGACCACGGTGTCGTACGCCATCCGCTGGCACGGCGAGCGCCCGGCGGTGTTGTGGGAGTGCAGCGGCGACCCGGTTGCGCTTGTGGCACCCGCGGTAGCTGGTGATTGGACGACGTTGCAGCCCAGCGGCGAAGCCTTGTGGCCTGCCCCGATCAAACCTGCCTCGTTAGGCTGAGCAGCGATGACAACGACCGCTTTCTCCCTCGATGACATGCGCCTGACGGAATGGACTTCGTGCGGCGGATGTGCCGCAAAGTGGGGCGCGTCGCTGCTGTCGTCGCTGGTCAGCGAGTTCCCGACAGCCAATGATCCCTCGCTGTTGATCGGCCTGGCACCATTCGACGACGCTGCCGTCTATCGCCTCAGCGACGACTTGGCGATGGTCTCGACCACCGACTTCTTTCCGCCGCTGGTCGATCACCCCAGCGATTTCGGAGCGATTGCCGCGGCCAACGCCTGCAGCGACGTGTTTGCCATGGGCGGGCGCGTGACGGTAGCGGTGAACATCGCCGCCTTCCCGGAACATTTCCCGCGTGAGGCGATCGTGGCGATCTTCGATGCCGCGGCGGCGACTGTCGCCGAGGCCGGCGGGTCGATCGGTGGGGGACACACGATTCGCAATCCGGAACCGATCTTCGGCTTGGCGGTGCAGGGGGTGGTGCACCCCGATCGGATCTTGCGCAAAGACGGCGCCAGGGTCGGCGATGTGCTGATGATCTCCAAGCCGCTGGGCACGGCGATTGCCCTGGCCGGTGGCTCAGCAGACGACAAGGCGGTGGCGATCAGCGGCATGCGTACGCTCAATCGGGCCGCATCCGAGGCCCTCCAAGCGCTGCCCGGCGCCGTGCATGCGGTCACTGACGTGACCGGGTTCGGCCTCTACGGGCACAGCTGGGAGATGGCCGAGCGCGCCGGCACCCGGTTCGTCTTCCAGTCGAGGCAGCTGCCGCTCTATCCGGGGGTCGCCGATGCCCTGAGCCGTGGTGTGCGTACCGGCGGCGACGCGCGCAACCGGGATCACGTCGAGGCGCATGTGAGCATCGCTGGCGGCGTCAGCCAAGACCTCGCCGCGGTTGGTTACGACCCGCAGACATCGGGCGGATTGTTGGCCGCGGTATCGCCAGACGTCGTCGAGCAGCTGTCGGTCGCCGGATTTGTGGCCATCGGCAGCGTCGAGGCCGGGCCTGCCGGCATCGAATTGCACTAGGCCCAGTTCGTCGATGGCCAAGCGCGATGCTCCCACCAGGGAGTTTGAGCGCGCCTTGTGGGCTAAAGGGTTCGACACGGTGGTCGGCATCGACGAGGTTGGCCGCGGGTCATGGGCCGGTCCGTTGGTCGTCGGCATCGCCCTGTTGCCGCGTGATCGGCGGGTCAATGGTGTGCGCGACTCGAAGATGTTGACGGAGAACGAGCGCGAGCATCTCTTCGATCGCGTCGCCGGCTGGTGTGAGGCTTGGGCGGTCGGCGAGGCCTCACATATCGAGTGCGACGAACTGGGTATGGCCGAGGCACAACGACTGGCGACCAGGCGTGCGCTGGCCTCATTGGGCTCGTCTGGTGTGGGCATCGACGCCGCGATCGTCGACGGCAAATGGAATTTTGTCGGCGGTCAGGTGCCGAAGGTGGAGATGAAGATCAAGGCGGACGCTAAATGTCTGTCGGTGGCGGCGGCCTCGGTGCTGGCCAAGGTGCATCGTGATCGGATCATGCGCGAGCATGCGCTCAGCTTTCCGAACTGGTATTTCGACTCCAACAAGGGCTATCCGTGCCCGATGCATCGCGCCGCCCTCGGCGGATACGGGCCATCGGCGATCCATCGCCGCAGCTGGGTGTTCATGGACAATTTCGTGCCCTGGCCGGGGATGCGTTACATCCGCCCCGAGCAAGCGACCTTGTTCTAACGATGCCCGACGTCGACGTCATCGTTATCGGAGCCGGATTGGCCGGGTTGCAGGCGGCCCGGTTGCTGCGCTCCAGCGGTGCTGAAGTGGTCGTACTCGAAGCCCGCCAGCGGGTTGGCGGCCGCGTGCTCAGCCATCGATTCGACAACGGGCAATGGTGCGAGCGGGCGGCGGAGTTCATCGACGCCAACCACACGATGGTGTTGGACCTGGCCGACGAGCTTGGCCTGCGGTTGCTGCCAGCCCACGTTGGCGAAGGCAAGCCGTGGCTCGATATTGGTGGACGCAGTTCGCCAGTGGAGTTCCATCACTCGTTGCGCGACGGGCTGCAACGCTGGAATGCGGTGCTCGATGAACTGGCGGCCGGGGTCGATCTCGACGACATCGACGCCCTGGCCAATTCGGACCTGGATCGGCTCGACCTCGGGCAATTGATCCGCTCGCTGGATCTCGATGTGTTGACTCGGGTGGTGGTCGGGCGTGAGGTGCGCACCGAGTTCATGCTCGGACCTGACGAGGTCTCGCAGGCGATGGCCGCCTGGCAGCGGCGATTGCGCGTCGTTGCTGGCGAGGGCCGTGAGGCCTGGCGCCTGGAGGGCGGCAATGACCAGTTGGCGACGGGTCTGGCTGGCCTGGTCGGCGCGATAGTCCAACTCGGCAACGAAGTGGCCGAAGTCGATGCCGAGGAGGGTGCGGTGGTGCTCGGCGATGGCCGCCGGATGGTTGCCGAGCGGGTGATCGCTTCGGTTCCCTTGCCGGTGTTGGGACGCATGTGGCCGACGATGCCGGTGGAGTTGCACGGCATCGGCTACGGCGTTGGCGGAAAGGTCAGCGTGCAGTTGGCGCGGCGGATCTGGCTCGACTACGGGGCCAACGGCTCGGTGGTTAGCGAACGGGCGTGGGGCGAGTTGTGGGAGACAAGCGATTGCCAGCCTGGTGATGCCGGCGTGTTGACGACGCTGTTGTCGTCGCATGATGGTGCTGCCTTGGCCTCGTTGCCGGACACCGAGGGTCGCATCATCGACGAGATCGATCGAATCTTTCCGGGGACCAAGGGTCTGGCGGGGGAGCGGGTGCGCACCGATTGGACCAACGACCGGCATAGCTTGGGGTGTTACGTCTGTTTCGGGCCGGGGCAGATGGCAGCGGGGTGGCCGATGCTGCGCCAGCCGCACGGGAGGCTGATGTTGGCTGGTGAGCACACCGACGCTTACACCGGCTACATGGAAGGCGCGCTGCGCAGCGGACAGCGCGTCGCTACGCTCGGCTGATGCGCGCAGTATGCTGGCATACATGAATCGAACGACGATTAAACTCGCCGACGACCTCGACGCCCGGTTGCGCCATGAGGCTGAGCGCCGCGGCATCACCATCTCAGAGCTGACCCGCGAAGCGATCGAAGCGCACCTCGGCGCTCGCAGTGGGCACCGCAGATTTCGCGCCGCTGGGGCCGGCGCGAGTGGTCGGACAGATATTTCCGAGCAGATCGATGAAATCCTCACCACGGAGTTCGTCTCATCGCTCTGATCGTCGATGCAGGACCGCTGTTCGCGTACATCGATCGCGACGATCGCCACCACAGGTCGTGCCTCGAGCTGTTGGAGAATCATCCCGGTCCGCTGCTCGTTCCTGTCTTGGTCATCACCGAGGTCGCCTACCTTGTGCAAACACGACTAGGGGTCGAGGCCGAGGTTCGGTTCCTCGCCGATCTGGCCGAAGGCAATCTGATCCCGGAGCCTGTGAGGGCCGGTGACTGGCTTCGAATCGCCAGGCTCGTGGCGCATTATCAAGATTTGCCCCTCGGCGCCGTCGACGCTTCGGTGATTACTGCGGCGGAACGACTCGACATCACAGAGGTCGCCACGCTTGATCGTCGGCGCTTCACCACGGTGCGGTCGTCTATCGGGCCGTTCAACCTGGTGCCGTCGTAGTTGGCGGGCGGCCAAGACTGCTTGACAACCACTACGTCGCCAGCGGTACCGGCGCGCACCCCTTGGCTACGGTGGCTGCGATGAGGCCAACCCGCGAACAGATCACCCTGCTCGCCCCGGATCGAGCGAGCGCCACTGCGGCGTTGGGCGTTGCCGACCCCAACAACTGGTCTGGCGCGGGTTGCGACGACGAAGCGGTGTGGGGCATGTATCTCTCATCCAGCGCTGAGCCCTACGAAGTGGCGGTCGATTTCACCCCTGGCCACGGTTCTCCCGCATTTCGCTGCAAATGCCCGAGCCGTAAGCTGCCCTGCAAACATGCGCTCGGGCTGCTGCTCCTCCACGCTGATCACGCCCTGCAACGGTCCCGCCGGTTGCCGTTCGCGGCCGAATGGCTGCGCCAGCGAGCGGCGCAATTCGGCGATGGGGAATCTGCTGGGCAGGCCGATGCCGATGCTGACGGCGAGGCTTCATCGGCGGTACGCCCGACAACCGTCGGCGGCGTTCGCCCGCCACGTGAACCACTTGAACCGCCCTCGAAACGAGCGATCGATCGATCGGAACGAATGCGTGCCGGGCTGCGTGAGCTTGACCGTTGGCTGGCCGATCGGGTGCGTCACGGCCTCGCCGACCCGCAACTCGCCGAACCCGCAACGTGGCAACAGCTCGGCCAGCGTCTGATCGACGCTCAATGCGGCGCCCTGGCCAACCGGGTTGGGCGTATCTCCGGTCGCATCGGTGAATCGTCGTCGTGGCGTGAACACATCTTCGAAGAGATCGCCATTCTCCATGCGCTCGCCGTCGGCGCGCAGCGGACAGGCCACCTCGATAGCGATCTGGCGGATGGCGTGCATGTCGCTACCGGTCTCACCCTTGCCAAGGACGATGTGCTCGCTGGTGTGCCATCGACGGCGACGTGGCTGGTGGCGGGGGAGAGCAGGGTGCGTGAAGACCGCATCACTGTGCAACGGACCTGGCTGTGTAGCCAGCAACAACCGACCACCTGGGCGATGTTGTTGTCGTTCGGCGTCTTCGGGCAAGACGTGCAACATGAACACGAGATCGGCTCGCTGCTGCACGGTGACGTTCATTGGTACCCCGCGGGCGCTCCGCTGCGGGCGCTGGTCGGCCAGGTCGATGTTGTCGCCGAGAGCAGCTCCCCATCCGTCGCTGTCTCGACAACGACGCTCGCCGATGGGCTCGCAGCCGCTGGCTGGGCAATCGGTCGCGAACCCTGGCTGGAGCGTTATCCGATGCTCGTCAACGTCATTCCGACTCGCCGCTACGAGGGCGTCTGGGCGCTCAGCGACGAGACTGGCAGTGTGGCGCTCGATCCCAGTTTTACTCGCCTGGCACCGCTGGTATGTGTCGCCGGCGGGCGCCCGGTCGCCATCATGGGCGAGTACAGCGCCGCTGGATTCTTGCCGTTGACGGTGTGGGACCAAGGGTTTGCGGTGATGCTATGAGTTCGATCACCACCAGCATCGAACAGGAGTGGATCGCCCTGCTGCGCCCGGCGATGCTCGGCACCGATCGCGTTGGTGCTCCGGCTGTGGCCATCGACTGGCAGCCGTGGGCGCAGGCACATGATCCTGCGGTGCAGTTGCTCGACCGTGCCGCAGCGGTGGTGGCTGCCCGACGTGCGGGCGTGATGCCGAATCCAGCGCTGACGCCCGGGCCGGCGGCCGCGTTGGATGATCGTCGACGGTGCCGTCCTGATGCCGTCGACACTCTGGCGGCAATGTTGCGCGGCGAACACGAAGTACTCCTGCCGGAATGGTTTTCGCTGTGCGAGAGCGGCTCGTGGCAGATCCCGTTGCATCTCTTGCCGACGTTGCTGCAACGGGCGCGGCGTGACGATGCACTCGATGCGATGGTGCGCCGGATGGCGGGCGACCGGGCGGCATGGTTGATCGACGCAATGCCCGAGCTCGGTGTGCGCTCCGATTCGCCTCCACCGGCGACGGCGATTCCGCCGCCGTATACGTCGATATCGATCGGCGACTCGCATGCCGTACATGCCGCCATCGTGTCGGCTTTTGCCGACGGTGGTGCCCATTGGGCCGCCGCTGCACAATTTCGCCAAGCGATCGCAGCGCTGCATCCCGAGGTCTTGCCGCTCCTGCGTTCTGGCTTGGAGCGCCTCAACTTCAACCGCGCCACCGAACGCACACGAATCGAACTGATGACGTTGGTGGCATTTCGAACCACGATGCTCTCGGCCTTTACGGTGCAACCATGAACAGGTTTCAACCGGTGACTGTGGTGTCGGCTTGGTTGGTCGCCAGCGCTGTTTGTCTCATCGTCCCCAGCCTGGCGATCGACAAGATCTTCTACGCCTTCGGCGACATCTGCGACCCGGCGAGGCGACGGTGGTGTTGGCTCACTTCCTACCGAAGTTCACTGGTCGCCGGTACTTGATCGCCGCGGTCTGCCTCGTTGAATTTGCCTGGTACATCCTGCTCCTGCCGCGGCGTGGCACGTGTTGAGACCTACGTTGTAAAAATGGCACAACAACACAACTCAGCTGTCATGCAGATGCGCGTCGTCGTTCAGGTTGAGGATTTCGACGAGGCGCTGCGCTTCTACCGAAACGCGCTCGGCCTCACTGAACTGGCGTCGTTCGAAGGTGACGGGGACGCACGAGTGGTCATTCTTGACGCCGGGCGAGCGACGTTGGAACTGGCCAACAGAGCACAGGTCGACCTGATCGACCGCATCGAAGTCGGCGAACGCGTCTCGCCGTCCATCCGCATCGCCTTTGAAGTGGCCGATACGGTGACGGCCACAACGGCGCTGGTTGCGAACGGGGCTCGGCTTCTGGCCGCACCGATCGAGACACCATGACGATCGTTGAATGCCCGGCTCGAGGCACCAGCGCAGCTGCAACTGACCCTGTTTCAGGAACTCGCTCCTTAGCCAGTTCGAACTCGGGTTAACTCTCGCGCACCCATTGGGTACGGTTGCCTGATGGACTCCGCTGTCGCCCTACGCCCCTTCGCCGAGCAACAATTCGCCGGCGAGTTGGCGGCACTGGTCGCCACCGACGTTCGCCCACGTCCGCTGAACTGGAAGCTCTCGCCGCACGCCGTCGTCACCTATCTGATGGGCGGCGTGCTCGCCGACGGCACGGTGATCACCCCGAAGTACGTTGGTTCACGCCGCCTGATCGAGGTTGCGGTGGCCACCTTGGTCACCGACCGTGCCTTGCTCCTGCTCGGTTTACCCGGCACCGCCAAGACCTGGGTCAGCGAGCACCTTGCCGCGGCCATCAGCGGCGACTCGACCTTGCTCGTGCAAGGCACCGCGGGTACCGCCGAAGAGGCGATTCGCTACGGGTGGAACTATGCCCGGTTGCTGGCCGAGGGCCCTTCTGCCCAAGCTCTCGTGCCCTCGCCGGTGATGCGGGCGATGGAGACCGGGGCGGTGGTGCGCATCGAAGAGTTGACCCGCATGCCCAGCGATGTGCAGGACGCGTTGATCACCGTTCTCAGCGAGAAGGTGTTGCCGATTCCCGAGTTGGCCAGCCACGTCCAGGCCCGGCCGGGGTTCAACTTGATCGCCACCGCCAACAACCGCGACCGCGGCGTCAACGAACTGTCCAGCGCCCTGCGGCGGCGGTTCAACACCGTGATCCTGCCCACGCCAGCAACGGTGGAGGAGGAGGTGCAGATCGTCACCCAACGCGTCGCTGCGCTCGCCGATGCCCTGGCGCTGCCCGCCGTCGAGACGAGTGACGACGCCATCAGAAGGGTCGTCAACGTCTTTCGTGAGCTCCGCAGCGGGCAGTCCGAGGACGGACGCATCAAGTTGAAGACGCCGTCGGGCACGATGAGCACGGCAGAGGCCATCTCCGTTGTCGTCCAAGGCATCGCCATGTCGACCCACCTCGGTAGCGGCGGGTTGGATTTCGACGACCTGCTCCCCGGCATCGAGTCCACCGTCGTCAAAGACCCGGTGCACGACACGGTTGTGTGGCGCGAGTACATCGATTCGATCGCGATCAGATAGCGGTGGCCAAGGTCGAGTTGCTTGGCATTCGCCATCACGGGCCGGGTTCAGCCCGTGCGGTGCAGCGCGCCCTCGATGACGCGCGGCCCACCTGTGTGCTGATCGAGGGACCGAGCGACGCCGACCCGCTGCTGGCCCTGGTCGCCGACCGGGAGATGGTTCCCCCGGTCACCCTGCTCGGCTACCGCACCGACAGCCCCGACCAGGCAATGTTCTACCCGTTTGCCTCGTTCAGCCCGGAATATGTCGCCATCCGCTGGGCGCTCGACAATGAGTGCCCGGTGCGGTTCATCGACCAGCCGACAACGATCGCGCTGGCACCCAGCGACGCCAGGGCAGGCACGCAATTTGGCTTCGACCGGCCGGTCGATCCGCTGGCTGAACTCGCCCACGCTGCTGGCTACGACGACGCCGAACGGTGGTGGGAAGACGTCGTCGAACTGCGCGGCGAGAGCTCGCCATTCGCCGTGATCGCCGAGGCGATGACCACGCTGCGCCAGGCCTATCAGCCAACCGGCGAACCGAACGATCCCCAAGAGCGGCGCCGTGAAGCGCTGATGCGTACCGGTATTCGCAAGGCCATCAGCGATGGGTTCGAGCACATCAGTGTGATCTGTGGGGCATGGCACGTTCCGGCACTGGCGAACGCCGATGACAAGGCTGGTGCCAAAGCCGATGCTCTGACCGTGCGCGGTCTGCCAAAGATTCGCACCTCGATCACCTGGGTTCCGTGGTCGAATCGGCGCCTTGCGTCCGGGCTCGGTTACGCCGCAGGGGTCAGCGCTCCCGGCTGGTATGACCACCTGTTCAAACATCCGGGCAACGAGAGCACCACCCACTGGTTCATCAACGCCTCTCGCACGCTGCGCGCCAACGACTTCGCCGCGTCGGCCGCCGATGCCGTCGAGGCCACCCGGCTGGCCCAGGCTTTAGCCGGCATTCGTGAGCGACCGTTGCCCGGCCTTGGCGAGGTCAGCGACGCAGCCAACGCCGTCTTCGGTTTCGGCTCCGATACGGCAATGCACCTGCTCAGCAGCGAAATGGTCATCGGTCAACAGATCGGCTCGGTGCCGACGCGCACGCCGATGGTGCCCTTGGCGCGCGACCTCGGCGTGCAACAACGGCGCTGCCGCCTGAAACCGGAAGGGGTGCCAGCCACTCTCGAACTCGACTTACGTAAACCTCGTGACCTGGAACGGTCACGGCTGCTTCATCGTCTCGACGCCTTGGCGATCCCGTGGGGCACCGTCATCGACGGCCGCCGTTCGATCGGCACATTTCGCGAGACGTGGCAGTTGCGTTGGGAACCCGAACTGGAGGTGCGGGTGATCGAGGCCTGTGCACTGGGAACCACGGTCGATGCCGCGGCACGTGCCGCCTTGGCGCAACGGACCGCTCGCAGCTCGCAGCTCGATCAACTCACCGGGCTGATCGAACAGGCTCTGCTCGCCGGGCTACCGGAAACCTTTGCCCCGATGATCGAGCGCTTGGCGCAACAATCGGCGCTCGAATCCGACGTTCAGGCGCTCATGCGAGCCTTGCCGCCGTTGGCGCGCACCGTTCGTTACGGCGACGTGCGCGGCACCGACGGCGAAGCGTTGTCGACGGTCTTGGCGAGCATGATCGTGCGCATCGCCGCCGGTCTCGACGGCGCCGCCTTCGGACTCGGCGACGAACCGGCAACGGCGTTCACCAGCGACCTCGACGCCACCGTCGCCGCCCTGCGCCTGGTCGACGATCGCCCGTCACTGGCGCTGCTCACCGCGGCCATCAGCCGCCTGGTCGAGCACCCGCGGGTCCACGCCCTGGTCCAAGGGCGGGCGACACGAATCTTGAGCGACGATGGCGCTCTCGGCCCAGCGCAGGCGGCAGCTCGCTTTTCCCGTTCGCTTTCGATCGGCGCCGCCGCCCTCGACGGCGGCCACTTCGTCGAGGGGTTTTTGGGCACGACCGGGGCCGTGCTCATCCACGACCCCGACCTGCTGGCGATGATCGATACCTGGTTGGCTCAGCTCGACAACGACTCCTTCACCAGCGTGTTGGCCCTGTTGCGGCGAACCTTCGCTCGTTTCGAGTTGTCCGAACGGCGACACATCGGCGAGCAGGTGCGCAATCCAGACGCAGCCGTGGCCACCGCTGGGGCCGAGCTCGATCCGGATCGTGTCGCCGCGGCGTTGGCCACTATCGCCCAATTGCTCGGCATCGGCGCAGGTGATCGATCATGAATGGCGAGGCCCGCGTCCACGACGGTGAGCGCCTGCGACGCTGGCGGCTGATCCTCGGTGAAGGTACCGCAGAACACCCCGATGGCACGGGGCTGCAACTCGACGGCGATGATGCCCGCATCGACGCCGCGCTCAGCGCGTTGTACGACGCGCCGCCCGCTGGGGCCAGGCGAAGCGGGGGGAAGAGCCGCCACGCTGGCCTCGGTGCTTCGGCGCCACACGTCGCCCGGTGGCTTGGCGATATCCGCAAGTATTTCCCCAGCGACGTGGTGCAGGTCATGCAACGCGATGCCATCGAACGCCTCGATCTGCGACGCCTGCTGCTCGAACCAGAGATGTTGGCCGCCGTCGAACCGGATGTGCACCTGGTAGCGACGTTGCTGGCATTGCAGCACCTCCTCCCGGAGACGACGCGAGCGACGGCACGCCTGGTCGTGCGCACGGTGGTCGAACAGTTGGAGCAACGGCTGGCGCAGCCAACCGTGCAGGCCGCCCGCGGTGCGCTGGCCCGTTCGCAACGCACTCGACGGCCGCGCCCAGCCGATATCGACTGGAACCGCACCATCCAAGCCAACCTCAAGCATTACCAACCGCAACTCGGCACGGTCGTGCCAGAACGCCTGGTCGGCTATGTCCGCCACCGCTGCGCGATTCGACGCACGGTGATCGTCGCCGTCGACCAGAGCGCATCGATGGCCGACAGCGTTGTCTACGCCAGCGTCTTCGCCGCCGCACTCGGTTCGTTGCCAACGCTGCGAACCCATTTGGTGCTGTTCGACACGGCGGTCGCCGATCTCACCGACCAGCTCCACGATCCGGTCGAGGTGCTCTTCGGTGTGCAGCTCGGCGGCGGCACCGACATCAACCGGGCGATGGCCTATTGCCAAGGGTTGGTCGACGCACCATCGGAAACCGTGCTCGTGTTGATCAGCGACCTCTACGACGGTGTGCCGGGTGCCGGCTTCATCGCCCGCGCCGCAGCGCTGGCGCGCAGTGGTGTAACGGTGATTGCCTTGTTAGCGCTCAGCGACGAGGGTGCGCCGAGCTACGACCATGGCGCCGCCGCAGCGTTAGCTGCCTTCGGCATCCCTGCCTTGGCCTGCACGCCGGGGGCGTTCCCCGACCTGCTGGCTCAGGCGTTGTCTGCGGGTCCAGCGATCAGCGTGGACCCTGGGGGCGCTTCGGCTTCGGGCCACCCTTGAAGCCACCGCCCGCACCGGCACCGCCGGGCTTGCCGCGATAGCCAGCACCCGTCGGCTTGGCGTAGCCACCTGGCTTGCCGTAACCGCCGGGCTTGCCGTCGGCACGCTTGGCGAACGGTGGCTTGCCACCGGCGGGGCGACCAGCGCCGCCACCAGCGCTACGCCACGGCCGGTCGTCGTTGCCGCGAGGGGCATCGCCACCGCGATCTGGACGGTCGCCGAACGCCGGACGGTCGCCACCGGGGCCGCCGGGTCGACGGTCGTCGTAACGAGGACGGTCGCTGCGATCCCAATTGGCCCGTGGGCGATCGGGTGACCAGTCGTTGGGCTGGCGGTAGCCGCCACGCTCGCCGCCGCGATTGGCACCATAGGCCGGGCGGTCGCCACGGTTGTCGGCACCACCACGGCCAGCGCCGAATGCGGGGCGGTCGTAGCGCGGACGCTCGTAGCCGGGCTTGTCGAAGGCTGGCTTGTCGTAGCGCGGCTTGTCGTAACGGCCGGGGCCATCGAAGCGAGGACGCTCGTAACCGTCGCGCTGGAAGCGAGGGCGATCGCCGAACGGGCGACGCTCGCCACCGTCACCGGCGGGACGATTGAAACCGGGACGGTCACCACGGTCGCCACCGGGACGGTCGTTACCGGGACGGTCGCCGAACGCCGGACGGTCGCCGCGATCGCCACCGGGACGCTCGTCGCGGTTCGGGCGCTCACGGCGGCCGATGTCGTCACGGCGCGGGCGGTCGCCTTCCCAACGGTCGGTGCGCGGCCGATCGTGATGGTGCAGACCGGAATGGTCGCCACGGTCGCGTCCAAAAGGCGGACGCTGGCCGTCGCGGGCAAAACGGGGACGATCCTCGCGCGGCTCGCGAACCTCGCGAACCTCGGTGTTGACCTCTGCGCCTTCAACTGCCGGGGTGCGCTCGGCACGCTCGGTGCGCGGCACCCATTCACGACGATCCTGATCGCTGCGCGGCGGGCGCGGCGACCAATCCTCACGGCCACGAGGGCCACGGTCACCGCGATCGCTGCCGCCACCGTAGCGGCCACCACGGTCACCGCGATCGCCGCCGCCGCCACCGCCGTAGCGGCCACTACGGTCACCACGATCGCCGCGATCATTGCGATCGAAACGATCACCGCGGCTGCGGTTGGCTGTCTCGCGCATGTCGGCAGGCACCCGCTCTTGCGGAGTTTCGCCCTGCTCCCAGCTGACCTCGGACTTGACGCTGTCGCTCATCCGTCGGGCAATGCGCTGACGGCTCGGCGGCACGAAGGCAATGACGACACCAGTGGCCCCGGCCCGCCCGGTGCGACCGGAGCGGTGGGTGTAGTCCTTGTCGTTGTCCGGCAGGTCGTAATGGATGACCAAGCTGACGTTGTCGACGTGGATACCGCGGGCGGCGACATCGGTGGCCACCAACGCCTGAATGCGGCCACGCTTGAAATCGTCGAGGGTGCGCTGGCGCACGGCCTGGCTGCGGGCACCGTGCAGTGCTCCGGCACGCACACCGGCGGTGTTCAAGTCATCGGTCACGTCATCGACACCAAAGCGGGTCTTGACGAAGACGATTGTGGGGCCGTGCTCCTCGATCAGAGCCACCGACGCGTCGAGGCGATCGGTTGGGCGGGTGACGACGAAACGGTGATCGACATCGGACTCGTCTTCTTCGCCGACGAGGTCGTGGGTCACCGGGTCGGTCATGAACTCGCGGATCAGCTCCTTGACATCGCCGTCGAGCGTCGCCGACCACAACATGGTCTGCTTTTCCTTCGGCGTCATGCCGAGGATGGTGCGCACATCGGGCATGAACCCGAGGTCGGCCATGCGGTCGGCCTCGTCGATCACACAGACTTCGACGGCGCTGAGATCGCAGTAACCCTTGTCGATGATGTCGAGCAAGCGGCCAGGGGTGGCGACGACAACCGAGGCTCCCTTGCGCAGCGAATGGATCTGCGGGCCAAACGAGGCACCGCCATAGATGGCCTGCACGAAACGCCATTGCGCCCGGCCCAGCGGCACGAACACCTTCTGGACCTGCTCGGCGAGTTCGCGGGTGGGGACCAGCACCAGGCCGGTTGGCTTGGTCGGCTCAGCTTGGCTGATGCGGGTCATCATCGGGATGCCAAAGCCAAGGGTTTTTCCGGAGCCGGTTGGTGCCCGGCCGCAGAGATCCTTGCCAGCGAGGGCATCGGTGAGAGTGGCGGCTTGAACGGCAAAGGGTTCGGTGATGCCATCGGCAGCGAGGGCTTCGACCATGCGCGCGGGCACGCCAAGATCAGCAAATGATTGGGACACGAGTTGTAGCTCCTTATGGGCGGCACACGCTTGCAGCGTTGCGTTAACCCCCAGTTTTGGAGGCGAGCTACTCACGTGTGATCTGTTCCGTTGAACAGGCCCAACGAATGTATCAGTCGCGGCGCGGAAATGCACCGTGAGCTGGCTACAACCAGTCGCGTTTTTTGAAGATGCGGTACTGGATGGCGCTAGTGAACAGCATCAGGCCCAAGGCAAAGGGGTATCCCAGCTTCCAATCGAGTTCGGGCATGTGCGTGAAGTTCATCCCGTAAATGCCGGCGATCAACGTCGCCCCGAAGACGATGGAACCCCAGGCTGTGAGCTTCTTCATCACCAAGTTCATCTGATTGGACATCATCGCCAGGTGGGCATCGACGGCGTTGCCGACGAGCTCGCGTTGCTCATCGACGACGTCGACGGCTCGCAGCAGCTTGTTATAGGCGTCACGCGCGTGGTGCAGCGCTTCGCCGTCGACCCAGGGCACGTCCTCACGATCCATCGCCGCGAGTACGTCACGCAACGGCATGACGACGCGGCGCAACTCCAACAGTCGGCGGCGGACCTTGAACAATCGCTGTTGCAGGTCGCGCTCGACGCGGTCCTCGGCAAAGATGCGGTCCTCGATGTCTTCGAGTTCGTCCTCGATCTGATCGGTGGCATCGAAATAGCCGTCGACGAGACGATCGAGCAGAAACATCAACAACAGTCCAGGGGTGCGCACGTGGCCGTTGTTGCGTTCGAAGCGGCGTTTGGACTCGTCGATCGACCACAGCGTGCCCTGCTCATTCGCGTGGCGGATGGTCACGATCCAATCGGGGCCGAGGTAGATGTCGATCTCGGCGAGGTTGCCTGCGAACACGACCATGTAGGCGTGATCTTCGGAGACCTCCAACGTGGGCCGCGCGGCGTGTCGGTGCGCCTCGTCGAACTCGTCGGAATCGAGCGAAAATTGTTCGGCTAGTGACGTCGTTTCCGATTCGGTCGGCTCGTCGACGTCGAGCCAGGTCATCGTCTCGTAGCGGTTCGTGGTAATCACTGATCGCAGCGTAGGGGAGAGATAGGTGACGGCCGCTGACTGCGTCTAACCTGTGGGCCATGGGTCAACTCGTAGGCATCATCGAAAAGAACAGCAGTCGTCCAGGCGTACTGCGGTTCGAGGCAAATCGGAGCCTGACGGGGATGGGCCACGAGCGCTTCGAGTCGGTGCTCGACGCTGTCGGCGAGCGTCCTTCGGCAGTGCTGGCCCGGCGGCTGTTGTCGACTGGGCGAGTTGCCTCGGTGCACATCTACGGCAACATGATCAATGTCGATCTGCAAAAGGGCTTCACCGGCGAGGGCATGTCCGACATCGTGCGTGACCTCTACCAGTACTGGACACCTGGCAAAGTGCCGCCGTCGATCGAGGATTTGTCGCCTCCCGCCGAAACGGCAGCTGCCCCCGCCGCTGGTGGCGGCGAGGGCGAATCTGCGTTGAGCGCTGCCGCCCAGCGGGTGCCGACCGAACTGCTGGAGCGCAGCCGTGCGGCGCTTGCCCGCTGGAAGGAAACTCACGCCTCCTGAGTTTTCCTCAGGTGGATGAAGCCGGCGATCACCAGCAAGACGGTGACGGCGGCGGCCAGAAAGGCGACGATCGAGGCGATACCGGCAATCTTGCCGATCGTCGACCAGGCGTAGGCGCTGAGCAGCAGGCCTCGCAAGGTTTCACCTTTGAACAAGGTGTTGCGCTGGTTGCTGATGCCATCGGCGGTTGCTTGTAGCTCATCGATCTCGGCTTGTGGCTTGCCAGCATCTTTGGCTTCGGTGACCGCTGCTCTGGCCTGGCGCTCTGGGCCGCCCAGTTCAGCGTAGGTAACGTCACCGAGGTGGCCGTTGATGTAGCTGGCGTAGGCCTCGGCCTGCTTGCCGGTGGTCAGCGACTGCCCGGCATATTTGACGAGGTCGCTGCGACCTTCCTCCTCAAGCGACTCCTCGGTCGGGAACGTGATGTGCTGCGCAGTCAACTCGTCGGTGACGTAGTCGTCAGCAAAGCTGTTTCCCCAGGCCAGGAGGAACCCAGCAACGGTGAAGACGATCGCCGCGATCAGCCCCAAGGAAATCAGGATGCTGTCGATCTTGCGGCGTCCGAGCGTGACGACCGGTTGCGTAGTTGATGGTGTGCTGGCGTGTTCCATGACGGACATTTCTGTGCCTCCCTGTGGCTCCCCTGTGGTGGGGCACTCTCAAGGTACGACGCGGGCTATGTCCCTCATGAGAGGCTGGAGTCCCACGAATTAGGGACCTTTGGAGATTTTTCTCGCCTCAAAAAACTCTCGTACACCCGTTCGATACAGTGGCCCAGGTGGAGCAACATTCGCATGAACATCTTCAGCGCCTGGTGGCGTCTGGCCCGCGCAATGCCCCGGCGCGCGAACAATTGTTGGCGGTGGCCTCGCCCTTGCTCGAACTGTTTCCTCACGGCGGATTGACCCGTGGGCAAACGGTGGGTTGTCGTGGGACGGCGTCGTTGTCGCTGGCCATGTCCGTCGCCGCTCAGGCGACGGTCAGCGGTTCGTGGCTGGCGGTCGCCGGGCTGCCAACGATGGGGCTGCAGGCAGCTGCGGAAGCTGGCATCGCCCTTGAACGGGTGATGATGGCAACGATCCCGGTGGGCATCACCGAGGCTGCATGGGCCAATGCCGTGTCGGCGTTGATCGATGGGTTCGATCTCATCGTGCTCCGCCAATCGTCGTTATGCCCGATCCGGGCTGCAACCGCTCGGCGACTGCAAGCTCGTCTGCAGTCCAGGGGAGCGGTGCTCATCGTGGTCGGCCAACCGGGCGACTTCTCCATCGATGTCGCCCTCAGCACCTCTGCTGGTCAATGGGCTGGGTTGGGGCGCGGGTACGGGCGTTTGATGCAACGTCGGGTAGAGGTCAGCGCAACGGGCCGTCGCGTTGCCCAAATTCGACGCACTGAATTGTGGTTACCGAACGCCCAGGGCAGTGCCGAATCGCTGCCAGCTACACAGACGGCAACATCGACGCCGCCAGCCCCACAGGTTGCGCCCCTACGGCAGACGGGGTAAGCGATGGATGGCGGATACACGGCTGGGCCCCGCCTGGGGGTCATTTGGTGCCCGGATTGGCCGGTTGTCGCCGCTGGCGCAGCGCGTGAAGAGTGTGCTGCGGTACTGCGTGCCAACCGGGTGATCGGCCGCACCCCTGCGGCAGCCGCTGTTGGGGTGCGCCAGGGTCATCGGCGTCGTGAAGCGCAACGGATCTGTCCGCAGCTTCGTCTCATCGATCACGATCCGGGGCGCGATGGGCGCGAGTTCGAAGTCGCCGTGCGCCATATCGCCGACATGGTGCCGCGGGTCGAGGTCACCGAACCCGGCTTGTTGACTTTTGCGGCGCGTGGTCCGTCGCGCTATTTCGGTGGGGAGGAAGTATTCGCCGCCAAGGTGATCGCCGGGCTGGCCGAGGTGCTGCCAGCGGCCATTGTCGGGGTCGGTGTCGCCGATGGGCGATTTGCCGCCGGCATCGCCGCCCGTCAAGCAAGTAACGGAACCGCACCGCTGATCGTGCCCGCTGGGCTGACGGCAACCTTTCACTTCCTGCAAGACCTGTCGGTGGAGTTGCTGCGCGACGTCGCCCAGATCGAGGCCGAGTTCATCGAACTGCTGCAACGCCTCGGTATCCGCCGTTTGCGCGAACTCGCGGCCCTGCCCCCGGCCGATCTTCTGGCTCGTTTCGGGCACCAAGGGGTCATCGCCCACCGTTTGGCCAGCGGGAGTGATGATCGTCCGCCATCGAGCATCATCCCAGCGCTCAACCTGGCGGTCAGCAGCACCTTCGAAGAACCGGTGCAGGTGGTCGAGCCATTGGTTTTCGCGGCGAAGTCATTGGCCCAACAACTGGCAGCATCGCTGGCAGCCGAAGGAAGGGTGTGTACCCGTTTGGCGGTTATCGCCGAAACCGAATACGGCGAACGCAACGAACACCTGTGGTATCGCCCCAGCGGGTTGAGTGTCGCGGCCATGGTCGAGCGTGTGCGCTGGCAACTCGATGGCTGGATCCGCCAACCAGGTGGGTTGTCCGGTGGGGTCACACTGCTGCGCCTGGAACCCGATGAAATCCATGCCGACGATGGCAGTCAGCTCGGCTTTTGGGGAGAGCGAACCGAAGCCGATGAATGGGCTGTGCGGGCAACGGCGCGGGTGGTTGCCCTGCTCGGCGAACAGCACGTCTTCTTTCCGGCGCGCAGCGGCGGACGCCAGCCGGGCGACATGATCCGTTGGGTGTCTGCTGATCGTGGCGATGTCACCGAACCGGCCGACCGCCTGGTGGCCACAACCGAACCGTGGCCAGGGTTGTTGCCATCGCCATCGCCGACGGTGGTGCTCCATCAGCCGCTGCCAGCGGTGGTCACCGATCAATTCGGAGTCACGGTCAGCGTCAGCGGTCGGGGCGGCATCAGCGCCGCGCCAGCCTGGATCAGCATCGACGGTGGCCGTCAACAAATGGTCAGCTCCTGGGCGGGGCCATGGCCGCTCGATGAGCGCTGGTGGGATGCCGCCCGACATCGTCGGATGGCCCGATTTCAGTTGCTAACCGAGGCTGGCTCAGCTCTGCTTGTCGCCGTCGAGCACCAGCAATGGTGGGTGACGGGGCTCTACCGATGAACCTGAACCCAGGCAACTCAGCCGGTGGCGCTGAGTTCGTCGTCTTCCACGCGGCGGTCGCGCTCGGCGTGCAACAAGTCGTTACTCAACCGGAAGCCGATACCGCGCACAGTGTGAATGAAGCGCAGTTCAGGGGCATGACGCTGCAACTTGCGGCGCAGGTTGGACAGGTGCACGTCGACAACATGGGTGTCGCCGACCCAGTTCGGGCCCCATACCTGCTCGAGCAGGTGAACGCGGCTGCACACTTCGGCAGGCTTGCGGCACAGTTGCTCGAACAAGGCGAACTCGATGCGGGTGACAGGCACGTCGTTGCTGCGCACGCGCAGTTCCTTGCGACCGAGATCGACCTCGAGTGGTCCAATGCGGATCATCGACGCAGCCATTGGATCCCAACGGGCGTGCAGCTGACGCGGTCGGCGCAGCAGCGCCTGGCAGCGAGCGGCCAACTCTTCAGCCGAGATCGGCACGGAAACAGCATCGTCGGCACCGGCGCGGAGGGCCCGAATACGCGAATCCTCCGAGTTCGGCGGGGCGAGGCCGATCATGTAGCAGTCGGCCGAGCCGCGCAGGGCGTCGAACAGGCTGCCCCCGGTCGGGCTGTGCAACGACAGGTCGGCGAGCATCACATCCGGCGAGAAGGAGCGGTTCAGCACCAGGGCTGCCGACTCTTCGCTGGTTGCACTGACCGAGAAACCTCGTTCACGCAGACCTGCAGATGCTGCGCGCCGGAAAAGCGCGTCGCCTACAGCGATCAACACCCGAGGAGCAAGTTGTGCGTCTGGTTCAGCCATGGTTCTTTTCCGCCATCGTCGAATTGTCTGTGCCCTGCGAAAGTGCAGGAGCACGTTTGTGTGCAAGTGACTATCGGTCGGCAAATGCGTCTGCTTAACCTCGTTCTGTAGACGCGCAGTGAGAAAGCAGAAACAATGACGACTCTCCGAAACGTGGTACGTGAAACCGTGACGAAACACGTTCCCGTTGACGAACGCGAACGGCGCTCGATCGAGTCGTTCTCGCTGCATTTCGATCAGCTTGTGTCCCCGTTCACCGAGGCTGCCGACGATGTGCACGTCACTGGGTCGGCGATCATCATCGGTGTGCGTGGCGTGGTCTTGCATCTACACAAACGGCTGAACATCTGGTTGCAGCCAGGAGGCCACATCGACCCTGGTGAAACCCCATGGGAAGCTGCGCAGCGCGAATCGTTGGAGGAGACGGGACTCGCCGTGTGCCACCCGGGCCAACCACGGTTGGCGCACGTCGATGTCCACCCGGGGCCACGAGGGCACACCCATCTCGATCTGCGTTACCTGTTCTACGGCGCCGACGTCGATCCGTCGCCGCCGCCGGACGAGAGCCAGCACGTGCGCTGGTTTCCCATCGAGGAGGCGCTGACGATTGTTGATCAAAGTTTGAGCGGCGTGCTGCAACAACTCCACAAAGAGATTGCACTCGGCAAGCACATTTATTCTAACTATGTGTAGGAACGCGTCACCTGACGGCAGAATGGCCAGTGTGCGTGGCTCTCGTGTAGTGACCGTTGTCGTAGCCGTTGTGTCGATCCTGGGGTCGACGGCCGTCGCTGCGCTGCCGGAGGCGAGCGCCGCGGTCGGTGAGCTTGCCGATCAGCGGTTGCGTGAAACCGTCGATCAGGCAGCACAGAATCGCCAGACGGAATCCGCAGCACCTGCGCTCATCGCCGTCGAGGCGATGGGTGCAAACACCAGCGAGATCAGCAAGGCGATCATCACCGCAGGCGGCACCGTCACCGGAGGGGTCACGGGATATGTCGTGCAGGCCGAGGTGCCACTGGTTTCGATCAACGCCTTGGCCAACCAGCGTGCCGTCGAGTTCCTGCGGGCGCCGCGCCGCGTTACCGGCAAGCCGCAACTGACGCCGCTGCGCAACGGGCAGACCGAGGGTTTCGGGGCCACCGTTGGCATCAATACCAGCGTCACCAACGCTGAACAATGGCAGGCGCAAGGCATCGACGGCTCGGTCAAGGTCGGGATCATCGACTTCTTCGACCTCGGGTTGTGGAGTCCCTCGGAGAATGGCCCCCGCCCGGACACGATGTCGGCGGTCGCCGCGTCAAGCGGCACCAGTGTCGGGCGCACCTTCTGTCGCGATACCTCCGGTCTCGCCCCGAACTTCTGCCCGATGGCCAACGACGGCGTCAACGACGGTGATGGCGACGAACATGGGGTCGCCGTCGCCCAGATCGTCAAGGACATGGCCCCGGGTGCCGAGCTTTACCTGGCCACAGCGGCGACCGTCAGCGACATGTACGTCGCCATCGACTGGTTTGCCGCCAACGGGGTTTCCATCGTGACCCGCTCGCTCGGTGCCGCCTACGACGGCGCTGGCGATGGCACCGGCCCGCTCGCGGCCTTGGTCGACTACGCCGCCGGGAAGAACATCACCTGGATCAACTCTGCCGGCAACGACGGCGTCGACAGCTATTTCCGTACCGTCGTGCCCAATAATCTTGCGCCCACGGGCGGCTATGTCGACTTCGACAATGGCCTGGGGACCGACACCTACCTGCGAATCAGCAGCCCGTGTGTCGGGCTCGACGGCGTGCGCTGGAGCGACTGGGACAAGCCGCCATCGCAGCGCAGCGATTACGTCGTCGAGATTTTTGAGCCGCGTTCCGACCCGGATCTGGTCGGCGATGAGAACTACAACCCAACCGATCTGACCAAGATTGGCCAGATCGACGACATCCAGGCCGGCGGTGCACCAGCCCTCGAAGGGTCGGACTACACCGTCTGCCCGCAGAACTACTTCGGCTTCGCCGACGGCATCGCCTACATCCGCATCCGGCGCAAGAGCGGCACCCCGGTGGTCGGCACGCCAGACAGCTTGGAGTTGGCCACCAGCATGGGGGTGATGGAGTTGAGCCGTTCGCAGGCGGCATATTCGGCAGCCAAGCCCGTCGTCGACTCGAAGAATCCGGCGCTGATCGCCGTCGGTGCGATCGATCCGGCCAACGCCCCGTTCCCGGGATCGAGCGAGCCGATCGCTGAATACTCGTCACAGGGCCCGACGAATGATGGTCGGATCAAACCCGACGTCTCGGCGCCATCGTGCGTGGCCAGCACCCTGTATGCCCCTGATTGCTTCAATGGCACATCGGCGGCTGCTCCGACGGTGGCCGGGATGGCCGCACTGTTGCTCGACGCTGGCTTGGCAGCACCTGGCGTGCATTTGGCGGCGATGGTACGCCACCACAGTTTTGACCGCGCCTTTTTCAATGGGGCGCCGGCGTTGGCCGGCGGGAGCGACGGCCCGGACAATAAGTACGGCGTCGGGCAGGTTGCCCTGCTGGCGCTGCCGACCAAGGCGCCGCGCAGTGTGCCCTCGGTGTATGCGCCGGTGACCCCGGTACGAATCTTCGACAGTCGCCCGTCGCAGGGGGCACCGGCCACCTACTTCCCGCGGCCGTACGACATCGTCGACGTGACCATCCCGGCGCAATACATACCGCCAGAAGCAACCGCGGTGGCCGTCAATATCACGTCGACCGAGTCGACCCAGGCCGGTTTCGTGCAGGCAATTCCGTATCTCGGGGCGGCGCTCGGTTCGTCGTCGACGTTGAACATCGCCCAAGCCGGGGTTACCAAACCAAACTTTGCGATCATTCCGATCGGCTCCCCGCAGAAGATCTCGGTGTATCTGCCGCCGGGCGGGCAGCTGATCGTGGACCTGCTCGGCTACTTCTCCGAGGCTCGGTTCCAGACCAGCGCAGGGCGGTTTGTGCCGATCGCCCCGGAACGCCAGATGGATAGCCGCAGTCGCGTGATGCCGTCCAACGAGACGCTGCGCTTGCAGCTACCGGCCACCTCGGCAGTGCCGACGTCGGGGGTGTCGGCGCTGGTGCTCAACGTCACGTCCACCCAGGCCACGGGCGTTGGCTTTTTGACCGCGAAACCGACCGGCTCACCGACGTTGACCTCGACGGTCAACTATGTGGCCAACACCGACACGGCCAACAGTGTCATCGTGCCGCTCGGCACCGATGGCACGGTCAGCGTCTTCACCAGCGGTTCCTCGCATGTGATCGTCGACGTCACCGGCTACATCACCAATGGGTCGGCGCAGGCTTCCAAGAGCGGCCGGTACGTGCCGGTCACACCGACCCGGGCCTACGACAGCCGCTCGCCGGGCAACGCCACGCTGAGTCCCGGGGAGAACAGGGCGCTGGGATTGGGCGCGTTGGCGACGTCGCTGATGCCGCTCAATCATCCGGCGCAGGTGTCGATCGACTTGATCGACTTCCAAGCCCAGCCCCCTGGGGCGGTGGCTTTCAACCTCACCGCCGTTGGCGCGGCGAACAACGGATTCCTGACTGCCTATCCGAGTTCGGGAGTGTTGCCGGCGACGTCGACTCTGAACTATCAGCCGCAGGCAGCGGTGGCCGTTGGCGCACTGCTTGGGTTGTCAGCCAATGGCTCGATGACGGTGTTCAGCCCAGAGCAGACCCATTTCATCGTCGACGTCACAGGATTCTTTACCCGCTGACACCGACTGGGTTGACGAACGTATGTTCGTTGTCTAGCGTGATGTGGTGGGCTTCAACAACCCGGCGATGCCGTGGCGGGATCTAGAAAAGGCGTTATCCGATCGTGGCGCGAACGGGCGCGCCCCAGGGAGTCCAAGCTGGAACGCCGGGGGTGATGGTCCGGCGTGGACCCGCAAACGCCAGCCCTTCGAAACCGAGGTGGTTCGTGCCGCCGTCGAGTTCTCTCCGTATGCCGAGCTGCATTGCCAGTCGAATTTCTCCTTTCTGAGTGGGGCGTCGCATCCGGAACAGCTGGTCGAAGAAGCTGCCCGTCTCGGGCTTGAGGCGCTGGCTCTCACCGATCAGAACGGCTTGTACGGCATCGTCCGTTTCGCCGAAGCAGCGCGGGTGGTCGGGTTGCCAACGGTGTTCGGGGCCGAGCTTTCCCTCGGAAAGCAGCATGTGGTGGTCTTGGCCGACGGGCCGGGCGGCTATGGCGCACTCGCTCGGGCGATCAGCCTCGGCCAACTCGCCGGCTCGAAAGGGGCACCGAAGTTTTCCCTCGAACAACTCAGCGAGGTCGCTGGCGGCGCGCAGCAGCAGTCGTGGTGGGTGCTCACCGGCGGTCGTGGGGGCAGCGTCGCCGCGGCCCTAGAGCGCACCGGGCCGGCTGCGGCCGGGCGTGAGTTGCAGCGCATGGTCAGCCTGTTCGGCCGCGAGCGTGTGGTCGTCGAGTTGTGGGATCACGGCGATCCGCTCGATTCGGCGCGCAACGATGCCCTCGGCGAGCTTGCTGCGCGCAACGATCTGGCCTGCATCGCCAGCAACGATGTGCGCTACGCCAGTCCACAGCAGCGTCGCTTGGCCACGGCGGTTGCCGCGGTGCGCGAACGGCGCAGCCTCGGCGACATGGATCCATGGCTGCCTGCCGCGGCAACGGCGCATCTGCGTAGCGGGCACGAACAGATGCTGCGTTTCGATCGCTACCCGGGTGTGGTTGAGGCCGCTGCCGAAATCGGGCGGGCGGCGGCGTTCGACTTGGCCTTGGTGGCGCCCAACCTGCCGCCCTATCCGTGCCCGGTCGGGCCGAACGGCGTGGTGCTCAGCGAGATGGAGTACCTGCGCCAGCTTGTTTTCAACGGTGCCAGGCGCCGTTATGGCGATCGGCCGGGGGCAGGCGAAGATCTCTCGTTGCGGGCCAGGGCGTGGCGCACCATCGATCATGAACTGGCGGTGATCGAGGCCCTCGGATTCGCCGGGTATTTCCTGGTGGTCTGGGATCTGGTGCAGTTTTGCGAGCGTTCCAATATCTATTGCCAAGGGCGTGGCAGTGCGGCGAACAGCGCTGCCTGCTATGCCTTGGGGATCACCAAGGCCGATGCGGTGTCACTCGGGTTGTTGTTCGAACGGTTCCTCTCGCCGGAGCGTGACGGGCCGCCAGACATCGACATCGACATCGAAAGCGACCGCCGAGAAGAGGTCATCCAGTACGTCTACCAGCGCTATGGGCGTCACCACACGGCCCAGGTGGCCAACGTCATCACCTACCGGGCACGTTCAGCGGTGCGCGATATGGCCAAAGCGCTCGGTTATGCCCCCGGCCAACAAGATGCGTGGAGCAAGCAGATCGACGGCTGGTCTGGCATCGTCGCCACCGCCGCCCAGCCAGATCATTCGATCCCCGCCGCGGTGCTGGAGATGGCCGCCGAAATCGAGGACGCGCCCCGACACCTCGGTATTCACTCCGGTGGCATGGTCATCTGCGACCGGCCGGTGATCGAGGTGTGCCCGGTGGAGTGGGGGAGAATGGCCGACCGCAGCGTGTTGCAGTGGGATAAAGACGATTGTGCTGCGGCCGGGTTGGTCAAGTTCGACCTGCTCGGTTTGGGCATGCTCTCGGCGCTGCATTATGCGGTCGATCTGATTCGTGAGCATCAGGGCTACGAGGTCGATCTGGCCACGTTGCCGCAGGAAGACGATGTCTATGCGATGTTGTGCCGGGCCGACACGGTTGGGGTGTTTCAGATCGAGTCGCGGGCGCAGATGGCCACGTTGCCGCGGCTGAAACCGCGTCGCTTTTACGATCTCGTCGTCGAGGTGGCGCTGATCCGTCCTGGCCCGATTCAAGGCGGATCGGTGCATCCTTATATTCGCCGCCGCAATGGCCAGGAGCCGGTGACGTATCTTCATCCGCTGCTGGAGAACAGCCTCGGCAAGACCCTTGGGGTGCCGTTGTTTCAGGAGCAACTGATGCAGATGGCCATCGACGTCGCCGGGTTCAGTCCATCCGAAGCCGATCAACTGCGTCAGGCAATGGGTTCCAAACGGTCGCAGGCGCGGATGAACAAGTTGCGTGAACGACTGTTTGCGGGGATGGCCGAACGGGGCATCACCGGCGAGATCGCCGAGCAGTTGTTCACCAAGATGGCCGCGTTCGCTAACTACGGGTTCCCCGAGTCGCACTCGGTGTCGTTTGCCTACCTGGTCTATGCCTCGTCGTGGATCAAGTTCCACGAGCCGGCGGTGTTCTGCGCGGCGCTGCTCAACGCCCAGCCGATGGGTTTCTGGTCGCCGCATTCATTGGTGCAAGACGCCGCTCGCCATGGGGTGATCACCCACACGCCGGATCTCAACGCCTCATTGGCGGTGGCCACGTTGCAGGTTGAGCCGACGTCGAACACGGGGCAAGCGGTGCGCATTGGTCTGTCGGCGGTGCGCGGCATCGGCCCGGAACTGGCGCTAGCGATCGAGCAGGAGCGCAGCGCGAGTGGCGACTATGTGGGACTGGAGGATCTGGTGCGCCGGGTGCCGAAGATCGACCTCGCCCAGTTGGAGGCAATGGCCACGGCTGGGGTCTTTGAGGAGTGTTTTGGGTTGGCGCGCCGTGAAGCGTTATGGGCTGTTGGGGCGGTGTCGCAGGCGCGCAATGGGCGTCTCGCAGGGGTGGTGACGGGGGAGCGGGCACCACAGTTGCCGGGCATGGGGGCAATGGAGACCTCGGTTGCCGATCTGTGGGCGACGGGCATTGCCCCGAATGGGCATCCGACGCTGTTCCTACGGGCCAAACTCGACGAGTTGGGGGTGGTGACCTCGACCGGGTTGTGGGATCGGCGCCCGGGGAGCCGGGTGATGGTGGCCGGGGTGGTCACCCATCGTCAGCGGCCGATGACGGCGCAAGGAACCACGTTCATGAACCTGGAAGACGAGACCGGATTGATCAACATCGTCTGCTCGAAGGGCTGTTGGGCGCGGCATCGACGTGTTGCCAGGGAAGCTCCGGCGTTGCTGATTCGTGGCCGCCTCGAGCGCAGCGAAGGCGTGATCAATATCGTCGCCGAACACCTTGAACCATTGGCGATGCAGGCCGTGACCATCAGCCGCGACTTCCGCTGACGGCTTGACAGGCAATGACCGAACGCAGCACGGGCCGCTAGATGATCGGCTCCAAGGGGCAGCGGATCGCGCGGTCCACGCGAACGCCTCCGGGCCGCCGCCGCCACGATGCAACACGTCATCGCCGCCCTCGCCCAGAACTGCCCGAGCTACACCGACAACCTGTGGCTCGTCGATTCCACCCAGTCGAATGCGGCCGCTCCCGAGAAACCGTCAAACGATCCGACATGGCCTGGCTGCGCCAGCTACGCCCGCTACGCCGGTTCGCATCGGGTGATGTATACCGGCTTCGGCCTCCCGCCGAGCGGCGACGGGAGCGGGAGTGCGGCGCTCAGCAAGTTCCGCGAACAAGTCACCAATATCCTCCGCGACGACCTGTCGAACAACGCGCCGACCTGACGTTGCCGCGATGTTCCGCTCCGCGGGCTGAGCAGTTAGCGATCGGGTTCGAACAAGGGCAGTGCGACATCGGCGAGGTGTTCGAACACGACTCTGACGGGCATGCCGATGTAGACGTCGCCCGTTGGGCAATTGATGATGTTGGTGGTCTGGCGCAGGCCGACTTGTTCGGCGAGTTCGACGATGGCGATCACATAGGGCTCGGTCGTCGCCGTCGGACTCCACTGCTGATGGTTGATCGTGAACGCGGCGACGATGCCTTTGCCGCTCACCGGCTGGGCGAGCAGGTCGCGCGAGAGGCATTGGCGGCAGATGATCGTCGGCGGATGGTTCCACCACCCGCACGCCTGACAGTGAACAATGCGCAACTCGCCCGTGAGCCCAGCTGTCCAATAGTCGCGATTGAGCGCCGTGAGTAAAGGCGGTACCCGCATCGGGCCGGGGTCGGTCGACATCGTCAGCTCCTCGTCAACAACATCGCGCCAGCGAAAATGCCCCCACCGGCAGCGACGACGGCGACCTGCGGGTCATTCGGGACCTGTCGTCGACCGCCCGTTCCCCACAGCTGAATGCACGCCTCCGGTAGGTATCCCCAGCCGTGCATTCGGCCTGATGACAGTTGGCCGCCGTTGGTGTTGATCGGAAGCTCGCCGTCGAGCGCGATGCGCGAACCACCCTCGATAAAGGGGCCGCTTTCGCCCTTGCCGCAGAATCCGAGGGCCTCGAGCCAGGCCATGGCGATGAAGCTGAAACCGTCGTAGAGCTGGGCGACGTCGATGTCGCCGGGACGAAGGTCGGTGTGCCTCCACAGGTCGGCGCCGACATCGCGAAGCACCATGGTCGACAGATCGTCGAACTGATCCCACGACATCCGCGAGCGCATCGCCGTGCTGGTCGCCTCGATGTTCAGCGGGACGCGACGCAGACCTGAGCTGGCATCGGTTCGCGAGACGATCACGGCCGAGCAGAAATCGATCGGAATATCGCAGTCGTAGAGGCAGAACGGCTCGGTGATCATCCGCGCACCGAGATAGTCGTCCATCGTCAACGGATCGCGATAGATGCCGTGGTCATACAGACCGGCATTAGTCCGTTGAACGAGCGCGATCTGGGCCATCTGCTCGCGCGTTGTGCCGTACTCATGGAAGTGGCGCTGGGCGTACATGGCGATGTGGTTTCCGGCCGATGGAGCGCCGAACGGCAACCACCATTGCTGCGGGCCGCCGACCCGTTCGGGCGTTGCCGTCGCCGACCCGGGTAGCGAGCCGCCGCGTCCGAGCGTCTGGCGGACAGTGCCCTCGCATGATGAGTGGAAGACCACCACGTGGCGGGCTCGACCGGTCTGGACCGCCATGATCGCCTCGAAGATCGCGCTGATCTGTGACGGGCCGATGCTGACATCGGCGAACCAGCCCACCGAAAGCCCGAGTGCATCCATCACTTCGAGCACCCCGGCTGAGCCTTCGATGTGGAACGCGGCGGCACCGTCGATGTCGTCGCGCGACAACCCGGCGTCCTCGATCGCGGCCAGGCAACCTTCGATCGCCAGATCGGCGGGGTGTCGATGTAGCGCCCGCCCGACTGCAGAGGAGCCAACGCCGGTAATCGATGCGCCGACGGTCACCTCGGGCGCGAGCTGTTCTCGCGCAAGACGTCCCCGAGTGCGGGCGATTCGACGACGTGGTCATCGACGCTGATGAGGATCATGTCTTACAGCTCCGCCACTACTTGGACAATTCGGATTCGATGGCCGCCACGATGGCCGGGTCGTCTGGGGTCATCGAAGGAGCGAAACGGGCAGCCACGGATCCGTCGCGACCGATGAGGAACTTCTCGAAGTTCCAGAGCACGTCGGGATCTTCGCTCGGCGTGATGTTGTAGCCGCGAAGGCGATCTCGGAAGGAGTCAGGATCGCCTTCGGCGCGCGGCGCGGCCGCTGTCAGTTCCTGGTAAAGCGGGTGTTGGTCGTCGCCGACGACGCTGATCTTGGCGAACATCGGGAACGACACCGAATATGTCGACGAGCAGAACTCGGCGATCTCGTCGTTGGTGCCGGGCTCCTGGGCGCCGAAGTTGTTGGCGGGAAAGCCGAGCACCGAAAAACCCTGATCGTGAAAGCGCGCATGCAGACTCTCAAGGCTCTCGTATTGCGGGGTAAGGCCGCACTTCGAGGCGACGTTGACGACGAGCAACACCGAACCAGCATGGTCGCCAAGGCTCGCCTCACCGCCGGAGATCGTGGTCAGCGGAATGTCATGGATAGCCGTCATGTGATCGCTCCTTGGAGATTGTTTCCGGGTCAACCGTAACCGATCACAGCTGCGCGACGGCGGGCCCGGATGCGCGCGTGAATCGACGGTAGATCAGGAAGTCATTCCGATCTATACTTGAGCCCATGACAACGAAGACCGCACTGAACATTGATCGAGATCTCGTTGCTTCTGTTCGCGCAGATCCTCGGCACGTCGGGCACTACCGCAACTATCGACGCGGCGCTACGCAGCGTCGTTCAGCGGGCAGCTCGTGAACGGTTGATGGATCGAATTCGCGGACTGCAGGCAGAGGATCGTGCGGCGATTTTGTCGGCGTGGCACTAGGCCGTGGCGACTCACCTGATCGATAAATCGGCATGGGTGCGCCTCGGTGATCCCACCGTCGCACCCCGTTGGCCAGCGGCGCTGGTGTCCGGAGCGCTAGCAATAACGGGTGTCGGCATGATCGAGATCTTGGTTGGCTCACGAACTGCGTTGGATTTTGATCTCGACCGCAGCGATCTTGACGCCATGCCCCGAGTCGCTGTGAACGAACACGCGATTAATCGGGCGTTGGAGGTGCAAGGGCTGATGGTCCGCGCCGGAACGCACCGCGCTCCAAGCCCGGCCGATCTCATCTTGGCTGCCTGTGCCGAACTCAACGATCTGGTGGTGCTGCACTACGACAAGGATTTCGACCTCATCGCAGCAGTCACTGCGCAACCGACCGAGTGGCTCGCTGCACCCGGCCAGCTCGCATAGAAGACGCTCCCAGCCGGATCTGATCGCTGCGGGTAAGGCGGCGTCTCCGGTAACTTGACGGTTCCGTCAAGCGGCTACAGTCGGCACTCGTGAAGGAGCCTTCACCTGGAAGTCAGCTTGAGTAGGAGAGCTTCATGAGCGAGCCAACCGCCCCTTCAGGATCAGGACGACTCGCTGGAAGGGTCGCACTCGTGTCCGGCTCTACTCGCGGCATCGGCCGCACGATTGCCGAGTTGTTCGCCTCCGAGGGCGCCAAGGTCGCCGTCACTGGGCGCACCGCAGACCGTGGGGCCAAGGTGGTGCAAGGCATTCGCGACCGCGGCGGAGAGGCCGAGTACTTCTCGCTCGACATCACCGACGAGGCCAACGTTCGCGACGTCATCGACGCCACCGTCGCCACATTCGGTTCGTTGTCGACGCTGATCAACAACGCGGCCCCAACTGCGATCGTGGCCTCGACGTTCAAGCCACTCGCCGAATACACGACCGAGGAGTGGAACTCAATCATCGTCGGCACGCTCACCGGCAACGTCTTTTGGGCCTCGAAATACGCCTGGCCACACCTGCAGGCAGCGCCGGCGGCAACCATTGTCAACATCTCCTCGGGCGCGTCGACGATGGGCCAAACCGGTCTCGGCGCCTACGCAGCAGCCAAGGGTGGCATGAACAGCCTGACCCGCACGCTGGCCGTCGAGGGCGCGCCACACGACATCCGCTGCAACGGGATCATCGTCGGGCGAGTGGTCGCCGGGCGCAGCGACTCTGGCGCCGGCATGGTCAAGGACGCCTCGCTCATCGGCAGCCCGATGCAAATCGCCACCACAGCGCTGTTTCTCTCCACCGCCGAGTCGTCGTTTATCAACGGCGAACTGATCACCGCCGACGGTGGTTTGGAGATGAACGGCGATGTGCACATGCAGTGACGTCCGCCGCGTGGCGTTGACGATTGCCGCTCGAGGAAGGATCCGAACATGATCGAAGGCGAGAAGATCCTTATCAGCGGGGTCAGCGGCATGGTCGCCCAACCGATCGCCCGTCACCTCGCCCGCAACAACGACGTGTGGGGGATCGCCCGGTTCCGCCAGCCCGATGGGCGCCAGATCGAGAACTACTCGCCGGCCACCGGCGGCGACCCGCTGCGAGATCTCAGTAGCCGCGACTCGCTGGAGGCAGCGGGTATCACCACTCGCGCCATCGACCTCGGATCCGGCAACTTCAGCTCGCTACCGCAGGACTTCACCTACGTGCTGCACCTCTCCTGGTTCCGTGCTGATCTCGAGCACCTCGAGGCGGCGATGCGGATCAACGTCGAGGGCCCCGGCTTGCTGCTGCAACATTGCCGCCAGGCGAAAGCGGCGCTGGTGATGTCGGGCATGGGGATTTACAGCCCGAGCGACGACCCGTGGCACGCCTACACGGAGACCGACGCCATCGGTCGTGGCGCCACGGCCTACGCGCCGACCAGTCCAGCGTCGAAGATGGGTGTCGAGGCCGTCGCCCGGCTTTGCGCCAGGGCCTTCGATTTGCCGACGGTGATCACCCGCCTGAACACCTTCTTTGGTGGACCGATCTCGTTCCCCGGGATGCATGTCGGTGCTGTGTTGCGTGGTCAAACGATGACGGCACCGTCGGATCCGAACGTGCACACGCCGATCGCCGCCGCCGACATGATCGATCAGCTCGAAGCGCTGCTCGACGCAGCCAGCACGCCAGCGCTGATCACCAATTGGTGCGGCGACGTCGACGTCACCGCGCAGGACTGGATTGGTATCGCCTCTGAGCTATCCGGCCAACCGGGCCACATCGTCGCCAAACAGGTACCGGGAAGCCCGGCGGGCACTCGTGCCGACCCCACCCGTCGGCGCTCGATCACCGGGCCGTGCAAGGTCGATCTCGACCAGGCCTACCGCGACCTGTGCGCCTCAATGATCGACGAAGCCGCTGCCACAGCAACAGGAGAGACCTCACCATGAGACTTGCAGGCAAGGTAGCGCTCGTCACCGGCGCAACGTACGGCATCGGAACGACCATCGTTGAACGACTGGCCGAAGAGGGCGCGGCGGTGGTGTTCACCGGACGCAGCGAGGACAAGGGACGGCCCCTGGAAGCTGCTTGGCGGGCCGCTGGCCATCAGGTCACGTTCGCCCAGGGCAGCGTCACCGACAACGACGCGGTGAAGGCCGCCGTCGATATCGCCATCGACACCTATGGCACCATCACCACCGTGGTCAACAATGCAGCAGCGACCGACGTCAGCCGGCCAGGAGGTGGCGACAGCCACATCACCGACATCCTCGACGAGGACTTCGAGAAGGTGCTGATGGTCGGCACCCACGGCGTGCTCTACACCGCTCGCCACGCAATCCCGCACATGAAGGCCAACGGAGGCGGTTCGATCATCAACATCTCGGCGGCATCGAGCCTGCGGGCGATCCAGGGTCGCCCCGGATACCAGGCCTCGAAGGGCGCGGTCAACGCGCTCACCCGGCAGCTTGCGGTCGACTACGGCGCCTTCGGTATCCGCACCAACGCAATCATCGTCGGCTTCACTCCAACGGGTGGCGAAATCATGACCAAGATGCTGAACACGCCAGCGTTCATCGCCGGGATCCGCAAGGCCATCCCGCACCAGCGGTTAGGTAGCCCGCGCGACATCGCCAATGGCTGTGTCTACCTCGCCTCTGAGGATGGCGAGTACGTCAACGGTGTGTTGTTGCCGATCGATGGTGGGCTCAGCGCCCAACTCGGCATTCCCGATACGTCCGCTCTGAGCGCTATCGCTGAGGGCTGAGATTCAGACGAGAATACCGCTCAGCCTGGCGGCCACGACTGCGTCTTCGTCGAGACCCAACTCGGCCATCACCGCGTCGGTATCGGCCCCGAGCGCGGGCGCCGGGCGGATAGGCGAGGGGGCTCGATCGAACTGCACGGGTGAACTAACCATCGTCAGCGTGCGGCCGTCGCCGTAGTCGACGTCCTGGGTGTAACCGTTGGCGATCACCTGCGGATCGGCGGGCAGCTCGCCAGCCTTCTGCACGATGTCCCACTGCCCGTCCTGGGTCGCCAGCAGCGCCGTCCATTCCTGAAGCGGCTTTGTGGCGAACGTTTCGTCGAGCGCGGCGATACAGGCATCAATGTTCGCGGCCCGCGAGCGCGTCGCTGACGAAGTCCGGGTGTTCGATCAGATCGGGGCGACCGATCGCCGTGCAAAAGCCTGGCCAGAAACGCTGACCCTGAAGCATGCACAGGGCGACGAAACGGTCGTCGGAGGTTCGGTATGAGTTGACCAACGGGTTTGGAACCATGTTGCGGCTCATCTTCGGCAGCTCTTTGACCCCGATCAGCGTGCCGCCGACGATCCCAGGTTGCAGTGCCCACATCGCTGCGCCGAGCAGCGAGCCGTCGACGACGCAGCCCTCTCCGGTGCGTTCGCGTTGGGCGATCGCTGCGGCGATACCGCCGGCGAAGATCGCGCCGCTCATGCCATCACCGAAGGCGCCACCGGGCATCGGCAACGGGTGCGACATCGTGTCGGGGGTGACCGCCGAGGCGATGCCGCTGCGGGCCCAGAATGAGATCGAGTCGTAGCCGCCCTTCTCGGAGTCGTCGCCGTGGGCGCCCTGTCCGCTTCCGGAGGCATAAATGATCTTCGGGTTGCGGGCGCGAATGTCGTCGACATCGATCTTCAAGCGGCGACGCGCCGCAGGCAGGAGGCTGATCAGAAAGACGTCGGCGTCGTCGATCATCTTGTAGAGCAGCTCGACTGCTCCATCAGCGCCGAGGTCCATGGCGACATTGCGCTTGCCGCGGTTGAAGATCTCGTACATGAACGTGAAGCCGCCGGTGCCTGGCGCAATCCCGGCGTAGTTCAGCCACCGCATCGGGTCGCCCGTGCTCGGCTCGATCTTGGTCACGCTGGCGCCCCAATCGGCGAGCACCGCACCGGCGGACGGAACGAACGCCCACATCGACACTTCGACAACTTTGATTCCAGCGAGTGGCTGTTGACCCATGCCTATCATTCCCTTTGAAAGATTCCCCTGCGAACAGTTCGCTATCTGACACTATTGTCAACAAGCGACGATGCAATCACGCATTGGCTTTGGTGACCTGTCAGGATTTGCCGATGACACGCTCCCTTGACCGCGACGAACTGATCGGACGGGCGGCGCTGGCCGTTGGACTCGACGACTTTGGGGACCTCCCGCTGCACGAACCACTCGATGTCTTGGTCGAATCGATGAATCGCGAGGCCCAGCTGGCCGGGCCGCGGTTGGCGCAAGCGGAAACGATGATCGTCGGGGCGCTCGTCAAACGGCTGCAGTTGGTCAACGATCGCCACCGCTTTGCGGAGATTGCGCAGGAGGTGATTACGGCCCCGTTGTTCATCGTCGGCGCGCCGCGCACGGGGTCCACGCACCTGCATGCGATGATGGCCCAGGTTGAAGCGGTGCGATCACCGATGTTTTGGGAGATGAACCTGCCCTCCCCGCCGCCGCAGCGTTCGACCCGGTTGAGCGACCCGCGCATCGCCCAGATCCAAGCCGCCGTCGATCAAATGCCGGAGGAGCTCCTGCGGCGCCATCCGATCGCACCGGTTCGCCCCGAGCAATGCAACGGATTGAACGACTGGAGTTTCTACAACTTTGCCTGGCTGGCCACGTACAACATTCCGTCGTATCGTGAGTGGTTGTTCAACGCTGACCATCGTCCTGCGTACGAGGCGCATCGGCGCACGCTGCAGCATCTGCAGTGGCAGGATCCAGGGCGATGGATGCTGAAGTACCCAAAGCACCTGTTGAACCTCGATGCGCTGCTCGATACTTACCCCGATGCCGGGCTGATCTGGACCCATCGTGACCCGGCGGTGGTAATTCCGTCGGTGTGCAGCCTGACGGGGTATATGCGCTCGTCGAGTCCGGACTACGACCCGGCCCGTTTTGGGCCCGAGTGGGCGGCCAACGAGGAGCTGGTCATGCGCCGCGGCATCTCCGTGCGTGATCGCCGGCCAGGCCCGCCCGGCCGCGACCTCGATATCCACTACGCCGAGTTGATGGCCGACCCGGTGGGGACGGTCGAGGCGATCTGCGAGCACTATGGGGTGCCGGTCGGGGCTGCCTCGGTCGACAGCGTGCAAGCGTGGATCGACGACCACCCGAAGACAAAGCATGGGGTGCACGAGTACACACCGGAAACGTACGGGCTGACCGCCGAAGGCCTACGCCGCCGGTTCTCGTTCTACATCGAGCGATTCAACATCGCCACCGCGCCCTGACGCCTGACCTCTCCAACGTGGTGTTGGAAGGAGCTGTCGGCGCTGCCATCACCGCTCGCAACGCATATTCTTTGATGGCATTGGGTGCGATTTATGAGAATGCCGCCCTTCGAGCGCATCTCAACGTCCGCAGGCGGGTGAGCGAAGCGATCTGCGCTCTCGGAGCTCAGGCGGACGGCAATCAACATGGGCTTGCGCACCTGAGCAGTGAATCGTTCGGCCATACCGGCTTGTCAGGAATGACGGTTGCCTTCACGCAGGCCGACCTGACGTTTGCGGTACATACCAACAGTGTCACGGATCCTTTGGATGCGCCGCCGGAGCTACGGCGGGCGGAATGGCTCGGCATCTTGTTGGATGGCTCGGCTCGGCACAGTTGATCGGCCGTCGCAATCGGTGCGGCGGGTTCTCTCAGTCGGTCGAGGCCGCTAGGTAGGGAGGGAGAGCGTCAATCACCTGAGACGAGTTCGCAGGTCACCTTCGACGGATCGATCTCGTGCAGGCCACCCTTGTCGTACCGCCACGCCCGCTGGGCAAATAGATAGGCACCTCGGTCGTCTATGTTCTCTTCGCCTCCCAGAACAGCGACGAGATTCCAATCGGTGGTATCTCCGTCCCAACATGTCTTGGCGTTCAACGAACTCATCGAACCTCCGATGCGTTCGACTTCGAGGATGTCGGTCACGGCTAGTTCGGCCACCGGCGGTGGATCGACAGCGACGATGGTCGTCGAACTGGACGGAGCCTGTGTCTCGACCTTTGAGGACGCCGCCAACGAAGTCGTTGTAGGTTCGGTCGCGCCTGGCTGCTGAAGGGGTGGGAGAATACCGAAGAGAAAGGTGATCTTCGACTCGGTCTGATGTGACACAACTCCACCGGACAAGTCGCCCGGTACCAGCTCAACCGCCTTTTGGATGATGTCCGCCTGGCCGTTGAATTTGAGGAATGCCTGTATGGATGCATCATCCAGCAGGACCCGCGCCTTGACGCGGCCATCGCTCACCGACGCGGGTTGCGGTGAGACTTGCGTTTGGGTAGATGCCAAAACGTCAACCGCTAATGTTCCGCTCGCCTCGCGTTGAGTCTCGTCTCGAACGCCACACGCCGAGATTACAAGGCTCACCATTGAAAGCCGAAACAGGCGGCGTTCGTGCTGCCAAAGGGGAGTGCGATGCATGACTTGTTCAGCCTCCAGTGGCCGGATTCGCCGCGAGTGGGCCATGGACGTAGATCGCGTACTTGTCGATTGGCTGTGCGTAACGGGCAAGAATCTGTGACCTGACGATCTCTGGGTCGAGCATGGTGGTGACGTCGATGTTGTCGGAATGGAGTGCGAAACTAGCGACGGCGCAAACGCTCGTCGGTGGGTTTGCCGGAGCCGTCTAGCCAGGAAAGTATTGGTTCAGTCGCCGTAGCCGAGCGACGGGACCGTTCTGGAGGACCTAGGCCCCGACGTCGGGGGCGGTCGCCGGTGCTCCGATCGCGAGATACGAGCGCATCAAGGTGACCAGGTTGCGCGGCGCGGTCATCGGGCGGTGCTCGTCCAACTCGTCGGCGCTCCACCATCGCATTTCGAACACCCGCTCGGCGTTGAGCTGCTCCCAGCTGAAATGCGGCTGGGGCTCGAACTGTGCTGGCACATGCACGGCGTGGACTCGCTCGCATTGACCGTCGAAGTCCCCGAAACGCAGTTCGAACGTTCGGGTCCACAAGTGAGCACCGATTGTCGGGTTTTCGAGGCCGATCTCTTCACGCAACTCACGGCACAGAGCCTGGTGATGAGTCTCACCGTCGTCGATGCCGCCGCCAGGCAGGGCCCAAATCGTGCCGTTTGTGTATTCGAACTTGACCAGCAGCGTGTTGCCAACATCGTCGAGCACCAGCGCTCGCACCGCTGCGCGGATACGGGGCGGATCAATCATCCGGCGAGTCGCGCAGCCCGTCGTTGAACGCCCGGTACATCTCGTAGATCCCTTTGCAGCGCTGGCACAGCGGCAGCTTCTTGGGGTCGCGTGATGGAACCCACACGTGCCCGCACAATGCCTCCAACGGGGTGCCGAAGACCCTCGCCTCCAACACCTTGGCCGCCGCCGTTTCGCCGGGCTCGGTCTTGACGATGTGGGCCACGATCGGCTCGCCGGTCTGCAGCTCTTCATCGAGATAGGGAACCGTCTCGGCTGGGCGTGTCTGCACCTGCGTCATGCCTTCAGTCAATCACGAACGGCGATACAGTGGCGACATGCCGTTGTACGAGTATCGCTGCCGCACCTGTGACGACACGTTCGAGGTGCGCCGCTCGATGTCGGAATCGAGCGATCCGGCCACCTGCCCGGTCGGCCACGACGGCGCAGTGCGCCTGTTGTCGGTGTTCGCCAGCGTCGGCGCGTCGAGCGGTGCTGCGTCGGCCCCGGCTCCCATGGCCAAGCCAGCCGGTGGCTGTGGCTCGGCCTGTGGCTGCCACCACTGACGAAAACCATCCAGAAACTTGACGTTCGCGGCGTGTTCGCGCGCACCGGGTGGCATAGAGTGACCGATGTGTACAACCTCATCATCGCCTCGCTCGGTGCCTGCGCCGTTGCCGGTGCAACCGTTGCGGGTCGGCGCGAGCGATTGATTCCGTTGCGGGTCCGCAGCCAGCGGCCCTCACGCCGTCGTCGCTGAGCCCACCACACGTCGGTCTTGTCGACGCGCGCCAATGGCGATTTTGGTTGATACCCCCCGCTGGATGTGGCGTGGCCGCCGCTGGTGTCACATGGTCTCCGACAGCAATCTTGACGAACTGCACGACTTTGCTCGTGCGCTGGACATCCCTCCTCGTGGGTTTCAAGGCGACCACTACGACATTCCGGAGGAGCTTCAGCCACTGGCGTTGTCCAACGGGGCAACGCTGGTGACGAGCCGTGAACTTCTGGCGGCGCTTCGTAACGCCGGGCTGCGCCTCAGCGCAACGCAGCGTCACGACTTCCACCAATCAGCTCGCCAACATTGACAATGCTCAGGCGACCAAAGACGTACCAGTCGATGAGGCGCAGGCCAGCGTCGACAACCGTTTCCTCGACGTCGTGCCACAGGTCGCAATCGGCAGCGACGATGCCGCCATCGGGACGGATCGAGGCAACGATCACGCCTTCGACACGAGTGCTCGCTGCGGCGAGAACGCAGTCCAACACATCGAGCACCTGCTCGGCGCGCTGAATGCCGCTGACTTCGACCACGCCTTCGACGCTGTGATCACAGCGCACGAGCAGCACGATCACCGCCGACTGCGGTGGATCGGCGACCACCCGATGGATAACGGCGATGGCGTGCTCGCGGGAGAGCACCTGATATCGGGACATGACAAGACCCCTCGGGAACGACGACGTTGCTGACGGAGGGGAGCCGTGAGGAAACAGTAGATGAGGGGTGCAACGCGGTTATTCTGAGCAGATGGCTGCGATCACCATCTACCACAACCCGAATTGAAACTCTTCCGTCAATGCCGTGCGCATTGCTGAAGAACTTGGCGTCGATGCCGAGATTGTGCTCTACATGAAGCAGCCGCCGTCTGCGGAAACCTTGCAAGCGATCATCGCCAAGTTGGACGATGCGCCGACCGATCTGGTGCGCCGAGATTCGAACTTTGCCAAGTTGGGTCTCAGCGACGACGATGTCGCCACCGAGCGGCAGATCATCGACATGCTCACCAGCCACAAAGCCCTGTTGCAGCGCCCGGTGGTTGTCACCCCGGATAAAGCCCTGATCGGGCGACCAAAGGATCGCGTCAGCGACGCCTTGCGCCCTTACGCCAGCAGTTAGCGGCGCCGTCCACGGCCTTGAATGGCCTGCAAGACCAACAGCAACAGCACCGCCCCAACTGCAGCGACGACGATCGTCATCAGGTCGGAGCGTTGCTGGCCATCACGTCCGCTGGCTTCCATGAGCGCGCCGCCGATGAGGGCGCCGATCACACCGACCACCATGGTGTAGAGGCAGCCACCGCGCTCATCTTTGACGATAAAGCGGGCGAGTGAACCGGCGATCAACCCAACGGCGATCCAGGCAAGAAGATTGGTCATTCCTGTTACCTCGTGTCATTCCTCGGCCACGGCCGACTGTTGCCTGATGTCATCGTGACTGTGTCCATACGACATCTCGGATCTCCGGGTCGGAAGCAAGAATCTGTTGAATTGCCTCGGTGAGGCGTGTGAGCTGCGCCGTCGCGTCAATCTTCTTGAACAGCTTCTTGACGATTGGGGTGCTCGGGTCGGTGAAGCAGACAAACTGGTCGTCATCGCCGTCCTGGTGTCCGCAACAGATGGCGAGCCGGAATCCCTCGTTGCGCAGCGGGACATACCAGCCCCAATCTTCGGCAACCATCTCCTGCGTCTCGAAGCCCTTCTCGACGAGCCTCTGGGCAAAATACTCGGCGAGCCGCTTGCCCCATAGTCCCGGATTGATCTGCTCCTGTTCTCCTTCGTAGGGCGAGAACTTGGATGACCGGAACTCAACTTGTGTGTTCATGGCCGGAACGCTGCTTCCCATCGTCGTGACAATAGGCCAAATCGTTAACCTGGCGGGACACCATCAAGGAGCCAGCGTGAGTTTCGTAGTTGAAGTCGCTCGGTCGACACCGAGCAGTGTCGATGTTGTCGGGATACCTGTCGGCGAGCAAGGCACGGTCAACCGTGCGTTGGGGATGAGCCGTTCCGTGCTCAAAGGCCACGGCTTCGAGGGCAATCTCGGTCAGACGCTGGTTATTCCGGGCACCAACGGGCAGACCCTGATCGCCGTTGGCATCGGCAAGACAGCTGAGCAGAACGTGGCCAGCTTGCGAACCGCTGCGGCCAATTTGGCTCGCGCCGCTGGCAAGCGAGCATCGTTGAGCACCACGTTGGCCGATGCCGAGTCGGTCGATGCGCACAGCGCCGCACAGGCGGTCACCGAAGGCGTGATGCTGGCCAACTATCGCTACTCCGGGTTGAAGAACGACAAGCAAACGCCACCGATCCAGACGCTGACGCTGGTGGTCGCCGTCAAGCGAGCCGCTGCGGCCGCCGCTGGGGCGACGGTCGGCGCTGCCTACGCCGAGGCGGCATCGCTGGCCCGCGACTTGGCCAACACCCCGCCGGCCTATTTGACGGCGCGCAAACTCGCCGACAAAGCAGTCGAAATCGCTAATGCCAATGGTCTCGGCGTCGAAGTCTTCAACCGCGATCAGCTGATCGCGATGGGCTGCGGTGGCATGGTCGGAGTCAACGCCGGCAGCGTCGAACCGCCGCGTATGGTCAAGCTGACCTATACCCCGGCCAGGCCGACGGGGCATCTCGTTTTGGTTGGCAAAGGTGTCACCTACGATTCGGGTGGCATCAGCTTGAAGCCATCCGACGGCATGCACGTGGTGATGAAGATGGACATGAGTGGCGCCGCAGCCGTTTTGAGCGCCATGAGCACCCTCAGTGCCCTCGGGTGTCGCGCCAAGGTCACCGGCTACTTGATGTGCACCGACAACATGCCCTCCGGTAGCGCGCTCAAACTCGGCGACGTGTTGACGATGCGCAACGGCAAGACCGTTGAGATTCACAACACCGACGCCGAAGGCCGTCTCATTCTGGCCGACGGTCTCTCGCTCGCAGCCGAATTGAAGCCCGACGCGATGATCGACATCTGCACCCTGACCGGGGCCTGTGTGGCAGCGCTCGGCGAACGAATCGCTGGCCTGCTGGGCAACAATCAGCCGTTCATCGACCAGGTCGCCGCGGCGAGTAAACGCGTCGACGAGGCGACGTGGCAGTTGCCGTTGGCCAAGGAGTATCGCAAGGCGCTCGACAGCCACGTCGCCGACATGCGCAACATCGGCGGCCCATACGGCGGCGTGATCACTTCGTCGCTGTTCCTCGACGAGTTCACCAACGACGTCCCATGGGCACACCTCGATATCGCCGGGCCGATGAAGGTCGACGCCGACGAGGCGTGGTTGGCCAAGGGAGCGTCGGGCTACGGCACCCGCCTGCTGATCGACCTGGCGCTCAACTTTGTTAAACCGAAGCGCTGAGAGCGCACCGCCGCTCTAATCTTTGCCCGCGAAGGCGTTCAGGCCAGATTGGAGCAGGCCCGGTTCCGCCTTGAGCCAATCTCGGAAGTACGGCTCAATCGCCGTGCCGATTCGGCTGGAGAAGGGGATGCGACAGGTCGCGTCTGCGACGGCAATGGCGCGCTCAAGCTCGATCTCGTCGCCGTTGAAATCGGCCGAACCGCGTACGATCGCCATCGCATCAGCGACGCCCCCAGGGCCGGTGATGGTGAACCCAGCAGTTTCCATACAGGTCGAATACTCGATCCTGATCTCGTCGAACCAGTTTCCTTGGAGCGCTGGAAGCAGAGCCATCTCCAGCGATGATCGAACCTGTATGGTGAGCTCCTGAACCGTGCCATGGTCGAGGTCCAGCGCCGCGACCTCGTTCGAGCACACCGTCAGGGCTTGGTCATAGCCGGGCGGATTCGGGAGCAGTGCACCCGAGATTGGATCCGTCGAGCCGGTTGTCGGGATCGCTGCAGACATCCATGGGTTCCCGATCGTCGCTCCGTAGCCCCATAGCCGGGCGCGTTCTACGTCCGGCTCGGCGAACCAACTCGCCATCACGGGCCAGCCAACCTCGCCAAATTGCATCTCGGCAACTGCGTAGTCGAAATCGACCTCGTGCATGCAATGGCGTAACCAATCCTGCGCTGTGTCATGGTGGCTACGGATTGCATCGAGCCGCTGTTGGGGCGTGCCCATCAAGGCATCGAGTGCGTCGCTGACCTCGCGAAAACTAGCCAATCCCACCGCCTCCGCTCCGCTTCTGTCTGTCGCTTGGATGTGGCTACGTCGCCAGAGTTGGCAGGACGTGACAGTGAACCCTGTGTCCCACACGACCCGAGTGAAACGGCGAGGAAGATTGCCGGAACTATTCGGTTGGGGCAAAGCGAGAAAATCATGATCCGCCGATCTAACAATTAATGGTGTCTGGATCGTTGAACAGACGCGACGACCTCCCATGTCCGATCGATCATATAGCTCTCTGCCTGCCTATATAGGTCAAGGTCTATAGTGAGTCGGTTCATGCCGCGTTGAGGCAGAGGCGGGTTGCTTCGACGGCTGCGGTAGGGGTGACGCCGATCGCCAGCAGCTGTCGTTCTAGCTGGTCGGCCTCGTCCCCGGCGCGCAACATCGCCTGGGCCAATTCCATCGCTCGGGCCAGTGCGACATCGTGTGTGCCGTGGCGCGGGCGCAACCATTCCACGTGGGCCTGTTGCAGATGCATCGGCAGCTTGCGCAGGTGTCGTTCCGACAATGGCGGGATCAGGCGGCGAACGGCGATGCCGTGTGACAGCGAGTGCGCCATGCCGAACATCACGCAGCGGTTCAGTGCTCGTCCGAACGGGCTGTGTGTGCCAGCGGCGAGCGACAAGCCGAGTGCGTTGGCGGTCTGTTCGAGGTCGAGCTCGTAGCCGTCGGGATAATGGTCGAGCCCGGCGACCAAACGTCGCAAGAGCCATGTCGACGTCGGCCCGAGAATACCGAGCCAGAACAATTCGACGTATTGGCTGCGGGCATCAAACCCGTTGACCTCGACGACGGGGTCGTGCCAGGGCATGACGATGAGCATTGAAGGAAGTGGCGATTCGAGCACAGCAGGCCCCCTACACGAGTGGTTCACATGTGGACGGGGGAAGTCGCCAGGTTGTGTGCTTTGGCGCTCATCGATGCGGAACGACGAATACGCTGAAGCTCGATGCCGGTGCCTGAACCTTCCGACGACCAACTCGACGCCGTGTGCCAGGCAATCACCGCTGCAACGCGCATCGTTGCCTTCACTGGTGCTGGCATTTCCACCGACTCCGGTATCCCCGATTTTCGCGGCCCGAATGGCGTGTGGACCAAGAACCCGCAGGCCGAGAAGATGGCCACAATCGAGCACTACCTCGCCGACCCCGAGGTGCGGCGGGCCTCGTGGCAGGCCCGATTGTCCAACCCTGGATGGCGTGCGCAGCCCAACGACGGCCACAAGGCACTGGTCGAGTTGGAGCACCGCGGCCAACTGCACGCGCTGATCACCCAGAACGTCGATGAGCTGCATCAGATCGCCGGGAACTCGCCGCAGCGGGTGATCGAGGTGCACGGCACGATGCGTTGGAGCCGTTGTTGGACCTGCGGCGACCGGCGTCCAATGGCGGAGATGCTGGCCAGGGTGGACGCGGGGGAGGCCGACCCCGAGTGCAAAGTGTGCCGCGCCGCAGGCCGCCACGGCATCGTCAAGAGCGACACCATCAGCTTCGGTCAAGCTCTGGTCCCGGATGTGATCGATCGTGCCTTCGATGTGGCCGGTGAGTGCGACCTGCTGTTGGCGATCGGTTCCACACTGCAGGTCTTCCCGGTGGCCAATGTGGTGCCCCTGGCCTCGCGTGCCGGCGCCGAGGTTGTCATCGTTAACGGCGAGCCAACTGCGATGGACAACGTCGCCGACTACGTTGTACGGGGCTCGATCAGCGACATTCTGCGTCGCATCGTCGGCCCACAAATCTCCCAGAACTAATTCCCGACCAAGTTGGTAGGCTTTCACTCATGGCTACGTTCCGCGACCTTCTCTCCCAGGCCAAGGCCCAAATCACCGAGATCGACACCGCTGGTGCCGAGGCCCGTATCACTGCCGGTGGTGTCACCGTGCTCGACGTCCGCGAACCCGACGAATTTGATCAGGGCGCGCTGAAAGACGTCATTCACATCCCTCGTGGCCACCTCGAAGCCCAGGTCGAAAACCGCATCAACGACAAGAACGCGCCGGTCATCGTCTATTGCGCCGGTGGCGTCCGTTCGGCCTTTGCCGCCAAAACGCTGCAAGAGCTCGGCTACAACAATGTCGTCTCGATGGCCGGCGGCTTCGGTCGGTGGAAGGATGAAGGCCGGGCCTGGAGTACTCCAGTGGTGCTCACCGCCGATCAGCGCACCCGCTATATGCGCCATTTGTTGTTGCCCGAGGTTGGCACCGAAGGTCAGGCCAAGTTGCTCGGCGCCAAAGTGTTGATGCTCGGTGCCGGTGGGCTCGGCTCACCCGCGGCGCTGTATCTCGCTGCGGCTGGCGTCGGCACGATCGGCATCGTCGATATGGACGAGGTCGACGCCTCCAACCTGCAGCGCCAGATTCTGCACAACATGGATCGCATCGGCGACCGCAAGGTCGACAGCGCCAAGAAGACCTTGACGCTGCTCAACCCCGACGTCAACGTCGTCACCTACGACACCCGACTCGACGCCAGCAACATCATGAACATCATCGCTGGTTACGACGTGATCGTCGACGGCGCCGACAACTTCCCCAGCCGTTACTTGCTGAACGATGCCTCGGTCAAGCTCGGCATTCCCGTGGTGCATGGCAGCATCTTCCGCTTTGAGGGCATGGTCAGCGTCTTCGATCCAATCAACGGCCCGACGTATCGCGACATGGTGCCGGAAGCCCCGCCGGCAGAGTTGGCGCCGAGTTGCGCCGAGGCTGGTGTGCTCGGCGTGTTGCCAGGCATCGTTGGTTCAATCCAAGCGTTGGAAGTAATCAAGTTGATCCTCAACCTCGGCGAAGGCCTGGTCGGGCGGATTCTCACCGTCGACACCACCGACATGAGTTTCCGCACCTTCAACCTGAAGCGTGATCCGGCCAACCCGGTCACCTACGACAACCGTGAGCGCATCGAGGTCCGTGACCTCGACGGTCTGTGCGCGCCGTGGGTGTCGCACTGACGTCCGACGCTGAACGCCGTCTGCTGCGGTACCTCTCGACAATTTCGAGCGACTATCCGCAGTAGAACGATCGGGCGAGGGCGAGAATCTCGACTGTCGACATGTTCGCTGACAGTTGAAAATCGGTGCCGCCGACCGACCATGCGACGTAGTGCGGGTTCTGCCCGGCAGCATCGACGTCGGAGATCGAGACCGTGCCTGAATGCGAGCCGATCATGATGGAGCGGGCGCGGTCCTTGAACTGTTCGAGAAAGCCCTCGTGCGCAGGGTGGCCGTCGTTCGGTGAAATCATCACCCGTACAGCGTCTCCGCCTGCGATCAACGACGGTTCGGTCAACGTGTCGTCGATCTGCCTCGAACTCACGAGAGCGACGAATGCTGGGCCGTGCCCGCGAATATCTATGTTTGTCCACGATGTCTGTTGCGCGACCAGGTCGGCGACGTGAGCAATCTGTTGACCGTCGTCAGATTTCGCGAGTTCGTCCGAAGAGACTGGTCGTCCGGCCAACTGGATCGGCAGCTCTTGCAGCGTCCCGCTTATCGTCACCAGTTCTTTGAGCCCTCGGAATGTCGGCTCAGCGTCGTAGAGGGATTCTTCGCTCCGTAGATCGCAGCCCCTCTCCACTGCTGTGGGCATGACCTGTGTGGTGGCGGTTTGATCTATGGCTTGCCCGCAAGAAACCCCGGCAGTGACAAGCGCCACCAGGGCCACATGCCGTCCGATTCTCGACCTCATTGCGTATGACCACTTGTTGAAACGTTGATACAAAGAGACACTCTCGCTCAATTCAGTGGCGGCATAAAGACATTTTAGGCACCGTTGGCTGGCGTGTGGCGCGGACCGAGGGCGTGTATCTTGCCGGATGACGTCAAGTTGCCCCGGCGGAAGGTTGGTCCCGTTGCTCGTTGCTCGTTGCTCGTTGCTGGGACGTTCGCGGCGTGTGGGGAGGCCATCCCTGACTCGGCAGTGATTACGCCGAGTCGGTGGGAGGGAATCTTTATCGTGCAGCAGCACCCCGGCGCCGATGTCATTGAGATGTGCTTTGGCCCGCTGAACATGCCGTCGCCGTTGGGGTCGTACGCCGAGGGTTGTCCCGGGGTGGTCGTCGACAATTACACGTGGCCGATGCCGCCGACGGCCGTTGAGTCCGAAGTCGGTCGCATCGCCAATGTGTTCGCCGAGGGAACCTTGTCCGCTGATCGGTCGACGTTCCATATTGATCGTGACATGGACATGTCCTCATTGTCGGCGTCACAGGTGGCTGCGGCCCAGATCCCACGCACGGTTCCTCGACCTTCTGACGACACATGTTCGGCGAAAGCGCCGACCTATCCCGAGTACGTCGAATTGTTGTCAGGAGAGCTCGCGAAGGTGCCAATTGCTCTCAACGACGCAGCCGGTGGGGTGCAGTCAGACGATCAACTCGCCGGTTACGAAATCAGCGCCGCCTTTGTCGTTGACGACACCTTCACCAAGCTCTGCGCGGCCGGCATCGGCCTGGATGACATCACGGTCTTCGACCAGATGAGGCAGATTCCCTGACCAACCGAACACTACAAACGGCGCGGCATGAACACTACAAAACGGCGCGGTGCCAACACTACAAACAGCGCGGCAGACTCGGACTTCGTGCGCGCTCGCTGACGCTGGGGCGCCAACGAACGCGCCAGAACTCGGGAAATCCTCTGCGATGCGGGCGGTAGCACGTATCGGAACGCTCGTCTCCGACTCTGTGAGATATCAAACCCACAGAAAGGTGATGAGTGACATGACTGTTGAACCCCTGAATTTCGAGGAGGTCGTCAGGTATGGCGAACGCCGTGACCCGCTGGCCCAGGCTCCAGACGACGCCGTCTTCGAGACGATGTTCGTCCACGGGCGCGAGCCAATTCCCGAGCGCCGTCACGTCGACGTCGTTGTGCCAAGTTTCACCGAAGATCCCGATCTGCCGGTGTTCAAGGTCGACTTCGATCTACCGCGGCTCAGCGTCGGCAAGCGCTGGTTTGCGCCCGGCGTCGGCGGCACACAACTGGCCTCGCGACGCAAGCTGCTCGACGAGAACGACCATCGCGATGTCTTGACCGGGTACATCCCCGATCACCTGGCGATGCGCCCGCTGCCGGACAAGCTCGACCGACGGTTGGCCAGTGCCCGCAAGATCGATCCGAAACTGTTCGAGGACCCGAATACGCAGTGGGCGACCACCGTGTTCTCGCCCGACGACCGCTTCACGTTCAGCGACACCGCCTTTCCGTGGTGCACCGCCGGACGCGTGGAGACCTCAGCGGGTGGCTGGGCCTCGGGTGCCATGGTCGGCCCACGGCACCTGTTGACCTGCAGCCACGCCATCCAATGGTTCGCCAACCCCAACCCCTATGTCGCTGGATGGGTGAAGTTCATGCCCAGCTACTTCGATGGCAGCACGCCGTTCGGCTCGGCATGGGGCATCCACATCTATTGGCAACAGAAGGTGGCCGGGCCGGGAATCGACTCGACCGAGGGCCGCAACGACTATGTCGTCGTCGTCCTCGACCGCCCGATCGGCAATTTGACGGGCTGGATGGGATCTCGCACCTACGACGATGGTTGGGATGGTGGCAACTACTGGAGCCATATCGGTTATCCCGGCGACATCTCCGGTGGGACTCGCCCGAGTTTCCAGGGCGGCTTCAGCCTCAACGGCGACGACGTGCAGCCTGCGTCGAACCAGCAGATCTATCACCAGGCCGATGTCTGGCCGGGTCAGTCCGGAGGGCCGTTCTTCGGTTGGTGGGGTGGTGAACCCTGGCCGTGGGTCGTCGCCGACCAAAGCTGGCAGAACGGTTCGACCAACGGCGCCAGCGGCGGTTCGCGGATGGTCGACCTGATTATTCGTGCCCGCAACGACTTCCCCTGATCTGCACTCGCGTCCCCTGACTCGGGCGTTGTTGGCTACAGTTTGCGTCGATGGCCACGCAGACCTATGTGCAACAGCGCCCGACGTCGACGGCCAAGCCGTGGATGCATGGCCCGATAAGCGATGTTGTGTTGGGATGGTGCTGGCTGCCGGTGGCGCTACTGATGCATCAGCTCGGTTCTTCGATCACCAGAACCCAAGCGTTGATGGCGATCATCTTCCTGATTTCCTTCGCTCACCAGCCGTTGACCTTGGGCTTGGTATACGGCGACCCGTTGCAACACGACGCCCATCGGCGCCTCTATCGGTGGACGCCGCTGATCGCAGCGGCGGTGATTGTGGTGGGCGTTAACCTCAGCCTGACCGCGGTCGCCGTTGTCGCCGGATTGTGGAATGCCGAACACACGCTGATGCAGCGTTACGGCCTGACCCGCATCTATGGCCGTAAGGCCGGTGACGATCACGGCCGGTTGGAAAAGCCGCTGTTGATCGTGTGGCTGGTGACCGCGTTGGCCTATCTCGGTGCCTTCGTCGATCTCGGCGAGATGGCTACCCGCCTCGGCACCGACGAGACCAATTCGAAGGGCATTGAACTGTTGGGCAAGCTCAGCGGCATCGCCACGATTGTTTTTTGGGTCGGCGTCGTCGTCTCTGTGGCGCTTGCTGCCGCCTGGTTGCGGGCCGAACTCGGCCGTCCGGTGACTGCGGCCAGCCGGGCCAAGTGGATCTATATGGCGGGCACTCTCGGCTTGGTGCTGGCAGTGATGATCGACCCGCTGGCGGGTATCGCCGGGTATGTGGCGGCGCACGCGATCGAGTATTTCGCCGTGGTGCACAGCACCCTGCGCCGCCGTTCGTTGACGCCCGAACGCAGCCCGATCGCTGTCGCCAGCGCCACCGCCGGACGGCGACTTGCCCTCTATGCCGGGTATTTCGCGGGGCTGGTTGGGCTGGTGTGGGTGACGTGGACGGTGTGGGACGGGCGGCTGTACGCCTTTGCCATCCTGTTTTTTGGTGCTCTGCACATCCTGTACGACGGCATGGTCTGGAAGCTTCGACGCCCAAGTGTTGCCGCCAGCGTCGGTCTTTGATGTCTTGTGCCCACGCTCGTCGCAACGAGGAAGCTCGCCGGCAGATTCGGCTGTGAAACGTGATCGGCCGTCGTTCGAACCGCCGTTGTTATGCGATCGGCCAGGTCTCGATCGTCTCGTAACGGGCCCCATTTGGCCCGAGCCGACTTTGCACAAGGGCGACCTCGGTGACGTCGAATTCGTCGGCGCAGATCGTGCCGAGCGCCCGCGGCAATGGCACGTTTGCCTTCACTCTGGCGATGGTGATGTGGCTGATAGACCGCTTGCGCACCGGCTCGGCACCCACGTTGCGGGTTGACCGGTTGACCTCGGCGGCCAGTGCCTCGAGCCCCTTCACCGGCACGATGAGGGCACGTTCGTCGAGCACGTCGACCGCTGGTCCGAGGATGGCGCGCGCTGGAGCAGGCCGAAATCCGGCGAGCGAGCCGACCACGTCGGCCGGGTGCACCTCACCGAGAAATCGAAGCGTGATGTGCCATTGTTCAGGCTTCGTGAAACGCACGCCACGTTGATCTTTACGATGCAGCGACGTCAGGCCGTCGGCGACCTCGTCCGGTAACCAAACTGCAACGAACAAGCGAGCCACGCCAGCATTCAATCAACGACTGGCAGATGCGCCACACCGAACGTGGCTCGCCCTCGGTCGCCGGCGGTAGGCGGTGTTCGCCTCCGGACGTCGCGTGCGTTGGCTCTCGCTGGGCGACGTCGAGCGCGCCAGAACGGGTTCGTTCGCACAGCGGGACCCGCCAGACATCGTGCCGTGGGGCAACAGTGGTTGAATGTCTTACGTTGTGTCATATGGCGGTCGTATGCCGGTACTGCACTTCCGAACCGACGAACGCTCAGAACGGGCCCTTGCTGAGTTGATGGCCGATGGATCGAGCGCATCGGACGCCATTCGCCGGGCACTGGTTGACGCTGTGGGCTTCGTCGACGCGGGCAAATGCGCATCGAATCACTGGCACTGATGAGTGACGATGCCGACCGGGCGGAGAGCCGCAATGTGCTCTCGGAGATGGACGAGCTTCGTGCGTGGTGACATCCATCGACTCCGGGCTGCACGTGAGCCCCGCCCACATCCCGGTCCGCACCGCCACGCATCTTTCGGCCAACGATCACGATCAACGATGAACAGACTCAAGTCTTGATCGAGCAGACGGCCGCCGTCGCACCAGAACGACTCGGCGAGTTCGTTGGGCGCGTGGCATACGAGGAACTGATGTGCTCAATGATGGCCTGCGACTCGTCCTCACATCATCCGGTACCACAGCAGGCGGACTTCGGCACCCTGCTAGTCGAACGGCTTCGGGCGGTCTGGCGCAGATCTCCTGCCACAGCGGCCATTGCCGCAAGTAGCTGCCAACACGCCAAGCTCGGTGTTGTTCGGCTTCAACCGATCAGTGATGAGCGCTGCTGATCCGTGAGGACGAATAGCTGTCGCTGCGCGGCTGCAACCGCTTCACGGATCACTTGCGCCTCCCAACAGTTACGACGCGCTGCCTCACGTTCGACCAATACCTTCAGGTCGTCGGGCAGATAGCCGCAGGGATCGGGCCGGAGGGAATCACGGTCTTCGCCCAGATGACGCCGATTCCCTGATAAACATGGCGCAAGGAGGTGGCCGATGAGCGTGAGCAGCCGAACGGCGACGAAGGGGCAACCAGCCCCAGATTTCACCCTGGACGACCAGCATGGCGAGGCGTTTCAGCTCGCCAACAAGATGCTGGACGGACCGGTCGTCCTAGTCTTTCTCCGTGGCTTCGTTTGACCGTTTTGTCGCAAACATCTCTCGCAGTTGCGAGAGGACATCGACAAGTTTGCGGCCGTTGGGGCGCAGGTGGTGGCGATTGCCCCCGACGACGCCGCTGGGGTCGCTCGTTTCACGCGAGGCAACGGCTTTCCATTCCCGCTGCTCGCCGACGAAGCCCATCAGGTGTTCGACGCCTACGACGTGATCAGCAAGCTCAGCAGCCTTGGGCAGCGGCCAGCTTTGTTCGTTGTCGACCCGAGTGGCATCGTTCGCTTCGACTCGATTGGCAAGCAGCAGTGGGAGATCCCGACCAACGACAACGTCCTCGACGTCATCGCCGGTCTGGCGGACTCCGCGCTCTGAGCCGAGCCGCCACAGTTTGCGTCCGTGTGGAACCTGCAACGACCGCACGTGGCCGCCAGGGTCGGCATTCTAGGCGCTACGGGCGGCGCTCATCCGACGCCCTTTCGTCGTCGGCCAGCATGCCCTGCGGCTCGCGGCCGAAGCGCTGTGCATCCGTGTGCGCCGCCAGGAGGATAATGCGCTCTTTGTACCAAATGCACAAGCGCACAAGCAAGAAAATTCACCTAATCGAAAAGCTCCGGGTCGGTGACGCAGATCTCCTGCCATAGCGGGGAAAAGCTGAAATAGCCCGCCAGCGGGTAACCGATCTGGTCACGGGTGTAGGCCGCGTATTCGTCGCGGATCACCTTCGGCTTGCCAGCGGCCATCGCCGCAAGCTGCGCCTGGCAGCTGCGCTCCATGGTGATGAACCAGAACGCGGCCTCATCCACAGTCTGGCCGACGGTGAACAGACCATGATTCTGATGGATCGCCGCCTTGCGATCGGGGAACTTGGTGGCCAACTCCTTGCCAGCCTCAATATCGAAGACCACCGCGCCACCCTGCTCGGCGATCACATGATGGTCGTCATAAAAGATGCAGGCGTCCTGCGTCAGCGGCGCCAACGGGATGCCCAACGAGCTGAACGCCTTGCCATACACCGAATGACTGTGGGCCGCCGCGATCACGTCGGGTCGGGCGGCATGGATCGCCGAATGGATGACGAAGGCCGCCCGATTCACCGGTTGCGTGCCGTAGATCACCTCACCGGAATGGTTGACCAGGATCAGATCGCTGACCTTCATATGCCGAAAGCTCTTGCCGAAGGGGTTGACCCAGAAGTACTCGGGGAACTCGGGATCGCGCACCGTGATGTGTCCGGCAACGCCCTCGGCGAACCCGAGCCGCCCGAAGATCCGTAGCGCCCCAGCGAGCTTGGCCTTGCGCTCGGCACGCTCTTGCTCAACCGATTCGAATGGTTCGGGTAACAGGTCGAGGCCGACCTGGCGGGGGGTGAGCTCGATCCCGTCGATGTGGCGTACGTCGGAAGAAGTGGCAGTCATAAGCGGATCATACGACCTCGTTTCGGCTGCGTCAGCTCCAAAGTCGTACTCTCATACGCGTGAGCGACACAAAACGCACTGACTCCGGCATCGAGATCAAACCCGCCTACGGCCCGCAAGATCTTGCAGGTTGGGACGCGGCTGCACAACTCGGCGAACCGGGCAAGCCGCCCTACACCCGCGGCGTGTACCCGACGATGTACCGCGGCAAGCTGTGGACGATGCGCCAATACGCCGGCTTCGGCACGGCAGCATCGACCAACGAGCGCTTCAAATTCCTGCTCCAAGCTGGCCAAACCGGGTTGAGCTGCGCCTTCGACCTGCCGACGCAAATGGGCTACGACAGCGACCACCCGCGCGCCGAAGGCGAGGTCGGCAAGGTCGGCGTGGCCATCGACTCGATGGCCGACATGCGCATGTTGCTCGCCGATCTGCCGCTCGACAAGGTCACCACCAGCATGACGATCAACTCCACCGGGGCGATCTTGCTGTTGATGTACGAACTCGTCGCCGAAGAACAGGGTGTTCCGGCATCGGCGATCAGCGGCACGATTCAGAACGACCTGCTCAAGGAATATATCGCCCGCGGCACATACATCTATCCGCCCAAGCCGAGCATGCGTTTGATCACCGACATCTTCGGCTATTGCAGCGCGCATGTGCCTCGCTGGAACACGATCTCGATCAGTGGATATCACATTCGTGAGGCCGGCTCTACCGCCGTGCAAGAGATCGCTTTCACCATCGCCAACGGCATCGCCTATGTCGACGCGGCGATCGCCGCCGGGCTCGACGTCGACGATTTCGCTCCTCGTTTGAGCTTCTTTTGGAATGCGCACAACAACTTCTTCGAGGAGATCGCCAAGTTCCACGCGTCGCGCCGCATTTGGTACAAACTGATGAGCGAACGCTACGGGGCCAAAAAAGAAGCCTCGAAGTTGCTGCGTTTCCACACCCAAACCGGCGGTTCGACGCTCACTGCGCAACAACCGGAGACCAATATTGTGCGCGTCGCCGTGCAGTCAATGGCCGCGGTGATGGGCGGCACGCAAAGCCTGCACACCAACGGCTACGACGAGGCGTTGAGCCTGCCGACCGAGCGTGCAGCGCGTATCGCCCTGCGCACGCAGCAGATCATCGGCTACGAAAGCGGTATCGCCGACACCCCCGACCCGATGGCCGGCGGTTACCTGATTGAAACGCTGACCGACGAAGTCGAGCGCTTGGCCTGGGAGTACATCACCACCATCGACGAAATGGGCGGTGCCGTCGAAGGGATCGAACGTGGCTTCCAGATGGACGAGATCGAGCAAGCGGCCTACGAGTACGCCAAGTCGATCGACAACGACGAGCGCGTCATCGTTGGGGTCAACAAGTTCGCCCTCGACTCCGAACCAGAGCCGGAGGTGTTTCCCATCGACCCGTTGTTGGAAACCGGGCAAAAAGAGCGTCTCGCGGCGTACAAAGCCGGGCGTGACGCCGCGGTCGTCGCCGCTCGCCTCGACGACGTTCGCAACGCCGCCCGCGGCACCGACAACCTGCTCTACTCGATGAAGGAAGCGCTGCGCGTCGACGCCACCCTCGGCGAGATCAGCGATGCCTTGCGTGACGTGTTTGGCATGTACCGACCGGGCAGATGACCGCTGCTGGACTGGTGCATGCTGACCACGAGCGGACGGCGCAGCGGCGCTCCCTCAACGGCCGTAGAACAACAGCCGCGTCTGTTCCGTCAAAAACATCTCGGGTCGGTCGCCGAAGGTCAGAACGGTGTTGATACGGGTTCGCGAGCCAACGACGGGCGTCACCCGGTGCAACGCCCGGTGGCCTTGGAACAGGCTCAAGGTTCCGGCTTGCGGCGTCAACACGACCGGTGTCAGGCCGTGGCCGGTGGCCAGGAACTCACCGATCTCGACCGTTCGTTCGTCGTCGGCCGCCCGTGTCGCCGGGATGAACTCGAACGCACCGCCAGCGTGCGCCGGTTGCAGCATGATCGTGATCGAAAACTCGCTGTTGTCGAAGTGCCACCCCAACTCGTCGCCGTCGTCGAACATCGAAATGTCCAAGGCATCGAGCGCATCGGCGCTGCGGTAGAGCACATCTCGTCCCAATGCCGCAGCCACGAAGGCGAGCAGTTCCTCGCCGCGATACAGCTGACACAAGGCCAGCTGATCGTCGAGCAGGTCGTAGGCGATGGCGTGTTGCACCGAACGTTGCAACAGTCCTCGCGGGTCGTTGTCAGACTCGCTGATCACCGGGGTGAAATAGATGTTGTGACTCTGGTCGGCGGTCCAAGCTTGGCCGCGCTGGCCAAGCGCTGCGGCGATGGCTTCATCGATGGCCGCCGGCTGCAAGAACCCTGGTAGTTGGCAGACGCCATGTTCGGCGAGCGCAGCGCGACAGGCGACAACCATCGCTGCTCCATCGGGTGAGTCGAGCCGATCGATCGGATAACGCTGCAGGTCGACAATCAGGGCCAGCCGCGCTCACTGCATCAGCCCAAGGAACTCGAGCGCGGCCTGCGCCGAACCTCGGGCGCCGGCCATGTCGAGGTCGGTGACAACGGAGAACTCGACGACGGCTCGTTGCTCGTCGCGCAGCAAGGTGTGCTCGCGAACCATGCCGAGGAACCAGGCGCGAAACAGCGGTTCAGCCTCGATCACGCCACCGCCGACGAAGAAGCAATGCGGGTCGGTGAAGTTCGACGAAATCGTGAACATCCGCCCAATGGCCATCGCCTGTTGGCGGAAGATGTGCAATGCCATTTCGTCGCCCTGCTCGCCGTAGGTGCGTACTTCTTTGGCCGCGGCGGCGATTGGAATCTGCGTCAACGGATGATTGGGGTAGCGAGTGAGCCAATAGGGCAAGAGGTTGTTGGTGATACCGCTGAGTGAGGCAATGCTCTCCAGATCGCCGTGGAACCCGCAGTTGCATCGCGGCTGCGGCTGACCGTCCTCGAGCAGACCTTCCATCGGGATGTGCACGTGGCCCAGCTCGCCGGCCATACCGGTGGCCCCGACGATCACCCGGCCGAAGTCGATCACTCCGCCACCGAGGCCGGTGCCGACGATTGCCGAAATCGAACAGCGGCTGCTGGCTTGTGCTCCAAAGTGGCTGTTGTGCGCATAGAGCGCAGCAGCATTGCCGTCGTTGTTGTAAATCACCGGCAGCTGCAGATGATCCTCGACCGCGGTGCGGATGTCGAAGCCCCACCACTCGCGCCCTGAGAAGTTGGTGCCGCCTTTGGTCGACAGCACCCCGGTCGCCGTCGATGGTCCCGGTGTGTCGAGCCCGACGGCGATGACCTGGCGACGATCAACCTCGGCGACGGCGAGGGCAGCGATCACCGCGTCCTCTACGGCCTGGATCGCCGGTGCCGTACCGTCTCGCACCAGGCTCGGCACCTCGACCATGCGCTCGACCAGAAAGCGACCGGCGGTGTCGAGCACCGTTGCGTTGGTCTTGGTTCCGCCGACATCGATGCCGACGACGACGGCATCAGCGGGGATCGGACTGGGGGACAGGGGCGACGGCGCGTTCATGAACTCACAATTCGTAGGTTGTTGGGATCGTACATCGGTCGCAGAGCGGCGACCGCCGGGAAACGTCGGCCGGCGACGTCGAGCTCCCAAGATGTCGCCGCCACCGACTCGGCGGTGATCGGCGAGTCGAGGGCGACCATCGCCAGCCCGACACCGCCGCCGAGGGTGTGACCGTAGGAGGCGGAGCGCAATGAGCCGACGGCGCGCCCGTCGGCGTAGACCACCTCGCCGTGGAATAGCAACGGTTCGGCATCGAGGCAGCGGATCTGCACCAAACGCTGATGCAAACCGCCACGGCGGTCACGATCGGCCATCGCCTGCAGCAGTGCATCTCGACCGAGAAATCCGTCGGGCTTGGCCAGATCGGCGGTGAACGACAGGCCGACGGTGAGCAGATCGTCGGTGTTATCGATGTCGTGTCCGTAATCCCGATAGCCCTTCTCCATCCGCAGGCTGGCGAGGGCTCGAAGCCCGACGTGACGCAGCCCGAATGTCGCCCCATGCTCGACGAGCGCATCGTAGACATGGCAGGCCTGTTCGACAGGAACGTAGAGCTCATAGCCCAACTCGCCGACATAGGTGATGCGCGCGCACGTCGCTCGTGCCAGCCCGATGCTCAGTTCGCACATGCCGCGGTAGGCCAGTTTGCTGAGCAGCGGATCGCCATCGGTGACCGCTTCCAGCAGTCGGCGTGACTGCGGACCCTGCACATTGATCTGCGCCAATGCGCCGCTGACGTCGTGAACGAAGACGTGCAGGTCGCCGACGTGGCGACGTAGCCAGGCTTCGACGTGGCGAGCGGCGGTGTCGGTAGCGACGACGAGGAAGTCGCCCTCGGCCAGTTTGCTGACGGTGACATCGGCCTCGATGTGGCCGGAGCCGTTCAACCATTGGGTGTAGACGATGGTGCCGACATCGCCGTCGACGTTGCTCGTCGAGAGGTGATTCAACAGCCGTGCGGCATCACGGCCAGCAACTTTGAACTTGGCCATGAACGACATGTCGATCAGCCCGACGGCGTTGCGTACTGCGTCGTGTTCGGCTCGCCAATGTCGGAACCACGTTGGCCGCTCCCAGGTCAGCTCCTGAGCTGTGGGGGCAGCGCCCGATGGGTCGAACCAAGCCGGGCTTTCCCAGCCACTGACCTCGGTGAAGAAGGCGCCCTGGCGGGCGAGGCGATCGTGCAGCGGGCTGAGCTTGGCGCCGCGAGCGCTGGACATCACCCGATGCGGGTAATGGCATTGATAGACCATGCCCAGCGATTCGACAGTGCGCGCCCGGCGGTACCGCGGCGTGCTCTGGTAGCGATGGAGGCGATCGATATTGATGCCGGTGATGTCGATGTCTGCCTCGCCGTTGAGCACCCAATGGGCCATCGCCCGTCCGATACCCCCGCCGCTGAGGATGCCGATCGAGTTCAGCCCGGCGGCGACGAAGAAGTTGGCCAACTCTGGTGCTTCGCCGAATACCGGGGCCAGGTCGGGGGTAAAACTCTCCGGGCCGCAGAAGAAGGTGCGCACGCCGGTGTCCAGCGAGATCGGCACCCGCGACATCGCCCGCTGCAGGTACGGTGCCATGCGGTCCCAATCGGGCGGGATCGAACCGAATGAGAAGTCCTGCGGGATTCGCCCGACGTTCCACGGCGCGCATTCTGGTTCGAACAAACCGATCATCAGCCCGCCGACCTCCTCGCGGTAGTAGCCGTGTGAGGCCGGATCCTCGATCACTGGCCAGGAGGCGTCAAGGCCCGCGATCTGCTCGGTGATCAGGTAGTAGTGCTCAGCGGCCTGCAAGGAAATGTTGACCCCGGCCGATTCACCCAATTGCCGCGCCCACATCCCGGTGCAGTTGACGACAACATCGGCCTCGACGTCACCGAGCGGCGTGCGCACGCCGATAACCCGACCGTTGCGCTGCAGCACCTGATCAACGACCACGCCCTGGCGGATTGTGACGCCGAACTTGCGAGCACCCTTGGCCAACGCCTGGGTGACGTCCACGGGGTTGACGCGACCATCACTGGCGACATAAAACCCGGCGAGCACATCATCAGTGCGCGCCAGCGGGAACATCGTGGCGACCTCATTGGCCGAAATCTCCTCGACCTCGACGCCGTGCAAGCGATTGAAGGCGGCGATGCGCCGATACTCGATCAGGCGATCAGCCTCGGTGGCCAGCTCGATGAAGCCGACCGGTTTGAAGCCCGTCGCCTGGCCGGTTTCGGCCTCAAGGCGGGCGTAGAGATCGCGGCTGTATTGGCGCAATTTGGTGCTCGTCTCGCTCATCGAGCCAAAGGTGACCATCAGCCCTGCCGCATGCCAGGTGGTGCCCGACGTCAGCTGATCGCGCTCCAACAACAGCACATCCGTGCAACCCATCGCTCCAAGGTGATAGGCCACCGAACAACCGATCACGCCACCCCCGACGACCACGACTTGAGCGCGTGAAGGAAGGCTGGTGCTCACGGACGCCCACAGTATCTGCCCGTCGAGCACCGCACTCTAAGCTCGCCGTCATGTCCACAGCCGAGCCCTTGGTCCGCCACCACATCGAGCGTGCCGTGGCCACGATCACGCTCGATTCGCCCGCGAATCGCAACGCGCTGTCGGTCGACTTGGTCCGTCAGTTGCACGATGCTCTCGACGCCGCCGAGCAGGGCAACGTCCGCGTCATCGTGTTGACCAACAGCGGAACGGTGTTCTGCGCCGGAGCTGACCTTGCCGAACGCGAGCGCGGCATCATCGATTCAGCTCCGCTGGTGCGTGCCTTTCAGCGTCTCAGCGACAACCTGGCGCCGACGATTGCCGTTCCCCGTGGCGCGGTGCGCGCTGGGGGAGTCGGGCTGATGGCCGCCTGCGATCTGGCGATCGTCGAGCCAACGGCGACGTTTGCCTTCACCGAGGTGCGCCTCGGATTGATCCCAGCGATGATCGCCGTGCCATTGCTGCGCCGCGTCGCTCGCCGCGATCTGATCGGACCGTTCCTCACCGGCGAGCAGTTCGACGCCGAACACGCCCGCCAGATTGGCCTCGTCAATCAGATCGCTGACGACCTCGACGCAGCCCTTGGGCAGGTGATTTCTGGCATTCTTCTCGGTTCGCCGGCAGCGGTGCAGGCTTCTAAGGCGTTGCTCGAACGAGTGTCGCAGGTGCCAAGGGATCAGGCGTATGCGGAGATGATGGCGCTGTCGGATCAGTTCTTCGGCAGCGATGATGGCCGCGAAGGGATGGCCGCGCGGCGCGAGAAGCGTCCGGCGCGCTGGGTCACCCGCACCTGAGAACTGGCAGCTGAGAACTGGCGGCTGAGAACTGGCGGCTGTGCTCAGCGCCCAGCGAGTTCGGCGACGACAGGGGCGAACGAGTCGACGTCCTCGGCGCCGACGATGATGTAGGAGAAATCCCAACGTTCACGCCGTTGGCGGAGATCGTCGACGATCTGGCTAGCGGTGCCGATCAGAGCGAACGGCGATTGCTCGATGAAATCCGAGGTCACGCCGAGCATCCCGGCAATGCCATCGATGCTCGCCTGCCGATCGTTGGTGACCTTGACCATGAAGGCGCGTATGTTCATTTCGACGTCGCCATAGCGTTCCCCGGCGGCCTGGCGCACGATCGCCACCTTGTCATCGACGGCTGCAGCGGTCATCGTCATGATCGCCTCGAGGCCAACGACGCCAGCCGTCATCGTCCCGTTGACGCCGACGATGTCGGCCTCCCTGGCGGCATAGGACAGCACCCGTTTACCTCCTCCGCCGATCAAGATCGGCGGGCACGGCGTCTGTATCGGTCGCGGCAACCCCGTGTAGCCGGTGATCGCATAGTGCTCGCCGACGAAGTCGAACGGCTCGCCGCCGAACGCGCTGCGCATGATCGACATGCCCTCGATGAAGCGGTCGATGCGCACTTTCGGGGAGTCGTAGGGGATGCCGCTCTGCTCGTAATCGCTGGCCATCCATCCGGCACCCATACCAATCTCCAGCCGCCCATCGCTGAGCACGTCGAGGGTGGCCAACTCCTTGGCCATCACCACGGGGTGCTTGTAATCGTTGTCCCACACAAGAGCGCCGAAGCGCAGGACGCTGGTGGCGTCGGCCGCGCTCATCAGCGCCGGCACCGGCGCGAGTTGATCGGTGAAATGGTCTGGCATGGTCAACACGTCGAAGCCGTTGGCTTCAACTGTGCGAGCGAACTCACGCCATTCCCGCGCCGAACCTGCTGTCGAGGCTTGGACTCCGAATCGAAAAGGGCGCAGCGCAGATGTCGACATGTGGTCAGCTTAGGCGGGCCTGCCACGTTGTCTGCGCAGGCAACGATTAGCCTGCTCAGGTGCGTCGCATCACCTGGCTCCTCCGATTGGTTGGTGTCATTATCGCTGGAGCGTTGTTTCTCAGCGGGGTCGTCGTCGGCGTCGCGCCGCGGATCTGGCAGGTGGCCAACGCCCACGAGGAGCTACCGACAGAGCTGCCACCGTTCGAGCCGTTGGCGCAACGAAGTTTCGTCTACGACAGCCTTGGTAACGAGATCGCCAAGTTTGAAGCAGAAAACGTGCAGCCATTCCCGCTGGAGAAGGTCCCCCAACACGTCATCGACGCCGTGCTGGCCGTCGAGGATGCCGAGTTCTACGACCATGATGGCGTCAACGTGCGCAGCATGATCCGCGCCACGCTGTCCAATTTTTCTAGTGGGGCGAACACCCAGGGCGCGTCGACGATCAGCCAGCAGGTCGCCAAGAACGAATACCTCGCCGGGTTGCCGCGCGATGGCCGTTACAAACTTTTGCAGATCCATTACGGCTTGATGCTCGACAAACGTCTCAGCAAGAGCGAGATCCTCGAGCGCTATCTGAACACGATCTTCCTCGGTAACAACGCCTACGGCCTGGCCGCCGCAGCAGAGACGTATTTCGGGATCGGTGTCGAGCAGCTGTCGCTGGTGCAGGGGGCCTTCCTCGCCGGCCTGATCCGTTCGCCCTCGGGATATGACCCGATCCTGCACCCCGAGCGCGCTCGCTCCCGTTTCGAGCAGGTGCTCGATCGGCTGGTGGTCACCAAGTTGCTCAGCGAGGTTGATGCCGAGACGCTGTTGCGCAGCTGGCCGATCCCGGAGCGGGTCCAGGTGCTTCCCGGGCGGGTGAATACCCCGACGTATTTCACCGAGGCTTTGCAGGACTATTTGTTGAACCGTTCTACCGTGCTCGGCGAAGATGAGCAGGCTCGGCGCAGCACGCTGTTGCGCGGTGGCTTGCGGATCTACACCACGCTCGACCCTGTGTTGCAGACCAAAGCGGAGTACGCCCGAGCCGTGCTGCCGGACAACGCGCAAGGCTTTGACGCAGCGATCACCGTCCTCGATACCTCGACCGGTGCTGTTCGGGCGCTGGTGGGAGGCAAGGGTTTCAAGCGCAATGTCAGCGAGGTGAACATGGCCTTGGTGCCTCGCCAAACCGGATCGAGTTCCAAGATCTTCATCCTTGCCGCAGCGTTGCAGGCCGGGGCGACCGCCGACGACTTGATCGACGGCACGCGACCGTGTGAACTGCCCGACCCCGAGAATCCGAACGGGCCCCCGTTCTTGATCGAGGACGCGGTGAGCCGTCCAACGGCGACGCTTTCGGTGATGACCGCAGCATCGATCAACTGTGCCTACGGCAAGCTGTCGCAGATCGTCGGTCTGCGCCGCGTTGTCGACACCACCTATCGCATGGCGCAATCGCCGTACCTGTTCAGAGGCCAGTCGGAGGAAGATCGCCGCCCGATCGCGCCCTTCGGTTCCTTTGCCACCGGCACCAACGAAATGAGTACCTTCGATCTGGCGTCCGGAGGGCAAACGATCGCCAATCAGGGGTTGCATCATGATCCGTACTTCGTCGATCGCATCGAACGAGTCGATGGTTCCGCCTTCTATGAGCACAGCGATCCGGGAGTGCAAGTGCTCGATCCCGGGGTCGCGCTGACGGCCGTCAACATGCTCAAAGGCGTGTTGACCACCGGCACCGGGCGCAAATACCCTTTGGCCAACGGCCGCCCGGCGGCGGGTAAGACCGGCACCTATGACTTGAATACCAACGCCACCTTCGTTGGCATGACGCCGGAATTGTCGACAGCGGTATGGGTCGGCAACCCCAACGGTTCGGTGTCGATGAACAACGTGCCCGAGTTCGTGCGCGACGGCGTTCCCAAGGTGCAGGGTGGCACCTACCCGGCAGAGATCTGGAAGTTGTTCACTGATTCTGCTCTCGACGGATTGCCGTTCCAAGACTGGCCGAAACCGCCGCCCGCGGCTCGTCCACCGGTCCGGCTGTATCTGCCCGGTGTCGAATGCGTGGGCAAGATCGTCAGCGGCTCGCTCAATCCCGCCACCACCACGGCCACGACCGCGGCCGCGGCCCCGGATGGTTCCACGCCCGCTGCCAGCAGCACGCCACCGACCACAGCCCCACGCCGCGTCGTCATCCGCCAGGTAGAGAGCGGAACGACGATCTCCAAGGAGGTGCTCGACCCCTACGCCCCGATGCCGAGCGTCGAGACGAAGGGCCTCGTGGTGTATGACTGTAAGCGTGGTATCACTGGAGCAACGATCAACAAGGGTGGCTAAATGAGTCTCGAGGCGTTGCTTGACCTACAGCTTGTGGATTCGGCCATCGATCAACTTCGCCACCGACGTGGCCGTCTGCCAGAGGTCGCCGCACAACGGGCCGCCGCGGCGGCGATCGCCGCTTGGAACAAACAACGCAATGATGCCCTCGCACGTCTCGGCGCCTTCGAGGCCGAGATCGGTCGCTGCGAGCAGGAGAACCACAAAATCTCGACCCAGCGCTCGCGACTTGAAGGCCAGCTCAAGACGGTGATTGCCGTTCGTGAGGCCGAGGCGCTGATGCACGAGATCAGCGGACTGACGCAGCGTCGTGGCGAACTCGATGACCTCGAACTAGCGGCGATGGAAGAAATGGCAGACGCAGAGGCCGATATCGCTGAACTCGACGCCGCCGAGGCGGGATTGACCGCCCAACGAGCAACAGCGGACGCTGATGCCGGTATCGCCCTCGGAACGGTCGACGCCGAACTTGCCGACCTGGCGGATCGTTCGTTGGCGGCCCGCGCGTCGTTGGATCCCAAACTCGTCTCGCTCTACGACTCGATGCGCTCAAACCATGATGGGGTCGCCATCGCCAAGTTGGACGGGCTGCGCTGCCAGGGATGTCACCTCGACCTCAGCCGCGGCGAGGTTGATCGTTTGAAGGTCCAGGCCCCCGACGATTTCCCTGAATGCCCGAACTGCGGTCGGCTGCTGGTGCTCTAAGCCGTGTTGTTGTGGTTTGTGGCGACGGCGATCATGGCCGTGTGGTACGTCTTTCGTGACCCGCGGTTCGAATATCGATTGCTCATCGTCGGGGTGCTGATCCCAGATGTCGTCGATATCGCGCTCGGCGGAACCAAGGCGTTGCACAGCGTTGTCGCTCCCGTGGCGACGATGACCGCGGTCGTCGTCGCCAGCACTGGCCGAAAGAGTTGGCGCAAGGCTGCCCTCGCAGTGCCGATCGGCATGTTTCTGCATCTCGTCTTCGACGGCGCGTTCTCCAACGCCAAGGCCTTCTGGTGGCCGGTGGGCGGGCTGAACTTCACCGATCAGCGAGTTCCTTCTCTCGAGCGCGGCTGGCTGAATGTCGTTCTTGAGCTGTTGGGCGCTGCCGGGCTGTGGTGGATCTGGCGGACTTTCGCGCTCCGCCGGGCCACTCGTCGGCGATTGTTCCTGCGTCACGGCGAGTTGCACCCGGCATCACCCGCTGGCGATGCTGCCGACGTGTGATTCACTAACGCTGTGCTCATCCTGATCCGCCACGGTCGCACCGACGCCAACCGGCGCCAGCTGCTACAGGGCCATCTCGACAATCCTCTCGATGACGTCGGTCGCTCACAGGCCGCTCAAATCGCGCGTCGGATTGGGCACATCGACCGGCTGGTCAGCAGCCCGTTACTCAGGGCGCGGGAAACATCGGAATTCTTGACAATGCCCTTTGAAATTGACAATCGTTGGATTGAAGTCAATTTTGGAGATTATGACGGCTTGCCGTTGTCCTCGATCTCATCAACGGAGTGGCATCGCTGGCGAACGGATGCAACCTTTGCGCCACCGTCGGGTGAGTCGCAGCTCGCGGTGTTCGAACGTGTCCAGGAGTCATGCACTGAGCTTTCAGCCTCCGCTCGGAGCGAAAACATCGCAATAGTCAGCCATGTTTCACCAATCAAGGCGGCGATCGCCTGGGCGCTCGGTGTGCCCAGCACCGTCGGCCTGCGTTGTCGCCTAGACGTTGCCTCGGTGAGCAGGATTGAAATTGGTCCGAACGGACCGAGCCTCATTTCGTTCAACGAGCGGCTTTTTGATTCCTAAGACTTCGTCTGCATGCGCTTCTTCGCTACAGTGAGTGGCGGGAGGGGCGGAAAGGGCCCGGCGTGCACAGAATGCGAATCGATCACGTGTATCTCGGCGCGGGGTTCGTCGCCGCGTTAACGTTCGCGCTCAGTCCTTCGAGCATCGTCGGCATCGCCGCGTCGTTCCTCGTGATCCTCGCCGTGCCCTTCGGGGCGGCGGTGCGTGGCTGGCGCTCACGCCACAGTGGACAGGTCGGCTGGTCGTGGATAATCGGTGGCACAACCCTTGTGGCCATCGTCGAGGTCATCAAGTTCGTCTGGTCGCGTGCGGCACCTGGGGGCGAAATCGGGCCGTGGATTCACCTCCTGTTCCTTCCCGGCCTTGTGCTCCAAGCGATTGGCCTGATGCGGTTGTTGTGGTCTCGCTCGTCGTTGCCGAGGTCGTGGTCGATCGATGCGCTCGCCGTGGCCGCCGTCGCCCTGTCGATCGGCTGGGTCGTGCTCTATCGCCCGGTGAGTCGAGCGGGAACCTCGACATTCTTGGATTGGACGTGCGTTGGTTGGACCTACGCGCTCGGCGTGATCAACGTCATGTTGGCGATTCGCTTGATGCTTGGCAGCTATGCGTTGCGCTCGGTGTTCAGCCTCCTGAGCGTTGGCTACGCCGTGCGTCTGGTTGCCGACATTCTGGCCATGATTCGTCCTGACTACGAGATTCGACAATCGATGGATGCGTTGTGGCTGGTCGCCTATTCCCTGATGGCGGTGGCGATGCTGCGTCCAGATACGGCAGATGTGACCCCGGGAACGCCAACCAACGAAGTGGAAGACGAACTCTCCCGAGTCAGCGCCCTGCAGGGCGTCCTCGTGGTGGCGATGAGCGTTGCTTTCACCGGCAGCATCGCCAAAGACGTCAGCCCCTCAGTGCTCTCAGCGTTTCTCGCCGCAGCATTGACCATCGTGGTCGTCCACCGAATCCGACTTCGTTCCCTGCTTCGACAACTTGCGATTGCTCAAGGCACAGAAACACAGCGGCGACTCTCGGCGTTGCTGGCATCGTCGCACGATGCGATCATGTTCGTCGATGCTGATGGAACCATCTCTTATCTCTCCGAGCAGGTGTTCGAACTGTTCGGAGAGCACGCCCGATCTTGGGTTCCAGGTCATGTCTCAGTCGTTGCCAGGGATGGGCATGCACTGTTCAGCGAGGCGATCGCCAAAGGTCGCAGTCAGTCCTTCGAGGTGGCTCGCACGGTGCAGGTCCCGGCGGTCATCGACGGTCGCGTGAGAACGCTCGACGTCACCTCCACCTGCCATGACAAGGGCACCGGTCTCGAGGGTTGCGTCTTCACGCTGCGCGATGTCACCGAGTACGTGCACATGGCTGACGTCCTGCGTCATCAGGCTCGCCACGATTCGCTGACCGGCCTGGCCAACCGCTCGATGCTGATCGACGAGTTCGACGCCCTGGTCCAGCCGATTTCCGCTGATCGTCGCTCGGCGGGTTTGCTGTTGGTCGACCTCGACGACTTCAAGGGCGTCAACGACAGCCTTGGCCATGAGGTTGGCGATCACGTTCTATGCGCGGTGGGAGAGCGGTTGCGCGCCGCCGTGCCACATGCCGTGCTTGTCGCCCGGCTCGGGGGCGACGAGTTCGTCATCCTGGTCGATGTCGCCGACGCCAACGGCGCGTTGCAGTCAGCCCAACAGGTTGTCGCGGAGATCGGGCGGACGCCGATCGAGGCTGCGTCCTGCAAGTTCAACGTGCGCTGCAGCGTCGGAGTCGCCGTGCGTCGCCCCCATCAAGGGGCCACTGACCTGCTGCGCTCAGCCGATATTGCCATGTATCAAGCCAAGCGCGAAGGCAAAGGCCGCGCCCGACTTTTCACCGAGCGGATGCGCTGGACGGCTCAGGGCCAACTCAAGTTCCGTAGCGATCTTGCTCGGGCGATCGAAGACGAGCAACTCTCGATGTTGTATCAGCCCGTCGTCGACAGTCGGATTGGTGCAATTCGTGGCGTCGAGGCGCTCCTGCGGTGGAATCACCCCGAACGTGGTGACGTCGCCAGGAACCAGCTTGTCCCAGCAGCGGAGCGGCATGGTTTGATCACAGAGATCGGCGCCTGGGCCCTTCGCTCCGCCTGCGAGGACGTAGTCCGTTGGCAAGACAGCGAGCAGTTGTATGTCACCGTCAATGTGTCGGCGGCCCAGGTCAACGAACGACAGTTGGTCGAGACCGTTATGGATACGCTGGCGACCTCAGGGCTGCCGCCGTCGCGTCTCGTCATCGAGCTCACCGAGTCGATGTTGATCGGCGATTCCTCGATTGCGGTCGACGTTGTCCGTCAGTTGCGCAACGAGGGCGTGCGCGTGGCGATCGACGACTTTGGCACTGGCTATTCGTCATTGGCGCTGATTGAGAAGATGCACATCGACATGCTCAAGATCGATCGATCGTTCGTCAGTTCGATCTCGGCTCGCCCTCGCCAACGGGCGTTGGCCAAGACGTTGATCAGCCTGGCCCGTGACCTGGAGATCGCCGCGGTCGCCGAGGGAGTGGAAACGAACGCCGAACTCGATGTGATGCGCGACCTTGGCTGCGAACTCGTGCAGGGCTATCTCTTCAGCCGACCGTTACCCAATGACGGGCTGGTCGAGTACCTCAGCTGGAACCGTTTGAGTGTTGCCGAGCACCAACGATTCCATGCGGTGGTGTCAGGCGACGAGTAGGCCTATAAGCGGGATTCTGTGCACGACTGATGTCGTGCGGTGACCATCCATCTTTGCGGCCTACCCGATGGTCGAGCTGCGAACAGCTCAAGCGAACAACCGATCCATCTGCTTGGCCTTGCTCCGAATGGGGTTTACCGAGCCGACGTAGTCACCTGCGTCGCTGGTGCGCTCTTACCGCACCGTTGCACCCTTACCTGTGGCTACCGAAGCAGCCCATCGGCGGTCTGTTTTCTGTTGCACGTCCGTGAGGTCGCCCCCACCTGGCTCACGCCAGCATCCTGTTCTGTGGAGTCCCGACTTTCCTCGACCCGATTGCTCGGGCCGCGGTCACCCGGCCTACTCGTCGCCTGGCAGTGTACCCATGGGTTCGTCGCCGCAGCGCCGCTGTCACTCAGCAGGTTTCGCCATCGTAGACAAACGAGTTCAGGCTTGGGGTATCGATGTTCATCGTGAACTGTGTGCCGGCCTCGCTGACCTCGCCGATTGCCAGTTGCGTGGCCGACAGAGTGCCGAATTGGCTTGGCACAGCGTAGTAACGCTGGCGATTGTCGTCGGGCAGTGTTGTCTCCGTGCCCAGGTTGGCGGTGGCGATCATCGTCGGGGCGATCAAGTTGCCGGGGTTGATGGCCAGGGCGAGAGCCGCCGCGCGGCGAGCCGCTGCCTGTGCGAAACCCATCGCCGAGGCGCGCCCAGCGCCATCGGAGAAGCGCTGCACGAAGGCCTGGTGCGTCGCCGCGGCGACGGTCTCCATCGAGTAGGCCAGGGCCAACGCATCGCGGGTCGCGTCGTCGGTCGGGGGCACGTCCTCTTCCTCGCTGCCCTTCTTCGGGCGCCCGGTGATGCGATCGACGAGGGGGGTCAGGATGACCCGATTGAAACGCGGGTTGGCACAGCCGTAGGGCTGAGCCCCAGCCGCCGCAGCCAAGCTATCGATCTCGGCGATTGCGCTGGTGTTGGCCGCGATGTAGCCGTTGACAATGCCCTGCTGAGCAGCGGAGAGATTGCCGTGCTCCAGCGAGGCCTTGTGGGCGTCGATGACGCTGTAGTGCAGCGAGGCGGCGGTGCGCCACAACACGCCGTCGTTGATCCCAACGGTGTCGAGCGTGCGCGCCGGGTCGGCGACGCCGACCCGGGCCGGCGCGGCGTCGCCTTCGTTGCCACCGCAGGCGGCCAGCAGCGCGGCGAATCCGACGCTGAGACCGCCAATGCGCAAGGCATCACGACGGCTGAAGGACTGAGAGAGAGGAGTTGTTTTGGTCATCACGATCAGATCACTGGTTGGCGGGAGCGGACAAGGCGACGGCATCGCTGCTCAGCAGAGCTTCGAAAGCCTGGCCGGCGAGGTGTTTGAGCACGGTGGCATGGCGGGCTTCGACGATCAGAATTGAGGCCAGCAGGGTGGGCCCATCGGTGCCTTCCAGTCTGGCGATGATCGCGTTGTGCGTGGCAACGGCGATGTCTTCGACGCCAGCTGCGCTGGCGGGGTCGCGCAACGTAGCGCTCAACTCTTCGAAGACAGCTTCATCGCGCACGTTTGGTGCCACGCGGCCGAGGAACCCGGAGAGCGCTTGTGCGTAGGCCTCGTGGCCTTCGCGAATGGTGATCGCGATCGGGGCGTCGGGGCCAAAGCCGTCGGAGGCGAGCGCGGCGTCATAGGCGTCCCGAATCGACAATTCGACCGATTGGGCGAAACCGAGCAACGCCTCGTCGGCGGTGGTCGGTCGCTTGGTGCCTGCATTCGTTGTGTCCACGAAGACTTGGTCCTTTCAAAAGATCCCCCCAGTTTTCCGGGCCGAGGGGGTACGCAACAACTCTAGAAGTCCAGAGCCGACAGGTCGGGTATCCAATGTGATGATCTAGCGATTGCTGCGGCCCATAGCTCGCGAGTTGGAGGGCCGTTCGGAGCGACGATAGCCCTCGGAGAGGCCATCTCCGCGAGCGCATCGAACGATCCCCATGTGCCATCGCCGAGTCCAGCGAGAAAACCGGCGCCGAGGGTGGTGGCGTCGGTGACCTGGCACAGCTGCACCGGTCTAGCTGCGGCGTTGGCCAAGGCCTGGACGAATGTCGGATTCTCACTCATCCCGCCGTCGACGTTCAAGACATCGATCGTCAACCCCGAGTCGGCCTGCGCCGCCTGCACTAGTTCACCGCCGCGTTGGGCGACCCCTTCGAGCACGGCGCGCACCACATGGCTGCGTTGCGTGCCACGAGTCACGCCGAGAAGGGTGCCGCGAGCGCCGTAGTCCCAATGCGGCGTGCCCAGCCCGAGTAACGCCGGCACGTAGACGACGCCGTCGGAGGTCTCGCTTTCGCAGGCCACGCGATGGCTGTCGGCCGGTGAGTCGATGATTCCGAGATCCTCATGGAGCCAATCGACATTCGATCCAGCGGAGAGCATCACCGCTTCTGTCCCGAAGGTCCGTTCCCCATTGCGGCTCCAGGCGACGATCGGGAAACATCCCGACTCGCCGCGTTTGGCCTGGCGCGGGGGAGTGCTGCCGGTGCACATGTCGAGCATCCCGCCACTGCCGAAAGTGATCTTAGTGGCCCCTGGCGTGACACAACCCTGTCCGACCAACGATGCCTGTTGATCGCCCACCAAGGCGCACAGCGGCAAGCCACCAGCGACCTCGGTGGCGCCGAGCATGCCGGTGGTATCACCGATCGTCGGCAGCACGCCCATCGGGATGTTGAGCAGCTCGCAGGCGCTCGACGACCAGTCGGCGGCATCGAGATCGTAAAGACCCGTCACTGCGGCGTTGCTGTGATCGGTGATGTGTAGCCGCCCGCCCGACAGCACCCAGGCAATCCAGGTGTCGACCGTGCCGAAGGCCAGATCCCGGGTGCGCGCAGGATCGGCGAGATTCAGCAACCAGGCGAGCTTCGTCGCCGACTGATTCGGTGCCAAACCGAGGCCATGCTGATCGTTGGCGACGATGCAATCGAAGACCGTGCGCAGGTCTTGCCAGCTCAATCCCGGCCCAACCGCTTCGCCAGTGGCGCGGTCCCAGAGCAACGTCGAGGCCCGTTGGGTGGTGATGCCGACGCTGGTCAAGGCCTCATCGCCGCTGTGTCGGTGAGAATCGAGCGTTGCCGCCACACAGCGCTGCACGAGCGCAGCCATCAGGCCGCCGTCGAATTCGACCAGACCGGGCGCTGGCGACGAGGGGGTGCAGCGTTCGGAGACAAGATGAGCGAGGACGCCGCGAGACGAGATGACGGCCGTCCGCAGGCCGCTGGTGCCGACATCGATGACGAGAACACTCATGAGCGAGGCTCGAGTCCCTTGCGTTGCATGGCCATACCGGTCAGGCCGCCGAGGACGGCGACGCAACTGATCAGGGTCAGAGTGAAGAGGATGGCAAACAGCCGAATGGGCCGATCGCGAATGACGTTGACGACGACGATCACCGCCTGAGCGACGACATACGCGCCGACGCTGGCCACCACCGCATGCAACAGCGGGGTTCCCTTGTGCTGTCGCCAGGCGGCGATACCCGCGCCGATATAGAAACCGGCGAGGGAGATGAGGAACAACCAGCCACTTGCCGAGCCCGCACCTTGGCCATCGGCTTTGGAATCGGCGATGATTCGAGCTAGCACAGCAAACGGCAAGGCGAGCATGATCGCCACGCTCGCGCCAGCGCGCAGGGCGCCCCTGTCGAATCGCTCATCGGTGGTCTGCTGCAGGTCCAAAGCGATGTCAAGTGTAGGCGAGCGGGCACAAATCATCCGAAACGCGACCGCCACCGGGTCAATCTGCATCTCTTGACAATTTGCATGTTGTGCAAATAAGATGCAAGCCGATGCGATCCCCGAGCGAACTCAGCGCCGATTACCGTTCCCGCGGTTTGAAGCTGACGCCGCAGCGACAGCTGCTTTTCCGCTTGCTCTACGGCAACGAGGCACACCCCAGTGCCGAGCTACTGTTCGCCGCGGCGAGCGAGGTGATGCCCGGTATCTCGCTTCGAACGGTGTACCAAACGCTCAACGAACTCGTCGCCATCGAAGAGATTCGCACGCTCGATCTCGGCGACGGGCCGCTGCGCTTCGATCCGAACATCGATCGTCATCATCATCTGCTGTGCCGCAGCTGCGCCAGCCTCGTCGACGTCTATGTCGAACAGGTACCGCTCCCCGGCACCAACGATCTCCACGGCTTTGCCGTTGAGACCGCCGACGTCGTCTACCGAGGACGCTGTGCGTCCTGTCAGGTGGTCGAGGTGGCGGAACACTGATAACGCTGTTTCCCAACCCGAAAGGACACGCCAATGGCAAGCCTCGATGGCACCAAAACCCATGAGAATCTCAAGGAGGCGTTCGCCGGCGAAAGCCAGGCCAACCGCCGCTACCTGTGGTTCGCGCACAAAGCCGATATTGAGGGCTATCCCGACGCAGCAATGCTGTTCCGCTCCGTCGCCGAAGGCGAGACTGGTCACGCCCACGGTCACCTTGAATACCTGGCACAGGTTGGCGATCCGGCAACCGGTGAGCCGATCGGGGAAACCGAAGACAACTTCAAGGCCAGCATCGCTGGCGAAACCTATGAGTACACCCAGATGTACCCAGGCTTCGCCAAGACTGCCCGCGACGAAGGCTTTGGCGAGATCGCCGATTGGTTCGAGACGTTGGCGCGCGCCGAGAAGAGCCACGCTGGGCGCTTCCAGAGTGGGCTCGACTCCCTCTGAGCAAGCCGTTGGCTTGCGCCGACATCACCTGATGGGCAGGGTGCGCGCCGACATCGAGTCGGTGCGCACCCCGCCGTCCCCTCGTTGTCCACCAACCCCAACGATTCGAGCGAAGCGATGACCATTACCTACGACCCCCATCATCCGAATTACCTGGATGAAGCCGACGTCCGTAACGAGTTGACCCGTGTCTTCGATCTGTGCCACGGCTGTCGCGTCTGTTTCAAGTTTTGCCCCTCGTTCCCCACTCTGTTCGAGATGATCGATCGCCACGACGATCAAGACGCTGCTCGCCTGACACCTGCCCAACAGGACCAGGTGATCGACGAATGTTTTCAATGCAAGCTGTGTTACGTGGCCTGTCCCTATGTTCCCGGACAGCACGAATGGGAACTCGATTTTCCGCGCCTGATGTTGCGTGCCGACGCCATGCGTCGCACCAACGGCCAGGTGCCGCTGCGCGAGCGCTTGACGACCGAGGTCATGGGTCGCACCGACCTGCTCGGCAAGGTGGCCACGACGCTGCCGCTGGTCAACAAAACGATGGGGGCCAAGCAGGGCGGCTTCGTTCGCAAGGTGATCGAAAAGACTGCAGGGGTGTCGAGCGTGCGGCTGTTGCCACCGTTCGCCAAGGAACGGTTCAGTTCGTGGTACAAGAAGCGGCCGCGGCGCTCGCTGGCGGCGCGCCAGGGCAAGGTGGCGCTGTTTCCCACCTGCCTCGTCGAGTATCAACAGCCAGCGATCGGCAAGGACTTGGTCAGGGTGTACGAACGAAACGGCGTCGAGGTTTCCGTGGCCAATCCAGGGTGCTGTGGTGCCCCGTGGCTACACAGCGGCGATATCGAGCAGTTCACCAAGGTCGCCAAGGAGAACGTCCGCGCTCTCGCTGCCGAGGTGCGCAACGGCAATGACATCGTCGTGCCGCAGCCAACCTGCGGCTACGTGCTGAAGAAGGACTACATCGATTATGTCGGCGGCGATGACGCCAAGCTCGTTGCCGAGCACACCTTCGACGCCGCTGAATATCTGATCAATCTGCACCGCAGCGACAGCGCCTCGTTGGACACCAGCTTCAGCGGTGAAATTCCGGCGACGATCACCTATCACGCGCCGTGTCACCTACGCGCCCAGAACATCGGCTTCAAGAGTCGTGACCTGATGAAACTCACCGGTGCCAAGGTCAAGGTGATCCAGCAATGCAGTGGCATCGATGGCATGTGGGGCCTTCGTGCCGAGAACGCCGAGCTGTCGCTGCCGATCGCCGCCAAGCTGGGGGAGATGATTACCGATGCCGCTGGTGAGGTGGTCGCTGGCGATTGCCACTTGGCCAACACGGCCATCGAGGAACAAACCGGGGCCGTTGCGCTGCACCCGATGCAGATCATGGCCCGGGCCTACGGAATCGAGCCGGAGTGATGTCGCGCAAGCTGACACTCGACGACATCGACGATGTGCGGGCCTACGAACGGCATCGCGCCGCGACGAGGGAGCGATTGCTGGAGGTCAAACAGCGTCGCCGTGTTGCCCTCGGCACCGTGGTCAGCGTGGCCTTCGAGAGCCGCGAGACGATGCGCTACCAGGTTCAAGAGATGGCCCGCGTCGAGAAGCTGATCACCGACGAAGAAATTCAGATCGAGCTTGATATCTACAATTCGATGGTCCCCGAACCGGGCATGTTGTGCGCCACACTGTTCATCGAGTTGATCAGCGACGAGGCGATGCGCGAGTGGTTTCCCAAACTCGTGGGCATCGAACGCGCCATCTACATCCAGCTGAACGATGGCCAACTGGTGCGCAGCGAGCCAGAGGCGCAACACGCGCTGCAGCTCACTCGTGCGGAGATGACCAGCGCCGTGCACTACCTGACGTTCACGTTCAACGCCCAGCAGGTCGCTGCTTTTGGACAGGGCGGGTCGTTGGGAATCGATCACCCGGCATATGTCGAGGTGACTGAACTCCTACCGTCGACCATCGCCGAGTTGTTGGGCGACCTTCGCGCTGATTGATCAATTTTCTGGACATTTGCCTCTGGCGCGCGGCCTAACGGTCGGCCTACATTACGAGCACGGGGGCGCTGCACTGGGGGTCGGACTCCGGTGTCAGCTCGAAAACAACACAGACTGGGGCAAAACGTGTCGGCCAAGACAATTCTCTGGCGGGAATTGGGAGCATGCAAGGGGCTGGAAGCCGCCATGTTCTATCCCGACGATGACGACGATGCGTCGGACGCTAAGGCGGTGTGCTCGGGGTGCGACGTTCGGATCGCCTGCCTCGAGCATGCTCTCGCCTCGCGTGAGAAGCAAGGGGTGTGGGGCGGGGCCAGTGAGCGCGAGCGACGCCGGATTGTGCGGCAACGGCGGCGCACGGCATAGCTCCGGCTAACCTCGGCGAGCGTGTCTCAATTTCAAGAGTTCGGCGGCTGGCCAGCGATCATTTCTCAACTCCTCCAGCGCCGTGACCTCAGCGCTTCACAGGCCACGGCGGCGATGTCGGAGATACTCAGCGGCGAGGCGACGCCTGCGCAGCTGATCGGCTTCGTCGTCGCCTTGCGGGCCAAGGGGGAGTCGGCGACCGAGCTCTCAGGTCTCCTCGACGGCGTGTTGGCGTCCGCCACGTTGGTGCCGTTGGACGCAACGTTGCGCGACACGGCGATCGATATCGTCGGCACCGGTGGCGACCACAGTCATTCGATCAACGTCTCGACGATGGCCGCCCTCGTGGTTGCTGGGGGCGGCGTGCCCGTCTGCAAACACGGGGCCAGAGCGGCATCGTCGAAATGTGGCACAGCCGATGTGCTCGAGGCGCTCGGCGTGGCCATCGAACTGACGCCGCAGGGCGTCGCTGCCTGTATCCGCGAAGCCGGAATGGGCTTTTGCCTGGCGGCCAGGTTCCATCCTGCATTCCGTTTTGCCGCACCGTCACGCCGCGAGATCGGGATTCCGACGGTGTTCAACCTGCTCGGCCCGATGGCCAATCCTGGGCGAGTCCGCCGGCAGGTGATCGGCGTTGCCAACCCCGCCGACGCCCCGCGAATCATCGACTCGCTGGCGCTTCACGGATCGACCAAGGCCTGGGTCGTCAACGGCGACGGGCTCGACGAACTGAGCACGGTCGGGCCGTCAACGGTGATGACACTCGACCACGGCGTGGTGACGACGGCGACGCTCGATCCACGCGCCTTTGGCATCGCCGCAGCCTCCAACGAGCAACTCGTCGGCGGTGACCCAGCGTTCAACGCCGAGGTGGTGCGCCGTGTGCTCTCCGGCGAGCCGGGGGCCCACCGTGACATTGTGGTGCTCAACGCCGCCGCTGGGTTTGTCGTCGCCGATCGCGCCGTGGGCATCGCCGAGGGCTTGGCGCTCGCCGCCGAGTCGATCGACAGCGGTGCTGCTGCGTTGGTCTTGGAGCGCCTCGTGGCAGCCTCCCAACGAGAGAGCACCTCCTGAGCGTTTCAGTCCCGGCCACGTCGGCCAACCTTGGCCCGGGATTCGACAGTTTGGGATTGGCGCTGACGCTCTACGCCGAGGTCGGCGTCGTCGGTCACGACGACATCCCGGAGCGTGGTCAGATCATCGACGAGCACCATCCGGCCACGCTGGCCTTTCACGGCTTCGGGGGCCGCGGCACGTTGTGGTTGCGATGCCCGATTCCGATGGGGCGCGGGCTCGGTTTCAGCGCAGCCGTGCGCGTCGGCGGCCTGCTGGCGGCGCATGCCCAACGGGTCGGTGACGACTCTGCCGTGCTCGACTCGGTTCGCCCGGAGGTGTTGCGTCTTGCCGCCGATTTGGAAGGACACGGTGACAACGCAGCGGCGGCGGTCTACGGCGGTTTCACGGTGTTTGCCGACGGCAGGGCGATTCGTGTGCCTGTGGCGCTCGACGCAACCGTGGTTTGCTGGGTCCCGGCGACGATCACTCGCACCGATCGCAGCAGGGCGCAACTGCCGGAGATGATTTCCTTCGCCGACGCTGCCCACAACATCGAACGCACGGCATTGCTCGTCGCCGCGTTGGCCGGCGGCGACGTCTCCGCGCTGCGCTGCGCGACCGCCGACCGCATGCACCAGCAGCGCCGCCTCGGTGAGTTGCCAGGGTCAGCGGCGGCGCTCGAGGCCGGTCTGACGACCTCTGCGTGGGCTGGTTGGCTGTCCGGCTCAGGGCCGACGGTGGCCTTGTTGTGCGCTAGGCAGGACGCGGCGCAAGTCGCCGCAGCGCTCCCGCCCGATGGCGTTGTCAAGCAGTTGTCGATCGACACGATGGGTGCGACCTTCATCAGCTGAGGAGCGGGTGATGCTCGCTACGCTCGCGATCGTGGACGACGCTGCACCCCCGCCACCGGTGAGTGGGGACGAATCTGCCGTCGATCTTGCGGAGATCGCTGATTCGGCGTTGCGCGAAGCGCTGGAGTTCGCCGTCGGCGTCGCCGCTGCCAGCGCCAAACGACGGCCGCCAATACCGTTCCCGGCCGCGCTCAAGCCGTTTTTCAAGATGACGCGACTCGATCGTGGCTCGCTGCGAGCCGTGCGCCGCGTGCTCGTCGCCGAATCTCGCTATCGAAGCCAGTTGGGCAGCGTTGCCGAGCAGGCCGAGCTCGGTGCATTGTCGATCGCCTGGTTGCGCCACGGTGCAGGCTGGGAGGATGCCGCCCGACAGGCTGTCGAGCGGGCCAAACATGAGGGAGCTGAGGCCGACCTGCGCAGCCAACTCGCCGCCGCGCAACGACGAAGGGAGGCGGCTGAGGGGGCGACGGCACGTGCGCTCGCCCAGACCCTTGCCGATGCCGACGACTTGGCCCGACTCCGTCGCGAACTCGTCGAGCAACGACTGGAGGCGGCGACGCTGCGCCAGGAACTCGACGCCCAACGGCGCTCGGTGGCCTCCTTGGGCCGCGATGCGCAACGCCATCTCGCGGCCTTGTCGCTGGCTCACGGCGAACGTGACCGCTTGGCCGAGGAATTGGGCGACGTGCACGCCCGCCTCGCCGTAGTAGAACAGGCTCGTGACCGCCTGCTCGAAGAGTACGCCGGTCAGGGCAGCGTGCCTGTCGGCACTGGTCAGACGAGCGTGTCGCGGGCAAAGCTTGGACCGACACCGAGGCGAGCGACGCCGCACACGCATCGCAAACCGATCGCCATTCCCGGCGGGTTGTACGGCGATGCCGATGAGGTCGCCAACCTGTTCTTGCGCACCACCGGCGCCGAGATCGTCGTCGACGGTTACAACGTGGCCAAAGGGGCTTGGCCAAAGCTCGAACTCAGCGAGCAACGTGACCGCTGTGTGACGGCGGGCGAGAACATCGCCCGCCGTTTCGGTTGTCGGATCACGGTGATCTTTGATGGTGCCGACGTCGTCGGCGCGGTAGCCGTCAAGCGACGACTTGTCCGCGTCTCGTACTCACCTGGCGGGGTCACGGCCGACGACTCGATCAGGGCGATGATCGCAGCGATCCCTTCGGGAACCCCGATCGTCGTCGTCACCGAAGACCAAGCCATTCTGGCGTCGGTCCGCTCGCTTGGGGGCAACACGATGACCTGCGGGCAGTGGCTGCGCGCCGCCTACTGAGCTGCGGATTTCCCGGGGCCGCTCACGCCGAGAAGGTGAGGATCAAGACCAACGTCTTGCCAGGCTCGATGAGCTCGGCGATGCCCTCAAGATCTGGCGTCAGCAGGTCATCCTGATCGAACGCCAGCACGCTGAGGAACTGCCCGTCCGGGGCGTCGAATACCAACTGGCGCACTCCGGGGAACGGCTCCTGCTCGCCCAACGGCGCAAACTGATCCTGATCTAACGCGCCGCTGTAGGCCTCGAGTACCTCATCGGCAGTGATCGACGCCGTGCGCACCTCGGCAAACAGATCGGTCGGTGAGAGACCGAGAGCGGCGTTGAGCTCCGGATTGTCGACGGCTGGATCGATGCCCTCAGGCACCGGCAGCGTCGCCCACCACTCCGGTCGCTCAATCTCCGGATCGGGGTCGCAGACGGTGCCATCCTCTGGCGTCACCAGATCGGCGAGTACCGCTGCTTGGATCTCGGTGACACATGACGAGACCAACATTTGACCATGCCCCTCGCCGGTGAAGCTGACCAAGGCAGCGCTCGGACCCATTGCCGCAGCCATCTCCTCGGCCCAGCGGAACGGAGTCGCTGGGTCGTTCGTGCCGCCGATGACCACGATCGGGGCGTCGCCGCTGTAGGACAGCGTGTCAAGCGGCTGAGCGGCCATCAAATCGATGCAGCCATGTTCGCTGGTCAGATCGTCCAACTCGTATTGGGCCCCGAAGCGAGGAGCGACGCTCTGCAAGGTGGCCAACAAGGCTGCCGCATCGGTTGGTTCTTCGTCTTCGATACCACTGGCACAGCGGATGATCGGGTTGGATTGCCCGATCGTGTTGTACGTACCGTCTTCCTCGCGCCCGTTATATCCGTCGGCTAGGCGGAAAAGCCCGGCAGGGTCACCTTGCCCGACAGTGGCCAAAGCGCTGCCGAGTACCGGCCATTCGAGCCGACTGTAGAGAGCAGCAAAGGTGGCTGTATCGAGCACAGCCTGATTGGCCAGGCGACCGTCGCTCGCCGCCACCGGATTGGCGTCGAGGTTCAGTCTGAGCTGGTCCCACTCGCGCGCCTACGTCGCCACCGCCTTGAGCAAAGGCACATTCATCAGGGGTTTCGGCGCACCACGCGGCCCAGTCGTTGAAGGCGTTTTCGAAGCCGACGAGCTGTGTGGTGTATTGCTGCTCGAGGGTGTCGCCGCCTGGTTCGTAGGCGGAATCGAGGACGAGGGCGCGGACCTGGTCGGGGAACATCGTGGCGTAGACGGCGCCGAGGTAGGTGCCGTAGGAGATACCGATGAAACTGATCTGCTCGTCGCCGAAGGCGACACGCATCGCGTCCATGTCACGCGCCGTGTTGGCGGTGGAGTATTCGTGCAACGTGTCGCCGTACTTGGCCTTGCAGGCGGTGCTAAACGAGGTCGCTGTGGCATCGAGTAGAGCCTGTTCCTCAGGGGTGTCGGGTGTGTCATCGAGGAACATCTCGGCGTCGAGTTCGGCGTCGGTCTGGCAGCGCAGCCCCCCGGAGCGATCGACGCCGCGCGGGTCGAAACCGATGATGTCGAAGCTGTCCAAGCCCATAAAGCTGCTGATCGCCGAGCCAGCCTGGGCGATGTAATCGAACCCGGAGCCACCGGGTCCACCTGGGTTGAACAGCACCGCACCGATGCGTTCACCGATGGCGGGATAGCGCACGAGGGCGATGCCGATCGTTTCCCCACCACTCGTTTCGTAGTCCAACGGCACCTCCAGCGTGGCACATTCCAACGCCGGGTCTTGGGCCATCTCGTCGTCGCATGACTCCCAAATGAGGGTGCTCGGCGTTGGCTCGGTGGCCGGAGTGGTTGGCTCGACGGCTTCCGTTGGCTGCGTTACGGCGGTGACATCGGTCGCCGTGTCGGCGACGATGACAGGCTCAGGCACGGAATTGGTCTGCGACTGCGTCGCCGCGATCGGTGGTCGTGAGCTGCTGCAACCTGCAGCGAGCAACAGTCCAACCGTGGCGGCGATCATGGAGGCTCGTCTCATTCGGTTCACCCTACCCAGTGAGGCTTGCAGGCACCGTGCAACGGCCGAGCGAGCTGTGCCCGAACAACTTCATGACACCAGCGATGGGGGTTGACACCCCCGCCTGCGGGGATGAAGTTTGTGTGTGGGTTCGGGTGACGTCGGTATGGGGATTGGTGCGGTCTTTTCAGCCCGCGTGCGACACCATGACGGCGGGGCCCGGCAGGTGCCTGCGATTGTGCTTCGAGCACGCATCACACCTTCTTCAGTTGTTTGGCCCCGACCGAACCTTCCAACACGACAAGGGAGGCACAAGATGGAAGTCATTATCGATCGGTGCGCCGGTCTGGACGTGCACCAGAAAACGGTGGTGGCGTGCGTTCGGACACCGGGGACGGGTCGGGCGAAACGCACCTCGGAGGTCCGCACGTTTGGGACGTTCGAGCATGAGTTGGTGGCGTTGCGCCGCTGGTTGATCGAGATCGGCGTTACCGAGGTAGCGATGGAAGCGACCGGTGTGTTTTGGAAACCGGTGTGGCATGTGTTGGCCGATGGTGAGCCGTTCGAGCTGCTGCTAGTGAACCCGGGTCATATCAAAAACGTGCCAGGCCGCAAGACCGACGTGAACGATGCTACGTGGATCGCGCAGCTGTTGGAATGCGGATTGTTGCGTGCAAGCTTCGTGCCGCCGGTCGAGATCCGCGAGTTCCGCGAGATCACCCGGTATCGCCGTCAGTTGACCGAGGAACACGGTCGTGAGGTTCAACGGTTGCAGAAACTGTTGGAAGACGCCAACGTGAAACTGTCGGCGGTCGTGACCGACACCATGGGCGTGACCGCTCGCATGATCCTGAACGCCTTGTGCGATGGCGAGCGTGACCCTGATGCGCTCGCCGGGATGGCACAACGTCGGTTGAAAGCCAAGACCAATCTGCTCCGTCAATGCGTCCCGGGCCGGTTCAACGAGTTCCACGCCACCATGACCCGAGCGCTGCTCGCGCATATCGATTACATCGACACCGCGATCGATCAGCTCGATAGCACGGTGGATCAGATGATGGTCCCTTTCGAGATAGCCCGTGACCGGCTCGACACGGCCCCGGGCATCGGGAAACACCACGCCGAGAACATCATCGCTGAAATCGGTATCGATATGACCCGCTTCCCAACCGCTGGGCATCTGGCGTCGTGGGCCGGTGTCTGCCCGGGGAACAACGAATCAGCCGGGAAACACAAAGCCACCAGCACCCGACATGGGAACCCGTGGCTCACCACCATTCTGGTCGAGGCCGCCTGGTCCGCGGTGCGGACCAAGGACTGCTACCTCGGTGTCCGGTTCCAACGCATCCGGAAACGACGCGGTGAACAACGAGCCATCGTGGCGATCGCGCACACGATCCTGGTCATCTGCTGGCACCTACTCAACGACGAGGTCGATTACCACGAACTCGGCACCGACTACCTCGCCGGTCGCGATGACACTGCCCGCCGGCAACGACACCTCGTCGCTCAACTCGAAGCCCTCGGACACCAAGTCACGCTCACCCCCAAAGCCGCCTGAACCCCAAAAGCCGCCCTCCGGCACGGGTCCAGGAAACTTCATCACACCCCTGTGGCACAGTGCGAAGTGGGTGGAGTGCCCAACGCCGTTTCCTCATCCTTCGGATCTATCCCTGTCTTGGAGTTGTCATGAACCCCCTTATCATCGACTGCGATACTTGCTCAATGCGCCTTACTCAGGCGTGCGACGACTGTGTTGTCACCTTTCTGTGCGACCGTGACGAGCAGGCTGTGGTCTTCGATCTTGCCGAGCAGCGCGCCGTGCGCTGGTTTGCTCAGGCTGGAATGACGCCTATGCTTCGCCACCGTGCGGCACCCACAGCGTCATGATCCGCCGCCGATGGCGCCATCCGAAGCCGCCAGCTACAGCGACGAATTCCGCGCCATCGGGCTATCCGCCGGGCTCGAAGCGATTGGAATCGCCCCGGCATCGGTGATGGAGCGGGCGCTTGGGCAGTTGCATCAACGCCAAGCCGCTGGCTTCGCCGACTCCATGCAGTTCACCTTCCGCAATCCCGTGCGCTCGACATCGCCGCGCTCGGCCTTGCCCAGCGCCCAGGCGATGCTCGTCGGGGCGCGCAGCTACCTTGAACCGCCACCACCTCGCCCGACTGGCGCGATCGGCGCCGTTGCCCGCTACGCATGGCGCGATCACTACGCCGAATTACGCAGGAACCTTGGAGAGATCGCAACCAGGCTGAAGGCCGACGGTCACAAGGCGGTGGTGGTCGCCGACGACAACGCCCTGGTCGACCGAGAGGCCGCCTGGCTCGCCGGGTTGGGCTGGTTCGGCAAGAACGCCAATCTGTTGCTGCCAGGGTTGGGGAGCTACTTCGTGCTCGGCGCGGTGCTCACCTCGGCCGCGTTGCCGCCAACAGAACGGGTGCTCGCCGACGGCTGCGGCAGTTGCTCGCGGTGCCTACCTGCCTGCCCAACTCAAGCCATCGTCGCCCCTGGCGTCATCGATGCTCGGCGGTGTTTGGCCTGGTTGCTGCAGCGCCCCGGCATCTTCCCGCGCGAGTTCCGCAGTGCCCTCGGGGTACGGATCTACGGCTGCGACGACTGCCAGACAGCCTGCCCGCCGACCGCTCGGCAGGAACGGGTGATGCTCACCAACGGTTCGACGGCAGGACACGATTCCGGGGCCGAGGCGTGGGTCGATCTGCTGGACATGCTGACAGCCGACGATCACACCCTGCTCGAGCGCCACGGACGCTGGTACATCCCGGAGCGCAACCCGATGTGGTTGCGCCGCAACGCGCTGATCGCCCTGGGAAATTCGGGTTGGCGCGATCCACACACCGCTGCGGTGCTGCAGCGGTATCTCAACGATGAACACCCCGTACTGCGCGTCCACGCCGTGTGGGCAGCAGCCGCCCTCGGGCTGACGTCGATATTGCCGACTGGCGACCCGGACGCCGATGTCGCCGAAGAGCTGCGACTGTCCGGCGTCGGAGCGAATCGATGAAGCACCTGCTGGTCACGAATGACTTTCCGCCGAAGATCGGCGGCATTCAGTCATTGCTGTGGGAGTGGTGGCGCAGGCTGCCGTGCGACTCATTCGCAGTGCTGACCAGCCCGTATGCCGGGGCGGAAGCGTTCGACGAGGCGCAGCCGTTTCGTGTCGAACGCGTTCGCGAGCCGGCGCTGTTACCGCACCCGTGGATGGTCAAGCGGATCGATCGATTGGCCGAGGAGTTCGGCGCCGAGCTCGTGGTGCTCGACCCGGCACTCCCGCTCGGCCTGGTCGGTCGTTCGCTCAAGTTGCCCTACGACCTGGTGTTGCACGGCGCCGAGGTCACCGTGCCGGGTCGCCTGCCAGCCTCGAAACAGCTGCTCGGCCACGTCCTTCGTGGGGCGCGCCACGTCGTCGCTGGTGGCGGGTATCCGGCCGCCGAGGCGATCCACGCCGCCGGGCGAGAGCTACCGATCACCATCGTTCCCCCTGGGGTCGACACCGATCGGTTCCGCCCGCTGAGCGAGTTCGAACGCAGCGCGGCTCGCCGCCATTTCGGTTTCGACGACGACACGGAGCTGATCGTCGGCATCAGCCGACTCGTGCCGCGCAAGGGGTTTGATACAGCGATTCGGGCCAGCGCGCTCTTGAAACCGAGCAGACCCCAGCTGCAGTTGGCGATCGCTGGCAGCGGGCGTGAGCGTGAACGACTTGAAAAACTTGCAGTTCAACTCGACGCCCCGGTGCGCTTCATGGGGCGAGTGGACAACGACGAGCTCCCGCTGCTCTACGGCTGCGCCGACATCTACACGATGCTGTGCCGCAACCGCTGGGCCGGTCTCGAGCAAGAGGGTTTCGGTATCGTCTTCATCGAGGCCGCAGCATGTGGCGTGCCGCAGATCGCCGGTCGGTCAGGCGGGGCTCACGAGGCGGTCGCCCACGGAGAGACCGGCTTGGTCATAGATCGGCCGGATGATCATCGCCAGGTCGCCGCGTCGATGGAAAGGCTGCTTGATGACCCCGCGTTGCGCCAGCGGATGGCCGCCGCCAGCCGCCTGCGCGCCGTCGAGGAGTTTTCCTACGAGGTGCTCGCCGAGCGGCTGGGCAAATCACTCGGTGTGCTGCCATCATGACCGACATGCCATCGAACGTTGGGCCAACACAGGCCGATCAGATCGTCACTGTGGCGGGGCGCGGTCTTGTGCGCACCAATCTCATCGGCACCGTGCTCTTCGTCGTCAGCGCCGCCGTCGCTGCCACAGTGTTCAACGGCCCGGCACGCGTCGTCGGAGCTGCCGTTGCGTTGCTGCTCTTCGCCACCGGCGTCGTCGCCTTCCTGGCGGGCTATTGGGACGCCGTGCAGCGCAGCCGCACCGACGAGATCGCCGTGTCGCAGCTGTACTTCTTCGGCTCGGGAATCGCTCCGAAGCAGATCAAGTCGCCGATGATGATATTGCTCGCCACACAGACGGTTGTCGGGCTGGCGACGGCATTGGCCAGGCCGAGCACCGATGGAAAGCCAGGATCGACCCTTGCCTTCGGCGTCTTGGTGCCGATGTTTGGTTTGGGATTGAACGGTCTGTGGTCGGCGCGCCATGGGCAGTTCAAACCTCGTGCATTGGCCATCGACTGTGGCGCGAAGAGCGCTAAGGTCAACGCACAACCTCGGGATGTCCCCCCATCGCCTCAGGAGAGAACCGACAATGCCGATCATGGCTGAGACCGCTTCGCAAACGAGTTCGATCGCTGCTTCGGTCGAGCGCGTGTACGCCATTGCCTCTGATTTCGAGCGTTACCCGCAATGGGCAACCGACGTCAAGCAGGCCGTTGTGCGTCGACGCGACGAGCAGGGCCGCCCAACGGAGGTCGAGTTCCGCGCCTCGGCCCTCGGGCGCAGCACGCATTACACCTTGGCCTACGACTACTCGCAGGCACCCGAAGTGCTCAGCTGGAGCATGGTGCGCGGCGACATCATGCGCACCATCGACGGTGCCTATCACTTCACCCCGATCGGCGACACGCACACCGAGGTGCGCTACGACTTGGCGATTGAGCTGGTGGTGCCGCTGCCCGGTTTTGTCAAACGACGCGCTGAGCAACGCATCCTCAACACCGTGCGCGAACTCAAGGTACGCGCCGAATCGTGACCCGTCGGGCCGGAATCGATGTTGGCGGCACGAAGTTTCTTGGGGTGATCATCGATGACGACGGCACGCTGCTCGTCGAGAAACGTCGCCCGACGCCCCACGGTGGCGATGCCGTCGTCCACGACCTCGTCGAGTTCGCCCGTGAACTCGGTGAGTACGACACTCTTGGGGTCGGCGTTCCCGGCCTCGTCACCCGCGATGGGGTGTTGCGTGCCGCTCCCAACCTGGTCGGAGCGACCGAGGTTCGAGTCGGCCCTCGCCTGAGCGAAGCGCTCGGCCACCCTGTGGCCGTCGACAACGATGCGACCTGTGCGATCCTGGCCGAGTGGCAACATGGTGCCGCCCGCGGTTACAACGACGTCGTGCTCGTCACCCTCGGTACCGGGATCGGCGGCGGATTGGTGATGGGCGGCAAGCTGCAACGTGGCGTCAACGGTTTTGCCGGTGAGATCGGCCACATCGTCGTGCAACCGGATGGCCCGTTCTGCCCCTGCGGTCGGCGCGGCTGTTGGGAGCGGTTTGCCTCCGGCAAAGGCCTGCAAATGCTCGCCGGGGGGCGCAAGGGCGAGGAAGTCGTCGACCTCGCCCGCACGGGCGACCGCGAGATGCTGGTGATCATCGATGCTTTCGCCCACTGGGTGGCGCTCGGTTTGGTCAACTTGACCAACATTCTCGATCCGGCGTGCATCGTTCTCGGCGGTGGTCTGGCCGCTGCGCCGGACATGTTTTTGCCGCCGATCATGCGCGAGTTCACGGCGCTGCTGTATTCGCCGGAGCATCGCCCGCATCCGCATCTCGCGTTCGCTGAATTGGGCGAGCGCGCTGGCGCCATCGGTGCCGCGCTGCTACCGACAAATCACCTCTAGCGAATCAGCTGGCACCTTCGGTGCGTTGATAGTTGAGCCGTGCCTGCTCGATTTCGCGTAACGCCGCATCGCGTCCGGCCAGGCCGGCTGTGCTCGACGTCTTTCCAGGTTCGAGCGCCTTGTACACCTCGAAAAAGTGCTGGATTTCCTCGACGAGTTGCGGCGTGAGGTCGGCGATGTCGTTGATGTCGGCCCAGCGCGGTTCGCGTGGCGGGACACAAAGAATTTTGGCATCCTCGCCCGCTTCGTCATGCATGAACAACACACCGACCGGGCGGGCCTGCACCCACACCCCGGGGAACACGGGATCTTCGAGCAGCACCAGCGCGTCGAGCGGATCGCCGTCACCTCCAAGGGTGTCGGGTATGTAGCCATAGTCTGCGGGATAGGTAGTGGCCGTGAACAACCGCCGATCGAGGAATACTCGCCCGGTGTGGTGGTCGATCTCGTACTTGTTCCTGCTGCCTCGCGGGATTTCGATGACGACGTGAATGCAATCGTCGGGGAGGGGGTTGGACATTTCCCCATGGTGGCAGGCCGATCGGGGGTTTCCACCATTCCGTCGACGATGCGTGTCGCCAGTCACCTCAACGGTAGGCCAAGATCGAGGCGCTGTCGCGAAGCAGCTACTACTGTGGGGACTCGATGGAACAAAGTCGCATCGGCGGTGCCATATCGCCCCAGGCAGCAGCGCAAATCGTGCGATACGTGTTACGGCTGTGGCTCGACGATCGCCCCGGCGTCCTCGGCCAGATCGCCTCAGCGATCGGTCAGGCAGGTGGCGATGTCGAAGGTATCGACATCCTCGAACGCGATGGTGGCCAAGCAATCGATGAGATAGTCGTGGCGATGCCACGGGTCATCGCTCAGGACATCCTCATTGCCGCGCTGGAGGAGATCGACGGCGTGCGAATCGAAGACCTGCGCACGATCGGCAACGGTCGCCTCGAACCTGCGACGGCCGCGCTCGCCGGGGCCCAGCGGCTCGCTGACCGGCGCGGAGCCGATGTCTACCAGCCCTTCTGCGCCGAAATCATGGGACTCTTCGACACCGAATGGTCGGCGCTGATCGATCGCTCGACGGACGCTGTCGTCGCCTCGCTCGGTGTCCCACCCGATCTCGCCTGGATGATCGCCTTCTTGGAGGGCAGCGACCACCTCGATGCACTCAATCGTGATGGCAGTGTCCCCTCCGACGTGGTCTGGTCTGGGCTGACACCAACGACGCTGGCGTTCGTCGCCGGGCGCGGCGGCCGGCCGTTCCACGTACGTGAGCGGCAACACGCTGAACTGTTGGCACAGATCGCTGGATCGCTGATTACCCCGGCGTGACCACCACGGTTCGCTCCAGCCAAACCAGGCCTGAACGCTGCCAACGAAGGCGGGTTCAGCTGCGGCTGCGCTCGACGGCGCGTTGCCATTGCCCGTAGAGCAGGTCGGTGAACGTGCGATCGGGTTCCGGCGTGAACGCGGCGTCCTGCTGCCACATCTCGGAAATGGCTGCTAAGGACGGCCAGATCCCTTCGGCGAGGCCGGCGAGATAGGCGGCGCCCAGCGCGGTCGTCTCCTGATCAACCGGTCGAACGACCACGGCACCAAGCTGATCTGCCTGGAACTGCAGCATCTCGTCCATCACCGAGGCGCCACCGTCGACACGCAGCGTCGCGACCTTGAGTTCGGTGGCTGCCGACATGGCATCGACGACATCGCGAACTTGGTAGGCCATCGACTCGACCACGGCGCGGGCGATCTGGGCGCGGCCGCTGCCGCGGGTGATCCCGACGATCGTGCCGCGGGCGTGTGGGTCCCAGTAGGGGCTGCCAAGACCGGCGAAAGCTGGCACCACATAGACGCCGCCGGAATCGGTGACGCTGAAGGCGAGCGGCCCGACCTCGGCAGCGGAGTCGATGATTCGCAGGCCGTCGCGTAGCCACTGCACCGCAGCGCCGGTGGCGAACACGGCCCCTTCGAGCGCGTAGGCGACCGTGCCATCGCTGAGACGCCAGGCCACGGTGCTCAGCATCCCCGGAGTCGGCGGCGGTGGTGCCGCGCCGACATTCATCAACACAAAACTTCCGGTGCCGTAGGTGTTCTTGACGTCGCCGGGGGAGAAGCACATCTGCCCGAATAAGGCACTCTGCTGATCGCCAGCGATTCCTGAAATCGGAATCCCAGCGGGGATACCACAACGCTCGCTCGTCAGGCCGAAGCGACCGCTGCTATCGCCAACGTCTGGCAACGATTGACGCGGCACTCCGAATGTCGCGGAGAGCTCATCGTCCCAGCTCAGCGTGTTGATATCGAACAGCATGGTGCGCGCCGCGTTGGAGGGGTCGGTGGCGTGAATCTCGCCGCCGGTGAGATTCCACAACAACCATGAATCAATTGTGCCGAGTCGCATCGTCGGACTTGCCACGACGCCACCGTGCGTCAACATCCACTCGAACTTCGTCGCCGTGAAATAGGGGTCGAGCACCAATCCGGTGCGCTGGCGGATCGTTGGCAACCAACCCTGTCGGTCGAGTTCCTCGCAGCGCTCGGCGGTGCGGCGGTCTTGCCAAACGATCGCCCGGTGCAGCGGGCGGCCGGTGGCTGCGTCCCAGATCACTGCGGTTTCCCGCTGATTGGTGATGCCGACGGCGCCCGGTCGGGCACCGAGTTCGGTGATGACGTCGTTCAGTGTCGCCTTGACCGCGTCCCAGATCTCCTCGGCGTCGTGTTCCACCCAGCCAGGTCGCGGAAAGTGCTGGGTGAACTCACGATATGACGACAGAGGGTTGCGCCCATCGGCAAACACCGCTCGACTGCGTACGCCCGTCGTGCCAGCGTCGATGGCGACGACGCAGGCATGGTCGACCGTGTCGCTCCCGCGTCTGCTCATCATCGCTTCTTCGCGCTCCTTTTGGCCGCCGGAGAACGATGGCCGGCGGTGCGTTTGGTCGGCGCCGGGCGTTGGCGCCCAGCCGACGTCGATGGCGAGGTCGATGGCGACGTCGATACCGATCGTTGGCGACGGGAGTTGCGCAACTCGCCGTAGGTCTTGCGTTGATAGCCGAGTTTGGCTAGCACCCCGCCGAAGATCAAATACATCGGCCCGCTGGCTAGCAGACCGCCAACATTGCCAGCGTCGATCTTGCTGCGGAACAGAATCAGAGCGACGACGCCGAAAACGGCGATGTACAACAGCCATTCGCGGATCAATCGTTGCCACGGTACGGGCCGTGAAGAATCCCAGCTCACGGGAGGTCCTTTCGTCTTCGGATCACATCGATCTTGGCACGATCGCGGGTATCAGCCGACGATCGCATTTGGAAAATCCGGTTGCGACCACTCCAACACCCCTGGATAGTCAAAGACGGTCAGCGGGCGATCGGTCTGTCCGTCGACGGGTGTCGGCCATTGACCAGGCACACCGTTGACCGTGACCAGCACGCCTGTCAACCCGCCGAACTCGTAGGCCGTATAGACGATCTGGGCCAGGGCGTTGCGAATCGAGGTTCCCTTGAGCTCTTCGATTTCTGGGCTGACATCGACGACGAGGACACCGTTGTCACGCCGCACGATCGCTTTGACTTTCAAAGCGGCGGGCAGTGCTGTCGTTACTTGGGCATTGCGTTCTTCGATCGTCGGCCCCTGCACGAGCGCCTCCAAACGCTCCCGCGGCGTGGCGCCAGATTCACGGGGGAAGGCGCGCAACAATCTGCCCTGGCCACTTGGCGCGGGCACCAGCAGATAGATCCGCTGCGCCCCACCGGTCTCACGCTGCGCGGGGGACTGTCGTGATTCCGTTTGGTCACCGCCGAGGTCGACCTTTTCCGGGCCAGTGTCGACGGTGACGCCGCAACTCGTGGCCGCGCTGAGAGCGATCACACCCACGACCAGCAAACGAATCAAGCGACAGCTGCTCATCCGACACCCTCCGCAGGTAATTCGATCACGAATCGAGCACCGCTATCACCATCGGCGCGGTCCGAGACCCAAACGACGCCGCCGTGCATGCGGACATGCTCTTCGACCAGCGCTAGACCGAGGCCAGCGCCATCGGACGAACTCCGCCGACCGGCCACCGCACCCCTGGCGAAACGCTCAAAGATCAGCGACCGTTCTTCGACCGGCACGCCGGCGCCGTGATCCTCGACGACGATCCAGACGTGCCCGATCGGTTCGGTTTCGCCATCGGGTTCGCAGACGGTGACCTCGGCATCGCCACCGCCATGAAGTCGAGCGTTGTCGATCAGATTGGCGATCACCCTCGCCAATCGGCGGCGATCGCCAACGATGATCAGCTCCTCGGCAACTGGCGTCACCGTGACCTTTGTGCGCGGTTGGCTGCTGATGGCGATGGCCTGGCGGACGAATTCGGCGACCAGCAGGTCCTCCTGATTGAGGCGGATGGCACCGGCATCGAATCTGGAGATCTCCAACAGGTCCTCGACGAGGCCCTGAAATCGGGTGACATCGGCAACCAGCAGATCGAGCGCGGCCTGCGCCCGTTCGGGCATCTCATCGCGCCGCCCTTGCATGACCTCGGCGGACGCGGCCAACGTCATCAACGGCGAGCGCAGTTCATGGCTGACATCGCTGGTGAATCGCGCGTCTCGCTCAACCCGCTGCTGCAGTGCGGTCGCCATGTCATTGAACGAGCTGGCCAGGACCTGAAGGTCGGCATCATCCGAGCTCAGAAGGCGTGTGTCGAGCCGTCCGCCGGCGATCGCTTTCGCGGCCTGTGCGGCATCGGTCAGTGGGCGCACCGCGCGCCGCGCCGCCCATGAACCGACGACCAGCCCAAACAACGTGGTGATAAATCCTGCGAAGAGCAGCGAGAGGCGGATGCTGTTCAGGGTCGTGTCGATGTCTTTGAGGCTGACGAACTCGAAATAGCTGGTGTCCTCGACATCATCCATCGGCACACCAACAATGAGCACCGGCTTGCCATTGATCCGCGTCGTCATTCGCGCCGCGAGTTTGTCCTCGTTGACCATCCGGAACAAGGCCTCCGGGAGATCGTCTCTTCCGAAGTCGCTGCCGCTGCTGTAGGGCGTATCACGGAAATAGATCAACGCATCGGTGACACCCAACTCCACCAACGACTCGACGGCCAATTGTCCCGACGCTGCGCCGGTTTGCAGCCTCGCAGAGGCGACTCGGGCATTTCGGCCAGCCACCTGAACGCTGGTCGCTTCGCGTTGTTTCAACAGTGAACTGCGGGTGAACGAAAACGTCGTGGCTGCGAGGAACGACGACAAAGCCAACGATCCGAGGGTGAACATCAGCAGGATCCTGGTTCGCAAACTCAAGCGGCCCGGACGCCAGGCCAGTGCCTTGTGGACCTTTCCTGGCGTTGACCGCGCACGAGAGGTGTCTCGTTCGGTCACGACTGCAAACGGTACCCGAGACCTCGAACCGTGACGATGTGGCGCGGATTCGCAGGATCGTTTTCCACCTTGGTTCGCAGTCGGCGGATGTGAACATCGACCAGTCGGCCATCGCCGAAATAGTCGTAGCCCCAGACCTTGTCGAGCAGATTTTCACGGCTGAACACCCGGCCAGGATTTTGACCGAGTTCGCACAACAAGCGAAATTCCGTCTTCGTCAGATGGAGTTCGACACCACCGAGGTTGACCTTGCCTTCATCCGGAATGATCTCCAAGTCGCCGAACACCAGTTTCGAGTGAGTGCTCGGGCCGACGACACGAAGCCGACGCAGCAGAGCGCGGATACGCGCGCTCAACTCTTTGGGGGCGAAGGGTTTCGTGAGGTAGTCATCCGCGCCAGCTTCTAGGCCGGCAACGACATCGTGGGTGTCGGCCCGAGCTGTGACCATGACGATTGGAACATCGCTCGTGCGGCGCAGCGTGCGACACAATTCGAAGCCGTCGATACCCGGCAACATGATGTCGATGAGCACGACATCGGGCGTGGCACGGTGGAACAATTCGACCGCTTCCTCACCGCTGCCCGCCTCATCGACGGTCCAGCCCTCGTCTTCGAGAGCAAGTTTGACGGCGGCGCGGATTCGCTCATCGTCTTCGACAGTCAGAATACGTGTTCCCACAGTCCCCCATGATGCCTTACGAGGAGGCCAACCGCGTGGTATCACCGCGATTGAGCAATTGGCGAAGCGGCGCACCGAGCGCCGCATTGGTCACAAGAATCTCCGCCGGGCGTGCCGGGTCGCCATTGAGGTCGGTGCACACGCAGCCCGCTTCGGCGGCGATCAGCAGCCCCGCAGCGCAATCCCATGGCCCGAGGTTCTCTTCGAAATAGGCGTCGACACGCCCGGCAGCGACGAAACAAAGGTCGGCGGCGGCAGCGCCGAGGCGGCGGATATCTCGAATCTCGCCGAGCACCGTAACCATTCGCTGGGCTTGCGGAATGCGCCGCTCGCGCTGATAGCTAAACCCGGTCGCCAGCAGAACCTGGGAGAGATCTGAGGTCGATCCGCAGCGGATGGTGGCGCCGTTCAGCGTCGCTCCGTGGCCGCGTGCCGCGCTGAACAACTCGTCCGTGACGGGAAGGTAAACGGCGCCGGCGAGGGCACCGTGTTCGTCCATCGCAGCGATCGACACCGCATATCCGGCGAGGTTGTAGAAAAAGTTCGTCGTGCCGTCGATGGGATCGACCAACCAGGTGACCCCCGACTCACCGATGCGCGAGGTGCCCTCTTCGCCGATGATCCCGTCGCGCGGGCGAAGGCGCTGCAGTTCATCGGTGATCAACTGTTCGGAGGCACGATCGAATTGCGTGACCAAGTCGGTCGGCGACGATTTGGCATCGACCACTCCGGTGCCGGTCATGCGGCCGGAACGAACGAGGTGACCCGCTTCGGTCGCCAACTGACAGGCAATGGTCAACAGTTGGTGTTCAAGCAGCACCCGGGCCGCCAACCTGTTTCCACTCGCCAGCGGCACGCAACACGAGGATGGCAACGACGCTCATGCCCAATGCGGCGATCACTGCGCCGACGAAGGCGCCGATGCCCGTCTGCAGCCCGCACTCACCGTCGCATTGCAAGGCGACAAGGCTGTAGCCGATCAACCCACCGGCGAGACCACCGAGCAGAATGGCGATGAAGGCGCCAGCCCGGGCAGCCGCGGATGGCAATGCCGACATCGGGCGTTCGGATCCTGGCTGTGGCACGGATCTATCGTAGAGGGTGCAACGTGGTTCACCGCGTTCGCCATCGCGCCTGCCCTAGGCTGGTGCGCTGTGCGCAGCGTCGTCGTCATCCCGACCTATAACGAGGCAGACAACGTCGAGCGCATCGTGCGCGCCATTCGCCAGCACGCCGCCGACGTCGGCATCATCGTCGTCGACGACAACAGCCCCGACGGCACGGCGCAGATTGCCCAACGGCTTGGTGAAGAACTTGGAGATCTGCAGGTGCTGTGCCGCCCGGGCAAGCAGGGCCTCGGCAGCGCCTATCGGGCTGGCATGGCCGCCGCCATCGCCGACGGAGCCGAGATCTGCGTACAGATGGACGCCGACTTCTCCCATGATCCCAAGTACCTGCCAGCGCTGCTGGCGATCGTCGAGCATGGCGCCGACCTGGCGATCGGGAGCCGCTACGTGCCCGGGGGGCGCACCGAGAATTGGACGACGAAACGCCGCTGGTTGTCGCGCTGGGGAAACCGTTACGCGGCCGGGCTGCTGGCCCTGGCGATCAACGATGCGACGGCCGGCTATCGGGCCTATTCGCTGACAGCGCTGGTCGACAAAATCGGGTTTGAAGCCGTTCGCGCCGAGGGCTATGGATTTCAGGTCGAGATGACCCACCGCTTGGTGCGCGCCAACGGTGCCATTGTCGAGTTCCCGATCGTGTTTCGAGACCGAACACTCGGTGCCTCGAAGATGTCACAGAACATCATTTCGGAGGCCTTCGTGATGGTCCTGCGACTGTGGTTCCAGGATCGTCACGGTCGGCGGGAACGCCGCCGTCAAGGCATGTAGGCAAACGGCGGCCAGCCGACCATGACACCGTCCCGGGCCATTCTTCACGTCGACATGGACGCGTTCTTTGTCTCCGTCGAACTCCGTCGGCGACCGGAGCTGCGCGGCAAGCCGGTGGTTGTCGGTGGGTCGGGTCCGCGAGGTGTGGTTGCCGCAGCATCGTATGAAGCCCGTCGTTACGGCGTGTTCTCGGCGATGCCTGGCTCGATGGCCCGCCGCCGCTGCCCGGCCGCGGTGTTTCTCGACGGTGATCATCGGCTGTATTCCGAGGTCAGCGATCAGGTCCACGAGATTTTCGCCAGCTTCACGCCGTTGGTCGAGCCGCTGGCTCTGGACGAGGCATTTCTTGACGTCAGCGGCTCGCTAGCGCTGTTTGGCACCGCTCGTCAGATTGCTGAGGCGATTCGTGAGCGAGTGCGGCGCGAACTCGACTTGGCCTGCAGTGTCGGCATCGCCGCCAACAAGTTTTTGGCCAAGCTCGGTTCCAAAGCGGCTAAGCCCGTCGCCGACGCCAACGGCGTGCGACCGGGCCAAGGGGTCGTCGAAATCCGCGCTGGCGAGGAACTGGCCTTCCTGCATCCAAAGCCGGTGTCGGCGTTATGGGGCGTGGGACCAGCGACGCTCCAACGGCTCGATGGCCTAGCGATCCGCACCGTCGGCGACCTTGCCCGCATCGATCCGCTGACGCTGGCCGCCACGCTCGGCAAGGCCGCCGCTGGCCACCTCCACAACCTGGCCAACGGCATCGACGATCGTCCCGTGGACACCGATCGCCAAGCCAAATCGGTTGGCCATGAAGAGACCTACGCCACCGATATCTGCGACCCGCAACGGGCGCGCACGGAAGTCGTGCGCCTGGCCGATGGCGTGTCGACCCGCTTGCGCCGCAGCGGGTTGATGGCCAGGACGGTGACGCTCAAGCTGCGCTACGCCTCGTTTGAGACGGTGACCCGCTCGACCACACTGAAGAATGCAGTGTCTACCTCGGCGGCGTTGGTTGCCGTCGTGCATCCGCTGCTCGGCGAACTCGATGTCACCCGAGGGGTCCGCTTGCTCGGAGTCCATTGTTCGAACTTCGCCGAGATCGCCGAACAACTGTCGTTCGACGCGCTGCACGATAGCCCGACGGCTGTGGACGAGCAGTGGTCGCAGGCCGCCGACGCGGTCGACGCCATCCGTAGCCGTTTCGGCGATACATCGATTGGCCCGGCGAGTATTCTGCGGCCGGAGGGTTTGCGCATCGTGCGCAACGGGCAGCAGCAATGGGGCCCAAACGACTCGAAGTGAGGCGCCGACGGAAGTTTCCGGTAACAAACCTCTGTGCGCGTTGTCAGAACGGCGCAGACGTGGGACAATCGTCTTCAACGAGGCATCACTGCGAGGACGTACTTCATGCCGCTCTCCGAGGAAGAGAACCGAATTCTTCGTCAGATTGAAGAACAGCTGCGCGCCGATCATTCGTTCGCGGCCAAAGTCAGTCAGACGAGTTCGGTCACCACCTCGCGGCGCCGCTTGCTGTCGTCAACCGTCTTGCTCGTCGTGCTGCTTGCCGTCTTGGTCGTGTCGCTGCAGATCAGTGCCTGGGTTGCCTTCGTCGCCTTCGTCGGCATGGTCGTGGTCGGCGTGTCGCTCGAGCGCGAATTGAGCGCCCGCGGCCGCGAACAGCTGAACAAGATCCCTGACGAACTCCGCCGCAGGGCCGCTGGTCGTGCCGGCGGCGACTCGTCGCAGTAATCCTCGCAGTAATCGTCGGTCCGAGCTGGCTACACCTCAGCGCTGAGGGTGGCCAAAGCTAGAGCTTGACGTGGATCGAAGCGGGCCACGAGTCGCTGGCGAAATGTCAATCGTTCTTGCACGGAGCGGACCACGAAGTCGGCCAGCGTCCGACAGCGCATGGCGACTTGATCGTCGCTGCGCCCGCCGTACACGCTTGCCGTGGTCCGATTGGCCAGTTCTGTCAACGAGTAACGATCAATTCCGGTTGCCGCCGCGACCTCATTGGCGAACTCCAATGGTGTTGTGCTCGGTTGCTGCACGACACCGATCTGCGCCAACCCGCGAGCAGCGCGGATCCAGCTGTAGCGGATCGAGCTTTCCGGATTCTTCGCCGCTCGCCGACGGATGAACAATTTGGCGAGTCGCGGTAGGCCGAACGCCCAAAGGCCGATCGCCCCGATGCCCAACACGATGTAGAGCGATCCGTCGCCCGTCGACCCACCAGGCGAGTTCGCAGGCGACCCCGCCGTTCTCACGATGGTGGTGGCCGTCGACTCGTTGTCGACTCCTTCGCTGCCATCCTCGCGTGTGCGAGGAGTGCTCGAAGGCGTCGGCCGGGGTACCTGGTTGGTGCCCTCAGAAGATGCCCGTGGCTGCGCCTGTTCTGGTGCCACACCGGTCGTGTCTTGCTCACCGGGCTGGCCGCGCCCGGGCGTCGGGTCAAAGGGCATCCACCCAATTCCCTCGAAGTAGACCTCGGCCCAGGCATGGGCGTGGCGGCCGTAGACGTGGTACAACCCGTCGTCGCCAAGATCGCCCTGGGTGTAGCCGACGGCGACGCGTGCTGGCATACCGAGCGAGCGGGCCATCGCCGCGAACGTTCCCGCGAACTGCTCGCAGTAGCCGCGACGCACCCTCAGAAAGTTGCTGATCGCATTGTTGCTGTGGCCGCGCTGCACCTCGAGGTCGTAGATGAACTCGGAGCGGAACCAGTTTTGCAGGGCGATCGCCTTGTCGTAGTTGTTGCTCATCCCCTCGGTCACCGCCTCGGCGGCGTCGCGGGCATCATCGGGAAACCCACCGGGCAGTTCGAAATAGATCGAATTCAACCCCGATGCCTCGGGGGCGGCACGCAAGGCGTCCGGCGATGGATCGAGCACCGCTGATTCCATGCGGAAGACCTCGCCACCTTGCAAGCCGTCATCGGGCAATACCAGCGTGGCGGTGTCGCTGACCCAGACAACCGAGGAGTCATCGAGAGACACCGGGCTGAACGCCGCTGGCACCAGGAACCCGCGCATCGAGGTGATCTGCACCTCTTGGAAGATCGTGCGACTGGCGCTGTTGGGAAATTCGAAGTTTGGCGAGTTGGCCGGCTGGTCCTCTTCCGGCAGTCCCCACGTCGAGCCGTCGAAATTGCTCAGGCCGGTGAGTCGCCAATAGGTCGCTTCGTTGGCCGCGACGGTGAACATCTCCAAGTTCGAGAGGTTGACCATCTGGCTGCGTATCTCGACCAACGGACTCAACACTTCGGTCACCGAGTTGCGATTGCGAGTGTCGATCAGGCTGCGTTCGCCAGCGCCCGGCAGGCGTGGTCCGGCAACGGCACCGCCGACGGCGGCGACCACTGCGAGCCCGGCGGCGAGCGGGGCGACGGCGAACGGCAACCTTCGGTGTTGCCCGAGCCAGGAATGCTCGCTCATCGAATGACAGGTACGCAGCAAGGCAACCGTGGCGAGCGCGACGGCCAGCCAGATGGCCGTGAGCGCCACACGGTTGCGGTCGGCGCCGAGCGCCGCGGCGAAAATGAACAGCACCCCCGTCGGGGTCACCGCCTCGGTGCGGCCGTAGGCCCGAAAGGCGAAGGCGTCGGCGAGGATGACGGCGATACCGACAGCGATGCAACCCCCGGCCAGGAAGCCGCCGACAGCTGCAACAGGGGCCACCGCCGTCGGGAATTGGTCCTTGGCCAGTTCGAGGTCGGCCGTGATCGAGTCCCACGTTCGTCCGGCGGGAAAGATGCCCGAGAACGTCGCCCCATACAGCCGCCAGGTGACCAGCATCAGCAACACGAAGAGCTGCATCGGCACGGCCAACAAGGCGGGGACCGACCTGGCGCGCAACAGCAGCGCAACGGCGTGAACGACGACGACGACGACGAGCATCGGCGGGAGAAACGACCAGCCTTCATAGACGCGACTGAAACCGATGGCGGTGACAGCGCTGAGCATGGTGACCGCCGCCGTTGGAAGCAGCGTGTGCTCCCAGCCGATGGCTGCATGGTGCTGTTTGGTGCGTCTGAAGGTGCGATGCCGCGTCAGGTTGCTGGCGATGGCCGTCATCTCGGCACCTCGATCTGTAGCGGGGCGACGCCGACGAGATTAGCCCATGACGACTCGAACAGGTCTGGCGAGGTGGCATCGACGACCAGCCCTCGCCCGCTTGAACTCGGCGCTGACGTGCAGGCGAAGGTGATGACTACGTCAGCATGGGTTGCGCTGCGGGCCATCGCATCGACGATTGGGGCGTTGGCGGCACCGGTGACGATCAGGATCAACCCGAGGCCTTCGCCGGTTGGTGACTTGGTGCTCGCCGCCGATCGTGGCCCGGCTTCCGGTTGACAGTCGGCCAGAAAGCGCAGCACCGTGGCCTGCGCGGCGTTGCGGAAGTCGCCGTCCGATCCAGCAACGAAACGCAGATCAAGACCGGCGTGTTCGATGGTGACCACTGCGCTGGCGGCGGCGGAGATCGCCCGTTCGAACGACTCGTCGTCGTACTGCGCCGGGTCGAGATCGAGAATCACCGTGCAGCGGCGCAAGCTATCGGGTTCGGATTCTCGAACCATCAGGTTGGCAGTTCGCGCCGACGCTTTCCAGCTCACGGTGCGCAGGTCATCGCCTTCGACATACTCGCGCAGGGCGCGGAACTCGGTTCCGGCGTTGACCATTGAACGGACCCGCAGGAGCTGCCCGAGCGGTCCAGCGGCGCGGCTGGCATCGGGCAATTTGAGGCGATGAAACGACGGCAGGACGATGACCTCATCGATGCCCGCGACGGTCTTGCGAGTGCGGGCCAAACCAAACGGGTCGCGGCGCTCGGCGATCAGCGGGCCGAATTGGATCGTTCCCCGTTTGACCGCAGGAAGCCGATAGGCGGCGACAGCCGATTCAGCCGATCGCAGCGGGGCAAGGCGCAGCGATGCGCCACCGAGACCGGAGACTGGCTCCCACAGGCTCAGTGCAGAGGCTTTGGTGCGCGCCGTGTTGGTGACGTTTATTTCCACCGCGCCGACGTCGCCAACCTGCAGTTGCTCTGGCCGCGGGGTACGAGCGACGCGCAGCGAAATCGGTCGGGCGCGGACCCAGACCCAACAGGCGAGGACCAGAATCAGCAGCCCGGCACCAAGGATGTAGAGCTCGAGCACCCCGAACAGGCGGCCGAGGACGACACCGATCAGCGACATCGCCAACACCGCCCAGCCCTGCCGCGAGAGCATTGTTCAGACCGTAGTTCTCACGGGAACGGAGGCCAGCAACTCGGCGATCACCCGCTCGCCAGTGAGACCGCGAGACTCAGCATCGGCGCGCACCACCAGGCGGTGCGACAGGCACGGCACGGCCACCGCCTTGACGTCGTCGGGTGTCGCGTAATTTCGGCCCTTCGCCGCCGCGTGAGCCCGAGTGGCCCTGGCGAGTTGCAGCGTGGCCCGTGGCGAGAGGCCAAGGGTGACGCCGGGGTGTGATCGGCTGGCGTCGACAAAGTCGACCAGATAGGCCCGCAGCGGATCGGCCAGGTGGACCTCGCGCACTGCGGCAATCATCATCAAGACCTCGTCGATACTGACCACCGGCTTCAGTTCCTCGACCGGGTTACGGGCCCCATGGGTCTCGAGAATCGACAGTTCGGCGTCGCGACCCGGATAGCCGAGGGCGAGACGAAACAGGAAACGGTCGAGCTGACTTTCCGGCAGGCGGTAGGTGCCCTCTTGCTCGATCGGGTTCTGGGTGGCGATGACGACGAACGGATTCGGCAGCGAGTGGCTGTGCCCGTCGGTGGAAATCTGGCGTTCCTCCATCGCTTCGAGCAAGGCGGACTGCGTCTTGGGCGACGCACGGTTGATTTCGTCGGCGAGCACGATGTTGGCGAACACCGGCCCGGGGCGAAAATCGAAGGTTTCAGTCGAGCGCTGATAGATGGTCACGCCAACGAGATCACTGGGCAGCAGGTCCGGTGTGAACTGGACGCGCTTCCAGGAACACTCCAGCGACGTCGACAGCGCCTTGGCCAGCGAGGTTTTGCCGACGCCGGGCACATCCTCGATCAACAGGTGGCCTTCGGCCAGCAGACCGATGACGCACAACTCGATGACTTGGCGCTTGCCCTTGAGCACGGTGCCAACGTTGTCGACGATTGCGTCGAACAGCGAAGCGAACGTGCGAGGTGGCGTGGTGGTGGTAGTGCCTGACACGAATGCATACGGTAGACCCAAGACCACGGAAAAGAGTGTCGCTGCGCTACCTTTGCGGTAATGGACCTCTCTGAATCGTCGCTCTACTTGGCGCTCGACTTAGGAAGCACCAAGCTCGCGGCGGGAGTTGTCGACGATGTCGGCAGTGTGATCGTGCGCGACCGAATCCCCACGCCGCCGCGCGATGTGTGGAGTGCGATCGAGCGATTATTGCTGCGCGTACTCGCCGCGGCGCCAGGACCGGTGACCGGGGTCGGCGTCGGCTGCGGTGGGCCAATCGACGTTCTCACCGGGACCGTCGTCCCGCTACACATCCCCTCGCTGATCGATTTTCGTCTCGCTGAGCACATCGAAGAACTGACCTCGCTACCGACAACAGTCGATAGCGACGCCAAGGCCTTCACCCTCGCCGAGGCCTGGTGTGGAGCGGGGCGCGGCGAGAGCGACCTGATCGGTTTGATCGTCGGTACCAGCGTCGCTGGCGGGGTGTTGAGCCGCGGCAAGCTGCTCGGTGGCCGTCACGGAAACGCTGGCGGCATCGGCCACGTCGTCGTCGAACCGGAAGGCAAACCGTGCCGCTGCGGCGGTCGCGGGTGTCTGGAGGCCTACGCCTCTGGGGTGGCAATCGAAGCAGAGACCAACCGCCCGCCACAGCGGGCGCCGCTCGGAGTGATCGATCGCACCGGACTGCTCGTCGGGCGTGCCTTGGCCAGCGTGGTGGCGATGGTCGATGTTCGCGTCGTCGTCATCGGCGGTTCGGTGGCACTTGGCTTCGGGGAACCGTTCTTCAACGCCGCGCAAGAGGAACTCAATCTGCGCAGCAAGCCGACACACGGGCAGCCGATCCAGATTCGCCGAGCGCAGCTCGGCGAGTTGTCGCCGATGATCGGCGCTGCGGCGCTGGCCCGTCGCTGCGCGTTGGGCGTCAGCTGATCCGCCCTCGCTGACGGCGAAACAGTACGGGTAGAATTCGCCGTGTGACGATGTGGCTTGCTGTGCTGACCAAGGTGCTGGCGCGCCCGACGCTGTGGCCGACGGCGCTGCGCCAACTCCTCCGCAGTACACCCGATCGGTGGTATCGGCGTCGGCCCTTTCTGCCGATGCCGACGCGTGAGTACATCCACTTTCGGATGACGACGCAGTACGGCCCCGATGCTCGGCTCGATCCGAACGACGTGATCAGCTATTTGCAGTGGTGTCGCCAGTGGAATGCGTCGTTGTGACGGGCGGCGGCGTCCGGCGCGCGAACGCCCAGCGCCGATAGGCGGCTGTCGTGGGCTGGACCGTAGAGGAGATCGGCGGCGACATTTCATCGTTCCTGAGACGCGACGTGACGGCGGGAACGGGGCCGTCGTTGTGGTGGTTTCGCTCCGCTCGCCCGACGCTGATTCTCGGATCGTCGCAGGATGTGGCCGACGTCGATCAGCAAGCCTGCGAACGGCTGGGAGTCGAGGTCGTGAGACGGCGCAGCGGCGGGGGAGCGGTACTGGCGACGGGCGACTTGTTGTGGGTTGACATCGTCGTTCCGGTTGACCATCCGTTGTGGGTCGACGACGTCTCACGGTCGGCGGTGCTGGTCGGCGAGCGTTGGCAGCTGGCGCTGGCATCGCTGGGTATCGATGATCTGCACGTCCACGATGGCCCGATGGTCAACACCCGGTGGTCACAACAGATCTGTTTTGCCGGCGTCGGCCCAGGCGAGGTCTGCGACGCCGCCGGGCGCAAGACGGTCGGTATCAGCCAACGCCGAACGCGCGACGGCGCTCGGTTGCAATGTGGGCTTTATCGCCGCTGGGACGCCGCGCTGCACGCCTCATTGTTCGCCGAGGAGACGATGGTCGCCGGTGACCTTGACCGCATCGCCACGTTCGACGTCGACGACGGCCAACTGGCTGCCGCGCTGTTTGGCGCGCTCGCGGCGGCATAGGCCGAAGCAAGCCCCCACCGTTCCCCACCGCTCATCGATATTGATTCGCGCGTGGCGTGCGCAGAAATCCCCCGTTTTGGGGTTGATTCGCGCCCTCGGTGAAGAATTTCACTAGTCCAGGTGGCTCAAAAGGGTGATTTGTGGGGAGGAGTGGTTGACATTCCCTGCGAAGTGGGGCATAGTGGGGATCGGCGGGGAAACCGGATCCTCGCCGCCGATATCAAACGGACGAACAAACGGACGAAAGAGGCGATGCAGCACTTCACCGGCGCATTCGAGCGACAGATCGACATCAAGGGTCGATTGGCGTTGCCGGCTATTTTCCGAGCCCGGCTCGGGGAGCTCTGCTATCTCACTCTGGGTTCCGACAACAGCATTGAGGTGTTCTCCAGCGAAAGGTTTGCGTTGGAGGCAGATCGGATTACAGCGGCGCAAGCACGTGGCGAAGTTTCGATGAACTTCCTGCGGGCCTTCGCTGCCAATGCAATGCCGGTCGAACCGGACGCTCAAGGCCGGATCTATCTCGACCAGCGGCTCCGGCGCCACGCCAAGCTCGACGTCAAGAGCCCAGCGATGGTCTCCGGCCGAATCGATCGCGTCGAGATCTGCTCGATGGAGCGCTTCGAGCGGAGCATGGCGGCCGGCGAATCCGAGTTCTCAGAATCACAAGACGTATAGGCAACGAGGCAGGCAAGGAGGACGAAGGAACGAAGTAGATGACAACCAATCCCAAAGATCCGACGAGTTCCGCTCGTCGGCAGTTCTTCGGGGAGCAAGATGGCAAGCCCCACTCCGCCCGCTTTCATCTCGTTCTGACCGGGGAGACATCCCGGCGACAATCGCTCGCCGAGGAACTGCCGACAAGCGGAACACCCGCTGGATCAGGGATCTGCAGGAGATCCAGTGAGCAATGATTCCGGTGCCGAGGCACCAACCGAGCACGTCGACGGCGAACAATCGAATTTCCACCACCTCCCCGTGATGGTCAGCGAAATCGTCGCACTCTTCGGCCCGGTTCCCCCAGGGGTGGTCATCGACGCAACACTTGGAGCGGGCGGCCACAGCGAAGCATTGCTGGAAGCGCATCCTCACCTGCGAATCCTTGGACTGGATCGAGACCAACAAGCGTTACAGGCCGCAGCACGACGGCTAGAGCGTTTTGGCTCGCGATTCCAATGGTTTCACTGCCGATTCGATCACCTTCAACAGGCCATGGCTTCAACCGCAGTCGATGTCATCAGCGGCGCCCTTTTCGATCTTGGCGTCTCCTCCCCACAGCTCGATCACGCCGAGCGTGGGTTCTCCTACCGCAACGAGGCTGCACTCGATATGCGCATGGACCGCACCGCCGGCCTGACCGCCAGCGATGTCGTCAACAACTACGACGAGGCCGCCCTGGCCGGCGTGTTGCATCGCTTCGGCGACGAACGATTTGCACGACGTATCGCTCGGGCGATCGTCGCCGCACGGCCTGTCTTGACCACCACGGAACTGGCCGAGATCGTCGTCAACGCCATTCCGGCACCCGCCCGACGCCAGGGTGGGCACCCGGCAAAGCGTTCCTTCCAGGCGATCCGCATCGAAGTCAACGCCGAGCTCGATGTTTTGCCGCATGCCCTGCGCGCGGCGATCGATCGGACCGAGATCGGCGGCCGGGTCGCCGTGCTCTCGTACCACTCGGGCGAAGATCGCCTGACCAAGGCCGAATTCCGCAGCGCCGCGACCGGCGACTGCACCTGCCCCCATGGCCTGCCATGCGTGTGCTCGGCGGTGCGCTTGGTGCGCCATGTGCGCGTCGCCAAACAGCCGACGGCGACCGAACAATCGAGCAACCGCCGCGCCGCGTCGGCCCGTCTGCGCGTCGTCGAGCGCATCGATCCAACGACAGGAACACGCTGATGGCCGCGCCGATGCGCCAGCCGCAGGCGCGTTTCGACGACGGGGGAGCAGCACGCCAGTTGCCCGTTGGATTTCTCGATCCGGAGACGGTGGCCTCGCCGGACGCCTTCACCGGCGGAGCGCGACGTCGTCAACGGCCGCGCCCCGACTACCGGCCAATGGGCCGGATCACCGACCAGCCTGCGACCGGCCAGGAATCGACAACCGAGCGCGGCCGACACCTTCGAGTGGTGGCGGCGCCGCGGCGCAGCCGCGCCGTTGGGGTCGTCGCCATCATCAGCGTGTTCATTTTCGCCCTGCTGCTGGGGGCAACCGCGTTTCAAACACAGATCGCCCGCAATCAGATGCACATCGACCAAACCCAGCAGCAGGTTCGTGAAGCGCGGGAGCGCTACGACAACCTTCGCCGTCAGCGTGCCGAACTGCGCTCGCCCAATCGCTTGGCCGTCGAGGCCGCGGCCTTGGGCATGGTGGCTGCAGAGAGCGGCGAGTTCTTGGCCATCGACGCCGCGACCTCGGCCCGAGTAGCCGTATTGGCGGGCGACCTTCCCGTGGAGAGCGCCAGCGCCGAGGTCGACGCCTTCGCCCAATTCATCGAGATCAAGGCCGTCACCGGAGAAACGCCGTGAGCCGTCGCCAGCTGCCACCACCCGCTGGCCGCCGCGGCCCATCGCCAGCAGGCGCTGTTCGCCACAGGGCTGCCGGGTCGCCGACCTCGACCGGCGCTGGCTCCCCAGGCCGGGGAACCAGGGCCCATGGGGCACAATCGCGCCGCGTTGAAAGCGACCATCCGCGCCGGCAGTCGAGCGAATCCTCAGCCCACCGAGCCGAGCCGAGTGCACGCACAACACGGCCTGCGCCACCAGCCCCGAAACGCAGGGGTCCTCATCCGGCCACGCCACAGGACCGAGCGCATCGGGCACAGGCACTGCAGACATCAAAGGCACCGAGAGCGCCAAAGGCACCAAAGGCACCAACGGCCAAGCAAGTAGCGCCGGCGGTCAAGCCAATGCAGCGCCGGGAGCGCCAAGTACGGGCTCCACGGCCCGGCATCTTCCGAGCGGGTGACCCCCGTCGTCGTCTGTTGGCGATCTTCGCGTTGGTCGCCGTTGCGATGGGCATTGTTCTCGTGCGCGTCGGCCTGCTACAGACCACGCAGGCCGCCTCCTACATCGCCGCCGGCGATGCCCAGCGCACCTCGGAATCGAAGCTGCGCGCCGATCGTGGCGTGATCTTCGATCGCAACGGTGCCGAACTGGCCCTCAGCGTCCCAGCGACGACCATCTTCATCAATCCAAAATTGGTCCTCGATGGCCCGCAAATGGTCGCTGCCTTGACGCCGGTACTCCAACTCGCCCCCGAAAAGCAGAAGTCCCTGCTCGACGCCGTCGTCGCCAAGGAGAAGAGCTTCGTCTACGTCAAGCGTCAGGTCGATGACCAGACAGCCGCGACGGTGCTGGCGCTCAACCTGCCGGGAGTCGACACGTACCGTGAATCGACTCGTGTCGTTCCCGGTGGCGACCTCGCCCGCGGCATCATCGGACGCACCGACATCGACGGTGTTGGCACCGCTGGTCTGGAAATGAAGTACGACGACATACTCACCGGCGTCGACGGTGAAATGGTCCGCGAACGAGATCAGCAGGGCCGTTCGATCCCTGGCTCCGGCGCGATCACCAAAGCCCCGGTGGCCGGCCAGGACCTCGTGCTGACCATCGATCGCTCGATTCAGTTCACCCTCGAACAAGCGTTGATCACCCGTGTCGCCGAGATCGGGGCCAAGGGTGGCACCGGGGTCGTCGAGGCCGTCAACGGCGACATCCTTGCGGCAGCCAGCGTAGAGCTCGGCGAGAACGGCGTCTACCGAGTGGCCCCGTTTAACGGTTCCGCGGTCAATAGCTACGAGCCGGGTTCGGTGGCCAAGGTGATCACCTCCGCCGGTGCACTCAACGAGAATCTTGTCGAACCGGAGACGACCCTGGTGGTGCCGGGAGCGATGGAATTCGACAAGGACGCCGAGAATAAGGAATGGCGATACACGATTCGCGATGCTCACGTCCACGACACGATGCCGATGACCGTTCATCAAATCCTGGTCGAGTCCTCCAACGTCGGCACGGTGATGCTCTCCCAGCAGCTCGGTCCACAACGCCAACACGAATACATCACCGCCTTTGGTCTCGGGACGGTGACGGGGTTGCAGTTTCCCGGTGAGTCGGCGGGCATCGTACGCCCGTGGCAGGAATGGCAGGGTACGGAGAAGATCACTCCTAGCTATGGCTACGGCATCTCCGCCACCGCATTGCAACTCGTCGGTGCGGTGAACACGATCGCCAACAACGGCGTGCACGTCGAGCCGCGCCTGGTCAAGGGCACGATCAGCGGGGACGGCACGATGGTCGATGCGCCGCCGACGGCGACCCGCCAAGTGGTCAGCGCCGAGACCGCGCAGCAGATGAACCTGATGATGCGCGACGTGGTGTGCAGTGGCACGGCGACCGCAGCGCAGATCGACGGCGTCAACGTCGCCGGCAAGACCGGGACGGCCATCATGGCCAAAGATGGTGCCTACGCCGTGCTCGATAGCCAGAAGGCCTACTACGCCAGCTTCGTCGGCTTCTTTCCGGCGGAGAACCCAGCGGCCACGGTGTTGATCTCGATCGACGAACCGCCCGCCGGCACCCAGGAACGTTTCGGCGGCACGGCGGCCGCGCCGGTGTTCCAACGAATCGTGCCAACGATCATGCATCAGCTCGGCATCCAACCGACTTCCGCTGACGGCGGTTGCCCGAAGGAGGGATGATGCTCGGCCAGCGGCTGAGTGGGCTGCTGGAGGCCGCAGCCGAGGTGGCAGACGCGCCTGATTCCGGCATCGTCACCGAGAGGCGAATCCGACCCAGCGATCACCTCGATCGAGGTCGATTCACGAAAGGTGCAGCCGGGTTCGCTGTTCTGCTGCTCTCCCGGCGAACACGTCGACGGCCATGACTTCGCCGCAGCGGCACTCGAGGTCGGCGCCGTCGCGCTGCTTGTCGACCATCAACTGACCTCGTTGACAACGGTCCCGCAGGTGCTGGTGGCCTCCACCCGCAACGCCATGGGGCACCTTGCCAGCACGTTGTACGGCCACCCAACCCGTTCGATGACCTCGATCGGAGTCACCGGCACCAACGGCAAGACGACGACGACGCACATCCTCAAATGCGCCTTGGAGGCCCTTGGGCACCCGACCGGTGTGATCGGCACGCTGTACGGCGCGCACACGACACCAGAGGCACCAGAGCTGCAGCGACGACTGGCGGCGATCCGCGATGAGGGCAAACAGGCCGTGGCGATGGAGGTCTCCTCGCACGCCTTGGCGCTCGATCGGGTCGCCGGGGCGCACTTCGACGTCGGCGTGTTCACCAACCTGGGACGCGATCACCTCGACCTTCATGGCACGGTCGAGCGCTACTTCGCGGCGAAAGCGCGCTTGTTCGACAGCGACCTGTGCGCCCACGGCGTTGTCAATGTCGACGACGTTCACGGTCGGCTACTGGTCGATCTGGCACCGATCGAGATGACCCCGTTCTCGCTGAGCGACATCGACGAGGTCGAGATCGGCCCGCTGGCCCACAGCTACCGCTGGCGGGGCACGGCGATCACCGTCGGCCTCGGCGGTTCGTTCAACGTCGCCAACTCGCTGGCCGCAGCGACGGTTCTCGACGTGCTGGGCTACACAGGTGAACAGATCGCCATCGCCCTGGCGGCGACAACCCCGGTGCCGGGGCGTTTCCAGCCGGTGTCGGTCGGACAAGACTTCAGTGTGCTCGTCGACTACGCCCATACTCCCGACGCCCTGGCTCAGGTTGCAGCTTCCGCCCGCCAGGTGGCGGCGGGCAACCGAGTGATCATCGTCTTTGGCTGCGGTGGCGATCGCGACCGGGCCAAGCGACCGGAAATGGCCCATGTCGCCTCGTCGATGGCCGATCTCGTGGTCATCACCTCGGACAATCCGCGCTCGGAAGACCCGCAGGCGATCATCAATGACACCGTTCGGGGGGTGCCTGACGACTACCGTGATCGAGTCGCCGTGGAGATTGACCGTCGTCAAGCCATCGCGCAGGCGTTTCGGGCAGCCCGTGCCGGAGATGTGGTTGTGATAGCGGGCAAGGGTCACGAGACCACCCAAACCATTCAGTCCACCGTCTTGGCCTTCGACGACCGGGAAGTGGCGCGAGACCTGCTGGAGAGCATGTTGTGATTGCCATCATGATGGCCGGAGCGATGGCGATGTTCGTATCGCTGTTCGGTACACGCTTCCTGATCAGCTTTTTCCGCCGCCACGGCAAGGGTCAGCCGATCCTCGGTAAAGAGGACAACGGCCCGGAGCATCACGCCCCGAAAGCTGGCACACCGACGATGGGCGGCCTGGCAATCGTCGGCGGCGCGTTCGTTGGCTGGGTCTTTGCCCACCTACGCGACCTGGCGTTTTCCAATCAAGCGATGATCGCCTGGGCTGGCATCCTGGCGATGTCGCTGATGGGCTTCCTCGACGACTACATCAAGGTGCGCAAGTCGCACAACCGTGGCATCTTCTGGAAGAAGAAGAGCTACATCACCCTGCTGATGAGCGTGCTGTTGGCCTGGTGGCTGATCGCCGCCACCGATATCAGCGAGACGATCTCGTTGACCAGAGCCTCCCTTCCGGGCATCGACGTGCCGCCGTGGCTGTGGATCCTGTGGGCCGGGACGATGATGTGGGCGACCAGCAATGCCGTCAATGTCACCGACGGGCTGGACGGACTGGCTGGCGGGTCGGCGCTGATGGGTTTCCTGGCCTTCACAATCGTTGGCTATGTCGCTTTGCGCTACCCGGAGATCTACGGAGCCGTCGTCAACCCGCTCGACATGGCGACGATGGCTGCGGCCTTCGCCGGAGCCTGCGCCGGGTTCTTGTGGTTCAACGCTGCGCCAGCACGCATCTTCATGGGCGATGTCGGCGCCCTAGCGCTCGGTACCTCGCTGTCGATGATGGCTTTGACATTGAATACCCACCTGCTATTGATCCTGATCTGCGGCATCAACGTCATGGAGGCCGGCTCGGTGGCCATCCAGATGGGCGTCTTCAAGGCCAGCGGGCGCAAGAAGCGCCTGTTCCGGATGTCGCCGATCCATCACCACTTTGAGCTCGTCGGCTGGCCGGAGACGACGGTGATCATCCGTTTCTGGTTGATCGCCGGAATTTGTGTCGCTGCTGCGCTCGCCCTGTTCATCGCCGATTTCTCCAAGCAGGTCGGTCGCTGATGGCGGCACCGATCGGTGGGCGAGCGCTGGTCTACGGGGTAGCGATCGCCGGTCGAGCCGTGATCGAAGCCCTGTTGCGACGCGGCTACGAAGTGGTCGCGGCCGATGATCAACCAACCGACGACAAGGTCGCCCTCGCCCGTGAACTCGGGGTGCCCTTCGTCGCCAGTCCCGACGCAGAACGCATCGGCGAACTGGTCGCAGCCTGCGATTTCGTCGCCCCTGCGCCGGGAGTGCCGGAGCATCACCAACTGATCGTCACGGCGCTGGCCGCTGGACGCCCGCTGCGCACGGAGATCGATCTGGCCGCCGAATGGGAAGCGCGACGCCCACAGGGTGCCCGTCCGATGATCGCCGTCACCGGCACCGACGGCAAGACGACGACGACGCTGATGGCCAACGCCATGCTGCGCAGTGCGGGTTTTCGATCAGAAGCTGTCGGCAACACCGACGTCCCGCTGGTCGAGGCCCTCGACACCGACGCCGACGCCTTCGTCGTCGAATGCTCCAGCTTTCGATTGAACTGGACCTATCACTTCCGGCCCCGCTCGGCCGTGTGGCTCAACCTGGCGCCAGACCATCTCAATTGGCACCGCGACATCGACGCCTACATCGCGGCCAAGGCCCGAATCTGGAAGTTTCAACAGGGCGACGACACCGCCATCGGTTGGATCGACGACGACACCGTGATGGCGCATCTGGCCCACGCACCGGCGCGCAGAATGACCTTTGGCCGCAATCGCGGCGAGTATCACCTGGCAAACGACAACCTGGTTGGGCCCGACGGGGTGATCTGCTCGGCGGCCTCGATGCGTCGCAGCTTGCCGCACGACGTCACCAATGCCCTGGCCGCAGCGGCGCTGGTCTCCAGCGTCGGACTGGCCTCGTATCAATCGATCGCCGAGGCGTTGGCCACCTTCGTCGGGCCGCCGCACCGTATCGAGCCGGTCGGCGAGCGCAACGGCGTGCGCTGGTATAACGACTCCAAGGCCACCAGCCCACACGCTGCGCTGACGGCGATTCGCGGGTTCGACTCGCTGGTGTTGATCGCCGGGGGTCGCAATAAGGGTCTCGATCTCAGCAGCCTCGGCAGCGAGCCGCAGCGGATGCGCGCAGTGGTGGCCATCGGCGATTCCGCCACCGACATCGCCGCTGCCTTCGCTGGTATCTGCCAGGTCGTCACCGCCTCATCGATGTCCGCCGCCGTTGCTGCAGCGGCGGACCTGGCACGCGCCGGCGACGCCGTGGTGCTCTCACCCGCTTGCACCAGCTTCGACTGGTACAACGGTTACCCGGCACGCGGCGACGACTTCCGTCGCTGCGTCGACGAATTTCTGCACACGATTCCCGAAGGAAAGGCGGTTGAGGGATGAGTTCTTCAACGACACTTCTCGGCGATAGGCGTCAACAGACGCTCGAACGCACTCAGGCTCGGCGCCGCCATCCGGCCCGATCGAGCACGACGCGCCCACTCGGACCGCCGCCGACCGCCTACTACGCCATTGCCCTCACCGTCAGCGTGTTGGTGATGCTCGGGTTGGTGATGGTCTTCTCAGCCTCGGCGATCACCTCGTTACATCGCGGCTCGTCGCCGTGGCGGTTGTTCAACCGCCAAATGATGTGGGCGATCCTCGGTGCAGGAGCGATGGTGGTCTGTGCGCGCACGCCGTATCACCGCTGGCGGCGGCTGCTGCGCCCAATGCTGATCGTCGCCTTCGCGATGATGATGCTGCCGTTCCTGCCGGGGATCGGTGGGTCGGTGAACGACGCTCGGGCCTGGGTGTTTCTCGGTCCCGTCGGATTTCAGCCCTCGGAATTCCTCAAGCTGGCAGTGCTGATCTACTGCGCCGACCTCCTGGCCCGCAAACAAAAGCAGATGTCGATGCTCGGCGAAACCTTCAAGCCGGTGTTGATGGTCGGCGGCTGTGCTGCCATCGCCTGCCTGCTGCAAGGCGACCTCGGCTCGGCGATCGTCATCGGCACGATCATCTTTGCCGTCTGCTTCATCGGTGGTACGCCGATGACCCCGATCGTCTCCGCCGGCCTCGCCGGCGTGCTTTTCCTGCTGGCCTTCGTGGTCACCAGCCCACGCCGATACAACCGATTCACCGCCTTCTTGGACATCACCGGCAACCGCGATCACCTCAGTTACCAGGTCTATCAAGCGCTGATCGGCATGGCCAACGGCGGCCTTCCCGGGGCCGGGGTCGGTGGCGGACCGTCGAAGTGGGGCTACCTGCCGCTGGCTCACAGCGACTTCATCTTCGCCGTGATCGGTGAGGAACTTGGCTTTGTCGGAGTTGTCGCGGTGGTCGGCGGCTTCCTGCTGTTGACCTACTTCGGCGTTCAGGTGGCCAATGCGGCACGCGACCGTTTCGGCATGTTGCTCGCTGGTGGCATCGCCACCTGGCTGGCGGTCCAGGCGCTGATCAACATCGGTGGCGTCAGCGGCGTGATGCCGGTCACCGGGTTGACGCTGCCGTTCGTCTCCTCCGGCGGTTCGTCGCTGTTCGTCTGCATGAGTGCCGCCGGCATGTTGTTGAACGTCGCCCGGCACGTTCGCTAGTCGGCGACGATTGCCGAGCAGAATGTGTCATGGACAATGAACCGGACCCGACAATGAACCGCGAGGCGCGCCGCAATGGCGTGGTGGCCGTGGTGACGGGTGGCGGCACCTCCGGTCATGTGCTGCCGGCGATCGCCATCGCCTCGGCGTTGCGCCAGCGCGGCTATCGCCGCGACCAGGTCGTCTACGTCGGGTGCCAGCGCGGTATCGAGACCCGTTTGATCCCGCCGACCGGGATGCCGCATCATTTTTTGGATGTCATTGGCCTGCAACGACGGCTGACGGCCTCGAATGTGATGTTTCCGCTGAAGATGTTGACATCGATCTGGCAAGCCCGTGGCATCCTGCGTCGTCATCGGCCCGGAGTGGTCGTTTCTGTCGGCGGCTACGCCAGCTTTCCCGCCACCGTGGCGGCGCGGCTGATGCGCATCCCCGTTGTCGTCGTCAGCTACGACCGCACGCCCGGCCTGGCGAGCAAACTAAGCGCCCGCTTCGCCACGGTGTGTGCGGTGGCCTTTGAGGGCTCGGCGCTCCCCGCGCCCGCCACACCGGGGCTCCCGTGCGCAGCGAACTGATCAACCTCGATCGCTCAGCCGCCGGAACCGCGGCGAGGGAAAAACTCGGGGTTGCGCCGGACAGCTTCCTGATCGTTGCCTTTGGCGGATCGCTTGGCTCGAAAGCGATCAATGACGCCGTGCGTTCGCTTCCCAGCGGGCTCATCGGGCACGCTCAGGTGGTTATTCGCCATGTCGTCGGCGAACGGTTCGTCGACGACAACCCGGCGATCAATGACACCAACCTCGGCGCTGCGACCGGCATGATGTATACCGTGATCGGATACGAGGACGACATGGTCAGCGCCTATGCAGCGGCAGATTTGATGATCACCCGCGCTGGCGCGGGGACGATTGCCGAGTTGTCCACGGTCGGTGTTCCCGCGATCATCATCCCCTGGTCGGGGGCGGCTGAGGATCACCAGACGCTCAACGCCGCGATCCTCGGCGATGTCGGCGCCGCAGTGGTTCTGAGCGACGCCCAACTGACCCGGAGTCGCCTTTGCGACGAGGTCGCAATGTTGATCGACGACCGCCAACGTCTGCGCACGATGGCGTCGAAGGCTTTTGCCGCTGGGGCTGCGCATCGCAGCGGCCGCCTCGCCGAACTGATCGACGAGGTCGCAACCCGATGATCGACGAACTCGCCGTGCGCCTCGATCCACCGATCGCGCCGCTCGATCTCAGCGAGCCGCAGCGCCTGCACGTCGTCGGCATCGGCGGCCCCGGAATGAGCGCGATCGCTATCGTGCTCGCCGAGATGGGGCACCAGGTGTCCGGCACCGACCTGCGCGATCAGCCGGTGCTCGACCGCCTGCGAGCCGCGGGGACGACGGTGCACATCGGTCATCAGCGCAGCTACGTCGAGGGCATCGATGCGCTGACCTATTCGACGGCGATTCCGCAGCGCAATATCGAAATCGATGAGGCGAGCAAGAACGGAACCCTGGTGTTGCGCCGGGCCGGCATGTTGGCCTCGATCTGCCAGCGGGCGAAGAGCCTTGGTGTCGCCGGCACCCATGGCAAGACCACGACATCGAGCATGCTCATGTTGGTGTTGGCCGACGCTGGCGTGCGGCCGAGCTTCGTGATCGGTGGCGATGTCACCGACATGGGCACCGGGGCGCAATGGACCGGCGGCGAGTGGTTTGTGGTCGAGGCCGACGAGAGCGACGGCACGCACCTCGAACTGCCGCTGTACGGCACGATCATTACCAATATCGAGGTCGATCACCTCGACCATTACGGCAGCTTCGAGGGCATCGTCGCCGGTTTCGACCGCTACCTGGCGCAAACGCCGGGGCCAAAGGTGTTGTGCTACGACGACGAGCAGTGCCGCCGCCTCGCCGTTCGCCATGGGGCGATCACCTACGGGCTTGGCGACGGGGCGGAATACCAGGCGATCAACCTGGTGCCCGAGCACGGTTCTTTCCGGTTCACGGTGCTGCACAACGGCAGCCCCCTCGGCGATGTCCACCTGCCGCTGCGTGGCATTCACAACGTGCAAAACGCCACCGGTGTCGTCGCCATGGCGCACTCCATCGGCATCGACTTTGCCGACATCGCCTTCACGCTCGGCCGCTTCGGCGGTGTCGCCCGTCGTTTCGATATTCGCGCCCATCACCATGGCGTCACCCTCATCGACGACTACGCGCACCTGCCCACGGAGATCGCCGCAGTGATCTCCGCGGCCCGCGACAGCGGCGATAACTGGTCGCGGGTCGTCGCTGTTTTCCAGCCGAATCGCTACAACCGGATGGCGGAACTGTCGCCGGAATATCGCGACGCGTTCGTCAACGCTGATGTCGTCGTCATCACCGATATCTACGCCTCAGGCACGATGCCGATCCCCGGGGTCACCGGCAAGCTGGTGGTCAACGCGATCCTCGATTCCCACCCGCGCACGCAGCTGGTGTGGCTGCCGGGGCGCCAGGAACTGGTCGACTACCTGGCACACAACCTGCGCGCCGGCGACGTCTCGATCTCGATGGGTTGCGGCGACATCGCATCGCTGCCGACCGAGATCATGGAGCGCTGGCTGACCGACGAGCGCCAGACGGCGGCGCCCGAACGATGAGCAAGGGCCCGACGCGCATGTCGGCCATCGATGTCGCGCTCGGCGAACTCGGCAGCTGCGCGCAACCAGACGTGGCAATCGGGCCGATGACGACCTATCGCGTCGGCGGTCGGGCAGCGATCTTTGCCCGCCCGCGGTCCTTCGCCGAGCTGAGCGTGGTCGCTGCCGTGTGCCGCTGCCACGCGCTGGCCCCCTTGGTCATCGGTCGAGGGTCGAACCTGTTGATCGCCGACCGCGGTTTCCCGGGCATCGCCATCAGCCTCGCCGAGATGGCCACCGAGGTCGACATCGTCGACACCCGCGTCACCGCAGGTTCGGCGGTTGCCCTGCCGCAACTGGCCCGCCGTGTCGCCGCCGCGGGCTTGGCCGGCTTCGAGTGGGCTGTCGGCGTGCCGGGCACGATCGGTGGCGCCGTGCGGATGAACGCTGGCGGCCACGGCTCCGACATCGCCTCGTGTTTATTGTCGGCAGACATTTTCGATCTCGACGACGGCTCGCGCCGCGAGATACCGGCCAGTGGATTGGGCTTGCGTTTCCGCGGCAGCGATCTCGTCGATACCCAAGTCGTGCTGGCGGCGACGATTCAGCTGGCGCATGGCGACGCCGATCGCTCGGAGCGGATGATCAATGAGATCGTGCGCTGGCGTCGGGAGAACCAACCTGGCGGGCAGAACGCCGGATCGGTTTTCGTCAACCCGATTCCGGGGGTGTTATCGGCCGGTGAGCTGATCGATCGGATCGGGCTTCGTGGCCTGACGCACGGGACGGCGTCGGTGTCGATGAAACACGCCAACTTCATTCAGGGCGCGCCAGATGGCAGCGCCGACGATGTGTGCAAGTTGATCGAACTGGTGCGCCACCGGGTCCATGCCGAGACCGGCTACCTGCTGCGCAGCGAGGTTCGCTTGATCGGCTTCGACGATGCCGAGAAAGCCGACGTCGAGATGGTCATCGGCGATGAGTGACGCCAAGTTCCCTCCGATCGGCGACGACGTGTCGCCGAAGGTCCTCGAGGAACTCCAGCGTGTGTTCGGGCTGCAGGTGCCAGCGGTCGCCGCTGAGGAACTCGTCGTTGCCGAACAGGTGCCCGCCAGCGAGCCCGATGACGCCCAGCCCGACGAAGACGCCACCCCGGTGGAATCGACCCCACCGGGGCTGCGCCTCGATACACCTGCGGTCATCCCCGAACCAAACGTCCCCGAACCAGACGGGCCGGAGTTAGCCGGGCCGCAACCCGCTGGACCAGAACCAGCTGCAGCGGATCCGCTACCGGCGGCACCGACCGAGCCGTCGGCCGTCGTCACACCGATCGCCGCCGCCAAGACGCGGGTGCGTATCGGTGGCTCGGATCTTCCGGACGCGGTGTATCTCGATGAGGAGGGTGAGGGGCGGCTGCGTGGCACCTCGGTGCGCTCCACCGAGCAGTCCGTGCGCGCTGAGCGGATCACGATCCTGATCGATTCCGACGATGCCGAAGGCCAGTCCGGCGGCATTCCGGTGTCCAGCGGCCCGGCGACGATGGACCCGCGGGTGCGGGCCCGAAGAATTGCCGTCAAACGGGCCATCGGGCGGCGCCGTTTGCGCTGGTTGTACATCGGCGGAGCGGTCGTCGTCGTGCTCGTCGCTGCTTTGGCCTTGCTCGGGTCGTCGCTGTTCGCCATCGACAACGTCACCGTTTCTGGTGCCGGAAGGATCGACCCGATCCTGCTCGGCGAAGTCATCGATGATCTCGATGGCACCCCGGCGCTGCTGGTCGACACCGGCGAGGTGGAGAGCCGCTTGGAGGCCGACCCCTGGGTGAGTAACGCCCGGGTCAGCACCCGATTTCCGCACAGCGCATCGGTGGAAATCGTCGAACGTCGACCGATCGCGACCTATGCGGGATCGGACGGGCAGTTCCGCATCGTCGACGGCGACGGTTTCGTCGTGGCCATCGAGGCCAATCGGCCGATCGAGTTCATGCTGCTCACCGGCAGCGGCGCCGACGTCCGAGCAGGCGATTCCGCCGGACGGGGCATCACCTACGCGGCGCAACTCGTCGAGGCCTTGTCGGCTGCCGTGAGGACGAGAACCAGGGCGATCGTGGTCAGCCAAACGGACGAGATCACGATCCTTTTCCACACCGGCACGACCGTCATCCTTGGCGGTCCGACCGACCTACTCGAAAAACTGACTCGCCTGGAAGCGGTGCTGTTGCGCCCGGATGCCGACCAATACACCCTGATAAACGTCTCGACGGCGGAGATCAGCACCAAATGAGGCCAACCCCCAGGCTCGCACGGCGTCTTTTGGCGAAGGGATCGGCACTCTTCGTTGCCGAAACCCATATCCTTTCGGCGAGCGTCCCGCACTTTCAAGCTTTGACGTGCGAAGATAGATCAGTTAAATGCTTTCGCTGCCGGGCAATCGAGCCGCAGCACACTTAAGAGAATGGACGTCGGAGGTACCTGATGGCAGGTGTACCGCAAAATTATCTCGCCATGATCAAGGTGATCGGCGTCGGTGGCGGTGGCGTCAACGCGGTCAATCGCATGATCGATGCGGGGTTGAAGGGCGTTGAGTTCATCGCAGTCAACACAGACGCGCAAGCGCTGCTGATGAGTGACGCCGACGTCAAGCTCGACGTCGGGCGAGACCTCACACGCGGCCTTGGAGCGGGTAGCGATCCAGAAGTGGGGCGCGCTGCAGCCGAGTCCCACGACGATGAGATCGAGGAGATGATCAAAGGCGCCGACATGGTGTTCATCACCGCTGGTGAGGGCGGCGGCACCGGTACCGGCGCGGCACCGGTGATCGCCGAGATCGCCAAGCGGATGGGGGCGCTGACAATCGGCGTTGTCACCCGGCCATTTTCGTTCGAAGGCCGCCGCCGGGCGGTTCAAGCCGACGTCGGCGTCCAGAAGTTGAAGGAAAAGGTCGACACGCTGATCGTCATTCCGAACGATCGACTGCTGACCGTGGCCAACGAAAAGACCAGCGTGCTCAACGCCTTCAAGATGGCTGATGAGGTGCTGCTGCAGGGCGTTTCCGGTATCACCAACCTGATCACCACTCCTGGCTTGATCAACACCGACTTCGCCGACGTGCGCATGATCCTGGCCAATGCTGGCTCAGCGTTGATGGGCATCGGTCAGGCCAGCGGTGAAAACCGGGCCGTCGTCGCCGCCAAAGCGGCGATCAGCAGCCCGCTACTCGAAGCTGCCATCGACGGTGCTCGCGGCATCCTGTTGAACATCACCGGGCCGTCGAGCATGGGCTTGTTCGAGATGAACGCCGCTGCCGAAATCATCCATGCGGTCGCCCATCAGGACGCCAACATCATCTTCGGCACCGTGATCGACGACGAGATGGGTGACGATGTCAAGGTCACCGTCGTCGCCGCCGGTTTCGATCGCTGGGACACGCCGTCGACCGCGCCATCGCCTTCTCGTAGCGCGGACCCGAAGCCGATCAGCAATGTCAAAGACATCTTCGCCAACGAGTCGGCCAACGATCCGCTCGCGGGCGACGATGACGACGACTTCGACGTCCCATCCTTCCTGAAGTAGTTCGATGACGGGTGGGCAAGCCCACATCGTTGCCGAACGCGTTCGTCGAGTGCTCGGCGAGATCGAGAGCCTTGCGCCGCAGCGTCGCGTCACCTTGGTGGCGGTGAGCAAAGGTTTTGGCATCGATCACATTCGCTGGGCCGTCGGGGCTGGTTGTCGGGCGATCGGCGAGAGCTACGCCCAAGAGGTTCGGGTCAAATGCGCGGCGATCGCTGACCTTGAACCTCGACCTGAGGTCCACTTCATCGGCCAGATCCAACGCAACAAGGTGCGCGCCTTGTCGGCGTACGTCGATGTCTGGCAGAGCGTCGACCGGGCGGAGGTGGCTGTGGCGATCGCTCGGGAGGCGCCGGGAGCGCGCGTCTTTTTGCAGGTCAACGCAACCGGGGAGGAGTTCAAAGGTGGCGTGGGCCCCCAGGACCTCGAGGCGTTGATCGACGCGGCGACCTCGGTCGGATTGGACGTTGCCGGTTTGATGACCATCGGTCCGACCAGCGGCGAGCGAGCCGAGACCGAACGGTGCTTTGAGACGGTTCGCGCGCTGGCCGAGAGCCACGGACTGCGCGAGCTCTCGATGGGGATGAGCGGCGACTTTGACCTTGCACTGAGCCACGGGGCGACCGTGGTACGGATCGGTAGTGCGCTGTTCGGTGAGCGTCCACCCCGTGAGCGCTGAATCGGCTAGCCTGTGTGACCAGGAGGATCTCGGATGTCAATCATGAAAAGGGCGATGGATTTTCTCGGTCTCGGACCGGATGATTCCTATGACGACTACGACATGCCGGCTGAGCCGGAACGTGCCAGCCGTCAGCCGCGCCCACATCGAGAATTCGAGAACCAGCGCTCAGGTCGAGGTGGAGACTTCCTCGATGCCGAGGTCGATCGCCAGCCACCGCAACGGCCAAGTTTCCCGAGGCGCGACGACAACCTTGCGCCCGCACGACGCCCGCAGGCACCGAGCGACGACTCATCGGTGCATCCACGTCCGACTTCACCCAAGCCAGGAGGGACCGTGGCCGTTCGACCACGCGGTGGCTCGCCCACCGAACCGGCAACCGTCAAACCGCGGCGATTCGACCAGGCCCAAGAGATCGCTGATCGATTCAAAGACGGTCTTCCGGTGATCATGAACCTGGAAGGCGCCGAGCGTGAGGTCACCCGTCGGCTGATCGACTTCGCCAGCGGCTTGTGTTATGGGCTGAACGGCAGCATGGAGAAGGTGGCCAGCGGGGTCTATCTGCTCAAGCCGGCAGCGCGCCCGACCAGCTACGACGACGACTACGGCAGCTGAAACAACCACCTTGGGTGCATGACACTTCGCGTTCGCTCCGTTATTGTTGCGGACTATGGATTTCAGCCCGCAGTCGGTTACCAACAAGACCTTCGAAGTCGTCAAAAAAGGCTACGAGCCGTTGGCGGTCAAACGCTATCTGTCGGAGCTTGCCGCTGCAATTGAGGCCTCGCAGAACGAGGCCGCAGCGATGGAGGCGCGTGCTCGCGCCGCGGTGGCCCGCCTTCAGGACCTCACCAATCAGCAGGCGGCTGCGCCGCGCCCGGTTGTCCACGAAGCGAACGTCGTCGCCGGCGTCTCCGAGGCGGAAACGATCAGCCGCACGTTGCTGCTCGCCCAGCGCACAGCGGACACCACTCGCGCCGAGGCCGAAGCGGAATCTGCACGGATGACCGACGATGCCCGCGAGGAAGCATCGAAGGTGGTCGAAGCGGCTCGTGTGCAGGCTGGCAAACTTCTCGACGACGCCAAGACGCAGGCCCGTCAGGCCGGCGAGGGAGAGCGCCAGAAGATGGACGGCGAAGTCCAAAGCTTGATCGCTCGCCGCGAGTTCTTGGTCAGCGACGTTGAGCACCTCGAGCAGCACATCATCACGCACCGTGAGCGGTTGCGTGATGTCGTCGGTTCGTTGCAGGACATCATTGGCAAAGTCCCCGGCGGCCTCGCCGATCTGCGTCGCCCGTTGGTCTCGGCGGCAGGGGATTCGTCGCTGTCGATGCCGTCGCTGGCGTCGATGGACGAGGGGTCGATGGCGCCTCCGGATTTCGGCGGGGAGAGCGCGACGGACAGTACCGACCCAGCCGAGGCCGACGATCTCGATCCCGACGCCACGCAGGCGATGGCGATGATCACGCTCGATCCGGCGATGGCCGCGGCTTCGGCCGAATCGGCACATCTCATCGATGAGCCCGTGCAGCTTGCCGAACCCGCGGCGGATGCGGCGGCGGACGATTCATCAGCTGAAAGCGCCGACAAAGCCGGATCGTTGTTCATCGGCGGCGACTCGCTGTAATCCTCGGGGTTCGCAGCGCGCGGCGCTGCTAACCTTGAATATGCGTTGACGAGGCCATCACCTCTGAGCATTCGGAAGAACGGGCTTTGGCCTCATTAGAACCGAACGGGTCCGGCCCGATATCGCCGGCGTAGTCGAGTGATCGTTCGTTGCGGCGAACGGTAAGCAGGGTGGTACCGCGGGCATTGCTCGTCCCTGATCGTTTGTTTCGATCACTACAGGAGCACCCTGGTCATGTCGTACCCCCACGTTGAAGCACAGCCGAACCTTCCGGCGCTAGAAACAGCCGTTCTGGCGAACTGGCGGCGAGACAACACCTTTCAGGCCAGCCTCGATGCTCGGCCCCATGGCAGCGCACCGGGGTTGAGCGACAATGAGTTCGTCTTCTACGACGGTCCGCCGTTCGCCAATGGTTTACCGCACTACGGCCACCTGCTCACCGGGTTTGTCAAAGACGCCGTGCCGCGGTATCAGACGATGCGTGGGCGCCGGGTCGATCGCCGCTTTGGATGGGATTGCCACGGCCTTCCCGCTGAGGTCGAGGCGGAAAAGCAGCTGGGCATCAGCGGGCATCCAGAGATCACCGCCTTCGGCATCGCCAACTTCAACGACACCTGTCGCACCAGCGTCTTGCGCTATACCAGCGAATGGGAGACCTACGTCACCCGCCAGGCCCGCTGGGTCGACTTCGAGAACGACTACAAGACCCTCGACCTGCCGTACATGGAGAGTGTCATGTGGGCGTTCAAGAGCTTGTGGGACAAGGGCTTGATCTATGAGGGCTACAAGGTCTTGGCCTACTGCTGGCGGTGCGAGACGCCGCTGAGCAACACCGAGACGCGCATGGACGACACCTACAAGGATCGCCAAGATCCGGCGTTGACCGTGGCCTTCACGCTCGACAATGGCGACAAGATCCTGGCCTGGACGACCACGCCATGGACGTTGCCATCGAACCTGGCGCTGGCCGTTGGACCCGATATCGACTACGCCGTGATGCAGGAGCCAAACGGGGAACGGTATCTCATTGCTGAGTCTCGGCTCGAGGCCTACGAACGGGAACTCGCCGCGGCGACGAAGGTCGATACCGTGCGCGGCGCCGACCTTGTCGGTCGTCGCTATACCCCATTGTTCGACTTCTTCGCCGAGACCGAGAACGCCTTTCGCATCCTCGGCGCCGACTTCGTCAGTACCGAGGACGGTACTGGTGTGGTCCATATGGCCCCTGGATTCGGCGAGGACGACCAATTGGCCTGCAACGCTGCCGGTATCCCCACGGTGTGCCCGATGGACGAGCACGGCCGCTACACCGCCGAGGTCGGCCCGTGGGTTGGCCAACATGTCTTCGATGCCAACCCGGCGATCGTGCGCCACCTCAAGGACGCCGGCGTCGTCGTGCGCCACGACAGCTACAACCACAGCTACCCGCACTGCTGGCGCTGCGCCCAGCCGCTGGTCTACCGGGCGATCTCCTCGTGGTTCGTCGAGGTCACCAAGGTCAAGGACCGGATGCTCGAACTCAACCAGCAGATCCAGTGGGTGCCCGCTCATGTCAAGGACGGATCGTTCGGTAAATGGCTGGCCAATGCCCGCGACTGGAGCATCAGCCGCAACCGGTTCTGGGGCTCGCCGATCCCGGTGTGGAAGAGCGACGACCCGAACTACCCGCGCCTCGACGTCTACGGCAGCCTTGCCGAGCTGGAGCGAGATTTCGGCACCAGCGTCAGCGATCTTCACCGGCCGATGGTCGACGATCTCGTTCGGCCGAACCCTGACGATCCAACCGGTGTGTCGATGATGCGCCGCGTTCCCGAGGTGCTCGACTGCTGGTTTGAGAGCGGTTCGATGCCCTTTGCCCAGGTTCATTACCCATTTGAGAACCAGGAGTGGTTCGAGGCCCATTTCCCGGGCGACTTCATTGTCGAATACATCAACCAAACCAGAGGGTGGTTCTACACACTGCATGTGCTGGCCACGGCGTTGTTCGACCGACCGGCGTTTCGCAGCTGCATCAGCCACGGCATCCTGCTCGGCGAGGACGGACAGAAGATGTCCAAGAGCTTGCGCAATTACCCGGATCCGAACGTGGTGTTCGACACCTACGGTGCCGACGCGATGCGCTGGTATCTGCTGAGCTCGGCGATCCTGCGCGGTGGCGACGCGGCGGTGAACGAGGCCGGCATCCGTGAAACGGTGCGTCAGGTGATCCTGCCGTTGTGGAACAGCTGGTACTTCCTCACCCTATACGCCAATGCAGAACGCAAGACCGGCAGCTACCGCACCGATTCGAGCAACGTCCTCGATCGCTATGTGTTGGCCAAGACGCACGACCTCGTCGTCAAGGTCGCTGGATCGATGGATAGCTACGACATCTTTGGCGCCTGTGCCGAGGTGCGCACTTTTCTCGATGCGCTGACCAACTGGTACATCCGGCGCAGCCGCGATCGGTTCTGGGCTGGCGATCAGCAGGCGATCGACACGTTGCACACCGTGTTGAGCGTGGTGTGTCGCACGATCGCTCCGCTGATGCCGATGGTCAGCGAGTCGATTTATCAGGGCCTCACCGGGGAACCCAGCGTGCACCTGTGCGACTGGCCGGACGCTGCGGCGATCCCCAGTGACCCCGACCTTGTCGACGTCATGGACCGCATCCGCGACGTCTGTTCGGTGACGCTCTCCGTGCGCAAGGCCCACGGCCAACGGGTGCGCCAACCCTTGGCTTCGCTGACCGTCGCCGCCCCAGGTTCGAGCGTCTTCGAGCAGTTCAGTGATTTGATCGCCGACGAGGTCAACGTCAAACAACTGCACCTCACCGACGATGTCGCGGCGGTGGCCAGCAGTGTGCTGCAGGTCGTTCCCGCGGCGCTCGGGCCACGCCTCGGCGGCCAAACACAACAGGTCATCAAGGCGGTCAAAGCCGGTGAGTGGACCGAGGTAAACGGCGTCGTGCACGCCGGTGGATTCGACCTGCAACCGGGCGAGTACAGCCTCAAACTCGTCGCCGTCGCCGACGGCGCCAGTGCCGCGCTTGGCGACGGGCGAGGCGTGGTCGTGCTCGATATCGAGGTCACCCCCGAGTTGGCAGCCGAGGGCCTGGCCCGCGATCTGGTCCGCTTGGTGCAGCAGGCCCGTCGCGACGCCGGTCTCGATGTCGGTGACCGGATCCATTTGAGCCTCACCGCTCCTGCGCTGACGCACGGCCAGATCGCGCCATTTCGCGACCTCGTCGCCGGCGAAGTGCTCGCGACGGCCACCTCGTGGCTCGACGGTGAGGTCGCCACCGGGGTCGATCTCGGCGGCCAAACCGTGATGATTCAGGTCGAAAAGGCCTAAATCGCAACAACTTTCACCCCAAGTGCAGGTGGTTCGTTGGCGTCAGGCCGTTCAAGCCCTACGCTGCGCGCTTCCGAATAGTCCGGAGGGTCCATGATGGCCAGAACAAATGCGAACGCTGACGCCGAAGACTCGGCGAACAGTGCCGGAACGGCAAAGAAGGCGGCGATGAAGACAAGCGAAACAGAGACAGACAAGGCCCCGGCCACAAAACGGTCGTCGAAGAAGGCCGCAGACGCCGCGCCTCAGGTGCCGGTGGTCAAAGGCGAGACACCGGAAGGCATCAAGTTCACCAAGGATTTCGATGCCAAGTTCCTGACCATGCAGCGCAAACTGCTGATCGAGGAGCGCCTGTCGCTCACCGGCCAAGCGCAACGACTCGAGGACGAAGCCAACTCGCTGATCGAGGAAGCCGAGATGGGCGACGTGCAGTTCGACGACGAGTCGGGCGAAGGCGACACGATGGTCGTCGAACGCGAACGTGATCTCGCGCTGTCTGCGCAGGCCCGCCAGATGGTCTCCGAGATCGACGATGCGCTGGTGCGCATGACCGAGGGAACCTACGGCTATTCCATCGTCTCATTGCGACCGATCCCACGCGAGCGGCTGGAGGCGATCCCATGGGCAACCGTGCTGGTCGAGGAGAAGGTCGGAGGGATCGGGCGTCGATGACGCAGGCCGCGCCGCTGTCGTCGGCATTGAAACGGGGCCTGGCAGTTGCAGCAGCGGTGGTTGTCGTCGACCAGATCACCAAGGAATGGGCCGTGTCAAGCTTGACCGCTGGCCAGCCGAAACACGTCTGGTGGACGCTGCAATGGAACCTGGTGTTCAACAAGGGCATGTCGTTTTCTGCTGGCCAGGGTGCTGGCGTGTTGATCGGAATCGTCGCCTCGATCGTCGCCATCGTGCTGTTGGCCTCCCTGCGTAACGGCCGCCCGTTGCTGGGCACCATCGGCGTCGGGCTGATCGCCGGCGGGGCAATCGGCAATGTCATCGATCGACTCTTTCGTGGTGACGGCGGGTTCCTCAAAGGCGGCGTCGTCGACTTCGTCGATGTGCAATGGTGGCCGATCTGGAACGTGGCCGACATGTGCGTCGTGGTCGGCGCTGTCGTGCTAGCCCTTGGCTCATTTCGCGAGGGAACGGGGCAGGCATGATCATCGAAGAAGAGATTCCAGCGGCCTTGGCAGGCGAGCGGCTCGACCGCATCGTCGCCCTGCTGACGGGCGCAAGCCGTTCAGACGCAGCCCAGTTGGTGGCCAACGGCGGCGCGACGATCGACGGCGAGGTTGTCGTCAGCGGAAAGATTCGCCTTGCCGAAGGCCAGCAGGTGACCATCCGCCCGGACCTGTTGCCGCGGATTGAACTGCCGGTGGCCGACCCATCGGTGCAGGTCGCTGTGGTCTACGAGGATGACGACATCGCCGTTGTCGACAAGCACGCAGGACTCGTCGTCCATCCAGGTCACGGGCATCCCGACGGCACCCTGGTCAACGGGCTACTGGCTCGGTTTCCCAACATTGCCGAGGTTGGCGACCCGATGCGCCCGGGGATCGTGCACCGGCTCGACGTCGGCACGAGTGGTCTACTGATGGTCGCGACATCGCAGTTGGCCTATGAGGTGATCGTCGCTGCGCTAGCCCAACGGCTGATCAGTCGCGGCTATCTGGCACTGGTGTGGGGGCATCCTGCGGCCGCCAACGGGTTGATCGATGCGCCGATCGGTCGCGATCACCGGGAGCCGATGAAAATGGCAGTCGTCGTCGACGGCAAGATCGCCCGCACGAAATACTCGACGCTGACGTGTTACGACCGCCCCGTCGACGCTGCGTTGCTCTCGTGCCACCTCGAGACCGGCAGAACGCACCAGATTCGTGTCCACCTAGCCGCCACCGGGCACCCAGTGGTCGGCGACGCCACCTATGGCGGTGTGCGCAGCGGATTGAGCTCACCGCGGCCATTCCTGCACGCCGCTGAACTGCGCTTCGACCACCCGCGTACGCAGCGCAGCATGCACTTCGAATCCACGTTGCCCGACGACCTTGCCGCAGTGTTGGCGACCATGGTGCCTGTCAGCGATTAGCATCCAGACTCAGCCGAGCTCAACTCGGCCAGGCAGCATCGCCTTTCGAGGCGCGGGCCACCTCGGCCAACGAAAAGCCCTCGAGATGGGTGCGCATCAGATCGCCGGCGCCCTTCCAGATCGACAGCAGCACACATTGGCCCTCGTGGTTGCACGAACCGTCCTGGTGCGGTTCGCCGAAATCGCCCAGCGCGATCGGGCCGTCAACGGCCGACAGAATTTCCGAGAGCAGGATTGCTTCCGGGTCGCGAGCCAGCACATAGCCGCCACCGACGCCCCGCTTCGACTTCACCAAGCCGGCGCCTTTGAGCGCCAGCAGAATCTGTTCGAGATACGGCTGCGGCAGACCTGTGCGCCGGGCGATGTCACCCACCGATGTCGGCCCAAGGCCCTCGGTATGCAGCGCCAACGACAACAAAGCTCGACAGGCGTAATCGCCCTTTGTGGAAACGCGCACAGGGTCATCGTAGTAGCTAGCCTCGTCCCCGGCGTTGACGCCGAAGATCGAACCGAACCATGACGTGACAGAGCAGCCCATCCTTCCCGAGTACTTCGGCGCAAATGTCCGTGGGATCATGCCCTCATTGACCTCCGACCGACGGTCGTTGCCCAACTGGATGCCACCAGCGCTGCGAGAGGCGCGCCAGGTGGTGGTGCTCGTTCTCGACGGGCTCGGGTGGGAACAGCTGCAGGCCAACAAGGCCAAGCTGGCAACGTTGGGCACCCTTGAAGCGCGGCGATTGACCACGGTCGCGCCGACCACGACGGCGACCGCGTTGACCTCGATCACCACCGGCCTGACGCCGGGGGAGCACGGCTTGATCGGCTACCGCATGGGGTACTCGGGCGAGATCATCAACGTCCTGCGCTGGTGGAGCGAACGCGGCGACATGCGCCGCACGGCCGCGCCGCGAGACCTGCAGCCGTTCGCGCCGTTCTTGGGCGAGTCCCCGGTGACGATCACGCGTGCCGAATTGGAGGGCTCAGCGTTCACCGAGGCGCATCTGCGTGGTGCGAGAATGAGGGGTTGGCGCAATCCTTCATCGATCGCCATCGAGATTGGTCGTCAACTGCGCGCCGGCGAGGTCCTGGTGTACGCCTACTACGACGGCATCGACAAGATTGCCCATGAGCGGGGCTTCGGCGAGTTCTACGACGCCGAGCTGCGCACCGCCGATCGGTTGGTCGGCGATGTCATCGAGCAGCTCGTGCCTGGAGCGATGCTGCTGGTCACCGCTGATCATGGGCAGGTGATGGTCGGCGATCGCGAGGTCGTGTTGCACCCCGACGTCCAACAATTGACAAAGACGATGTCCGGTGAGGGGCGGTTCCGCTGGCTTCATGCCCGTCCCGGGGCCGCAGCGGATTTGTTCGCGGCATGCGAGGAGCACCATGGCCACCAGGCATGGATCCGTACGCGAGCCCAGACCATCGACCAAGGGTGGTTTGGTCCGGTGGTCTCCGCTCCCGTGGCCCAGCGCCTTGGCGATGTTGCCCTTGTCGCCCGTGAACCGGTGACTTTCTTCGACAAACACGACTCCGGGCCGTACCCGTTGGTCTGTCGGCACGGCAGCCTGACGAGCGCAGAGGTCTATGTGCCGTTGCTGGTTGCGATGCACGGTGGCCACGGCGACACTGCAAGCTGACCCAGTGAAGATGCTGAAAGGAAGACGATGAACGACATGAGCGATCAGCCTGGACACCCGGCGTCGGATGAGGGGCAATCGGTCGACGAGTCGGCGATTCAGCATGGGGTGCTGGTCGATGGCAGCGGCATGGTGCTGATCCCCGCCGGGGCGCAGATCGAGCAACAGGAGTTGACCGAGACGGTGACCGCGCCAGCCAAGGTGATGCGCATCGGTTCGATGGTCAAGCAGTTGCTCGAAGAGGTGAAGTCAGCCGAGCTCGATGAAGCCAGCAGAGAACGGCTCGGCGAGATCTACGAACGCTCGATCGTCGAGCTTTCTGGGGCACTTTCGGAGGATCTGCAACAGGAACTGCGCATGTTGACGTTGCCGTTCCGCGATGGTGAGACGCCGACGATGGGTGAGCTGCGCATCGCTCAGGCGCAACTTGTCGGCTGGCTGGAAGGGCTGTTCCATGGCATCCAGGCCACCCTGTTTGCCCAGCAGATCGCCGCTCGCCAGCAGCTGGAGCAGATGCGCGGCATCCCGCCAGGCGCCCAAGGTGGCGACCCGCGCCTGACGGGTCAGCCTGGACAGAGCGTGCCACCGAGCAACGTCAACGATCGTCCCGGCACCTACCTGTAGAGCGGTTGTCACGCTGTAGAGTGCTACGAATCACATCGCTGTAGTTTGGGTGATCTGTGAGTATTGGTGTTGCTGTAAGGCTGTAATTTCGACAGGCGTGGCCGGCGGGTCACGCGGATGCAAGGGGGTTGCCGTTGGCTGATTCGTTTACACACCTCCACGTGCACACCGAATTTTCCATGCTCGATGGCGCCGCTCGGCTCGACGAACTCGTCGCCAAGGCGGCCGCCGACGGCATGCCCGCGCTGGGCATGACCGATCACGGCAACATGTATGGTGTCCTCGATTTTTACCGCGAGTGTCAAAAGCAGGGGATCAAACCGGTGATCGGCACCGAGGCCTACATGGCCTACGAGCACCGCTCCGAGCGTCCGGCGCGCCGCGGCCGGGTCGACGATTCCGGTGGTGACACCGAAGGTGGCCGCAAGCTTTATTACCACCTCACGCTGTTGGCGGAGACCAACGAGGGTTACCGCAACCTGATTCAGCTCAGCAGCCTGGCCTTCCTCGAGGGCTACTACTACAAGCCGCGGATGGACTGGGAACTGCTGGGTAGATACAGCAGCGGATTGATCGCTTCGACGGGTTGCCTCGGCGGGCACGTGCTGCAGGCCTTGATCAATGGCGACGAACGGCTGGCGTTGGAGCGCGCCGCCCGTCTGCAAGACATCTTCGGTAAAGACAATCTCTTCGTCGAGCTGCAAGATCACGGACTACCGGCGCAACACGACACCAATCCGAAGCTGATCGAGATCGCCCGCAAGATCGGCGCACCACTGATCGCCACCAACGACAGCCACTACACCCACCGCGCCGATCACGAAGCCCATGATGCGCTGTTGTGCGTGCAGACTGGGGCGACGCTCGACGATCCCAAGCGCTTCAAGTTCGAGAGCCACGAGCACTACCTGAAGTCCAGCGCCGAGATGCGCTACCTGTTCCGCCAGTTCCCCGAGGCCTGCGATAACACGCTGTGGATCGCCGAACGGGCCGACGTGACGATTGAATTCGGGAAGCCGCAGTTGCCCAACTTCCCGCTACCCGAGGGTTTCGACAACGACACGGAATATCTCAACCACCTGGCATGGGAGGGCGCTAAGCAGCGCTGGGGCGACAACTTGCCGCCGAGCGCCGTCGAGCGCATCGCCTACGAGCTCAAGGTCATTGCCGACATGGGCTTCAGCAGCTACTTCCTGATCGTCTGGGACCTGATCAAGTACGCCAAGGACCGCGATATTCGCGTCGGGCCCGGTCGTGGATCGGCGGCCGGCTGCGCGGTGGCTTATTGCTTGCGGATCACCGAACTCGATCCGATTCGCTACGACCTGCTGTTCGAACGGTTCCTCAACCCGAGCCGTATCTCGATGCCCGACATCGACATGGACTTCGACTCCCGCTACCGCGACGAGATGATCCGCTACGCCTCACAAAAATATGGGCGCGACCACGTCGCCCAGATCATCACCTTCGGCACGATCAAGGCGCGCAACGCCGTTCGTGACGCTGCCCGGGTGCTCGGCCTGCCCTATGGCGTCGGCGACAGGGCAGCCAAGGCGATGCCACCGCTGGTGATGGGGCGCGATACTCCGCTGAAGTACTGCTTCGAGGAACACCCGAAGTACGCCGACGGCTACAAGGCTGCCGCCGAGTTGCGGGCGATGTACGAGACCGACCCCGATCTCAAGCGCGTCATCGACGTTGCCAAGGGCCTCGAAGGGTTGAAGCGCAGTGATGGCATCCACGCTGCGGCCGTGGTGATCACCAAAGATCCGTTGACCACCTACCTGCCGGTACAGCGCAAACCCGACCCGGGGGGCGATCCCGACCGTTCGCCGGTGGTCACCCAGTACGAAATGCATGGGGTCGAAGACCTCGGTCTGTTGAAGATGGACTTCCTCGGTCTGCGCAACCTCGATGTGATCACCGACGCCGTGGCGATGGTGCGCAAGCGGGGCAACCCAACCTTCGACATCGATGACGTCTCCTTGGAAGATCTGCCGACGTTCGACCTGCTCAGCCGTGGTGACACGATCGGCGTGTTCCAGCTTGAGTCGCCGCCGATGCGTGCCCTGCTGCGTTCGCTGGCTCCCAACTCGTTCGAAGACGTGTCCGCTGTGCTCGCGCTCTATCGCCCGGGGCCGATGAGTGTCAACATGCATTACGACTACGCCGACCGCAAGAACAACCGCAAGCCGGTCGAATACTTCCACGCCGACGCCGAAGAAGTGCTTGGCGACACGTTCGGGTTGATGATCTACCAGGAAAGCGTGATGCGCGTCGCCCAGCGGTTCGCCGGCTATTCGCTGGCTGAGGCCGACAACCTGCGCAAGGCCTGCGGTAAGAAGATCCGCGAGCTGATGGCCAAGGAGCGCGACACATTCGAGTCGGGTTGCGAACGCACCGGCTACGGCAAAGATCTCGGTAAGCAGCTTTTCGACATCATCGAAAAGTTCGCCGACTACGCCTTCAACAAGAGCCACACCTTCGGTTACGGCCTGGTCACCTACCAGACCGCCTACCTCAAGGCGCACTATCCGGTGGAGTACGTCTCGTGCCTGCTGACCTCGGTGAAGAGCAACCTCGACAAAGCTGCGGTCTACCTCTCCGACGCCCGATCGATGGCCATCAAGGTGCTGACACCCGACGTCAACCGTTCGGTAATCGACTTTGCTGCGCTGTCGCCAGATGAGATTCCTCCGGGCGTCGAGTTGGCCAAGGGCAGTCCAGGAGCGATCTCGTTTGGCCTCTCCGCAGTGCGCAACGTCGGCGAAGCGCTGGTGGAAGCGTTGCTGCGCGAGCGTGACGAGAACGGGTCGTACGAGTCGTTCTACGACTTTGTCGAGCGCGTGCCGGAACCGGTGCTCAACAAGCGAACGATCGAGTCGCTGATCAAGGCGGGGGCCTTCGACGTGCTCGGCCACCCGCGCAAGGGCCTGCTGATGGTCTACGAGCGGATCATCGATGCCGCCGTCGTGCGTCGCCGTGAGCGCGATCAAGGCGTGATGAGCCTGTTCGGCGATATCGGCGGTGAGAGCCCCAGCGGATTCGACGAGCGTGTCGCTATCCCTGGCGAAGAATTCGAGAAGACCGATCGCTTGAAGTTCGAGAAAGAGATGCTCGGCCTGTACATCAGCGATCACCCGTTGCTCGGCGTTGAGGCCGCGCTGCGCCGCAAGGTCGATTGCTCGATCTCCGATGTCGCCGATCGCGACGACGGTGCGATGCTGACGCTCGGCGGCGTGATCACCGGCCTAGCTCGTAAGTTCACCAAACGTGGCGATCAGATGGCCGTGTTCGTTCTGGAAGACCTCGATAGTTCGATCGAGGTCACCGTGTTTCCGCGAACGCTGATCGAACAGGGCCACAAGCTGGTCAACGATGCCATCGTCACCGTCAAGGGCCGCCTCGACCGCAAGGACGAGACCCGCACCGGGTTCATGGCCCAAGACGTCGCCGTGCTCGAAGGCCTGGCGACAGGAAATTCCGCCCCGCTTCGGCTACGTCTGCCGGCGACGTCGCTGAACGAGCTCAAGATCCATCAATTGAAGCGGATTCTGCGCGACCATCCAGGCGAATCGCAGGTGTTTGTGCAGCTCGGAGCAGGAAAGACGCTGCGGCTTGCCGACGACTTCTGCGTCGACCTCGATCGGGTTGTCGGCGAGCTACGGGTGGCCTTCGGCCACGACGCCGTGGTGCTTTGAAAACGTCTGTTTCCCCTGAACTCCAAAACGGCTGATTTTGGTGGCACAATAGAGGTCTGTTTTATTCAGCGACTGTGTTCGACAGCCGCACGTAAACGGGGAGCAACAAACCGAATATGGCAATCCAGGTCGATACCAGGGACTGCGCTGCGCTCGCCGACGGTGACCTCGATGAAATGGCATCCATGGGGGGCGCCTTCGACATCGGGGCAATTTCCAAGGCCAAAGAAGATTGGGTGCTGAACACCTGCGCACGCCAAGACGGCGCGTTGCAGGGCTACATGTTTGCCACTCTTGAGCGCATTGGCGGCACGCCGTGTGTGCTGCTCGGTCTGCTCAGCGTCAGCGATGGCGAGTTTCACGAGCAGGCGCTGCGTGGCCTCATGCACGAGGCATACCACCGGGCGCTGATGGCTTTCCCCGACGAGGATGTCGTTGTCGGCACCCGCTTCGTCAAGCCGGCAGCGATGGAAGCGTTCGATCAGCTCACCGAGCTCATCCCGCGCCACGGACATCGTGCCGTCGGCGAGGAGCGGGCCTGGGGCCGACGCCTGGCAAAGCGCTTCGGCGTCGATGGGCACTACGACGAACAGACCTTCGTCGTCAAGTCCAATGGTCAGAGCGGCTATCTCGATTTCAGCCCAGAGGTCGAACTCGACGACGAGACCGCAGCGTTGTTTGCCAACGTCAACGCCAAGAAGGGCGGCGTGCTGATCGTCCACGGTTGGACCATGGCCGAGGACCTCGTCAAGATCGGTGCTCGCTGAGCGCTGCACACTTCGGTGATGTCGTCCGTTCACGGCGGATGACACGGTCGTTTCGCCGCGATCCGCTCGACGATGTGCTGATCGACGAACTCGTCGATCTTGCCTCACGGGCGCCGAGCGCCGGAAAGACGCAAGGTTGGCACCTCGTGGTGCTCTCTGGGGCGCAGACTTCGGCGTTTTGGGATCATACGCTCGCCGAGTCGCGGCGGGATGGCTTCCGTTTTCCGGGTTTGCTGTGTGCCCCCGTTATCGCCCTGGCGCTGGCGGATCCGCAGGCGTACGTCGAGCGGTACGCGCAGCCAGACAAGGCAGCTACCGGTCTTGGTGCCTCGGTCGAGGCCTGGCCGACACCGTACTGGACGATCGACGCGGCGATGGCGGTCAACACGCTGCTGCTTGCCGCCGAGCAACATGGCCTCGGAGCACTCTTCTTTGCCGTGTTCAACGGCGAGAAGTCGCTGCGCGAACACCTCGGCATTCCCGATCACCTGCAATTGCTCGGGGCGATCGCTCTCGGTTGGCCCGACGAGGCGGCGGCTCTCGCGCAGGGCTCTGGGCGAAGTGCCTCACGTCGGCGACGCCCTGCGGCGGAAATCATTCATCGCGGCCATTGGTGACGGCCATCGCCTGAAAACGTCACAGCAGGGCTTGCAGCCCCTCCACGGAGTCGACCGGCAGCTCGCAGGCAAACGACCGACAGACGTAGGCGAAGCCGTCGGGCCTTGCGGCCCACAACGGCGAGTCATATCGTTCGCCCCAAGCCAGCACGCTGTTGGGTAGATACCTGCGGGCAACGGAGGCGACGAGGTCGGGGCGATCGCCGGCGACCACGATCTGTTGCACGCCGCTGGTGCGCACGTCGACGGCGCCAGCGGCGTGCGCCGCGCCACGAGGCGTCGAGGCGATCACCGAGGCGAGCAGTTGCAAGATTTGATCAGCGAGGTTGGCGTAGCGCTGCTCGTCGGTCAGCGCAGCGAGGCGGTAGAGGGCCATCGCCGCCACAGAGTTGGCCGACGGGATGGCGTCGTCGATGATGTCCTTCTGACGCACGACGAGCTGCGTGGCGTCGTCGGCGGTGATGAATACCCCGCCATGGTCGAGATCCCAATAGCGGTCGAGCAGCTCGTCGGCGACGTCCATCGCCAGATACAGCCAATGCGCCTCACCGCTGGCTTCGGCGAGGCGGGTGTAGGCGTCGATCAGCTGGGCGATATCCATCGCCATCGCCCGATGGCGGGCCCGCGGCTGACCATCGGCGTGCCACGATCGGCACCAGCGGCCATCGTCGTCGCGCATCTGCTCGTCGAGGAACCCGCCGAGCTTGGTGGCTGCGTCGAGCCAGTCGCGGCGAGCAAACGCCGCCGCTGCTTCGCACAGTGCCCCGAGAAACATGGCGTTCCATTCCGTGAGCACCTTGTCGTCGAGCCCCGGGCGCGGGCGCGTGGCACGCGCCGCCAACAGGCGAGCACGGATGGCCTCGATCTCCGGGCTGCGCCGCAGGTCGCCACGGTTGGCGCTGCGGCTGAGCACGTTCGCTCGGTGGAAGTTGCCCTCGGCCGTCACCTGCCAGAAAGTGCCGGCACGCAGCGCGCTGTCGGATCCGAGCACCGCTTCCAGCTGAGCTGTGGTCCAGACGTAGTACGCGCCCTCATGGCTGGCTCCGTTGGCGTCGAGCGAATCGGCATCGAGGGCGGAGTAAAAGCCGCCCTCAGGATCGGCGAGTTCGTTGAGCACGAAGCCAATCGTCTCCTCGACAACCTGGCGCCAGCGCTCCTCAGCGAACACCTGCCAGGCGTGGACGTAGAGGCGAATCAGCTGCGCCTGGTCATAGAGCATCTTCTCGAAGTGCGGGACGTCCCATTGGCGGTCGGTGGCATAGCGGGCGAAGCCGCCCGCGAGGTGGTCGTATATTCCGCCGCTGGCCATTGCATCCAGGGAGGTGTAGAGCACCAACCGGGCATTGTCGGAGGGTTGTTGGGCGTGGGCGCGCAGCAGCAGTTCGAGCGCTGCACAATTGGGGAACTTCGGAGCGCCGCCAAAGCCACCCCAGAGGTCATCGAAGCTTTTGCCGAGTTCGCCGAGCACGACGGTGATCGCCTCAGCGCCGGGCACTATCGCCGCCGGTGTGAGGCTTGCGCTACGGCTGATTGCGGCGTGCAGCGCGGTGACATTCTTGTTGATGTCCTCGGGCTTGTCGCGCCACACCATGTCGAGCGTGTTGATCAACGACACAAACTGCGCCTTGGGAAAATAGGTGCCGCCGTAGAACGGTTGACCTGAGGGGGTGAGGAAGGCGGTCAGCGGCCACCCTCCGCTTCCGGTCAGCGCCTGCACCGAGGTCATGTACAAAGCATCGACGTCGGGTCGTTCCTCACGATCGACCTTGACGTTGACGAACAACTCGTTCATCCGCGCTGCAACCTCGTCGTCTTCGAAGCATTCGTGGGCCATGACATGGCACCAATGACACGCTGAATAGCCGATGCTCACCAGGATCGGCACGCCGCGGGCCTGGGCCGCGGCGAACGCCTCATCACCCCACGGGTACCAGTCGACCGGGTTGTGCTGGTGCTGGCGGAGATAGGGCGAGGATTCGCCGGAAAGCCTGTTCATCGCGCGTCGGCCGAGGCCGAGATCAGGCGCCGACGGCGTGAAAACCGCCATCGACATGGATCATCGACCCGGTGGTCGCTGGGAACCAGTCGCTGAGTAGGACGACGACCGCCTTGGCGACAGCGGAGGAATCGGTGATGTCCCAGCCAAGTGGGGCGCGCTCGTCCCAGATGTCCTCGAACTTCTTGAACCCCGGGATGCTCTTGGCCGCCATCGTCTTCACCGGTCCGGCGGCGACCAGATTGCTGCGAATACCGCGCGGCCCAAGCTCTTTGGCCAGGTAACGGTTCACCGACTCCAGCGCCGATTTGGCGACGCCCATCCAGTTGTAAGCCGGCCAAGCCACGGTGTTGTCGAAGTCGAGTCCAACGAAAGATCCGCCGGGGCCCATCAGCGGCACGAACGCGTCAGCCAAGGCCTTCAGCGAGTAGGCGGAGACATTCATGGCCACGGCGACGTCGTTCCAGGTTGCGGCCAGAAAGTCGTCGCCGAGACACACCTCTGGGGCGAAACCGATCGAATGGACCACCCCATCGACGTGGTCCCACTGCGCGGCGACCGCTTCTCGGACCGCCACGAGGTGGTCGGTAACGGTGACGTCGAGTTCAAACACCGACACCGGCTGGGGCAGCTTGCGTGCCGTGCGCTCGGTCAGGCTCAGCGCCCGCCCGGCGCCGGTCAGCACGATGTTTGCGCCTTCTTCCATCGCCAATTTGGCAACCCCAAATGCGAGCGAGGCGTCGGTGAGGACGCCGGTGATGACGATGTTCTTTCCGGAAAGCAGACCCATGTCAGCGACCTTAGCTTCGATCCACTGCCGAGGAACGCAAGCGATGTGGCAGGCTTGCGGGATGCGTATTGGAATCCTCGGAGGAACCGGCCCGGCGGGCAGTGCGCTCGCCGCTCGCCTGGCATCGATCGGCTATGACCTGGTGATCGGCTCCCGGTCGAAGTATCGCTCGATGGAAATCGTCGATCAGCTCACCGAAAAATGGCCGGAGCTGGCGGGCAAGGTGCATGCCGCCGACAACATCGGTGCCGCTGGCGCCGACTTGGTGGTCATTGCCACGCCCTGGGATTCGGCGGCGACCACTGCCCAGGCGTTCGAGAACGAACTGGCTGGCAAGGTGGTCATCAGCATGGCCAACGCGCTGGTGCGCGTCGGCCACGAGTTTCAACCGCTGGTGCCGCCGCGTGGCAGCGTCGCCGCTCACGTGCAGGCGGCCGTGCCGCGCAGCCGGGTGGTCGCCGCCTTCCACCATCTGCCGGCGAATGAACTTGGCCACCTCGGCGAGCCGATCGATTCCGACGTGTTGATCTGCAGCGACGACCCCGATGCGATTCGAATCGTCTCCGAGATCGTCTCCAAGATCCCCGGCTGCCGCCCGCTCGACTCGGGTGAGCTGTCCAACGCCACCGCCATCGAAGCCTTCACGGCGGTGTTGTTGCAGTTGAACGTCCGCTACAAGACCAGGGTTGCCCCCAAGCTCACCGGCATCCGCTCCGACCCGCGCGCCGACAAGGCGGCCAAGGCCGCGGCGAAAGCTGCTGAAGCCGCACAAGCAGCGGTAGCGTCGGCGGCTCAGGCCTCGCCAGGCACCAAAGAGGAGCAGCCCTAGAAGTGTCGATGCGTCTCTACGACACCGCCAGACAGGCGGTTGTCGCTTTCGAGCCAGATCCGTTGGTGTTGATCTACACCTGCGGGATCACCCCTTACGATGCGACCCACCTCGGGCACGCGGCGACGTTCGTCGTCTACGACATCGTCCACCGCCGGTTGCTCGACCTTGGGCATGAGGTGCGCATCGTGCGCAACGTCACCGATGTCGACGATCCGCTGTTCGCCAAGGCTCGTGCCTTGGGCATCCACTATCTCGACCTCGCCGCCGGCGAGGAATCGCGTTTCGAGCGCGACATGGTGGCGCTCAATGTGCTCCCGGTGTACAGCACGCCGCGGGCGTCGTCGGCGATCAGCGACATTCGCGGCTTCATCGGCATGGTGCTCGAACGTGGGTTTGCCTATCAGGCGGGCGGTTCGGTGTACTTCGATGTCTCCAAGTTCCCCAGTTTCGGCTCGGTCTCGCATTACACCCGTGAGCAGATGATCGATTTCGCCCGCGAGCGCGGCGGCAACCTCGACGACCCCAACAAGCGCGATCCGCTCGACTTTGTGCTTTGGCACCCATCGTTGCCCGACGAGCCGTCTTGGGACACGATGTGGGGGCCCGGGCGACCGGGGTGGCACATCGAGTGCAGCGCGTTGGCGCTGCGCGAACTGGGCACGACCATCGATCTCCACGGTGGCGGTTCCGATCTGATCTTTCCGCACCATGAGTGCGAACGGGCTCAGAGCGAAGCGGCGACTGGGGAGACCTTTGTGCGCCATTGGATGCACGGGCCGATGGTCTATATGGACGGCCAGAAGATGTCGAAGAGCCTGGGCAACCTGGTGTTCATCGACAAGTTGCGCGAAACGTACGACCCGCGGGCCATCCGCTTGGCGATTCTCGAACATCACTACCGGCACAACTGGAGCTGGGACGACGAGTTGATGCCGCGCAACACGGCGCGCCTGGGGCGTTGGAGCGTCGCTTGTGCTCACGGTTCTGGCGGTGCCCAACAACTGCTCGACGACGTGCGCGCCGCGCTCGACGACGACCTCGACACCGCCCGAGCGGTCGCCCTCATCGATGCTGCGGCAGCTCACGGCGACGACATCGGTCCGGCGGCAAGCCTGCTGGGCATCGAATTGCTCGACGCTACTGCGTGACAGGCGCCACGCCGTGTTGGCGCCAGTGTGAACCTGCTGTGAACACTTCGCCGACTTTCCCGCCGGTGCTGGCTACAGGACTACGATGATCGCTGTGGACAGCGAGCACACGGAGGCAGCCGAGCAGCGTGAGCTGCGCGGCGCCGGCGATCTGCAACGCCGGGCGCGGCGCTTTATTGGCCCGGCAGCGATGCGGATGTGGGACTTCGATCTGCAGGGCTACGAGCAGCTTCCCGAGCAAGGCCCGGCGATTCTGTGCCCCAACCACGTCAGCTTTCTGGACAGCGCATTCTTGATGCTGACCGTGCCACGCAACATCAGTTTTGTCGGCAAGGCCGAGTACATGGATTCGTGGAAGACCAGGTTCATCTTTCCGGCGATGGGCATGATCCCGATCGATCGCAGCGGTGGCGACAAGAGCGCCGGAGCGCTCAGCGCCGCCGAGCGGGTGTTGCGCCGCGGCGAGCTGTTCGGCATCTTTCCCGAGGGCACCCGCAGCCGTGATGGCGTCCTGCATAAGGGCCACACGGGCGCGGCGCGCCTGGCGTTGAAGGTCGGCTGTCCGATCTTTCCCGTCGGGGTGCTCGGAACCCGCGAGATCCAGCCACCGGACGCCAAACTCCCCAAGGTTCGCAAGACGTGCACGATCAAGATCGGTGCCCCGCTGCGCACCGCTCGCTACCGCAACCGGGCCGACGATCACTTGGTGCTGCGCCAGATCACCGATGAGCTGATGTTTGAGATTCGCGAGCTGACCGGCCAGGAATATCGCAACAGCTACGCCACGAAGCGGGCGGAGAGCTTGCCGAGCGAGCCAGCGGTGATCACCCATGTCGGCGAGGTTCGCGAGCGCGAACTCGTCTCAACTCAGCGCTAGGCAGCTCAGCGAGCTAAATCCACGGGCCGCGCAAGGTGACGGCCGTAGACTTGACAGTCCTATGGCAGACATCCAGATTTCCCTCCCCGATGGTTCCGTGCGCAATTATCCGTCCGGGACCACTGCGGGCGATGTCGCCGCTTCGATCGGCAAGGGCTTGGCCAAGGCCGCGCTCGCCGCAGTGGCCAATGGTGCCGAGGTCGACCTCAACGTTGCCTTGGCAGATGGCACCTCGCTGGCGATCATCACCGCCGACAGCGACGAGGGCCGCCACATCTTGCGTCACTCCACCTCGCACGTGCTCGCCCAAGCCGTCACGCAGCTGTTTCCTGGCGCTAAGTTCTCCATCGGTCCGGCGATTCACGACGGCTTCTACTACGACTTCGATCTGCCCGATGGACGTACCTTCAGCGAGGACGACCTCGTCCAGGTTGAGGCGCGCATGCGCCAGATCATCGATGCCGACCAGCCATTTGTGCGCAGCGAACTGGGCTTCGACGAGGCCGTGGAGCTGTTCAAGGATCAGCAGTACAAGGTGGAGATCATCGAACGGGTGCGAGCGCTCGGTGCTGTCCACGACGCCGATGGGGCCATCGACGACGAGGACGCCGACGCCGGCGAGGTCGCTCCCGGCGATACGGTCAGCGTCTATCGCAACTCAGACAGCTTCGTCGACATGTGCCGTGGCCCGCACGTGCCGTCCACCAAACGGCTCGGTCAGTTCAAACTGATGAAGGTTGCCGGGGCCTACTGGCGCGGCAACGAAAAGGGCCCGATGCTGCAACGCATCTACGGCACGGCATGGGAGAGCAAGGCCGCGCTCGACGCCCACCTTCATCGCCTTGCTGAAGCCGAAAAGCGTGACCATCGCAAGCTGGCCAACGAGCTCGACCTGTTGTCGTTTCCCGCCCAACTGGGTGGTGGCCTGGCCGTGTGGCACCCCAAGGGGGCGCTGGTGCGCAAGCTGATGGAGGACTACAGCCGCATGCGCCACCAGAACGGCGGCTACGAGTTCGTCTTCTCGCCGCATCTGGCCAACGGCAAGCTGTTCGAAACCAGCGGCCACCTTGCTTGGTACAAAGACGGCATGTACCCGCCGATGGAGATGGACAACGGCACCTACTACATGAAGCCGATGAACTGTCCGATGCATTGTTTGATCTTCGACGGCCGCCAGCGTTCCTATCGTGAGTTGCCGCTGCGCCTGTTCGAGCTGGGCAACGTGTATCGCTACGAGCGCGCCGGAACCTTGCATGGGCTGATGCGCATCCGTGGCTTCACCCAGGACGACAGCCATATCTATTGCACCGAAGAGCAGTTGCAAGACGAGATCGCCTCGTTGATCGACTTCGTGCTCTCCGTGCTGCGCGCCTTCGGTTTCACCGAGTTCACGGCCAATCTCAGTACCCGTGATCCGAACAAGTCGGTCGGCTCCGACGAGATTTGGGACAGGGCCACCGCCGCATTGCGCGAGGCGTTGGATCGCCATGGCCTGCCGTACAAGATCAAGCACGGCGACGCAGCTTTCTACGGCCCGAAGATCGATATCGACGTGCAGGATGCAATCGGGCGCAGCTGGCAGCTGAGCACCATTCAGTGCGACTTCAACCTCCCGGAGCGTTTCAACCTGGAATATGTCGGCGCCGACAACGCCCGCCACCGCCCGATCATGTTGCACCGCGCCCTGTTCGGCTCGATCGAACGGTTCTTCGGTGTGCTGCTCGAGCACTACGCCGGTGCCTTCCCGACGTGGCTGGCGCCGGTGCAAGCGCGCCTCTTGCCGGTGGCCTCCGCCCACGAGGATTACGCCCACGCCACGGCGGCAGAGATGCGCAAGCGCGGCATGCGTGTCGACGTGGTCGATGCCGGCGACCAACTTGGCAAACGCATCCGCGCCGCCAAGATGGACAAGCTGCCCTACGTGCTCGTCGTCGGTGACGACGACATTGCCAATGCCACGCTCGGGGTCAACCCGCGCGGCGGCGAGGTCGAGCGTGGCGTTTCTGTCGAGGAGTTCTTGTCGCGGCTGCAACACGACGTCGATTCCGGCACCGAAGCGGCGCATCAGGCCTGATCGGCTGCGATGATGACGCCCTTGGACGTGTTGTGGAGCGGGTGGCGATCGGGCTATCTGCTGCGCGACCGTCCTGATGAACAGGAGCGGCTGCCCGGCAGCGTCTTCACTCGGATTCTGGCCAGTGATCTCTCCGATGAGGAGACGCACATCATCTTCAGGGGTGCGCTGACCTTCGCGATCATGAACCTGCACCCCTATGGGGTTGGGCACGTGTTGGTGCTGCCGTACCGCGAGGTTGGCGAGTTGGAGCTGCTCAGCCCCGACGAGACGATCGAGTTGTGGGCCTCGGTGACCAACGCTGTGCGCGCCGTGAAGGCGGCCTACAGGCCGGGTGGGGTCAACGTCGGCATCAACCTCGGTCGGCCATCCGGGGGCAGCATCCCTGAGCACCTGCATGTCCATGTTGTGCCCCGCTGGCGTGGGGATGCCAACTTCATGACCGCCACGGCGTCGACTAGGTTGCTGCCGGAGGCGCTCGACGAGAGCGCTGCGAAACTGCGCCAGGCCTGGGCGCAGCTCGTAGTCTGATTGCGATGAATGCCGCCGACCACACCGACCACAGCGACAACTCCGAGCTTCGCGACGCGTTACCCGACGATCTCAACGCCAGCGAGTTTGTTGGCCCCTACCAGTTCCCGGATAACAGCCGTCGCCGCATCCCCGGGGTGATCTACCTGGTGTTCGCCGCTGCGCTGTTCGTTCTCTGGCTGGTGCGTGGTTCCGGTGATCCCGTGGCCGTCAACACAGGCACACTGGCCGCAGCGATCGCTCTCGGGTCGTTCGGCGTGTTGTGCCTGTCGTCGGGGTGGCGAATGCAGGTCGACGAGAAGCAGGCGTTAGTCGAGGCCACGCAGGCCGTGGGTTTCCCCGTCGGGCATGCCTGCGCGCAGCAGGTCTGGCGAGGCATTCGCAGCCGACCGACCTGGCGGGTGTTGTGCTATTCGGCAGAAAACCCGCCGAAGTCGCGCGGGTTGGTGCTCGTCGACGCCATCGACGGTCGGGTGCTCGAACACCTCGTGCAGGAGAACCCGGAACTCGACTGGGTTGAACCGCAGTTGAACTGACGGCGGTTGTCCTTACGCGAGGTCGAGTTGGCGGATGGCGCTGGCAGCCTGCTTGGCGATCTCGCGCAGCTGTTCGAGATCGGCCTCTTCCCAGTCGCGTGGACGTCGATCATCGATCGTTGCGCCCACGACCTGGGGGCTGGCGTCGCATTCCAGAAGCGTTGCCGCAGCGTCGATCAATTCGTGCACGACAGCGCTAGCGCTGGCTCGATCCTCGGGAGTGGTGGTGTCATCGCCAGCTTCGCGAAGGCGGCGGGGGAGTGATCGAAAGGCGACGGCGAGGTCGGCTGGTGAGGACTTACTCATCGCAGATAGTGTGCCACATTGCTGCAGGCCCTGCTTGTTGGGGCGATCCGCCCTTCGACCTAGTCAAACGAGATAGCCTGACGAGCATGTTTGACGGCAAGTTTCGTGCACCCGTCGACAAAGCTGTTCGCCCAATCGGCGCATTGCTGCGTCGAACCGGAATGTCCCCCGACCATCTGACGATCGTCGGCCTGATTGTCGCCGTTGGTGCCGCTGTGGCGATCGGCTCTGGCCGTTTGTTGCTCGGTTTCTTTTTGGTGATCCTGGCGGCGTTGCCAGATCTGTTCGATGGGGCGCTGGCCAAGGCCTCCAATCAGTCCAGCCAGCGAGGAGCATTCTTCGATTCCGTGGTCGACCGGGTGACCGACGCGCTGCTCTTCGCCGGTATCGCCTATTACTACGCCGATGGCGACGATCCGCGGTTGTCGCTGCTGCCGTTCGGCATCATGGCCTTTTCCTCGGTGATCTCCTACCAGCGCGCCAAGGCCGAATCGTTGGGACTCGATGCCAAGGGCGGGTTAATGGAGCGCGCCGAGCGGATCATTCTGATCGAACTCGGCCTGTTGTTCTCCGTGCTGTTGTTGCCGGTGTTATGGGTCATGTTGGTATTGACCGCGATCACTGCGGTGCAGCGGTTCATCAAGGTCTGGAAGCAGGCGGCAGTCACGCCCCGGACTGCGGCGCGGATGGAGATTCGCCGCACGCGCCGCCAGTCGCGGCGCACGATGCGCACGGAGCGGTTGCACACCCGGGTGCCGCGGCGTCGTCCAAACAAGTGACCTGTGTCTGACGCTGAACCGACGTCGAAGCGCTTTAGCGACGCGCTGACCACCAACGGTTACAAGTTGGGCAGCCTGTTGGCCCGGGCGATTCCGGGGCAGCTCACCGGGTTGACCTCGGAGATGTTGGGTTTCGGTTTTGCCGGGGCGATGCGTGCCAAACGGTCGATGGTCGAGCGCCATCAGCTGCGCGTCGATCCACAACTCAGTCGGGCTGCGCTGCGCGAGGCCGTGCAGACGGCGTTCGACAGCTACGCCAAGTACTACGTGGAGAGTTTTCGCTTGCCGAACCTGTCGGCCCGGGTGGTCGATCGTGAGTTCACGCGTGATGGCTACCACAACATCACCGAGGCGTTGCAGGGTGGCAATGGCGTCATCCTGGCGTTGCCGCACCTCGGCGGGTGGGAATGGGCTGGGCGCTGGATGACCGATCAGGGGCACAAGATGACCGTGGTGGTCGAGCCGTTGCAGCCTCCCGAGCTGTTCGAATGGTTTGTCGAGCTGCGCGAGAAGCTTGGCATGACGGTGGTGCCACTCGGCCCGACCGCTGGCTCGACGGTGATCAAGGCGTTGAAGGCCAATGGGGTGGTGTGTTTGCTGTGCGACCGAGATCTCGACCGCAACGGCGTTGCGGTGACCTTCTTCGGGGAACAGACCACGCTTCCGGCCGGGCCAGCGACGATCGGCCTGCGTTCCGGGGCACCGGTGTTGCCGGTTGCGGTGTACTTCAACGACAAGAACCAGGGACACCACGCCATCGTGCGCGGCCCGATTGATGCCTCACGCCAAGGTGGACTGCGCTCCGACGTGGCCCGGATGACCCAAGACCTTGCCGATGAACTCGAGTGGCTGATCCGCCAAGCCCCGGAGCAGTGGCATTTGTTTCAACCCAATTGGCCGAGCGACCCGGGTTACGGCGACGAAGCCTGAGCCGTTACCTCAGCCTCGATTGGCACTCCTTCTCCGTGAGTGGTCGCCTCATCGCAGGTCTTTGAACGCTACGAGACAGTGAGGACGACCTTGCCCGACGCCGAGTGTCCGTCCAGGATGTGCAGAGCCTCGGAAATTCGGTCCCAGGACAACTCGTTGCCAACCTGTGGGTCGAGACGGCCGTCAGCAACCAGCCTGGCAAGATAGTCGAGATCTCGGCCGAACGGTTGGGGGTTGTGGAAAAGCTCGAAGCCTTGAATGCGGATGCAGGCATTGAGGTAGAGCTCGCGAACGTTCAGCGAGGTGACGCCGTTCGAACTGTTGCCAAACATCACGAGGGTGCCGTCTGGATCGAGTCGCTTGACAACGTCGGCGAGCAGGTCGCCGCCAACCGATTCGAGGATGAGGTCGAACCGGCCGTCGAGCTGTGCGGTGTCGGTGGCCACCACTGCAGCACCCAGTTCGGTAAGGAGTTTTGCGTGAGGCGAGTTGGGGCTGACTAGCGCGGTGACTTGCGCTCCACCGAGCCGAGCCAATTGCACAGCGAACCGGCCGACCCCTCCAGCTGCACCGGTGATCAGCACGCGGCGCCCAAGGATCGCTTGTCCGAGGCGAAGTGTGCGTAGCGCCGTCAGCCCAGCAGTCGGCAGCGCGGCTGCCTGGCTGAACGAGACGTCATCCGGGAGCGGAGCCACCCAATCGCGAGGTACGGCGACGCGCGTTGCCCAGGACCGACCTGCTGACGCTCCCACGACTCGAGAGCCGACCGTCAGTCTTTCGTCGATAGGGGAGCGGAGAATCCCGGCGAAGTCCCAGCCGAGGCGAGCACCGTCTGCAGCCGCACGGGCCGCGCGCCACTCGCCCCGATTGAGCGAGAAGGCGCGCACCTCGACGAGCGCATCACGCGACTCGACGATCGGCTCTGGAACATCGTGCAACGCCAGTCGACCAACGACGGTGCTGTCGACAACGAGCGCACGCATTGGGGTTCCCATCGGTGTGACGCTAGCTCGTATGCGCAACGAGCGCGACAAACCGCTGCGTTGAGGCCGCGTCCCTCGACCGCTGGTCAGCGAGCCTCTAACCGTTTGGGGCGAAGTCGGCGACAGTAAAAAAGAATGAGGAGTCGACTCGAGTGATCTCGGTGGCCTCGGTGCCATGGAAGACGTAGGTCTCGGAGGGAATCTCAACGCCTCCGTTTCCGGTGACGATCGCCCAGATGGTGCCATCGACGGCGAGCCGGGCACTGAGGGCAACCGTGCGGCCGTAGCTATCTGCTTCGAGCCCCGCCAACGAGGTACTCCAGACCAGCGAGTTGCCCTGATCCGGAGCGTTCAGATCGATCGCGTCGATCTGAATATCGCCGTCACCGAAGACATCGAAGGGGGACGGCGGGTCGACCAACCGAGTTGCGCACAGCCGCGCCAGCACAACGATGCCGCCATCCAAGAATCGCGGCTGGCCGATGATGTCGCCCGCAAGCGGGCAGCCGGAATAGGTCGACACAATGCCGTCAGGGGAGGAGAGATCGATCAGGTGATATCTCCATGACTCGGTACCGAACTGGTCCCTGACGGCCACGAATCGGCCATCGGGGCTGAATCCTTCGATGTACATCTCGCCCATAGCGATGCGCATGGTGCCGTCGTCAAACTGAATCGTCTGCGGATCGGACACCCTCGTCAGCAGCGTCGTCGGAGCTTGGGTTGGAGCGTTTGGATCGAGGGATACGAGCTCCCAATACGTCCCAGGATCACCCCATCGCGTTCCGTCCGGACAGACATCGCGGGCGGCGACGACGAGGCCGTTCGGCGAGATCCCGAAGGAACGGGCCTGCGCCAACTGCGTGTTGAGAGGCTCCACTGACGCGCCATCGACTCGGTTCAACTGTTGATTGGGGCACCGACCAGCGGGCTGCTCGCCATCGAGGCGCAGCATTGTTCCGTCAGCCATCGTGGCCGGCGTGACCAGCGCGTCGAGTTCGTCGTCGGAAAGGATCTCAGTGACGTTGCCGGTGTCATCGAATCGTTCGACGATCTTGACTTGCAGATCGTTCCAACGAACACCGAAGTACTCGGTGTCTGGCCTCGCCTTGTCTCCAAGAGTGGCCTGGCTGCGCTGCGGGAGCGGGTTGGCCGCCGAGGCCGTTTGCACATCGACCACGGCGCAACCGGCCGGATCCTCTGGCGCCGACAGGCACATCTGGTAGCTGCCGGCAGGGACCTCAGCCGGGACGACGAACGACACCGACGCGGCCGACGCCAAGCCCTGGCAACCAGGATCACTCACAACATCATCGGCGACATCGGCTGACTTCCATTCGCCGTAGATGATTTTGCCGACGCCGTTCGCCGGTGCTGCGGCAGAGCTCAGTGTTACCGGGTTTCCGCACGGCCAGATGACCGGGATTTCTGGCGCAATGGTGAACACACCCCCAGCGACAACGCTGTTCGCTTTGACCTCGGGTTCCTCTGGCACGACCGTTGGACGCTCCGGCGCCGAAGTGGCAACGGTGGTGGCAACGGTCGTTGGGGGTGGAGCACTCGGCGAAGTGACCGCTCCGCCCGCGCTCACGCACGCCGTCAACGATGCGATCAAGATCGTGATTGAAAAGATCCGCGATGTCATGGCCGGAGGGTAGGGCATCGTCGGCGGACAAACTGGTCGCGCCGCCCAATCTGCGGGCAATCTTAAAGAAGGTATGCGACCTAAGACCTCAACCGCTGCACGGCTGCCACGGCGTAGTCGAGGTCCGCCCGCCAGTTGACATTGGTCGGATCAGCTTCGGCGAGTTGCGAGAGATGCGTAGCGGCAACGCCGTAGAGGCGCAGGGCCTCACGCTGATTCCCCATCTCCTCGGCGTGTGCTGCCAGACATTCGAGGCTGACGGCGAGATCCCGCCGCCGGAATGGACTCGTTGGATCGTTCTCGCAGAGGTGCTCGTTGATCGAGGCGGCCTGCTCGAAGGCGAGTAACGCGTGGCCCAACTCGTCTTGTTGAAAGAAGATTCGACCAACAAGATTGCAGGTGCCCGCCAGCGCAATCTGCCAATCGACATTCGTCGGATCGCGCTCGGCCAAGGCCTGGCACACGGCGAGCGCCTCGCTGGCGAGTTGCCCGGCGCTGTCGTACGCCCCGGCGTTCAACTCCGTCTCGGCGAGGGCGCTGAGGGTGCCCGACAGCCCGCTCGACCACACCGTGTTGCCAGGCTCCTCGCTCAGAAGACCGAGGTAAATCTCCTTCGAGCGCTGCTGAAGCTGGGCGCTGACCAGCGCATCGCCACGGCCGAGTGCCGCGGCTGCTTGCCATCCGTAACCGACCGCCAGATATTTGCGGTTGAGCGTCGACAGCGGATCGTCATGGGTGATCTGCAGCGTGAGCTCGACGATCTCGTCGGCGGTGGCCGAGGAGTCAACGGGAGCCTGCAGCGCGCCGACTCGGCTGAGCACGGCGATCAACTCTTGCTTGGCAAGCAGGTTGGTTGGCTCGCTGGCAACCACGGCACGCAAGATCGCCACCGCCTCGGCGAAACACTGGCGGGCGATATCGATGCGGCCACGGCTCTCGGCAACGTCGCCGACCAACGACGTACAGCTCGAGATCAGCCGAGCATCGCCCAGCGCCTTGGCGTCGGACAATAGCTCTTCGACGGCGTCCTGCAGGTCGGCGCCCCCGGTGAGGGCGAACTCGTGCTCGGCGACGATCAAACGAGCACGCACTTGCGAGGTCCCAGTCAACATCTCCGTGTGCAGCAACTCCCGAAGCATCGCTGAGAGGCTGGTGCGCTCCTCGTGCCCGGCGATGTCAGCCCATTGCCCGGCCAGGTTCTCCAGCGTGACGTGGCCTGCGAGTGGATCAGCGGACAACAGGTGATAGAGGTGCTCAAGCTCTCCCGTTGGGGTCGGCACCGTGGCGAAATGGGCGGCCAGCGCAGCGCTTGTCTGGCGAAAGTCTTCGGGCCGGGCGACGGCGAGGTGTCGGCGCAATGCCAGGCGCGATGCCTCGTGTACGTTGCGGGCCTGGTCGCCGTGCTTAGGGAACGTTTCGATCAAAGGCAGCGCGGTCAGCAGCTCCCAGGTGGGTTGCTCGATCGCCATTCCACTGGTGACGTCGAGCAGTTGGCGGTCGAACCAATGGGGGATCGCAGCGCGCACCAGCGCCTCCTGCAAGGCGGCGATCTCGGCGGGGGAGCGATCGGCATGGCTGATCGAGATCGTCGCCAGAGCGAGCAGCGCCCGGTCACCCTTGGCCTGTTCGAGCAACTGAAATTGGGCGTCGAGTTCCACGGCCAGCTCAGCGCGGTCCGAGCAGTCCGACAAGGTTCGTCGGCGCCCCGTTGGTCAAGTCGTACAGCGTGGTCACGAATTCCAAGGTCAACGTCGGGCTGTCGGGGCGGCTGATCTTCAGGAACTGGTACCAATCATCGGGCGTCGGCCGTTGCAGATCAATGTGCGTCGCGTCCCACACCGCCGGGCCGCGGGCGGGCACCGATTGCCCGAGAATCACCACTCGCAACCAGGGACTGCGGATCAGCGAAGGCAGTAACCCGCCCTCGATCCAGTCGCGGGCCGTGCCTGACGCTTCGTAGGTGTCGAAGACGAGCACGGTCGGTTTCGCCCTCGCCCGCAGCGCGGCGAGCACCGAGCTGAGCCGCTCGTTGAGGTTGTCGCCGGTTGGCTTGGCGACGTGCAAGGCGTCGGCGAACATCGTCAGTTCGGCCTCGCTACCGGTCACGCCACCCTTGAAGTCGAAGCGTCCACAATCCAATGCGGGTATCGCCAGGGTGTTGCGTTGCATCTGGCGCGAGACCGTGGACTTGCCGGTTTCCGACTCGCCCCGGATGGTCAACAATCTGTTGAGCGCGTCGCGGGTGACCAATGAGGCGAACGCCTGGCGCACGGCGGTGTGGTCGGCCAACGGCCAGTGCATCTCCGGGGCTTCCTGCGGCCAACCACCTTCGACACTGGGCTGCGGGGCGTCGATCGAATAGACCAACGACAAGCGATCGATGATCAGTTGTGCCGAGTCGCCGACTGACCGCTGACGAAGATCGGGGACGATGGCGTTGAGCACGATGCCTTCGACGTCGCCATCGCCGACGCGCACAGGCAACACCCGGCGCCGTTCGTTGCTGTCGCTGGCCCAGTCGTAGCGGGCACGGATCGCCCGATGCTCGGCGCGGGTCCAGGGTTTGTCGTTGTAGTTTGCCGACACGCAGACGACCGCCAGTTCACATTTGTGGGCATAGATCTCTTGCAGTGCGAGATCGGCGTCCGATCCGGCGAGGAAGTGCTCGTACCACTCGTCGAAGAACACCGTCGAACGCCCGAGCACATTCTCGACGGCGGTGGCGATCGCCCGTACCCGGTCGCGCTGTTCTCCAGCGAGGGAGAAGGCGACGAGAAATCGGTCGGGGACGGCACGGGTCGTGGTCACGAGCGAATCCTACGTGGTGGCGCTAGGCGGTGCCGGTGGAATCGGCGTCGATGATTGCCTGCAGCTGCGGCCAGGCAGCTGCGAAACCCGCATGTAACGGCAGTTTCGCCACCTCATCGGCGGTCACCCAGCTGACTGCGTCGGTTTCGAAGTTCATCGACGCCCCGAAGAGATTGTCGACCTCGATGACCAGCGTCGTATAGGTCCAATCACTGGCCGGAGCGAAAACGAACTCACCGAGCACCCTGTGCGGTTCGGGGATGTCGCCGATCTCCTCCGATGACTCGCGGATCGCCGTTTCGTAGGCCGACTCGCCCTCGTCTCGGGCGCCCCCGGCGCACGACCAGGTGCCACCTTCATGGGCCCACACCGATCGCTTTTGCAACATGACCTGAGGTTCGCCCTCGACTGGGCGAACGACAAAGAGCACGCCAGCGGCGCCGAATCGACCCCAACGAACATGCCCATCGCTGCAACGCATGAAACCGTCTCCGCTGTCACCAATGGCCATGCGCCGAGATTAACAACGATGCCTGCGCAGCACGAAGGTGTGACCTTTGTCAAGCAATCAACAACCGCTCGGTTTCCGCGTCACGTTCCTTGATCTGGCGGGTCGTGCTCCCGGATGAAGGTGGCGGTTCTATCACTTTGGGTGGTGCCGCCACCTTCCAGTTACTGCTGCGCTGACGCCAGCAGCTGGCGATACAAGGCGACATAGTCAGCGGCCGATTGGTCCCACCCCACGTTGCTGCGCATCGCTCGCTGTTGCATCGCCCGCCAACCGTCCTGATCCTGCCAGGCGTGCAAGGCGCGGCGGAAGGCATGAGCGAGAGCGACGGCGCTCGGTTGTCCGAAGACAAACCCGGTGCCAACATTGGCGTTGATTGCCGCCACGTTGGCGTCGATCACCGTGTCGGCCAAACCGCCGACGCGCGCCACCAGCGGCAGGGTGCCATAGCGCAGTGCGCAGAGTTGCGTCAGCCCGCAGGGCTCGAATCGCGACGGCACCACCATCAGGTCGGAACCTGCCTGGATGCGATGGGCGAGCGCCTCGTCATAGCCGACCCGGATGGCGACACGACCGGGATTGTCGGCCGCGGCCTGCACCAACTCGGCCTCGATCGATGGATCGCCGCTGCCGAGCACTACGAGCTGGGCGTGTGGCATCAGGGTCGGTAAGGCGTCGATCAGCAGATCGAAACCCTTTTGCTGGCTGAGGCGGCTGACTACACCGAATAGCGCCGCCTCGGGATCGACGTCGAGGCCGCACTCCCGTTGCAGCGCGGCCTTGTTGGCGGCCTTGCCGGAAAGGTCGTCGGCGGTGAAATGTGCCGGCAGGAGCGGATCGGTGCTTGGATCCCAGACGGCGGTATCGATCCCGTTGACAATCCCCGACAGGTCGCCCGATCGCGTCAGCAACAGGCCATCGAGCGCCGCGCCGAACTCCGCTGTGGTGATCTCAAAGGCGTAGGTGGGACTCACCGTCGTCAGCGCGTTGGCGTACTGCAACCCGGCCTTGAGCAAGCTGATGTACCCGAAGAACTCGATGCCATCGACGGTGTTGACCGACTCGGGAATGCCGAGTTCATCGAGCACCGTTGCGGGGTAAACGCCCTGGAACGCCAGATTGTGAATCGTCATCACTGTCGGCGTGGTGCTCCCAGCCAGATGAAGATAGAGCGGGGCGAGGCCAGCCTGCCAGTCGTGGGCGTGGACGATGTCTGGCTGCCAGCGTCCGATGTTGCCGAGAGCGATCTGCGCCGCGACCCAACTCAAGGCGCCAAACCGACGGTGATTGTCGGCGTGATCGCGCCCCGCCGGGTCGAGGTAGGGGCCACCGGCGCGCTCGAAGAGATGGGCCGCTTCGAGGACGAGCACCTTGCTGCCGTCCATCATCGTGCCCGAGAGCACACGAGCGGCACCGCCGTGCAACTCGGGGCGGATGCGCACGGCGACACGCACATCCGCCAGTTTCTCGGCGACGCCCGGGTAGCCAGGGATCAGCACCCGGGCATCGAGCTGATGCTTGGCCAGCGCCGCTGGCAACGCCCCGACAACGTCGGCGAGCCCACCCGTCTTGACCAGCGGGTAGCACTCGGAAGCGACCTGCAGAACCCTCAACTCAGCCGCCTCGCGGTTTGAATTCTTGTTCCTTCGGGACGACGACGACACCGCGATCCGACATCGTGTACTGCTCGCGATCGGCGTCGGTGTCGATGCCGATCCGCAGTCCACGGGGGATGACGATGTTCTTGTCGATGATGCAGCGGTGCAACCTGGCGCCCGCTTGCACGCGCACGCCAGGGAACAGGATCGAGTCGGTGACCTCAGCCCCGGTGTCGATGAACACGTCGGGCCCAACGATGGTGCGCTCGACGGCGGCTCCAGAGACGATGGCACCAGCACCGAGCAGGCTGTTGGCCACTCGAGACTGGCTGCCGTCGGAGCCATAGCTCAACTTCGCCGGCGGCAGCGGGAGCTGCAGGCTGTACATCGGCCAACCCTTGTTGTACAAGCTAAACAGCGGCACCGGGGCGAGCAGGTCCATGTTGGCGTCGTAGTAGGCGTCGAGCGACCCGACGTCACGCCAGTAGCCGCGCTCGTGATCTGCTTGGCCAGGAATTACGTTCTGCGAGAAGTCGTAGACGTGGGCAACGCCGGCGTGGGTCAACGCCGGAATCACATCTCCACCGATGTCGGTATTGACTTCGTCTTGCCCGGCCGGAGTGACGATATCGACCAGTGTCTTAGTGTCGAAGACATAGTTACCCATCGAGGCCAGCGCCATATCGGGGTTGCCCGGCATGGCCGGCGGGTTGGCCGGCTTCTCCAAGAAGTTGACGATGCGACCCGACGAATCGGACTCGATAACACCGAACTCTCTGGCCTGGTCGATCGGCACTGGAATCGCCGCCACGGTCACCCCGGCACCGGACTCGATGTGCTGGGCGACCATCTGGCGCGGATCCATGTGGTAGATGTGGTCGGCGCCGAAGACGCAGACATAATCCGGTCGCTCGTCGCCGATCAGGTTGAGGTTCTGATAGATCGCGTCGGCCGATCCGGAGAACCATCTCGGGCCCTGGCGCATTTGTGCCGGAACGGGCGTCACGTAGTTACCCAGCAAGGTCGAGAATCGCCACGTTTGGCTGATGTGGCGGTCGAGGCTGTGGCTCTTGTACTGCGTCAGCACGACGATCTTCAGATAGCGCGCATTGGCGAAATTGGAGAGCACGAAGTCGATGATTCGATAGCCGCCTCCGAAGGGCACCGCAGGTTTCGCACGCTCGGCGGTCAGCGGATTTAGTCGCCTACCTTCACCACCGGCGAGGACGATGACGAACACATTCGGTTCGCTCCCACCATTCCAGCGATTGGCCATCGAGACTCCTCACGTTGTCGGCACGAAGGGCGGCGGCACCGTCCTCGCGCAGGCAATCTAGCAAGCGCACACGACTGCGTGGAGCACGTTGTGAAGAAGTGGGCAGTGCGGCTCAGTCGAGACGACTGCGACGATCGACGTGCCATTCGAACTGGCGTGTCAAACCCTCGCGAACGCCGACCTTTGGTTCGTAGCCGAAGTCCTTCAAGGCCTTCGAAGTGTCGGCCTGGGTCATCCGCTGATCGCCGGCGCGATCGGGTCGGCGGTCGATGATCGGTTCACGCCCGGAAAGCTCGGAGATGACCTCGATCGCCTCGTTGAGCGTGACCAGTTCGCCGCCGCCGACGTTGTACGCCTCGCCGAGTTGCCCGTTGTGCAAGGCCAGCACGGTGGCCTCGACACAGTCACCGACAAAGGTATTGGAGCGCGACTGGTGGCCGTCGCCGAACACCGTGATCGGCTTCCCGCTGAGCATCGCCTCCATGAAGATGTGATACGCCATATCCGGGCGTTGGCGCGGCCCGTAGATCGAGAAGTAGCGCAACGCCAGTGCCGGGAAACCGTGATTGTCGTGGTGGGCGAAAAGCAGGTTCTCGGCGGCCAGCTTGGTGAGCCCGTAAGGCGAGTAGGGGCGCAGAACCTGGTTCTCGTCGCCGACCGCCATCTTGCCGTACACCGACGACGTGGAGACGTGGACAAATCGTTTGATGCCTGCGGCCGACGCGGCGTGGATCAAGCGGCCAGTCGCCAACAAGTTGCACACCGTGTACAGGTCCAATCGCTCCCAGCTGATCGGCAGGCCGGGAACGGCGGCGAGGTGGACCACGGCGTCGATCCCGTCGAACGCAGCAGAGAGGTCATCGGTTCGCAGATCGAGCTTGAGCAGCTTGAAGTTCTCGCTGTCCTGGAGAAAGCGCAGGTTGTCGTGCTTGTAGGCAGCCGCATACGACTCGAGAATGATGCCGTCGACGCCGACCACGTCGTGACCGTCCGCCACCAACCTCTCACTGAGATGTGAACCGACAAAACCTGCTGCACCGGTGACCAGTACCCGCATTACTTCCTCCGTTTCGTTGCGCCAATTATGAGCACGATGTTGTCATCTGTTCGACCTGGTGGTCGTTAACAATTGGTTCCAGTCGTGTGTCGAAGTCGCATTCGCTGAGCTCGACCGAGGTGATCGTCGAGTCGCGCTTACGCTCGAAGCGCACGGCGTGGTCGGCATCGGAAACTTTGTTGGACGCGATCCGCAGCTGCGACACGTCGTGTCCCTCGCGAGACTCGATAAAGATCGCCCGGCTGGCCTCGCCGGGCATGTGGGTGATGACGTTGCCTTCGATTTCGGCGCTGAGCACGTTGGCGCGCGTGGCACGCAGCTCGATCGCCGAAATGCCGCCAAGATTCGTCAGCGTGTTGTCACGGATAACGATGCGACCCTCACCACCGACGCTCATGCCGATACCCGCTGAGTCGCTGATCGAGTTGAACTCGATGACGTAACCGTCGAATCCCTCGACCAACTTGGTGCTGATCGCGATCGAGTCGGCGTCCCCACCGGTGATCTCGTTGTAGGCAACGGTGATGTCGCTGCCTTCGAGGCGAATGCCGTTGGTCGCTGCTTCGACCGTGGTGATCACGTTATGGCTGACCAACGTCGCATCGCTCTTGACGTTGATCTGGGCTTGTGTGCGGCCCGCATCGACCAGCACGTTGCCGCTGATCACATGGCCGAATCCCTTCGTGTAGATCCCCTCGGAATCGGTGTCGTCATCGCTGCGAATGTTCTCGATGCGGTTGTTGATGATCAATGCGTCAACTCCAAGGATCTTGATGCCGTTGGCATCGGATTCGCCGCCGATGTCGTGCACCGTGTTGTCGCGTACGTCGATATCGCGCTGCGTGCCAAACGAGTCGTCGAAATCACTGCCAAGCCTGATCGCCGCGTCCGTGACGGCGTCGATTGAGTTACCCGACACCCTGGCGTGGTGGATGAGCCGCAGGGGCAGAAAGATGCCCTTGGTCGAGTCGCTGATGGTGTTGTTGCTGAACTCGATGAGATCCACGGGTTGTTGCGGTGGCTCGGTGAGGTGGGCGGGGGAGTAGACCTGTCGAAACGTTGAATCGGCGACGGCGATACGTTCGACCCGGCGCGACATGTTGTCGAATGCCAGGACTCGGCCGGCATTGACGATCGTGACGCCGCGCAGCGAGATGCTGGCATCGACCTCGAAGACGGCGTACTTTTCCTGCGGCCGCCCGGCATCGAGCACGGAGTCGGGTGCCCCTTGTATCAGCAACTCGCGAGCAACGCGCTCGGCTCTCGATGCCGGGGATCAGAAAGGTGCCAGCGGGGATGCCGACGATCGAGCCGGTTGCCTGGGCGATGTCGATACCAGCACCGATCGCCGTCGAATCATCGACGTCATCATCGGCGGTGGCACCCCACGTCGTGACATCCACGATCGAGCACGGGAGCGGGGCGGGTGCGGCAGCGGTGCTGACGATCGTGATGGCGGTGGTCTTCGACGTCGAAGGATCGACTGCGCTCAATTGGTGACGACCAGCGGCCAGGCTGGCGAAATCGATGGTGGCGCCGGTGATGTCCGCGCCGTCGAGCAACACGGGACTGATCACGGTACCCGTGGCCGAGGTTGCCTCCAGCCGGACCTCTCCGGTGACGGCTTGCCAATCGTTGAGGGTCACACGTGCGCTATCGGTGACGGCGGCGAAAGACATTGCAGGAACATCTGGTTGCTCGGGGACGGCGATGCTGGCGTACACAGGCGAGCTGGCGCCCTCGGCGTCGATGACGATCGCAGTCAGCTCATGGAGTCCTGGGCTGAGGTTGTCAAACGGGGCTGCAAGCGGCGTTCCATCGACATCAACCGCCACAAACGGCGCTGCCGTGGAGGACCCGATTCGCTGGCCGTCGAGCGACCACTCCACGCTCGCCGCCTCGTCCGCGTGGTCGAGGACGAGGTATCCGCGATCGCTGCCGTCGGCGGCGAGGACGTGCGAGGTGCACCCTTGACTGAAATCGGATATCTCGATTGCCGGTGGGATTGGGCGCGACGTGTACGCCTCGGGTTCGGCCGACGACGCCAGCGCGACCTTGCCGGTAATCGGGTCGATCGCCAACGTCGGCAACGAGGCCCTGGAAGCCCCGTCGTCCTCGCCGGTAGTGTTTGATCCGATCGTGGGCCGATCAGATGAATCGGCGACCGTCAGACGTTGTACTCCGAGAGCGCAGAGAGCTGCTACCGACGCAATCACAATTCTGCGCTTCATCGGCGCGGGCTCGGGAACGCGTCGGGTCGATTCATGGACCTGTCGTCGTGACGATGAGTTGTGGAGGATTCAGCCCCTGGCGCGACGACCAGCGGACGCTGTTCGTGCTCACTGGGATGTTGGCGAAGCTGAAGGTGCCATTGCCGGTGACGGCGGCCGTGACATTGACTTCCATCCACTGGCCGACGGCAACCGCTCCAACCGTGCCTAGCGGGCTACCGCCTGCCACCGGTGCGGTGTTCCAGGTAGCTGTCGCCTCCGTCCATCCAGAAGCAACCGAGTACCAGCTGCCGACGTTGTCGGTTCCATCGGTGACGTATAAACGCAGCACAGCATTGGTGACGGGGCCACCCAACCCGGAAACTTCAAATTGGACGTATGGCCGGTACTCGTAGGCGACGAGGCCGCGAATGTAGTCGTAGGTGCCGTAGTTCTTCGTCGGCGAAGACGAGCTGATCAATGTGTCCTGGCTGGCCAAGAACGTTGCTGACCCACCGCCGCCGCCACCGGGGGTCACGGTGATCGTCGTCGTGGTGACGGTTGAACCGTTGGCGTTTCCGACCATCAGCGTTGCGGTGTAGCTGCCGGGCACGGCGTAGACGTGGCTCGGGTGTTGCGCTGTGGACGTTCCGCCATCACCAAATGCCCACGACCACGCGGTGGGTGAACCGGCCGAGGTGTCGGTGAACTGCACATTCAATGGGGCGACGCCCGCTGGTGGGGTGGCGGTGAAGGCTGCCGTTGGCGCGGTCCCACCGCCGCCTGAGGTGACGGTGATCGTGGTGGTGGCGATGGTTGAACCGTTGGCGTTGCCGACCATCAGCGTTGCGGTATAGGTGCCCGGTGCGGTGTAGGTGTGGCTCGGGTGCTGGGCAAGCGAGGACCCGCCGTCGCCGAACGCCCACGACCAGGCGGTAGGTCCGCCGGTCGAGGTGTCGGTGAATTGCACATTGAGGGGTGAGGTGCCGGAGGTTGGGGTTGCAGTAAACGCTGCCGTCGGGGCAACCGCCGTGCCGAGCACGTTGTAGACATGAACTGCGTATTTGTTGGGCGACGTGGTGCCGTAGCTGTCGTAGCCATCGGCGATGTACAGCTGATCGTTGATGATCTCCACGGCGCGACCGTCGCCCACGCCGACGGTCGACAACAACAACGAGTGATTCGGGTAGAGCGTGTTCGTCGCCCAGTTATAGCGACGAATCTTGTTGTAGCTCGTCGTCACCCACAGATCATTGCCGTTGTCGGAGAAGTCGATGCCGACAACGTTTCCTTCCTTCTGGGACAGGGTCACTGGGGCGTCAAAGGTGTTGGTGTCGAAGGTGTAGCGGTAGATCACGCTTCCAAGGGCGGCGCGAATCTCGCCGTTGGTATAACCGACACCGCTGAAATCGTTGATCGGTGCGGTCAAGGGTTGGAAAGATTGAGGAACGAAGGTGTTGCCGCTACGGACGAGCCGGAAGACGGCGGAGCGAATCCCGGTTGAGCAACACGGCCCGGCAAAGGCGAGCAATTGATCCGTCTGCGGGTTGTACACCAGGCCTTCGAAGTCGTTGGCGGTGTTCGTGCCGGCGAGATCAGATGCGCCGTAGCGTGGCGTCGCAGCCAGTTGAGCTTGGGTGATCGTCGACTTCAGCAGTCCGCTGTCCTTGTCGATCTCGTACAGCGCCTTGCGATTGTCGTCTGCCATCCACAGCGAGTTATTTTGCGGGACGTAGGCAAGGCCCTCGAGGTCTCTCGGGGTGACGGCGCTACCGAGCATCGGATTGTTGACGATCATCCGCGTCTGCTGCAGGGCGAGCGTTGGATAGACGGGGATCTCGGCTTGCACATGTGCCGTGCCGCTGACCACGCTGAAACCAACGACCGCCATTGCTACCACTAACCGCTTAAAGCGGCGAGCCCTGGCAGGAAGCCCTAAGGGCTGAAAAACTCCGAAACTGCTCACGATCATGCTCTCCCGTCACTTGCAGCCGCCGACTGCTGGCACCCGACGCGCTCATTGATAGTATCGCGCAGAACGTGAGCAAAGTCAGCAACGCACTTGACAAATTCTTCAGTCCCTGGATTCGAGATTTTGACCACGTCGCCAACCCCACCGTCACGCTGCTGCCACCACCGCTCGATCGCCGCCAGCGACGTTGACATTTCTGCCATCGCCGACCGCTGGGCGCTCTCGTCGAGGAGTTCAAGACGGCTCTGGCGAACGCGGCGTCGAGCGAGTTGATCGATGACGAAGTCGTGGTCAGCAGACACCGATACGACCAGGTCAGGGGTAATCCAGGCCCATCGTCGGGAGGTGAGCAGATCCATACATGGCATCGGTGAGCCGCTCAGGGCGGCGCTCCACAAGACCATCAATGGACCCTGATCGAAGATGGTGATCGTCTCCGATCGCCGCCCGGCGCGCACCAGCGACCTGAGGGTGAGCAGCTTGCTGATCAACGACGCTCGTTCGCGCAAGCCGGGTTGTTGGCTGTTGGACACGGCCCGCAACATGGCAGCGGTAGCCAAAGGGCTGCGACAAACCTCGCCGAGTGCCAGCGACGACTTTCGCCACACTCGGCGCGCTTTCGTAGCTTTTGGTCCGATACAGGCCATCGCGTCGACGGCGGACGAGCCAGCGTCGTTCAGTTGGCGAACCAAGATCGCCGTAGCGAGACTCTTTCCGCTGCCAGGGGAGCCGACGAACTCGATGATCTTCGCCACTACATCCTCGAGAACACAGCGTCGACGGCTTGGCGCAGCACCTCGTCATACGGCTGGTTGGCGTCGAGTTCGGTGACCCCGAATCGACTCGTCGGGAAGCGCAGGGCGCCGACCAGGGCGATCCGCTTGGCGAGATACTCGTCGCCCTGACCCGGTCGCCGGGTCGCCGCCACATCGGCGTCGACATTGAGGCGAAGCACCAGGTCAGGGGCAAAACGGTCGGCAAAGTTGTACGGGCGCGCCTCGTATCTGGCGATCGCCTTGCGGACCCGACTTGCAGAGTGAGCCCAAGCCGAGAGCAGCGGGCCGTCATTGTTGCCGGCCACCTGATTCTGCGGGTACCGGTCAGTGATCACCAGTACTCCTCGGGTACGAGCGAGCATCGCCTTGCGCAATTTCGAGCGTTTTTCGCGAGCTAAGGCGAGTGCCCAGACGACTTTCGCCGGACTCGGGGAGGATGCGATGTCGGCCTCTGTCGGCGCGGCCTGTGTATTTCGCCGCTTGTCCTTGGGTCCTTGCAGCAGCCCCTTGACGAACTTCATCGGCTTACGCAGCAGCGACGACGACCCGTCGCCACTGCCCAGGTAGAGCGCGTAGGTGTCATACTTCGGGGCGAACCACAAGCGAAGGTCACGGGTCAGGGTCGACTTCCCGCTGCCATCTGCACCGAGCACGGCGACCAGTAACCCCCCGGAACCGCCACCGCGGCCATACAGCATCGGGCTGGGCCGATAGTGGCGGGCTACCCCGCGTTTGAACCATGAGAGTTCACGGCGCCAGCGCAGCAGGGTGGCCGCCAGCGGCGGATGGGAGGTCTGGCTGCCGAGATCGCGCAACGCCAGTCGACGCAGCCGGGCGAGGCGATGGCCGTTCGCCCCTTCGGACAACGCCGCCATCAATGCTGCGGCGGCATCGTCACCCAACCACTCTCGGGCAGCCGAGTCGATCTCTGCGGATGAACAGCGGGTGAGCAGGAAATCGAGCTCACGATGCACGGACGCCTTCGGTTGCCGTTTGATGGCCAGCTTCGTGCGATCCCGCCATCGCAGCTTGAGAGCGGTTCGCAGCAAGACGAGCACGGCCTCTTGGGCCGGGTCGGTGATCCACACATCCCAATCGGTGTCTCGCACGCGGCGGGACAAGATCGAGGTTTCGAAGGGAAGACGGAAACGTTTGAGGTGCCGTTCGCCGGAGGCGAGCCGCCAATGAACGTGGAAGTGGACCAATCGATTGGTCTCCGGGTCGATGCCGAAAAAGTCTTCCAGCCCAGGTTCGTTGCGCGAGTTGGCAACCCGGCCACGGCGACAGCCGAACTCGCTGAGAGCGGCGTAGGCCTGATCGAGTTCAGCGGAGTCGATCAGCAGATCGAGATCGGTGAGCCCTTTCACGGCCGCTTCCAAATGGTCGTTGCTCTTCCAATGGCAATAGGCCACCCCTCGACGGTCGAAGGAGTCGAGCACTTGCTGGGCGAAGGTCATCCCGAGTGGTCCGTTCTGTGGTGTGCGGGAGGTCAACATCGTCTCCGTGGTCAAATCGATCGTCATTTCGTTGCTGGCCTTCTGAGTCGCTGCGCAATCCACCATGCATCGGCACCGAGCAGGCGTCGCGGGTTGTGCAAGCCCGCAACGGCGAAGGCCAGCGCGCAGGAGAGGGAGCAAACTCCGAGGATCACGAGTGCCGGGAGACCGCCGCTGCGCATCGGAGCGGCGACCAGTATGGAAAGTGCCCCGGCGATCGCGGCCAATACCAGCCCTCTGTTGTGGGCACGGGCAAAGGCGGCCCAGGTCAAGCTCGTGGTCGTCATGCTCAGTGAGGCCATCATCAGGTAGTTGGTAGTGATTGCAATCAGCACGCCGACAGCGACGCCTTCTAATCCCCACGCTCGTCCGATTAAGGACCCGACGACCACCAGCGTGGCAAAGATGGCCTGCCGCCAGGCCCGTTTGTACACGGTTCCAGTTGACCGGGCCAACGAATCACTCAACTTGTACCCGGTCCGTGCGACCAAGCCGATGGCCAAGATCCTCAGCGGGGACACGACCGCCGACCACTTTGATCCAAGGCTCACCCGAACGATCTCCGGGGCGAGAACGATGACGAGCGCCGATAGCGGAGCGATGATCACCACGATGAGGGCTACGCCTCGGCGATAGATGTCTGTGAGTCGTTGGCGGTCGTGCTGCATACTGGACATTAGGGGAAAGAGCACACGATCCAGCACCTGACCGAGAAGCATCGCGGGCATGACAATCAGCTGATAGGCCCTGCTGTAGAAACCGAGATCTGCTGCCGACATCCACCGCCCGATCACGAAATAGTCGCCTTGACCCGCGCCGTAGTTGAACACTCTGCCGAGCGTGAAACCTGTACCGAAACGCACGATGTCGACCGCTGGCGCTCGTGCTGGGCGGCCCCACACCGCCGGTCGGGCGAAGAAGATCAACAGCGCCGAGTCGATCGCCACCTGGGCCAGGCTGGCGGCGACGAGCGCCCACACTCCGGCCCCCAGAATCGCCAGCGTCACGCCGATGAGGCAGTACCCGATGACAAACGACAGCGAATCGGCAATCGCCAACTTCTTGAAGGCGAAACGGCGTTGCAAAAGTGCCTCAGAGGTCACGCCGGGTGCCTGCAAGACAAACGAGAGCGACAACACCAGCAGCACCGATTGCAGATCGTCGAAGCGGAAAAAGTTGCCGACGACTGGCGCGAGTAATGCGATCAGCGCGGCGACCCCGGTGCCCATCGCCACCGAGCACCACATGCCGGTGACGAGATGTGCGCGGCTGATTTGGCTCCGTTGCACGAGCGCCGGGCCGACCATCGACTGCGTGAACAGCTTGCCGAAGCCGATGACCAGCAGCGTGGCGCTGACCACGCCGAACTCCTCGGCGCTGATGTACCGGGCCAGGACGCCGACGACCAAGATCTGCCCGATGCCTTGAGTCGCATAGCCCACGGCTGACCAGCCGAAACCGGCGGCCGCGGCCTTGGAGCGCCCGTCGCCGTCGATATAGGCGTCATCGACGGTCTGGCACCTCACGCCAGCACCCCGTCGGGGCCGAGGACCCGCAGCCGAGGGCGATCGTCAATCACGAAGGCGATGGCCAGCAAGACCCACCAATGGCGATAGTGCAGCGTCTCGCGGAAGAACGAAGCCAGGACATACCCGCAGAGCAGCCGTCTGGCGGCCCCGCCCGGCAGGCTGCGCCGCCAGAAGGTGAGCCATAACAGCGCGAGTCCAAGCAGCGCGATCGGGCCCCGTTCGGCGAGATAGGCCAGCGGCTCGCTGTGGGGTTCCGTGGCGTGCTGCAGCAGCTGCAGCGCCCGGCTGCTTCCGGGTCCCGTACCCATTGGATGCGACAGCCAGTTTTGCCAAGCCTCGCCCCACACGGCAAACCTTGTGCCAGAACTGCGGTCGAGGCGGCGCGCCGAAAGGCCCGATTCATCGCTCGCCGCAGAGCTGCCCAGGTAGCTGCTGATGGCGAAAGCTGCCCCGACGCCGATCACCGCCGCTGAGGTAAAGAACAGCGTCCGTTGCCGTTCCTTCTGTCGAGTCGCGGCGATCACTTTGGTGGAAATCCCATAGGCCAACGCCGCAGCGATCTGCAGGCTGGCACCAAATGATCCGGTTCTATACAGGCCGATGAGTGAGATACCGAGGACAACGATGCGGCGGGCTCTCGGCATCGGCAGCGAGGCGAAGAGCACCGTCGCACAGGCCATGAAATGGCCGGGGACGTTCGGATTCGGAAACGTGGCTTTGCCGCGCAGCGTCGAGTCGAAGAACACAAGCCAAAGAGTGAGGATGCTGACCGCAAAGGTCAACGCCCAGATCGCGTAGGGGATCAGTCGCTGGCGGTCGGCGCGTAGCACGTCGACGACGGCAAAGAAGCTACAAAAGGCCGCGGCGTCGCGCACCAGGTCGCCGACGACGTAGCCGGTGATTCCGACGTGGAGCGCGGCAAACATCGATCCAGAAAAGATGAGCGTCAGCGGGAAGAGGACGGCATTGAACTCGGGAGCGGACCGCGAGTGACGCACGACGACATGCGCGATCCAGATTCCGATCACGCCGAGCAAGGCGACGTCGGTCACCACGAGGTTGCCGATGAGATTGGGCTTGGCCATGCCGAGGCTGGCGATGGCGAAGACCAGCAGAATTCCGCCGATGGTTAGATGGCTTTCCGTGTTGAGCGTGAACGTCAGCTTGTACTGCGTTCGCGGCGGCGCGTCTGTCATCATTCGCGGCCGCCGACGACGCTCAAGGCCAATTCTCGATAGGCGAGGCGGATCCGATGTGCTGTCCACGGCTCGGTGTCGATCGGTGCGGAGCGGACTCCAGCCTGCAATTGCACCAGCGCTTGGGTGATGGCTGCATCGAGGTCACCGATCGGCACAACCTGGCCGCAGGCGCCCATCGCGATCAGTTCTCGGGTGCCGTCGACATCAAAGGAAATGAATGGCGTACCGACTGCGGCGGCCTGAACTAACACCTGCGGAACGCCCTCAGCCGAGCTGAGCAGCACGATGACATCGGCACCGATGATGACGTCGTCAATCGGCGACACAAAACCGAGCAGTTGCAGGTGTTCGCCGATGCCGAGTTGGCGCGCCTCGTGATCGAGACGCTCGGCGAGCGGACCAACCCCGGCGACCGCCATCGTCACATCGAGGTCTAGCCGTATCCGCTGGAGCAACTTCGGCAGTCCGAGCACCCCTTTTCGTTCATCCAGGCTCCCGACGTAGGCAATCAGCGGTCGCTCACGATCGATCTGATACGTCGCGTACAGGTGTTCGCGCGCCTCTTGATGGGTGCGCGTCGCTGGCGGTAAGCGCACCCCAGAGCGAATGACATGAAGCTTGGCCGCGGGCACTCCGATGTCGCGGTAACGCTGGGCCAGGTCGCTGCCGACGGTGGCATAGCCGTGCGTCAGTGGGCTGAGGGCTCGTTCTGTCACGCGAAAGATCCCAGATTCCTTGCGCGAATAGCCTGGTCCGAAGTTGGCCATCGACAGCGAATGCACCACCGGAGGACGCCCGGCGAGACAGGCGGCGATACGCCCGACGAAGCCGCCCTTGGATTGGTGGGTAACGACAAGGTCATAGCCGCCTGAGCGCATCAGCTTGCGCAACCGCCAAATCGCTTTGACATCGGCGAGCGGCTTGACGGGTCTGAGCAGGGTCTGCTCAACGGTGACTGTCGCCGGTGCTAGCTGTGCAGCGGCCAACTCCGGATCCGAGTCTTCACCGATGATGACGTGATGGTCCCAATCGGGAAGCGCATTGATGATGTCGACAAGACGTTTTTCAGATCCCCCGCGCAGGAATCGAGTGCAGATATGGAGGGCGCGAGGAGGTTTCCCAGGGATCATTGGCGTTCGTCGGACGACTCGACTTTAGGGATCTGGCGCACGGCCGACAGCGGGATGGAGCGCTCGGCGGCAGAGGCCCGAGCGGAGCCCGGTTGACGACGTTCGTGCTGGGGCTTCTTACCCGTTGGCGACTGGGAGCGCTCCCGGGGTGCGGTACGCGCCGCCGTTGGCCTGTTCGTCGGTGCCTTTGGCGTGACTGTGGAGTTGGGCACCGGAGCCCCTGATTCAGCCTCGCGCCGCCGAGCAGCCGTGGCGTCGAGCTCGACGGAATGCCCGACGAGCGCGGCGATCGAGCTCGGGGACTCGGCGGCGATGCTGGTCGAGTCTGCAGCGCTGCGGGCGACCCGCTCGGCGCCGTGGGTGACAATGCGCTCGAAGCGACGATTGCGCTTGTGGCGCGATGAGCGCTCGACGATCACGAGGCCGATGAGATGCGTGCCGACGCTATTGACGCCGTCGCGAAGAGCCTGTAACGCAGCCCGACGGGTCGTGTCGACCCGCCCGACGATGATCGCGCCGTCCATACGTGAGAGCACGGTCAGGCTCTCTGGGCTTGACGTGCTCGGACCCAAAGCAAACACCAAGCAATCGGCGACACGGTTCAAGGCGCCGACCAGGGCGTCGACGCCGCTGTTGTGCATCAACGCCAGGGGGTCGGCGTACGCTTCTCCAGCTGCCAGCAGCTTCAACGACCCCGACGCGGTGGAAGGAGTGAGTGGGACGAGTACGTCCTGGACGTGGTTCTCGCGACGAAGCACGCTGCCCAACCCGGGAAGCAACAGCGAGACAGCGGTCGAGGTTCCTCGAAGATCGGCATCGACAAGTACAACGTGGCGTCCCGCCTTGCTTAACGTCAGTGCCATATCGAGAGCGAACTCGCGGTCGTGATCTGCGCTCATGACACCGATCGCCAGGGGCTGTCCTTCGTAACGATGGGCCAGCGCGAGACCGATCGATTCATGGTCTGGCGGTACCCCTCCCTTGCTGGCGTGGCGGGCAGCTCGCGCCCGAGCTGAGCCGGATCCCAGCAATGGCATCTTCAGGCGGGCGGCCTCCGCTGCGCTGTGTCGACCGAGCCGCCCGTCGGTGTAGGACGCCAGGAAGGCGATACCAGCTGCCAAAATCAGTGCGGCGAGCCCCGCGAGGAGCGCTGATTGCATCGGCTGCGATGTGCTGGATGTGGTTTCAGCGGCCTCTTCGTAGGGACGAAAGGCGATGGACAAGCTGGTTACTGAAAGGGTCACGTCTCGAATTTGTGTGCCCAGAATCACCTGCTGATCGATCGCCGCCGACAATTGACGCCGGGCCAAGTCGGCGTCGTCGGCCTGCTGCTTGCTGGCCAACTGTGCTTCGAGTTGCGCTGGGGTCGGCACATCCCCGGGGGCGACATATCCGGCGACACTTGAGGCCGCTGAACCTTGGTCGAGCCCGCGAATCCTTGCGTTCAAATCGCGAATCCGATCGTCGATGACGTCGACGTCGGCATTGAGTCGGTCCAACGTCGGCTGCAACTCTGCTTCGGCTCGATCGCGCCGCACCTCGGCAGCAACCTCGATCGCCGAGTTTGCCGCCTGCAGAGCAATAGCTTCATCGTCTGCCACGGCGACGATCTCGACGATTCCGGCTGCAGGATTTGACTCGACGCTTCCCGAGGTCAACGAGCGAAGCGAAGAGGCGCCGTCTCCGAGTGCTTCGCGCACCGAACGGAAAACCGTTGGCGACTCGAACAAGACGGCAATGCTCTCGCGTCGAGCTTCGATCTCATCGAGAGTCGGGAACCGGTTGCTTTGGCCGGAATCGACGGGGTCGACGACCTCGACATAGGCCACCGCCGTATACGTCGTCTCCGTACCGCTGGCTGCCGAGTAACCGATCAACGCCGCGAGCATCGACGTAACAACGACAGGGAGCCAGTAGCGCCTTAGCGCACTGACTATTGATCTGAAATCGAGATCACTCTCCGAGTTCATACTTAATACGCTCCATTCCCGCGTGGATGTATAACGACGAGCACGGTCTTCAAGAGAAGTTTGATGTCTCCCCACAGACTGTGATCACGACAGTAGGCGATATCGAGATGGCAACGCTCCGCGTACGGCAGATCGTTGCGACCCGACACTTGCCATGGACCGGTGAGCCCTGGCCGCACGGCGAGCAATTCGCGCAGCGACGAGCCATAGAGTGAGGTCTCGATCGGTACGACAGGCCGGGGTCCGACGAGGCTCATGGAACCACCGAGCACGTTGAAGAGTTGGGGCAATTCATCGAGGCTCGTTCGACGCAACTGCCGACCGATGCGAGTAATGCGAGGATCTTCACGGAGCTTGAATGTGGAGGCATACTCGACCCGCAGAGCAGACGATGCGGCGAGGAGGTCATTCAACCGTTTGTCGGCATCAACCCACATCGTGCGAAACTTGTGGCAACGAAAGAGACGTCCATTTAGACCGACGCGAGTTTGCCGATAAAGAATTGGTCCCTTCGAATCGAATCGAATCAGCACCGCAAGTGCCAGAAAGACTGGGGCAAGTAGAACGATTGCGATCGAGGCGACGACAATATCGAAGGTGCGGTAAACGAACCGGCGAAACAGCGACGGCCTGTATGTCTCCACCGAGTTATAGAAGGCATCAGAGAGCGCGCGGAGTGCCTCGGGGATGAGCAGCGCAGAGCGCCGTTCGACGCCAGCAAAGGCCGTGGAACCTGGCTCCCTCGCGTCGAGAGCCACGCTCACCAGGGACTCGGACGCGGATTGCATCGAAACTGCCGTAGGCGACGTTCTCGAGTACTTCATTGCATCTCCTCTGGGTGCGCGAGTTTTCGACCCACCCGCCGTACGAGCCCCCTCACGATCCGTCGTCGGGCGAAAAGAAAAATGTTAGTTAACTGAGATCCAACGTTCGGTAAATACGAGGAGACTAGGACGATAGTAAACCGAGAGATTGTCTGAGTTCAACGTTTCGAGCAGATCATCGTCAAAAGACCTACAAACGTAAAATTCTGGAAACATTCAGCGTTGTCGCGTGGCTTGACAATGGGGCAATTTTCCGTCAAAGAGGCAGCGCAGGGTGGTGACCACTGCCACTCTTCAACCGAAAAATACTTAAAGTGGCGCATGAAACGCGGTAGGTGGTCCATCGAGGTTTGACCCGTGACCCTTGTCGTTAGTGAGGCCGCCGATTCACGTCGAGTTGTTCGCGAATGCGTTTCGCGGCATCGTCGAGCGTGTCGCGACCGACCGAGGCTGCGGCGTTTTCGAAGGACAACTGCGCCATCGAGCGGGCAGGGATGAGATGGAGGTGGGTATGGGCTACCTCGAACCCAGCGACGATCATCCCCACGCGTTCGCACGCGAACACGCTGCGTAGCGCGATGGCGATCCGGTGGGCTGCGGAAAAGAGATGCGCGGCGAGTTCGGGGCTGCAGTCTGTCCAATGGTCGACTTCTTCGATGGGAATCACCAAGGTGTGGCCAACCGCCAACGGGTTGATCGACATGATCGCTACACAGCGGTCGTCTCGCCAGACAAATGCGCCGGGGAGATCGCCGTTGATGATGCGGGTGAAGACTGAGGCCATGGCCCCACTGTAGATCTGCTGCCCTCGACCCGTGCCCGGTCGAGAGCGGCTGCCATGCGTTCTACGCGGCTAAGGTCGCACCGTGGGTCAGGTCGAGGTGCAATCAACATCACGAATCGTGACGGTCCCCAATGCGATGTCCATCGCCCGCCTGCTGTGTATTCCCTTGTTTCTCTACCTGCTGTTCGGCCGCGACAATCGCGCCGGAGCGGCGTTCCTGCTCGGTGGTCTCGGCGCCACGGATTGGGTAGATGGATATGTTGCGCGGCGATTCAACCAGGTCAGTGATCTCGGCAAGATCCTCGATCCGACCGCCGACCGGCTGATGTTCATCATTGGGATCGGCGGAATTATCGTCGACGGTGCCGGCCCGCAGTGGTTCTATTGGCTGGTCGTCATCCGGGAAGCCGTCGTTGGACTGACCATGGCGGTGGCCACGATGTTCGGCATGCGCCGATTCGACGTGACCTGGCTCGGCAAACTGGCGACTTTCCTGCTGATGTTCGCCATTCCGGGCCTATTGATCGGATCGTCCGACATGAACGGGCGAGAAGTCTTCGAGGTTGCCGGTTGGATTCTGGGCGTTCCGGGGTTATTGGTGAGTTACTGGACGGCGGCGCTCTATGTCCCGCTTATTCGCCAGAATCTACGCGCGGGGCGTGGCGGTGGCGCCGCTCGTTCGGGACCGAACTGAAAAGCTGACACGCCGGGTGCCTGATCCTCGTTCGATGGTCGTTGTGCCGATGAAGAATTGGCTACGTTATGGGCATGAATATCCCAGACGACCTCAGGTACTCGGCCGATCACGAATGGGTTCGCGAGGTGGGCACGCGTGTCCGGATCGGCATCACCGACTTCGCGCAGGATGCGCTGGGCGATGTCGTTTTTGCCCAGCTGCCTGCCATCGGCACGGTGGTGGCCGCCGGGGACTCGATGGGCGAGGTGGAAAGCACCAAGTCGGTGTCGGACATCTACGCCCCGGTCGCTGGCACGATCACGGCGATCAATGAGGTGCTCAATGACGACCCGGCGCTGCTCAACAGCGATCCCTACGACGCTGGCTGGATCTGCGAAATCGAGCTCGACGCAACCCTCAACCCCGGCGGGTTACTCGACGCCGAGGGCTACCGGGCACTGACCGAGGGCTAGCTGATCATGGCCTACGTATTCTGCAACCGTTGCGGGCATCGCAACCCCCCTGACTCGCGATTCTGCTCGGCGTGCGGATCACCCCTCGACAGCTCCACGGACCGCACGGTGACGCTCTCCAAGATCGACCCTTTGCTCGATTCGATCGGCCACGACGACGACGTTCAAGTAGACCTTGATGCCTTGCCGAGCGGTAACGGGGTGTTGATCGTGCGCAACGGTGCCTTGGCCGGCACTCGCTTCCCGCTGAACTTGACGTTGACGCGGGTCGGGCGTCATCCGGAAAGCGAGATCGTTCTCGACGACATCACCGTGTCTCGACGTCATGTCGATGTTGAACGTGCAGCCAGCGGCTACATCGTTCGCGACGTCGGTTCGTTGAACGGCACGTATGTCAACCAGCATCGGATCGATCAGGCTGCCCTGCAGCAAGGCGATGAGCTTCAGGTTGGCAAATTTCGCCTCGTCTTCTTCGAAAGGGCGCAATAGAGCCGTGGCGGACGCACCCTATCTCTCCATCGGCGAAGTTCTCGGCATCTTGCTTGAGGAGTTCCCCGACATCACCATCTCGAAGATCCGCTTTCTCGAAAGTCAAGGTCTGATCGAGCCCGAGCGGACACCATCGGGTTACCGCAAGTTTTACGATCCTGACGTCGACCTGCTGCGGGCCATCTTGCGCGAGCAGAAAGACAACTTTTTGCCGCTCAAGGTGATTCGCGACCGAATTGAGTCTGGCGAGATCGAAGCAGACCCAACGGGTTCGCACACGATGCCACGCGGTCTCCGCAACGTCACTGTCGTCGACGATGCAGCACCCGTTGTCGACAGCTCCGACCAGCGACCCAACGTCGTCACCAACGCCGTTGCAGTTGCGGTCGAGCCAACGCCGGCCAAGATCGTCCAGGCGGCGCCTGCGGAACACGCTCCGGCGGCCAGTGTCGCCGCCAGGAGCGAACGTCAGGGCGCGTCCCCCCGATGCGCGACAGCGTCTTTCGTCGTACCGATATCGCCCCTGCGGAATCGATCGATGTGCGCACGCCCGAGATCGTTGCAGCCCGAACTCGGCCTGATGCATCGACCGTCAACCTGCTCCAGGAATCTGCGCCGAGCGCCGCGCCAGTCGCGGTCGCTGCTGCACAAGCGCCCCGGCCACAGTCGCCTGTGGGCGTCGAAGCTGCGATAGTGGTCGCCGTGAGTGATGCAGAGGAAACCGGGGTCGGTCCGCTGTCCGCCGACGAACTCTGTGCCAAGGCGGCGATCAGCGCTGCCCAGCTGGCCTCGCTCGTTGAGTACGGCATCATTCAGGCCCGTGGGTCCGGGGCGCAGGGCAGCTACTCCAGCGACTCCGTCGACCTCGCGACGATCGCTGGCAAGCTGATGACCAGCGGCGTTGATGCTCGTCACCTGCGGGGCTGGCGACAGAGCGTAGAGCGTGAAGCGGCACTGTTCGAACAGTTGGTAACGCCGTTGCTGCGACAACGCAATCCAGCATCGAGGCGACGCGCGATCGAGACGCTGGACGAGCTCTCCGTGCTTGGTGGGCAGCTGCGGGGCGCCCTGATGTCGTCAGCATTGCGGTCGTTTTCGGAGTCCAACTGAGCTCGTCGCCAGCTGGCGACAACTGAGTGGCGCGGGGCGAGTACGCTAGGCCGATGGAAGTCGGTATGGATCTGTTGGGCGTTCGGGCTGAGCTACCCGACAACACTCCGATCCTTGTGCTGCGAGAGCGCGACGGCCAACAGCGCGTCATCCCGATCTTGATCGGCAGCGCTGAAGCGAGCGCCATCGGCCTCGTGCTCGAAGGAATCGCCAGTCCCCGACCGCTGACACACGATCTCTTCGTCGCGGTGCTGGCCGACCTTGGAGCAACGATCGGCAAGGTCGTGATCACGGAGATGCGTGACCACACGTACTTCGCCGAACTCCACCTGTCGACGCCGACCGGCGAGCGGACGGTTTCGGCTCGGCCCTCTGACGCCGTGGCCTTGGCGATACGCGTCTCTGCGCCGATTTTTGCGACGTCCACGCTGCTCGACGAGGTTGGCCATGTCGCAGTAGAAGCCTCGACAACCGAGGAGATTGGCGATGAGTCGATACTCGACGAGTTTCGCGACTTCATCGACAACATCAGCCCCGAGGACTTCGGCGGCTGAATCGCGCGGTTGGTGGTAAATTTTCGCGCGCGCAAAGCGCGGGAAAGAGTTGACCTTCTGATTCGGGTACCCTAGAGTCGAGATGCTTACACGCTCGTAACTACCGCGTGTGCGTCAAACCCCGGTCGGAAGGTAGCGATGAGCGAAGCAGGATTTAGCGGCACGAAGACCGCGTCAATCGTGGGTATTTCCTATCGACAGCTCGACTACTGGGCACGCACAGACCTCGTGCGCCCGTCGCTCGGTGATGCTGCCGGAAGCGGTAGCCGCCGCAACTATTCCTATCGTGACCTCCTCGAGCTGCGCGTCATCAAGAACCTGCTCGACGCTGGGATCAAACTTGAAGCAGTGCGCGAGGTCTTCAACTACCTCCGCCAGCACGTCACCAGCGACATCGCTTCGGCGCACATCGTGATGAGTGGCTCGAACGTGATGTTGTGCGATGGCGATCAGCTGATCGACCTGCTCAAGAAGGGCCAAGGGGTCCTCAATGTGCTCCCGCTGGCAGGTGTCAAAGAAGAAATCGATGCCCAGCTGTTGACGATCGGGTTGCCGACAGCGTCTGGCGGCGCAGAGGTGCCACCGCTGGCCGCTTCGCAGTAGCGCTTACTTCTCGCGGGGCCGCTTGGCGCTCGCGGGGGCCGATGCGGGCTTGCTCTTCGCAGCAGGCTTGGGCGGGGTGGCCTGTGCTTTGGGCTTGCGCTTCTTCTTCGTCGCCGGTTCTTCGTGCGGCACCGGTGCGCTGCGAGTGCCTGGCGGCAAGGGAGCTACCTTGACGCGAACCCGAGGTGTCGGTGCCGGTGCCGCTGCACGTGATGCGGTCGCCGCAGGCGGTGCTGCTGGCGACGCTGCTGCTGGTGGTGCGGTTGGTTTGACGACAGGGGCTGGAGTCGGGGTGGAGGGACTTGCCCCACGAAGATTTCCGAGGCCGCGCAACCCAAACATGCCGCCGGCGCTTTCTGCGATCTGGGCCAACGGTTGCAGCCGACGAGTGAGATCGCCGATGTTGTCGAAAAATTTGCCGAGCTCGGTCGGCAGGTTGGCAACCACCGGGGAGTTGAGCGTCGACATCAACTTGGCCAGCCCGGGTGCCGCCGCTTCGACCGGACCCGACACACGAGCGATCGTCGACTCGATGGTGTCTGTGGCGACGTCGACCGCGCGCAAGGTGCGCGTCACCTGAGGCATGAGGGCACGGATCGGTTCTTCGACATCGGCGATCAGAGCATTCACCCGCTGGGCCGTGTTGTTCAGCGATTCCATGGTGCGGTTGACGTTCTCCACCGCCTTCACCAGCTCGGAAGTCAACTTCTTGAGCTGATCGTATTGCTTGGAAATGTTCGCCACCGGGTTGGCTCCACCAAGAAGATTGAGGAGGTCGCCGATGCCGGGAACGGAGGTGTCTGCCATGGCCAGCACGCTAACGCAACCGCGTCGGCTACCCACGATGGTGGTCCGCTGGAGCTGCCACGGGTAGGGTCGAAACCCATGAGCTACCGCAGTTCCAGTGATCTCACCGCGCACGTCGCCCCGCTGATTGGCCTGCATGGCGGGCGTTGGATGCTGCACACCGAGACCCTTGGCCATTGCCGCGATCGTGGTTACCCGAACGGATTCGCCTACTACGTCGTCGGGCGTGGCGGAGTGCTCGGCGATGTCGATGCCGACGTGGTAGCCGCCGCCTTCGGGTTTTTTGCGCCATCGTTGATCCGCACGATGTGGGAGGGCGGCGCGTCCGTAGAAGGCCCGGGCAATAGTGCGCTGCGCTACGGCGAGGCGTGCGCCGAGTTCGGTCGGCGGCGACTCGATGGATTCTCCGGAGCCGACCGCTATTGCGAGATGGCCGAACGGGTGATCGAAGCGGTCGACGTCACCGGTCTGTCGCTGTTCGCCGGCTGGAAGGCGCATCCGCGCCCTGACGATGCCACCGGCCGTGCGTATCTGCTGACCAATGTGCTGCGCGAATGGCGGGGGAGCGTGCACGTCGCCGCGGTAGCCGCCAGCGCGCTCTCACCGATGGAGGCGGTGCTGGCCACTGGTGGCGCTGCCCAGGCCAAACAGTTTGGTTGGGGCGATGAGTTCCCCGAGGTCAGCGAGACGGCGCTGATGGCTCGGGCCGACGTCGAACGAGCAACCGATGCTGCCTGCGCCAGGGCTTTCGAAACGGCGTTCGATTCCGCCGAACGAGCCGAGTTTGCCGAGCTGGTCGATCAGTTCGTTGTTGTCTTCGACACGGCGTTCGCTGCCTTGGCCTGAGCCCGCTCGATCCTGGCCATCGGCACCAGCATCGCCCCGGCGGTGACGATGAGAGCCGCGCCAAACAGGGCGACGATGCGCAATGGGATTCGTTCGACGATGGCAAAGGCGATCAGCGGCGCGGCGACCGAGCGCAGGCCGGTTGAGAACGTGTGCAGTCCCATGTAATCGGCGACGAGTTCTGGCTCGGCGAGCTTGGTGACCCACAGGTTCCACATAAGATCGCCACCGGCCGAGGCGACGCCAAAGACAACTGCACCAAAGATGAGGCCGGGCAACGTTGTGCCGACAAAGAATGCCGCAATCGCCGCGGCGAAGAGCAGGTTGAGCGCAATTCGGGAGGCAAAGAACGACATGCGATCGAACAGCCAGCCAAAGAAGGGCATTGAAACCAGTCGGCAGATCGACGGGATCGTCACCGTTAATAAGGTGATCCACGCTGCGCTGGCAGCCACGCCGTACTTCGGCTGGGCGAGGTACTCAACGCGCAGCGGAATCAGCATCAGATTGCCGATGCCCATCACCATCCACGCCCCGAGGGTGATTTGCAGCTGAGGATTATCGCGCAGCAAGCCAAGGCGCGGCCACGGGCGATTTCGCCGCCCGGCGACCGGCGCAAGGGCGACCGAGGGCATCGCCATCTGTGCGCCGACCACCGCCAACGCACACAGCGCAGCGACGACGGTGACCAGCCACCATCGGTTGGGATGCTCGCTGAGAAACCAGCCGACGAGCAGCCCCGTGCCGATCGACGTGGCCACTTTGACGCTCATGCCGCGACTGACCAGTTTGCCGATGTCGCTTGGTGGGTAATTCTGCTGGAACATGACGGTGTTGAGCGGGGCCAGCGCGTCGAGCACGGCAACGGCGATCACCGCCCCGAGCACGTAGGCGCTGAGACCACCGATGGAGGCCAGCAGGAAACCGATCGCGGCGACCGCCATGATCCAACCAGCCAGCCGCATGACGGGGACTCGCACGTGGCGAGCGAGCGCGGTGACGAACGGGGTGAGCAGCAGACCGATACCGCCAGCGCCAGCGATCAGCCCTTTTGCCCACCCTGGAGCGTTGTGCTGCTTGATGGCGATCGTCAGCAGCACCGAGGATTGCATCGGCAACAGGTAGCCGAGCGGAATTGCGCGGGTGAGATCGAGCCGTTTTGTGCGCTGCACGATCTCGAGTTGGGTGAGGTCGCGCACTCATCCATTGTGCCTGGATCGCCCGCGTGGCACCCGATCGGCCGACCGTGCGCTCCGATCGCTCGATATCGTGCGGGGGATGAGCAACACCAAGCCAGAGGTCACGATTCCTGAGAGCACGCCACCGAGCGAACTGACGATCGAAGATCTCGTCGTCGGCGACGGGCCGGAGGCCAAGGCTGGAATGGCCGTCGATGTTCATTACGTCGGCGTGGCGTGGAGCACGCGGCGTGAGTTCGACTCCAGCTGGGACCGCGGCGATACCTTCCAATTCCGACTGGGCGCCGGTCAGGTCATCAGCGGATGGGATCAAGGGGTCGCCGGGATGCGTCTCGGCGGGCGCCGCCGACTGACCATCCCGCCGGAGATGGGATATGGCAGTCGCGGCGCTGGGGGAGTGATCAAAGGCAACGAAACGCTGGTCTTCGTCGTCGACCTGCTCGCTGCCCGCTGAGCGGACAGGCAATGCTCAGCGCGGGGTCACCGCTGGAGGGCGGGGGACGCCCGATCGGGCGCCGGAGTGTGCAACTCGTCGACTCGCGACGCTCCGACCGGGTGATGTTGAGCGACGTGTGGTATCCGGCCGAGCCGCAATCAGCTGAGTCGCAGCGCTCGACATACGAGGTCTTGCCCGGCATACGATTTTTGGCCGCTGCAGCGATCGCCGATGCCCCGATCGCCGATGGCCGGTTTCCGCTCATCGTCATGTCTCATGGTCGAACAGGCACACGCTTTGCCTATTCGCTGTTGTGCGAGGCGCTCGCCGCTCGCGGCGCGATCGTCGTTTCCAGCGATCATCCCGGTGACGGCCTGTTCGATTGGGCGTTCGGCTCGTATGTCGACGACGAGACGAACGAGATCAACCGGTACGGAGATGTCCGCTTCTTGCTCGACTCGATGCTGTCGGCGGACGCTGGCCCGTTGTCGCCGTGGTCATCACACGTCGATGCGGCATCGGTGACCGTGATCGGGCACAGCTACGGCACATATTCGGGGTTCAGCGCCGCCGCCGGAACCCGTGGACTGCCGAGTGACGAGCGAATTTCAGCGCTCGTCGGATTACAACCGTACGCCCGCACGATGAGCGAACGGATGCTGTCGCGCATCACCCAACCGCTGTTGATCGTCAACAGCGTGTTGGATCGCACGACACCAGCGGCAACGGATGCCGACCGGATTTGGGCCTACGCCAGCTCTGAGATCGCCTGGCGGCTCGACTTGACCCAAGCCGGACATCAGGCAGCCAGCGACGTTGGGCTGTACGCCGAACTCGCTCCACAGGCTGGCGACATCCCCAAGCTGGTCAGCGACTATCTAGAGATCACAGCCACCGATGTCGTCGGCGTTGGGTTTCGAGCCTGGCGAGACAACGTTCGGCTACAGATGGAAGCGATCTGGACGTTCATCAAACACCGCAGCCCTGGGTCATCGCACGACCCGGCACTGCTGGCTGAACATGATCTGGTCATCCAGCGCCGATAGTCACGGTGCGGCGAGAACCATTGTCCAATAGATCGTGCCGTTACTGGCGGCGACGGCGGCGACCCCGATCTGGGTAAAACGGCCGTTGAGGATGTTGGCCCGATGCCCGGGACTGTTCATCCACCCGTTGGTCACATCTGCTGCCGAGACATAGCCGGCGGCGACGTTTTCGCCCCAGGTGCTCGGCGCATAGCCGGCAGCCCGAATCCGCGCCCCCGGATTGGAACCGTTCGCCCCGGTATGGGTCATCAGGTTGCGCGACGCTTGCTCAGCCGAGTGGGCCTGTGCCGCAGCGTTCAAACGTGAATCGACACTGAGTGGCGCGAGCCCGGCATTGGCACGGTGCTGATTGGTCAGGTTAACGACCTCTTGCGCCATCGCCGAATTCGCCGGGGTGGGTGCTGGTGCCGGAGCTGGTGCTGCGGTGGTGGCCGCAGGGCGCGGTGTACGCGGTGGATTACAGCCGCGTGTCAGGGCTCCAGCTCCGAAGAGGCCGAGCGTGACTGTTGTGCCGAAGGCACCAAGACGCTGGTAACGAGGTGTTTTCATGACTACTCCGATGGCGCCCGCTATCGGTTTCGCCGGCCGCCGATTGTTCGACCGTAATGTAACTGTAACAAATCGCACCAGCATCCGCACGACTATTGCGGAAAACTTTCGTCACCCGGCTCAGTGGTCATCTCGCGTGTTGCCTCGATGGTCGGGCAAGATGGGGGAGATGTGGTTGCCATGGGACACCGCCGTATGGATGGGCATTGCGGCGGTGGCCGTTGCCTTGTTCAGCCATTTCGGGCGCGGGCCGAGGATGCTGGTCGTCACGGCGACGGAGGCGTCGTTGGTGCTGATGCTCTATGCGTTGTGGCAATACGTCAGGCGAATGGCGATTACCCGAGTTGCCGGTGCGCACGAGAATGCCTTGGCCTTATGGCGATTTGAACAACGGTTGCACATCGGGTCGGAACTGATGATTCAGCAGGCGTTGCTCGATCGTCGACTGACGATGCAGTTTCTCAACGTCTACTACGCCGGCCTCCACGTGCCGGCGATGGGCGTCGCGCTGATCTGGATGTTCGTGCGCCATCGCCAGCACTATGCGCACGTGCGCAATTCGCTGGCGATGCTGATCGCAGCGTGCATCACAACACAAGCCTTGGTGCCGATGGCCCCGCCGCGATTTCTGACCTCCGAGGGATTCGTCGATGCTGCGCTGAAATACGGCCAGAGCGTCTACGGGGTCGGGGGGAGCGGCGTCTCCAATGAGTTGGCTGCGCTGCCGTCGCTGCATGCTGGCTGGTCGATTCTCGTCGCTCATGTGGCGATCGTCTATGGCTCCGGGCGGTGGCGGTGGCTGGCGGTGCTGCATCCGTTGCTGACGATGTTGTCGATCGTCGCCACGGCAAACCACTGGTGGCTCGACGCTGTGCTGGCAGGCATCTACCTGGTTTTCGCCCTATGGCTGGATACAGCGCTGCGAGCAGCGATGCAGCGAGCAGTGGTGCCGACCCTCGTCGGCCTCGCCGAGCCTGCGCAATAACCCCTGAGTAAGGCCTGACTGTCATAACGAGGATTATGGGCGATGAAAGGGAAATCTCATTCGTTTAACTAATAGTGGTTGATTAACCTCAAGAAGTAGCAATTCGATGATGCGACAATTATCCTGTGACGTATGGCTCGAGTTAGGCGCTGTGACATTCGATTGCCGCGATGCTGCTGAACAGGCGACGTTTTGGGCTGGGGTTCTCGGATGGGAAGTCGGGCCCCATGCCAGCGTTGACTTTGCGATCATCGGCGGACCCAACCGACCATCGGATGCACCGAACTTGCTGTTCATCTCCCAAGATCAAATTGGTGGTCCGCGCAAGCGCAACCATCTCGATCTGCACTCCAATGATCTCGATGTCGAGTTGCCACGGCTGCTGGCCCTCGGCGCCACGATCATTCACGAGCGCGACGAAGATGGCGTGCGCTGGTACACGATGAGCGATCCCGAAGGCAACGAGTTCTTTCTCTCGGAACAGCCGAGAAGCTTCTAACTTTCATTCGCCGCCGCCGTCGAGCGCTGCGCGGGGTTGATCTCCCGTTCGTAGAGGGGCTGCGCAGAATCCAGCAGCCAGCGCAACATCTCGGTGAGCTCCCGCTCGCTGCGCCTACCGGGCGCCTCGAGGTCTTTGCGCACATCGTCGACCGCGCAGGCCAGCACGTAGAGATCGTCGCGCAGCTCGTCGAGTTCCGACCTGACCATCACCAACTCGTTCTCGCCGATGTCGACCTCGCGGGCACGCTGGCGTGCGACCCAGTCCCATTGGCGACAGGCCTGGCGACAAAACTTCGCCGGTCGTCCAGTTCTGGCTCGGGGCGGCATGACGCGTCGGCACCACCCACATCGCTGCAGCGCATCACTACTGAGAGCGTTCGCCGCTCCGCTCGCATGGTCGATTCCCCGCTCGCCGGTGTCAACCCTCTGTTTCGTCATGACGAAACGTTACCCTCGCAGCTGCGTCGCGCCCGTTGATTGCAACAGATCCGGCGCGCCCGCGGCCAGTCAGCGCTCGGTCAGAATGCCGGCTTCGTTCCAGGCATCTTCTGCGGCCACCAGCCGTGCGCTGGCGACGGACCGCAAGGCGGCAGCAACCCCGGAGGCGATCACATTCATCAGAGCCAGCGTGGCCACATGGCTGTCGAACGGACCGGGGCTCGAATTGTGCAGCACGACGGTGGCGTTGGCGGCTTCCGAGAGGGGAGACAACACGCTGTCGGTCAGCGCCACGATCCAGGCACCGCTCCCCTGCGCTTGCTTGGCGGCGTTGACCACCCAGCGGTCGTAGCGTTTCAGATCGACGAGCACCACCGTGTCGGCGGCGCCGCATTGCGCCAGTCGTCGAATGACGCTGACCTCGTTGCCGACCAGCAGTTCGACGCCGGGCCGTAGCGCCTGTAGGTCGTTGCTGAACTGCTGAGCGACACCGGCCGAGGCGTCGCCGGAGATGATCAGGACGTGGCCCTTGAGATCGGCAATGTGCTCGGCGATCATTGCCGTGAGCTGGGGTGATGCATCGAGCAACGTTCGTTGGAGGTTGCCGACTTCGTGATCGAGATGGGACTGGATCTCCGGCGAACTGGACGTCTCTCGAATGCGCTCTGCCGCTGGGCGCAGCTGTTTGCTCATCTCTCGACGAACGGCCGCTTGCATCGCCGTGAAACCGTCATAATCCAGCTTTGCCGCTAAGCGCACCACGGTGGCCGCACCGACCTCAGCTGCTTCTGCCAGCTCGGCGACTGTACCGAAGCCAACCAGTTGCGGTTGGTCGAGCACGACTTGGGCCACTCGCCGTTCTGCCGCCGTGAGTACGGCGCTGGCCGCAGCGACGCGCCGAACGACGTCTCCAGCGGGCAGCTCGGCGTGCGTCGGCGGGGAGGACATCGGCCGAGAGGCTAACGGGTTTTCTTGCGGGCAATTTGCGAAACAAACATTCCGGAAAATGTTATCATATGGAACATGACGTCCGACTCATGTTGTACTACTCCCGGGCGGGTGACCGCCGATGTCGTCGAGCGGGCTCGCCAGCTTGGCGAGCGTCTACCGGCGGGCCTCGCCGCGCAGATCGACGACTTCCGTACTGACTCCGGCGCGTCGGGTTGCCTGCTGCTGCGCGGGCTGCCCGTCGGCGAGCTACCGACGACGCCGTCCGCTCCCGACGGAGGAATCGACAAGGATCTAGCGACGGAGCGACTGTTGCTCGCCGTAGCCATGCGGCTCGGCGAACCGGTTGGCTACTTGCCGGAGAGCGCCGGTGCGCTGGTGCAAAACCTCGTCCCCGTGGCCTCATCGGAGACGAGGCAGACATCGACGTCGTCGCGCGTGCAGCTGATGTTTCATACCGAGGCCGCATTTCATCCCCATCGACCGCGGTATCTGCTGTTGTTCTGCCTGCGTGGCGATGAATCGGCGACGACGACGGTGTCGAGCATCGACAGGGCCATCACCCGGCTGAGCGATGAGCAATTGGCCGTTCTCCATGCTCCTCGATTTCGGTGCGCCGTCGATGAGAGCTACCTCAACGGACGCGACAACCAACTTGGTGAGCCGATGCCGGTGCTCATCGATCACGGCTCGCGCCGCTCGATGGTCTTCGACCAGGATCTGATGGTCGGCATTGATATCGAGGCACAGGATGCGTTGGACGCGCTTGGTGAGGCGTTGATCGCGCGCCACGACGGCGTCGTGCTGGAAGCGGGCGACCTGATGGTGCTCGACAACGCGGCGGTGGTTCACGGACGCAGCCCATTCACCCCCCGCTACGACGGGTTCGATCGTTGGCTGCAGCGCGCGTTCGTCGTCGAAGACCTGCAAGCGAGTGCCTCGCAGCGCTCTGGCAGGGTGATCACCACCATCTTCGGAACAGAGCCGGGTCGCTGACAGCGGCATAATGGGGCGGTGATCAACTCCCCTCGCCCCGATCGTTCGTTTGCCAGCGATAACTCGGCTGGCGTCCATCCTCTGGTGATGGCGGCACTGAGCGAAGCCAACCGTGGCCACACCATGGCCTACGGAAACGATCCGTGGACGGAGCAACTGAACGACAAGATCGTCGAATTGTTCGGGCCCTCGGCCAGGGGCTTCCCCGTGTGGGGCGGCACGGGTGCCAACGTGATGGCCCTGGCCAGCATGCTCGGCCCTGCCCACGCTGTGCTGTGCACCAACTGGGCGCACATCAACGTCGACGAAACCGGCGCCCCCGAACGCGTGCTCGGTGCCAAGCTGATCGACGTCGCCTGTGCCGACGGCAAATTGACCGTTGAACACATTGAGGAACAGGCTCACGCCATCGGTCAGGTGCACCACGCACAACCAAGCGTGGTCAGCATCACCCAGAGCACGGAACTCGGAACGCTCTACAGCATCGAGGAGATCACGGCGTTGTGCACCGCTGCACATCGCCACGGGATGGGCGTGCATCTCGATGGGGCACGCATCGCCAACGCCGTTGTCGCCTGCTCACCGACGCCGGGCGCTGGACTCGAGACGCTACGGGCGATGACCGCCGACGCCGGGGTCGACGTGCTCAGCTTCGGTACCACCAAGAACGGCGCAATGTACGGCGAGGTCGTTGTCTACCTCAACGACCGTTACGTCACGTCGGCGCCGTTCGTCCGCAAAATGGTCACCCAACTCCCCTCGAAGATGCGCTATGTGTCGGCCCAGGTCAACGCGCTGCTCGACGGCGGTTTGTGGCTCGATCTCGCCGCCCACTCCAACGCCATGGCCCAGCTGTTGTTCGAGCGGACCCGCTCCATTGCCGATGTCGAGTTCGATACCGGACCCGTTGTCAACAGCGTGTTTCCTCGCCTCCCGGCCGCGGCAATCGACCCATTGCGCGAGTGGTGCTTCTTCTGGGACTGGGATCGGCCTCGCCGACAGGTGCGTTGGATGACGGCGTGGGACACCACCGTCGACGACGTCGAGTCTTTCGCCACCGGCGTGCGTGAGCTTCTTTCCAAGAGTTGACAAAATACTTGCAGAATACAATTGACTCGCGCTCGCGCGGGTTCGTAGGATTGTCCCCGAGCACTGGGGGACGCCGTTGCTCGGCACGACACGAGAGGGTTGCGAATGGCTGCTGTGGAGATCACCTTCCATCGAGAGGTCGCTGACGATCGTTGGATGCAATCAGCTGCATGCAAAGGCTTGACGTATCTCTTCTTCCCCTCGCCTGCTGAACGGCCGCAGGCTCGTGATCGCCGAGAGCTGATCGCCAAGTCGGTGTGCGGCGACTGTTCCGTCGGGCCGCAATGCCGCGAATACGCTCGTGATCACCACGAGTACGGGTTGTGGGGCGGCGAATCGGAAGATGAACGCCACGCCGCTGGCTACCGCCTGATCGCGCCGATCGGGGTCCGGGCTCGCAACGTCTCCTGAGCGGGCTGGTCGCCGATCTGGCGATTGTTGCCCCGTAGGATTGCCTCGTGGCAGACGTCGTCGAACTTCTTGGCAAGACACTTTCCCCGGTGGCGATCGGGGCGTTGTCGCGTTCGCTGGGGATCGACGAGGTCCGCGCCAAAACGCTGGTGTCTGCCATCGTTCCCGAACTGGTGGAGCGCCTGCGCGACAATGCGACAGGTGGTGACAGCACGAGGATCGCTACTGCGCTCAACAAGGATCATGACGGATCGATTCTCGATACGGCGACGGCATTTCTCGGCGGTGACTTTCGCCAAGGCCCCGGAGCCGGCATCATTCGCCACGTCTTCGGCGATGAGTTCGATGCGGTTGCCGGACGGCTGGCCACGTCCACCGGCTTGCCCCAGCCGGTTGTCAACGCAGCATTCACGGCCCTGGCGCCGATCGCTATGGGAGCGATCGCCAAGGCCGCGATTGGGGCGGTATCGGCCGTCATCGTCGTCAAGCTGCTCGACGTTGCTGTCGATCAGATCCGCTCGGGCAAGCTGCACAGTGCACTCTCCGGGTTGAATCGCCGCCTCGACGCCGATGGCGATGGCAACGCCATCGATGACGTCGGCCGCAACGCCGTCGGGGCGGCGCGCAAAGTTGTCGGCTCGCTGCTCGGAGCTGGGCGCAAGGTGGCCACCAACGACAAGGTGCGATCGGCGACAGCACATGGGGCCACGAAGGCAAAGCACTTGGTCAGCAACGGGGCCCGAGTCGCCAAACGCAAGCTCGGTGGTCTCTTCAAACGATTCGGCCGCTGAGCCCGAACGTCAGTGCTCGGCCAGCGTCAGCGCCGTCCAACCGTCATCGTCTTGTCGAGCAACAACGGTCATCGGCCCCAGGGCGGCGACGACATGCTCGAAGCGCTCGGCGAGTAGTCCGCTGATCACCAGCACTCCCCCATGACTCGCCCGGCGCAATTCGTCGGCCAATTCGATCAGCGCTGGTGCAAGGATGTTGGCCAGCACGATGTCGAACGAGCCCTCGACGTCGGCAAGCCCGGCCGTGCTGACATCGACACGATCGGCAACCCCGTTGAGCTCGGCGTTCAACCTCGTGGTTGGGACGGCTGCCGGAGAGATGTCGATCGCGATCACTCGGCCGGCACCGAAACATGCTGCGGCGACGGCGAGAATCCCGCTGCCGCAGCCGACATCGAGCACGGTGAAGCCCGCCGGGCGGTTGGCGCACAGGCCTCTCAGCGCCCGCAGTGTCAGCTTGGTCGTGGGATGGTCACCCATGCCGAACGTTGCGCCGGGTTCGATAAACAAGACGGTCGAATGTTCATTCTCACCGGGTGGTAGCTCGTCGTCGGCTCGCCACGCCGGCGCCACGACTAGCCCGGGTTCGACAACGATCGGCGTGGCAAATGCCCGCCAGGTTTCGCTGATCGCAGGGTCGATCGCTTCGAAGCGATACGACCAGCGCTCGCCGAGCTGGTGCAGGGCGTCGACGAGTAAAGAGCTGTCTTCACCGAGTGAGGTCCACAACTCGATGACGTCGCTGCGTGACGGGTCGATGCGTTCCTCAATGGCGACGACCCCGAGGCCCCACAGCAGGTCCGAGGCGAGCTCGACGTCCGGCGCGGAGACGCTGACCACGACGGCGATTGGTGCAGTTGGCGCGCTCAACCGATGCGCTTCAGTTCGGTGCGGTAGCGGCGACCATTGTCGACGTAGGACATCACGCCGATGATGTGTCCGTCCATCTTCGCTTTGCCCTCGCGCACCACCGCCGGGACACCTGCGGCCAGCGCTCCGCTGGGCACGATGGTGCCGTTGAGCAACACCGAGTTGGCGGCCACCAGCGAACCCCGATGGACGACGACATCGTGCATGACGATCGCTGCGTTGCCGATCAGGCACGAATCTTCGATGGTGCATGCTTCGAGGTGTACCTGATGCCCGATGATGCACTCGTCGCCGACGATGGTCGGCCGATGCGCTGTGGTGTGGATCACGCAGCCGTCCTGCACCGAGGTGCGTTCGCCGATATGGATCTCGCCCCCGTCGCCGCGCAGCACGGCACAGGGCCACACCGAACTCAACGCACCGATGAATACGGATCCGATGACCACAGCATCCGGGTGAATGAAGGCGTCAGGATGGATAGTCGGGACTTGATCGCCAAGCGCGTAGATGGGCACGCCACACGGTACCTGAGCAGGTCGCTGCCGAAGGAAATGGAAGTCGGACGATCCCCTGCTGAATACCCTGACGAAACCCTCAGCAGTTGGTGCATCGGGTGCGCCGAGACTGCCATCATCGGATAGCGTGGCCTGCCTATGTCACGCAGGATCGAGATCGAGCTTACGAGTACGCGCACGGACGGCACCTGGACCTGGCGAGCAGCCGGAGCCAAGGAGCCAAAGGGCGTGCTGTCAGGATCGCTCCTGCCGGGTGAATCGAAGGTCGGTGACGTCTTGCGTGCCGAGGCGGAGAGCGAAGTCGACGGTGTCACCATCCTCAGCGTCAGCCCCCCGAAGGGTCGCACGGCGCGCACCGGAATGATCGAGTTGCTGCCCAGCGCCAAGCCATTTGAGGCCGTGGTGCAAACCTTGGCCAAGCGCGAGCGTGGCGAGCGTCCTGGTGGCGATCGTGGCGATCGCCGCCCCCGTCGTGACGGCGACCGCCCAGGTGGTGATCGCCCAGGTGGTGATCGTCGCCCCCGTCGTGATGGTGCTACCGGTCCCGGCGCACCCGCAGGCGAGCGCCCGAGCGGCGACCGACCCGGTGCTGATCGTCGCCCCCGTCGTGATGGTGCTACCGGTCCCGGCGCACCCACGGGTGAGCGTCGCGACTTCCGTGAGCGTCGCCCACGTCCGAGCTTCACTCCCCCGCCGGAGTTGCCGCAGCGCCCAAAGCCCAAGCGCCTCAAGCCGGGCCGAGCCAATCGCAATGCGATTCTGGCCGAGCTGCCGGAAGAGCAGCGTGCCGTCGCCGAACGCGCTTTGCAGGGTGGCATCCCTGCGGTGCGTCAGGCCGTGCAGGAGCAGAATGTTCGCCTCAAGGCCGAAGGCAAGCCCGAGATCCCGGCCGCCGGTCTGATCCAGATGGCCGAGCAGTTGCTGCCGAAGCTGCGCGTCGCTGAGTGGCTCGACCGCGCCGCCGCAGCTAAGCACGACCTCGCCGAGTTGGCCTTGCCCGACCTGCGTTCGGTGGTCGCCTCGGCGGAAGACCCCGTCGTCGCTCGTGATGAGTCGACCCGGGCATTGGCTGGCGAGTTGAAGGCCGCATTGTTGACCAAGCAGGACGAAGAGATGGTCCTGTGGCTCGACGACATCAAGGCCGCGCTGGAAGTCGGCCGCGTGATCCGTGCCCTCAAACTCAGCTCGCAACCACCAAAGGCCGGGGCCCGTTTGCCGCTTGAGTTGGCGGCACAACTGGCGCAGTCGGCGACCCAGGCGTTGACCCCAGAGGCGCTCGCTGATCGCTGGGCAGCGCTTGTCGACGCTGCTGCGTTTGCTCCCATTCGGGCCCAGATCGTGCCCGCCGCCCCGCCGACGACGTCGTCCGACGAGCTGCTCGCGACGGTCAAGCGGCTCGCCCCTGCGTTGCCACAGATCGCCAAGCTGTTCGGCATTGAGGTCGAACCAGGCGCAGCGATGCCCAAGCCGGCGCGCCCGACTCGACCCGGTGCTGCGCACAAGGGTAAGCCCGCCGCTGCGGGGGCAAAGCCCGCCGGACCGAAGCCGCTTCCGCCCAAGCCACCGAGCAGCAAGCCTGCCGCAGCCGTCGAGCCGCAAGCTGTCGTTGCCGATGTCGTTGAAGCCGAGACGGTCGTTGAAGCCGAGACGGTCGTTGAAGCCGAGACGGTCGTCGAAGCCGAGACGGTCGTCGAACCCGAAGTCGTCGTTGCCGAGGCTGTCGAGGCTGAGCCGGAAGTCGTTGCTGAGGTTGTCGAAGTCGAGCCAGCGGTTGATCCGCAAGTCGTTGCTGAGGCTGTCGAGGCAGAACTCATCGAAGCGGCTGTCGAAGAGGCGTGAAGATCGACCGGCGGGTTTGTCACCGCGCCGGTTACTCCTCAGGTTGTAAGCACTTGTACACGGTGATGCTGCGCGCCTTGATTCCGAAGCGCTCAAACAGGTTCTTGGTCTCCCGATCGCCCGGTAGTGCGACCGCTTCAATCGCCTGCGTCTGTCGACCCCGCAGGGTCTCGACGACAATGTCGATCAGCGCTTCGCCGAGGCCAAGTTCGCGCGCCTGCTCCTCGACAAAGAGATGCTCGACGCGCCCGACACATCGCGCCTCGTCAATCTCGACGAGGCAGTAACCGACGACAACGTCGCCAAACGTTCCAACGGCAACAATCGTGTCGCCGGTGGTCACCAACTCGGCCCAGGCCGAGTCCACGATCGGTAACTCGGCGAGCCGTTGTGGGCCACCGCGGGCATCGACAATCGCCGCCCTGGCTAGGCCTTCAAGCCGCGACAACTCACCGGCGTCGTCAGCCGCTGCGAGACGGGCGGCGACCTCCATCGAGGTTGTCAGCGGGCTGGAAACATTGGGCAGCCGTCATCGCCGATGGGGCACGCTGGGGCACCCTTGCGAACGAGCAGGAAGCAGTTCGGGCACATCAGTTCATCGGGACGCTTGGGCTGCAGGCGATCGGCTGAATCACCACGATCGTCGGTCTCTTCGAGGTCCTCGTCGTCATCATCGCTGGAATCGACGGCGACCAGGCGGTCCTTGAGGATCGTGTCGAGGTCGGCCTCGACATCGTCTGGGGCGAGCATGTCATCGTCGTCATCGTCATCCGTCGGCACCGCTCGCCGCACGGGCCCGTCGGTGTCCTCGGCCTCTTCTTCGGCGTCGAGAACGCTGTCGGCGTCGGCGAATTCGTCGTCGATATCGACGAATGGCTCGTCGGCAAGATCCTCTTCATCGAGCTCGTCTGGGTCGACCTCGACCGGATCCACGTCGTCATCAATTCCAACCTCGAGCTCTTCCTCAAGATCTTCAGGATCGATCATGTCATCTTCGGCCATAGGTGCCTCTCCCCGGTGTGTGACCCGTTCGCGGGGCGGGAGCCTACGAGCGGATCACCGTCATACACTCAGAGAAATGATGTGACAACCGTCACTGTGTGGACGATTCGGTGGAAGATCGCAACTCTCGGCGCGCTTCGGCGCGTTGTTCGGACTCGAGGCGCTCCAATTCGGGCGCCTCGTGCGTCATGAAGTTCATCGACGCGGCCACTGCGTGGTGCCCAGCCTTGTCGGCGATCAAGCGATGCATCTCCAGCGCGATGCGCCGATACGCGGGATGACCCTGCGGGGCCGAGCGCAATTCCAGCATGTGCATCGCCTCGCGAGCGTTGAACTGCATCGAATAGCGCAGGCGGTAGGCCATCGACACGGCGTACGACGCCTGGTGCGCAAAGTCGTGGCGCAGCGCGTCGTACAGCGCCGCCGAGCGGGCCATCGCTTCGTCGAACACCGGTGCCATGCCCGCAGCGTCGACCAGATCTGGCCTGACATAGCCGTGGTTTGGCGTGAGAGCCTGCCAATCGATCGTCAGCATGCGATGGCGCTGTAGATCTCGGAACGCCCCGTAATCGCTCACCACGTCGAAGCGGTAGTCGGTGCGCTCAAAGGCGCGTCCTGGGCGATGGCGACGGTTCTGGCGATTGCCGACGTAGGCCTTGACGAGGGCGATTCGTTCCTCGGTGCCCAGTCGAGCGACGCGGGCCCGCAGCTGTGACTCGGGAAGGTTGCTGTGCGGGTAGCAGATCGCCGTCAACAACTTCTCTTCGCCATCCGGATCGAAGTCGACGAGCTCGACGTCGGCAACAGCGTCGACGGGCGTGCCGGCGAACAGCGACTCGACCAGCTCAGCGGTTGAATCGCGAGTCTCGGCCAGATAGTTGCTCCAGACACCACCGCGCTCGGGGATATCGACGCGTCGCAAAAAACTCGGAATCACCTTGCGCAGTTCGTGGAGCATCAGTTCGGCGTAGTGGCGGGCCTCGGGCAGCGGGTGCGAGCGCATCCGTAGCAGCAGCGCCTCGAAGGCCTGGCCTGAGGCGTAAATGCCGAGGTTGCTGAGCGACGCCGCGGGCAACACGCCGCGCACCGCATCGAGGCCTTTCGCCCTGGTGGCCTGGCGGAAGACGAAATCGCTGACGCCGGGGCCGCGTTCGGTGGAGCTGCGAATCGACTCGGTGACCTTGTCGACCAACAGGCTGTAGGAATCGAACATGCGATCCATGTCGCCGACGTAGCGGGTGCCGAAGCTGCTGGAAAGCACAGCCGGATCGCGATAGAACCGATAGCGCCCGCCGAGGCGGGAGTCATAGGAGATGTAGCGGGTGCTCTGCTCGAGGTAGCTCATCAGCCGACCCCATTCGAGCACCTTGGTGAGAATATTGGAGGCTTGTTCGCAGGCCAGGTGGACCCCGCCGAGCTGGGCGACGGAATCGTCGCCGTACTCCACGAAGACTTTCTCGTAGAGCTCCTCGGCCCGATCGACACCGATTGTGGCATCGACGCTGAGGTCGCCGGCGATATCGAGATCGCCGACGAACTCGTCGAGAAACAGCCGTCGCAGGCTCTTTGGGCTGCGGCTGTAGCGGGCAAAGAGCGCGCCTTTGACCACCTCGGGCAGGTTGACGAGGGCAAAGACCGGCCCATCGAGGTTGGTGAAGTAACGACGTAGAACGTCGGCCTCTTCGCTGCTGAACTCTTCGGGGACGTACACCGTCACATCGGCCATGCTACGGCTGGCAACCTGACGGAACGGGGATTCCCGAGGTGGTGTGACCTGCGGCTCGATGCATGAGCCGTTCAGCGACCATCGCCGCTAGAGGACGTCGACGCCGCGCGGCCGACGCTCGAAGTCGTTGCGTGCGGCGCAGAGCAAACCCTCGCCCATCCACAGGTCGATCACCGTCATAGCCATGATCTTGGCCCCGTCGATCACCGCCGTGTCGCCATCGGGGCTGCGCGCCCAACGGGCGAAATCCTCGGTGTGGATGGCCACGCCATCGGGCGCGACCTGAATCATCGGATGGATCGAAGGCACCAAGTAGCTGACGTTGCCCATATCTGTAGACCCGATGATTGCCTTGTTGACCTGGCGCGGGTCGGCCACGCGCCGCCCGAGGGCCGCAGCGTTGGCGACGTAGGCGGCAACCATCGGCTGGTTGTCGATCATGTCGGCGTAGACGACGTCGTTCCACTCAGTGCTCATCGTGCACCCGCAGGCGCTCGCCGCGCCCTCAAGGCAGGCGACGACTCGTTGCTTGAGCGGTTGCAGCGTCTCGATCGTCGTCGAGCGCACGATCCAGCTGGTCTCGGTCTTGGCGGGCACGATGTTGGCTTTGTCGCCACCTTTGATGAACACGCCGTGGACCCGCTCGGTGGGCCGAATGTGTTGGCGTAGGGCGGCGACATTGACGTAGCCGAGCACCGCTGCGTCGAGCGCATTACGACCCTCCCACGGAGCGGCAGCGGCATGAGCCGCTCTGCCGGAGTAGTGGGCGGCAAACTCCTGCAAGGCCACGGTGTTCATGCAGATCAGATCGGCGTCGGCGGGATGGATCATCATCGCCGCATCGACGCCGTCGAATGCGCCGTTGCGGGCCATCAGGATCTTGCCGCCGCCACCTTCTTCGGCGGGTGTACCCAACAGTCGCAGTGTGCCCCCGGCACGTTCGGCGACCGCCGCGGCGGCCAAGCCCGCCCCAAGACCGCTGGCGGCGATGATGTTGTGCCCGCAGGCATGGCCGATGCCGGGGAGGGCGTCGTATTCGCACAGCACGGCGACCGTTGGGCCAGCGATGCCAGCGCTCGCCGAGAAGCCAGTGTCGACGCCGTAGGCATGGCGGGTGGTCGACAGGCCGCGGCCCTCGATGGTCGAGGTCAACAGATCGTGAGCGAAGTGCTCGGCGTAGTTGAGCTCAGGGTTGGCGTGAATCGCGTGACTGACCTCGATCAACTCCCTCGCGGCGGCGTCGATGTAGCCGCAGGCCACGGCCTTCAGTTCGTCGATTGCGCTGCTCATGTGGACCTCTCGCTGGTGAGACCCAGTCGGGATGCAGCCCTATGGGTGTTGGAGAACGATCTTGCCGAGCTGCTGGCCGGTCTCCAGCCGAGTCAGCGCCTCGTCGTACTGCTCGACAGGATAGGTGGCATCGATGACGATTGGAAGGCCGCGCTCGACCAGCCTGGTGACCTCATCGAACTCTTGGTAGCTGCCCATCGTCGAGCCGATGATTTCGAACTGACCGAAAAACAACCGCGGCATGGTGATCTCCACCTTGGGGCCGCTGGTGCTGCCGCAAACGACGAGGCGTCCGCCCGGTTTGAGGCTGCGCATCGATTGATTCCACGTGGCCGGGCCGACGCTTTCGAGCACGACGTCGGCCTGCACCGGCCATTTGGCAGCCGCCGAGTCGTAGGCGGCGATGGCACCCATTCCGAGCGCCTCGACGCGCTTGTTTTCACTGCGACTGGTGACCACGACCTGTGCCCCGATCTGCTGGGCGATCGCCAGCGCGGCACACGACACCCCGGAACCGATGCCGACAACGAGCACGGTCTCGCCCGCCTGCAGCCGGGCGCGTTTGAGCATGCGGTAGGCGGTGAGGTAGGCCAGCGGGTAGGCGGCGCACTCGAGCCAGCTGCGACCCGACGGACGCAGGCGCACGTTGCGCTCTGGCGCGGTTGCAAACTCGCAGTGGCCGCCCCAGCGGTGCTCGCCATAGATCTCGAAACCGGGTCCCATCGGGCTGTTGTTGCCGAGGGCGATGATGTCCTCGATCGGCGAGACGGCCGGATTGACGACAACCTCATCGCCGACCTGGAGCGTCGTCACCGCCGAGCCGACCTCGGCGACGATGCCAGCGACATCGCAGCCGGGCACATGGGGAACTGGGGGCCGTGGCGCGCCGCGGGTGACCCACAGATCCATGTGATTCAAGGCGCTAGCGATGACCTTGATGCGTACGTCGTCGGCGTTCAGATCGGGGGCGTCGATGCTGCCGTAGCGGTAGCTGCCAGGTGATTCGTCAAGGATCCAAGACTTCATCTGCCCGAACCTAGCCCATCCTTGATCAAACGCAGATAATCAACGCATCCGGCTCGACGGTGAACTGCAGCGCTCGGGCTGTGCGCCAACGCTCGCCGTCAACCCAGACCGCTTGGCCGCGCGGCAGTGTCAAGGCCATCTCGCGCACCGAGCGAACGGCGATGTCGGGGTGTGGCAGGTGGGTGCCGAGCTTGGCTCGCCGTGCGGCCATCAGCCGTTGACGCACGGGCATCGAGGCGGCCACCTGCACGACGTCGAGGCGTCCGTCGTTGGGGTGAGAACGCGGCGCGACGTCGCGGTTTCGCAGAAACTGGGCGTTCATCGCCAGGTTGACGGGTCCGCGCAACCAGGCGTTGCGTGTGACGCAGTGGGAGACGAACCAGGTTTCCTCGATGTCGTCGGCGACGAGGCGGACGATGTCGATCGGCAAGTGCGCTATTGGCTCGGCACCGCGCAACGCCTCGCGGTCGCCGAGGCCGCCGACGGTGCGCATCATCTCGCCTGCGACCAAGCCAACGGTCGCCGGGGCGATGCCGGCGCGGCGCGCGGCGACGACGTGGGCACGGAGCGCAGCATCGCTGTCGATCAGCGCCAAGCCTGGCGCAGGGACCTGCAGCGTGCCCCAATCGACTCCTTTGCGGATCGTCATCTCTTGCCGCCGTCGCCCCCGCTGGCCCCGTCGCCGGGGACGTCGCCGGGGACGTCAATGGTCACTGCGCTGGAGGCGGCGACGACACCGCGCAGCAAGCGTTGCGAAGCTTGCTCGGCTGATTGGCGGGTGGCGGCCAAGGGGGCGATCAGGGCGATCTGGCGCAACAGGTCGATGAGCTGTTTCATCGTGCGCACGAAGTCGCCACCGGAGAGATCTTCAGCGTCGACCACTTCGGCGAACCCTTCGCCCGCTGCCCAGGCAAAGGCGATCGCCAGGAAGGTCGCGTCCGGGGCGCGATGCATGACCAAGCCGTCTTCGTGCTCGATCTCGCGTAGGTCCTCGCTGAGGGCGGCGATGTGCACCCAACGGCGCCGGGCGAGAGCGGATGGAAACCAGGGAGCTGGTGGCGTCTCCGAGCTGCGGTGCTCGTAGACGAACACGCTGGCCATGCCCGCCATCGTCGGGGCATCGAGATCGTCTAACAGACCTTGGCGCAAACATTCGACGATCAGCAGATCGGATTCGTGAAAGGTGCGTGCCAGCATCGAGCCAGCCTCGGTCAGTGCCCAGCCATCGAGGTAGCCCCAGCTTTCGAGAATGCGTGACACGCGATCGAAATCGCGGGCGATCGATTGCCCTGAGGCGGCGATCCGGGCACGAATCTCGGCGACCTCGCGGGCCACGCGGTCCGCTTGTTTGGCGGTCTTCAACCGATCGGCGAGGTCGGGGTCGCCCTCCACGGGATGCAACATCGCCGAACCGTTGGCGCGGCCCCGTGACCGCTTGCCGGTCAAGCGGGCGCGTTCCAGCCGAGTGGCGACGACGCGCTGGTACTCGTTGCGATTCGGCGAATCGATCGGTGGCATTTCGATTTCGCCGAGCGTCGTCGGCGGTACGTCGAAGTCGTCGGTGGCCAAGCTCATCCGGTCGCGGGTGGCGGTGACGACGTTGACCCGCATCCCACCCTTGCGGTTAGCGGTGCTGATCACGGCTGCCCGTCCGTTGAACTTGCCCTTGCGCACATAGATCACATCGCCAGGGCGAAGCCTCATGATCGCCAGATCGATCGGGTCGTCGCGCTCCGCGAAACCCTTCGAGGCTTGCACCAACTGGCGATACTCGTCGATGTCGCCGTAGGGACTGTTGACCTGCTCCTGCAGTTCGGTGAGGTGCGCCAACCGACGTTCCAAACGTCGTTCCAGGCGCACGACATCGCTGTCGGATTGGTACTGGGCGAACGACAGGTTGAGCAGGTGGTGAGCCTGCTCGCTGGAGTAAGTGCGCACCAGGTTGGCGGCCATGTTGTAGGTCGGGCGGAAAGCCGATTGCAGGTGGAACCAGCGGCTGGCCACCAGATTGGCGACCTGTTCGAAGGTGACAAACGGGTTCCACAACACGATGGCGTGGCCGAGATCGTCGATGCCCCGCCGCCCGGCACGCCCGGTGAGCTGCGTGTACTCCCCCGGGGTCAACATCGTGTGATGTTCGCCGGTGAATTTAGTGACCTTCTCGATGACCACGGTGCGCGCTGGCATGTTGATGCCGACGGCGAGCGTCTCGGTGGCGAAGACGACCTTCAGCAAACCCTGGCTGAAGCAGGCCTCGACCACCTCCTTAAACGGCGGCACCATGCCGGCGTGGTGCGGGGCGAACCCGGCCTCGAGCTGTTCGAGAAACTGCGGGTAGCCGAGCACAGCGAGATCCGCCGGCTCGATCATCGACAACCGCGCCTGCGCGATGGCGCGGATTCGCTCGCGGTCTTCTGGCTCGGTGAGCCGCAGGCCACTGGCCAGACAGGTTCGGGCGGCCTCGTCGCATTGATTGCGACTGAAGATGAACACGATTGCCGGGAGCATGTCTTCGGCGTGCAACCGTTCGACGACATCGAGCCGCGACGGGGTGTACAGGCGGCGGCGCGATTGGCGGGATTTCTGGCGCCGACCGAGTTGCAGGTCGCGGTTGGCTTCGTCGGTGAGCCGCAGGGCGACCTGATTTGGCCGTTCGCCGACCAGGGTTGGCATCAGCTGCAGTCGATCGCTGGTGCGGTCCCCGACCATGAACAAGTTGTCGAGGCGCACCGGTCGTTTATCCTCGACCACAGCTGTGGTCGGCCCGCGCACATCGCTGATCCATTCCGTCAGCTCGGCGGCGTTGCTCACCGTGGCCGACAAGCAGACGAGTTGCACATGGGCAGGGAGATGGATGATGACCTCTTCCCACACCGGGCCGCGGTAGGCGTCTTGTAGGAAATGGACCTCATCGAGCACGACCATCCCGAGGCTGTGCAGCGTGGCCGCCCGGCCGTAAATCATGTTGCGCAACACCTCCGTGGTCATCACGACCACCTCGGCATCGCCGTTGATCGAGTTGTCGCCGGTCAATAAGCCAACTCGTTGCGGCCCGTAGCGGGCGACGAGGTCGTGATACTTCTGGTTCGACAGCGCCTTCACCGGCGCGGTGTAGAACGCCCGTTGACCATTGGCCAGGGCACGCTCGATGCCGTACTCGGCGACCACCGTCTTGCCGGAACCCGTTGGGGCGGCGACCAACACCGATTGTCCCTCGTCGAGCGCGGCGAAGGCGTCGAGCTGAAATTTGTCGAAGGGGAAGGTGTAACGGGCGAGGTGGTCGGCCCGATCGGCGGTCATTGCCTTCCAGTCTGCTTGAACGTCAACGGATTTTTCGGGACATTGTTGCCTCCGATGCCGCGCCAGAACTATTCGTCAGCGTCGTCAGCAGGTCGGCGACGTTCCATGACGCGCCCGATGACGATCGCCACGCCGTAGAGAAAGGTCATCGGCACGGCTAAGGAGAGCATCGAGATCGGGTCGCCAGAGGGGGTGATCACTGCCGCAAGCACGAAGATGCCCATCAACGCAAAGCGCCAACCTCTGATCAGCATGCGCGGTGTGAACACGCCGACAAGCTGTAGGAAAACGAGGAGCACGGGGAACTCAAAGCCGATGCCGAAGGCAAAGATCATCAGTCCGACGAGGCGAATGTACTCGCCGACGCGGTAGTTAGCGGTGACGGCTTCGCCGGACCAGGAGATCAGAAACTCGAGGGCCTTGTCCAGCGTCCAATAGGCCAAAAATCCACCGAGCAGAAAGAGCACGATCGTCGAGAGGATGAACGGGATCGCGTAACGCTTTTCCTTGGAGTGCAGCGCCGGAACGACGAAACGCCAGATCTGCCACAGGACCAAGGGGAAAGCCAGGAAGAGCCCGCCGTACATCGAGATCGAAATCCGCGTCGAGAATCCTTCAAGCGGGCCGAGCGCAAACACTTCGGCATTGCAGAATCCTTCTGGCTTACGCCCACAGAGGTTGCGATAGGGCTTGAGCAGGAAGTTGAGGATCGGATCGTAGAGGGCGATCATGACGATGAACCCGATGGCGACGGCGAGCAGGCTGCGCACGACGCGCATTCGCAGCTCCACCAGGTGATCGCGCAGCGACATCGTGTCGGTGGGCGTTTTGAGTACGGGCCGTCTGGCCCGCTTCCATGGCAATTTCACTCGTCTGCTACCTGCCGCGGGTGAAGGCATCGGCGGCAGCACCGTGTGCTGGCCGTTGTGCAAGGCCTGCGGCGGACCGGGCACGATGACGGTGCCCGGAGTCGGCGGCGCAAGCATCGGCATCGTGTCGTCGAGCGTGCCGACAACCTTGTCATCGAGCGCATCGACGACATCAAGGCGAGGCATGAACTCGGAGTCGTCGTCGATCGCCTCTTCGATGGGGATGATCGGCGTGACTGGCGCCGGGTCGGCCTTCGTCGGCTCAGGCTGCACGGTCACTGGCTTGAACTGCGATGGCGCCGCTGAAGCGTTGATGTCGAATGTGGCTGCGTTCTTGGCCAAGTTGGCCGTTTCGCGCAGCTCACGCATTGGTTCGTCCAACGCAGAGCGCATTTCCTGTTGGAATCCGGTGGTCATCTTTTTGAACTCGCCATAGGTCTTGCCGATGCGACGAACGGCATCCGGTAGCCGATCCGGCCCGAGAACCACGAGACCCATCAACAGCAGAAAGATGATCTCGCTTCCTGACAGGTTGAACACGTGCAGCAGTCTACGGGATGGCACACTGGAGTTGTCATGCAACAACGCCTGCCATCGCTGCTCGACTCGCCGATCGCCTTCGCCCACCGTGGCGGACGGGCGCATGCTCCGGAGAACACGATCGAGGCGTTCAAAACGGGGCTGCAGCTGGGCGCCAACGGGTTGGAAAGCGATGTCTGGCTGACGCACGACCGCATTCCGGTGCTGGAACATGATGGGTTTGTCCGCCACGGTTTGCGTCGGCGGCCGATTCCCGAACTGAAACGGCGCAGCTTGCCGTCGTTCATCCCCACCCTGGCCGAACTACTGGAAGAGTGCGGCTCGGATTACCACTTGTCGCTCGACCTCAAAGGCGATCAAACGGGCGGCGTCGTGCTCGACGTGGTCCGCGAGGTGGCCCCGGCGCTGCTTCCACGTTTGTGGCTCTGCCATCCAGAATGGCAAACACTGCTCCCCTGGCGTAGCCAGGCCGACGGGGCCAAGCTGGTCGACTCCACCCGCCTGGGCAGGATCAAGGAAGGGCCCGAGCGGCGGGCGGCGACGTTGGCCAGCGAAGGCATCGATGCGATCAATATGCACCGCTCCGACTGGAATGGCGGCCTCGTCTCGTTGTTCCACCGCTTCGACCTCTACGCCATTGCCTGGGACGCGCAGGAAGGCGACTTGATTCGTCCGCTGTATCGCATGGGAATCGACGGCGTGCACAGCGATCACGTCGATCGCTTGGTCGACGCCTACACCACCGAACTCGGGCCGCCACGGTTGTAGCTGGTGCCCGGGCCGCCAGATCAGCGCGCTACAGCCACTGCCAGTTGCCCTTCGGCCAGAGAACGACGAAGGCGCGGCCGACGATGTCGTCGTAGTTCGCCGGGCCGAAGCTGCGGCTGTCACCGCTGTGCGCTCGATTGTCGCCCATGACGAAGACCTGTTCGTTGCCGACGGTCGTTGGGCCGTAGTTGACGAACTGGCAGCGTTGGCTCAGATCAGACAGCGCCACATCGTCTTGATTGAGGTACGGCTCGACCAACAAGCGGCCGTCGATATAGACGTCGCAGTTGCTGATCTCGATGGTCTCGCCAGGCAAGGCGATGACCCGTTTGATCAGGTCATCGTGTGACACGTTGTCGCCAGGGCGTTCCAGAACAACGACATCGCCGCGCCGTGGATCGTGGAGCCGATACGACAACTTGTTGACCAACACCCGGTCCTGCTCGGCCAGCGTGTGGTCCATCGACTGGCCCTTCACGTAGAACTGCTGGACGACGAACATCTTCATCAACACGGCTGCGGAGATGGCGATGACGATGACTATCAGCCACTCGCGCACGGTGCGGCTGATGTGACCTGCGGTGGTCTGTTCGGCCGGTGTTTGGTCGCTCTCAAGCTGTTCGAAATCGAGATCGGTCATGACGGCGTCAACGGTACCCGTTCTCGTCGGCGAATCGTGGTCGGCCGACCGCGATCGGGCCGCGTCGTTGCGCCGACGACGGACTACAAGGAGGCGATCAGCTTCTCGACGCGCTCGTCGCGGCTGCGGAACGGGTCCTTGCACAGCACGGTGCGCTGCGCCTGGTCGTTGAGCTTGAGATGAACCCAGTCGACCGTGTAGTCGCGCTTGCGCTCCTTGGCCCGTTTGATGAACTCGCCGCGCAGACGCGCCCGGGTGGTTTGCGGCGGCACTTCGATCGCGGTATCGATGTCGATGTCGTTGCACATCCGTTCGACGAGATCGCGGTTCTGCATCTTGTAGAACAGGCCTCGCGAGCGGGTGACGTCGTGATACTGCAGGTCGAGCAATTGCACCTGGGCGTGGCTCATCGACAGGTCGTGCTTGGCCCGATAGGCCTCGATCAGCTTGTACTTGATCACCCAGTCGACCTCGCGGTCAAGCTTCAACGGGTCGTTCTCGATCGTCGAGACGCAGTGTTCCCACATATCCAAGGCTTGTTGTTCCAATGGGGGGAAGCCTTTGGTGTCGGCGTAGCGCAGCGCCCGATCGAGGTATTCGCGTTGGATGTCCAGTGCGCTGACCTCGCGGCCATTAGCCAGCTTGATCAACCGACGACAGGTCATGTCATGGCTGATATCGCGGATCGCCCGGATCGGGTTTTCCAGGGTCATGTCGCGCAGCACGGCGTGGGGGTCTTCGAGCATGCGCAGCAAACAGGCGGTGGCACCGACCTTGAGGAAGGTGGTGTATTCGCTCATGTTGCTGTCGCCGACGATGACGTGCAGACGGCGATAACGCTCGGCATCGGCGTGTGGTTCGTCGCGGGTGTTGATGATCGGGCGGCTGCGGGTGGTGGCCGAGGAGACACCCTCCCAAATGTGTTCGGCTCGTTGGGCGATGGAAAAGATCGGGCCGCGGGCGGTTTGCAGCACCTTGCCAGCCCCGGCGTAGATCTGCCGGCTGACCAGGAACGGGATCAGCACTTCGGCGTAGTGGCCGAGGTCGTCGGCGCGGCGGGTGAGGTAGTTCTCGTGGCAGCCGTAGCTGTTGCCTGCCGAGTCGGTGTTGTTCTTGAACAGGTAAATGGTGCCGCGGATACCTTCCTCGCGCAGGCGGGCCTCGGCCGACTCGACGAGCACTTCGAGGATCCGCTCCCCTGCCTTGTCGTGGACGACGAGGTCGTAGAGCGAATCGCACTCCGGGGTGGCGTACTCGGGGTGCGAGCCGACGTCGAGATAGAGGCGAGCGCCGTTTTGCAAAAAGACGTTGGAGCTGCGACCCCAGCTGACCACCTTGCGGAAGATGTAGCGGGCGACCTCATCGGGAGTCAGGCGACGCTGACCGCGCAGGGTGCACGTCACCCCGTATTCGTTTTCGATGCCGTAGATCCGGCGGTCCATAAATGCAACCTAGACGGTTTGTGCGGCGTCGAGGTGCTCAGTCAGCGAAGTGGGCCGGAGAACCTGCCGATCGGTGCGGTTCGGACCTTGCCGTTGGTGACCGTCACCCCTTCGGCGCGCAGGCGCGCAGCTTGTTCGGTCTCCTCTCCGGGAACGAGTCGCCCCGTCGAGTTGACCACCCGCCACCACGGCAGATCGCCACCGCCGCTGGCCAAGATGTGCCCGACAAGCCGGGATTGGCGCGGGTGCCCGGCATCGCTGGCGATGTCGCCGTAGCTGACCACCTCACCGGGGCGCAGCGAGGAGATCACGGCGATGATGTCGCATATGCGTTCGGCGCTCACGGCAGTCGCTTATTGGGGCCGGATGGCTGTGGCCTCGTGGCGGCCGAACTTGGCGAGCGCCTCGAACGTCACTGCTTTGCCGACGTCGATCGTTCGGCTGCCATCGGCGATGGCCACACAATGAAACAGATAGGTGGCACCGTCGGACGCAGTGACCACGCCGAGGCCGCGATCGGCGTCGAATTCGGTGACGACTCCTGTCATCCGTGGCTCGTTCATCAGGCGATGATCTTGGAGATTGGCATTTCGAGGATGCCCGTCGCGCCGGCGTCTTTGATCGCCGGAATGAGCACGTTGATCTGTGACTTGGCGACGACGGTTTCGACGGCGAAGCCGCCGTGGCCGGCCAGTTCGTTGACCGTCGGCAGCTTCAGCGCTGGCAGTAGGGCCAGCACCGCGTCGAGGTTTTCGGCGGCGACATTGAGCTTGACCAACACCTTACCGCGGGCTTCCAGCGTGCCGTTGAGCAGTGTCATCAGCTGGCCCATAGCGTGGCGCTTTGCTGGATCGTCGTAGGCCGCTTTGTTGGCGATCACCTCGGTGTAACTGGTCAGCATGGTGTCGATGATCCGCAGTCCGGCGGCGCGGATCGCCCGACCGGTCTCGGTGATGTCGACGATGCAGTCGGCGATGTCGGGAATCTTGGCTTCGCTGGCGCCGTAGCTCAGACGGACGTCGGCATCGATGCCCTTCTCGGCGAAGTAGCGCCGCGTGAGCTCGGGGTACTCGGTGCTAACGCGCACGCCGTTCGGCAGATCGGAAACCGTGTGGTACGGGGCGTCGCCGGCGACGGCGACAACGACGCGGATCGGTAGCGAGGTTGCCTTGCTATAGGCCAATTCGCCGAGACTGACCACGTCGCTGGCCGTTTCCTCCACCCAGTCGCGCCCGGTGATGCCGATGTCGAACAACCCTTCGGCGACGTAGGTTGGGATTTCCTGTGGGCGCAGGATGCGCACCTCGTCGATGCGCGGGTCGTCGATGTTGGCTTTGTACTCAACGGCGGAACTGCGGATCACGCTGAGGTCGGCGGCCTCGAACAATTCGAGGGTGGCGCGTTCAAGCGAGCCTTTGGGGAGAACGAGTCGGAGCATGCAGCGTTCAGGCTACGACCAGTCGACCCTACGATCCCAACCTGTTTCCTGGTCAGGCGTCGAGGGCACGCCGATTTATCCCCGCATAGACTAGCGAGTAGTAGCCTAGCCATACCTATAGCTACAATGCTTTCATCTCGGGATCAGAGGAAGCACCGTGACGGAGTATTTTGCTCGAGTTTTCTCGAGATGTGAGGTCTCGCCTACGAGATTCTTGTTCGGTGGGTTCTGGTTGATGGCTGTGGTCTTGGCAGCCGTTGGCATGCTCCTAGAGGGCGCTCGGCCAGACGGCTCAACTTTCTGGGCCTCACATCCATTCTTCCTGAACCTGTTCTCGGCCCTTGTTGGGTTTCTCTTCGCATTTCCGTTTGTCGTCCGGTACTTCAGAACCTTCCAAACCAAGCTGGTAGAGCTTGAGGAACGCATTCTCAAGGGGCCGTCCAGACTTCAGGGGCCGTCCAGACTTCACATGTATCGGATTCTCAACCGAGACAACGGAATAGTCGGGGTGGACTCCGGCCAGATAGCGATCTTCGACTCGTCACTGGTCGATGATCTCGCTTCACGGCGTGCATACCAGTCGTTATGTGACATCACGATCTCGAGGCATTTTGGAGTTTGGCGAAATGTTCTTGTTTTCGGGACCGGGAGCGACGGCGGGTTCGAGGCAACACCTAGTCGATCCGCAGGTACAGTTTCCGGCGTCGTCGTAGATTTCTTAGACCCGACCGACAAGTTCGAAGAGCGTCTACGAGTTGGGATTCTTGAGATCACTTCAGGCTCAATATGTCTGACCGACCCGTGCTACCTGCTGGATCTTGCCAGAGAGCGCGAATACCTACTGAAGTTCGATGTTCCGTCAGGTTGCTGGGATGTCTTCGCCACCTTCGTCTCGAACCCCTACGGCGGCGATCACAGCATCGGAAAGGTAGAAGTTCTGCTAGCAGGCCATACGGAAAACCGACTAGTCAGGATTGTTCGTAGCGGTCCGGTGGTGGAGGTTGTTATGTCGCGACGGTGCGTGGTTACAGGACGGCGTCGAGCGCCGTGCCGCAACTGTTGATCCCAGGCGACGTGTTCGTCGAGCTGAGCTGTGATCGTCGGCACATCGCCGCGGCCAAATGCGTCGTAGATCGAGGCAACGGTGGCACCGTGATCCGTGGCGGTCGTTGTGGTGTCGATGGCATGCATGATTCCTCCTGGTGTGGGCGACGTCGCCCTCGTGACAAGGATTTCGCCGCCGAGGCAGGATTTGGTGGCGATCGCCGGATCAGTGGGCGGTCGGGGTGTCGGCCAGAAGCCGCAACGCGTGGGGAACGATGTCGATGATCGCTCCCAACTGTTCCACGCAACCCTTTGGCGAGCCAGGTGTGTTGCAGATAATCGCTTGCCCGCGGATTCCCGCAATCCCACGACTGAGCCTGCCGAGTGGGCTGATCAGGCGCATTGCTTCTGCCAGTCCCGGCGCTTCACGTTCGATAATCGCCCGTGTACCTTCGGGCGTCTGGTCACGGGGCGCGAAACCCGTCCCACCGGTCGACACGATGAGCCCGGCGAAGCCGTCGCTCATCTCCCGTAGCACTGCGGCAACTGCGTCAGTTCCATCAGCGGTCACCCGATGCTCGACGACCCGAAAGCCGTGGTTACTCAGCTGCTCGACCAGCGCCGCACCGCTGGCATCGATGCGGGTGCCGTGAACGACCCCGTCGCTGACGGTGAGGACCTTGGCCAGCAGGCTCGGTGATGTCTCGCTCATGACGATCGACGGTAGCGAATGATGGCCATGCCGTCCGTGTCGGCCTCATGCGGGAGGATCCGAAAGCCGTGGCCAAATGCGCTCCAACGAATGTCTGGCGCATCGTCGATCACCTCAAACCCTGCGGGCAGCGGATGATCGATCGACTCGGCGGCGGTGATCGTGCACACGCTGTAGACCAACACGCCCCCCGGTCGCACCATCGACGCGGCCGCCGTCAACAACTCGCCCTGCAATACGGCGAGTTCGTCGATGTCATGCTCTTGAATTCGCCAGCGGGCATCGGGTCGACGGCGCAGCGCCCCCAGGCCGCTGCACGGCGCGTCGAGCAACACCCGATCGAAGCTGGCCGGTTCGAATGGCGGACGGCGACCATCGGCGACCACCGTTTCGATGTCCAAACCCAGGCGCTCGGCATTGTCGTCGATGAGGGCGACGCGATGAGCCTGAGAATCGACCGCAGTGACCAGAGCGCCCTGCGCGGCCAGCGCCGTGGCTTTGCCGCCAGGTGCCGCACAGAGGTCGAGTATCCGCTCCCCCGGTAGCGCACCGACAGCGTCGGCCACCCATTGCGAGGCGAGGTCTTGGATATAGCCATCGGCTCGTTCGCTGACCGGCGCCGGCTGATTCATCCGCTCCAACGCCGCAATCCCATCGTCCTCGCCCATCTCGGCGATGATCCGTTCGACGATCCAGTCGGGGTAGCTGAGGCGGCTGGCCAGGTCGGGCCACTCCAGGTGCTGCTCGGCGGCGTCGGCGACACGGCGCAACACGGCATTGACGAAGCCGCGCACCCGCGGGTGGGCCAATTCGACGGTTTCGCCCACAGCCGCATGCCTCGCCGTGCGGGCAAAGATCAGTTGATAGGCGCCGAGTCGCAGCAGGGTGCGGATCTCCGGGTCCGGCTCGGTGAACACAAAGCGTTCGACCACCGATTCGCAGGCCCGACGCATCCGCGTGGTGCCGTACACCAACTCGGTGACGAATCGCCGGTCGAGATCATGCAGCTCGCTGCGCGACAGCAGCGAGGGAACCAACAGATTGGCATAGGCACCGTCGTGATCGATGCGTAGCAAGGCCTCGTAGGCCACCGACCGCGCCGTTGGCCGCCGTCTGTTCGTCGGCTGTCGGCCCTGGCGTTGCTGGTTCATTCGGGATCCTGTCCTAGTCGCTCGCCAGGGGTGATGCGCGCACCGTTGGCCCACGCGGCGGCCTCGATGGGCGCTTTGCCCTCCGGCTGCACGGTGATCAATTGAATCTGGCCTTCGATGGTGCCGACGTGCAGATCAGCGGCCAATTCGCCCGGCGCGAGATCAGCGCCGTCGCCCGGCATGGCACGGATGACCTTCAAGCGCTTGTTGCGAAAGGTCGTCCATGCTCCGCCGAGGCGAACCAGCCGGTCGATCGCCGCTGCCGCTTCGGACCAGTCGATACGCAATTCGTCCGGGCGAATCTTGGCGGCATAGACGGCTTCGCCATCCTGTTCGATTGCTGGGCCGAGGCCGCGTTGCAGATTCTCGATGAGTTGCGCAGTGCCCAACTGCACGAGTTGGCGGCGCAGTTCGTCGGCGGTCGTCGTCGCCGAGATGTCGACCCGGCGCACATCGAGTATCGCCCCCGTATCGAGCCCGACATCGAGGCGCATCAAGCACGTGCCCGTCTGCTGATCGCCTGCGAGCAACGCTCGCTCTACCGGCGCCGCGCCGCGCCAGCGCGGCAGCAATGAGAAATGGATGTTGACCATCGCCAGCTCAGCGAGCACAGGCGGCTTGATCAACTGCCCGAAGGCGACCACCACACCGAGATCGGCACCGTCACGCAGGCAATCATCGACGTCATGGCTGACCAGCAACCCCAGGTCCAGCGCCGCGGCCTTCACCGGCGTCGATCCGAGATCGTTGCCGCGGCCGCGCCGCTTGTCGACACCGGTGATCACCCGCACGACATCGAAGCCAGCATCGACCAACGCCCGCAATGGCGCGACCGCCATCTGCGGCGTACCGAAATAGACGATCCGTTGTGGCCTGCCGCTGGGCAGCGACGCCAGCGCTGCCGTCACTTGAGCTTCAGGCGGCGGGGCTTGGCGGCCCGCTGCTCGCTGAGGCGTACGTACTCGGCCATCGCCTCTTTGCGTTGTTCCGGCTGCATGCGATCGAACATCAGCACGCCGTGGAGGTGATCGAGCTCATGTTGAAACAGCCGACCCATCAGCTCGGTGGCCTCGATCTCGATCTCGTCACCATCGATGCTCAGCCCACGCATCAGCACATCCTTTGGGCGCACCATCTCCACGTAGAGACCGGGGATGCTCAAACAGCCCTCGTCGTAGACCCATTCGCCGCCGCTCTCGACGATCTCCGGGTTGACGATGACCATCGGCTCGTCGTCCATTTCCCAAACGAAGATCTGCTTTTGGATCCCGACCTGGGGCGCGGCAAGGCCGATACCGCCGTCGCTGTCGTACAGGGCGTCGAACATCGCCTCGACCTGGCGAACCGTTTTGCCGTCGATGTCCGTGACCTTGGCTGCAGGTGTCTTCAACACGGGGTCACCAAAGGTGCGGATTTCGTAACTCACGGCGCAAAGGCTAATACCTGACGGTGCCCGTATCGTGGGCTACCCATGTCCAACGAGCAGTATTTCGAGGCCAACCCGACCTCCGCCAGCGAACCGCGGCGGCACCGGATTGCCCTGCCCGACGGTGAGATCGATTTGACCACCGACCATGGGGTGTTCAGCTACGCGGGCCTCGATCTCGGAACACGAATCTTGCTGCTGCGCACCCCCGCTCCCCCGACCACCGGCAACCTTCTCGATCTTGGCTGCGGGGCGGGGCCGATCGCCATTTCGCTGGCCCGTCGTTCGCCGCAGGCAACGGTGTGGGCGGTCGACGTCAACGAGCGAGCGTTGGCCCTATGCCGCACCAACGCGGCGGCCAACAATGTGGTCGTCAACGTCGAACACGCCGACTCGCTCGATGCGGAGCTGCGCTTTGAGGCGATCTGGAGCAACCCGCCGATCCATATCGGTAAAGAAGCGGTGCATGAACTGCTGACACGTTGGCTCGATCGTTTGACGCCCACCGGCGTGGCCACGATGGTGGTGCAGCGTCACCTCGGCGCCGACTCGCTCCAGCGTTGGCTCAGCGATCAAGGCTGGGCGACGGAACGGCTCGGTTCGGCCAAAGGTTTTCGCCTGCTGCGCAGCACCGCCCGAGCGGTGTAGGTCGCACGCCGACCTCACTCACAGGCGCGGCGGGTCGATCTCGACCCGAAGCCGAGTTCCTTTGGTCCGCGGCGTGTCGGCCAGCGCGGCCTCCAACAGCTCCTGCGTCGCAGACGCGCAGCATCATCCGTTCCTCGCCCAAGGTGGCCCGCTCGATAACCGGCGGCAGGGTGGCGACATAGTCGGCCGTACCCTTGCCACTGATCACCGCCAGGGCCGCGAACGGCGGAAACCGCAACAGACGGCGGCGATCCAACTCGGCGGAGGTCATCCGCGCCGGATCGCTGTGGCGGATGGCATCGATGACATCGTTGCGCGGCAGAAAAGTGTGGATGATCAACCGACCGCCGGCGTTTCGTCCACCGACGATGCGGGCGGCACGGGCCAACAGGGTCATCGCCTGCTCGTTGGCTCGGTAGCGGGGGGCGATCAGTTCGGCGTCGAAGTCGAGGAAGGCAACGGTGTCAGCGCTGCGGACGCGGTGCAACACCGCCTCGGTACCGACATAGATGTCGGCGTCCGGTAACGACTCGTCGCTGGCCGTGACCTCGACGACGGGCCGCCCAGCCGCAGCCTGCAGCTCCTCGCGCAGCCTGCTGACGCCCTTGCGCAGATTAGCGAACGCGCCGGCCCCACATTGCTGACAGACGGCGGGACGCTCGAGTTGGCAGCGCGGGCAAACGAAGCGCTCCGGCTCGTCCTGCCAGATCGCCGCGTCGCATTGTTCGCAGCGCTGCAGGGTGCGACAGCTTCGACAGGCCAACACCTTGGAGCGACCCTTGACGTTGAGCACACAGACCACCCGGCGCTGCGGGTCGCGCAGTTGACGGATCAGGGCAGAAGAAACCATCGAGGTCTGCCACGGTTCTTCACGGCTGCGATCGACGACCTCGATCGTCGGCCAACCCGCTCGTTCTTCGCTGATCGACGGCCGTTCCAGCCGTTCGTTAGCCCACATCAGCGCTCGCAATGAGGGCACGGGTGAGAGCAACAGACAGGGAATGCCCAATCGCCGAGCGCGTTCGATGGCCACGTCACGGCCATGCCAGGTCGGCTGGCGCTCCTCCTGGAGGCCTTCGTCGTGTTCGTCGACGACGACGATCGAGCGCAGCCCAATGGCCGGGGCCCACGCTGCGGTGCGCGCTCCGATGACGACGTCGACGCCACCCGCTGCCGAGGCCCACTCGATGGGTGCTTGGGCCACCGTGCGCCCGTGGCGGCGGAGCTCGGCACCGAGTCGCCGGGCGTGGCTCACCGATGGTGTGACCACCAACGTTGGGCCGCGTTCGCACGCCGCCAACAGCGCCGGGACGAGGGATGCGCTGGGAGGCAAACGCAGCACTCCGCCGCCATCATCCAACAATCGCCGTGCGGCAGGGTCGCCTGTGCCGACGAGCGCTTGACCGTGTTGTGCGCTAGGAAGCCGGGTGATGGTGTTTGGCGGCGAGGCGGTAACCAAGAACGGCCGGATACGCCCGGCGGACCAGCGCCGTTGTGCCCACTCGGCCAGCTCGAAGATCTCTGCCGACGGCCCGTGGCCGCTGACTTTGGCCAGCGGGAGCAGCCGCGACAGCGCCACAGTGCCATCGGGAGGGCCAACCGCGCTCACCCAGCCGCCGACGCGGCGTCCATTGAGTTGCACCCGGACCTGTGTGCCGACGCGCACGTCGTGGGTCCAGGCCTCGGGTATCAGGTAGTCAAACTGGCGGTCGAGCCCGGTGAGGTCGGGCAGGACGCGAGCAACGAGCACCGGCGGTTGGCCCGCCGACGCGCTGCTCACAGACCGATCGCTGCCTTGAAATCGTCGAGCTTCGACAACTGCTCCCAGGTGAACTCGGGAAGATTTCGCCCGAAGTGGCCGTAGGCCGCGGTGCGGCGATAGATCGGACGCTTGAGGTCGAGGTCGCGCACGATAGCGCCAGGGCGAAGGTCGAACACGGAACGAACGGCGGCGACGATCGAGTCCGGATCGACGGTGGCGGTACCGAACGTCTCGACGAGGATGCTCATCGGATGGGCGACGCCAATGGCGTAGGCAACCTGCACTTCACAGCGCGACGCCGCGCCGGAGGCGACCACGTGTTTGGCAACCCAACGAGCGGCATAGGCAGCGGAGCGGTCGACCTTGCTCGGGTCTTTGCCGCTGAAGGCACCGCCGCCGTGGCGGCCCATGCCGCCATAGGTGTCGACGATGATCTTGCGCCCGGTGAGGCCGGTATCGCCGTGGGGTCCGCCGATCACAAAGTGACCCGTTGGATTGACGAACACCTCGTAATCATCGTTGGCGAAGGCCTCGGGGATCACCGGGCGGATGACCTGCTCGATGAGATCGGGGCGGATCACCGTGTCGCGATCGACGCCTTCTTGATGCTGGCTGCTGACCAGCACCGTGCGCAGGGCCACGGGGCGGCCGTTTTCGTAGTCGAAGGTCACCTGCGTCTTGCCGTCGGGGCGCAGATAGGGCACTTCGCCACTCTTGCGCACTTCGCTGAGCCGCTCGGCGAGGCGGTGTGCGGTCCAGATTGGCAGTGGCATCAAATCGGGAGTTTCATCGCAGGCGTAGCCGAACATCATTCCCTGGTCGCCAGCACCTTGGGCGTTGATGCGATCCTCGCCGGCGGTGCCACCGCGGAGTTCTTCACTCTTGTCGACGCCCTGAGCAATGTCCGGGCTCTGTTCGTCGATGGAAACAATCACGCCGCAGGTTTTGCCGTCAAATCCGAACAATGCGTTGTCGTAGCCGATGCCGTTGATGACGTCGCGAGCGATCTTGGGAATGTCGACATAGGCGGTGGTGGTGATCTCGCCAGCGATGACGCACAACCCGGTGGTCAGCAAGGTTTCACAGGCGACACGCCCCTCGGGGTCTTCGGTGAGGATGGCATCGAGGACAGCGTCGCTGACCTGGTCAGCCATCTTGTCCGGATGACCCTCCGTCACGCTTTCGCTCGTAAAGGTCCAACTGCTCATCAGGGGTTCTCCTGCATTGTTGATGTCGAAAAAATCGTTTATCGGTCGTGATCGCCAGACGGCACACCGCTTCGCAGAGCGACGACCACGTCGAGCACCGCCCGAGCAACGATTCGCTTGTCCGCAAGTTCGATGGTAACGGTTTCACCGCCGCGACGAATGAGCACAACCGCATTTGTGTCGTGTTGGAAACCAACACCCGGAGCGCTGACGTCATTGGCGACGATGAGGTCAAGGTTCTTTCGCCGCAGCTTTGATTCTGCATTGGCGATGAGATCGGACGTTTCGGCGGCGAAACCGACCAACGTCTGGCCAGCAAGCTTTGCTGCCCCGAGCCCTGCCAGGAGATCCGGCGTGGCCTCGAGCACGATGTCCGGGATGCCCTGGTCCTTCTTGAGCTTGCCTGTCGCCGCCGATGCTGGGCGAAAATCGGCTACCGCAGCGGCCATGATGATGATGTCGGCGGCCGGTGCTTGGGCGGCCAGCGCCTGTTGCATGTCGCTCGCCGATTCCACGGCCAGCAACTCAGCCCCGATTGGCGTCGCCAGTTCGACCGTGGAGATCAGCGCCACCGACGCGCCCCGGGAGATCGCCTCGGCGGCGATGGCGTAGCCCTGTTTGCCGCTGCTGCGATTGGCGATGACGCGTACCGTATCGATCGGCTCGCGGGTGCCGCCAGCGGTGACCACGACCCGCAACCCGGCGAGATCGCCAGGTCCGAGAATGCGTTCGGCGGCGGCAACGATCGATTCCGGCGAGGCCAGGCGGCCCTTGCCGAGGTCGCCGCCGGCAAGACGGCCCTCCTCCGGCTCGACGATGTGCACTCCCCTACGGCGCAACAACGAGATGTTGTCCTGCACCGCCGGGTGTTCCCACATCTCGGTGTGCATCGCCGGGCAGATCAACACCGGTGCCCGCGTGGCCAACAAGGTGTTGGTCAGCAGATCGGTACTCAGTCCGTGGGCGTAGGCGGCGATCAGACGGGCCGTCGCCGGAGCGACGACGATCAGATCGGCGTTCTGCCCGAGCTTGGTGTGTGGAATCGGTGAGGCCTCGTCCCACAAACTGGTTTGAACGGGCTCGCTGGCGAGCGCCGAGAGTGTGGTGCGACCGACGAAGCGTTCGGCCGCCTTGGTCATCACCGGTGACACGTGGGCACCAGCGTCGCACAATCGACGGCTGACTTCCACGGCCTTGTAGGCCGCGATTCCGCCCGTCACACCGAGCACGATGCGCTTTCCGTGTAGCGCCGCCACGTCTCAAATCTCCAGAGTCGCCGCGGCGTACTGCTCAGCTCGCGGCGTCGGCGCTGTCGGTGATTTCAGGATCGGCCTCAGTGGTTTCTTCGACGGCGTGGACGATCGGAACGCCGAGAATCTTGTCGGCGGCGATCTCTTCGAAACCGATGCTCAATGGCTTGCGAGCAACCGAGGAAACCTGCGGCGGAACCATCTGGCCGAGGCCATCGCCGAGTTGGTTGAAGTAGGAGTTGATCTGCCGGGCGCGGCGTGCGGCCAGGGTGACCAGGCCAAACTTGGAGTCAACGCGATTGAGGAGCTCCTCGATCGGGGGATTCATCATCGTGTCGTGGGAAAGCGCCATGGTTGTCTCCTGTAATACGCAGGCTGTTTTCGCAGCGTTGCGAGTCTATCGGCTTGCACCGCTTGTTTAGGGCTCTTGTTCGCTTGCGGGCGCAGAACAACGATGGCTGTCGATGATCTGCAACATCTGCCCGATCGTCGACTCGAGGTCGTCGTTGACGACCACGTGATTGGCCATGGCCATACCGACCGGTTCTTCGTCTTCGGCCTTGCGTAAACGCTCGGCGACTTTGGCGTCGGGATCACCCCGATGGCGCAAGCGGCGCTCTTGCTCGGCGCGCGATGGTGGCAGCACAAAAATCAACACCGCGTCGGGGGCAATCATCTTCACTTGTTGCGCGCCGTCGACTTCGATCTCCAGAACCAGATCGCGGCCGTCGGTGAGGCCCGGGGTTGGTGTGCCGTAGTAATTGCCGAGGAACTCCGTCCACTCCAGGAAACCCTGGTTGGCGATGCGCTCTTCGAAAACATCACGAGAAACAAAGACGTAGGCGGCGTCTTTTTCGCCACCACGCTGTGCTCGAGTCGTCCAGCTACGGCTCAACCACAGGCGCGGGTCGCGTTGAACGAGCGACTCGACGATCGTTCCTTTGCCGACCCCGCCTGGGCCAGAAACGACGACAATGAGCGGATCACCCATCGTCATCAACCGAGCGGGTTACTTGCCGAGTTGTTCGAGCAATGACTGCTTCTGCTGGGCGCCGAGGCCCTGCACCCGCCGGTTGTCGGCGATGCCGACATCTTCCATAACGCGACGGGCCTTGACCTTGCCGACGCCGGGCAGCGATTCGAGAAGTGAGACGACCTTAAGCTTGCCGACGGTCGAGTCGGTGGAGGCGAGTGCCTCGGCGAGCGACAGCGAGCCGCCCTTGAGACGATGCTTGATTTCGGCTCGAGCGACGCGCGCTTCGGCGGCCTTAGCAAGGGCGCTTGCGCGCTGTTCTGGGCTGAGTGCTGGAGGTGTTGCCATGCATAAGATTGTAACGCTACTAGTGTCAAGAACGATGGATACCAGGTCACGATCGGTCAATCCGTGTCTGCATGAGCGCGCCCGGTGAGACTAGCGATGGTTTCAAACCCGTGTGCGCGCGCCCAATGACCAACTTCGGCCATCAACCTCCACGCTGCGCGTGGATCGGCAAAGCTTGCGGTACCGATCTGCACTGCCCGTGCCCCCGCCAACATCAATTCGATCGCGTCCCAGGCAGTGGCGATACCGCCGACGCCGATGATCGCTAGCTCTGGGTGGGCGGCGTGGACGTCGTAGACGGTGCGCACAGCGACCGGATGAATGCCCCGCCCGGACACTCCCCCGCCGCCGTTGCCCAACGCTGGACGCAGCGTGTGCGGATCGATGACCATGCCGAGCACGGTGTTGATCAACGTCACGGCTTCGGCACCGGCATCGTGCACTGCGCCGGCGACCTCGACGACGCGGTCGGTGTTTGGGCTTAACTTGGCCCAGAGCGGCCGTCCGCAGGCCGCAGCGACGTCGATCACCGTTGCGCTGAGATCGGCGTTGTGCGCGAAGATGCCGCTCCGACCCTCGAGATTGGGGCACGAGAGGTTGACCTCCACGGCGATCACCGAGTCGTCGGCGTCGGCCAACATTTCGGCCGCCCGCCGGTAATCCTCGATGCTGCGCCCCCAGATGCTGGCGACAACCCGTACCCCGCTGGCGCGCAACGCCGGCAGTTCGTCGCTGAGCCAACGCGCAACCCCAGGACCCTGCAGGCCAACGGCATTGATCATGCCCATCGGCGTCGGGTGCACCCGCGGCGCCGGGTTGCCGGCCCATTCGTAGGCCGCCAGCGACTTGGCGACAAAGGCTCCGAGCGCGGCGAGATCGCCGTAGGCGGCGAACTCGGTGCCGTGGCCGGCCGTGCCGCTGGCGTTCATCACCGGATTCGACAACGTCAGCGACCCGATCGTCACGCTGCTATCGAGCTCGCTCACCGGCGGTGATACTCCTGCAGCGAGCGCACTTCGATCGATCGTCCGACCTGCTCGGCGAGGCCGTGCATCGCCGCCAGCGCAGCCTCGACGGTGGTCACCGAAGAAACGTGGTTGACGTTGGCGGCCTTGCGGATCTGTTCGCCATCGGTGCGCCCGCCGCGCCCTTGCGGGGTGTTGACCACGAAGCTGACCTTTCCATTGGCGATCAGGTCGACGGCGGTGACCGCCGCGCCCTCGCTCACTTTGCCAACGACCTGATCGACGGGCAGGCCGAAGCGAGCCAGATAGGCGGCGGTACCCTGCGTGGCTGCGATCTGCAGCCCGAGCTCGCGAGAGCGTTTGGCGACGACGATCCCGGCAGGTTTGTCGGCATCGGCCAGCGAGAGAAAGATCATCCCGTCGGTGGGCAGCACCGTACCGGCGGCCAACTCGGCTTTGAAGAACGCCCGTGCAAACGTCGAATCGATTCCCATCACCTCGCCGGTGGAGCGCATCTCCGGCCCGAGCGCCGTGTCGACCTCGGGGAAGCGGGTAAAGGGCAACACCGCTTCTTTGACGCTGACATGTCCGCCGGGCACAGGATCGACGAGCAGGCCCTCAACGCGCAGCTCGGCCAAGGTCGCACCGAGCATGACCCGTGTCGCCACCTTGGCCAGCGGCACGCCCGTGGCCTTGGCGACAAAGGGAACCGTGCGGCTGGCCCGCGGGTTGGCTTCGATGACGTAGACGGTTGTGCCGTGGACTGCATATTGCACGTTGATCAGGCCGCGCACATCGAGCGCCTCGGCGATCGAGCAGGTGTAGCTCTCGATGACCTCGATCACCCAGCCCGGCAGGTTCTGCGGCGGGATCGCGGACGCCGAGTCGCCGCTGTGTACCCCGGCCTCTTCGACGTGTTCCATGACACCGCCGATCAACACCGCTCCGGTGTGATCACGAACGGCGTCGACGTCGACCTCGGTGGCGTGTTCCAGGAAGCGGTCGATCAACACCGGTCGCTCAACGGAGAGGCCGCCTTCTTTGCCGAGGGTGCCAAACCCGGCGAGTTCGGCCATCGCCCTGGCCAGGTGGTTGCGGTCGTGGACGATCTGCATGCCGCGCCCGCCGAGCACATAGCTCGGGCGCACCAGCACCGGGAAGCCGACCCGGTCGACGATCGACAAGGCCTGTTCAAGATCGATCGCGGTGCCGCCGGGGGGCTGTGGAATCATCAGCTGGTCGCACAGCTCGGCCCACTTCTCGCGATCTTCGGCGAGGTCGATCGATGCCGGTGAGGTGCCAGCGATCAGCTCCTTGGGGAGCAGGCCGGCAAGCTTCAGCGGGGTTTGCCCGCCGAGTGAGACGATCACCTTCGGGGCGACGCCACCAGACGAACGAGTCTCAGAGGCGATGACGTTGAGCACATCTTCGCGGGTCAACGGTTCGAAATAGAGCCGGTCGCTGGTGTCGTAGTCGGTGCTCACCGTCTCCGGGTTGCAGTTGACCATCACCGTTTCGAATCCGGCGTCGCGCAGGCTGAAGGAGGCGTGCACACAGCAATAATCGAACTCGATGCCTTGCCCAATGCGGTTGGGTCCCGAGCCGAGAATGATCACCTTCCGGCGATCCGACGCACGAACCTCGTCCTCGTCCTCGTAGGTGCTGTAGTGATACGGCGTCTCGGCGTCGAACTCGGCCGAACAGGTGTCGACGGTCTTGAAGGTGGGGATCACCCCGGCAGCCTCCCGAGCGGCGCGCACCACCAACTCGTCGCTGCCCCACAGATACCCCAGTTGGCCGTCCGAAAAGCCGAGGCGTTTGGCTCGGCGCCAGCCCTGGCGATCGAGCGTGTCGGCGGTGAAGTCGGCGAGCACAGCGCGCTCTTCGATGATCATCGACATCTGGTCGAGAAACCAGAGGTCGATACGGCAAGCGTCGTGAATTGCCTCGCAGCTGACACCGCGTCGCAACAGTTCACCGACCTGAAAGACGCGATCCGGTGTCGGAATGCCGATCGCGCTCAGCAGTTGCTCGTTGCTGAGCACGGCGAACTGCCCCTCGGCCGGGTCGCAATTGAGCCCGAGGCGACCCTGCTCTAGCGAACGCAAACCCTTCTGCAGACTTTCGGGGAAGGTGCGCCCGATCGACATCGCCTCGCCGACGCTTTGCATCTGAGTGCCGAGAATGCCCGAGGTTCCCGGCAGTTTCTCGAAAGCCCAGCGCGGAATTTTGGTGACCACATAGTCGATCGTCGGCTCAAAGCTAGCTGGGGTCTTGCGGGTGATGTCGTTTGGGATCTCGTCGAGGGTGTAGCCAACGGCCAGCTTGGCGGCGATCTTGGCGATCGGGAAACCGGTGGCCTTGGAGGCCAACGCCGAAGAGCGCGAGACGCGCGGGTTCATCTCGATGACAACCTGTTGCCCGGTGGCCGGGTTGACAGCGAACTGCACGTTGGAGCCGCCGGTCTCTACACCGACCCGACGAATGCAGGCAAACGCAGCATCGCGCATCTCCTGGTATTCGACGTCGCTCAGCGTTTGCGCCGGGGCGACGGTGATCGAATCGCCGGTATGCACGCCCATCGGGTCGAAGTTCTCGATTGAACAGATGATCACGCAGTTGTCGTTGCGGTCGCGCATTACCTCCAACTCGTACTCTTTCCAGCCGGCGATGCTGGTCTCGATCAGGATTTCCTTGATCGGGCTGGCCTCGATGCCGTTGGCCGCGAGGTGCTCGAATTGCTCCATCGTGTGGGCAATGCCGGTGCCGCGCCCGCCGAGGATGTAGGCGGGGCGAATGATGCACGGCAGGCCGATGGTGGCCAGCACGACATGCGCCGCTTCCATGGTGTGGGCGATACCGCTGGCCGGCACGGCGAGGCCGATTCCCAGCATGGCTTGCTTGAACTTGTCGCGGTCTTCGGCGGTGGCGATCGCCTCGGCGTTGGCCCCGATCAGTTCCGGCGTGCCCGGAACGCCGACCAGGCCCATCTCAAACAGGGCCATGGCGATGTTCAACGCCGTCTGCCCGCCGAGTGTCGCCAACACGGCGTCGGGGCGTTCAACCTCGATGATCTTGGCCACCACCTCCGGTGTTAGCGGTTCGATGTAGGTGGCGTCGGCGAAGTCCGGGTCGGTCATGATCGTTGCCGGATTGGAGTTGGCGAGGATGACGCGATAGCCCTCGTCGCGCAACACCCGGCAGGCCTGGGTGCCGCTGTAGTCGAACTCGCAGGCCTGACCGATGACGATCGGCCCGGAGCCGATGATCAGAATGCTGGTGATGTCGGTGCGCTTGGGCATCAGGCCACGCCCCGCTCTGCTGCCGGCTTGCCAGCGACGCGCGGTGCCACGGCCCGGCGCGGGGTGAGCGCGCTGCGCCATCCAGCGGGGTCGTCCATCATCTCCGCAAAGAGCGTGAACAGGTAACTGGCGTCGTGCGGCCCAGGCCCGGCCTCCGGATGGTATTGGACGCTGAACGCAGGTTCGTTGGTCACCCAGATTCCTTCGTTGGTGCCGTCGTTGAGGTTGACGTGGGTCGGCGTGACGTTGTCGGCGAGCGACGACGGGTCGACGCAGAAGTTGTGATTCTGACTGGTGATCTCCACCTGCCCGGTGGCCAGCCGGCGTACCGGGTGGTTGCCGCCGTGGTGACCGAAGGGCAGCTTGAAGGTGCTGCCGCCGAGCGCCAGACTCATCAGTTGGTGGCCGAGGCAGATGCCGAAGGTTGGCACCTTGCCGATGAGAGCGGCGATGTTGTCGACGGCGTAGGGCACCGCCTGCGGGTCGCCAGGGCCATTGGACAGAAAGACACCCGTTGGTTTCATCGCCAGCACCTCGGCGGCGGGCATCGCTGCCGGCACTACGGTGACCCGGCCGAGCGTCGCCAGATAATCGACGATCGCGTACTTGATGCCGAAGTCGTAGGCGACGATGTGGCGCGGTCCGTCTCCGACCGTATAGGCGCTGGGAGTGGTGACGGTGGCGACGAGATCGAGGCCATCGGTGCCCGTCTCGTTGCGCGCCGCGGCGAGAAGGTCGGATTCGGGTGCGGTGCCGAAGGCTCCGTTGAGCGCTCCGGCCTCGCGGATCAAGCGGGTCAGACGACGAGTATCGATGCCGGCGATGCCGGCGACACCGTAGGCGCGCAGGAAGGCATCGAGATGGCCCTGCGAGCGATGGTTCGACTGGCGACGGGCGAGATCGCGCACCACCACCCCGCGACATGCCGGGCGGCGCGACTCGAAGTCTTCGAGCGTGACGCCGTAGTTGCCGATGTGTGGGTAGGTGAAGGTGATGATCTGCCCGGCGTAGCTGGGGTCGGTGAGCACCTCTTGGTAACCGCCGAGCACGGTGTTGAAGACGACCTCACCGCTGGCGATACCGGCGATCGGTGTGGCGCCGATCATCTCTCCTTCGAACACGCTGCCGTCGCTGAGGACGAGCGCTGCGGCTTGTATTGGGCCTGCTGGCACCGTCATAGTTTGCATCCTTGCATGATCATGCACTCTAGTGAATTTAGATTCATTTTGTGGCGGCCCCGTCGATGACCACGGGCGTACCACGAAACACCGTGTGGCGTACCTTGCCGCGCACGCTGCGACCGGCGTAGGGCGTGTTGCGGCTCTTGCTGGCCAACCCGGAGGCGGCCACCGTCCACGTCAGATTGGGGTCGAACACGGTGATGTTGGCGGGATTGCCGACCTCGATCGGGCGACCGTGGCGATCGGCAACACCGGCGATGGCTGCTGGCCGCCACGACAGCAAACCAACGATGTCGCGCAGCTCGAGGTCATCGAGTTCGCTGATTGCCAAGGCCAAGGCCGTCTCCAGGCCGAGCATGCCCGGCGGCGCCTGATCGAGTGGCATCTCCTTGGACTCCGGTGGGTGCGGGGCGTGGTCGGTGGCGATGGCATCGATCGTGCCGTCGGCAAATCCGCGTTTGATCGCGGCGATATCGGCGGGCTCGCGCAGCGGCGGATTGACCTTGAAGATGGGGTCGAACCCGCTGAGCATGGTGTCGGTCAGCGTGAAGTGGTGGGGGGCGGCTTCGGCGGTGATCGGCAGGCCATCGGCCTTGCCGGCGCGTACCAATTCCACGGAACGAGCGGTGGAAAGGTGCAGGAAATGCACCGGTGCGCCGGTGAGGCGAGCCAGTTCGATGTCGCGAAAGACCATCAGTTCCTCGGCGAGCGACGGCCACCCGGGGACGCCGAGGCGCGAGCAGCAAAAGCCCTCGTGCATCACCGCGCCCTGCGTCAAGCGGCTGACCTCGCAGTGCTGGGCGAGGATGACACCGAGGCTCTTGGCGTACTCCAAGGCGCGGCGCATCAGCAAGGGATCCTGGACGCCGTTGCCATCATCGGTGAACAAGCGCACACCGGCGGCGGCAAGCTCGGCGATCGGGGCCAACGACTCGCCGAGGCGTCCGATGGTGATGCAGCCGCTCGGCAACACCTCGCAAAGCCCCGCTTGTTCGCCGAGACGGCGGACCATCTCGATGACCGCCACGCTGTCGTGCGGCGGTTCGGTATTGGGCATGGCGACGATCGCCGTGAAGCCGCCACGGGCCGCCGCTCGCGAGCCGGTTTCCACGGTTTCAGCTTCTTCCTTGCCCGGCTGGCGGAGGTGAACGTGGAGGTCGACGAAACCGGGGCTCACCATGCAACCGCCGGCGTCGAGCGTGACGTCACCGCTGAGGCTGTCGCCGACGGCGGTGATCACTCCCCCGCTGATGGCCACATCGGCACGACGCTCGCCGTGCTGGTCGAGGACGGTGCCGCCTTTGAGTACGACGGAATTAGACATCAGCCTTCTCCTGTGAGCCCTGAGCCAGAGCCCAGAAGGTGGAACAACACAGCCATGCGCACGCTGACGCCATTGGTGACCTGTTGAGTGATCTGTGCGCCAGGTAGGTCCGCCGGGTCGACGGCGATCTCCACGCCACGATTCATCGGACCGGGATGGAGCACCAGTGCATGAGGTTGCAGTCGGGCCGCACGCTGCGGTGTCAGGCCGAAGTTGGCGGTGTATTCGCGCAGCGACGGCACCAGGGCCTCGACCATGCGTTCGCGCTGCATGCGCAGCAGATAGAGGACGTCGACGTCGCCGACGATCTCGTCGATGTGATGGACGACGTCGACCGGCCAATCCGACCATGTTGGTGGCAACAGCGTGTGGGGTGCGACGAGCGTGACCCTCGCCCCGAGGGCGGCGAAGGCCCAGACGTTGCTGCGCGCCACCCGACTGTGTTTGATGTCGCCGACGATGGCGATATGCAAGCCCTCGAACGAGTCGCGGCGCTGCAAGGCGGTGCGGATCGTGTAGCAGTCGAGCAGGGCCTGCGTGGGGTGCTCGTGCCAGCCGTCGCCGGCGTTGATCACGCTGGCCGTCGTCCAACGGCTGATCTGCCAGGGCACGCCACTCGACTTGTGTCGCACGACGAAGGCATCGACGCCCATCGCCGCCACCGTCTCGATCGTGTCGCGCAGGCTCTCGCCCTTGTTGACACTGCTGGTGCTGACACTGAAGTTCATCGTCTCGGCGCTCAGCCGTTTGGCCGCCGTATCGAAGCTCATCCTGGTGCGCGTGCTGTCTTCGAAGAACACACTGACCACCGTCTTGCCGCGTAGCGCTGGCACCCTCGGGTTCGGGCGCCGGTTGATCTCCGCCATGTGATCGGTGAGATCGAGCAGGTGACGAAGACCGTCGACGCCGAGTTCGTCGATCGATCGCAGGTGCTTCATCGCTGCGGCTCCGAGGTGCCGATGACCACGCCGTCGGCGGCGACGCGCACGTCCTCATCGCTGCTGGTCGGCAGGTTCTTGCCGACAAAGTCGGGGCGGATGGGCAACTGGCGGTGGCCGCGATCGATCAGCACGGCGAGCTGGACGATGTGCGGCCGACCGTATTCGTTGATCGCATCGAGGGCGGCGCGCACGGTGCGCCCGGTGAACAGCACGTCGTCGACGAGCACGACGATGGCGTTGTCGAGATCGACGGGGATGTCGGTGACCGTGCCAGGGTTCAGCGGGCGCAGCCCGATGTCATCGCGGAACATCGAGACATCGACGCTGCCGACGGGCACCGTGGCCCCTGGTTCGATCCGGCTGATCGCTGCCTGTAGCTCGTTGGCGATCCACACGCCGCCACGCTGCAAGCCGATCAGCACCACGGCGTCGAGGCCGCGGTTGCGTTCGATGATCTCATGGGCGATGCGGGTGATCGCCCGGCGGATGTCGGCGGACCCGAGGACCACCGCCTTGACATGAAAAAGGCCCCCTTCCGGGGGCGTCACAATCTGAGGTGTTTCCGACAACCTGGTCTCCTTCCGTAGAGGCCTCACAGGGCTTCCTTGACGGTGAACTCAGGCTAACACAGCCAGGTGGCTCAACATCCGCTCGTCGCCGAGGATGAGCCGATGGTCATGTTGGTCAGGTCGACTCCCCCGGTGCGCGCCTCGAGGGATAGGCGGGTGTGCTGATCGAGGCGCACTGCGGAGACGATCTCGCCGTCGATCAGCAACACGGCCGAGCGTTGGCCGACGACGACATCGAATTCATGGCTGCGTCCGACCATCGCAGCGATGTCGACCGAGTCGTAGAGCTGATTGTCGTTGCCGGAGAAGGCACCACGCTCGGACATATTCAGTCGAACGCGCTCATCTTCCCCGGCGGGATCCTCGAAGTTGAACGACAGGAACGACACACCGTTGCTCGCCAGCAAGTTGAGCGTGCCGCTGATGTGCACGCAGCGGGTCTCGGCGAACAAGGCCTGATCGCTGGCTGAACCCGGGGTTTCGGCGCTGCGCCGCAAACTGTCGCCGCTGATCTTCCAGTCGCTGTCCGGCGCTGCGGTTGCGGTCAGCGCCTTGGCCCCCTCGGGCTGCTGACGGAACCCTTCGACGAGGTCGTTGCGGTAGTACACCCGGTGTTTCGAGCCGCTATAGATCAGCGTGAAGTTCTTCTCCACGTAGGCGGCGAAGGGGGTGCCAGGGGCCAACGGCAGGTCGACTTCCTCGAGGAAAACCGCCGGGTTCGCTTCCTTCATGTCGTCGGCGAACCATTGCCACGTGTTCTCCAGAACATATTCCTCGCTGGTGCGTCCGAGATAAATCTGGCCGAGCATGAAGCTCTTCCAGATCCATCGAGTGGCCGAGACGCGGTGATGAGCGAGGTACGTCCAGGGAAATTCGGTCCAGGCCAACAACGGATCGTTTTGCTCGGAGACCATGTCGAGCATGGCGCGCACGGTGCGTTGCTCGCCGGGCTCGATCGCTCGGCGTTGCTCGGCCATCGCGCTCACCGAGGTGAAGTTGCTGGCGGCCTGCAGACCTTGGGTGACGGCTTGACCTCCGTTGATCACCACGCCCAGCAGGCAGGCGGCGAGAGGCCAGGCGACGGCGTGGCGGTACTCGCTGCGCTGGCGTCGCATCAGGGCATACACATCGCTGACCAGGGCAACAGCCATCAGCGCCGTCGGTGCCGCGAGCACGGAAAAGTAGTGGCCGGAGTACCGCTGACTCATCACCAGTTCGATCCATGCCCCGAGGAACCAGATGATGATGCCGAGATGAATGACCCGCGCTCGCCGACTGATGATCGTCCACGAGCCAGCAGCCACGGCGACGAATCCGACGACGACGGCGGTCGACAACGGCCAAGCGCGGTAATAGCGCAGGATGACGTCGCGTCCGTAGACCAGTTGGTTGGCCAGGCTGCGACCGGTGCCGGTGTTCTGATACTTGGCGTAGGTCCACCAGCCGCTCCAGAATTCGGCGAAAGTGCCGCGCAGTGCGTACCACAGTGGGGCGGCGAGAACGAGGCCGATGGTCAGCCCGATGATCGTCAGCTTGCGGGCGCCGTTGGCCGGATGGCGGTGTGTGGCGAGGCTGTTGAACGCCAGCAAGACGATGGCGGCCACGGCGATCGCGGCGACGAACAGCGTCTGAAGGGCGACGCCGAGAAGGGCGCCGAGCAGGATCGCCGACATTTTCGAGCGTTGCGTGGTCCAGCGCTCGGCGTCGAGCGCCACCATCCATCCGCCAGCCAACACGGCGACGACCATGTTGCGGCTGTAGAGCACCCCGGCGTATTCGCCCTTGCCGATGATGAAGTGCAGATAGACAAGGATCGCCAGCGCAGCGGCCAGTGCCTGGTTGCTGCCGAGGGCGACGGCGGTGCGTTGTGCTGCCAAGGCGATGACCGCCGCGGCGACGATCACCAGCGCCGAGATGGCGAACCAGTAGCCGTCCCATGAGGTGACGATGTTGGCCAGGCGGTAGACCAGCGGCTCGAGCGGGCCTTTGTTGAGCAGCGCGTTCTCGTAGTAGGTGCCGCCGAATCGCAAGGCCCGCTCGACGTTGACGCGGGCTTGTTGTGGGTCCCAGTTCTGGGCACGAAATTCGTTGTGGAACAGGGCGGCAACCGAAGCCAGGGCGACGAAGGTGCAGGTCAAGGCCTTGATCGCTAGATGGGCTCGGCTGGCGACAACGTTGTGTTCAGCCGACGACATCGAGGACCTCGCTGGGCGTGTCGAGTTCTGCGGGTGCAGCTACCTCGACGGCGGTTGAGCGGCGATGGCGGAGCGCGTCGAGGATCGCATCGGTGCCGATGGCAACGCTGATCAGCAGAATGACGCCGAGCCGGGACAGCGGTCCGACGCTATGGCGTTGCACCTCGACGGAGTCGCCGATGTAGGCCATATACATGTCGATGAGCGCGCTGCTCAACAGCAAGGCAAGCACGCTCGCCTGCCACGGTCGGCGCCGAGCGGCGCAGAGCAGGCCGACGAAGGCGATCGCCAGCCAGCATTGCAGGGCGGTTGATGAGCGCGGCCCGCCAAGCTGCCACGGAATCGTGTCTGGAAGCCGTTTGGTCACCCCGAAGGCGTCGTAGGCCGAGTGATCTGTGGCCAGCAACGTCGGCAGGCTGTCGGTGAACTGCTCGTACCACGTCGGGAAAAACCGCACGTAGGCGAGCAGCATCGTCCGTTGACCGATGTCGTCGGCCCAGGCCCGAAAATTGGCCAGCTCCGGGCTGGTCAGCGTCTTCCATTCGTCGTCGAAGCTGCTCTTGCCCGTGCGTTCGCGAATCGCGTCGGAGATCGGCATGCCCTGATCGACGAACCAAGCGGTGATCTTCTCATCGACCAACACCCGTTGGCCGACGTTGTTCATCGTTGGGAAACGGTTGCGACCGCTCGCCGATTGGGTGACGGTGATCAGCAAACAGAGCATGACGAAGCCGATCGCCCAGCGCTTCATCGCCTGGCGTAACGCCGGGTCGAGCCGTGTGCCGAGCAACCAGGTAGCGGCCAACGCTGGGATGGACACAAGGGCAAACGGTGGGACGTTCGAGTCGCGGGTCAACAGCCAGGCGACGGAGGCGATCCCCGCCCAGCGCAAGGCGGCGGCGTTGCGCTGGCAGCCAAAGCGCCACCAGGCGATCACGGAGACGACCCCAAGGGTGATGCCGAGGGACTCCGAAAGGATGTGGCTGTTCCACAGCGAGAAGCGCGATTGCACGCCGGTGGCAACGGCCAACACCGCCCCGAATGCTCGTGTCACGTCGCTGTGCAGCCAGCGCCACAACGCCGCCGCCAAGGCGGTAAACGCCGTGCCGTAGAGGATCGTCTGAACGACGACGGTGAGCACCGTCGAGCGGCCGAGCATGAACAGCAGGAACGGATAGCCGACCGGGCGCTCGTCGGCATAGAACTCCGGCGAAAAGGGTGTGTCACGGGCCGCATTCTTGAATGAGGCGGAGTCCGGAAAGAAGGTGGCGAACTGCCCTGGCCAGGCCCCCGCCAAGGTGCGAGCGACGAAGATGCCAAGGCCCATACAGATGATGATCGCCGCGGCCTGTCGACGCCACGCCGCACTGTTCAGCCGCCCATTGACGGCGGTCCGTGTTCGCTCGATGTGCTCGCCAAGGCTGCCAACCGTGCTCGATTTCCAACTCGCTTGGGAGGGCATCCGACCCACAGTAGCCAACGGCGAATTTCAGATCGGAGAGGCTGCTGAGGAATTCTTTCGGGCCGCCGGCACGATCGCCGAGAGCACGCCGTTGACGAAGCGCCCAGAGTCGTCGGTGGAAAACCGTTTGGCCAGCTCGACTGCCTCGTTGATCACCACAGCGACAGGGACATCGACCCGCTCGAGCAGCTCGAACACGGCGACCCGCAGAATGTTGCGATCGAGTGCTGGCATCCGTGCCAGGGTCCAACCCTTGGCGTAGGCGGCGATCAGATCGTCGATCTGTGGCCCCTTGGCCTGAACGCCTTCAACGAGCACGCGAGCCAACGGTTCGATTTCGACGACTTGGCTGTCGGCGATATCGGTCGGCGCGACGGACTTGGTCTCGGCTTCATAGAGGATCACCAGCGCCCGCTCGCGAGCATCTGTGCGTTCGTCTTCACCGCCAGCGGGGCGGCCACGACGGGCCATCGGCCTAGACCCGAGTCATGTATTCGCCGGTACGGGTGTCGACCTTGATGCGGTCGCCCGGGTTGATGAACAGCGGCACCTGCAGCTGTTTGCCGGTTTCCAGCGTCGCTGGCTTGCGGGCACCGCTGACCCGGTCGCCCTGCACCCCAGGATCGGTGTCGGCCACGTTGAGCTCGACCGACGCGGCGATTTCGACGCCGATGATCTCGTCGTTGTAGGTGGCAATCTGGGCCATCATCGACTCGACCATGTAGTCGGCGGCGTCGCCGAGGGCCTTCGGGGTCACGGTCAACTGCTCGTAGGTCTCGGTATCCATGAACACGTAGTCGTCGCCATCGCGATACAGGAACTGCATGTCGGATCGATCGACGATGGCCTGCTCAACGCGGATACCAGCGTTGAAGGTGCGTTCGATGACGGCGGCATTGCGCAGGTTGCGCAGCTTGGTACGCACGAAGGCGCCACCCTTGCCTGGCTTGACGTGTTGAAACTCGACCACCTGAAACAGGCCGTTGTCGAGTTCCAGCGTGATGCCGTTCTTCAGATCATTGGTGGTAATTGCGGGCATGGCGAATCCTTGGGCGTTGTGGTCAGCGACTGGCATCCGTTGGTGGTGACGACCACCATGTCCTCGATGCGGATACCACCGAAGTCTCTACGATAGACGCCGGGCTCAACAGTCACTACGTCGTCAGCGCGAAGAGTGTCGTCATAGCTCTTCGTCAACCACGGCGATTCGTGGATTTGCAGCCCGACGCCGTGCCCGGTGCCATGGGTGAACCACTCGCCCCATCCCGCAGCGGTGATCACCCGCCGACAGACGTCGTCGATCTCGCGACCCTTGGCACCCTCGCGTACGGCGCGCACGCCCTGCTGTTGGGCATCGAGCACCACGTCGTAGACCTCGAGTTGCATGGCGCTCGGCTGACCAACGATCACCGTGCGGGTCATGTCGCTGTGGTAGCCGCGATACAGCGCACCAAAGTCGATGACGACGGTCATCCCCTCGTCGATGCGCAGGTCGTCGGGTCGGTGATGGGCCATCGCCGCATTCGGCCCGGCGGCGATGATCGTTGCGAAACTTGGTTCATCGGCGCCGCGCTGGCGCATTTCTGCTTCCAGCCGATTGCGAAACTGGCGCTCGGTGGGGCCTTCGTAGAGCATCGGCATGCTGGCCGCCAGGGCCTCGTCGGCGATACGCGCCGCCGTCGCCATCAGCGCTTGTTCAGCGCCGTCCTTGCTCCGTCGCCCATGTTCGATCATCGATACCGCGTCGACCCACGCGCCGCCGATGGCATCCATCATCGTTGCGTGGCTGGCCACGCTGAGGTGATGGGCCTCGAATCCAACGCGGGTGCGCCCGCCGCGCGCCGTTGCCGCGAGCTGCAGCATCGAGGTTGTCGTCGTGCCGACCAACACCGTCAAGTCGCAACCGTGCGCAGCGGCCTCCTGCTCGGCTTGCTCGCCGTAACGGCCGTCGGTGACCAGCGTGCACGAATCGCTGCTGAGCACCACCCAACCGTTTGAGCCGCTGAATCCGCTGAGCCAGCGGATGTTGTGCGGTTCGGTGACGACCAGACATTCCAGACCGGCCTCGGCCATCCGCTGGCGGGCGTCGGCCAGGCGGCGGCTCGTGTCGAATCGGCCCGTGTCGAGCCCGCCGACCTCGCTGTCCACGCTCAGCGGCCCAGCTTTGCGGCGACCGCTTCGATGGCCAGGCGATACCCGATCGGACCGAGGCCGACGATCGCCCCGTCTGCCGCGGGGCTGACGACACTGGTATGGCGCCAGGGCTCGCGAGCATCGGGGTTGGAGATGTGCAACTCGATCACCGGCCCGGCAAAGGCGGCCAGGGCATCATGAATCGCCCAGGAGTAGTGGGTGAACGCACCCGGGTTGATCACGATCGCGGCGACGCGCCCGCGTGCCGCGTGGATGGCATCAACAAGAACGCCCTCGTAGTTCGACTGCAACGATTCGAGCACCATGTCGAAGCGAGCGGCGTCGGCGTGGCAGGCGGTGAGGTAATCATCGAGCGTCGCCGTGCCGTAAATATGCGGCTCGCGCTGGCCGAGAAGGTTGAGGTTCGGGCCGTGCAGCAACAACACGATCGGAGCTTCGCCGCTCATTTCCTGCCTGCCTTGGGCAGATCGGTACCGGGCCGCCGATCACTCTCGCCGCGTGGGTCACCGGAATATCCGGGGGGCAGGGTGGCCATCAATTCCTCGTCGGTTGGTTCATGGCGCTGCCGAGCCTCGGCGGGCAACAGATTGCTGATCGAGGTCATCAATCGTTGTGTATCGGCCTTGACACTGCGGTATTTCATCTCTACCGGGCGCCCAACGCGCACGGTGACCTTCGGCGGGTCGGTGAGGTTGAGCACGTTCGGCATCCGCGCGCTGCGCGGCCAGACCTTCTCCGTGCCCCACAAACCGACTGGGATCACGGTCGCGTGGGTCATCTCCGCCAGCCGGGCAGCGCCCCAGCGGGCCTTGAGCTCCGGATCGAAGAAGGCCAGGCCGCGCGGAATTGTGCCCTGGGGCATCAAGGCCACCATGTCGCCGGCGCGCAACGCTGCGGCGGCAGCCTCGAGCGGCTCGCCGTCGCCGGTGCCGCGATCGACGCGAATGCCACCCATTGCGCTGGCCAACTGGCCGATCATCGGTGCGTCGAACACTTCCTTCTTGCCGAGGAACCGCACGGTTCTGCCGCTCTTGGCGATCGTCACCGCCAAGGCGGCGACATCGAAGTAGCTGCGGTGGTTGGCGCACAAGATAGCCGGACCATCTTTGGGAATGTTTTCAACGCCGCTGATGTCGAACGAGACGTAAGGAAAGAGCAGCGGATGCACAAAGGCCATCGCCACCTGCTGTAGTTCGATGCCGACGATCGGCACTTTGGCGACACCGTCGGGCACATCGAAATGGGTCACTGGCCAGCGGCGGGCGGCGGCCATCAGTTGCATGCGCGGGTCGGGGTTGACGGCCACCGGGTGGCCGACGGCGCCGAGCAGCGGGCTGTCGTAGACGCTGTCGCTGTAGGCGTAGCTCTCGGCGAGGTCGATGTCGTTGGCCGCCGCCCATTCGCGCGCGGCAGCGAGCTTTCCCGTGCTCCAGACAAAATGGCCGTCGACGGAACCGTCGTAACAACCGTCGCGGCCGACGCCGTAGCGAGTGGCCAACACGGCATCGACGCCGAGCAGGTCGGCGAACGGTTTCACCAGGTCGTAGGGCGTGGTCGTGGCCAAGACGACGGGCCGGTCGTTGGCGCGGTGTTCGGCGATGACCTGATGGGCGAACGGCTGCACCATCGAGAGCAGTTTGGGTGCCACCTGCAGGGCCACTCGCTGGCTGGCAGCTTGCGATTTCCCGGCGGCCAGACGAGCTGCCTGGCGGGCCAGGAACATGCTCGGCAGCGTTTCGCCGATGGTGTTGAAGAGACCGAACAGCAGCTTCGAACCGGGAATCGCCCGACTCAGACCGGCGGCGACGAGCGCGTCTGCGAAGACCTCGCCCGATGCGCCAGCGAGTAAGGTCCGATCGAGGTCGAAGAACGCTGCGGCCTTCACCGGGTGACGCGACATGGGCACATCGTAGGCGGAAAACGGGAAAGGTCCCGCTTGGGGGAAGCGGGACCTCTCAACCTGTGGAACCCAGCGCTTTGGGGGAAGCACTTGATGGGTTCGTCGAACGAATCGTTGGGGGGCGACTCGTTTCGATCTACTTGTGAAAGTATGCACGTGAATGAGTGATCTTGCAAGCAGAAGATGTAGATAGCCGCTATCGTTTTTAGAGATGGACCTTCGCCAGCTTTCCGCACTTGTCGCGATCGCCGATCATGGCTCGTTCTCGTCAGCTGCACGGGCGCTGTTCACCGTTCAATCGAACGTTTCGGGCCATATCGCCCGGCTGGAACGTGAACTCGGCGTGTCGTTGGTCGATCGCCAACGCGGTGGCTTGACCGACGAAGGTTCCCAGGTTGTCGAGCGGGCCCGGCGCGTGTTACGTGAGCTCGATGACATCTCGGCCGATATGGCCAGCCGCGGCGATTCGGTCAGCGGAGAGACCCGGCTCGGCGTGATCGGCACGACGGCGCGCTGGTTGATGCCGCAGATGCTGCCGCTGATCGCCGATACCCACCCGCTGGTACACACGACGATCTACGAGGGCAGCACCACCAACCTCGTCGCCCGCCTGGTCGCTGGACATCTCGACGCCGCCGTCGTCCATCTGCCGGTCGACGATCCCGACCTGGTGATCGAGCCATTGTTCGCCGAAGACCTCGTCGTCCTCGTGCACCGCGATCACCCCTGGGCGGCGATGCACGAGATCTCCTTGCAAAGGGTGGCCAGCGAGCCGCTGATGCTGCCCCCGAAAGGCACGGCGATGCGACGCATGCTCGACCGGGCGGCGGCAACCAGCGGTTGCACGCTACGCCCGCAGGCCGAAATCGACGGGGTGAGACTGATGGCCTCGTTGGCGATGCAGGCCTTCGGGGTGGCGATCGTGCCCTCGACGGCGGTCCCGCTGTGGCTCAGCGGAGACTTCGCCCGCATCTCCGTGCCGGAGCTCCCCCGCCGAGTGGTCGGTTGGACGCATCGTCGCAAACCCGTTCCCGGTGCGCCGACAAGGGCTGCGCTCAAGCTGTTGCGCGAGTTGCTCGACAACATCGGCGACACCCAGCCCGGTATCTACGTCGGTGCCCACGCCTTCCCGCTCGGACGGGTGTGAGCTCAGCTGCGCTGCGGCGATCAGGGTAGGGTTGGCGATCATGTCGTCAACGTTCATCGAACCGCCGCTGCGACTACGAACCAAGGTCCCTGGTGCCGCTCGTGCCGATGTGCGCACGTTTGGCGACAGGCTGGTTGTCTGGCTCGATATCGACGCCGAGGTCCACCGCGGGGCGTTGTCGTCGACTGCATCGTCGATGATCGAGGCGGCCGGGCGAACCGCCCTGGAACAGGGTCTGCCGCTGATCGGCGTCATCGGTTCGTCGGGCGCCGATATCTCCGAAGGCATGAGCGCCCTCCACGGCTGGGGCCTGGCGGCCAAGGCGCTGGCCGATTGCAGCGGTGTCGTGCCCACCATTTTGATCGTCGATGGCCCGGCGGTGTCCGGTCCAGCGTTGTTGCTCGGCCTGGCAGATTTCGTGATCATGACCGACGCCTCGTATGCCTTCGTCTCCGGACCGGCGATGGTCGCCGAGTTCACCGGGGTGATGATCGACAACGACGAACTCGGCGGGGCGGCGAGCCACAGTCGATACAGCGGCGCGGCAAGTTTGATCGCTCCAGATCTGGCCGGCGCGGTGCAGGCCGCCGAACAACTGTTGGCCTACCTGCCGGGCAACGTCAACGAACTGCCGCCGAATTGGGAGACCGACGACGACCCGCAGCGCGAGACCCCCGAGGCGGGAACGTTGATCCCGCCGTCATCGACGGGCAGCTATGACGTGCGCAAGGTCATCGCTGCGCTCGCCGACGACGGCGAAATGCTCGAAGTTCGCGCCCGTTGGGCCAGCAATCTGGTCACCGTGTTGACGACGATGGACGGCCGACCTGTGGGCATCGTCGCCAATCAGCCGATTTCGTTGGCCGGCACGCTCGACATTCCCGCCTCGCAGAAAGCGGCCCGCTTCGTGGCCTTCTGCGACGCGTTCAACCTGCCGCTCATCACCCTCGTCGATACGCCGGGCTTTTACCCGGGTAAGGACCTCGAATGGCGGGGCATGATCCGCCACGGCGCGCAGCTGGTCTTCGCCTACGGTCGGGCCTCGGTGCCGCGTATTTGCATCGTGTTGCGCAAGAGCTACGGCGGCGCCTACATCGTCATGGACAGCAAGAAGATGGGCAACGACCTCTGTCTCGCCTGGCCATGGGCTGAGCTGGCGGTGATGGGCGCCGGTCAGGCGGCAGCGATCTTGCAACGCCGGGCGACGCCGGACGAACGCGCCGAGTTCGAGCGTGACTACGCCGAACGACTGCTCAACCCGTACATCGCCGCCGAGCGCGGCTACATCGATGGCGTCATCGAACCGAGCGAAACCCGTCGAGAGATCTGCCGCGCCTTGGACCTCTTGGAGACCAAGCGGGAACGGATCCAACACCGCAAGCACGACAACACCCCGCTGTAGCACGCACTGCCGGGCCACGCTCGGTGGCATCGGGCACTCCCGGGTTCTGGCAATAATCGTGCGAGGGGAGCCGCGGCGGCTAGCGTCGGCGGTCGGGATAAAAGCCCGAAACCCCCAGGCGTGACACTCAAGGAAGAACTGTGCCCGAGACCATCACTATCACCGACGACCGCACCGGAAAGACCGTCACCGTGCCGATCACAGGCGGGGTTTTCCCAGCGTCTGCGGTGAGAGAACTCGATCCGTCGCTGTACATCTACGATCCGGCGTACATGCAGACTGCGGCCTGCAAGAGCTCGATCACCTATCTCGACGGCGATGCTGGCGTGTTGCGCTATCGCGGTTACCCGATCGAGCAGTTGGCGGAGAAGTCGACCTACCTTGAGGTCGCCTATCTGTTACTCAACGGCGAACTGCCAAACACCGAGCAGCTGGCGGGATGGAAGCATGACGTCACCCATCACACCTTCATCCATGAGAACATGCGCAAGCGTTTCGTCGATGGTTTCCACTACGACGCCCACCCGATGGGCATGTTGATCAGCGCCGTCGCGGGTCTTGGCACCTTCTACAACGATGCCAAAGAGATCGACGACAAGGCTTGCCGCGACAAGCAGATCCTGCGCCTGATCGCCAAGATGCCGACCCTGGCGTCGATGTGCTACCGCTTCTCGGTCGGTTTGCCGTTCGTCTACCCGGACAACAACCTCAGCTTCCCCGGCAACTTTCTGAACATGATGTGGCGTGTCGGCGGCTATGAGGTCGATCCTCGCCTGGAGCGGGCGATGGACGTGTTGTTCATTCTCCACGCCGATCACGAGCAGAACTGTGGAACAACGGCGATGCGCGTCGTCGGTTCGAGCCACGCTGACCCGTATAGCTCCTGCGCCGCTGCGGCTTCGGCGCTGTATGGGCCGTTGCACGGCGGTGCCAACGAGGCGGTTGTGCGCATGTTGGCCGACATCGGCCACGTCGACAACGTGCCAGCGTTCATCGATGAGGTCAAGGACGGCACCGGCAGCCGACTGATGGGCTTCGGCCACCGTGTCTACAAGAACTACGACCCGCGGGCGACGATCATCAAACAGGCCGCCTACGACGTCTTCGAGGTCACCGGTAAGAACCCGCTGCTCGATGTCGCCCTCAAGCTTGAAGAGGTGGCCTTGTCCGACGAGTACTTCATCAGCCGCAAGCTCTACCCGAACGTCGACTTCTACTCCGGGCTGATCTACCAGGCAATGGGCTTCCCGGTGTCGATGTTCACCGTGCTGTTCGCCATTCCACGTGTAGCCGGATGGCTGGCTCACTGGCAGGAGTTGCTCGGCGACAAGGACCAAAAGATCGGTCGGCCGCGGCAGTGGTACACCGGCTCCGAGGCCCGCGATTACGTCGCCCTCGGCGCTCGATAACCGGCCGTTACCCGAGCCTTGCGTCGCTGAGGTTGATCAGTTCGACACGGTGCGGCTCAAGGGAATGCGCATCGTGACGACCGCTCCCCCTTCGTCTCGGTTTCCCGCCGCGACGGTGCCGCCATGCGCGGAGACGATTGCTTTGACGATCGCCAGCCCGATCCCGGCTTCACCTTGGCGGTCGCCGCGCTGATAGCGCTCGAATACCCGCGGCAGCACCGTGGGTTCGAAACCGGGCCCGTTGTCGGTCACTTCGAGCACGCCGTCGCGCTGATCGATACTGGTCACCAACTCCACCCTGGTCGCCCGCCGCGCTGCGTTGCGCACCACGTTTTCCACCGCTTGGCGCAGCAAGGCCATGTCGGCATCGATGACCACGGCGTTGCCCGGGTCGGCCACCACCTCGGCACCCTCCGGGCGAACAGAGGCGGCCACTTCCTCGGCGAGAAGGTCGAGGCGTAACGGGCCAAGCCGCGGGATCGCTTGACCGGTCTGTAGACGGACGAGTTCGAGCATCTCGTTGACACCCGACGACGCCCGTTCCGCCGCCGAACGAATCTCCGACAGCGAGCGCACGTACTCCTCGCTGGTGCGTGGTCGGGCCAAGGCCTGGCTGCTGGAGGCCATGATCACCGCCAGCGGGGTGCGCATTTCGTGGGCGGCGTCGGCGAGAAAGCCCTGCTGGTCGCCCATCGCTCGGCGTGCGGGAGCGAGCGCCAAACCGGCGATCACGTAGCCGAACACCAAGCTGGCCAACGCCAACAGGCTGGCGATCGCCAAAAAGCGGGTCCGCAGCGAGCGCAACCGCTCGTTGGTCTCCGCAGTATTGACCAGGGTGACATAGCCGAGGCCAGGCCCGGTCGGCCGCACGAAAGCCAAGTAGCCGTCGCTGCCCTCCACCGGGAACTCGCGAAAGTCTGCCTGCTCGCCGGCGTCGCGAATCCAGATGCGCACCGGTGGCAGCAATTCGGTGTTGATAAACGGCTCATCGACGGCCTCGGGAAGATTGACGTACCACGATGGTGTCTGGCTTCGTTGCCCGGTCAACTCCCCGCGCATCACCTCTTCCATCTGACCGACGGCGCGCTGATAGAGCCCTTCCTCGATACTCTGCTTGCGCGCCGAATGCCACATCACTGCCGGGGTGATCGCCAGCACGGCGAGAACGACGGCGATCAGGGCAGCCAGGATCCAACGAAGGCGGCGGCTCATCAATCTTGCACCCGATAGCCGACGCCGCGCACGGTCTCAATCGGCATCGGTCTGCCAGGCATATCGAGCTTGCGGCGCAAGTTGGCGACGTGCACATCGACCACGTTGGAGAGCCCGTCATAGTTGGCGTCCCACACCGCTTCGAGCAGATCGCTACGCGTGACCACCTCACCCTTGCGGTCCATCAGGTAGTGCAACAGGGCGAACTCGCGGGCACTCAGGGGCACGACGACATTGTGCCGCCGAACGGTGTGCGCCGCCGGATCGAGTTCGATGTCGGCCGCGGTTAACAGCGGCGACCGGGCGTTCTCCGGTCGTCGCAGCAGGGCGCGGACTCGGGCCGCCAACTCGGGAAAGTCGAACGGTTTGGTGAGATAGTCGTCGGCGCCGGCGTCGAGGCCGTGGACTTTGTCGCCGGTTGCGTCGCGGGCGGTGAGGATCAACACCCGAGCCGGGTTGGCGTCGCCAGACAGTTCGCGGCATAACGTCAAGCCGTCGCCGTCGGGCAGGCCGAGATCGAGGACCACCAGGTGGTAGGAGTTGATCGCCACCGCCCGGCGTGCCGCGGCAAGGGTTCGCTCCCAGTCGACGGCGTGGCCATGTTCGACCAAACCTCGTTGCACCACCGCGCCGAGCGAGGGGTCATCTTCGACAAGCAGCAGGCGCACGACGTCTATCGTCGCACAGCTGGAATGAACAATTGATGAAGGTCGGGCTCACTGCCGCTTCATGTTCGCTGGTGCATACTGCTGACATGGCAGATCAAGCACGAATCAGCAGTGTGCTCAAACGGATGGCGTTTGGGCCGCGGCAGGGCCAAGTCGATGAGTATGGCGAGGCCAGCGCCGAGGAGGTTGTCGAGCGGTTGCTCGCGGCCAGTCCGATCGAACCGGCCTTTCCCGAGCTCGGCACCGACGACGACTACGCCTTGGTACGTACCTGGTGGGTGGAGATGCTCGCTGGCGAAGACACCGCCGTGCACGAACGAATGGTCTGGTTTTGGCACACGCACCTGACCTCCAGCCTGTTGAAGTCGGAACCGGCTCTGATGCTGCGCCAGCACCGCCTGCTGCGCGAGCATGCGCTGGGCAACTTCCGCGAATTGATGCAGGCGATCACCATCGACGCGGCGATGCTGCAGTGGCTCGACGGTGCCAGCAACACCATCGAGAAGCCCAACGAGAACTACGGGCGCGAGGTGATGGAGTTGTTCACCCTCGGTCATGCCTCTGGGGCCTACACCGAGGCCGACGTCCGTGCCGCCACCTACGCGCTCGCCGGCTGGTGGATCGATGGTGAGAATGGTAACGAGGTGAAGTTCGACGAAGCGGTTGGCCCGCAACGTGCGGTCGAGTTCCTCGGGTCGTCGGTGTCGTCGGCCGAGGACGTCATCAACGTCATCTGCGACCATCCGGCGTGTGCCACTTTTGTCGCCGGTCGAGTTCATCAACATCTCGCCGGGTTCCCCGCCGACGATGCCCGGCTCGCGGAATTGGCCACGGCCTTTCGTGACGGCGGTTTGCAGATTCGGGTGCTGGTCGAGGCAATCGTGCGCCACCCGAGCTTCGTCGATGCTGAGTACAGCCGCCCGCGCAGCGGTTTGGAGTGGTGGGTGGCCGTCAACCGCTTCTATGGCACCGAGATCGATTTTTGGCGTTTGCAATCGCTCGATCAATTGCCGATGGAACCGCCCAATGTCGCTGGTTGGCCGGGCCTGCAACGCTGGTTGTCGGTGTCGTCGGTGTTCGAGAAATGTGCTGTGGCCTGGGACTATGCCTACGACCTGCCGACGCTCGATAGCGACGATCCAGTCGGCGAAGTGTTGGCCAAGGCCGGCCTCTACAGCGTCAGCGATGAGACCCGTGAGGCCCTCGTCGACGCCGCCGCACCGCTGGAGGGATTGCGCGAGCGCTCCTCCGTACTTCACGCCCTGGTTGCCTGCAGCCCCGAATTTTCGTTGATCTGACCGAGGAGCAAGAGCACATGTCGCAATCAGTTTCACGCCGCGAACTCTTGAAATGGGCCAGCGCTGGCGCCGGTGCCACCGCCGTCGGCTCCGTCGCCTGGCTGATCGGTGGCGACTCCACCGACACCGGCGGGTTGGCTGGCACCGGGAGCCGGTCGAACAGCACCAACGCCCCTGTCGGCACCGCCGTCGATGGATCGGCCGTCACGGCCGGCTCGACGGCGCAGCCCTCGGCGGCCGCGTCGGTGCTCAAGGCCAACGCCGATGTCGCCAGCCGCATGTTGGTGGTCATCGACATGCCCGGCGGCAACGACGGTCTGTCGATGGTCGTTCCCCACGGCATCGGGCGCTACTACGACCTACGGCCGAACACCTCGATTCCAGCGGCAGACGTGCTGCACATCGACGATGAGATCGGCTACGCACCGTCGATGAGCAACATCCGCCGTCGCGGGGCCGCGATCATCCAAGGTGTCGGCTCAGCCGCCCCTGATGGCTCACACTTCGAAATGCTCAACCGCTGGTGGCGGGGCGATTCGGTGAACGCGGCAGCCTTCGATACCGGGTTTCTGGGGCGCTTGGCCGACATCATCGGCGACCCCAACGCCGCCGCTGTGGCCGTGTCGACCCGCGGTGGCAACCATCCGGCGTTGGCCTCGAAAAAGGTGGGCACGGTCGGCCTCTCGTCGCTGTCGACCGCTCGCTATCTGTCGGGCGCGAACCCCGACGACAAGCAGTTCAGCGCCTTCCAGCGCGGCATGCAGCGCTACGCCGAGGCCGGTGGCGAGGGATTCCTCGGGGCGCTTCGCTCCGTCGACGGCCGGGCGATCGACTTTTCGGAGGCGGTGCTCAGCATGGTCGACGACAGTGGCCTGCGACCCGATTATCCAGACAACAACCTGACCCGCTCACTGAGCCTGGCGATGAGTCTGATGATGACCGATCAGGGTGTGCGCATCCTGCATGTGCCCTTCGAAGGTGATTTCGACACCCACGACGACCACCTCTATCGCCACGATTCGCTGATGGCCCAACTTGACGCCAGCCTGGAAGCGTTCCTCGCCGATCTCAACAACACCGGTCTCGCCGATCGAGTGTTGGTGATGACCACCAGCGAGTTCGGTCGCCGGGCGGCCGACAGCGGATCCAGTGGCCTCGACCATGGTGCGGCGAGCATGGGCTTGTTGTTCGGCCCGGTGAACGTTGGACGTTACGGCGAGTTGCCATCGTTCACCGATCTCGTCGACGACAACCTTGCCGCCACCGTGACCCTCGAGGACTATTACGCCACGGTCGCCGAGGGCTGGTTCGAGGTGCCGGCTTCGGAACTGCTGAACAACGGTGCGAGCGCGCTTGAAGGCGTCATCAACGTGTGATGTCGATGATGATCTTGCCGCTGTTGGCGTTGGACGCCATGTACTGGTGAGCCTCACGAATCTGCTCCATTGGGAAGCGCGAATCGATGATTGGACGCAGGGCCCCGGTGTCGAACAACGGCATTATCTCTGCCTGAAACCGCTGGGTGAGGGCAATCTTTTCCTCGATCGGACGGGCCCGCAATGTCGTGCCGATCAGCGAGATGCGCTTGCTGAGGATCATGCCGAGGTTCACTGCGGTCGAGGCACCGCCCATCAGCCCGACCTGGATGATGCGTCCCTTGAGGGCCGCAGCGGCGAGGTTGCGGTTGACGTAGTCGCCGCCGATGACGTCGAGGATGGTGTCGACGCCGCGACCGCCGGTTGCTTCGGCAACGGCCCTGACGAAGTCGTCAACCTTGTAGTCGATGACCACGTCGGCGCCGAGCGAGCGACAGGCCTCGATCTTGCCCGTGCTGCAGGTGACGGCGACGCCGCGCCCCGATCGCTTTGGCAATCTGGATCGCCGCGGTACCGACGCCGGAGGCCCCAGCGTGTACCAGGCACCACCGCCCACTGGTCAAGCCGCCCTGGACCACCAACGCGTCCCAAGCGGTGAGGAACACCTCCGGTATCGCCGCCGCATCGGCGATGGCGATGTTCGTCGGGATCGCCAACAGTTGGCGCTCGTGCACGGCAATCCGCTCGGCGTAGCCGCCATCGGCATCGATGCCCATCACCCGGTCGCCGACCCTCCACAGCGACGCGTGGGCGCCCACAGCGGCGACCACCCCGGCAAACTCGAGACCAGGGATCTCCACCTCGGTCGCACGCGGGTTGGGATAGAGCCCAAGCACTTGCAGCAGGTCGGCACGGTTCAGCGCCGTGGCGGTGATATCGATGAGCACCTGGTCAGAACCCGGCTGCGGGTCGGGCACGACCTCGATGTTCAGGTGCTCGGGGCCGCCGTGTTGCCGCAGGACAATTGCTCGCATCTGCCCAGTCTTGCACTTTCCATGCGCACTGCTCAGTCCGGGAGCATCGGCACGCAGAGCCCCTGATCGACGCCGAGATGGACCGTTCGTTGCACGGCCATCGAGCCGAACTTGGCGCGCACGGCGTCGAGCACGCCATCGAGGCGGTCGTCGCTGCCGAGCTCGATCGGCAAACTCAGCTGCACAGCATCGGCGTCGTCGAGGTTTGACAGGCTGATACCGATCAACGTCAGGCCGTTGGCGGCGATCAACGGCCAGGCTGCCTCGAGCAGCTTGCGGGCGTGGCGCAAGACGACATCGGTGCTGTTGGTCGCCTGCGGGATGCTGTCGCGCGAGTGGCGCTGGTGAAGTCTTCGAATCGCAGCCGCAGGACCAGCGTGCGCCCGACACGATCGGCGTCGCGCAGCCGACGGGTGATGCGGTCCACCAAGCCGACGAGCGTGGTGTCGAGCTCTTGTTGGGTGCGTTTGCGTCGCCCGAGGGCCTGTTGGGCGCCGATCGAGCGACGTCGTCGGCTGGTTTGCACTTGGCGTGGGTCACGATTGGCGGACATCGACCACAGGTGGTTGCCGGCGGCGCCCCCGACGATCGAGCTGATGGTCTGCGACCCAAGACGGTAGATCTCGGCGATGGTGGCGATGCCGTGATCACGCAGGCGTTGCGACGTCACCGGGCCGACACCCCACAGCCGCTCGATCGGCAACGGGTGGAGGAAGTCGAGTTCGCCACCGGCGGGGATGATCAACAGACCGTCGGGCTTGGCGTGGTCGCTGGCCACCTTGGCGAGAAACTTGGTGGTTGCCCCGCCGACGGTGATCGCTAGGCCCGCCTCTTGGCGCACTCGCTGTCGAAGGCGGCGGGCGACCTCGGCTGGTGGGCCGACGAGTCGCCACAGTCCGCCGACGTCGAGAAACGCTTCGTCGATCGACAACCCCTCGACCAGCGGGGTGGTGTCGTGGAAGATGGCGAAGACGTCCTTGCTGGCCTGCACGTAGGCGGCAAAGTGTGGTTCGACGACGATCGCCTGCGGACACAGGGCACGGGCCTGCCCGGCGTTCATCGCCCCCCTGACCCCGAAGGCCTTGGCCTCGTAGCTGGCGGCGAGCACCACGCCACCACCGCCGACGATCACCGGTTTACCGCGCAGCTTGGGGTTGTCGCGCTGTTCGACCGAGGCGTAGAACGAGTCCAAGTCGGCGTGGAGAAAGCTTGGAACATCCCGCATACGAACATATGTTCGCACACGTTGTTCACGGCTGCAAGCCGATTGCGGTGTATCGAGTGTGTCGAGCGGCAGGTCTAGCGGTTGGCGTCGAGGTAGCCGAGCACGTCGGCGAGGCCACGTGGTCGGCCGTGGGCGACCTGTGGCAGCAGCAGGGTACGAATGCCGACATCGATCGCTGCGCCGTCATTGACGTGATTGTCGCCAACCATGATGGCCTGCGACGCGGGCACCCCGACGGCGTCGAGGCCGACGTGAAACAACCCAAGTTGCGACTTCAGCATCCCGTGTTCACCGGAGAGCACGAAGGTGTGAATAAAGCGGTCGAGGTCGTAGTGCGCCAGAATCGGTCGCAAATCGAAGGGCACGTCACTGACAATCACCGCTGGCAACTCGCGGTCCTGGAGTCCGTAGAGGAAGGCCCGGGTGTCGCTATAGGGCGACCAGCCCTGCGGGCCGATCTCGAAGGCATAGAGCGGGTCGCTGATACCCGGGCAGCGCTGTTCTAGTTCGGTCCACAACGACTGCCAACACTGGCGGTGAACGGCCAAGGAGAGATCGCGGCCCTTGGCAAGTTCCTCGGCGCTGCGCGAGGCCACGCGGGCCCGCTCCCAGAGATCGAACGCTTCGTCGGCACTCAACGGATGCTGGGTGCCCGACGAATACTCGACGATGAACTCGACGCTGCCGACCGTGTCGAACAGCGTGTGGCCCCAATCGAGCAGAACCGCGGCGATCGTCACTTCATCTTCGCCGCGAGGCGCTGATCGAGCGCGTCGAGGAAGTCCTCCGTGTGCAGGTAGGGGGCGTCCTTGGAGATCAGAATGGCCAAGTCCTTGGTCATTTCCCCGGCCTCGACGGCCTCGATGCACACGTGCTCGAGCGAATTGGCGAACTCGACAACCTTTGGCGTGCCGTCCATCTGGCCGCGATACTGCAAACCCTGCGTCCAGGCGTAGATCGAGGCGATCGGGTTGGTCGAGGTCTTGTTGCCCTTCTGGTGCTCGCGGTAGTGGCGGGTGACCGTGCCGTGAGCTGCTTCGGCCTCGACGGTGCGGCCGTCTGGGGTCATCAACACCGAGGTCATTAGACCGAGCGAACCGTACCCTTGGGCCACGGTGTCGGACTGCACGTCGCCGTCGTAGTTCTTGCATGCCCACACATAGCCGCCCTCCCACTTCATCGCGCAGGCCACCATGTCGTCGATCAAGCGATGCTCGTAGGTCAACCCGGCGGCGTCCATCTCGGTCTTGAACTCGGTGAGGTAGATCTCCTCGAAGGTGTCCTTGAACGTGCCGTCGTAGGCCTTCATGATCGTGTTCTTGGTGGACAGATAGACCGGCAGGCCACGGTTCAGGCCGTAACGCAGCGAGGCGCGGGCGAAATCACGGATCGAATCGTTGTAGTTGTACATCCCCATCACGACGCCGCCGTCGTCACCGAAGTTGGCGACCTGCATCTCCACCGGCTGGCTGCCGTCGGCGGGCGTGTAGGTCAGCGTCACCGTGCCAGCGCCGGGCACCTTGTAGTCGGTGGCCTTGTACTGATCGCCGTGGGCGTGACGGCCGATGATGATCGGCTTGGTCCAGCCGGGCACGAGACGAGGAATGTTGGAGATGACGATCGGTTCGCGGAAGATGACGCCGCCGAGGATGTTACGGATCGTGCCGTTCGGCGACTTCCACATCTTCTTCAGGCCAAACTCCTCGACGCGGGCCTCGTCAGGGGTGATCGTCGCGCACTTCACGGCCACGCCGTGCTTCTTGGTGGCGTTGGCAGAGTCGATCGTCACCTGGTCGTCGGTGGCATCACGATGCTCGATCCCCAAGTCGAAGTAGTCGAGTTCGATGTCGAGGTACGGCAAGATCAGCTTGTCCTTGATGAACTGCCAGATGATCCGTGTCATTTCGTCGCCGTCCATCTCGACGATGGGGTTCTCTACCTTGATCTTGGCCACTGTTGCGCCTCTCCTCGACTTGTATTCGACTTGTACAGACTAGTCACTTCGCTGATGCCGACGAAATAGCCGGCGGAGACGGATGCCGCGTACGATCGATCGATGGACTTCGACTGGACCCCTGAGCAACAGGCACTGCGCGCCAAGGCCCGCGAGGTTGCCCAATCGGCGGTGCAGCGCTTCGGGCGATTCAACGACAGCTGGATCAACGGCTTCCATGCCGAGTTCGCCGTCGAGATGGCCGCGCTGGGTTGGGTGGGCATGACCTGGCCCCGCGAGTTCGGTGGCGGCGGCCGCCCACCGATCGATCGTTTGATCGTCGCCGAGGAGTTGATCGGCGCTGGCGCGCCGATCGCTGCGTTGTGGTTCGCCGATCGTCAGATGGGCCCAAGTTTGATCAAATACGGCACGCCTGACCAGCGCGCCGAGTTCCTGCCGCAGATCCTCAGCGGCACGACCACGTGGTGTATCGGCATGAGCGAGCCCGACGCGGGCAGCGACTTGGCAGGGTTGAAGACTTCAGCGGCGTTGGACGGCGACGATTTCATCATCAACGGCCAGAAGATCTGGACCAGCTTTGGCGAGGTCGCCGACTATTGCTATCTGATCTGCCGGACCCGCAGCGAGGGCCCTCCCCACGCCGGGATCAGCGAGATTATCGTGCCGATGAACCTGCCTGGCATTGAGGTCCGCCCGATCAAGGACATGACCACTAACCGCCACTTTTGCGAGGTGTTCTTCACGGATGTGCGGGTACGCGCGGTGAACCTGGTTGGCACCGAGGGAGCGGCCTTTAAACAGACCATGGCCCAGCTTGAACACGAGCGCGGCGGCATCGATCGCCTGGTCAGCAACCACGCCTTGTACCTGATTGCTCGTCAGCGCGCCGACACCGGCGATCCGCTTGTGCGCCAGCAGATCGCTGCGTTGGAGAGCAAGTACCGCATCGGGCGCATCCTTGTGGCCCGTGAGGTGCTGCGTCAGGCACCCGCAGGCTTCAGCGCGGCGACGAAGTGTTTCTGCACGGAGCATGAGTTTCAGGTCGCCGAGTTCGTCTTTCGCACGTTGGGCGCCGAGGCGATGCTGTGGAACGAGGTCACCCGCGGCCTGTGCTACGCCCCGGGTTACACGATCATGGGCGGCACGTCGAATGTGATGCGCAACATTCTCGGCGAGCGTGTGCTCGGCTTGCCGCGTTAGCCAGCGCCGGCGACGCTGACCGCAGCGAGGGCGACCGCAGCGAGGACCATGCCGGTCGTTTGCGCCCGGGTCACCTTTTCCTTGTCGATACCGAAGGCCAAAGCAACGGTGCTGACTGGATAGAGGGCAGCGATCACGGCAACGATCGAGAGCATGCCGCGCTTGATCGCCATCAGGTAAAAGACGTTGGCGCTCATGTCGAGCAGGCCGCTGACCATGCACAGGGTCAGGCTGGCGCGAACCCCGCTGATCTCGCCACGCTTGCTCAACGCAAGCACGACCATGACGGCGATCGACGTCAAGCGGGCGGCGATCAGTGGCCAGAACCCGGCGTCGTCGCTGACCCGATCATAAGCGATGAAGATCGAGGCGAAACCGATGCCAGCGATCACCGCCAAAATGATCGTGGTCGAGGTGGTCTTGGCGTTGCGTTCACCGACGGCTCCGCTGATCAAAGCTACGGCGATCAGCGCGCAGGCGATACCGGCGTAGGCCAACGGCGCTGGGCGCTCGCCCCCGGCGACGCCGACAATCGCGGGCAAGACGGCGCTGATGACCGCCGTGACTGGTGCGATAACGGTCATCGCCCCGTCGGCGAGGGCGCGGTAGAAACTCACCAACCCGATCGATCCGGCGACACCAGCGACTGCGCCCCACGCCCAGTCGCCGCGCGGTGCGAGCTCGTCACCAGCGATGACGACGGCGGCTACGGCGACCAACAGGCTTGCCGCCTGTCCGATGAGGGTGACGGCGATGCTCGAGGTCAAACGCGCCGCCCGGCCACCGCAAAAGTCAGCCACGCCATACACAGCGGCACAGGCGAGCGCAAGCAGAATGGCCATGCTGAACCTGTGCCCCTAGCCGATCAGATTCGGGGCGCCAGGCTCAACGCCAAGAATCAGCGCTTCAACTCGTGCTGCAGCGCTTCCAACTCGGCGCCACCAGCCATCAACCGCGTCAGTTCCGTCTGCGAGATTTCCGACTTGGCGAAGTCGCCAAGGCTGCGCCCACGGTTGAGCACGAGGAAACGATCACCGACCGGATAGGCGTGGTTCGGGTTGTGGGTGATGAAGATCACGCCGAGGCCACGCTCTGCTGCGGCGCGGACGTAACGCAGCACCACACCAGACTGCTTGACACCCAGCGCCGATGTTGGTTCGTCGAGAATCAGCACCCGGGCGCCGAAGTACACCGCGCGGGCGATGGCCACGGACTGGCGCTCGCCACCCGACAGAGTGCCAACCGGCTGATCGATGTCGCGGACATCGATACCCATCTTGGCCATCTCATCTTTGGCCGTCTGCTTCATCCAGGCGCTGCGCATCAAGATCTTGCCGCGCATCGGCTCAGCCCCGAGGAAGAAGTTGCGCCACACCGACATCAACGGGGCCATTGCCAGATCTTGGTAGACCGTGGCGATGCCGAGGTCGCGGGCCTGGCGGGGCGACTCGAGTTCGACAGGTGTGCCGTCGATCAAGTACTCCCCTTCAGACTGCTTGTGCAGGCCGGAGAGAATTTTGATGAACGTCGACTTACCAGCGCCGTTGTCGCCGAGAACGCAGGTGACTGCGGCCTCTTCGACTTTGGTCGATACGTCCTGCAACGCGGTGACGTTGCCGAAGTGCTTGGAGATGTGGCGAAGTTCGAGCAGTGGAGCGTTCATCAGCGGGCCTCCTGTGCCTTCTTGCGGGTGAAATTGTTGACGAGCACGGCGATCAGCAGGACGCCGCCGAGGAACACGTAGCGACCGTTGCTGTCCCAACCGGTGGTCTGCACACCCTGCTCGGACATGGCCATGATCGCCGCGCCGAGCGAGGCGCCGATGACCGAGCCGTAGCCGCCCGTCATCAAGCAGCCACCGACGACGGCGGCGATGATGTATTCGAGTTCTGCCCCGATGCCTTGGTTGGCTTGGACTGTGCCGTAACGGAGGGCGATCAGCGTCCCGGCGAGGCAGCCGCACATCGACACCGTGACGAACAGACCGACCTTGACCTTGTCGGCGGGAACACCGACGGCGCGGGCAGCGTCTTTGTTGCCACCGACGGCAAAGATCCAGCTGCCCCACTTGGTCTTCAACAATACGAAGGCACCGATCGCAGCGATTAACAGCCACCAGAGAACCGACTGACGCAACACGATCTGGCCGACTGAGCCGCCAGCGGCTTTGACTTCAGCCGCATGCTCCGGAGTGAGGTTGGTCCAGACGAGGCGCATCACCAGGCCAACGATCGCTAGCACCGCGCCAGTGACGAGGAGACGTTTGCCCAGCTTGTCGGCGGCCGGGTCGGCCTCGGTGCGCTTGGCCATGAAGTACTCGACCGAGGTGTTTGCCAGGATCGCGACGGCCCCGAGCACAAGCGCTGAAAACATGCCGGTGCGGAAACGAACGGCTCCGGCGTCGGCGCGTACGACGAGAGCGAGGATGAACACGCCAACAGCCGCGAGAACGCCGAACAACAGCTGAGACCGACGTGACGTCACGCCGGCGAGACCCCGTGCGCTGAGCATCATGACGATGCCGACGGTCGCCAGGAGCACCATCACGATCGCCCGCAGGCCTTGCACCGTGGTCAGCTGCAAGAAGGCCAGTACACCGACCATCAGCAACAGCCCACTGTACAAGCCGAAGAGGGCAATCTTGATTGGCGAGCTTGGCTTCCACTTGCCCCTCAACGCCGGAGCGATGGCCTTGGTGGCAATCGCAAATCCGATCGCCGCTGCGGTGATTGCAAACACTGGACGCAGCCACGATGGGGTCCAGGTCAGCGCCGGTTGGGCGTCCTTGCGGTCGAGCACGAGCGGGGTCAGGCACGCCAGCGCCACGCCGCCAGCGCCGAACATCAGGCGGCGCAATGCCGCAGCAGGTAGGCCGTGGTTGCCGTCGTTGTGGCGTGGCATCCAGCGCGCACGGGCGACACCGACCACGGTCAGCACCACGCCTGCGGCGCCGATCGCCGAAAAGATGGCGTTCTTCGATACACCGTCTTGCCTGAGCAGACCGGAGAAGCCAATGAGGGTGGCGATGACGCCTGCGACAGCGACACCGACATCAGGCATCGACATTGAGCTGCGACGCACGAACGACTGCTCGAGAAGCGCAAAGATGAACAGCGCCGCGCCGACGATCACCAGCGTCACGAAAATTTTGTCTCGAGCCGCGAACTCCGTGAACCTCCACTCGTGGGCAACCCACTTCTTGAAGAACGTGGCGCCCTCTTGCTCCTCGATGCCGGATACTTGCACTTTTTTAGCCAAACGTTGGGCCATGATCAGGTTGATTCCTCGAATCACATAAAACGAGGCCAAGGTGACAATAAAGCTCGGCAGGCCGGTCTTGTTGACCAAGAAGCCGTTGAACCAGCCGACAGCGCCGGCCACCAGGAAGGCAGCGAGAATCGCCCAGCCGATGTTGATGCCATCACCTTTGAAATAGGTGGCGGTGAGGCCGATCATGATCGCCGAGCCGCCGGTAAGCACGCCGGCGGAAAGATCGAACTCGCCGCCGATCATCAACAAGGCCACTGCAGTGGCCATAATGCCGGTTGGTCCAGCGACATCAAGCCAGTTGAGGGTGGTGTCGGCCTCACCGAAGGTTCGCCCAGCACCCCAGAAGAACGTCCAGACCACGATCGCGCCGATCAATGCGCCGATCTCGGGCGACATTAACCATCGCCGCATTGGTCCTCGAAAAGCAATGCGCTCGTCGCTTTTGGCGGGCGCTACGGCAGCTGGTTCAGCCACCCCATCCACGGTCGTGGTCGTCATAAATCATTCCCCCTGGATCCCCAAAAAAATCGAATGTGACTTGCAACTTGCGGCATTCGCGAGACGGCTGGGCCAACCCTACTGTTTCCAGCGGATCGGCCCAGCCGTTTCGTTTACACGAAGTAGGTGTTGGTCAGCGAGTGCCGGCCGCGACCAGTTCCTTGACAGCCGCAGCGTTGTCGACGGTCACGAAGCCAGGGCCGGTAGCGATGGGCAAGCCGCCGCCGAGGGTGTTCTGGTTGGTGACATTGAGGAACAAGGCGAGCACGGCGACATAGCCCTGGAGGTACTGCTGCTGGTCGATGGTGAACAGCACGGCGCCGGACTCGATGTCGTCGAGGATGTCCGGGGACAGGTCGACTGCACCGATGACCATGTCACGGCCGAGCTCAGCAACAGCCATGGCACCGCTGTGGGCGATGACCGGGCCGGTGCCGAAGACACCGTCGATCGCCGGGTCGGCGTCGAGCTTGGTCTTCATCGCGGCCTGCTGCTTGACGACGTCCTCGTCGAGCTCAACGAACTCAGCGATGACTTCGCCCTCGAAGGTGTCGATGAGGCCTTCGCAGCGAGCATCGAGACCGGTGTTGGTCTGCTCCTGCTTGGCGCACAGCACCTTGGTGGCGCCGGCTTCGTTGAACTTCTCACCAGCACCCTGGCCGGCCTGGAACTCGTCCTGACCGATGTGGGTGAAGGCGCCGAACTCCTTGTACAGGGTCGAGCCCGAGTTGGCGGTGACGACCGGGATGCCGGCTTCGCCTGCGGCGAGCACGGAATCCTTGATCGCGTCCGGGTCGGCGAGCGAGACGGCCAGGCCGTCAACGCTGTCGGACACGGCCTGATCGATCATTCCGGCCTGGACCTGACCGTCATTGACGCTCTGAAGAATGCGGCAGGTGGCTCCGAGGTCATCGCAGGCCTTCTGGGCGCCCTTTTCGAATACCGACCAGAACACGCCACCGTCGGAGTGGGTGATGACGGCGATCTCGATGTCGGTTGCCTGGGTGGCGACAACGTTGTCTTCGGTAACTGGCGTCTCAGCCTCGGTGACCTCGGTCTCGGCTTCCGTGACTGGCGTCTCGGCCTCGGCCTCGGTAACTGGCGACTCGGCCTCGGTGACCACTGCAGCAGTGGTGCCATCGGCTTCTTTGTCATCGCTGCTGCATGCGGTGCCGACGAGGCCGGCCACTGCTGCAATCGCGAATACGCGCTTGAGTTTCATCTAGGTGTATCCCCCTGAATGGATTGTTGGATGTAGAACGCTCTACTAGCGTCCCGACGCACGACATTAACACTGCGGAAACGCGAACGCCATGATTCTTCACAAGTCGTAAAGAGCTTCGAACACGACGAGTGGCGGGAGCTCGACCGGGTGCAGCGCACGACATCGGCCAGACAGTTCTTGTGGGCACGACGGGGCTCGAACCCGGGACCTCCACCGTGTCATGGTGGCGCTCTAACCAACTGAGCTACGCGCCCGTAAAGGGACCCTCAGAATAGCAGCCAGAGTCGGCGCGCACACTCACCTCCATGAATCTCACCTGTGAATCTCACCTGTGAATCTCAGACATGAAACTCGTCGATGGCGAGGCGAGGTCAGCGCAGCTTGAGGGCCACGGCATTAGCCATCAACCGCCCGCGTCGGGTCAGCACCCAGTGATCGTCGATCAACTCGACCAGCCCGGGAAGCGCTTCGCCATCGAGCGCCTCAGCGGGCACTCCGGCACGCATCCGCAGCTGGAGTTGCAGCTTCTCAATTCGGCGTTCCCGCTCATCGAGAGCCTCCGAACCACCTTCCGGCGTGGTGCCGTGCTCAACGGCTTCGATGTACCGCTCGGGCGTGCGCACGTTCCAGAAGCGTCGACCGGCGATGTGCGAATGGGCGGCGCAACCGAAGCCTTGATAGTCGCCCTGCTCCCAATAGAGCACGTTGTGACGGCATTCTCGCCCCGGGCTCGCCCAGTTGCTGATCTCATAGTTGCTCAGCCCGGCGGCGTTGAGCAGTTCGTCGGCCATCTCGTACTTGTCGGCGAGGTCATCGTCATCAGGGTGGCGTTGTGGCTCGCGAGCCAACGGAGTTCCGGCCTCGACGGTTAAGGCATAAGCGGAGATGTGCGTGGGTTGCAGCGCCAGTGCGCCGCGCAGCGAATGTTCCCAATCGCTCAGCCGTTCGCCCGCAGCCCCGTAGATCAGGTCGAGGTTGATGTCGTCGATGCCGGCCTGTCGAGCGGCGCTGACGGCGAGGTCGACGTTCGCCGGCACATGACGACGGCCGAGAGCGAGCAACACCTGTGGGGCCATCGATTGCACTCCGAGGCTGACGCGGTTGACGCCACCGTCGGCAAAGGTCCGCATCAACTCCTCGGTGACATCGTCAGGATTGCATTCGACGGTGATCTCGGCGTCGCGGGTTGTCGGCAGGGCCCGCAGCACCGCTGCCAGCAAGGACGCCGGTACCTGAGTTGGCGTGCCACCGCCGACGAAAACGCTCGAGACGGGGCTGAGCCCCGTCTCGATGTGTTCATTGATGTCTTGTATCAGCGAAGCGCAGTAGCGCTCGATGAGGTGATGCCGGTCGGTCCAGGTCGCAAATGCGCAGTAGTCGCAGCGGTGGGCACAGAAAGGAATGTGGATGTATGCGCCGAACTGCACCGAGGCAGTGTGCCCGATTAGACCAACGGACCAAACAACAGATCGAGGGCATCGAGGCGCTGTCCGACGCGATCGACCGGAACGTCGAGCATCGCGGCGATGGCGCGGGTGTCGTCGCCGCGAACGGTGATGACCTTGCCGTTGAAGTCTTGGCGCTGCACTTGAATCATGCGCAGGAAGCGGGCAAGCATCTCGAACGGCTGACCCGACAGCTGTGACAGCTTGACGAGATCGACGGCGATCTTGCGGGGGGCGATCGAGTCGGCAGCGCTGGCCGCGGCCTCGCTGGCCTCGTCCCTGGGCAGAAGCTGATCGACGGGCACCGAGTAGAACGACGCCAGTCGTTCGAGGCGGGGAACCGAGATTGCGCGCTCTCCGCGTTCGTATGCGCCGAGCACGCTGGCCTTGAACTCGTCCTTCGAGGCCGCTTCGACCTCCTGCAACGACATCCGCTTTTGGCGTCGAATGACTCGGAGTCGTTCGCCTACCTTTCGGCTATATGGCGATGATGACGCATCATCTTCGTCGAAATCACGCATTATTTCCTCTCTCGCAACCGCAACTACGGCTACTTCATTCAATGTATGGACCGCAAGCAAGTCATAGATTACCACCGACCGTGCCGGAGAGCAACCATTTGCGTGGCAGCAACTAGCGCCGCGGTCTCAACTCGGAGTAAATTGCCACCCAAGGTAGCAGTACGGCCGATTTGAGCGAGTTCTTCCGTGGTAAATCCGCCTTCTGGCCCAATTGCTACGGCGGCGTCGGCTAAATCTATGGAACTTCCGCCCGGTTCCGCTGCGACAACAAATGCACTGTGCCTGCAAGAATCTAAGAAAGTCAATAGGTCATGTTGACCATTCACCTCGGGGAGCCAGATCCGGCGGCTTTGCATCGCTGCCTCCCTCGCCACCGTACGTAGTTTCTGCATATGTCGTGCGCATTTTGACGAATCCCAGATGACGACCGAACGTTCCGTTCGCAGAAAGACGATTGTGTCAATGCCGATCTCCGTCAGCTTTTGAACAATCCACTCGGGGCGGTCGCCCTTGGGCACAGCCACAGCGATTGTCAACTTCTCGCGCTCGGAGTGGTCGTAGACAACATCTCCGGCAGGCGTTATCTCGCCGTCAGTGCCCAGAGTGCACATTCGCCAGGCCCCACGCCCGTTTGCGACGCTGACCGACTCGCCGCGGCGCAAACGAAGAACGCGGCAGCAGATGGTGCCTATCCTGCTCGCCGATGATTGGAGAATCGAGGTTCTCCACGAAAATGTGTGCCGCCGACCTTCGCAGCTCGGGGTTCACTGGAAGGCAGATTTGATTCTGGAAAACAGGCCCTTGTCGGGTGGTTCGACCGTCTCGTTGCGCCCCTCGGCGTACAAACGGAGCAGTTCCGCCTCTGCATCCGACAGCCGGGTAGGCACCTGAACGATGACGATGACGCGTACATCGCCGCGACCTCGGCCCTGCAGCCTGGGTACGCCACGACCGCGCAGCACGAACTCGCGGCCCGGTTGAGTGCCGGCAGGAATGATGAGTTCCTCGTCGCCGTCGAGCGTCGACAATGTCATGCGCGTGCCGAGCGCGGCCTGGGCGATGGAGATCGGTAGGTCGGCGATGAGGTCGTTGTCGACACGCCGAAAGGCGTCGTGGGCGCTGACCCGCAGATGAACGTAGAGGTCGCCGCAAGCTCCGCCGCGCGGCCCAACCGCTCCCCTGCCGGTCAGCCGTAACGTCGAGCCGGTGTCGACGCCGGCAGGAACATCGACCTGGTAGGTCTTTTCCGTGATTGTGCGGCCGTCGCCGGAACAGGTGGCGCACGGGGTAGCGATCACCTTGCCGTAGCCGCCGCAGCGGTTACAGGCGCTGGACGTGACCATCTGGCCCAACAGACTTTGGCGTACCCGCTGCACCTGGCCGCGCCCGTTGCACTCGCTGCAGGTCACCGGCTGCGTGCCCGAACCCGCGCCAGTGGCCCCGCAATCGCCGCAGGCCACCGCCGTACGCACGCTGACCGGAATCGTCGCCCCAAAGACCGCATTCTCCAGCGTGATGTCGGCAACGATCTCGAGGTCCTGACCGCGCGGTGGACCGGCCGGGCCGCCACGCTGGCCTCCGAACGGGCTGGCGCCATTTCCGCCGCCGAAGAAGGCATCGAACAGGTCGCCAAGACCGCCGCCGAAACTGTCTCCCTGGTGCCCGGCGCCACCGACGCCCTGCTCGCCGAATCGGTCGTATCGAGCGCGACTGTCGGCATCGCTCAACACCTCATAGGCCCGAGCAACTTCCTTGAACTGCGCTTCGGCGGCGGGATCCGGATTCGTGTCGGGGTGCAGCTCACGGGCTTTACGCCGATACGCCTTCTTCAGTTCGTCGTTGCTGGCGGTGCGCGAAACACCGAGCACCTCGTAAAAATCAGCCATTGCTTGTTAACCCTCTGCCAAACGTTGGCCCAGTTGCTCGCTGACGACATCGACGGTCGCCAGGGCTTGTGGGTAGTTCATTCGAGTTGGCCCGAGCACGCCGACCGTGCCGAGTCTGCTCGCCATCGACGACGACCGACTTAACGACCACCGAACAGGTGGCCAGCGGTTCGAGGCCGTGCTCGGCGCCGATCGAGACCGACAGGCCGCGATCCAACACATCTCGAACCAGTGTGACCATCACATAGTGCTGCTCGAGAGTGCCGAGCACCGTGCGTACGACATCGACGGCGTCGAACGCGCCGGCCACAGAGGCGGCACCACCGACGAACACCTGGTTGTCGCCGCGCAACTGGCGAAGGGCGTCGAGCGCTTGTGTACAGACCTCGTCGACGACACGGTCGCCCGTTCCAATGATCGACTCGACGATGCCAAACGGCCGCCCAACCAGCGCGTGGGCGAGGTGGGCTGTCGACGATGCCAAGCGCTGATCGGAGACCTCGTCGGCAAACTCGATCGAGCGGTTTTCGACCGCGCCGTTGGAGAGCACGGCGACGACCATCGCCATGCGCGCCGACAAGCCAACGATCTGCACGCTGCGGACAACCGAGGCCTCAGGCTTGGGCCCAACGACCACCGACGCGTAGGTCGTCAAGCGAGCGAGCAGATCGGACGTCTGCGACAACAGTTCTTCGATACGTCCGTGGGCACGGGAAAAGAAGTCGCCGACCTGCTCGGTGGCGACACTGTCGAGGCGACCGTCGCGGCCGAGATGATCGACAAAAAAGCGATACCCCTTGTCGGTTGGCACCCGTCCGGCGCTGGTGTGCGGCTGCACCAAATAGCCGTCGTGTTCCAGCATGGCCATGTCATTGCGGATCGTGGCCGACGACACCTGCACCCCGTGGGCGCGCGGAATGTGCGCTGATCCGACGGGCTGCGCAGTGGTGATGTACTCCTGCACAACGGCCCGCAAAATGGCAGCCTTGCGTTCATCGAGCATGATTGCTTCAGATTACCGGCCCATCGCCTGCTGATAGCGTCTCAACGTCTCGTTCCGTTCGGCACTGTGATCGACCATCGGCCGATACGACGCCAGATCGTGCGTCGGCGACTCCCACGGGGCGTGCACGAAACGATCGGCGACCTCGGCGAGTTCCGGCACCCAGCGCCGCACATAGGCCCCCGTCGGATCGAACTTGCCGCCCTGCAGAACCGGGTTGAAGACCCGAAAATAGGGCGCCGCGTCGGTGCCTGAGCCGGCCGTCCACTGCCAGCCATGCTGGTTGGATGCCAAATCGCCATCGACGAGGTGTTGCATGAAGTGCCGGGCGCCCCATTGCCACGGCAGGTGGAGGTCTTTGACCAGGAAGCTGGCGGTGATCATGCGCACACGGTTGTGCATCCACCCCGTTGCCAGCATTTGGCGCATGCCGGCATCGACGATCGGGTATCCGGTGAGGCCGCGAGCCCAGAGCTGAAAGCGTTGCCGTGCCTGCGGGCCGTCGTCATTGGCCAGTCGATCGAACCTCGGGTTGAGATTGTGGCGTGCGCTACGCGGCTGATGAAAGAGCACGTCGGCATAGAAATCGCGCCACGCCAGCTCGGAGCGGAACACCTCGTCAGCGCGTGAGCCGCCGAGCTCACGAAGCACCTGTAGCGGGTGGATCTGCCCCCAGCGCAAATAGGGGCTGAGGCCGCTCGTGCCGCCGATCGCCGCAGGGTCGTTGCGCCGCTCGTCGTAGGCTGCCAACGAGTCGTCGCGAAAGGCTTCCCAGCGCTGATGCGCGGCGGCCTCGCCGGCCGGTGGCAGTTCGCAGCCGTCCCCAAGGTCGGGATCATCGGGAATATCCTGTGATTCGATCGTCACCATAGGGCTCAGCCGGACGTCGTCACCATCCGGTCGTGCCGTGCGCAGCTGGGTCAGCCAGGTGCGCTTGAACGGTGTAAACACGGCGTACGGCGAGCCATCGCCTTTGAATACAGACGCTGGTTGCACGGCGTAGGGCGAGCCGACGCCGACGAGGCGTGAGCTGATGCTGCGTAGCCCTGCGGCGACGGCAGCGTCGCGCTCACGGCCGTACGGCCCAAAATCACGGCTGACGAAGACCTGCTCGGCCACGACCTGCCCGGCGAGCGCAACGACGACCTCGACCGGATCACCGAATCGCACGACGAGGCGACCGTCGAGCGACTCGTTCAAGGCGCGCAGCGAGCGATAGAGAAAGGCCAGGCGAGGCGCCCCGCTGGCGGAGATCAGCTTTGGATCGAGGACGAAGAGCGCCAGCAGCGGGCGTGCCGTCGCTCGGGCGGCAATCAGCGCAGCATGGTCGCGCAGGCGCAGGTCGCGGCGGAACCAAACGATGACGGGGGCGGCCATTCGTTACACCGCTGCCGCTGGCGGAACCGCCAGCGGACGGTTCCTCATCGCCAACCAGCCGACAGCGACCGCAGCCAGGGAGATGAGGCTGCCGTAGGCGATGCTCCATTCGGCGCTGACGTTGTCGGCGATCCACCCGGTGATCGGCGACCCGATCGGGGTCGAACCGAGAAAGGCAACGGCGCACAAGGCGAGCAACCGGCCACGCATTTCCGGCGGGCAGTCCTCCTGCAGCATCGTGTTCGACGAGGCGACCATCACCGAGCCACCAAATCCGAGTGGGACGCTGGCGGCGAAGGCGACGGCCGGGTGCGGTGACCAGGCGATGATCAACCCGCTGATCGCCAACATGACGATGCCACCGAACATGTACAGCAGGCGAGCGTTCTCCTTGCGGGCCATCCACAGCGCGCCGACGACGTTGCCGATGCTCGATGTGGCCAGCAGCCAACCGAAGAGATCCTCGTTGTCGAAGCGCTGGTCGACGAGGCGAACGAAGCTGACCCCGTAGTTGAAGGCGAAGGTGGAGACCACCGTGAGCACGATGAAGAGCACCAGCAAGCGGCGTTGCGAAGCAATGTAGGCAATCGCCTCACGAACAGGACGCCCACCCCGCTTGGCCAGCGGGGCACTGTGCAGCCGAGCGACGTCGATGCGCGTCAGGGCGAAAAGGATCGCGGCGAACGTCACCGCGTTCGCTGCGAAGCACCAGCCGATACCGACGAAGCGAATCAGCAGTGCCGCGATCGCCGGACCGAAGACCCGTGAGCCGGTCATCGTCGCCGTGTTCAGCGCGATCGCGTTGCCGATGTCCTGTGCCGGCACGATGTCGAGCACAAAACCCCGTCGCGCCGGGTTATCGATGGCGTTGACCAATCCGAGGGCACCCGACAGGACGTAGACCCACGGCATCGTGACGCGATCGGCAAGGGTCAGGGCGGCCATCGCCACTGCCTGGACCATCAACAGCGATTGGGTGATCAGCGTGAGGACCCGCCGATCGGTTCGATCGGAGAGGCCACCGGCCCAGGCGCCGAGGATCAGTGTTGGCAGGAACTGGGCGCCGATCGTCAAACCGACGTCGGTGGCTTTGCCGGTGAGTTTGTAGACCAAGGCTGAGGTGGCGGTGACCTGAATCCAGGTGCCGATCGTCGACACCAGCAATCCCATGAAATACAGCCGGGCATTGCGTTGCTTGAACGAGCGAAAGGTGCGAGAAGCCACGCGTCGCTGCTCAGTCGTCGAGTTTGAGGGCGGAGATGAACACGTCGCCGGGGATCTCCACCCGGCCGATGGCCTTCATCTTCTTCTTGCCCTCCTTCTGCTTCTCCAACAGTTTGCGCTTACGGGTGATGTCGCCGCCATAGCACTTGGCGAGCACGTCCTTGCGTCGCGCTTTGACCGTCTCACGGGCGATGACCTTGCCGCCGATCGCCGCCTGAATCGGCACGTCGAACATCTGGCGTGGGATCAGTTCGCGCAGCTTGGCGCACATCCGCCGACCGTAGTCGAAGGCCTTATCACGGTGGACGATGGTGCTGAACGCGTCGGCAGGTTCGCCGTTGAGCAGCAGATCGACGAGCACCAGGTTGCTGCGCTGATAGCCGTCGAGTTCGTAGTCGAGGCTGGCGTAGCCCTGTGTGCGGCTTTTCATCTGGTCGAAAAAGTCGACGACAACCTCGGCGAGCGGTACTCGATAGTGCAACTCGACGCGCTCCGGCGAGAGATACTCGAGTTTGATCATCTCGCCGCGGCGGGTTTGGCAGAGGTCCATCAACGTGCCGGTGTACTCCTTCGGGGTGATGATACTGACCCGAAAGAAGGGCTCTTCGATGTAGTCGATGCGTTGCGGCGGCGGCAGATCAGCCGGATTGTCGACGATGTCGAGGACGCCGTCGGTGCGCATCACCCGGTACTCCACGCTTGGTGCGGTGGCGATCAGCGCCAGGTTGAACTCGCGCTCCAGGCGTTCTTTGACGATCTCCATGTGCAGCAGGCCGAGAAATCCGCAGCGGAACCCAAACCCGAGCGCCCCAGAGGTCTCCGGCTCATAGGTGATCGAAGCGTCGTTCAGCTTGAGCTTTTCCAGGCTCTCACGCAGGTTCTCGAAGTCGTCGCCGTCGATCGGATAGAGCCCGCAGAAGACCATCGGCTTCGGATCGCGATAGCCGGGCAGCGCTTCGGTCGCAGGCGCATGAAAGTTGGTGACGGTTTCGCCACTGCGGGCCTCGCCGACGTCTTTGATACCGGCAATGAGGTAGCCAACCTCGCCGGGGCCGAGCTCGGCAACGGCGGTGATCACCGGGCGGCGAACGCCGATCTCAACGGCCTCGTGTTGCGCTCCAGCGTTCATGAACTTGACCTTGGTGCCGCTGAGCAGCCTGCCGTTCATCACCCGGATCGAGCTGACTACCCCGCGGTACTGGTCGTACTGGCTGTCGAAGATGAGCGCCTGCAAGGCCGCGTCCGCATCGCCCTTCGGGGCCGGAATGCGTTCGACGACGGCGTCGAGCAGATCGGGAACGCCGACGCCGGTTTTGGCGGAGATGCGGATGATGTCCTCGGCGGGGATGCCGAGCACTGTCTCGATTTCCATCGCATAGCGATCGGGGTCGGCCGCCGGGAGGTCGATCTTGTTGAGCACGGCGACGATCTCCAGGTCGGCTTCGAGGGCCAGATAGCAGTTGGCCAAGGTCTGCGCCTCGATTCCCTGGGCGGCATCGACAACGAGCACCACGCCTTCGCAGGCGGCCAGGCTGCGGCTGACCTCGTAGCCGAAGTCGACGTGGCCCGGCGTGTCGATCAGGTGCAGGACGTGGCCCTTCCAATCGACGCGCACATTTTGGGCCTTGATCGTGATGCCCCGCTCGCGCTCCAGATCCATGGTGTCGAGATACTGCGAGCGCATGTCGCGAGCATCGACGGCGCCGGTGATCTCCAGGATGCGGTCCGAAAGGGTGGACTTGCCGTGGTCGATGTGGGCGATGATCGAGAAGTTGCGGATGCGGGAAAGGTCCATGGCAGGACACCGATGCTACCGTCGCCCGTCGTCATGTCAGGGTGAGGCAACGGCGGTAGGCCACCTGGGGCCGTCGTTCAAAACAGACTGCATAAGTCGCTGTTGGCGCCTGCGAGACGATAGGCTCTCCAAGCCCAATCACGAGGGAAGAGGTTTTCGCACGTGGCGAATATCAAGAGTCAAAAGAAGCGCATTCTCACCAATGCCAAGGCCGCAGATCGCAATAAGGCGATCAAGAGCGAGTTGCGTACTCGCGTCAAGTCGGCGGTCAAGGCTGCCGGTGCCGAGGATGGCGACGCCGCCTTACGCCTCGCCGTCAAGCGCCTCGATATGGCTGCCGCCAAGGGCGTCATCCATCCCAATCAGGCGGCTCGCCGTAAGAGCCGGATGATGAAGCGCACCAACGCCGCTGGCTGATTTTCGCCAGCAACACAGTTCTCGACATGGCCCGCTGGCATTGCCAGTGGGCCATGTGTCGTTTTCTCGTTCGGTTTGAATCTGGCGCGGTTCGTTTTTGTCGTGCGGTTACCGGCGGCGCGAGGTCGGGGCGAGCTTGGACAGCCGGGCGATGAGCACTTCCATGACGAGGTCCTCAGGGAGCTCACGCTGCCCGCGCAGGTCGAGGTCGGCTTGGGCGATGAGGCCGATGGCCTTTTGGGCGCCGCTGCCACCCAGGCGTTGAAACTGCTCGTAGGCTTTCTTCGCCGGAAACCCGGGCTTGATGCCGAGTGCTTCTGCCGCTGCGCCCTCGCTGGTGGCGTCGGCCCCGTCGAGCTTTAAGAAGCGAAGAAAATGGTTGTGCACCGTGGCCAGGATCTGCAACGGGTGGCGCGCTTGGCGCATGCGTTCCAACAACTCCAGCGCCACTTTCGTGTCGCCGCGATCGATGGCATCGGTGAGGTCCCACGGTGGCACCGACCCAGCGATGCCGAGATACGGCTCGATCTGTGCTGCGTTCAGTTTGACCCCACCGCCATAGATCGAGCGCAATGTGTCGAGCACGCCGCCAAGGCGCCCGGCATCCTCCCCCATCCAACCGGTGACCAGCGCCAAGGCCGACGAATCGAGCTTGACCCCAGCCTGGATGACCTGTTCCTCGACCCACAAGCCGCGATCGCGTTTTGCTGTCGGCGGGGTGGTGTTGACCGTGATGCCACCGGCGCCTTTGATGGCATCGGCCAATACTTTGGACAGTCGACCAGATCCGGCGACCAGCACCAGATCGGTGCTCGGCAGCGGATCGCCGAGGTAGCCGATGAGGCCGACGAGGTCGTCGGCGTTGAAACGACTGACACCGCGGGCGATGACGACCCGGCGGTCGGTCAAAAACGGCATCGTCTGCGAGGCGTCGACGACGCTGCGCAACTCGTACTCGTCACCGCTGAAATCATCGACCATCAGCGAACGATCGCCGTCGCCAACCAGGCGATGGGCGAGGTCGCTCAGCGCGTGCAGAACGAGCGACTCGTCGTCGCCGGTGAGAAGGTGGATGGCCATGGCAGCCTCAACGATGGCACATGGCGCGCAACCAACGGAACTCTCGATGCGAGTTCAGCCGTCGAACGACGATGATGACCACGACAAGGCCCCATCCTCCGACGGTGACCGGGCCGGGCGGTTCTAATCGAGCGGCCAGCGAGGCCACGGTGGCGACCCAACGGGTGCCGACCTCGCTCGGCACCTGGATGAGATCGGCGATCAGGCCACGGCCAAAGGCGCCGGCGGTGAGCCCGGCGGGGAGCCCGTAAAGCATGACAAAGCCAGCGACCGGCACCGCCAACAGATTGGCCGGGATGGCCACGAGCGGCAGTTGCCCGAACACGGCCAGGCTGATCGGGGCGACACCCAACTGCGCGCCGATCGACACCGATGCCGGTTCGGCGAGCCAGGCGGGGCCAGGGATCAGCGGACGCAGGCGTGGACCGATGACGCTGACGCCAGCCGTGGCCATTACCGACATCCAAAATCCGACCGACCAGACCAACAGCGGATCGGCGACGACGAGCACACCAACAGCGAGTGCAAGGACACGCGCTGGTGCCCGCTGGCGGCCGAGGATGTATCCGCTGACCGAGATCACCGCCATCGAGCCGGCGCGCACTACCGAGGGCTCGAAGCGGGTGATGGCCACGAACCAGACGACGAGCACGACGGTGGCGGCCCACTGCGAGGCTGGACGAAGTCGGCGGATCAACGGTGCTGCGGCGGCGATGACGTAGGCCACGTTCTGGCCGGACACGGCGGTGAGGTGCGAGAGCCCTGAGTCTCGAAATTCTTGGACCATTGCTGGCGGTTCGAAACGATCGTCGCCGATCACCAACCCGTTGAACAGGCTGTCGAATGGCACCGCGATCCTCGATGAGCCGGTGGCGAACAGTCGCCGCAGGCGGTTGCTGGCTTGTTGATAGGGCTTGCCGGGCAGGACATCGCCGACCGTGGCCAGATCGACGAGGCCGACGACGTGGCGGATGTTGGCGCGATGTTTACCGATCGGGTCGTTGAACTCGCGGCGCTCAGCGTCGATGTAGATCCGTTCACCGGCCAGTAGTGGGGCGAGTCGACGTTTTGGCGACCCCCTGGCCCAGGCCTGAAAGCGCTCGCCCTCGATCTCGATGACGACTTCGAGGGCCCCGCGAACGCGGGGTTGGGTCGCTGATCAAGGTGGCGATGCCGGTGAACGGCCCAAGCCGATCTGGGGCGGTGGCCGCCCAGGCGTGGCGGCCGAGTCCGATGCCAAGCAGCGCAAGGCCACACAGCGCCGCCAAGGCAACATTGGTCAGGTGCCGCCGAGTGAGGCCAGCCACCAGGGCTGCGGCGGTGATCGCCATCATGCTGAAGCCGACCTGGCGACTCCACACGCCAACGATCAATGCGGCGACGGCGAGCCACAACTGTTGATCGGAGATCGTCTGCCACCAGCGACGGTGGCGTGATGGATACGATCGATGCATGTCCCTGAGCGCCATCAGTCGTGTCCCCGTGGTGCCGCAGGGCCCGCGAGCGTTCCGCTACCGGATCCGCAGGCGAGGAGCATTCGTTGCCCTGTTCCCGGCGATCGTGATGGGTGTCGCCGCCTACGCGTTGCTGACGGGCGGGGGCAGCACCACCCGCGGCGTGCTCGGTTTGGGCGCGGCGGTGCTTGCTGCGCCGGGTTTGTTGGCTGCCGGGGTGCCGTTGGCGGAGGGAGCCCGCCCGCTGCTGCTCGGCGCTGGCCTGAGCGCACTGGTGTGGATGCTGGTTGGTTTGGTCGCTGCCCGCCGGGCCACCCGCTCGCCCGTGGCCACCTGGGCCGACTTCTGGCGCGAGTATCTGTGGCTGGCGTGTGGCCTATGGCTCGGTGTCGGGGTTGGATTGATCGCCGCCAAGATGATGGTTGGCGGCGGCCTGTTGTAGCGCTGTCGCCGGTGCTCAAGTCGTCACCAAGGCGCGGATCGCATCGAGCTTTGCGGGACCGATGCCGCGTACCTTGAGCAGGTCGTCGGCGGTGGCGAAGGGTCCGTTTTGGTCGCGGTGAGCGACGATTGCAGCTGCGGTTGCTGGTCCGATCCCAGGCAGGGTGTCGAGTTGCTCGGCACTGGCGCGGTTGAGATCGATCGGTCCGCTGGCCACCCCACCCGCCGACCCGCCAACCGGGGGCTGTGCCCCGGCCTGCACCGCTGGGACTGCTTCGCCAATGCGGGGGATGAAAACTCGCTGACCATCGACCAACAGCGCAGCGAGATTGACTGCGTTGGCGTCGGCGTCGGCGAGCAGATTGCCGGCTGCGCTGATCGCTTGGTGCAAACGGCTGCCTGTCGGCAAGGTGTAGACCCCAGGATTGGCTACGGCGCCGGCGATGTGGACGACGATGCCTAGCGGTTGCGGCAGCGACGTACTTGCCGCCGCAACCGGGCCCGCCGCTGGGCCGGGTTGCGTGGTGGTGGTTGCCCCAGGAATCGTCGTCGAGGCAAACGGAAGCGTCGCTTCGATCGCCGTGGCCGGAGTTCGCAGCAGCCAATAGCCGCCGCCCCCTACGGCCAACACTGAGAGCGCGGTGACGACGAGGCGAGCGAGACCGAACCATGCGAGCCAGGCCAACACCGACTCTGAGAACGTCTGTGGCGGAGCAGGCCGCTGTGGCAAGCGATCCATTGACACACCCCCTAGACGGCGCGACAGCGCGCCATGCATCTCAACTGGGGGGAGCCCACGCACACCATAGCGGTGTCGAGTTGGCAATCGCGATCGTCGTTAGAGATGCTCGGTGAGTTTTGCCGGGGTGTCGATTGCGGGAACCGCTGTGGCCAATGATCGACGGGCCACCCAATCCGCCTCGATCTCCAGTGGTATCCGCAGGTAGGCGCCGTGATGGCTCTTCAAACGACAGCGCCACAACGCATACCAGCCGACATAGCGGGTGGTGAATCCGATCACGCCGTAACGCTTCCATTGGCGAACGTGAACGTGCTCGTGACGCAACAGGTAGTCGGAATGTTCGGTGCCGCGACGCACGATCACCAGCGAGCCGATGGTGATGCCTGACGCGCCTTTTGGCACCGGCCCGCCAACCCACAGTCGGTAGTCGCCACGTTTCTCAAGAGCCACGACAGTGACCTTAGAACAAGCGGGCGGTCAGTTTCTTGCGATAGGACGCGGTGCGCGGGTCTTCGGGGCCCATCAGTTCGAGGATGTCGACGAACTGTTGGCGGGCTTCGTCGTCGGCCTTGACGTTGTCGAGCAAGGCGACAAGCTGGGCGTCGTAGTCGTCGATCGGACGGGCGCTGAGGCGGGCGGCGGCGGCGACGCGCCGGGTGTGCTCGGATTCGGGAATGCGAGCCAGCAGCGCCAGCGCCTCTTCACCGCGGCCACTTGCCACCAAGATGTCTCCGAGGGCGACGATCGCCTGCTCGTTGCCGGCTTCGAGATCGAGCGCGGAACGCAGGCTGGCCTCATCGCCGCGCCCGATCAGGTCGGCGATCGTCGATTCGGTCAACGATGGCAACAGCTTGTCGACGAATGCGGTGACCATGTGTTCGGGCTGCGCACCGACGAAGCCATCGACGACCTGACCGGCTTTCAAGGCGTAGACCGCAGGGATCGATTGCACTTGAAATGCCTGGGAGATTCCGGGGTTTTCATCGACATTGACCTTGACGAGGACCACCTTGCCGCCGGTGGCATCGATCGCCTTGTCGAGGATCGGGCCAAGCGTCTTGCACGGCCCGCACCACGGTGCCCACAGGTCGACGACGACTGCGACGCTCTGCGAGCGATCGAGAACATCGGTTTGGAAGCTGGCATCGGTGACATCGATCGACATACAGGGCACGATATCGCGACGCTTCGCCGGTTATTCCCGCGCATGCTGCCGGTAGGTTTGGCCACGATGAGCGACGTACCAGGAATCGACCACGAACGGCTGTCGGCGTGGCTCGTCGACAACATTCCTGGGGCGGTGGCGCCGTTCGAGTTCGCGATGATCACCGGCGGCCATTCCAATGTCACGGCGCTGGTCACCGGTGCCGACGGTGTGCGCTTCGTCGTCAGGCGGCCGCCCCTCGGCCATGTGCTGGCCAGCGCCCACGACATGTCTCGCGAGTTTCGAATCATCTCCGGGTTGGCCTCAAGTTCGGTTCCCGTCGCCCCGGCACTCGGCTTTTGCGACGATGTCGAGGTCACCGGTGCCCCGTTCTATGTCATGGCTCACGTCGAGGGCAACGTCGTCCACGATCGTGCGGAAGCTGATCAGTTGCTCTCGCTGCCCGCTCAGACCACGGCCAGCCAGTCGTTGGTCGACACCCTGGCCACGATCCACGCTGTCGATCTGCGGGCCAGCGGGCTCGACACCTTGGCCAAGCACGAGTCGTATATCGCCCGCCAATTGAAGCGCTGGTACGGTCAATGGAACGCGCAGCACACCGCACCGCTGACCGCGATCGATGAGGCTTTCGAGGCGCTCAGTGCGCACATTCCCGAACAGGGTCCAGCGACGATCGTCCACGGCGACTACCGCCTGGATAACTGCATCGTCGACGACGATGGTGGGGTGGTCGCCGTGCTCGATTGGGAGATCTGCACCCTCGGCGACCCGCTCGCCGACCTCGGGTTGCTGCTGGCCTATTGGACCGGGCCGAACGACGAACCATCGGCGTGGACCGGCACGGCAACGACCGCACCGGGGTTCTGGAATCGCGCCGACGTCGCTCGCCGCTACGGCGAGATCAGCGGGCGCGATCTCAGCCATCTCGACTATTACCTGGCCTTCGCCTACTGGAAGCTGGCCTGCGTGCTGGAGGGTGTCTACGCCCGCTACCTCGGTGGTGCGCTCGGCGACGCCGATGCCGCCCACGTCGCCCGTTTCCGCCAACAGGTCGAGGGCGCCGCGGCGTCGTCTCTCATCGCTTTGGACCGGTACCGATGAGTGCCTACCGTTTCATCGTCGACCAACTCGACCTCAAGCAGCCAACGTTGGTCGTTGCCCTCGTTGGCTGGATCGATTCCAGTGGGTCGGCCGCGGCGGCGATGGGCGTCTTGGAAGCGGAATGCAACGCCGAGCCGATCGCCGTCTTCGACGGTGACATGTTCATCGACTACCGGGCCCGGCGGCCAACGATGGAGCTACGTGACGGTGTCAACACCCGCCTGGTGTGGCCGAACATCGAGCTCAAAGCCGGACGCGATTCAGCCGGCCACGATGTGTTGATGCTCACCGGCCCTGAGCCGGATATGGCCTGGCGACGGTTCGGCCAGGAGGTGACCGAACTCAGTCTGAGGCTCGGCGTACAGCGCATGGTTGGCCTTGGGGCGTACCCCTACGCGGCGCCGCACACCCGCGACCCGCGCCTCACCGTCACCTCACCGTCGGCGGACATCGTCGCTCAAAGCACGCTGCGACGCAGCAGCATCGATGTGCCCGCTGGAGCGGCAGCGATGCTGGAACACGCGCTGAACGACGGTGGTATCGACACGCTCGGGTTGTGGGTGCAGGTTCCCCATTACGTGTCCTCGATGGCCTATCCGGCGGCGACGGTGGCGCTGTTGTGCGGATTGACCGAGCATGCCGGCATCGCCGTCGACGGTTCAGCGGCGCGCCGCGAGACGATCATTCAGCGTCAACGACTCGACGAATTGGTCAGCGCCAACGACGAACATCGCCTGATGGTCGACCAACTCGAGGTGGCCTACGACGCCGAAGAAGCCGAGGTCACCGACGGCACCGCGATCGGCAGCGCTGCACCGCCGTTGATCGCCAGCGAGTTGCCGAGCGCCGAAGAACTCGGTGCCGAACTGGAACGATTCCTGCGCGAGCAAGAATTCTGAACGCCGTCCCGCCCTGGAGGTAGATGATGAAAGTCGATAGCGCCATCGCAACGTCGCTGGCCAAAGTCGCCGAGCAGGTACGCCACCTCGAGGCCAGCGGATACAGCGGCGCGTGGAGCGCGGAAACGAGCCACGATCCCTTCCTGCCGCTGACCATCGCCGCCGAACACAGCGAGCGGATCGAACTGGGCACCTCGATCGCCGTTGCCTTCGCCCGCAACCCGATGACCTTGGCCAACATCGGCTGGGACCTGCAGGCGTTCTCCAAAGGGCGGATGACCATCGGCCTCGGCAGTCAAATCAAGCCGCACATCCGCAAGCGTTTCAGCATGGAATGGAGCCACCCGGCGGCGCGGATGCGCGAGATGGTGCTGGCCATGCGGGCCATTTGGGAATGCTGGCAGCACGGCACCAAGCTCGACTTTCGCGGCGAGTTCTACACGCACACACTGATGACGCCATTCTTTGCCCCCAATCCGGAGGAGCTCGGCGATTTTGGACCGCCGAAGGTCTATCTCGCCGGTGTCGGCGAGTTGATGACCGAGGTCGCCGGCGAGGTCTGCGACGGGTTCATCTGTCACGGTTTCACCACCGAGCGCTACCTGCGTGAGGTGACGATCCCTGCGCTGATCCGTGGCCGGGCCAAGGCCGGCAAGACGATGGACGGTTTTGAGATCGTCGGGCCGAGCTTTGTTTCCACTGGCTTCGACGACGAGACCTTCGCTGCCGCAGTCGCCGGTACCCGTCAACAGATCGCCTTCTACGGCTCGACACCGGCCTATCGAGCGGTACTCGAACTGCACGGTTGGGGCGAGTTGCAGGATCGACTGAACACGATGAGCAAACAAGGCCGCTGGGTAGAGATGGGCGAATTGATCGACGACGAGATGCTCAACGCCTTTTCCGTGGTCGCCCCGCCCGACGGCATCGCCGCCGAGTTGCTGCGCCGCTATGACGACGTGATTACCAGGGTGGCGCTGTACGCGCCCTACAAGGCCGAGCCGCAGCGTTGGACGCAGATCGTGCAGTCGCTGGTCAACCACCGCAGTTAACTCAACGGGCCCGCCGCCGGAGGTGTTGTGCGCTGCGCCTCTCGCCTGGCGAGCGTAAGCGCACGCCAAGTCGGAGCCGTCAAGGCCGGGCCGCAGCCAGTTCGAGGTCTTGGTTGAGGTAGAGCTCACGGCACAAGGCCCGTTGCAGTTTGCCTGACGACGTTTTCGGCAGCGTGCCTGGCTTGACGAGCATGATGTCGCGCGGCGGCAGGCCGCAGATGTCGACCGTTCGGTGATGGATTGCATCGGCGAGTCCGGCCGGGAAATCGTTGCGCACCTCGGCGACCACGACCACCGACTCCTTGCCTTTGTAGCCCTCTACCCCGACGGCGATGACGTTGCCGGTGCGCACACCGTCGATCTCGCCGACGGCGCGTTCGATATCTTCCGGGAAGACGTTGCGACCGCCGACGATGATCACGTCTTTGATTCGCCCACACAGCGCCAGCTCGCCATCGACCAGGTAGCCGAGGTCGCCGGTGCACAACCAGCCGTCGTGAAACAACGCTGCGCTGGCGTCGGGACGTTTGTAATAACCGGGGGTGACCGAGGTGCCGCGCAGCAATAATTCTCCGACATGCCGCTCGGGCAGCGTGGCCCGCGTGTCGAGGTCGACGATCTTCATCTCCAGGCCGGGGACGGCCTTGCCGAGGATCGGCAGACGACGGGCGTCGTCCTCCTCAGTGTCCTCGGTGCGTTCGATCGGCGCGGCACGGCGCTCGGTTTCCAGCAGCTTGCGGTCGACATCATCGCAGCGCAGTCCGCGGTGGCGCGGTGGGAACGTGCCGCCGATGGCCACTTCGGCCATGCCGAACGCCGGAAACACGCTGCCGGGACGGAATCCGAATCGTGCCGCTTCAGCGACGAAGGCCTCGACCGCTTTCGGATCGATCGGCTCGGCCCCGCTCAACGCCAGCGTCAGCGGCGCGAGGTTGAGCCCCTCCATGCGCCGCAGAGCGCGCGTCGCCAATACCCACGAGAAGTTCGGGCCGGCCGTCGCCGTGCCGCCGTTGTCGCTGATCCACTGCATCCAATGGCCGGGGTGGGCCATGAAATCCTGTGGGGCGGCCTGCACCAATTGGCAGCCGTTGGTCATCGGAATCGACAAAAAGCCGACAAGTCCCATGTCGTGGTACAGCGGCAGCCAAGAGACCATCACCTCGTGTTCGTCGAGTTCGGCAGCGGAGCAGGAGGCGTCGATGTTGGCGGTCAGCACCCTGTCGGGGATCATCACGCCCTTCGGCTCGCTGGTTGATCCGGAGGTGTACTGCAGGATGATCAAGCGCTCAGGATCGTTGGCCGGGATTTGCAAACGCTCAGCGGAGGGCCGACCGGGGCCGGGCAGCACGCTGGACAGGGTTTCGGTCGGCGGATCGCCCGCCTCCGCAGCGTACAAGGCGCTGAGTTGGTCGTCGATCAACAACAGCTTGGCGTCGCCGTGGCGAATACGGGCTCGGGTGCTGTCGACGAAGGCCTGCAGTGAGGCCATGCGCATCGGTAACGGCAGCACCATGCTGGCGATGCCCGCCAGCCAACAGCCTTGAATGGCGGTGATCAACGCCCGGCTGGTCGGGCCGAGAATGGCCACATGATCGCCAGGAACCAGCCCGCGTGCCTGCAATGCGGCGCCCACGGCACGGGCGTCGTCGTGGATCTCGCGCCAGGAAACATCGACCGGACCCGCACCGGCGGTGACAGAGCTGCCGACGAAGCGAATCCCCTGCGGACGGTCCGCGGCGGCGCTGTAGTCGATCGACGATGGAACCGGTGGGCAAGGGCATCGCTGGCAAAACCTAGCCGACCCACCCGCTTGCGCTCGTAAACTGGCCGACCTATGGCCAACGCCCCTGCAGACACTCCTCGATACCGCTACTCCCCCGCGTTCGTTCAGGAGCTCGAGGGCCGCTGGCACGACACCTGGGACGAGCAGGGCACGTTCAACACGCCGAACCCCGCCGGGCCGCTGGCCGACGACGGTGCCGCGGAGATGTCCAAGCTGTTCGTACTCGACATGTTCCCGTACCCGAGTGGCATCGGTTTGCACATGGGCCACCCGCTGGGTTTCACGGCGACCGACATCTATGCCCGCTATCAGCGGATGAACGGGCGCAACGTGCTGTACACGATGGGGTTCGATGCCTTCGGGTTGCCGGCCGAGATTTACGCCACGCAGACCGGCCAACATCCGGCGATCACCACCAACCAGAACATCGTCAACATCCGTCGCCAGCTCCGCCGCTTGGGCCTGAGCCACGATCAGCGGCGCAGCATCTCGACCACCGATCCCGAGTACTACCGCTGGACGCAGTGGATCTTCACCCAAGTGTTCAACAGTTGGTACGACGTCGACGCGGCGCGGGCGTGCCCGATTGCGGAGTTGGTCGAGGAGTTTGCCGCAGGGACACGATCGACTCCTGATGGTCGGGCCTGGGCGGCGTTGAGCGTCGGCGAGCAGGCGGACGTGCTCGATGGCTATCGCCTGGCCTACATCAGTGAGGCGCCGGTGAACTGGTGCCCGGGTCTGGGCACGGTCGTCGCCAATGAAGAGGTCACCTCCGATGGTCGCAGCGACCGCGGCAACTTCCCCGTGTTCAAGCGCAGCATGCGGCAGTGGATGATGCGCATCACCGCCTACGCCGATCGCCTGGTCGACGATCTCGACATCCTCGACTGGACCGATTCGATCAAGGCGATGCAGCGCAACTGGATTGGTCGCAGCGAGGGTGCCAAGGTGCGTTTCGCCAGCCCGGCCGGGGAGATCGAAGTGTTCACCACGCGCCCGGACACCCTGTTTGGGGCCTCGTTCATGGTCTTGGCGCCGGAGCATCCGCTGGTCGACGGGTTGACGACCGCCGAGCACGCCGCGACGGTCGGCGAATACCGTCGCCTGGCCGGCCACAAAAGCGACGTCGCCCGCCAGGTCGAGGACAAGACGAAGACCGGCGTATTCACCGGGTCGTACGCCACGAATCCGATCAACGGTGCCGAGATTCCGGTGTGGGTCGCCGACTATGTGCTGATGGGTTACGGCACCGGGGCGATCATGGCCGTGCCCTGCGGCGACGAGCGCGACTTCGAGTTCGCCCGCCAGTTTGGGCTGGCGATCCCGGCGATTCAGATGCCGCCAGCGTCGTGGTTTGCCCAGCATGGCATTGTGCCATCGGCCTCCACCGACTCGTGGCCGCAGGCATTCGTCGGCGACGCTGCGTACATCAACAGTGCCAACGACTCGCTCGACCTCAACGGGCTGAGCAACATCGCCGAAGCCAAACGGCTGACCAACGAGTGGCTCGAAGCCCGCGGGTGCGGTTCGGCGACGATCAACTACAAGCTGCGTGACTGGTTGTTCAGCCGGCAACGCTATTGGGGCGAGCCCTTCCCCATCGTCTACGACGAAAACGGCAACGCCCATGCACTGCCCGACGAGATGTTGCCGCTGGAATTGCCGCCAACGGAGAGTTTCAGCCCGCGGACGTTTGCTGCTGATGATGCGATGAGCAACCCGGAGAGCCCCTTGGATCGCCTCGATTGGTGGACCACGGTCGAGCTGGATCTGGGCGACGGATTGAAGACGTATCGGCGTGACACCAACGTGATGCCGCAATGGGCAGGTAGCTGCTGGTATGAGCTGCGTTACTGCGATCCGACGAATGCCGCGGCGCTGATCGACTCCGAGGTCGAGAAGTATTGGATGGGCCCGCAGCCCGACGGCCGCCCCGGCGGTGTCGATCTCTATGTCGGCGGCGTCGAGCACGCCGTGTTGCACTTGCTCTATGCACGTTTTTGGCACAAGGTGCTGTTCGATCTGGGCCATGTCAGCTCGCCCGAGCCCTATCACCGGCTGTATAACCAGGGCTACATTCTGGCCGCGGCATTCCAGGACGAGCGCGGCATGTACGTCGAGGCGGCTGAGGTAGAAGAGCGCGACGGCGGCCACTTCCACGAGGGACGTCCCGTCAGCCGCGAATACGGCAAGATGGGCAAGAGCCTGAAGAACGCCATCTCGCCGGACGATGTCTGCACAGAGTACGGGGCCGACACGCTGCGGCTGTATCTGATGAGCATGGGCCCGTTGGACGCTTCGAAGCCTTGGGATTCCAAAGATGTCATCGGCATGTTGCGTTTCCTGCAACGCGTCTGGCGCAACCTGATCGACGAGGACAGCGGTGTGTTGCGCAGCGATCTCCCGGCGATCGACGAGGAAACAGATCGACAGCTGCATCGCACGATCGACGGTGTGCGCAGTGATCTCGACGGCCTGCGCTTCAACACGGCAATCGCCAAGCTGATCGAACTCAACAACCACCTGACCAAGTTGGGTGGTTGTCCGCTGGCGGCAGCCGACCGGTTGGTGGTGATGTTGGCGCCGTTCTCGCCGCACATCGCCGAGGAGTTGTGGCGTGCGTTGGGGCACGCTGAGACCATCACCTACGAGGCGTTCCCCGTGGCCGATCCAGCCAAACTGGTAGAGGATTCGATCGAGCTACCGGTGCAGGTCAACGGTAAGTTCCGCAGCCGTATTGTCGTCGCCGCCGATGCCGCCAACGATGTCGTCGAGGCCGCAGCGTTGGCCGACCCGAAGGTTGTCGCTGCCCTCGGGGGTGCTACGCCGCGCAAGGTCATCGTCGTCGCCGGCCGAACGGTGAACATCGTCGCCTGAGCGGTCATAGGCAGTCCAACCGGCATGCACCACTGCTGATACAGCTTCGTGCGAGGCGGCCATCGAGAGTGATGAGCACTGCGTCGAGGTCGGCGGCCACCACCACGTACGGGGCGTCCGCCAGTGAGTCATTCCCTGCTCGGCGGCCCGCCGCTGCAATTCCTCATGAATCGGGTCGGGCACATCGCGGAGATGCATATTCACGCTCATGACGCCGCCTGGTAGCGGATCGCTACCAATGAATCAATGGTTGAACTGAGCGTCGAGCCAGCGCCGCGAACGGAAGCGGTGGGCGTTGACCGTTGCACGCATGCACATCCAGGCCAGCTGCCCGCCCCACAAACCGATGATGCCGAGTCGCGGCGAGATCACCGTGGCGACCAGAAACGGGACGAAGGCGATCAGGTTGAACACGGCAGCGCGACCGAGGAAGCGCTGGTCGCTGCCGCCGATCAACGCGCCGTCGAGAGCGAAGGCGATCGCTCCCGGCAACTGCATCACTGCCAACAGGATCAACCCGCTGGCGATCCGCGAGCGCACCGCGTCGTCGCTACTGAACAGTTGCGCAACCAGCGGACTCGTCGTCGCCAACAACGCTCCAAGGCCAAGCCCGACCCAGATCGACAGCCGGGTCGAGGCCCAGCCGACAGCCATTGCCTCGCGATCGTCACCGGCACCGACAGCACCCGCCACCAGCGACTGTGCCGGGATCGCCAGCGAGTCGAGGATCAACGCCAAGAACATGAACAACTGGAACAGCACCTGGTGCGCCGCCAACGTTGGCGTATCGACCCCGGAGGCGACGCGGGTGACGGCGATCCATACGGCGAGCATCGCTGCGCTACGAATACCGAGGTGCACGCCGCTGAGCAAGAAAGGGCGTAGTCGGGCCCAGGACGGCCTGCACACCTCTGCCCGAGCGATGACCAAGCGGGCATAACCAACAGCGGCGAAGGTCTGCACGATCGTCGTGCTCCACGCCGAACCGGCGATACCGAACCCAAGCCAGTAGACGGCGATGATCTCCAGCACCAAGTTGGCGATGCTCGACGCGGTAACGATCAGCAATGGCCGACGAAGGTCGTTGTGGCCACGCATCACTCCGTGGCCGACGTAGGCAGTCATCACCGCTGGCGCACCGAGGGCGGCGATACGCAGGTAGGTCACCGCGTTGTCGAGCACGGCACCACGCGCTCCGAGCAGCGACGAGATCGGCGTCGCCAAGGCCAAAAGCACAAGCATGATCCCGGTGCCAACCATCGCTGCCAGCACCAGTGCGTCGCCGGCGACACGCCGTGATTCTGTGGCATCGCCCTCGCCGATCGCATGCGCAACAGCGGTGGTCACCGCCGTCTGCATGAACGCGAACAGGGCGAACACAGTGAGCAATACCGTGCCGACAATCGCCAACCCCGCCAACGGATCGGTGCCCAGACGTCCGACGATCGCCGTGTCGACCAGGATATAAACAGGCTCGATCGCCAGGGTGCCCAACGCGGGAATCGCCAGCGCGATGATCCGCCGGTCCCGATCGCTGAAAGCCATCCGACCATCGTGCCAGTCGAAGTCGTGCCGCAGCGCGTCGAAATCGGCGCGCCGCGACACAACTTCGGGGCTTGCCTCGACCCTGGTGCGGGGTTTCGGCCGACCTCGGGCGTCGCCAAGGCGGCCGCAGTAGGCTTCGTTTATGAACGTCTCTGTTGTCGACTTCCTCGCTGACGATGCCGATCGCCAATTCGCTGAATCGCTGCACCACACCGGATTTGCCGTCTTGGTCAACCATCCGTTGAAGCAGGATCTGGTGCAGGGCATCTACGACGAGTGGCTGGCCTTCTTCAACAGCGAAGCGAAATACAACTATCGCTTCAGCCCCGACAACCAGGATGGCTACTTCGGTCCGGAGATCTCCGAGACGGCCAAGGGCTACACCGTGCGTGACATCAAGGAGTTCTTCCACATCTATCCGTGGGGTCAATATCCCGCCGAGGTCAGTGACGCGGCGATGCGCTACCGGGAGCAGGCGGTGGACCTGGCTGTGACCTTGCTCGGCTGGGTACAGGCCAACACGCCACCCGACATTGAACGCGAGTTGTCGATGCCGCTCGGAGAGATGATCACGGGGAGCAAGCGAAGCCTGTTGCGCATCTTGCGCTACCCGCCGCTGACGGGAGCCGAGCCCGAGGGCGCAGTGCGTGCCGCAGCCCACGGCGACATCAATCTGTTGACGGTGCTGCCCGCCGCCAACGAACCGGGTCTGCAGGTGCGTGATACCGCCGGTCACTGGCACGACGTGCCGTGTGACTTTGGCAGTTTGGCGATCAACGCCGGCGACATGCTGGCCTTGGCCACCCAGGACTACTTTCCCTCCACCGTGCACCGGGTGATCAACCCCGTCGGCGAGAGCGCCAAGGTGTCGCGCATGTCGACCCCGTTGTTTTTGCATCCCAACGACGATGTCGTCCTGGCCGAGGGTCGCACGGCGTTCTCGTTCCTCTCCGAGCGGCTCGCCGAACTGCGCAGCCAGGATCTGAAGAAATAGTGGTCGCCCTGACGGATTCTGCTCCCCTGTGGTCGCCATCGCCAACCTGGATTGAGGCGACGCGAATCGCCAAGTTCATGCGAGCCAACGGCCATGACGCCTATGCCTCGCTGTATCGCTGGAGCGTCGATCAACCCGACGATTTCTGGCCGGCAGTCGCCGAGTTCTGTGGTCTCGGGCCCCTGCCTGCTCCGGTTCTGCAACGTGGCGCAACGTTCGAGCACAGTGCCTTTTTCCCCAACGCCACACTCAACGTCGCCGAGGTCATCCTCAACGGTCGTGGCGTCGGAGCCGCAGAGCTGATGTATATCGCGCTCGATGAGCGCAATCCGTCGTCGGCGATTTCGATCACCCGCGGCGAGGCTCGACGACGCGTCGGTGAGATCGCCGCCGCCTTGCGCGCCGACGGTGTCGGCGTCGGCGACCGGGTCGCAGCCTGGTTGCCGAACGGCATCGAGGCGCAACTGTTGATGTTGGCCACGGCCTCGCTCGGTGCGGTGTTCTGCTCGACCTCGCCCGACTTCGGGGTCGACGGTGTGCTCGATCGCTTCGCTCAGATCGAACCGACCGTGCTGGTGGTCTGTGACGGCTACTTTTACAACGGCAGAACGATCGATATTGGCGACAAGGTGGCCGAGGTGCGCCGGGGCCTGCCGACCGTGCGTCGGGTAGTGCAGGTGTCGGTAGTTGACTCCCGCCTGCCTTCGGGGATCAGCGACTGGGACACATGGACCGAACCACACATCGGCGCGACGCTCGAATTTCGCCAACTCCCCTTCGCCCACCCCTGGTATATCTTGTTCAGCTCCGGAACCACCGGGTTGCCGAAATGCATCGTCCATCGCTGCGGCGGGGTGCTCCTGCAGCACATCAAGGAACAGCAGTTACTCTGCGATATCGGCATCGGCGATCGGGCGATGTACTTCACGACCACCGGGTGGATGATGTGGAACTGGGTAGCCTCGATCCCGGCATCTGGGGCTACTGCGGTGCTCTACGACGGCTCGCCGTTCGCCCCGTCGCCGAGCACGCTGTTCGACATCGTCGACGCCCACCGGTTGACGTTCCTCGGAGTCGGCGCCAAGTTCATCGACTCCTGCCGCAAGTCCGGCCTGTCGCCACGCTCAACCCACCAACTTTCTCGCTTGCGAACCATTGCTTCTACCGGTTCCCCGTTGTCGATCGAGGGCTTCTCCTGGGTGTACGACGAGGTCAAGGCCGATGTGCACCTGGCATCGATCTCCGGTGGCACCGACCTGTGCGCCTGTTTCGTTGGCGGCGACCCGACAAGCCCGGTGTACGCCGGGGAGATCCAGCGTCCGGCCCTCGGCATGGCCGTCGCAGTCTTCGACACCGAAGGCCGCCCGCTGCCCGCCGGGGAACGGGGCGAGTTGGTCTGCACGGCACCCTTTCCGTCGCAGCCGATCGGTTTCTGGAATGACCCCGACGGTGCTCGCTACCACGGCGCCTACTTCGAGCGATTTCCTGGCGTGTGGGCCCACGGAGATTTCGCCTCGTGGACCGACCACGGCGGCATGGTCATTCACGGCAGGGCCGACACCACGTTGAATCCCGGTGGGGTGCGCATCGGCACGGCTGAGATCTATCGCCAGGTCGAGCAAATTCCCGAGGTGTTGGAGAGCCTGGTATTCGGTCAGGACTGGGAGGGCGATTCGCGGATCGTGCTGCTCGTGCGCCTCGGCGCTGGAGCCGGACTCGATGCCGAGCTGCAGTCCGATATCAAGCAACGCATCCGCGTTGGTTGCACGCCGCGCCACGTTCCAGCGCTGATCGTTGCCGTCGAGGACCTGCCGCGTACCCGCTCCGGCAAACTGGCCGAGATGGCCGTCGCCGACATCGTCAACGGTCGCATCGTGCGCAACACCGCCGCCCTGGCCAATCCCGAGTCGCTGGAGATGATCGCCGCGGGGGTGACCGCCGCCAGCACGACGTCCTGAGAGCGGCGATACGGCTGCTACATCAGATCGAGGTGGGCGTGATCTGGTGGTTGCACGGGTAAGCCGTGGTGGATCCACGATCGCATTCCGCCGATCAAGTCGCCGCTCTGGCTAAAGCCCAGTAGCACGAGATTGGCAGCGGCGAGCGACGAGCTGTAGCCACCGTTGCAAATCACAACGAGTCGCTGATCGAGACCGGTGACGCCAGGATGGGGGTAGCCGTTTGCCGGATCGAGGTGCCATTCAAGCACGGTGCGCGGCACGTGAATCGAGCCCGGAATCACCCCGAACCTGGCCCGATCAGTGCCCGTGCGCGTGTCGATCACCAGGGGCGGTCGTGCCCCAGCCAATTCGGCCGCCAGGGTGGGCGCATCAACTCGCTGAATACGTGCTCGGGCCTGCCACAACAAGTCGTGCACCGTGAGCCGATCGCTGCGTTGATAGCCGACAAGGTTGCAGGCGTCTGCTTCGCCGCGGCGAAGGAGACCGAGCTCAGCGCACAAGTCGCCAAAGACCGGTTCCAGCTGCGGACTCATCATCAGCCAACCGCGCGGCGCGAGATGTTGGATCGCCTGATGAATGGCGGCGCGCCGCTGCTCGGGTGTTGCACTCCCCAGGCACGACTCGAGGCAGGCCATCTCCACCGGCGCGTTCTGCTGATCGATCGGATCGGGGCTGAGGCGAACGACGGTGACGGCGTGTTGCCGATGGGGATGATCGATAGCTGCCGACCGTTGCTCTCGGCAGACGCTGACGATGCGGGTCACCCCGCGCCGATCGGCCGCCTGCTCAAACAGACTCCTGGCGTCGATGACATCGCACATGGCTACGACCCTAGAACGGCGGTTCCGGCAGTATGCGCCCCACGGGCGAAACAAACGCGAAACTGTTGTCGAGAGTGGAATCCGTGGCGTATCAGTCGTAGCTATTGACCGAGCGCACAGCGAGCAAAATCATCAACGCGAAGGTCACGCCGACGATGGCGAACGCTCTGGCGAGCACAGCGCCATCGAAACCGTCGAGGATCAGGCTGCGAGCGCCTTCCATCACGTAGGTCACCGGGTTAAGCGTGGCGGCGATCTCCATCGGGCGGCTCAACATCTCCCGAGGAACGAAGTTCGGTGTCAAGAACAACAGCGGAAAGAAGATCATGCTGCCCGATTGGGTGGCGGCCGCGGAGCGGCTTTTGAGCGCTATCAGCTGAATGAACCCGCTGAAGACCATTGCCCACAGACTGATCATGACCATCAGCACCAGGAAGCCGAGGACGCCACTTTCGACACGCACGCCGAAGATGAACGCGACAAACACCATTGCTGCGCTGAGCACGAAGGTCTTACAGAACTCGGCGATCAGCCGACCGACGATGATCGAACTTCGAGCGATCGGCGTTGCCCGCAGTTTGTCGAAATAGCCGCCCTCGATTTCCTCTACGAGGAAGAGCGCGGCGCTGCCAAACGATGCGGCCAGCAACAGCGAACTTGGCAGCTGGAAAGCGGCGTAGTTCTGGCCGCGCAAGAACGGCGTCGACCCAGATGGAAAAATCTTCGCTGCCTGCCCGACGTTGACGACGAGGAAGAACAGCGGGATAAACAGTGTCGGCAACAGCGACTCCGGAGCACGCAGCTCGGCTTTGATGGCCCGGCCACCAAGAATGAGAGACTCGTTGAACATCAGACTTCCTTCACTTCTCCAGCTGCGCGCTCGCGGGTGCGTCCCGTGGCGTCGAGGAATACGTCGTCGAGGGTTGGGGTGTGATCGAGACCGCGTCGTTGCTGCAACTCGTCTTTGAGGCCAGCAGGGGTGCCCTCGCAGACGATGACACCCTTGTCGATGATCGCCAAGCGGTCGCAGAGATTGTCGGCTTCCTCGAGATATTGCGTGGTCAGAAAGACGGTGGTGCCGAGCTGATTGATGCGGCGCACCTCGTCCCAGATCGTCAACCGGCTAGCGGGATCAAGCCCGGTGGTCGGCTCGTCGAGGAAGAGCACTTCGGGGCGGTGAACGAGTGCCGTCGCCAGATCGAGGCGACGCTTCATGCCGCCTGAATAGCCTTTGACCCGGCGGTTTGCGTCGTCGGTCAGCTCGACCAACTCCAACAGCTCCTGGGCCCTGGTTTTGGCCTCGGCCGGGTTCATGCCAAAGAGCCGAGCCTGCAACACGAGAAGCTCGCGCCCGCTTTGGCGAACGTCGAGGCCGGCCTCTTGCAGCGCCACACCGATTTTGCGGCGCGCCGCATGCGGGTCGGCGGCGATGTTGATACCGGCCACGGTGGCGGTGCCGGAGGTGATCGTCATCAATGTGGTGAGCATGCGCACCGTTGTCGACTTGCCGGCGCCGTTGGGCCCGAGAAACCCGAAGACGCTCCCGGCGGCGACTTCGAGATCGACGCCGCGCACGGCCTCGACCGTGCCGCTGCGACCGGTGTAGGTTTTGGCGAGTTGCTGGGCAGCAATCGCTGTCGTTCCGACTGTCATAGGCGGTGGCTCTCCCTCGTGAATGTGGCCACGCTCACCAGACCGGGTGCGTGGGGGTGCCCATAGTACACACGTTCGCTTTGCCATGCAACGATGATGCCGATCTTCACGCTTCGAGGCGCCGCGAACGTGCGGCGACCAGTGCGATCAGCGCCAGCAACCCGGCGACTGCGACGACATTGACGGCGAACAGGATGCGGGCATTGCTGTGCACCAGCGTGCATGGCTCGCGCTGAAATTCGAGCGCCGAATAGCCCTCTGGCTGGGCCGTCAACGTCGCCAGCGCATCGTCGGGGCGCGCCTGGTTGGCGAAAAGGGTGTTGCATTCCACCTCTTGGGAAACGAGCCGTTGTCCCTTCGGTGGAGTCTGCACGGTTGGCGACCAGTCCATGCCGACGGGGATTGAGTCGTGCAAGGGCCGCGCCGCCCAGACACCCGTGAGCACCACGGCGTAGGCCACGACGGCACAGGCGAGCAGGATGAGGCGACGACGAGAACTGCTCACTCGGCGGACCTTAGCAAGGCGCTGGCGCAGCAAGGCGCCGCCGCCCCCGCCGGATGATCGTCACCCTGCGGGCATCGAGGCCCGGCTAGACGGCTGGAGCGACGACAGCGTTGAAGAACGCCGACCCGGAGTCGGGGATGTGCGGCTGTTTGAAGACATTGACCGCATACGAGACCAGGATCATCGAATACAGCAGTTGCAGCAATCGATTGGCGTCGTCGTCGAGGTTGTTCACGTCATGCCCATCGAGAAAGCTCATCGCTTCTTCAGCCCGGCCGGCGATCGCATCGTAAAACTCGGCGATCTCATCGATCGTTTGCGACAGACGGACCGCATAGCGATCGTCGCGATGCGGCTTGACCCAAGTCTGCACCCAAGGTTCCAGTTCTTCGAAACCGGCAGGCAACGCTGTGGCGCTCATGTCGCGCTGCCGCTGGCACGCTCGGCCCGGTAGTCAGCGACGGCGCCGCCGATCGAATGATGGAAACTGCGGATCATCAGCTCTTGATCGCCGAGATGAAACTGCTTCTGATAGCCCATCTTGACCGCCGAGTAGGTTGCCTCGACGGTGTTGACGTCCTGCATCGCCACTTCGACCACGCTGTTGACCACCAACTCTTGGGCCAATCGCTGGCTGGCATTGGCCGGTGGCACGAAATAGATGTCGATGTCGTAGATGTGCGAGCCGACGCTGTCTGGCCAGTAGGTGTAGAGGATGTAGAAGTTGCGAGCCCAGATCTGCAACGAGACGTTGGGCAGGATCCAAAACTGGTCGTTGCCCCAGGATTGCACGCCGCCCTGGTTCAAGAATTCAGGCATCGGTCCGATGTCGGGTACGTCGTCGGGCCCGAACAATCCGCCTCGAAACAGCTTGTACACCCAGATCATGTCGCGGCGTGGCTCGCCCAATGCGCCGGGCTTGCGGGGCCGCAATGGCGGTGGGCCCGGTACCGAGTTGAGGAAGTGTCGACCAAACAAGTCGTAGTGATACGAGTCGATCGGTGGCACCATCTTTTCGGCTTCGCGGACGTCGGCGTGAATGAACGTCTGGTGGACGTACGGCGGGTGATACCACTCTTGGATGGTGTTCGCGGCCATCTTCCAGTTGCCGTTGACCCGTGTCGAGAACCCGTAGCGTTGGGTCATCAAATGGAAGGGATACTGCTCGATTTCGCAGACTCGTTCGCCGAGGAACGAGCGCAGCGATTCGGGGTTGTCGGCGAGGTTGATGTAGATGAAGCCGCCGACTTCGTCGCAAAGGATCTTGGGCATCGACAGCGTCGAGCGATCGAGGTCGAAAAATTGCTCCTCGTTGGTGATCCGATCGACCTTGCCGTTCAGTCCGTATTGCCAGCCGTGGTATTTGCAGTGAAAGGCGCGGCACGAGCCGCTGGTCTCGTTGCCGGGAAACTCCTGCCAGACCACCTTGTTGCCGCGGTGAGCGCAGACGTTGTGGAAGGCATGGATCGCGCCGTCGAGATCTCGGGCGACGACGATTGCGGCCAGGCCCGCCAACTCACGCGTGAAATAGGTGCCAGGGCGAGGCAAACGTTCTACCCGCCCGACGTACAGCCACCAGCGTTTGAACACCGCCTCACGTTCGTCGGCGAAGAACTCGGGTGAGATCGCGTCTTCATAGGTCACCGGCACCGTGCCCAACTCCGGGTACTCCGGGGTCCACTTGCCGCGACCCGTGCTGAGTCGATCCTGCAGCGTCATGCTCTCCCCCACGTGCTCATCGTGCTGAACAGTTGTTTAACACCATCGAGCCGGACCCGTCAAGAATCAGGCGAACGCTTCCTCGCCGGCGATAGTGGCCCGATGCATCAGTCGTGGTGAGGTCGCCGAATAAGGCATCGCCCGGTGCAATAGGCCCGTGTTGTCGAAGATCACCAGGTCACCCTCGCTCCAGGAGTGCGACAGGGTGAAGCGGGGTTGCGTCGACCATTCGAGGAGGCGGTCCAGCAGCTCTGCGCTCTGCGCCGCGGGCAGACCGATCACCGCTTCAGCGGTGGAACCCATCACCAGCGACCGTCGCCCGTCAGTGCGCCGCCAGACCAGCGGGTGCTGGCGCGCTGGCACGGTCGCCCAATCTGCCTCCTGCTTGGCGGTCGGACTGGTTTCGATCTTGCGTTGCGAGCTGGCGAAGGAGTGCTTGACGCGCAGACCATCGATCAACGCCTTGTCGTCATCGGTGAGTTCGTCGTAGGCGGCGTAGGTCGTGGCGAACTCGGTGTTGCCTTGCGCCCCCTCGGCGGTGCGCCGGGCGGTGAGCATCGTCAGCTTGTCCGGCATGTCACTCATCGTGCCGTCGGTGTGCCAGTTGAACGTCGCCTCGCGATATCGGGCCATTTTGTCGACGTCAGGATTGCGCGTGACCGGTGCCAGCTCGGGGTAACCGGCGAGGGCTCCATGCAGCGGTCGCACGACGGTGCCGAGCAAACGAGCGAGGGCGACAAGGTGGTCGTCGTCGATAAACAGACGAGGTAGCACGACCACGCCATGGCGATCGATCGCCGCCTGGATCTGCTCGGCGACGGCTCCTGTGGTGGCATCGACGGGAGAGATCCCGGTGATCACAGCGCCGATGTGCTCGCTCATTGGCGTCATGGTGATACCCAACGCGCTGCCCTTCCCCTCAGCAGCGTGCAGCTGCTAAACATCTGTACAGCATAGATCGCCCGGGGATGCCGTCAAGGTGTGGGATCGATCGCCTGCGCTGGCATGAGAGGGGAAAGCAATCGCGATGAGGCAACGAATGATGCAACGACAGGTGAGGCAGCAATGACCCCAGTTCCGCCATGGTCGTCGCCGCGAACCGCCATCGTCACCGGTGGCGGTTCCGGTATCGGCATCGCCATCGCCGTGCGACTCGCTCAGGATGGAGCATCGGTGGCGATCTTCGACCGCAACGCCGACACGGCTGCGGCCACTGCGGCAATGATCACTGCCGAGGGTGGCACGGCGATCGGGCTCGGGGTCGATGTCAGCGACCGGGCCGGTATCGAGGCCGGTGTTGGCGAAGTGCGCGAGCGCCTCGGCGCAGCCACGATCCTGATCAACAATGCCGGAATCTCACCGTTCTCCAGGTTCCTGAGCATCAGCCGCGAAGAGTTCGACCAGGTGTTCGCCGTCAACGTTCGGGGCATCTTCGATCTCTGCCAGGTCGTCATCCCCGACATGATCGCCGCCAATTGGGGACGCATCGTCAACATCTCCTCCTCCAGCGCCCAGACCGGCAACGCTGGCCAGGTGCATTACTCATCGTCGAAGGGTGCCGTGATCTCGATGACCCGGTCGCTGGCTAAGGAGTTCGGCAAGCGAGGTATCACCGTCAACGCCGTGCCGCCGAGCTTCATCGACACACCGAGCCTGCGTGAGGCCGACGCCTCGGGCATGCTCGGCCCAGGGATCGAGTTCCATGAGAAGGACACACCGGTGCGTCGCGTCGGCAAGCCCGAGGACATCGCCGCGGCGTGTGCCTTTTTCGCACGCGATGATTCCAGCTATATCACCGGGCAGATCCTTGGGGTCAACGGTGGCCGGGTGATCGGCTGACGCATGACCGTCGAGCAGGAGCTGGCCGCGCTGCGCGCCGAGGTCAGGTATCTCAAAGACCGCCAGGATGTGCTCGATTGCGTGATGACGCAATCGCGTGGCCACGATCGCCACGACCTCGAGTTGATGGCCAGCGTCTATTTCGAGGATGGGGTCGACGAACACGGCCCCGTTGTCTGCGCTGGTCCGGAGTATGGCGACTACGCCAATCGGGCACACGCCTCGGTGTTCATCGACCACCTGCACAACATCACCACGCACACCTGCGAACTCGACGGCGATGTCGCCCACGCCGAGAGCTACGTGATCGGGACGATGAGGGTTCGTGATCATCGCAGCGTCGTGCTCGTCGGCGGCCGCTACCTCGATCGTTTGGAGCGCCGCAACGGCGTGTGGAAGATCGCCCTGCGCCGCTGCACCATCGAATGGACGATGAACGGCGACACCTCGGCGATCTCCTCGGGCAATTTCGCAGGGTTCATCAATGGCACCTGGGATCGCAACGATCCGTCGTACGCTCGCCCACTGGGCACCGACACAGATGTGCGACGCTGGTGAGCGCCCTCGGAGCGATCTTCGGTCGCCTCGGTCCGTATCTGCGCCAGCAGGCCTTCGTTGTCGACGATTTGGAGGCAGCCAAGGAATCGATGCGTCGCTCCTTCGGCTGCACGCGGTACTTCGAGTTCGTCTCCACGACGCCATGGGAGATCGACGGGCGCGAGGTGCAATGCGATCTCGGTCTGGCCTTCGGTCGCAGCGGCAACATGATGATCGAACTGATCCAACCGTTGCGCGGCGAAGGGGTGCACTTCGATCTACTGGCGAGCCGTGGAGCGGGGGCGCATCATCTCGGGTTCTTCGTCGATGACTACGACAGCCTGCGCCAGGCGGCGATCGACGACGGCTACACGCCGGTGATGTCGGGGGTGATGGGCAACTCGCGGTTCTGCTATCTCGACACGGTCGCCGAGATCGGCTTGTACCTCGAACTGATCGACGATCCCGACAAGCTGGTCTTCAAGATGATGCCGTGGTGGGACGATGAGCGCTGATCTTGTGGCGGGTGCAGCCCGTTACGCCGGGGCGCGGGTGCCGCGGGTAGAAGACGCTCGGTTGGTCAGCGGGCACGGCACCTTCGTCGACGACATCGTGCGACCGGGGATGCGCGAGGTGTGCTTCGTGCGCAGCCCCTTCGCCCGGGCGCGCATCGTGTCGATCGACGCCAGAGCGGCGCTGGCTCTCGACGGTGTTCACGCCGTGCTCACTGCCGACGACCTCAACCCCGGCGTCCACGAGGCCTGGTACGCAATGATGGGCAAGAACGTGCCGGACACGCCGCGCCCACCGTTGGCCGACGGCGAGGTCCGATTTGTCGGCGACCTCGTCGCCCTGATCGTCGCCGACGATCGCTACATCGCCGAGGACGCGGCCGACCTGGTCGAGGTCGATTACGAACCGCTGCCAGCGCTCGTCGACTTCGCCGCCGCGGCGCACAGCGATGTCGTCGTCCACGAGGGCTGGGCGGGCAACAGCGCCGGGCAGCTTGCCGGGCGCCCCGCAGCGACCTTGACCCCGATCTTCGACGAGGCACATCTCGTTGTCACGGAAACGATCTGGCAGCAGGCCTATGTCGCTAGCCCGATGGAAACCCGCGGCCTGGTCGCCGAGTGGTCGCCGTCCGACGGGTCGCTGACCGTGTGGGCGGCGACACAGGCCCCCCACGACCTGCGCGGTTTCGCTGCCCGACTGTTGGGTGTTGGCGAAAACCGGGTGCGGGTCATCGCTGGCGATACCGGTGGTGCGTTCGGGCAGAAGATCCAAGCGCATCGCGAGGACGTCTGCGTGTTGCTTGCCACGCGCAAGGTCGGCGGCGCCTTGAAATACATCGAGGATCGTCGCGAAAACTTGATGGCCAGTAGTTCACGTCGCGAGAACGGGCTCGTGAAGATGGCCTTCGACACCGAAGGCACGCTGCTCGCCGCGAGCATCGACGCCCTGCAGGACGTCGGCGCCTACCCGGTGCCATGGCCGGTTGGCGTCGCTGCTGCGGTTGGCATGATCTTCCCCGGCGGCTATCGCTTCGCCAACGCGGCGTGGACGGCGAAATGCGTGTTCACCAACACCCCTGGGCGCACCGCCTATCGCGGCCCATGGCAGTTCGAGACGGTGGCCCGGGAGATGGTGCTCGATATCGCCGCTCGCCAGTTGGGCGTCGACCCTGCCGATCTGCGCCGGCGAAACCTGCTCCGCCAGGACGAACTGCCCTACGCCAACGCCAACCGGATGATGTTGAGCGACATGACGCCGTTGGAGACCTTCGAGATGGCCCTGGAGATCATCGATTACGACGGGTTCCGCGCCAAGCAAGCGGGGGCCCGGGCCGCCGGGCGTTACCTGGGTATCGGCACGGCGAGCTACGTCGAGCCGACGTCGACGGCGATGCCACATCACGGCAGCGAAGGGGCGACGATTCGAGTCGAACCGTCCGGAGCGATCAACGTCTATCTCGCCGGCGGTTCCGCGGGCAACAGCTTGGAGACGACAGCGATTCAGCTCACCGCCGACGCCTTGGGTGTCGACATGGCGATGGTCAGCACGATCCAGGGCGACACCGCACTGACCCCGTTCGGTTCTGGCACCGGTGGAAGCCGCAGCGGCTCGATGGTCGCCGGAGCGGTCCGTGAGACCGCCGGAATTTTGCGCTCGAAGATCGCCACGATCGCCGCCCACATCCTGGAAGCCTCGGCCGACGACATCGTCCTGGCCAACGGGCGGGCCTCGGTGGCGGGCTCGCACGCGACAGGCCTGTCGTTGGCCGAGATCGCCAACATCGCCTACTTCGGGCACGACAAGCTGCCACGCGAGATCGAACTCGGACTCGAAGCCAGCGCCCGTTACCGCGCCGAGGCGCCCAACGTGTGGGCCAACGCCACCCATGTGTGCACCTGCGAGGTCGATATCGAGACAGGACAGGTGACGCTGCTGCGCTATGTCGTTGCCGAGGACTGTGGCCCGATGATCAATCCCAACGTGGTCGAGGGGCAGATTGCCGGCGGCACGGTGCAAGGGATTGGTGGTGCCCTGTTCGAAGATTTCGCCTGGGACAGCGACGGTAATCCGCTGGCATCGACCTTCGTCGACTATCTGTTGCCGACGATGGCCGAGGTGCCGACGATCGAATTCGGCCATGTCGAAGGTTCCCCCGGCCCAGGGCCGGGCGGGTACAAGGGCGTCGGCGAAGGCGGCGCTATCGCCGCTCCTGCAGCCGTTGCCAATGCGGTTGCCGATGCGCTTGCCCCGCTCGGCGTGACGATCACTCGTTTGCCGCTGAGCCCGACGGTGATCATCGATCTGATCGCGCAGGCTCGCCGTGGCTGACTCGCCTGAGCACGTCATCGCTGTCACGATCAACGGGGTGCGTCGCAACGCCGCGGTGCCTGCGCGCCTCACGCTGGCCGACTTCCTCCGTCAACGCTGCGGCCTCACCGGTACCCACCTGGGCTGCGAGCACGGCGCCTGCGGAGCGTGTTCGGTGTTGCTCGACGCCCAGGCGGTGCGAGCCTGCCTGCTGTTCGCCGTGCAGGTCGATGGTGCACAGATCACCACGATCGAAGGCATCGCCGGGCCCGATGGCCAACTGTCCGCCATCCAACAGGCGTTTCGCGATTACCACGGCCTGCAATGCGGGTTCTGCACGCCGGGGTTCATCGTTTCTGCGACCGCGCTATTGCGTGACAATCCTGCTCCAACAGATGACGAGATCCGCGTCGGGCTCTCCGGCAATCTGTGCCGTTGCACCGGTTATCAGGGGATCTTCGCCGCTGTGCGAGCGGCGGCGGACGCCTCCGCCAACTTGTCCGACGGCCAGTGACCGCCGTCGCTGCGTACTCCAAAAGCCCTCGGTCGGCGCCGGTAGCCAACCAAGAGCCGTGGATGCCAACACGTGCCACCCAGCGGGTCAAAGTTCATCGACTGATACTTGCGTTAGATTTCAAGCCGAGTACAGTTCAAACAGGTTCGAGTCCTCTTGGGGGGGATCTCAACATCATCGGAGGATGCCTGATGCCCACTAGCTCTCGTAAGGGAACTTCTAACTCTCGGCGCGTCGCTGCGCTTGTCGCCGCGTTCGGCCTTGTGTTCGCCTCGTGCTCGAACTCGGGCGATGGCGACGCCGAGCCTGCGCCGACCGCTGCTGCGGTGACACCAGAGGTGACGGATCCGCCGCCGCCCACCGACGCAGCGGACGTGACGGTTGCGCCCGACATCACGGACGCCACCACGCAGGAGACCACGCCGGTAGCCACCGATCCACCTGAGCAAACCCCCGACATCGGCACCTTTGAGCCGATCAGCGGCGTGCCTGGAGTGACCGATGAAACGATTAATTTCACGGTCACTGGTACTGGCGCCGCCAACCCTCTCGGCTACTGCCTCCTCGACTGCTACGCCGGTGGAGTGCAGGCCTACTTCGACTACCAGAACAGCCTCGGTGGGGTCAACGGACGCGACCTGACGATCAGCATCGTCGACGACGAATGGACGAACGCCCAGGTCAAGACGCTGGAGATCATCGATGACCCGAATTCGTTCGGCGTCTTTGCCGCACCGTTCGATGCCAGCGGCATTCCCGACCTCGGCAAGAGCGGCGTGCCGTTTTACACCACGGCGCCCAACGCCCTGCAAGTCAACGGGCTGGAGAACGGGTTCATCCCGGTTGGCACGATGTGTGCGTTGTGCCCAGCGCCGATGACGGTGTGGGGTGCCAAGCTTTTCGGTGGCACCAAGGTCGCTGCCCTCGGCCTCGGCGTCGCCCAGGCCTCAAAGGACTGCGTCGACCGCAACGAGACCGAGCTCGCCGAGTGGGGTGCCGCAGCGGGCGTCGAGATGGTCTACAAGAACAGCGACTTGGCATTCGGCCTGCCGAACGGCATTGGGCCGGAAGTGACAGCGATGAAGGACCTCGGCGTCAACTACATCACCACATGCGTCGACCAGAACACCGCCCTGGTGTTGATTCAGGAACTCGAGCGCCAGGGCATGAGCGATGTGACCGTGATCCTTCCTCAGGGCTACGGCGACACCGACTTCATCACCAACAACGCTGACGTGCTCGAAGGCAACGTCCTCGGGGTGGCCTTCCGCCCGGTCGAGGCAGGCGTGGGCGACTCGATGCTGCAGACGATGATCGACTGGATGAACAAGGGTGGCTACCAGATCAACGACTACACCGTGCAAGGTTGGCTGGGAGCCGACTTAGCAGTGAGCGGCCTGCTTGCCGCCGGCCCGCAGTTTGACCAAGCGAGCATGGTGGCGGCATCGAACACCCTCACCGAATTCACCGCCGGTGGGTTGGTTCCCACCGTCGATTGGAGCACGGCGCACACTGCCCGCGAACCAGACGGCCCCGGCCGGGTCTGTCAGGCCTACGTCAAGGTCGTCAGCGGCGCCTTGGAGCTTGTCGGCGATCCCGAGAAGCCGTGGTACTGCTACGACGAGTTGCCGCTGGTCGAATGGCAAGACGCCACGCAGATGTCGTTCGGCTGAGCAAACGACCCATGACCGCTCGCTGCAGGATGGGTAATGTTCGCTTCGGCCTTTGATGATTTCGTCCGGGCGGTGCTTCAAGGAGCACCGCCCGGAACGGTCTACGCGCTCGTGGCCCTGGGTTTCGTCCTGGCCTACAAGACCTCCGGGGTCTTCAACCTCGCCTTTGGTGCTCAGGCCTACGTCTCGGCCGTCGCCTTCTACAAGATGCAAACCGACTGGGGTTGGCCGACTTGGCTGAGCTTCGTTGGAGCCGTGTTGATCCTCGCTCCTCTGCTCGGCATCTTTCTCGACTTCGTCGTCTTTAAACACTTGCCGCGCTGCGCCGCCGGTCGCCGGCCTGGTGGTAGCGATCGGCTTAACGATCGCCCTGCCTGCCCTGGCCGACACCCTGCTCGGGTTCAAACCCGTCAGTGGCAAGGTGCCCTCCGGCATCGCCCCGAAAGGCGGCAGCGTCTTCTACGAGGTGTTCGGGCTCTACTCGTTCAACCGCAACGAGTTGGTGATGCTCGGCTTCGGGGCCTTTGCCGTGATCTGCCTGGCGCTGCTGTTCCGTTTCACGATGATCGGTCTGCAGATGCGCGCCGTAGTCGAAAGCCCGCGGATGACCGAGCTCAACGGCATCCCCTCGGGCCGGATGTCGGCCACTGCGTGGGCGTTGTCCTCGCTCTTTGCCGGGCTGGCCGGCGTGTTGATTGCACCAAAGTTCACGTCGCTGAGCTCCCCCGAGTTCTTCAACATCGTCGTCATTGCCATCGCCGCGGCCGCGCTCGGGTCGCTGTCGAGCTTGCCGCGAGCATTGTTTGGCGGGCTCGGCCTCGGCATCGCCATTGCGCTGTTCAACACCTTCATCCCCAAATGGAGCAGGACGGCCACCTGGTTGAAGCCGATCCAAAGCAACCTCACCCCGGCGATCCCGTTTGTGGTGTTGTTCGCGGTGTTGATCTTCGTGCCGAGTGTCCGTCGGGCGCAACAATCAGCCGATCCGTTGGCCGGGGTCGATCCCCCGCTGTCGTCGCAGGCGGTTGCCGCCGAGAGTGCGACACGCGTCAAGACCCGCCGCCTCATCGGCCTCGGATTGCTCATTGCCGTCGCAGCGATCCTGTTGACCCGCGGTGACGCGGCGTGGATCTTCCTGGTCACCCAAGCGGTGACGCTGGCGATTTTGTATCTCTCGCTCACCGTCATCACCGGCTACGGCGGCTACATCTCGCTGTGCCAAGGATCGTTTGCCGCGATCGGCGCCTTCACCATGTTCCAACTGGCCGACCGCTACCAAGTGTCGGTGTTGGTCGGCATGTTGATCGGCGCGGCGATCGCCGCCGTCGTCGCTGCCCTGCTGGCCCTGCCACTGTTGCGCCTCAATGGCATCTGGATCGCCATCGCCACGCTGGCCTTCGCCTACTTCTTCGATTCGGTTATGGTCAAGTTTTCCTGGGTCGGCGGTTCCCAGGACGGCCGCAACCCAGCGTTGGCCGTGCCCCGCCCGCTGATGGGAGGGTGGGATTTTGTCAACGACAAGTCGTTCCTTGCCTTGGCGATCGTCGTGCTGATTATCGTCACCACCGCAGTGACACTGTTCGGAAAGAGCACCACCGGGCGCACGCTGCGTGCCGTGCGCGGCAGCGAGTTGGCCTCGCAGTCGATCGGCATCTCCGTCGGGCGCGCCCGGGTGATCGTCTTTGCGGTATCGGCCTTCGTCGCCGCGATCGGTGGCTCGATGTTTGCCATGGGCCAGGAGAAGGTCGATTATCCGAAGTCCTTCGGGCCGGTCGGCGCCCTGTTCTGGTTGGTGTTGGTGGTCACCTTCGGCGTGCGCCACCCTGCGGCGGCATTGATCGGCGCTGCGGCGGCGACGTTGATGGACAAGCTGTTTCTGCAGGGCGAGCTGATCGGCTGGATCACCCGCAATCCGGATCCGTTCCCTGATTTCTTCCCGATCGACACGAAGTGGCGGCTGATCCTGTTCGGGCTGGGAACGATTCAGTACGCCAAACATCCAGAAGGCGTCATCGAGATGAGCCGAGCCAAGGCCCAGGCCAAACGGGCCAAGAAGGCACTGAAGAAGGCGCCCGGCGCGGTTGTGGCGGCGGTCGGATGAACGCGTTGCTCAGCACCCGTGGCGTTCGCAAGAAGTTTGCGGGCATCGTCGCGCTCAACGACGTCGACCTCGAAGTGGAAGAGGGCGAACGCGTCGGTTTGATCGGCCCCAATGGTGCCGGAAAGACCACGTTCTTCAATTGCGTCCTTGGCGTCCTGCGTTCCGACAGCGGCTCGGTGAGCTTTGCCGGCGAGGACATCTCCGCGATGGCCGTTCATGAGCGGGCAAAACGGGGAATCGGGCGCACGTTCCAACGCATCGAGTTGTTTCCCGACTCGACGGTTCGCGATCACCTGATCATCGCCGATCGGGTCCGTCGTCGCGAGCGCAAGTGGCTACAGGACATTCGTCTGGCTGGTCGCTCCCGGCCCGACGAGCTGGCGCGTACCGATGAGGTGCTCGATCTGTTGGGGCTGCGCGAGCTTGCCGACGAACCGATCGAGCGTCTCAGCCTCGGGCAAGGCCGACTCGTCGAGGTCGGTCGGGCCTTGATGACCGGGCCGCGGTTGCTGCTGCTCGACGAGCCGTCGTCTGGACTTGATCGCATCGAAACTGCGGCGCTGGCCAAGACCTTGCGTGCGGTGCAAGAGGAAAAGGGCTTCGCCATCTTGCTTGTGGAACACGACATCGAGTTGGTCTCCACGTTCACCACCCGGAGCTATCTGCTCGACTTCGGCACCATGCTGCTCTCCGGGAGCACGGCCAGCGTGATGGCCAGCCCGGAGATGCGCCACGCCTATCTCGGCGATTTGGAGGTGCCGGCGTGAGCGCAGCGCTCGAGCTCCGCAACGTCGATGCGGGTTATGGTGCCTTTCGCGCGTTGTTCGACTTGACGCTGACCATCGAAGCAGGCGAGGCGGTTGCCCTCGTCGGGCCCAACGGTGCCGGCAAGACGACGGTCGCCCGTGTGGCCTCGGGACTCATCGCGCCGAGCAAAGGTCAGGTCGTGGTCGACGGAAACGATCTCACCGGTCAAGCAACGTATCGCTACGCCCGCGCCGGCATCGCCCACGCACCGGAGGGTCGTTCGGTGTTTGCCTCGCTGACCGTCGAAGAGAATCTGACGTTGTCGATTCAGCGGATCCGCGGCAATCGTGGTGTGCGCGGCGGGCTGAGCGAAGCATTCGAGCTGTTCCCTCGGCTGGGTGATCGCCGCAGTCAAGTCGCCGGCACGCTGTCGGGCGGTGAACAGCGCATGTTGGCCATGGCCCGCGTGCTGATCGACGCCCCGAAGCTGTTGATTGCCGACGAGCTGTCGTTGGGACTGGCGCCGACGATCATCGATCGCACCTACGAATATCTCGCCCAACTGCGCTCCGCCGGTATGGCCCTGCTGGTCATCGAGCAACACGTCTCCCACGCCTTGAAGCTCTGTGACCGCGTGATCGTCATGGAACATGGCAGCGCCTCTTGGTCGGGTCCCGCCGCCGATGCCACCGACCGTGTCCAGGCATTCCTCTATGCCGGCGCTGGCAGCGACGACGCCTCACACTGACGTCAGATCGAAAGGATCTCAATGCCCACTCAATCAACGGTGATCGTGCTGCATGCCGGCGGGGTTCTGGACATCGACACGGGAAACATCATCGAGTCTGGGTATGTGCGTGTCGAGGGCAACAGGATCACAGCGGTCGGTGCTGAGCGCTCGCTGGCCGACAACGCCGACGAGGTCATCGAGCTGGCGGAGCTCACCCTGATCCCCGGGTTGATGGACATGGAGGTCGATCTGGTGCTCGGCGGTCCGGGTGCGGGACTCAACGACCCAGTGCGGACCAACCCGGTGAAGATGACCTTGCGCGGCGCAGCCAACGCCCATCGCACGCTGATGGGCGGATTCACGACCGTGCGCAACCTTGGCCTGTTCGTCAAGACCGGCGGTTACCTGCTCGACGTCGCTCTCTCCGAGGCGATCGAAGCCGGATGGATCGACGGCTGCCGCATCGTCCCCGCTGGGCATGCGATCGTTCCGACCGGTGGCCATCTCGACCCCAGCGCACAGTCGTCGTTGGCGCCGCACATCATGCCCCTCAGCGTCGAAGAGGGGATCGCCGACGGTGTCGACGAGGTGCGCAAGGCCGTGCGCTATCAAATCAGGCATGGGGCCAAGGTGATCAAGTGTTGCGGTTCTGGTGGGGTGATCTCGCCCACCGGGCCTCCTGGCGCACAGCAGTATTCCAACGAAGAACTGGCGGCGATCGCCGACGAAGCGCATCGCCGCGGGCTGAAGGTTGCCACGCATTGCCATGGCGACGTGGCCGTCAACGCGGCGCTCGATGCGGGCATCGATTGCATCGAACACGGCTTCATGATCGGCGACGAGACCATCCAACGGATGGTCGACAACGGCACGTTCTTGGTTTCAACGAACGCCTTGACCGAGAACTGGGACGTCTCGGCACACGGTCCGGCATTGCAGGCCAAGGCCGCTGATGTGTTCCCGAAGGCCAAGGAGTCGTTGAGCCGGGCGATCGCCGCTGGCGTGAAGATCGCCTGTGGCAGCGATGCGCCAGCGATCTGGCATGGCCGCAACGCCGAGGAGTTGGTCGTTCTGGTCAAGCGCGGTATGACCCCGCTGCAGGCCTTGCGTGCCGCCACCACGGTGGCCGCCGAACTGATCGATGCCCCCGATCTCGGGCGTATCGCCCCGGAGATGTTGGCCGACATCGTCGGTGTGCCGGGCAACCCGCTGAACGACATCACCTTGACGCAGCGGGTCAAGTTCGTGATGAAAGATGGCAAGGTCTACAAGCGCTGAAATCCCGCAAGCAAGCGCTACGAGCGGTGGAACGCTTGATTGATTCGCAGCTCGCGTTCGGCTGATTCGATCGTCGTCGAGTCGTCGATGACGATCAGTTCGACGCCGGTCATCGCTGCGAAGTCCTGGACCACTCGGGTGCTGATCTGGTTGCTCATCGCCGTGTGATGCGAGGCCCCAGCGGCCAGCCAGGCCGTTGCCGCGGTGCGGAAATCAGGCTTCGAGCGCCACACCGCATGTCCCACGGGCAGGTTCGGCATTGGCGCTGGCAGCGGAACACATTCGACCTCGGCGGCGACCATACGGAAGCGGTCGCGCATGTCGCTGAGCGCCAGCACGACGGCCGGGCCAGCATCGGCGGTGAACACCAGTCGTACCGGATCTTCCTTGCCGCCGATCGACAGCGGGGCAACGTCGAGGCGGGCGCGTTGGCTGGACAGCGACGGGCTGACCTCGAGCATGTGCGCCCCGAACGACAGTTCCTCGCCCGGCACGAGTGGTACGTGTAATCCTCCATCAGGCTGGAACCACCCGGCCGCCCGGCGCCCATCACCGCAGCGATGCGCACCAACATCGCCGTCTTCCAGTCGCCCTCTGCACCGAATCCGTAACCGTCGGCCATCAACCGCTGCACGGCGAGGCCGGGAAGTTGGCGCAATGTCCCGAGGTCCTCGAACGTCGTGGTGAAGGCGGTGAATCCGCCGTCTTCGAGGAACATGCGCAATCCCGACTTCGATCGCTGCTCCGTAGCGCAGCGACTCGTGGCGTTCGCCGCCGGGACGCAGCGAGGCGACCACGTCGTAGAGGTCGAGGTACTCGGAGATCAGCGCGTCGACCTGGGCGTCGGTCGTTTGATACGACCAGGGTCGCCAGATCCATCACGCCCCAGGTGTTGATCTGCGAGCCGAAGATCGCCTCGGCCTCGGTCTTGTCGCCTTCGGTGACGGCGACGTAGCGCATGTTGTCGCCGAAGCGAGCGACGCTCATCGCTCCGCGACGCCAGCCGGCCAGCGGCGGCACGGCACCAATCGCCGATGCGACTGGTGACGGCTCGATCGGAGCTATGACCGACGACGGTGGTGCGCGTCACGCCAAGACGGGTTTCGATGTAACCGAACTCGCGGTCGCCATGGGCGGCCTGGTTGAGGTTCATGAAGTCGAAGTCGATTGTCGACCATGGCAGCTCCCGGTTGGCCTGGGTATGCAGATGCAACATCGGCTTATCCAGCGCCGAAAGCCCGGCGATCCACATTTTGGCTGGGCTGAAGGTGTGCATCCAGGTGATGATGCCGACGACCTTGCGTGAGCGACGTTGACCTCGAGCATCGCGTCCAGGATGGCCTCCCGTGAGGTCAGCACCGGCTTCCAGACGATACGGCAGGGCATGTCGGGCGAATTGTCGAGCGCGGCGACGACGTGCCTGCGATTGCAGTGCCACCTGCGCCAACACCTCGTCGCCGTACAAGGTCTGGCTGCCGGTGAGGAACCAGACCTCATAGTCGGCGAGGTCTGGCACGATGCTGCGGCTCATTAGCTGGTCTCCTTGGGCATGGTGCTTGTCCGTAGACGTTCTGGTAGCGGTCGAAGAGCGCATCGATCAGCGACGGTTCGATCGGCACCGGCGTCGCCAAGTTGGCGGGCGAGGTGCACGGTTCTGGCCACGTCCTCGCACATCACTGCGGCCTTGACGGCTTCCCGGGCCGTGGCACCGATAGTGAACACGCCGTGGTTGGCCAGCAACACGGCCCGGGAACGATGCCCGGCAGCGTCTCGACGATGCCTTTGCCGATCGACTCGTCGCCGATGATCGAGAATGGGGCCACCGGGATCTCGCCGCCGAACTCGTCGGCCATCCCGGTGATCACGCAGGGAATCGGCTGGTGGCACGCAGCCCAGGCGGTGGCATAGGGCGAATGGGTGTGGACGACGCCTCCGACGTCTGGCATGTGGCGGTAGACGTAGGCGTGGGCGGCGGTGTCCGACGACGGCGATCGCTCGCTGCCGATCGAGCCGGCCACCGACGATGCCGTCGAGGTGCACAAGACCATCGTCGCCGGGGTGAGATCGTCATAGTCGACGCCCGACGGCTTGATGACGAACAGGTCGGATCCAGGTACTCGGGCGCTGATGTTGCCGCCGGTCCACACCACCAGGCCATGTTTGGGCAGCTCGGCATGCAGCTGAGCAATCTGCTCGCGCACCTGCTGGATGGCGGCGTCCAGTTCGGCCGGGGCCGTCATCCCGTCACCTCCTGGCGAATGGCGCGCGAGTCGCTTCATCACGTCGTTGGCGCCGCGACCGAAGTAGTCGTGCAATGTGCGGTACTCGTCGTAGAGCCGGTCGTAAATGGCTACCGCGTCGGGCCGCGGTCTGTAGGCAGCGCGCTGTACGCGCCCCATCCGTTCACTGGCGGCAAGCACATCGGGGTAGGCACCGGCGGCGACGGCGGCGTGGATCGCCGAGCCGAGCGCCGGACCCTGTTCGGAGCCGATCATCGAGATCGGCATGCGCAACACATCGGCGTACATTTGCATCAGTTCCCGGTTCTTCAGCAGTCCACCGGCGACGACGAATTCGCGTCACCGGCACCCCCGAAGCGTTGAACGTTTCGACGATCGTGCGCGCCCCGAAGGCAGTTGCTTCCAGCAGTGCGCGATAGACGTCCTCGGCCCGCGTCGACAGATGTTGGCCAACGATCATGCCGGACAGCGCGGTGTTGACGAGCACCGAGCGATTGCCGTTGACCCAATCGAGGGCCACGAGCCCATGAGCACCCGGCGGCTCGGTGAAGGCCAATGTGGTGAGCAGTTCGTGCACGCTCAGGCCCGCGGCCTCGGCTTCGGTGGTATAGCGCTGCGGCACCTGATTGTCGACGTACCAGGCAAAGATGTCGCCGACGCCGGATTGCCCGGCCTCGTAGCCGTACAACCCGGCAACGATGCCACCGTCGACGACGCCGCACATCCCTGGCACTTCGACGAGGTGGTCGTGGTTCATCACATGGCACGTGGAGGTGCCCATGATCGCCAGCATCTGTCCGGCCTCGACGGCACGGGCGGCCGAGGCGGTGACGTGGGCGTCGACGTTGCCGACAGCGACGGCGATGCCCTCGGGGAGGCCGGTCCATGCCGCGGCTTGTGCGCTCAACCCGCCGGCACGATCGCCGAGGTTGCCGATCTGGTGGTCGAGTTTTGTTGCCGCGAAACCGACGAAGTTCGGGTTCAGCGCCGCCTCGAAATGCTCGCCCGGGTAGCAGCCATCCTGCCAGATGCCCTTGTATCCAGCCGTGCAGCTGTTGCGCAGGTAGCTGCCGGACAACTGCCAAACGATCCAGTCGGCGGCCTCGACCCAATGGTCCATGGCCGCATAGACCTCGGGGTCCTCCTCCAGCAACTGCAGCGCCTTGGCGTACTCCCACTCGCTGGAGATGAAACCGCCGTAGCGTGCCAGCCACGGTTCTTCAAGCTCGCGGGCAACGGCGTTGATTCGATCGGCCTGCGGCTGGGCGGCGTGGTGCTTCCACAGTTTGACGTAGGCATGCGGCCGGTCGGCGAAGCCCGGGATCTCGCACATCGGGGTACCGTCGGCGAGCACCGGCATCGGCGTCGACGCAGTGAAGTCGGTGGCGATGCCGATCACAGCGGCCGGATCGATGTTCGCTGCGGCGACCGCGGCGGGCACCGCGTGGCGCAGCACATCGCGATAATCGTTCGGCACCTGCAATGCCCAATCCGCAGGCAATCGGGCGCCCGAGGAGGCCAGGACCTCGTCCATCACCCCGTGGCGGTATTCGTGCACGGCCGAGCCGAGCTCGGAACCGTTGTCGACCTGCACCACCAGCGCCCGGCCAGACAACGTGCCGAAATCGACGCCGACGACGTACTTCGGTGCGCTCATAGGTGTGCAGCCCCCATATTTCCTCAACTCCTGTCATCGGACGTCAACATCATGCCGCAGCAGGCAGATCGGTGCGAAACGAATAGGTATTCATAATTGCGTTGTTATGCAATCACGGGTTACGGTGCAGCCGAGATCACGCAAGGAGCATCGATGACAGCGCAGCAGACCACCCAGCAATACGGAGCCGGGCTGTGGCTCTTCGGACAGTTCGTCGACCGTTACGCCAGCGATGCCTACGGTCCGGCGGTGACCACGGTTGAGGCCATCGAGCAGGCTAGCCGTGTTGGTCGGCTGAGCTGCCTCGACATCAATTTCCCCTTTGCCGGGTCGGACACCGTCGCCGATGTGCGCCATGCGTTCGACGCCAACGGCCTGACCGCCGCCGCGGTGACTCCGCACATCTACACCCGGGTCTTTCAGAACGGTGCCTTCACCAACCCCGATCCAGCGGTACGTCGCCAAGCGATCGAGTTATGCAAGCAGGCCGTCGGCATCGCCGACGAGCTCAACGCAGGCTATGTCAAGTTCTGGCCCGGACAAGATGGCCACGACTATCCCTGGCAGGTCGATCACTCCCGGTTGTGGCACGACGAACTCGACGGCATCAAACAGGTGGTCGACTCCGCCCCAACCCGGCAATTCGCCATCGAGTACAAGCTCAAAGAGCCGCGCATGCACATGCTGTTGGCCAATGCCGCTATCACGCTGCTGGCAATCGACGAGATCGGTGCCGACAACCTCGGCATCGTCATGGATTTCGGGCACAGCCTGTTCGCCAAGGAAGCTCCCGCCGCCGCGCTGCAACTGGTGCATCGCCGCGGCCGCTTGGTGAGCATTGAACTCAATGACAACCGGCTGGAGTGGGACGACGACCAAACGGTCGGCTCCAACCATCTCGTGGAGACGCTCGAGTTCCTGCAGACGGTGCGCGACATCGGCTGGACGCAACCGCTGCTGCTCGATCAGTTCCCCTTCCGTGAGGATCCGGTCGGCGCAGCGCGCTTGAGCATCGACACCATGGACGCCATGTTTGCCTTGCTCGATCGCATCGACCTGGCTGGCATCCGCACCGCACGGGCGTCACACGATGCCCTGGCCGCACAGCGCCTCGTGATGAGCGCGCTGTTAGGGATGAGCTGAGCCGATGACGACGGCCGCAGTGACATCGACGGCAGCGTCGACGGCAGCGTCGACGCCAGACTTGGCGGCTTCCGTGGCCGTACACGCCCGACGCATCCGCATTGCCGCCCTGGAGATCGTCGTCGCTGCTGGCCAAGGCCATCTCGGCAGCGACTTCTCGGCGATCGACATCATGGCGACGTTGTATCTCGGCGGCGTGCTCAACGTCGACCCAGCTCACCCCGACGACCCCGATCGCGATCGCTTCGTGCTCTCCAAAGGGCACACCGCCGGCGGCCTGTACTGCACGCTGGCTGAGGCGGGGTTCTTGCCCCGCGAGGAGTTGGCGACCTATCTCGCTCCCCTGTCACGGCTCAACGGGCATCCCAATCGCCGCAGAATTCCGGCGATCGAGACCAACACCGGGCCCCTCGGACACGGGTTTCCTGTGGCGGTCGGTATCGCTCTTGCGGCACGGATTCGGGGTGCTTCTTATCGCACCTACGCCCTGTGCGGTGATGGTGAGCTGCAGGAGGGCAGCATGTGGGAAGCGGCGATGACCGCCGGGCATCAGCGGCTGGAGAGGTTGACACTGATCGTTGATCGCAACCGGCTGCAGCAGGGGGCGCGGACCGAGGAGACCAACGCGCTCGACCCGCTCGACCGGCGCTTCGAGGCCTTTGGTTGGGCGGTCGTCGAGGTCGACGGCAACGATCCCGGCGCGCTGCTGGCCGCCTTCGCCGAGCCCCCGGACAGTGCTGGGCGCCCGACGTGCATGATCGCCAACACCAACAAAGGCTCCGGGGTGAGCTTCATGGCCGACAATGTTGCCTGGCACCATAGGGTCCCCAATGGCGATGAGTACCAGCGTGCACTGGCTGAGCTGCGAGGCGCTTCGTGAGCGTGACGACACCCAGCGCTGGGCACGATTGCCGCGACGCCAGCGCGGCGACATTGATGGAGTTGGCCCGCCTCGACGAACGCGTCGTCGCCGTGTGCAACGACTCGGTGGGGTCGTCCAAGCTTGGCGAGTTCGCCCGCGAGTTCCCCGATCGGTTGGTCAACGTCGGCATCGCCGAGCAGAACATGGTCAGCGTTGCCGCTGGGCTGGCCAACGGCGGCCTGATCCCCTTCGTCCATGCCGCCTCGTGTTTTCTCACCGCCAGAGCACTGGAACAGATCAAGGTCGACGCTGCGTACTCTGGCCACAACGTCAAGTTCATCGGCATCAGCAGCGGGCTGGCTTATGGCGAATTGGGGCCGACGCACCATTCGATCGAAGACATCGCCTGGCTACGAGCGATCGCCGAGCTGACCGTGGTGGTCCCCGCCGATCCGGTCGAGCACGCCGAGGCGATTCGCTTCGCCCACCGCCACGACGGTCCGGTGTTCATCCGCACCAGCCGCTCCCCCGTTCCAGCGGTTCATCCGCCCGAGCACCACTTTGAACTCGGTGTCGCACCGCTGCTGCGCGACGGCGACGACCTGACGATCATGGCCAACGGTACGCAGGTCGGCATCGCCCGCGAGGCCGCCGACGTGCTCGCCGCACAGGGCATCTCGGTGAGGCTGTTGAACATGTCGTCGATCGCCCCGTTCGATCGCCTGGCGATCGTTCGCGCCGCACGCGAGACCAGCGGCATCATCACCATCGAAGAGGGCACGGTGCGCGGCGGGCTCGGCGGCCTCGTCGCCGAGACGGTGGCCGTCGAGCATCCGGTGAGGATGCGCATGCTCGGGATCCCCGGTGTGTTCGCTCCAACCGGGTCGAGCGAGTTCCTGTTCAATCATTTCGGGATGTCCGTCGACGGCATCGTCACTGCTGCGCACGAGCTGTTGGGCTTCGTCGATGGCTAAATCGACGGGTTCAGTCGTAGTGGCGATCGACCAAGGGACGACAAACACCAAGGTCGTCGCCGTCAACCAGGCGGGGCAGATAATCGCCCGGCACAGCGAGCGCGTAGCGATCGGGTTTCCCCGCCCAGCCTGGGTGCAAAGCGATGCCGCCGACATCTGGGGCTCGGTCGGGCGCTCGGTGCACGCCGTGCTGGCGCAACTCGGCGACGACGTTTCCGTGGCCGCCCTCGGAATCGCCAACCAACGCGAATCGGTGACCGCCTGGGACCCGCAAACGGGCGAGGTCCTGGGGCCTGTCGTCAGTTGGCAATGCACCCGCGGCGCGCCGTTGTGCGCATCGCTGGGCACTCCGCAGCGTCGCGAACTGGTCGGACGCCTAACAGGGCTGGCCCTCGATCCGATGTTCTCGGCGAGCAAGATGCGCTGGTTGCTCGACAACATCAGCGATGGGCGCCAGCGTGCAGCGGACGGTCGATTGCTGATCGGCACGATCGACACCTGGCTGCTGTGGAACCTGACCGGCGGGGCGACGCTGGCCACAGATCTGACCAACGCCTCGCGCACCGCCTTGTGTGACGTCGCCAGCGGGGATTGGAGCCAGTCGTTGCTGGACATGTTCGATATCCCGCGTGCCGCTCTGGCCACAATCCGTCCCTCTGCATCGAACTACGGCGAAGCCGATCTGGGCGACAAACGCGTGCCGATCGGTGCCTTGATCGGCGATTCCCATGCTGCGCTGGTGGGCCACGGTGCCTTCGAGCCGGGAGCGTTCAAGGCCAGCTTCGGCACTGGCACCTCGGTGATGGCTCCCGTCGCCGATGCCCGGCAGCGCCCCGCTGGGCTGGCGATGACCATCGGGTGGTCGGCGGGTGCCCCAGCGACGGCGAGGGTCGTCCATGCGCTCGAGGGCAACATCTATGCCACCGGGGCGGCGCTCGAGTGGACAGCCAACCTGCTTGGTGTCGGTATCGACGAACTCGAAGACCTAGCACTCGGCTGCACCGACGCTGCCGAGGTGGCGCTTGTGCCCGCGTTCTGCGGACTCGGCGCCCCACATTGGGATCCGACGGCGCGTGGCACGATCAGCGGGTTGACCCGCGGTGCTGGCCGTGAGCACCTCGCCCGAGCGACCTTCGAGTCGATCGGGCACCAGGTTGCCGATGTCGTCGATGCCATCCGACCAGCGCTCGGCGACTCTGCGCCCTCGGTGCTCCACGCCGATGGCGGCGCGTCTGCGCAGCGACCTGCTCGCGCAAGTCGTCGCCGACCTCACCGGACTTACGTTGCGGCGCTGCGATGAAATCGACATCGCTGCCGCCGGTGCCGCGCAGCTCGCCGGGCTGACCGTTGGCCAATGGGCCGACACAGCCGAGTTGGCGGAGCTGGCTCGTGCCGTTTCACTGATTTACCCGGCGATGGCATCGCCGCAGAGAGATGGTCGGCGCCACAAATGGGCGCAAGCCGTGGCGCGTTGCAGCGGTCAAGCGGAGGTATGACAATGGCCGTCAACGACGACATCCGCCTCATCACCAAGGTGGCCCGGCTGTACTACGAGGCCGATCTCAATCAGCCGGAGATCGCCAAGCGACTCGGGCTCAGCCAGGCCAAGGTCAGCCGTCTGCTCGCCCAAGCCCGGGAGCGAGATATCGTGCGCATCACCGTGCACAGCCCGCTCGGGGTGCACACCGACGTGGAAGCGGCAATCGAAGCGACCTATGGCATCCCCGAAGCGATCGTCGTCGATACCTGCGACGATCCAGAACAATTGCGGCGTGACCTCGGTCGGGCGGCGGCGAGTTACCTGCAGTCGACGATCCGCAGCGATGACGTCATCGGGATCTCCTCGTGGAGCGAGTGCCTATTGGCGATGGTCGATGCCCTCGATCCGATCAGCTCGTTGCAACGGGTTCGAGTCGTGCAGATTCTTGGAGGCGTCGGTGATCCAATCGCCGAGCGCCATGCCAACGAGCTATCCCGTCGGCTGGCATCCTTAGTCGGCGGCAAGGCCATTCCGCTGCCGGTACCAGGAGTGGTCGGCAGCGCGGCGGCGCGCCGGGTGCTGGAAAGCGATGATCACGTGCGCGGCACGCTAGCCCTCTTTCCGCAGCTGACTGTGGCCTTGGTTGGCATCGGGGCGCTTGAACCGTCACCGTTGTTGGCTCGCAGTGGCAACATTTTCACCGCCGATGAGCTGCGCCGCGTTGGCGACGCCGGCGGCGTGGGCGACGTATGCCTGCGGTTCTTCGATAGTGCCGGCACCCCGGTTGAGAGCACGTTGGATGATCGGGTGATCGGCATGGATTTGGCGACGTTGCGGCGTGTGCCGCGCATCGTCGCCGTCGCCGGCGGACAGCGCAAGCACGCGGCGATCGCTGGAGCGCTACGCGGCGGTTGGGTCACGCATCTCGTCACCGACCGAGACACCGCGCTCGTCGCTGTTGTGACGCAGATTCGGGCCGCTCACCCCCGCTGTTGGCATTCTGTAATCCTCAGGCGTCGAATGTGAACGTCTCAGGATTACAGAACTCCTGCGCCTCACGGAGCGGTCGGCGAGGTTGCCTCATCGGCGTCGAGGGTCGCACCGTCGCCGTCACCGTCACCGTCGTGGCGCAGCGCTGCGGCGAATTCTGCCGTCGCAGTCTCCAGATCCCAGCCCGCAGGGAACTCGTCGTTGCTGATCTCGCCGCCCGTTAAACGCTGCGTGAGTGTGTCCTCGAGGATCATTCCCTGCGGGTGTGGCGACCACAGCACAGAGCGCTCGTCCAAGCCTTTCGGGAACTCACGAAAGCCGTCGTCGCCAAACATCGCCGTCATCGGTGACAGGAAGAAAATGCCGTGCTGATCTTGAGGAACTGCCTGCTCAAACGCGGACGTCGGTGTCGAGGGGGAACTGAGAATGAGGACCTTGACGACATCGCTGGCGACGGCGCCCTCGCCCGCTAACACCTCCTCGACCTGAACATCGAGTATCACGGAGGAAAAGACGGGCTCCCGGTCCCCAGTTACGAAGTAGTCGATACCTTTCGACACCGAGACGATGGTGCCGAGAATCGTCAAGGAAACCTGGTCGGCGAGCTCTTGCGGAGTCGCCACTGGGTCCCACGAGGGTGGCACCTGCTGCAGGATACTTGCGAACTCAGCCGTTGACCCAGCATCGCCCGTAGCGCCTCCAGAGCAAGCTCCGAGGAACACCAATGGAAACATCAAGCGGACAAACCTAGAACCAAGCATTGATGTGGTCCTTGTGATGCTGCGAGAAACGGATATACGTCAGCCCAGTCCCTGGGCTGGTCCAAACGAACATACAGTCGATGTTGCTCCCGGACCCACCACCCTGGCCATGCGTCAGCCCGACGGTGTGGCCCAACTCATGACACGAAGTACTCGTTCGATCGATCTCGTCGTTGGAGCCTATGTCAATCTCAACAGGGTCCAGTGTCAGGTCGTAGCGGTCGCATTGATTCGATCCGCTCCAATAGGGCCCGCACGGCGCCTTGCCCTTCGTCCCTGCGGGAAGGTCCGCGTCGAGCCATCGCACGTCAGTTTGGCCCGCTCCGGAGGTATCGCACGACGGGTGGATCGAAACGATTGCTTGTGTCTGGCCGTTGAAAGATTTCCACAAAGCTTCGTAGGCGTTGTCCTGCAACGCCACATCGAACCCTGGTCCCTAACAGTATGAGTGAAACTCGCCGTCGGGGTGCGCCCCAGTGTTCTGGGTCTGCGGTCCACCCCAGGTGTCGGCCAAAGTGAGACGGGGGCTCACAAGAAGCAACTGGAATACGGCGAACAGACCCAACCGACGTGCAAAAGGCACTTTTGCTCGACGACGACACGGAGACACCGTATTTCGATACCACACACGCAGAAACGATGTCAATTGTCTGAAAGTCGGGTCTGGGCGGTTTAGGCGAGAGGGAATGTTACGGGCGCTCGGGTTCATCCGATGGCGAGGCCTCGAGGCTGACCGTTCCGCCGTGGCTCTCGATGATCTCCTGTGTGATCGCCAAACCGAGGTCGGCACCGCCGTCGGTCGTCGATCGTGAGCGACGGGTGCGCTGGCGCATCCAAGGTCCGAGCTTGCCACGTAACCAAGCAGGTATGCCCCGTTGCACCCCGACCGATCTTGCCGACGCAGCCATCGAGTTGCCGATCATCACCAGCTTCTCTCGAATCGGGCCCGCCCTTCGACGGCGCCTTGACGACTGGCGCCCGCTCGACAGCTACGACTTGTCCGCCAAGACGGTGCTGGTCACCGGGGCAACCTCGGGGCTTGGCAGGCACACGGCGCTGCGCCTCGCCGGGCTCGGAGCACGGGTCATCCTCAACGGACGCAGCGCGTCGAAAACCGAGCAGGTGCGCGACGAATTGACCTCAGCCAGCGGTCGCGGCCGATTCGAGATCGCCATCGCCGACATTGGCGAGCTCGATCAGGTGACCCGCCTGGCAGGCCGGGTCGCCGAGCTGACAGACACCCTGCACGCCGTCGTCCACAACGCCGGGTCGCTGACAGCGCAGCGCCAGAACAACTCGGCCGACATCGAGGCCACCGTCGCCAGTCAAGTGCTCGGCCCCTTCGCCCTGACCGCGATGCTGTTGCCACAGCTCAGCGCAGCCGCGCCGGGACGGGTGATCACCGTGGCCTCTGGCGGGATGTACGCCGCCGGGCTCTCTGTGTCCAATCTGCAACTCGACGCAGATCGCTACCGCGGCTCCGATCAGTACGCCCGCGCCAAACGAGCGCAGGTGACGCTCAATGAGATGTGGGCCACGCAGGTCGCGCCCCATGACGTTGTCTTCCACGCCATGCACCCGGGGTGGGCGGACACGCCAGGGGTGCGCCACTCGCTGCCGCGCTTTCGAGCCGTGATGCGCCCGCTGTTACGTAACGTCGAGCAAGGTGCCGACACGATCGTGTGGCTCGTCGCCGACGACGTGGCGACCGAATCGAGCGGCAAATTCTGGCTCGATCGCCGAGTCCGCCCGATCCACAAACTGCCCGGCACGAAGCGCAGTGACACGCCAGCACAACGCGCCGAGCTGTGGGAGTGGTGTGTGGCGCACAGCGGCGTGCGGCGATGAGCGCGCCAGCGCAGCCACGAGAGCAGATCGCGGTCATCGGCTCGGGGATTGCTGGCCTTGGGTGTGCCCATGTGCTCGGCCCCCACCACGATGTCGTTCTGTACGAGGCCGCCCATCGGCTGGGGGGTCACGCCAACACCGTCGATGTCGACGATCCAACAGCCGGGCGCGTTGCGCTCGACACAGGTTTCATCGTCCACAACGACCGCAACTACCCCAATCTGCTGCGGCTTTTCAGCGAACTCGGCGTGGAGACCTTCGACACGGAGATGAGCTTCGCGGTCACCGATCGCGACCCGGAATCGGCAACGGCCGGTTTCACCTATCGGGCGACATCGCCGAACACGCTGTTTGCCGATCGAAGCAAGCTGGCCAGCCCGGCGATGTGGCGCATGCTGGCCGACATCGCCAAGTTCTATCGGGCAGCCAACCGATTCCTGGCGGCACCGGATCCAACGATCACACTTGATCAGTTCGTCGGCACCGGTCGGTATTCGCGCGAGTTCACCGAGTTGCATCTCATCCCGATGGGTGCCGCGGTGTGGTCGGCCGATCCGGCAACCTTCGGCGACTATCCAGCACACACATTGCTCCAGTTTCTCTCCAACCATGGCCTGCTCGGCGTCGCCAACCGCCCACAGTGGCGCTCGATCCGCGGCGGGAGCAGAACCTATGTCGAGGCGATCGCAGCACGATTTGATGGCCAGATTCGCCTGGCGTGTCCCGTCATCCAGATCGAACGTCGTCCCGATGGTGTGCACGTGCACTCGGCCACGTCGAACGACCGCTTCGACAGGGTGATCTTGGCGGTGCACGCCGACCAGGCGCTGACCATGCTCGCCGAGCCGAGCCCTGTCGAACACAAGGTGCTCAGCGCTGTCAGGTTCCAGCCTAATCGAGCCACGTTGCACACCGATACCGCCCTGCTCTCGCCGCGTCGGCGGGCCTGGGCAGCCTGGAACTACGATCGCCGTGGCCCGGCACAGCGCCTGGCCACGCTCACCTACGACCTGACGACGCTGCAACGCCTCGCGGGTAAGCAGCGCTATCTCGTCACGCTCAACAGCGACGAGTGGATCAACCCGACAAAGGTCATCGCCTCGTTCGATTATCACCATCCGGTGTTCGATCTCGATGCTGGCGATGCGCAAACACGATTCGATGACATCGACGGCGTCGACCGCGTGCACTACTGCGGGGCCTGGTGGGGGCACGGATTCCATGAGGATGGGTTGCGCTCGGCGTTGCGTGTCTGCCAACGGATCGGGGTGACGTGGTAACCCCAGGGGGTGCCGCGTTGTGCTCCGGCATGGTCTGGCACAGCCGACGAGCCCCGGTGGAGCACTCCTTTGCCCACCGGGTGTCCTATGTATGGCTCGATCCTGACAGACCCAGGCAACTCACCGAACAGCACCCGCTGTGGTCACATCGCCATGTCGCACCTGCACGATTTCGAGCGTCGGACTACGGCTGCGGCCCGGCGAGCCGATCATTGGCCGACCAGGCTCGCGATGACCTGCACCAGGTGCTCGCCACCCGGCCTGAGGGGCCGGTGCGCATGCTCACCCAGCTTCGCCGTTGGGGATGGCTGTTCAACCCGATCACGCTCTATGTGGTGTGGCCGCGCTCCGACGATGCCCATCCCGGCGGATTGGTCTTGGAAGTGACCAACACACCGTGGAAAGAACGCCATCGCTACGCAGTGGCGCTCGATCGTTGCGGACCCGATGGGCAGGAATACATCGCTCGGGTGTCCAAGTCGTTGCATGTCTCGCCGTTCCTCGACGAGAACTACGAATATCTGATCACCTTGTCCTTCGACGAGGTCGGTCGCACTCAGGGAGACGACCGCTCAATCGAGCTGTCGATTGATGTCGCCTCCCCCAACGATCACGTGCCGATCGTGTCGGCCAGGCTCTCGTTGGCGATGCTGCCACCGAGTCGTGGCAACTTGACCCGGGCGCTGGCCACACCGCTGCCGACCCATCGAGTGTCGGTGGGCATCCACCTGCAGGCCCTGCGCCTGTGGCTCAAGCGGGTGCCCTTTGTCAGCCATCCATCCAAACGAGGCAAGCAACGACAGGCGTTGCGATGACCACGCCCACATCACGATCATTGGTGCTCGCGCTCTGTCGCCGGATCAGCCGCGACCGCTTGACGTTGCACGACCACTCGGGTCACCAGCGACGATCGCACGAGTTTGGCACGGCAACGGCGGCACACGACACAAGCCTTCAGGGCGTCGTCACCATTCACGATGCACGGGCCTACAAAGCGATCGTTGGCGAGGGTTCGATCGGGCTTGGTCGCGGCTACATCGAGGGGTGGTGGACGAGCCCCGACCCGCTCGCCGTCGTGCAGGTGCTGATCCGCAACATGCAGACAATCGATGCCGCCAGGAACAAACTTCGACGAGCGACCGGGCCGGTGTCCGATCTGGCGCGCAAGGCGCTGCCACGAGATACCCGGCGACGGAACAGGGAGGACATCGCCGCCCACTACGACATCGGCAACGAGTTCTTCGAGCTGTTCCTCGACGAGACGATGACCTACTCGTCAGCCATCTTTTCCTCGCCGAAGGCACCGTTAGCCGAAGCGAGCCTGCACAAATACGACCTGCTGCTCGACAAATTGGGCGTCACCGCCGATCATCGGCTGCTGGAGATCGGTACCGGGTGGGGTGGTATGGCGCTGCGTGCTGCCGGGCAGCGCGAGTGCCTCGTCACCACCACCACGATCTCCGAGGCGCAACTCGGCGAGGCCCGTCGACGGATCGGTGTCGCCGCGCTGGACAGCCGGGTCGAGCTGCTGAGCTCGGACTGGCGCGACCTCGCGGCGCGCTACCACGAAACCTTCGACCGTGTGGTCTCCGTGGAGATGATCGAAGCGGTCGACTGGCGTGACTATGGCCGCTACTTCGCCACCATCGAACGCTGTATGCGCCCCGACGGGTTGGCTGCAGTCCAGGCGATCTGCGTGCCCGACAACCGTTTCGAGCGCACCAAGAACACCGAGGACTTCATCAAACGGTTCGTCTTCCCGAACGGGTTCTTGCCTTCCGTCGGGGCGATCGCCGAGGCGGTCAGCAGCAGAACGCGGATGCAGATCATCAGCGTCGAGGACTATGCCGTGCACTACGCCGAGACGCTGCGCCGCTGGCGAGACACCTTCGAGCAGCGCAGTGCAGAGGTTGGCGCACTGGGCCTCGACGAACGATTCCGCCGCCTGTGGCAGTTCTACTTGGCCTATTGCGAGGCAGGGTTTCGTGAACGGCACTGCACGGTCGTGCAGATCGTGCTCGCCGGGCGTGAGTGGCGCGATTCGCTGCCCGATCAGGGCTCACCGCCGTGAACGCGCTCGTCCTCACCTGCGTTGCGGCAAATCGACGGCCGAGTCGCCTGTGCCATGTGCGGCGCTACGCTCCCACCATGTTCGCCGCTCAGCCCGACATCGAGGCCGAGTCACTCGGCCGTCGATTTGCTGCTGGTCAGGCGGGATTGCGCGAGGTGTACGACGAATACGCCGGGTTGGTCTTCGGGATCTGTCGGCGCACCCTCGATGGTGAGGCCGCCAAAGACGTCACCCAGGAGGTGTTCGTCAGCGCTTGGAAGGGCAGGGCGCAGTTCGATCCATCGCGGGGTGCCTTGGCCGCGTGGCTCGTGGGGATCACCAAACGACGGGTGATCGATCATGTCCGCCGCCATGCTCGCCACGACGATCACCGTGCGGCGCTTCCCGATGGTGACCTCGCTGCGGTTGGTGACGCTGATGTCGATGAGATCGCCGACAAGATGTTGGTCGCCCACGCTTTGCGGCAGTTGCCGGAGCGGGCTCGTGAGATGGTGTCGCTGGCCTACCTCCACGACCTGACCCACGACCAGATCGCGACGCGTACCGGTGTCCCGCTGGGCACGGTGAAGAGTGATATTCGCCGCGGGTTGGTGCGGATCCGCAACTCGATTCGTGGCGCAGGTGAGTACTGATGAGCGACCCAGACAACGTCGAACCAGCGAACGTCGAACCAGCGAACGTCGAACCAGCGAACGTCGAACCAGAATTGGCAGCGATCGAAGCGGCGCTGCGCGGCCTGTCGCCTGCCGACATCGAAGAACGGGTGCCACCGCCCGAGCTGTGGGCGGAGATCGAGTCCAGCCTGAACGCCGTCGCCTCTGCGGCGCCGATCGTGCTCGGCACAAATGTGGTCCCTTTGCACAAACCAGCGCGGTCGCCTGCCGCCGTGTTTGCCGTGGCCGCTGCTGTCGTTGCCGTTGTCGGTGGCGGTGTCGCCCTGATCGCTTCTCGAAGCGGATCGAACGACACGGTGCGCGCTGTGGCCACGTTGGCCTTCGACGAGGGTTTCGATCCACTTGGTGTCGAGGCGTCAGCCTCGGTTGAGTTGGTCGAGGTCGATGATCATTTCGAACTGAGGGTCGCCGAGGCCGACCTTCCGGTGAACCTTGCCGAGGCAGCAGATCTCGAGCTGTGGCTGATCGCGCTCGACGCCTCAGGTACCCCGATCGATGTTGCCCCCGTGGCCTTGGTCGACGCCGAGACCCCTGGGAGTTATCGCATTCCGGCAACAATCGATCCGGCGGTGAACACGATCGTCGACATTTCGATCGAGCCCCGCGACGGCGACAAGCAACATTCGGGTCGTTCAATCCTGCGTGGCCCGCTGAACTTCGACTGATCGTGCGCCTGGCGCTTCGGGGGGCAAGCGTCGGGTCGGCGACCCGGGCTCCGTCGGAGCAAGCGTTGACGTTGGCTCCGGTGCCGGCTTTGCACGGGAGCCAGCGTGCCCGACGGAAGCGAAGAGGCTGGCGTTGACAGTGACGGCACGGCCACTCGATCGCTGGTGCATGCGGCCGCAGTGATGCCAAGTGCCACCACAACAAGGAAGGAAAAGTTACGACGCCGTGACATGGGCGGACGCTCGAGCTCTGAACGATCCCTGACCTCGTTGCCCGGATAGCAGGCGGATCGGCTCGATCCGTCATGATTCACAACACGCCCATCGGCACAGGAAGGACAAACCATGCAGCTCGGCGTCTATTTTGATCTTCGTAACCCACCCGAGTGGCAGACGGATTGGTCACGGCTCTACGGCTTCACCTTGGAAATGTGCGAGGAGGCTGAAGCGCTCGGCGCGCACTCGATCTGGCTGAGCGAGCACCACCTGTTCGATGACGGCTATCTGCCTCAGCCGCTGACCTTTGCCGCCGCTGTGGCGGCTCGAACGAAGCGCGCCAGGATCGGTACGGCGATCCTCATCGCGCCGCTCCACCATCCCGCCGAGATCGCCGAGCAGGCCGCTGTCGTCGACGTGTTGTCCGGGGGTCGGCTCGACCTCGGTATCGGCGCGGGCTACCGGGTCCCGGAGTTTGAGCTCTATGGTGCGCCAATGGAGCGCCGTTACGCGGCCACCGATGAAACCGCCCGCGAGGTCCGCCGCCTGTGGGGGCGCGTCACTCCAGGACCCGTGCAGCAACGGGTACCGATCTGGATGGGTTACCAGGGGCCGCAGGGGGCTCGGCGTGCCGGGCTGCTCGGCGAATCGCTGTTGACGGCCAACGGGGAGATGTGGCCGGCCTATCGCGACGGGCTGATCGAAGCTGGACATGATCCCTCGATCGCCCGCATGGCTGGGGCGATCAACGGCTGGGTCAGCGACGATCCCGAGGCCGATTGGCCGCTGGTCTCCAAGCACATCGCCGCGCAGATGAACTCGTATCGCCGCCACATGGTCGAAGGCACCGACATGCCCACGCCGCGTCCGATCGACCCGGAGAAACTACGTTCCCGATCCGAGGCGCGTGGTCCCCTTGACAGGATCGCCTATGGCACCCCGGAGCAGGTGGCCGAACGGATCATCGACGATGCCGCCGGAGCACCTGTCGACACCGTGTTCCTCTGGGCGTCGATCGCCGGTATGCCCGAGGCGATGGTCGCCGAACACATCCGTACCGTCTGCCAGCGGCTCGCACCGCTACTCGCCTGATCCGCGACTGCGGGCTCACCCCTGCGCGACGACGCTAGCGCGGCGCCCGTTACGGCGGCTGCTGCTCAGACGACATGCGGCAGCGATTCGCGCAGATCGCTCGCCGAAGCAGCACCACCAGCCGAACGCCCATCGATGACCTCGAAAAACGGAACATCCCGAACCCCATTTTGAGGGGTCCGGGATGTGTTCGGAATGTCTCGCGAGATCACATTTGTGGAGCTGAGGGGAATCGAACCCCTGACCCTTTCCATGCCATGGAAATGCTCTACCAACTGAGCTACAGCCCCGTAAACGGAATGTTGAAGATAGCGCCGAAATAGGCGATCTCGAAACCTAGCAGGCCAACAATGCCCTGAAAGCCAACAATTCGCCCGTGCGCTACAGGGTGCGACGCGAGCGCAGTCGGGCACGCATCGGCCCCACCGTCGTACGCATCACCAAGGTGATCATGCCCGCTGACAGTGCCGTGGCGACGAAGGGCGAAAACCCAGCCAGGCGCGGACCGATGAAGATGCTCGCGGTCAACGCCACGGGATAGACCCATAACACATCGGTGACGATGCGCATCGGCAACGGGCGACTCGGTTCAGCTCGCTCAGCCATCTCGAACCAATCCTCGACACCGACGGTGCGTTGCACGCGCTCGCTGGTGACGAATTCGTCGGCTTCGGCAATCATCCCGGCACGTTGTGGCGACCGTTCCCACATGCGTAGGGCGATGCCATCGACGAAGCGGCAGATGATCTGATAATCACCGCCGTCAGGCCCGGGGCTGAGCAAACCGGCGCCGAGGCTGCCGGGGAACGAACACAACCGCTCGACCATTGCGTTGGCCCACATCTCGAACTCGCGCTCACGGCCGGGAGCGATGGTGCGCGACACCGTCACGGTGACGGGATCGGAAGCGATTTTGGGCAGCTGGGCCGTATCAAACGGGCCGGTGAGGGTATTCATAGTCGTGATCGATGGTACGCGGATCATCGTCCGCACAGATCATGACAACGGTCACGCCGGGCATTTCGGCACTCTCCGTGGTGGCCCATTCGACTTCCGGTGAATCTCGGTACAAGCGCTCGATCTCGTAAAAACTGCGCGTCTCATCGCTGAAGACATGCACCACGATGTCGCCATAGTCGATCAACACCCATTGCTGTTCGCGTGCACCTTCCACGCGCAGCGGCGAACGACCAGCCGTTTCGCGCACCTTGGCCTCGACCTCGTCGGCCACAGCGCGCACCTGGCGGCGGTTGGAAGCCGAGGTGATCACGAAGTATTCGACGATCGCCAGCTGCGGGCCAACGGCCAGTATCAGCGTGTCGGTGGCCAGTTATGTCGTCGGCAGCACGGGCCGCCGATCACGGCCAAATCTTGAGAGTTGAATTCAGTCGGTCATCGTTCAAAAAGCTCCAAATAACTGCGGCCGAGCACGATCGTCACATCGACAAGTGGGTAGCCAAACGTCGGGTGTTCGGTACTCGACATCACCGAACAGAATGGCAAACGCCTCGACATCGGCGGCACGCAATTCATTGGCCACCAGGATCACCGTCTTGTCGGGAACCTTGCCATCGGCGAGGCTGGTGATCGTATTGGATACCGAGAGCACATTGCCCTGGTTGAACAAGACACGGGCAATAAAATTGCGATCGATATCGGCGGGGGTCATATCAACCCCGGCGAGATCGTCGGCGGTGAAGGCATCCTCCACCCGGAAGCTTGGGTTCAGCGACGGCGCGGCCATCGCTGTCGGCGCCAATCCGGCCATCACCAAAATGATCTCCGAGGCGTCCATCTCGCCGACATCGCGCTTGTCGGGGTTCTGCGCCCCGGCCAACGTCCTGGTGCGCAACTGGTGGTACACCTGCACCGGGCCGGCGAACATGCGCGACATGAAATCGGGCATCGATGTCGGCTCCCCCTCGGGGATCGTTCCGACATCACGGCCCTGGCCGATCGAGGCGGCGACGGCGCTCCATACCGCGCGCACATTGGCCAGCCGCCGCGATTCGACAGCACTGGCCTCGCGGCTGGTCAACACCGTGGCAGCCTGCCCAGCATCCATCTGTGTCTGACCGGCGACGAAGGTCGTTTGGTTGTTGCCGTCGGCATCGGTATCGACCACGTCGGTCACGAGGTTGACCGCCAGCGGGCCGAGCGGGGCCAACAGGGCCGAGGTTTCGGCGACGGTCGCCACCTCGGTGGTCCCCAAGCTCAAATAGCTGATCGCTTCGACATCACTGATCAACCCCTCTTCGCCGCTGAGAATCAGGCTGTCGGCCACGGGAATGTGGTCTTCAGCGGCCGACTGCGACCGATCCGTGTTCGTCGGCAGGGTCACGATCGTGCCCCCTCGCCCGCCAGCAGCAAGCACCATGAGAGCAATCGAGGTGACCACATTCTGGTCGTCGATCGTGGCCAACATCGCCGTGGGCGTCAATGGGAAGTCCTGTACCGGCAGCGTCTCCACCGCCGTGCCTTCCTTCGAATCCTGCAAGGTGCGCACGCCGACGAACCCGAGCACCGGTGCCACGCCGAGCACCAGCAACCCCGACAGCCCAGCTGCCAGCGTGCGATGACGCCGTCGAGCAGCCAACGCGGTCATGAAGCCACCTGGTACAAACCGTGCTCCGCGATCACTGCGAGCACCGGTTCGGTAACGAGATAGTCGAGTGGCCGCCCGTCGCTGAAACGAGCGCGCAGATCGGTACTCGAGACTTCAAGGTGTGGCACCTCCACATGGCACCATTGGAACGCATCGGGCAAGCTCACAGGCGCACCCGGGCGATCGACGACCACCAGCGTGGAACGCTCGGCCACCTCTTGGTAGCGGTCCCATGTGGTGAACTTGGCGGCTGCGTCATCGCCAACGATGGTAAAGAGCTCGGCGTGCGGATAGCGGTCACCAAGCGAATGCAGGGTGTCGGCGGTGTAGCTCGGGCCTCCGTGATCGATCTCGATCCGCCCGGCGGCGATGCCGTCGACGTCGGCGACAGCCGCTTCGACCATCGCCCAACGGTCCTCGGCGGGGGTGATCATGCGGCTGCCTTGCTTCTGCCAGGGGACGTTGGCGACCATCAAGATGACAACATCGAGATCGAGGGCGTGGCGCACGTTGACCGCCGTCACTAAGTGGCCAACGTGAGGGGGATCGAACGTGCCGCCGAAGAGACCGATTCTTTTGGGCACGATGGTCCAGTCTAGGGCGTCAAAAGGCCCAAAATGAGCCGTTCGACCAGGTCTTTCGCTGCGAAACTTGACACACCGTCGATTTACAGCTGACAGGGCTTGACCGATGTAGTACGATAGCAACCTCTTCACATAGCAATTCCCCCGGCTGGCCGAACCCCCCCTTGGCCAGAGGACTTCGGCGTAATCACCTGGTGCACACCACTGCGGCGCGATGCAACGGATTCCTGTCTCGGTGCGCACCGAAACGTTTGGCATGTCATGTGCCAAATGCCACGTCGTAACACGGAATGCAACACCAACACGAACGGTTACACGACGCGATATGAACGACTCAATTGGCCTCTACCTCAACGACATCGGCAAGGTTGCGCTGCTCAGCGCCGAAGAAGAGCGGGAACTCTCACGAGCGATCGAAGCCGGTCGTGACGCTGCAGAGCGTATTGCCAACGGCGAGAATTCCGCACAGCTGAAGATTGCTATTTCTGGCGCCGCCAAGGCCAAGGATCGGTTCATCCGTTCCAACCTTCGCCTCGTGGTCAGCATCGCCCGCCGTTATCCGCTGCCCCAGGGCATGGATCTGCTCGACCTCATCCAGGAAGGCAACCTCGGCCTCGAGCACGCCGTCGACAAGTTCGACTGGCGCCGTGGCTTCAAGTTCAGCACCTATGCCACCTTCTGGATCCGCCAGGCCATCGGCCGCGCCCTCGATCAGAAGGCCAGCCTCATCCGCATCCCCGGTGATCGTTCGGCCAGCCTGCGCGCTGCGCTGCGCCAGGCCAGCGGCGACGGCGAAACCCTCGACCTCGGCAACGCCGAATTGCACCGCCTGACCACGCCCGTTTCGCTCGACAAGACGATCGGCGACGATGGCGACGCCACCCTCGGCGACCTGATGGCCAATGGCGACGGCACCCCAGAAGACGCCGTCATGGCGATGGTCGACAGCGACCTGCTCGACGAACTGCTCGGCACGCTCGACAAGCGCGCCCGCTACGCCGTCGAAGCTCGCTTCGGTCTGCTCGATGGCGAGCGCAAGAGCTTCCGTGAGGTTGGCGAGAACCTCGGTGTCACCGCTGAGGCGGCGCGCCGCCTGGTCAGCCGCGCTGTGGCTGGCCTGCGCGAAGACGCTGTGCGCATCCTGGCCGCCTAATCGTTATGGCCAAGACGTGGTCCCCCTCCTCTTGGCAATCAGTTCCCGCAGCTCAGCAGCCGCTCGTGGCCTGACGACGCTGCGCTTGAACGGGCTCTCAAGCAGATTGCCTCGCTATCCCCCACTGGTCTTCGCTGGCGAGGCGCGAATGCTGCACGAGCTCGCTGGCCAAAGTGGCCGCTGGCAATGCCTTCCTGCTGCAAGCAGGCGACTGTGCCGAGAGCTTCGAGGAGTTCTCGGCGATCAACATCCGTGAAAAGTTGCGCGTCATCTTGCAGATGGCCGTCGTGCTGACCTATTCGACTGGGCGTGCCGGTGGTCAAAGTCGGCCGAATCGCCGGGCAATTCGCCAAGCCCCGTTCGTCCCCGTTCGAAATGGTCGGCGACGTGCAGCTGCCGAGCTTTCGTGGCCACATCGTCAACGGCGACGGCCCAACCGAAGCGTCGCGCACCCCGATCCCGAGCGCCTCGTCCAGGCCTACAACCAAAGCGCATCGACGCTCAACCTGTTGCGCGCCTTCGTCAAAGGTGGTTTTGCCGATCTGAGCCGGGTCCATGCCTGGACGCAGGAGTTCGTCGCCGCTAGCCCAGAGGGCCAAAAGTACGAACGCCTCGCCGCCGAGATCGATCGCGCCTTGCGGTTCATGAGCGCCTGTGGCGTCGACACCGAATCCAACAGCCGCCTGCACGAAGTCGACTTCTTCACCAGCCACGAAGCCCTGCTGCTCGGCTACGAAGAAGCGCTGACCCGCCAGGATTCGCTTGACCGGCGACTGCTACGACTGCTCGGCGCACATGTTGTGGATCGGCGAGCGCACCCGTCAGCTCGACGGTGCGCACGTCGAATTCCTGCGCGGTGTCGGCAACCCGCATGGGCTGCAAGGTCGGTCTCAGCACCGAGCCGGAGTACCTGCTCGAACTGTGTGAGGTGCTCAATCCCGAGCGGATCCCTGGGCGTCTGACGCTGATCACACGCATGGGTGCCGACAAAGTGGAAGACGGTCTTGCGGCCGCTGCTGCGCGCCGTCCGTGCCTCCGATCACCCTGTGGTGTGGGCCTGCGACCCGATGCACGCCAACACCTACACCGCACCCAACGGGCGCAAGACCCGTGACTTCGACGATATCTCCGCGGAGATCGCCGGCTTCGTGCGCGCCCACCATGCCGAGGGCACCTGGCCGGGCGGCATTCACGTCGAGCTCACCGGCGACGATGTCACCGAATGCATCGGTGGGCACCGACAACGTATCTCCGACACGCAGCTTGACGACCGCTATCAGACGGTGTGCGACCCGCGTCTCAACGGCCGTCAGAGCCTCGACCTGGCCTTTCGCGTTGCCGACCTGATCCGCACCAGCGGCGTCGACTGAGTAGCGCAAGGCCAACGGAAGTGCCAACCGACGACAACGTGTTGTCGGCGATCGATTCCTGGCCGGTGCCCACAGCGGCGGCAGCTGTCATCGGCCGCACTGAAGTGATCGCCGCTCACGGTCCGACCGATCACGTCTTCGCCTTGGCCTCGATCTCCAAGATGCTCACCGCCTGGGCGGTGTTGGTGGCCGTCGAAGAGGGCACGATCGATTTGACGACGATGATCGGCCAACCCGGTTGCACCCTGCGTCACCTGCTCGCCCACGCCGGCGGCTATCCCTTCGATGGCGACCAGCCGATCGCCGAACCGGGGCGACGGCGGGTGTATTCCAACACCGGCATCGAACTTGCCGCTACCGCCGTGGCGACCCACACGGGGATTGATTTCGCCACCTATCTTGGTGAGGCCGTGTTCGCCCCGCTGGGCATGACGGCCAGCATCTTGCGTGGATCGCCAGCAGCGGGCGTGCACAGCACCGTCGACGACTTGGCTCGCTTTGCCGCCGAAGTTCTCGAGCCGAGCCTGCTCAGCACTGCCACGGTCGACGACGCACTGACGCCGCAGTGGCCCGACCTCGCCGGTGTCGTGCCAGGATTCGGGGCGTTCCGCCCTTGCCCCTGGGGCCTAGGGTTCGAGATCCACGGCGACAAGCACCCGCATTGGATGGCCGTCGAGAATGCAGCGGGAACCGTTGGCCATTTCGGCGGCTCGGGAACCATGATGTGGATCGATCGCCAGCACGACCTGGCGCTGATCGCGCTCACCGACCGACCGTTCGATCAATGGAGCATCGTCGCCGCCAAACAATGGCCGCTGCTCGGCCGAGCGGTGCTCGCCCGCCACGCCGCTGGCATGATCTAGACCCGCTTGGCCTTAGCTGGACATCGTTTCGGCGACGTTCACGACGCAGGACCGTAACACCGCGATCATTGCTGTCGAAGGAATCAGCCGTTCCACTGAAGCGATCGTCGTCGAGGTCGCCGCCACGGTTTCCAGCGCAGCGACGGTCGTCGATGTCTCGGCGACAATGCTCGAAGTCGTCGCCCCGAAGTCGCCAGGCAATGTCGGCACAGTGCTCAACGGTGTCGCCGACTTCCATGGCGGCGTGCAGTAATACGGCGGCTCCCAGGGACCGCGCCCGCAATAAACCCATAGGTCGCTGGCTGCGTTGGCACACATCTCCAGCGAGGCGCTGCACCAGGTCGGGGGTCCAACCGCGCCGACCGAGTTCACCCACGGCTCGAAGGTCTTGGACAACACGTTGAGCTGGAAGGTGCAATGCGAGTCGTCAGCGGTGGCCAGGTTGTAGTTGATCGTCTGATAGCGACAACCGCCCTCACGCGAGGCGACATACACCGCCCATTGCTGGGTAGCGATATCGGCGCCGTCGAGGCCGAACTGGAAGGCGATCATGTCGGCATCGGCCCGTGAGCAGATGCCGCGACCGGAATAGTGCGGGATGCCCTCAGCGGTCAAGGCAAACTTTGGCAGTTCGAAGATCGGCGCCGGCCACGGTCCAGCAGGCGCTTGGCCAGGGGCGAACACGTTTTGACGGGTGATCCCCGACCAGATGTCCAGCGCAGCCAGTGTCCGCGGCCCGGCGAGACCATCAGCGCTCAGCGGTGGGGTCGCCTTCTGGAATCGTTTGATGGCGTCGACCGTCGCGGTCCTCGTTGCGCCCGGAGACCGCACCGGCTGTAGAAGCCGAGTTCCTGCAGGCGGGCCTGCAAACAGGCCACGCTCAACCCGCTGTCACCCGGCTTGATCGTTGCATCAGCCTTGCAGGCCGGGCGTTGTTGGCACCGTCGTCGTCGTGGTCGGCAGTGCTGTGGTGGTGGTCGACCGCTGGCACGGTCGAGGTCGTCGAGGCTCGGCTCGCGGAGTCGGATGTCGACAACCAGCATGGTGGTCGTCGTCGTGCTCGACGCGCAGGCGACGTCGAGCGGATCGCACGAAGGGGGCGTCTGCGCCTGCGGATTGGGGATGGCGAGCACGGCCATCGGGGGCACGAGGGCAAACAGTGCGACGCCGACAATGGCTCGCCGAATCGCAACTGTTACCTGCAAACCGCTCCTTAGTTCAAACGTTCGATGATCATCGCCATGCCTTGGCCACCGCCGACACACATGGTTTCCAGACCAAAGGTCTTATCGGCCTCGCTGCAGGCCGTGGATAAGCGTTGCCATGATCCGGGCGCCGGTCATCCCAAACGGATGGCCGAGGGCGATCGCCCCACCGTTGACGTTGAGCTTCTCCATCGGGATGCCGAGGTGGCGTGCCGACGGCAGCACCTGAGCGGCGAAGGCTTCGTTGATCTCGACGAGGTCGATGTCGTCGATGGTCATCCCGGCACGCCCGAGGGCCTGGCGCACCGCGCCGATCGGGCCGAGGCCCATGATCTCCGGGTTGAGGCCGCTGACACCGGAGGCAACGATGCGGGCCAGCGGGGTGAGACCAAGTTCTTTGGCACTTGTCATCGCTCATCACCATGCACCGCAGCAGCGCCATCGTTCAGTGGGCACGAGTTGCCAGCGGTGACTTCGCCATCGGGGCGAAAGGCCGGCTTCAGACCGGCGAGCGCTTCCAAGCGTGTGCCCGGCGCGCGGGCAGTCGTCGCTGGCGACGACAGTGCCGTCTTCCAAGGTGATCGGGGTGATCTCTTCGGCGAAGAAGCCGTTGGCGACATTGGCGCTGGCCAGGTCTTGCGAGCGCTTGGCGAACTCATCCATGTCGGCGCGGCTGACGCCTTCGGTCTCGCGCACGTTCTCCGCCGTCTGCCCCATGGCGATGTACACATCGGACAGGCCCTGCGCCGGTGCCGTCCATATCGGCTGGCCACCAGCAGAACGCTCGACCGTGCGAGCGCCGGCCGACTTGAAAACCGCGTTGGGTGCCGAGTCGCTCATCCCCGCGCCATAGCGGCTGACAGTCTCGACACCCGCGGCGATGAAACAGTCGCCCTCACCAGCGACGATGGCGTGGGCCGCCATACGGATCGTCTGCAGGCTCGACGAGCAATAGCGGTTGACGGTGACGCCGGGGACGTCGTCGAGGCCAGCGAGCAGAGCGGTGACGCGGGCGATATTGAAGCCGCTCTCCCCTGCTGGTTGGCCGCAGCCCATGATCAAGTCTTCGACCTCGCGGGGGTCGAGTGCTGGCACTTTGTCGAGCAACGCGCGCACGATCGTTGCCGACATGTCGTCGGGGCGAACCGTGGTCAGCGATCCTTTGAACGCCCGCCCGATGGGGCTTCTGGCGGTGGCGACGATGACAGCTTGAGACATGATGACCCCTCTTATGATGCAAACAGAACCGGCATCTTACCGCCGGGTAAAAATGGGATGGTCATCCCGTCGCGCCGTCGAGGAAGTGGCGGCGACACAGCAATTCATAGCGCACCATGTCGCCGAACAACGGTTGGTCGGTGTCCTCGTCGGTGTCGCCGATGACGATCGTCTCGCCCTCGTAGACCACCACGCCGTTGACCAAGCGGGCGTTGTGCGTGGCCCGCTCACCGCACCAGCAACGGGCCTCGACCTGCAGCGCAACCCGATCGTCGGCGATCTCCAGCAACCGTTTTGTGCCGTCGAAGAGCAGCCCACGAAAGTCGGTGATCAGACCGAAAGCAAAGACGTCGATGCCCAACTGGTCGACGATCTGGGCTAACTGATCGCACTGCTCGACGGTGTAGAACTGCACCTCGTCACAGACGATGAAGGCAAGCATCGGATACTGGCGGGCCAAGGCCAGCAGGTCGAGTTCATTGGCCACCTCGATCGCCGGGCTGGAAACCCCGAGCCGGCTGGTGACATGGGCACCTTCGCGGTCGAGTTTGGTGAGCAACAGCCCCGGTAACCCCCGAGCCATCAGGTTGTGGTGGATCTGCAGCGCAAGGGTGCTCTTGCCCGATCCCATCGTGCCGAAGCTGAAACGCAGGGTTGCCATAACGGCATGTCACCGTAGCCGACGGGGTGTCCAGCGACCGGGTTACGCTGCTGGCGCCAGGAATGTGCCAAGGACATCGGCGGTGCGCTGACGCGATCGTTCCAGCTCGGCCCGTCGGCCAGGGCCCGTTGCCGGATCGGCGAGCGCCTCATCGACGTGCACGATCTCGAACGTTGTGCGATCGACCCACGTCGGTGTCACCACGGGCATTGACACGACGCTGGTCCCTCGCCCGCTGGCCGTCGCCGTCACCGTGACGATCGCCCCATCTTGCGAACTGGCAGGCCACGACGGCCCTGTCGGCATGTTCGACAGGAAGTTGCCGAGCCCATAAATCACCCACTTGCCGTTGATCTGTTCGATCGGCTGCAGCACGTGGGCATGGTGGCCGACGATCAGGTCGATCGACGGCGAGGCGGTCAGCTCGCTAGCAATCGCCCGCTGTTGCTCGGTGATCCGCGATTGGCGCTCGATCCCCCAATGCAGGCTGACGACGACGAGGTCGGCGTGCAGTTCGTTGCGGGCGTAGTCAGCCTTGGCCACAATCGTCGGCACATCGATCAGGTCGGAGCGCCATTGTTGATCGGTGGGCAGGTGGGCCCCGTTGAAACTGAATGTGAAGCTCAGGTGGGCGATCGTCATCCCGTTGACGGTGAACGCGGTCGGCACCGCCTCGTTGGGGGTCCGGGCCATCCCGGATTGGGCGACTCCCGCTGCCTGCAGGCCGTTGACGGTGGCGTCGACGCCGGACATGCCGCGGTCGATGGTGTGATTGCTGGCTGTGCTGCAGCGGTCGTAACCGGCGCTGGCGATACCGAAGGCCATCTCGGCGGGAATGCCGTATTGCGGGAAGGTCGACAACGACTCCCCCGGTGGTGCGAACGGTGTCTCCAGGTGACAGACGGCGACGTCGACGGCGGATAACAGACCGGCGACATCGGCGAACATCGGGGCGAAGTCGTAGCCGCCATCTGTGGCGTTCGCCGCGGCGCGGTTGACGATCGGTGAATGGGCCAAGATGTCGCCGCTGAAGGCCAACGAGACCTGTGGCGTCGGCCCGGCGGAGGCAACGATGATGGGCCGCGCCGAAGCGGCCGAGCGGACGATCTCAATCGGCGATAACGCCTCGGTGGTCTGCGGGCTCGGCACTCCGGTTGTCGTGGCAGTTGTCGTCGAGCCTGGTGGCCTCGTCGCTGCCGGAACGGATGTCGCCTCAGAGGCATCGGCGGGTGGACGGGCGACGGGCAACGACGTGTGTTGGGCACACGCCGTGCTCGCGCTGCACAGACCTACGGCTGCCAGCCACCAGCGACTGACCCAGGCAGTACGCCGGCGGGACATACCCGAGTGTGACAGATTGCCCGCTCAGCGGCGGGGACCGCAGTTACACCAGGCGCCCAGCGGCGCGAGCTGCGGCCTCGGCCTCGGACAACTGCTGAGCGACGATGTCGAGGCCACCAGACCAGAACGCCGGGTCGCTGAGGTCGCAACCAACGATCGCTGCGAGATCTTGCGGGCTCATCGAACCGCCGGCGCGCAACAGCTCGAGATACTGCGGGACGAAGGCCTCGCCGTGCAGCTCGTACTGGTGATAGACGCTCAAGGCCAGCAGCTGACCGTAGGCATAGGCGTAGACATAGCCAGGTGTGTGAATGAAGTGTGGAATGTAGCTCCACCAGCTGCGATAGCCGGGTGTGATCTCCACGGCGTCGCCGAGCATCTCGTGCTGCGTGGCCTCCCACAGCTCGTTGAAGCGCTCCGTGGACAGTTCGCCCTCCGTGCGCCGGGCGGTGTGTGCCTCGTCTTCGAAGCGGTACATGGCGATCTGGCGAAAGACGGTGGCGATCGAGTCTTCCAACGTCGCCGCGAGCAGGGCGAGGCGCTGATTGGGCTCGGTCACCGTCGACAACAGCCGCTTGCTGGTGACAGTCTCGCCGAACACCGAGGCGGTTTCGGCGAGGGTCAGCGGTGTGTGCATCTGGAAGATGCCCTGCTCGCGGGCGAGGTAGGCGTGCAGGCCATGGCCCAGTTCATGGGCGAGCACGGCGAGATCGCGCGGACGGCTCGACCAGTTGAGCAAGACATAGGGATGATGCGACGGCACGGTGTAGGCGCAAAAGGCGCCTGGGCGTTTGCCAGGGCGGTTGGGTGCATCGATCCAGCCCTCGCGCAGGAAGCGCTGGACGATCCCAGCGAGCTCGCCGCTGAATGAGGCGTAGGCATCAACGACGCTCTCGGTGGCTTGCGCCCAACCGAGCTGCTCGTCGCTGCTGGCCACCGAGGCCATCCGGTCGTAGTCGGCGATCTTGTCCAACCCGAGCATCGCCGCCTTCAGCGCGTACCAACGCTGCGGGATGTCGTAACGGCCGACGACGGCGTCGACCAGTGCCTGCACGCTCTCTGGGCTGGCTTCGTTGCTGAGGTGACGGCTGGCGTCCCAACGCGGGTAGCTGCGCAAGCGGTCGTCGACCGAGCGGTCGCTGAGCAAGGTGTTGTAGATGAAGCCGCGGGTGCGCAACCCCGGCTGCAGCGCAACGGTCACCGCCTGGTGCGCGGCCTGGCGTTGCTCACGATCCGGGTCCTGCAAACGGGCCAAGCCCATCGCCAACGGCAGCTCGGATGGTGCCCCGTCGGGACCCGGCAGGCTGACCGTGATCGCCGCGCTCAACTCGTCGTACAGCCGGTGCCAGGCGCTGGCCCCGGTGAGGTCTTTCTCGGTGAGGATCTTCTCCTCCGGCTCGCTGAGCTGATGCGGCTGGTAGCGGCGAACGGAACGCAGGAAGTGGCGCACGAAATTCAAGCTGGCGCTGGGGTCGTCGAGGATCGCCTCAGCGCTCTCGACTGGTGCCGCCGACCATTCCAGCTCGATGAAAAGCAGTCGTGAGCTGATCGCCGTCGAGCGTTCCTCGACATGGGCCAGCAGGGCACCGTGTTCCGGTGGCCGGGTATCTTGGGCGAACGTCAGGTTGGCGTAGTTGCCGGCACGACTCATCAACTCGGCGAGGTCGGCGTAGCGCTGGAAGAAGCTAACGATCTCCGCAGCCGACATAGCCGCGATACGGCCGCGACCGGTTGTCTCCAACTCGACGGTGATCGCATCGGCGGCATCGAGCAGGGAGTCAACGCTGCCGTTGTCTCCGAGCAGGGTGGACACATCCCAGTCCACGCCGTTGGCGGCGAGATCGTCGAGTTGTTCAGCAGTCAATGTCGTGTCGCTCACGGCCTCAGCCTATTGGGGCGCGCCCATAGCCGTCACGGGTCTGGGGAAGGCGCATCTCAAGAATTCGCGAGGCGATCACGGTGCGTAAGATTTGGGCCGTTCCCCCGCCGATGGTGAACATGCGCACGTCGCGGTACATCCGTTCCAGCGGATTGTTGCGCGAGTACCCAGCGGCACCGAAGACCTGCAAGGCGTCGCTGACGATGCCGATCGCCGCCTCAGCGGTGAACAGCTTGGCCTGCGCGGCCAGCGTCGGGTCGGGAAACGGCGAGTCGGCACCTCGCGAGCACGCCGCCCGATAGGTCAAGCTGCGCGCCGCTTCCAGCTTGGTGCTCATGTCGGCCAGCATCCACTGCAACCCCTGGAACTCGGCGATCGGACGGTCGAACTGCTGTCGCCGTTTGGAGAATTCGAGCGCCAACTCGTACGCCCCGGTGGCCAGCCCGAGCGCCACGGTCCCGGCACCGACACGCTGCGAGTTGTAGGCATTCATCAAGTCGCCAAAGCCGTGTTTGAACCCCGACGGCGGGATCAACACCATCTCAGTGGCGATCTCCATGTCTTCGAAGATCACCTGCGTTTCGGGGATGCCGCGCAGGCCCATCGTTGGTTCTCGGGTGCCGAAACGCAAACCTGGGGTCTCGTCGCGCACGGCGATGAAGCCGCCGATGCCCAGATCGTGACCATCTTCATCGAACACCCTGGCAAAGATCAGATGCAGCCGAGAAACGGTGCCGCCGGTGATCCAATGCTTCATGCCATTGACGACGTAGCTGTTCCCTCGCCGCTCGGCCCGGGTGGTCATCTGCGAAGCCGCCGAGCCTGCGCCAGGCTCGGTGATGCAGATCGCCGGTTTGTCGCCAGCGAGCACGAGATCGGCGGCCAGTCGGCGCTGCGGCGGCGTGCCGTAGTGCAAGATGGCCGAGATCGCGCCCATATTGGCCTCGACGGCGATGCGTCCGGTCACCCCGCAGACCTGGGCCATCTCCTCGACGACCAGCACGGCATCGAGAAAGCTGTGCCCCGGCCCACCGAGATCGGCAGGCACCGTCATCCCGGTGAACCCGGCGGCGCGCAAAGCCTCGACGTTGTCCCACGGATACTGCTCGCTGCGGTCGATCTCGCTGGCCCGTGGTGCGATCACCGTGCGGGCCAGGTCGCGGGCCCTGGCTTGCAGTTCGAGTTGTTGGGGGCTGAGTTGCCACGGGTTCACGAATTCCTCCCGGAATCGACGAGAGAGACCGGCAGCGACTCGATGCCGTTGACGAAGTTGGAGCGAACGAAATGGGCTCGACCCGCAGATTTCAGGCGCATGCCGCGGCGTTGGATCTCGTCGATCAGGATCGAGATCTCCAACCTGGCGAGCGAGGCGCCGAGACAGAAGTGCACGCCGCCGCCGCCAAAGGCTGCGTGCGCCGGTAGGCGCGGTCTAGCGATGTCGAAGCGCAGAGGATCGGTGAACACTGTCTCGTCGAAGTTGGCCGAGGCGTACCACATCACCACCTTGTCGCCAGCGGCGATCGGTGTGCCGGCGAGCACTGTGTCAACGGTGGCGGTGCGGCGGAAGTAGAGGATCGCCGACGAATAGCGGATCACCTCCTCCGCTGCAGTGTCGAGCAGGGTCGGGTCGGCGGCGAGACGGGCGAACTCATCGCAGTCGTCCATGAGATGCAACGCCAAGTGGGCCATCGAGGATCGCGTCGTCTCGTTGCCCGCGAAGATCATCAACTGAAAGAAGCGGGCGAAATCCACTTCGCTCAGGCGTTGGCCGTCGATCTCCACAGTGGCCAGGCTGCTGAGCAAGTCATCGCTGGGGTTGGCCAAACAGCGCTGCCTGGCGCGGCAGGCATAGTCGTAGATGCCGAATGCCGCCGGGCTGTTGAACGGCAGTTCACGCAACGGCGTCGTGTTGCCGTAGGCATGGGGATCGAGGGCTTCATCCGACGTGCCGGCGACCAGGTAGTCGGACATCTCGATCATCAATTGGTGATCGGCGGCGGGCACCCCGAGCAGGTCGCAGATCACCCCGATGGGGATCGGCGCGGCCACCGTCGTCACCCAGTCTCCGCCGCCATTGGTTTGCAGCAGGTCGAGACAGCGCCCGACGCGCTGGCGGATCGCCGACTCGTAGCGTTTGACATGGTTGGGGGTGAAGGCGGCGCTGACCAGCCGCCGTAGGCGGGTGTGCACCGGCGGATCGAGGTCGATCATCGAGGCCCGTTTACGACGCACGTCTTCGTCGATGTCGTAGATCTGGATGTGCCCCAGCTCAGAGGAAAACGTGCTGTGATCGCGCGAGACCGTGATCAGGTCGGCCATGCGGGTCACCGACCAAAATCCGAGCGTGTCGGCGCTGTCTGGCGTCCAGACCAACCCCGGGGTGGCCCGCAGTTGGCGGAACGCCTCGTGCGGGATGCCGTTGCCGTACAGCGCTGGGTTGGCGACGTCGAAGGGATTGAGCGGCCCGTGTGGCTGCTGTTGGGTGGCCGTCATCGGTGCGTACCCTCGGCGGCGGCGAGGGTCAGGTCGATGATCTCGCGCTGCACGACACTGCCACCGACGCGCTGCAGGTCGCCGAGGCCCTGGCGTAACAGCGCCGCGGCCTGGCTCATGTGACCAGCGGCGAAGGCGCGCAGCCCGCTGGCTGTCGGGGCGACGACCGAGCGCATGGTTATGTCGTTGTAGGTATTGGCGTCGGCGTCGCTGCCCAGCGCATAACCCTGCTCGACGCCCTGCCAGAAGGCTTCGGCGCCGGGGTGCTGGGGTCGGCGGGCGTAGGCCATCGCCGTATGGATGTCGAGGAATCCGCAGGTGTGACGCTGTCCGTTGGTGGCCCACAGCCCGGCCACGGCGTCCCAGCGCTGGCCGACGTCCTGGCCAGCGAGCTCGGCTCGCCACAACAGCGAGGTCACGTCGCACAGTCCGAACGCCGTGGTGGAGACGAGTTGCTGGTCGGCAGTCGCCACTGCCGCCGGGCCGTCGCCGGCGTGCAGTTGGCGCAGGGCGACGTGCCACCACACGTGGTTGCTGAGCAGCTTCTGCTCGGTCCAGGTTGCACTGCTGGGCAGAAGCAGATCCATCGCCGCCGCCGTGTTGTCGGTGCTTTCGTAAACATGGGCCAAGCCGTGGCGGGCCCACAGGTCGCGGTCGTCGATCGCCAAGGCGGCGCGGCACGAGCGTTCGGCCTCGTCATAGCGACCGAGTTCCTCCTGGGCGAAACCGAGCATCCCGTTGGCGAAGCCGAACGCCGGTGTCGCCACGGGGGCCACCTCGCGCGCTCGTTGCGCCGAGTCGAGGCGCAGGTCGTCGAGGCCGATGTGCAGGCAGACATCGTGGACGAAGCGAGAGGCGACAAAGTCACTTGGGTCATCGCGGGTGACGGCATCCCAACGGTGCGCAGCGGTGAGGAACTCTCCGGCATGCAGCGCCAGCGCCGCCTCGGCGTGGCCTTGTTCACGGGAGGTGGCGCCGGGAGCCCGAGTGTGCAGGCGCTCGACGTCGGCGCTCTGCTTGCGCGGGTCGAGTCCACCGAGGATGCGGTAGGTCAGCGAGAACGCCGGGCCGAGAACAAAAGCGTCGTCGGCCTTGTTGGCCGCGTTGAGGGTGGCCAGCGGATCGCCGGTGAAGTGCAACATCAGGTCGTACGCGTCGCAAAAGGCGGCAACGCTGCCCGGATCGGCGGCGGTCAAAGGTTGGCCGAAGCCATCGTCGAACTCGGTTGGGTGAACGCTCATCGGCCTCAGCGTAGACCTGCCACAATGGGCAACAGAGCCGCCGATCGAGCTGATGCACGGGAGCCGCAATGAGCGACAGCACACGTCCGGAGTACGACTTCGACTTTCATGGAGATGCCCTCGACACGATCTTTGACGACTACGCCGTGATGCTCGAACGCTGCCCGGTGTCGTGGAGCGAGCGTTACGGCGGGTTTTGGACGATCACTGCCTACGACGACATTCATCGCGCCGAGCATGACTGGGACACCTACTCCGTGGCCCCGTCGATGATCCTGCCACCATTCGGCACGGATCGCCCGCTGAACCCGCTCGATCTCGATCCGCCCGAGCAGACGGCCTATCGCAAGATGCTGTTGCCATTCTTCACCCCGCAGAGGATGGAGACATTGGTGCCGCGCACTCACGAGGTCGCCAAGCAGTTGCTCGACGAGTTCGCCGATGCGTCCACCTTCGACGTCTCCCGCTACTGCCGGATGTTGCCCTCGATGGTCTTCAGCGAATACTGCGGGTTTCCCGTTGAGGATGCCGAGCAGTTCGACGTCTGGGTCGAGCAGATCGTCTTCGCCCGCACCGAGGATGAAGCGATTGCCCGGCAAGCGGCCGACGATGTCTACGACTATTTCCGCAGCTTGATCGCCCTGCGCCGCCGCCAGCCGAGCACCGATGTCATCTCCGGTCTGCTGGCCGCCGACATCGCCGGGAGGGCCTTGGACGACGAGGAGATGCTCGACATCTGCTATCTGCTGTTCGTCGCCGGGCTGGAGACCACGGCCGGCACAATTCGCTCGGCATTGTGGTATCTGGCGCAGCACCCTGAGGCCCTGACCACCCTGAGCGCCGAGTCCAGTGCGATCCCCGCCGCCACCGAGGAGTTCCTGCGGGTGCTCTCGCCGGTGCAGGCCATGGCCCGAACGCTGAAACGAGACACCACCATCGGCGGCATCGACATCGCCGCCGGAGAGCGTATCGTGCTGGCTTTCGGCGCCGCCAATCGCGATCCGCAACGCTTCGAATGCCCGAACGAGGTTCGCCTCGACCGGGCCAACAACGTGCACACCGCCTTTGGACTGGGGATTCACCGTTGCATCGGCTCCAACCTGGCACGGCGCGAGGTCAACGTTGCCCTCCAAGAAATGATCGAGCGGTATCCACGATTCGAACTCGCCGAACCCGCACCGTGGCACGGCATCGGGCCGTTGCGGTTGCAGGTTCGCTGAGCAGATCTCGTGGATACCGTCGCGGCAATGCGTCACTGAGGCATCTATTCCTCGAAGACCACACCCATCTCCGACCAAGCCTTGGGCTTGCTCGACCTCAGGTAGCTGGTCAAGCCAAGGCCGATCAAAGCCAGCGCCAGACAGACCCAGGGGATGATCTTGAACACGAACGGAATTCCGAGACCGGGGGCGGCTTCCTTGAACGAGTAATACAGGCTGCCGTAGGTGGCCAGTGCGCCGACGATCGCAGCCAAGATCCCTGAGATGGTCAGGCGGCTGTTGGCGGTGGCCCGTCCGTGGATTACGCCGGCAATACCGAGCAACAGATAGCAAAACATGATCATCGGCGTGGCCAATGTGGCCCACTCGCTGAAGGCGTACAAGCCGTCGCCGACCTTCGGGGGCAGCCCGCCGCCGAGAGCCGTTTGAGTCTCCGATGAGGTGATCAGCAGGAGGCCAAAGATCAGCACGAGGCTCAAGCCGATGTAGACGAAGATCGCGTTCCACGGGGTTTTGTAGGTCGGGTGTGTCTTGCCCAAGGCCTTGGGCAAGACCTCTTCACGGCCCATCGTGTACAAGAAGCGGGTCGCTGCCGTGCCGACCCCGAGGCCACAGATCAGCGACGACAGGGCAACAGCGAGCAAGACGAGATCGCCCAGGCCCTTGCTTTCGATGACGGCGGCGAGGCCGGATACGGAGGCCGGCCATGCTGCCGTGGCCTCCTTGACGCCAAAGCCGATCGAGGTTGCATAGGTGACCAGCACATAGAACACACCGGAGACGACCACCGAGCCGACGATCGCTCGCGGGATATTGCGCTTCGGTTCCGATGTTTCTTCGGCTAACACCGCTCCGGCTTCAAAGCCGGTGAACGACAGCAAACCGAAGGCCAAACCGAGGAGGATACCGCTCCACTTGACGCCGGCACCGCTCGGTGAAAAGGCGTTGAAGTCGATCGACTTGTCGTTTGGCCCGCCCTTGGCAATGGCGTACAAGGCAGCGATGACCATCACGGCAACGGTCGCCGCGGCGATCACGAGCTGTGTCCGGGTGGAGACCCTGATGTCGAACAAGCTCATTGCGGCCACGATCGCCAACCCGATGAGGAAGAACACCCACCACGGGACGAAGTCGTCGGACTTGGTGATCGAATTGATGAACAGCGAGCTGAACACGCCGAAACCGGCCAACACGGCAGCACCGAGGATTAACAAGGCAATGGAGTACAGCCAGCCGAGCACGAAGCCGGCCGTCTTGTTCCAGCCGTTGGCGACGTAGGTGTACAACGACCCGGCTGAAGCCATCGACTTGGAAAACTCTGACACCACCCCGCCGAGGAAGAGGGCCCCGATCGCTGCGAGCACGTAGGCCAACGGCGTTGCGCCACCGGCTTTCGTCGCCGCCAGATAGGTAAGGAACCCACCCGACATGGCCGGCGCGATGACCGATACGGATTGAGCAATGACATCGGGCAAGCTGAGATGCCCGCGGCGAAGCTGGTTTGCTTCGTCGGCAGTGGTCTGCGACATGAGTATTCCCCCCGGAATCCCCTAAATAGTGACGGTGAACTTGCGTGCCCGGGATAGTCAGGACCCGAACGATCTGGACCATAGCACTGTCCATCGGCTACAAAGTGAAATACATTGACGTCGAGACCTTGGGGGGCTTGGGCGATGCAAGCAGTAGAGCTACAGCAATTCGGTGCGCCGCTGGTGGTCGTCGAACGCGCCGCGCCAACGATCGGCGCCGGTGAGGAGCTGATCGATGTCACCGCCTGCGGCGTCTGCCATTCCGACATCCACGTCGTCGACGGCGCGTTCTCCAGCCCACTGCCGCTGATCCCAGGGCACGAGGTAACCGGCGTCCATCACCAGCTTGGCCCGGTGATGGTCTACGCGCCGTGGGGGTGTCGACAGTGTTGGTTGTGCGAGACCGGCCAGGAGATGATCTGCCCCGATGGCGCCGAGGCTGGTCTGTTCAAAGACGGCGGTTACGCCGAGCAGATGCGGGTCACCCATCGCGCCTACCTGCAACCACTCGGCTCGCTCGACCCGGTGAGTTCGGCCCCGTTGGCCTGCGGCGGATTGACCGCCTTCCGGGCGACGAAACACACCTTGGAGACCCTTCGACGCCGTGGCGGCGCGGCGCGAGCGTTGGTCATCGGTGCCGGCGGCCTCGGGCAGTTCGGCATTCAGTACCTGAGGATGATGACCGACGCCGAGTTGTGGGTCGCTGATCCGTCGCCGGTGAAGCGGGCTCGGGCGCTGGAACTGGGAGCCGACAGCGCCGTCGATACGTCCGAACTCGACGGCAAGTTCGACGCGATCATCGACTTCGTCGGAGCCCAGGCAACGCTCGAGGCGGCCGTTGCTCACGTACAACGTCGCGGCATCAGCATCACCTGCGGACTGTATGGCGGCCGCGTGCCCTTCGGCATCGGCGCCGTGCCGCACGAAGCCCAGTTCATGTCGAGCATTTGGGGTTCGATCGCCGAACTCGGCGAACTGATCTCCTTCGCCCACGACCATCCGCTGCAGTACACCGTCGAAGCGCTCGCTCTCGATCAAGCAGAAGTCGCCCACCAGCGGCTGCGTGCCGGTGATGCCGCCGGCCGCTTCGTCCTCGTCCCGACCTGACCCGACCTGACCTGACCTGACCTGACCTATAGGAGCCTTTCCAGTGCCGAGCAAGCGCCTCACAGAGATTGCAGCTCTCATCGAAGCTCACGGTGTGCACACCGTTGAACTGGCGATCACAGACACCTACGGCCTGTTTCGTGGCAAGCGGGTGCCCGCGGCGCGATTCGTGCGCACGGTCGCCGAGCACGGTGCCCACATCGCCGACGCGGTGTACGTGATGGACATGCAATGTGAGATCGTCGATAGCCCGTTCATCAACATGGGAACCGGCTTTCTCGACATGCACCTCGAACCAGAGCTGGACACCTTTCGGCTGTTACACCACCGGCCTGGCTATGCCACGGTGATGGCCGCAGCGATCGATGTCCACCATCAGCCGCACCCGATCGATCCCCGCCACGTGCTGCGTCGCCAGGTGCAACGAGTGAAGGCCTTGGGTTACGACCCAATCGTGGCCACCGAATTGGAGTGCTACATCTGCACCCCTGAGTGGGTCCCGGCACAGAGCAACGTGCAGTACTCGTCGTTGACCGACAACCTGACCCTCGAAGTGTGCGTCGCCGAGATGCGCTCGGCACTGTTGGCCCTGGGCATTCCGATCGAATCGTCGAACCCGGAGTACGGGCCGGGTCAGTTGGAGATCAACTTCTCTGCTGCTGATCCGCTGCTCACCGCCGACAATACGGTGCTGTTCAAAGCGACGATCAAGGAGATCGCCCAGCGGCACGGGTTGCGCGCCTCGTTCATGCCCAAGCCGTTCGCCGGGCAGTCCGGCAACGGGATGCACATTCACTCCAGCCTGTCACGCAAGGGCAAGAACGTGTTCGGCGAGGGCAAGGGGCATCCGCTCAACGACGTCATGCGTCACTGGGTCGGCGGCCTGATCGCCAACGCTCGGGCGATGAGTTTGATGGCGATTCCCACCGGCAACGGCTACAAGCGGGTACGCCAGTATTCGTTCTGCCCGACCCATATCCACTGGGGTGAGGACAACCGCAGTGTGTTGTGCCGCTGCACCCTCGGGCAAGGCCAAGCCAACCGGGTGGAGTACCGCGCCGCGGGCGCCGATGCCAATCCGTACCTGGCGATCGCTGCGGTGCTGGCCGCCGGCGCAGACGGATTGGAGCGCTCGCTCGACCCAGGGCCGGTGGCCACAGGCGACCAATACGCCGACCCGGGCGAGCACCCGGCGCTGCCGACAAGCTTTGCCGAAGGACTGGCAGCCTTCGAGGGCAGCGCGTTGGCGGCAGCGTTGGGCGCGGACTTTGCCGAGAACTTCGTGGCCATGACCCGCAACGAACTGGCGCTCTACGAGGCCAACGCCGACGGCGGGTTCGACGACGTGTCCGCCTGGGAGTTCGCCCGCTACATCGAGTTCAGCTGAGCGCGGCCATGGTCGACATCGCCAGCCCGGAGATCTACGAACGCGAGGGTATTCCGCACGCAGAATTTGCCAGGCTGCGCCGTGAGGAGCCTGTCTACTGGCATGAGTGGGAGTGCAGTCGCGGCGGCTTTTGGGCGGTGACCACCCGGCAGGAGGTCGTCACCGTCACCCGCGACTGGCGCACCTATTCCTCCGCCGAGTTCACCAACCTGTTCGAGCTCAGCCCCGAAGCGCAGGTCGCACGCCGGTCGTTGATCGACTCCGACGCCCCCGAGCACACTCGCCTGCGCCGATTGGTCACCCAGCCGTTCACCTTGCGGCGGATGACGAACTACGACGAGGTGACGCGGTCGATCACCAACAACCTGCTCGATGAAGTGCTCGATGCCGGCTCTGATGGGGAAACGATCGACGTCGTCAAACGGTTGTCGGAACCACTGCCGATCCGCGTCATCGTCACCATCCTCGGCGTTCCCACGGCCGACGCTGACTACATGGTGGAGCTGTCCAATCAGCTGGTCGAGGGCACCTCGCACCGCCAGCTGGATCCCAACGCTTACGGCAACACCACCCCGCTGGAGCTGCTGCCGTTCAATAGCCCGGCTTCTCATGCCCTGTTCGAATACGGCCGCGACTTGCACGCCGAGCGTTCCAAGTGTCCGGCCGACGACCTGGTGACCCGCCTCGTCGAAGCCGAGGTCGACGGTGACAGGCTGTCCGATGCCGAGTTCTGCAACTTCTTCCAGCTGCTGGTCTTCGCCGGCAACGAGACGACACGCACGGCGATCTCCCAGGGCATCCACCTGTTGATGCACAACCCGGAGCAGCAGGACCGGCTGCATGCCGATCCGTCGCTGATTCCCACCGCCGTCGAGGAGATCATCCGCTGCGCCGCCCCAGTGTTGCATATGCGCCGCACCGCCAATCACGACACAGCGCTGCGCGACAAGGCGGTACGAGCTGGCGACTGGGTTGTGATGTGGTACGCCTCGTCAAACTTCGACGAGGCCGTGTGGGCCGACTCAACGCACTTCGATGTCGGCCGCGCGCCGAAACCCGACCACACGTCGTTTGGCGCCTTCGGGCCCCATCATTGCCTCGGCGCGCCGCTGGCCCGTTTGGAGATTCGCGTGCTACTCGAGGAAGTGGTTCGTCGCGGTATCCGCTTCCAACCTGCTGGCGAGCCAACCAGAGTGGCCAGCAACTTTGTGCACGGGATGCTGCAGCTGCCGGGCACGGTCGACGTCCGCTAGCTGCCGCTAACTGGGTTCAGGAAACGCAACAGGGCTGAGCGTCGCCGCTCAGCCCCGTCTCCCCCTTGCGATTGTTGTGCTGTATCAGCTACAGCCGCTGGTCGTTCCGCAGCTTGGGCAGGCGTGGCAAGAGCCGGCGCGATTCATCTGCACGCCGCACTGCATGCACATTGGCGAATCGGAGTTACGGATCTTGATCAAGCCCTTGGCCGGTGTGTTATCGCTGACCGGCGCCTTCGGTGCCAGACCGAGCTCCATCTGCGTGGCCAATTCGCCCGCCGACGGGATCGACTTCGGGTCGGTGACCAACTCGGAGCCGTTGCGGTTCTCGATCATGCTCTCTTCGACGCCCGGCAGTGTCGGCTGCAGCCGCTCGCTGACCGAGAAAATGCCGAGTTCGGCACGCTCGTCGTAGCTGAGGTAATCGAGCGCCAGGCGGCGGAAGAGGTAGTCCATGATCGACGAGGCAAAGCGCACGTCTGGGTCGTCGGTCATACCAGCTGGCTCGAAGCGCATCGTCGTGAAAGCCTCGACGAAGGCACGCACCGGCACGCCGTACTGCAGACCGTAGCTGATGCTCTTGGCGAAGGCATCCATGATGCCGCTGAGGGTCGAACCCTGCTTGGAGACGGTGAGGAAGATCTCGCCGGGCTGGCCATTGTCGTACTCGCCGATCGTGGCAAAGCCCTTGCAGTCGGCGACGCGGAACTCGAAGGTGCGAGCACGGCGGCTGCGCGGCAGCTTCTGGCGGATCGGTTGGTGCACGATGCGCTCGATGATCCGCTCGACCTCGGTGGTCGCCGTCGAGACCGCCGCCACGGCAACACCGGGGGTGAAGGTGCCATCGGCGTTGATCGTCGCGTCGCCCTTCTTACCGGTGGACAGCGGTTGGGCAACCTTGCAGTTATCGCGGTAGATCGCCACTGCCTTGAGGCCGAGCTCCCACGAGAGCATGTGCAATGCCTCGATCTCTTCGATCGTCGCCTCTTCGGGCATGTTCACGGTCTTGGAGATGGCACCGGACAGGAACGGCTGGGTGGCGGCCATCATGCGCACATGACCCTCGTAATGGATCGTGTTGTCGCCCATGCTGCAGGCGAACACGGGCACGTGCTGGGCGGCCAGATGCGGGGCCCCAAGGATGCTCTTTTCGACGTCGATGTAGGCGATGATCTCGACGATCTGCTGCTCGCTGTAACCGAGGCAACGCAGCGCACGAGGAATCGTCTGGTTGACGATGCTCATGTTGCCGCCGCCGACCAGCTTCTTCATCTTCACCAGACCGAGGTCGGGCTCGATGCCAGTGGTGTCGCAGTCCATCATCAGCCCGATGGTGCCGGTTGGGGCGAGCACCGTGGCCTGGCTGTTGCGCACGCCGTACTCCTCGCCGTCACGGACCGCAGCGTCCCAGGCCAGTTGGCTGGCAGCCATCAGCGATGCTGGCACAGCCTCGGGGTCCTCGATCTCGTAGGCCGCGTCACGGTGCATGCGCAAGACGTTGAGCATGTACTTCTCGTTTTCGGCGAACCCGGCGAACGGGCCGAGGCGGCTAGCTGTCTTGGCGCTGGTGGCATAGGCATGGCCCGTCATCAGCGAGGTCAGTGTGGCTGCCCACGAGCGGCCTTGCGGCGAGTCGTAGGGCAGGCCGAGGGCCATCAGCATGGCGCCGAGGTTGGCGTAGCCGAGGCCGAGCTGACGGAAGCGGCGGCTGGTCTCACCGATTGGCTCGGTCGGATAGTCGGCGCGGCCGACAAGGATCTCCTGGGCGGTGAACATCACCTCGACCGTGTGCTTATAGGCCTCGACATCGAAGTTGCCGTCCTCATCGAGATACTTGAGCAGGTTGATCGACGACAGGTTGCAGGCCGAGTTATCGAGGTGCATGTACTCGCTGCACGGATTGGAGCCATTGATCCGGCCTGTTGCATGCGCGGTGTGCCACTTGTTGATCGTGGTGTCGAACTGCATGCCGGGGTCGGCGCATTCCCACGAGGCGGTGGCGATCTGGCGCCACAGGTCGCGAGCCTTGATCGTCTTGATCACTCGGCCATCGGTAACGGCGACCAGATTCCAGTCGCCATCTTCGATGACCGCTTGCATGAACTCATCGGTGACGCGCACCGAGTTGTTGGCGTTCTGATACTGGATACTGAACGAGTCGGTGCCGTCGAGGTCCATGTCGAAACCGGCGTCACGCAGAACGCGAGCCTTGATCTCTTCTTTGCTCTTGCACCAGATGAACTCTTCGATATCGGGATGGTTGACGTCGAGGATGACCATCTTGGCGGCGCGACGAGTCTTGCCACCGCTCTTGATCGTGCCAGCAGACGCATCAGCGCCACGCATGAAGCTGACCGGGCCGCTCGCCGTGCCGCCGCCCTGCAACAGTTCGGCGCTGGAGCGGATCTTGGAGAGGTTGATGCCCGAACCGGAGCCGCCCTTAAAGATCGTGCCTTCCTCGCGGTACCAGTTGAGAATGGCATCCATGGTGTCGTCGACGGCCAGGATGAAGCAGGCGCTGGCCTGCTGAGGAACGTCTTTGACACCAATGTTGAACCACACCGGGCTGTTGAACGCAGCGCGCTGCGTGGCCAGGATGAACTTCAACTCGCTACGGAACGTCTCGGTCTCCGCCTCATCTTCGAAGTAGCCGCCCTCGATACCCCAACGGGTGATGGTGTCGGCGACACGATCGATGACCTGGCGCAACGAGCTCTCTCGACCGGCCTCGCCAAGGGTGCCGCGGAAGTACTTCTGAGCGACAATGTTCGTGGCGTTCAGCGACCAGCCCTTGGGGAACTCGACGCCCAATTGCTCGAAGGCGACGGAACCATCCTTCCAGTTGCTGATACGCGCATCGCGCCGCTCCCATTCGAGCTGATCATAAGCATGCACACCAGGGCTGGTGAAGTGCCGACGGATCCCGATCGTCAGACCATCTTGCGTAATAGACATCATGTACTCCCAGCTCTTAGGGGCGACGCTGCACAGCGGCACCCAATCATCGATTCATCTTCAAAACGTGCTTTTGTTCCGGTGCGGCGGCGACACACAACATCTTGTGTTTGCTTGGCCCAACCGCCATTCCAGGCACAACCAGTAGATGTATTACACCATTGTAGTTACAACTCTGTCAAGAACCGCGCGTGGAATTATGTTTTTCACTCAGAGTGACCGACATTTTCTGCCACTACTCCTTGTGATCGGGCCGCGGGATGAGGTCGCAGGTTCGGGACATGATCCCGAGGCTCAGAAAACGACTTCAACATGTCGCCTGATCCCCCCATCCACGCCTCATCACCGCAGCCGCTTCGAGAGAACAGCGTAGGGGTAATGGGTTGTGAGAAGGAAGTGCATAAGCCTGTGAATTCACACTGAATCTGCGCAGCTACGGTGTTGATAACAGCGCACAGCGCTCAACTTGTCCACAGCTCTCACGCTGCGTGTCATCGAGCGCAATCTCGCATCAGCGGAACCAGTTCATCTGCAGTCAACCTCGGCGCCGGAAAACGGCGCTGCACCGCGGCTCGTCGACGCCACCGCGCAACACCGGGGCGCCGTCGCCACGCCCTTGCGCAACCGGACTGCGCCGGACGCAAGAGCGGCTGCGAGACACACTGTCTACGCAGACGTCCGTTAACGCTCGTTCTTGTGCCCGTGGCCAGCACTTCTCCACGTGTAGCCGGTCCCAACGGTCAAGCGAATTGAGGGTGTCAGCGCAGCCTCGGTCGTCTCGCCACGACACCAAGAGCAAACTCGATCAGACGGTGAACGAGCGACCACCGAGCACGCACCGATCTTGCGAAGGGGGCACTCGGCGCAGCACTCGGGTGCGCTGCGCAGTTGTGAACATTGCCTCAAGAAGTAGGCAAAGAAGTCAATGGCAACCTCGATGATCGCGGCAGATTCCGGTGAACGCACACGTAAAACTGTGGGAAACAGGCCTACTTGTCCCCAAACCGGTCAGGTCCCCGGGTGTGCGTCCGTGTCGACGCCGCTAGCCTGCGCCGACCGACCGGCCATTTGGCGAGGAGGAAACGGTGCATCAAATCTTTCCGAATCAACGCCAAGGTGTCGCCATCGGTGATGCCTACGCACCGTTGCGCGATTCCGCAGTAGTGAGCCAGGAGCGTCCGTTCGGAGCGCTGTGCATGCTGTCAAGCGTCGATGGCTCGACATCACTCAAGGGATTGTCTGGGCCGCTCTCCGGAGCGATCGATCGTCAGATTCTGGCAACTCTGCGATCTACGGCCGACATGATCATCGTCGGTGCTGGAACCATGCGCGACGAGGGATACGGGCCGCCACGTAGGCGGGGCCAACGCATTGGGGTCGTCACGAGAACGGGTGCGGTCGATCTCGGCGCGGCGATATTTACCTCCGGCGCAGGGTTCTTGATCATGCCGGAGGACGGACCGACGTTAGAGGTCGACACGGTGCGCGTCGGTAGCGACGGGATGATCGATTTCCACGCCGCCTGGCACATGCTGCCGGAATCACCTCAACGTTTGCAGATCGAGGGCGGCCCCACCTTGAACTCGGCGCTGTTCGCCGCCGACCTGATCGACGAGGTCAATCTCACCGTCTCGCCCGCGATCGTTGGCGGGCCGGGCCACAGATTGGCGGGAACCGAACAAACCGCAACCCGGCGACTGGCCCTCGCCGCCGCATTCACCAAGGACGAATTCCTCTTCCTTCGTTATCGCACCGTCAGGTGACGATGTCGCCGACCTCGGACTGATGCAGCTTGTGCAAGATCTCCAATTCCTGAACGAAGTCTCCAGCGGCGTCGAAATTTTTGTAGACGCTCGCAAAGCGCAGGTAGGCAACGTCGTCGACGACTCGTAAGCGATCGAGCGTCAACAGACCAATGATGGCACTGGTAACGTCCGAGCCACGCAGACGAGCCTCGTCCTCGATATCTTCGGCGATCGCCGACAGTTGATCTTCCGACACGGGCCGACCCTTGCAGGCCGAACGAATACCGCGCAGAAGTTTCGCACGATCGAAGAGTTCCCGTCCCTTGTGTGACTTGACGACCATCAGCGGCAGCTCTTCTAGCCGCTCGTAGGTGGTAAAGCGATGGGCACAGTGCAAACACGATCGCCTCCGGCGAATCGCCGTGCCCTCCTCCGAGACGCGAGAGTCGATGACTTTCGTATCGTCGGCCTTGCAGGTGGGGCATTTCACCCAAGGGAGCGTAGCGGCCCCGCCACTCAGGGAAGAGCTAAGCGTTCCCCGATTTGTAGGGACGAGTCACCAGAGCGCCCATCGATCAGACGGTCGAGATAGTCGGAGACAGCCGCTGAGCCATGGAAGCGTTCGGCGATCGACCACAGGGTGTCGCCGGGTTGAACGACGTAGGCAGTCTGTTGGGCGGGGGTGTGGCTGACCGCAGCAACGGAGGCAGGTGCGTTGCCACGGTCAGCCAGACTGGTGTGAACGCTCGATATCGCCATAATGGCGGAGAGGACCACTGCAGCGACGAGGGCCCACCGGCGGCTGATGGAGAGCGAGCGACCCTGAGGGCGCGCACGCTGCGCTGCTCCACGATAAACGCCACCGTGAACGGTCCGGTGAGCGCCGCTCAGTGCTTCGGCGCTTCGGTTGAGAGCGGTTCGGTTGAGAGCGGTTCGGTTGAGAGCGGTTCGGTTGAGCGTTGTGGTGGTGACCATTTCGGATCCTTTCATTGTTGCGAGAGTCGGTGTTGCGAGGGCTGCGCTGCGTCGAGTACGTATGTTCGACGAACAACTGTTCTAGTGTGCATCGAACGATTGTTCGTTGTCAACCTCTGGACGAACAAATGTTCCGAGAACAGATGTTTGACTTCATCAACGAACATCTGTACGCTCGCGTCCATGGCAGGCCAACGTCTCACGAAACGACAGCGACAAATTCTCGACGTGATCGAGAGCAAGATGCGCGAAAGCGGCTACCCGCCGTCAGTGCGCGAAATCGGTGAGGCCGTCGGCCTCACCTCCCCGTCCACGGTTCACAGCCACCTTTCCTCGCTGGAGAAGCTGGGCTTTCTGAAACGCGATCCAACGAAGCCGTGTGCCCTCGAGGTTCGTTTCGATCCCAACTCTGGCGTCGCCATGGAGCGTCGACCGGTGCGCCACATTCCCCTCGTTGGTGATGTCGCTGCGGGCACCGATGTGCTCGCTCAGGAGAACGTCGAGGAACTGCTGCCGATGCCGGTCGATTTCACTGGCGATGGCGACTTGTTCATGCTTCGAGTACGCGGTGACTCGATGATCGACGTCGGTATTCTCGACGGCGATTTCGTTGTCGCCCGTCAGCAGTCAACGGCAGTCAACGGTGATGTCGTCATCGCTGGAATCAACGGCGGCGAGGGCACGGTCAAGACCTATAAGAAGTCAGGTTCCACGGTGACGCTCATTCCCGCCAACCCGAGGTTGCTGCCGATGGAGCTCGCAAGCTCCGAGGTGTTCATCTACGGCAAGGTTGTCACGGTGATGCGTCGGCTCTGAGGCCGCATCATCGGATGCTCAGCCGCGCTTGTCGTGCGGACTAGGCGGCGCCCAAGACGGAGCAGGTCGCGGCGCCGGAATCGGCGGCCATGGAGCCTGCTGCGAGGGCGGAACCGGCATCGGTGGCCCTGGCTGCGGATGAGTCGGTGTCGATGGATGGGGCGCAGGCGGCGTCGGGCCGGGCGCTTGCTGATAGCCCGGCGATGTCGCAGGGGTGTACATCCGGTTCCAGTCGAACTCCTGTGCCTCCTGAACAACCGGCGGTGGCGGTGGAACGGGGAGTTGTTTACCCGTTGTGTTGCGACGACGTCGCAGCCACGATGGGAGCAGGGTGAGAAGGCCCGCCAACAGGCCAAGGCCTGCGACCGTCATGCCGATCGAACGAAGCGATTGGGCGTCCTGGTGCGGTGTGCGTCCGATGGCCACCGCAAAGTCGCTGTCTTCGCTGTCGACCGTCAACACATACGTGCCGGGCGATTGCACGGTGACCTCGCGATAGGACAGGCCCTCGTAGCCCCCAGCGTCATAGCCGCGCACATCGGTCCGCTCGAGCTCCAAGGGCTCTCCCCCGGCGTCGGTCATCGTCAGCCGCAGGCGTGGGCGCCCGCCTTCGCGTCGGTTGTACGTCTGATTGCTGGCTTCGCAGTCTCCTTCGAGGTCGGGCACCTGACCTTTGCTCTCGATGTACAGCACGAAGGTCCCTGAGCCGGTGAAGTCAAAGGTCGTCTCGCAACCAACCGGGGCGCGCTGCAATTTCTCCACGGCGTCTCGGTAGCGATTGCCGGCGATAGTCCAGATCACAACGGCACAGGCCAACCCCGCTCCGGCGACAGCCAGGGCTAGCTTGAGCGAAAGTCGACCGGAACCTGGTGGTGGCCCAGGATCAGGAGTCGGCACCGGGCTGCTGTGTGGCATCGGAGCATGTTGAGGCTGCATTAACTGACTCCAAGGCGTTGGGCGACGAGGGCGAGCCGCTCAAGTGGCTGAACGACTGCGACACGAATGTTATTGGCAGCAGCACCGCCGTAAAACTCCCCGGGGCTGACTAATGCGCCGCCGGCCGTGAGCAAACGTTCCGTGTACTGCCAAGCGCTATCTGTGCTGACCCACAGGTAGAAGCCACCCTTCGGCAGATTCACGGACTCGCCAGTCCACGACTCGAGAAACCGCGTGGCGTAAACCAAACGCTCGAGGTAGCTGATTCGCTGTGCACCCACGTGCTCGTCGTCGTCGAGGGCGACGGCCCCTGCGGCCTGGGCGGGCCCCGGAACGAGCATGCCGACATGTTTACGAGTCTCCTGCAGGTAGTGCACAAGCCCAGGATCGCCGGTGTAGAAGCCGACCCGAAGGCCGGCGAGGTTGGAGCGTTTGGAGAGTGAATGGACGGCGATCACCCCTTCCAACCCGTGCTGGACGATGGATTCGGCAGCGCCCGACCAGGTGAACTCCGCATAGCATTCGTCGCTGAACACGGGGACCCCATTCGCTCTTCCCCAGCGTGCGGCTGCGCCGAGATCGTCAAGGTCGCCGGTGGGATTGCTTGGGCTATTGATCCACAGCATCAGCGACCGCGCTGCATCTTGCTGAGAGATCGAGCCGAGATCGAGTTTGCCCCGGGCGTCATATCCGACCGCCACAGCCCTGCAGCCCGCCAACGTCGCACCCATCTCATAGGTCGGGTAGCTGATTGCCGGGTACAGCACGGTGTCACGGCCAGGGGTGCGCAAGCGAAGGTACTGCGGCGTCGTGGCCACGAATTCTTTTGTGCCGATGCACGCGCCGATGTTGGCGGCATCGACGTCGACAGAGAAACGGCGTTGCATCCATCGGGAGGCGGCCTCGCGTAGCAGCACTGTTCCGATGCTCGGTGGGTAGCCCCGCTCGCTGTTGGACATCGACAGCGCGTCGACAACGGCGGGTGGTGGGGCATCGCACGGTGTGCCGATCGAGAGGTCGACGATTCCCCCGACATGGTGACTCGCCAGCGGCCTCAGCGCGTCGAGGCGATCGTAGGGGTACGGGGGTGGAACGAAGCCGATGCTGGAAGCCATCCCGCTATGTTGCTCGATCAGCCGTCGGAAACAACGAATTCGCTCAACCGCCCGGCCGAGGCCGGCGACAGTCGAGCCCGGATACGCGCCCCGTGTGATTCGTGACTGATCGACAGCACCTCGCCCTCGCGATGGACGGAGGCGAGAATGTCACCCCGTTCGTAGGGCACAACCAGCTCGGTTGGCACAGTCAGCGAGCGCACTCGGTCGCCAAGGACAACGAGGAAAGACTCGATACCGGTACCGTCGATGGAACTCACGGCCACCGATCCAGGGTGCTGCTCGACGAGTCGCATCGCGGCCTCTGGGTCGATGTCGGCCTTGTTGAACACGAGCAATTCTGGCAACGAGTTGGCGCCGATCTCGGCGAGCACGAGGCGCACCGCAGCAATTTGACCGTCGGGGTCTGGGCTGGAGCTATCGACCACGTGGACGAGCAGATCTGCCTCGGCGGCGATCTCGAGGGTGCTCTTGAAGGCTTCGACCAAGCCATGAGGCAGCCGCCGGATAAATCCGACGGTGTCGGTGAGCAGTACCGGCTCACCTCCAGGAAGTGACAGCCGACGGGTGGTCGGATCCAAGGTGGCGAACAGGCGATCCTCGACCAACACACCCGCCTGCGTCAGGCGATTCAGCAGGGTCGACTTACCAGCGTTTGTATAGCCCACGATGGTCACTGCGCCGAGGCCGCTGAGCGCGCGGCTCTTGCGTTGCAGAACGCGAGTTCGCTGCAGCTCCTTCAGGTCGGTTTCCAGCTTGCTGATGCGTTTCAGGATGCGTCGCCGGTCGACCTCCAGCTTCGTCTCACCGGGGCCACGCGTACCGATACCGGCACCTTGTTGCGACAGGTTGCCGGCGACGCCACGGCGCAATCGCGGCAGCCGGTATCGCAGCAGAGCCAACTCGACTTGTGCCTTGCCTTCCAGACTGTGTGCGTTCTGGGCGAAAATGTCGAGGATGACAGCGGTGCGATCTAACGCCGTACGCCCCAACTGCTTCTCCAGATTGAACTGCTGGGCGGGTGCGAGGTCGTTGTCGAAGACGACGGTGTCGGCGTCGACGGCCAACGAGATCTCGCGCAGCTCGTCGACTTTGCCTTTGCCGATGAACCATGTGTGGTCCGGCGAGTCACGGCGTTGCGTCATGCGGGCCACTTCATCGGCACCAGCGGTGTCGACGAGCAATGCCAGCTCATCGAGACTGGCGTCCATCTCCGACTCGGAATGGCCGGGCAGAATGACGCCGACCAGCACGATGCGTTCTCGCTTCGTCCGCTCGATCAGAGTAGCGCCGAGTGCCTCCTGGTAGGGATTGCTCATGTGTCTTCGATCTCGATCCTGGCTATGAACACCGATGGCCCCACAAGGGTGACCGCGCCGTGTTCAGGATCGTTCAGACGCACTGTTGCACTTCCACCGTCCATCTGCACGTGAATTTCGCCTTTCAACGGTGTTGCCAGGCCCCATTCGACTGCCGCCCATGCGCTGGCGCAGGCACCGCTGCCACAGGCTTGGGTGATGCCGGCACCGCGTTCGTGGACCCGCATGCGAATGCTGTGGGCTGTCGTGCCCTGCTCGACGATCTCAAGATTCGTTCCCGGAACACGTTCGCCCAAAGTCTTGAGATCGACGACTTCGAGGTCCTCAACCCCCACGACCGTGTGCGGGTTACCCAGCGAAAGGTGGGTGACCGGCCGCATCGGATCGACACCGATTTCATACCAACCGGTGGGTGGTGTGCCGCTGGCCACCTTGCCCATCGCCACGCTGGCCTCGATCGTTCCCGGCCCCGTCTCACGGGCTTCGACGACGCGCACCCCAGCGTCGGTATGCACTTCGTAGCTCGCCTGAGAACGACGCTGTTCGATCAGCGCTGCCTGCGCGAGGCAACGGATTCCGTTGCCGCTGATCTCGGCGCGGCTGCCGTCAGCGTTGAACAGCACCATCGTCAAACGATTCGCATCGAGTTCGTCGATCGTCAGCAACAACAAGCCGTCTGCCCCGACACCCTGACGGCGGTCGCACCACTGTTGCGCGTGACGCGACCAATCTGTGGCGTCGCCCGATTCGAGCATCACCAGAAAGTCGTTGCCGAGTCCATGGTGCTTGGTCAAAGAGGTCATTGCGTCACTCCACGGACGATAGGCAGGACCGAGTCGATCGGGTCGCGACCGACGTCAATCCAGCGTATGCGGGGGTCGCGACGAAACCAGCGCTCTTGGCGAACGGCGAACTGGCGAGTGCGCAGGATTGTCTGTTCGACGGCAACTTCGAGGCTGGTTGTGCCGCGGACAACTTCCGCCAGCTCCTTGTAGCCAAGCGCCTGCGCCGCCGTGCGCGACAGGCCCTGCTGCGAGGCCACAAGGTCGGCGACCTCGTCAAGCCAGCCGGCGGCGATCATCTGCTGCACTCGGTGGCGCACACGGCTAGCCAATCGATCGCGGTCCCAACGGATGCCGATCATCGGATAGTCGACGGCGGGATAGGACGCATTGCCTGGCCCAAAGCTGCTGAACGACCTGCCGCTGCCAAGGCACACCTCGAGGGCTCTGACAAGGCGACGCTGGTTGCCCGGCTCGATCTTGGCCGCTGCTGCGGGATCGAGCTGGCACAGGCGGGCGTAGACGGCGTCGACCGTCTGCTGCTCGAGCTCGTTGCGGATCTCGGGCCAATTACCCGGGAGCGTCAGGCCGTCGACGATGGAGCTGAGATAGAGCCCTGTGCCAGCGACGACGATCACGGGGTGCTGGCCGAGGGCACAGCTGGCCAGCACCTCCCTGGCGTGGGTCTGGAAATCGCTGACGGTGAACAGTTCGTGGGGCTCAACGAGGTCGATGCCGTGATGAGGTATCGCCCGTTGATCAGCGAGCGAGGGTTTGCCGGTGCCGATGTCCATCTGCCGATACACCTGCATGGCGTCGACTGCGAGGATATGACTCGTCGGCAGCTCGGCGGCAAGCGCCATGGCAACCTCGCTCTTGCCGCTTGATGTCGGCCCGAGGATGACGACGTGCGGACTCAGCCGGCCACCACCGCAAGACGGACGCGATGAGTTGGCTCGCTGATGACGTCGCGCAACACGCCACCGAGATGGTGCGGAGCGGCGGTGGTGACCTCGACGTGGGCGTACGTTCCGGCGCGCAACGAACGTTCGCTGGGGAAGTGCACCAGTTTGTTCTGCCGGGTTCGGCCGGTGATCACCATGTCGTTCTTACGGGAAACACCTTCGACGAGAACCTCTTCAACCCGCCCAATTCGAGCTGTGTGTTTGCGCAATGCGCTGCGTTCGACCACAGCCTTCAGGCGATCGAAGCGCTGTGAAGACACGGTCGGTTCGATGAACCGATCGGTCATCTCGGCCGCCTCGGTGCCGGGCCGCGGCGAGTAAATGAAGGTGTAGGCGTAGTCGTAATCGGCGGCTGCGGCCACTTCTAGGGTGCCTTCGAAGTCGGCTTCGGTCTCCCCCGGAAAGCCGACGATGATGTCCGTGCTGACCGCAAGGTCGTCGATGATCGAGCGTGCTTGGCCGAGGCGCTGGAGATATGTGGCTGCGCTGTAGCCGCGATGCATTGCGGCGAGCACCTGATCGGAACCCGACTGCAGGGGGTAATGGAGGTGCTCGCAGGCTGCTGCGGTCAGCTTCATCGCCTGCATCGTGTCGGTCTTCATGTCCTTGGGATGCGGACTGGTGAAGCGAATTCGCCGGATCCCCTCGATCTTGCCGACCTCGGTCATCAACTTGGCAAACATCGGCCGAACACGCACGTCGAGGTCACCGGCGCGGCGGGCGTCGAGTGCCAAATCGCGACCGTAGCTATTGACGTTCTGCCCAAGCAGCGTGACCTCGGTGACCCCCTGATCTGCGAGCTGGGCTATCTCGGCGACAATCTCGGCGAAGGGGCGACTGATCTCCTTGCCGCGCACCGCAGGAACAATGCAGAAGGCGCAACTGTTGTCGCAGCCGATCTGAATGGTGACCCATGCGTTGTAGCCAGTTTCTCGGCGAGCTGGCAACGCGCTCGGGAAGGTGGCGTGGTCGTCGAAGACGGCACCCTCGAGAATTTCGGTAACCGGGCCGTTGGTCTGCGCGTAGGCCAACAACTCGCCCGCCCGATGCACGTTGTGCGTGCCGAGCACGACGTCGACCCAAGGTGCACGATCGCGGATCTGTTCACGGTCCTTTTGCGCCATACAGCCAGCAACCATCAACTGACGGCCTTCGGCGGCATCCTTCCAGCGCTTCAAGTGACCGAGATTTCCGTAGGTCTTGGTGTCCGCACCCTCACGAATACAGCAGGTGTTGACGACGACTACGTCGGCCAACGCCTCTGACTCAGCGGCGACGAGCCCATCCGCCTCGAGCAATCCAGCGATGCGCTCAGAATCGTGTTCGTTCATTTGGCAGCCATAGGTGCGAATCGAATAGCTGCGAGTCATAGGCATTGATTCTAACGGGCGCATCGCCGCCGATTCTGAAGTTACTGAGTGCCGTTCGCTTCCTTCGGCGATCGAGCGAACGGGCTGTCGGGGTTGCACGCCAAGGTGCAACCCCGCAAGCCGGGTGCGATCAGGTGGTCAGCTCAATCGGGGCGTCGTCGATCGTGCCGAACTGATCGGGGCTGGCTCCATCGAGGCCGGCCTGGAGCCGGACCTTTTCGGAAATCTCGACCATCACTTCCGGGTTGAGCATCAGATAGCTCTTGGCGTTCTCACGACCCTGACCGAGCTGCTCGCCGTCGTAGGTGAACCACGCGCCAGACTTCTTGATGATGCCCATCTCGACGCCGAGGTCGAGTGAGGAGCCTTCACGGCTGATTCCCTTGCCATACATAATGTCGAATTCGGCCTGCTTGAACGGCGGAGCGACCTTGTTCTTGACCACCTTGACCCGAGTGCGCGAGCCCACGACCTCGGCGCCGTCCTTGATCGACTCGATCCGTCGGATGTCGAGTCTGACGGACGAGTAGAACTTGAGCGCCCGACCGCCAGGGGTCGTTTCGGGCGAGCCGAACATGACACCGATCTTCTCGCGAAGCTGGTTGATGAAAATGGCGATGGTGTCGGTCTTGTGCAGGTTGGCGGTGAGTTTGCGCAATGCCTGACTCATCAGACGGGCCTGCAGACCAACGTGGGTGTCGCCCATTTCGCCTTCGATTTCGGCGCGTGGGGTGAGCGCTGCAACAGAGTCGATGACGACGACGTCGAGGGCGCCGGAGCGCACCAACATGTCGACGATCTCCAACGCCTGTTCACCGGTGTCCGGTTGGGAGATTAGCAGCTGATCGATATCTACGCCGATCGCCCGGGCGTACACCGGATCCATTGCGTGTTCAGCATCGACGTAGGCACAGATGCCTCCGTTGCGTTGCGCTTCGGCCACGACGTGCATCGCTAGGGTTGACTTGCCGGACGACTCCGGCCCGTAGATCTCTACGACGCGGCCCCGTGGCAAACCCCCGACACCGAGTGCCAGGTCGAGCGCCAATGCGCCCGTTGGTACGGTCTGGATTTCGAGCGACGTCTTGTCGCCCATCCGCATTACCGAACCCTTGCCGAATTGCTTGTCGATTGATGCCAGCGCCATCTCTAGCGCCTTAGCCCGCTCCTGCGTCATGACCGTCTCCTCGAAGTGTGATCTGAAGTGTGATGTGTTGTTAGCTATGAGGGCGGTAGGCCGCCCCGATTCCTTATGTGGCCAACCCTAAACAAGGGGTGTCACAGAGTTATTCGGGCCGCCGAGAGCGACCGTCACAACATGAGAACGACAACAGTGTAACTACGTACAGGCGTTCGATCAAGCATTTGGGCGAGATGTCGCCTGACGCTGCGCATCGTCAAGGATCTGCGCAGACGGAGGCTCCATCAGCAATGTGATTGCAAACCACACCGTGTACGAGAATGGGTACAGCACGATCGGCACGATGACGCCGAATCCCAGCGAGACGATCACGAGCCGGGAGATGTCGACGCCCGGGTACGCGGCGATGAACGCTGCCGTCGTGGCCACCAGCAACGAACCGAGCGAGAGCATCGCGTTGACCGCGGCGGCACCGAGTTCGAACCCGTGCTCGCCCCGAGCGATCGAGATTCCGCAGCTTCGACAGCGTTCGTGCCGGCGGAACCAGCCCTTGAGAAACGCCGGTCGGCCCCCGCACCAGGCGCACCGTAGTCGCAGGGCGCGCACCAGCATGACGAGGAACCCGGGGCGGACAGCAACCATCTCGACAGTCTAAAGGTACGTACATTGGTCCTCTCGGAAGGTGGCGCAATTCACCGCTGAAAGATGAGAGGATGGTCAGGTGCGGCGTTCCCTTGCAGCCTTGTTCTTTGCGATTGCCTCAATGTTCGCTGGCCTGGCTATCGGCGGGCTGTGGCTAACCTTTGTGGCCTTTTCTCCAGAGCGCAGCAGCGCCGCGGCGGAGGCGGTGCTCGATGACGAGGAGATCAAGAACCACGTCGCCGACATCATTGCCCAGGCAACGGCAAGCCAACTCGGCGTCGACCCGGCACAGGTTCGTGAAGTCGTGCGCAGCACCGCCGCCACCAGCGAGGGTGCCGAGATTCTCGCCCGAGTGATCGGCGAGTCGCACGGTGTCGTCATCGGAGCGCGTCAACCCCCAGTGCAGATCACTTCTGCCGACCTGGTGCAGGTGCTGAGAACAGAGCGAGCCGCCGTCCTGCCCGCCGTCGAGCTGCCAGTCGAGAAAGTCGGCGTGCTCTCGCTGGCCCGACAGACGCTGAAGTGGCTTGTGCCGATCTCCGGGGCCGTAGCACTCGTGCTCGTCTTGCTCGGCCTGCTGACACACCCCGAGCGCGGCGAACTGCTGCGCTCGTTGAGCTATCTGCTGCTCGGCATCGCGTTGTTCCTCGTGATCGTCGGCTACGTGATCCCAGTGGCCCTCATTCCTCGGATCAGCGACAACATCTGGCTGGGTACGGCACCGCGTCTGGCTGGCAACGCCCTGCCCTTCCTCATTGGCCTTGTGCTGCTGCTCGTTGGCGGCGCCGGATTGTGCTTCGCGCTGGCCGGGTCTAACCGACGGCGAGACCGCTGGTCGCAACCGGTGCATCGCAGCCGCCATGAGACCGAGCGCCGCTGGAGCTAGCCCAACGACGCTCGCAAGTCATCAGCTGACGAGTTCGTCGACAAACTCGGAGAAGACTGCGGCGTAGCGCATCGCGTCGCCGTCGGTGTGTAACACCGAAATCAGCCATTGCTCATCGAGGCCTGGCGGCAACAGGATGCCGCGGTTAATGCCGTGCATCCACTGGGCGAAGGCGATGTCGAAATTGGTTGCCTTGTAGTCGCGATAGTTGCGAACAGGCGTGCTTGACCATGTGACGCAGCCCTTGGCGCCAAACTGCACGGTGTGCGCCTCGAGCCTGGCTCGAGCGATCACTGCGTCGCAGGCGTCGAGCAGCGATCTGTTGCGATCGATGCAGTCTTGGGTGTTCTGTGGGGTGCAGACCTCGGCCAGAACCGCCTTGGCCGCAGCCATGCACAGAGGGTTGCCGTTATAGGTGCCGAGATGCAACACCCGACCCTGGGTGATCTGATCCATGTACTCGCGCTTGCCGCCAAAGGCGCCGAGCGGCAGACCGCCGCCGATGCACTTGGCCAGCGCAACGAGATCGGGCAACACACCCAAGGCGCCGGTGGCGCCGCCCCATCCGGCGGTGATACCAGTCTTGACCTCGTCGAATATCAACAGCGTGCCGTAGCGCTCGGTAATGGTGCGAACAGCCTGTAGATATCCATCCTGTGGAAGGCAGATACCGATGTTCTCCATCACCGGTTCGACGATGAAGCAGGCAACCTCGCCGCTGCGAAGAACCCGCTCCAACGCCTCTGGATCGTTGTACGGGATGACGATGGTATCTTGCAGCACGGCCTTGGTGAGCCCGGCGGTGGCAGGCACAGGCGTTGGATTGTCGGCTGGACCGGCCTTATCGAGACTGGGCTTCATCGACACCATGACCTCATCGTGGTGACCGTGATACCCGCCTTCGACCTTGACAATTTTGTCGCGCCCGGTGACGCCGCGAGCGACACGGATGGCGTCCATTGTCGCCTCTGTGCCGCTGTTGGTGAACCGCCACATCGGCAGGCCATAGCGCTGCCCGAGCAACTCGGCGACCTCGGTGTTTGCTTCGCAGGGGGTGACGAACAACGTGCCGTTGTCGAGTTGTTCTTCCACCGCGGCACGAACGAGCGGGTGACAATGGCCAGCGAAGAGAGCACCGAAGCCCATGTCGTAATCGGTGTAGCGATTGCCGTCGACGTCTTCCATCCAACTCTGCTGCGCCCGCTTGACCACAATCGGGTGCGGGTCGTAGGCCTGAAAGCTGCTCGGAACTCCCATGGGCAAGACCAATCGAGCCCGTTCCGTGGCCCGCTGAGAGCCTTGTGTTCTGGCGTTATAGGTTGCCAGCTCACGCCGCGTGATGTCACGCGCCCGCAGTGATAAATCAGCCGCCAACGTGGATTCCGTTGCGCTCATAGTCTTCCCCTTAGGATTACGTTGCACGAAGTCTACCACACAACGAATATCGTTGTCGTCGGCAGCAAGCGAGCATGCGACCTGACGCAATAATCATCCGTGGAATTGATTGCGGCACGTGGCAGAATGGGTGTCCCCATGGTGGTCGTAGCTCAGTTGGTAGAGCATCAGTTTGTGGTACTGAGGGTCGCGGGTTCGAGCCCCGTCGGTCACCCCAAGGGTGGAAAGATCAAGAAGTAATCGATCGCTCCACCGGGTCGTTTGGGACGCGGCATCTGCGCAGCCTGTTGGCTTGTAGACGCCGCCGCCCCTACAATCGAACGACTTCAATAATGCGCCTCTAGCTCAACGGCAGAGCAACGGACTCTTAATCCGCAGGTTCTGGGTTCGAAACCCAGGGGGCGCACCACAATCGGCGGTCGACCCAAACGCCAACCAAACCTCGACCGCGAATGGATCGGCGAGCGCCCCGGTGCCCACTCGACCCACGTAGCTGTACCGTATTGCTATACCGTCGCCGCCACTTTTGAGGCCGTGGGCGTCCGAGTAACGACTCCGCCGGGGCCGACGTCGTTACCTACCTCGTTGATCGCCTCATCGAGGCAGCGAAGAAACAACTCCCGCGACGCCACCGCTTCGGTGTCGGTGGTGACGCCGAGGTGCAGCGATCCGTCATAGCTGAAGAGGGTGATATTCAGCGCCGCACCCGTCAGTGGGCCAAAGGCAAAGAACTCGTCCACCCGCACGCCGGACAGATACAAAGGGAATGGCGGCCCGGGAACGTTTGAGGCCAAGACATCGACGCCCTTCATCATCCCACCGATGATGAAGCGCGAGGCTGGTACACCGAGGCGCTGCACGGCGGCGGAGATCTTGTTGATCCATGGCAGCGCAGGCTCGTCACGGATTGCCGTCAGCCTTCGGCTCGTTTGCGAAAGGCGTTGGCCGGGACTTCCCGCCGCCAAGCCAAGCACGACTCGTGCAGGGACAAACTGATTTCCCGAGCGGTCGCCCTCCACCGCGTGGCGAATGTTGATCGGCATGTGTAGGCGAATCTTGCCGTCTTTGACCTCGGCCGCCAAGTGATAGCGATCCACTGCATCGAGAACCACGGCGACGAAGGCATCGTTGATCGTCGCCTGATGGCGTTTTGCCGCGTGCTTCAGCGCCGCCAGCGGCACCGTACACGTGTCGAGACGAAGCCGATTCGAGCGCTCAGCCATCACTTTGCTCAGCGGTGTGCGCGTCGGCATTACCAGCTTGGCGATCGAGATCGCGCTCGCGCTAATGGCTCCAGCAGACTTGAGCGACGCCTTCACACCCTTGAGACGACGGCGTAGAGGTATTCGAGGAGACGAAGCTGGGGTTGGTGTCGCGGGCAGGCTGAGCCGCTCGGCAGGATTGGCTTCGAGGTCCGCCAGTGCCGCCAGCATGAGGACGAACCCGGCGCCGTCGGCAATCGCGTGATGGACCTTGAGCACCATCGCCGCTCGTCCCTGCTCAAGCCCACCCAGAATCGCCATCTGCCACAGCGGTCGAGAACGATCGAAGGGTTCGTTGACCCAGTCCTGGGCCAGCGACATGGCGTCGTCCCGTGTGGCCTTACCGCCGAGGTCGCGGAACTCGTAGTGGCGGTCGAGATCAACATCTACGTCGACCCAATGCGGCCGAGAGCCAAATTGAACAACTCGTTGGTGCAGGCGCTCTAACTCGGATGCGGTGCGCTCAATGGTCGTGCGCATACGCAACTGGTCAGGCGCTGAATCGAGAAACCACACGCTCATGATCGTCGAGCGCAATCGAGGATCACGTTCGATGTGCCAGATCAGCGCATCGCTGCTGCTCATCGGCTCGCCGTCTGGTCCGTTCACCATCTTCCCTCCGCCTGCGCATTCTCCCATGGACATCGCCTCGGTCGAAGCATGTTCAGTTATCGGCGCACTGTATGCATGAATTGAGCAAATGCGCCCCAAAACCAAGATGTTTCGCAGACGTCCACCCACGAGCGCTGGCCCGAGCAGCGCAGCAACTACGCTCGTCATGTGCCGACGAGTCTGCGGAGCCGAAACGCCGCCGTCGTCGCTGCGACGATTGCCTTCGGTGCTCTGCTAGTCGGCTGCTCATCGTCCCGCCAGACCAGCGTCAGCGCCCCAGTCGACAGCGCTATGAAAACTCGGCCTCCTACGCCGCTGCGTTCTGTTGCCGCTCGCATCGTTGCCCGAGGTTGCGGCCAAGTCGACCAGCTCGGTACGGGTCTGGTAATGAACAACGCACAGGTGATCACCGCCGCCCACGTGGTCGCTGGCGCCACCGAGATCGTTGTGCAGATCGATGGCACCGATCATGCAGCGGTTCTGGTAGCGATCGACATCAACGCCGACCTGGCGTACCTGTCGATCCCCGATCCCCCGTCGAGCAGCTATCAATTCGCCGAGGCAACGCCGGGCGAGCCAGCGACGGCGGCGCTGTTCAGCGATGGTATTCACGTCCCCGAAGAAATGGTCATCGTACGCGGCGTGGTGCTGCACGCCGAGGACATCTATATCGAGAACGAGGTCGTACGACGCGGCTTTGAGCTCAAAGGTGACATCTCTGCTGGTGATTCTGGCGGGGCGCTGATTCAACGAGGTGCGGTGGTGGCGATCGTCTGGGCCAGGTCGCGCACGGCTGAGGGGCGCGCCTGGGCGATCAACCCGGTGGCCGCCCAGGAAACGCTGCAGGGCCAGCTTGAACGTGGTCTTGATCGCTCGATCAACCCAGGTCGCTGCGCTCCCTGATCTCCCTTACGCCCTGTGCGCTGGCTCCCAGCCAAAATCTGTGAGGTGAGACGCCACTCGGTCGCTTGGCGCCGGCGCACCGATCCAATACCCCTGCGCCCGATCACAACCGATTCGACAGAGCGCGCTGAACTGCTCAGCCGTCTCCACGCCCTCAGCGACGACCTGGCCTCCCGTGGCGTGAACAAGGTCGATGATGGCGCTCACCAGCGCCAGCCCGCGCAGATTCGGGCCAATCTCGTTGATAAACGAGCCATCGATCTTGATGAAATCGACGGCGAGGCGTCGCAGCGACGAGAGCGATGCAAATCCGGTGCCGAAGTCGTCGATCGCCGTCGCGACGCCGAGATCGCGAAGCCGATGAAGGGCGGTCGCAGCAGCATCAAAATGGGTGCTCAACGCTGACTCGGTGACCTCGAATCCGATCAGTTGCGGGGCGATGGAGTGGTGCTCAAGGGCGCGCTTGATGCGTTCGACAAACTCGGTCTGCAGCAGTTCATTGACGGAGACATTGACCCACACGCGAAGGGGTCGATCGGACCCGGTGGCCCAGCTTTTAGCCTGCGAACACGCTTGATCCAAAACCCATTGGCCAAGCGGATGGATGGCGCCAGTCTCCTCGGCCACGGCGACAAACTCACCCGCGGAAAGGATCCGCGAGTCCGACCGACGCCACCGCAACAGGGCCTCGGTCGCGTCGATGACCTGTGCCTGGAGGTCAATTTGCGGCTGGAAGTCGAGGCTGAAGGCATTGCGTCCAACCGCGTTGTGCAGGGCATGGGAGAATTCCAGCCGTTCGAGAGCTTGCTCCCTCATGCCCGCGCCGAAGACCTCGACGCGATTCTTTCCACGCCGTTTGGCCTCGTACATCGCGGCGTCGGCGTCGCGCAGCATGTCTGCGGCGCACAGACGCACGAGACCACTGAGGGCTATTCCAACACTCACCGTCAGTGTCATTTCCCCACTGGAGGTCTGCAGCGGAGCACGGAAGGCAGCGACGATTCGCTCGCCGATCGCCACGGCATCCGACGCTTGCCGGATGCCGTCAGCCAAAATCGTGAATTCATCCCCACCGAAACGGGCGACCGACCCGCCAGAGCGCACGGCAGTGAGCAGCCGATCGGCGACGGCGACGAGCACCTCGTCGCCGCAATCGTGCCCGAGTGCGTCGTTGATCACCTTGAATCGATCGAGGTCGACAAAGAGCACGGCAACCTCGGCCGAGTCCTCCCATCGAGCTGCCAGTGCAGCATCCAGCCGCTCAAGAAACAAGGTCCGATTGGGTAAACCCGTCAAATGATCGTGGTTTGCCTGGAACTGCAGAACCGATTCGACCTGCGAACGCTGAATTGCGACACTCGCCAGGCTGGCGAACAATTCGATGAGCCGAACATCGGTGCTACTCGGCGACCAAAACGGGCCACCAAAGAAGGCGAGCGAGCCGATCGTTCGATCGACGTGCCGTGACAACAGTGGGCCCACCCAGGTGCGCTCTATGCCATCGGCCACGAAGTGTGGGAGCTGTTGGTGCCAGTCAGGGTCGGTTTGCGCTGTCGGGCTGCGTAGCACATGGCCAGAGAGAGCCGCGAGGCCACACGGATTCGAACCGGCGGCGACGTTCGTCCCATCGAGCGATGCGATCAACGCGGCGCTCAATCCATCGCTCGACTGCACCCGCAGGTGCGCTCGCGGCCGCTCTCTCACCAGTAGCGCGCATCCAGCTTTCAAACGCCGACGCGCCAGGCGCACGATCTCATTCAAAGTCGATTCAAGACGCTCACCGCGACCGATCATGTCCAAAAGGCGCAGCTGATCGGCGACGACTCCCTCGCTCAGCGGTCGAGTCTCCGCTGGCTCGACGGTAATCAGCAGGCTGTCGTCTTGGCCCTCGACGAGTTCCTGAGCGGTTATTTCCACCAGGCTGTTGGAACCGTCACGATGCACGGCGCGGATGTCGAGCGGCGAGTTCTCGCCAGGAAATTGAACCGTTCGCAGCAGGCTATCCAACGCCAGGTGCTGGTCGTCGGGATGGATAAAGCGAAAGACGCTGAGCCCGATTGCCTCGATCGCGGGGATTCCCACATACCGGCTGAGACGATTGCTTGCCGCGCGAACCTCGCCATCGCTGGCGATCATCAGCAGTGCCCATGGCGCAACGGCTTGCTGCTTGATGCACCGTTCGATGAGGTCTACCAGCGGACGTAGGCCCGCTGGCGGGCGCTGCTGGATGGAGTCGAACCACCGCAGCCAGATCGGCTCGGCAAGCTCCAGGCGAATCTCGCCGCTGGGCACCCCCGACGCTGATGCCCCGACCTCAGCAACCGCGTCGAGGGTTTCGTCTCGTTGCAGCACTACTCGAGACGCGGACAAAATCTGCCGAGCGACTTCGAGAATTTCGCCGAACCGGTCGGCGCCACGTGCGTCGTCGGCGGAGCATTCGTCTGCGGCAACGCCTGTAACAACGTCATCGATCACCGTGTGTCCACCCGATTTCGCGCCCGATGAATTGTCCATAGCTAACGAGGCTCGATCGTAGTTGACCCACGTACATTTTTCATCCATGGGGCGGAATTGAAGAAGTTGGCAACAGCACTTCCTGGTGGCAGTAAGTCATCGATCAACGTCTCAATGTCGATGGATACTTCGACCGATGCAGCGTCGATGAGAGTCATCATCTGGTCGACGTTTTTCGGTCCAGTCAACGCGGCGGCGATCGCAGGTTGCTTGAGGAGAAATGCGAGTGCCAATTGCGCAGGCTGGTACCCGTGTTCAATGGCCAAGGCGGCAAAACGATTTCCCGCTGCGATGCCTCTCTCGCCGACCCGTTCGGCATAGATCCCACCACGAACGGCGGCACACGAGTCGGCGGGGCGCTTGTCGGGAGCGGTGTAGCGGCCAGCAAGAATGCCCATGGCCAACGGCGACCAGGCGAGCACGCCGAGCCCAAATCTTGTGCAAGCTGGCAACATTTCGTTCTCAACGCGGCGGTCGAGCAGGTTGTAGGGAGATTGTTCGCTGATGAACGCCTCGAAGCCATGCTGACGACTGGTCATCACTGCCTCGACGACATGCCACGCCGGCGCCGTCGATGACCCGATGTAGCGCACCTTGCCGAGACGCACAAGGTCGGTCAAGGCGCTCAATGTCTCCTCGACGGGGACACCGAAGTCTGGCCGATGCAATTGATAAAGATCGATGTAATCAACCTGGAGACGACGCAATGATTCGTCGCACGCCTGGAGAATATGCCTGCGAGAGTTTCCGCGATCGTTTGGTCCCGGCCCAGTTGGGTAATGGACCTTCGTGGCAATAATCGCCTGGTCGCGTCGGCCGCTACGGCGCAGCGCCTCGCCGATGATACGTTCTGCCTCACCAGCCGCGTAGCTATTCGAGGTATCGATGAGGTTGATCCCTGCGTCGAGCGCCGCATCCACCAGTCGAATTGACTCATCTTTAGGGGTTGGATTCGTGAAATTGTCGGTTCCTAGGGCCAGCGGCGAGACCAGCAGGCCGGAGCGGCCAAGGCGGCGATAGGGCATGTTCATCCCGCGGTCACTCCCGCGTCGACGGGCACGATCGCACCCGTCATATAGCTCGCCGCATCGGACAGCAAGAAAGCCACAACCCGAGCGATCTCCACCGGTTGCGCCAGCCTGCCAAGGGGAATTGACGTCTGCGCCATCTGATCGAGGTAGGCGTCGCTCACCGCCTCGGTGCGCCCGCCTGATCGCAGCATCGGCGTATCCACCTCGCCGGGGCACACGGCGTTGATCCGCACACCATCGCCAGCATGGTCGAGCGCCATCGCCCGCGTGAGGTTATGGATCGCCCCTTTGCTCGCGCAGTAGGCCAGGTGCCCGGTGCCACCGAGCCCACCCCACATCGATCCGAAGTTGACGATCGCTCCCTGTTGTTGCCGCTTCATCTCGCGCAATGCGGCCCGGCACATATAGAACGTGCCGGAGACGTTGACGTCCATCACCCGTGCCCATTGCTCGTCGCTCGTCCCGATCGCATCGGCACGCACGATGGTCCCAGCGGCGTTGACCAACCCGTCCACTCGACCGTGCGCCACCAACGCATCGGCAAACACCTGGTCGCAGAACCCCGAATCTGTGACGTCGCCACTACGCGCCAACCCACCGGTGTCGCCCGCAGCCCGCGCGACACCGACGCGATCCCGGTCGACGAGGACAAGATGATCCCCCTGCTCCCCAAGCAAGCGAGCACAGGCCAAGCCCATACCCGATGCGGCACCAGTGATCACAACTACCTTGGACATGGCCGCCAAACTAGTCCGGGGTCAACGGGCCCGAGCGAACTTCTGATTTGGGCAGGCTCCGGCGCTAATGTCGCCGCCGTGAGCGACGCACTCGGTTCCAGCGTTCCAAACTCGGCTCGGGCGGTGGTGATCGGGGGTGGCATCGTTGGCTGCTCCACCGCATACCATCTCGCCAAACTGGGATGGACCGACACGGTTGTGTTGGAAAAACACAAATTGACCAGCGGCTCCACGTTCCACGCCGCCGGCCTCGTCGGGCAACTACGCACCAGCGCCAACATCACCCAACTGCTCGGGTACTCCGTCGATCTTTACAAGCGTCTAGAGGCCGAGACAGGGTTGGCCACAGGGTGGAAGATGAACGGCGGCCTTCGTCTCGCCTGCACCGAGGATCGTTGGCTCGAGGTGCAACGCCAGGCGACGACGGCGACATCCTTCGGCCTGGAGATGCACCTCCTTACGGCCCGCGAGGCACAAGCGCTGTGGCCGATCATGAACGTCGACGACGTCGTCGGAGCGGCGTTCCTGCCAACCGACGGCCAGGCGAACCCGTCGGACATCACGATGGCGCTAGCCCGTGGAGCGCGTCAGGCGGGGGCGACGATCGTCGAGGACACCGAGGTCGAACGCATCGAGGTGGTCGACGGCGTGGTGCGCGCCGTGGTCACCAACCGTGGGCGGATCGAGTGCGAGAAGGCTGTGATCTGCGCCGGGCAGTGGACCAGAGCATTGGCGGCAACCATCGGTGTCAACGTCCCTCTCGTGCCGGTCGAGCACCAGTACGTGATCACCGCACAGATCGACGGGGTGACCCGCACGCTGCCGACGCTGCGCGACCCCGACCGGTTGACGTACTACAAAGAAGAAGTCGGCGGGTTGGTGATGGGCGGCTACGAGCCGAACCCCAAGCCCTGGGCAACCGACGGCATTCCCCGCTCGTTTCATTTTCAACTGCTCTCCCCCGACTACGACCATTTCGCCCCGACGATGGAACTGGCGATCGGGCGCGTGCCCGCACTGGCCACCGCTGGCATCAACCAACTGATCAATGGACCAGAGAGCTTCACTCCGGACGGCAACTTCATCCTCGGCGAGGCACCCGAGGTCGGCAACGTGTTTATCGGCGCCGGATTCAACGCCTTTGGTATCGCCGCAGGTGGCGGTGCCGGTATGGCCCTCGCCGAATGGGTCCACCGTGGCGTCGCCCCCTACGACTTGTGGGTCGTTGACATTCGTCGCTTCGGCCAGCCGCATGGCGACACCGATTGGGTGCGGACCCGGACCCTCGAGGCCTACCGCAAGCACTACACCATGGCGTGGCCGGGTGAGGAACACACCAGCGGTCGACCGCTACGGGTCTCGCCGCTCTATCCCCTGTTGGCTGCGCAAGGTGCCTGTTTCGGCGAAAAGCTGGGCTGGGAGCGGCCAAACTGGTTTGCCGACCTGGCCGTCGGTGAGGTCGCCGAAGATCGATACAGCTACGTGCGTCCGAACTGGTTTGAGGCGGTCGGACGCGAGCACGCCGCATGCCGCGCGACCGCCGCGTTGTTCGACCAGACATCGTTCGCCAAGTTCGTGCTCAAGGGCGCCGATGCGCTCGCGGCGTTGCAGTGGCTCTGTGCCAACAACGTCGATAAACCGGTCGGCGCGCTGACCTACACCCAGATGCTCGACACCAAAGGCGGCATCCAATGCGATCTCACCGTGTGTCGCACCGGGCGCAACGAGTTCTACATCGTCACTGGCACCGGCTTGGCGACACATGACTTCGACTGGATCGAGCGTAACATTCCCTCGGCGATGAACGCCCAGCTCGTCGATGTCACCTCGTCGCGCGGCGTGCTCAGTCTGATGGGCCCGCAGGCCCGCAACATCTTGCAACGGGTGACCAGCGACGGCGTCGACAACGCCGCTTTTCCGTTTGCCACCGCACGCACCATTGGCATCGCCGGCTGCCCGGTGCTGGCGCTGCGGGTGACCTATGTCGGCGAACTCGGCTGGGAGCTGCACGTGCCCACGGAGATGATGGTCAGCGTCTACAACGCGCTCGTCGCTGCCGGGGCCGATCTCGGCCTGCACAATGCCGGTTACCGTGCCATCGAGACGCTGCGGTTGGAGAAGGGCTATCGAGCCTGGGGCGCCGATATCGGCCCGGACCACACTCCAGTGGAGGCGGGACTTGGCTGGGCGGTGAAATTGGCCAGTGGTGTCGACTTCTGCGGCCGCGCCGAGGTGCAGCGCCAGCGCGCCGAGGGGGTGCGCAAGCTGCTCGTCGGGTTCAGCGTCGACGGCCCGATCGAGCCAGAACGCGCCATGCTGCTCGGCCGGGAGACGATCTATCGCGACGGCGAACGGGTTGGCTGGTTGACCAGCGGCGGGTATGGGTACACGATCGGCACAGCGATCGGTTATGGCTATGTTCGCCACGCTGGCGGGGTCGATGATGAGTTCGTCCGCAGCGGCTCCTACGAGTTAGAGATCGCTGGCCGCCGCGTGGCCTGTAGAGCGTCGCTGCGCCCGTTCTATGACCCGGCGATGACGCGCATCAAGGCTTAGAAGGGTGTCCACCGTGAGCGAGGCTTCTCCCCCACCGGCTCGGGCCCGGATTGTGATCATCGGTGGCGGCATCCTCGGTTGCAGCATCGCCTACCACCTGACGAAAATGGGCGAAGGCGACGTCGTGCTCATCGAGCAACACCGCCTCACGGACGGCGCAACGTGGCACGCCGCCGGTCTCGTCGGCCAGCTTCGTTCCTCGCGCAACACCACCCGCATGCTCGAACAATCGGTGGAGATGTATCGAGGTCTCGAAGCGGAAACCGGCCAAGCCGTCGACTGGCACGAGGTCGGGAGTCTTCGCCTGGCATGCTCGCCAGCCAGAGTGATGGAGCTACGGCGCCTGGCGACAATGGCCAAGAGTTTTGGTCTGCCGATGGAGATCATCACTGCCCAGCGCGCCCAGGAGATGTTCCCGTTGATGAGCACGCAGGACGTCCTCGCCGCTGCGTTCCTGCCAACTGACGGCTACATCGATCCAGCCAGCGTCACGCAAGCAATCGCTCGCGGGGCACGCGCTCGCGGCGCGCAGATCGTCGAGGACACCAAGGTCACCTCGATCGATGTCGACGGTCGAAGGGTGACCCGGGTGCACACCTGCCATGCCCAGCGTGGCGAGGAGATCATCGAGTGCGAAATGGTCGTCAACGCTGCGGGGATGTGGGGCCTCGAGGTCGCCAAGCTGGTTGGGGCGAGGGTGCCCGCCTTCGCCGTTGAGCATCAGTATTTGCTCACCGGGCCCATCGAGCAGTACCCGTCGGCGGAATTGGCGGCGATGCCGACGATGCGCGACCCGGATCATCTCGTCTATTACAAGCCGGACGGGCCCGGGCTGCTGGTTGGCGGCTACGAACCGAACACCTTGGCGTTCGGCGAATCGGGGATTCCTGTCCCCTTTCAGCGCCAGCTCCTCGAGCCCAACTTCGATCGTTTCGAGCAATTGGCTGCCCTCGCCGTCAAACGAACGCCGATGATCGAGCAGGCGGGAATTCGCTCGCTGATCAACGGGCCGATTCCCTACTCTGCCGACGCCGATTTCGTCATGGGCAGAGCCCCGGAACTCGACAATTTCTATGTCGCCACCGGCTTCCTCTATGGCATTGCCGCTGGCGGCGGCGCTGGCAAGATGATGGCCGAGTGGATGCTTGAGGGCCGCCCGTCGCTCGATCTTTGGCCGCTCGATGTGCGCCGGTTCGCCTTCCACCACACCACCAATCACTACATGTACCCGCGAGCGGTCGAGCTCTATGGGCATCACTACAAGCTCAGTGCCCCGGGCGCGGAACACGTCACCGGGCGCGGCGTGCGCCGAAGTCCGCTGCATCAGACGCTCGCTGGCCACGGTGCGGTCTTTGGCTCGCGAGGTGGATGGGAACGCCCGAACTGGTTCGCTCCCGCTGGCATCGAGCCGATCGATCAGCCGTCGTTCGCCAAGCCCAACTGGTTCGAAGCGGTGGGCAGCGAGCACCACACCGTTCGCAATGGCGTTGCGCTCATCGACCAGAGCTCGTTCGCCAAGTTCGAAATCGCCGGCCCTGGCGCGCTGGACGCCGTCCAGTGGCTGTCGGTGGCCGACATGGACACTGCTGTCGGGGCTGTGGTCTATACCCAACTGTGTAACGAACGCGGCGGGATCGAGTGCGATCTGACCATGGTGCGAACCGGGCCGCAGTCGTGGTATGTGATCACCGGTGCCGCTTTTGGGGCGCACGACATGGGTTGGATCCGCTCGCAGGTGCCCGACGATGGCTCGGTCTTGATTCGCGATCTGACGTCGGGGCGCGCCGTGATCAACATCTGCGGTCCCCGATCGCGAGACGTCTTGCAGCGAGTGTGCGAGGAGAACATCGCCAACGAACACTTTCGCTACGCCCGTGCCCGCGAGATGACCATCGGCTCGGCACCGGCGCTGGCCCTGCGCATTGGCTATGTCGGCGAGCTGGGCTGGGAGCTCCACATCCCGACCGAGTACACGCAACATGTCTATGAGCTTCTCCACGCCGCGGGAGGCGACTTCCGTATCGCCGACGTCGGTTACCGGGCGATCGATACCTTGCGCATGGAGAAGGGCTACGTTTACTGGTCGAGCGATGTCACCCCCGACACGACGCCGTGGGAAGCCGGGCTCGGCTGGCGGGTCAACCTTGACAAAGGCGACTTTTGCGGGCGGGAGGCGCTGATCGCTCAACGCCACGCCGGGGTGACCCGTCGCCTGTCAACCTTTACCCTGGAATCGATGGCCTACCCGGTCGGCGGCGAGGCGATCATCGCCGATGGCGCCGTCGTCGGTTTCACCACCAGCGCAAACTTCGGGCACACCGTTGGCAAGCCGATCGCTTACGGTTACCTGCCGAGCGAGCTGACGGCGCGTGCTGGGTTCATCATCGAGGTCTACGGCGAACCGATCGTTGCCAAGCGTCACGACGGCGCGCTGTACGACCCCGACGGTTCACGGCTTCGACGGTAGTCGCCATGTAGCAAAATGGAGCGCGATGAACGGCCTCGAACCTTATTTCGCTAGGATTCCGGCGCTCAGTGGGCCGTCGGGCGAGTTGTCCGTCTCGCGACTTGCTGGGTTGACCAACCTCAATTTTCTCGTCGAGCTCGACGGTGAACGCTATGTCGTGCGCGTGCCTGGAGAAGGTACCGCGGAGTACATCGATCGGTCTGCCGAGCGAATCTGCGCGCTCAACGCTGCCGCGGCCGGGGTCAACGCCGAGGTGTTGTTCTTCGATCCCACAGATGGCCTGATGATGACCCGGTTCGTCGACGGTGCGAGAACGATGTCCCCGCGCGATTTTCAGGATCTGCGCGCCGTCGGTCGAGCTGGGGAGGCATTGCGCCGCTTGCACGAGAGGTCCCAGCCGTTCGGCGTCGATTTCAAGTTGTACTCGATGATCGATGACTATCGTGCCCTGCTGGAGAGCAAGCAGGCACCGTTGCCGGATGGCTACGACGATCTGCAGGCGATGGCGGTGCAGACCCGCCAGGAACTCGAGGCGCATCCCGTCGCCTTGGTGCCATCACACTGCGATCCGCTGTGTGAGAATTTCCTCGACACCGGCACGCGGACGTACATCATCGATTACGAATACGCCGGCAACAACGACCCGATGTGGGACCTCGGCGACCTCTCCGTCGAAGGCGGCTTCGACGCCGTACAGGACGCCGCGCTGTTGGCCGCCTACTTTGCCGGTCCGCCACCTGCCTTTCAGGTCGGGCGCATGGTCGCCTACAAGGCGCTTTGCGACCTGCTGTGGACGCTATGGGGGGTGCTGCAACACGCCAACGGAAACCCGGCGGAGGATTTCTGGGCGTACGCGATCGGTCGATTCCGCAGATGTCGCGCCCTGATGCTCGACCCTGCCTACGCCACCCACCTGCACGCCATCACCACTGCGTCATCCTGAAATTTACCTCGCGTGACAGGTGACAGCATCGATCGACAGAACTTCAGCAGACAGAGTTCGGACGGGTCGCTGAAATGGTGTAGAACGCTCTCGGGAGTTTTACACCATTCTCTGAACCGGGGGTTCTGTCTTGGAAGTTTCCATTTCGATCAATGGGGCCGTCCGCTCGGGCGACGTCGAACCGAGAACGCTTCTCGTGCACTTCATTCGCGAGCAAGCGTCGCTCACTGGCACGAACATCGGCTGCGACACCTCATCGTGCGGGGCCTGCACGGTCCATCTCAACGGCGAGTCAGTCAAGAGCTGTACCGTCCTGGCCGTGCAGGCCGATGGCCAAGAGGTCACCACCATCGAGGGTTTAGCGAAAGACGGTGTGCTGCATCCGATGCAGCAGGCCTTTATGGAGAACCACGGACTGCAGTGTGGCTATTGCACGCCGGGCATGGTCATGGCCTCGATTTCACTGCTCAATGAGAACCCGAGCCCCTCCGAGCAGGAGGTGCGCATCGGTTTGGAAGGCAACCTCTGCCGCTGCACCGGGTATCACAACATCGTCAAGTCGGTGCTCGCCGCCTCAGGTCAAGGGGGCGGCGCATGACCATCACCGAAGACGCCCCGACTGCCGTGATCGGCACTCGGCGGCTGCGCAAGGAAGATCCTGCGCTGCTCACTGGCGAGGCGCGTTTTACCAACGACCTGAACATTCCCGGGGCGTTATATATCGCCCTCGTCCGTAGCCCCTACGCCCACGCCCGCATCTCGTCGGTCGACATCAGCGCTGCGGCGGCGCTCCCCGGGGTCGTCGCCGCCTACAGCGGAGCTGACCTTGCCGGATTGTGGGCGGGGCCGATGCCCTGCGCCTGGCCGGTGACGGCCGACATGAAGAACCCGGCGCACCTGCCGGTTGCCGTCAGCACGGCCTGCTACGTCGGCGATGCCGTGGCGGTCGTCGTTGCCACATCCGACGTCATCGCCCACGATGCGCTCGAGCTCGTCGTCGTCGAGTACGAGCCTCTGCCAGCGGTGATCGACCTCGAGGATGCGCTCAGTGATCGGGTCGTCATCCACGACGAACTGGGCACCAACAAGTCCTACACCTGGGATCTGAAGTGTGAATCACACGAGGGGGCGGTCGACGAGGCATTCGCCGCCGCCGCTTTCCACATCAACGAGCGCTACATCCAGCAACGCCTGATTCCGATGGCCATGGAGCCACGGGCCGTTGCCAGCGTGCCACAGCCCTACGGCGGTGGCGTCACGTTGTACTCGGCGACACAGGTGCCGCACATTCTCAAAGTGATGACTGCGCTCACCCTCGGGATCCCCGAGCACCTGGTGCGCGTCGTAGCGCCCAGCGTGGGCGGTGGATTCGGCAGCAAGCTCAACGTCTACGCCGAAGAACTGCTGTGCGTGGCGCTGTCACGCAAGCACCAGGTCCCCGTGCGCTGGAATGAAGAGCGACTCGAAAACTCGACGTCGACGATTCAGGGCCGCGGCCAGATCCAGAACATCGAGTTGGCCGCCGACGCCGATGGCAAGGTCACCGCAGTGCGCGTCCGCCTGCTCGCCGACATGGGTGCTTACCTCCAGTTGGTGACGCCAGGTGTGCCGCTGCTCGGTGCCTTTCTGTACGCCGGCGTGTACGACATTCCGGTTGCCTACGACTTCAGTTGCACCTCAGTGTTCACCACCATGACGCCCACCGACGCCTACCGCGGTGCCGGTCGGCCGGAGGCTACCTATGCCATCGAACGGGCGATGGATGCGTTGGCCAGCGCCGTCGGGGTCGACCCGATGGAGATTCGGCGGCGAAATTTCATCAGAGCCGAACAGTTCCCCTACACCGCCTTCAGCGGACTGGTCTACGACAGCGGCGATCACGCCGCTGCCGCCGATATGGCCGCAGAGATGGTCGGCTACGAGGCGCTGCGGGCCCAACAGGGAGCCCAAAACGTCCCGGGAAGCACCAAGCGCCTCGGTATCGGCATCTCGTCGTACTTCGAGATGTGTGGCCTCGCACCGTCACGGGTGCTCGCCTCGCTGAACTACGGTGCCGGCGGTTGGGAAGCGGCGACCGTTCGCATCCTGGCGACCAACAAGGTGCAGGTTGTCACCGGCGCGACACCACACGGCCAAGGTCATGAGACGTCATGGTCGATGATTGTTGCCGACAAGCTTGGGGTCTCACCCGACGATGTCGACGTGCTGCATAGCGACACGGCGATCAGCCCGCTGGGCCTCGATACCTATGGATCGCGCTCGCTGGTGGTCGGTGGCGTGGCCATCGACATGGCCTGCGACAAGGTGATCGACAAGGCACGCAAGATCGCTGCGCACCAGTTGGAGGCAGCCGAGGAGGACATCGACTTCGTCAACGGCGTGTTCAGCGTACGCGGCAGCGCCGACCGATCCACGCCGCTGGCGGCGATCGCCTTTGCCGCGTTCACCGCTCACGACCTTCCTGACGGGATCGAGCCGAACCTCGAGGCCCACGTCACCTACGACCCGCCGAACTTCTCCTGGCCGTTCGGCACGCACATTTGCGTTGTCGAGGTCGACACCGAAACGGGCCAGGTCGACGTGCTCAAATATGTGGCGGTCGACGACTGCGGTGTGCAGATCAATCCGCTGATCGTCGACGGTCAGGTGCACGGCGGGGTTATTCAAGGTCTCGCCCAGGCACTTTTCGAGATCGCCGAGTACGACTCGGATGGCAACCTACGCAACGGCACGCTCGCCGAATACCTGGTGCCATCCGCCGGCGATGTGCCGAACGTGACCACCGGTCACACGATCACTCCGTCGCCGACGAACGCCCTCGGGGTCAAGGGAATCGGCGAGGCCGGCACGATCGGCGCTGCGCCGGCAGTAATCAATGCAGTTGTCGATGCCCTCTCGGGCCTCGGCGTCACCGACGTCACCATGCCTGCCTCGCCGATGCGGGTTTGGAGCACGATCCAATCGGCCATCAACGGGGGTACGTGATGATTCCAGCAGCCTTTGACTACGTTCGGGCGACATCGGCCGACGAGGCAATCAGCCTGATCAGCGAGCATGGCGAGGACGCCAAGTTCCTCGCCGGTGGCCACTCGTTGTTGCCGCTGATGAAGCTGCGACTGGCCCAACCCTCGGTGCTCGTCGACATCGGTCGGGTCGCCGATCTGTCCTATGTGCGCGACGCAGGAAGCCATATCGCCATCGGTGCGTTGACACGCCATCGCGATGTGGAAACCTCCACGATGCTCGCCCAACATGTGCCGTTACTAGCCCACGCGGCGAGCCATGTCGGCGATCCTCAGGTTCGCCATCGAGGCACGATCGGTGGCAGCATCGCCCATGCCGATCCTGCCTCAGATCTGCCGGCCACCACCTTGGCGCTTGGAGCAACCTACATCGCCACGGGTCCCAATGGGCAGCGCGAGATCGCCGCCAAGGACTTCTACCAGGGGTTTCTCGAGTCGTCGTTGTCGCCAGATGAGATGTTGACCGAGATTCGCGTGCCGAAGATGGGCGACGCCAAGTGGAGCTTCGTGAAGTTCAATCGGCGAGCGCAGGATTGGGCAATCGTCGGTGTCGCGGCGTGGAAGCGTGGTAGCGAATCCGGGGTTGGTTTGGTCAATATGGGCTCGACGCCGATCCTGGCGTCGAGTGTCAGTGCGGCGATCGCCGGTGGCGCCAGCGTTGCCGACGCGGCGCAGTTGGCGGCAGCCGACGCCGAGCCGCAGGCCGACCTCAACGCCAGCGTCGAATACCGCGTGCATCTCGCCAAGACCTTGGTGCGCAGGGCATTGCAGCAAGCAAGCTGAGCTCAACGCGGCGCTAGCGTTGCCCGAAATGGACAACGACCAGCGCCTTCATCAACTCCGCAGAATGAAGGCGGCCGCCACTGGGCTTCTGGTGGCGGCCGCTGTGCTGTTCATCATCGCCCGCAGCAACAGTGGCACCACGTGGGGTTACGTTCGGGCGTTCAGCGAGGCGGCGATGGTCGGCGCGCTGGCTGACTGGTTTGCGGTCAGCGCGTTGTTTCGGTATCCCCTCGGCCTGAAGATCCCCCATACCGCGATCATCCCCAATCGAAAGGATGAGATTGGTCGATCGCTGGGTGAGTTCGTCGAAAGCGAGTTCATGTCCAGCGAGATCATCGGGGAGCGGGTGCGCGCAGCCAAGATCGGGTCTCGCCTGGGCACCTGGCTCTCCCAACCCGAGCATGCCAAGCGTGCCGCCGACGGTGCCGCCGACGTCATCCATGGTGCGATCGATGTGCTCGATGACCGCCAGGTGCAAGACGGCCTGGCGACGGTCGTCGAGGGCCGAATTCGTGCCGTCGATGTGTCGCCATTGGTCGGTCGGGCGATCGATCTCAGCATCGATGGCGGTCATCACCAACGTTTGTTCGACGCCGTACTTTCAGCGGTCCATGGGTTCATGGACGACAACAAGGCCACCTTTCGACAGCGCCTCGAACAAGAGTCGCCATGGTGGGTGCCGGAATCGATCGACGACAAGGTCTTCAGCAAGATATACGACGGCGTCAGTCGGTTTGTCAGCGACGTCGGTGCCGATCCAGACCATGCAGTACGCCACAGTGTCGAGGCCCGCGTGCACAGTTTCGCCGAACGACTGAAGAGCGATGACCAAATGATCGCCAAGGGCGAGGCGCTCAAGGAGGAGATGCTCGCTCATCCCGACGTGCGTCAATGGATCGAGTCGTTGTGGAGCGAGGCGAAACGCGGTCTGCTCGCAGCGACAGCGGCACCGGACAGCGAGTTACGTCAACGCCTGGCCGCCACCTTCGCACACCTTGGCCAGCGCATCGAGCACGAGCCAGAGCTTCAGGACAAGATCGATGAGTGGGCAGAACGCGCTGTTGCCTATCTGCTCGATAATTACCGCAGCGAGGTCAGCGGGCTGATCGAATCAACCGTCGAGCGTTGGGACGGAAATGCCACAAGCCAAAAGCTCGAGTTGCAAGTTGGGCGTGACCTGCAGTTCATCCGCATCAACGGCACGCTCGTCGGCGGCCTCGCGGGCCTGGTCATTCACGCCGCCAGCGAGTTGTTGTTCTAACCCACCACGGTCGTATCAGGCACGTAGCTGCGCACCAGCCACTGGAACATGTGGAACCCGGCGTCGCGGGTGCCGACCGAACCGAACGCCACGCGGGCTGCATCCGCGCTGATCGGTTGGGCACAGCTGCCTGCTTTCATTTCCGCTTCCGCTGCGCGTTCCATGGCGACAAAAAATCCGACTGCCTCAGCGACTGAACGCCCGACCGTCAAAAGACCATGGTTACGCAGAATGACGGCCTTGTTGGCCGCCAGGGCGACGCCGATTCGGCGGCCCGCAGCGATGGACAAGATGTCGACCTCTTGATCATCAAAAAGACTGTGGTCCTCAAAAAAGGCGCACGACTCTTGGGTGATCGGGCGCAGCAGTTTGGCCATCGAGGCGAACGGCGTGCCGTAAGGCGTATGCGTATGTGCTGCGGCGATCGCATCGGGACGCGCTTCGTGAACGGCCCAATGGATGTGATGGGCGGCTGGGTTGATCGTCCCGCGCCCCTCGATAACGTCGCCGCCCGGATTGACCAACACCAGATCAGCAATCGTCACGTGTTGGAACGGCACACCGTAGCGGGAGATCCAGAAGTGGTCGGGGCGAGTCGTGTCGCGGGCGCTGATGTGGCCGTCGCCGAGGTGGCCCCAGCGCAGGGCACCGAAGATCCGATAGGCCAGTGCGAGCTGGCGTTGACGGAATTCGAGCCTCGCCGATGGCTCCGTTGGCTCACCATCGACATCACTGACCTCAAATCTCTCCACGCCCCCACCGTAATCGTGCGTTGGTGTGCGCGCCGCGCACATCAACGCACTATTACGGACGAGAACTCTGTGACACCCCGGCGCGAATGTGTGTCAACGGCTCCCCCCGCACCTTGCCTTGCCATGCACAGGAGTCCGCAATGTCCACAACTTCGCCACCGTTTCTGATCGACGGTCGTCTTCGACGAGTCGCCACGCCTCAACTCGGCCTCGTTTCCGTCTCTCAAGCCACTCGAAGCGGGGTCAAGCCTCACGCTCTTCATCGCCGTCGGCAGGCCGGCGCGCTGCGGACGATCTTTCCGGAGGTGATGAGCTTCTCGGTCGTGACGGCGACGCCGCAACAGCGCGCGCTCGCAGCGGCGCTCGCAGTTCCTGGATCGATTATCACTGGACCGTCGGCGGCAGTGATCCATGGCATGCCGCTGCCTGCTCGATTTCTGGAACTCAACGCACCGGTTGCTTTGAGTATCGCCAAGGCACGGGTCGTACGTCTCGTCGGAATTCGAGCAGTGCGGCAGTGCAAGGAGCCTGCGAGCGTCCTGTGGCATTCGGTGCGGGTCGCGTCGCCGGCCGCCACAGTGCTGATGCTGCCGAAGTTCGTCGACGCTGCTCTGGTAGAGCGCTGCCTCGATCATTGTCTGGTTCGACGGCTAGCGACTGTGGCGGAGATTCGAAAGCTGATCCTCAGTTTTCCGGCACGCGCCGTGAAGGGTCGCCGTCTCTTGCTGGATCTCTTGGCCGATCGAGAGGAAGGCACCGGGCACCGCAGCGGCGTCGAACAGCGCATCGGTCGTTGGCTGCGCTCCGGCGGCGTGCGCGGCTGGGCAAGGAACTTCGTCGTCGAAGGTGCCGACGTCGAGGTCGACTTCGCCTGGCCGAACCGGCGCTTGGCGCTGGAGATCAGCCCCTTCTTCACTCACGGCTCGCGAAAGGCCCAAGCTCGGGACGCCGAGCGCCGCAAACGACTGGTCGCCGCTGGGTGGCGAGTGATCGAAGCGGTCGACGCCGACATCGCTCACCCGCTGGCCTTCCGCTCCACCCTGGCGACCCTGAAAGGCATGCTGCAGATCAGGTCCAACCCATAATCGTGCGTTGGTGTGTCACCAGCGCACACCAACGCACTATTACGGGTAAGACTGGGGCTGTGATGAGTCGTGCATGAAGTGATCGGGGCTTGTCCGCTCGACTGTCCAGACGCCTGCAGTTGGATCGTCACGGTCGATGCCCATCGACAAGCGGTCAAACTTCGCGGCAATCCCGACCATCCCCACACCCGTGGGGAGCTATGCCAGAAGGTCAACCCTTACCTGGAGTACAGCGCCGACCCGGCGCGACTTCTCAGCCCGTTGCGGCGCAGCGGCCCGAAAGGCAGTGGCCAGTTCGAGCGCGTCAGCTGGGATCAGGCAATCGACGAAATCAGCCTTCGCTGGCGCACGATCATCGATGAGAGTGGCGCCGAGGCGATCTGGCCGTTCGATGGCACCGGCAACGTCGGCTATTTGCAGGGCTGCGGACACCGCCATCGCTTATGGAACGCTCTCGGAGCGTCGCGTCACCGCTTGTCGATTTGCTCGATATCGGGCCACGTCGGTATCGGTTACACCTCCGGGTCGGCCGCTGGATTCGACCCGCAGGACATCCAGTTCGCGCGCCTGATTCTGCTCTGGGGGACAAACACCCTGGTCAGCAACCGTCACTTGTGGCACTTCATCGAGTTGGCACGCGCCGACGGTGCCACCGTCGTGTCGATCGACCCGATAGCCAACGCCACAGCGAAAAGAAGCGACCTGCACATCGCGCTGCGTCCCGGCACCGATGGCGCGCTGGCCCTCGCGCTGTGCGCGGCCCTCGCCAATGAGGGCGCCGATGACGAGTTTCTCGAGGCGTGCACCCTGGGCTGGGCGCAGTTCACAAGCTCGCTGCCAGGCGATCCGCTTCGATGGGCCAGCGATACCTGCGACGTCCCCGTTGACGACGTTCGACGCCTCGTCGATCTGGTCTGCGACTGGCGTGCGGGCCCGATGGCAATCAAACTTGGGCAAGGGATGCAGCGCCACGCGCATGGCGGGCAGGCCGCACGAGCGATCTCCTGTTTGCCGGCGTTGACCGGCGATTACCATCGCCGCGGCGGTGGCTTGGTCTACAGCACCTCTCCGGCGTATCGGCTGAACACCTTTCTGGCCTCGCGTCACCACCTCGCCGGCCAGCGGCGCGAGCTGATCATGACCCGACTCGCCGACGAGTTGGCCAACGCCGACCCCCGCGTGCGCTCGCTAATGATCATGGGAGCGAACCCGGTGATCTCCAACCCGGACCAACAGGCCGTGGCCCGGGAGCTCTCCAACCCGGCACTGTTCACCGTGGTGTTTGACGCTTTTCTCACCGACACGGCGCGCTTCGCCGACATCGTGCTGCCGAGCACGCTGCAAACGGAGCACATGGAGATGACCGAATCGTTCGGTCACCTCTATCTCAATTGGAACGAGCCAGCGGTCGCGCCGCCCGGCGAATGTCTGTCCAAGACGGAGTTGATGCGGCGCCTAGCCCTCCACATGGGTCTGGACGATCCCTCATTGCAGGCCAGCGATCTGGAGATTGCGGGCGATCTCCTGGACAACGATCTCTGGCGCTCGGTCGGCGACCCACTCGCCAAGCTCCGTAGCCAAGGATGGTTACGCATTCCGGACACCGAGCCCTATCAACCCTTTGCCCAGCGTTTCGCCACCGGATCGGGGAAGTTCGAATTCATCTCGCAACGCGCCGCCAAAGACGGGCACGGCCTGTTTGCCAACTACCGACCGGCGGGTGAGGCCAGCGAAACGACCGGGAGCGACACCTCTCGGGTTGCGACCTTTGCACTGCTCTCCCCCGCCGGCCGTAACACGGTGAATTCGGTATTCGCCGGAACCTCCCGAGTCAGGGCAAGGGCGCTCGCACCTGCCATCACGATCTGCTCTGCGGACGCCGAGGCCCAAGGGCTCTGCGACGGCATGATGGTCGAGGTCGGTAACGAACGAGGAGCGTTCACCGCCCGTTTGACAATCGACGATGCCGTGCGTCCAGGAGTGGCCATGTGTCTCAAAGGGCAATGGCTGAGCGCGTTCGAATCGACAACATCGCTGAATGCCACCGTCGCCGAGCGCGACAGCGATATGGGCGCTGGAGCGGTGTATCACGACAATCGGGTCACCATTCTGGCGACGGGGATACTGAGTAGCTCGGCTGCCAGCGGCTAGCGTCATCTTCCGCTATGGAGACACGCTCACGACCGTTCGCTCCGATGATGCGACCGATGATGCCACCGAGGCGACGCCTGCTCGTGACGTTGTCGTCGATGGCCATCGTCACTGTCGCATCATGTGGCTTTGGCGCCTTGGCAGTAGCGCATGCGGCGATCGACGAGCAGGCCGACATCGAAGTCGCTGCGGGAGAGACGATCGTCGTCGCCACGAAGCCGCTCGTGCCCTTCGTGAACGGCGATGATGCCGACAATCTTGGTGGCTTTTCGATCGATCTTTGGAACGAGATCGCCCGTGTCAACGGATGGACGACCGAATGGCGTTATCAGGACACGGTCGGAGAGATCCTCGAAGCCACGCAAAATGGCGAGGTGGACGCGGCGATCGCTGGTATCTCAATGACCGCCGAACGTGAACAGGTCCTCGACTTTTCCTACCCGATGTTCAACTCCGGCTTGCAGGTGCTCACCGGCAAGAACGAGAGCTCGGCGCTGGTGGAGATGTTGCGCGACCTGCTGCCACTGTTCTTGACCATCGTCGCCGCAGTGGCGATCATCGCTTTCGTCGCTGGCCACATCATGTGGCTCTTCAATCGGCGCGATCCCGACTGGCCCCCTGGATATCTGCGCGGCGCCGGGCATGGCATGTGGATGGCTGCATCGACGCTGCTGGCCAACGATCCGGGTACTCCGAGGAGGCTCTTCGGGCGACTGGTGTCGTTGTTGTGGGTGCTCGTCGGCATCCTCTTCGTTGCCGCCTTCACCGCCAACCTTTCCTCCGATCAGACCGTGGCAAGCATCGAAGGCCGCATCAGCGGCATCGACGACCTCGCAGGGCGACCGGTGGCCACAGTGGCAAATACAACTGCGTCGAGAGATCTCGACGCCCGCGGCATCCGCTATGTCGCCGTCGACAAGATCGAGGACGCCTACCCCATGCTGTGGGACAAGAGGGTCGAGGCGATCGTCTACGACGCCCCCGTGTTGCTCTATCACGCGGCGACCGTCGGTTCCGGGCGTGAGCAGGTGGTCGGCGCGATCTTCAAACCTGAGTCGTACGGCATTGCCCTGCCAACGGGATCGGCGAACCGCGAGGCGATCAACGACGCCCTACTCACGCTGCAGTCCGACGGCACCTACCAACGGCTATACGAGCGCTACTTCAGCTCCTAACGCCGTTCACACTCCAGGAGACACCGATGACGCCAACGACTCTGCTCTACCTCGATGACTCCTATGCGACCACCTTTCACTCGACCGTCGTCGCTATCGAGGGCCACGAGGTAGCCCTCGCCGCCACCCTGTTCTACCCCACTGGCGGCGGTCAGCCACACGACCTTGGTGCTCTGGGACAGGTCGAGGTCAGCGACGTGCGCAAGCGTGAGGACGTGGTCTGGCACACCGTTGCCGGCCACACGCTGCGACTCGGTGACGCCGTCACCGGGTGTATCGATTGGGATCGGCGACACCGACTGATGCGCACGCACACGGCGTTGCATGTTCTTTGCGGAGTGATCTGGAAGCAGTGGCGGGTGCCAGTAACGGGAGGGAACATGGAGCCACTGGTGGCCCGCATGGATTTTGAGTTCGATCCACTTCCCGAGGGCTTCGCGGCGATTATCGAGACCCTGGTCAACAAGGCGATTGCGCTCGATCACCAGATCCTCGTCGGGTACCTACCGCGCTCGACCGCGGTGCTCGATGAAGATCTCATTCGAACCAAGGTCAACATGATTCCGGATTCGGTTCCCGAGATTCGTGTTGTCGACATCGTCGGCCTCGATAAGCAAGCCGACGGCGGCACCCATGTCCGCTCAACGCGCGAAGTGGGCCACCTACGGGTGACCAAGACCGAGAGCAAAGGCAAGGGCAACAAGCGCATCCGCGTGGAGATCTACGACTGATGTCCGAGGCTCCGGCGCACCAGGCGCGACGCGCCCAACGACCACTTTCAGCGTTGACAACATCGCGCAACGGCATCGGACCATGTCGACCTGCCCTCGATCTTGATGGACTCTCGACATAGGTCGATCGGCGCATAGCTAGCGTTTTTCACACTCGAAGCGGCACAGACAGTGTTCATTCGACAAGGCGGTGTGGATATGAAGCGCAAATCAAAGATCGTTGGGTTGACCTTGCTTGGTCTGGCCGCCGTCGGGATACCGACAATCGTGCAGGCAAATCAGCAGGCCTTCCAGCCCGTCGTTGTCTCCGCCAACCCGACGGACGGCACGCCGTTCGTGCGTGACGGCCGTGTCGAAGCCTTGGCCAAGATCGGCAATCGCGTCTATGTCGGCGGTACGTTCACGACGATCAAGAACTGGCAAGGCAGCGCGCCGACGCTCAACCGCGCCTTCCTCTTCGCCTACGATGCGACGACAGGCAGGATCGACGAGGCCTTTGCACCGGTGCTCAACGCTCCGGTCCTGGCGCTGCAAGCCTCGCCCGATGGCACCGGGCTGTTCGTCGGCGGATCGTTCAGCTCTGTCAACGCCGTGGCTCGCCCAGCCTTGGTCAAGCTCAACCCGACCACCGGCGCCACAGTCACCGCCTTCAAGGCGAACGCCGGCGGAGGCCCCGTCTATGACATGGACAGCGCCGGAAACACCCTCTACCTCACAGGAACGTTCACCAAGGTCAGGTCTACTCCACGAACCCGCTTGGCAGCGGTCGACATGACCACCGGAGCGGTAAGCCCAGAACTGACCCTTGACCTCTCCGGGCAGAACACCGTCGGCAGGCCAACGACGTGGATCAAGGAACACCACCTTGACGTCTCCGCTGACGGCAGCAAGTTGATGGTCATCGGCGACTTCTCCTCGGTCGGCGGAATTCAGCGCAGCCAAGTGGCACTCATCGACCTGACGACGAGCCCGGACTCGGTGGGCAACTGGTACTCAGACCGCTTTCCCTTCCAACCCAACTACCGCACCTATGTCACCGGCGTGGCGATGGATCCGACATCGCAGTATGCGGTCATCGCCACCACCTGCTGCCCCGTGTGGGCGAACGGGGTGCCCTCCCAGCTCGGCGACCACGCCAGCCGCTTCGAGCTTGCTTTGACGGGTCTGAGCCATCCGACCTGGTGGACAACGACCGGTACCGACACGTTCACCGATGTCTCCGTGTCGGGCACGGCGGTGTATGTCGGTGGTCACTTCCGCTGGCTGAACGCCAAGACATCTTCGAACACGGCCGGCGGCGTGGCCCGCGCCGGCCTCGCCGCACTCGATCCCGACACCGGTGTGCCCTTCAGCTGGAACCCCGGGCGGGATCGTGGCTATGGCGTGCTCGACTCGCTGCTGGTCGATGACCAACTGATCATCGGCCACGACACCAACGTGGTCGGCGGCGAATGGCACCCACGTCTGGCGGCGTTTCCAACCGCCGGCGGGATCACACCGCCACCGATCATGACGCCGACACTTCCGGTGTCGCTGTACATGCTCCCGGCAGGCAACGGTGAGGTCACGGCTTCGACCTACGACGGCGTCAGCGTCTTACCGGCGACGACGGTGACCACCAGCGATTGGGTGTGGCTCAGGGGCGCGTTCACCAACGGCGATTTCCTCTACGCAGCGTCGGGGGACGGCAAAATGTACCGTCTCGACGGCAGCCCCGGACTGTGGGCCAATATCACCGACATCAGCACCCGCACTGACTTCATCAGCGGCCAGGCCTTGAACATGGCATCGATCAATTCGATGGCCTACGCGGCCAAAGGAATCCTGTACACCAAGCCCAACGACGTCCGGCTGTACTGGTCTGCTTTCAACCTCGAGTCGAACCTCGTCGGGGGCTTCGAGTACACCATCTCTGGCGGATTCGACGGCGCTGATTGGTCGGGCGTCAATTCGCTGGCTGTCGTCGGTGGCGAGTTGCTGGCCACCTTCAGCGATGGACGCCTGGTCTCGTTCCCGATCAATGGCAAGTACCCCAATTGGGGCGGACAACGGGTCATCTCCGGGCCGGCCATCGATGGTCGAAACTGGGCCACCGGCAAATTGGTCGTCGGCGACAACGCGCTGTAATTCCGTTCGACTCCACACTTTGGTGGTAAAACGTCCGATACTTGTGGCATGAAGCTCGCGCTACCGACGCTTACTGGGCATTTCCTGCAAATTGAGCCGCTGTCGGTCGACCATGTACACCAACTGGTCGTCGCCGCTAACGAAGACCGTACCTCGTACTTGTGGACACCGGTACCCGCCACGGTGTCGGCGATGTTGGAGTACATCCACGGTCTGTTGGCCGATGCCGAGGCGGGACGAGTTGTGCCCTTCGCCCAGCGGCGCTTAGCCGACCAGCGCGTCGTCGGCTGTACCCGCTTTTTGGAGATTCGCTGTTGGAGCGGCAGCGAGTGGCCTGACGAGGTTGAGATCGGCGGCACCTGGCTGGCCGCTTCCTCGCAGCGCACGGCAGCCAACTCGGAAGCGAAATACCTGTTGTTGGCCTACGCCTTCGAGGTCTGGAACGTCAAGCGCCTGGCGATCTGCACCGATGCCCGCAACGACCGTGCCCGCACGGCGATCGAGCGGCTCGGGGTGACGTTTGAGGGCATTCTGCGCTCCCACCGCGGCTCGGCGGTGCAGACCGAACTCGGCCAAGCACGAGATTCGGCGCTGTACTCCATCGTGAGCGACGAGTGGCCAGCGATCCGCAGCCAGCTACGCATCCGCCTCTACGGCTCTGACGACCTCGACGAGGGTGCAGCTCAGGCAGGCGGCACCGTGAGCCATCCAACCTTGTGAACACTGCTGTCGATCGCCGCTGGGTCGAAGGAGCGATCGCTGCGATCGAGGCCGATGTGCAACGGTCAGCGGACACGCACCTGGTACGTTTCGAGTTGCCGCGGGAATGGAACATCGATCTTTTCCTCAAGGACGAGTCGACCCATCCCTCCGGCAGCCTCAAACACCGTTTGGCGCGCTCGCTGTTCCTGTATGGACTATGCAACGGATGGATCGGCGAGACGACGACGATCGTCGAGGCCTCATCTGGCTCGACTGCGGTCAGCGAGGCATACTTCGCCCGATTGATCGGCCTGCCGTTCATCGCCGTCATGCCAGCGGCAACCAGCCCGGAAAAGATCACCCTGATCGAACGCCAGGGCGGACGTTGCCACCTGGTTCAAGACTCATCAACGGTCTATGCCCTGGCCGCCCGCCTCGCCGCTGAGTCCGGTGGGCATTATCTCGATCAATTCACCTTCGCCGAGCGCGCCACCGACTGGCGGGGCAACAATAACATCGCCGAATCGATCTTCGAGCAGCTGAGCCTTGAGCGCTTCCCGATTCCGCGGTGGATCGTCAGCGGGGTCGGCACGGGCGGCACCACGGCGACGATCGGCCGTTACGTGCGCTACCGCCGCTTTCCAACCGAGCTGTGCGTCGCCGACCCAGACAACAGCGTGTTCGCCGACTACTTCGAGTCTGGCGATGCCAGCGTCACCTGTTCACGGCCCTCGCTCATCGAAGGAATCGGCCGGCCGCGCGTCGAACCAAGCTTTGTGCCCAGCATCGTCGACAGGGTGTTGCGCGCCCCGGATGCAGCCTCGCTGGCGATGCTGCGGGTCATCGAACAACGCACCGGGCGCAGCGTCGGCGGATCAACCGGTACCAACATGTGGGGATGTCTGCTCCTGATCGCCGAGATGCTCGTCGCCGGTGAAACGGGGTCGGTCGTCACCTTGCTCTGTGACGGCGGCGATCGCTATCGCCGTACCTACTACAACGACGATTGGCTGCTGGCCAGAGGGCTCGATCTCGATCCTTGGATCACCAGGATCGAGGCTTTGCTCGACGGCGGATCGCCGTCGACTTTCCTTCAGACGTCAGCGTCGTGAGCGGCGCTCTGCCACTGGTCGATATCGGCGGTCTGTGGACCGGCGATGTGCGCGGCGTCGGCGATGCACTCGACGAAGCGCTGCGCGTCGACGGGTTCGTCGTGCTCACCGGGCACGGTGTGCCCGAGGCGCTTTTCGACCGACTCGAGGCGCAAGCCCACCGCTTCTTCGCGCTCACCGACCCTGCGAAAGAAGCGATCGCCATGCGACACGCCGGACGGGCATGGCGAGGCTGGTTTGCGCTCGGCGACGAGTTGACCTCGGGCCTGCCCGATCGCAAGGAAGGCATCTACTTCGGCGCCGAACACGACGACACTCACCCACAGGTGCGCGCCGGCATGGCGCTGTTCGGCCGCAATCAATTCCCCGACGAGATCCCCGAGATGGCCGAAACGGTGCATCGTTGGATGGCGTTGATGACCGACCTCGGGCAGCGATTGCTCGCCGCGCTGGCCGTCGGACTGGGTCTCGACGAACGGTGGTTTGCCGACAATCTGACCGCCGATCCGACCACGCTGTTTCGCATCTTCCACTATCCGCCACGTGGACCCGGCACGTGGGGCGTGGCCGAGCACACCGACTACGGATTGTTGACACTCCTGGCCGAAGATGACTGTGGAGGTCTGCAGGTTCATAGCCAGGGTCGATGGATCGATGTCGTCCCCACGCCGTACTCGCTGATCTGCAACGTCGGTGACATGCTCGAGCGGCTGACGAACGGTCGCTACCGCTCGACGCCACACCGTGTCCGCAATCAAAGCGGGCGCAACCGCTTGTCCTTGCCCTTCTTCCTCGATCCGTCGTGGTCGGCAACGGTCGTGTCGATGCCGACAACTGTCAGCGACGCCGTTGCAGATGGCGCAACACGGCGCAGGTGGGACGATGCCGACATCTTCGCTGGTAACCCGACCTACGGCGAGTACCTCGTCGCCAAAGTCACCAAGGTGTTCCCTGAACTAGGTCAAATGACTCATCGCCAAGAGGGTTGAACAGAGCACTTCTTTGTGTGAACTACGCTGCCGTCTGTTAACCGATACGCCAACGATCTCGACGGCGTGAAATGAATATGGAATGAGGAACAATGGCCGACTACAAGGACTTTTTGCCAGATGTGCAGCGCTACCAGGCCGCAGCCGATGAAGGCGCCGTCCAGGGGATCGTCAAGCACTTAGGTATCGCACTCGCCAATCCCAAGGGTGACGCCGCCCTGGTGGCCTGTAGCGACGCCTCAGAGCTGGAGCGCGTTCGCGAATCATGGCTGAAGAAGAAGTTGGCGCGCACCGAGGCAGACACCGATCTCGACGGGGCGATCGCCTCCGTCTGCGCCACGATGTCGGCCGACACTCGCAAGCAGCGAGTTACCTTTTACTACTTGCTCGCCGAGCACTACGGAGTGCTCTCCAGCCTCGGCTGAGAATCTGATGAGGGTGCCTCAGCCAGCCGCAGCGTAGGCTGAGTGGATGGCTGAGGCATACATCATCGACGCAATTCGAACTCCCGTCGCACGACGTGGAGGCGGGTTGAGCACCGTCCATCCAGCGGATCTCGGTGCCCACAGCATTCGGGCGCTGCTGGATCGCACCGGCGTCGACCCTCACGCAATCGAAGACGTCATCTACGGTAACATCGACTCGGTTGGGCCGCAGTCAGGGTGCATTGCCCGCACCTGCGGCTTGGTCGCTGGTCTGCCGGAGCACGTGCCGGGCACGACCATCGACCGCCAATGCGGCTCAGCGCAACAAGCTATTCACTTTGCCGCCCAGGCCGTCATGAGCGGCACGATGGATCTGCTGATCGCTGGCGGGGTGCAACACATGAGCGCTGTGCCGATGATGTCGGCACATGCCATCGGCGAGTCGCTCGGCTTTCCCGACCCGTTTAGCACCTCACCGGGCTGGACCTCCCGATACGGCAGCGGCGAAATCAGCCAGTTCGTCGGCGCTGAGCTGATGGTCGATCACTGGAATCTGTCTCGCGAGGAGATGGAGGAGTTCGCCGTCACCTCTCATCTGCGGGCTCTGACCGCCCAAGCTGAAGGCCGCTTCGAGGGCCAGATCGCTCCGCTCAACGGCGTCAGCGCAGACGAAGGCCCCCGCGAACCGAACTGGGACAAGATCCGTTCGTTGAAGACGCTGACCCCTGATGGCAAGCTCACCGCCGCCTGCGCCAGCCAGATCAGCGATGGGTCAGCGGCGTTGTTGATCGCCAACGAACAGGCCATCAAGGACCACGGACTGACACCTCGGGCAAGAATCCACCATATGAGCGTGCTCGGCGACGACCCGGTGATGATGCTCTCGGCTCCGATCCCGGCGACCAAACGAGCGTTGTCCAAGGCCGGGCTCACGGCCGACGACATCGACTTGGTGGAAATCAACGAGGCCTTTGCACCGGTAGTACTGGCCTGGTTGCGTGAAACTGGGTTCGATCACAACAAGGTCAACGTCAACGGTGGTGCCATCGCCCTCGGTCATCCCCTTGGAGCGACCGGTGCTCGGCTGATGACAACCCTGCTCAACGAACTGGAACGCACAGGCGGCCGCTATGGCCTGCAGACGATGTGCGAAGGCGGCGGCCAGGCCAACGTGACGATTATCGAACGGCTGTGACGATGGAAGAGCTCTCTGCTATCCGACCGGACGGCACTCCCTATCCGGTGCAGCTCAACGATGAGGAACTGCGTCAGCGCCTCGACCGACTTTCGTTCGAGGTGCTGCGCCATGCCGCTACCGAGCGCGCCGGTACCGGGGAGTACACCGACATCGATACCGTCGGGGTCTACTCGTGCAAAGCGTGCGCCAGCGAACTCTTCCGCAGCGAGACGAAGTTCCATTCCGGGTGTGGTTGGCCGTCGTTCTATGCCCCTGGAACTGACGACGCGGTGGTGCTGTTGACCGACCATCTGCTCGGCTATCCGCGCACCGAGGTTCGCTGCGCGGCATGCGGATCGCACCTTGGCCACGTCTTCCACGGCGAGGGATACCCGACGCCGACCGACGACCGTTTTTGTATCAACTCGGTCGCCCTGACGCTGCGTCCGCCAGACACCGAATAGCCCGGGCGCGACCCCTTTAGACCCCTTAGGCCCCCTTTAGGCCTCGGCGAGAAGCTGGGCGACCTCTTCGTCGCCAACCCGTCGAAAGCAACGTCGACCGTTGCCTCGGTCGAGAACAGCAACTTCCAGATCGTCGACGCTGAGGACGCGATCCGCACCCGACAGCGCGGCGATTCCGGCTCGCAAGGCCTGCGTCAAGGTCAAGTCGTCAGCCCACGAGGCGTTCATTCGCACCGTGATCGCGTCGGCGTCGCCGCCGAGCACGCTGTAGCGGCGTTCGTCCATCACCGTGCCGTCGTACAGAATGTGGAAGAGCTGATCGAGTTCGTGCGTGTGCCCGAGCTCGGCAACGAGAATCTCCACTTCCATCGGCTTCATCTCGTGGGTGAAGATTTGGCCCAGCATCTGCGCGTAGCTGTTGGCTAAGCTGCGCGCATCGACGTCGTCGCGGCTGTATTGGAAACCTTTGAGGTCGGCAGCACGCACGCCAGCGACACGCAATTGATCGAATTCGTTGTACTTGCCGACGCCAGCGAAGGCGATGCGGTCGTAGATCTCGCTGACCTTGCGCAAGCTATTGGACGGATTCTCGGCGACGACGATGATGCCCGTGTCGTAACGCAGCGCAACCAGTGCCCGGCCCCGCGCGATGCCTTTGCGGGCGTAGTCGGCCCGGTCTTTCATCACTTGTTCTGGAGCGACGTAGAACGGTGTGCTCATTGCGCCACCTCCGTCGACATCTGCGCCCGAACCGAGTCGGCAAGGGTTTTGTAGCGGGCGGCGAGATCGTCGTCGCCAAGGCGCGACCAGCCGTCACGGGTGATCGTGGCAATCACGGGATAGATACCGCGCAACGCATCGGGCCCGCCCGTGGCCGAGTCCGCGTCGGCCGCTTCCCACAGCGCTCGACAAGCCAGCGTGACGGCCTCATCGCGGCTCATGCCATCTCGAAAACCAACTTTGATCACGGTGCCGGCGTGCAGGCTGCCCGAACCCGTGGCGACGTAGGCACTCTCTTCGTAGCGCCCGCCGGTGACGTCGTAGGTCCACAGGCGCCCGGTGCCGCGACGCAGGTCGTAGCCGGCAAAGATCGGCACGACGACCATGCCCTGCATCGCTGCTGGCAGGTTGCCGCGCACCATCATCGACAGCTGGTTGGCCTTGCCTTCCAAGCTGAGCACGGAGCCTTCGACCTTTTCATAGTGCTCGAGCTGCAGTTGAAAGAGCTTGATCATCTCCATCGCCGGGCCGGCCGCACCGGCGATCGCCACCCCGCTAAAGCGGTCGGCCTGAACGACCTTTTCCATAGAGCGATGGCTAATCAGGTTGCCGCTGGTCGCCCGGCGATCGCCAGCCATGATCACGCCGTCGGCGTAGCGCAGCGCGATGCAGGTGGTGGCGTGGGGCACATCGAGGCCCGCTGACACGTCGCCAGCGACGTCGGGGGCTGCGTTGCCTACCAGTCCGATACGACGGAGTAATTCAGGAAAGTTCGCGCCCGGATCATCCGAGGGCACGAAGAACGGCATTGACACGGTTATTCGCCGCCCTTTTGCACGTAGCTCTTGACGAACTCCTCAGCGTTCGTCTCCAACACTTCATCGATCTCATCGAGCAGATCGTCGAGCTCGGCCTTCAACTTGTCGCCCTGACCGGATGCTGCTGCCTCCGGCGCAACGGATTCTTCGCTGCGGCTCGACGTGGTCTTTTGTTTTTGAGTGCGCTCTGCCATTTGGTCTGCTGCCTACCTTGATGGAACCTCTGCTGGGGACCCTATCCGTGGAAACAGTGCAAGCCTATTCGCCGAGCCGTTCCAACATCTCGATGGCCGACGAACACGAGTCGAGCAGTTCGCCGACATGCACCGCGGTGCCACGCAACGGCTCCATCATCGGCACCCGCCGCAATGGTCCGCGATCGACGTCGAAGACCATACTGTCCCAGTTCGCAGCAACGACCCGATCGGGCCAACGCTGCAGGCAGGTACCCCGGAAGTAGGCCCGCGTGCTCGCTGGCGGCTCGGTAATCGCCCGCTGCACCTCGCTCGATTCGCACAGCGTCTCCAAGCCAACTCGCTGGGCCAAACAACGCTCGGCGCGCATGTCGTGGTACTGCAGATCGAGGGCCTTCAAACGAACGTCGTCGGCGCTCAAGCGATGCCGCTCGGCGTACGCCTCGACAAGGCGACGCTTGGCCACCCAGTCGAGACAGTGAGCCATCGAATCCGGATCGCTTTCCAGTCCGGCGAGCACCTCGTGCCAGCGTTGCAGCACGTCGGCACCAACCTGCTCGACGACGCTGTCCAATCCGTGGCTGGATTCGTATTTGGCGGCCCGCTCGAGCAGCTCCCATTGGATGTCCAGCGCGGTCATCCGCTTGCCGTTGCGCATCGTCACCGTGGCGGCAAGACTCGGATCGGCACTTATCCGACGAAGCGCAGCGACGGGATTGACGATCTGTAGATCGTCGCCGATGACATCATCCTCGATCATCGCCAGCACGATCGCCGTCGTGCCGACTTTCAGATAGGTGGCGATCTCGCTCATGTTGGCATCGCCGATAATGACGTGAAGTCGGCGATATTTGTTCGGATCGCAGTGCGGTTCGTCGCGGGTGTTGACGATAGGGCGGCGCATCGTAGTTTCCAGCCCGACCTCTTCTTCGAAGAAGTCGGCCCGTTGGCTGAGCTGGAACGCCAGGGCGCGCTGCGACCTGCTGGCGACCTCGGAGCCGACTTTGCCAGCGCCGCAGAACACCTGTCGGGTGACGAAATGTGGGGTGATCTCGGCGACGATCCGGCCGAACGGCACCTGGCGGTCGAGCAGGTAATTCTCGTGGCAGCCGTAGCTGTTGCCCTTGCCATCAGAGTTGTTCTTGTAGGTCACGATCTCGGCGTGGTCGGGCAACAGGGCCTTGGCGGCATCCATGCTCAGCCGAATGATCTCCTCGGCGGCACGGTCGTAACAGACCACTTCACGAGCGTCGCGGCACTCTGGTGTGGAGATCTCTGGGTGGGCATGATCGACGTAATAGCGTGCGCCATTGGTCAGCACGGCGTTGACCAGATGGGTTTCCACCTCACTGACGAAGGCGTCGTCGTGGGAAAAGCCACGGGCATCGGAGAGCGGGTGCTCATCGACGAAGTCCCAACCGATGTTTCGGGCAATGCCGCTGACATACGCGTTGATCAGCGCACTGGACGCCGACACGGGGTTGGAGTCGCCGCCCCGGATCTGAATGCCGTACTCGGTTTCGATTCCACACACCTTGGCGATCGCCATGGGCTGGACCCTAACAGTGTCGGACGCGACAAATCTTTCTGCGCCACCCTCGATAACATCGCCGAATGCAACAACTGGTGCGGGCATTGTCTGTTGTCGCTGTGCTCGTTGGCTGCTCCTCGGGCGCGGTCGGCCAGGGCGACGCTCGCACGGAGGCTGCCCCGCAGGCCAGCCGCCCGACGAGCACGGTGGCCGCAGCGACCACAACCACCGAGGCCCCGACGACCACGCTGCCACCGGCGACCACAACCACCGTGGCCTCGACGACGACCGTTGCGATTACCGCTCCCCCGCCACCCTACGACCCGCTCGCCTTTCAGCTTCCGGCCAACGGCTCGGCGGTGCTTGCGCAGCCGAACAGCTGGCTCGGCGTCGATCGCCATTACCTCGATGGCACCGGTGAAGATCCGGCGAGTGATTGCAGCGGTTTGACCGCCGCCGTCGACGATCGGCTCATCGCGTCTGCCCTTTGTGGCTCGATCTCGGCGGCCACGATTCGGTTTGCCTACACCGCCACGACCTATCGGGCCGATGAGGGCTGGCACGTGTTCATCTGGCAGGAGATGTCGCCCAACGCCTGGGAGCCGGTGCTCAAATATGTCACCGAGCCAGGGTTGATCACCGATGTGCGCATGGAGGCCGTCAATCTCGACGGCATCGGGAGCGACGAGTTGGTGGTCACCTTCACCTATGCCGGCACCCACCAGGTGATCGACGTCGACGTCCTCAGCTTCGACACCGATGCGGCACTGGTCGTCGCCCATCTCGGCGGTTTGCCGTTCGGCGTCAGCGCCGTCGGTGCCGACGGCTTGACGTTGTGGGCCAAGGTCTACGACCCGGCCACTGCGGCCTGTTGCACCGAGCAGTGGCAACAGGCGTTCCTGCGCCCGACGTGGACGATCGAATACGGCGAGATCGCCGACGCACCGCCACCGAGCGAGGACTAGTTCCCCCAACTCAGCGCGCAGGTAGCTACAGGTACTGGCCGGTAGCTATCCGCTCGATGGCCCTGCCACCGGAGACGTCGTCGGCGTCGGTGTGCTCGGCGACCAGGGTGCGGATGAACACGATCCGTTCGCCCTTCTTGCCGCTGATCTTGGCCCAGTCGTCGGGATTGGTCGTGTTCGGCAGATCCTCGTGTTCCTTGTACTCCTGCTTGATCGAGTCGAGCAGATCTTGCGTACTGACGCCCGGCTCGCCCCCGCCGATCACCCGTTTGATGGCCAGTTTCTTGGCCCGACGGACGATGTTTTCGATCATCGCGCCCGAGGAGAAGTCCTTGTAGTACAGGATCTCCTTGTCACCGTTTTGGTAAGTGACCTCAAGGAAACGGTTGTTGTCGTCCTGCTTGTACATCTCCGACGACGGTGCGTGGCGATCATCGCTGGCACCGATTCGTCAGCCTTGATCGGGATCTCGTCGGTGAGGTAGCGGGCAAAGATCTGCTCCGGCAGCAACGTCGTTGGGCCGCTCGATCTTGATCTTGACGTCGAGGCGACCGGGGCGCAGAATCGCCGGATCGATGAGGTCCTCGCGGTTGGTGGCGCCGATGACGATCACGTTGCGCAAGCCCTCGACACCGTCGATCTCGGCCAGCAGCTGCGGCACGATCGTGCTTTCCATGTCGGAGCTGATCCCGGTACCACGGGTGCGGAACATGCTGTCCATCTCGTCGAAGAAGACGATGACCGGCCAACCCTCCTCGCTCTTTTCCCTGGCTCGTTGGAAGACCATGCGGATCTGGCGCTCGGTCTCACCGACGTACTTGTTGAGCAGCTCGGGGCCCTTGATGTTGATGAAGTAGCTGCGCCCCTTGTCGCCACCGGTTTTGGTGGCGACCTTCTTGGCCAAGCTGTTGGCCACAGCCTTGGCGATCAGGGTCTTGCCGCAGCCGGGCGGGCCGTACAACAAGATCCCTTTCGGCGCTGGCAAGCGGTGTTCGGCGAACAGTTCTTGGTAGAGGAAGGGCAGCTCGACTGCGTCGGCGATGGCTTCAATTTGCGTGTCGAGCCCACCGATATCGGCGTAGGAGATGTCGGGGACCTCCTCCAGCAGCAGGTCTTCGACCTCGGGTCGCGGCAACTTTTCGAGCAACAAGTTGCTGCGCGGGTCGAGGCGCAACGTGTCGCCCGGGCGCACCAGCGTGCCGCGCAGTGCATCGGCAAACTCGCAGACCCGTTCCTCGTCTGCACGCCCGACGACGAGGGCGCGCACGCCGTCATCGAGGGTCTCTTTGACGGTCACCACCTCGCCGGTAATATCACCGGAACGGGCCAGGACGATGTTGAAACTCTCGTTGAGCACCACCTCGGCACCGCGCTCCAGCGACTCGTGCTCAACCGAGGGGTGCAGACTGACCCTCATTTTGCGACCACCAGACAGCACGTCGACGGTGCCATCGTCGTTCTTGCCGACCACCACGCCGTATCCCGCTGGCGGCTGGGTCAGCTTGTCGACCTCATCGCGCAGCGAGGCGATGTGTTCGCGAGCCTCACGCAGTGTGTAGCTCAACTTCTCATTCTGCGAGGTCGTTTGCGCCAACAGGCCCTTGGTCTCCAGCAGCCGTTCTTCGAGGGCTCGCATCCGCTTGGGTGCGTCGACCAATCTCCGTCGAAGCTGGTTTACCTCTTCTTCGAGCACAGCGACCTGAGCCCGTAAGGACTCCGCCGACTCTTGCGGTGTTGCTGACAACGTCGCTACCTCCTGGGGTCCGGAATACCCGCACCCATTCCGAACATACCCGACGCCTCAGGTCGTTCACTGTGCATGAAATCATTTTTTGTGGGCGGTCGGTGTACAGTGACGATTGCTTTACAGCCTCTGATTTCTCCCGAGGAGACCACAACAACCATGAAAGTCTGGATCGACCAGGATCTGTGCACCGGAGACGGCCTCTGCGAAGAGATTGCGCCGGATGTATTCACACTGTTGGACGATGGCCTTGCCTATGTCCGGGAAGGGTCGACCATCTACGCAACTGCGAAGGGCAACCCGCAGGGTGCCGACGGCATGGCCAACATTCCCGACGGTCAACTCGACGGAGTGATCGAAAGCGCCGAGGAATGCCCCGGCGAATGCATCTTCATCGAGCCATAGTCTGCTCCGACGTCGCCTGACGTCACTCCATATCGGTCGGTTCGTCGACCGAATCATCAATCTCGATCGAGGGGGCGCCATCAGGTGCCCCCTCGGCGCGTGCTGCGTGCGAACCGAGGAAGCGGCCCGTGCTCAAGAATCCGGTGTGGGCCACCATGCGGTGATCGGGTCGCACGGCCTGGCCCTCGATGTACCAGCCGCGGTGCAGCACCTCGATTGTGCGCGTGCCATTCCAGCATCCGCTACGAGCCATCAAATGGCGCACCTGCGCCGCCTGGGTGATCGAGGGCGTGTAGGCCACGAGGATGCCGCCGGGGCGCAATGCCTTCTCGGCGTGCGGGATGACATGCCACGGTTCGGGTAGGTCGAGCACGACCCGGTCGAAGTCGGTGCCATCGATCCCTTCGTAGCAGTCGCGAATCTGCACGTCGTAGCGGTTCCAGCGCCGCTTCGCCAAGAAAGCTGCGGACGTTGGACGTCGCTCGATTGGCAAAGTCCTCGCGCAACTCGTAACCGACGATGTCGGCACCGTAACGCAACATCGTCATCGACAGTGCGCCGCTGCCGACACCGCTCTCGAAGACGCGCACGCCGGGGCCGATGTCGGCGAGCATGCAGATCGGAGCGAGGTCCTTGGGGTAGATCACCTGCGCGCCACGGGGCATCTCGATGACAAAGTCTTCCAGTGTCGGGCGCAGCACGGTGTACGGCGCCCCCTTGGTCGAGCGGACAACGATTCCCTCGTTGCGTCCGATCAGATCGCTATGCGGCACGAAACCGTTGTGACTGTGGAACTCGCCGCCCTCTTTCAGGGTGACGAGGTAGCGACGTTGCTTGGTGTCGAGCAAGAGCACGCGTTCGCCGAACGCAAACGGGTGGTTCATCGACCGCGCCGTCCTTTCCGAGAGAGGAATTCAACAGCGACGGGTTCGTGGTCGCTGAGATACTTCGACGAGATGGCAGAACGCGCATTGCTCACCGGTGGTCGGTGAACCACAGGTGCGGCAGGGTCGCAGTTCTTCGTCGTCGGCCAAGGCCTGATCGGCGATCAACGGGGCAACCTTGTCGACAAAATTGAGATAGAACGCCGTCTTGGTCCCAGGCGAGCGAGCTTCGATCTGGTTGAGCGCCTCTTTGTAGCCGAGGTGCCGATTGCCCGCAGCCATCGGGCATTCGTCGACCAGATAATCGATGCCCCGAATCACGCACCACGCCGCAGTCTCCCGCTCGCTGAGACGGACCAGCGGCTTGGCCTTACGTGGGAATCCTGGCTTGGCCGGGAGCACGGGAAGCTGACGGGCAAGGTAGGACAGATCCCAGCGCAAGGTGTTGCCGTACAGCACGGCTGCTTCGTCGTCGAGGTTGTGCCCGGTGACGAGCACGGAATAGCCGCCCTCGATCGCCGCTGAGTCGAACAGATGACGCTTGCTCAGCCCACACGCCGAGCACGGCACGCGTCGCGAGGCAACGGTGGCGGTCGGCACGTCGTAGCCATAGTCGCCGCGCAACGAAATCTCGACGCAAGGTCAGGCCACGTGCTGCGGCGAACTCCCTGGCATAGACCGCGCTGGTCTCGCTGTACTCGCCGATCCCCAGCCCGATGTAAAGCCCATCGGCCTGATACCCGAGGTCGATCAACACATCCCAGAGGGCGAGGCTGTCCTTACCACCGGAGACGGCAACGAGGATTCGATCCTCTTTGGTGAACATGTCGTAGTCATCGATGGCTTTGACCACTTGACGACGGCACATCTCGACGAAGTGCTCGGCACAAAAATTGGCGTTGTGGCGGGGTATGTCGATAATCGCCGGCCCGCGGCAGACTCGGCACTTCATCATGCCCCTCCGCTGATCACCGGGCGGATCTCGACGACATCGTCGGGTTCGAGCTCCTCGTCGATGGCACCAGCGTGCCGTTACGGATGACGAGATGCGATTCACGATTGAGCTGCAGCGAGGCCAACAGCGCGTGCACCCGCCGGGGGCCGTCGAGATCGAGTTCGCGCTTCGGGTTGCGAAGGATGACCTTCATCGTTTGGCTGCCTTGCGTGCCGCCCGACGCTGCCGTCGTGTTGGCGGCACCAAGGACTCGAGGCGCACGAACTGCCCGCCCTTGAGCACTTCAGTGGCCAGAATCTCTTCGTTCTTGCCGAACATCTTCTTCAGAAAGCCTCGGCCCCACAACACGGCGCCGACCGCCAGCCAGCCGCGACTTCCGCCGAGCAGGCCCTTGTACAGCGCGGCGCGACGAATCAGCAGCATCGGCGAAAGCAAACGGCTACGGGGCATGGCGAAAGGGTCAGACTCGACGGATCTCGACGAAGGTGGTCTTCTTCTTGCCGCTGCGACGCCCGAGCAGGAAGAACAAGATCAACAGCACCGTCGCCCCGACGCCGGCAGCGGCGATCAAAGTCTGCTTGCGATCGGCGACCTTGCCCTGAACATCGCCCTGGAAAGCCCTGAATTTGGCTTCCAAGTCATCGCGAGTGACGCGTTGTTGATTCATCCGTTCAGTTCCTTTTCGAGCTTGTTGATCCGCAACAGCGCAGCAAGCGTAGCGAACACGCAGATCAGCAGCACTATGAGGTACGGGATCCAGGACAGCGCACCCCGCGCCAACCGAGGGAACTGATCTTGCACGAGTCGTAGCAGCCCGAGGCCGACGAGCAGCAGACCCATGCCCATGCACAGCGCCCCAGCGGCGACCCATCGCGATCTTTTTGCCCATGCCCTGCAGCGGACCGACCGTCTCCTGCTTGACGTAGGTTTTGACAAGGTTGATCATCTCACCCATTTGCCCGCCTTCTGCGGGTTTGGCCGGGGAGTTTTTAGAGGTGCCGTCACTCGATGCCACCCCCTATGTGTAGCACGTTCAAGCACTGGCGAGACGGTTACGACTCGCTGCACGGCGCTGTTAGGCGCCGATCGTGTTCAGCGATCAGGGTTGCCGAGCAGTCGAAAGCGCAACATCGCGTCCTGCTCATCGAGAAGTTCGCCGAGCAGATCGAGCCGCGCGTCCAATCCTTCGACGCTCAACAATCGATGGCGGTCGTATTGGCCGAGCGGGGCATAGCCGCACAGCTGCCACACCGCCAAGCGCGGGTCGGTTTCCAGCTGAAATCCGGCCGCTACCTGATCGCCGAGTTCGGCGGCCATGGCGTTGAGCACCTCTACCCGCTCCCCGAGAACTCGGCATTGCTTGTCGCGTTGCTCAGCCGATCGTGCGCTGAGCACGTCGGGCCAATCGGCAATCGCGGCCTGCGGATAGGGGGCGTCAAGTTCCCATCTGGTCACCCGAATCCGCCGTGTGCCGACCGCCAGCACGCTGAGACGTTGCGGCCCCAATTGGCTGACACGCACCAGTTGGGCTACTGACCCAATAGTGCTGCGCACATCGCCGCCACCAACCTCGGTGCCGCGCTCGATCATCACCACACCGAACTCGGGGACTTCGTGCCGTAGACATGCGGCGATCATGCTCAGGTAGCGCGGCTCGAAGACCTTGAGGGGCAACACCTCACCGGGGAGCAACGCCATGCCCAGCGGGAACATCGGCATCGTCTGGTCGGGCTGTTCGGACGACGGGCTCATCTCGGGCGGCTGACGGCTGCTAACGCGGCAGCAATTGCTCGATCGGTGGCACCACCAGCCCCGTCGCCAGGGCTTGAGATAACGCCGCCCAGACGGGGCGGTAGACCTGCTCGTCGTTGGCCCCGGCGGCGTTGAGCACCAGGGCGAAGTCGACCCGACCCTGTGGCGTCGTGGCGATGCCGGACAGCGCCTTGACGTTGGTCAACGATCCGGTCTTGGCCTGGATGTTGCCCGCCAGTGGTGAGTCACCAAGTTCGTCGGCCAACGTGCCAGTCTGGCCAGCGATCGGCAGGGCGGCAGTGAACAGCGTCTTGTCGTGTTCGTGCTGGATGACATCGACCAGCGTCGAGCAGCTGAGCAGATTGCCGCTGTCGAGCCCTGAGCCATCCTGCAGCACCATGGCGCTGACATCGATGTTCCACGTGGCCAAGACCCCACGGACAACGTCGAGCCCGGCTGTGCGGGTTCCGCCGGTGCCCGCCTTGACACCGAGTTCCTTGAGGATCAGCTCGGCGCTGTTGTTATCGCTGGTTGTCATCATCTCGGCGAGCACGGCGCTGAACGGCTCGGATTGGATGGCGGCGATCGGCGGGGTGCCCGGTGGGGTAACTCCTAGCGTCGCTTGACCGCCAACGCCGATGCCGGCCTCGCGTAACAATGCGCGCAACTCGCTTGCCGCTCCTTGGGCCACGTCGGCATAGCGCGCCATGTTTCCCAGGTCGCGCACGCCATCGTTGACCATCAGCGCGCTCAATGGCCCCGCTTCGACACCGACCAGGCCCGACGCCCAAGAAGGTACGGAACGTTCCGTGTCGTAGCGGCTCTCATCAGCGACGATGTTGCCGGAGATCTGCTTTACCCCAGCGATCGCCAGGTTGTAGACCAAGACCTCCAGCGAGGTCGTCGAGAACGGCGGATACTTCTGCGTCGCCGGGTAGGCCGCGGTGGACAACAGCGGATCGCCGCCGCCGACAAAGTACAGATCACCGGTGACCACGCCGTTGTCGAGCACGCCGCGTAGCTCGGTGGTGTAGCGGAAGTCCGCGCCGAGCACCTCGAGCGCCACCGCCCCGGTGAGCAGCTTCATGTTGCTCGCCGGGATTACCGGTGTCGTCGCGCCGAGAGCGATAACCGGCCGGGTGCCGATGTCCACCGAGAGACAGGAGGTCTCGCCGACCAACGCCGACACGGGAACGAGCGCCGAGCGCAATGAGGCCACGGCGGCATCTTGGGCCAGCGTCTCGGGGGTGCGTCGCAGCGAGAGCAGCGGCGTTGCCAGTGGTGTCATCGCCCCCGGGGGGCTCGGCACCGGGGCCGCCTCGGCGGCGTCGGCCTTGCTGTCGCTCCAGCGATGCAGTGCAAACAACCCGGCGGCGGGAATCAAGGCCAAGACGACCAACGCCGGCACGGGATTCATGCGGCGCCGCGGTGCGGCCATCGGTCTCATCTCTTTAGCGTGCCATACCGCGCGACGCCGCGTAGCGATAGAGGTGACTGAGGGCGGTGACCGCCCGGTTTCCGGACGGATAACACATGCGCCCGCTTTCCCGGACCGCTCGCGGACCGGCATTGTCCGGATCTGCGCTGGCCAGTTCCGTGGCGGTAAGGATCGGTTTCGAGTAGCGGGTCGACAGTTCGGCGGCGGCGATCGCGAAACGTTCGTCCTGGCGACGGTGGTAGGCGACGATGCGCTCCAACCCGTGATCCGGGTAGAACCGCCCCTCGGCCATCAATCGTGCCTGGTTGGACTGGATTCCGAGCCCGAGATAGATCACCGCATCGACAGCGCGATGAGCAACGATCAGCTCCATCACTTCTGGGATCGTGTCGCGCACCTCGCCACCAGCGCAATCGATCGGATTGCTCTTGCTCCAGCGTGGCGGCAGTTTGGTGTCGATTTCAGCGCGCAGGTCGTCGGGCAGCTCGAGCAGATTGAGCCACGGGTCGGCGAACACCGCATCGCTGGTGACCACGCCCCAGCCGCCTGCCGTGGTCAGAATGGCGACGTTGGGACCCTTGGGAAGCGGTTGCGTGGCCAAGGTTGCGGCAGCCTCGAAGGCCTCTTCCACCGACGCTGCGCGGGTGATGCCACGAGCCCGGCAGTAGCCGTCGAAGACCTTGTCGTCGGCCGCCAGGGCTCCGGTATGGCTTGCCGCAGCGGCCGCGCCGCCTGGCGTTGCTCCACCCTTGACGACGACGACGGGTTTCCGGGCGGCGACGGCTCCGAGTCGATCCATCAACTGTTGGCCGTCGACGATGCCCTCGAGGTAGGTGAGAGCCACCGTGGTCTGCGAGTCGGCGCCAAGATACTCGACGTAGTCGGCGACGCCAACAGCGGCGGCATTGCCGGCGGAGACCGCTCGGCTGATGCCCACGCCGCTGGCCCGGGCGAAGTTGAGGAAGCTGCTGACGAAGTTACCGCTCTGGCTGGCGACACCGATGCCACCGGCGGGCGGGAATGGGGCGACGATCATCGCACAAAGCGTCGACGGCGTGCTGACCAGGCCTTGGCCGTTCGGCCCGGCGAGCAGCATGCCGAGTTCGTCGGCCAGAGCGACGATCTCCGCTTCGGCGCGCTGGCCTTGCTCGCCGGCCTCGCTGTAGCCGGCGCTGGTCATGAATGCCGCCCGAATCCCTTTCGCCGCGCAGGCCCGCAGGATCGTCGGGTTGGCTTTCGCCGGGGTGCATAACACGACGAGATCGATCGTGTCCGTGGGCAGGGAGGCGATGTCGGCAACGGTGGTGATGCCGAGTACCTCTTCGCCCTCGAGGTTGGTGGCGTAGACGCCGCCTTGATATCCGCTGGCCAGGATGTTGTGCAGGGCGACAAAGCCGAACTTGCCAGGGTGCGATGAGGCGCCAGCGACGAGCACCGCTCGGGGATCGAAAAGGGCGTCGAACAGGGCCTTGTCGCGCTGCCGTTCGGGTACAGGGTGAGAGGCGGACGTCTCGTTCAACTCGACGAGCGCATCGACTGCCACAGGCGAGCCGTCGGCGGCGATCAACACCGGATTGACGTCGACACTGTGGATGTCGGGACGCAACTCAGCGAGGCGGCCCAGCCCGACGAGCACCTCGCTGAGGGCCTCGATGTCGACGGCGGCTTCGCCGCGAAATGGCCCGAGTAGCGCCTGGGTGCGCAGATCAGCGATCATCGCCTTGGCTTGTGTTCGAGAGATCGGCGCCGGTCGAAAGACGACGTCGGCGATCGCTTCGGCGAGCACCCCGCCGAGGCCGAGCATCACCGTCGGGCCGAACTGCGGATCACGAATCAGTCCGGCGATCAACTCTCGGGCGCCGCTGATCATCGGGGCGATGAGCACCTGGACACGCCCGTCGGCGGGGCGCGCGGCGGCGAACAACTCTGTCGCCGCGCCGCGTACGGCGGTGGCATCGTCGAGTCGCAGGCGCACGAGGCCGCGCTCGGTTTTATGGGCGATGGTGTCGCCACACAGTTTGGCGACGACGGGGAATCCGATCGTCTGCGCGGCGGCGACTGCTGCGTCGACGTCATCGGCCAGCGCCTCGGCGACAACGGGTATGCCGACCTCGGCGAGCAGGTGTTTCGAAGCTGATTCGGAAAGGGTGCGCGCCATGTTCGTCACGTCCCCAGACTAGGGCGCAGGCGGCGACACGTTGTAGGTCAACACGGCGCGAGCGACGACGGCACCCGTTTCGCCGTGGCGCGCTTCTGACTCGCAAAAGACGACTGAGCGACCCCGTTTGACGATCCACCCTTCAGCGACAATGTCGGCTTTGACCACCGCGCTGAGATATTGCACGTGCATGTCGACAGTGCTGAAGCGGGCGTTGGCCGGATACGCCGAGCCGACCGGTGGCACCACGACGGCATCGAGCAGCGAGGCGATCGCTCCACCGTGCACCAGCCCGGCGCGCTGCTCGAGCTCTGGTTTGAACGGCATCCGCAGGCGGCAATAATCCTGGCGAACATCTTCGACGACGAGGCCGAGCAACGTCGGAAAGATGACATGGTCGCCAGAGGCGAACTTGCGCCACCGCCGTTCGCTGTCTGGATCCAACGGCGAGAAATCCTGTGCTCGGTTCGTCACATCTGCCGACGGTAGTCGCTAGGTCGATCGAATCAATCGTTGGCAAGGCTCGGTCATGGTCGCAACGGCATTGCCGCGATCACCGTTAGCGTCCCGCGCATGCAACGAGGTGGGTCCAAAGGCGCAGCGGCGGCCATGCTTGTCACCGTTGCCTGCTTGCTGTCGGGCCTCATGTTGGCGGTGCAACCGAGCGCGGCCGCCCCTCGGCCCGCCGAGGGGCCGCTGGTCCCCGATCGTCCGGAGCGTGGCGGCGCGCAGATCCTCGATGGTGAAGTGATGTCGGCCGACCAGATCGGTGACGCCCTGGTCGTCGGCGGTTCGTTCACCCAGATTCAGCTGGCCGACGGTTCACTGGTCGAACAACGCTTTCTGGCGGCGTTCGACATCGACAGTGGAGCACTGCTCGGTAGCTTTCGGCCGCAGCTCGACGACATCGTCATGGCCGTCGAGGGCGTCGACGATGGCGACGTCGTCGTCGGCGGCAAGTTCACGACGATCAATGCCGAGCCTCGCGTGCGGCTGGCCAAATTGAGTATCGCCACCGGCTTGGCACAGCCCGACTGGAGCCCGCAGGCCAACGGTGCGGTGACGACGATCGATCACACCGGTGACAGGCTCTTCGTCGGCGGCAATTTCACCCGCCTGCGAGCCAAGACCCGCATGCACCTCGCCGAGATCTCGGTGAAGACCGGGAGAATCGGCGACGACTTTCGTACCGGAGTGATCGGCAAACGCGACTACGGATATCGCGGCGACGGATATTTCGCCCAGTTGTCAGGCGGGCTGGTGCGCTCGCTTCGCGTGACACCTGACTCGACCCGGCTGCTGGTCGTGCACCGCGGCAACCTCGTCGGCGGCGAACCGCGTTGGGGCGCAGCATTCATCGACATCGTCAGCCGCCCGACGAAAGTCACCGAGTGGCGTAGCCGTCTGTGGGATGCACCATCGTTCGAGAACCGGCGCGATTTCGTCGGCGTCATCGATGGGGAGCTGTCGCCCGATGGCGAGACGGTGGTGTTGACCACCGGCGTCGGCAACTTTCCGCCGCGCCACGACACGGTGATCGCCCTGCCGGCAGCGGGTGGCGAGGATGTGCAGCCATTGTGGGTCACGCAAATGTTCGATTCGACCTACGGGGTGGCGATCTCCGACCACGCTGTCTATGTCGGCGGCCACTTCTGTTGGACGGAAAGTTCGCTCTCCCAGGACGTCGCCATGTATTGGCCTGGGCCGTCGAGCAACGACTACGGCTGCGGCAAGCAGACCGCAGCCGAGTTTCAGCCGGAAACGATCTACCGCTACCACCTGGCGGCGCTCGACCCGACCACCGGGCAAGCATTGGACTGGAATCCAGGCTCGACCGACTCGTTCAACGGCGTGCAGTTCTTACACGTTATCGAACGCGGGTTGTTGGTCGCCCACGACGGCACCCGCTTCAACGACATCAAGGTCGGTCGGCTGGGCTTGTTCGACCTCGCCGCCGGCTGAGGCCGTCAGCCCATCAAGTCGGCAGCGGTCAGTTCGTGGGCACCAACGCGCTATAAAAGAACGAGAGCACATGCTGTAACCGCTTTTCCAGCAGCGCCGCGCCCAGCGGTTCGTCGTCGAGCAGCCCGCTCATGAACGGTGCGTCGGAGAAGTAGCTGAGCAACGCCCCGTAGCCGGTGAGCAGCAGTTGTTGCGGATCGTGGCGACGGAAGTTCCCGTCGTTCATCTCCCGCTCGAAATAGGCGCAGGCTTTGTCGAACGCCGGTCGCAACACTGCAGCGAGATCGATGCCGAGGTGCGAGCCGTTGTCGATCGCTTCCCGGCGAACGAGGCGCACGTAGTCGGGGTTGTCGCTAAAAAACCGAAACCCGGCGATGAGCACGGATTCGACCTTTGCCCAGCCGCGTTCGGTGGACGAGATCGACTGCTCGAGACGATCGAACCAATCGGACAGCAAACGCTCGAACACTTCGCCGTAGAGCACCTCTTTCGAGGGGAAGTGGTGCAGCAAGCTTGGGCGGCGGATGCCAACGGCGGCGGCGATGTCGTTGAGCGACGTGCCCTCGTAGCCGGCATCGGCGAAACAGTGCAACGCCTCAACAACGATGGAATCCCTTGTCGATAGCTCAACCGGATCCCCCATCGAGCGCAATGGTATCGGAGAACGTTGCTCGCATGAGCTGATTGCGCCGGGCGCGAGCAGATACCCTCAGCAGTCATGCAAATCGTCGCTGCGCTGTTCGTCGAGAATTTCGAGTTACGCCAAGCCCCCGGACCGTCGACGCGGATCGACATCACCGGGGCGATGTTCTCGATGGCTTCCCCTGGACCGGTTCCGGTCACCATCGCTCCCCACCTGGTCGCGCTGATCTCCTGCGCGCCGGACGAGGTCGGCAGCGGCGTGTTCGAAGTGATCTTTCGCACCGGACGTGGCGAGGACGATGAACAGGTGGCCCGCAACGTCAGCCCGTTCACCGTCGAACCGGGCAAGTTCACCTACCGCCTGGTCAAAGGTGAACTCGAATTCACCGACTACAACCAGATCTTCGCCCACTGCCGCGTCGATCGCGGCCCGTGGACGCTGGTGCCGTTGACGCTGTTGCCGCCACTCGCAGACGCATAGGCGGTCGCTCGGATCCGTCGGCGACGAAGACTTCGACAAGTCCGACGTCCTCGTTCTGCCCCTATGGAGGAGCGCCCAGCTCGTCAGCTCAGTCCGAGGAGGGTGAGACTTCTACCAGCCCTCGGCCTGGCGTGTAGGTGGCCTCGGCGTGCACCCTCTGCTGACATGGATCGTCGACCAGGTGAACCGTGAGATCAAGCTCGGCGAGAGTCTTGCCGTCGCGACCTTCAAGTCGCAAGGTTCCCTCCTGCTCCTCGCTATCGGGCAGAACGACATAGATCGTCGACGCGTCGACTACGGCCGGATCGGAGCAGATGTCCTCGAAGCATGCTCGAATCCCGCTACCAAACCCGTCCGCGGAGTGAATAGCAATCGCCGACCCCCGATCCATGGAGTCGCAATCAACGCCACAACCTGATGAAGCAGCGCCGAGCAGAAGTACTAGCAGTGCAAACCTCATGGAGGATGTCCCGTTGTCTGTTGAAGTCCGGTGGTGATCCTGGTCTTGTTCAGCTGACGTTAGCGTAGTCCGCTGGTGCCGTCGGGTTGATCGTCTTGTGGACTGCAGCCATGAAGACGGGTAGGTCGTCGTGGCCTTTGATTCGGCGGAAAGATCGTTCGGCTTCGAGCATCGATGCTGCGATCCATCGTTTCTTCATTGTTCCGTTCTGCCAGTACTTGACTCGCCCGGTGGTGGTTCGGGCGATGGAGATCATCGACTCGATGCAGTTCGTGTTCGTCAGCGACACCCGCAACCGTTTCGGTGCGCCGAGTCGGGCAACGGTGAACATCTCCTCGAGCCCTTCGCGTAGCGACCCGGCGGCGTCAGGGTGGTCCTTGTCGAGTTGGGCGGCGAGATCCCGGCAGACCTTGATGCCCTTGACCGGGTCGGGTTGGGCGAACGCGATCGCCAGCCGCTTGTCGACGGCGTCACGCTGATCGACGGGAAGGTAGCCGGTGACGTTTCGGCGTTTGTGGATGGTGCATCGCTGAACGAGCGCCCGGTCGCCGAACACCTTGGCAACGGCGGAACGTAACGCCTTGGCACCGTCCAGCACAGCGATGATCCCGTGCTCGTAGCGCAGCCCACGGGCGACAAGATCGGCGAGCAGGTCCTTGACGACGACGCTGTTCTCGGTGTCGCCGAGCACCATCCCGACCGGCACTTTCGTGCCATCAGCCGTGATGACCAGGGCAACAATGATCATCTGATCAGCGACGTTGAGTCCGTCGATCATTAACACCGCCGTTTGCAGTTCGGACAGATCACGGGCCAACAACTCCGTCAGCGCCTGTTCGGTGGCGGCGACGAAGCGGCGTGACACCGCGGATTTCGACATCGCCCGCCCCGCGACCTGCCCGACTGGTTCAGCGACCTGTTCGTGGCGGCGCGTCGCCACCCCGGCAAGCATCCGCTCGACAACAACCTGACGCAACAAGTCCTCCGAAGCAAACGTTTCCCACGTCGCCAAGTGGACCTCGTCACCATCAATGCGGCCACGAGGGCGTTCAACGCTGAGCTTGCGACCACCGAGCACAACCTGACCAGTCGTTGTTCCGTGCCAGTTCCCGATTCGCTCGTCACCGAGCTTGGCGTGTTTCGCACCGACGATCGCCGTCAGCTCGGCGGTCAACATCTGCTGCATCACCACCAGCCCTGCGGCGGTCGAGAACGCCAACAGCCCCTCGCGCAGCGCGCCAGCGACATCGCTCATCATCACGGTCGCTTCGAACGGCAAACCGGCCAGTTCGCTAGCAGCTTGCGGTGTCGTGATCTTCACGACAGGTACCTTCTTCATCGGTGATCCCTTCCCTTTTGTCGGGTGTCTTGGAGGACCCTCGAACAATGCCAGCAACGGCACAGCCCGGGGAGGGATCACCACCTCACTTCAACAGAACCCGGGACAACCTCAACCTCATGTCGTGACGAGGGTTACGGAGAAGTCGGCGAGGGCCCTGGCAATCGGCGTGTAGCAAAATGTCAGGCCGGTGGAGTGCTTTCCCGAGATGATGCCAACCGCATAATAGTTGTATGTATTGAGCACCATGTAAATGGGGCCGCCGCTGTCACCTTGATCCCAGTGATAGTTTCCGTTGCCTGGAACGAAGTTGAGCACCTTCAACCCACAAAACCATCGGGCTTGTGTCGTGTAGTACCTGCAAACATCGCTAGTGTCGCCAGGCACCTGGTAACCGCCGGTTTCTCCGATCCGTGCACCTGATGCTCGCACAATCTGTCCGGATGTGGCTGCGTAGCCTCCGACAATGAGGTCGTAGCTGGACGAGACGTCGCACGGCAACGGAAGGTTCCCGCACTGGACGGAAGTGGTCGCCTGGTTTCGGCCGATGTACATTTCCCGGGTGTAGGCGGAACCGCCAGGATGGCACTGTCATGACAGGCAGCCGGATTCTGATTGACGCATCCGGTATTCGAGTTCGTCACCGGCCGCCACAAGGCTGGCAACCATCGTCAAGAGAGAGACAGAGACAGAGAAGCGCAAGCGCAAGCGCGAGCCGTAGCACGTCGATCTTGACGACCGTTCCAATCCGACCGATGGCTCGCCGCTACAGTCGAGCCGTGCCCGAAGCTCTCACAACTGAACAAGATCAAGCCGCCATCAACCTCATCCGTGGCTTGGCCATGGATGCTCCGCTGAAGGCCAAGAGCGGCCATCAGGGGACAGCGATGGCACTCGCTCCCCTAGCTCACGTGCTCTATAGCCGGGTCATGCGCCACGACCCGGCCCGCCCGGATTGGGCCGACCGCGACCGCTTCATTCTCAGCAACGGCCACGCCTCGATCCTGCAGTATTCGATGTTGTTTCTCTCCGGTTACGGCTTGGAACTTGCCGACATCGAGCAGTTCCGCCAGTGGGATTCGCTGACGCCTGGCCACCCCGAAGTTGGCCACACCACCGGCGTCGAAGTGACCACCGGCCCGCTCGGCCAAGGTTTCGCCAACGCCGTCGGCATGGCAATTGCCGAGCGGGTACTCGCCGACCGCTTCGGGCGCAACCTGCAGCACCATCGCACCTTCGTCATCGCCGGCGACGGCTGTTTTATGGAGGGTGTCAGCCACGAGGCCGCCTCGCTCGCTGGCCATCTTGGTCTCGGCAGCCTGATCTGCGTCTACGACGACAACCACATCACCATCGACGGTGACACCGCCTTGTCCTACAGCGACGACGTCGCCAAGCGCTTCGAGGCCTACGGCTGGGATGTCAACAGCATTGGCGAGGTCGCCAACGACTGTGACGCCCTGGAATCAGCGCTCAACGCGGCGATCACCGTCGAAGACAAGCCGAGCCTGATCATCCTGCGCAGCCACCTTGGCTACCCGTCGCCCGACTTCACCGACAGCCACGAGGCCCACGGCAACCCGTTCACCGCCGAGCACGTCTCGCGCACCAAAGCGGCGATGGGCATTCCCGACCAACCGTTCTGGGCCCCGGCCGAGATCGTCGACGCCTACCGGGCGCATACCGCACAGCGCGGCGCAACCCTGTCCGACGCCTGGCAGCAGCGGTTCGAGGCGGCCGACATCGACCGTGACGCATGGGCAGCGGCCTGGGCCGGAACCGGCACCAGCGGCTGGGATGCGCAACTTCCAACGCTGCCACTCGGTGAGAAGTTGGCCACCCGTCAAGCCATCCAGAAAGCGTTCGACGCCGCCCTACCGGGCTTGCCTGGATTGGTCTCCGGTTCGGCCGATCTCACCGGCAACACCGGCACCAAGCTGAGCGGTCAACAGCCACAGTCCGCCGCCATCCCCGGTGGACGTCAGGTGTATTACGGCATTCGCGAGCACGCGATGGGTTCGGCAATGGTCGGCATGGCCTTGCACGGCGGGATTCTGCCAGCTGGCGGCACGTTTTTCGTCTTCGCCGACTACATGCGCCCGGCGATTCGTCTCGCCGCCATCTCCAAGGCCAAGGTGCTCTTCGTCTTCACCCACGACTCGGTCGGCGTCGGCGAAGACGGCCCGACGCACCAGCCGGTCGAGCAGTTGGCCAGCCTGCGGCTGATCCCCGGCCTGCAGGTCATCCGCCCCGCCGATGCCAACGAGACCAGTGCGGCGTTGCGGGCAGTCGTCGAGCACGACGGTCCAACCGCGCTGATTCTCAGCCGGCAAGCCATCCCGGTGGTCACCGATGGCAGCGCCGTTGCTGGCGGCGCTGGCATCGTCGTTGCCGCGGCCAGCGGGCAACCGCAGTTGGTCCTGATCGGCACAGGTAGCGAAGTGCACTTGTGTGTCGACGCTGCGGCGCAGTTGGCCGCCGAAGGCATCGATGCGCAGGTCGTCTCGATGCCTTCTTGGGACCGTTTCGATCGGCTCACACCAGCCGAACGCGAGGCCATCTTGCCGCGCTCACTGCCCACGATCAGCGTCGAAGCTGGTGTCACCTTCGGTTGGGCTCGGTTCGCGGAGTCGTCGATTGGCATCGACCGTTTCGGGGCCAGTGCTCCCGGTGGCGTGGTGCTCGACAAGTTGGGCATCAATGTTGGCGCTATCGTCAACGAGGCGCGACGGATCGTCCGCCCCGCATAAGCCAATGTTCTGGGAGTGTCTGCCGTGGGTCGTCTCGTCCGCCTAGCCGCCGAGTTTCAACAAAGTCCGTGGATTGACAACCTCAAGCGAAGCTATTTGACCTCAGGGCAGTTGCAGTCGCTGGTCGAGCGCGGGGCACGCGGCCTGACCTCGAATCCGACGATCTTTCAAAAAGCGATTCAGGGTTCTGCCGACTACGACGAGCAGTTCCGCGAACTTGCTGGCGACGACAACCCGATCATCGATGACTATTGGGCGATGGTCCTGCAGGACATCAACGGTGCCCTCGATGTGTTCGAGGGGGTTTACGACGACACCGACGGCCTCGATGGCTACGTCAGCGTCGAGGTCGACCCGAGTCTGGCCAACGATTCACAAGCAACCCTGGTTGCGGCGCGAGATCTGCACCTCAAGATCAACCGCCGCAACATCATGATCAAGATCCCCGGCACCGCCGCCGGACTGCCCGCCATCGAGCAGATGATCGCCGAAGGGCGCAGCATCAACGTCACGCTGATCTTCAGCCTCGACGGCTACGAGAAGGTGATGGAGGCCTATATCGCCGGTCTCGAACAACTGGCACAGGACCCTGGCGCCGATCTCTCCAAGGTGGCCAGCGTGGCCAGCTTTTTCATCAGCCGGGTCGATTCCGAGATCGACAAACGCCTCGATGCCATCGGTACCCTCGAAGCCCTGGAGTTGCGCGGCAAAGCCGCAGTGGCCCAGGGCAAGCTGGCCTATCGTCTCTTCCGCCAGACCTTCAACGGGCCACGCTGGGATGCCTTGGCCGCTCGTGGAGCCCGCGTCCAGCGACCGCTGTGGGCCTCGACAAGCACGAAGAATCCGGCATACCCAGACACGTTGTACGTCGATGAATTGATCGGCCCGGACACGGTGAACACCCTGCCGGATGCAACGTTGGAGGCTTTCGACGATCACGGCACGCTGGCTCGCCGGGTTGATGTCGACGTCGCCGATGCAGCCGACGCTTGGCGGTGCCTGACTGCCGTTGGCGTCGATCTCGATGATGTCGCCGCCAAATTGGAGCGCGACGGCGTGGAGTCTTTCCAGAAGAGCTTCGACGAATTGCTCGCTGCCCTCTCCGTCAAGGCCACCGAGTTCAGAAGCTGAGCCGTTGGCGCAATCGCTCTGAAAAAGAATAAGAGGTGCGTGGGTGACACTTCCGCCATGCGTCACCCAACGCACCTCTGGGGGTCGGCGTTTCCGCGTCACCGACCTTTTTGAGCCCCATTGGCGAAGCATGTGACCAATGGGTTCCCGCTCGATCTTTGTCTTGCGATTCGTTTGTGCAGAACTGTGAGGCGCTGCGTGTACATAGGCTCAACGAACTAGTCCTGCATTCATGACGCAAGTTTCCGAAAACTTTTTAGAGACCCTTGAGGAGCCGTAGCCTGGCCCCGTGAACAACGACCTCCCGCCGGATATCGCCGCAGCTGTCGACGCGCTCCTCACCGCCCTTGACACCAAGAACAATCGTCGCCTCGCCGCCGATCTGATTCGCTGCGCCGCAGGTCTGATCAACGACGCGCCGGCGACGCTCGATCTGAAGATCGCCACCTCAGCGCTGATCGAAATGCGCGAGGCCTACACCATGTTCGCCCCCTACCGCGATCGCAAGAAGGTGGCCATCTTCGGCTCGGCACGAACCAAGGCCGACGACCCGTTGTACCTACAAGCTCGAAAAGTGGCCACCCATCTCGCCGCCCACGACTGGATGGTGGTCACCGGCGCAGGGCCAGGGATCATGCAGGCAGCGATGGAGGGAGCTGGACGGGAGAAGAGCATCGGCGTTTCCATTCGGCTGCCCTTTGAGCAAGGCGCCAACCCGGTGATCGCCGGCGACAGCAAATACGTCAGCATGAAGTACTTCTTCACCCGCAAATTGATGTTGATCAAAGAGAGCGCGGCCTTCATCTGCCTCCCCGGCGGCTTCGGCACCCTCGACGAAATGTTCGAGCTGCTGACGCTGACGCAGACGGGCAAGGGCCTACCGGTACCCATCGTCTTTCTCGACACCCCGGGGGATCCCTATTGGGAAGGAGTGCGCGACTTCATCGAAGAGCAGCTGATCAAGCGCCGCCTCGTTGCCGAGGCAGACCGAGAGCTGTACCTGATCACCGAGTCGTGCGAGACCGCAGTGCATGAGATCAACAACTTTTACGTCAACTACCACAGCATGCGCTATGTCGGCGATCTGCTGATCGTGCGCATGCAGCACGCACTCAGCGACGAGCAGTTGGAGACGCTCAACGAGCAGTTCGGTCGCCTGGCGACGCGTGGCCGGATCAACCGCAGCGGTCCGCTACCGGTCGAGCTCAAGGAAAACGACCAACTGCAGCTGCATCGCGTGTCGTTCAGCTTCGCCAAACATGGCTTTGGCGATCTCCGTCAGATGATCGATCTACTCAATAGCTTCGTCGTCGACAGCGCCGTCGCCGGCTGAACGCAGCAGATGCGCCGCCTTCTCCACGGCCCTGCGGGCCTGGGTGATGCGACGTTCCGCGGCGCTCGTGCGCCCAGCACCGCGCCGCAGTGACGATTTCAGATCGTCGAGGGCCAACTCAGCGAGTTGCTCGGCAAGGTCGTCGAGCTGCGCGACGATCGCTTCCAGCGCCTCGGTGTAATCGTCGTTCACCGCGCCCCTATCGCTTGATCGATGATCTCCATCGGATGCACGACGCGCAGGCCGCGTTGTTCTGCGCCCTCGGCAAGATGCATCGCACAACCGGGGTTGGCGCTGGCGAGAATCGTCGCCGTCGCGCCGACCGGCCCGGCGGTCTGCGCCCGTTCTATCGAGGCAAACTTGCGTGCCCGAATCTGATCGGCGAGCTCGGGTTGCAGCGCCGAGTAGGCGCCGCCAGCACCACAGCAAAGACCATCGTCGTCGAGCGGTATCAGGGTGGCATACGGTGCGAGAACCGTACGCACGGCGTCCTGGGTTCGTTGCACATGACGCAGATGGCATGGCTCTTGGACGATGACGGTCGGCGGTAGATAACCGGTGAGCGGTGCTGGCAGGGCATCGAGGCGTCGGGCCAGAAACTCGTGAACGTCGACGACACGCGCCGAGAAGACGCGGGCTTGGTCGGTGTCGAGGAGGTGGCCGTATTCCTTCATCGCCGCCCCACACCCCGCTGAGTTGACCACCACCGCAGCTTCGCCGGGCATCGAGGCAATCGTCCGCCGCGCTCGTCTGCGGGCTTGGTCGTGCAAGCCGGCGTGACTGTGGAGCGCCCCGCAACAGTCGCCACCAGCCGCGGCCAACGAACATTCGACGCCGCTAGCGGCGAGAACCCGCTGCGTCGCTCGATGGGTGCCACGTTGCCAGGCGTCCATCACGCAACCGGTGAACAGCCAGGCAGCGCTGCCCGTGGCCTGCAGACGTGGCCCGCGGCGCAACGGCAGCGGTGGCAGCCCGAGACGGCGGGGGATCAGCTTGATGCGTTGGGCGACGGCCAGTAACGATGAACCGACGAGCACCAGGCGATGATTGCCGAGCAGGGAGAGTGCGACCCGCTGCCAGCGCGGCACGCTGCGATGATGCTCGGTCAAGGCCGTCCGTGTCGCTTCGATCAGGTGGCCGTAGGGCACCCCTGACGGGCAGGCCGGCTCGCAGCCACGGCATTGCACGCACGTTTCCATGAACTCGACAAAGGTGGCATCGACCTCGGCACCCTCCCATTGCACGCGCCGCATGGCTGCGATCCGACCGCGTGGCGACAGCCCTTCCTCGCTGGTCACTCGATAGGTCGGACAATGCGCCAGGCACAGTCCGCAGCCGACGCAACTGGCCAGTTCAGAATCGTTGAGGTGGAGGTCCATGCGATCTCCACCGTAGCCACTGGCTGCATTTGTTTCGCGAGCCGCTGCACTCGCCGAGCCCGACACCTCCTCATGGGTGGCTAGCCTGGCGGCATGATTACCGTCAGCGAACACACGGGTAGCGAGGGCATTCCATTGCCAGGTCTGGCAGCGAATCGATGGGCCAACAAGCCGCTGAGCATTCGCCGCGCCAGCCTCAAACAGCTCCGACGAATGGTCACCGACAATCAGGACGCGTTGGTTGGCGCCTTGCGTAGCGATCTCGGCAAACCCGAGTTCGAGGCCTATGCCACCGAGATCGGCATGGTGCTCGGCGAGATCGACGACGCCTTGGCCAATCTCGACGAGTGGGCGCAGGGTGAACGCGTCAAGCTGCGGATGATGATGCGCCCGGGTAAAGCGATGGTCATACCCGAACCCCTCGGCGTTGTGCTGATTATCGCCCCGTGGAACTATCCGGTGCAATTGACCCTCGCGCCGCTGGTCGCTGCGCTGGCCGCGGGCAACGTCGCCGTGATCAAACCCTCCGAGCTCGCCCCGGCGACGGCGGCCGTGCTCGGCGATCTGATCCACCGGTACCTCAACCGCGAGGTGGTGCAGGTGGTTCAGGGCGGCATCGAGGAGACCACAGCCTTGCTGGCCAAGCAATGGGATCACATCTTCTATACCGGCAATGGTCAGGTTGGCAGGATCGTCATGGCCGCCGCTGCGGCGCATCTCACGCCGGTGACCTTGGAGCTCGGCGGCAAGAGCCCGGCGATCGTCGCCAGCGACGCCAGCCTCGCCGTCACGGCGCGGCGCATCGCCTGGGCAAAGTTCGTCAATGCGGGCCAGACCTGTGTTGCCCCCGACTACGTGCTCGTTGAACGCCCGGCGGAACGGGCCTTCGTGGAAGCGATGAAGGTTGCGTTGCATGAGTTCTACGGCGATGACCCCTCGCAATCCGACAGTTATGGGCGGATCATCAACGAGCGTCATTGGGAGCGCTTGACTGCTTTACTCGACGACGGCGTCGAGCTGCGACACGGTGGGCGCACCGATCGGGCCAGCCGTTACATCGAGCCGACCCTGGTACAAACCTGCACCAAGCCAACGGCGATCATGGATAACGAGATTTTCGGTCCGATCCTGCCGATCATCGCCGTCGATGACATCAGCGAAGCGTTGGCCTACATCAACGATCACGACAAGCCGCTCGCTCTCTACGTCTTCAGCAACAAGCGCGCGACGATTGAACGGGTGATCGAAAGCACCTCGTCGGGCGGGGTCTGTGTCAACCACGCCGTGGTCCAGGTCGGCGTCGGCTCACTGCCCTTCGGGGGGGTCGGTGCCAGCGGGATGGGCAGCTATCACGGCAAGTCTGGCTTCGACACGTTCAGCCATCGCAAGTCGATCCTGCACAAGTCGATCAAACCCGACCCTGCGGTGCTCTATCCGCCCTACAAGGGCTGGAAGCAGAAGTTGTTGCGCCGCTTGCAATAGAGCGACTAGACGGCCGTCCACGTCGGTGCCGTCGGGTCGCCGCGCCAGTAGGCCAGGCGTCGCTGCGCTTCGGTCGTGATCGCCTCGTCATCGGGGTGCAGGGCTGCGGCGCGCAGCCGCATGATTGTCGCCGCCAGCAGTCGCAGCCTGGCCATCGCCTCGGCCAACGGGTCGTCGCACACCGCGCCGTAGCCTCGACAAAAGTTGGGGTATGTCTGCGCGTCGCCACCCCATCGTTCGTGCCAGGTGATCAGCGGCGCGTGATCCCAACAGGGCGGTGCGAGGCACAGCAGATCCCAGTCGAGCAGCACCGGGCCATCCTCATCGGCGATCACATTGCCGGGGTGCACGTCGCCGTGGCAGACCACTAGCGGTCGCTGCCGAGCGGCACCGTACCACCAGCGCAGTTCGTCGAAAGCGGGTTGCAACACCGTGCGCTCAGTGCCCGGGAGATCGCCCAGCAGCCTCTCGAACTGCCACCACGGGTAGTCGCCGCCGAAGGGTAGCGGCGCTGCGATGGCAGCCGGATCGAGTCGGTGTAGCCGGGCCACCATTGCGCCGACGCTCGCCCACTCGACGGGCGCGCCGCTCGGGATGATTCGTTGCCATGCGGTCGCCACCAGCCACCGCTGCTGTACTTCGTCGTGCTCGAAGACGATCGGTTGCCGGTCCAAGGCCCGTGGCACGCGAATGCCGGTGGCGGCGAGGTGCTCGCTGAGCGCGACCGCAACGCTGGGTTCGGCAGTCATCCGGCTGATGCGGATGATCGCCGGGCCGGCGACAAACACAGCATTGGCGCTGAGGCGCACCAAGGTCGCTGGTGGCAGCCCCCATTGGCGCACGCAGCGCGCCGCCAACTCGGAGACAAACCCGATGGGGCCTGGCGGCTCGCAAACGAGCGGTACGCGGGCGAACATCAGTGTCCCGAATCTGCTAGCCCAACGGCATGCGGCCAGGATTCAGCCGACCGGTCGGGTCAAAGGTCGTTTTCAGCCGTTCGCTCAAGCGACGAATCACCGGGTCGACGAGGCGCGACGGCGCGGCGGTGTCGCTGTGAACGATGCCAACTCCCACTTCGGCGACGTATCGGCCAGCGCTGCGCAATGCGCCCTCATCGAGGAGGTTACGTGGCGGCAACGACCAGCGGAACGGTCCGGAAAGCGTCGGTGCCGCGTCGACCTCGGACAAACCGGCGGCGATGGCCTGGGCTTCGACGTCGCGGCCATGCCCTTCCAACAGCGCCCAGGTCCTGCGCCCGTCGGTCAACACCGAGCTTGGGCGGTACAGCGCGGCGAACACCGCTGCCGGGTCACGTTCGCTGACGTACCAGCGTGAAACCAACGGCAGCGGCCGCGTGCGCAACCGGACCGAGCCGAGAAAGCCAAGCGTGCCGCAGGAGCCGACCAGCAAGCGGCACAGATCGAAACCGCTGACATTCTTGACGGTCGGTCCCCCGGCCATGACGATGGCGCCGTTGGCATCGACGAAGTGAGCCTGCAGCAGGCAATCACGAATCGGTCCGTCGCCCAAACGGCGAATGCCGCTGCGCCCCACGGCCAATGCGCCTCCGACCGTGCCGCCATCTGGCAGGACAACGGTTTGGCGGTGCTCGGCGAGCGCCGCCTTGAGATCGTCGACCGGCGTCGCTGCGCCGCAGACGACGATCATTTCGTCGGCCTCGATGATCTCCACACCGTTCGGAGCGCGCACCTGGCGAACATCGACAACGGCACCGCCACGGGTGCCGAGTCCGATCATCGACACAGGCCCGGCCTCGACTCCCCCAACCTCGGTGCGCAAGGCGCTCAGATCCATGCGCCCTCCGGCACGTGCTGAACGTCGCCGCAACTCGCCGGACTTGGCAACACCTTGGTCGGGTTGGCCAACCCGGTCGGGTCGAACACCGATCGGATCATGGCCTGCGCAGCAAGGTCGCGGGCGCCAAAGATCAACGGCATGTACTCGCGTTTTTCCAAACCGATACCGTGCTCACCGCTGAGCACGCCACCAGCGGCGATCGAGACGGCGACGATCTCGCGGCCAGCAGCATGCACCCGTTCCATCATCCCCGGCTCGCGCTTGTCGAAGACCAGCAGCGGATGCAGATTGCCATCGCCGGCATGGAAGACGTTCATCACCAACAACTCGAAACGCTCGGCGATGGCGTAGACCTCGCGCAGCACACGGGGCAGCGCACGGCGGGGCACGACCGTGTCATGGAGGTAGTAGTTGGGTTTGATCCTGGCGATCGCACCAAAGGCGGTCTTGCGCCCCTTCCACAGCAGGGCGCGCTCGGCTTCGTCCTGGGCAACACGCACCGAACGGGTGCCGTGGGCACGGCCGATGGCGATGATGCGCTCGACCTCATCCTCCAAACCAGCGGGCAACCCGGTGACCTCGATGAGCAAGATCGCCGCGGCGTCTATGGGCAAGCCGGCATGGATGTATTCCTCGACTGCTCGAGTACACAACGCATCCATCATCTCCAGGGCCGCAGGAACCATGCCGTCGGCGATGATCGCGCTGACGGTTTGTGCCCCGGCGTCGACGGTGTCGAAGTCGAGCAACATGGTGCGCACCCCTGGCGCGTTCTGTGTCAGGCGCACACAGATCCGTGTGGCGATGCCAAACATGCCTTCGCTGCCAACGAAGACGCCGCGCAGATCAAGCCATCGGGTTCGGGGTCTTCGCCGCCGAGCACGACGATGTCGCCTTCCGCAAGCACAACTTCCAGGGCGATGATATGCGCGGCGGTGACGCCATCGGCCAAGCAATGCGGCCCCCCAGCATTGTTGGCCACGTTGCCGCCGATCGAGCAACTCTGCTGACTGCTCGGATCGGGGGCGAAATGCAGCCCATGGGCGGCGACAGCACGGCTCAGATCCAGGTTGAGCACTCCCGGCTCAACCCATGCTCGCCGGTTGATCGGATCGATCTCCAGGACGCGGTTCATCTTCGCCAGAGAGACGACGACGGCCCCGTCCAACGGGGTGGCGCCCCCGGCCAACCCGGTGCCCGATCCGCGGGCGACATAGGGCTGATGATGGCGCCGACAGGTGTTGACGATCGCCTGCACCTCAGCGGTGCTCAGCGGGAAACAGACCAAACCGGCGACACCGTCATAGTTCGAGGCGTCGCGCCGATAGAGGTTGAGTTCGCTCGCCTCGCTGCGTACCCGGTCGCCGAGGATCGCCGCAAGATCGTCGCGTAGCGACGTCATGCCTTGCGGCGACGACGCGTCGTTTGCTGAGCCCCGAGGCGGTTCGTGACAGCTTCGTCACGGAAGTTGTGCAGCACGATGACCTCGGCGGCCTCGACGGGTCGCCCGTCAATGAGCACCTGATCGTCGTTCGCCGATGTGGTCGGCCAAGGTCGATGTGCGCCCGTCGCGCCGCGCCCGCAGCTCGGCTTCCTTGGCCCGCATCGCCGAACGGCCATCGCTGATCGCCTCACCGATACGCCGTTTCGTCGCCGTCAGCGAACCAACGGCATGCTTGGCGACCTGCACCGGAGCGAGTTGCGCCGCGGTCTGTTTGACCTTCTTCTTCGTGTAGCCCGCGCCCGCCGCTCCGGCGACGGCGCCGCCGACAAACCAGCTCACTCTCTTGATCATCGCTGGCCTCTTTTCTTCTGTCGGGCGGGCTTGCCTGCCGATTGATTGCTGACGAGTTCCATTGCCGCCGAGGAAGATTGGCCGTCGCGGCGATTGAATCGGCGCACCGCTCGACGGGTGCCGGTGGCCAATCCGGCGGCCTTGATCACCGGTGCTGAAAGGGCCACCTTAGCCACCCTGCCACCCCCGGCGACAGCATCGGAAATCGCCTCTGCCGAGCCAAGCACACGATCGAACCGCTCCAGGTCGCTGCGCGCCTCATGCATCGCTGCCGTGGCGAACGCCGCCGAGCTGCGCATTTGCTCCAACAACGGGCCGGTCTCGCGGCGCAACGATTCGACCTCGCTGCGCAACGAACGCAAGGTGTCGAGCACGCGCAAGAGCACGACGATCAAGGCGGCAAAGCCGATCGCACAGAGCACGGTGGCGACGATCAGGGCGAACTCGGTGTTATTCATCGTCTCTCACCCGCGACGTCATGCGCCGCCGGACCTCGGCCTCGAATCCCAGCGAGGTGGGTTGATACAACTCGACCGATTCGATCTCGACCGGTCGGTACTGCTGGGCGACCCACCCGGTTGGGTCGTCGTGCGGGTACACGTAGCCGACCCCCGAGCCGAGCGATGTCGCGCCTTGATAGTGGGCGTCACGCAGGTGCGCGGGCACCTCGCCGATTTGCCCGTTGCGTACCATCTCACGAGCTTTCCAGATCCCGAGCGCCGAACGGTTGCTCTTCGGCGCCGTTGCCAGATGAACGACCGCTTGCGCCAGGCTGAGCTGCCCTTCTGGAAGCCCGACGTGATCGATCGGCCTGGGATGCGGCAACGGCGACGAGCAATGACTGCGGATCGGCCATACCGATGTCTTCGCTGGCCAGAATGATCAACCGTCGGGCGATGAAACGCACGTCCTCGCCCGCTTCGAGCATGCGCGCCAACCAATACAACCCGGCATCCGGGTCGCCGCCGCGAATCGACTTGATGAAGGCGCTGATCACGTCATAGTGATCGTCGCGCCCGTAGCGCAACGCGCTCGTCCCCAACGCCGCCTCGGCATGGGACAGTTCGATCGTGTGCGGATAGGCCAACGCGCAGGCCACCTCCAGGGCGGTCAGCACTTGGCGTCCGTCGCCGGCCGCCCGATCGGCAAGCAGGTCGATGGCCTCTTGATCGGCGCTGGCTCCCTCGCTGGCCAATCCTCTGGCGATCAACTCGACGATCGCAGCCCGCGACAGTGGCTCGAGACGAAACAGCGTGCTGCGGCTACGCAGTGGCGGGTTGACCTCGAAGAAGGGGTTCTCGGTGGTCGCTCCAATCAAGGTCACCGTGCCGTCCTCGACCGCTGGCAGCAGTGCATCCTGTTGCGATTTGGAAAATCGGTGGATCTCGTCGAGGAACAGGATCGTCCCTTGGCCGTGTTCGCCGAGTCGTTGCCGAGCCCGCTCGATCACCTCACGGACGTCTTTGACCCCGGCGGTGACCGCCGAGAGCTGTTCAAAGGCCCGTTTCGTACTTCCCGCCACGGCCAACGCCAGCGTTGTCTTGCCCGTTCCTGGCGGGCCCCAGAAGATCGCCGAACTCAACCGATCTTGCTCGACGAGGCGGCGCAGGGGACGACCTGGGCCGACCAGATGGTCCTGGCCGACGACGTCATCGATAACACTGGGGCGCAGCCGCGCCGCGAAGGGGGCCTGTTGACGCAGGCGGTCGTCTGCCGCCGCGCTGAACAGGTCGGCGGCCATCAGCGACTGAACGTCGGCATGACCTGGCGGTAGCCCGGCTTTCGGAAATCGACGACGTTGTCCAAGATCCAATCCGGGTCGGCCCATCGCCAGGCGACGAACTCGCTGCCATCGGGCATTGGCTCGATCTCACCATGCACGGCCTCGAACAGGAACCAGCGGTGGGCTTGCCCACGTCGGCCCTTCGGACTGCGTAAATCCAGTGGGTATTCGTAGACGACCCACTCCGGAAACTCGGCCACGGCGACGACGTCTTGTGCGGTGAGACCGGTCTCTTCGAACAACTCGCGCCAGGCAGCGTCGTGCAGCTCTTCATCGATATCGGCGCCACCCTGGGGAAACTGCCATTGTCCCGGAATGTCGCTGCGCTCGAAGATCAGGAACCGGCCATCCGGGCCACGCACCGCGACGATCACGCCGATTCTGAACGTTTGCGCACTCATGCAGCCAGGTTACTGCTCAGACCTTTGGCGCCAGGGTGCGGATACCCAGCTCGGTGAGTTGCTTGGGGTTCGGTGGCGTCGGCGCATTGGTCATCGGATCGGAACCGCTCTGCGTCTTCGGAAAGGCGATCACCTCGCGAATGTTCTCCTCGCCAGCAAGAATGGCGACGAGTCGATCGATACCGAAGGCGAATCCGCCGTGCGGCGGAGCCCCGTATTCGAAGGGACGCAGAAAGAAGCCGAACTTCTTGTCGGCGTCGGCGTCGCTGATCCCCAAGGCGCTGAACACCCGGCGTTGCAGACCAGAATCGTGGATTCTGATCGATCCAGAGCCGAGCTCCCAGCCGTTGAGCACCAGGTCATAGGCCAAGGCGCGCACACCCATTGGGTCGCTCTCGAACTTGTCGAGGTCGTCGGGGTGGGGCATACAGAACGGATGATGGCCGGGCTTGGGTGAACCGGTCTCTTTGTCGACGCCAACGAACAGCGGGAACTCGGTGACCCAGACGTAGCGGTGCGGACCCTGCCACACCGGGGGGCGACCAAGGTCGTTGCGCAGCTGCCCGAGTACCTCGCAGGTCATCGTCCACTCGTCGGCGACGATCAGCAAGAGGTCGCCCGGTTGGGCCGCGAGGCGCAGCTTCAGCTCGGCCTGCTCGGCATCGGTCAAGAACTTGGCCACTGGCGATTCGAGGGTGCCGTCGGCGGCCACCTTCAACCACACAAGGCCTTTGGCACCCATCTTCTTGGCCCGGTCGGTCAGTCCGTCGAGCTTGTTGCGACCCATGTCCTCGGCCTTGCCAGTGGCGTTGATGCCCTTGATCGCCGCCGCTCCGGCGAAAGCCTTGAACTCGGTAGCGGCAAACACGTCGGTCAGCTCGGTCAGTTCCATGCCGAAGCGGAGGTCGGGCTTGTCGATGCCGAAGCGGTCCATGGCCTCGCGCCAGGTGATCCGATCGATCGGCGGCGGCGTCTCACCGGTGACTGCTTCGGCAGCGGCGACCACCGCCCGCCCGATCGCTGCCAGGACGTCGTCCTGGCTGACAAAGCTCATCTCGGCGTCGAGTTGCATGAACTCGTATTGCCGATCGGCGCGCAGATCCTCGTCACGCAGGCAACGGGCGATCTGGTAGTAGCGGTCGATCCCGGCGACCATCAGCAGTTGTTTGAAGAGCTGCGGGCTCTGCGGCAGGGCGTAGAACGCGCCGGGCTCTTTGCGGCTGGGCACGAGGAACTCGCGCGCGCCCTCGGGGGTCGAGGGCACCAGCATCGGGGTTTCCACCTCGACGAAGTCTTGATCTTCCATCGCCCGACGGATCGCCGAGTTGACCTTGGCCCGCACGCGCAGGTTGCGCTGCATCCGCTCGCGGCGGATGTCGAGGTAACGGAACTGCAGGCGGGTGTTCTCGTCGACCTTGTCGGCGCGTGAGTCGATCGGGAACGGCGGCGGCTCGGCGGTACGCAACACCTCGACCTGGCATTCGCCGAGTTCGACGTCGCCGGTCGGCAGGTTGGCGTTGACCGTGCCCTCGAGGCGGGCGCGCACCACGCCGGTGATACGCACGACGTACTCGCTGCGCACATCGACATCGTTGTCGACCACGCATTGGACGATGCCGCTGTGGTCGCGCAAGTCGATGAAGGCCAGCTGCGAGCCGTGCTCGCGACGGCTGGCTACCCAACCGCAGACCTGACACCGTTGTCAGCGATGTCGCCGCTGCGCAGTTCACCGCACATATGTGTACGCATGCTTGTCGAACTCATGCTGTTGCCTCTTTCGCAGCCTGTGAGAGGGCCTGCCTTGTTTCGGATATCAGAGCTTCACGGGGCACGCTGCGCTGTTCATCGGCACCGCGTAACGGACGCACGACGACGACGCCGGCCTCGAGTTCGTTGCTGCCGACGATGATCGCTACAGTGGCGCCGCTGCGGTCGGCGGCCTTCATCTGCGACTTCATACTGCGATTAGCGTACGCCCGATCACAGCTGATGCCCTGCTGGCGCAGTTCGTTGCTGATCGTCAGCGCCTCGCGCCCGCCGGTGGTATCGACGACGAACACCGACACGGCCTTCGACGGTGGGGCGAAGACGCCTTCGTCATCGCAAGCCAGCAGGATACGGTCGAGCCCGAGAGCGAAACCGATACCGTCGGTCGCTGGGCCGCCGAGCGCAGCGACGAGACCGTCGTAGCGTCCACCGCCACCGAGGGCATTCTGCGCCGAGTCGAGTGTGCCACCTTGGTATTCGAAGGTGGTGTGGCGGTAGTAATCGAGGCCGCGGACCAGTTTGCTATCGATCGTGAACGGCACGCCGATCTCGCTCAGGCCCTGCTGCACCGCGGCGAAATGGCTGGCTGCTTTGTCGCTGTAAAACTCGGCGATACGCGGCGCAGCGGCGATGATCGGCGTCGTCGAGATATCGTTTGGAGTCGAGCACGCGCAGCGGGTTCTTGGCCAACGTCAGCTGACTTTCCTCGGAGAGATCGCCAAGGTGACTGCGGAAAAAGGCTTCGAGCGCAGCGACATAGCGGCTGCGGTCGTCGGGTTCACCGAGCGAGTTGAGCAGCAACGTGACCTTGTCGAGCCCGAGCGCGGCAAGAAACTGCCAGCCGAGGGCGATGACCTCGACGTCGAGGTAGGGATCATCGACACCGAGCACCTCGATGCCAACCTGATCGAACTGGCGATAGCGGCCGCGCTGCGGTTTCTCGTAGCGAAAGTTCGGCCCCGCGTAAAACACCTTCCACGGAGTTTGCGGACGATGCTGGACGAAGGCCCGACAGACGCTGGCGGTGACTTCGGGGCGCAGGGCCACGTGGCGTTGGCCGCGATCGATGAAGTCGTACATCTCCTTGGTGACGACATCGGTGGCGTCGCCGACACGCTGAAACACCCCGAGTTCTTCCAACATCGGGGTGATGATCTCGCCGTACCCGGCGCTGTGCATCACCGACGCAAACGTCGCTTGAAATCGGCGCCAGCGAGTTGACTCCGGTGCCATGATGTCGCGCATCCCTGGGCTGGTCTGGAACTCGGGCACGGCCCTCAAGGCTAACGGTGCCCGCAGCAGGAACCGGCCCCATTTTCAGCCAGGGACCACCCGTTCAGCCTCATACACCCCGCGAATATTGCGGATCGTGTGCAATAAGGTCTCCAAGTGGCTGGCGTCGGCCAGCTCGAAGTCGAATCGCATACGGGCGACGCGGTCTTTGCCCGTGTGCGTAGTGCACGACACGATGTTGACGTGCTGATCACTGAGCGAGTTGGCCACATCTCGCAGCAGACGGGTGCGGTCGAAGGCAACCACCTCAACCCCGGCGCGAAACATCGACGGCTCACTTTCGACATCCCACTCGACGTCGATCACGCTGGGCATTTGTTCGGTCATCAGCGAGATCGCGTTTTGGCAGTCAGCGCGGTGCACGCTGACACCTCGGCCACGGGTCAAAAAGCCCATGATCTCGTCGCCGGGAACCGGTGTACAGCAGCGTGAGAGGCGGACGTATTGGTCCTCGTGACCCTCGACACGAATACCAGCCTTCGATCTCGCCCGCTGAAAGCGGCCCGGGCGCAGCTGCGGTGAGCTGGAGAGAGCGATCTGTTCCGTGCTCTCGCCGGAGCGAAACACTCTGGCGATCTTTTGTACCAGAGGGCGAGCGGCGAGGTGGCCGTCGCCGACGGCGGCCAATGCCGTCTCGATGTCGGTATAGCCGTGGGCGGCGAGTTCGCCACGCAGCGCCTCGGACTGCCACATCTCGCTTTCCGGCAACCCTTCACGCTGAAAGGCCCGGATCAACGTCTGGCGGCCGGCATCGATCGCGTCTTCACGTCGTTCACGCCCGAACCGCTGGCGAATCGCTGCTGCGGGCACGAGCGGAGACGACGAAGGTCAGCCATTCGACCGATGGACCGGCGTCGAGTTGGGAGATGACAACCTCACAGTTGTCGCCGCTTGTCAGGCGATGATCGATCGGTACCAAGCGCCCGTTGACCTTACCGCCAACACAACCGTGCCCGATTTCGGTGTGCACGGCGTACGCGAAGTCGACGACGCAGGCCCCGACGGGTAAGGCGATGACCTTGCCCTTCGGCGTGAAGACGTAAATCTCACCCTTTTCCAGGTCCGTCTTGAGCACGTCGAGGAACATCGCCGGGTCGTCTTCATCGGGCTGCACATCGAGCAGGCGCCGCAGCCACTCGATCGTCGGTGCCTCGTCGCGATCCTTATAGGCCCAGTGTGCGGCGACGCCGAACTCGGCGACGTCGTGCATCTCACGGGTACGGATTTGCACCTCGATCTGCTTGCCATTGGGGCCCATCACGGTGGTGTGCAGACTGCGATAGAAGTTGAACTTGGGGATCGCGATGTAGTCCTTGAACCGACCCGGCAACGGCTTCCAACGGGCGTGGATCGAGCCGAGCGCGGCGTAACAATCCTTGTTCGACTCGACGATGATGCGCACGGCGACGAGATCGAAGATCTCGTCGAAGTCACGGCCCTTCTGCACCATCTTGTCGTAGATGCTCCACAGCGTCTTGCCGCGCCCGACCACCTCGGCGCGAATCCCGGCGTCGTGTAAACGATTGTGAATCTCGGCGACGGCGATGCCGATGTAGGCGTCCATCTCCGGTGCTCGACCGGCCACCAACGTATCGAGTTCGGCGTAGCGCTTCGGTGAGAGCACCGCGAAGCTCAGCTCCTCCAACTGGTGGCGCACCTCCTGGAGGCCGAGGCGATACGACAACGGGGCGTAGATGTCGAGGGTTTCTTGAGCGATGCGCCGCTGCTTTTCGGTCGTGGTGCCAGCGATCGTGCGCATGTTGTGCAACCGATCGGCGAGCTTGATTACCAGCACGCGTATGTCGCGAGTCATCGCCACCAGCATCTTGCGCATCGTCGCTGCTTGCTGGGCCTCCTTCGAGTCGAACTGCAGCCGCTCCAATTTGGTAACGCCGTCGACGAGCATGGCCACGGTTTCGCCAAACTCTTCGGTCACAAGTTCGAGGGTGATCTCGGTGTCTTCGACCGCATCGTGGAGTAGCGCGGCGGCGATCGAGTCGGCGTCCTGCTTGAGGTCGGCGACGATGCGCGCCACGGCCAGCGGGTGATTGATATACGCCTCGCCGCTGCTGCGGACCTGATCACGATGGGCGATGCTCGCCTGACGATAGGCCTTGTGGATGATGCTCTGGTTGGACTTGTCGTGATAGCGAGCATGAATCGCCAGAATCGTGGTCAGGTCGTCGCCGGCGACGACCTGACGGTCGTGCCGCTTCCACGGCAGCACCCGGCTGGCAGCGACCACCGCTAGTACACCGCCAGACTTTCGATGACCCGGTTGCCGATCTTGTCGCGTCCCTTCAGCGCCGAGATCTCAAGCAGGAAGCCGAGGCCAACCACGACGCCACCAAGTTGCTCGACGAGGTTGCAGGTTGCGGTTGCGGTGCCCCCAGTGGCCAAGACGTCGTCGATGATCAGCACACGCTCACCTGGATGGATCGCGTCGCGATGAATCTCCAGCTTGTCGGTGCCGTATTCCAGGCGATATTCCTCGCGCACCACCGCCCACGGTAGCTTTCCAGCTTTGCGCACGGGGACGAAGCCAGCGCCCATGCGGTAGGCGACCGGAGCGGCGACGATGAACCCACGCGCCTCCATGCCCAGCACGCGATCGACCGGCAGGTGATCGAAGCGGGTGACCAACTCGTGAATCGATCGTTGGAAGCCCTCGGCGTCGCCGATCAGCGGCGTGATGTCACGAAACGTCACCCCATCGACCGGGTAATCGGGGATATCGCGCACCAGCGACCTGATCCACGACGTTGTTCGTGAGGAGACCGCAGACATGGATCAAGGATACCGATACGTAGAGCGTAAACCTGACGCAGAGAAAGCCGTGTTGGCTCAGCGGCGCGTCTTCTTGCGCGGCCGCGGCGCGTGGGTCAGCACCTCGCTGGCGCTGGCCAGCCGCGTTGGCACGACGGGCTCGGCGACCGACGAGTGATCGCCAGCTTTGCCCTCGCCGCTGCGGCCCTGGCGGCCCTCGCGACGCGCTGCCGCTGGAGAGCCACCGAGCACGAGACGCGAGAGCTCAACTCCGGTCGCTCGTCCACCGACAAGCGGGGCGTACTTCGGCGTGCGCCCCTTGAGCCAGGCGAGGATCGGCGCGGCGATGAAAATCGACGAGTAGGAACCGGTGACGAGCCCGATCAGCAGCGCCAGCGAGAACTGACGCAGCGACGATGCCCCCATGATGCCGGAGCCGACGACCAGCAACGAGAGCACGGGCAGCACCGCGGCCAGCGTGGTGTTGATCGAGCGCATCAGCACCTGGTTCATCGACACGTTGACGATGTCGTCGTACGGGATGCGCGCCCCGCTGTAGCGCACGGCGTTCTCCTTGACGCGGTCGAAGACGACGATCGTGTCGTACAGCGAGAAGCCGAGAATTGTGAGGAAGGCGATCACCGTCGCCGGGGTGACCTCGAACTGGAAGATCGAATAGACCCCGACGCTGATCAACATGTCGTGGATCATCGCCAAGATGGCCGACAGCGCCATCGCCCATTCGAACCGCCAGGCGATGAACAGGGCGACGAGAATGAGGAAGACGACCAGGGCGCGGATCGCCTTCTTGGTGATCTCATTACCCCACGACTCGCTGACCGTGGTGTTGCTGATGCTGTTGACGTCGATGCTGGCCGCATCGGCGAACGCGACGTTGACCGCAGCGGTTGTGGCCTCGTCTTGCGCCGCGGCCTGAATGCGCAAGATGGTGCCCGATTCGGAACTCAGGGTGACGATCTTGGCTTCGCCAGCGTCGACGCCGACTTCTTCGAGCAAGATCCGTGCCTCGTCGATGCTCACGTCGCTGGTCGGCACCTCCCATTGGGCACCACCTTTGAACTCGAGGCCGAGATTCAGGCCCTGGCCGATGAGCGAGATCACCGAGATCAACAGCACGAACGCGGAGATGCCAAGGCCCCACCACTTGCGGCCCATAAAGTCGATGTTGGTCTCGCCGTTGTAGAGCCGACCCCACAGCGTGCGCGACGGCTGGACACCTTGATCGATCACCGTCGAGACCGAGTCGGAGATGACCGTGTCGATCTTGCTCATGAGACACCCCCTAGCTCGACGCCAAGTCGAGATGTATCGACACCGAGAACCTTGCGGCCTTGCAGGAACTTGCCCTGGGCCAGCAGCTGCACCGCAGGACGGGTGAAGAAGTAGGCGATGACCAGGTCGGTCAACGTCGATAATCCGAGATAGAAGGCGAAGCCACGCACCGACCCGACGGTGAGGTACCAGAGCACGATGGCGCCGATCAGCGAGGCGCAGTCGGCGACGATGATCGCCCGCCACGCGCCGGTGAACCCGCGGCTCGCCGAGTTACGCACGCTGCGCCCGTTGCGCAATTCGTCCTTGAGTCGTTCGAAATAGACCACGTAGGAGTCGATCGTGACGCCGACGGAGACGATGATGCCGGCGATGCCGGAGAGCGACAACACGCCGTTGTAGAAGCGCGACATCAGCGCGGTGACGCTGTAGATGATCGTGCCGCTGAGCAACAGACCGAGGATGACGATCAGGGCCAAACGCTTGTAATACAGCACCATTAGCGCTAGGACGAGTCCGACACCGACGATGCCGGCGATGATCGCGGCACGCAGCGAATCCTTGCCCAGCGAGGCGGATATGGCCTGCACGGCTTCGTTCTGCAGCGTGACCGGCAAGGCGCCAGAGTTGATCACATCGGCAAGCTGCCCAGCGTCGGCCTTGGAGAACGTGCCAGTGATCTGTACTCGCTCGGTGTAACTCGGGGCCTCCACGACCGGGTGAGACTGGATGACACCATCGAGTTCGATGGCCAGCTGTTTCGATGCACATTCGCCAGCGCCGGCAAAGCATTGCGCCGCAAGCTGGTTCCACACCTGCAGACCACTGTCGGTCAGCTCGAGGGTCACCATATAGCTGCCACCGCTGATCGCGCTGTCCGCCGAATCACGCTTGAACACTTCCCCAGTGGCGCCCGCCGGTGCCGGACCGACCAGGCAAAAGGCACCCTGGCGATCGGGAAGATACTGGCTTGTCGTTGGATCAGAGGCGATGATCGGAGCCGTCGTCGACTCCGGAACAGGCGTAATCACGACCGGGTCGGTGCCAGGCGTCGCAGTATCGCTGGTCACGGGCTCTGTGGAGGCAGGCTCCGTGGTCGTCGTTGTGTCCGGCGGAATCGTCGGGCCGACAGCGGATGAACGCAATGGATGCGACGCACGCGCCGGGCCGGGCGACGATGATCCGGTGACCGTGGCGGTATCCAGCGACGCGGTGCCGCCGGTCGCCGTGTCGCCGGTTGCCGTGTCGGGGGAACCAACGGTCGTGTCGTCTGTGACCGTCGGCGTCGGCGTCGTGCAGCCGGAAACCGGGCGCAGGTAAACCTTGCCGGTGACACGCACCAGGTCGAGCGCCTGCTGCTGATCGTTGACGCCCGGCAGGTTGACGACGATGGCGTCGTCCTGCTGGATGATCTCCGGCTCGCCGACGCCGAAGCTGTCGACGCGTTGGCGGATCCGCTCGACCGCCAACGTCAGGCTCTTGACGTCGTACTCCTGATTCGGGACAGGCCGCATCGTCACCGAGATCCCGCCCTGGAGGTCGAGTCCGAGCGCTGGTTTGTAGCCGCCGATCAGGTTGATCGAGAGCAAGATGACCGCCACGGCGATGATGCCGAGCAGCGGTGTCAACAGTTTCCGCCTCATGTGTTGTTCGTCTCGTCGCCTTCGGTCAGTGATTCGATCGATGTGCTGGCCGTCGCCGAGCCTGTGGTGGCCGCCGTGTCGACCTTGCGCTGGATCGCGGCGCGAGCGACACGGATCTGCACGTTGTCATCGACTTCCAACCAGACGATGTCGTTCTCGAAGCCGGTGATAAAGCCGTAGACACCGGAGGTGGTGATCACTTCGTCGCCCTCGCTGAGGTTGGACTGCAACGCGGCCGTTGCCTTCTGGCGGCGACGCTGCGGGCGGATGATCATGAAATACATCGCCACGAACATCAGCGGAAGCAACAACAGCGAAAGTGGGTTTCCCTGCTGGGTTCCACTCGAGGCGACAATGAGGGCTAAAGACATCGGTTACATCCAGGTCAAACAATTGGCATCGCGGGCGCAGAACCAGCGAGAGAGCTTAGCTAGGCGAGGCAGGGAAACCCTGGCATCCGTCGCGGTTGTTGTCGCTAACCCCACACAGCGAGAACATCGGCGCGCAGCGTCGCAAAGCTGCCATCGATGATCGCCTGGCGAGCGGTGGCCATCAGTTGCAGCGTCCAGGCCAGGTTATGGATGCTCAGCAGACGCGAAGCGGTAGGTTCGCCGACCTGGAACAGGTGGCGGATGTAGCCCCGACTGTGGCGAGCGCAGACCTCGCACCCGCAGGTTGGATCGAGCGGCGCTTCGTCGATGGCGTACTTGGCGTTCTTGATGTGCAACTTCCCCGTGCTGGTCAGCGCAGTGCCGTGACGGCCCAGCCGGGTTTGCATCACACAGTCGAACTGGTCGACCCCGAGGTTGATCGCCTCGACAAGCGATGCTGGGTCGCCGACGCCCATCAGATAGCGGGGGCGATCGGCCGGAAGTTCAGCGATGGCCGCTGCGAGCGCTGGCAACATCTCCGATCGGGTCTCGCCGACGCTGAGTCCACCGATGCCATAGCCGTCGAAGCCGATCTCCACCAGGCGTCGGGCGCTCTCGGCGCGCATCGCTTGATCGAGGCCACCTTGAACGATGCCGAACAGCGCTTGGTCTGGCCGGGTGTGGGCGGCGTGTGCCCGCTGAGCCCAATCGAGGGTGCGGTCGAGGGCCAAGCGAATCACGCTTTGTGGTGACGGTAGTGGCGCACAGACGTCGAGCACCATCTGGATCGAGGCCCCAAGTTTTTGTTGGATCTCGACCGTCGACTCGGGGGTCAGCCGGTGTTTCGAACCGTCGTAGACGCTGCGGAAGGTGGCACCATCGTCATCGACTTTCGGTTCCAAGGAGAACACCTGAAACCCGCCGGAGTCGGTCAGCGTCAAACCACCCCAGCCGGCGAATGCCCCGAGCCCGCCGAGGCTGGCGACGATGTCGGCACCGGGACGCAGCATCAGGTGATAGGTGTTGCCGAGCACGATCTCGGCACCGAGTCGCTCGTAGTCAGCCGCAGAGAGGTATTTGATCGCGCCGCGTGTGCCGACCGGCATGAAACATGGCGTCGAGTATGCACCCTGTGCGGTATGTCCGATGGCGGCGCGTGCCGTGCCATCGGTGGCGATGGTTTCCAAGGTGACGGTGTGCATTACAGACTCCGATCGAGCAACATCGCATCGCCGAACGACAAGAACCGATAGTCGCTGGCCAGGGCATGTTCGTACAACGTGCGCCAGCGGTCACCGATGAATGCTTCGATCATCATCAGCAGCGTTGTGCGCGGCAGGTGAAAGTTGGTCAGCATCGCATCGACGGTCTTCCACTGATAACCGCGATGGATGAACAGCCGGGTGCGGCCTTGTAATTCGCCAAAGGTCGCCGCCGACTCCAAGGCCCGCGTCGCCGTTGTACCGACGGCGACCACCCGTCGAGCGGCGCGGCAGCGTTCGATGACGTCGGCAGAGACCCTGTATCGCTCGCTGTGCATCGGGTGCTGCCGCGGATCGTCGACGGCGATGGGTTGAAAGGTGTCGAGCCCGACCACCAACTCGACGGCGGCCGTCTCGATACCCGCGCTGGCCAAGGCTGCCAGCAACGCTGGAGTGAAGTGAAGGCCAGCGGTCGGCGCGGCGGCCGATCCAGGCTCGTTGGCATACACCGTTTGATAGCGCTCGGCGGCGACGTCGCCCGCCTCGCCGATCGTCGAGGCGATGTAGGGCGGCAACGGCATCGCGCCGTATTGATTGAGCAGTAGCCAGGGGTCGTCGCCGAGGATCGTGACACGAAACGTGTCGCCGGCCGCGGTGCGCCGACCGATCTCGACAAGCGCGGTGCCATCGGGGGCAAACAGCTGCTCGCCGGGTTTCAGCTTGCGGGCCGGGCGAACCAACGCTTCCCACTCCCCTCGTCCACGCTGTTGATCGATCGGTTCGAGTAGCAGCACCTCGGCTGCGCCACCAGAACTGCGCCGCAGAGCCAACCGGGCGGGAATGACCTTGGTGTCGTTGACCACCAACAGGTCGCCGGGCCGTAGATACTCGCCGATGTCGGCCACGCGGCGATCGACGATGCCAGTAGGGCCGAGATCGACGAGCAATTTGGCGGCGTCGCGCGGCTCGATCGGCAGCTGGGCGATGCGCTCGCTGGGCAGCGCATAGTCGTAGTCGGTCAAACGCACGGTCGACCACTCTACGAGCGAGATCCGCTGACGAGCCCGCTATTCGGCGCTGTCGGCGCTGTCGGCGCTGTCGGCTCTGTCGTCGAACAGGCTGAGGTTGGCCAGCCCCGCTTGTGGGGCAACGAGTCCAAGGTGATCCCATGCCGAGGCCATCGCCACCCGCCCGCGCGGTGTACGGGCGATCAGCCCCTGTTGAATGAGGAACGGTTCGTAGACGTCCTCCACCGTTTCCGATTGCTCGCCAACGCTGATCGCCACCGTCGACAACCCGACCGGGCCACCGTTGAACTGCACACAGATGGAACGAAGGATGGCCCGGTCGACTTTGTCGAGGCCCCGGTTGTCGACACCGAAGACCGCCAAACCATCGCGCGCCGTGGTGGTGTCGATCGATCCGTTGCCGCGCACCTCGGCGTAGTCGCGGACGCGGCGCAGCAGCCGGTTGGCGATGCGTGGCGTGCCCCGCGAGCGACGGGCGATCTCCCACGCGCCGTCTTCGGAGACTTCGACGCCAAGAATACCGGCGGCACGACGAACGATCTGTTGCAGTTCGTCCGCTTCGTAGAAGTCGAGCCTGGCGACGAGCCCGAAACGATCACGCAATGGACCGGTGATCATGCCCGTGCGGGTGGTGGCTCCGACCAGGGTGAACGGTGGCAGCGTTAAACGGATCGATGATGCCGCCGGGCCCTTGCCGACGACGATGTCGAGCTGGAAATCTTCCATCGCCGGGTAGAGGATCTCCTCGACGGCGCGCGACAGTCGGTGGATCTCGTCGATGAACAACACGTCGCCTTCCTCGAGCTTGGTCAAGATGGCGGCGAGATCGCCGGCACGCTCCAGCGTCGGGCCGGAGGTGATCAGCAGGTGAACACCCATTTCGGCGGCGACGATGCCCGCCATCGTCGTCTTTCCGAGCCCCGGGGGCCCGGCGAGCAATAGGTGATCGATTGGCTGATTGCGCCGACGGGCGGCCTCGATCACGATCGTCAGGTGTTCCTTGAGCTCACGCTGGCCGACGAAATCGTCGAGCCGACCCGGCCGCAGCCCAACTTCAACGACCTCGTCGGAGACATTGTTGATTGCCGGATCGAGAAATTCCTCACGCACGTCGCGCCCCTAACAGTTTCAGCGAGTCGCGCAACATCGTCGAGGCATCGGCCAGGTCGCTCGATGCCGGAAGCTCGCGCAGCGCGTCGCGGACCTCGTCGGGGCCGTAGCCGAGACCGAGCAGCGCCTCGCGCACCGAGGAGACGACACTCGGCGGTGTGCTCGATGTCGACGAGGCGTCGAGCACGTCGAGTATCGGCAGATTGAGTCGGTTCTTCAACTCGATAAGCAGTCGTTCCGCCGTCTTCTTGCCGACGCCAGAGACCATCGTCAGCGCTGCGAGATCATTGGAGGCGACGATATCGATCAGCGCCGAGGGCGTGTGCGTGGCCAGCACGGCCAGGCCCAGCGACGGTCCGATGCCATGGGTGCTGATCAACGTTTGGAACGTCGCTTGTTCGGGGCTGGTCAAAAAGCCGAAAAGGGTCTGCGATTCCTCGCGAATGTGATGATGGACATACAAAAAGGCGGTCGACCCCGGCTCCAACTCGGCCAGCGTGCGCGGCGTGACGTTGAGCAGGTATCCAACACCGGCGACCTCGAGCAACAACTCGCCGTTACTGCGTCGCTCCAGGACCGTGCCGCGCAGCGAGCCGATCATCGTTGGGCCCCCTGAGCTGCGCTGATTCGCTGACGGGCGGGAGCAATAGCCAGATGGCACAAAGCCAGCGCGGCGGCGTCGGCGGCATCGGCGGGCTGTGGCGGGGCACTGAGCCCAAGGCGTGCCTGAACCATCCTTTGAACCTGTTCCTTTGTTGCTGCGCCCCATCCGGCGACGGCATCTTTGACTTGGTTGGGTGAATACTGCACAACGTCCAAGCCGCGTGCCGCGGCTTCAGCGAGCGCCAGGCCGCTGGCTTGTCCAACCGACATCGCGGTGCGCACGTTGACCTGAAAAAAGACCTGCTCGACGGCCACAGCGTGGGGGGCGAACTCGTCCATCAGCGCAGCGAACTCTCGCCGCAACATCGCCAGCCGCTGCGGCAATGGTTCGCTTGGCGGTGTACGGATCACTCCAAGGCTGAGTGCGCTGACGCGATTGACGCTCTGCGCGGCGAGCACCGCAAAGCCGCAGCGCGTCAGGCCTGGGTCGATGCCCAGCACGATCAGCGGTTGTTGAGCGAACACAGGTTCGAATATAGCGGTCTGTGTTGCCGCTGCCGCGGATATCGGCGACGTGTGTTGTTGCCCGCTATTCGGCGCGCTCGTCGATGGCGCCGATGACCTCGATCAACTCGCTGACCGGGCGGTAGGTCAACCCGGCGATGGCCCGGTGGGCGTAGCGCACGATGCCAGCGCGATCGACAACGAAGACGCTGCGCCGCGGGAACCCCAGCGGACCAAGCGTGCCGTAGCCAGCGGCCACGACTTTGTCGGTATCGGCCAGCAGCGGAAAATCGAGTCCGTGTTTTCCGGCGAACTTCTTGTGACTGGCCACGTCCTGGGCGGAGATGGCGAGAATCTGCGCGCCGACATCGGTGAACTGCTGCAGGTCGTTGTTGTAACTGTTCAACTGCTTTGTGCACACGGGGGTGTCGTCACCGGGATAGAACACGAGCACGACGACCTGGCCGAGGTAGTCGGCGAGCGAGTAGCTGCGCTCCCCTGTTCCCGCCAAGGTGAACGCGGGTGCCACATCGCCGACCGCCAGGCTCATCAGCTGATGGCTTCCATCAATTGATCGGAGATATCGAAGTTGCTGAACACATCCTGGACGTCGTCGTTGTCCTCGAAGGCGTCGAGGATGCGCAGGATCTTGCGGGCATCGTCGCCATCGGTCACCTCGATCGTCACCGAGGAGACCATCGTGCTCTCCGCCGAGATCACGGCGATGCCAGCGGCCTCGATCGCCGCCTGCACGTCGTAGACGTCGCTCGGGGCGCAGGTGACCTTCCAACTATCTCCGTCGATGGCGACATCTTCAGCGCCGGCGTCGAGTGCACAGAGCATGACGTCGTCCTCGGCCACGGTGCCGGCGATGATGATGATCCCCTTGCGACTGAACTGCCAGCCGACGGCACCGGGCTCGGCCATGCTGCCGCCCAATTTGGAAAAGATGTTGCGCACGTCGGCCCCGGTGCGGTTGCGGTTGTCGGTCAGCGTGTCGACCATGATCGCCACGCCGCCGGGGGCGTAGCCCTCGTACATGATTGCTTCGTAGGTGCCGCCATCGTCGGCGCCGGTGCCTCGTTTGACGGCACGATCGATGGCGTCGTTGGTCATCTGCGCGGCCTTGGCCTTGAGGATCGCGGTGCGCAGCGCGGAGTTGGAGTTGGCGTCGCCGCCGCCGTCACGGGCGGCGACCTCCAATTGACGGGCGATCTTGTTGAACAGCTTTCCGCGGGCCTTGTCCTTCGCACCTTTTTGATGCTTGATTGTCGCCCATTTTGAGTGGCCTGACATCAGGCAACCTCCTGCAAGAACATGGAATGGATCCGGTCATCGCCGGTGAGTTCAGGGTGAAATGATGCCACGAAGATCGCCCGATCGCGCAGTAGCACCGGGTCACCTTGATGGCTGGCGATGACCTCGACAGATCGACCGGCTTGGAGAACCCGAGGCGCACGGATGAACACGGCGTGAAATGCCGACGGTGTGACGGCTGCCTTGGCCCCCAGCTCGAGATCGGCTTCAAAACTGTCGACCTGGCGACCGTAGCCATTGCGTTGCACGACGATGTCGATCGCCGCCAAGCAACGCTGGTCGGGTCGCCCGTCGCGCACCTCTCGGGCCAACAGGATCATCCCGGCGCAGGTACCGAACACGGCCATACCCGCATCGATGCGCTCCGAGATCGAGTCGAACAGCCCGGAGCTGAGCAGCAGTTTCGACATCGTCGTGCTCTCCCCACCGGGCATGACCAGCGCGTCGACCACGTCCAAATCGGCGACGGTGCGCACCAACGCGGTGTCGGTACCGAGTCGCGTCAGGGCGCGCACGTGCGCATCGAAGGCACCCTGCAGCGCCAACACTCCAACCGTTGCTGGCACGTTGTTACCAGCCGCGCTCCGCGTAACGCTGATTGATCTCGTCCATGCCGATGCCGGTCATCGGGGCACCAAGACCACGCGACACCTTGGCCAGGATGTTGGCATCACGGAAGTGGGTGGTGGCCTCGACGATTGCCTTGGCCCGCGGTGGCGGATCATCGCTCTTGAAGATGCCAGAACCGACGAACACGGCCTCCGCCCCAAGTTGCATGGCCATCGCTGCGTCGGCCGGAGTGGCGATGCCGCCAGCGCAGAACAGCGGCACCGGCAACCAGCCGGTCTCGGCGATCTCTTGCACTAACGGCAGCGGGGCTTGCAGGCGCTTGGCCCAATCGAACAGTTCGGCTGAGTCGGCCTGGGTGAGCTTGCGCATATCACCGATAATCGAGCGCAGGTGACGCACCGCTTCGACGATGTTTCCGGTGCCAGCCTCGCCCTTGGAGCGGATCATGCAGGCACCCTCGGAGATACGCCGCAGCGCCTCGCCAAGGTTGGTGGCGCCGCAGACGAAGGGGATATCGAAGGCGTATTTGTCGATGTGATGGGTTTCGTCGGCGGGGGTGAGCACTTCGCTCTCGTCGATGAAATCAACGCCGAGCGCTTCCAGAATCTGGGCCTCGACAAAGTGGCCGATACGAACTTTGGCCATCACCGGGATGGAGACTGCGGCCTTGATGCCTTCGATCATCTCCGGATCGCTCATCCGCGAGACGCCACCGTCACGACGAATATCGGCGGGAACACGCTCCAGCGCCATCACCGCGCAGGCCCCAGCGTCTTCAGCGATCTTGGCTTGCTCGGGCGTGACCACGTCCATGATCACACCGCCTTTCAACATTTCTGCGAGGCCCCGTTTCACCGGGTACGTGCCAGTCGCCCGAGACGACTGTTGAGGTGTGTTCATGGCTCTCATCGTACCGATCGGCCGCTGCGTCTCAGCCAGGGATTTCCCAGACCCGGCCAAAACGAGGGCTCGGTTCAGGGCCAAAAACTACGGATAGGCGATCTCGTCCGCTTCGACCCCGGCGGGAATCGCCGCCGCCTTGTTGTTACGGCACAGTTCGACGTAGGTGCGCCCAGGGCTGAGCAACATTTCGCTGCCGTCGCCATGGGTCAGCGTGAACGGCGCCTGCGGATCTTGACGACTCCACGCTCCCTTGGCGAGCTTGCCAGACGTCACCACCCAGACCTCGCCGGTGCCCAGCGTTTGCGCCTCCGGGCTATTGCCATCGGCAGGACTCGGCGCATAGGAGACAAAGAGGACGACGATGTTGGCGGCATTCAGCTGCGTGCCGTCGAGGTCGTCGAGGTGTTCGTCTTCGTCGGTCCAGCGCTGAAACATCGCCGAATCGCTGTCCCACATCCAGCGCACACGCACGCCGTCCATCGACACCTTGATGCCAGCGACGTCGTCGCCGACCAGGGCATTGCCCGAGCCGCGATAGGCAAACTGCGCCGGCGGCGGCTCCGCGTCTGCGGGGGCCAAGGCAAACAGCGCCTCTGTCGTGTTGTAGAGATCGTGCGGGTTCTTGCGCTCAGGGTTGCGGAAATAGCCCTTGTCCGGCTGCAGCCCGCTGATCGAACGCAGCTCGCTGGCGTTGACCGCAGCGGTGACGCGCCCATTGCCCCCGCTCCAGGCGAACAAGGCGCGGTTGAGCGAGGTCAACAACATGACGTCTTGCGTGCGACCGGAGCGAATCGGCCCGACCGGATTGGCATCGAGGCTGTGGAACACTGCGGCGAAACGGGTGAGCTGTTCGACGTTCTCTTCGTAGACGATGTCGGCGCTGTTCAGGCCACTTTGCGGGCGGGATTTGGGGTGGTTGTCGATCTTGACGACCAGCGCAATGCGCTGCTGCGCAACCTCATCGGTGACCACGATCCCGGTCAGGGGCATAGTTTGCTGGGCGAGCGCTGCCGTGGTCTCGACGCTGGCAGAGGTGGCGGGCGTGGTTTCGAGGGGCAACGGTTCGGTCGCCGGTGGCCCGCTGATCGGCGAGGTTTCCACCGGTTGCGTGGCGGGCGTTGTCGCTGGCGGCTCATCGCCGCCACCGCAGGCCACGGCGACAACCGACGCCGATGAGCCAATCAGAAACAGTCGTCGATTGATCGTCATGCTCACAGCTCCCGGAGAAGTGCGATCCGCTCATCGAGCGGGGGATGCGTGTCGAACATAGCGTGGAACCGGCTCAGTTTGCCGGTGTCGCCAACGCCGGACATCGGCTGCTCAATCCACATATGGGCGGTAGCCATCGAGGCCGAGTGCGTTACCGTGCAGTCCGCCTTGAGCTTCTCCAGCGCCGAAATCAAACCTGGTGGGTAGCGCGTCATCTGGCAGGCCGAGACATCGGCCAGCGTCTCGCGGCGGCGGCTGATCGCCGCCTGCATCGCCTTGGCCAACAGCGGGGCGAGGATCAACAAAGCGAATCCGATGAACGCCAGCGGATTGCTGGAATCCTCGCGATCGCCGTCGCGGCGCACGCGCCCGCCGTTCCACCACATCATCCGCAAGGCCAGATCGGTGAGGATGGCGATCGATCCAACCAGCGTCACCGCCAGCGTGGAGACGAGAATGTCGTAGTTACGGATATGGGAAAGCTCGTGGGCCAGCACACCTTCGAGTTCGACACGGTTCATCTTCTCCAACAACCCCGTCGTCACCGCAATCGCTGCGTTCTTCGGGTTGCGACCGGTGGCAAAGGCATTCGGTGCCGGATCGTCGATGACATAGACCCGTGGTTTCGGCAATCCGCCAGCGATGCACAATCCCTCGACAAGGTTGTGTAACCGCTTGTAGACCTCTGGATCGCCAGGTTGGGCACGGCTGACTCGCAGCGCGATGGCATCGGACTTCCAGTAGGAAATGAAGGCCATCGTGCCGGCCAGTAACAGTGCCAGGATCGTGCCTTGCGCGCCATAGCCCAAGAGCACACCAACGGCAGCACCGACGAGCGCCAAGAGCAGCACGAAGCCGGCGACGAGCAAGACGCTACGCCGCTTGTTCGCTCTGATCAGTTCGAACATTGCGGGAATTCAGCAGTGTGGTCCATCAGCCCCATCAGAACTTCACGTTCGGCGCTTGGCGGCTGGCCTCGTCGGACTCGAAGTACTCACGGCGGGCAAACTTCATCTGCCTGGCGACGTACATCGTCGGGAACGAGTCGAGCTTGTTGTTGTAGGCCAAGACGGAGTCGTTGTAGTACTGACGGGCATAGGCCACGCGTCCCTCGGTGGCCGACAGCTCTTCTTGCAGAGCAAGGAAGTTGGTGTTGGCCTTGAGGTCGGGATAGGCCTCGCTGAGGGCAAACACCTGGCGCAGCGCAGCGGCCATTTGGCCGTCTGCCGCGGCCTGCGCCGCTGGGGTTGACGGCGCGGCCATCGCCGCGTTGCGCGCCTTGATGACTGCGTCGAGGGTCTCACGCTCGTGGGCGGCGTACCCCTTGACTGTCTCGACGAGGTTGGGAATCAGCTCGATACGCCGCTTGAGCTGCACGTCGATCTGCGCCCACGAGTTTTCCACCTCGTTGCGCCGGCGGATCAAACCGTTATAGGCGACGACAAAGAACAACCCCAGCAGCACGACGAGGATGATCACTATCCACAAGAATTTCATTGAGTTCTCCCAGAGAAAGGGTTACGAGAAAAGAGTTACCTCAGCATACGGCCAAGGGTGGACCTCCACCGGGACTGCCTCGTCGGCGGCGGGGTGCCTCTCGGGCGTTCGGCGACGAGTTGACGATAGATCGTCACATACTCCCTGGCCAGCGCGGCCATGCTGAAATGCTGTGCTCGAAGCAGACCTGCCTGGCGATAGCGCTCAGCGAGTTCACGATCGTCGAGCACCTGAAGCAGGCGTTTGGCCAAGTCGGCGACGTCACCCGGGGCGCAGAGCGCGCCGTCGACGTCGTCGGTGGCCACGTTGCGGTAACCATCGAGCGCGCTCGGCCACCACCGGGGTGCCCGCAGCCATCGCCTCGATCAGCACGACACCGAACGACTCGCCGTGCAGCGACGGGGCGCAGAACAGCGAGGCGCCCTTGAGGTAGCCAATCTTGTCGCTGTCCGACAGCCGACCGAGCCAGTGAATACGTTTGTCTGCCCCGTAGTGCGTCTTCAGGCGGCGGGTGTCGGGGCCATCGCTGGCCACCAGGCAGACGACGTCGGGGGGCAGCAGCGCCATTGCCCGGAGCAACACGTCGAGGCCTTTGCGCTCTTCGTGGCGGCCGCAGAAAAAGATCGTCCTCGGGCCGCGGCGGATGATGTGCCCGGATGAATAGCGATCCAACTCGACGCCGTTGAACAACACGGTGTATTCGCCACCGAAGTAGCCCTGGATCAGCGACATCGCATCCTTGGAGACGACCACCCGGCGAGCGAGATTGTCGCCGATGCGTGCCAGCGGCATCGTCAGGTAGCGGTAGCTGTTCGACTCGCCAGCGGCGTGAAAGGTGCCGACGATCGGCGCGCTGTTCATGAACAGCGCCGTCTGTCCGACGCCGGGAGCCAGCGGTTCATGAACGTGGAGCACATCGAACTCCTCCTCGTTCAACGCTCGGATCATCCTCAGCGCGGCGGAAGGGTCGGGCGCAATCGGCACGATCGAACCGTTGGAGGCTGTCGGCAGGCTGTTGCCCAGCGGGGTCACAAACGTCTCCGGTGGGGGCCCGTCGCACGGCCCGAGGACGCGCACCTCATGGCCGATTCGACGCAGCTCACGGGCCAGCCCAAGCGACTGGGCCTGCACCCCGCCCGGCACGCTGAGGCTGTACGGGCAAACCATCCCAATGCGCAGTTTGCCCTCGTCCACGGCCGGTCACGTTAGCGCGCTACGGTCCGAGCGACCGGCGTTGGGCAATCGCCGGAACCAAAAGGGTTGCAGTGACGTCTCATTCTGGGTAGGCCGTGCGAGGATACGGTGATATTCATGACGGACATGGAAAATGTCCGAACGGACTTGGGGGTTACGTGCGACGACCAGGAATCACGCAGCGATCAGCCATCGCTCTCGCCTTGATCGTCACCCTCGGCACGGTGCTCGCCGGGGTGGCCTCGGCCCAGTCACCAACCCAGTCACCAACCCAGTCACCAACCCAGTCACCAACCCAGGCGCCGCCCGCTGCTGCCAAGGTGACGATCAAGGCCGAGGGAGGCCGCCGCGGCTGGTACCGACAGGGTGACCAGGTGCTGATCACCGCCTCGTTGTCGGCCACCGAACTCGTCGAAGGCGAACTGCAAGCCACGCCGGCCCAGAGCCAATGGACGTTGTCGACACCGATCCAAGTCGCCGGTGGCACGACCAAGGAATATCGCTTTCTGATCCCCTGGAGCTGGGACCTCGATCAAGGCGTCAACCTCAGCGTCAACGTCGATGGCAAGGTGCTCAAGTCGGCGCGGGTCACCTTGAAGTTCACCGATCAAGTCGAGGTCGTTGGCATCATGGCAGGGCTTGCGGCGCGCATCGCCGATCTCCCCAAGACCGCTGAGATGGCTGGCGATCTGGGTCGCGCGGAGTTGATCGTGCTGACCGACGAGGATCTGGCGATGGGCTCGCCTGGCCTCGAGTCGTTCGATTCGATCCTGGCCAGCGGCGGCGATCTCGGTGCCTTGCAAGGACCTGATCGACTGGCGCTGTTGAGCTGGATCAACGCGGGCGGGCGGTTGTTGCTCGACGATGCTGGGGGCCTCGACAACCTCCCGGCGGAATGGCGCCCCGGCCCAGCCGGTTACGCCCTCGGTGGTCGCGGCGAGATCCGCTTCGTCGATGGCCAGGCCAGCGCTGGCAAGTTTGGGGCGATCATCGAGCCGACCCCGGGCTCGGTCACCGAGGATGCCATGGGCTTCTTCGGCTCCGGAATCGGCAACGTGCAGCGTGACCTCGGCGAACGCGCTGGTTTGAAACTGCCGACGCTTGGACCGATCGTCGTGCTTCTCGGCATCTACACGCTCATCGCCGGACCGCTGTGCTACATCGTCTTACGCATGCGCCGCCGGATGGCCGCCGCCTGGATCGTGATCCCGGCACTGGCGATGACCACTGGGGCGATCATCATCGGCACGTCGTCGGCCTGGCGAAACGTCGGTACGCCGACGGCTGCACAATTCGTCGATGGGTTTCCCGGCGGGTCGGACAATCTGATCAACGCCTTGACCTTTCGCGGTGACGGTGGGGTCAGCACGATCAAGCTTCCGAGCGGTTGGAGCTACCGTTTGGACAACAACGGTTTCATCGAAACTTCTGTGCGCACCGAAGTGCGCTCCGCCACCACCGGCGACGTGGTGCGCGTCCCGTTGCAGCCTGGCCAGGTGACGGTCAATCAGTTCGCTGGTGCCACCGCGACCACCACCGGGTTGCGCCTGACTGCCCAGTCGTCGGCTGACGAGGTCAGCGGCACCGTGACCAACACCACGCAGAAACCGATCTACGATGTCGCCGTTTTCAACCCCGGCAGCGCGTTGTTGCTCGGCCTGCTCGGTCCGGGCGCAACGATGGAGTTCTCGTTGAAGAATCGAGCGGTCAATCGCGGCTTCAACCAGACGACCGAGGTATGGCCGGTGTCGTTTGACGAGGCGATCGCCTTCGGTCTGCAGCCGCCGATGATCGCTCGGGCCGATGGGGGTGCCGTCGTCGTCGTCAACAACGACGTCGGTGGTGGCGCCATCGATCCGACCGATGGAGATGTACCCGAAGCCCAGCTCGCGGAGCATGGCATTGTCGATCTGGCCTCATTCCGCACCGTCTTGTTTCCCACCGGCATGGTCCGCGTCCTGGGCTGGAGCGACGATCTGGTGGCGATCCCCAATTCTGGATCGTCGCTGAGGACCCGCTCGCTGATCAGCGAGACCGTGGTGCCAGCGCCGGGCCCTGGGCCCGTGTCGTCGGCCTCGATTCGCAACGTCTTGGTACGTACGCCGTTCGGCATGTTCGGCAACGGTGTTGGCGACATGGTCCAGCGTTTCATCCTCCATCCGTCCGCCGCCGAACAGCAGCTTGTCGTCGAAACCACGGGCGGTCTCAACGACCTACGTTTCTGGGATGGCAACACCTGGATCACGGTCGTCGCCAAACGCAATCGTGCCCTGGTGCCCGCCACCGCCGTGCGCAATGGCGTCGTGCTGGTCAAGATCGTCGCCGATCCAAACTTCGGCCTCGATCCATCGATGTTGTTGACGATGCGTGGCGCAACGGAAAAGGATCAGGGATGAGCACCGTGGCCGAACCCGAACTCGAACCCGAACTCGGCCTCGTGGAGGAAGCCGTCGCGGAACTGGGCCCGGCGATCGAGACGCACAACCTGACCAAGCGCTACGGGGCGTTGTTGGCCGTCAACGAGATGAGCTTGACGGTGCCGCGCGGCTCGATCTTCGGGTTGATCGGCCCGAACGGCGCCGGCAAATCGACCACCTTCGCGATGATTGCCACGCTCTTGCTGCCGACGTCGGGCAGCTTGCAGGTGATGGGCGCCGATCCGACGAGCAAGCCGCGCACCGTGCGCCGACGCATGGGTTACATGCCCGACGTGCTCGGCGTCTACGACAACCTGCGCGTCGATGAATACCTGCAGTTCTACGCAGCCAACTACCGGATCCCGCGCAACGAGTGGCCGGCGCTGATCGACGGACTATTGGAGTTGGTCGACCTCGGCGTGAAACGCACGGCGATGGTCAACTCGCTGTCGCGGGGCATGAAGCAACGTCTCAGCCTGGCCCGTTCGCTGATCCACGATCCGGAACTGTTGATCCTCGACGAGCCGGCCAGTGGCCTCGACCCACGGGCTCGGGTGGAGCTACGCGAGTTGTTGCGTTCGCTGAACGCCATGGGCAAGACGATTCTCGTGTCCTCGCACATCCTCGCCGAGCTGGAAGAGATGTGCTCCGATGTGGCCATCATGGAAGCCGGGCGGCTGTTGGCCTCCGGGCCACCACGCCAAATCCTCGAACAGTTAGGCGGTGCTCGCACGGTGCGCGTGCGCTTCTCCAACGGCACCAGCGAGACCTTTACCGTGGCCAACGATGGCGAGCAGTCGGCGTTGTTGCGGCGCTTGATCGTCGATGAATCCCGCGACGTCGTCGAATTCGTCGAAGAGGGCGGCGGGCTGGAGCAGCTGTTCCTGACGATCACCGAAGGGATCGTGCAATGAGTCTGAGAATGAACCCGGTGCTCGGCCGTGAGGTCCGTGAGCGGATGCGCACTGGCCGATCCTTCGCCGCGGTTACCGCCTTCCTGTTGTTCCTGCTGCTCACCGTGTACCTCGTGTATCAAGGCAACTCGGTGGTCGACGTGTGGAACTACAACCTCGCCCGCCAGACCACGCTCGGTCGCCAGCTGTACGAATGGGTGCTGCTGGTGATGCTCTTGCTCATCCTGTTCTTCGTGCCTGGCATCACCGCCGGGGCGATCGCCGGCGAGCGGGAACGCCAAACGTTGCTGCCGCTACAGGTCACACTGCTGCGCCCGCACAACATTCTGATCGGCAAGATCCTGGCGGCGATTGCCTTCCTCGGCCTGCTGATCGTCGCGTCGATGCCGGTGTTGATCGTTGCCTACCTGCTCGGCGGTATTGGCGTCTTCGACACGCTGAAGGGCCTGCTCGTCTTGCTCTTCGTGTCATTGCTGGTGTCGGCGATGGTCGTAGCCGTGTCGACGTTTGCCAAGCGGGTGCAGTCGGCGACGTTGATGTCCTATGCCTTCGTTGCACTGTTGTGCATCGCTGGGCCGCTGACCTATCTCACTGGCTCGGTGGTCGATGCGGCGAAGGGCAGCGATCAACCCAATGCGCCTGCGATGTTGCTGACGTTGAACCCGCTGGCGCTGGTCGCTGATGCCGTTGGCAGCGATACCGATTCGGCTGGTGATGCACCCTTCTCGGTGCTGCGGCGCGGCTTGGTCGAGGCCAAAGCGCAGTCCGGTAGCTCCTGGCTTTCGTGGTTCCCCGACGACGATTTTGTTGCCGAGTTCGGCTTGGAGAGCACCGGGTTTCCGGCCTGGGGCTTGTCGACGATCTTTATGGCGTCATTGGCGGCGCTGATGTTCTGGATGGCCACGAGACGGCTGCGAGCCCCAGCGGAGACGGAACGATGAACGCCGTCGTGCGCCGTGTTTTGGCTGCGACCCGTCGCCGCTTGCGCCTGGTGTGGGCGTTGGCCACCGTGCAGGTATTGGCCCCGCTGGCCTGTGGCCTGGCGCTGCTGATCGTCGTCGTTGCCCGCTTCATCGATATCGCCTGGGCCGAATGGGCGGCGTTGGCGATCGTCGCCGTCACCGTCGTCGCCGTGTTGGTCATGGCCGCGCTGATCCGCTTGAGCGACAGCGCCGCAGCACGGGCGGCCGATCGCGGTCTGCGCAGCAAAGACGCGCTGAGCACCGCCCTCGAGTTCAACGACCCAGAGCGCGATTTCGACCAGCGCATTCAGCAACGAGCGGAACAGGTCGCTGAAAGCGCCGACATACGCCGAGCGCTGCCGGTGCGCTTCTACCGACGGCCGGTATTGATGGCCTCGGTGTTCGCTCCGTTGGCACTGTTGCTGGCCCTGATCGCCAACCCGCAAGACGCCAAGCGGGCCCAACGCCAGCGTGATGCCGCAGCGATCGAGGCGGTCAGCGAAGCGTTGAAGGCCGAGTCGCAACGCATCGCCGCCCAGCCCAATGGCGAACTTGCTGCGCAGCGCTTGGAGGAATTGGTCAAACAGCTCGGCGAGACCGATTCGCTGGAAAAGGCCGCCGACTTGGCCGCCGAGGCAGAAGCCGATTTACAGCGGGAGATCGATCCGAATCTGTTGGCCAAGAAGGCGGCGACGCAGGGTCTGTCGAAGTCGTTGGAGAACCAGCCGCTGCCCAATTCGACGCCGGGGGCCAGCGTTGCCGACCAGTTAGCCAACGCCGCCGACGGTTTGGAAGGGATGACTGCTGAGCAACGAGAAGCGCTCGCTGAGCGCCTCGAGCAATTGGCCGACGCCCAACAGGCGGGTGATCCCGGTGCTGCTGAGGCGCTGCGCGAGGCGGCCGAGGCGGTGCGCGCCGCAGACGCCGCAGGGGCCAAGGCCGCGCTCGGTGAGGCTGGAGCGGCGACGGCGTCGACCTCGGATTCGGTGGCCTCCAGCCAGGCGGCCAGCGATGCCAAGAACGCCGCCGGGCGGGCGGGCGATCAGCTCAACTCACAGCGCCAAGGTGCAGGCCAACAGGCTGGTCAAGGTCAAGGTCAAGGTCAAGGTCAAGGCCAGGGTCAGGGTCAAGGCTCCGGTTCGGGATCAGGCTCCGGTTCGGGATCAGGCTCCGGTTCGGGATCAGGCTCGGGCTCGGGCAGCGGGTCTGGGTCCGGGTCCGGGTCCGGGTCCGGGTCCGGTGGAGGTAACCCGAGCGGCAACGTCAGCGGCGGCGGCGGCTCGGGAACCAACGGCCAAGGGGGCCAGGGCCAGGGAACAGGTTCTGCTGGACCACGAGCCGGAGAGTCTCCGGACACCGACACGATCTACGACCCCGTCGGTGAATTTGGCGAAGGTGAGCAGGGCAGCGTCGGCGGCGCAAACGGCTCCGGGGAAGGTGGCACGATCGGCAAAGAAGACGGTAATACGCAGGCTGGACAAGCTCGTGTCAGCCTCAATGAAGCGATCGGCGGTTACGCCGATCAAGCCACCCAGGCCCTCGACGACAGCCCGGTGCCACCATCGGTGCGCGACGTCGTCGTTTCCTATTTCGATCAACTGCAAGGACGAAGCTGATGAGCGACACGCAGCCCACCATCACCCCTGAGCGTTACGCCGAGGTCGCCTCGGCCATCGAAGCCGAAGTCGGCAAGGTGATCGTCGGTCAACACGATCTGGTGCGCACCGTGGTCATGTGTCTGCTGGCCGAGGGCCACGCGCTGCTCGAAGGTGTGCCTGGTCTTGGCAAAACGATGCTGCTCAAAGCGCTTTCCTCGGTGGTCGAGCTGCCCTTTAGCCGCGTGCAGTTCACCCCTGACCTGATGCCCGCCGACATCGTCGGCACCCAGATCCTGGAAGAGGATGCCTCTGGCCATAAGGCCTTTCGTTTCCGCCAGGGACCGGTGTTCGCTAGCTTCGTGCTCGCCGACGAGATCAACCGGGCCAGCCCGAAGACACAGTCGGCGCTGCTGGAGGCAATGCAAGAGCGAGCGGTGACGGCCGGCGGGGCTACTCGCCCGTTGCCGCGCCCATTTCTGGTGATGGCCACGCAGAATCCGCTGGAGATGGAGGGCACCTACCCCCTGCCTGAGGCCCAGCTCGACCGCTTTCTGTTGAAGGCCATGGTTCCCTTCCCCAGCGCTGACGACCTGGTCACGGTGCTCGAGCGGACCACCGGTGTCGGCGTCGTCACCCCCTCGATGGTCGCCGATCAGGCGACGTTGTTGGCAATGATCGATCTCACCCGTCAGGTGCCGATCGCCAGCCACGTGCTGCGCCACGCCGTCGATCTGGTGATCGCCAGCCACCCCAACCACGAGCAGTCTGCGAGTTTGGTCAAGCGCTATGTGCGCTTCGGAGCTTCGCCACGCGGGGCCCAAGCCTTGGTGCTCGCTGGCAAGGTGCGGGCGTTGTGGGATGGGCGTCCGAGCGTGTCGATCGATGACATTCGCGCCGTCGCCCCGGCAGCGTTGCGTCACCGCCTGGTCGTTGGCTATGAGGCCACTGCCGACGGCATGTCCGCGGAAGAGATCGTCGGCGACCTGCTCAGTCATGTCGGCGCGCCGACCGCAGGGGTACGCGGCGCCCCGTGAGCCAACAGCCGCCGTCCGCTGCACCCGGCGCCGCCACCGCGACATCGAGCGGCGACGGATTGCTCAGCCCTGCGCTGCTCGCGCAATTGGAGCGCGTGCAGTTGAGCACCCGGCGGCGGCTCGCCGGGCGTTACACCGGCGAACACCGCAGCACGCGCTACGGCTCGTCGCTTGATTTCGCCGACGAGCGCGAATACCACCCGGGCGACGATTATCGGCGCATCGACTACCCGTTATACGCCCGCACCGGACAGCTGTTCGTGCGCCTCTTCGAGGCCGAAGACGACCTCAGCGTGCGCATCTTGCTCGATGTTTCGGCGTCGATGGGCCATTACGGCAAGTTGGCCCAGGCTCGGCGACTGGCGGCCGCGCTCGGTTTTGTGGCCCTGACCCGGCGTGACGTCGTCACCCTGCATTTCGAACCGGCGGTGCGCGCCGCGCAGCGCTTCAGCGGCCGACACGCCACCAAGGCGTTCTTCGCCGCGCTGCAATCATCGCAGGCCGAGGGCCGGACCGATCTCGCGGCAGCAGCCAGCGACGTCCTCGCCCGCCCCGGGTTGCCGGGCACGACGATCGTCATCAGCGACCTGTTGACGCCCTCCTGGGAACGGGCCATTGACCGTCTCCCCGCCCGCGGCGGCGATGTGGTCGTGCTCCATGTGCTGGCCCGCGAGGAGATCGAACCGTCGTTGATCGGCGACATCGACGTCGTCGATGCCGAGAGCGGCGAGCAGGTGGCCGTTTCGTTGTCGCCGGATTCGCTCGGTGACTACACGACGATCGTCAATCGCTGGTTGGCGCAGACGGCGACCCGCTGCCGTTCACGCGGTGCCGGGTATCAACGGGTGCTCGCCGACGAAGCGATCGAGGACGTGTTGTTGCGTGGCTGGCGAGAGCAGGGAGTGGTGCGATGACCTTCGCCAATCCTGCTGGCCTCGCCCTGCTTGGCCTGGCGATCCCAATCATTCTGTTGCACATCTTGCGCCCGCGTCGCACGCCGGTGACCGTCAGCTCCACCTATCTGTGGCGCAGTATCGAGCGACCGGTGAGCGCGGCGGCGCCCTGGCAGAAGCTGCGCTGGAGTCCCCTACTGATCGCCCAACTGTTGGCCGTTGCCCTGTTGGCGCTGATCGTTGCCAAGCCGGTGCGCCTCGGTGCCGCTGCGCTTGCCGAACACACCGTGTTCATCGTCGATGCCTCGGCGTCAATGGCCGCAGTCGATGGGGCACCGGATCGCGTCAGCTCCGCAGCGCAACGGGCGATCGATCTGCGCTCGCAGTTGCCCGCCGGCGGCGAAGCCTCGATCGTTGTCGCCGGCGAGCGCCCGAGGGTGGTCTTGACGGCCAGCGATGACGCCCAAGCGTTCTCTTCGGCAATGCGCGCCATCGAGCCGACCGAGGGCCGGCCTGATTTCGCTGGCGCCTTCCTCCTCGCCGAGAGCCTCGATGGCGCCGCCTCGGAGATCCAGTACCTGTTCCTCTCCGACGGTGGCATCACCACGGAAGAAACCAAACTGCTCCCCCCGAACACCCGCTATGAGCGCATCGGCGAGGCCAATGCCAATCGGGCGATCACGCGCCTGACCGTCGAGTCGCGCGGCTCGGGATTGCATGCCCGCGTCACGGTGGCCAATACCGGCGGGCCGGAAGCGACCCAGACGCTGGCTGTCGACGTCGACGGGGTGCGCCAATCCAGCCAAACGATCAGGGTCGGCACCTCGTCGTCGATCGACGTCGAGATCGATCTCCCGGCCGGAGACCTGGTGGTCGCCCGATTGGAGGGCGGTGACCTGCAGCGCCTCGACGACGAGGCCTTTGCCGTCGCGGCGCGACGTCCGGAGCTGAAGATCCTGCTGGTTGGCGATCAACTGTTCTGGCGAGAGCTGCTGACGTCGATCCCCGGGGCCGTCGTCGAGGCGATAGCGGAACCGGGGGCGACGGCACCCAACGGCGATGGCTACGACGTCGTGATCTACAACGAAACAGCCGTCCCGGCCGACGTCGCCGCACCGTTCATTGCCGTCGCCGCCCCCGGCGGCGTGCCCGGGGTGGCGATCACCGGCATCGTCGAGACGCCGGCCATCACCCTGTTGCGCAGCGACGATCCGTTGCTCAGCGACGTCGATATCACCGAGGTGGCGATCGCCGAAGCGCAGCGGGTCACCACCGACTTTGACGTCTTGGTCGGTGCGGAGGCGGCACCACTGTTGATCCGCGGCTCGGCCAACCAACAGCCGTTCCTGTACCTGGCACACACACTGCGCAACTCGAACCTGCCCGTGCAACTGGCCTTCCCCGTGCTCGGCGACCGGATGCTCGATGAACTCGCCGGGGTGGTTCGCTCGACGATCGCGCTGGAGGTCGGAGCGACGATTCCGGTCGACGGCCTGTCCAGCGGGCAGATCATCGGTCCAGACAACTCGCGCCGCGACTACTCCCCCGGTTCGGTCGCCGTGCATGCCAACCGTGCCGGTTTCTGGACGGTCAGCGAAACCGACGATGAGCAGCAAACCGAGAGGATCGTCGCCGTCAATCCACCATCGAGCGAGAGCGCACTGACGCCAGCGGCAACGCTCAACTCGCCGTTGAGTGCCGATGGTCGGGCCAAGGTGGCCACCCGGCAGCAGCATTCCTTGCTCCCCTGGTTCATTTGGCCGATGATCGCTCTGCTGGTGTTGGAAACCTGGCTGGCCTGGCGGCGTCTCGGTGTCAGCCGCCGACAATGGCGTCTCGCCGTGGTGTTGCGTGCTGTCGTCGCCGCGGCCTTGCTGGCTGCGTTGTTGGCCCCGACGATCCGCCGCTCCAGCGACCGTGTGGCCACGGTGTTCCTGCTCGACGGGTCCGCATCGCTGGGCGTCGAGGGTGAGCGTGAAGCGGTGCGCTGGATCCGCGAGGCCATGGCCGAACGACCGGAGAGCGACCTTGCCGCAGTGGTCGCCTTCGGCGGCACCGCCCGACTCGACCGCGTCCTTCAGGCCTCGTCACAGTTCGACAGCCGCGCCGTGGTCATCGATGAGAGCGCCACCGATATGGCTGCGGCGCTGCGTCTCGGCAGCGCCGTGCTGCCCACCGATGCCCGCAAGCGCGTGGTGTTGATCGGCGACGGGCGCCAAACCGTCGGCGACGTGATCGACGAAGCGGCAGCGCTCGGCGAGGCGGACATCCCCGTCGATGTGCACACGATCTTGTCGGGCAGCGCCGACGATGCCGCGGTGACCTCCATCGACGTCCCCACCCTGGCCAGAGTAGGTGAGAGCATCGAGGTTGACGTCAACCTCTTCGCCTCCAAACCGGAGCAGGTCTCGGTGATCCTGCGCCGTGACGGGACCACCATCGAGACCAAGACCATCGACCTCGTCGCTGGCGACAACGTGGTCTCCTTCGTCGATAACGCCGGCGAGTCACCGGGCGCTGTGTTGCGTTACCAGGCGATCGTGCAAGCCCCGACCGATGGGCAACCAAAGAACGATGCGGCCTTCGCCGCGGTGCCCGTCGACGGACCGGCCAAGATCCTGATCGTCGAGGGCACCAGCGGTGAGGCTGCGCAGTTCGCCGCGGCGATGCAAGCCGGTGGCGTCGCCAACACCGTGATCACCGCCGCTGGGGTGCCCGATGTGCAGGAGTTGGCCACCTACGCAGGCATCGTGCTCGTCAACGTGCCCGCCGATTCGCTGTCCGCCGACGCCCTGCGGGCGATCACCAGCGCGGTGCGCGACCTCGGCCGCGGACTGGTGACCATCGGTGGCGAGCGCAGTTACGGCGTCGGCGGGTATCGCCAGTCGACGCTCAGCGAGTTGCTGCCGGTCGATAGCGAGATCCTCGATCCGAAACGGCGCAAGAGCGTCGCCGAGGTGTTGTCGATCGATACCAGCGGATCGATGGCCAACTGCCATTGCGCCGGCGAGGAGATGCAGCGTGACGGCGGCGGGGTCAACAAGACCGATATCTCCCGTGCTGCCGCTGAGCGCACCATCGCTGCGCTGACCAGTAACGATCAGGTCGGCGTCGTGGCCTGGAACTCGAGTTCACAGTGGGCCATCGACCTGCAGTATTTGCCCTCCGAGGAGGTGATCAGCGATGGGCTGAACTCGTTGCGCCCGGACGGCAACACCAACCTGCTCGACTCGCTGACAACGGCGTCGGAAGCGTTGATCGACGCCGACGCCGAGTTGAAACACATCATCTTGTTCACCGACGGTTTCACCGACATCACCTTCATCGGCCGCGTCGCCGACCAGGCCGCGCAGCTGTACGAAGATCATGGCATCACCGTCTCGGTGCTCGGCACTGGCGAGGGCGCGGCACCATCGTTGGAGGAGATCGCCGTTGCCGGCCACGGGCGCTACTATCCGGGCACCGACCTCGACAAGGTGCCCCAGATCATGGCCGAGGAGGCCGTGATCGCCAGCCGGGACTTCATCAACGAGGGCGAGTTCTTCCCGGAGATCACCTCCAACGATCGCGTGGTTGCCAACCTTTCCGCCTCACCGGCACTGCTCGGCTACATCGCTGCGACCTCCAAGCCAGGGGCGACGACGATGTTGCGCATCGGGCCCGACCGCGACCCACTGTTGGCCAGTTGGCAGGCCGGGCTGGGCACCGTGTCGAGTTGGATGAGCGACGCCTCGACCGGCTGGTCGCAGCGTTGGGCGAGCTGGGATGGCTACGTCGATTTCTGGTCACGGGTGGTCAAAGACACGTTCCAGACCGGCGATATCGCCGGCGCGGTGACAGCACGAATCGACGCTGGGATGCTGCAGTTGAGCGTCGAGGGGCCGAACGCATTTCCCGATGGGGCGCAAGCCACGGCGATCGTCGCCGGTCCCGACGGGCAACGCTTCGAGGTGCCACTGGAGCGCAGCGCCAACGACACCTTCGTCGGCTCGCTGTCGGCGACACGCAGCGGCACCTACGCCGTCGGCGTGCAGGTCGAAGCCGACGGCTCGACAGTGTTGGCCACCTCGACCCTGGCCAGTGAGAGCTACCCGGCCGAGTACGCGCCAGGCTTCGGCGATAGCCAGTTGATGGCCAAGATCAGCGAGTTGTCCGGCGGGCGCGGCGAGATCGCCGCCGACGCAGCGTTCGCCGCCGAGGGGTTGAGCGCCGGGGTTCGCCGCATCGGCCTGACCGGCCCGCTGTTGCTGTTGGCCGCCCTGCTCTTCCCGCTGGCTGTGTTGGTCTCGCGCCTCAGTCTGCGTGGGGCATCCGTGGCCGACGCCCGAGCCAGCCTGGCCAAGGCGGGACGTTCGGCGCGGCGTTCGCTGCGCTCGTCGCTGCCGACGATGACCAGCGACCCAGTGAATACACCGGCACCACCACGACAGGTCGCACAACCACAAGCCCCGCCAGGCCTGCCCCCGCCAGCGGGTACACGGTTGCCCCCGCCGAGCGCGCCGACCCCTCCGTCCGCCGCACCTCAGCCACCGCCGGTGCCGTCGGTGCCGGTCGGCGCTACGTCGACGATGGCCGATCTGTTGGCTCGTAAGCGCCAGCGTCAGGCGTCGAAATCCGCCCCCGACGAGCCGGCTTCAACACCCCCACCGTGACCAGCAGCGGCCCGAGCCACAGCAGCCACATCAGCGGTCGGGTGTAGACGGTCAAGGTGGCCACACCGGCGTCGGTGGCATTGTCGAGTTGCACCTGAATGTCTTGCCAGGGGCGGGAGCGCACGACGTTCTCGGCCAACCGCCCGCCACGATCACGGTAGGCAACAAGGCTTGGGCGCATCTCCTGGCCGTCGACGTCGAGCACGGCGACCACCGCGGTGGCCTGCGCTCGTGGCCCGGGTTCGATCTCCACAGAGCGCAAGGCGATCTCGATGCCGTGGACCGTGGTCGGCCGATTCTGGTTGACCAGGACGGTGGTCCGAGTGTCGAAGGTGCTGACGGCGATGCCGACGATCAGCAGCAATCCGCCGAGGTGAGCGAGCCAACCGGGGCGTTTGAAATTCATCACACGGAGCACCAACAAAGGTAGGGCGATCAGCGCGATGGGCGCAGCGAAGGCACTGTAAAACCGGCCGCGCACCGCCGATGGCCGCTCGGCGACCAGGTTGACGACGATCGGCGCCATCGTCCCGGCGAACACCACCACACCGAAGATCAGCGCCAGCAAGCGCAGGTACGGCTGCATCGAGGCCTCGCGCCGCGAACGATCGTCGTGTGCGGTGCCGGGCGCCAGTTGCACGGCCCGCACCACAACCACGGCCAACGAGGCGATCGTGATCGCCAACAGCCACCAGCCGACGGCGACCTGTTGGCCGAAGCCGTGGATCGAAGGCGTCGAGCCGGACCGGACGACGCACGCCCCGATGAGCGTCAGCATCCACGGCGCGGCCTGCATCGACCATGTCGTTCGCGGGCTGGTCACCCCACGGCGGTGGACCGCAGCGACAGCCGCGACCCAGACGAGCAGTGAGGTGTTCTCCACCGGGTCCCAGGCCCAATAGCCGCCCCATCCTTGTTCGACGTAGGACCACAGCGCGCCGAAGGTCATCGCCAGCGTCACGCCGCCAACCGCCAACGCATTCCAGCGGACCGCCGAGTGATCGCCGGGGTTCGACCAGGCGCTGAGCAGCGCGCCAAAGGTGGCTGCCAGACCGACGTACAACAACGGCGGGTGGATCGCCATCGCTGGGTGCTCGAGGATTGGCGTCAGCCCGAAACCACCGATCGCCGGAACGGCCAACCGTTCGAATGGGCTGACCAGGAGCAGGGCAACGGTCGTGAGCGCGGCAACGGTGGCCAAGGCGAACGCCAACGGCGGCCTGCGATCGCCGCGCCGCAGGGCAATGAGCGATACTGCGGCGAAGATGGCGATGAACAGCCAAAGCGAGCCTGCCAGGCCGCCCCACACCGAGGCCAAACGGTAATGCCAGGGGGCGTCGCGTCGGCTGTATTCCGCCACGGTGCGCCAGTCGAGTTCGCTGCGCAACATCGCCGCCGCGAGGCGAATCAATCCTGCCCAACAGGCCAGCGTCAACAGTGCCAGCATCCAGCGCAGCCGACGGGCGGTGAACACCTCAGCCGTTGCCGAACAGGGTCGGTTCCGACGCGCCGCCAGAGCTGCTGGCGTTGGCATTGGTCAGCGGCGGCGTCTCTTCACGCAGCTGCGCTCCCTTGTTGCGCACGTTGTTGACCTCCGTGCTCACCGTGTGCATCGTCAGCAGGTTGTCGGGCGCTGGCACCAGCAGCGCCAGCAGCGATTCGAGATCGTCGTTGTTCGGGTCGAGCCATTGCGCCCACCGAGTGGCAGGCAGGATCACGGGCATCCGGTGGTGAACGGGGACCATCGTCGCGTTCGCTTCCGTGGTGATCACCGAGCAGGTGTGCAACCATCCGGCGTCGCCGCCCGCTTCACGGTCGCGCCACGCGGTCCACAGCCCGGCGACGGCGAGCGGCTCATCGTCGACTCTGTGGATGTACACCGGTTGTTTGATCGGCTTGCCCTTGGGGCCGATGATCGGCTCTGCGGTGGTCTTCCACTCATAGAAGCCATCCATCGGGATGATGCATCGAGTCTTGCGGAACACCGATTTGAACGCTGGCTTGCTGGCAACCGTTTCGGCGCGGGCGTTGATCATCGCCGAGGCGATCTTGGTGTCCTTGGCCCACGTCGGTACCAATCCCCAGTGAAAGGCGCGCAGCGCCGGAACGTGGTCTGCGCCCTCGACAACGGCGTAGACCTCGTTGGTCGGGGCGACGTTGAAGTTGACCGGCAGTTCCTCGGTATCGAGCGACGCGCCGAAATATTGGGCGATGACGTCGGGCTGATGGCTGGAGACGAAGCGCCCGCACATGGCTACGGCTGGACGAGCCAGAAGGTCAGATCGCTCGCCGGGTTGCCATCGAGACTGACCTGGATGTCGACTTGACCAGGCTCGGGAAACACGACGTTGGTCAACGGGATGGTGATCGGCAGATAGAGCCCCTCACCCGGGAAACGGTCGCCGTTGGGATGGAACTTGACGCCAACCTTGGAGATCTCGACCGCCTTCTCCGGATACTTCAAGGAGATGTCGGCGTGGTGTTCGACACCGACCTGATCCGGCGGGAGAAACACGACCATCGCCAAGTGCACGTTGATCGTGCCGGGATAGGTATGCATCTTGACGCGGGTGATGCCGGCGCTGAGCACATTGAGCAGGCCCTCTCGAATGTTCGCGTAATCGGAGAGCAGCAGTGCTTGCAGACGTAGCCCGCTGTCGACATCATGAATCATGCTCGCAGGCTATCGCTCAGCCGCTCGATGAGCAGAGCGCTGCTGATACCCCATTGGGTATTGGGTTGTGTGGCCGTCGCGCTGCTAGCGTGCCCCCGTGGAGATTCCCGACGACACCGTGACCGACATTGTCAAACGTCTTCGGCGCATCGAGGGCCAGGTGCGCGGCATCCAGCAGATGCTGACCGATGGGCGCGACTGCCGCGACATCGTCACCCAGATGTCAGCGGCCAATAAGGCCTTGGAACAGGCCGGATTTACCTTGGTCGCTGCCGGGCTGACCTGGTGCTTGCAGAATCCGGAGCGCTCCGCCGAGCAGGGTTATGACATCTCCGACGTGCAGAAGATGTTTACCAAGCTGGCCTGATCAGCCGTGCAAGGATTGCCGCATGGACATCGTGCGTCAGGTGGTCGTCTTCGACGCCGCGGTCACCCGGTTTCTGAGCTCGCACCCCTGACAGCGACGGGCGTCTGCGTCGCATATCCCATCGCCGACAGCGAGGCGAGAATCTCCGGCAGGCAGGCTCCGCACTGCTGGCCAGCACCGCAGGCGAGGCCGATCTCGGCCGGGGTGCGGGCACCGCGCTTGATCGCCTTTCGGACCCGACGTTCACTCACGCCACTGCATTCGCACAGCTGACCCACATCCGTAAGGTACGCCTAACCATTTGCGCGGGCAAGTCGGCAGCGTAGATCTGGCGCAAACTTTGACACTTCGCTGAGCAACCCTTGCGGGTCGGCAATGCTCTACGCAGTGATGAACGAATCGCCCATCGCCTATGTCGAGTTGTCGGGAGCACCGCACCCGAGCGCTGATGACGCGTTCGTCGATTTCTTGCGCGCCGAGCTACCTCGGTTACAGCACCTCGCTCGGCTGTTGTGCGGCGTAAGCGGTGCCGACGATTTGCTCGCCGAAGCGGTGGCCCGCACGCTGCCGAAGTGGCGAGCCGGAGCAGTTCGTGAACCGAGGCCGTATCTGCGTCGGGTTATGGTCAACCTGGTGATTCGCCGCTCACGTTTGCAGGCGTTGTCGTTGCGCCGCGACGGTGCCGCGCTGGAGTGGACGCAGGCTGACAGCGACTTCACCGGCTCCGTTTCCGACCGCCAACGCACGCTCGGCGCGTTGGCGCAGTTGCCTGCCCGCCGTCGGGCGATCGTCGCTCTGCGCTTCTATGAGGATCTCAGCGAGGTGCAGATCGCCCGGGTGTTGGACATCAAGGTGGGAACGGTGAAGTCGCAGCTGTCGCGTGCCCTGGCACAGCTGCGCGTCGACCTCGAGGGTGTGGAGACACGATGAATCAGAGACTGGAAGACCGTCTTCGTCAGCACATGGCGCCCGCCGAGCCATCGGCACCTGGCACTAGCGCCGGTGTGGTGGTCGCCGCCGCTGCTCAACGAATGCGCCGACGGACTCGGCGCCGCAGGGCGACTTCGGCGTTGGCGATGGTTGCGATCGTTGCAACCGGGTTTGTCGTTCTTCGCGGCGACGAGGCCATCGCTCCCGCGAGCTCGGTAACCGATCATTCGGTGGCGGTGCCCGACAACTCGCCGAACTTCACCGAGCTCCTCGCCCAGGTCGCACTGTCGGGGGTCGAACTTTCGTCGTCGATCCAGGCTCTCGGCCAGGCTCCACAGTGTGGTGTTGCCTCCGATGCCGACCCAGCCGCCCGGCGCTGCTTCCTCGACGCCGTGATGGCGGGAAACGTCGCCGTGGTGCTCGAGCGCTACGACATCGAGGGCAGCACCACGCCGCAGGTGTATGCCTATCGCAGTCGACCGGACGGCACCTTCGACTGGGCCGCCGTCACCTCCGCTGACACAGTGCTCATTCCGCATCGCTGCGAGGGGATCATCGCCAACGAGCTGCTCAACGCCTGGCCACCACCCGACTATCACCCGCTCTTTTCGAAGATTCACGGCTGCTCGCCGACGGCCACGGAATTGACGACCCTCGACGACCCGTTGCCACAGCCGCCGGAGTGGTTCTTGGCCCGCGAGCCGGTGCCCAGCTGCGGTTTCGCCTTCTGGCATCCTGGCAGCTCCTCGTGGATAGGCGGGCGCAAGTTGTCCGTTGGCGCTACCGACTGCCTGGCGACGGAACTAGCCCTCGGCCAGCCTGTCGAGGTGGCCTACATGGTCGAACGTAGACCCGACGGCCACACCACCCGCTGGTTTCGCGGGCTCGTCGGCGGACAGTTTGAGCTGATCGAGCAGGTTGTCAGCGCCAACCGGGCGACATGGGTGCGCTATTCGTGCGAGCGCCCGGCAGTTGCCAGAGACGGCACGGCGTCGGTAGAACCCGTGGCCGCGCTCGGATGCATCCCCGCCCCGTAGGTCGTTGCTGATCGGATCGTTACGGGCTCGTCGGTGAGGTCACTCGCAGGCTGAATGCCGCCGCGCAGACGCCGATGGCGGCGTTGGCGACGGCGATCGCATGGAAGCGTCCAAGCTCGGCGCCGACTGCGCAAAGGAGTGACGCCATCGCAACCAGTCGAAAGACGAGCCGTAGCGGCTCAGGGTGTTCCGACGTCAGCGGAATTCGTTTGACAAAGACCAGCCACAAAACACGCGATGATGGTGAGTCGCCTTCGTTTCATAGCTCTACCTCGCGGCGGTCGGGATCAAACTCGATTCAGCTGTCATCATGCCAGACATCGTCGTCAAGTGCTCGCGACGCCGTTGCAGGCGATGGACGACCTGCGCTTCGGCTCAGGCAACCGTTCGAGGAAACGCAACGCAGCGGCGGCCGATTCGCTGCGCCACAGGGCGACGACGTCACCGGGTTCTGCGTCGACCTGCGCGGCAATCGCTGACGTCAACCCGGCGATGTGCTCGCCTTGGCGCTCGATCATGTCAGTCGTTTCGATGCTACAGATCTCGGCGAGTAGCAGTTTGAGCAGCAACTCGCTGCGCAGGTCGCGCAGGTGCACGACCGGGGTGTCGATCCAGCTTCGCAGCTGGTTTCGACCCGTCGGAGTGGCCGCCAGGATCGTCCGATTGCCGCCAGCGATCCCCGGTTCCTCGCCTACCGCTTCGGTGAAGCCACGACGGCCAAGCTGCTCCAACGAGCGGTAGGTCAAGGCCCGCGACAGCGACCACACCCGGCCGACGTCGCCGGTTGGTTTCAGCCGGGCAGCGACGGCGAAACCGTGCGTCGGCGCGGGATAAAGGATCCCGAGGCACGCCCACTCCCCCAACAACAGCTGGTCGTCGCTGCGCTGTGTCTGCCTCACGCCGGGTAGACCTCGATGTCGGTGGCCTTGACCGAGGCGTGGATGTCGTCGCCAGGGCGCAGTTGCAACGATTCGAGGGCGGCGATGGTGATCTCGGCGGTCAATGGCAGTTGCCCGTCGATGCCGACGCGCACCCGGTCGCCGAGCCGGTCGATGTCGGCGATCGTTCCAATCCAGGTGTTTCGCTGGCTCGACTCGCTTGCTGGTCGGCGCACGAGAGCGATCGAGTGCGGGCGGATGACGGCGAACGACGAGCCATTGGGGGCGTCGGCGATGACCACCTGAGCGCCAGCTGATGTCGTCATCACCCTGTCGTTGACGGTGCCATTGACGAGGTTGACCCCGACGAGATCGGCGACGTAGCGCGACCGTGGGTGGGCGGTGACCTCGGCGAGGCTGCCGGTCTGCACGATGCGCCCGGCGTCGAGAATGGCCACCCGGTCAGCCAGCGCATAGGCGTCGACCGGGTCGTGGGTGACAAGGATGCGCATCCCCTCGAACGTCTCCAAGTGGCGACGCAGGTCGCGCCGAACGCTGCTGCGGGTGCCAGCATCGAGAGCGGCGAGCGGCTCGTCGAGCAGCAACACTCGCGGGTTGCTGGCCAAGGCTCTGGCCAACGCAGCCCGCTGTGCTTGCCCGCCGGAAAGCGATCGTGGTCGTTGCTCGGCGTACTCGGCGAGGCCGACACGTTCCAGCCACTCGCCTGCACGCCGCCGTGCTTCGAGTTTTGGAGTCTTGCGGGCGCGCAGCCCGTAGGCCACGTTCTCGATCACGCTCATCTGTTCGAAGAGCAGGTAGTTCTGGAAGACGAATCCGACCGGGCGTTGCTCAGGTTCGACGAAGGTGCTCGTTGCCGGATCGTCGACGACGGTGCCGTCGAGGCTGATGCAGCCACGCTCGATTGGCGTCAGCCCGGCCAGGCAGCGCAACACCGTGCTCTTGCCAGCCCCGTTTGGGCCGAGCAAGGCCAGCAACTCACCGGGTCTGACGTCGAGGTCGGCCTGGAGGTCGAGGGCGCCAAGTTGCAGGGCGATCTGCGCCGAGAGCGTCATGCGACCCTCGTCGTTACGGCGTTGCCGCTGCTCCCGAACCAACGATCGCGCAGCCCGACGATGACCACGAAGGACACCGCGATCAGCACCAAAGCGAGAATGATCGCCGCCTCAGGGTTTGTTTCCAGGGAGAGATAGACGGCGAGCGGCATCGTTTGTGTGGTGCCTGGGAAGTTGCCGGCGAAGGTGATGGTCGCACCGAATTCGCCGAGCGCTCGGGCCCAGGCGAGCACCGCGCCGGCGACCAGTGCCGGGCGAATCGCCGGCAGGGTCACCCGGCGAAACGTGTACCACGGCGAGGCACCGAGTGTTCGTGAGGCGTCTTCCACGCGGCCGTCGAGTTGGCGCAGGGCGGCTTCGACAGTGATCACCAAGAAGGGCATGGCCACGAAGGTTTGGGCGATGACGACGCCGGCGGTGGTGAACGCCAGGGTAATGTCGAACCAGCGATCGAGGTACTGGCCGACGATCCCCCGCCGTCCGAGGGCGAAGAACAGGGCGACCCCGCCGACCACCGGAGGGAGCACCATCGACAAGGTGCACAGGGCGCGCACGGCGTTGCGGCCGGGGAACTCGACCCTGGCCAGCATCCAAGCCAGCGGTACGCCAAACAGGATCGAGAGCCCCGTGGCCCACAGCGAACAGGTCAGCGACAGGCGCAGCGCGGTGAGGGCTTCGTCGGCGCTGAGGTAAATCCAGGCCTTGGACCATGGTGCTCGCCAGATGAGGCCGACGAGCGGCAGCGCAAAGAAGGCAACAGCGAAGATGGCAAGGGCCAGCGCCGGAGCGGGCAACCTCTGACTTCGCTTGGTAGACCGACGGGCGGTCATGGGGCGAGGAAGCCATAGGAGGCGAGAATGCTTTGCCCCGCTGCGCCGATGACAAATGCGATGAATGCCTGGGCGCCAACGGTGTTGTTGAGCGCCGCGATCGGGTAGCGGGCAACGACGTTGAGTTCGGCGGGGATGTCCACGCCCGAGGCCTTTGTACCAGCGCCGGCGACATCGGTGGCGTAGACGATGCCGGCGTCAGCCTCGCCCAGGGTCACCTTGGCGACCACCGCTTTGACGTTCTCCTCCAAGGACTTTGCTGTCACGGTGACGGCGGCGTTGTCGATGACCTCGGCGGCGTAGGAACCGCACGGCACCTGCGGGGCACAGAGGACGACGATCAGGTCGTCGCGGGCCAGGTCGGCGAGGTTGGTGATCCGCTGCGGGTTGCCCTTTTCGACGATGATCGCGGCCTTGTTGGTGGCGAAGTCGATGGGCTTGGCAGCAGTTGCGTCGGTGTCGATCAGCTTGGCCATGTTGGTCTGATCGGCGGAGGCGAAGACGTCGGCGGGAGCGCCCTCGGCAATCTGTGCGACGAGTTCCGACGATGCCGCAAAATTGAAGGTGACCTTCACCTGCGGATGGGCGATCATGAACTCGTCGCCGATCTCGATGAACGCTGCGGTCAACGACGATGCGGCGAAGACGGTGACCTGCTCGGGGCCCACACGCGATGACTCGCCCCCGGCACAAGCACCGAGGACCAAACCGCACGCAGCGACAGCGATCAACACACGGCGACTGAGCATCACTGAAGCATAGTCAACCGTTGACTATGGCGCCAGAACGGTCCAGACGGCTTCGCGGCTCTCAGTCGCCGAGCGCTAACGAAGCGTGCACGTCACGGCGTTGGCGGAGCACGCGCCAGACGTCGATGTAATCGTCGAAGGGGACATAGAAGATCACGTAAGGAAACCGTCTGAGCCGCCATGCCCGGAGCTCGGGAATGCCGAGGTCGTAGCCGAACTTGAGCGAACCGGTTCCTGGCGCCTCCGAGAGATGACGGACCGCCTCCTCCAGTGCGTCGATGAAGCGGAGCGCCGCTTGACCACCTGCCTCGGCGGCAAAGTACGCGCTGCCGCTGTACGTCGCGGAACGACATCCGTCGCCACCGTCCTCGTCCCACCGGCTCCCGAAGCGCAGCGAAGTAAACGCGTCGGCGATCCGTAACTCATCGGGTCGTCGGGTCGGTCAGGTCGGTCGGGTAGGTGATGTCGATCTCGGTGATGTTCTTGGCGAAGTCCTTCGTGTTGTTCGTCAGGAAGCGAGTCGCACCGGAGTTCACCGCCGTGGCTAGGTGAATCGCATCGGCTGCCCGTAGGTGATATCTAGCGCCGAGGGCCGCCGCCAATGCGGCCGTGGCCACGTCGGTTGGCCGCAGGTCGAGCCGTGCCAACAGCGCGCCGAGTTCGTGAAGTTCGCCATCGACCTGATCTCGTAGCGGTTTGGTGAGCAATTCCGGAATGAGCAGGACCGAACCGACTCCGGCAAGACCGCCGACGTCGGCATCGGCGCCCTCGACCGGAGCAGTCGAAAAGAGCGCTCGGACTCGGCGACCGAGTGGGTGATCAGGCACGGCGGCGTAGATCAACACGTCGGCGTCGAATGCATCCATCGGTTATCGCTGTGCTCGGGCGGCTCGTACCTCCGCCACGAGCGCCTCGGCTCGCCCCGCCGTCATCGACGGGCGTTCGGCAAGAGCCGTTCGTCGACCGGCGCTGAGCACATCGCGGACGCTTGTAGCCAGGGCCTGGGCGGCGTCGGCACGTCGCGACCGCAGCGAATCGGGGCGCACGATGACTGCGACGGCCTGTCCGTGACGAGTCAGCGTGACCTCGTCTCCGGCGCTCACACGATCCAGAATCTCGGGAAGGGCGGCGCGGGCCTCGCTGACAGTCATCGTCGACATGAGACATTTATACATGAGTGTACAATATTGTGCAAATCGCTTGGAACCCACGGGCAGCTCAACGACAATATTGCGTACCATGTGATGTTGCGAGACATCGCCGACAACCCGAACCCTCGCCAGGGTTCGGGTTGTCATTTTAGGGCCCGATGTGTGGATATCGCAGCCGCGTGTGTGTCGATTACGGCATGCGGTGGTCGAGTGGACCCATTCACGCAGGCTCATGGATCTGCGGAGGATTCGGCATTCTCTGTGACTGTGCCCGCTTCAGCGCCGGGTGTACCGACGGCCGATTCATCGATCGCTGGGACCTCTCACAAAATCAGCTCCGCACAAGTTTCACTACCGCGTGGAAGGCCCAACTCGCCAAGCAAGAAACCCGAACCCCAATAGGGTTCGGGCCTTGCCGATGTCTCACGACATCACAGTGGTCGGGCTGACAGGACTTGAACCTGCGACCCCTTGTCCCCCAGACAAGTGCGCTACCAAGCTGCGCTACAGCCCGTGGTTGATACGGAAGTCCCGAGCGTAACGCGCCCGCGCCCCGATTCAAATGAACAGGTCGATGATCCGCCACACGAAATACAACCCCATCATCACCATCAGCAGCTTGAAGTGCCACGGGGCCTTGACGTCATCCTCGCACGCTCCCTCGCCCGCAGCCAACTGCCGCAGGTTCACGTTCTTGGCCGTCACCGGCGCCGGCCGCTTCGGGGCCTCGATCACCCGCTGGCAACTCGGGCACGCCCCGTGCTCCAGCATCGCCGACGGTGCCCAATACTTGGCGCACTCCTCACACCAGGGCATCGACGCTATTCCGTCCGTTTACGCACGCGCAGCTTCAGCGGCGTCGAGCCGAAATCGAAGGCCTCACGAATGCTGCGCTCGATGTAACGCAGGTAGGTGTGGGGCAACTCACGATTGACGAACAACGTAAAGGTCGGCGGATCGGTCGCTCCCTGCAGGGCATACAGAATTCGGGTGCCCCCAGGCGCGGGCTGCTTTTGCTGCGCAGCGGCGATCACCTTGTTGACGTCGCGCGTCGGCACTCGGCGGTGATACTGCACGATCGCCTCGGTCAGCACCGGCGCCAGTTTGTGCACCCCTTTGCCACTCAACGCCGAGATCTTCAACACCGGCGCATCGCCAATGAACCCGAGCTTGCGGTTGACGTCGGCAAGAATGTCCAAGCGCCGCTCGGCGTCCTCGATCAGCTCCCACTTGTTGAGCATCAACACGATCGGGCACCCAGCAGCGTCGACCCGTTCCGCGAGGCGCTGATCCTGCCCGGTGACACCCTCGGTTGCGTCGATCACCAGCAGCGCAATGTCGGCGTCATCGATGCTGCGCAAGGCCCGCACCAGCGAGTAGTACTCCGCCGAATCGTCGATCTTGCTCCGTCGGCGCATACCAGCGGTGTCGACGAACACGATCGGCCCGTCGTCGGTCTCGACCAACGTGTCGATCGAATCACGCGTCGTGCCCGGCATGTCGTGCGTCACCGAACGGTTCTCGCCGACCAACCGGTTGAACAGCGTGCTCTTGCCGACATTTGGCCGCCCGACGATGGCCACTCGTGGCGCATCCGGCTCAGCCGGTGCCCACTCCTCATCGTCGCCATCCGCTGCCACGGGTGCACCCAGATCAGGGATGCGGGCGATGACCTCGTCGAGTAAATCGCCGGCACGCCGACCATGCAAGGCGCTGACCGGATAGGGCTCGCCGAGGCCAAGCGCGAGGAACTCCCAGCGATCGCTCTCGCGGCGGTCGTTGTCCGCCTTGTTGGCCACCACCAGCACCGCAGCGGTGATCTTGCGCAGCCACACGGCGATCGAATCGTCCTCGTCGGCGAGACCGACCGAGGCGTCGACGACGAACAGCACCAGGTCGGCTTGGCGCACAGCAGCCTCGACCTGACGGCTGACTTTGGCGTCGAGTTCGCTGCCGTGGGGCAGCCAGCCACCGGTATCGACGAGCATGAACGGCCGCCCAAGCCATTCGGCTTCGACTTCCTTGCGGTCACGAGTGACCCCCGGTCGGTCTTCGACGATGGCCACCTGCTCGCCAATAATGCGGTTGAACAAGGTGCTTTTGCCGACGTTCGGTCGACCGACGATGACAACGGTCGGCAGAGCGACCGGATTTTCAGAAGTGTTACTCATTGCCCTACCTCCAGGGCCTGCCGCAGCGAAATGCCATTAGTCGCAACGACCTCGACCTGCCGCGGCAGCTGATCGATCGTCATACCGTCAAGAAAACGGCCCTCGCTGAGGCAGACGTCAGGCAGAAGGTAGCGGTGCCGGGGCGGTTCCGCACCCAGCACCCGAGCAATGTCTTCGCCGACCATCAATCCGGTTACCGCCGTATTGCCGCCAAAGAATTCGTTGACCACCGGAATGACGCGTACATCGTCACGTTGCAGGTTGGCGATCAGCGGCCCGATCACCTGCGCCCCGAACTCGCCCGTGAGCACCCCGATCGGCGCATCGCGGCGGGGCCCGATCGACAACGGGGCCACTTCGGCACTGCCACAACCACGTAGACCGGTGTCGCCAGCAGGATTCGCGCGGCGCCCGGTAGCCGGCAGCCGGAGCACCATCGACGGAGGCGAAAAAGCCGCTCTGCGGCCCGATCGGCACCTCGACTTCGCCAGCGAACTCCATCATGAATGTGCGGGCCATGCCGATGCCGTCTTCGTGCATGTCAAATCCGGCGTACATCTCGGCTTCAGGGAACGCCCGACCAGTCATCAGGTAGTACTCGTCGGCGGCAAAGACCATCCGGTGGCCAACGGCGCTGAGCATGATCTCCTGCCATTCGTGCACGGTGTCGAGCACCGCGCAGGCCTCGGCCGGGGTGTGCAGGCGCATCGCCGCCTCGGCGTTGAACTTGCTCAGCCCTAGCGGCACACAGGCCACCGAGGCCAACTCGGGGTATTCATCGAGGATCCCCGCCAACGTGTCGTCGAGCACCGCCCCGTCATTGACCCCCGGGCAGATCACGATCTGGCCATGCACGGTGATGCCGTTGTCGAGCAGCGCCCGCAGCCAGCGCAGGCTCATGCCGCCGCGGGCATTGCGCAACATGCGGTTGCGCACGTCGTGATCGGTGGCGTGAATGCTGACGTGCAACGGCGAGAGGTGCTCGGTGATCACCCGCTCCAGGTCGTATTCGGTGAAACGGGTCAGTGTGGTGAAGTTGCCGTAGAGAAAGCTCAGGCGGTAGTCGTCGTCCTTGAGATAGAGACTGCGGCGCAGGCCCTTTGGCAACTGATAGATGAAACAGAACTCGCAATGGTTGTCGCAGGTGCGCACCCGATCGAACACCGCGCTCGACACCTCGGCACCGAGCGGCTCGCCGTCACGCTTGCGAACCTGCACCTCGAACACCACATTGGCTCGTTTGATCTCCAGATCAACCTCGGCCTCATCGACGATGAATCGCCACTCGATGATGTCGCGCGGCTGTTGGCCGTTGAGCGACACCACCTCGTCGCCAACCTGCAGCCCGGCCGCCTCAGCCGACGAGCCCGGCGCGACAACGGTGATAACGGGCAGCGACATAGCCGTTCGAATCTATCGGACGCTGGATCTGACAATCCCGGAAGCGCCCGACGACACAGCGGTCAATAGGGCGAACGAATATCCGGAAACATCGGGAAGTGCTTGACGTTGAGGGTGGCCAGCGTGGCGTTCAGGGCTTTCGCCGTGGCGGCGATGACGTAGTCGACCAGGTCAATTCCCGCGTGCGACCGCCGGTAGTCACGCAGCAGCGTTCCGGCGGTCTTGGCAATGTCGTCGGAAACTGGCACGACGAGTAGCGCATCAAAGAGTCGACGAACACCATCACGTTCATGCGATCGCATACCACCCTCGATCTCGACTCGCGTCAGCACCGACACCATCGCCTTGCCGTCCGCGACCGCCGCGACCAAGAGCTCTGTCGCGTCGATTCGACCGCGCAGATGGTCGATCAATACCGAGGTGTCAAACAACGTTCTCACAGGCCAAAAGCTGCCAGACGATCATGTGCAGACAGCCCTCGAACGTCGCGCTGCCAAGTCTCCCAGTCAGTGTCGTCCGCCAATATTCCCGCCGTCTCACGGACCGCGGCGACGGCGTCTCGGGCATCGGTCTCAAGTCCGAGGCCGCGGTCAAGAATCTCTCGAATGATCTGCGACTGCGCGCACTTACGCTCGCGCGGCACGCTGCGCAACCTCGGATCGCTGCTCGTCAGTGAGGTAGATTTGCGTTCGGCGCATACATCACATTATACACCAGCATGACCATACGTTTGCGAACGTCGCCATCCTCGGCGTTGGGTACTTTTGCCCATTTGGTCGCGTTTGTCCTGGTAATCGATCGAACACCCGTACGATATCAATTATGACGATCACAGAGTTGGAGCTCTTGCAGAGGCGGTTGGAGACCGATCTGGCGCGTGTCTGTGGTCATCTCAATGTGTTGCACGAGCAATTGGTTTCACTAGCTCGTGAAGCCTTAGAGACCGAAGCCTGGGAATGCGCCGGAGTCAACACGCCGACAGCGTGGCTCGCCTGGCAAACCGGTTTGTCGCCGTCACGAGCGCGCGAGATCGTGGTCATAGCGCAACGTCAAACCGAACTTCCGGTCACGTTCGCCGCGTTTGCCGACGGGTTGCTTTCCATCGATCAAGTTGCCGTCGTCGCCAAACGGGTACCGGCTCACAACGATGCCGAAGCCTGCGATCTCGCCCGCAACGCCACCGTCGCACAGCTACGCACGGCAACCACGAAACACTTTTTCCCGAAACCCGGGGCCGAAGGCGACGATGGTCCAACGCCTGCACCAGCTGCCGAGCATCAGCTGACGGCAAGGTTCAACGACGACGGGGATTTTTCGCTACATGGCCTGCTCAACGCCGTCGACGGCGCACTGGTCAACAACGCCCTGGCCGAGGCCCGTGACGCCTTATTCGCTGCCGGGAATACCAACGTCACCTGGCTCGACGCATTCCGCGAGGTCTGCCAACGCTCGCTCGGCGCCGTCACCACACCGTCACGCCAAGACCTTTACCGCGTGATCGTGCATCTCGGCACCGACGGCGCCTGGATCCACAACGGTCCGGCACTACCCGACAACTTGCGCGAGCACATCTGTTGCTCCGGCATGATCCAACCGCTGTGGGAAACCGGTGGACTACCAATCAATCTCGGTCGCGCCCGCCACATCGCCCCGATCCGTCTCCGCCGGGTAATCGAGGACCGCGACCGCACCTGCCGCCACCCCAGTTGCAACGCGACAATCGGGCGGGAGGTGCATCACATCCAACACTGGCAGCACGGCGGCTCCACCACCACCACCACCGAAAACCTCGGAATGCTCTGCGGCAACCATCACCGCCGTCACCACAACGGCCAGTTCACCATCACCGGCAACGCTGATCAACCTAACGGCCTCACCTTCCGCGACCGCAATGGCCGCATCATCGAAGCAGCCAAACAACCAAGACCGCCCGGCAACGAGCCCCCACCGGCGCCGACGAAACCGTACATGCACCCCACCGGTGAACGAATGCAACTCAAATGGCTCGACTACGCGCCAGCATCCCTTGCCAAAGCCGGGGCTGCGGCCCTGGAGTACTAATGTCACGCCGACGCAGCATCCAACCGACTGCGCCAGCCTCGTCCGCTTTCTATGCTCGCCCGCAAGACAATGGATCACGGACAACTCATTCACTCAGACGGAGGAAAGAAGCACTGAGCGATGATCGCTAGCCTGAGTGCGTGAATGTTGATCGGGTGCTGCTGGCTGAGCCGCGGGGTTTCTGCGCCGGTGTCGAGATGGCCATCAAAGCCTTGGCCTTCATGGTGCGCAGCTTTCCGGCCCCGGTGTACTGCTACCACGAGATCGTCCACAACAAGATCATCGTCGAGCAGTTCGAAGCCCAAGGCGTAATCTTCGTCGACGACATCGCCGACGTGCCGCTCGGTCGCCCGATCATGCTCTCCGCCCACGGCTCGGCCCCCGAGGTGGTCGCCGCGGCCCGCGAACGTGGCAGCTATGTCGTCGATTCGGTGTGCCCGCTGGTCACCAAGGTGCACCACGAGGTCAAGGTCCGCGCCACCAAGGGCTACCGCATCGTCTATGTCGGCCACGACGGGCACGAGGAAGCGGTCGGCACGATGGCCGTCGCCCCTGCGGCGATCAGCCGGGTGGAGTCGGTGGCCGAGGTCGACGCACTCCCCCAATTCGACGAACCGGTGGCGCTGTTGGCGCAGACCACACTGTCGCATCGCGAATGGCAAGGCGTCGCCGTTGCCGTGCGCCAGCGCTATCCCAACGTCTGGTCGCCCGGTCGCAGCGACCTGTGCTTCGCGACCACCAACCGCCAGTCGGCATTGATGACCATCGCCCCACGAGTCGATGCCCTGATCGTCATCGGTTCGGCGAACTCGTCGAACACTCGGGCACTGGAACGACTGGCGATCGAGGCCGGTTGCCCACGGGTCTTTCGGATCAACAGCGTCAGCGAGTTGCCCGGCGATCTCGACGGCGTGATCGGCGTCACTGCCGGGGCCTCAGCCCCGGAAGACCTGGTGCAAGCGGTCGTGCGTCACCTCAATCCGCGCCACGGCGTGGAGACCGTGCGCACCACTGAGGAAGACGAATATTTTCCGCCGCCGCGTAACATTCGCGATCTGCAGCAAGCGATCAGCCGCGTAGCCGGCGTGCTTCTGGGTGCGCCCGCGGCGGCGCTGCAGCAGGTTGATGATCGCGCCGTGGCCGCCAGCGATGTGCTGTTTTCCTTGGGAACGGTCGTAGCCGGGTGATCGATCACCTGGTCTACGCCACACCGGATCTGGCGGCAACCGTGGCCTCGATGGCCGAGCGTCTCGGGGCGACGCCTGTGGTCGGTGGCCGCCACGTCGGGTTGGGGACACGCAACGAACTCCTCGCAATCGGCGGCGGTGCCTATCTGGAGATCGTCGGCCCCGATCTCGACAATCCGGTTCACGGACCGCGCGCGTTCGGCATAAGCGAACTCGCCAGTGAACAGCTCGTCGCCTGGTGCGCCTGCCCCACGGATCTCGACCAAGCGATCGGTGCCGCCCGGGCAGCCGGCTACGAGCCCGGCAACGCCACTCCAATGCAGCGCCAGCGGCCGGATGGATCGCTGTTGCGCTGGTTGTTGACCCGCGCAACGCTCGGCCCGGATGGCGTTGCCCCGCTGCCGTTCTTCATCGATTGGCTCGATTCGCACCACCCGACCGCGTCGTTGCCAGCCAGCGGGGTCGCGCTGACGAGTCTGGCTGTCAGCTTTCCCGACCCGGGCGTTACCACCTGGTTGGCAGCCGCGGGTGCCGATGACTCACGTCTCGTCGTCGCCGTTGGAGCCCCGGCACTACAGGCAACGCTGCAGACCAGCGGCGGTTTCGTGACCCTTGGCGGGCGCTCGTAGGCTGATCGGCATGCTTTCGCCGACCGCCGCCACCATCCGCATCACCCTGCACATCCTGGCGGCGACAGTGTGGGTCGGCGGCCAGTTCGTTCTCGCCGGGTTGCTGCCCGTGCTGCGCCAACACGACGGCCTACCCAAGCAGGCGGCGCGAGCCTTCAACCGCATCGCCTGGCCGGCGTTCGCCGTGCTGGTGCTGACCGGGTTGTGGAATCTGACGGCGGTCGACATCGCCGATACCGACACCGCCTACCAGGTCACCGTGTTCGTCAAGATTGTCGTCGCCGTCCTCGCCGGTGTCGCCGCGGCGATCCACATCGCCGGTCGCAGCAAGCTAGCTCTTGCCGCTGGCGGAGCCGTTGGTGCCCTGGCCTCCGTCGCTGCCGTCTTCCTCGGTGTCCTGCTGCACACCGGTTCGTGACAACGGCCAAACCCTATTGTCCGTCTGAGGTAGCAACCAGATAGGCGTCGGAGCAGGCCTCCAGTATCATCCGGTCGTCCTCATCGGCGGCAATCATTAGATCGTTCAGAAGAGCCAGGTTTTCCTCGGACGTCAAAGCCACGAACGGAGCGACACAGGAGCGCAGGGTCTCGAATGCAACCGCTTGTTGCCGGCTGTTTGGTGCCGTGCTGCGCAGCCACTGCTGATCGATAGCGTCGTGAAACTCAGCCACGCATGAGTCGATCGCTGTAGTGAAGCGCTGCTCCAACTGCTGCGACGATTCCCCGGCACGCGCAGGGCCGCTGCCGGCCTGCAGGGCCGCCACACGCGCGTCGCGTTCAAGAAACTCAGCTGTAAATCCCTCCTGCTCGATGCACGCCACCGTGCGTTGACGGGCGAGCTCAAGCTCGGCTTTCGTCACCCCGCCAGAAAGAACCTCACGCTCGAAATCTGAGGTGACCAATTCGCTTGAGGCGCTCGAACACGCCGTAACGGCGACAATCAACAGCGCGACAAGCAATCGCAACGACGCTCCCATCAGCTGCGTGGGACTTCGCTCCAGGGGCGATCACGATCGACACGGACGTCGCCGGGAAGTCCGAGCACCCGTTCACCGAGGATGTTCTTCATCACCTCGGTGGTGCCACCCTCGATCGAATTGGCCCGCATCCGCAGGAACGCTTTCTGCAGCGTGTCGAACTCCATCGTCGTCTCCGGGCGAACCATCGCATAGCTGCCATACAGCATCCCGCCGGCTCCCATCAGGTCGACGACCTTGTTGTAAATGTCCTTGTTCAGATCCGCTGAGGCGCACTTGCCGATCGAGCCCTCCGGGCCGGGATCGCCGGCCTTGCGATTCTGATTGGCACGGATGTTGGTCAAGCGCAACACCTCAGCTCTGATCCACAGCTTGGTGACCTCGTCGCGGGTCACCGCATCGTGGCGCTCGGCGGGCAGCGCCTCCCAGGTCTTCATCAGGTCGCGAATCGTGCCGGAACCCTTGGCCGGGATCGCCCCACCGATCGACACCCGCTCGTTCATCAGCGTCGTCAACGACACCCGCCAGCCATCGCCGGGTTTGCCCAACATCTCTGCCGTCGGAATCCGAACGTCGGTGAAATAGACCTCGTTGAACTCGGCCTCGCCGGTCATTTGCCGCAGCGGTCGCACCTCGACGCCTGGCGCGTGCATATCGACAACGAAGGCGGTCATACCGGCGTGCTTGACCGCTTCGGTATCGGTGCGCACCACCAGCAGGCCCCAGCGCGACTCGTGTGCCAGGGTGGTCCACACCTTTTGCCCGTTGACCAGCCACTCGTCGCCGTCACGGGCCCCACGCGACGAAAGCCCGGCGAAATCGGAACCGGCACCCGGCTCGCTGAACAGCTGACACCAGATCTCCTCGCAGGTGAACAACGGGCGCAGATAACGCTGCTTTTGTGCCTCGCTGCCCCACACCGCCACCGTCGGCCCGCACATGCCGTAGCCGATCGGGTTGCGCATCCCCGATTTCATCGCCCCCGCGGCCCACACCCGCTCGTTGATCCGTGCCTGCAACCTCGGGTTGAAGCCAAGCCCGCCGCAGCCCTCGGGGAAATGCACCCAGGCCAAACCAGCGTCGAATTGAGCCCCGAGAAATGCTTGGCCGGACAGCGGATCGTGCTCGGCCAGCAAGGTGCTGACCAGGTCATCGACACGTTGCTCATCGGTCGTTCTTACTTCTACAACACTCATATTTTTGAGACTAGTGACTAGTTTGTGCACTCATGTATCCGGGCGAGCACGCACAGCAAAATCCCAACAAGGCGGCGGTGATCGTCGCCGCCACCGGAGAGGTGCAGACCTACGGCGAACTCGACGCCAACGCCAACCGCCTCAGCCAACTGATGCATGCCCATGGCCTGCGCCCGGGCGACCACGTGGCCGTGTGCATGGAAAACCATCCTCGCTATCTCGAGGTCATCTGGGGCCTGCACTACGCCGGCCTCGTCTACACCGCCTGTTCCAGCCGCCTGACCAGTGGCGAACTCAGCTACATCGTCAACGACTGCGGCGCCAAGGTCTTCATCACCAGCCATCACAAGGCTGCGCAAGCGGGCGAGATCGCCGCAGAGACGCCCAACGTCTCGCTGCGTTTGATGCTCGACGCGACGATCGAGGCCACCACCGACGGCTACTTCGACTATGCCCAACAGCTCGCCACCCAACCGGCCGAGCCGCTGGCAGCGCGCATCGCCGGTATCGACATGCTCTATTCCTCGGGCACCACGGGCCATCCCAAGGGCATCACTCGTCGCTTCGAGGCGCTGCCATTGGAGACCACCCCAGCTGGCGTCTACACCATGGTCACCGTCCTGTTCGGCGGTACCCCAGACACGGTCTACCTCTCTCCGGCCCCGATGTATCACGCCGCTCCGCTGCGCTTCTGCCTCGGCGTGCACTCCCTCGGCGCCACCGTGGTGATGATGGAGCACTTCGAGCCGCAGCAGTTTCTGCAGCTGATCGAGGAATACCAGGTGACGATGGCCCAGGTAGTGCCGACGATGTTCGTGCGCCTGACGAAACTGGCCGACGACATTCGCAACCGCTATGACATCTCTTCGCTGCGCTGCATCGTCCACGCCGCGGCGCCATGCCCGATCCCGGTCAAACGCCACATCATCGACTGGTTCGGGCCAGTCGTTCACGAGTACTACGCCGGCACCGAGGGCAACGGTGTCATCTACTGCAACAGCGAGATGTGGCTGGCGCACCCCGGCACCGTCGGACGGGCGATCAATTGCGTCGTGCACATCTGCGACGAACAGGGCGACGAAGTTCCTGCGCATGAGCAAGGCACGGTCTACCTCGGCGGCGGCAACGAGTTCGAATACCACAACGACCCGGCCAAAACAGCCAGCTCGCGCCACCCCCAGGGATGGTCAACCCTCGGCGACGTCGGCTATCTCGACGACGACGGCTTCCTCTATCTCACCGATCGCAAGTCGTACATGATCATCTCCGGCGGCGTGAACATCTACCCCCAAGAGGCCGAGAACGTGCTCGTCACCCACCCTGACGTGATCGATGTCGCCGTCTTCGGTGTGCCCAACGACGACCTCGGCGAAGAAGTCAAAGCCGTCGTACAGCCGCTGCGCATGCCAGCCGACGCCGACGCCGCGAAGGCCATGGAGTTCGAACTGATCGAGTTCTGCCGCACCCAACTAGCGGCCAGCAAATGCCCGCGAACCATCGACTTCCGCACCGAACTCCCCCGCCATCCCACCGGCAAGCTGTACAAGCGGCTGCTCAAAGACGAGTACTGGCGAGAGGCCGGACGAGCGATCTAACGACTCGCGCTCAACGAGGCGGCGGTTCGATCACGCCGCGTTGACCGGTGATCCTGGTGTAGACCTCGGGCCGCCGATAGCGGTCAAAGTCGAACAGCGTCCCTTTGTACTTGGTACACCAGTCGAGATCGCAACGGGCGATGATCAACTCGTCGCCGGTTGTCAGTGACTGGGCGACGATCTGCCCGCTGGGGGCGACGATCATCGACTGGCCGAGCAGTTCGACGCCTTCCTCGCAGCCGGCCTTGGCGACGCCGACCACCCAGGTGCCGTTCTGGTAGGCGCCGGATTGCATCACCAGCGCGTTGTGGAAGCCCTGCAAAATGTCCTGCGAGGGGTCCGGCACGTAATGGATCGGGGTGTTGTATCCACACAGGATCATCTCCACGCCCTGCAGACCCATCTCCCGGTAGCTCTCCGGCCAGCGCCGGTCGTTGCAGATCATCATCCCCACCAGGCCGTCAAAGGCCCGCCAGACCCCGAAGCCCTCTGTGGTCGGTTCGAAGTAGTAGCGCTCGGCATGTTGGAACGGCCGACCCGGTTCGTGGTGCTCATGGCCGGGAATGTGCACCTTGCGATAGGTAGCCACGTGCGAACCATCGCGCTCGACAAGCATCTGCACGTTGTGGCGGTGCCCGTCGGCGGTCAATTCGCCATACCCAAGGCTGAAGCCAATGCCCAGACGTTTGGCTTCGTCGAACAGCGGCTGGGTCACCGGGTTGGGCATCGAGCGCTCATACCAATGATCGGCGTCGCTGATCTCGGCGACGAACCAGCGGGGAAAGAAGGTGGTCAGCGCCAGTTCGGGGAACACGATCAACTCGACGTGATGCTCGGCGGCCTGACGCAACAGCGCGATCAAACGCTCGACCACCGCCTCACGGCGATCGTCGGATTGAATCGGCCCGAGCTGCGCCCCGGCGACCGTGAGAATTCTGCTCATTGTTCCTCTTCAGCGATACAGAGCGACAACATGACCTGCAGCAACACATTGGCACCGGCGTCAAGATCATCATCGGCAGTGAACTCGGCGGGATTATGGCTGATCCCGTTGACGCTCGGCGTGAAGATCATCGCCGTTGGGCACACCCGAGCAAACATCTGCGCGTCGTGACCGGCACCCGATGGCAGACGCATCGTCGAATGCCCGAGGCGTTGCGCCGTGGCCTCGACGCGGGCGATCATCGCCGGGTCAAAGGCCACGGGCTCAAATCGAGCCAACGGAGTCGAGGTGATCGTCACCCCTTCCGCTTCGCTGACGGCCTCGATCGCCGCAGCGAAGCGGGCTTCGACTGCTTGCAACACGGCCTCGTCGGTGTGGCGCAGGTCGACCGTCATCACGGCGCGGGCGGCGACCACATTGACCAGGTTGGGATGCAGCTCTATCCGTCCAACGGTTGCCACCTGCGGCGGGCCAACCTCTGCGGCCAAGCGCCGAGCCTCGACAGCTAGCGCAAAGGCTGCGTGGCCAGCATCGTGGCGCATCGACATCGGCGTCGTGCCAGCATGACGAGACTCGCCGACGATCTCCAAACGCTGCCAGGAGATGCCCTGCACCCCAGTGACGACACCGATCGTCACCCCCTCGGCTTCTAGCACAGGCCCCTGCTCGATGTGTAACTCGACGAATGCTGTTGGCACGGCCCCGGGGCACGGGGTCGCCCCGAGGTAGCCGATACGCGCCAATTCGTCGCCGAACCGGGCACCGTCGATCGACACCGTGTCCAAGGCCTCTTCGACGCCGAGACCCCCGACATACGCCAGGCTGCCAAGCATGTCGGGGGCAAAACGGGCGCCCTCTTCGTTGGTAAAGAAGCCGACCGCCAGGTTGCACTGCAGTTGCGCGGCAACGTCGGGTCCAGCCTGTTGCACGGTTTCGATCACTTCAAGGCCGGCGAGCACGCCAAGGTTGCCGTCGTAGCGACCCCCCGTCGCCACCGTGTCGATATGTGAGCCGCACATCACCGTCGGCGCGCCCGGGGTCAGGGTCCACCGGCCAACGACGTTGCCAACCGAATCGATGGCCAAGTCGAGGCCGAGGTCGCGCATCCAGGTGACCACCAGGTCACGGCCGTCGCGATCGGCATCGGTGAGCGCCAGGCGGGCACAACCGCCGTCGTCACGTCCGCCGATCGCCGCCAGTTCGTCGAGCCTGGACCGGAGCCTGGCACCGTCGATGCGCAGGTGTTGCCGCGACACGTCGATCGTCATTCCGAGAGGATGACCATGCGGATCTCGGTCATCTCTTTGATCGAAAAGGCCGGGCCCTCGCGGGTATTGCCGCTGTCGCGTAATCCGCCGTACGGCTGTTGATCGGCGCGCCAGGTGGGCACCTCGTTGACCAGGACCCCGCCGTAATCGAGGGTGCGCACCGCCTTCAATCCCTTGGACATGTCACGGGTAAACACCGCGGCCTGCAACCCGAAGGCGCTGTCGTTGGCCAGGCGCAATGCCTCATCGAAGTCGTCGTAGGCGGCGATCGCCACCACCGGGCCAAAGACCTCGCCAGCGCAGACCTTCATCTCCGGGGTGACGTTGGCTAAAACCGTTGGCTGCAGCACGCCGACGGCATCGAACTCGCCACCGTTGATCACCTCGGCGCCGCTGGCCACTGCCTCATCGACCCACGACTTCACCCGGTCTCGCTCGGAACGCGAGATCAGCGCCGAGACCTCGGTGGCCTCGTCGGCCGGATCGCCCACCACCAGGGTGGCGACACGCTGCTGCAGCGCAGCAGTGAACTCGGCAGCGATCGTGCGATGGACGAAGATCCGTTGCGTGCTGATGCAGCTCTGCCCGGCGTGGCTGAAACCGGCGACACGAATCTTGTCGGCGGCCAGCAGATAGTCGCCGTCTGGCTCGATAATCACCGGAGCGTTGTTGCCCAGCTCCAAACCGACCCGTTTGCGCGGCGCCCGAGCGCGGATACCCCAGCCAACCTGCGGTGAGCCGGTGAAGGTGATCAAGGCGATGCCCGGGTGATCGACGATGGCGTTGCCGACAGTGCCACCGCCACCGGTCACCACGTGCAAGTAGTCAGCGGGAAGGCCGCACTCGTCGATCAGCATCTCGGCCAGCAAAATCGAGCTGAACGGGGTTTGCGAGGCCGGCTTGAGCACCACCGGGCAACCCGCAGCGATCGCTGGGGCAACCTTGTGGACCACCAGGTTGAGCGGGAAGTTGAATGGGGCGATGGCACCGACCACGCCGATCGGCACCCGCAAGGTGAAGCCGAGCTTGCCGACGCCCGAGGGGATGGCATCGAGTGGCACCATCTCGCCGCTCAACGTCCTGGCCTCGGCGGCAGCGAATTGGAAGGTGCCGACGGCCCGCTCGGCCTCGACCCGCGCGGTGCGGATCGGTTTGGCGGCTTCACGGCTGATCGCTTGGGCAAACTCTTCGACCCGCTCGCTCAATCGGGCGGCGGCCTTGTCGAGAATCTGAGCCCGTTTCCACAACGGCAGCTGGGTGTGATCGAGCGCGGCGCGCGCCGATTTCACGGCCCGATCGACATCGTCGGCGGTGCACGCCGGAATGGTGCCGATCAACGAGTCGTCGTACGGGCTCCTGACCTCGATTCCTTCCTTCGTGCTGAAACGTTCGCCGGCCAACGGGATTGCGCGTACTGCGGTCATAGCCACTGACGATACTCAACTTGCAATACGCTTCAGGCGTGAGGCGTTTCCGTGACCGTGTCGTTCATCCCTATCTCGACTGGCCGCATCCAATTCCCTTCGCTCACCGCGGCGGGGCCAGCGCCGCCCCGGAAAACACGATGGAAGCCTTTCAACACGCCGTTGACCTTGGCTTTCGATACGTCGAGACCGACGTCCAAGTCAGCTCTGATGGCGTGCTCGCCGCCTTCCATGACGACGACCTGGAGCGCACCTGCGGCATCGATCGCAAGATCAGCGAGATGCCCTGGAGCGAGGTCGCCGAGGCCCGCGTCGACGGCAAGGCACCGATCCCGACCCTCGACGAATTGCTCGGCACCTGGCCTGAGCTGCGGGTCAACATCGACTGCAAAACCGATCGGGCGGTGCCAGCGTTGATCTCGGCGATTCAACGCACCGGGTCGATCGATCGCATCTGCGTTGGATCGTTCAGCGACCGCCGGGTGCGCTTGCTGCGCCGCGAGCTCGGGCCACGTCTGTGCACCGCGCTCGGCCCCGCTGGGGTGGTCAATCTGCGCTACGGCATATTCATCGCCAAGCCGGCGGCGACTGCGCAGATCCCCGTGCGCCAGGGTCGGCTACTGGTGGTCAACGAACGCCTGATCAATCACGCCAACAGACTCGGGGTGCGGGTCCACGTGTGGACGATCGACGACCCTGCAGAGATGCATCGCCTGCTCGACCTTGGCGTGCACGGCATCATGACCGACAAACCGGCGGTGCTACGCGACGTCTGGCGTGAGCGCGGCATCTGGATCGACTGATCGATCTCGCCACAGGAGCATCAGCGCCGAGGCCACCAAGAGCAGCAGCGCTCCACAGGCGCTGACCCACGGACCGCGCCCGAGACGCAGCACGTCGGTGGTCTTTGCGGCAACCAACAGCGCGGCAGCGATGAGACCGACGAAGATCGACACCAGCGCCCCGATCGCCCCGGCGATCATCGGACGCTGCCAGATACCTGCCAGGACGGCGGCAACCAACAACAACGGCACGAACGGCCAGCAGCGCATGGCGACATCGATCGGACCGTTGGGGGCAAACCCCAGACGCTCGATAAGGCCGACCAGGCGGTAGCTCGAACGTCCTACCGAGCCGGAATAGACCCAGCGCAGAAACGTGCCGAGCAGCGTGATCGTCGCCCCCGCCCCAAAGGCGACGGCGACGACGTCGCTGCGCTTGTTCACACCCACGTCAGGCGTCGCGAACGGACCACTCCCGCTTGGCGACCGGTGGTTGGTCGCTCCACGGGAAGTTGATCCACTGATCGGTGCGCTTCCAGACATAGTCGCACTTGACCAGCGAATGCGACTTCTCGTAAAGCACCGCGGTGCGTACCTCGGCCACTTTGCCGGCGCAGAAATCCTGCACGCTGAGCAGCGTGTGGCCGGTGTCGGCGACATCGTCGGCGATCAGGATTCTGGCATCGGAGACATCGACGAAGTCGGGGGCCGGCGGCAGAATCCGTGGGATCTCCAGACGCTCGTCGATCCCGGTGTAGAACTCGACGTTCATCGTGTAGACGTTCTTCACCGAGAGCGCATAGCCGAGGGCACCACCGATCAGCAGGCCGCCACGGGCGATCGACAGGATCATGTCCGGTTCGTACCCGTCGTCGACGACGACCTGAGCGAGATCACGGACGGAGACGCCGAACGTCTCCCATGTCAAAATTTCACGATCCGAAGACACCGTCGGAAACTCCTGGCTGTGGGGCGAAAGAGACACGCTAACAAATGGCCGCCGCGATTCGAACCCAACTCGATGAGCAGGTGTTACTCGACGACGAGGCCCTTGATTTGCGGGTCGGATGGCGGCAACGCGGGTTTCATCGCTTGCAGCGCTTGCAGCACGATGCGAGCGACCGCGAGATTCCTGACCCATTTGCGATCGCCAGGGACCACATACCACGGGGCATTGTCGGTGCTCGTCTCGCGCATCGCCACTTCATAAGCGCGCTGGAACTCGGGCCACAACTTGCGATCGTCGAGGTCGCCGATGCGGAACTTCCAACGCTCGTTGGGGTCGTCGATGCGGTCTTGCAGCCGGAGACGCTGCTCCTCGAAGGAGATATGCAGGTTGATCTTGACGATCCGCGTACCCTCGTCGGTGAGCAACCGTTCGAACTCGCGGATGTGGCGGTAGCGGTTCTGCCATTGCGCCTTGGGCACCAAATTCTTGACCCGCACGACGAGCACGTCTTCGTAGTGGCTGCGATTCCAGACACCGATTTCGCCGTCGCCGGGAACCTTGCTGTGTACCCGCCAGAGATAATCGTGGCGCAGTTCGTCGCCGACCGGCGCCTTGTAGTTGCTGACCCGCACACCGGAGGGATTCATCCCGCTGAACACGCTGCGCATCGCCCCGTCCTTGCCAGCGGCATCCATTGCCTGGAAGACGATCAACAACGATTGTCGAGCCTCGGCGGCCAGGTGCATTTGCAGGTCGCTGATCTTGGCCTGCACCTCGACGAGTTCTGCCTTGGCAGCATCCTTTTCCCAGCCGAGGGTGTCGTCGGCTTTGCGCCGCTTGTAGGAAAACGCAGAACCGGGTTTGACCTGCAGTTTGTCGACGATGGAGTCAGCCATAGCCTGGCACGCTAGCGCCGCTCTGTGGGCTCGGCGCCGAGGTAGGGGCAGTGGCGGCACCCGCTGCCACAGCAATAGCCACGCTCGGCCAGCGTGTCAGCGGTGAGTACGGCGAGACCCGACAAGGGATCGCGATAGGTCGGCACGCCGCGCTCGATAGCCGCCCGATGCGCAGCAAGGATCTCCGATCGAAGGCGGTGAGTGGGCGCCAAACGCTGCGCGTGGGGCTCATCGAGATAGTCCGAACGCATCACCGGAGGCAGGATACCCACGGGTAACAAAATCTCACCAGAATGCACAGGCCAGTCGTTCATTGGCGATATTGTTCGCATCGCTGCTGTGACGTTAGCCACAGCCAGGAAGTCCAAGGGGGAATTCATGAGGACCACAATGCAAGGAAAACGATTCTCGGCGTTCACGGCCGCAGCGCTCAGCTTGGCGCTGGTTGCTGGCGCCTGCGGAGGTAGCGATGGTGACGGCGATGCCGCACCAGAGGCCACCGCGGCAGTCACCGATGCCACCGCGGCGCCGACGCCCGACGCCACCACTGCCCAGCCACCAACGGATGACACGGTTGCATCCGGCGACACAACGCCGGTCCCAGATGCCACGGACCCGCCCGTTGTCGAAGAGCAAGCCGTCTCCGGCGGCGACCTGGTGATGGCCATCGAGGCCGACTCGTCGAGCCCGTGGCGACCCGCAGAGGTGGCCTGTGCGGTCTCTTGCCACATGATCATGCGCTCGGTCTTCGATCCGTTGACGGTCCCAGGGTCCGACGATCTCGCCCATCCGTATCTGGCGTCAGCGCTTGAACCCAACGCCGATTTCACGGAATGGCGGATCACCGCCCGCGAAGGTGTCACCTTCCACGACGGCACGCCGCTCGATGGGGCGGCGATCGCTGAAAACTTGACCCGCAGCAAGTCCGGGATCATCACCGGTTCGATCCTGCGTGGAGTGACCGGCGTCGAGGTAGATCCTTCCGACCCGATGGTCGCCGTCGTCACGTTGTCGTCGCCGAACGCCCAGTTTCCGTTCATCGTCAGCGGGCAGGCCGGATACATCGCCTCGCCGACCTGGCTGGCGGCCTCCGACGGCGATGGCAACACGCTGAAGGCTCAGCCCGTCGGCACCGGGCCCTTCATCTTCGCCGACTTCAAGCCGGGCGAGTTCTACAAGGGCACCAAGAACCCGGACTACTGGAACGCGCCGTACCCGTACCTCGATTCGATCGAGTTCCGCCCGATCGCCGACGCCCTCGCCCGCCGGGATGCGCTCAAGGCTGGTGACGTCGACCTGATCCACGCCAGCAACGCCCAGGTCATCGCTGACTTCCGGGCCACGCCGGACGAGTTCCCGATGACCGAGATGGAGTACAAGGGTGAGACCACCTTCGTATTGCTGCACGTCACGGCAGAAGACTCAGCGCTCAGCGACCAGCGCGTTCGCTGCGGTTTGGCCAACGCGATGGACATGGACACCTTCAACGCCTCGGTCAACCAAGGCGTCTTCAAGACTGCGAACGGCCCGTTCCCAGAGTCGTCGGTTGGCTACCTCGCCGACACCGGCTATCCGGTCAAGCAGGACATGGCCAAGGCCCAAGAACTGATCGCCGCCTACAAGGCGGAGAATCCCGGCGAGCTGAAGATCGCTTACAGCACCAGCGCTGACCAGACCAACCTGGTCACCGCCAATTTCGTCAAGCAGTGGTGGGAGGAAGCCGGCGTCGATGAGGTGACGATCAACCAGGTAGAGCAGTTGACCCTGATCATCGGAGCGCTGGGTGGGTCGTTCCAGGCCAACCTCTATCGGCTGCACAACGGCTTCGACCTCGACCAGCAATATCACTGGTGGTCGTCAACGGCAGCACTGCCCGTCGGCGAGTTCGCCACCAACTTCGGCCGCATCCGCGACGACGAGATGGATGCCCTGTTCGAAGCCAATCGGATCAGCACCGACCCGGCCGAGAAGCAAGAGATCGCCGAGAACATCAACCGCATCTTCGGCGAGCAGTGCTACAACCTGTGGACCTGGTGGACCGTGTGGGGCTTCCCACACAAGGCAACCGTGCACGGCGCAGACGCGGCGGCGTTGACGTTGCCGGACGGGACCCAAGCGTCCAAGGGCAGCCATGCCAACGTGGGTGGCGTCTTCGCTCCGGCGACGTTGTGGATGGAAAGCTAGGAATTCGTGCAACAGATGCCGTCAGCGTCTTAAAGAGTTATGCGTTACTTCGCTCAAAAACTTGTGCAACTGCTGATCGTGGCGGTTGCTGTGACGCTGACGGTGTCGTTGGCGCTGGGAGCAATTCCCAACTCCAAGGACCGGATCGCGATCGCCGCCGGCGGGGCGGCGACGACACCCGAGGGGAGGGCCGAACTGCTTGATTCGTTGCATCTCAACGATTCAGCGATCAAGCAGTACGGCTATTTCGTCAAGGATCTGGTCACCGCCGATTGGGGCACCACGTTCCAGGGCAATCAATCGATTCGCACCTCGGTGTGGGACGGGTTGCAAGTGTCGATTCGGTTGATGATCTACGCCCAGATCGTGGCCTTGGCCATCGCCCTGTTTGCGGCGATGACAGCCGCCTATCGCCAGGGCGGTTTCTTCGATCGAATATCGACGACCGTCTCGTTCGGGCTGTTGTCGATGCCCGGGTACATCCTCGCCCCGATTTTACTGCTGCTGTTTGCCGTGCGCTGGAAGATCTTTCCGACGCAGTCGCAAGCGGTGCCGTTCTTCGATTCGCCCCTCGAACATTTCAAGAACTTCTTTCTGCCAACTATTGTGCTCGCACTTCCGTTGGCAGCGACCTACATGCGTTTGCTGCGCGCCGACCTGGTCAACACGCTGCAGAGCGACTTCATCACCACGGCGCGGGCCAAGGGCGTGGGCACCCTGCGGATCATGACCGTCCACGCCTTGCGGCCGTCGCTGTTTTCGCTGCTCACTGCAGCGGCCATCCAAGTTGGCACGCTCGTCGGTGGATCCGTGATCGTCGAAACCGCTTTCGGTCTCAACGGGCTTGGGCGTAAGACCGTCATCGGCATCTTCGCCAACGAGTTCCGATTGGTGCAGGTCACCGTGGCCATCCTCGCCTTGGTGTACATCATCATCAACTTTTTGGTCGACCTGGCCTACGGATGGCTCGATCCGCGGGTACGCGCCAGCACGGCGATTGGAGGCAAGTGATGGCAGCTGCAAAGTTCCGCCGACGCGGTCGATTCACCAAATGGTTTGCGATCACCTGGCTCGTGCTGTTGACCTTCACCGCCATCGGCGCCTCGAAGCTGCCCTATGTCAATCACGATTGCAGCCAATTCAGCGACGCGTCGCAGTGCTCCACTCATGTCAAGGGCTCGGCATTCAAGCTGGAGAAACCGCCGGCGTGGGCCGGGTTCGCCGAATCGGCGCTACCCGCCTTCCCCGGCGCACCTGAGCGGGCCGGCTGGCTCGGCACCGACACCAACGGTTTCGACATATTCAGCCGTTCGATGTTCGGCGCTCGCAACAGTTTGTTGATCGGAGTTCTGTCGATCTTTTTCGGGTTGCTCGTCGGTGGCGGGCTTGGACTGATCGCCGGATTCTTCGGTGGCAGGATCGACAAGATCATCGACACTCTGATGACGATTCTGCTCGCCTTTCCAGCCCTCCTGCTGGCGATCTTCATCGTCGGATTCTTCGGGTCGACCGGCACGGACAACACCGAGGGGCGCTCGATAGTGCCGATCATCGTCGCCCTGACGATCCTGTCGATCCCACCACTGACCCGGCTCGTGCGAGCCAACACATTGGTCTATTCACAACGCGAATTCGTCACCGCGGCACGCAGCATCGGGGCCAGTAACAAGCGCATCATCCTCAAAGAGATCTTGCCCAACGTGGTGCCGTCGATGCTCATCTTTGCGCTCACCGGCATGGCTCTGTTGATCGCCGCCGAAGGTGCGCTGTCCTTCTTCGGGCTGTCGGTCAGTTCGCCGACCGCTACCTGGGGCTCGATGATCTTTAGCGGGCAGCAAAAACTGGCTACGGCGTGGTGGATCTCGCTGATGCCGGCGGGCGTGATGTTCCTGACGATCCTGTCGATCAACCTGCTCGGTGACGTGCTGAGCGAGCGATTCCGAATCCGCGAGGCGATCTGATGAGTAACCAGGCCAGCGGGCGCGTCGAATCGGGCGTTCTGCTCGAGGTTCGCGATCTCACCACGCATTTCCAAACCGCCGGCGGCGTCGTGCGTTCCGTGGACGGCGTATCGTTCACCCTTGAGCGCGGCAAATCGCTCGGCATCGTCGGCGAGTCGGGTTCCGGCAAGACCGTGCTGTCGCGATCGATTATGGGACTGCTCCCCCGTCGCAATGTCGTGCGCAGTGGCTCGGTGGTGTTTCAGGGCCAGGAGCTGACGACGATGTCGCTGGCCGAACGGCGCGGCATCTGGGGCAAAGAGATGGCGATGATCTTTCAAGATCCGATGTCGTCGCTGAACCCGGTGATGAAGATCGGTAAGCAGATCACCGAACCGCTCAAATTGCACTTGAAGATGGGCAAGCAGGACGCCAGGGCCACAGCTGTACGCCTGCTCACCGACGTCGGCATCCCCGAGCCCGAGCGCCGTATGGAGCAATACGCTCACGAGCTCTCTGGCGGTATGCGCCAGCGGGTGATGATCGCCATGGCCTTGGCCTGCGGTCCAACGGTGTTGTTCGCCGACGAGCCGACCACTGCGCTCGACGTCACGGTGCAAGCGCAGATTCTCGACGTCATCCAAGAGCAGCGGCGTGAACGCAACATGTCGGTGATCCTGGTCACCCACGACCTCGGCGTCGTCGCCGGACACACCGACGAGATCATCGTCATGTACGCCGGCAAAGTCGTCGAACGGGCACCGACCAATGTGTTGTTCTCGGACATGAAGATGCCCTACACCGAGGCACTGTTCAAGAGCATCCCCAAGGTCGACGATCCGAGCCACACTCGCTTGACGACGATCGGCGGACGCCCGCCGAATCTGATCTCTCCGCCGAAGGGTTGCCGTTTCAGCCCCCGTTGCCCCTATGCCACCGATCGTTGCCGTGAAGACGAACCTCCGCTGGTCGAGGCCAGCCCAGGGCATCACTACGCCTGCTGGTTCCCGGTCGGGTCGCCGGAATGGCAGGCCGCGCAACGCCGTATTTCTCACAGCAGCGATGCTGCCGCACTCTCCGCAGGGGCGTCGTAATGGCTGACAATCTGCTGTCCGTACACGACCTCGTCGTCGAATTTCCTGTTGGCCGAACGGGGCTCAAAGTCCACGCCGTGTCCGGGATCAGCTTCGACGTTCGCCGCGGCGAGACGTTGGGCATCGTCGGTGAATCCGGTTGTGGCAAGTCGACGACGGGCCGGGCGATCATCCAACTCCCCCGTCCAACCAGCGGTTCGATCACCTTTGAAGGAACCGAGCTGACCACGCTGCAAGGCGAGGGTATGCGCCAGTTGCGCACCAACGTGCAGATGATCTTCCAAGACCCGATCTCGTCGCTGAATCCGCGACGCAAGGTTCGAGACATCGTCATGGAGCCGCTCAATATCTGGAAAATCGGCACTGCCGAGGAGCGCTTAGCGCGGGTCAACAAGGTGCTCGAAGACGTCGGTATCGACCCGGAGATTTCCGCCGATCGCCGTCCGCATCAGTTCAGCGGCGGCCAGTGCCAACGCATCAGCATCGCCAGAGCCCTGGTACTCGATCCGGCCTTGATCGTCTGCGACGAACCGGTGTCGGCCCTCGACGTCAGCGTCCAAGCCCAGGTCATCAATCTGCTCGAAGACCTGAAGAAGGCCTACGGACTGACGCTGATTTTTATCGCCCACGATCTCGCCGTGGTCAAGAACATCAGCGACCGGGTGGCGGTGATGTACCTCGGCAAGATCTGCGAACTCGCTCCCTCGGACGAGTTGTATCGGGCTCCGGCGCACCATTACAGCGACCTGCTGCTGCGCTCGATCCCGGTTCCAGATCCAACCGTCGCTGTCCCGGTGATCGTCAACGCCGGAGAGCCGCCCTCCCCTGTCTCGCCGCCATCGGGTTGTCGCTTCCATCCGCGCTGCCCGGCCGCACAGCAACGGTGCAAAGACGAAATCCCGGAGATGACCCAGATCGGCGAAGATCACTTCGTCGCCTGCCACTTTCCGCTGAAGGCTTGAGCGAATCGCTGCACCTCGATCGCGACCCCCTGATCGACGTCGGGGGTGCACTGCGCAGCCTTCGCCTCGGCGGGTCTGACCCGACCACCAAACTCACCAGCAACGATTTCTGGCGAGCGACCTACACCCCCGATGGCCCGGGCACCGTGCGTATTCGTTGGACAGCGAGCGCCGTCACCGCTCAGGCGTGGGGCGACGGCGCTGCCTGGCTGTCGGCCAGAGTGCCAGCGATGGCTGGCCTCGTCGATCCCGGCTACCACTTCGGACCGGAGAGCCACCCCAAGATTCTGCACGCGCAACGCGACGAGCCGGGCCTTCGCTTCGCCGCCAGTGGCACACTCAACCACGAACTCGTGCCAGCGATCCTCGGCCAACGGGTGACCGTTGGCGAAGCCCAGCGGCAATGGATGATGCTGTGCCGGGAACTCGGCGACCCAGCGCCAGGACCCAATCCGGCGTTGCGCTTGCCGCCATTAGCGCAACGGCTGGCCGACAAGCCAGCGTGGTGGTATCACCCCTATGGCATCGAGGCCAAGCGTGCCGAGGCGATTCGTACCGTGTCACGCCACGACGAACGCATCCGCCAGTGGTCGACCACCGACGCGCCGACAGCCACGGAAAAGCTGCTGTTGTTGCGCGGCGTCGGCCTGTGGACCGCGGCAGTAGCCGTCGCCGCGGCCTTCGGCGACCCGGACGCCGTCGCTGTCGGCGACTTTCATATCAAGAACACGGTGGCCTGGGCATTGAGCGGCCAGCCTCGGGGCACCGACGAGCAGATGTTGGAATTACTCGCGCCGTATGCCGGGCAGCGCAACCGGGTCATTCGCCTGCTGCAGCGCGGCGGGCACGGCGCCCCCAAGTTTGGCCCACGGCAACGCATCCAACCGATGCATCGCTATTGATCGCACGCGAACTGTTAGGTTCTCTGCGCCCTTCGCTGTGCACTGGCGAGGGCGCCGACAACGATGACCGACACACCCACTACTGAGCACCAACAAGCCCACGGCGACGGTTCCAGCACCGTGGCCTGGACCCGGCTCGTTCGCCGCGGGCTGATCGGCTATCTCATCTCCCGCCTGTGCGTGATCGCTGGGGCCGCCATCGTCGCCGCCCAATCGGTGGTCGCCGACCGCGAGGACGGCATTCCACGGCCGTCGAATGCCCTCGGCAAGATCACCGATGTGCTCACCTCGTGGGACGGTAAGTGGTATTACGCGATCGTCCGCGACAGCTACCCGTCGTCGATCCCGGTCAACGTCACGTGGGACGACTACCAAGCCCGTACCGCCTTCTTCCCCGGGTTCCCGACGCTGGTTCGCTACGTCAACATGGTCTTTCCCGGCGGCGACGTGATCGCTGGTCTGGCGACCAACTTTGTGCTCGGCGCACTGTTCGTCGTGCTCGTCGGGCAGTTGGCCCGCGACCTCTACGACGAACATGTCGGTTACCGGGCGATGCTGCTTGCTGGGTTCTTTCCCGGCAGCTTCGTGCTCTCGTTCACCTACAGCGAACCGCTGATGTTGGCTGCCGCGGCGGGTTGCCTACTCGCCCTGCACCGCCGCGCCTGGGCGATCGCCGGGCTGTGCGCTGCACTCGGAGCAGCGACACGACCGAACGGGATCGCCCTGATCGTCGCCTGCGCCGTGGCCGCGTTGATCGCCATCCGCCAACGTCGAGAGTGGTCGGCGTTGCTCGCCGCGGCCATCGCACCGCTCGGCTTCATCGGCTTTCACCTGTTCCTGTGGCGGCGCACCGGCGAGGCCAAGGCCTGGTTTCGCACCCAGGGTGAGGCCTGGGACGAAGGCACCAGCTTCGGGTTGACGGCGATTCGCAACACCATCGACGCCTTCGTGCATCCGTTGTCCTCACCCACCGACATCATCACCGCGGTGTCGTTCGTGGCCATGCTGATGCTGATCTTCTTCGCTACCCGCCATCGACTTCCCGCACCGATGGTCGCCTATGTCGCCGTTGTCCTCGTGTTGATGCTGGCCCCGAGCACGGTGACCGCCCGCCCGAGATTTCTGTACACCGCCTTTCCGCTACTGATCAGCGCTGCGGCGTGGCTTCGTCAGCGAGAGGTGGCGCACGAGCCAGAGTCGCCCGGGGTATCCGAGGTTCACGAGATGTGGACCGTCGCCCTTGGGCTGTGTACTGCCGGGTTGGTGACCCTTACCGGCCTGTACGGCGTGCTCGGAGCGATCCCCTAAGCCGTCGCCAGCGATCGGCCACTCCCCACCGGGTGACCAGCAGCATCGATTCGGCGATGATCCGACCGCTCATTTTCGACGTGCCGTACTCGCGATCGACGAAGGTGATCGGGTACTCGGTGATGCACAGATCATTGGCCACAAGTCGGCGGGCCAACTCGGTGAGAAAGGCGTAGCCCTCCGCGGTTGTCGAGGTCGGCTCGATGCGCCGCAACGCAGTGGAGCTATAGGCCCGGAAGCCGGATGTACAATCACGCACCTTCATGCCCAGCACACCGGCCGTGTAGCGGTTTCCCCAGCGTGACAGCATCCGCCGATGGAAGGGCCAGTTGACGGTGCCGCCGCCGGCGACATAGCGCGAACCAATCACAGCATCGGCACCGTTGGCGATCTCGGCGATCAACTTCGGCACCATTCGCGGATCGTGCGAAAAGTCGCAGTCCATCGACACGATGACATCGAAATCGGCGTCGAGAACGTGCTGAAATCCATGGCGATAGGCGCTGCCGAGGCCGTTCTTGCGTTGGCGATGTAACACCGTGACGTTGCCCAAGCGGGCGGCGGCCTCGTCGGCAAGGCGCCCCGTGCCGTCGGGGCTGTTGTCGTCGACGACGACGATGTGCGCCTCGGGAACGCTGAGGCGCACGGCATCGAGGAAACGGACGATGTTGTCGGCCTCCTGATATGTGGGGACCACAACCACCGGATACACGGTGACGCACACTACCGCAGATGCCATCATCAGCATGCACTACCCGTGTTAGATTGCCGTCGCACAGTGTGACCTGCGCTCCCGTATGACCGAGACACCGATCGACCCGACACCACGCAGGCTGCCCTCGGCGCTGACTCGCTCGCAGGTTGCGGTGCACACGTTGGTGCTTGCCGCGTTCGCCTACCTCCCGGCGCTGAGCGCACATCACGGCCGGATTCCGGCCGACACCAAGCTCTTCTTGTATCTCGATCCCGGCGGATTGATGGGCCGGGCGACCCAGGCCTGGGATCCGAGTCAATTCGCCGGTTCCGTTCCCCATCAAACATCGGCCTACCTGTGGCCCACCGGCCCCTGGTACTGGACCTTTGATCGACTCGGGGTGCCCGATTGGGTGACCCACCGTTTGTGGATCGGCACCGTGCTCTTCGCCGCCGGGCTCGGCGCCCGATTCGCCGCCAAACATCTCGGAATTCGCGGCCATGCCTTGCTCTGTGCCGCGGCGATCTATCAGTTCTCGCCCTACGTCCTGCCCTATCTGTCGCGTACCTCGGTGATGTTGCTGCCATGGGCCGGCCTCGGCTGGTTGGTCGGCTTGACCGTGCGCGCCGCAACGCAGACCCGCTGGCGCGACGCAGCGTGGTTTGGGTTGGTGATGTTCACCGTTGGCTCGGTGAACGCCACGGCCACCCTGCTGATCGCCCCAGCACCGGTGTTGTGGTTGGTACACGCCGCCAAGTCGTCGATCATCACTTGGCAACGCGCCGTGACCACGGCGCTGCGCATCGGCGTCTTGACGCTATTGGTCTGCGCTAATTGGATGGCGATGGTCGCCATACAAGGTCGCCACGGCGCCAACGTCCTCGGCTACACCGAGACGCTGGAAGCCGTCTCGACGACGTCGCTGGCACCGGAGGTGCTGCGCGGGCTGGGGCTACTGGTTGGCCTATGTACGTGATTCGGCAGGATTCACCACCAGCGCCGCCGAGCGCTACATGGTCGCCGGGCGCTCCGTGGCCATCGCCTTTGCCCTGGTGGCGGTCGGGCTCACCGGTCTCGTGGTCAGCCGCTGGACCCATCGGCGCTACGCGGCGTTGCTGGTCTTGGTCGGCTTGGTGCTCGGTGTCGGCGTTCACCCGATCGATGACCCGTCGCCGTTGACCCGCCTTCTCACCCGTGACACGCGCAGCGGGCTCAGCCTGGCGATGCGTTCGAGCACCCGCGCTGCGCCCTTGTTGATCCTCGGGTTGGCCCTCGGTTCTGCCGCCTTGGTCCAGGGTTTCAGCGAGCACCGCTGGCGTCGTCTCCCCGAGCGGGCACGGCGCGTTCTCGCCAGTGGTGTGCCACTCCTGGTCACACTGCTGGCCATCGCCAACATCGGCGCGCCACGCAACATGCAATTCGTCGACGCCAACCTGCTCCACGACCAAGATCCCCCGCAGGCCTGGCAACAGGCGGCTGCGGCCCTCGACAGCTCATCAGAGAGCAGCACCTTGGAGCCGGGGCGCGTGTTGCGGCTGCCATCGTCGGAATCAGCGGCGTTCGACTGGGGATACACCGTCGATTCGCCGCTGACCGGCCTCACCGAACGGGCCGAGATCACCCGTGACTGGACACCGCTGGGCAGCCCGGCAGCGATGGATTTGCTCTACGCCTTCGACGACCGCTTCCAGGCCGGCATCGCCGAACCGGCGGCGGTGGCCCCGATCGCTCGCCTGTTTGGTGCCGACACGATTTGGCTGGCCAACGACATCGATTCCCAACGCTTTGGATCGGCGGATCCAGCGCAGACCCGCGCCGTCGTGGTCGGTGCGGGCGGCACAGCTCCGCCGGTGGCCTACGGTCAGGCCTTGGCCGAGTCTGGGATGGCCCCGGTTGAGCTGGTCGCTGTCGAGCAGCCGCAGGCGATCACCAGGCTGAAATCGGATGTCGTCGTCGTCTCCGGAAGCGGCGATGGGGTTGTCGACGCCGCCGCCGCCAACCTGATCGATGGCCGCGAGCTGTTGCGTTACTCGGCCGATATGACCGCCGCCGATCTGCGTGCTGCGCAGCGGGTGATCGTCACCGACTCCAACCGTGACCGCGCCCACCAGTGGCGAGGTGCACAAGACGTCAGCGGCTTCACCGAGGACGGGCAGCCAACGCCGGGGGTCACCCGTTTCGACTCGGCCGATGAGCGCCTGCCGGTCTTCGCCACCGACACCGCCGAGAGCAAAACTCGGGCGGTACACGTCGGCGATGTCGCCGCAGTGGCCTCGGCCTATGGCGAGCCGTTGGCCTATCGTCCAGAGGATCGCGCCGTGTTCGCCATCGATAGCGATCCGACCACGGCCTGGATCGTCGCCGAGCGCGGCGATCCCCTCGGCGAGTCGATCACGCTGACATTCAACGACGAGGTCTCCTCGCTCACGTTGCTCCAGGCCCAGTCCAGCGCCGACCGGTGGATCAGCGGCATCACCGTCACCAGCCCCGATCTCGTTGCCACACAACTCGCCCTCGACACGTCGTCGCGCTCGGGTACCGGGCAGCGGATCACGTTCGATCAACCGGTGACCTCGGCGACGATCACCATCGACGCGGTCGAGCACTCGCCAGAGGTGACCATCGCCGACGACGGCGTCGGTTTTGCCGAAATCGATGCTGGACTCGCAGCGACGCGCGAACTGACGCTGCTGCCCCAAGATGCCCTCGACGAACTCTCGGAATCAGCCTCCTTACAGGTGGTGATGACCAGATTGCGCGTCGATCCACGCGACCCGGTGCGACGCGACCCGGAAACGGCGATGGCTCGGCGATTCACCCTCGACGCAGCCAGCTCGTTCAGCGCCGAGCTCACCGCCAGGCTGCACCAACGCAGCTCGGACGCCGTGCTCGCCGAGTTGCTCGGCTGGACCGGTGCCGTCGCCGACGCCCGCCAGCCCGGCAACGCCAGCGCCGGTGGGTGGGCGGCGACCGACGGATCGATGGACACGGCGTGGATCACCCCCGACAATGGCGCCATCGGCAGCACGATCACCATTCCAACCCTGCCGGGCATCCCCCTGACCTCGATCGAGGTCAGCCAAGCGATTGGCGGCTACACACGGGTCAGCGAGCTGCGCCTCGAAGCTGGCGGCACATCGCAGATCGCCACGATCGCCTCCGGAACCAACCTGGCTCTATTCGCCGAACTGGTCACTGCCGACGTGTTGACGGTGACGATCGTCGACACTGATGACAATGACAACGGCACCATCGCCTCAGGCATGGCGCAGCAACCAGCGGCGATCAACGAACTCACCAGCCCAGCGTTTGCCCCGGCGACCATGCCAGACACGTTCGACAGTGGCTGTCGCCGCGACCTCATGCTGGTCAATGCGCAACCGTTCGAGGTGCGCCTGCGCGGCCGCGTCGCCGACCTCCTGACCGGCCGAGCGTTCGAGGTCGAAATCTGCAGCGACAACGCGCTGACGACAACAGATGGCATCGTCGAGATCAGTACCTCCCCGGGCAGCGTCACCGGTGTCGACATCGATCGCCTGGTGTTGACTCGTGTGCCTACCGCTGCGCCTCGATCGCCGCGCCACAAACGAGCGATCCGGCACCCAAGCTGACCGTCGTCAAACGCAGCGACACCTCGGCAACCGTTGCCGTCACGGCCTGCCCTGCGGGGTGCTGGCTGGTCTTTGGCGAGGGTTACAACACTGCCTGGGCGGCAGCCACGGCGTCGCCGCTCGGGGCCGAGGTCGACCTCGGCGACCCCGTGCTCGTCGACGGCGGCTTCAACGGCTGGTTCTTGGCACCGTCGACACAGGACCGAACCATCGAGCTCGCCTTCTCTCCGCAACGCACCCTGCGCTTCAGCCAGCTGATCACCGCCCTCGGCGTGTTGGCCTGCCTGTTGTTTCTCGGCCTCGACCGCCGACCACGTTTGGCTCCGGTGATCTCTCGACCGCAGCTGTTGGCCCCGTGGCTCAGCACCAGCAGGCGAGATGGCCTCGAGTTGACCATCAGCGCGACGGCGATCGGCATGTCGGTCATCGCCACCCGCCACGGGCTGATCGTCGGTGCGATCGTCGCTGGCGCTGCGCTCGGGCTGCGCCGAGCACGGTTGTGCGGGTTGGTCGGCCTCGGTTGGTTTGCCTGGATCGCTTTCAAGATCGTCACCACGGTGCACAACGACCGTCCTGCGGCATATTTCGGCTGGCCAGCGAACTGGGAGCGCTATCACCGCCCGACGCTGGCGGCCGTGTTGCTGATCGCCATCGCCGCGATGTCCGCGTTGCACGACGATCGCGACGGCGGCGATTAATCTGGACGCCGTGGCGAACAGCGACGGTCGGGGTTATAGCGCGCCCGGAAAGCTCGCCCGCCTGCCAGCTCTCGACGGGCTGCGCGGCATCGGGCTTCCCCTCGTGTTGCTCTATCACCACGGTTTGCCGCTGTTCGGAGCCCGTTTTGGCGGCGGCATTCTCACCGTCTCGATGTTCTTTACCCTCAGCGGGTTTTTGATCACCCGTCTGCTGCTCGGCGAGGCGAACCGCAGCGGCACGATCTCGCTCAAGCGTTTCTACTCCCGGCGTTTCCGGCGGTTGATGCCGACAGCGCTCGCCGTCTTCGCCCTGATCGCCCTGTTCTGGGCGGTGTTCCCCAGCCCGACCCGTGGTCTCAGCGCAGCGTCGTTCTTCTGGGCTGTGTTCTATGGCACCAACCTGCACCTCATCGCCCAAGGCAGCAGCTACGAAAACCTCTTCGCCGAACGTTCGCCGCTGCAGCACACCTGGTCGCTGTCGTTGGAAGAACAGATCTACATCGTCTTCCCGCTGCTGTTGTTGCTGATCTTGCGATCGTCACGGGTGCGACGTTTCGCCGCTCCGGTGCTCGCCGTTTTGGCGCTGGCCAGTTTCGCCATGTCGGTGTATTGGACCTCTGTCGGCGGCAACACCAGGGCCTACTACGCCACCGAGGCTCGCGCTGGGGAATTTCTGCTCGGCGCAGCGATGGCGGCCTTCTGGTTGTCGTCACCACTCGTACCGCGGCTCAGCAGCTGGATCCGTAGCTCCCCTGGCCGCATTGCGGGCTTGGCACTGCTGGCCGCCAACTTCATACTCTGGTTGTCCGTCGGACTCGAAAACGACTACCTGTTCCGCGGCGCGACCCTGCTCAACGCCATCATGGCCTGCGTGCTGATGGCCTACTCCAGCGCCGATCCGCACCGTGGCGCATCGGCGCTGCTCTCCCACCCCTGGCTGGTGCAGATTGGCCAGCGGGCCTACACCTTGTACCTCGTGCACTGGCCGGTCTTCGTCTTTCTCGACCGGGAGAACGTCGGCTTGGCCAGCTTGGCGCTGTTCATCGTGCGCGTCGCGGTCACCGCCTTGATCGCCGAGACGCTCTATCGCCTCTTCGAAAACCCGATCCTGACCTCGGCGATGTGGCCGGGTCGACGTCTGGTGCGCGGTTGCGCACTGCTCGGTGCCACCGGCCTGGCTATCGCCGCTTTCGCCCCCACGCCGGTCGTCGGCGCGTTGATCGACACCGAGGCGATCAAGCTGCAACAGGACGCTCTCGCCGCCTTACCCCAGATCGGCCCCAACGATCCCGTCACCTCTTCGATCGACCCGACCCTGCCGGCCCGGGTGCTCGTCGTCGGCGACTCACAATCGTGGTTCGTCGGCACCGGTATGGAGCAGATGTGGGGTGACGTCAACGGCGTCGATGTCCAGCCCTCGTCGGGGGTCGGCTGCGGCGTGGCCCCGATCACCCCGATTCGCTACCTAGGCGAGGAGTTCCCGCTCGGAAGGCCGGGTTGTCGGGAGTGGCTCGGCGCCCTCGGGCCGATCGTGCAGCGCTTCCAACCGCAGGTGGTGGTCATCGTCGGCGGCCTTGGCGACCTCAGCGACCGGCAGGTCGATGGACGCTGGCAGCACATCGGCGAGCCCGGCTACGACGCCTGGCTGCGCACGTCGATGGCGTCCTTCGCCGCCCAGTTCAGTGACGCCGGTTCGCGGGTGTTGTGGATGACCCACCCGCATGTCGACCCGCCAAATCCACCGGAGATCGAGCGTTTCGCCGAAGAGGATCCAGCGCGGATGGATCGCTACAACCAACTGATCGCTGAGCTTGCAGCCGCCTCGCCGCACATCGACAGCGCCGATCTGGCCAGCTTCGTGATCAACCGCCCCGGCGGCGAGTTCGGCTCGACGTTCCGCCCCGACGGCTCACACATGCTGCTCACCGAAGCGCCCGACGTCGTCGCCTTCGTTGCCGAGGCGATTCGCTCCAGCCATGGGGCCGGTTCGTGATCGGGCGACTGGCCGCCTGCGCACATCTGCTCGCCCGCCGCGCCGAGTGGGTGGTCGCCGGGCTGTGGCTGTTCGCCTATGCGATCGTCGTCGCCGCCGGGCAGCCGTTCCTGCCTGGCTACCTCGATTACGGCTGGCAGATCATCCCTTGGACGGTGCTCAAGGACGACCCGATCACCAGTGTCTGGTATTTGCACACGCAGCCGCCGCTGTGGAACCTGACCCTCGGGGTGCTCGGCAAGCTGACCCCATTCGGCGACGCCCGCACGCTGCAAGCCCTGCAGGTGGTGCTCGGCATGATCTTGGCCTGGCAGGTGGCCCGCATCCTGCGCAACCTCGGCCTGCGGGCCCGTTGGATCATCGCCCTCGCGGCGGCGGTGACGGTCAACCCAGAGGTCTTGCGCAATGCGCTCGAGCCGACCTATGAGACCGCCACCGGGGTCGGCCTAGCGTGCGCCGTGCTCGCCTTGCAGCGCCTGGCAAGGGATCGCCGCAGCATCGATTTCGTGGCCTTCTCAGCAGCCCTGACCGCCGTCGTGCTGACCCGCAGCCTCTATCACCCGGCGCTGTTGGTGCTCTGCCTGCTCGCCGTCGGTGTCGCCTACCGGCGCCTGCTGACGCGCGCCTCGGTGATCGTCGCCGTGCTGATACCGACGTTGCTGGTCGGCGGCTGGTTGGTGAAGAACGCCGTGCTCTTCGATCGTGCGACGCTGTCGAGTTGGGTCGGGATGAACCTGCAGCGTTCAACCATCCCGATCTTGTCGCTTGACGACCTCGCCGAGATGCGCGCCAGCGGCCAGGTCAGCGAGATCGCCGAGATTGGCCCGTTCGGCAACTACGGGCTGTATCGCGATTCGATGCCGCCGTGCACGCCGCAACGCGTGCACCCGGCGCTCAGCCAGGAATCGCACCTCGACGCCGCCGGGGTGATCATCCCCAACTTCAATTTCGAATGCTTCCTACCGGTCTACGACCAGGCCGGAAAGGATTTCCGGGCGGTACTCAAAGAGCACCCAGAGGTGTGGGTGAAGGGGCGGATATTTTCGCTAAAGATGACTTTTGCGACCTCGAATCTGGCCGCCGACTCCGCGTCGAAACCGTTGCGGACCCTCGATCAGCTCTACCGCCTGTTGCGTGTCGACGTCCATCGCGAGGCCTCAACCCTCGATTGGGGCACCCCGATTTATGGTCGCTTCAAACTCCCATTCCGCTTCTCGCTCGCCGTCGTTGCCATCTACGCAGCGTTGGCCATCGCTGCCGCGGTCGCGCTCCTGCGGGGCATCGTTCGCCTCCGGCGACGCGCCGCTGAGGGGGCGGCAACGCCGTCGGTGTGGTCGGCGACGGTTGCCTTTATCGGTGTCGTCGGTGCCTTCACCGTGATCGTCGGGGCCGTCGGGGAACTCGGCGAGCAGGCACGCTTTCGCAGCATGACCGATCCCCTCGCATTGTCGGTCGGCGCGGTGCTGATCTACCGACTGCTGCGCCGCTGGTTGGGCCGCCCCGAGGACAACGCTCAGTCGGAAAGCATCTCCGCCAGCGCCAGCTGATAGCCATCGATGATCTCCTGGCCCAGCCCATTGCGGGTCATCGATTCGGCGAAAGCCTTGGTGACGTGCACGCCGTCGGGTCGCTGAGCGTAGCCCTCATCGCTTTCCGGGGCGGCGAAGAACCGGCTGTAGGGGATGACGACCATGCCCGTGCTGGCGTCCCAGGTGGTCAGCGTCGCATTCCACGCCGCCACGCGCTCGGCCTGTGAGCCGAGGACACCGTCGAGGTCAGCGCGCAGCGGTGGCGCGTCGGCCAATAGCAGTGGGATGCCGAGGTCGCTGACCACCCGCTGCAGGTCGGCCAACTCGCTGGCATGGAAGGCGTCGTAGCCGACGCTTCCTGGCACATGCCAAGCCGGGTCGTCGGGATAGCGCTGATCCCATTGTTCGGCGAGCGAGGTGACGTTGAGGATCACATCGACGTCATAGGAATCGACCATGCGCGCCCAGTCACGATCGAAGCGCAGACAGCCGTCGAGCTCCGATTCCGTGTCGGTGGCGTTGAACACGGCGACGGCTCGCACCACGGGGCAGCGCATCACCCCGGCGGAGATGACCACGAAGGCACCATCGGAGCCTTTGGAAAGGCCTTCGGACAGCGCGTAGGCAGTGGAATCGCCGAGCACCAGGACACGCAACGGCTGCGTCGATTCCGCCGTCGGCGAGGGCGCGGGCGACAACCGGCGCGGCCGATTCGCCAAGCACGACCTCGACCACGCTGCGCATCTCGTCGGGGCTGACGAGGGTGACTCCAGGCCAGGAGACGGCGATCTGCTCGACCATCACACCAACGATGTCGTTGCGCCCGCTCTCGGCGTCGATGATGTAGCCGGGCACATCGAGTCGATCGAGAAAGAAGAACACCTCAGCCAGGCCTGCCCGGCGCAGGTCGAGAGCGGTGGCGTTGTCGGCCACCCAGGTCTCACCATTCACGGCATACGGGCGACGATCCAACTCACCGATGCCGACGAGAACGAGGTCGGGGTCAAGCGTGGCGACGTGTGACTCCCAAGTGCGGCGAGGACACGGGCGGGAATCGATCGTCGCCGTCACGTCAAGCTCGCCAGCATCGAGCGTCGCCGTCGTATCGATCGCGCCGGCAACGGCGCGACGAGCGGTCGATGATCTCCACGGCGTCGGCGTCGGCTGGGTCGGCGGCCTCCAGCGCGGCGCGTAGCGATGCCGCCAGCCCGACGTCGCCGCCGAGCACCAGCACCGTGCTCGCTTCTCGCGGTGCGATCTCGGCTGGTGCTGTCGCCGTCGTTTCGATGGGCGACGGCTGCGTGGTCGTCGTCGGGCTCGGGGCGAAGGTGACGACCGTCGGCTGAGCCTCGTCAGCTTGCTGCAACAGCACGTTGCCGGCCGCCACCGGGCCGACCGACAGCGATCCGGCGAGCAGCGCCCCGAGAGCCACCAGGTAGCCGAGAACGGCCTGACGTGGGCGGGGCAACATCGTGCGCGAGCGGATCGGTCGCTCCACCAGCCAGAAGCTGAGCGTCGCCGCGACGAGGGTCAGCAACATCGCCACAGCGAAGGCAGTCAGGTTCGAAATGCGCCCCCACGACGTCGATCGGGCCCACAGCAGCAACGGCCAGTGATAAAGGTAGACGCCGTAGCTGATCTTGCCGACGGCGCGCAGCGCAGAAACTTGCAGCACCCGTTGCACCCGATTAGGCACCGCGGCGCAGGCCACCAGCAACGCCGAGGCGATACTCGTCGCCGCCAAACCGCCGTGGATCGTGAGCTGATCGCTGGGGTTGCTGAACAGCGCAACGGCGACGATGAGCGCCGCAGCGGCCCCACCGAGAACCGCCAGCGGCGCCGCCAGGCGCGCCGCGTGCCGCTCGTCGAGCAGTCGCCTGCCCATCGTCAATGCCAGCACCGACCCGACGAGCACCTCGACGGCGCGGGTGTGGGTGCCGTAGTAGGCAATCTCGTCGGAGGAGGTCAGCATCGCTGCCAACGCCGAGAGCGCGGCACCAGCGGCGAGCACAATGGCGCAGCCACGCCGTCGCAGTCCGAGCCTCCAGAGACCGGCGAGCAATACCGGAAACAGCAAGTAGAACTGTTCCTCGATCGCCAATGACCAGGTGTGCAACAGCGGACTGGGCCCAGCGAAGAGATCGGCGTAGCTCGTGCCGGTGAGCGCAAAGCGCCAGTTGGCGACGTTGAAAATTGCCGCCAAGGCATCGCCGCGCAGGCTGGGCCCGGTCTGGGCGCGCTCAGAAAACAGGGCCCACAGGCACACCGCGGCAATGCAGGCCATCGCCGCCGGGACCAGGCGTCGAGCCCGCCGTGTCCAGAAGCGCGTCAGGGAGATCGCGCCGTGTTGGTCGAGTTCGCGCAGCAGCACCTGGGTGATCAAGAATCCGGAGAGCGTGAAGAACACCGAGACCCCCACGAAGCCGCCGGGGAAGAGTCCGAGCTCGCCGTGGAAGATGACGACGAGGACGACAGCGACGGCGCGCAGCCCATCAAGGCCGGGGAGGTATCGGGTCTCTGTCTCGCTCACCGCCTCAACGTCCTTGCACCGTCACTGAATGTAGCCTGTCAAGATTACCGACAAAATGACCGGCCTTTCGAGCAGCGCGACACCAGCGGCGACCAATCCGTCGCGCGCCGACGCCCTCGACGGCCTGCGTGGACTGGCGATTATCGCTGTCGTGCTCTACCACGGGCGGGTCGAGTGGGTGCAGGGATCGACGATCGCGATCAGCATTTTCTTTCCCGCTTTCCGGGTATCTGATTACCCGCAATCTGCTGCGTGAGGTCGCCAGCACGGGTGGCCTCGACTTCAAACGTTTCTATGTGCGCCGCGCCAGGCGGCTGATGCCGGCAGCGTTGATCGCTATCGCCTTCGGGTACGTCGTGGCCGCCTGGAAGGGATTCGCACCAACCGCAATGGAACTGTTCGCCGCGGCCACAGGCTGGAAGAACTGGCACTTTCTGGCCGACGGACGTGTCGGCGACATCCTGATCATCTGGTGGTCGTTGGCCATCGAGGAGCAGTACTACCTGGTTTACCCGCTGCTCGTCTTAGCGTTGATGCGCTGGGGCGGCAATCGTCGACTGCTGCTGATTCTCGGTGTCATCGCCGCTGTTTCCTTTGTGGTTGCCCAATATTCGGTGGCCACGGATCGGGCCATCGTCTCCTACTACGGAACGCATGGTCGGCTGTGGGAGATTCTCGTCGGCTGCTTGCTGGCGATCGTTGGCCGGTTGCCAAGGTGGGCGCGCGTCCCTGGTTGGCTGGCCACCGGGGTGCTCATCGCCTGCGAGTCGGCCCTGCTCGCCCATCATCACTCGATCTGGGCGGCGCCGACGCGCATCGTCGTGACGATCGTGGCCACGTTGTGGTTTATCGACGCGGTCGCGGCCCGCGAAGGGTCGCGAACCTTGCGCCTGATGTCCGCCTTCCCGATCCGCCACCTCGGTTTGATCAGCTATGAGATGTACCTGGTGCACTCGACGTTATTGGTCGCCCTTCCCCACCTCGGCGGCATCCGCTTGTTCACGGTTGGCGGCATGTTCCTGTTGACCGTGGCCGTCGCCTGGCTGTTGCATCGGGTGACAGAACCATTCCGGGTGCCGTCGGCATCGCTGGCTCAGCGGCGGGTCAGCAGCCCTGCGGCACCGGTCGGTAACGGCTGATCGAGCCGAACGACGATCGTTCGAGCTGCCCGACGGCCACCAGTTCGTCGAGCAAGGTGGCGATGTTGCGATCGGCGAACGCCCCGCCGACGACGACGATCACGCCGTTGTTGGCCGCTAACGGGCAGATCAATGTGGCCAGCTCACCACGCTGATCAATGGCTTCACCACTGAGCTGTTTGGTGGGCAGCGGCAGGTAGGCGGCGCTCGCCCCGGTGTGCCACCAGACGCTGTCGGCGTCGTCGCTGAGCACCAACTCCGCCTGGCCGACGGCGGCGGCAAGATCGCTGCTTGCCGCGCTGGTTTGGGTCCGACTGAGCGTCCACGGCGCCGCCGCCAACACCAGCCATAGCCCGACGACGCCGAGCATCACGGGCGGCTCGACGCGTTCCGTCATCCACCAGCCGATGCCGACCAGGGTGAGCACCCCGGCGGGCAGCATCAGGCGATTGTCCGGCGAGACCAAGGAGTCGAATCCGAGCATGCCGGCGAACAGTCCAGCGGTGAGCACGCCGGCCATCGCCATGGCGATGACCACCGGGGCGCAGGAGTTGAGCCGACCGCGAACGAGGGCCCACAGCGCCACAGCGCACCCCAGGCACCAGGCGAACGCCAGCGCGATGGCCGCAACCGGCGGGCGACGGTCGCCAGCCAGTAAGAGATCGAAGGTGCCGTGACGGTGATCGACCCACCCAGCGATGGAATGGACGAAGAAGCGCAGATCGGTGCGCGTGATCTCGCGCAGGCCCGCCACATGCCCGCTGCCCACCGATGATGCCCACAGGACGTTGAGCAGCGCCGGGGCAACCGCCAGCGCGGTCCACTTCGCCGTCGCCCGCGTACCGACCGTTCGCCAGGCGACGATGGCAGGGATGATGACGACCGGAACCCCGACAAAACGCACCGCCCCGGCGAGCCCGGCGAGCACGATCGCGGCGATGCCGCGACTGCTGTCCTCGCTCCGGTGGCCATCGATCGACAGCTTCAAGGAGGCGACCAACAGGGTGCAGAACAATGGCTCGGACAGCCCAGCGCGCGTCACCGCCTGAAACATCGGCAAGGCCACCACGCCGACAGCCAGCATGGCGCGCCCGATCGTCGCAGTCATCGGCATGCGATGGCCGACAGACGCTCGGCCGAGCGGGCGTGGCCCAATGATGATCGTCGCCACCAGTGCCGCAATGCTGACAACAGCGACGATGATCATCGCCCGGCGCGCTCCGAAGATCAGCGCAGGCACCAGTGCCGCTGCCGGAAACCCCAGAGGGAAATCGACGAAGGGGATCCGCCCGTCGCGCTCGACGAACTCGAGCGCCGTGAAATTGGAGAACGACGGTGCCAGCGCGGTGCGCACACCATCGCCTCCCGCCAAGGCGTCGATTGCCGCGGCATAGGAACCGGCATCGAGAAACTGCACCGGGCCGTGCCAATGCAGCCATACCGAGATCAGCGCTGCGAGCACAGCTAGGCAGACGGCGATGAGCGGAACTCGCCGATGGCCGCTGGCCTCGAAGAGATCCGCTGCGGCCTCGGTCATCTCATCGCCGCGAGCAACGATCGCACGACACGTTGCGCGCCGCCGGCTGTCAATCTGCCGTCGACCCCACGGATGGCAACCAGCCCTTCCGGGCGACACTCGTCCCACCACAAACACACTGCGTCGGTGCCGATCGGGCTCAACAGCGTCGAGGGATCGACGACGGTCAAGCCGTCAGCGTCGAGTGCCAGTATCGCCGCGATCTCTTCCTCGCTGTGCCGCCCTGGTTGCACGGCGACGAACACACGGTGGCCGCCAGCTGCGCCGACTAACGCCTTGGCCCCGTCAGGGCAGTCGTCGGTGCCGACAAAGGAGGCGACGACGCGCTGTGGATCGTCCTGCGCAAGCAGCTGCGGCAGATCTTCGGCTGCGTCGCACCAGCCATCGATTCCGTCAGCCCAGCGCACGCTGAATCCGTCTTCGCGCAGGCGACGTTCGATGACCTCACGAGAATCGGCGAAGTGTCCGTTGCCGAGCACCAGCACATCGAGCTGCGAGCTCTGTCCGGACAGCGCAGGCCACCACCAGGCGAGCGCGGCGACGAGCACGGCTAACAGCACCGTGGTCCACGTCAAGGCGGCGCGCTGTGTCTTGTTCAGCATCAGCGACCTGCGGCTCATCGCCGCCTCCGTTGCGTGCGATGCCCGATGACCTCGTCGTGGACCACGCGCAGCAACTCGGTGGCGGTGCGGTCCCAGGTCAGCGACTGCGCATAGGTCTGGGCCGCGGAGCCGAGCTTGAGACGCAGCTCGTCGTCGAGCAGCACCCGTTCGATCGCCGCGGGCAAATGCTCGAGCGAGGCCAGCAAGCCGGTCTCGCCATCGATCACCGCGTTGCGATGCCCGTTGACATCGGTGACCACAGCCGGGGTGGCGCAGGCGCCGGCCTCGGTCAAGGTCATCCCCCAACCTTCGGCAACCGAGGCGCTCGACACCAACCAGGCCTGGCGATACAGGTCGCGCAGCGTCTCGTTGTCGACTCGACCGCGCAAGCTCACCCAATCGGCGGCATCGTTGGCCCGAATCCACTCCGCCATCGGAATCCGTTCGGGCCCCTCACCGACGATCACCAGTTGCACCGCGGGTACGGCGGCACGCACTTTGGCCATTGCCTCAAGCAGCGCCGGCATCCGTTTGCCGGGCGCCAAGCGAGCGACGCTGAGCACCATCGGCGTTGCCGACTTCTCGCCGCCTGCGCTGAAAAAGGGATCGACGCCAGGCAACACACAAGCGATCCGGCGCTCGGCGATTCCCAGCTCACGGATCTCCTGACGGGTCCCCTCGGACAGCGCCACCATGTTCGTTCGGCGGTAGAACAGCGGAGCAACGCGCGCTTCCAGCGTGCGCCCGATCGCCGCCGGGACTCGGCTGAACGTCTCGTCCCACATCGGTCCGTGGACGTGATGCAACACGACGACGCGGGGCTTGTGGCACCACACCGGCGACATCCACGGCACCCCGTTCCAGATCTCGATCAGGGCGTCGAACTTGCCCATTCGGCGCACGAGTTCGGAGCCAGCGGTGCGGGCGAAGACGCCGTACCGTCCGCCGCGACGAATCACCGTGTACCCGTTGCGCGTCGACACCGATGGCAACCCGGCGGCGCGCGAGGTGCGGTGGGTGACCTCGAGGCCGACCTCAGCCCAGCGGCGCATGAACTCATCGGCGTGGATCTCGCTGCCGCCGGCGTCGGGATCGTCAAGATCGCGCCAAGCGAGCACATGGATTCGCCGGATCCCACGCCGACGCAGGTCGTCGGCCAACTCGCCCAGTGTCGCCACGGCGTCGGGAAGCGAGCTGCTCGCCAACCATGTGCCGTTCGAGTGGGAGTCATGCTGCATAGTGACGCCACAGCCTACGATGAAGCGGTTGTGAACGTGACGACCTTGCCCCAACCTGTAGCGCGCGACTACTGGCGTGCCGCCGCGTTGCTCGCCTTGGCCGGATTTGTCCTGCTCATCCACCGTGTAGCCGATGTCGTCGGCTCCTTCGAGGGGTCGCACAGGAGTCGCCTGTTGGCCCGTTTCGACGTCGGTCAGCCACTGCTGATCGTTGCCGCCGCCTACCTCGGTGGTCTGCTCTTGATGCCCACCATCGCGGGCCTCGGCGGTGTCGACGCGCTCTCACGTTGGGTGAAATACGCACTGGCGGTGTCGGCGATGTGGGGGCTGACCCTGGTGGCCACGCTGAGCCGCGTTACACCCCGGCGGCCGACCCAAACAGCTCCTGGCCACCGTCGTGCTGTTCCGCAACCCGCGCAACCGCATGCCGCTGCTAGGCACGGCGATAGGCGTCACCGTGTTGGTCTGCGTGATCGCCGTGGCCATCGCTGCGCTGCTTCGATCCGTCGCTCGGGAGGCACCACGAAAGGCCGCGATGATCCTGGCTTCGATCGTGCTCGCCGGCTTGGCCTGGAGACTGCTGGTCGTGGCCAGCGGGCACGACACCCAATACGGTCTGCTCAGCCACTTCCCCGCGTTCCTCGACCTGATCGCCGTCGGTATTGCTGCGGCCTGGTTCGGTCGCACGCTGGCACCAAAGACGCTGGCGGTCATCGCCATCATCGGCCTCGCCGCCTGGCTGGCGTCCAGCGCGCTGCGGCCAACGGTGCAGCAACCGGGCGGACATTACCTGGCGCGCACCATGTTGCACCTCGTCGTCGCCGCCGCCGCCGTGCTCATCGCCCGCCACCTCAGCCACTCCCGGCGCAGCGTTTGGTGGCTGGTGGCACCAACCCTGGCCGCACCAGGGCTTGTGCTCTTCCACGAGGCGGCGGTGGCCATCGTCGCCCGCCAATATCGCACTGCGGTCACAGAGACCGAATCGGGCATCCATCTGCTCGGGCCGGGCCTGCCGCCATTGCTGTGGACGCTGTCGCTGTCGATCGCCTTCGGCGTCGTGCTCAGCGCCGTCGTGCTCTTACCGCTGTATCGCCTGGAGTATGGCTCATGGCCACGGCAGCGTTTCGAGGTCGTCCTCGCCGGCGTGATCGGCTTCGGCTTCCTGTGGCGGGTGGTCACCATGTTGACCATCGCCCCAGAGCGCACCGACGGCGGCGACCCGCTCTTTTACCACACCACCGCCAACATGCTGGCCCAAGGCCGCGGCTTCTCCGAACCGCTGAACTGGATTGCCTTCGGCAAACAGATTCCCAGCGCCGTCCACGGCCCGATGTACCCGGTCGTGCTCTCGATCAGTTCCCGCCTTGGCGGCACAACCTATTTCGACCACAAGATGCTCTCGTGCCTGATCGGCACCGGCGTGGTGCTCGCCGTGTGGCTTCGTTGCCCTGCATATCGGCGGACGTGTCGCCGGCGCTGCTGGCCGCTGGCCTTCGCCGCCGTCTACCCGAACCTGTGGATCATCGACGGGGTCCTGTTCCCCGAAGGTCTGACCGCGCTGCTGACCACCTTGGCGATTCTGGATGGCTACCGCTGGCGGCGCACGCCACGGCTCTCCACGGCGATCGCGCATCGGGGTGATTCTCGGGCTCGCAGTGCTGACCCGCGGCGAGGCCATCAGTCTGTTGGTGCTCTTCGTCACCCCGTGGATGTTGATGCGCACCGTCGCTGGCCACGCTCGCTACGGATCAGGCACTTCGTCGCCGGCAGCCACCTGCATCGTCACGTCTCGTGCCGTGGACGATCCGCAACATCAGGTGTTCAACGAGTTCGTGCCGCTTGTCGACCAACAGCAACGACCTGTTGACCTACGCCAACTGCGACGAGACCTACAGCGGCAAATTTCTTGGGTTCTGGTTGTACGACTGCCAGGAGCAGATGCGCCGCGAGGTCGGTGAGCCACCGGGCGACGAATCGGAGAAGGCCGTCTTCTGGCGCCAGAACGGCCTGCACTACCTGACGCGATCACCTCGAGCGAGTTGCCCAAGGTCATGCTGGCCCGCGTCGGACGCCAGTGGGAGCTGTTCCGCCCGATTCAAAACACCGAGTTCGCCCCGATCGAGGGACGCAATCGCACCGCCGCGCAAGTGGGGCCTGGCGATGTACTACGGCCTCGCGGCAGCGTCGCATCGCCGGCGTGGTGCACTTACGCCGACGGCGGATCAGCGTGCTGCCCTTTGCTGCGGTGGCGCTCAACGTCACGGCCACCGCTGCGCTGGCCTACGGCACCACCAGGTTCCGCATCGCCGTCCGAGCCGGTGCTGTGCATCCTGGCGGGCGTCGGGCTTGCTCCCCTGGCGGCGCGATTCCGCGGTCCGCTGTCGCCCCGGTGGCGACCATCCATCGATCGGCGACGCCCAGCGCCTTCGTGCTCGGCGGGCCAACGATCGCCAGGGCGGGTTGCTCGACCAACGGCTGGCGGCGGTGGCAGTCGTGGCAGCCCTCAGTCGGTGCCCTCGTTGGCCTTGTCGCCCTACCGCTGCGGGGGTTGTACCGCGCGACCGGCTCGACGATGGAGGAGGGCTTCATGCTCACCTTCCCCGAACGGGTGCTGGCCGGCGACGTCGCCAACGTCGACTTCCTCCATCTCTATGGCCCCGGGTCCCTGGACGCGCTGGCCGGTTGGTATCAGCTCTTCGGCGCCACGCTGACCAGCCGAACGTACCTTCGGTCTGCTGCAGTCAGCTCGGCATCGTTGCCGGCATCTGGGTGATCGCCCGCGGCTGGGGACGTTTGAGCGCCGCGACGCTGTGCGCCGCGTTCAGCGTTGTCTTCGTCGTACACCCCGATCGGCCTGCAGGCCCTGGCCTGGAGCGGCGGCCGTCGCCCTCGGTCTGTGGAGCGTCGTTCCTGGCGGCCCGGGCGTCGCAACGCGCGCCGAGTCGCGTGTTGCGCTGCTCGTCAGCGGTCGTGCTCGCCGGGTTGGCGTTGACCTTCCGACCCGATCTCGGTCTCGCCCTGGCTCTGGCCCATGTGATGCTGCTGTGGCGTCGCCCGCGACCGATGCTGCGTTTCGCCGCTCGCGGCCGCCGATTGGCCTGATCCCGATGTGGGTCCATTTCGTCCGAGCGGGGCCGATCGACGGCGTTCCGCGGCATGCTGCTCGACCCGGTGTTTCACCTGCGCGCTGGGCGAGAACTGCCCCGACCGCCGAGTTGGGACCACATGGACGGAGCGCTGCAGGTCATCGGCGAGAAGTTCCCGCCGTGGTGGGGCTTGCCCGCGCTGTCACCCTCCAAGCAGTTGGCGCTGTGGTTCTTCGTGCTGCCCCTCGTCGCCTTCGGCCTGCTCGTTGCCGCGATCACGCTGTACCGCCGCTCCGCAGCATCGCCGCGCTCGGTGGTGTTGCTCAGCGCCGTCGCTGTTCGCCGTCGGACTGCTGCCGCAAGCCTTGCAGCGCCCCGATTCGGCCCACTTTCCTGTGGGTCGCCTGCATCTCCTGGCCGCTGGCGCCACTGGCCATCGATCGAGTGGATCTACTACCGCAGCCCGCGGACCAACCCGGCGTTGCGCACCGGCATCAGCGTCGGTCTGATCGCCGCGGCGACGATCATCATCGTTCCCTTCTTCACCTTCCGCACCTACCTCTCGCAGGTTCGCCAATCGCTCAGCGACACGGCCGCGCCGGGCTACGAGGTGCGCCGAGACGATCGCTTCTTCTATCTCGGCGACGAACGTCCGACGTTGGCCACGCAGGCGGTGATCGACGAACTCGACCGCTTGCTCGGAGCCTGGTCAACGGCTGCTCGTCGGCCCGGTCGACCTGCGCCAGACCGCCTACAGCGACGCCTTCTTCTACCACCTCTTTCCTGAGCTGACCCCTGGCACGTTCTTTATCGAGATGGATCCCGGTTTGGCCAACGCCGAAGGATCGCGACTCGCCGACGACGTGGCCAGCAGCGACTGGCTGATTCTGACCCGCTTCTGGTCAGGGTGGATCGAACCGAACGAGTCGGTGGTCTTCGGCAGCGATCGCCCCAAACCAGGTGGTCGAGGAACAGTTCTGCCTGGTGCCAGCTACGAGAACGACCTCGTACGTCTCTACGCAACGCTGTGATGGCGGCGGCGCTCCCGGGCCCTACGAAGGGCCGTACGATCCCCGCTACGACTACGCCGTCGATGTCAGCGTTCCGGTGCCGGCGCGGCCCGATGGCACGTGCACGCCGACTGCAACGGCGTTCCGGCGCCGGGCGATCGTACGGCTCAGCCGAGGGGTAAACGGCGCCACATCGGGCCGGGCATGTGCCGCAGCACCGAGAACACAAAGCGCAAGATTCCCGGCGCCCAGACGGTCCGCTTGCCCTTCTTCAACGCCGCCACGGTGGCCTCGGCGACCTTGTCCGGGGTGGTGGCAAACGGCGCAGCCTTCATCCCCTGAGTCATCGAGGAATGAACGAACCCTGGGCGAACGATGAGCACCGAGGCCCCGCTGCCATCGAGCGAGTCGCCCAGCCCCTGGGCGAATCCGTCGAGGCCGGCCTTGGTCGAGCCGTAGACGAAGTTGGCCTTGCGGACTCGTTCCCCAGCGACGCTGGAGAGCACCACGATGCTGCCGTGGCCCTGGGTACGGAACTGTTCGGCAAGCAACAAGCCAACGCTGACGGCACCGACATAGTTGACCTGCGCGGCGCGGCACCGCAGCCTCGCTGTCGGTATCGAACTCGGATTGCTCGCCGAGCACGCCGAAGGCGATGATGGCGACGTCGATATCACCAACCCGGGTTGCCACCTCGGCTGATGTACTCGCGATGCGAGGCGGTGTCGGCGGCATCGAAGCGTTCCACGCTGACGTTCACCCCGTCACGTTGCAGCGCGGCGCGCACCGGCTCGGCGCTGTGCGGGTCGCGGCAGGCCAAGATCACCTGGCGCAGCGAATCGCTGCTCAAGGCACGCACGATCGCCAGCCCGATGTCGCTGGTGCCACCGAGCAGCAGCACAGTTTGCGGGTCACCAAAGGCGTTGTTCATCGTTGCTCCATTTCTGTCCCGGCGATCACGCCGAGGGATCGATCAAACCGAGACGGCGAGCGAGGTCGCTGCGCCACATCCCATTCGGGTCGGCCTGGTCACGAATCGCCTTCCATTCGGCCAAGCGCGGATACCCCGCCTTGATCGCCTCGGCGGTGGTGTAGGCGTCCTTGGCCAAATAGTGCCGCCCACCGGCTCCGAGCACCTGCTCGTCGAGGCGATGGAGCAGGTTGCCGAGCCCGTCGACGGTCGCCGGGATATCGACCGTCAGCGTCCACCCAGGCGATCGGGAAACTCAGCGGTGCCGGATTGCCGTCGCCAAAGCGCTTGAGCACAACCACAGGGCTGGCAACGACGCGACTCAACGATGGTGGTCGACGATCGATCGCAACACGTCGATCTTGTCGAACGGGATGACGAACTGATATTGGATGAACCCACCGGGGCCATAGACCCGGTTCCATGAACCAACCATGTCCAGGGGATGAAAGAACCCGGCGATCGCAGTGCAATTGGCCAACGCCGTTCTGTGGTGCCTTGCGGTACCACAACTCGTTGAACAGCCTGCGAGGTCAAGCTGTTGACCATCCGTTGGGCACCACCGGGGGCACGCTGGCCGAACATTCGGGCTTGTACGTCGCCAGCGACCACGCCGTGCCGGCGAGATCGTCGCGGGTGGCATGTTCGCCACTGGTCAACACGCTGCGCCCAAAGTTGCGACCGCGAGCTAGCAAATCGACCCAGGCCACCGAGTAGCGGTACTCGCTGTCGCCTTGCTCCATCAGTTCGAACACGTGATCGAGGTCGCGGGTGCGCACCGTGTCGACCCGGCACAGGTTGGTTTCGATAGGCAACAAGGCGAACGTCGCTTCCAGCACGATGCCGGTCAGGCCCATGCCTCCAAGCGTCGCCCAGAACAGATCGGCCCGGCTCGTTGGCGAAAGCTCGACGATCGAGCCGTCGGCCAGCAGCAACGACATCCGCCGTACATGGTTACCGAACGACCCTTCGACGTGGTGATTCTTGCCATGGATATCGCTGGCGATCGCCCCGCCGATGGTCACAAAGCGTGTCCCTGGTGTGACCGGCACGAAGAACCCACGAGGGACGAGCACTTTCAGCAGGTCGTCGATGCTCGACCCCGGCGCCGACGGTGACCTCGGCCGAGGCCTCGTCGATCACGGCCAGATTGGCCGACCCGGCGAGGCGCAGCACCGTGCCGCCTCCGTTCTGCGCAGCGTCGCCATAGGCCCGCCCCAAGCCCCTGGCCAACAACCCGCGCCCAGCGACCGCCGACGTGCCAGAGCGAACGACTTCGGCACGCGCCTGATCGGCGTCGACGTTGAGCACGGCGGCAACGCTGGGGCGGTGCGACCCCAGCCGGTCAATGAGGTTCGATGGGGTGTCGGAGTCGCAGCCACGGTGCTCAAATTCTAGCGGGCGGGATGCTCAGGGCCGATGAGCCCGTGGGCGAGGCGCGTAGGCCCGACGTAGCACTCAGCCGACGTAGACACCACAGGCGAAGGTCACCAGCCACAACACACCGAGCACCTGCAAGGTGCGGTCGGCGGCGAAAATCTCCTCCGGCGCGGCGCCATGGCCCTGTTCGAGGATCAGCAGATAGCGCAGCAAGCGCCATCAGCATCGGCACGATCGACAGTTCGTAGAACGGCCATTGGGTGCCGCTGATCTCTTTGACTTGGAAGGCCCACTGGCAATAGGCGACCAGCGTGGCCGCGCAACTGATCGACAACACGATGCGCAGAAAGCCGAGCGAATAGTCCTCCAGCGTGGCCCGTGCCGTGGACGGGCTGCCTTCGCCCAGCTCGCGCAGCTCGGCGTAGCGCTTGCCGGTGACGATGAACAGCGAACCGAACGACGTGCAGAGCACAAACCAGCTGCTCATCGACACATTCGTGGCTGCTCGCGCCAGCGATCGCCCGCAGCACGAATCCGCTGGCGACGACCACCAGGTCGACGACGGCGATGTGTTTGAAGACAGTGCTGTAGCTGGTGGTCAAGGCGCCATACAGGGCACACACGGCGGCGGCCTGCCAGCGCGTCGTCAGCGCCAGCGCGGGCCGCCGATGAGCAGCGCAGTGCCGACGATCGCGCGCCACCGGCAACGGGATTGCTCCGCTGGCGATCGGTCGAAACTGCTTGCTTGGGCATGGGTGCGGTCGGCCTCGACGTCGAGGATGTCGTTCCAGTAGTAGGTCCCGGCGCTGGTCAGGCAGAAGGCGAGAAACATCAGCAGCGTGTTGCCCAGCGGTGTCGCCTCGCTGAGCACCCCTGCGGCACCGGGCGCAGCGAAGACCAGCACGTTCTTGACCCATTGCTTCGGCCGGGCCTCTTTGATCAGCGCGCCAATCATGCGGTCGGCTCGGCGCTGACGACGACGTCTTTGACCAGGAAGTGGTGATGGGCGGCGGCGAGCAACTCGCGATCGCCCGCGCTATCGCCGTAGGCCCACAGCTCGGCGTTGTCGAGATTGCGCGACGCCAGCCAGGTGCGCAGCCGACGAATCTTCTCCGGGCCACGACAGTTGGCGCCGTCGAGCGAGCCCGTGTATTTCCCGTCGTCACCGATCACGACGTCGGTGCACAGCACGTCGTCGACCCCGAGCATCCGCCCAAGCGGGCGAAGGTAGGGGCCGAGCGAGGCCGACACAAGCACCACAGTGTGGCCCTGTTGGGTGTGCCAGGCGAGGCGCTGCGGGGTGTCGCTACGCAGCCAGTTGTCGGCCACCTTTTTGGCATAACGCTCGCCGACGAGCTCCACTTCCTCGGCGTCGCGGCCGCGCAGCGCAGCGCGCACGGCCATCGCCTTGAATCGGTCGCGATCGCGGTTGATCGCCGCACCGACCAGGCGCTAGCGGATCGCGCATCATGCCGCCGAACAACTGCGCCCGGCCGCTGACCAGCTCGAGAAACGGCACGACGCAGTCACGCGTCGTCAAGGTGCCATCGACGTCGAAGGCGGCGACGTGCTGTGCCCTCATGTCGCAACGTCCAGGGTGGCAGCGGCGGAGAGTTCGGCAAGCATCGTCCAGAATTCTGGCCAACTCTTGCTCACGACCTGGGGATCATTGACAACAATTCCCTCGATTCGCAACCCGAGCAGCCCAAAGGCCATCGCCAAGCGATGATCGTGAAAGGTGTCCAATGCGGCCCCATGCAGGCCACGGTCGGCGGTCGTTGGCGGTTCGATGCGCAGGCCGTCGGGTAGCTCCGTGGCGTCGATGCCACAGCGGCGCAATTCGGCGCAGAGATCGCCGAGCCGGTCGCTCTCTTTGGCGCGAATAAAACCGACGCCGCTGATCTCCGTCGGCGAATCGCAGAATGGGGCGATCGACCGCCACCGTCGGCACCAGATCGCTGATGTCGGCCATATCGGCGACGATGCCGTGCAACGTTGCCGCGGCGTGTCAGCGTCACACCGGCGGCGGTGAAGGCGACGTCGCAACCGGCCGCACGCAGCAGATCGACAAAGCGAGCGTCGCCTTGCAACGACGGCGAGCCGACATCGAGCACGGTCACCGAGCCCCCGCAGATCGCCGCTGCGGCGAGGGGGTAGCTCGCCGAGCTGGCATCGGGTTCGATGGTGTAGTCGCAGCCGCGGTAACGCCCGGCTCCGAGTGATGATCTCACGGTTGCCGACGGATACTGCGTGGTGTCCGAAGCTGGCCATCACCGCTGCGGTCATCTCCACATAGGGTCGCGAGACCAGCGGCGTGGTCAACGTGATCGCCAACCCACCGGCAAGATAGGGGGCGATCATCATCAACGCTGAGATGTACTGGCTGCTGATGTCGCCGGGGATCTCGACTCGGCGCGGCGATGCCCGGCCAGCTACGACATCGACACTCGCTCGGGAAACCTCGACCGGCAAGTGGCCGACGTTTTCCATCGGCCGGACGACGGCACCGAGTTGTTGCAGGGCATCGTGCAGCGGGCCCATCGGCCGACGCCGCAGCGGTGCCCCACCGTCGATGGTGTAGGGACCGTCGCCAAGGGCGCACAGGGCGGTGATGAACCGCGAGGTGGTGCCCGCCAGTTTGGCGTCGAGGACGATCGGCCCGGCAGCCAACACACCGGCACAACCATCGATCAGCGTCGCGCCGTTATCGGCACGCTCGGCATTGATACCCAAGGCCAGCAGGCATTCGACCATGGCCACCGAGTCATCGCCGTCGGGCACGTTGCGCAGCACGCTCACACCGTCGGCCAGCGCTGCGCAGATCAGGGCGCGGTTGGCGATGCTCTTGCTCCCGGGAACCCGCACAGTGTGGGCCAGCGGGTGCAGCGCGAGAGCAGGACGCAGCGCGCTCATCAATCCAGCCGATGCACGGCCGGGTGATAGCCGCGCGCCATCAGCCCACCGCGGAACAGATCGGAGCTCTCGATGCCGATCAAGACCACGACGACACCGCGCTCGCCGTCGGCGTAGTGCACCACTTCGAAGCTGTAGACGTTGACGTTGAGTTCGGCGGCGAGGGTGAAGACTTCGGCCGCTGCTCCGGGTCGATCGGGAATCGGAATGCGCAGTTCGGCGAGTTCGCCGGGGTTCATGCCGCGCGACCGGGATGTTCGCCCTGGCTTCGCGGGCCTGTCGCAGGCGCTGGTTGAGCGCGGCCCGGTCGTCGTCACGAATGATGGTGCGCATCCGGCGCAGACCGTCGATCAAGCCGTCGAGGCCATCGACGATCGCTTCCCGATTCTCGGCGCAGATGTCCAGCCAGATTCCCGGATGGCCGCTGGCGATACGGGTCATGTCGCGAAAGCCACCGGCTGCCAGGCGCAGCAGCACGGCGTGTTCCTCGCCGCGTTGGGAAGCCAAGCCCATCAATGTGGCGGCGGTGAGGTGCGGCACATGGCTGACGACGGCGACGATGTGGTCGTGGCGTTCCGGTGGCAGGGCAACGACCTGAGCACCGAGTTCGGCGACGATTGCGGCCACGGCGGCGAACGTGGTGTCGGCGGTTTGCGACATTGGCGTCAGCACCCACACGGCACCGTTGAACATCGAGCCGTCGGCACCGTCGAGGCCGTCGAGTTCGCTGCCGGCCATCGGATGCCCGCCGATAAATCGGGGATCGTCGATCGCTTGGCACACCGAACCCTTGACGCTGCCGACATCGGTGACGATCCCCGACGTCTTATCCAACGCCAGGCGAACCTGATCGGTGAGGGTCGACACCGGCGTGGCCACGAAGGTGATCTCGGCCTCGCTGTCGATGCCGCTTTCGTCGATCACCCCGCGGCGCAACGCTTCGTTCAGCCGCTCGACCTCGACGTCGTCACCGCTGACCATCCAGCCGCGCTCACGCAACGCCAAGCCAACGGAACCACCGATAGTGCCGAGGCCGATGATGTTTGCTCGACGCTGCTCGATCACGAACGTCGATCGTACCGGCGGGGTGTGCCAGCGACAGCTTCGACCAGTTGACGGACCTCATCGATGCTCAGGTTGCGCCACCGTCCGGGGGGCAGTTGGGCGTCGCGGAGCGGACCGATGCGCACTCGCACCAAGCGCCGAACCGGGAAGCCGACGGCCGAGCACATGCGCCGCACCTGACGGTTGCGGCCCTCGTGAATCGTGATCCGCAACAACCCGGCGCTGATCTGGCTGGCCCGCGCCGGAGCGGTCATCCCATCGTCGAGTTCGACGCCGTCACGCAGGCGTTGCAGCGCGCTGGCGGGCACGTTGCCGTTGACGTGCACCAGATATTCCTTTTCGACGCCAAGACTCGGGTGGGTGATGCGATGGGCCAACTCGCCGTCGTTGGTCAACAGCAGCAAGCCTTCGGTTTCGGCGTCGAGTCGACCGACCGGATAGACCCGCGGCTCAGCTGGGACGAGGTCGACCACGGTCGTCACGGCCAAGTTCATCGGAGGCGCTGGTGATCACATCCATTGGTTTGTTCAACAGGTAGTAGACGAGGTCGGGCTTGATGCCGATCGGCACGTCATCGACGCAGACGACATCGGTTTCGATCTCCACCCGTTGCCCGAGAATGGCGACCTTGCCGTTGACGCTCACTCGTCCAGCGCTGATCAGGTCTTCACAGACCCGCCGAGAACCCCACCCGTGGGTCGCCAGGATCTTTTGCAGGCGTTCCCCGGTGGCCAGCGCTCGCTGATCGGCCCATTGTTCCCACAACGGCTTTTCTCGGGACGCGCTCGTTCACGAGGCGTCGTCGGGCACTGTTGGCGTCACGGTGAGCGTCGAGTTGCGCAATGCCTTTGGATCGGCGTCTGGGGCGCGCAAGCCGTGCTCCAGCGCTTCGACGATGTTGGCCCCTGGCACAAACTCGGCCAGCGCCGGAAGGTCGGACAACGAGTTGAGGCCGAGCTTTTCCAGGAATTGCGGGGTGGTTCCGAACAGCGCGGCCTGGCCCGGCCCGGGGTCGATAGCGATCTGGTCGACATAGCCGCGGGCGTGCAACGTGCGCAACACGCCGTCGGGGTCGACGCCGCGGATCGAGGCGATCTGGGCCCGCGAGATCGGTTGCTTGTAGGCCACGATAGCCAGGGTCTCCAAGGCTGCTGCGCTCATCCGTGCCCGCTGCCCGTCGAGCAGGAAGCGCTCCACGTAGGCCGACATTTCTGGGCGGCTTTGATAGCGCCAGCCACCGGCGATACGCACCAACTGGAAGCCGTGACCGGCCTCATCGTAGGCGTCGGCCAGGCGCACGCAGAGTTGTTCGATGGTCTGCGTCGGTTGCTCCAAGAGCTCGGCGAGCTGTTCTTCCACCACCGGTTCGGTGGCCACCATGATGATCGCCTCGATGGCCCGCACCACATCGGCGGTCGGCCCGATGTCAAGCGCGGGGTCGGTTGTCGGTGCGCTGTCGAAATGGTCCATCTCAGCCCTCGTAGTCGTCGATGCTGATCCGCCCGGCGTCGGCGAACACGGCATTCGGGGTCCAGATGATATCGATGTCGCCGAAGCGCTCGGTCTGATCGAGCTCGACCATGCCCTGCTTGAACAGCTCGAGCAACGCGAGGAAGCGCACGATGATCTCCAGGCGGTCGACGAGCCCGCTGGTCAGGCGACGAAAGTTGATCCGACCGACCCGCGGTAGCTCGTCGAGCAGCTCTTCGAGGGCATCGGCGACGCTGGCGCGCACCATCGAGACGTGAAAGAGGTCGACCACCGGTGGCGGTTTCGGGGTCGTCACCCGCAGGTAGGCGGCGTGGATGTGGCGCACCTTGACGCCCTCCATCAGATCGGGCACCAGCGCGGCGAAGCGCTCATCGGGACCGGCGGTGCGCGAGAAGGCGCGATCGGCGTCCTCGGCCAGGGCGGCGAAGACGGCGGCGACGTCCTTGAACGTCTTACACTCCAGCAGCCGGGCGAGCAGCAGGTCACGTTCTTCCCATAACGCCAGTTCGTCGTCGATATCGATGTCTTCACGCCCAGGCAGCAGGCGGCGGGCCTTGAGCTCGACCAGGGTGGCGGCGATCAGCAAAAACTCGGTGGCCAACTCGAGGTTGATCACCTGCAGCTTTTCAACCTCGACCAGGTAGGCGTCGACGATGCGCGACAGCGACACCTCGTGGATGTCGACCTGCTCACGCAGGATCAGGTGCAACAACAGGTCGAATGGTCCCTCAAAGACCGGCGTCGACACGTCATAACCCACTTCTCCCACGCTACTGCCCGCTGTTAGCCTTGCGGGGTGATTCGCATCCTGTCCTGCATCCAGCCAACCGGCGACGTCCACCTTGGAAACTACCTCGGGGCGTTGCGCGGCTGGGTTGATGTGCAGCACGACAACGACGTGTTTTTCGGCATCGTCGACCTGCATGCGCTGACGGTCACCGAGCAGCCGGGCGTTGTCGGCGAGACCACGTTGAAGCTGGCGGCGATGCTGTTCGCCATCGGCCTCGACCCCGACGTCGCCACCGTGTTTGTGCAAAGCCATGTCCCGGCGCATGCGCAGCTGGCCTGGGTGATGCAGTGCAACGTCAGCTATGGCGAGCTCAGCCGGATGACGCAGTTCAAGGACAAGACGGCCAAGCGTGAGGGCGAATTCATTTCCGCCGGGTTGTTCACCTACCCGACGCTGCAGGCCGCCGACATCCTGCTCTACGACGCGCAAGAGGTGCCGGTAGGCGACGATCAACGCCAGCACATCGAGATCACCCGCGATATCGCCATCCGTTTCAACAGCCGCTTCGGCGAGACCTTCGTCGTCCCCAAGGCGGTCACCCCGTTGGCCGGGGCGAGGATCATGGACCTGCAGGATCCGACGGCGAAGATGAGCAAGTCGACGGAGAGCGGTTCCGGGTTGATCAACCTGCTCGACGATCCGGCGGCGATCGCCCGCAAGTTCAAGCGAGCCGTCACCGACAGCGACTCCGAGGTTCGTTTCGACCGCGAGGCCAAGCCGGGGATCACCAACCTGCTGGAGATTTTCGCCGCCGCCACCGGACGATCGGCGCTGTCGATCGCCGAAGAGTATTCGCAGTACGGGCCGTTGAAGGCCGACGCCGGCGCGGCCGTGGTCGCCCTCATCGAACCGATCCAGAAGCGCTACCACGAGTTACTCGACGACCGTGGCGAACTGACCGCGTTGATCCGTAAAGGCGCGCAGCGAGCCAACGAGGTCGCCGAGGCAACCTTGGAGCGGGCCTACACCAACCTCGGACTCGTACGCCCCGGCTGATTCAGGAGTTGTCGGCGGCCAGGAGTTTGGCCAGCAGCGACACATCCTGCACGGTGCCATCGATCATCTCGATGGTCAGCGGATCCGATCCAGCGTGGCGCAACATGTCGGCACCGATCGGTTCGTGGTCGGCATACAACTTGAAGCGCCGGGAGCGCGGCCCGATCACTTTGGCGGCAACGCGCCCCATCGTCCCCAGCCCGGACGCCACCTTGCCGATGTCGTGCAACAACGCTGCAGCCATCTCGGCCCGCGTGGCCTCAGGGCTCGCGGCCAGGTAGGCCCGGGCCACCCTGATGGTGTGGCGCAGATCTTCGACGGGCATCGACTCCCACAGGGCCGCCTCGCCCGGTAGCAGCCACGACAGCGCCCATTCCCGGTCCTCAACCGGCGGCTGGGCGCTTGACCATGAACCGAAGAACCGCTTGGACAGGTGCAACCAATGCACGGGTCCGTGCTCGACCGCACGGTTGATGCGGTCACTGCTCATGCCGCGCCGCGCTGTGCTCGTGGGTGGGCATCGCGGTACACCTGAAAGAGTCGCTCCTGGGAGACCTTGGTATACAGCTGCGTCGTGCTGATCGAGACATGCCCGAGCAGCTCTTGCACCACGCGCAGATCGGCGCCGTGGTCGAGCAGATGGGTGGCACAGGAGTGGCGCAAGACGTGCGGCGAAAGGCGATCGCCGAGGCCGCAGGTCTCACCGTAATGCCGCAAGATCAGCCAGGTGCTCTGTCGGGTGAGGCGGGCCCCGTGCAGGTTGAGGAACAGTGCTTCGGCGTCGCTGCGCCGCGCCCGACGCGCCGGCACCAATAACGCCCGGCCCTCGGGCGCAAGCCAGGCCCGCAAGGCACTGGCCGCCGAGCGCCCGAACGGCACGATCCGTTCCTTGCTGCCTTTGCCAAACAAGCGCACCAGGTTGTCCTCAAGGTCGATGTCGCCAAGCGACAAGTTGACGGCCTCGCTGACACGGGCCCCGGTGGCGTACATGAACTCGATCAAGGCCAGGTCACGCCGACTGGCCGGATCAGCGCCTTGCGCTGCGGCCAGTAATTGGGCGACCTCGGCCTCGCTCAACGGCTTGGGGATGCCCGAGGGCACTCGCACGCCATCGAGCTGCTGGGTCGGGTCGTCGAGACGAACGTCCTCCTCGACGGCGAATCGGTAGAACATGCGGATTGCCGCCAGTTGGCGGGCCACGCTCGATGGTGCCTTGACGCTGCGGCGCAGGTTGACGAAGGCTTCCAACTGCTCCACCTGCAACGCAACGATGCCCTCCGGCGCCAGATTCCCGCTCTCCGACGCCCATGTGGCCAAGTCTTCGAGGTCGCGGCGATAGGCGGCGACCGTGTTGCGTGCCCGCCCACGTTCATTGACCAGAGAATCCAAAAAGGCTTCGGCAAGCGGTGGTAAGAGGCCATCGGTGATCGTCATTGCGCCTCCGGTTGGCGCAGCCGTCGATCGACCTGCAACAGCCCGATCACCGACTTGGCATCGTTGATCTCTCCCCGATCGACCATCGCCAGCGCCTCGTCCAAGGCGATGACGACGATCTCCATGTGGTCTTCCTCCGGGCCGTGCGTCGAACGCTCAACCTGCACCAAATCCTCGGCGACATACAGGTGCAACACAGAATCGGTCATCCCGGCCGCCGGAAAGAAGGTGCTGACAAAGCTCAACGAGCCGGCCTGCAGCCCCGTCTCTTCTTGGAGTTCGCGGTGCGCCGTGTCGGCCGGATCTTCGTCGGGCACGTCGCGCATCCCGGCGGGAATCTCCAACAGCCAGGTGTCGTAGGCAGCACGGTACTGACGTACGAGCACCACGGAGAGGCTGCCGTCGTCAGCGCGCAGCAGCGGTACGACGCCGACCGCCCCAGGCGAACGGACGATGTCGCGGGTGAACGTCGAACCGTCCGGTGCCTGATAGGTGCCGACGGCGACATGCCAGATGTAACCCTGGTGGACGATCCTGTCGTCGAGGTGCCGAAAACCGCTCACGCCACGGATTGGATCGCCGGTGGCGGGCTGACCAGATGGACGGTCGGCCCATCGTTGTCGGCGCGCTGGGCGCGAAACGCCAAGGCCTCGCCGATCAGCTCACGGAACAGCGGGTGGGCGTGATCGGGGCGGCTCTTGAACTCGGGGTGGGCCTGTGTGCCGACCCAGAACGGGTGATCGGCCAACTCGATGAACTCGACGAGGCGACGGTCGGGTGACAAACCACTGCAGCGCAAGCCAGCAGCTTCCAGGCGGGTCTTCAGCTGTGCATTGAGCTCGTAGCGATGGCGGTGGCGTTCGCTGACTACCGGCTCGCCGTAGGCGGCATGCACCCGGCTGCCTGGCTCGAGAATGGCGTAGAAGGCCCCGAGTCGCTGCGTGCCGCCCTTGTCGCTGACGTTGCGTTGGTCGTGCATCAGGTCGATGATCGGGTGAGGCGTCTGCGGATCCATCTCTGTCGAGTTGGCCCCGGCCAGCCCCATGACGTTGCGAGCGAACTCGACGGCCATTGCTTGCAGGCCGAGACAAATACCAAGGCAGGGCAGCTTGTTGGTCCTGGCGAACTGCGCAGCGGCGATCTTGCCCTCGAAACCTCGTTCGCCGAAACCACCGGCGATGATGATCCCGTCGAGGCCAGCGAGACGACCTTCGGCGAGTAAGCCTTCCACCTCTTCGGCTTGCACCCAATCGATTTCGACCTTGGCTCCATGATGGAAGCCCGCATGACGCAGGCTCTCGGCGACGCTGAGGTAGGCATCCTGCAGATCGACATACTTGCCGATCAGGCCGATGCGCACCGGCGTCGTCGCCGCCTCGACGCTGTCGACCACGCTCTGCCACGACGACAGATCGATTTCGGCGTCGAGCTTGAGCACGCTGCAGACCACGTCGTCAAGGCCCTCGTCGTGCAGGATCAACGGCAGTTCGTAGATGTTGCGAGCGTCCGCAGCGTTGACCACCGCGTTCTCGTCGACGTCGCACAGGTTGGAGATCTTGCGCTTCAGGTTTTGGCTGAGCGGGGCCTCACTGCGACAGACGATGACGTCGGGTTGGATGCCGCGGCTGCGCAGCTCGGTGACGCTGTGCTGCGTTGGTTTGGTCTTCTGCTCACCGCTCGGGCCGATGAAGGGCACCAGGGTGACATGCACGTAGCAGACGTTGTCGCGGCCGACCTCTTTGCGGAACTGGCGAATCGCTTCCAGAAACGGCAGGATCTCGATGTCACCGACCGTGCCACCGACCTCGGTGATGACGACGTCGACGTCATCGGTGGCCAAACGATGGATGCGCCGTTTGATTTCATCGGTGATGTGGGGGATGACTTGCACGGTCTTGCCGAGATAGTCGCCGCGCCGTTCGGCGGCCAGTACCGCCTGGTAGATGCTCCCCGTGGTCGCGTTGCTGTTGCGGCTCAGCGACTCGTCGATGAAGCGTTCGTAGTGGCCGAGGTCGAGGTCGGTCTCGCCGCCATCGTCGGTGACGAACACCTCACCGTGCTCGAACGGGTTCATCGTCCCCGGATCGATATTGATATACGGATCGAGCTTTTGCATGGTCACGCGCAAGCCCCGCATCTTCAAGAGACGACCGAGCGAGGAGCCGGTAATCCCTTTTCCAAGCGAGCTGGCAACGCCACCTGTCACGAAAATGTGCTTGGGCATGGGGTACGGCCTTCCGTCAACAACAACTACGACGGGAGACCAGCGTATCGCGCTCAACCCGCAGCGAGGGGGAATGGCGATAGGCGTTGACCTGGCTCTTTACACACTCGTTGGCGACTGCAGCAGTTCCAGTGCATGTTCGCGTGCTGCTTTGCTCTCGGTGACCCCGGAAAGCATGCGCGAGATCTCGATCACGCGCTGTTCACCGTCGATGGGATCGGCGGCCGCAGTGGTCGACGTCGCCGTGGCGATCTTCGAGACCGCCACCTGATGATCGGCGCACGCCGCGACCTGAGCGAGATGGGTGACGACAAGAACCTGGTGGTTGCCGGCCAATTCGGCTAGGGCTTGGCCGACCGACAGCGCCGCCGCGCCGCCAATGCCAGCGTCCACCTCGTCGAAGATCAACACCTCCGGCGCGGCGGTCAACACCAGGCGCAGCGCGAGCATCGTGCGCGCCAGCTCGCCCCCGCTGGCCACCTTGTTCAGCGGCTGAGCGACGCTGCCCGGATTGGCGCTGAGCAGGAAGTGGACGTCTTGTCCGGCCTGACCATCGACAGCGATCTCGATCACCGCGTGCGGCATCGCCAGTAATCGAAGGCGGGCGCTGACCTGATCGGCCAGCGGCGTGGCGGCCGCTCGGCGAGCGAACAGCAGCAGGTCGCTGGCCGCCGAATACTCAGCCTGGGCCGCGGCCATCTCGTGTTCTAAGACGGCGAGTCGTTCGTCGTAGGAGGCCAACTCGGCGTGACGTGCGCTGGTTTCGGTGAAGTATTGCAGCACCTCGGACAGCGTCTCGCCGTACTTGCGCCGCAGGTCACGCAACATCTGGCGGCGGTGACGCAGCTCGGCGAGGCGCTGCGGGTTCTCTTCGATGACCTCGGAAATGGCCCGCAGTTCGCCGACGCAATCTTCGAGCTCGACGATCGCCCCGCGCACTCGATCGGCCACCGTCGCCGTCGGCAGACGTGTGCCCAGTGTTGTCAGCACAGCGCGCAGCAGATCGATCACGCCAGCGTCGGCGACCAAGCCCTCGGTGGCTTGCTGCGCGGCTTGGCGATGGGCACTGGCATCGGCCAGGACGTCTTGCTCGCGGTCGAGCAAGGTCTCCTCGTCGGGGTCCGAGATCGCCGCGGTGGCGATCTCGTCGAGCTGAAAGCGCAACAGATCGAGCTCGCGTGCCCGCGACCGGGCGTCGCCACCCAACGCCTCGATCGCCTGGCGTAACTCGCTGATCCGGTGCCGGGCGGCACGCAACGGCTCGGCGTCGATCGCCCCGAAGCGATCGAGGGCGTCTCGTTGCGCGCCGCTGACCAGCAGACTTTGATGGGCGTGTTGGCCGTGCAGATCGACCAGTCGGCGGCCAAGTTCTTCGAGTTGGCCAACGGTGGCCAGGCGACCGTTGATATAGCCTCGGGAGCGGCCGTCGGCGGGGATCACTCGAGCGATGACGAACTCTTCGTCATCGTCGACGAAGCGGCCCTCGATACGGGCTTCGGTGGTGCCGTGGCGCACGATGCCAGCGTCGGCTCGGCCGCCGACGAGCAGCGAGATCGCCTCGACGAGCATGGTTTTGCCGGCGCCGGTCTCGCCGGTGAGCGCGGTCATCCCTGAGGCCAGCGGAAGGTCCAACCGGTCGATGACACCAAGGTTTTCGATGTGCAGTTCTACAAGCATTAGCGATCAGCCAATCCAAACTTCGATTTCAAAATCTGGTGGAACTGGCGCGGGCCAAACCGCACAAATTGGGCAGTTGCGTCTGCCGGTCGGCACCGAACGGTATCGCCTTCCGTCAGCGTCGCCACCCGCTGACCATCGATCGTCACCTCCACCGGGCGGTAGCCATCGACGGTCACGGCGATCAGTTCGTCGGGATCGAGCACCAAGGCCCGATCGAAAAGCATGTGCGGTGACACCGGGGTGAGCAACATCGCCCGGTGCGTCGGCGACACGATCGGCCCGCGGGCCGACAGCGAATACGCGGTCGAACCGGTCGGGGTGGCGACGATCAACCCGTCGGCAGCGTACGAGGTGAAGGCGACGCCGTCGATGGCCACGTTGAGCCGCACGGTGTGTCCCGCGGTGCCCTTTTCCAGCACCACTTCGTTGAGCGCCTTCCAGACTTCGTTGCCGTCGCTGTCTCGGCGATCAAGGGCGACCTCTAGCATCATCCGTTCCTCGATGTGCCAGTCCTTGGCGCTGGTATCGAACCAACGGGTCAGGGCGGAGATCAGCTCGGCGGGTTCGATCTCGATCAGATAGCCGAGAACGCCGACGTTGACGCCGATCACCGGCGTGGAGGCCCCGCCGAGCAACTTCACGGTGCGCAACATCGTGCCGTCACCGCCGAGGGCCAGCGCCAGCGAGGCTTCATTCGCTGGGCGGGCACTGCCGAGGCTGTGCAACCCGAGGACGTTGGCGTCCTCGGTTGGCATCCACACGTCGTGGCCGTGTGCTTGCAACCAGGTCGCGGCCTGTGTGGCCAGCGCGGCGGCCTCAGGACGCTGATGGTGGGCAACGATGAGCACACCGCTCACGGCGCTGTCGCCTCGACGGGGGTGCGCGCATGCACCAGAAATTCGCGATTTCCTTCGGCGCCCATGATCGGCGAATCTATCCAGGCGATCGCCTGACATCCGTGATCGAGGAGCATTTGTTCGACCTCGGCGCGAATTCGCTCGTGGATCTCCGGATCTTTGATCACCCCTTTGGCCTTGGCCACCTCGCTGCGCCCGGCCTCAAATTGCGGCTTGACGAGCAGGATCATCGGTGCGCCGGGTGTCGCTATGGCGATCAAGGCGGCGATCACCCGGTCGAGCGAAATGAACGACAGATCGGCGACAACGAGATCGACAGGGCCGTCGATGTCCCGTGCTGTCAGGGCGCGGATATTCAACCGTTCACGCACCAGCACCCGAGCGTCGTTGCGGATCTTCGGATGCAGCTGCCCGTGCCCGACATCGACAGCGGCGATGCGCGCTGCGCCGGCTTGCAACAGGCAGTCGGTAAACCCTCCGGTCGACGCCCCGGCGTCGAGGGCGAACAGGCCATGGACGTCGAGGGCGAACGCCTCGAGCGCGGCCGCCAGCTTTTCACCACCGCGGGATACAAAACGTTGCGCCGGGCCCTGGATGACGATCGCATCGCCCGGATCTACCTGACGAGACGCTTTGTCGGCGACCGCGCCGTTGACCAGGCAGCGGCCAAGCTCGATCAACTCGACAGCAATCGAGCGACTCGGTGCCAGATCGCGCCGCAACAACTCGGCGTCGAGTCTTCGCCGACGGCTCAACGCGGTCGCTAGCCACGCGAGCGCGGCGCGGCTGGCTTGCGGACCGCCGGCGCCGCTGGCTTGGTGCCGCGACGCAACTTCGCCGCCGTTTCCGGCTTGATCACCGGTGCCGCAGGCGGCGTCGGCCGCCGAATCGGCGCAGCCTTGGCATCCGTCTTGGCAGCAACCGGCTTCGCAGCAACCGTCTTGGGCTTCGCCGTGACCGGTTTCGCTACCGCGGACGGCTTGGTCGCTTCAACCGGCTTCGCCGCAGACTTGGCCACCGGCTTCGCCGCCGTCGCCTTCGCAGGCGGGGCCGTCGCAGCGGTGGGCGCAGCAGACGGTTTGGCCGACGCATTGCCTTTCAGCGCCGCTGCCAGGTCGTTCTCGAGAGCCTCGACTCGATCGACGAGCGCAGCAAACTGCCGTCCAACCTCACCTTGGACCATCTCCAGAATGTGATCGGTGGTCGCCCGGCCCCGGTCCAGCAATGACTGCACGGTCGACTCGGCATCCTTGCGGCGCACCTCGCCGGCCTTGACCAATTCCTTGACGATCTTCTCCGCTTTACCCTGCGAAACCTCGCTGATGTGCATTCCGGAGCTGATGAACTTGCTGAGCATGTTGCTGGCCATAACGATCAGCGTAGCGAAGTCACTCCCCCGCCTTGATCAAGGTGGCGACGATCTCACCGACAGTGTCACCGACGAGATCCGGGATGGGTTCGACGACGCTTCCCCGCGCTGTCACCCCAGACCACACCTGGGCATAGCGGCAGCCCAGAGTACGGGCGAAAAGCCCGTCGGTTTCCGGGCGGTCGCCGACCATCACGGCCCGGCCCGCCTGCTCGGCCCCGAGCCGCTCGCGAATCAAGTCGGCCATCGGTTGATGGGGCTTCCCGGCGATTACCGGTGCCTGGCCAGTCGCCACGGCGATCGAGGCGACGATGGCGCCCCCGCCGGGAATCGGGCCATCTGGCGTCGGATACGTCGCGTCGTCGTTGGTTGCGATCAAACGGGCCCCGCGGCGCACGGCCGCGCTGGCGATGCGCATCCGCTCGTAATCAAAATCGCGATGAAAGCCGACGATCACCGCATCTGCGTCACCTTCACGAAGCGGATGCGCGCCACGCGCTAACACCGCTTCGACCACGCCAGGCCCGGCGACCACCAGCACCGTCTCGCCGGGCTGCACCAGCCTCGCCGCAGCCATCGCCGAGGTCACCACGCGCCCGCTGGCGTCGATGCCGATGGAGGCCAAGGCGCGCTCCTGCTCGGCGACCTCGGCCGAAGAGTTGTTGGTGACGAAGAGCACCTCACGTCGGCGGACGATCGCGCCCGTGAGCGCCTCGACCGCACCGGGAATCGGTTGATGGGCAAGCCAGACGACGCCGTCAAGGTCACAGAGCAGGGGCACCATCGTATGTCGTCCGATCACATCGTCGCAGCCGTGTCATCGCCCGCGTTGGCTGGCTACGTTATAGCCGTGCCACGTTTCGAACCATTCCGCGCCCTTCGGTATACCGCTCACCACGATCTCTCCAGGTTCATCGCGCCGCCGTACGACGTGTTGTCCGACGACGACGTGCGCCATTACCTGGCCAAGGATGAGCACAATATCGTCGCCATCGATGTGCCGCTGGAGGACGATGGTCCTGGTCGCTACCTCAAGGCTGCCGAGCTGCTGCGGTGCTGGCAGAGAGATGGCGTGCTGGTTGGCGACGAGGCCGACAGTTTCACGCTCTATCGCATGAACTTCACCGATGAGTCCGGTCAGCAACGAGAGACGGTCGGCGTCTTGGGTGCGTTGGAAGTCGTCGATGAGGGGGCGGGTGGGGTCCTACCTCACGAGCGCACCACACCGAAGGCCAAATCCGACCGACTCGACCTCACCCGAGCCACCGAGACCAACCTCTCCCCGGTGTGGGGCCTGTCTTTGGCCGCCGGGCTGACTGCGCTGCTCAGCGAGCGCGGCGAACCGCTCGGTCAATACACCGATGAGCAAGGTGTGCTGCACAGCGTCGAGCGGGTCAGCGACCCGCAACGATGCGCCGAGATCTCCGGGTTGGTAGCGGCACATGCTGTCGTCATAGCCGATGGTCATCACCGATACGCGATCAGCCGCACCTACCGTGACGAACAGCGCAACGACCCCGCTGGCGTCGGCGATACTGCAGAAATGACATTGACCTATGTCGGCGAGTTGATCGAAGAGCAGCTCAGCGTCGCCGCCATCCACAGGCTGGTGTCCGGGTTGTCATTCGGTGAGCTGCGCAGCGTCCTCAGCCGCTCGTTCGAACTGGTCGAGGCTGGCGTCGTCGACGCTGGTTTCGCCCGTTCCGTCATCGAACGCCAGGCCCTGTGCCTTGTAGGCACGAGCGGCGAAGGCACCTACCTCGTCCCCAAACACGGCGCCTTTGCAGGAGTGCGCGACCTCGACAGCGCTCGATTAGAGCATGCGCTTGGCGACAGTGGGGCCGAGCTCAGCTACCAACATGGCGTCGACAACGTACTTCAGGCGTTGCGCTCCAATGTCGCCCCCGCCGGTGTACTGATTCGTCCGGTGAGCATCGCCGAGATTCGCCGCACCGCCGACGAAGGCCTGTTGATGCCCCCAAAGAGCACCTTCTTCACCCCGAAGCTCCGCACCGGCCTCGTCTTACGCCCGCTGCGCTAGCGCCGACCGACGTGGCGCAGGCGGTCGCTGACATCGCCGAAGCGAGGGTCGTGATCGACGACCCGCTGGAAGAAGCGGCGGGCGCGAACGACGTCGCCGGAGCGGTCGTAGAGATCGGCCAAGGCATACCACTGTTTCAGGTGGTACTCGCGCACCCGCTTGGGAGCATCGGCGACCCGCAACAACATCTCTATCGCAGCCCGGTAGTTGCCCTGATCGGCTAAAGCCCCGGCCATGACGATACGACCGTCGACCATCACCGCAGGTGCTGGCGATGTTTCCCGGATCTCCAGCCATACCGCCTCGACCTCGCGAAAGCGGCGCATCGCCCGGTAGCAGTCGGCCAGCGCCGGCAGTTGCTCCGGCGACGGACGAAGGGTGCGGGCCTGTTCCAACTCCGCTGCCGCCTCGCGCCACTTGCCGAGCCCATAGAGAGCGAAGCCAGCTACTTCATGGGCCGACCCGACATTGGGCAAGTTCTTCAGTACAGGCTTGATCATCCGCAGGGCATCACCGAAACGGGCTCGCTCCAAGGCCTCCGTCGCGCTCAGCAGCCGCTCGGTGTAGCGCGCCGTGGTGTTCGAGTCGAGCCTCGCGCGCGACCTCTTCCACCCAGCCGGGATCGAGCTTGTCAGGGTCGCCACGCCGCCGATCTCGCTCTTCGACGACCGGCCCTCCGCGTCGGCCAGCGATCTCGGCATCGAGCGGTCCATCGTCAACCCAATCGACCGTCGCCCTCTCGTCGTTGGTGCCCTTAACAGGGCGAACGAAGCCTTCTTCCTCCGCGGCGCGACGCCTGGCCTTGATCTCGGCGGCGCGGCGGGTCGCCGTCGTCTCTGGCGGCCGGGGTGGCATTTGCGCCCGATCACCTCCACGAGGAGATCCGCCACGAGGAGAAGATCCGGGGCGCGGGCGAGGACGAGGGACTGCAGGCATGACATCCAAGGCTAGGCGCGATGGAGCCCGAACGGGGAAATCGACAAGAAAAACGCACCAACCCCCCAGCAGATGCTGGGGGGTTGGTGAGAGATAAATTCGGCGGCGACCTACTCTCCCAGGGGGTCTACCCCCAAGTACCATCGGCGCTGGCAGTCTTAACTTCCGTGTTCGGGATGGGAACGGGTGTGACCCTGCCGCTATGGCCACCGAAATCTTGTGTCAATGATGTCGCGAAGCGACTCTCAAGGACTCCAGAGCAAGCACGAGCTATTTGTAAAAATCTAAGCCCTCGGCCGATTAGTACCGGTCAGCTCAACACGTTACCGTGCTTACACTTCCGGCCTATCAACGTGATGGTCTTGTCACGGGCCTTACTGCGTTAACCGCATGGGTGTACTCATCTTCGAACGGGCTTCCCGCTTAGATGCTTTCAGCGGTTATCCCTTCCGTAGGTGGCTAATCAGCCATGCCTTTGGCAAGACAACTGACACACCAGAGCTACGTCCGTCCCGGTCCTCTCGTACTAGGGACAGCCTTCGTCAATACACCTTCGGCTGCGGAGGATAGGGACCGAACTGTCTCACGACGTTCTGAACCCAGCTCGCGTACCGCTTTAATGGGCGAACAGCCCAACCCTTGGGACCTGCTTCAGCCCCAGGATGCGATGAGCCGACATCGAGGTGCCAAACCTTCCCGTCGATATGGACTCTTGGGAAAGATTAGCCTGTTATCCCCAGGGTACCTTTTATCCGTTGAGCGACCACGCTTCCACACGCTATGGCCGGGTCACTATGCCCTGCTTTCGCACCTGCTCGACCTGTCAGTCTCGCAGTCAAGCTCCCTTTTGTCATTGCACTCGACGACTGATTGCCAACCAGTCTGAGGGAACCTTTGGGCGCCTCCGTTACATTTTAGGAGGCGACCGCCCCAGTCAAACTACCCGCCTGGCGCTGTCCCTGATCCAGATAATGGACCGAGGTTAGAGTCCCAATATACGTAGGGTGGTATTTCAACGATGACTCCACACTGGCTGGCGCCAATGCTTCCAAGTCTCCCACCTATCCTACACAACGCAGATCAAAACTCAACACCAAGTTATAGTGAAGGTCCATGGGGTCTTTCCGTCCTTCCGCAGCTAACGAGCATCTTTACTCGTACTTCAATTTCGCCGGGTCTATGGTTGAGACAGTGGGGAAGTCGTTACTCCATTCGTGCAGGTCGGAACTTACCCGACAAGGAATTTCGCTACCTTAGGACCGTTATAGTTACGGCCGCCATTCACTGGGGCTTAGGTTCACAGCTTCGCCTTTCGACTAACCGTTCCCCGTGACCTTCCAGCATTGGGCAGGAGTCACAGCGTATACATCGCCTTGCGGCTTAGCACGCTGCTGTGTTTTTGGTAAACAGTCGCTACCCCCTGGTCTGTGCCACCCCCTCGAGCTCAGATCGTAAAGATCGTCACCCTAATAGGGTCCTCCTTCTTCCGAAGTTACGGAGGTAATTTGCCGAGTTCCTTAACCATAGTTCTCCCGATCGCCTTGGTATTCTCTACCTGCCCACCTGTGTCGGTTTGGGGTACGGGCGCCGTATCAACTCACTGCTGGGATTTTCTTGGCAGCATAGGATCAGTGACTTCGTCTTAAACGACTCGGCATCACGCCTCAGAGTTAATGGCTCCAACTCTCATCGGAACCCTCCTACACGCTTACCCGGAGACTACCATCGCTCCGGTTCACCTACCTTCCTGCGTCCCCCTTCAGTTACCATCAACCAGCTCGTAAGGATCGTCCGAAGACAGCCCCTTAGTTGCCAATATCAAGCTGAACGCGAATACGGCGGTACTGGAATATCAACCAGTTGTGCATCGACTACGCCTTGCGGCCTCGCCTTAGCTCCCGACTCACCCTGGGAGGATTAGCCTTCCCCAGGAACCCTTGGGCTTTCGGCGGAGGGGTTTCTCACCCCTCTCTCGCTACTCATTCCTACATTCTCACTCGATGGCGCTCCACAAAGGGTCATCCCTCTGCTTCACTGCACCATCGACGCTCCTCTACCACTCCTCCATTCGGAGAAGTCCATAGCTTCGGCTCAGGACTTGAGCCCCGTTAAATTGTCCGCGCAGGACCACTCGACCAGTGAGCTATTACGCACTCTTTTAAGGATGGCTGCTTCTAAGCCAACCTCCTGGCTGTCTAAGCAGTCCCACATCGTTTTCCACTTAGTCCTGAATTTGGGGCCTTAGCTGATGGTCTGGGCTGTTTCCCTTTCGACTAACGAAGCTCATCCCCCGTAGTCTCACTGCCATGCTCTGGAGTCTCCGGCATTCGGAGTTTGATTGGGGTCGGTAACCTTGTAGGGCCCCTAACCCATTCAGTGCTCTACCTCCGGAGACTGAACGCATGACGCTGCACCTAAATGCATTTCGAGGAGAACCAGCTATCACCAAGTTTGTTTGGCCTTTCACCCCTAGCCACAGCTCATCACCGCCATTTTCAACTGACGTGTGTTCGGTCCTCCACGGGGTCTTACCCCCGCTTCAACCTGGCCATGGCTAGATCACTTGGCTTCGGGTCTACAGCATGCGACTCAACGCCCTATTCAGACTCGCTTTCGCTTCGGCTACCCCTCACGGGTTAACCTTGCCACATACCGTAACTCGTAGGATCATTCTTCAAAAGGCACGCCATCGAGGCCACCCGAAGGTGACGACTCTTTGACTGTTTGTAAACCAACGGTTTCAGGTACTATTTCACTCCCCTCCCGGGGTGCTTTTCACCTTTCCCTCACGGTACTGGTTCACTATCGGTCACCAAGGAATACTTAGGCTTACGGGGTGGTCCCCGCAGATTCACGCCGATTTGCTCGGTCTCGGCGTTACTTGGGATACAAAGCGAAGATCGCATACGTTTCGAATACGGGGCTATTACCCACTGTGGCCGGCCTTTCCAGAGCCGTTCTTCTACGTAGCAATTTTGTAACTTCGTTGTACGTCTGTTGTCGTACGTCTTTGTCCCACGACCCCGCGTCTGCAATGCCAACAGGCTTGTACACAGACACGGTTTAGCCTCTACCCTTTTCGCTCGCCGCTACTAAGGGTGTCGCGTTTGCTTTCCTTTCCTCGGGGTACTGAGATGTTTCAATTCCCCCGGTTCCCTCTGCCGGTCCTATGTATTCAGACCGGAGTACTACTCCATGACGAGTAGTGGGTTTCCCCATTCGGATATCCACGGATCAATGTCTAGTAGACGACTCCCCGTGGCTTTTCGCAGTCACTCACGTCCTTCATCGGTTCTTGGTGCCAAGGCATCCACCGTTGGCTCTTTATAGCTTGGAATTACAAATAAATATGCTCGTGCTTGCTCTGCAGTTCTCAAGGGGCGCACCGACGACGTAGAGGCCGTGAGGCCTACCATACGTCGCTTGCGTTGGAGCACTGGCAAAGCCAGCTCACGCATGCGGCGGAGGGAAACTCCCTCAAAACGGAAGAGAAGACAAGACCAGGAGGCGGGCATCAAACAAGAGGTGTTCCTGCGATTGCTTGATGACTTCAACCTGATCCAATAGTGCACCAACTAGGAGTGTCTCGAGCCGGGTCGTTCAAACGACGACCATCGACTGAGATGACTCTCCTTAGAAAGGAGGTGATCCAGCCGCACCTTCCGGTACGGCTACCTTGTTACGACTTCACCCCAATCACCGACCCCACCTTCGACGGCTCCTTCCCTAATGGGTTAGGCCACCGGCTTCGGGTGTTGCCGACTTTCGTGGTGTGACGGGCGGTGTGTACAAGGCCCGGGAACGTATTCACCCCGGCGTGCTGATCCGGGATTACTAGCAACTCCAGCTTCATGAAGGCGAGTTGCAGCCTTCAATCCGAACTGAGACCGGCTTTATGGGATTCGCTTACTTTCACAAGTTCGCAGCCCTTTGTACCGGCCATTGTAGCGTGTTTGCAGCCCAGGACATAAGGGGCATGATGACTTGACGTCGTCCCCACCTTCCTCCGAGTTGACCCCGGCAGTCTCCTATGAGTCCCCACCATTACGTGCTGGCAACATAGAATAAGGGTTGCGCTCGTTGCGGGACTTAACCCAACATCTCACGACACGAGCTGACGACAGCCATGCACCACCTGTGCTAGGCCCCGAAGGACACCACATCTCTGTGGCTTTTCCTAGCATGTCAAGCCCTGGTAAGGTTCTTCGCGTTGCATCGAATTAAGCAACACGCTCCGCTGCTTGTGCGGGCCCCCGTCAATTCCTTTGAGTTTTAACCTTGCGGCCGTACTCCCCAGGCGGGGCACTTAATGCGTTAGCGACGGCGCGGATTCCGTTGGTTGGAACCCACACCTAGTGCCCAACGTTTACGGCGTGGACTACCAGGGTATCTAATCCTGTTTGCTACCCACGCTTTCGCTCCTCAGCGTCAGTATCGGCCCAGAGCAGCGCCTTCGCCACCGGTGTTCCTCCTAATATCTGCGCATTTCACCGCTACACTAGGAATTCCCTGCTCCCCTACCGAACTCAAGTCACAGCAGTATCGGGTGACAGCACAGGGTTAAGCCCTGAGTTTTCACACCCGACTTACTGAACCGCCTACGAGCTCTTTACGCCCAATAAATCCGGATAACGCTTGGTGCCTACGTGTCACCGCGGCTGCTGGCACGTAGTTGGCCGCACCTTCTTCTGCAGGTACCGTCATTTTCGTTCCTACTGAAAGCGGTTTACAACCCTAAGGCCTTCTTCCCGCACGCGGCGTTGCTGCGTCAGGCTTTCGCCCATTGCGCAAGATTCCCCACTGCTGCCTCCCGTAGGAGTCTGGGCCGTGTCTCAGTCCCAGTGTGGCTGATCATCCTCTCAGACCAGCTACCCGTCGAAGCCTTGGTAGGCCGTTACCCCACCAACAAGCTGATAGGACGCGAGGCCCTCCCAAACCGATAAATCTTTCATCGATGCACCATGTGGTGCTCCGATGGCATCAGGTATTAGCAGATGTTTCCGTCTGTTATCCCTGAGTCTGGGGTAGGTTCCTCACGTGTTACTCACCCGTTCGCCACTAGGTCTTCCGTCGTATTGCTACTCCATGGACCTCGTTCGACTTGCATGTGTTAAGCACGCCGCCAGCGTTCATCCTGAGCCAGGATCAAACTCTCCGACAAGAACTTGCTCAATTGCTTGAGCTTCGTTCGTTTGAGAGCCGTAGCGCTACCGAGGGGAAATACCTCGATACCGTGCACTACGTCCTGCTCTTTTGTTTACTTACTAGCTGACCAGAAATCATGTTTCTGGTCGGAATTGACAAGCAGCTCCATCGCTCTAGGCGACGTGCTGCCCGCACTATTGTTCAGTCTTCTCTTCCGTTTTCAAGGAGCCGTAGCTCATGCGACACTCACCTTGCGGTGTTGGTGTCGCTTTCGGGGCCGTAATCGGCATCCCGAAGCGGGTATTGATACTAACCCTGGGTGGCGTCAAACCACAACCTGTTGGTCAGGAAATTTCGACAAGGTTGTAGTTCGTCTTGCCCCGTCTCATCAGTAGGTATCGGCCGTGCAAGCGTGCATGGTCGATGAGCAGGGTGTTCGTCGTCTAGCGGCTGACCGTTGACGCGGTATCCGCCCTGCTCGAGAACCCGCCGCGCTTCACCTTTCGACGCAGCGAGCCCGCAACGCACCAGCACTTCGGCCGTATCGCCCATTTCCGCTCCGGACATGGCACTGGAGGGGATCTCGCGCAGTACGGCAGCGATCGCCTCCTCAGAGGCAAGCAGTGGGTCTCCACCAAAGAGCAACATCGCTTGCCGCGCTGACAGCCGCCAGCACATCGGTGCCGTGCACGAGCCCGGTGAGTTCATCGGCTAACACGCGTTGCGCCACCCGCCGCTCTGGCGTCGCCGCCTGCTGATCGACTATGCCGGCAATCTCCTCCACCGTGCGCAGCGAGAACATCGACAGGTACCGACCCACGATCGAGTCGTCGACTTGCATCCAGAACTGGCGGAACTGATACGGCGACGTCATCGTCGGATCCAGCCACACCGCGCCGCCCACCGATTTGCCGAACTTGCTGCCATCGGCCTTGGTGCCCTCGTCTGAGCAGGACATACCGCTCGTGGAGCAGTGTTACGTCAGCCAGTGATGCATCCACCGCGATGGGTACACCATTTGCTCGAAAACCAGCCTGTTGCAGGGTTCGGCGAGCATCTCCAAGGGATGTCGCCAACCCAGTCGCAACCAAGAGTTCGGCAATGCCCTGATGTTCGTCTCGTGTGAACCTCGACGACGGAATCTCTCGGGCGATCGCCGCCAATATCTCCAGCGATGCGCCCAGCGGGTCGCCGCCAAAGAGCAACTCGGCTGTTTGGCGGGTGGTCTCCAACACCTCGGCACCGTGGACGAGCGCCGTCAGCTCGTCGGCCAGCGCGCGCTGCGCGAGGCGGCGATGGGGCTCGCCCTCATGCTCGGCGATCAACGCAGCGAGTTCAGACGTCGGAATCAGTGAAAACATCATCAGGTAGCGCGCTGCCATGACGTCGTCGACCTGCACCCAGAACTGGCGGAACTGGTACGGCGAGGTCTTCTCGGGATCGAGCCACACCGCTCCCGACGCTGATTTGCCGAACTTGCTGCCGTCGGCCTTTGTGACCAAGGGATGGGTCATGGCAAACGCCGTCTTGCCCGCACTGCGGCGGATGAGATCGACGCCGGCGACGATGTTGCCCCACTGATCGGAGCCGCCGGCCTGCAACTCGACGCCGTAGTTGGCGTAGAGGTAGCGGAAGTCGTTGGCTTGCAGCAACGAGTAGCTGAACTCGGTAAACGACAGTCCGCTCTCGCTATTTAGGCGGCTGCGCACCGAATCCTTGGCCAGCATTTGATTGACCGTGATGTACTTGCCGACATCGCGCAGAAAATCGAGCACACCGATCGGTTCGGTCCAATCGGCGTTGTTCACCAGCCGCGCCTGAAAGCTGCCCGAGGAAAAGTCGAGCAACCGCTGCAGCTGGGACTCGATGCGCGACACGTTGTAGCGCAGTGTGTCGAGATCGAGCAGGTTGCGCTCCTCGCTGCGCCCGGAAGGATCACCGACCATTCCGGTGGCGCCGCCGGCCAGCGCCACCGGGCGGTGCCCAGCAAGCTGAAAGCGGCGCAGATAGAGCTGGCCCACGAGGTGGCCGACGTGCAACGAATCGGCTGTTGGATCAAACCCGACGTAGACACCGATCGGGCCAGCGCTGAGCCGGGCGGCGAGCGCCGCGCGGTCGGTCGAATCTTGTATCAGCCCGCGGGCATCGAGATCGGCTAACAAATCCATTCGTCTATGTTGCCAGCCCAGCCTCGGCAATCAGCGCGCATTTGTGGGCACCAGCCACCGTCTCATCAGCTCGCGCCCGACGCTGATCCCGATTCGCCGGGTGATCGTTGGCGCGCTCGGCGGGTCAACACCGTCGTCGAGCAGGCGCACGCGGGCATCGTCACGACAGAGGTCGACTCCATCGTCGCCACCATCGATGGCAAATGCCTGGCATAACTTGCCGGGCCCGTCGGCCAGACCATTCAGCCGCCCTCGCCGCGCGGCCATCAGCGGTTGCCCAGCGAGCGGGGTGACCCCGCGAAGCAGCACTGCCTGGCCATCGCCGAGCGCGCCGGTGACGACGTTGGCACACCAATGCATGCCATAGATGCGATAGACGTAGAGGTGGCCCGGCTCAGCGAACATGGCCCGGTTGCGCGAGGTGATTCCACGGAACGAGTGGCTCGCTGGATCGTCAGCGGTATAGGCCTCGGTCTCGATGATGCGCCCGGTGCACTCTGCGACCACCAGCAGCTTGTTGAGCAGCAGCGGGGCCACCTCGGTGGCATCGGCCCCGAGTAGCCGTCGGTCGATAACGGTTGGGCTCAACCGACGAGATCTCGCCAGCGCTGCAGCGCAGCGCGAAAGGCCTGCACCTGTTCGGCCACCGGCCCGGGCCCCGCCCCGCCACGGGTGGTGCGCTGCGTGACCGAGACCCCCGGCCGAACAAGCGCGGCTGCATCGGGGCCGAGGGCGGGGTGAGCTGTCACCAAATCACGCAACGCACCGTCACCAGCGAGGGTGGCCCGCACCAGCGCGCCGACGACGGCATGCGCCTCGCGGAAGGGCATGCCAGCGCGCACCAGCCACTCGGCGAGGTCGGTTGCCGACGACGTTTCGCTGTCTGCTGCGGCCTGCATCCGCTCAGTGTTGAACGTGGCGGTGGCGATCATCCCGGTGATCGCGCCGAGCGCCAGACGAATCTGGTCGGCGGCATCAAACAGCGGCTCTTTGTCTTCCTGGTAATCGCGGTTGTAACTCAACGGCAGCCCCTTCATCGTCGCCAGGAAGCCGGTGAGGTTGCCGATGATCCGCCCGGCCTTACCTCGGGCCAGTTCGGCGATGTCAGGGTTCTTCTTTTGCGGGAGCATCGACGAGCCCGTGGCGTAACCGTCGTCGAGCCGGGCGAACCCGAACTCCTCCGTGGTCCACAACACCCACTCCTCGCCGAGGCGCGACAGGTTGATCCCGACCATCGTCAAATCGAAGAGCAGCTCGGCGATGTGGTCGCGAGAGCCGACGGCGTCAAGCGAGTTGTCGAAGACCCTGGCGAAACCGAGCTGATCGGCGGTGAACACCGGGTCGAGCGGCAGCGATGAGCCTGCCAACGCTCCGGCGCCGAGCGGGGAAACGTCGAGCCGTTGATAGGTAGCCAGAAGCCGATCGACGTCGCGACCAAAGGCCCACGCATGGGCCAGCAAATGATGAGCCAACAGCACCGGCTGGGCCCGTTGCATGTGCGTGTAGCCGGGGAGATACGTCGCCCCGGCGGCGATCGCCCGATCCAAGAGCACCTGTTGCAGTTCGATGACCCGGGAGGCGATCTCGCGCACCTGCTTTTTGCACCACAAGCGAAGATCGGTCGCCGATTGGTCGTTGCGGCTGCGCCCGGTGTGCAGTTTGCCGCCCGCCGGGCCGGCCAACTCGGTGACGCGGCGTTCCACGGCCGTGTGGATGTCTTCGTCGCTGGCGACAAAGCCGAACGTCGACGATGCCATCTCGGTTTCAACCTGATCGAGCGCGGCGATGATCGCGTCGTGCTCGATCACGGTCAGAATCTGACCTTGCAGAAGGCCAGCGACGTGGGCGCGCGACCCGTCGATGTCTTCTCGCCACAATCGGCGATCGAACGACAAGCTCTCGGTGTAGGCCATCAGCTCCGCCGCCGGTCCGCCCTCAAAGCGGCCATGCCACAGGGTCTTGGCATCATCGGAGGTGGCCGCGCCCGGGGTCGGATCCCCTGCGGTGTTCATGGCTTGACCACATCGACGTTGGCCAGATCCCGCAGAAACTGCGCCAGCTTGGCGCCGGTCGTCGTCTCATCGGCGATCACCAACAGGGTGTCGTCACCGGCCACCGTGCCGAGCACGCCAGCGATGCCCGCACGATCGAGCGCCGAGGCAACCACATGCGCACAACCCGGAGGGGTGCGGATGATCACGTTGTGGTGGGCGTGTTTGACCTCGGCGACCCATTCGCCCATCACCCGGCGGAGCTGATCCTGCGGCGCAACGCGGTTGGGAGCAAACTCGGGAATGGCGTAGACAGAGTCACCGCCGGGGACGCGCACCTTGACGGCGCCGAGATCCTCGAGGTCGCGGCTGACGGTCGCCTGGGTGGCGGAAATTCCCTCCACACCGAGCAATTCGAGCAGCTGCGGCTGGCTGGTCACGGCGAACTTGCCGATCAAGCGGGAAATGATCTGTTGACGTTGCACTTTGGTTGTCATGGTCGCAGTCCGAGCAGAAAGGCCATCACACCGCGGGCGGTGTGCATGCGGTTGTGGCTTTGGCGATAGACCAAGGAAGCGGCGCTGTCGATGACCTCATCGGTCACCTCAAGCCCACGGTATGCAGGCAGGCAATGCATGAAAATCGCTTCGGGCACGGCACAAGCCATCAACGCCTCGTTGACCTGGTAGCGGCCAAAGATCTCGACGCGTGCGGCCTTCTCGGTCTCCTGACCCATCGAGGTCCAGGTGTCGGTATGCACCGCGTCGGCGCCGCGCACGGCGCTTACCGGATCGACGAAATGCTCAATCGAACCAGGCCCAAGGTGGTCGAGGCGCGATAACTCGGCCGCGCCGGGCTCGTAGCCGAGCGGGCAACCGAGGCGAACCGAGGCGCCGAGCATCAGTGATACTTCGCTCAACGAGCGGGCGACATTGTTGTAGTCGCCGACATACGACACGGTGCGCCCTTCGAGCGATCCCCATTTCCAACGCATCGTCAAGGCATCGGCCAGGCCCTGCAGCGGGTGGCTGTAGTCGCTGAGCAGGTTGATCACCGGGACGGCGCTGACCGCAGCCATGCGCTGCACCGTGGCATGTTTGAACACCCGAGCGGCAAGGATGGCGTGATAGCCGTCCATCACATGGGTGACGTCCTCGACGGTCTCACGAACGTCGAAGCCAACCTCCTCACCACGGGTGTAGATCGGGTGGCCGCCGAGTTGCACCACGGCCATCTCGCTGCTTTGCCGGGTGCGATTCGAGGGCTTTTCGAAAATCAAGACGACGCCCTTGCCTGCCAACGGGTGGCGCAGCATGGCGATGTCGATTTCGCTGAGGTCGAGCACCTGGGTCAGGTCGTCGACAGTGAGGTCGGTGATGTCGGTGAAATGGCGCAGCGTCATTGCAGCACCTCGGCGATGATCGCCACCGCTTCGTCCATCTCCGCATAGCTGACCGTCAGCGGCGGCGCAATCCGCAGCGCAGAAGCGGTGACGGCATTGACCACCAGCCCACGCTCCAACAGTTGGCTGTAGATCGCCTTGGCATCGAGCCCCGCTGACAGTTCGGCGGCGATCAACATGCCCGCGCCGCGCACACTGGCGATCCCGCTAAGGGCACGCAACTTGGCACAGAGATAGTCGCCCTTTTCGGCGGCCGCTTTGGGCGCATCGAGGCGACGCATCTCACCGATGACGGCGCTGACCACGGCCCCGGCAAGCGCCGTGCCGCTATAGGTGCTGCCGTGGTCGCCGGGTTTGAACGCCGCAGCGATCTCGGTGCGGGCCCACATCGCGCCGACCGGAAAGCCGTTGCCCATCGCTTTGGCCATCGTCACCACATCGGGGACGACACCATCGTGCTCGAAGCCGAACCAGCGCCCCGTGCGGCCGAACCCGGTTTGCACTTCGTCGATCATCAACAACATGCCGCGCTCATCGCACAGCTCGCGCACGGCGCGCAGATAGCCCTGTGGTGCTGGAAGCACTCCCCCTTCACCCTGTACTGGCTCGAGCAGCACGGCGCTGACCGTCGGGTCAATCGCCCCATGGAGGGCGTCGATGTCGCCGAACTCGGCGTGGCGAAACCCATCGGGCATGGGAAAGAACGGTTCGTGTTTGGCTGGCTGACCGGTTGCCGCCAGGGCCGCCAGCGTGCGGCCATGGAAGCTGCCGTAGGCGCTGACGACGACGTGGCGGCCACGGCCACCGAACTTGCGGGCCAACTTCAACGCCGCTTCGTTGGCCTCCGCCCCGGAGTTACAGAAGAAGGTTTGCCCGGCCGCGCCGGTCGCTTCCCGCAACAGTTCGTTGACCAGCTGCGCAGCGTGCGTCGCCCGATCATTGGCAAACAGGTTGGAGACGTGGAGCAGCGTCGCCGCTTGCTGGCTGATCGCCTCGGTGATCACCGGGTTGGCGTGGCCGACGGAGGTGACCGCCAAGCCACAGAGGAAGTCGAGGTAGCGCTTGCCGTCGACATCCCAGAGTTCGGTCCCGCGGCCGCACACGAACATCACCTGGGGCGCCCCGAACACAGGGATAAACGGGCAGGTGGTCGCAGCGCCCGTTTCGAAGGCGTGGGTCGCAGTCATCACATCGTCCTGTTCTCAAGGGGCTTGACCATCGTGCCGATGCCGCTGTCGGTAAACAGCTCGAGCAACACCACATGGGGGATACGGCCATCGAGGATGTGCGCTCGCCCAACGCCGTGGCGCACAGCATGCACGCAGCTCTCCACCTTGGGGATCATGCCCCCGGCGATCGTGCCGTCGGCCATCAAGGCATCGAGTTCGTTGGGGTCGGTCTGGCGAATCAGGCTCGATGGGTCGTCGACGACGCGCCGCAACCCCTCGATGTCGGTGAGATAGACCAGCTTCTCAGCCCCCAGCGCCTCGGCGATCGCTCCGGCCACGGTGTCGGCGTTGATGTTGTACGCCTGGCCGCTGAGGTCGCTGCCGATGGTGGCGATCACCGGAATCAACTCCTGCGAGAGCAGCCGGGTAATGATCGACGGATTGACGCCGGTGACATCGCCGACAAAGCCCAGTTCAGGGTCACGCGCCGCAGCGACGATCAATCCGGCATCGGCGCCAGAGAGCCCAACGGCCAACGGACCGTGAACGTTGATCGAGGCGACGATCTGTGGGTTGACCTGGCCAACGAGCACCATGCGGGCAATGTCGACCGTTTCGGCGTCGGTGACCCGCAGGCCATTGCGGAATTCGGTGGTTTTGCCAAGACGTGCCATCAGACTGCTGATCTGCGGGCCGCCACCGTGAACGACGACGGGGCGGATGCCAACGGCGTGCATCAAGACGATGTCCTCCGCAAAGAGCGCCAAGGCGTCGCTCTCACTAGCCCCAGCCAGCGCGTTGCCGCCGTATTTGACGACCACGGTTTTGCCAGCAAAACGGCGGATGTACGGCAGCGCTTCGACGAGGACGTCGGCCTTCTGCTTGGCGGCGTCGATCGGTATGACCTCGCTCACGGGCAGACACCGATCGCTTGTAAGCCGAGGGTCTCCTCGATGCGCAACGCCACGTTGGCTGCTTGGATGGCGCCGCCGCTGGCGCCTTTGGCCAGATTGTCGAGGGCGCAGATGGCGATCACCGTCTGGGTCCGCTCGTCGAACCGGGCGGTGATATGGACGGCATTCGAGCCCAAGGTCGCCTTCGTCGACGGCGAATTGGATCGCACGACGACGAACGGCTCGTTGGCATAGGCACTCGACAAGGCATCGAGCAGCACGTCGCTCGACAACTCAACCCCGTCGGCGGGGCGGGCGTAACAGCTGGACAGAATGCCACGGCTCATCGGCACGAGGTGCGGTGTGAACAACACCTGCGCGCCGACGACTTGCTCGATCTCGGGCGTGTGTCGGTGATCGAGCAGGCCATAGGCCTCGACGTTGTCGTCGGCCGAGCAGAACAGGCTGGAATGCTTCAACGCCCGGCCCGCACCGCTGAGCCCGGTGACGTTGTTGACCACAATCTGGCGGTCGGCGATCAACCCTGCAGCGACCAGAGGCTGCAATGCCAGGCTGGCGGCGGTGACGTGACATCCGGGGGTGGCGATCAACTTCGCCCCGGCCAGATCTTTGCGGTACAACTCGGGCAACCCATAAACGGCGGCGGCGAGCAGTTCGGGTTGGTCGTGTTCGAACCCGTACCACTGCGGATACAGCGAGGCGTCCTTCAATCGATAGGCCGCGGAGAGATCGACGACGCAACCAACCGCGCCAAGCTGCGGGACCAAGGCCATCGATGCTTCGTGCGGCAGCCCGAGAAAGACGAGATCGAGGCCAGCGACCTCGGAGACGTCAAACTCGCTAAACCGCAACGTTGGGTAGCGGGCGGCAAGCGCCGGGTAGAGATCGGCTGCCAACGTCCCGGCCTGTGTATCGCCGGTAGCCACGGCCAGTTCGAATGTGGGGTGCTGGGCGATCGAGCGCAGCAGTTCTGCACCCGTATAACCGCTCGCACCGATAATGCCGACAGAAACCATGACGCATGATCATACAGATGAACGCATGATCATGCAACGATCGCGACCGTCTCGTTATCCGGTGGCGAGCGCGGTGCCAACGGGCGCATCGCCCACGAACTGCACGTCGACACTGGTGAACCCACCCAACTTGAGCATGCTGTAGAGCATCAGCTTGGTGTTGTCCTCGGCGCGCTGCAACATGTCGGTGCTCGCCGCCGCAGCGGTGATCCTCTCCCCTGCGACCACGTATAACTCCTGCTCTGAGGTCGGATTGTCGCTGAAGACACCCTCGATGCGGTCGAGGACACCTCTGTCGCGATCGACAACGTGACTCAGTTCGTAGTCGATCACCGCGCTTTCGAGACGGGCCCGGGGAAGGGTGACGACGATCGACGTGCCGTCCTCGCTGACCGTCAACGCCTCGTCTGCCAGGTTGGTGAAGTCGACCACTGCATCGACGGTGCCGACGCCGACGAAGAGGACGCGCTCGCCCTTCAACACGGCAGGAATATTGTTGACATCCTCCTCGATGTCGACCAGAACCTCGAACGAGCCCTGGGCGGCGTGATACTCGGCGAGGTTGTGGATCTCGTTGAGTACCGGCGGTGGGGTGCGATCCACGGTTTCGGTCTTGAACGGGTTACCGATCAGTTTTCCGGCGACGACCGAGGCCGCAATCACCAGCGCCATGACGAGCAGACCTGTCTTGAGCAGTGCCCCAAGACCTCCAGATGACTTTCTTCTAGCCATGTCGAACCGAGTTCTCCTTGATCGTCGAACAGATTACGACGTAGACGATGCACAATAATGACGTGACTTCTGGTTACACGCCACCACCTCTTGGACCGCAAGTGCTGCTCGTCGCCGCCCCGTTGCTCGATGATCCGAACTTTGATCGCACGGTCGTGCTGCTGCTACAGCACTCCGACGTTGGTGCGCTGGGAGTGGTCATCAATCGACCGACCGACGAAGATGCACTGGTCGGACTCGAACCTTGGCTTGCGGCCAGCGCTGCCCCGCAGGTTGTTTTCGAGGGCGGTCCGGTAGCGGCGGACACCTTGATCGCCCTTGCCCAGGTTCCCGCCGGGACAGAGGCCGAGGGACTCGGCGCGTTGTGGTCTGACCTCGCCAGCGTCGATCTGACCCGGCCTCCGGGTGAGGTACTGATCAACACCACGCGACTCCGGCTGTTTCGCGGCTATTCCGGATGGGCGCCAGGTCAACTCGAAGCCGAGATCGACTCCGGCAGCTGGATCGTTATCGAGGCGAAGACTGACGACGCGTTCAGCACCAATCCGCAGGGCATCTGGCGCAACGTGCTGCGACGTGAAGGTGGGCCGAAGGCGGTGCTCGCTGATGCCCCAGACAACCTGAGTTGGAACTAATTCTCACAGACAATTACGACTACACGCCGGCACGTGCACGCCGACGTCCAAGCCGCAGCACGGCACGGTCGTCGTCCCTTGGCACGGAGCTACTTCTCGCTGGTGCCGCGTTGCTCGTTGTCGCCCGCCGGCGGTCGCGAAAATTCATGCCTGCGCTGTAAGGCACACGTGTCGTTGATTCGCCTTTACGACGAGTCCTCGCATGCCGGGTCAGCTACGAGGAGATGTCTCGGATCTGCGACGCCTTGCGGCTCGCGCTGGAACTCGACTAACCAGGGGTCGAGGGCGACGCTTCACCCCAGACTTGCTGCGCCTTGGCGTAGACACCTTGGTCGTAGGAGAACTCAATCATGTTGCCGTCAGGGTCGCTGAGGGCGCAGATGTAGCCGATCGGATCGGGCATCTGACGCGGCTCCCACACCAAACAGCTAGCAGCACGACCACGTTCAGCGATGTCATCCACGTCCTGGCGTGTCGGCATCTCCAGGCCAATGTGAGCGAACGGAGCCAGCGTCGGTTGTGCTCCCCCTGGCCGATCGCGATGAAAGCTGGCCAACACGAGAATGAACGGCCGATCGCCACCATCTGGCTGGCCGAGCCAGGCGCCGAAACCGTCGGCGTCCTCACGCCGGTCGAGCAAGCGCAGCGGCGTGAACGACTGATACCACTCGATGCTCGTCTCGATGTCGACAACCGGCAAGGCAATGTGGGTCCAGCGCACCGACGTCGGACGCGCTCGTTCGTGCAGTGGCTCAGTCACGACTCTGGACTTTAGCCACGCAGTACGGCACCGGTCTTTGCCGCGGCGGCAATGATCTTGGCCCGCACTTCGGCGACCTCGCCGTCGGTCAGGGTGCGATCGCTGGCCTGTAAGCGCAGTCGATAGGCAAGACTGCGCGACCCACTGGCCACGCCAACACCGCGATAGGTGTCGAACAACCGCAGGTCGACCAGCAGTCCCCCGCTGGCTTGGCGGATGCTCTTGTCCACTCGCTCCGCCGACACGGCGTCAGCGGCGACGAAGGCCAGGTCGATGTCGGTCGAGGGATAGCGGCTGATCGGTTTCCATTGAGCGATTTTCGGCTCGCCTGCGAGCAAGCGGGTGAGGTTGAGCTCCAACCAGGCGACACGCTGAGAAATACCGAAAGCGGCTAACACGTTCGGGTGGACTTCGCCCAACTCGCCGACTACATCGCGACCGAGCGTCAGCGACGCCGACCGGGTGCTGTGCAGTCCAGCGGGAACCAACGATTGGTCGACCCGGGCTCCGAGGCCAAGGGCCGACGACAATTCACGCCACAACGTCATCGCTGCGGGTGCCTCGGCACCGGAGATCGCCACGGCCAGGCTTTCGTATTCCGGCGGCAACTCGCCGGAGCCGTCGCCACGGGGATAGACATGGCCGACCTCGAACAGGGCCGCGTCGAAACGGCGGTGTGACTCGTTGAAGGCCAGGGCTTTCATCATCCCCGGACGAATCGAGGGGCGCAGTACGTTCTCATCGGCGACCAGCGGGTTGGTGACGTGGATCACCGCGTGATCGATGTGCGCCGCGGCCAAGGTCGAGGCGGTGAGAAACGTATCGGTGATCGCTTCGTCGAGTCCGCAACCGAGCAGCACCTCACGCAGTTGGCGACGCCGCTTTTGCAGCGGGCTGAGCCGCCCGTGCATTGCCGAGGGCGGCACCGCAGTGCCGAGATTGGCGTAGCCGAGGTGGCGAGCGACCTCTTCGACGATGTCGATTTCCTCATTGCTGTCGGGGCGCCACGATGGGATCTCGACATCCACGGTGCCATCGTCGACGACCTGGGAGCGATAGCCGATTGGGTTGAGCAGACTGGCGATCGCCGCGCCGTCGAGCGAGGTACCGAGAATGCGATTGACCTGCGCAACACGCACCGTCACGGGGCGCAGCGCTGCCGGCAGCGATACATCCTGGGCATCGACAGCGCCGGCGTGAACCACCAAGTCGGGGCAGGTCTCGGCCAGCAAGCGCACGAACAGCGCCTGCGCCACGGGCATGCCGTGCGAATCGACACCGCGTTCGAAACGGCCCGAGGCCTCCGAACGCAGGTTCAGGCGGTTCATCGTGCGGGTCATCGCCGTCTGCTCGAAGTAGGCAACCTCGAGCACGATCGTGTTCGTTGTTTCGGTGATCTCCGAGTCGAGGCCGCCCATCACACCGGCGATGCCGATCGGCGCGTCGTGGCCGTCACAAATCAGCAGATCGTCGCTGGTCACGGTGCGTGCGACGCCGTCGAGGGTGACCATCGATTCGCCCTCGGCTGCCCGTCGGATGCGGAACCCGCCGCCGCCGAGCGTGTCGAGGTCGTAGGCGTGATTGGGCTGGTTGAGTTCCAGCATCACGTAGTTGCTGACGTCGACGATGTTGTTGATCGGGCGCATCCCGCCGGCCCGCAGTCGCGACGCCATCCAATCCGGCGAGTGACCGACGACGACACCGGAGATCACCAGCGTGGTGAAACGCGGGCAACGTTCGCCGTCGAGCAGTGCGACGGAGGCGCTGCGCGGCGCACCGGGCGCAACGAGCATGTCGACCGGTGGCGTTACCGTAACGCCGAGATGAGCACCGAGGTCGCGGGCGACACCGCGATGCCCCCAACAATCCGGGCGGTTGCGGGTCAGGTCGATGTCGAACACGGTCTCGGTGCGCAGTCCGAGTGCCTCGCCATACGGCAGGCCAAGGGGAAGATCGCCGTCGAGGATCATGATTCCGCTGTGGTCATCGCCGAGGCCGAGCTCGCGCGCCGAGCAGAGCATGCCTTGAGAATCGATGCCCAGGATTGGGCGCGGCTCGATCGCCCGCCCGTCGGGCATCACCGTGCCCGGCGTGGCCAAGGGGATCACGTCGCCGGCCTGCATGTTGAACGCACCACACCACACGTGGCGTTCGATGCCGTCGCCGGCGTCGACCCACACCCGGTGGACCTTGGCCGCGTCGGGGTGGCGTTCGGTGCGCAGCACTCTGACGGTGATCACCCCGGCGACCGTCGAGCCGGAGGTAGTCACCTCTTCGACCTGCATGCCGAGCGCAGTCATCTGCGCCGACAACGCTGCGGAGTCGTCACCGAATGCACCGAGCTCATTGAGCCAAGACAAGACAATTTTCATTTCCTACCCCTTGCTCAGAACTGCTCGATGAAGCGAAGATCGTTGCTGTACATGTCGCGAATGTCTTCGATGCCATGGCGCTCGCGGGCCATGCGATCGATGCCGAAACCGAAGGCAAATCCGCTCCACACCTCCGGGTCGAGGCCCCCGGCACGCAGCACGTTGGGGTGCACCATGCCGCAGCCACCAAGCTCGATCCAACTGCCATCGGGGCGTTGGATGTCGAACTCGGCGCTCGGCTCGGTGAACGGGAAGTAGTTGGGCCGCAGGCGGCTGTTGACCGAGCCACCGAAGAACGCTTTGGTGAAGGCGTCGATCGTGCCGGCGAGGTGCGCCATGGTGATGCCACGATCGACGACGAGACCCTCGATCTGGTGGAACACCGGCATGTGCGTGGCGTCGGGCGTGTCACGGCGGAACACCTTGCCGGGCATCACCATGTACAACGGCGGGGCCACCGACTGCATGACACGGATCTGCACCGGGGAGGTGTGGGTGCGCAGCAGCACTGAGCCGTCGTCGTTGTAGTCGGTGAACATGGTGTCGAAGCCGCTGCGCGCCGGGTGGCTGCGGGGCATGTTCAAGGCCTCGAAGTTGTAAAAGTCGGTCTCGACCTCTGGGCCTTCGGCGATCTGAAAACCGAGGCCAACGAACACGTCTTCCAGGCGTTCCCAGGCTTGGGTGGCCAGGTGGGCGTGCCCACGACACGGTTGGGAGTTGACCTCGAACAGATCGAGTCGCTCGGCCTCGAGTTGGGCTTCGACCGCCAGCACCTGCAGCTCCGACTGACGGGCACCGAGAGCGGCAGCCACTTCGGCAAAGGCGCCGTTGATCGCCTGGCCGACGACCTTGCGCTGCTCGATGTCCAGCGCCCCGAGGCGCGCCTTGAGCTGCGCTAAGGGGCCCTTCTTGCCGAGCAGGTCGATCTCCAGACGACGCAACGTGTCGAGGTCGTCGCCCTGCCCTACCTTGTCGAGCGCCGCGCGGTGCGCGGCCTGAACTTCGTCAATCACAACATTTGCCTTTCAGCACAAGAACCATCAGGACACGTCCCCCGCTGGGATGGCGGGCATCGCACCGAGCACGAGTCAGCGAAACGGAGCGATCCCCGGGCACGATCCCCGGGGGCGACAAAATCGTTGCGACTTCACGGTCACGACCCTACCGCACCGCTTCGTTGACGCCGCGCCTCAAATACCACGATCGAACCGGCCATCGCTACGTTGAGGCTCTCCGCTCGCCCCGCATGCGGGATCGTCACCCAGCGGTCGATCGGCATTGCTTCACTGACGCCGTGGGCCTCGCTGCCAAGCACCAGTGCGTACGGCGCCACCCAGTCGCTGTCGAAGTAAGACTCACCCTGGTGCGATGAGGTGCCGATCAGCGGCAGACCGAGCTGTTGGAGATGATGCAGTGGTGTGTCGGGGATGACCATCACGTTGAACAGCGCACCGGCCGAGGCGCGCACCACCTTGGGATTGAACGGATCGACGGAACCGCTGATCAGCACCACGCCGTCGACGCCGGCGGCTTCGGCGGAACGAAGGATCGTACCCAGGTTGCCAGGGTCGGCGAGTCGGTCGGCAACGATGACGGCGGTCGCACCGCGAAGATCCTCGATCGAACGCTGCGGCATGGCAACCACGGCCAGCAATGGCTGTGGGCTTTCGGTGCTGGCGACACGTTCGATGACGTCGCGGTGCAACGGATAGATGTGGCCGTGATCGCCGACGGGGCGACCACCAGGGGCGACGAACTGGGCGAGAACGTCCCAGCCGGCGCGCACCGCTTCGCCGACGAGCATCTCGCCCTCGACGACAAACTCACCCAGTTCATAACGAGCACTGCGGCGCCCCACAAGGCGCCGCAGTCGCTGAACATTCGGGTGCTGGAAACCCAGCGGAGCGCTCAGACCAGCGCTGCCTTGGCAGTTTCCACCAGGGCACCGAAGGCCTTGATGTCGTGCACGGCGAGATCGGCGAGGATCTTGCGATCGACCTCGACACCGGCGGCGTTGAGCCCGGCGATGAAGCGGCTGTAGCTCATGTCGTGCATGCGGGTGGCAGCGTTGATGCGCTGGATCCACAGACGGCGGAACTCGCCTTTCTTGGCGCGACGGTCACGGAAGGCGTACTGCCCTGAGCGCATGACCTGCTCGTTGGCAAGGCGCGCCGAGCGGCTGCGCATGCCGTAATAACCCTTGGCGCGCTCCAGCGTCGCCTTGCGGTGCTTGCGAGCACCTACCGCACGTTTCACTCTGGCCATGTCGGTATCCCTTTCTTATCAGTTGTCGTCGGTTCAGCGCTCTGCGAGCAGGCGCTTGATCTTGCGGGCATCGCCGGGGTGGACATCCACTTCACCGGCGAGGCGACGGGTCCGGGTGGACGCCTTCTTCTCGAACAGGTGCTGGCGGTTGGCCTGCAACCGGCGCAATTTGCCGGTACCGGTCTTCTTAAACCGCTTGGCAGCGGTCTTGCTGGTCTTCATCTTGGGCATAGGGATATTCCTTATGGAGGGTTCGGTTGAGGTTGTCGGTCCGAGTCACACTCGGACAGGGCATTTGCTGCCGAGCTATTCAGCTGGCGGTGCTGCAGTAACCGGCTCAGGTTGCATGTCGGCTTCTGGCACCGTTTCCGACACCTCAGGCACGGTCTCCGATACCTCTGACGTCGTTTCAGCTACCTCAGGCACCGTCTCCGAAACCGCCGGTGTCGTTTCCGAAACCTCTGGCGTCGTGTCTGATACCACCGATTTGCGCTCGTCCACAGGCCGTTCTTTCTTCGGTGGCGCTTTACGTTCCGGTGCGAGCACCATCGTCATATTGCGTCCCTCGAGGCGAGCCTGGGTTTCCACTTTGCCGAGTCCAACGATCTGTTCGAGAACATGATCGAGAAGGCGCGAGCCGAGTTCCGGGTGGGCCATTTCACGGCCTCGGAACTGCAGCGTCACTTTTACCTTGTGGCCTTCGGAGAGAAACTCCTGCATGTGGCGCACTTTGGTGTCGAAGTCACCCTTGCCGATCTTGGGTCGAAGTTTGACCTCTTTAATCGAGACGTGGATGGTCTTCTTCCGTGACTCTTTCGCTTTTTGCGACTCTTCGTAGCGGAACTTGCCGTAGTCCATGATTCGGCACACGGGCGGGTTCGCCAGCGGGGCGACTTCGACGAGGTCGAGATCGAGCTGGCGAGCCATCGTCAGTGCTTCCGGCAGTGGTTTGATTCCCACCTGGCTGCCGTCGGCTCCGATGAGGCGTACCTCACGCGCACGAATGCGCTCGTTGTACCGGGGTTCGTTGGTCTGCGGCGTTGCTATGGCTGATCACTCCTGTGCAATGGGTTGTTCTCCCTGTCGTCGTATGTCGTCGTTACCGACGCAAAGTCAGGGAGCGAACACCACTCACCCTCGCACGGGTGACCGTTGCACGTTGCCGGACCCGGGCTCACTCAGCTGCCTCGGTTTCGAATCGAAACGTTGCTGCCGTGGCCGGGTGGGGGAAATGTTGCGTGTGCTTGCGCACGTTCAACGACCCCACTTCGCCTCAGTTGTCGCCAGTAGGCTAGCAGTCGTGGACAATGAAACCTCGAATACGCAGGTCGATGAGGCGCGCCGAGCAATGGAACAGGTTCGCCAGCAGTTGCTGCAGGCGCCGGCCGAAGTTGTCGTCGCCAATCATGTGATGGGGCTCTATGAATTGGCGGCGATTCACCTCAGCGCCTCGCCGCCCGATCTGGCGTCAGCGGCGTTGGCCATCGATGCCGTCGGCTGCTTGGTCGAGGGTCTCGGCGAGCGGCTCGGCCCAGATGCGGCGACGATGCGTGACGCACTCGGCAACATCCGCCTAGCCTTCGTACAGATCAAGAGCCAGGTCGACGCTGGCACCGCCGCTCAAGGCGACGATGATGCGCAAGCCGTCGGCTGAGTGACCGACGCACAGTAGACGCGCCGAATCCAGGAGCCGACCACCACGATTGAGCCGTCCGATCCCGCTCCTCACCCGAACGGGCAGTCGCGGTCTACACCGTGGCCAGTTGCGCGGCGATGCTCTCCGGCACCAGCACGCCGAGCTTGGCCCGTCGGCAGGTGACATGGGCGAAGTAGCCAACGCCAATGACGATGACGATGTCACCGATGCTGAACACGTTGGATAACGGCCACGTTTTGGGAATCGCCAGAATGTCGCCGAAGAACCACAGCGTCGCGTCGGCCGTCACGTTCGAATTCTCGAAACCCGTCATCTCGGCGAAACCGGCTGTGTTCCAGGCCCATTCCGATGCTGGCATCGTGCCGCCATTGGCGACGATCGCCGCCAGGTTCATCGCCGCGCCGACGGCAATCAACCAGCTCCCGCAGATGTGTCGGTTGCTCCACATGAACGCAGCGGCGAAGCCGAAGGTCCCGACATGCAGCAGAGAGGACAGCATGTGCGGCAGGGCCGACACGAGAGTGATCAGCATCTGGGCGAGAATGCTCAGCCACACCAGCCATGGGCGATGCAACGGCAGCTTGCCGAGCGGTCGCAACGAGACACCGCTCAACGGCACGCTGAGAACCGCGAGCAACGCAGCGACGACAATGATCACGTTGTCGTCCGCTGCAATACGTCGGGCTCAACCGCCATCGCGATGGGCATTCGAGAGGCCAACCAGGGCACCAGCTCGGACGCTGGCATCGCCTTGCTGACGAGGAAACCCTGACCGATGTCGCAGCCCAGCTCGGCGAGGGTGACCCACGATTCGTGGCTTTCGATTCCTTCGGCAACCGTTTCGATCTGCAACCGCTGTGCCAGCCCGACGATGGCCCGCACGAGATGCTGTTGCCGCTGGCTGTGAGCGATGCCAGAGATGAAGCTGGCGTCGATCTTCAACCGATCGACGGTGAAGTCGCGCAGCATGGCAAACGACGAATACCCGGTGCCGAAGTCGTCGATCGCCACGCTGACCCCGGCCTCACGCAGCTCGCTAATGGCGAACATGCTGCGCTCCGGCTCACTGGCGATCGCGCTCTCGGTGATCTCGATCTCCAGGCACGACGTCGGCAAACCCTGCAACTCCAGCGTGCGCAGCACCGAGGTTGGGAATCGTCGGTCCTGCAGGTTGCGTGCCGAGACGTTGATCGAGATGCGCATTCCGGCGTCGGCGATTGTCGTCCAGTCCCGCGTGGAGCGATCGAGGACGAATTGGGTCAACGGACCGATGATGTCGGTGTGCTCGGCGAGCGTGATGAACTCATCCGGGGGGACGTCGCCGAAGGTCGGGTGGTGCCAGCGCAGCAGCGCCTCGGCACCGCGGGGCGTGCCGTCGCTGAGGCTGACCAGCGGCTGATAGTGGATCGACAGTTGCTCTTGCTCGAGAGCATTGGCCAGTTCACCAACAAGTCCGAGGCGGCCGCGCTCGGTGCGCGCCGCACGGATTTGATAGCTCTCCACGCCGGTGCGGAAACGCTTCGCTCGATACATGGCCACGTCCGCTGCGCCGAGGAGGTCTTCGGCGGTTCTGCCGTGTGTGGGAATCATCGCCATACCGATGCTGACACCGACGGAGAGATGGAACCCATCGACTTCGATCGGCTCACAGATCGCGTTGCGGATGGCGTGTACCCGCTCGAGGACGTTGGCTTCCGAGGCGCCGTCATCTGGGATCAAGACGGCGAACTCGTCGCCGCCGAGGCGGGCAACGACCGCATTCTTCGGGGCCGATTTGGCCAACCGATCGGCGACACCTTGCAACAGGCTGTCGCCGGTTTGGTGGCCGAGGCGATCGTTGACCTCTTTGAAGCCATCGAGGTCCAGCAGGGCCACCGCGCCGCGAACCTCGTCGTCCACGGCCGAGCCGAGGAACCCGGCTAGGTGAGTGTCGAAGGTGCGACGGTTGAGCAGTTGCGTCAGGTTGTCGTGGCTGGCTTCATGCGCCCGCCTGAGCGCTTGCTGGGTGCTCTGGTAGATCAACAGCGCGGTGACGCCCATCGATGGCAACATCAGCAAACTGAAATCAATGGCGACGACGAACACCGGTGACAGGGCGAGCAGCGCGGCGTCGGCACTGACGCTGAGAAAGAAGCTTCTGCCGATCATCGAGCGCAGACTCGTGCAGTAGTGCAGAGCGAGCACCACACAGGTCAACAGGCCGTTGACCGTAAAGATGACGGCGCCGGCGAGCACGATGCCCAACGCCCACTTGGTGGTCAGCGCGCCTCCGTCGGTGATCGCCTCGCGCAGGCCCATTCCCTGCAGCACCAAAGCGCCGGCAGCGAGCGAAGCGGTGATCTGCGACGCATTGAAAAGAACTTTGACCGAATCTTTGCGGTCACGAATGTCGACGTACAAGGTGCATGTGGCCATCGCCGCCACAGCGATCAACGGGGCCCCGAAGAGCACGATCCCAAAGGCAAATGCCCAACCAGGCGTGACCTCGCCACCGTCAGCGAAACGGAACCAACGTGTTCGTACTTCGCCGATGAACAAGAGCACCGCGAACAACGTGACGTAGACGACCTTCGAGCGATCGACTAGCTGCGGCTCTAATGTGGCGATCCAGATGACCAACACAATGGCCACCACGGACACTGCGGCAACGAACACTGAAACGTCTCGAAACCATGGCTGGCGCGGAACTGAATCTTCAATCGTCATGTATCCGCCTCCTCGTAGCCATCGATAATGACGCGATGCGCTACGAACAACACTGTTCGTAGCGCATCACGCTACAGCTTGTCAAGATCTGATTAATTCCACTTGAATGGTGCGCCAACAGTGGTAATCAGACCAACCACGGTTGCTGCGGCAAGCGCCGCACGGAAATGAGTTCTGCGAAGAGCCTTCACAACTACCACTTCCTCACTGCTGTCAACGGTTGAACGAAATGAAACATGACTTTCCTCCATCGGCTGTGATGACGCGCCCTGCCCTCGCCGAACCTTGGCAGCACGCACCTGACCTCTCCAGGTGCTCAATCATCGACGCAAGTCGTAGGTTCCTAAATCTCTTGGGAGTCCGTGAACAACTTGTCGAAACGCAGAGAATGCGGCCGGTGGCGCTATCGAGGGCGCGCTAGCCGATAACGAACCAGGTTTCGCCGACGTTCAGCCTGGTCAGCACGAAATCGAGGTCCGCTCCGGCAAGCGAGACACACCCCGAGGTCGGTGTCACCTTGCCAGCAGCGTCGTAGCTGAAGTGATGCAGAAAAATCGCCGCGGCACGCGGAGTCTCACCAGGTTCGTCGCCGATGCGGTCTGCGCCAAGGTTCGCAGCGATGACCGCAGCACGCGAATAGGAGTTGACAAAACCGGGCAGGTACTCGTTCTCACCGCGACACGACGCCGCCACTCGCGTCACCAGGGTGTTGTAGTCGGCAGTACCAGGGTCGGCCCACCAGCAGTCGCCCACCTGCACCTGTCGCCAGCCGGAGGCGACACCCGGATTGCTTCCGTTGCCAAAGAAACTGAACGTCTGCCCATCGGGTGCAGTCATCACGCCGAGTTCGAACACACCGGACGGGGTGCTGCCGTCTCCGCCAACCCGGTTTGCTAGCGGTTTGACGCCGGATCGCCCGACACGAGCCGACATTGGCCGACCCACGCAGGTCCATACTCCGCTGTCAACGCGTTGCAGCAAGCGAAGGGTGGCGACCGATGAGGTCGTGGACTGCGCCCGCACGTCGACGACGATGCGTGCCCGTTCTGGAACGTGCGCTGCTGGCAGACAGACAGCGTCCTGGACAGCTGTGCTCGGCGCAGGGGCCGCCGGAAGTGCTTCGATCTGCTCTTTGGCACCTCGGGTCGCTGCGGCGGTCACGATTGCGGGCTGATCAAGCGTCAACTGCACGGCAGCGGGAGCGAGGGACACATCACGAGCGTCCGCCGTTGGGCCGCTCCCCCCAATCCTCCACGACAGCGCAGCGACGACCGCACAACCGATGATTCCAGCAGCCACCATTCGGCGAGTTCGCTTGGATCGATGGGAAGACTTCCAGCGCACGTCGTCAACGGTACCCCGCGAGCACCGATCATGATCACCGTTTGGCCTGCTCCGCCGCCTGTGGACAAATCACACTCTGCGCTGTCACGACAACATTTTTAGCGCGCATTGCCCTCTACGCAGCTTCTCGAATTCCTTCTCAGACAGCCGTTACGCACCAGGCTGCGAGGTTATCCACAACAACATCAACACGTTGTGGTTATTCAGTCACCTCATGTGATCGAAGATGCCACGGATGCCGCCACGCGTGCATTGTTCTCCGCCAACGAGAGATTAGCGGGAACACTGAGTCCGCTGGTTGCCACCCCGATTCGGCCGAGAATAAACGGCGTCACCCCAGCACCAACGACTCCGGATCGTTGGCAGTCGACCAACGCCTGAGTGATCACCTCGTCGAGCATCTGCTGATCGAGTTCGCTCGCTTCCGGGATCGGCACCGTCAACAGCACGCCGCGGTTGGCTCGGGTGCGCGCTCGGTAGATGGCCGCCACCTCATCGGCCCCGGCCACCTGGTGGGGCACGGCCAGGCCGGACGAACGGGTGTAGAACGCCGGGAACCATGGGTGTTGCCACCCCAGCACGGGCACACCGACCATTTCCAGATATTCGAGGGTGCGCGGCAGGTCGAGAAAAGCTTTCGCCCCGGCGCAGACCGTGACCAACGGGAACTCGGCGATGGCGTCGAGGTCTGCGGAGATGTCGCCGGTGATCTCGGCCTGTCGATGCACGCCGCCGATTCCCCCGGTGGCAAAGACGCGCACACCGGCGGTCGCGGCGATTGCCAACGACGCCGACACCGTCGTGGCACCGAAGTCCCAACGCTGGGCGACGGCCACCGGAAGGTCGCGCTCGGCGACCTTGCGAGCCGTGCCGAGAATTCGCTGGTGTTCGCTCGAGAGCAGTCCGAGGCGAACCTGACCATCGAGCACAGCGGTGATCGCAGGCACCGCTCCCCCGTCTCGTACCGCTGCGAGGCAACGCTGCAGGGCCTCGTCGTTGTGCGGCGAGGGCAGGCCGAGGTTGGAAAAGATGGTCGATTCGAGGGCCACCACGGCCGTGCCATCAGCGAGCGCCGCGGCGACCTCGTCGGAGAGTTGTACGGAAATCATCGGCTCAGTCTGCCGCCGAAGCCAGGAACATGTTCGAACAACGAAACGGCTTCGATGTGCGACGTATTCGGAAAGAGGTCGAGGACCTCGGAACCGCGATGTTGGTAATAGTGCTCCCTCAATAACGTGGTGTCGCGGGCCAGCGAGGCAGGATCGCAGCTGACCAAGACGATCGCCGCAGCCCTTGAGGCGGCGAGCGCAGCGACCCCTTCCCGACCTAGTCCGGCGCGGGCGGGGTCGGCGATGACGATGTCGACCTCACTCACCGGCCACTGCTCGATCCGACATTCGACCACCTCGGCGGTCTGCTCGGCCAGGCGATCAGCCAGATTCGCCCGGGCGTCGGCCGACGACGACGGTGACGACTCGACGACGATCACGTGTGCCGCTCTCGCGCCGATCGTTGCGGCGAACAAGCCGACGCCGCCGTAGGCGTCGAGCAGAACACGACCGGACAGATCGAAGCCCTCGAGGGCACGCTGCACGGAGTCGATCAACAATTCGGCGGATTGTGGGCTCGATTGAAAGAACGAACGCGCCGAAACCCTCAGGCGCACGCCAGCCACCGTCTCATGGAGGTGTTCATCTGAGCTGGGATCGTGCTCTACGGGAGCTGGTTCTCGGGTATGGAATCGCGATCGGGGCCGCGACATCTGCGCCACCGATGTCGTCGTGTGATCGCTGAGGCTGACGCGTATCGTGACCTCTGCCCCTGGGGCCGGGCGAGCAGCGACGACCTGGGCTTCAAGATCGGGATGCATCACCGGGCAGTGATCGATGGCGATCACGTCGTGGGAACGCCTGGCCCGAAAGCCGAAGCGGCCCTCGCTGTTGGCGATCACCCGTGCCGTCGTGCGATACCGCCACGAATCGATCGAGTCGCCGACGAAGATCGCCGGGCGGTTGATCCGACCGATACGGCTCAGTGCGTCGTGGACGATCTCGGCTTTCAGATCCAACTGCTCCGCGGCAGCGACGTGCAGCCAATCGCAGCCGCCACATCCCCGTTGCCACGCCTCGCACGCCGGCTCAACCCGCCGTACCGAGGCCTCGATGACCCGCACCACCTCCGCCTTGGCGAAGTCGCGTTTGTTGGTGGTGATCTCGACCTCGACCACTTCTCCAGGAAGTCCGGCATCGACAAAGACCACGCGGCCATCTCCGTCGCGAGCCAGTGCAGCGCCTCCGACGATCATTTGGGAAGGTCGCACAGTGAGACGAGACATGGCGATCATGGTAGGGCCGCATCGCGTTCCGGGCTCGCGGACCCCCGGGTTTACCATCGTCGGCCACTAACGTTTGGGGCTATGGCCCGCCCGATTCATTTCGCCCCGTCCGTGCTTCCCGTCGATTTCGCCGCTCTCGGCCAGGCGGTAGCCGATCTCGAATCGGCGGGGGCCGACCGCATTCAATGGGACGTGATGGATGGACAGTTCGTCCCCAACCTGACCTTCGGTCCAGACATCATCGCCAGCGCCCGCAAGCATTGTTCATTGCCTTTTGAGGCGCATCTGATGGTTCACACCCCCGAGTCGATGGCCGCCCAGTATGTCGACGCTGGGTGCGAGCGTCTGATCGTCCACGTCGAGGCTTGCACGCACCTGCACAGCGTGCTGTTGGCGATTCGCTCGCTCGGCGCCGCTGCCGGGGTGGCCCTCAACCCGGCGACTCCGGTGAACACGGTGGCTCACGTGCTCGACCTTGTCGACCTCGTGCTGGTGATGACGGTGAATCCTGGCTTTGGCGGGCAGTCCTACATCGCCTCGATGGAAGCCAAGATCCGTGAGACGCAGGCGATGATCGAGGCTGCCGGGTTCGGCGGGGCGATCGACATCGAGGTCGACGGCGGCATCGGACCGGCGACAATAGGTGGTGCGGCGGCGGCAGGGGCCAACGTGTTCGTCGCCGGTAGCGCACTGTTTCGCGATCCGCAGGGACAGAAACACGCGCTCGATGACATGCGTTCCAAAGCCGTTGCCGCCAGGGGTCAGTAACTCCGACACACCCATTCTCTACGATCGTGGAGTGACTCTTTCCCTGAGCCTGCACTCCTACGGTGACGACGCCTTTGTCGCCTTGCAGGCCGCCACCCGTGCGGCGCAGTCCGACGACCCGCTGCAAGTGGTAACCATCGTCGTTCCAAGCAATGGCGTCGGCGTGGCCACCAGGCGTCGGTTGGGGGCCAACGGTGGTATCGCCAACGTGGTCATGCTGACGCCGTTCCGCTTGGCGGAGCTACTCGGCCGTAGCGGCGTTGGTGATCGTCAACCGCTGAGCAGCTCGATCGTCGAGGTCGCCGCGGCAACCGTGTTGCGCGAACACGCCGAACTCCTGGCCGGTGTCGGCGGCCAACGAGCGACGGTAACGGCACTGCGCGACAGCTATCGGGCATGGCGCGAGGCAGATCCCGATCGGTTCTCGGCACAACCACTGCTCAGTGCCCTCGGTGCGGAGACGCTGCGGTTGTGCTCGCTGATTCGTTCCACACTCGGGTCCTACTTCGACGAGGCCGACCTCTTTCAGGCGGCGTCGTCGCGTGTCGCCGCGCCCTCGGTTGGCGACGATCTGCGAAGGATGCTCGGCCAGCTGATCGTCTATCTTCCCGGCGAGCTCACCCCGCGCGCCGAGCAGCTGATCAAGACCCTGTCATCGGCGGTCGATGTCGAGGTGATTCTGGGCCTCGTCGGTCAACCGGCGGTCGACGCGGCCAGCCTGGCTGCGGCCGACCGAATGGGAGGCACAACGCGCCTATCCGTCTGGCCTGCACCCGTCGCGCAGCGCGCAGAAACGCTGAGCACCTCCGATCCCGACGAGGAAGTGCGCGAAGTCGTCAGAATGATCGTCGCAGCGGCACGTCAGGGGGTCGGTTTCGAACGGATGGCGGTGTTATGGAGCAGCGCTGTGCCCTACGCGCGCCTCGTCTCGGCACATCTAGAACAAGCAGCGGTGCCGTTCAACGGCAGGGGCGGTAACACCCCGACCGACGCCCTAGCGGCGCGCCTGTTGCTGCAGGTATTGCGCATCGACAAACGTCGGTTGCGGCGCGACGACCTCTTCGCCCTTCTGGCCACGGCACCGCTGTTCTTCGATGGTAAACCGTTGCCGTTGGCCAGCTGGGAACAGGTCAGCCGCAAGGCCTGGGTGCACAGCGGAGACGATTGGGGGCAGAGGTTGCGGACGTGGTGCCGCCATCGTGAGGTCGAGGTCGGCGATCCACGGCGCGGCCACCACGCCCGCCAGGAAGCGCGAGCCGCCAACGATCTCGCTGATTTCGTCGCCGAGCTACGCCAGCGCCTCGGTCCGCCAGAACACCGGCAACGCTGGTCGTACTGGTCTGCGTGGTGCCACGACGAGTTGGAACGATTGCTCGGCGGGGCTCGGCATCGCAGTGAGCTCCCGGAAGCCGAGATCGAGGCGCTGTCCCGGCTGGAGTCGACGATCGATCAGCTCGGGTTGCTCGACGCAGTCGGCGGCGACGTCACCCGGTGGGCATTCGCCGACCAGTTGGAGTCGGTGTTGGAGGCGGTTCCGCAACGTGTCGGCGTCTTCGGACGTGGCGTCCTCGTCGGGCCGCAGACGTACGGTCTCGGCGTCGAGATCGACCTCTGCTTCCTGCTCGGCTGCACAGACGATCACTTGCCCCGTTCGGCGATCACCGATCCAATGCTCAACGATGCCGACCGTGCGGCCATCGGTGGCGGCATGCGCCTCAGCGAGGACGATCTCATTCAACAGCGCCGGGCGTTCGAGGCAGTTTCGCGAACGAGCGCCCGAGTCGTGTTTGGCACACCGCGCGGCGACATGCGCACCACAGCGTTGCGCCATCCATCCCCATGGCTCGATGACGTGGCCACCACCACCGATATCGGCCGCATCGAGTTGGCCTCGTTCGCCGACGCTGTGCGTCGCAGCCCTTTTCCGGCGACGAGCAGCGAGCAACGGTTGCGCGCCGCGCTGCACGGTGCGATCGATGACCCGGTTCTCGATCGGGCCACCACGGCGTACGCCAGCCGCAAGGAACCTCGGCTGACGGCCTACGACGGCGATCTGGCTGGCGCAACCTTGCGCGCCCCGTTCGAGCGCGATGCCGTCGTCTCGGCCACCAGCCTGGAGAGCTGGGTGAGCTGCCCACACGCCTACTTCGCGCAACACATCCTGCGGATCAACTCTGCCGAGAACCCTGAGCTCGAAGTACAGCTGACACCGCTCGATCGAGGCCTCTTGGTGCACACCGTGCTCGATGAGGTGGTGCGCTGGACGCTCGACGGCACCATTCGGCCGGCGACTCCGGGAAGCGGGTGGCTCGCCGAGCATCGGGGCGCTCTGCTGGAGTCGTTCGCCGCTCAAGCCCAGGCCTTGGAAGATGCCGGGCTCGTCGGGCGCCCAACGATGTGGGCCCTGGAACGCCCGAAACTGCTCCACGACCTGATGTCTTGGTTCGACAAAGACAGCGAGTTGTTGCAGGCCCGGCGGGCGGTGCCCGTCGCCAGCGAGTATCGCTTCGGGTTTGACGCCGACTCCAGCCCAGCTGCACGTGTCGATCTCGGCGGGCGAAGTCTGCGGTTCCGGGGCTCGATCGATCGAATCGATCGCAGCGTCAGCGGTGAGGTCTTTCTCGCCGACTACAAGACGGGGAAGTCCACAAAGTTCAAAGGCATTTCCAACGACGATCCCACGTTGCACGGCTCGTTCTTGCAGCTCGGGGTGTACGCCGTGGTCGCCGCCCGCGATTTCGGCATCTCCGAACGAGTCCGAGCCGAATACACCTTCCTCAGTCGGCCGTTCGTCGGCCAACGCATCAGCATTGATTTCGACGCCGACACCCACCGCAAGGTGGTCGACGTGCTCGATGTCATCGCTCGCCAGATCAGTGCCGGATTATTTCCAGCAATGCCCTCAGGCGACCCATTCGTTCCCTTTGTCACCTGCCACTACTGCGATCCAGATGGGCTCGGCACCGTCGACCTGTTTCGCCGCCAACAGGCAAAGCTCGCCGACCCACGGTTGGCCGACTATCTCGCCCTTATCGATCCGCAGTACGGCACAGCTGACGCCAATGACGATGTGCCCGTCGTCGGTGCGCTGCCATGACGCCGCACAACCTGAGTGCACCTGGCCAGCTCGATCTCTTCGCCGACGCTGCACCGCCCGAGCCTGACGCCGCGGCCCGCCAACGGATCGCCAACGATCTCGCTTCAACGTTGTTCGTCGAGGCCGGGGCCGGCGCCGGTAAGACGACGATGTTGGTCCAGCGGGTCCTCGCCCTGGTCACCAGCGGCGTGCCGATGGGCTCGATCGCGGCAATCACCTTTACAGAGAAAGCAGCTGCGGAATTGCGTCTGCGGCTGCGCCGCAAGCTCACCGAGGCCCACCAGCATGAGGCGACGGGGCCGCGGGAGCGCATCCGTTCGGCGATCGAACAACTCGACGACGCACCGATCGGCACGGTTCACGCCTTCGCTGCCCGCCTGCTGCGCGAATATCCGTTGGCTGCCGGGCTGCCGCCACGTTTCGCCGTCGCCGATGAGATCAACAGCGAGTTGGCCTTCGCGCAACGGTGGACACAGTTCGTCGACCATCTGCTCAGCGACCCAGCGCAGCGACGGCTGGTCTCCTTGATCGTGCAAGGCGATCTCGGTATCAAAGCTTTGCGTACGGTCGCCAATGGATTTGACGCCAACTGGGACCTTGTGCGCCAGCGGATCAGCACCGAGCTCCCGCTGCCCGCCGACTTGCGCATCGCTCAACTCGTCGCCGCAACCACCGACGTCATCGATCGTGCCAACCCTCCCGATGGCGACAAGCAGAACGAGGTGATCGCTGACATTCGACAGGCGCTCGCCGCACTCGTCGAGGTCGATGCCAGTGCGCCAACGTTCGACGTCGGTTCGCGCCTCCAGGCGCTCACCGCGTTGCAAGGCGGTCTCGCCAAGGGACAGCGGCGGGGCAACGCACGCGACTGGCGCACTGCTCAGGGCCTGAAGCTCGATGAGCTCCGGGACGGCTACCGGCAGTTGGCCGAGGAGATCAACGAGCGGCGCAGAAGCGCCGACGGCGAGCGCAAGCAATGGCTCGGCGCCGAACTTCGTACCTTCACGCTCGACGCAGCCGGCGAACGAATGCGCGAGGGCAAGCTCGAATTTCACGACCTGCTGGTGTTGACCCGCGACCTGCTTCATCGAGACGCGATCGTGCGCCGCAAGCTCCACGAGCGCTACAGCCACGTCCTGCTCGACGAGTTTCAAGACACCGATCCGATCCAGCTGGAGATCGCCACGCTGCTCACCGCCGACCCAGCGAGCATTCGAGCCGACACCCAATTCGGCGTTCCGCTCCCTGGGCGGCTGTTCGTCGTCGGCGACCCGAAGCAATCGATCTACCGATTCCGGCGCGCCGACATCGGTGCTTATCTGCAGGCCAGAGCACAACTCGGTGCCGAGGTCGAATACCTTGTCGCCAACTTTCGCACGACGTCGCCGGTGGTCGCTTGGGTAAACCAGGTTTTTCGTGAGGTGATCAAGCCGGCCGATGACACTGGCCTTATGTCGCAACCGGAGTTCGTTGCCTTGGCCCAGTGCCGCCTGCACCCACCCGAGGCAGGCAGCGTCACAATCCTCGGTCGACGCCCACATGATCGCGGCAGCGCCGACGAGATCCGCCAAGCCGAGGCGGGCGACGTCGCCGACGTTGTCGAGCAAGCCTTGACACAGGGTTGGCTGGTGGAGGACGACGGCACCTGGCGTGCCTGTCGTCCCGGCGACATCACGGTGTTGCTGCCGGCGAGAACTTCGCTTCCGTCGCTCGAAATGCAGCTGCGAGCACGCGGCCTGCCCTACCGAGCGGAGAACAGCTCGTTGGTTTATGCCAGCGATGACATTCGTTCGTTGATGCTCGCCCTGCGGGCGCTGTGCGACCACGCCGATGCACTCTCCTTGTTGCAGGCCTTGCGCTCGCCGCTGTTCTCGTGCACCGACGTCTCGCTGCATCATTGGACCGTGGAGCTGCGCCAAGCGCTGCGTGTCGCCGAGATACCCGATGACCTGGTCGATCATCCGGTCGGCGCCGCTCTCGCCGAACTCCATCAACTCTCGATCGACGCCTACTCGCTCTCACCTGCCGACGTCATCTCCCGCTTCGTCAGCAAGCGGCGCATGTTTGAAGTCGCCGCTGGCGAGACGGATGCCCGCGATGTCTGGCGTCGGCTGCGCTTTGTCACCGATCAAGCTCGCGCCTGGAGCGATGCCGGCGGCGCCGGTTTGCGCCAATACCTGCAATGGGTGGCTCTGCACTCGCTCGACGGTCGTGTCGTCGCCGACGTCATCCTGCCCGAAAGCGACAACGATGCGGTGCGCATCATGACCATTCACGCGGCCAAGGGACTCGAGTTCGCCATCACCATCGTCAGCGGAATGACCAGTCAACAGCGCGCCAACAGCGGGCCGAAGGTGATCTTCCCCTCCGCCGGCGATTGGGCACTGAAGACAAAGTCGGGGCTCGACCCCGTCTACGAGGCGTACGTCCCGATCGACGAGCAGATGTCAGCCGATGAGCGGGCCCGCTTGCTCTATGTCGCCTGCACGAGGGCTCGAGATCACCTCGTCGTCTCGGTGCATCGCAAGGCTCCGAGCGCATCTTCGACAGTTCGGGCGCAGCCCTCCAATGCGGAACTGTTGGCCAACGCCTTCGACACCGACGAATTGCAGCCCGAGCGCGCCATCGATGACCTGGCCACCGTCGATTCGGCGCACCGCTTCCGGGCAGCCCCTCACAGGGCAGATGCCACCGCGGACATCACCTGGCTCGACGCTGCACAATGGCGCGCCGAGCATCAACGCGCCGTCGAGTCCGCCGCTACGTCATCGGTGCTCTCGGCTACGGCGCTCGCCGCACAGACGTCGGCCCTCCACCCACTGGCGATGCTGCCACCGGCAACCATCGATCCCGGCCTGGCCAAGGATGCCGTCGACGCAGATCTTCCGGCCTGGCAACGCGGACGCTATGGCACAGCCATCGGCCGAGCCGTGCACGGCGTGCTGCAGGCCATCGACTTCACCAACCCTCACGATCTCGTCTCGCTCAGCAGGTCGCAAGCGAGTGCCGAGGGCATTCCCCAGGAATACGAGACGATCGAGGCTCTGTCTCGTTCTGCGCTCGGCTCGTCGACGGTGCAACGGGCTCGATCACTGCAATCGTGGAAAGAGATGTATGTTGCCGCCACGGTCGCCGAGACATTGATCGAGGGCTATATCGACCTGCTGATGCGCGATGAGACCGGCCGCTTGGTCATCGCCGACTACAAGACCGACCACATCGCCTACGACGAACAGTGGAGCTCACGGTTGGCAAAATATCGAGATCAGCTCGCGGCCTACGCCGTGGCGTTGGAAGCGATCGTCGGTGAGCGGCCGAAGCAAGGAGTGTTGATCATCTGTACCACCGGAGCAGCACACGAAATCGTCCTCGAAAACTGGGACGAAGCCATCGATTCGATGCGCGACTACCTGCTCACGCGTCAAGTTCGCGGTCGAGGTCCCGAGCCCGCTTGACCAGCGACTCGCCAAGCGCCGCAGAGCGGGCGACGGAGAAGATGCCAGTGAAGAGCCAGCGGACGGCCACCAGGGCAATGATGATGCCGAACGCGGCGGCGATCGGCAGCAGAAGGGCCCGCGCCACTTGAGATTTGGCGTCTTTCACGCCCTCGAGCACGCCCGTCTCTACCGTTCTGCCATCGAGGTGCAAGATCTGAATCGGCGACTCGAACGTTGGACATTCCAGCGACGACTCGCCCAATTCGATGACGCTGTTGCCGCCGAAGATCGGCAATGGCTGACGCACCACAGAACCGAGCGGTTGGTTGACCCCCAGCGGAGCAGCACCGACGATGTAGCTCTTATCCTGCTCGAGAAATCGCACGTCCTCGCCGACACGAATGTCGACCAGCCCTGAGATCGCGAAGCCCTCGCTGCTGCCGGCCCGCACCTGTTCGATCGAGAATCGGGCGGTGCGTGAATCGCTGGCGACCATCGAGCCCTGGAAAACCACCGTGGCCTGCTCTGGCCCGGGGCAGCCAGCGGGCACGGGGATCAGCGGCGACGATGGTTGTTCCGGCTCCGTGCTCGGCGGCAGTGCCGACGCATCTGGCAATCCGATCATGCTGAACACCACCGCCAGAGGCACGGCCGACAAACAGACTCGTCGCCAGAATCGACGAACGGATCGGCGCTGAATCACGTCGCCGACGCTAGCGGAGCACCACCCCCAAGAGCGGGCACCTGCCAGCTTCCCCGCCGATCCACGCCGCCAACGGCGATACTGAGCACATGGGATTCAACCCGCATCGCAAGTACCGAGCCACCACGGGCGACTACGCCATGGTCGCCGTGGCGATTCTCTGCGCTGTTGGCTTGCTGGCCTGGGCCTTCCTCGGATAGCGCGTCCGCTAGAACGCTGCCTCGATGACCTCGATCGAGGTGCCGACGATACTGACTACGTCGAAGCGGACCTGCGAAGTACCCCGCCCACGGTCGCGTAGCCAGATCGCCGCCAGTTGGCGGATCCGTCGTTGCTTGGCATAACCGACCGCCTGCATCGGCGAGCCGAACGCTTGTGAGGCGCGGGCCTTCACCTCGCAAAACACCACCGTCTCACCGAGTTGGGCGATCAGGTCGATCTCTCCGGTGGCGCATCGCCAGTTTCGGTCGAGGATCTCATAGCCGTGACGTTGGTACCAACGGGTGGCAAGGTCTTCGCCCCACCTGCCGCGCGCCCGGCGCGATTGATCGCCAGACGAGCCGCCAACGGCTTCAGCTAGATGTCCGTCCCCGGCAGTTCCTCGACGTTGACGTCCTTGAACGTCAGGACGCGAACCTTGGGTACGAATCGGCTCTTGCGGTACATGTCCCATACCCATGCGTCTGTCAGCACCACCTCGATCAGCGGGCGAACGGCGTCGGTCACCTGTGTGACCTTGACGTCATTAGCCAGGTAGAAACGGCGCTCGGTTTCGACGGCGTAACGGAACATTGCCGCGACGTCTTGATACTCCTGCGCAAGCTGGAGTTCCCGCTCGGCCTCGTAGTTCTCGAGATCGTCAGAACTCAAAATCGGGTGCCCTCACCGAGAGAAGCGCGAAGACGCCGAGCAACGCTCAGTAGACGCGCTTTTCCTTGATCTTGGCGGCCTTGCCGACGCGATCGCGGATGTAATACAGCTTGGCGCGACGAACGTCGCCCTTCTTTAACACTTCGATCTTGGCGACCGTTGGCGTGTGCACCGGGAAGGTGCGCTCGACGCCGACGCCGTAGCTGACCTTGCGGACCGTGTACGTCTCGGCGATACCGCTGCCCTGACGGCGGATGATGTTGCCCTGGAAGATCTGGACACGCTCTTTGTTTCCCTCGATGACCTTCACGTGCACCTTGACTTCATCGCCGGGCCCGAACTCGGGGATGTCGGTGCGAAGGTTCTGGTTGTCAACAAGGTCGGTGGTCTTCATCAGCGGTCTTTCTCAGAGCCAGAAATGGCGAACGCTCAAGGATAGGGGGTGTCGGGGAACTCTTCCAACAACCGACGGTCATCAATCGTCAAGCCGCCGCGGTCGGTGAGCAGGTCCGGACGATGACGAATCGTGCGATGCAGCGCCTGGGCCCGTCGCCAGCGCTCAATCCGGCCGTGATCACCGCTGCGCAGCACGTCGGGCACCGCCCATCCACGAAATTCGCCCGGCCGGGTGTACTGCGGTTCTTCGAGCAGTCCGGACTCACCGAAGCTCTCCCGAACCGGGCTGTCACTGTTGCCCATCGCCCCCGGCAACAAGCGCGTGACCGCTTCGATAATCAGACAAGCGGCGACCTCACCACCGGACAAGACCACGTCACCGATCGACACTTCCCCGTCGACGAGATGGTCATGGACGCGCTGATCGATGCCCTCATAGCGCCCACACAGCAGGCTGAACCCGTCGCTGACGGCGAGTTCGGCGGCGAAACGTTGATCGAAACGCCGACCACCGGGACCCAACAAATACAGCGGCCGCGGCGGTTCAGCGGCCTCGACTGCCGCGAAGATCGGCTCCGCGCGCATCACCATGCCGGCACCGCCACCAAAGGGAGTGTCGTCCACGGTGCGATGAACATCGCTGGTCTGGTCACGGATGTCGTGGCAGCGAAGTTCGAGCAGCGCCGTTCGGCGCGCCTTGCCGAGCAGACTCTCCGAGCAGAACGAGTCGACCAGGCTGGGAAAGATGGAAAAGACGTCGACCCGCATGCCTACGCACTCAGCTTTCGAGGTCGAACAGTCCATCAGGCACGTCGACGGTGATCACCCCGTGCTTGTGCGAAATCACAAACGGAATGGGCACGAGCGCACCGCCGTCCAGTTCCAACAAGTCGTTGGCCGGATTGGCGAGCACGGCGACGCACCGCCCGCGATGCGTGCCACCCACCTCGATGACCTCGGATCCGATCAGCTCATGAACCCACAGCGCATCGTCATCGGCGATCGGCTCGGCATATAACTCTCGATTGGTCAGCGCCTCGACTGCGGAACGATCATCAAAGCCCTCGAAATGAACGAGCCAACGCTGCGGCAGCAATCGCGATGTGGCAACGATGACCCAGCCGCCATTGACCCACAGACGCGAACCGACCGCGAGGCGTTCCTCGCGGTCGGTCGTCAGATCGACATAGGTATCGCCGCGCACGCCGTGCGGGCGACGGACATAGCCAACGAGCAACAAGCCCTCGGCAGGCGAAGGCTGGGTCACGTTGAGATCAATCGTCGATGAGGTCGACGTCGACTTCGACGCCGTCGCGGCTGGCCGCGGCGCGCACAACGGTGCGCAGGCTCTGAGCGGTGCGCCCACGGCGCCCGATCACTCGACCAAGATCGCCAGGACCGACCTTGACCTCGAGCTTGACGCGTCCCTTTGACTCGATGCCCTCGATGCGCACCGCATCGGGATCGTCGACGATCGAACGAACGACGTGCGAGAGCACCGCCGTCGCCGTCGGGGCGACGATCGAGTTGCCGGAGTCGTTCGAGTCGGTCACTTGGCTGCCCGTGCAGCACCGAATTCGCTCCAAGCGCCGGAGATTTCCAGCAACTTGCGGACGCGCTCGGTTGGCTGGGCACCTTCCATCAACCACTTGACTGCCTTGGCGTTGTCGACGGTGATGACGCTTGGCTCTTGGCGAGGGTTGTACTGGCCGACTATTTCGATGAACCGACCATCGCGCGGCGAGCGGCTGTCGCTGGCAACGATGCGATATTGCGGCTGCTTGGTCTTACCGACGCGAGTGAGGCGCAGCTTTACTGACATGGGTGACAGACTCCTGGAAGGTCTTAAAGAACTGTGAAAGGTTAGCGCCGACCAGCGCAACATCGGTGACCGGCACCGAAATTCGCCTAGTTGAAGCGTCCGCCGGGAAACGTCGTCGGGTCGACATCATCCGCCAAACCCGGAAAACCAGCGGGCAATCCGCCAGGGAACCCGCCGCGAAGGGCGCCGGGGCGCATCGCCGGGCGCTTCTTGCCCTTCTTCGTGGTGGTCATCCCACCGAGGCGTTTCATCATCTTCTGCATCTCGCCAAATTGCTTGACCAGGCGGTTGACCTCGCCCACGGACGTACCACTGCCGACGGCGATGCGGGTGCGGCGGCTGCCATTGATCAACTCCGGTCGGCGACGCTCCAACGGCGTCATCGCCCGAATGATCGCTTCGACGGGCTTGAGGTCGTCGTCATCGATCTTCGCGCCCTTCAATTCCTTGGGTATGCCCGGCATCATCCCTAACAGCCCTGAGAGCGGGCCCATTTTCTTGATCTGCTGCATCTGTTCGAGGAAGTCGTCGAAGGTGAATTCGCCTTCCATCAGCCGCTGCGCAGCTTCTTCCGCCTGGTCCTTTTCGAAGGCCTGCTCGGCCTGCTCGATGAGGGTCAGCATGTCGCCCATACCGAGGATGCGCCCTGCCATGCGGTCCGGGTGGAACTGCTCGAAAGCGTCGAGCTTTTCACCGGTCGAGGCGAAGGCGATCGGTCGGCCAATCACTTCCTTGACGCTCAGCGCTGCACCACCGCGGGCGTCGCCGTCGAGCTTGGAGAGGATGACACCATCGATCGCCAGCGTCTCATGGAACGCCTCGGCGACGGCGACGGCATCTTGACCGGTCATCGCGTCGATGACCAAGAAGGTGTAGTCCGGGCTGATGGTCTCGCTGATCTGACGGACCTGGGCCATCATCTCGGCATCGATGGCCAGGCGGCCAGCGGTGTCGACGATCAGCACGTCACGCCCCAGCCGGCGTGCTTCGTCGAGCCCGCGCCGCGCTGTGGTTACCGGATCGCTCGGATCGCTGAACACGGGAACGTCGATCTGGCGACCGAGGGTGCGCAACTGCTCGACCGCTGCTGGGCGCTGCAAGTCGGCGCCGACGAGCATCGGCTGACGGCCCTGGCTCTTGAACCAGCGCGCCAGCTTGGCGGCGTTCGTCGTCTTGCCAGCACCCTGCAGGCCGGCCATCAACACCACCGTCGGCGGGCGCGAGGCGTAGTTGATCTTCAGCGTCTCGCCGCCGAGCATCCGGGTCAGTTCCGTGTTGACGACCTTGATGATCTGCTGGCTGGGGTCGAGCGCCTGCGACAGCGTTGCCCCGATGGTCTGCTCACGGATCCGCCCGACGACGGTGCGGGCCACGCTGACGTTGACGTCAGCCTCAAGGAGAGCCGTGCGAATCTCGCGCAACACCTCATCGACATCAGCTTCGGTCAGGCGGCCTTTGCCGCGCAGCCGCTTAAAGATTCCGTCGAAGCGATTGGACAGGGTGTCAAACATCGCGGTTGAGGCTACCGGCACTCATTCTGCGAAGAGCGCACCAATGAATTCGTTCGGGTCGAACGGCACCAGATCGCCGATCGTCTCGCCGACGCCGACCAACTTCACCGGGATGCCCAGTTCAGTCTCGATGGCAAAGACGATGCCGCCCTTGGCCGAACCGTCGAGTTTGGTCAACACCACGCCGGTGACCTCGGTAGCTTCACCGAACTGGCGCGCCTGGGCCAATCCGTTCTGGCCAGTGGTGGCATCGATCACCAGCAGCACCTCGGTGACCTTGCCCTGGCCTTTGTCGGCGACTCGGCGAACCTTGCGCAGCTCTTCCATCAGGTTGGTTTTATTGTGCAGTCGCCCGGCGGTATCGGCGAGAACGAGATCGTGGCCACGAGCACTTGCCCGTTCGATGCCGTCGAAGATCACCGAACTGGGGTCGCTGCCTTCGCTGCCGCGCACGAAGTCCGAATTCGAACGCTCCGCCCAGGTGGCCAGTTGCTCGGCAGCGGCGGCTCGGAATGTGTCGCCGGCGGCCATCAGCACCGAGTGCCCGAGGGCGCTCTGCTGCGCGCCGAGTTTGCCGATCGTCGTCGTCTTGCCAACGCCGTTGACACCGACCATCAGCCAGACGTTCGGTTGACCGGGTTCGCTGTCGACAAAATTCAAGCCGCGCTCGGCACCGTCAAGGCGAGCGACCATCTCCGATTGCAATGCGTCGAGCAAGTCATTCGGCACGCTGATCTCTTTGGCCTTGACGCGCAGTCGCAAGCCGCCGAGCAATTCATCGGTGACGCGCACCCCGACGTCGGCCTTGAGTAGAGCCTCTTCCAGCTCGTCCCAGGTTTCCTCGGTAATGGCTTGCCGACCGCGCACACCGCTGAAGGCCCCGACGAAGGTCGCTCGCGACTTTGCCAACCGGTCGCGCAGCCGCGGCCGTACGATCGCCTCCGGCTCGTCGATACTCGGCTCGTCGCCAACAACGTCATCGACTTCGACGTCCGCCTCGGACGCGTCGGGCGCCTCGACAACGGTCGACTCGGCGGGCTTTGGCGACGGTGCCTTCGGCGGCGCCTCGATCGGCACTGTCGGCCTAGCCGACTTCGTCGGCTTCGTCGGCTTCGTCGGCCTCGGCGGCGGCAATTGCTTGGCCCGCGCCCGAGTGACAGCGACGGTGCCAAGACCGAGAACGAGGACAGCGAGAGCGAGATACAGCCAAATCACGGGCATGACGCTAGCTGCGATCTGCGGATGGGTCGCGCCGCGCGGCCCAGAGCTGCCAGCGGAACGTGCTTAGGCGTCGGCTGTGCGCCGCTCGGTGATCACCTTGGATGAGCCGCCGGGCTGCATGCTGACGCCGAGCAGGCTGTCCCCCGCTTCCATCGTTCGCTTCTGGTGGCTGACGATCAGCAGTTGGGCATCACGACGGAACTCGGCGATCAATTGCAGAAATCGGTGCAGGTTGACGTCGTCGAGCGCGGCCTCGACCTCGTCCATCACGTAGAACGGCGACGGGCGGCTGCGGAACACGGCAAACAGGTACGCAAGGGCGGTCAACGAGCGCTCGCCACCGGAGAGCAGCGACAGCTTCTTGACGTTCTTGCCGCTCGGCTTGGCTTCGACCTCGATGCCGGTATTGAGCAGGTCGTCGGGGTTGGTCAGGATCAACCGACCGGTGCCGCCGGGAAACAACATGGTGAACAGCGCAGTGAAGTTGGCGCTGACGTCGGCAAAGGCGGCGGCGAAGACGGATTGAATTTCGGCGTCGACCGCACGGATCACCCTGGCGAGGTCGCGCCGCGTGGTTCGAACGTCTTCGAGCTGCTCCTCCAGGAAGCGGTGCCGCTCCTGCAACTCGGAGAACTCTTCCAACGCAAGCGGGTTGATCGGTCCGAGCAGGCGCAACTCACGGTCGAGATCGCGCACTCGAGCCGCAGCGTTGACGCCCTCGGTGAGCACCGGTTGCTCGGCAGCGATGGCCACGTCGGGCTCGATATCGAGGTCGCGACGCAGCGTTTCCACCGCTTGTTCGAGCCGCAGGCGAAGCTCGGTCTCGTCGAGTTCGATCCGCCTGACGCGCTCGCGCAACTCCTCCAGACGCTTCTCCGCATCGCCACGCGAACGACGCAGCGCATCGAGACGGGCAGCGATCGCTCGGACTTCGTCGGATTGTCGGCGACGGATCTCTTGCAACTCAGCCCAGCGCGACTCGATCACCGCCCGATGTTCGCTGACCAGGGCATCGAGACGCCCGACGGCCGTCATGCTTCGTTCCAAGGCGACACGACGCTCGGCGGCCTCGGCGCGGGCCTCGGCATCGGCTTCGAGGCGCCGATTGGTCTCCTCGATGCGCCGCTGCAAGAACTGGGCGCGTTCGATCAATGCCGCGTTGCGCACTTCGAGGTCGCGGCGTTGCCCGGCCAGCAGCGCTGCCTTGCTTTCGAGCGCAGCGCGGGCTTCACCCCTGGCTCGTGACGCCGCGGTCTCCGCCGCTTCATCTGCTTCCAGCGCGGGAAGCAGGGCTTCCAATTCCTGTAGGCGGATCTGCTCACGCTCGACCCGTTCGACGAGATCCTTGCCCGCCGGACCAGCCGCCTCGATCTCGGCGATCACTTCGCGTCGATCCGCTTGCGCGCGAGCCAACCCCTCGGACGCTGCGGTGAACCGGGCGTCGCTGGCGTCGAGCTGGCGAATGACCGCCGCCTCGTCGAGCTGCGCGGCCTTCATCGCCGCACTCGCATGTTGCCAGTCGGCGTCGATCGCCTCGTAGGCCCGGCCAGACGCCTCGGCGCTGGCCAAAGACTCCTCCAGCGCCGCGGCGGTGGCGCCGCCGCCGGCGACACCGAGCCGCCACCCTGACGCTGAAAAGCGATCGCCCTCGTCGGTGACCACGGTGGCCGCCGGGAACCGCAAGGCCAGCTCGACGGCCTCGGCCCAGCCAGCGGCACGAACGGCACCACCGAGCAGCGTGTCGAGCAAGGCATCGACCTCTCGACGATGGGATGCGCTATGACCACGGACGTGAGCACGTACCGGTTCGCCCGCAGACGGGGTCGGCGCTGGTTGCGCTTCCAAGCCGAGGGCGACGACGGCACCGGCGGTCTTGCCGCTGCGCAGCGATTCCAACGCGCTGCGAGCCGAATCGGTCGAGGACACGACGACGGCGCTGAGCGCCTCACCAAGCGCGGCTTCGACAGCTTGCTCCCAACCGGAATCGATCTCGACGAGGTCCAACATCGTACCGATGACGCCATCGAGCTGTGCCAAGCGCTGCGCACCGGCTCGGGCGCGGGCGCTGTCGAGCGCCAACTGCAGCGCTTCGCAGCGAGCTTTGCTCCGGGAGCGCTCCTCAGCTGCACCTTGACGGGCTATCGCCAGCCGCTCGAGCTCAGCCACGGCAAGACGATGTCGCTGCTCTGCATCAGCGAGCTGGGCCACCAGCGGTTCCTCGACAGATTGCGACGCCTCGCAGTCGCTGCGCAGTCGCTCGACATCGGTGTCGATGCGCTGTTGGCGGGAGCGCAAGGCATCGAGCCGCGAGCCGCTGCGGCGCATCTCCGACTCAGCCCGCTCAAGGCTGGAACGCACCGAACGCAGCTCGCCACGCACCTCGGCAACCGCCGACGATGCGGTGCGCGGCTGCGCTGCCTGCTGCAGGGCGCGCAACGTCAACTCGCGCTCGCTGTGGAACGACTGCTCCCGCTCGGCGAGCGACTCGGCGGCAGGCGCCAGCGTTGCCTGCTCGTCTTCGACGGTGCGCAACTCCTCGGCAAAGCGGGCGGCGTCGTGCTCGAGGTTGGCGACCACCCCGGCATTCATCAGCTGTCCATGGTCGCGTTCCATCGACCGCCGGCGCTCGGCCAGCACCGCCGACAGGCCCCTGGCCCGCTCGCGCAGCTGCTCGATGCGCACCATTTCGTCACCGAGATCGGAGTCGCCGCGGGCGCTGAGTTCAGCTTCGGCGGCCAGCACGTCGGTATCGAGTGCCGCCAGCTCGCAGCGCAATCCACGGTCGGCTTCATCGACGGCGATCTTGGCGGTTGCGTTGGTGCTCAGTCGGGTACGCAACGAGGCGATCTCGCGTCCGGCGAGGAAGATTTTCAGCTCGTTCAACTCGCGCTGCAAATCGACGTGACGGCGAGCAGCTTCGGCCTGGCGTTCCAGCGGGCGCAGCTGCCGACGGACCTCACGCAACAGGTCCTGGACGCGCAGCAAGCTGGCCTCAGTGGCATCGAGGCGCCGCTCGGCCTTCTCTTTGCGACGGCGGAACTTCAGCACCCCCGCCGCCTCTTCGATGATCGAGCGCCGGTCCTCGGGGCGGGCGTTGAGTACCGCGTCGATCTGGCCCTGGCTGACGATGACGTGCTGTTGACGACCGACGCCGGCATCGCTGAGCAGCTCCTGCACATCGAGGAGGCGACAGTTGACGCCGTTGATCGCGTATTCGCTCTCGCCGGTGCGGAACAGCGTGCGACTGATCGTCACTTCGTTGAACTCGATCGGCAGGATGCCCCCGGAGTTGTCGAGCGTCAGGGTCACCTCGGCACGGCCGAGCGCGGGCCGTTTGGCGGTGCCGGCGAAGATGACGTCGTCCATTTTTTGGCTGCGCACGGCGCTCGGTGCCTGCGCGCCAAGGACCCAGGCGATGGCATCGACGACGTTCGACTTGCCAGAGCCGTTTGGACCAACGACGACGGTGACGCCCGGCTCGAGCTGCATCGTGGTCGTTTCGGCAAAGGACTTGAAGCCTTTGAGGGTGAGGGCTTTCAGAAACACAGCGGTTGAGGACCCTATCCGATTACGCAGCGTGTTATTTCTGGCAACGCGGGCAAAAACAGGTTGATCGTCCGCCGCTGACGATGCGCTTGATCTCGCTGCGGCCACAGCTCAGGCACGGTTGCCCGGCGCGATCGTAGACCATATGCGAAACCTGGAACCATCCGCCTTCGCCGCCGATATCGACGTACTGAGTATCTTTCAACGTCGACCCACCGGCTTCGATCGCCGTACTGAGAATTTCCACGATTGCCTGATAAAGGCGAGCGAACTCGGCTGTGCTCAGGGTGTCCGCCCGCCGATCTGGGCGCACGCGACAGGCATGGAGAATTTCGTCGGCGTAGATGTTGCCGATGCCGGCGATCACGTGCTGGTCGAGCAGCAGTGGCTTGATCGCCCGGGCACGCGTGCCCAGCAACCTGCGGACGTCTTTGACCGAGAACGTATGGGCGATCGGGTCGAGGCCGAGGCGTGACACTTCGGGTATTTCGACGTCGACATGCTGCGGATCGAAGACGACCATCTCACCGAAGGTCCGCGGGTCGACGAAACGCAGTTCTTCAGCGAGCGATTCACCGGGCGGGTCGGCGAGGGTAAGCGCCACGTGGGTATGCGCCGGACGCTCGTCGGCGCGCGCCGCGATCAGCACCCGGCCGCTCATCCGCAGGTGGATCATCAACGTGTCGCCGCTATCGAGCGGACACAACAGGTACTTGCCGTGGCGCTCGGCGCGCAGCGCGGTGACGCCGCTGAGCCCGGCGATCAGGGCTGCTGATGAGGTTCGCCGGACGACACGTTCGCGGCCGACTTCGACCTCGGTGACCTGCCGTCCGACAAAGCGCTCTTGCAACCCTCGGCGGACCGTTTCAACTTCGGGAAGTTCAGGCATGAGCCTGCTCGGCCGCCTGCCTGTTGGCCTGGAAAGCGGGATGCTCGATGACCGGCTCGTTGCACAGCGCCTCGTAGGCCTGCAATGCCGCAGCCTGTTCGGCAAGCTTCTTCGAGCGACCGTCGCCGCGACCCCAATGGCGACCGGCGATGACCACCGTGGCAGTGAATTCCTTGGCGTGATCTGGGCCCTGGTCGCTGACCACGTACACCGGCGCGACGTCAAAGCGCCTCGCCGACAACTCTTGCAGCAACGTCTTGTGGTCGAGCCGATCGATCTGCGCTAAGGCCAGGTCGAGGCGAGGTCCGAGGGCCCGTTCGACGAACTTGTACGCCGCGTCGGAACCGCCGTCGAGATACAGCGCGCCGAGCACAGCCTCGAAGGCGTCGCTCAAGATCGAGGGCTTGTCCTGACCGTTGGCCGCCGACTCACCCTTGCCGAGCAGCAGGCAGCAGCCGATCTCAAGCTCGCGGGCAACGGCGGCGAGCGCTGTGGCGTTGACGACGCTCTTACGCAGGTCGGTCAACTTGCCCTCTGGCAATTGATCGAAGCGTCGATAGGCGAGGTCGGCGATCACCCACCCGAGAACAGCGTCCCCGAGAAACTCGAGACGCTCGTTCGAGGCAATACCGAGGCCAGCTTCGGCACACCAAGATCGATGCGCCATCGCCCGCTGCAACAACTCCGGGTCACGGAACTGATATCCGACCCGTTCGCTGAGCGCGCTGAGGCGCCGAGCAAGCTCCTCACCCTCGGCAGCTTTCACCTGGAGATTGTTCCACAGCAGGTGGCGAGCGAAGCGATCACGACATTGCTCAGGACAGCTGAACGCGAGCCCAGACGTAGTCGACCGCGTCGCGCACGGTCTTGAGGTCTTCGAGATCCTCGTCCTCGATGCGCAACTCGACGTTGCGCTCGGCGAGGTCTTCTTCGAGGGCCTCGACAAGTTCGATCAGGGCCAAGGAGTCGGCGTCGAGGTCGTCTTGGAACGACTGACCTTCGAGAATCGACGAAGCGTCGCGCTCCAGAATCTCGGCGAGATTGTCTCGCACAATGGTGAGCACAGCTTGACGGTCGGTGGGACGGTCGGACACGAATTTTCTCCTGATCGATGGCTTGACGCCGACCGTCAGCGTAGTGCGCCGACGGTCGCCGACCGCGTCACACCGAGGCGGCGATGGCCTCGCGAATCTTTCCAACCATGTCGGCCTGGACCATCTCCTTGGCGACGAGCGCGGCATTGACGATGGCCCGCGCACTCGACGAGCCGTGAGAGATGATGCACACACCGTCGACGCCGAGCAGGATGGCCCCGCCGTAGGTTTCCGGGTCGAGCGATTCATACAGCGGCAACAGCGCCGGCATCAGCGCCTCGGCGTGCGGCTTGTAATGCTCTTCGCTGCCGAGGGCAGCGAAGAGCGCCTTGATGATCGTCTTCATTCCGCCTTCGAGCGTCTTGAGCACCACGTTGCCGGTAAATCCATCGGTAACGACGACGTCGACGGCATCGGTCATCACGTCGCGCCCCTCGACGTTGCCGATGAAATTGATTGCCGGCGCGACACGCAGCAGCTCATAGGCCTCTTTGCGCAGTGTGTCGCCCTTTCCGGGCTCCTCGCCGATCGACAACAAACCAACCCTTGGCTGTTCGATACCGAATCGGCTTCTGCTGTAGACCGTGCCCATCTGGGCGAACTGCACGAGCCAATCGGATTGCACCTCGGCGTTGGCCCCAGCGTCGATCAGCACCGTCGGCGTCGAGCCAGGAACGGGGATCGGTGTGGCAATCGCTGGACGGTTGACCCCGCGGATCCGGCCCATGCGGAACAGCGCCGAGGCCATCGTCGCTCCGGTGTTGCCAGCGGAAATCATTGCGCTCGCTCGCCCGTCGCGCACCGCTTCGGCGGCGCGTACCAGTGTGGAATCTTTCTTGCGACGCACGCTTGAACCTGGGTCGTCATCCATCTCGATGACTTCCGAGGCGGCGATCAGCTGGAGGTCGTCGGTACCGGCGAGCGCAGCGGGCCCAACGAGCACGATGGGAATACCCAATGCGAGCGCCTGACGAGCACCGGCGATGATCTCGCCGGGGGCTTTGTCGCCACCCATGGCGTCGATGGCGATGGGCAGCATGTCGGACAGAGGCTCCATCGAGGGCACAGAATGGTGGTTCGAACGTCGTCGACTAACCGACGTCGATCACAACGCGGTTCTTGTACCAACCACAGGTCGGGCACACCGTGTGCGGCAGCTTGGCTGCCGCACATCGCGGGCAGGTGCTGCGCGCCGGGGCGCTGAGACGCCACGAGCCAGCACGGTGGCTGTGCGTCTTCATCTTTGATTTCTTCTTCTTGGGAACGGCCACCCGAGGTCTCCCTTATCTAAACGAGCCGCAGTAGGTTAGCCGCGGAATTCAGTTTTCACTGTCTCCTGGGCGGAGCTGATCGAGCACATCCCAGGGAGAGGCGTGCGACGGTGCCTGGCAATCGCAGGAAACGTCGTTTCGATCCACTCCGCAGTACGGGCAGAGCCCAGCACAGTCCGGACGGCACAGCGGGTCGTGCGGCGTGTCGAGCAGCAGGCTCTCGCGCACCATCGCCCGCAGATCAAGCTGCTCGCCGTTGATCGCAAAGGCGTCGTTATCGGTGATGATCACCTGATACAGCTCCTGTACTGCGCTCGTCGCCACCTCGTTGACTGGCCGAAGGCAGCGACGACAGGTGCCCGCATACGGAACTCGCAGCTCACCGGTGACGACGATGCCATCGGTCAGACTTTCGAGGTGCAGCGCCACGTGGGCGCGGTCGTCAACGCCGAACCGTTCGTCGTCGAGCGAGAGCTCGGGAGTCGATACATCGCAGACCAGATCGCGCTCGGTACCTGGCCGCCGGAGGAGATCGGCGACGTTGACGAGCAGCGGCGAAGGCATGGCCCCAGAGGCTAGCGCTCCATGCGGGCGAGCAGATGTGCGCTAGCGGTCTTGGTCGAAGAAGCCCTTCGTCGGGTCGTCCTCTTGCTCTTCGATCTCGCGATGGCCACCGATTGCCAGGCGTGATCGACCAGCGTGCACGGTCTTGCTGAGCTTGTCGAGCAAGATCTCAAAGCTCCCCAAACGCTGATCGAGGAAGTCCTCGGTTTCATGACGCAGCCGGCGCGAATCGCCCTCAGCAGCCTCGATGATCTGGCGCGCCTTTTGTTCAGCAGCGCGCACCACCTCGGTGCGCTGCACCATCCGCTCGGCCTGCACTCGCGCGGCCTCGAGCAGTTCGTCGGCCTCGCGACGGGTCTTGGCGACAAACTCTTGACGTTCCTTGAGCATCCAGCGCGCCTGGCGCAACTCGTCGGGCAAGCGCTCAAGCGCCGACTCCAGCAGGTCGATCATCTCGTCGCGGTCGATGCGTGGCGACGACGACAATGGCATCGTGGGCGCCGTGGCGACGATGTCTGCGGCCCGTCGCAGCAGTGTTTCGGAGTCGCCGACGGCACCGACGCGGCTGTAGTCGGCGGAGTCGTCCTCATCCTCGAACTCGTCGAAGGAATCGTTGTGCGTGCGGTCGTCGTAACTCATGTGCTGCTTTCGGACTCACCCTTGGTTGCTTGGAGGGCCTGTGTTGCTGATGGGCGATCGCCCGCTGGACGATGGCCGTGGATGTCGGCGAGGGCTTGGGCCACTGCGGCCGGGACCATGTGCGACACATCGCCACCGTAGTGCGATATCTCACGAATGAAGCGGCTACTGAGTGAGCCTTGCGCTGCGCCGCACGGCAAGAAGACGGTTCTCATTCCGGTCACCGAGTAGTTCGTTTGAGCCATCTGCATTTCGACGTCGAAATCGGATCCGTTGCGCAGACCCTTGACGATGAAGTCGGCACGATGCGCTGCGGCAACATCGACAGCGAGGCCCGATCCGGCGGCGACCTCGACGCCCGCAAGCGCACCGAGGCTGTCACGCAACAGACGCAGACGCTGTTCGATGCCAAACAACCCGCTGGGCTTTGCCGGATTGTGCATGGCGACGACGATCACCGTGCCAAACAACTCAGCTGCCTGAGCAACGATGTCGACATGGCCAAGGTGTATCGGATCGAAACTCCCTGGGTACAGGGCGCGACGAGTCGAACGATCAAGTTCTGTTGATCCCTGTTGAGAACTCACAAATGCCGAGCTTAAGGCATCTGTTCAAAGATGGTGATTCTCGTTCTTCCGTAACGCCGAGAGCGCACGAGGTCGTACCGCCCGCCGGGAGCGACATCACGATCGGATTCAGCGACCACGAGCCCCGCCTGCATGCCGCCGAGCAGTTCCTCCCAGTCCGCAAAGGTGTACGGCGGGTCGACGAAGGCAACGTCGACTGCGGTGGTCGCCGCCAAGCCAGACATCACATTGCCGGGGATGACCGTTGCCCGCGCCTGCAAACCAAGAGTGTCCAGGTTCTCTCGCAAGGCCGCCAACGCGTTTCGGTCGCGTTCGACGAACACGCAGTGTTGCGCGCCACGTGAGAGAGCCTCGATCCCCATCGAGCCACACCCGGCGAACAGGTCGCAGGTCAATGCACCGTCGATCACGCCCATGCTGGACAGCGAATTGAAGACGGCCTGGCGAACTTTGTCGGTGGTCGGGCGCGTCTCCACGCCGTCTGGAGTCAGAAGTTTTCGGCCGCCAAATTCGCCTGCTATCACGCGCATGACGGCCGAGGCTACGTCCAACCACGTCTTTCTGGGCACTGACATAGGGCACTCAGATGGGGCACACTGGGTTATGGCTGTCGTTCCTGAACCCGAGATCATCTGCGTCGACTGCGGGGGCACGGCGTATCTGCTGACCATGCCCCGTGAGGACGGCGAATGGTTCGGCGGTGACGTCGTCGCCTACCGCTGCCGCGATTGTCTCGACCGCTGGGACTTAGTCCTTCCCGAAGACGGCGAGTAACTCACCGGATGTCGTGCCGCGACACGAAACCAAATGGCGGCGAGACAGACACTTCTTTGTATTTATTGCATCAATCTGCAATCCAATATTCAGCCAATCTTTATCTTAAGTGAGTTCGTTTGAGCACTTTCCGTCGACATTTCCTGCTGACCTTCGTCACGCATGGCGGGCTCCGAATTCAAATAATAGGACAACGTTGACAATCCGGGAGTGAACCGTTTAACTTGCTGCATCATCGATGCAGGTAATCTGTGCGCTTGTTTCGACTGAAGAGGGAGCAGTAACGAGCAATGACAGAGTCGACTCAGGTTGAAGGCAAGATTACGCTCGAAGACCTGGAGCGGGAAGCGGCGATTCAATCGCCAGCCCTGCCCAGGCTGCAACGCACAACGGTGATCGCCTACATGGTGGCGATTGCCGCTGGGGCGCTCTATGCAATATTTGTGTTCAATCCCCGCAATGCGGGCCAGATGATCCCCTATATCTGCCTTGTGGTCGCCGAGATTCTGCTTCTCGCCAACCAAGGGGTCATGATTCTCACCATCCTTGCGGGCGACAAGGGTGAGCAACTCGACGACCGTCGCGTTGTTCAGGACGCCAGGCGACGATTGATGCACGGAGAGTGGCAACCGAGCGTTGATATTCTCATTCCCACCTATGGTGAGCCGCTTGCGACCATCGCCAAGACAGCGCGCGCTGCCCGCAACATTTCAGTACCTCATCGCACCGTCATTTGTGACGACGGCAACAGCGATGAAGTTCGCAGCCTGGCCGCCAACCTCGGGATCGACTATCGGCGGCGCAATGGCGGCGAGGGTGCAAAGGCCGGCAACCTGAACAGCGCGCTCGGCGATTCCACCGCCGATTTTGTCGCAATCTTCGATGCTGACCATGTGCCCCGTCCGGAGTTCCTGGAGGTCGTGCTCCCCCATTTCATCAATCCCACGGTCGGTTTGGTGCAGTCGCCGCAGAGCTACGCAAATCGCGACGAATCTCCTGTGTCTGAGGCGGCGCATGAATCGCAACGCGTCTTCTACGACCTGATTTGCCCAGGGAAAGACGCCTACAACAGCGTCTTCAGCGTCGGGACGAACCTTGTCTACAGGCGCAGCGCGCTCGACGATGTTGTCGGTATGTACCAAGAAACCAACTCTGAGGACATCTGGACCTCGTTGCGACTTCACCAACGAGGCTGGTCGTCGGTCTACCTGCCATCGGTGCTCGCCGAGGGCTTGGCACCCACCGACGTTCACTCCTTCCTCACCCAGCAGTTTCGCTGGTCTCGGGGCGCGTTTGAAATTCTGCTGCACGGTCGCCCGTGGCGCCTTCGTGGGCTCACCCGCGACCAGCGAATCCAGTATCTCCAACCGGCCCTGCACTACCTGCAATCGTTCGCCATGTTGTTCTTCATGCTGCTGCCAGCGCTATTTCTTGTGTTTTATGTGCAACCGCTGCGGGTCGACGGACTTGGCTGGCTGTTGCGCTACGCACCGTTCTGGATCATGACGCAGTTGGCCATCTACTACCAGGTCGGGCGACTTCACGGCTGGTCCTATGCGATGGCGATCGCCTCGGCTCCGGTGCATGTACGCGCCTTCTTCTCCGCGCTCTTCCGCCGCAAATACGGCTGGGCGGCAACCAATCGTGATGGCGTCGCCCCACCGGTCACCGATGTGATGCCGATTCAGATCGCCCTGATGGTTGCATTGATCGCCTCATTCGTCATCGGTCTCTTTCCGCTGTCAAGTTCGTTTCCAACGGTGATCAGTTTGGTTCTCTGCCTGCTCTATGCCGTCGCCCTCGGCGTCGTCATCCTGCGGGCCCGCGGCGATATTCGCCGCTCTCGTCGTCGGTTCAACGACCGAAACACATCGCCGACAGCCGTGGAGGTATAGACATGGCGACCTCAGAATCACCAGCGACACGCACCGTTGAACGTCGGGCCACCCCCCGACCCGACGCGAGCAGCCCAACACGCTGCTGCCACGCGCCGAGCGCGAAGAACTCGCCGTGTCCTCGTTGGACAAAGACTGGAAGGGTCGGCCCCACCATCGCCGGATACCACGCCTTGGCAGCGTCCTGCTGCTGCTCGGCTTGCTCATACTCATCGGCGTGATCACTTACGTGCAGATCAGCGACCGCCTGCACAGCCGCGACACGATCGATGCTGGCCAGGTCGTGTTGACCGCCGACCCCGTCGATCTGCTGGCCACCGGCGGCGGCTCGGTTGCCGAGGTCGCCGTCGTCGAAGGCGACCGCGTCGAAGCAGGTCAGGTGCTCGCCGTCGTCGACTATTTCGTCGCTGGCTCGCAGGTCTCCACGGAGCGACTTGAAGTGACCGCACCGGCCGCCGGAATCGTCAGCAAGGTCTTGGTCGTGCCCGGCTCCGTCGTCATGGGTGGTACTCGCATGGCCACCATGTATGAACCCTCCAAGATCTACTTCAAGGCTCCGCTCACCTACGACGACGCCTCCGATGTGCGCGCTGGGGCCACGGCCAAGATCGATGTCCCCGGGCTCGGCAAGGTCGACGCTACGGCCACCGCCGTGCAACCAGACTTCGGTAACGCCGCAGACGGCGAGAACGAGCGTTTGTCGCAGCTGATCCTCGAGCCGGTGGATCCCTCGGTCGTCGCCAATGCGGTGCCTGGTCTCGTGGTCAGCGCAGAGATCGACAAGAGCAGCGCCCCAGACGACGCGCCGCTCCTCGTCACCGAGAACGGATAGCCGATCCCATTTTGTCGAGGGCAACAGGTGGCACACAGAGTTGTGCGCGCGCTGGCATCGGCGTCGGCCGATCGGTCGCCGTGTTTGCTGTATGCCTCGGGTTGATCGCAGCGTGTAGTTCCAACGAGGCGAAACCCCGACCGCTACCGGGCGAAGGCATCGGCACCGAGCCCGGGTGGTTTGGAGTTTGCGAGGCGCAAGCGCGAATCGACGCTGCCCCGAGCGCGGCAATCGAGCGTTTGGGCGTCGCGCCGAGTCCACCGATCGCCCCACCCCTGGACGACAGGGTCTTTCCGACAAATCAATGGTGGACGGACTGGCTCATCGGGGCACGCAATCCGCTCTGGGCCATCCCGCTGGCGGTCAAGCTCGATAGCGGGCGCATCGAGTTGTCGAATCGTCCCCCGCATGCTGCGAGCAACGCCGTCATCACCCCGTTCGATCCATCGTTGGCGGTGCTCGTCGACGCACAGACCGCCAGGGTTGCCAGCTGGGGTGACTTCCACGTCGTCGCCGAGCTCGGCGCCACCGCGGCGACAGCGCCCGCGGCGCGCCTGACCGTGGCTCAGGGCTCCCCTGCCGTGTGGGTCACGCCGACGAGCGACACACTCCGGTTCGCCCTCGATGACGGCTCGAAGGTCATGACGGTCGGTACAGACGAACAACTCACCGGCACCGCCGGCGTGCGTTCCCGCCAGGTACGTATCGAACTGCTCTCCGGTGAGGTGTGGGATATCGCCACCGCCAGCGATTCGGTGTGGCTGCGCCGCGGCAACGAGCTCGGGGTCACTACCGAGCGCGCAGGGACCACGTTCGGCATCGTCGCCAAGCCAGAGGGAGCGAGCCAACAGTGGGATTCATTGGCCTATGACACGGCGATCAACGAGGTCATCGCCACGACGGCTGAATGGCAGATCAGCGGCGAACAGTTGCTTCAACGCCTGACCTGGAAGCGTCGCCGTAACGGTGCGGGGGTTATCGTCGCTATGCCCCATCACACGATTGGCGCTCGACAACTCGGCGAACCAGTGGCCGGGACCTATCCCAGCGCCAGGGGGTCATTGAGCCCACGTCTGAGCGACATCGTCGAGTGGGCCAGCACGGCGGCGATCACGATCGACGTGCCGAAGGTCGACTTGCTCGACAGCGAACGGTCAGCGCTAGCCACGTCGTTGGCCGATGAGGTCGATGGCCTAGCGACATTTGCCGAACGCTGGTCCGCCGGCAGCTATTTCGGGCCAAAGGTCCTCGGCCGCCTGGCCACCCTGGTCGATATCGCCGACCGCTACGGCACCGCCGCGCAGCGCGACGCGTTGCGCACGGTGCTGGCGACCTCGGTCGCCGATTGGACGGATTCGAGTGGCGACGGCGATGCCCGCTGGCTCGGCTACGACAACGTGTGGGGCGGGATGATGTCGTCGTCACCCGAGTTCGGCCACGACGCCTACAACGATCACCACTTTCAGTTCGGCTATCTGATCCAGGCGGCGGCAACGTTGGCGGAGATCGATGGCCAGTCGGCGACCTCGATTCGCCCGGTGATCGACTTGCTGATCGCCGATATCGGCACCGGTAACTGTCATCCAGGTTTCCCGCCGCTACGGGTGATGAACCCCTACGAAGGGCACTCCTATGCGGGCGGACTACCGAACTTCACCGACGGCAATAATCAGGAGTCGTCCAGTGAAGCCGTACACGCCTGGTGGGCGATAGCCCGGTGGGCCCAAGCCACCGGACAACAACAGCTCGCCACGCGGGCACATGCCTTCTTCGCCACCGAGGCGGCCACCGCCCGCGCCTACTGGCTCGGTGAGAACCTCGCCCGACCGGTCGGCTACGAGCATCAGGTCGCGGGCATCGTTTGGGGAGGAAAGGTCGACTTTGCGACGTTCTTCGATCCGCTGCCGGCGAGTGTTATCGGCATTCAATTGCTGCCGTTCACCTTCGGCTCGTTGTACCGCTCCGACAGCGGCGCGGCGGCCGAGCGCTATGCCGCTGGCTCAGCGGGCTCCGGCGATCGTTGGCAAGACCTCCTGGCCCTCGATCTGGCCATTGCCGATCCGGCGCGGGCCATGGAGATCATCGAAGGACTCAGCGTTTTCGAAGAGGGCAACAGTAAGTCGTTCGCCATCGCCTGGATCGCCTACCACCGCCAACGCGCCGGCGGCGGCTAGCGCACGCCGCGCTAGCTCTTGAACAGGAACTCTTCGTCCTGCGCGCTGAGCAGCAGCCGCAGTTCGTCAAGCAGTAGTGGATGCTCATGCAACAGCGGATCGGCATCGACGACCGCGAAGGCCGCGCGTCGCGCCACGCTGACCAGCTCACGATCACGCCGCAATGACGCCAGTTTGAGGTCGCTGCGCCCCTTTTGGCTGGTGCTCATCAACGTTCCTTCGCCGCGCAGGTCGAGGTCGATCTCGGCAAGTTCGAATCCGTCGGTCGTCGACACCAACGCCTCGACACGCGGATTGCTCTCTTCGCTGGCCGCAGTCAACAACCAGCAGCGCGAGGCGTGGCGCCCTCGCCCGATGCGGCCACGCAACTGGTGCAACTGGGCCAAACCGAAACGATCGGCATCGGCGATAGCCATCACCGTTGCGTTGGGGACGTCGACGCCGACCTCGATCACGGTGGTAGCCACCAAGACGTCGAGCAGACCGTCACGAAACGCGTTCATCACCTGCTCCTTTTCGACCGAGGCGAGCCGCCCGTGCATCAGTCCAAGACGCAACCCACGCAGATCGACGGCGCCCAAGCGGTCGAACATCTCCTGCGCCGATGCCGCCTCCAGCTTCTCGCTCTCATCGATCAGCGGGCAAACGACGTAGGCCTGGCGTCCCGCGGCCACAGCATCACGCACGTCTTGCCACACCTCGTCCTCGGCCATCGGGCCGTTGGCCCATGTGGTGACGATCGGGGTGCGCCCCGGAGGCAACTCATCGAGCACGCTGACGTCAAGGTCGCCGTAGACCGTCATCGCCGCCGTGCGCGGGATCGGCGTCGCCGTCATCACCAACACATCGGGCACCGCATCACCCATTCCCTTGGTGCGCAGCGCGGCGCGCTGTTCGACCCCAAAGCGGTGTTGTTCGTCGACGACCACTGCCCCGAGGCTGCGGAAGGCAACGCCATCCTGAATCAAAGCATGGGTACCGATGACCAGGTCGACGCTGCCATCGGCCATCGAGGCCAACACCTCCTTGCGTTCCGCACCGCTGACCCGGTTGGTCAGCAGGGCGACGCGCAACGGCCGTTCGCCGAACAGGCTTTCCGGTGCCGGCACTGTGAAATCGGCGAGCAAGGCGCGGATACCGGCGTAGTGCTGTTCGGCGAGCACCTCGGTTGGAGCCATCAACGCCCCTTGATGCTCGCCCTGCACAGCGGTGAGCAAGGTGGCGATGGCAACGACCGTCTTGCCGGCGCCGACGTCGCCCTGCAACAGCCGATGCATCGGATGCGGACTGGCCAGATCGGCGACGATGTCGTCGATCGCTCGTTGCTGAGCGCCGGTCAGCTCATAGGGCAGGCCGCGGCGGAACCGTTCGATCAACACGCCTGAGGTGTTGTGCTGAATCCCCCGCCGCTCACGCTCGAAGGCCCGCTTGCGCATCACCAGCACCAGTTGAACACGCAACAACTCGTCGAAAGCCAGGCGCCGACGGGCCTGTTCCTTCTCGCCGATCGTCTGCGGGAGATGGATCTTGGTCAGTGCCTGATGGCGATCGATCAAGCCCAGCGGCGAGCGAATGGTGCGCGGCACGGGATCGGCGATGCCCCGCTGCCGGCATCGTTCCAAGGCACTCTCTACCCACCCGGCGATCTCCCACGTGCTGAGCTGGGCCTTCTCGCTTTGCGGGTAGATCGGCACGATCTTGCCGGTGCGATCGCCGATCAGGTCGACGATCGGATTCGACATCTGTAGACCGCCGCGGTACAGCTCAGGACGGCCGAAGAGGGCCACCTGCAGCCCTTCGCGCAGTTGCTTTTCGCGCCACGGCTGATTGAAGAAGACCACGTGCAACGTGCCCGACCCGTCGCCAACTCGGGCCTCTACCATCGTTCGCCGATTGCGCGTCGTGCGTTTGCTGACGCTGCGCACCGTGACCAGGACCAGGGCCTCGGCGCCGGGTTGCAGATCGCTGACCCGAGCCTCGTTGCTGCGATCGACCCAGCGCCGCGGATAGGTCGTTACCAGGTCGAAGACGTTGGCGACACCGACCTCGGCGAGCGAGCGCAGCTTCTTTTCACCGATGCCTTTGATTCGCTCCAGCGGAATGTCGGCGAGCTCGCGCAGCGTGATCGGATCTGACATTTCTGCGCGCCGCTACTCCACGCCGAACAGGAACGGGTACAGCGGCTGGGCGCCGCGGTGCGTTTCGACCTGCACGTGCGGATAGGTCGCCGCCAACCAATCGGTGAGCGCGTCGGTGCTGGCCCGCTCGGCGTCGTTACCGATGATCAAGGTCAGAAGTTCGCGATCTTCGGTGAGCAACTGGCTGAGCAGGCGCTGCGATGCTTCCAGCGGCGAGGCGCCAATGCTGACGATGCCGTCGCCCCGGACGATGCCGATCCAATCGCCGGTGGTGATCTCGCCGACGTCGCTGTGCGTGTCGCGTACCGCCTGCGTGACCTCACCGGTCGCCACGCTGGCGGCGGCCGCCGACATCTCGGCGGCGTTCGAGACAGCGTCGCTCTCCGGGTCGTAGACCACCAGCGCCGCGAGAGCCTCTGGCATGCTGCGGCTTGGCACGACGATCACCCGTTTCGAGGTCAAGGCAGCAAGCTGCTCGGCAACCGGGATGATGTTCTTGTTGTTCGGCAGGACGACCACCTCGTCGGCGTTCACCGCCTCGACGGCCGAAAGCAACTCGGCAGTCGATGGATTGAGGGTCTGCCCGCCTGTCACCACGCCCTGCACGCCAAGCTGGCCGAAGAGTTCAGAAATGCCGGAGCCGCTGGAGACGGCAACGACGGCACAGGTAACGTGCGGCAGCCCGGCCATCGATGCAGCGTGACCGCCGTGGCTGTGATGACCACCGCCGACCGCAGCTTCGCGGGCGGCATGCTCCTCAGCGACCTCCTCGAAGAGGTCGGTGACGCGGATCCGACGGGGTCGACCGCCGCTGTCGAGCGCGGCCTCGACGGCGGCACCGATGTCGTTGGTGTGCACGTGGCAGTTCCACAGGCCGTCACCGCCAACCACGACGATCGAATCGCCGATCTCGCCCCAGGCCTGCTTGAACTGCTCGATGGTGGCGTCGGCCAGGTCGAGGAAGAACATCACCTCATAACGCAAGTTGCTGATGTCGTCGTCGCCGCGATGCATCACCGAAGCAAGCTGCTCCAGATTGGGCCCGTCGCTGAGGTCGGGTTCTGGCAGCGGTTCGCCCTCGACGACATGCAGGACAGAATCCATCAACAACAGAAAGCCAGCACCGCCGGCGTCGACCACCCCGGCATCCTTCAACGCCGGCAACATATCCGGCGTCTCCGCCAATGCCTTACGCCCGGCGTTGCGCGCCGAATGCAGCATTGCCGACAACGTCTCGCCGCGACCCGCGGCGTCCTGGGCGGCATCGGCGGTGACCCGAACCACCGTCAGAATCGTGCCCTCGATCGGCTTCAACACGCTTTGGTAAGCGGCCGCCGATGCGGCCTTCAAGGCCTCGGCCACCTTTGGCGCCCCCGCCTCGGCGACATCCTTGAGCGTGTTGGCGATGCCGCGTAGAATCTGGCTGAGTATCACGCCGCTGTTGCCGCGGGCACCCATCAACGACCCGTGGCTGATCGCTGCGCAGGTCGTGCCGATCGCCGGGTCGCTGTGCTCCAACTCGGCGACGACGGCGTCGAGCGTTCGGGCCATGTTGGTGCCGGTGTCGCCGTCGGGCACGGGATAGACGTTGAGCCGGTTGATCCCGGCGCTGTGCGCCTTCAGGGTGTCGCGGTAGACGATGACGGTGTCGCGAAGCGCGTCAGCTGAAAGCCGTTCAAGGGTGGGCACGTCTAGATAGTAACCATCGACCTCGGTCGATCAGCGCCCTTGGCTCCGGCCACGCAGTACCGGCGCGCTGAACGTGATGTCACCCATCGCTGGAAATGATCACGGTGGCCTGCCTTCGGCTTGGGTGAGATGGGGACGGCGCTGATAGCCTGATTCGACTGATCTACCCGCCCGGGAAAGAGAATTACAATGGCAGCAGTATGTGAAGTGTGTGGCAAAGGCCCATCTTGGGGCATGTCGGTATCGCACTCCCACCGTCGCACCAAGCGTCGCTGGAACCCGAACATTCAACGGGTTCGCGCCTTGGTCGGCAAGACCCCAACCCGCATGCATGTGTGCACCGGGTGCATCAAGTCCGGCAAGATCGTCAAAGCCAGCTGAGAGACCACAGCGTCATGCAGGGAATCATCAAGTCGTACGATCCCAGTAATGGCGATGGCATCGTGATGTGCGATGTCGATCTCAAAGACTACGACCTCGCCGCAGGCGCCCTCGAGGGGTCAATTTTTCGCATGCTCCGTCCGGGGCAGCGCGTTGTCTTTTCACTAGCTCAAGACGGGCGGGCGACTCAGATTCGTCTCGGCAGTGAAATAGATATGGGTACCCCCGGTCAGCACTAGCCGACCGGTTCGTTTTCCTTCACCATCGGCGCAACGGCGCGCCACCAAGGAGACACCGTGAGCGGCACAACTTCCAATCAACGACTCTTGAATTGGGTCGAAGAGTGGGCCCAGATCCTGCGACCAGACGCCATCCACTGGTGCGACGGCAGCGCCGAGGAATATGAATCATTGTGTCAGGCGCTTGTCGAGGCCGGCACGTTCACCAGGCTCGATGAGGCCAAGCGGCCCAATAGCTACTGGGCACACAGCGATCCGGGCGATGTCGCCCGTGTCGAGGACCGCACCTTCATTTGTTCGGCCACCGCCGATGAGGCGGGCCCAAACAACAACTGGCGCGACCCAGCGGAGATGCGTGCCGAGATGATCGCCCTCTACAGCGGGGCGATGAAGGGCCGCACGATGTACGTCGTGCCGTTTTCGATGGGCCCGCTCGGTTCGCCGATCGCCCACATCGGCGTGCAGCTCACCGACTCGGCGTATGTCGCCACCAATATGCGCATCATGACCCGCATGGGTCAAGGTGCCCTCGACGTACTCACCGATGGCGAATGGGTGCCCTGTGTGCATTCCATCGGGGCCCCGCTCGAGGCGGGCGAAGCCGACGTTGCTTGGCCGTGCAATCCTGACAACAAGTACATCGTTCATTTTCCCGAGACGCGTGACATCTGGTCGTTCGGGTCCGGGTACGGCGGCAACGCGCTTCTCGGTAAGAAGTGTTTTGCGCTGCGCATCGCCTCGGTGATGGCCCGCGACGCCGGCTGGATGGCCGAGCACATGCTGATCCTCAAGCTCACAAATCCGACTGGCGAGTCGCGCTATATCGCTGCTGCATTCCCCTCGGCGTGCGGCAAGACCAACCTGGCGATGCTGGTCCCGACGATTCCAGGCTGGAAGGCGGAGACGATCGGTGACGACATCTGCTGGATGAAGTTCGGCGACGACGGCCAACTGCGGGCGATCAACCCTGAAGCGGGCTTCTTCGGGGTTGCCCCCGGCACCGGCTATGACACCAACGCCAACGCGATGGACACGCTGTGGGGCAACAGCATCTTCACCAACACTGCGCTGACTCCGGACGGCGATGTGTGGTGGGAGGGTATGAGCGACGACTTGCCGGAATCGGCCATCGATTGGCGTGGCGATGCCTGGACGCCAGCCGCCGAGAGCCCGGCGGCGCATCCCAACGCCCGCTTCACCGCTCCTGCAGCGCAGTGCCCGTGCATCGCCCCGGAATGGGAAGATCCGGCCGGTGTACCGATCTCGGCGATCCTCTTCGGTGGCCGTCGGCGGACCACGGTGCCGCTGGTCACGCAGGCCTTCGATTGGGAGCACGGCGTGTTCCTCGGCTCGATCATGGCCAGCGAGACGACGGCCGCACAACAGGGAGCGGTTGGCAAGCTGCGGTTCGACCCGATGGCCATGCTCCCCTTCTGCGGCTACAACATGGGCCAGTACTTCAACCACTGGCTGAAGATCGGCTCGGCGACCACCGCCGAAAAACTGCCCAAGATCTTCTTCGTCAACTGGTTCCGTCGCGACGAGTCGGGCAGGTTTTTGTGGCCTGGGTACGGCGAGAACAGCCGGGTGCTGAAGTGGGTGTTCGAGCGGGTCAATGGCACGGCCGCTGCCACGCGCACGGCGATCGGCGACCTCCCCTCACCCGGCGATCTCGACGTCAGCGGGCTCGACGTCGATGCGGGCGATCTGGCGACTTTGCTCAGCGTCGACCGCGATGGTTGGGTCAGTGCGTTACCTCAGATCAAAGAGCACTACGCCCAATTTGGGGCTGCCTTGCCAGCTCAGTTGTCGGCCTCGCTCGTCGAACTCGAAACTGCGCTGAGCTAGAACCAAGGCCGGGCGATGCTCAGCCCTTGAGCATCGCTCGGATGCCGAGGCCCATCAGAAACAGGCCGCCACCGCCGTACAACAGGTAGACCTTGCCCTTGAGCTGCGGGCGGTAGCTGTAGATGATGGCCACGGCGATGATCGCCACAAAGCCGTAGAAGGCATGAAACTGCGGAAAGGTGTACTTGTACTTGTTGACCAGCGCAACCCCGAGCGCGACCTGCACAAAGATGGCCACCTCGACCAGGCCGGTGAACCACCACAACGCCCTGCTGCGCAGGTTCGTCGAGCGGTGGGCAGCGAGGGCCCACAGGCCAGCGAGCCCGTTGCCGATCACGACGAACCACGCCCAGCTGGCATGGAGGTCTCGCAGCAATAGTCCAATCACGGTGTGAACACACTTTCTGGCGACGAATGCGACACCGCAATCGGGTGCGCGGGCACACCGATTGTAGCGGGCACGTTGTCGATGGGACCGAGTCTCAGTCGCCGCAGCCCTGGCCGCCGAGCAGGGCGATGACCTCGCCATCCGCAGCCGCAGAGCTGACGAAACCCATCAGTTGGGCGGTGACCGTGATTGTGGAATCGACCACCTCGTCACCGGCGAACAGCGTGCTCGCCGGATATGCGGCCTGCACCTCGCTGACCGTCGATCCAACGCTGATGCCCTCCGCCGTGGCCAAGCCCGCTGGCGCCAACGTCGCCCCGGCGGGTGGGCCAAAGGCCCAGGCAAAGAAGTGGTCGGAACCAGTGGTCACGGCGCTCTCGTCACCGAAGACGAGGAACAGATCGCCCCACCCGACCGTGCGCACATGGCTTCCCGGGCAAAGATGCTCAGCGGCATCGACCCAGCCGCTGTCTTGCGTGGCAGGGCCGAGAGTGACGTTGATGTAGTCGATGACGTCTTCGGCGACAGCACCAAAACGGGCGTTGCCGATGCCGTCATCTCGCAGTGTCAGCGCGGCGCCCGCGGCCTGCGTGGTCGTCGGTGCCACCGTGGTTGTCGGCACAGCAGTGGTTGTCGGCGCCGCAGTGGTCGTCGGTGCCGCAGTGGTCGTCGGCGCGCCAGTCGTTGTCGGCGCCGCGGTCGCTGGCGGAGCGGTTGTCGTGGTTGCAGTTGTCGATGGTGTCGATGCCGGCTCGTCAGCGCTGCAGGCGACGAGGATCAGGGAAACGACAGCAAGGGGCACCCGATAATGCGCCCGTGAGTACAAATTCATGCACCCAGTGTGCCGGTACAGCGTCTCGTTGTCGTGTCACCCGTTTGTGGGATGTGTCTCAGTCGAACAGCGACGATGCCTTGATCCCCGGCTGAGCACCGCGCTCGATGAACCATTCCGTGCCGAATGAGGCCAGAAAGGCCTCGTCGGGCATCTGCGAGAAGAACCCCGCGTCGGTGATCTGACTGCGGTGACAGCGAATGCTCTCGCGTTTGCGTTCGATGAACGCCGAGACGTCGACGGCGTGGGTCAATTCCTCTTCGCCCATTCCGAACGGGTTGCCATCGTCCATCGGAGCAGAGGGATCGAAGTCGTCTTCTCCGTCGATCGACATGCCCATCTCTTTGGCCAAGGCCATCATACGGATCATGTGATCACGGTTCATCGTTGCCTCAAAGACGCGCCGTGTGCCAGCGAGTTCTGCGGCGCGGTGGCCGACACGGTGCACCTGCACGTGATCGGGATGGCCGTAGTTGCCGTGCCAGTCATAGACCGTGAGCAGATCGGCCTGCTCATCGAGCAAGATCTGTGCCAGCCGGTTGGCGGCCTCATCGAGCGGCGCCTGGACGAATGCCGCCGGGTCGTCGTTCTGGCTCCAGCCGGTCATCCCGCTGTCGTGATAACCCAGAAACTCGAGGCGATGAACGCCGAGCACCGCCGCCGAGGCGGCCGTCTCTCGACGGCGGCGATCGGCGAGGGTCTCCCCGGCGACGAGATCTGCGGGAACCTCGCCGTGCTCGCCGCTGGTGGCCAGCACGAGGACGACACGGTGGCCATCGTGAGCCGCCTTGGCGATCACCCCACCGGTGGAGATCGCTTCGTCGTCGGGGTGGGCATGAAAGCAGACAAGGGTCGCCATCCAGCTATTTAACCGCTCCCGATGCAAACAATGCGTCGATCTCCACATCGGTCAGCCCAAGTTCGGCCAATACCTCGCGGCTGTGGTCGCCGCCATTGGCCGGTGGAATCGCCAGCGCACCCGGCGTACGACTCATCCGAGGCGCGGGCGTTGGCTGCATCACCCCATCAAATTCGACAAACGTGCCCCGTTCGACATTGTGCGGGTGTGCGCTGGCCTCGTCCATGGTCAACACCGGGGCGAAGCAGACATCCGTGTACTCCAACAGGTCGCACCATTCGCGCTGGCTCTTGCTGGCGAAGAGTGCGGTGAGCCGTTGCTTACGTTGCGGCCAGGTCGTGCGGTCGTATTGGCTGGCGAAGTCGGCATCGTCGCTGAGGCCGACGCGCTGCAGGAACTCGGCGTAGAACTGCCCCTCGACCGATCCAAAGGTGACGAACTTGCCGTCGGCGCAGCGATAGACGTCGTAGAACGGTGCGCCGGTATCTAACAAGTTGGTGCCGGGAGCGTTCTGATCGAACGTCCCTTGGGCGGACATCCCCCAGCACATCGTCATCAGCAACGCCGTACCGTCGACCATCGCGGCATCGACCACTTGGCCGTGACCGCTGCGTTGTGCCTCCAGCAGCGCGCAGACCACACCGAACGCCAGCAGCATGCCTCCACCGCCAAAATCGCCGACGAGGTTGATCGGCGGCACAGGTACTTCACCGGCGCGCCCGAAGTGGGCCAAGGCGCCGGCGAGGGCGATGTAATTGATGTCGTGACCAGCGGTCTTGGCGTACGGGCCGCGCTGACCCCAGCCGGTCATGCGACCGAAGACGAGACGCTCGTTGCGTTGCGTACAGACGTCAGGCCCGAGCCCCAACCGCTCCATCACCCCGGGGCGAAAGCCTTCGATCAGCGCGTCAGCGGACGCAACGAGGCGCAGGACAGTCTCGATTCCCTCGGGGCATTTGAGATCGACCACGATGCTGCGCCGACCACGAGCCACGACGGGATGCCCGGCGCCGTTGGCCGCCGTGCCGTGGGCTCGATCGATACGGATGACGTCGGCGCCCATGTCGCTGAACATCATGCCGGCGAACGGCGCTGGACCGATACCGGCGAACTCGATGATCCGATACCCGCTCAATGGTCCTGGCATGATCGTCTCCTGTAGCTGCGTGGGCCGACTAGTTTCGCCCACCTCGGTCCCCAGGGTCAAAGTGGCGCTAGTTTGCGCTGATGACAGTCTTTGGCGTGCATACCGGCCTGCAGAACATCAGCGTCGGCGATCTCCGACACTCCTGGCGCCGCATCGAGGACCTCGGCTTCGACTGGATCTCCATCTGGGACCACTTCTACGGCGCTACAGGCAGGCCCGACGACAGCGAATGTCTGGAAGCCGTCGCCATGCACGCTGCACTGGCGCTGGAGACCGCCCGAGTGAGCGTGGGTTCGCTGGTCTATTCCATCGGCTATCGCCACCCGGCGGTGTTGGCCAAGGCGGTGACCACGATCGACCAGCTCTCCAACGGGCGCGCCGCCTTTGGCCTCGGTGCCGGCTGGGCCAAGGTCGAGTATCAGGCCTACGGCATCGACTTTCCTTCCGATGGCACACGACTCGACCAATTGGAAGAGGGGATCCAGATCGTCAAGGGTCTACTTCACGGCGAACGGACCAGCTTTCAGGGCACGTATTTCAGCTGTGACGATGCCGCCAACGATCCGCGCCCGGTGCAAGCCCATCTCCCGATCTGGATCGGTGGCGGCGGCGAGAAGCGCACCCTGCGCATTGCCGCTCGCTACGCCGACGGCTGGAATGTCCCGTTCGTCTCTCCAGCAGAATTCGCCCGCAAACGAGCCGTGTTGAGCGCCCATTGCGATGATCTCGGGCGTGACTTGGCAGCCATTCGTTGCGCGGTCAACGTCGGGCTGGCCTGGACCGATGAGAGCCTCTCGGCGCAGTTCGGAAAGATCGCTGAGACGGTCGGGCCGGGATGTTTGACCGGCAGCGACGACGAGGTCATCGATCGCATCGGGCAGTATGTCGAAGCCGGTGCCGACCAGGTCAACATCGCTTTGCGGGCCCCGTTCGATCTCGATGCCCTGGAGCGATTGGCGACGACACTCGGATTGACGCCGCTCGGATCGACGACCCGCTGATGGCCATCGTTCTGCACCTGCTGACGCGCAGTTCGTGGTCGCGATGCCACAACGACGGGGTCGTCAGCAACCCTTCCCTGCACGAGGTTGGCTTCCTGCACTGCACCGACGACGCCGCCACACTGCTGCGCGTCGCCAACACGTTTTACGCCGACAACCCCGAGGAATTTGTGGCCCTCGAGGTCGACACCGAACGCCTTGACTGCCCGTGCATCTGGGAGCCCCCGGCCCACCCATCACCGACCGACGAGCGATTCGAGCAGTTGTTTCCCCACGTCTACGGCACCATCGCGCTCGAGGCCATCGTCGGCGAGCGCGGCGCCATGCGCGATGCGACGGGCGCGTTCGTCGACTTCGCCTGACGGCTGGTTGTACCGCACGACGCTCAGCCGCCGAGCAGCTTGGCTTTTTGCGCCTCGAACTCTTCCTGGGTCAACGAGCCGCGTTGCAGCATGCCTTCGAGCTTTTCCAACTGGCTGGCCACATCGGTCGGCGCAGGCGCGCTGACCCCGGCCGTGCGCGAGCGGATCTTGGCCTCCGCCTGGGTGATGATCAGATTCTGGACACTGTGTGGCTTGCGAATATCGGTGAACTCTTGTTGGCCTTCTTCACCGCCGGATTCGATCAACAAGTCGCCGGCACCGATCAGGCGCTCGAAGACGCTTTGCGAGAAGTTGACGTTATTGACCCGCTCGAGCGGTATCTCGATGCCGCTCTTGGCGAGCACACCCTGGCGGAAAATCAGCCGGTCGCTGGTGACCACGAAATTGGTCGTCATCCACCCGAGATAGCGCTTGACCAGCCATAACGCCGAGAGCACGATCGCGCCGACGATGATGAACCCGAGGATGCGCCGGGTATCGCTTTTGTCCATCAAGGCCATCAGGGCGATCCCACCGCCGATCCAGGCTGCGAGCACTGCAGCTGGTTCGGCGAAATACCACCAGTGAGGGTGCAAGTCGAGAGCTATGCGCTCGTCGGGATTCAGCAGCTTCTTGGGATATGGCATGCGCTGTACCTTAACGGCTTGCGTCGATGCCGCGTATCGTGTGCGTTGTGGATTCCAACGACGTGCTTGCCGGGCTGAGCGACGAGCAACGCCACGCAGTGACCTGCACCGATGCGCCGCTGGCGATCATTGCCGCCGCTGGATCGGGGAAGACCGCCGTGCTGACGCGCCGAATCGGCCATCGGATCACCACCGGCGATGCCATCGCCCAACACGTGCTTGCCGTCACCTTCACCACCCAGGCGGCCGCAGAGCTGCGTTCGCGCCTTCGTCGACTCGGGCTGCGCGACCGAATCGAAGTCGGCACGCTGCACGCCATCGCCTTGCGCCTGCTACGTCAACGGGCAATCGACCTCGGTCGGCCACAACCGGTGGTACTCAACGACCGCATCAAACTGATGAACGAGGTCATCCGCGCCAAGAACACGCGCGCCGAAGCCCGCGCCGTGCTCGACGAGCTCGATTGGTGTCGCGTCCGTCAGGTGCAGATCGCCAACTCCGCCGCCGCTCGGCGTCAGGCCGGGCGCCGCGACGTGGTGCCGTTGGGCACGCTCGTCGCCCTTGCCGCAGAGTTCGAGAATGCCAAACGCGCCCGCGGTGTGCGCGACTTCGACGACCTCCTGCTCGATTGTGTCGCCGCCATGCACAGCGACCGCAGCTGGGCAGACACAGTGCGCTGGCGCTACCGGCACCTGTTCATCGACGAGGCGCAGGACCTCAACCCCCTGCAATTCGCCTTCATCGAGGCCATCCGTCATCAACGGCCCGACATCTGTTTCGTTGGCGACCCGCGGCAGTCGATCTTTGGGTTCAACGGTGCCGAGCCGACCATTCTGACCGAGATCGAGCGGCTCTATCCCGGCATCACCATCCACCGCCTGCGCACCAACTACCGCTGTACCCCCGAGATCATCGAGGCGGGTCGGCGGATTCTCAGCGACGCCAGGCAGGACGATGACTCCGTCGCTGCCCGAGCCGAGGGTGCCACCGTGAACATCGTCGGCTTTGACGATGATGCAGGCGAAGCGGCCGGGGTTGCCCATATTCTCACCGCGGCCTATAACGCCGGGGCGCGTTGGCGGTCGTGCGTGGTGCTGGCTCGCACCACCTTGCAGCTCGCCGATTTACGAGATCCGCTGCATCAACGCGGTATTCCGGCGCGCTACAACGTCGACAGAAACCCCCGCAAGGAACTCAACCGGGTATTCCGCGAGGCCTACGCCCAACGCGGCCATCAGGCGCTGGCAGAATGGGTCTTGCAGGTCGGCGCCGATCCGCAGGCGTCGTCGATTCGCGCCCGCGTCGCCGAGGCCGCTGACCGCTTTCTGGAGCAACATTCCTTCACCTCGCTGCGCACTTGGGTCGAGTTTCACGACCCATTCGACAACCTCCACGATCAGGCCGATGACGACACCGTCGAGCTCCTCACCTTTCACGCCGCCAAGGGTCGGGAATGGGCCAACGTCGTCGTCATCGGCGCTGAGACTGGTCTCGCTCCGCACTCATCGGCGGTGACCGTCGCCCAAAAGGCGGAGGAGGTGCGCCTGCTGTACGTCGCCGCGACACGGGCCCGCGATCAGCTGAGCTTTACCTGGGCGGCCCAGCGACATCGTAAGTCGTCGACGCTGTCGCCGTGCATCGCGGCGATTCACTCTGCCGACGAGTTCCCGCCAGCCACGCCTGATCTCGACTTCCGGCTGGAACCGGTGGTGCCCAACGCTGCTGTCGTCGCCTTGACGGCTTGGCGTCAGCGGGTGGCCCGCGCAGCTGGCGTCGATGTTCAGCTCGTGTGCTCAGATCATGCCCTGCACGCCGTCGCCACCCATCGACCGGCAACCGCTGAAGCGGTAGCGGCGATAACCGACCTCGGATTGCTCAGCGCCCGACGGCTGGCGCCAAAGATGCTCGCAGTCCTGGCCGAGCTCGACGAGTCGGTTCGGTGATTAGGCGAGGTCGACGATCACCGGTGCGTGATCACTCGGCAACTGGCCCTTGCGGGCATTGCGATCGATGACGCTGAAGCGTTGCCGAGCGGCGACCGACTGGGTGCCGAGCACAAGGTCAATGCGCAAACCACGGCCCATATGGAAATCGCCGGCCCGATAGTCCCACCACGAATAGAGCTTCGCTTCCGGGTGATCGTTGCGGAACAGATCGCTGAAACCCCAGTCGGTCAGCGCCGCCAGCGATTGGCGCTCCGCCGGGCTGGTGTGGGTCTGATCGACGAACTTGCGAGGATCGTACACATCACGATCTTCGGGTGCGATGTTGAAGTCACCGGCGACGACCACCTGATCGCCAGCAGAGCTGCCTTGGTCGACGTGCTCACGCAGGCGGGCCATCCACTCCAGCTTGTAGCGATAGTGATCGTGATCCAGCGCCCTGCCGTTGGGCACGTAGACCGAACTGATGCGCACACCGTCGCACGTCGCGGTGATCAGACGAGCTTCAGCATCGGCCGGGCGGCCATCGGCGAAGTTGGCGACGACATCGCCGAGTCCGACCCGCGACAGAATCGCCACCCCGTTCCATTGGCCTTGGCCGTGATGCGCACTCTCGTAGCCCAGCGCTTGGAAGGTCAGCGCCGGGAAAGCGTCATCGGCGAGCTTGGTCTCCTGCATGCACAGCACGTCGGGCTGTACATCGTTCAACCACTCCTCGACACGGGCCAGGCGGGCCTTCAGCGAATTGACGTTCCAGGTGGCGAGGCGCATATCGCTACGACGGTAGCTTGCCGCTCTGTGCCTTTGGTGCACGGCCGACGCGTCGAGCGGGTTTCGCCGCCGACGCCACCACGGGCGCGGCTTCGGCGGGGGCCTCAGCGGCCGCCGATGCGCCTGTCGAGGGCTTGGGTGTCGAGGGCTTGCGTGTCGTCGGGGCCTTTGGCGCGCTCTGGCGCTGCCGTTCTCGCCGCGGCGGCGGGCGGTAGTGCTGGTAGAGGGACCTCCGCGGCTGCAGGCTCCACGAGCGTGGTCGCCTTGGTGCTGGCTGGTGGGCGTCCACGGGACGGCTTGGTCCGCGGCGTTCGTGCGGCCTTGACAGCCACGGCGGCTACCTCGGCTGCTTCGCTGTCCGGTTGGACGGCAGTTGCTGGAGCAATCTCCGGCCCGGTGGCGGTGGTTGCCTGTGCCTTGCCCCGGCGCTGGCCGCGCTTGGGTGCTGCTGTTGGCATCGCCTCTGCTACGGGCACGACGTCTGCAACTGGCGCGGCGTGCGCAGGTGCCGCCGTCTTCGTCCGCTTCGCCGAGGCTCTCGCCGGTTTCGCCGGTTTCGCGGCAGCGGTTGCCCGATCCTGCTCGAGTTTGGCCAGCAGGGGCGCGGCCATCGCCGCCGTAGCCAAGTCGATGCTGCGCCGTGCCGGGGTGAAGCCATGGACGAACAGCTTGACGACATCGCCGATCGCCCACATCTCCCTGGCGCTGCGCGGCGGCGGATCCGACATCAGACGCAGGGGCACATAGGCGAGAACGGGGCCGCAGAAAACATAGGCGCCGTGCGACGAGTAATGATCGACGACCGCATCGACCTCGGTGCCGACCGGGTGGTGTTCGACGAAGGTGAGGAACGGCATCAGATCGTTGCTGCGCGAGCTGGCGGCCTTGGCGGCAGCGTCGGCCTGATCGGATGCCGTGGGCGGTTGTGCCACAGCCGTTGCCGACGCAGCGGGCCGCCGCGTCCGCGACCTGTCCTGGGGCGCCTTGTCCGCGGTCGCTGTGTCTGTGACCTGCGAGCCGCGGACGCGCCCTGCCGGCCACGGGGAGCCGAGCGCCTGGTGGCGGCGCCGAAGGCACCGGCATGGGACCGTCGGCGCTGATCGCCGGCACGGCGGCGACCGAGGCCTTGCCGCGCACCCGCCCGGTGACCTTGTCGACAACCTTGCGTTCCTTCAGCGATCGCCGACTGATCGGACCGCGCACAGGAGTCCGCTCGACGAACACCCAGCCGACGTGGGGAACGGGCTTTCCGCCGATCAGGCGACCCGGATCGAACAACCAGCCATACTCCCCGTGGAACTCCTGATAGCTGTCGTTGGACAACACGGTGGCATCGACCTTTTTGGCGATGCTGAGGACGAAGCCATCACCTCGCCCGACGGCGCCGGCTGGTGGCGCGACAAACTCGTTGGTGTCGATGGCATTCTCGAACTCGGCGAGCTCAGAGGGATCGATGCGATGGCCGAACGTGGCGTCGACGACGATGGTGATCAGCGCCTCTGGGTGTTCGCTGCGGTAGGCCGCCACCGCTTCGTTCAGTTGTTTGAGGCTCGGTACCGTGCGGCCCTCAGTGGCCAGATTCGATCCGTCGATGATCACGTGGTGTGGCATAGCTCTGCCAGTCAAGCAGTTCCGCGCACCACAACGTACGATCATCGGGTGTTCACAACTGTCTTTTGGGACTTCGGCGGCGTTATCACCTCGTCGCCGTTCGACGCATTTCGCCGCTATGAGCTGGCCAAGTCGCTCCCCCTCAACTTCATCCGCACCGTCAATTCCACCAATCCGGACGACAACGCCTGGGCGCGCTTGGAGCGCAATGACATCGGGCCCGACGAATTCGACAGCGAGTTCGCTGACGAGTCCGCCGGCCTCGGCCACCGGGTGGCGGGCTCCGACGTGCTCGCCCTGCTCGCGGGCACCGTTCGGCCGGAGATCGTCGCCGCGCTCGATGAGGTCATTACCAACGGCTTTCGCACGGCGTGTCTGACCAACAACGTGGTCAGCGTCAGCGAGGACGAGCCGAGCACCACCAGCGCCCATCGCGATCCCGAAGTGGCGGCGATCATGGGCCGGTTCGAAGTCATCGTCGAGAGCAGCAAGGTCGGCAGCCGCAAGCCAGAGCTTGCCTTCTATCGTCGGGCCTGCGAGCTGATGGCGGTCGAACCCAGCGAGGTGATCTACCTCGACGACCTCGGCATCAACCTCAAACCAGCAGCGGCGATGGGCATGCACACGATCAAGGTCGTCGAACCGCGAGCCGCATTGCAGGCCCTTGGCGAGGCGACGGGGCTCGATCTCGTCCGATTTGCTACACGGTGAAGTCGAGTGCCAGCCCGATGTGATCGGAGATCATCGGCCCTCCCGGAAGAGCGGACGTGCCCAGCGCCGACAGTCGCTGCGCGCTGACTCCGTTGCCGAGCAGTATGCGATCAAAGCGCGCCTTGTACTCGTCGCGGCGCCAGGTGAAGCGCGTCGACGCTGGCTCGCCGAGTGCCTCCCAGGCGTCGCTGACACCGAGTGAGTCTCGCGCCGACTCCCACTCGGCCTTGCGTAGATTGGTGTCTCCGGCGAAGATTCCGTTGGCGGCGATCGCCTTGGCCACCTGGCGGAGTTGCGCTGAGCGCACCGCCCCCGCCTCGCTCCCGCCGTCAAAGTGGGCGGTCAAGACCTGCATCGGCTTGCTCGTCTCGCCGTCGGGCACCGCGAGATCGGCGATGTGGAGCATCCGCCCATACTTCGATTGCTGCAGGGCGACGCTGCGATAACTCTCGACGACCACGCCCTCGGCGACGGCGATGACCTCGAAGGTCTCCTTCTCCGGGGCTTCAGCGGGGAACAATCTGTAGCCGCCGGCGCTGAGATGCGGGTTGAGGTGGGCGGCGAACGTCCGTGGAACCACCTCCTGAAACATCAATACCTGCGGCGGCGCGCTCGGCCTTGTCCCATGCTGCAGCTGGTCGAGACGCGCACCGAGTATCGAGGTGAACACCGCCGCTTCAGCGCGCTCGTCGACGGCGACATCATCGAGTCCATTGAGATTCCAGGTGACAAGACGCATGGTTTGGCCTGCGGCGATCACGATCCCGATGGATCAGGCGTGATAGCCCTCGAACGTCTCTTCCATCAGGTCGGCGAGCTCTTGTATATGGATCGTCATCGATCCCGTCGCCGGACTACCGCTTTCGACCCTGCTGACGCAGCGAATGTCGTAGCCGCGCTCTTTGATTCGCCACACCTGCGCCTCGACAAAGTGCCATGGGCCCATGTTGCGCGGCTCTTCTTGCAGCCAGACCAGCTGGCGCGCGTTGGGGTAGTTCCCGAGCGTCTCGCGCATCTGTTCGACCGGGAACGGATAGAGCTGTTCGACGCGCACGATCGCCACCGGAGCAGTGCGCTTGTCGCGCTCAGCGAAGGCATCCCAGGCCACCTTGCCGCTGCAGAACACGATCCGCTCGACGGCATTGCGGTCGAGGCCCGGCGTGGGGTCGTCGAGCACCTCCTGGAACGACCCGCTGGCCAGCTCATCGACCAGCGAACGACTTTGGGCCATGCGCAGCGCCGACTTCGGCGTGAATTGGATCAACGGCTTGCGCACGTCGCGGCGAATCTGACGTCGCAGGAGATGGAAATACTGCGCCGCTGTGGTGGCATTGCAGACCTGGATGTTGTCCTCGGCGCAGGACTGCAAGAACCGTTCGATGCGCGCCGAACTGTGCTCGGGGCCTTGGCCCTCAAAACCGTGCGGAAGCAAGAGCACAAGGCCATTGCCCTGCCCCCATTTGTCTTCTGCGGCGACGATGTATTGGTCGATGATGATCTGTGCGCCGTTGATGAAGTCGCCGAACTGCGCCTCCCAGAGCACGAGCGCGTCGTGGTTGGCGTGTGCGTAGCCGTATTCGAATCCGACGGCGGCATATTCGCTGAGCAGCGAGTCGTAGACCCAGAAGTTGGCCGTGGCCCCAGGCAGCGCGCCGAGCGGGATCCAGGCCGTCTCGTTGGCGTTGTCGATCAACGCGGCGTGGCGTTGGCTAAACGTGCCGCGGCGCGAATCTTCGCCGGAGAGCCGTACCGGCGTGCCCTCGAGCACGAGTGAGCCGATCGCCAGCGCCTCGGCAGTCGCCCACTCGATTTGGTTGGACTCGTGGTACAGCTTGGCCCGGGCCTCGAACTGGCGGGCCAGTTTCGGATGCGGGGTGAAACCCTCCGGGTAGTTCGTCAGATGAGCAAAGACGGCATCGAGCGTGGCTCTCTCGACGCCGGTCTCGATGTGTGGCAGGACCCCGAGCGGGGCAGGAGGACGCGCCACTTTCACCGGAGCGGGAGCATGAGCACGGGTTTCGTCGAGCGCTCCCTGCAACTTGAGGTGGAAATCCTGCAGGATGGCCTCGGCCTCGTCCACCGTCAGCTCGCCACGCTTGACCAACGCCTCGACATAGATCTTGCGCACGCTGCGACGCTCGCCGATCGCCTTGTACATCAGCGGTTGGGTGTAGCTCGGATCGTCGCCCTCGTTATGCCCGTGGCGGCGATAGCAGACCATGTCGATAACGACGTCTTTGTGGAACGCCTGGCGGTAGGCAAAGGCCATACGAGCGACGCGCACGCACGCCTCCGGATCATCGCCGTTGACATGGAAGATCGGCGCTTGCACCGTTTTGGCGACGTCGCTGCAGTACAACGAGCTGCGCGCGTACTTCGGGCTGGTGGTGAAGCCGATCTGGTTGTTGATGATCAGGTGGATCGTGCCACCGACGCGATACCCGTTGATGTCGCTCATCGCCAAACACTCGGCGACCAAGCCTTGGCCGGCGAACGCCGCGTCGCCGTGAATCAGCAGCGGCAGCGAGGCATACGAGCCGACCGGTTCGATGCGGTCTTGGTTGGCGCGCACGATACCCAAGACGATCGGATCGACCGTCTCCAAGTGGCTGGGGTTGGCGGCGAGTTCCAAGGCCACCTCGTTGCCCGCGTCATCGACGAATTTACCCGTCGCCCCGAGGTGGTACTTGACGTCGCCGGAGCCCTGCACCGACGACGGATCGACGTGGCCTTCGAACTCTTTGAAGATCTGGTCGTAGCTCTTGCCAAGCACATTGGCGAGAACGTTGAGCCGACCGCGGTGAGCCATGCCGATGACCGCCGACTGGATCGAGGCCTTGGCCGATTCGGTGAGGATGGCATCGAGGATCGGGATCGCCGACTCGGCACCTTCGAGACCAAAACGCTTCGCCCCGACATACTTCGTCGCCAAGAACTTCTCGAAGGCTTCCGCGGCGTTGATCCGATCGAGGATGCGGTCGCGCTCTACGTTGGAGAATTCGTAATGCACGCCTTCGACCTGGTTCTGCACCCACTGCTGTTCCGCCGTGTCCTGGATGTGCATGTATTCGATGCCGATCGTGCGGCAGTAGGCGTCACGCAAGACACCGAGCAGATCACCGAGAGTTTGCTTGTCGACGCCACCGACGCCGCCGGTCAGGAACTCGCGTTCCAGGTCCCAGATCGTCAGGCCATAGGTCGCCGGATCGAGCTCGACTGGCATCTGCGGGAGCTTCCAGCGCAACGGGTCGAGGTCGGCGATCAGGTGCCCGCGGACGCGATGCACCCGAATCAGTGTGGCGACCTGCATCTGCTTGTGCAGCATCGCTTCTTCGCTGTTGGCCGGGTTGACGTCGACGCGCCACTTCACCGCCTCGTAGGGCACCTCGAGGTCGCGGAACAGGTCTTCGTAAAAGCCGTGTTCGCCGAGCAGCAGTTCGTGCACCCGCTTGAGGAACATGCCGCTCTCGGCACCCTGGATGATGCGGTGGTCGTAGGTGCTGGTAATCGTGACCACCTTGCTGACGCCAAGCCGACCGAGCGAACGCTCGTCGCTGCCCTGAAATTCGGCCGGATAGTCGATGTTGCCGACGCCGACGATGACGCCCTGGCCGGGCATCAAACGCGGCACGCTTTGCACCGTGCCGATCGTGCCCGGGTTGGTCAGCGAGATCGTCGCGCCTTGAAAATCGGCGACGGTCAGCTTGTTGCTGCGAACCTTACGGATGATCTCTTCATAGGCACCGACGAAGCCGTCGAAATTCAGCGAGCCTGCATCGCGCAGTACCGGCACGAGCAGCGTGCGCGACCCGTCGGCCTTGGCGACGTCGACGGCGAGGGCCATGTTGACCTCGGCGTTGCGCAGCAAGCGAGGCTTGCCGTCGCTGCCGATGACGAACGAATTGTTCATCTGCGGCACAGCGTCGGCGATCGCCCGAACGATCGCATAGCCAATGAGGTGGGTGAAGCTGACCTTGCTGCGCCCGGCACGGGTGCGGTACCCGTTGATCACCTTGCGGTTGACTTCCAACAGCTTGGCGGGAACGTTGCGGAAGCTCGTCGCCGTCGGCACTTCCAGGCTGCGCTCCATGTTGGCCGCGATCGCCGCGCCAGCACCGCGCAGCACCTCGCCGGGAATGATCTCGCCGGGCTCGGGTGTGCCAGTGCTGGCAGGCGCAGCGGCCACTCCATTGGCCGCTGTGGGTAGCCCAGAGGGAACAACGGCGGCACGGGATGCAACGGGACCCGGCGCTATCGGCACCTCGGCGGCAGCAGCAACGGCGGCAGCCGCCAGTTGGGCCGACGGCGCCGCCGAGCGGTAGTCGGAGAAGAACTCACGCCACGACTCGGACACGCTCGTCGGATCGAACAGGTACTCCGCATACATTTCTTCGACCAACCAGGAGTTGGTTCCGAAGGTCTGTCCGGGGGGTTGTCCAGTTGCAGTCATCGGACTAGATGGTACTCGTCTGTGACTGTTGTCGGGTTATCCGTAGCGTTGAATTTCGCAAGCAGCGGCTTATATAATCAACCCATGCTTACGCGCTCATCGCACTCGTTGGTCTCGGCTGCCGTCGCTGCCGGTCTCGCACTCACCCTTGCCGCCTGCGGTGGTTCGTCGGAATCGGCGGTCACCCTGCCGTCGGACATCGGCCTCGAGGTCGATGCTGGTCCAGGAATTCGCTTCGGCAAGGCCAGCTACATTGCGGCCGCCGGATCGGTGAAGGTCGCCTATGTCAACCGCGACACGCAACGCCACACGCTGGTGATCCGTGACGCCGACGGGGTGCAGCTGCCGGGTGAGATGGAAGTTGCCAAGAGCGGCGACGTCGAAATCCGTGAGTACACCTTGGAACCCGGCAACTACAGCTTGTTCTGCAATGTTCCCGGCCACCAGGCAATGCTCTCCGATCTCGTCGTCGAGTAGGCGCACACGAGCCATCGAATGCAAAAGGGCCGCCCCACGGGGCGGCCCTTTGACGTTGACAGCGGTGCTCAGCCGAGCAGAATCTCCGCCAATATCCAGAGCACGAACCACAGCGCGAAGGCCGAGATCAATGCGTTCTTGTGGTTCTCGTAGGGCCACAACAGCTTGTTGCCGACAGCCTTGCCGCCGATCATGCCCAGGCAGTTGAGTTCCAACACGGCGATGATCACGAAGGCGATCAGCACGAACGTCCAGGCCTTACCCGCCGTTGCTTCGGAGAAGGCGCCGAAGAAGTGCGACGTGCCGACCATGAAGAACAGCATGCTGACCGAGAAGACCAAGTTCTGACGGCTGGCCAGCAGCGCAGCGCGTCCAGCGGCGGGGGCGGCCGAATTGGCCTCTCCGCCCTGCAGCACATTGGAGGCGTTAGCAATGACGACCTTCTGGTTCTTCCAAATGACCATCCACACATTGGCGGCCATCAGGATACCGAGCACCATGCCGACGAAGATCGCAGCGTTGGAGGCGACACCGAAGACCGAATCATCGCCCATGAAACCCTTCATGTAATTGTCCGTCACACCGACGATGAGCAAACCGGTGCCGAGCGTGAACACCGCCGCCCAACGGAACCACCACAGCGCCCGCGAGGCCAGTTTCTCGATCGAGATGTTGCGGGCCTTGCCCTCGTCGCCATAGGCCGCGAACGCTGGAACCTGCACCAGGTTGAAGTAGTACAGCAAACCGATCCAGCACACGCCGACGAGGACGTGCAACCAACGAAATAGGAATGAAAAGCCAGCTTGTGTCAGGAGCTCCATGGGAGCCGACCCCCTCGTGATAGATGAATCAACACACGTCAACGTAGCACTGGCAGTAGTGGCAATCGAGTAATCATCTCGGAACAGACACCGCGGCTAAGGTTGCAGGGCCATGGCACACGAGTTCATTTACACCTGTTACAAACTTGCCCGTCACTATCCGCCCGATCGCACGGTATTGGAGAACATCTCGCTCTCGTTCTATCCCGGGGCCAAGATCGGTGTCCTCGGCTCCAACGGTTCCGGCAAGTCCAGCCTGCTGCGGATCATGGCGGGCAAGGACGACGGCTTCAGCGGCGAGGCCCGGCTCACCCCGGGATTCAGCGTCGGTCTGCTGGAGCAAGAACCGCAGCTCGATCCGGCGAAAGATGTGCTCGGCAACGTCATGGACGGCGTTGCCGAGATCAAGGGCGTGCTCGATCGCTACAACGAAGTGATGGCGATGTGGGCCGACCCCGACGCCGATTACGACAAGATCGGGGCGATGCAGGCCGCCCTGGAAGACAAGATCGCCGCCACCGATGCATGGAGCCTGGAGCGCAACGTCGAGATCGCCATGGACGCTCTGCGCTGCCCGCCGAACGACGCCGATGTCGCCACGTTGAGCGGCGGCGAGCGTCGCCGTGTGGCGCTGTGCCGCTTGTTGTTAAGCCATCCCGATCTGCTGCTGCTCGACGAACCGACCAACCACCTCGATGCTGAGAGCGTCGAATGGTTGGAGCGCTTCCTGCAGGACTACAACGGCACGGTGGTGGCCATCACCCACGACCGTTATTTCCTCGACAACGTCGCCAAATGGATTCTCGAGCTCGATCGCGGCCGCGGTATTCCCTTCGAAGGCAACTATTCCAGCTGGCTGGAACAAAAGCAGGAACGCTTGGCCCGCGAGGAAAAGGGCAACGAGAACCGTCGTCGCACGTTGGAGCGCGAACTGGAATGGGTGCGCATGTCGCCCAAGGCCCGCCAGGCCAAGGGCAAGGCACGTCTCTCGGCCTACGACAAGCTGCAGGCCGAAGCCGAGGCCGCTGAACGCGGCCAGGATCGTCTGGAAATCACCATTCCGCCGGGGCCGCGCCTCGGCGACACGGTGATCGAGGTCGCCAACATGCGCAAAGCATTCGGAGATCGCCTGTTGATCGAGGACCTGTCGTTCACTCTGCCCAGAGCGGGCATCGTCGGCATCATCGGCCCCAACGGCGCCGGTAAAACCACCTTGTTCAAGATGTTGACCGGGCAAGAGCCGCTCGATAGTGGCACCGTCACCGTTGGCGACACCGTGCAGTTGGCCTACGTCGATCAGGGCCGTGACAGCCTTGATGCGGATGCCACCGTCTATGAGGAGATCACCGGCGGAATCGAACACCTCAAGGTCGGCAACCGCGAGATCAATGGCCGGGCCTACGTCGCCAGCTTCAATTTCAAGGGCAGCGACCAACAAAAAAAGGTCGGCGATCTCTCCGGCGGTGAGCGCAACCGCGTGCATCTCGCCAAGCTGTTGAAGACAGGCGGCAACGTCTTGCTGCTCGACGAACCGACCAACGATTTGGATGTCGACACCTTGCGGGCGTTGGAAACATCGTTGGAGGCCTTTCCCGGCTGCGCCGTGGTGATCAGCCACGACCGTTGGTTCCTCGACCGCATCGCCACTCATGTGCTGGCCTTCGAGGGCGACAGCCAGGTGCGCTGGTTCGAGGGCAATTTCACCGAGTACGAGGCGTGGCGCCGCAAGGAACTGGGCTCGGCAGCCGAGCAGCCGCACCGCATCAAGTACAAGCCACTCGCTCGCTAGCAGTCGCCTTCCAGGGAGAGCATCTGCTCCCCAGCATCCAGGGAGAGCACGATGACGTCCTCAGGCGCGGGCAGCAGCGCCTCATAGTTGCCAGCTTCATCGATCTGGCTGAACACGCCACCTTGCAGCACGAGAAAGATGCCGTCGTTGGTCGCGCCGCTGCCGATGCTGAAACAGCCGCCAGGATCGGCGGCCATCGCCGAGCGGAAGTCGCTCCAGCGACTGCCGATACTGATGCCGTCTGTGGTGAACAGGGCAATGGTCGGAAAGGCCGCACCCGATCGGTAGGTCCAGCCGACGAAGCGCAGCTCGGCTGTGCTTGCACCGCCGAAGTACATGCACAGATCTGGCCAGCAGAACTCTCGTCCAGCGGGGAAGGCAAAAACCAACGAGTTTGGCTCGTTGACAAACGCCGAGCCGTCCACCGTTGGGAAATCGAGCGTGACGTCGCTGACGGGCGAGCCGAGCGCCGACGGCGAGCCGAGCAACACCTCATTGACCCCGGCTCCGAAACTGAACAATCCGAATCCGTCGGCGCGCAGCACCAGCGCTGCGTCTATGTCGCCAGGCCCGTCGCCTCCCGGTGATGGAGCCAGCGTCGGTGCCGGAGTCGGTGGCGCGGGCACCGACGGGGTAACAAATGGCGTCGACGTGGCAACCGGCACGACAACGACCTCCGTAGGAGGCGCGGTCACGACCGATGTGACCACAGGCGTAACGGTCGTGGGCGGCGGTGCGACGAAGGTGTCCCGCGGAGCGACGGCCATACCACCGCGGGCGCTGGTGCAGCCGACCAAGGTGGCACCAAGGAGGGCCACGCCGACGACGCGGCCGATGGGAAATCGCATTTCAACGACTGTATCGACGCATGTGTGGGCCTAGGCAGGTACGAAGCCTTGAGCGGCTGACAATTCGGCCGTTCGACACCGCGTCGAAGATCCTCGGTGCGAGAATGTTCGTTCATGTCACTCCGGACACTTCGCCTCGTCTGCGCCGCCATCTTCGTCGCTGGCATCGCTGGCTTGATCATCAGCTCCATTGCCGGCAACAACAACGGCGTGGTGCTCAGTGCTGGAATTCCCACCTCGATCGCTGCGCTCGTGCTGATCAGCGCTTCTGCGGTCAGCCAACGAGATCCGATCGACGCTTTCGATGAAGCGCGGGCAGAGATGATGGAATCACGCATCGAGCGGTTGGTGGCTGCCGGGAGCGACGAAGCCGAGGTTCGCAGTCTGGTTCGCGAAGCAATACAGGTCGGCAAGCGTTTGTGACGGGTGCCGCAAGCAGCGAAACCGACGCACAACTGGCCAACCGCCTCGCCGTCGAAGCCGGGCGGATTCTCGTCGAGCTCCGCCAGCGTTTGTTTGCTGCACGAGTCCCCGCGTGGCGGGTCATGGACAGTGGCGACCTCGCCGCGCAGGAATTTCTGGCCGCCGAGCTGAAACGAACTCGGCCGAACGATGCGGTGCTCAGCGAGGAAGGGGCCGATGATCCGCGGCGATTGGACCGCGATCGTGTCTGGATCATCGATCCCTTGGACGGCACCAACGAATACGGCGAGCAGGGCCGCAGCGACTGGGCCGTGCACGTCGCCTTGTGGGATCGCGACCACCTCGCCGCCGGGGCCGTCAGTCTGCCTGCACTCGACCTGGTGCTGGCCACCGATCCCGCTCCCCCGTACCCGGCCAATGAGCGGCAGCGACCACGGATCGTCACCAGCCGCAATCGCGTGCCCTACGCCGCTGCTGCGATCGCCGAACGCTTGGGGTGCGACGCGATTCGGCTCGGTTCCGCCGGTGCCAAAGCGATGGCAGTCGTCGTCGGCGAAGCCGATCTCTACGTACACGACGGCGGGATGTATCAGTGGGACTCGGCAGCACCCGTCGCCGTCGCCGCGGCAGCCGGATTCCATGTCAGCCGCGTCGACGGCTCGCCGTTGGTCTACAACCACCGCGATGTCTGGCTGCCCGACTTCATTATCTGCCGCCCGGAGCTGGCAGAGCCAGCCTTGCAAACCATTCGTGACGTCTACCGACGCTGGCGCTAACGACGCCGCGAGCCAGCGCCGCCGGGTTAGCGCATCGTGAACGGATCGGGGGGCGACGCCGCCGAGGTATTGATCCACACCGACTTGGTGCGGGTGTAGTCGAGCAGGGACTCGTGCCCAGCCTCACGGCCGTAGCCGGTTGCCCCGAATCCGCCAAACGGAACCATCGGGGAGATCGCCCGATAGGTATTGATGTAGACGATGCCGGCTCGCAGGCGTTGGCTGAGCCGCATCGCCCGGCTGATGTCGGTGGTGAAGACACCCGCGGCGTAGTTGTAGACGCTGTCGTTCGCCGCAGCGATGACCTCGTCTTCGTCGCTGAAACGGAACAGGCTGAGAACCGGTCCGAATAGCTCCTGGCGGGCGACAGCGATGTCGTTTCGCGGACAGAACACCACTGTTGGTTGAAAGTACAACCCGGTCGGCTGATCGGGGGAACGAAAGCCACCGGTCAACACCTGGGCACCCTGTTGCAATGAGTCGACCAAGGCACCTTGAATCCGCGACAGCTGTCCTGCGGTGGCCAGCGGTCCAATCTCGGTCGCCGGGTCGAGCGGATCGCCGACGACGATCGTCGCGGCGCGGGCCACCAACGCTTCGCTGAGCCTATCGAAGCAATCTTCGTGGATGAAGACCCGGGTGCCAGCGACACAGCTCTGTCCGCTCGCCCCGAAGTTGGCGGCGAGGATGCCGTTGAGCGCAGTGTCGCGGTCGGCATCGGGGAAGACGATGATCGGTGACTTTCCTCCGAGCTCCAAGGAGACCACGGCGAGGTTTTCGGCCGAGTTGCGGGTGACGGCGCGAGCCGCTTCGACCCCTCCGGTAAAGGCAATCCTGGCCACCAGCGGATGGCTGGTCAGGGCGCTGCCACACACTTCACCGTCGCCGGTGATGACATTGATCACCCCAGCTGGAATACCGACCTCGTCGGCGAGGCGGGCCAACTCCAACAGCGCCGCGGGGCCATGTTCGGAGGCCTTGAGCACGATGGCATTGCCCGCCGCGAGGGCCGGAGCGACCTTCACCGCAGAAAGGAACAACTGGTTGTTCCACGGGATCACCCCGGCGACCACGCCGATCGGTTCGCGGGTGGTGTAGGCGAACAGATCGCGCTTGTCGAGCGGGAAGGTGGCGCCTTCAAGCTTGTCGGCGGCACCGGCGAAGTAGTCGTAATAGCTGGCGATGTAGCCGATCGTTGCCTGGGTTTCGCGCAACAGCTTGCCGGTGTCGATCGTTTCGATGCGACCGATTTCCCCGGCCTGAGAGGCCAGGGCTTGGCCCAGGCGGCACAACATTCGTCCGCGTTCGCCGGCGGTCAGTCGGCTCCACGGGCCCTCGAACATCGCCCGGTGGGCAGCGCGCACCGCTCGATCGACATCGTCGGCGGTGGCCATCGGGAACGTCGCCCACGCCTGTCCACTGGCCGGATTGATGGTCTCCCAACGTTGGCCATCGCTGGCCTGACACCACTGGCCGTCGATATACATCTTCAGCGCCACACGAGTCATCGCAGGAACTCCTCGATCAAATGAGCCACTGTCGCCGGGCACTCCAGCGGCGTCATGTGGCGGGCATGGGGAATGATCACGGCGCGAGCGACGGGGATCACGGCGGCCATCGCCTCGGCCATTGCGGGCGTCGATCGACTATCGCCGGCCGAGGTGACCACAAGCGTCGGGCAGGAGATCAGCGGCAGTTGGTCGCGCAATCCCTCGTCGGCCGTGGCAAAGACCTCGTAGGCATTGGCAAAGGCAACTTGGTTGTTGGATTCCATGCGCGTCCTCACCGCATCGACGATCTCGCGCTGACCTTCCCAGAATGCTGGACTGAACCAGCGATGCAGCGCGGCGTCGATGGTCGCCGCATAGCCACCGCGACGAGCCTCGCTGACCCGTTCCTTGGCCGCAGCCCGCTCCGGCTCGGATCGGTTGTAGACACCGTTGAGCACGATCAGGCGGTTCACCTGATGCGGATAGCGACTGGCGTAGGCCTGGGCCACCAAGGCACCCATCGAGAATCCGACGACGTCGATCGTCGGCACCGCCAGTTCAGCGCGGACGAATTCCAGTTGTTCAACAAAATCGTCGATGGTGAACGGCCCGACGTTGTCGGCGCGCGACCCGTGGCCGAGCATGTCGTAGCAGTGAGCGACGAGCGCGGTGTCACCCAGGGTGCTGAGCACCGGTTGCCACATCGTTGCATCCAACCCGACGCCATGGATCAACACCACCGGGCGTGTCGACACGGCGGTCACCCCTGCGCCTTCTCGGCGGCCATTTCCTCCATGTCGAGGTAGCGATTGCCGATGCGCGGATGCAGGCGACCACCTGTCGCCGCACCGAGGGCAACGACGAGCTCATCTGGCCCAGGGGCGTCGGCGATCGTAAACGACAAGGTCAGGTAGTGCGATCGCAGCCCTTCGTCGAGCTTGTGCATCATCGGAATGACCACCGCTGCACCTGCGCCGACGCGCATGTTCGTGAAGCTGAGGTACGCCGTTCCGCCGACGGCGTTGCGAAAGACGTTGCCGAAACGCAGCGTATGAATCAGCGCCGAGGCATGTTCTACCTCGCCGTTCACCCCGCATAAGGCGGCCTTGCCATAGGCCTCGATGCGCTCAGCGCCGCCGCACAGCTCCAACACTGCGGCGACAAGCGTGTTCCCCAATGGCGGCGCGATCGCCAAGATCTCGGGCCGCAGATTGTCGACAAAGCCCTGGCCGGCCCATGGATTGGTCAGCACCGCGGCGACGCCGACCATGCGCACAGGACCGCCACGTTTGCCACCCTCGCGCTCGATGTCCTCGACATAACGAACGACCTTGCGAAGTTCCACGCTCATGCCCCCGAGGTGGCGGCGAAGGCTGGCATCACTTCGTCGATGAACAGCCTGAACGAGCGCTTCTGCGCGGCGATCGGCGCCCCGTAGCTGGAGCAATACATGAAGTCGACCCCAAGCGTCTGATAGCGCCGCAGCTTGGCGATGACCTCGTCCGGGTTACCGAACATCAGATTCTCACGCAACGTCTCGGCGGCGTATTCCGCACGGTGAGCAAGCGCTTGGAGATCGATCATCGAGGCGAATCCATTGTCGACCGAGCCCAGTTCTTTGAACAGATTTTCGAATTGGCCAGCCTGACGCTGCACAGATCGAATGTAGGTGTCGGCATCGGACTCGTTGTCCCATACCGCTGAATAGCGCATCGCTGTCATCCGCGGGCGGGTGACGATGTGTGGTGCCTTGGCCAGAGCGTCGTCCATTCTGGCCACATAACTTTCCAGCTCGGCGAAGGGACGAGTCAGCGGCCAGCACATAATGTCGCAGCCTTGGGCGACGGCCCACTCATAGGTGTCGGGGTCGCGAGCCGCAATCCACAGCGGCACCTCCGCTTGCACCGGCTTGGGACATGCCGTCGACACGGGAAACTGCGAGAACTGACCGTTGTGTTCGTAGTCTCCGGCCCACAACGCCCGCAAAGCAGGCAACATTTCGCGCAGATGGCCGGTCGCCGTGTCGGGTTGAAGGCCCGGTTTCATGCGGTTGTACTCGCGCTGGTAGGCGCCACGTCCAAGGCCCAATTCGAGACGCCCACCCGAAGCCAGATCGAGCAGTGCCGCCTCACCGGCAAGGCGGATCGGATGCCAATAGGCCGGCACGACGACCGCCGTGCCGAGACGAATCCGGCTGGTGTGCGCCGCCCACCAGGTGAGTAGTTGGAACGGCCCAGGAGCGATCGTCATCTCGATGGCGTGATGCTCGGCCGCCCAGGCGACATCGAATCCGGCCTCCTCGGCCATCTGCACCATCTCGGTGGTGTGGGCGAACACATCCGGCATCGAGATGTCGGGATCCATGCGTTCCAGGTTGATTGCCAGGCTGAACTTCATTCGACGAACCCTAGTGGTTCGACCGACAGCACCAGGCAGACTTGCAGGGTGCCAGAGCCCGATCAGGACCTTCGTTGGGGAGCCTTCACGCACAGCGGCCCGTGGAACGTCGACCCGGCAGCGATCACCTGGCTGCCGGTCGTCGAGACCCTGCGCAACCAGGCCAAAGCGGATGTGCCACGCCTCACCCGGCCCACGCGCCTACCGCCAGGCCGCCGGGTCGTGCGGGTGACGCTCGAACTTGGCAAAGCGGTGGGCCAATGGCAATGGCACAAACGCCGCGGCCACTTCGAATCGACCTCGCAGCGCCATACCGATGTCTCCCAGCGGTTGCGTCTCGCCGCCGAGCACCTCGGGCCGACCTACATCAAACTCGGGCAAATCATCTCCAGCGGCGAAGGACTTTTCCCGGCCGAGTTGGTCGCCGAGTTCAAACGATGCCGCGACCAGGTGCCAGCCGAACCGTTCGAGGTAGTCCGCAACACCGTCGAAACCGATCTGGCCGCACCGCTGGAGGAGATCTTTTCCTACTTCTCCCCTACCCCGTTGGCGGCGGCATCGATCGCCCAGGTGCACGCGGCGACGCTGAGCACCGGCGAGGAAGTCGTCGTCAAGGTGCAACGCCCGACCGTCGCCACCCTGGTCCGCAAGGATCTTCAGGCCATGGCCTGGCTCGCCCCGCACCTCGTCGGACGAATTCCGGTCGCCGCATTGGCCAACCCTCCCGCGTTGGTCGAGCTGTTCGCCGAAACGATCGTCGAGGAACTCGACTTCCGCATCGAAGGCGCCAACATGTTGGACATCGCCGGGGTGCTACGCCGCCTCGGCCAGGACGGCTACGTGGTTCCCCGGCCGCATCCGCAACTGGTGACCCGCCGGGTGCTGGTCATGGAACGGCTCTCCGGATTCAACTTCGACGACGTCGCCGGCATGCACGACGCAGGAATCGATACCGAGCAGGTCATCCGCACCGGAATGATCGCCTTCATGGAAGGGGCGATGATCGAGGGACTGTTCCACGGCGACCTGCACGGCGGCAATCTCTTCGTGATGCCCGACGGGCGCACCGCGCTACTCGACTTCGGCATCGTCGCCCGGCTCAGCGATGAACGGCGCACCGCATTTCTGCGCCTGATGCTGTCGGCGATGACCAGCGATGTCAACGGTCAGATCGCCGCCCTGCGCGACCTCGGTGCCTTGCCTGCCGACACCGACATGGCCGCGGTGATCAAGGATCTTCGCCTCGATCAGCCGACCATCGACCCAACCTCGCTGACCGGCGAGCAATTGGTTGCCGAAGTCCAACGGGTCGTCAAGGCGCTGCTCGGATACGGCGCCAAGCTGCCCAAAGAGCTCATGCTCTACGTCAAGAACATGGTCTTTCTCGACGGGGCAATCTCCCGGTTGGCACCAAATCTCGACGTGCTCGCCGAGATCACGTCGATCTCGATGCTCTTCGCCGCCCGCCACGGCAAGCGGCTGGAACGCGATCTCGGAGTCAATCCCGCGGCGATGGAGATCAACCTCGATAGCGTGCGCGCCGGGCTCGGCTTGCAGGGTGACGTCAACAGCATGACCTACCAACAGCTGCAAGAACGCCGACGCCTGATTCAAAAGCGGATGAACGACCACGTCGGACGCTAAAACTGTCATCATGAGGATCGTTGTCGCCCGCTGTACCGTCGATTATGCAGGTCGGCTCAGCGCCCATTTGCCCGAGGCCACCAGGTTGATCATGGTCAAGGCCGATGGCTGTGTGGCAATTCACGCCGACGGCGGCGCTTATAAGCCGCTGAACTGGATGAACGCGCCGAACACGCTGATCGATAACGGCGACCACTGGATCGTCCGCAATCCAAAGGATGAGCGCCTGACCATCACCTTGCTCGACGTCATCCACGATTCGAACCATGAGCTCGGCAGCGACCCGGGGCTGCAGAAAGACGGTGTCGAAGCCCATCTGCAGGAGTTGTTGGCAGCGAGCCCGGGTGCGATCGAGGATGGATTCACCTTGGTCCGCAGGGAATATCCCACCGCGATCGGCCCGATCGATTTGCTGTGCCGCGACGAGTCGGGCCAGGTGGTGGCCATCGAGGTGAAACGGCGTGGCGACATCGACGGCGTCGAACAACTGGCCCGTTACATCGAGCGCTTGCACCTCGACAGCTCGCTCGGTGTCGTGCGCGGCGTCTTCGTCGCCCAGGTCGTCAAGCCACAGGCCAAGGTGCTCGCCGAAGCGCGCGGCTTTCGATGGGTCGAGGTCGACTACGACTCGTTGCGCGGGCTGAAACGCGACGATCTCACATTGTTCTGACCCGGCGGTAGGGTGCTGGCCTGATGAATCTGGTAGTCGGCGAGGCGCAACATTACGCCTGGGGCGATCCTGAGGCGATCCCACGCTTGCTCGGCGAGCCTGCGACAGGCCAGCCTTTTGCCGAACTCTGGTTCGGCACCCATCCGGCTGCGCCGTCACGCTTGGAGAGCGGGGAGAGCCTTGCTGACTACGGCGGAAGCCTGGCATTTCTCGTCAAACTGTTGGCCGCTCGCCACTCGCTGTCGATCCAGGTTCACCCCTCAGCCGACGACGCCGTGTCTGGCTACCGCTCCGAAAATGCCCTCGGCATCACGCTGGAGAGCCCCCAGCGCATCTATCGCGATCCTTACGCCAAGCCGGAAATGCTCTGTGCGTTGACCCATTTCGAGGCGCTCTGTGGCATCGCTCCGACAGAAGAAATCGTCGTGCTGCTGAAACGACTCGGCCCCGCCGCCGCTGGTCTGCTCGACATCGTCGCCGGACAGGGTGGCGTGCGCTCAGCGATCGAGTATCTCTTGCGTCAACGGCCAGCGATCGACGACCTGATCGCCGCCGCCGATCCGCACCTCGACCCTCGATTCGGTTGGATGCTGCGGCTGTCGCAACAGCACCCGGGCGACCCGGCAGCGGCGATGGCCCTGCTGCTCAACCACGTGGCGTTGAACCCCGGCCAGGCCATCTTCCTCGGACCCGGCAATCTGCATGCCTATCTCCATGGTTTCGGTCTAGAGATTCTGGCCAGTTCGGACAACGTCGTGCGTTGTGGATTGACCAGCAAACACGTCGATGTCGACGAAGTGTTGCGCGTCGCCGATCTCACCCCACTGCACGACGTGCTCGTGCCCCTGACGCTCGATGACGAGGGCGGCTGGAATTACCTGGCCCCGACGCGTGAGTTTCAGGTCACCCGGTACGAGGTCCGCGGCTCGAGATCCTGGATGGCGATGGCCACCGAGTTGGTGATCTGCACGGAGGGCGACGTCGGGGAGCTGCACCGTGGTCGCTGCGCCGTGGCCGTCAAGGGCCAAGAGATCAATCTCTTCGGCGACGGCACCGTCTTTCGAATCCGAGACGGCTACCGTCGGCGGTAAAACCGACCGACCTCAGGCAGAGTCGCGCGCCACGGTACGACGAATCTCGACGATGCGCTCCGTCGCGTGGTTGGCGTCAGCGCCTTTGTCGTCGAGCAGCAGCGCCCGGTCTTTCGCCGCCTCGCGCTCGGCCTTGGCCAGATCGACCCGCGCCAAGGCCGCATCGGTGCCGTGCTCATGAATGAACTCGGCCCATTCGATCAACTGCTCGACCATCTCCGACTCTGGAATCACGGCGACATTGCGACCTTTGACGAACAGGTGGCCGCGCTTGTTGCCCGCAGCGATCCCGAGGTCGGCTTCCCGGGCCTCGCCCGGGCCGTTGACGACGCACCCCATCACCGCGATTTGCAGCGGAATCTCCCGCTCGCCGAACGCCTTCATCGCCTGTTCGGCGAGAGCGATGACGTCGACCTCGGCGCGCCCGCAACTGGGGCAAGCGATCAGATCGATGTTCTTGCGTTCCCGCAGACCGAGCGCCTCGAGCAGCTGGCGTCCGGCGCGAGCCTCCTCAACAGGATCGGCCGTCAGGCTGTAACGCACCGTGTCGCCGATGCCCTCCAAGAGCAATGTGGCGATCCCCGCCGTTGCCTTCAACAGTCCTGCGGGCGGCGGACCCGCTTCCGTGACGCCGAGGTGCAAGGGCACATCGGTGGCGTCAGCGAGCTGGCGGTAGGCCTCGACCATCAGCGGCACGCTCGACGCCTTGACGCTGATCTTGACCAAGTCGAAGTCGACCTCCTGGAAGTACGCCAGCTCCTGGAGCGCTGATTCGACCATCGCCTCGGGCTTGATCCCTCCCCAGCGCTCGTAAAGCTCGGGGTCGAGCGAGCCACCGTTGACACCGATGCGGATGGGCACCTGGCGATCCCTGGCCTCGCTGGCAACAAGCTTGATGTGCTCCGGTCGGCGGATGTTGCCCGGGTTGAGCCGCAGGCCGTGGACACCGGCCTCCATCGCGGCCAAGGCCATCCGGTATTGATGGTGGATATCGGCGATGATCGGAATCGGCGATCGGGGCACGATCTGGGCCAATCCCTCGGCCGCGTCGCTGTCGTTGCAGGTGCAACGCACGATGTCGCAACCGGCAGCCGCCAGGGCATAGATCTGTTGTAGCGTTCCCTCGACGTCTCCCGTTTTGGTCGTCGTCATCGACTGCACCGTGATCGGGGCCCCGCCGCCGACAGCGACGGATCCGACAGTGATACGGCGGGTTTGGCGGCGTGAAAATGATTCGGGTCGGTCAGCGGACATCGCTGCTCCTCGGTTTGGCGGCTATCTGATGGGTTTGGTGAAATCGAGATACAGGCCGGAGATCATGATGAACATCAACAGACCCATCACCGCCATGGCGACCGGGATCATCTTGGCCACATCGGCCCGATAGACGGTGCCGCGACGCGACCGCAGCCGCTCGTAGGTGGCGATCGCCGCGTGACCACCGTCGAAGGGCAACAACGGGAACATGTTGATCAGCCCGACAAAGACATTCACGCCGGCGAGCGTCACCAGAATGCCGGCGAGACCGGCCTGCTCGCCGATCCAACCGCTGGCCCGGCTGACGCCGAGCGCCGTGACCGGCTGCGTCGTCGGATCGTTGTCGGCCCCGGTGAGATGGTTGATGACGTTCACCGGGTTCATCACCTTGACCGCGCCGCCAACGCTTTGCCACATCGCCGAGCCAAGGTCGGTGACGCTGCGCGACACCGCGTTCAGGGTGGAAACCTCGCTCCACATCATCGGCTCCTCGGGAGAGATGCCGAGGTAGGCGACGTCGTTCTTCCGGTCTGGATGCGTGCCCAAGGAGACAGCAAGCGTGATCTGTTCACCATTGCGGTCGACGAGTACCTCGACGGTGTCGCCGGGGGCATTGGCCTGAATCACCTTCGGCACGTTGTTGGCGTCGTCGATGATCAGACCATCGATTTCGATAAGCCGATCGCCTTGGCGGATACCGGCAGCGAAGGCCGGGCCGTCGGGGTGAGTCTCGGCGATCGAGACGACGCCGCTGCCGATCCGTTCCCCCCACACGCTGTAGACGGTCAACAGGAGCACGATGGCGATCAACATGTGCATTAACGAACCAGCGGTGATCGTCAACAGCCGCCGCGGATAGCTCTTATTGCGAAAGGCCCGCTGCTCGTCGCCTGGTTCCGGGTCGTCGAGGTTGTTCATGCCGATCATGCGCACGAAGGCCCCGACGGGAAAGGCACGAACGCCGTACTCCACTTCGCCGCGCTGGCGGCTCCACAGCCGCGGACCCATGCCCATGAAGAACTGGGTGACCTTGATATCGGACCAACGGGCGGTAACGAAGTGGCCAACCTCGTGCAAGAATATCGAGATCAGCAGCCCGACGACGAAGACGAACGTCCAGATGTTGGCCACTGCTAACCAGGCGAGCAGCGCCAGGATCGTGCCGATGCCGATCACCGCCCGCCAGCCGCCGACGGTCTCGTCGGCCTCCTCGACGGCTCCGCCGGCAACGACTTCGTTGCGCAGTTTGTCGTACGCGTTACTCATCTGGAGAGCACCTCTTCCGCCATCCGCCGGGCCTGTTTGTCGGCGTCGATAATGTCATCGACAGACCCGATCTGTTCATCGGTTGCCAGCGGACACCGCTGCAACACTTCCTCACTGACCTCCGCAATGCGCGCCCAGCGTATCCGCCCGTCGAGAAACGCTTCGACGGCCTCTTCGTTGGCCGCACTGAGCACTGCCGGTGCCGTGCCGCCGAGCGCACCGGCGTCGTAGGCCAGCTGCAACGCCCGAAACGTCTTCAGATCTGGTGCCTCGAAGTCGAGGCGACCGAGAGACTGCCAGTCGATGCGCCCAAAGGGCGTGGAGATCCGCTGCGGATAGGCCAGGGCGTAGCCGATTGGCAGGCGCATGTCGGGCATGCTCAGTTGGGCAATGGTCGAGCCGTCGGTGAACTCGGTCATCGAGTGCACGATCGACTGTGGATGCACGACCACCTCGATCTGCGCGAACGGCGTGCCGAACAACTCGTGAGCCTCGATGACTTCGAGGCCCTTGTTCATCAGTGTCGAAGAATCGATGGTGATCTTTGGGCCCATTTTCCAGGTTGGATGCGCCAGCGCTTCATCGACACCGACATCGGCCAGGGTGTCGAGCGTGCGGCCACGGAACGGGCCACCGCTGGCGGTCAACAACAGGCGTGACAGCTCCGTGCCAGGGCGTTGCGACGAACGCAAGCACTGGTGCACGGCACAATGCTCGGAGTCGACGGGAATGATCTCGGCGCCCGGCGTTGCCCGCAGCGGCTGGACCACCGGGCCGGCGGCGATCAGGCTCTCCTTGTTGGCCAGCGCCAGGCGCTTGCCCTGGCGCAGCGTTTCCATCGTCACCGCCAACCCGGCGAAGCCGACGACGGCATTGACGACGACGTCAGCGGGTTCGACGACCGCGCTCATCTCGGCGAGCACCTCGGCGAACGGAAGTCGGGCGGCCACCTCACGGCGCAATGCCTCGTCGGTGACGACGACAACCTTCGGGCGGAACTCCAAGGCCTGAGCGATCACCGTCTCAATCGAGGTGGCAACGCCAAGGGCAACAACCTCGTAGTCCCCCGCCTCAGCGCGAATGACATCGAGCGTTTGAGTACCGATCGAGCCGGAGGAACCGGCGATCGCGACGCGCAATGAAGTCATCTCCCTAGTCTTCCAGCGTCGCGCCCATTTCCGGGCGCGAGGTGAACGTTTGCCTATCCAGCCGGGACGAATGCCGTCCAAGGCTGCAGCACGATGGTCAGGTAGTAGACCGCCGGCAGAGTGAGCAAAAAGCCGTCGAAACGGTCGAGCACACCGCCGTGGCCCTTGATCAGGGTGCCGAAGTCCTTGATGTCGAGGTTGCGTTTGAACATGCTCTCGGTGAGATCGCCGAGAGGAGCGGCGACGGCGATGACCAGGGCCAACATGATCAGGTGCTTGGTGGAAACCCAGGTTTCGCTGCGATCGGCCACACCGACGACGATCAGCGCAATCACGGTCAGCACCGCCCCGCCGATCAGCCCTTCGAACGACTTGTTCGGGCTGATCCAGGCCCGCAACGGCGTCTTGCCTGCCGCAGAGCCGACAAAGAGCGCACCAACATCGTTGACGACGACGCCGATTGCGGTCAGCATCAGCGTGTCAGTGCCAATGTTGCCACCGTACAGGTTGTTCTGGGCGTGGAGCAGCAAGGCAGCGAACGAACCGCAGACGCCGATCCAGGTAATGCCAAGCGTCGTAATCGACATGTTCGGCATCGGGTTGGCCGCCAGGCCGGGCGCCCCAACGAAACTCACGCAGCCGACGATCAGGGCAAAGACCATCACCAGCGGGAGCGCTTGCGGGCCCACCCAATAGGCGGCGATCGGCGCGCCGACCGCACCGACGATGCCGACCACCGATGCTGGTTGGTAGCCCTTCTCCCGGACCTTCTCGAAGAACTCAACGGCGGCAAGGCCGACGACCAGAACGACGACCGCCAAGACGAACAACGGTTTGGTGATGATCGCGCCGATGAACGCAGCGGCCATCAGCGCACCGACGGCGATCGCCGTCGGCATATCTCGGCCACCGACACCAGCCGGTGGCACCGGGCGCGAGCCTGGAGGACCGGGCCGTGGCGCTCGGGGCCGACCCTGTTCGTCACGACCACCCTTGCCCTTTTTGACAGGAGGACGACGCATGCCCTCGCCCGTTGGATCGGTACCGATCGTGATCCGACCTGGTTCGCGCCGCGGGCGCGGCACGACCCCGCTGGGTTCGAGGTCATCGACGCCAAATTGGGGGTCGCGGATGTCTGCGAGCGAGTCGGCGAGATCGACGCGTGGCAGCTCTGCAGAGAGTTCAAAGTCGACCACGCTCGGACCAGCGCCCGGCTCATCGGCATCGTCACTCCACACCGGGGCCTGCGTGGAGAACGACGACCACACGTCGAGTTCTTCGCTGGCATCGCCAGACAAACCAGCCACCTCGTCGCGCGAGACGGGGAATTTCGCCGGTCGGCGGTTCGGTCCAATGTGGCAAGGAGCCCGTATCGGCGCCGAACGACAAGCGCTCGCTGTCGCCGCCGTTGGGATCGGTCGTTTCGTCGGCATCGGCGAACAACGGCGGTCCAAAGTCGTCCTCGTCGTCCCGATCGCGGGCGCGCCAAATGTCGTCACTCATCGCCTGTCTCCTTGTTCGATGCGCCTCGCGGATCGCTGACCCTGTGCCTCGTTCATACTTCGAGAAGCTCCTGTTCCTTGCGAGCGCAGGCCTTTTCGATCAGCTCGACGTACTCGTGGGTGATCTTTTCCATGTCCTTCTCGGCCCGCTCCAGCTCGTCCGCAGAGATCTCACTGGCCTTTTCCGCAGCCTCGAGATGCTTGCGCGCCTCGCGACGCACGTTGCGAACAGCAATCCGCCCGTCCTCGGCCATGTTCTTGACGATCTTCACGTATTCCTTGCGCCGCTGCTCGGTCAGCGCCGGGATGTTGAGGCGAATGACGACGCCGTCGTTCGACGGCGAAATTCCGAGGTCGCTCTCCCGGATCGCCTTCTCGATCGCCGCCAGCGAGGCGCGATCGTGGGGTTTGACGATCAGCTGTCGAGCTTCCGGAATCTGAAAGCCGGCCAGCTGCTGCAGCGGCACGGGAGACCCGTAGTACTCGACGAGAATACGATCGACCAGCGCTGGAGTGGCACGCCCGGTTCGAACTGTGACGAACTGCGACTGAACATGTTCAACCGCTTTCGCCATTTTGTCCATGGCTTCCAACAACGTTTCTTCGATCACGGCACCCAGCGTACATATGCGCCGATGGCTAGATCGCGCATAGGCGTGCTGTCAGCGGTTTGCGGCACTCAGCCGTCGGTGACGATCGTGCCGACCTGCTGGCCTTCGAGGATGGCCCGCAAGGCCTTTGGTGCCGTCATATCGAACACGACGATGGGCATCTTTTGGTCGCGACAGAAGGCGATCGCCGTGGCATCCATCACCTTGAGGTCTTTGGTCATCACATCGAGATACGAAATCTGGTCGTATTTCGTCGCCGTCGGATCGCTGACGCGGATCGGCGCTGTACACCCCGTCGACACCTGAGTGCGTGCCCTTCAGCAGTGCCTCTGCGTCGATCTCAGCGGCGCGTAGCGCCGCTGCCGTATCCGTGGTGAAAAACGGATTACCCGTTCCTGCAGCGAAGATCACAACTCGGCCCTTATCGAGGTGGCGCATCGCCCGCCGACGAATATAAGGCTCGGCGATACGTGGCATCTCGATCGCCGATTGCACCCGCGTTGGCTGCCCGACGCGCTCCAGCGCGTCTTGCAGCGCCAGGGCGTTCATCACAGTGGCCAACATGCCGATGTGATCGGACTGTGTGCTGTCCATGCCGGTCATTGCCCCGGCACGTCCACGCCAAAAGTTGCCACCCCCGACGACAACGGCGACGTCGACACCGAGGTCTTCGCGAACCTCGAGAATCTCCTCCGCCGTTTTGGCCAAGGTGGCCCCGTCGAGACCGGAACCCGAAGGACCGGCCAAGGCCTCACCGGATGGTTTGAAGACGATTCGTTTCCATCGTGGCGTGGCCATTGGTAATCAGCCGATCTCGACCTGAGCGAAACGGACGACGCTCGCCGAGCCGATCAGTTGGGCTATCGACAGCTTGTCGTCTTTGGCGTACGGCTGATCGAGCAGGCAGTTGTCCTTGAAGAACCCGCCGATGCGACCGTCGACGATCTTGGCGATCGCTGCCTCCGGCTTGCCCTCGTTGCGCGTGATCGTCTCCAAGGTGGCCCGCTCGTGGGCGATGACCTCGGCGGGAACGTCGTCACGGTGCAGATAACGCGGTCGAGCGAAGGCGACATGAACAGCTACGTCGTGCGCCAATTCCGGCGACGCGCCAGCCATTTCGACGAGCACGGCGTTGACTCCACGGCCACCTTGAATGTGGACGTAGGAGTCGAGCAGGTTGCCTGCAGCTGCCTCGAAGCGAACGATGTCGCCGAGATCGATGTTTTCCTTCAACGTGATCTTCAGATCTTCGAGAATTGCGGCGCGTTCGGCAACGGCCGCAGCACCCTTGGCCGACGACCAAGTTGACGAGCGCATCTGCCTCGCCTTTGAACTGATCGCTACCAGCGACGAAGTCGGTCTCGCTCTTCAGCTTGACGATGGCACCCACGTTGCCGTCGATCACCAGAGCGACGACACCTTGGGCAGCTTCGCGATCGTCACGCTTGGCCGATGCGGCCAGGCCCTTCTCACGCAGCCACTGCTTGGCGTCCTCAATGCTGCCTTCGGTGGACTCGAGCGCCTTCTTGCAATCCATCATCCCGGCGCCGGTCGACTGGCGCAGCGCCTGAACATCTTTGGCGGTGAACGACATGATCAGACTTCCGTGCTTTCCGTGCTTGCTTCGGTGGCCAGAACTTCGACTGGGGCGGCTTCGACCGGGGCTGCTTCAACCGGGGCGGCTTCGACTGGGGCTACTTCAACCGGGGCGGCTTCAACCGGGGCAGCAACGACCTCGACCGCGGAGCGGGAGCGGCCTCGACGACAGCTTCCTCGACGACGACAGCTTCCTCAACGACGACAGCTTGCTCAACGGCGGCTTCCGGTGCCTTGGCGGCAGCGAGACGCGCCTCACGCTCCGCCTGGGCGGCAGCAGCCTGACGGCGAGCATCTGCCTGAGAGGCAACGAAGGCCGCGTCTTCATCGGCGTTGCGCCGCGGCGCAGCTTGTGGGTTGCGCCTGGAGGCGACGTAGCGACCCTCGGCAACGGCCTCAGCGATCAGGCCACTCATCAGCGAGTTGGCACGAATTGCGTCGTCGTTGCCAGGAATCGGGAACTGGATGACATCGGGGTCGACGTTTGTGTCGACGACGGCGATGATCGGGATCTTCAGCTTGTTGGCCTCGGTGACGGCGATGTGTTCCTTCTTGGTGTCGAGAATGAACACGGCGTCGGGGCGCTTGGCCAAGTCACGGATACCGCCGAGGTTCTTCTGCAGCTTCTCCAGCTCGCGGCTAAGCAACAGCGCTTCCTTCTTTGGCATCGCCTCGAACTCGCCGGAGAGCTTCATCCGCTCGTATTCCTGCATCTTGGCGACGCGTTTGGCGATCGTTTCGAAGTTGGTCAGCATGCCGCCGAGCCAACGCTCGTTGATATAGGGCATGCCACACTTCTCCGCGTAGCTGCGCACGGGATCTTGCGCCTGCTTCTTGGTGCCGATGAACAGCACGGTGCCACCCTTGGTGGCGAGATCACGAACAAAGTTGTAGGCGACTTCCGCGCGCTGCAACGTTTGGTCCAAGTCGATGATGTAGATCCCGTTGCGCTCACCAAAAATGAATCGCTTCATCTTCGGGTTCCACCGACGGGTTTGGTGTCCAAAGTGAACACCGGCTTCCAACATCTGGCGCGTGGTAATGACGGCCATTTCAGCTCCTCTCCTGCGGTTGCGATGTCGATCTCCAGGCGCCGAAGCGACCGCAGGCAGGAGGCCAACAGTGTGATTTCGCCCCGCCGGGACGGCGAGAGCGCATCCACTCTATCGGCTGAACCAGTCGTCATCCACGAGGCAGGCAGCTCCAGCCGAGAAAAGTGGTCGGTCGTCGCGGCTGGCCGCCGATGGGAACGAGGCGAACGCGAGAGCGCTCGACGCCGAGCAGCGGCTGCGGATCGATATAGCGCCCATCGTCGCGCAAACCGAAGTAGAACCGCGTCCCGGTAGTGCCGAGCACCTGCGAACTGTGGATCGTTTCACCGACGCCGAGGACGCTGCCCTCGAGCATGCCGTAGGTCGCTTTCAAGCCATCGTCTTGATCGACCACGATATAGCGGACATCGACGACGATCCCCGAGAAGCTCACCGTTCCCGATGCCACCGCACGCACCGCCGAGCCGCGCGGCACACGAAACTCGAGGCCTCGATGACCAGCGCAATAGGGACACGGCGGCTCGATGAACGGTTCCGTGAGCTGACCGGAGACGGGCGGTCGATAGCAGATCGAGGGCGCGGCGAAGGCCGCCGAGCCTGGAAACGGCATCGAGGCGATGACCAAAGTTGCAGTCAAACGAGCAAAGGGAGAGCGACGCATCGGGGCTCCTGGGTGTATAGACATCGAGGGCACCCGGGCCGGGCGCGATCAGCAGCGCTGAGTTGTCGCAGCGCTACAACACACCACTTTCGCCGAGTCGCGAGCGGACATGGAGGATCGCTTTGGTGTGAATTTGCGAGACTCTGCTCTCGGTGACGCCGAGCACTTTACCGATCTCGGACAGCGTGAGACCCTCGTCGTAATACAGCGACAGCACCAGTTTCTCACGCTCGGGAAGGCGGCGAATCTCGCCGCGAACCAGCCGCCGAACCTCGGCTTCCTCGTACGTCGCCTCGGGGCGTTCCGGAGTTGCACCGCGCAGGCTGCGCGCCTCCTGGCCAGACATCAGGGCCCGGTCGAGCGGACCGACGGTCGTCGAGGCAATCGACTTCAGCCACTTGTTGAGCTCGCGCGCCGAAAGGCGCAGGTGTGCAGCCAACTCCGTGTCGTTGGGGCTGCGACCAAGGCGCATCTCCAGGTCATGGAACGCCGATTCCACTTCGCGGGCCCGGCTGCGCACCGATCGTGGCACCCAATCCAGTGAACGCAAACCATCGATGATCGCGCCGCGAATGCGCGGCACGGCGAAGGTCTCGAACTTCACGCCGCGTTCCGGGTCGAACCGCTCGATCGCGTCGATCAACCCGAAGACCCCTGCGCTGATCAGGTCGCCGATATCGACGCTGCCGGGCAGTCCAGCACCGACGCGGCCGGCAACGAATTTCACCAGTGGCGAGTAGTAAACGATGATCTGTTCGCGGGCGTGCGCGTCGCGATTGGTCAGCCACTCCTGCCACCAGTTCTCCCGCTCGATCGCCGAGCCCGCCTCGTCCAAGACCATCATGTCGTCAGGCTCGCGGATGGGTTTCGCAGTACACGGCCTTCAGCCGTTCCTTGCTGACATGGGTATAGCGCTGGGTGGTAGCGACATCGGCATGACCGAGAAGGTCTTGCACGGCGCGCAGATCGGCCCCGCCGTTGAGTAGATGGGTGGCATAGCTGTGTCTCAGCGCGTGGGGATGAGTCGGTTGCGCGGCGCGCCGATCGACGATTCGCCGGACATCGCGTGGGGTGAGCCGATGACCTCGCTGATTGACGAACATCGCACCGCTCGCTTCGCGCGGCGACGACCGATGGCAGCGCCTCGATCCAAATCCGCAGCGTTGCCGCGCACGGCACCGAGATCGGCACACGCCGCTCCTTGGAACCCTTGCCCCACACGGTGACGGCCAGCGCGTCGAGATCGATGGCGCCGCGGTCGAGCGTACATAACTCGGACACCCGCAGCCCGCTGCCGTAGAGCAGCTCGAGCACCGCGTCGTCACGCCAGCGACGCCACTCCGGGCCGTCGTCTGACGCTGGGGCACCGTCGAGCATCTGCTCCAGTTCACTGTGCGACAGCACCCGTGGTAACCGGCCCTGACCGGCACTGACCCGCAAGGACGTCGACGGGTCAGCGACGATGAGATCGCGCTGCACCGCCCAGGCGAAGTACCGGCGCAATGCGGCCGCCCGACGAGCCATTGTGCGCCGAGCCAACCCAGCCGCCGACATCGATGCCACGTAGCGTCGAAGCACCGCCCGGTCGACCGTAGATGGATCAACGACGCCAACCTGGTGCGCCCAGACGATGAACTGCCCGAGGTCGCTGCGATAGGCGCTGACGGTGTGGGCGGACGCGGACGTCAGCGACGTTGCAAACTCCTCCGCCTTCCAGGCACCTGTGGTCATGCATCACTACTTTTCGTGAGATCGATTTCTAATGGTTCATTCAAATGAACGGGTCAAATGCCACCTTAAGTGGTTAAATGGCCGTTTTACGTGCTTGATTCCAGAGTATTGGCAAATGCGCGGCATCGCACCCATTCTGAGCGCTCCAGCGCGGGAATTTAGTGCATTGACCTTGCAGTAATCGGTCAAAAGCTGACACTTCTCGCAGTGGGCACGCGCTTCAGCACCGGCCAGATCGAGGGTCAAGCAACCTAGACAACATTGGGGAGCTCGGCCTATTTGCCTTCCCCCGTCGCCTTGCCACTGTCGACTCAGCGGAATTTCTCGGCTCAGGTGAGGGGCGTACAGATGATTGTTAACGGCGCAGTGGTGCACGATGTTCGGCGCTGGCGCATGGGTCGCCTGGCGGTGCTGGGATCGGTGTTGACCCTCACCTTCAGTGGCCTGACCGTGGGAAGCTTCCCCAGTGCTGCGAGCGCGGCCCCCGCTGTGTGCTTCACGCGTACGCTGCGCGCCGGATCTTCCGGAAGCGACGTCGCCTTGCTGCAAACCGGACTTCAGTTCGTCGGTATGCGCCCGGGCCGGGTGACTGGTTACTTCGGCAACGCAACGCGCAACGCCTGGAAGCGTTGGGAGCGAGCGATGGGCTATCGAGTCGATGGCATCGCCCAGTTCGCAGAGCTGAGCTGGGGGGCGTGTGTGCCACCTGTGGCCGCTCCACCGGTTACCACCACGCCAGCGACACCCCAAGTAGCCCAGTCGGCGGCTCCAGCACCCGTTCAGATAGCCGTCGCCACACCGCCGATCATCTCGGCGCCACCGACAACGACCGCCCCCACATCGACCGCTCCCGCATCGACCGCTCCCGTCGCCACGGCTGCCCCGGCCACGTTGCCCGACGCTGTGCTCATCCCCAGCCTGTCGATGGAGCGACCGATCATCGTCGCCTACGACTCGCAACGGGCCATAGATTCCTGTCGCGGTGCGGTGTTGTACGCCGGGGACTGGCCCGGTTCGAGCGTCGGGATGTATCTCGCTGCACACCGCACCAGCTGTGGGTCGATGGGCTTCAACGGAATCCAGAATCTCCCCGCCGGCGCAGCGGTTGTCGTTCGGCGAAATGGAGCGGAGCACCGCTACACCGTCCGCTCGGTGCATACCGCCAGAGCTGGTGACGTGCTGGTCATGCCCCCGGCTGGCACGGTGGTGCTGCAGACCACCAAGAGCGGCAGCGTGGTGTGGGTCGTAACGGCAACCGCAGGTTGAGCGCATCACAAGGCACATCGCTGAAACCAACCTGACGACTCCCGCAGCCAGCCGCCAGCCTCGAGGCGTGACAGGCTCATCGACACCTCGACGATACTGCGACCGCTGCCGAGCATGAGCTGTTCCACCGTCGCTGGCTCGTCGCACAGATCGAGGATCGTTCGGTCCGCCGCGCTCGGGCGAGGTCTGGCGTCGAACGCTGCGATCCCAACCCGACGCGTGTCCATCGAGAGAGCAACGAGCACGTCGTCGACGTCGAGGGCCACCGGGCAGCCGTCGCGGATCAGCGCGTTGGTGCCCTGAGCGCTGCGATTGTTCAGCGATCCGGGGACCGCCATCACCGTCACGCCGCGATCGTTGGCGGCGTTGACCGTGATCAGCGAACCGCCCTTGGAGCGCGACTCGACGACGACAACAACCTCGGCTAGGCCAGCGATGACGCGGTTTCGCAGCGGGAAACGAAAGGCTTCCGGCTGCGTGCCCGGCGGGGCTTCGCTGAGCACGAGGCCATGGGCGGCGACCTCGTGCCACAGCAAACCGTGTTCCTTGGGATAGACGACATCGTGGCCCGAGGCCACCACGGCCACCGCTCGACCGACGTCGTGTGCCTCGGGGGTGCGCGCTGCCAGCGCCCCACGATGGGCGTAACCGTCGACGCCGCGGGCCAACCCGGAGATGACGGCGACACCAGCCTTGGCTAGTTCGAGTCCGAAGGTCGTGGCCGTTTCCCTGCCGACTGAGGAGGCATTGCGGGTGCCGACGATGGCGACGCGGCGCCCGTGGAGAGCGTTGAGGTCGCCGCGGGCGAAGAGCACCGCTGGCGGCGACGGATCGAACAGCAAGCTCGGCGGAAAGCCGTCATCGTCACGCAGCAGCACTGCGAGGCCCAGTTCCTGACATCGCTCCCAAACCTCCGCCGGTGTTCGCAGCCGCGCGGCGCGCCGCCACGCGGCGGCCAGCTCGCGGTCGGCCAGCACGCCGCGCAACAGGCCGTCTGGGGCAAGGTTTCCTGCCGCTAGCTCGAACGCTTCCAATGGGTTTCGTCCGTCCAACAACATCGCCAGTCGGCCGACGGTCATCCGCTCGAACCCGGCCAGCGAGGCAGCATAGGCTTGCATCGGCAGCGTCGCAGCGATCATGCCGCACGCCCACGAAGCAGCGGTGAAAACCGGACCCGGAGCTGCAGGGCAAGTGCAACCTGGGCCTCACCGATCAACGGGCCCTGGGCCCCCGCAACCGCCTCAAGATCGGCGATCGTTCGAGCCACACGCCGCACCCGGTGGTAGCCGCGCCCAGTCAAGCGGTCTGCCTCCAGCTCGCGGCGCAGCAGTCGCTGTGCCGCTTCGTCGAGTGGAGCCAGCTCATCGAGCATCGAGGCTGGCACCGCTGCGTTCAGTACACCGTTGCGCTCCAGTGCCCGCTGGCGAGCAGCGGCAATGCGCGCCGCGACAATCACCGACGACTCGTCGCGTCGCGTGTCGAGCATTTCGTCGACGGCTGGGCGTTGGACGGGGACGCGCAGATCAAAGCGGTCGAGCAGCGGACCGGATAGTCGACGCAGGTAGCGGCCACGGGCGACCTCGTCGCATTCACAACTTCCGGGCGGCCCGCCGCCACAGGGGCACGGATTCGTCGCTGCGACCAATAGGAATCGGGCAGGCAGGGTCGCACTGGCACGTGCCCGGCTGACGCGCACCTGGCCTTCCTCCAAGGGCTGACGCAAACCGTCGAGCACGGCGGCGGAGAACTCACCGAGTTCGTCGAGGAAAAGTACCCCGCCATGGGCCAAGCTGATCTCGCCCGGCCGCAATGCGGAGGTGCCGCCGCCAACGAGAGCGACGATCGATGTGGTGTGATGCGGCTTGCGAAAGGGTGCCCGTTCGATCAGACCGCGCCCCGGTAGAGCGACCCCTGCGGCGGAGTGGACCATGGTTGCCTCCAACGAGGTGACCCTGTCGAGCAGCGGGAGAAGGCCGGCAAGCCGTTCGGCGAGCATCGTCTTGCCGGCGCCAGGTGGCCCGACCAGCAGCAAATGATGGCCGCCAGCGGCGGCAATCTCCAGGGCGAACTTGGCCACTGCCTGGCCTTTTACGTCGGCAAGATCGCAGGTGTGATCGACCGGATCGGGCATCGTTTCGACCGGAGGTGTCGGCCAGGCCCCCTCGCCGCGCGAGCGCATCGACGACGTCGCGCAGGGTCCGCGCAACACGCACAGGGCGTTGCGCGAACGCTTCCGCCTCGGCCCGATTGGCCAGCGGCACGACCAACTCTCGATCGCTGATCGCCGCCGCCAACGACGCGGCCCCGGGCACGCCGCGCAACGAGCCATCGAGGCCAACCTCTCCGATAAAGCCCAGGTGAGCGATATTGTCGCCGGGGATTTCCTCGTTGGCGACGAGCACGCCAATGGCGATCGCCAGATCGAGGCCAGAGCCGCCTTTGCGCTGCGTCGCCGGGGCGAGATTGACGGTGATCCGTTTCATCGGCCAGCTCAGACCCGATGACAACAGGGCGGCGCGCACACGATCACGGCTTTCGCGGCACCCTTCATCAGGCAACCCGACGATAGAGAACCCGGGCAACCCGCCAGAGACGTGAACCTCGACGGTCACCGCCTGGCCATGGACACCGAGCAACGTGGCCGAAGCAATGGATGCAAGCACGTGGCAACCTCCCGCAATCGAGCGATCACCATGGAGAACATGGATCGCTGCACATTTGAGGAAGGGCGAAGGCCCGACGACCGGTTGCCGTACCCTACGGCGCAATCGAGCATCGCCACAACCAACGCCGAGATTCATTGCCACCACCAGAAGCGACGAAGCTGGTTGACTAGGCGGATGCGTATGTCGAGGTTCGTTGTTGGCTGCTGCCTGCCCGCAGCGCTGTGCGTCGCCGTCGTCAGCTGCGGCAAGCCGCCAGTGCGCAGCTCAGAACGGTTCTGCGGCGAGCTGGCTGCGCATGCGGCGGCGATTCGAACGTTGCCTACGAGCGTTGCCGAGATCGCCTCGTTGATCCAGCTCTACTCCAAGATCGGTGAGGTCGCCCCGCTCGATGTCGAGGCCGACTGGTCGCAATTGGTGGTCAATCTGAAGACCGCCGACACGGTCAATCCGGCCGATCCGGCATCGGTCCAAAACGTCGCCAACACGGCATATGAGTCCGAGCAGGCGGCGATCGCGGTGGTCAATCTGGGCGCGAACGAATTGCGCCGTTGAACTTGGCCCGGTTGGCGCGGTGCCCCAGGTGCCCGCCGCCGAAACGACGACAACAACCTCAGCCCCGTAACGACTCGATCGTCAACGGATCTCGCCGCGCTTGAAGATCACGTTGTCTACGAGGCCGTATTCCTTGGCCTGCTCGGCGGTGAACCAACGGTCGCGCTCGCTATCGGCCTGAATCTTGGACACGTCTTGGCCTGTGTGATGGGCGATCAACTCAGCCATGCGCCGCTTGGTGTAGACCAGTTGCTCGGCCTGGATGGCGATGTCGGTGGCCTGGCCACGCAGGCCGGCGAGCGGCTGGTGCATCATCACACGGGCGTTCGGCAGGGTGAAGCGCTTGCCCGCAGCGCCGGCGGAGAGCAGGAACTGCCCCATGCTGGCAGCCATGCCCATGCAGACGGTGGCCACATCGCAGGAGACGAACTGCATCGTGTCGTAAATGGCCATGCCAGCGGTGACCGAACCGCCGGGGCTGTTGATGTACAACCAGATGTCGGCGTTGGCATCTTCGCCTTCGAGATAGAGCAATTGAGCGCACAACTGGTTGGCAATGTCGTCGTTGACGTCGGTGCCGAGCAGGATCACGCGGTTGCGCAACAGGCGGTTGAAGACGTCGCTACGAGGATCGAAACCGGCGTCGAGGGCGTTGGGCGAGATGTTCGGCGACATGGTGTCGAGGCTAGCGCTCTGCGCGGCGGATACCGCTGAACACCACGCCCACGCGCTCGTCGTCACCGATCGTGTGACGAGCCGCCAACAGTCCGGCCAGCCCCGCTGTTCCCGTTGCGCTGGCATCGATCGCCGTGTGGCTGTGGGCCAGCTCATAGGCCCGCACGACGTCGAACTCAGCGGCGACGACCGGCGAGCCGCCGAGCTCGCTGATGCCCAGAGCGAGGCCGAGCCAGTCGTAGGTTTCGTCGTCGAGGATGCCGTCGGCCAATGAAGACGGCGACGGCCACGGCACCATGCATTGCTCCCACCGTTGCCCAGCGGTCGCCAAGCCGGCGGGCCCGGCCAGTGCTCGTTCCCAGGCTGCGGCGAAGGGCGCGCACCCTTGCGTCTGTACCGCAAAGACTGCGGTGGGCGAGCCGGCGGATCGCAGCCCGTCGCAGATCGCTCGGCCTAACGCTCCCCCTCCGACTTGCACATACATGCGGTCAAGGTGCAGCGGCGCAATCTCCCAGCCGAGGCTGCGCGCCCCGTCAGCGGACCAGGCATTGTCCGGACCCTGAACGGTGAACGGGATCAGCCCATCGGTGATTGCGGCCCGCGCCCGCAGCATGCACGGATCGCCGATCGGTTCGTCGTCGCGCCGTTCACAGGTGGTGATCGATGCCCCGAGGGCAACGAGGGTGTCGACGACGACGCCGGAGGCGCTCGATGGCACGAAGACGTGCAGCGCCCACTGCGCGGCGCGAGCGATGGTCGCCGCAGCGATCGCGGCGTTGCCGCAGGAGGCGATGGCCAGCGGCGGGCGATTCCGGCCCCATGGTGCGCTGGCGCTGGCCTCGGCGACCAACAGCGCCAACATCGTGCTCATCAGGTGCCGCGACTTGTGGCTGCCCCCCACTTGTCCGGTCTCGTCCTTGATCCACACCCCGCCGCGCTCACTGAACCCGAGCGCCTCGGACAGCAGGTCGTTGCGTTGCATCGGGATGCTCGCGAAGCCAACCCCGGTAGCTAGCAAGGCGTCGTTGAGCCTGGTGGCGAGGTCGTGGCGCTGGCCATCGCCGAGCCCATGGGCGGCGCCAAAAGCGTCCCACGCATAGCGGTGGCGCATCGTCGTGAAGGGATTGCCCGCCGGGTCGGCCAAAGGGTCGGCCTGCGGGTATGGGTCTGCAGGCGCCACCACTTCGAGCAGGTGATGCCCATCAGCGGCGGTTGCTGCCGGGCAGCGGAACTGCAACGGGGCGTCGAATTCGACCGTTGCCGCGCACACCAGGCAGCGCCAGCCGAGCGGCGCTTCAGCTTGGGGAGCTGACACGGGCGTTGAATTCATCGATCATCGTGTCCCAGACGCCGACGAAGCGACGCAGGTCACGCCAGAACGACTGCGAGCGCCGGGCCTCGAAGAGCTCGAACGGAGTGCCCTGCTGTTCCACCCAGGTGTAATAGCCGAGGTTGAAAATGCGGTTGCGATCTTGCTGGGTGCATTCCAAGGTCGAGTCGGTGGTCACACAGGCCAAGTGCTCGCCGAATACTGCGGCAGCGTCGGCCGTGTCGAACGAGCCGCCGAAACGGCGTTGCAGCGTCTTGGCCCGTTCGCTCGGGTACATCGCACCGCCGTCGGTGGCGATCGTGACGATGGCGTCGTCGGGGCCGAGATCGAGCAGTTTGGCGGTCTTGATCGCCGCCAACACGTTGCATGTCGAGGAGAAACCGAAATGTTCCAAAGCGACGACCAGCGCATCGTCGACGCCGCGACCGGCGAGCAATCGCTTGCCGGCGGCCGAGTTGAACAGCAGGTCGAGTTCATCGGTCGCTCGGTCGGAGACGGCGACGACGACATCGGTGTTCATCACGTTGTGGATCAACGGAATGTGCTTGTCGCCAATGCCTTGGATGTTGTGCTCGCCGAAGCCGTTCTCCAGCATCGTCGGGCATTCCAGCGCCTCGACGGCGACGATCTTGGTGCCGTAGATGTCCTTCAACCGGTCGCCAGCAGCGATCGTGCCGGCGCTTCCGGTGGCGCTGGTGAACGCCGCGAGGCGCAAGCCGGGACGCCCCATCGCCGCGGCAGCATGCTCGAAGACGTGGCCAAGGGCCCTGCCGGTGACCTCGTAATGGCCGAGGTGATTGCCGAACTCGCAGAACTGGTTGAGCACGAAGTTGCCCGGGTCTTTGGCCAACTCGTTGCAGGCGTCGTAGATCTCTTTGACGTTGCTTTCCGTGCCGACGGTGCGAATTACATCTTCTGCGGGGTTGGCGCACCAGCGGTCGAGCCAGTCGAAGCGCTCCTGGCTCATGCCCGCAGGCAGAATGGCCACGCCGCGGCTGGCCATGATGCGGCTGATGGCGATGCCACCGCGGGCATAGTTACCCGTGCTCGGCCAGATCGCCCGATGGAGGGTCGGATCGAACTGACCAGCGACGATGCGCGGTGCCAAACAGGCGTAGGCCGCAAGCACCTTGTGGGCGGTGATCATCGGGAAACGGTCGCCGAAGGCAACGATGATCGGGCTGTCGACCCCCGTCAAGGCCTTGGGCAGCACGACGTAGTCGGGCACCGCGACGGGGCGGGTATCGAAACCGTTGTACCAATGGTTGCGCCACAGGTTGCGGGCATCCGGCCCGTTATGGTCGGCACCGCCAGCGCGGCCCGGATCGATGGTCGACGGGTCGGCGAGTTGACCGAAGGTCGGCAGAGTGATGCCCTGTTCGCGGAAGCGTTTGACGCTGTTGGCCAAGCGGCCTGCGTCGATGATGACGTCGGCGAGACCAAATTGGTCGGTCAGTGCCTGTTGGATGGCGACGGGCGGTTGTGGATTGCTGCTCACGTTTTACATTCTGTCAAACGATGCCCCCAGTTGACGCACTGTTCTTTAACAAAGTGATCGCTTATTTATACGGGTAACCTGGCCCCATGGCTGAACTCTCCGACGCCAAGCGGCGCATCATCGAGGCATTGAAGATGGTCGACTCCTCGACTGTCGCCACCCTCGCGGACGAGTTTCAGACCACCACCACAGCGGTGCGCCAACACCTCGAGTCGTTGGAAGAAGCTGGGTTGGTCTCCCGCTTCGAGCAACCCTCCAGCGGCCGAGGTCGACCGGCCCTGCACTGGCGGCTGACTGGAGCGACGAGAGAACTGTTCGCCGACCGCCACGGCGATCTGACCGTCGAGTTGATCTCCTCGCTGCGCGATGTGCTCGGCGACGAGGCGCTGGTCAAGGTGATCGATCACCGCGCCGAGCGCCAAATCGATAACTATCGCCAGCGGGTCGGCGACGGATCGCTGCGCAGCAAGGTCTCGGCATTGGCGGATCTGCGCAGCGCCGAGGGTTACCTGGCCGAGGTCGTCGCCGACAACGGCGATCTGCTGCTGATCGAACACCATTGCCCGATCAGTGGAGCAGCGGCAGCCTGCAACAACCTGTGCCAAAGTGAACTCGACGTCTTCCGTTCGGTGCTCGGCCCAGATGTTTCCGTACAGCGCGAGCAGCACCTGCTCAGCGCCGGGAGCCGTTGCTCCTATCGCATCGTCGACCGCACGAGTTAGCTCGTCGCGGCGCTGCTTCGTTTCCACGAACGCAGCCCCTAATCTGACCGAATGGCAGATTTTCTCATCGGCGGTCAGATCGATCCTTCCAAGCACGAGCGCACCGGCAACAACACGGCGGTGTCCTCCGCCGACCTGACGACCCACGCCGTCATCGTCGGCATGACAGGCAGCGGCAAGACAGGCCTCGGCGTGGTGCTCATCGAAGACGCGTTACAGGCCGGGGTGCCGACCCTGCTGATCGACCCGAAGGGCGATCTGACCAACCTGTGTTTGACCTTTCCGAACCTGGCACCGACCGATTTCCAGCCGTGGATCAACGAAGGAGATGCGCAAAAGGCTGGTTTGTCAGTGCCCGATTTTGCCGCCGCACAGGCCAAGACCTGGACGGACGGCCTGGCCGGATGGGGCCTCGGCGGCGCACACATCGCAGCGATGCGCAACGGTGTCGAGTTCACGATCTATACGCCGGGATCCAGCGCTGGCGTTGGCGTGAACATCATCGGTTCGTTGCAGGCCCCCGGCGATATGAGCGATTTCGAAGTCGTCGGCGACGAGATCGAAGGGTTCGTTTCCGGGTTGTTGAGCATGGTGGGGATCGAGGCCGACCCGCTGTCCAGCCGTGAACACATCCTGCTTTCCAATCTGATTCAGAACGAGTGGGCTGCTGGCCGTAGCCTCGATCTGGCGACGCTGGTGGGCATGGTGCAGAGTCCGCCGATCCGCAAACTCGGGGTCTTCGAGTTGGATTCGTTCTTCCCGCCCAAGGAACGGATGGAGTTCGCCATCCGCCTCAACGGTTTGCTCGCCTCACCGTCGTTTGGCGCCTGGATGACCGGTCCGCCGCTCGACATCGCTTCTATGCTGCGCACGCCGGAAGGCAAACCGCGCTGCGCCATCGTGTACACCGCGCATCTCAGCGATCAAGAACGCCAGTTCGTGACCACGCTGGTGCTCTCCAAGCTGGTCACCTGGATGCGCCGCCAAAGCGGAACCACAGACTTGCGAGCGATGCTCTATATGGATGAGGTGGCCGGGTATCTGCCACCGACAGCGATGCCGCCGACGAAAAAGCCGATCATGTTGTTGATGAAGCAGGCCCGCGCCTTTGGCGTCGGTGTCGTACTGTCCACACAAAACCCGGTCGATGTCGACTACAAGGCGCTGTCCAATGCCGGCACCTGGATGATCGGTCGGCTGCAGACCGACCAGGACAAAGCTCGTTTGCTGGACGGGATGAGTGCTGCAGCGGGCGGCGTCGATATCAACGCCATCGGGGCGACGATCAGTGGGCTGGCCAAGCGCGAGTTCGTCCTTCGGCGGGCAGGCAAAGACCAACCCGAGGTGTTCACCACCCGGTGGGCTATGAGCTACCTGCGTGGCCCGTTGACCCGCGATCAGATCTCTGCATTGATGGCCTCGCAGAAGGCGGCCCAGCCGGTGGCCTCGTCGGCGCCGAGCACCGCCGCGGCAACCGTTGCCGACGCTTCCAGCCCGGTCGGACCGAATGTTGCCAGCGACGAGTCGGTGGTGATGCCTGAGGTCGCCGGGGGCATCGGCGTGCGTTGGGCAGACGTCGCCGCGCCGTGGCTGGCGGGCATCGGTGGCGACTCTCGCGGCGTTCGCTTCGAGGCGGGCATCGCCGCCCGAGTGGCGCTGCGCTACGACGACGACAAGGCCGACCTGGTCCACGACGAGGAATATGAGGCGGTGCTCTTTCCTCTGACCGAGCAAACCGACGTCACCAAGGCGCTCGGTGTCGACTACGACGATCGCGACCTGCGCACCGAGGCCCCAGCCGGCGCGGTGTACCGCTTGAGCGATGCTCTCATCAAGGACAAGACATTCTTCAGCCGCATCGAGCGCGACCTGATCGATCACCTCGTTCGCAGCCAAACCGTCGACCTGCAGGCCAACCGCACCTTGAAGCTCGTCTCACGACCCGGGGAGAGCACCGAAACGTTCTCGCTGCGCTGCTACCAAGCCGCCGACGCCCAAGCCGACGCCGAGACTGCGGCGCTGAAAGATAAATACCAGGACAAGGCCGCGAAGCTACAGGCGCAGATTCAAGCCGCCGAGGATCGCCTGGACCTCTTAGAGACCGAGCAAAAGGGGCGTCGCAGCGAAGAAGTGCTGTCGACTGCTGGTTCGATCCTTGGCGGGTTGTTCGGCGGCCGCAAGTCGCGTGGCGGGTTGCTCGGCTCGATTCTCGGCAAGGCTGGCTCGGCTGCCGGGCGCCGTTCACGCACCGCCGCCGCCGGTGATCGCACCGATGCCGCCGAGAACAAGCTGGCGCTATTGCACGAGCAGTTGGAGCAGGTCGAGAGTGACCTGAGCCAGGAAGTGCTCGACATCGACGCCCGCTGGAACGCAGTCTCCAAGGAGATCATCACCCACGCGGTGACCCTCGAGCGCACCGACGTCAAGGTGACACAGCTGAACCTGGTGTGGATCCCAGTTCCGTAAAAGGAATTGCCCTTGGGGCGATTTTCCGGCACCCTATACGGGCCACGCGGGCGTGGCGGAACTGGCAGACGCGCAGGACTTAGGATCCTGTATCGAAAGATGTGAGGGTTCGAGTCCCTCCGCCCGCACCCTTGCCAACAGCGCATGTGACCCATTCGAGGAATGAGGCCAAGACCGATGGATTCGCCACCTGCTGCTTGTTGCGTGCCAGTGTCCGCCCGCAAGGGCGTGGAGCGGGCTGACGACGCGCTCGAGGCCAACGCGACGCAAGCGGCCCTCAGCCCCACAACGGCACCGCCTGTGGAGATGATCAGCATTCCCGCCGGGCGATTTTTGATGGGCAGCAGCGAGTCCGAGGCGATCGTCGGTGACGGCGAAACTCCACAGCGCCTCGTCGATGTCGCCGCCTTTGCGGTCAGCGCAACGGCGGTGTCGAACGCCGATTTTGCGCGATTCGTCGCGGCAACCGGCTGGGTTACCACCGCTGAATCGAGCGGATGGTCGTTCGTTTTCCACGGCCATCTCAGCGAAGCGCAACGCCGTCTAGCGCAGCCGGCGGCGAGCGTGCCCTGGTGGCTAGCCGTCGCCGGTGCCTCGTGGAGATCGCCGCGCGGGCCCGGTTCGAACGTGCTCGACATCGTCGATCATCCCGTCGTCCACGTTTCTCGACGCGATGCGATGGCCTTTTGCCGCTGGTCAAACAGCAGGCTGCCGACCGAGTCCGAGTGGGAACGGGCGGCGCGTGGCGGTCGCGACGGCACCAGATTTCCGTGGGGAGACGAACTGGAAATGGACGGTCGCCACTGGGCCAACGTCTTTCAGGGTCACTTCCCGGCCAGTGATCGTGGGGATGATGGGTTCAGCGGCACCGCCCCGGTCACCGCCTATGAGCCCAATGACTTCGGCCTCTTCAACGTCGTCGGCAACGTCTGGGAATGGTGTGCCGACGCGTGGACGAGCGAGGCTCGAGGCCCCTCCATCGAGACCGACGCCTTCGTCGTCAAAGGTGGCTCCTACCTCTGCCACGCCAGCTACTGCACACGCTACCGCCTCGGGGCACGCAGTGGACAGCCGGAGGATTCGACCGCGGGCAACCTCGGGTTTCGCATCGCCCGCTCGCAAGCGCTACGACTTGACGACCGACCGACCACTCGGTAGGGTGCGCCCAACACCGAGTCATGGGGATGAACGATGCGTGTTGGGTTGGGGCAAAGTCGGATTCTGCACGACCGCTTCACGGGGTTCAACACGCCCCTGATGTGGGATATCCCGTTTGAAGATCCCAAGGCCGGGCCGTTGTTCGCCAATCTGCGTGCCGGGCTGTTTCGCTTCCCTGGCGGCCTGATAGCCAACCATTGGGACTGGCGCAGCGGCCGTGTCGCCGTACCGGACACGTTTCCCGGGTCGTTTCGGGCCGGGGCGCAAGACGCGATTCGGCTGCACCCGCAGGGTTCTTCAGCGGAAGACTTTGCCGTCTTTGCCGCCGAGTGCGGGGCCGAGTTCAACCTGGTCTTGAATATCCAATCGACCACCGTCGAGGATCAGGTGGCCTGGGTGCAGCACCTGCTCGCCAAAGGTGTCGTGCCGACGCGCATCGAACTGGGCAACGAACTGTACTTTGCGGCGTTCCTTGGTGGCGCTGAGCGCTTTCCCAATTCGGAGGCGACGCTAGCCATCAGCCAGCACTACGTCGACGCAATCAGGCCGCTGTTGCCAGCGCACACCAAGTTTGCCGTGCTCAGCGCCGGCTCGCGGCTTGACGGCGACGAGCCGAGCGACTTCATGGCGGAGTACTTCGCCGGCTGGGATGCAGCCCTTGAAGGCCACAACTTCGACGCGACGGTCGTGCACTTTTATCCAGAGATGATCAGCTTGATGAACGACTCGTTCGGTATGGCCGACGCGATTGGCCCGGCCCGCGCCGCGCTTGCGGGCGTGGTGCGCACCGTCTCGTCGCTCGACTCCGAGGCGACGGCGATGCAGGTTACCGAGGCCTTGCTGGCCCGTGTCGAGCAGGGCACCCGCCGCCAGGTCGCGCTGCTCGATCGCCTGACGGGTGGCAAGGAAATTTGGTTCACGGAGTGGGGCGTCGGCGAGAACATTGCCTTTTATCGCGGCGAAAACCCCGTCGTCACCGGCGCCTGGGTACAGGTCTTGGCCCGCCAATTGCAGGAGTTCCTGCGCCACCCATCGATCACCCAGGCACTCAACCACAGCCTCTACTTCGATGGCCGGATCTGGTCGGCGATGCGCCGGGTGGCCTCCGAAGAGCAGTACGTCGCCATCGGTGCGTACGACATCTTCCGCTGGTTCGGTGAGGCACTCGATGTTGCCGAGGGCACCGTCAGCGTTCATCAGGCGACCATCGACGGCGCAACGAACCGGGTTGCCGCCGTCGGCCCGGGCGAGCAGTTCGCCGACGTCACGGCGACGGTCCTCGACGCAGGCACCAAGCGCACAGCGTTCGTGCACAATATGTCAGGCGCCGACCTGAGCGTCGATCTCGACGGCATCGCCGACGGTTCGCCAGCGATCGCCGAACTCATCCACACGCCGCTTTTGCGCCAGACGTTCGCCTTTGGCACCCCGCCAATCACCTCGCTGGTACCCAACCGGCGCGCCGTCATTCCAACCAATTCATTCGCCAGATTCATCTGGAACGCCTAGTCCCTGGGGGAACACATGAACATTCGCTTTGGCAACTCCAGCACCCGTCGACGCAAGCTCGCCGCAGCATTCGGCGCCATGGTCTTGATGACCTCGGCCTGCGCTGACCCGAACGCCGACGAACCGTCGAGCGAGCCAACGAGCGCCGCGGTCGAGCCCACTGCTGCTGCGCCGGCGACAGTGGCGCAGCCCGACACCACCGAGGCCCAGCCTGCGACGCCGGAGACCGACCCCGCAGCGCCCGTGACCGAGGTTGCCGACACCACTCCGGCGACCCCATCGACCGAGGAACCGGGCGAACCAGGGGGCACGCTGGTTGCCGGCTACGTCGGTGCGGTCGACAAATTGACCCCGAATCCTTTCGGTGCCGCGAGTTTCCCCTTCCGCGACTCATTGTTCGACCCGTTCATCGCCATCGACGAGGCCGGCACCCCGATTCCGATGCTCGCCGAATCCTGGGAGGCCAGCGACGATGGCTTGACGATGACACTCAAGCTGCGCAGCGGCGCAACCTTTCACGACGGCACCCCGTGGAACGCCGAGGCCGCCGTCGCCAACATCAATTGGTTCAAAGACCCGGCTACCGGCCTGCAGGGCGGAAACTCGTGGGCCAAGGTGACGCCGACGATTATCGACGAGACGACGATCGAACTGGCCATGGCAACCCCGATCCCCGAGCTCTATGCGTTGTTCAGCATCGCCAGGGTCGCCAAACCGGGGGCCTTCGATAGCGGCATCGGTACCGGACCATTTGTACTTGCCGACTTCACCCCACGGACAGGGCTGACGCTGAACAAAAACGATGCTTACTGGGGCGACAAGGCGCTGCTCGACGCCCTCGAACTGCGCGAGTTCGCCGACGCCACCGCAGCGGCACTCGCCGCCCAAGCGGGCGATATCGACGTGTTGATGGGTGCCGACGTCACCCAACTCGACGGCCTCGAGTCGGCTGGCCTGACCGTTCGCGAGCTTCCCTCGCCAGGCAATATGGACCTCGCCGTCAACGCCACGGCGGCTGGCATCACCGATGCCCGGATCCGCCAAGCGCTGAGCTTGGCCTTCGACCGTGAGCGCTTCGTCGAAACAATCCTGCTCGGCCACGGAACGCCGGAATCGAGCATCTATGCCCCGGCCTCACCGGTGCGCGCCGACGATCCTGGCACGGTGACACCGTTCGACCTCGACGCCGCCAAGGCGCTGCTCGATGAGGCTGGCGCCAGTGGCCTGACCATCGACATCATGAGCCCGCCGATCCTGCCACTCGACCAGTTCCTGCCCATCTACCAGGCAGACCTGGCCTCGATCGGGGTCACCCTGAACATCCAGTCGGCCGATGTCGGCGCCTGGGCTGGGGCGATGTCGCAGCCGGGAACGATTCCCGAGATGGCCACGCACCAATACCAGTTCGCCGATAGCGATCCGTCGCTGGTCTTCATCACCCAGGTGCTGCGCCCAACGGGTAACGCCTCGGGCTACGACAACCCCGAGTACACCGCGATGATCGCCGAGGCAGCGGTGATGACCGATCCGGCCGAGCGCCTAGCGGCGTACCGAGCGCTCGACGCTTTTGTCACCGAGGAGGCCTTCGTCATCCCCGTCGCCAACGCCACGGGTGCCATCGCCCTGGACCCGGCCGTGCGCAACATGACCACCTTGCGCGGTGCGTTCGACTTCACCAACGTGACCATCGCCAAGTAGTCGGCCCGACCAGCCCAGGGACAAACAGATGTTGGATACTCAACGCAGCGGTGCAGCGGACACCGCTGCGTTGGTTCGCATCGATGCCTTGACCGTTTCGTTTCCGTCGCGCCGCGGGCCAGTGCGCGCCGTCAACGGCGTGTCGCTGACGGTGCGACGTGGCGAAGTCCTCGGCATTGTCGGCGAGTCCGGTTCCGGCAAGAGCCTGACGGCGATGTCGATCATCGACCTCCTTCCCGGCGGGGCGAGCCGATCCGGCGTCATCCAATTCGACGGTGCCGTCGTCTCCAACGCCGATCGAGCGACCCTCTCACGCCTTCGCGGCGCACAGGTCGGCACGATCTTCCAAGACCCGTTGTCATCGCTCAACCCGGTGATGACCATCGGTGCTCAAATGGTCGAAGCTGTCCGCATCCACGACCGGACCACTTCTCGCCAGGCCGCGCGGGCGCACGCAACCGACCTGCTCGGCCGTGTTGGTATCAAGAACCCCGCCGAACGACTGGCGGTATATCCTCACGAGTTGTCCGGCGGCATGCGCCAACGGGTGATGATCGCCATGGCAATCGCCAACTCGCCGTTGCTGATCATCGCCGACGAGCCAACGACGGCGCTCGACGTGACGACGCAAGTCCAAGTGCTGCGCACCCTCGAGGAGGTGCGCGCCGAAGTCGGCGCGGCGATGATCCTGATCAGCCACGATCTCGGGATCATCGGCGACACCGCCGATCGGGTGGCGGTGATGTACAACGGCAGAATCATCGAGACCGGTCCCACCACACAGGTGCTGTCCGACGCACAGCATCCCTACACCGCCGGGCTGTTGCAGAGCCGACCGCGACTCGACACCCCTCGCGGTTCGGTGCGTTCGATTCCGGGCTCTCCGCCGAACGCTGCGGTGGTCATCGTCGGTTGTTCCTTCGCTCCGCGTTGCCACCGTGCAACCGATGCGGCCGGTTGCCGAAGCGAGACTCCGCCGACTGCGGCGGCCCAGGCGGGCGCGTCCGCCGTCTCGTGTTTCCTGCCCGGCCCAACGACAATCGAGCCATCGTTGCCGACCTCATCGGCCGCTCCTGTGGCGTCGGGCGATCTCCCGGGGGCTCACCTCCACGTCGACGGATTGGTCAAAATCTACCCGCTCGGCAGAGGGCGCCGCGCTTCGCGCCTGACCGCCGTCGATCATCTCGATCTCGAAGTCTTCCCTGGCCGCACGCTGGCGCTCGTCGGCGAATCCGGATGCGGCAAGACCACCGCGGCTCGGGCTGTGCTGCGCTTGATCGAGCCGACCGCCGGGCGGGTGACACTCGGCGACACGGATTTCCTCGCCCTTTCGCCTCGCGAACTGCGCCGGGCGCGCACTCGCGCCCAGCTCATCTTTCAGGACCCGACCTCGTCGCTCAACCCGCGCCAGACGGTCGGCGAGTTGATCGCCGAGCCGATGGTCCAGCAGGGTCTCCTCAGCAGCGCACGAGCACAGGCCCGCACCCGAGAACTGCTCGAACTGGTCGCCCTCGATATCGACCACCTCGATCGCTATCCCAACGAACTTTCCGGCGGCCAGCGCCAGCGCGTGGCCATCGCCCGGGCACTCGGTCTGGAGCCCTCGGTGCTGGTGCTCGACGAACCGGTGTCGGCCCTGGATGTCTCGATCCAAGCTCAAATTCTCGGCCTACTCGCCGACCTGCAGCGTCGTCTCGGGGTCGGCTATCTGTTCATCTCCCACGACCTTGGCGTGGTGCATCAACTTGCCGACGAGATCGCGGTGATGTACCTCGGGAGGGTCGTCGAGCGCGGCGCCGCTGCCGACATTCTTCACGATCCGCGGCACCCCTACACGCAGTTGCTCGTCGCTTCGGTGCCAGGCCAGCGCGTCGGCGAGCCCGGGGGTTTCGAGGCCAGCACCGATTTCGGCGAGTCGCCCGCTGGGTGCCGGTTTGCATCACGCTGCCCAATCGCCGAGTTGGCCTGCACCCAGAGTGTTCCCGCGCTTGTGGCCGTCGGGTCAAGCGACGCAGATTCGAGCGAGCGCTTCGTCGCCTGCCATCGGGCGTCGACCGCTGCGCAACGGTTCCAACAGGTGGTCGTGCGATGAGATTCGTTCTCTCGCGTATCGCCCAAGCGTTGATGACGTTGCTCGTCGTCAGCTTTGCGCTGTTCGTCATTCTCCGTTCGGTGCCGGGTGATCCGGCGCGTATCCTCGCCGGGCCAGACGCCCCGATCGAGCAAGTGGAAGCGATTCGCAAAGCAAACGGACTCGATCGTCCGGTACCCGCGCAATACCTCACCTGGCTCGGAAACGTTGCCACCGGCGACTTCGGGACCTCGGTGCAATATTCCCGACCGGTGTCGACGCTGGCGATCGACGCCCTGCGACCGACGCTCGAACTCGTCGCCATGTCGATGTCCATCGCCCTGCTGATCGGCATTCCACTCGGTGTGCTCGCCGCCACCCGGGCCCGAAAACCAACCGATGTGATCATCTCCGCAGTCGGTGCGCTAACCCTCGGATTTCCCACCTTCTGGCTCGGGCTGTTGGCACTGATGGTCTTCAGCGTGCGGCTGAAGTGGCTCCCCGCGTCCGGCTACGTCAGCTACTTCAGCGAGCCCGTGGCCGGGTTGAAATCGACGTTGATGCCGGCCGCAGCACTCGGTTTGGTTCAAGGAATGACGATCGCTCGTTTTGTCCGCAGCGCCATGCTCGAAGCCTTGACCGGCGACTACGTCCGCACCGCGAAGGCCAAAGGAGCGAGCGGACGTCGGGTGATCTGGCGTCACGCGTTCCCCAACGCATTGATCCCGACGATGACCATTATTGGATTGCAACTCGGATTCCTCATCGGCGGCACCGTCGTCGTCGAACGCGTCTTCACCAGGCCCGGCATCGGCATGCTGCTCATTGGCGGCATCCAAACGCGCGACTACCCGCTCGTTCAGGGCATCGTCCTGCTCGCCGTGTTCTGGTTCGCCCTCGTCAACCTGCTGGTCGAGTTGTCGTACGGCATCATCGACCCGAGGATCCGACGATGAGCGCAGGCCCGATTTCCCCCTGGCGTCGCGCGGCGCGCAAGTTCGTGCGCAATCCACTCGGTATCGCCGGGTCGTTGATCATGCTCGTCTACATCGCCGCAGCGATCGCCCCTGGGCTGATCGCTCCGTACGCCGCCAACAAGACGTTCCGCCGTGATGTGTTGAAAGGCCCAAGTCAGTATCACCTGTTCGGCACCGACCCGATCGGTCGCGACATCTTTTCCCGCGTCGTCTACGCCACCTCGGTTGCCTTGCGAGTCGGGCTCATCGCCGTGCTTGTTGGTGTTGCTATCGGCTCGCTGAGCGGGTTCTACGCTGCCTTCCGCGGCGGTCGTCTCGGTCAGTTGATCATGCGCTTCTGGGAAGGTGTCTTCGCCATTCCCGCCGTGTTGCTCGGTATCACGATCGCCACCGCGACCGGACCGGGCCTGACCGCGATCACGCTCTCGGTCGGTATCGCTGCCGCGCCCGCCCTCGCTCGTGTGGCCTACGGATCCGGATTGCAGCAGATGAACATCGGCTATATCGAGGCTGCGGGTGCCCTCGGAGTTCGGCCACGGCGTATCTTTCTCGGGCACCTGCTGCCCAACTCCTTGGGCCCTGTCATCGTCCAGGCTGCTCTTTTCATGGGCGTCGCCGTGTTGATCGAGGCGGGGTTGAGCTTCCTCGGAGTCGGGATTCAACAGCCCGCTCCTTCGTGGGGCGGCATGCTCTCCGATAGCCAGAGATATATTGCCAAAGCATGGTGGTACGGAGTGTTTCCTGGGCTGGCGATCGCCGGCATGGTGCTCAGCCTGAACATGATCGCTGACGCGGCCCGCGACGCCTTGGATCCACGCTCGTGAACGTTGGCGAAGCGGTGCTCGATCCGACCGCTCACTACACAGCACGCCAGATGGAGATCCTCGACGCGGCGATCAGCGTCTTTTCGCACCATGGCTATCGCGGCGGAACGATCGCCCTTATCGCCGGCGCCGCAGGCCTCAGCCAACCCGGGCTGATCCACCACTTCCCGAACAAGGACGCCATTTTGATGGCCGTCGTCGAACTGCGCGAGCGTGAGGATTTCAGCACGTTCGATGCGGTATTTGCCGACGGCGGCAACGTCTTCGATGCCATGGAGACGGTGCTGCGCAAGAACGCCCAGCGACCGGAACTGGTCCGCTTGTTCGCAGTGCTGTCAACGGAAGCTCTCAATCCCGAACACCCCGCTCACGCCTTCTTCGCCGAACGGTATGCGCGCCTGTTGACGATGCTCGCCGAGCAGGCAGCCATCGAGCAGGCGGGCGGGCTGATCAGGGCCGACATCGGCGCTGGCGACATCGCCAAGCTGCTCGCTGGCGCGGCCGACGGCTTGCGCTATCAAACGCTGTTGGCGGGTAACGACATCGACCATTGGCGCCAGATCGCTGCCTTGCGCCGAGCCTTCGTTACTTCATGAAGGCGGTCTTTGTTCTCTTCGACAGCCTCAACCGGCGTTACCTGCCGATCTACGGCAACGACTGGGTGGTGGCACCAAACTTTGAGCGCTTAGCGCAGCGCGGCGTGGTCTTCGACAACTGTTACGGCGGTTCGATGCCGTGCATCCCGGCCCGCCGCGAGATGCACACGGGACGGCTCAACTTTCTGCATCGCGGCTGGGGGCCGCTGGAACCGTTCGACGATTCGATGCCGCGGATCCTCGATCGACATCAGGTGTATACCCACCTGGTCACCGATCACCAGCACTACTTTGAGCCGGGTGGCGCCACCTACCACACGGCGTTTCGTACCTGGGAATTCATGCGTGGCCAGGAGGGCGATACCTGGAAGGGGCATGTCGCCGACCCGGTGATCCCCCCGAGTGTCCCTCCGGCCAAAGCTCGACGGTGGCGTCAGGACTGGATCAACCGCAGCTATCAACGCGACGAAGGCGAGTTCCCCCAGACCAAGGTCTTCGATGCCGGCATCGAGTTCATCGACACCAACCATGGCGAGGACCAATGGTTTCTGCAGATCGAATCGTTCGACCCGCATGAGCCGTTTCACGTACCCGAGCACTACCGCGCCCTGTATGCAGATTCTTATCAGGGCCCCGAATTCGCCTGGCCGCGCTATGCCCGTGCCGTCGAGGACGACGAGTCCCGTCGCCATGTGCAAGTGTCCTACGCCGCGCTGGTGACGATGTGCGATCACTCCCTTGGACGGGTGCTCGATGCCTTCGATCGCCATGACTTGTGGGCCGACACGATGCTGATCGTCGGCACAGATCACGGGTTCATGCTCGGCGAACGGGGTTGGTGGGCCAAGAATGTCCAGCCGTGGTTCAACGACAACATCCACCTCCCGTTGGTGATGTGGGATCCGCGCCACAGCGCCTCACCGGCCGAGGCACCGTTGCGGCGTAGCGCTCTGGTACAAACCATCGATCTCGCCCCCACCGTGCTCGACTTCTTCGGCGTCGAGGCCACCGCCGACATGGAGGGTCGCTCGCTCGGGGCAACCGCCGACGTCGATCGACCGCTCCGCGAGGCAGGCTTGTTCGGCTCGTTTGGCGGCCACGTCAACGTCACCGATGGACGCTACGTCTACATGCGTGCGGCGGCGACGCAGGAGAACGAACCGCTGTTCGAGTACACACTGATGCCCACTCGAATGGACGACTTCATCGGCGACGAACTCCGCGCGGCCACCCTCGCCGAGCCGTTCGGATTCAGTAAAGGGCTTCCGCTGCTGCGCATCCCCGGAGGTGCCTGGTCGGTGACCCAACGGTTTGGTTCGATGCTGTTCGATCTGCACACCGATCCCGAACAGATGCATCCGATCAACGATCCCGTGGCTGAACATCGCATGGTCGAACTGATGGTCGAGTTGATGCGGCGCAACGAGGCGCCATCCGAGCAGTTCGAGCGGCTGGGTTTGCCAGCGTCGGGCCCGATCACGGCGCAGCACTTGGTCGTCGACAAGCAACGTCAACGGGTCGATGCGTCCTTCGGTGAGTTCCCGTCGCGAGACGTGTTGCGCCAAATCTCCGCGGCCGTCGATGCGCCCTTCGCCGAACTGATGGCCAACGAAGCCGCCCGTCGCGTCGTCGAACAGCATCTCCCGGTGGTCGCCGCTTCCAACCTTGCCGCGGCCGCTGGAGGGTTATCGCTGTACGAGGTAGCGGCGATGTTGCCCGCCGACGTCGATGGCGAGCTGCTCACCAGGTTGATGACCGATCTCGCGGCAGCGTTGAGATCCGTGACGCTGCACACTGATTAGGCTGCGGTGATGCGCAAGTCGACTGCATTCACACGTGTGATCTGTCTCCTGCTCGTGTCTTGCGCGAGCGCGGCCGATGATAACCCGGTTGTACTCGCTGAATTTTGCGACGGCGTCGCCGTCGTCGGCGAGGGGGTCGATCTCGACGCGGCACCAGACCAACTCGCCCAGACTGCACGCGAGTTCTCCGCTCATTTCGGGCGCTTGGCGACGAACGGGGCTGCAGCCTCGATTTCCTCGCACCTCAATCTGATCGGCGAGACGTATCGCAGCATCGCCGAACAGGTCGCATCGGGCGTCGCAACTGACGATGTCCTGCGTGGTATCGGTGGAAGATTCACAGCGGCGCTGACCGCAGTCGATGAGTTCGTCACCGACAAGTGCTGAAGGTGCCAGGCCTCAGACGTCGATCAGACAGAACTCGTGGCCCTCGGGATCGGCGCAGACCACAAACTGACCCGCTTCGTCGCCCTGGATCTCACCGAGCACGGAACCACCGAGCCCGATGACACGCTCCATCTCGCCGGGAATATCCCACGTGGCGAAGTCGAGGTGGATGCGCACCTTGCCGGACTTGGGTTCGGGCACACGTTGAAATGCCAGCCGAGGCCCAGCCGGGCTTGGCGTACCGCCGATCCGAGTTGCACTGCCGCGCACGTGCATTTCCACCCACGCCCACTCATCGCCCCGCTCGACGGCGGTACCCCCGAGCAACCCAGCGTAGAAACGCGCCAACGCGCTCGGCGAGTGACAGTCGACGACGATCTCTCCAAAATGCACCGGAAACCCGGCGCGGCTCAGCTGTTCGTGGACCTTGCCCACATGCGCTGCCAGATCAGCGACCGACTCGACACGTGTCGTGCTCGCCGGGTCGATGCGCAGCTTGGTCGGCGTCCGCGGCGGCCGAGGCACCGAGCGCGCCACCACAGTTCGGGCAGACCAGCGAGAGCACATCGCCCGCGCACGCCTCACAGAAGGTGCATTCGTAACTGCAAATGTACGCGCCACCAGCATCGCCTGGCAGTGGGGTCGCGCAGTGTTCGCACGTTGGGCGTAGCTTCAGCACGGCTCAGGTCGGCCCGACGAAGTCGGCATCGGCGGTGCTCACCGTGCCGGCGGCGCGACCTGGCGCGCTCTGGTACGTCCAGTACAGATTGGTGTGGGCAATCACCTGCTCTGGCGGCGGCGCACCCCATTCACTCTGGTCCTCGGTGGTATGCGCATCGCTCACCAGTGTGACGTCGTAGCCGCGCACCAAGGCACCGTGCAGCGTGGAACGGATGCAGGCGTCGGTCTGCGCTCCGGCGACGACGAGGCGACCAACCCCGAGTTCGGCGAGCACACTCTCCAGAACCGTGTCCTCGAACGAGTCGCCGTAGTTCTTGGCGACGATGACTTCGCTGGGGCGCGGCGACAGTTCGGGAACGATCGCCCATTCGTCGCTCCCCTGCTCGAGGCCGTCATCGGCATGCTGCACCCAGACGACCGGTACGTGCTGGCGGCGGGCATTGTCGACCAGCGTGGCAATGTTGGCCACCACAGCATCTCGCTGGTGAGCGCCGACGACGACGCCATTCTGCACATCGACGACGAGCACGGCGGTGTGTGGGCGGTTGGGCAAGGTGGTCATGGTGTCTTTCGCTTCAGCCCATGGCGGCGATGGTGCCGCCGTCGACGAGCACATCGCAACCGGTCATCGCCGACGCCGCGTCGGAGACCAGGAATTCTGCGACTGCAGCCAGTTCGTCAGCGCCGAGGATGCGCCCGAGCGCGGAGTTCGTGACCATGGCAGCCATCGCCTCTTGTTGCTCGGCTTCCTGACGGCCCATCGGCGTTTCGACGATTCCGGGCGAGAGCGTCAACAGTCGAGCACCTTTCTTGCCCCAGACCAGCGATTCGCGGCGCACAAGCCGCTGCAAGCCACGCTTGGAGAAGGCGTATGCCGACGCAGAATCGTCGGGATCGACCCCGAGGGCAGCGAAGGCGTCGAAGAAGCCCGGATCGAGCGGGTTGTCGAGCAGGGCGTCGAAGGCCTCCATCGCCGGCACCATGTAGGCCGCGCAGGAGGCGAACAATAGCGCCACAGAACCTGGCGCGATCGTGGACTCAAAGCGCTGTAGCAAACGCGCCGGCGCAAACAGGTCGACCTCGAAGATGCGCCGTCCCGGAGCCATCGTCGGCGAGATACCGGCGGTGACGACGAGCGATCCAATCGTGCCGCTGGCGCTGGCGATGGCGTCGAGATCGTCGGCGGAGTCGATGTCGCAGCGCATCACCTCGATGTCTCCGCCGATGCTGGCGGCAACAGCCTGCACCTTGCCCAGATCGAAGTCGGCGAGGATCGTGCGCCGACCCTTAGCGGCAAGCCGATGGGCGATCGCCTCGCCCATGCCCGATCCGGCACCGATGACGACGTTGGTCCGATCGTCGATGTATCCCATGACTGCCCCCAATATGTGGATCAAGCCCCGTTGGATTAATCCGGCGCCTCCGGCTGGATTCGAACCAGCGACCGTCGGATTAGAAGTCCGGTGCTCTATCCAGCTGAGCTACAGAGGCAATAGAACAATTGTGGCAGGTGAGTGGCGGGATGCCACCACGGATTCAGCCGTTCGCGGCCAACAGGTTGCGGCGCAAGGCGTCGAGCGCCGTGATGACCGCCATCTGGCGCATCTGCTCACGCTGGCCTGGAAGCTGGACCTGGACGACGCCGACCGCATCGCCGATGGCGAAGCCGACGAACAATGTGCCGACCGCCATGCCGTCCTGCTCCGTTGGCCCGGCAACTCCGGTGACCGCAAGACCGACATCGGCGCCCAGCACCCGGCGAGCACCCTCGGCCATCGCCACCGCCGCATCGGCCGACACCACCGGGCCGACGCGTACACCGAGTAGGTCGAATTTGACCTCGCTGGCATAGGACACGATCGAGCCGCGCAACACCTCACTGGCGCCGGGCACGCCCGTCAGCCGTGCGGCGATCAGCCCGCCGGTGACCGACTCGGCCAGGCCCAACGTCCAACCTCGCTGACCAAGCAACTTCAGGACGACCGCCTCCATCGATTCGTCGGCAGCACTGAATAGATTGTCGCCAACGATGCCTGCGATGCGCTGCGACCACGAATCGAGCAGCACATCGGCGGCATCGATCGTTCCTGCCTTGGCGGTGAGGCGGATCTTGAGCCCGTCCCACCCGCTGGCCAGAAACGCCAACGTCGGGTTGCCTGGCGCATCGAGCTCGGCGATCACGCCGTCGAGCTTTTCGTTGAGTCCACTCTCGCTATCGCCCCAACAGCGCAGTGTTCGGCTGGCGATCACGGCAATCTCACCGCTGCGTGCGTGCAGGTCCGCCAACACCGCCCGCTCGAGCATCTCGCGTCATCTCGTGCGGCACCCCGGGCACGGCGTAGATCACCGTCTCGCCCCCCGCTACCGTCAGCGGGCAGATCAAGCCGGGGGCAGTGCCACGCGTCTGTTCGATCACCGTAGCGCCGACAGGTACGTCGGCCTGCCGCAGGTTGTTGTCGGCCATGTACCGGCCACGGGCCGTGAACATCGCTCGAATCCGCGTCGGAGATCGTCGTCGTCGCGTATCAAGCTCGACGCCCATCACGGCGGCGATGGCATCACGAGTCAGGTCGTCGTGCGTCGGCCCGAGGCCACCGCAGACGATAACCGCGTCGGCGCGTCCGACCGCATCGCGAAGCGCAGCGACGATCCGCTCCAAGTTGTCACCGACCTTGACATGCAGCATGGTGTCAAATCCGTGCGCCGCCAGTTGCTCGCCAATCCACGCCGAGTTGGTGTCGATGATCTGGCCAAGCAACAGCTCCGTGCCGACGGCGATCAGATCAACGCGCATCGACCATCTCCGGCTGGCGGACAGCTCGACGAGCCCGCCACATGTACTGGCCAAAACTGATCAGCGCCAAGGCGACGGAAATCCATAACAGGCCCTTCCACAGCCATTCGCCATCGAGCGCGAACGGTGGCATGATCGCGAAACCAACCGCGAGCTGCTGCGTGAACGTCTTCCACTTGGCGATCTTGCTGGCCGGAACGCTGATGCCCTGTTGGCTGAGCACGATGCGGTACAGGCTCATCGTGATCTCACGAGCGAAGATGATCGCCACCGGCAACCACCAAAAGACCTTGCGATCGATCAGCGCCACCATCGCCACCAGGATCAGGAACTTGTCGGCTAAGGGATCGAGAAACGTGCCGAAGGTCGTGCTGCCATGGCGGCGGGCCAGGTACCCATCGATGCCGTCGCTGGAACACATCACGAACCACACTGCGAACGCCAGCCAACTTCCTGCTTGGTGATGGGGAATGATGATGAACATCAGCGGCGAGATGAACATGCGCGCCACGGTGACAAGGTTGGCCCAGGTGGCGATCTTCGACGGATCGACCGGCATCAATCCACCTGCTCCGCCCCGACGGCCACCAGGTCGGGGCCGAACGCGTTCTCGATGATCACCTCATGGAAAGCGCCGACTTGCAGTGCCGCCGACACGTTGATGATCCCGTCGATCTCCGGGGCTTCACGGTGGCTGCGGGCGATTCCGGGCTCGTCGACCAAGACCCGAACGGTCTCGCCGATCAACGCATCACGGCGGCTGGCGGTGATCTCGTCTTGCATTTCACGGAGCTCGGCAAGCCGCTGATGCATCAACTCGTCGTCGACAATGCCGTCGAGGCCCATCGCGTAGGTCCCCTCCTCGGGGCTGTAGGCGAAGAATCCGCACCAATCGAGCTGGGCCTGGTCGATGAAGTCGAGCATCTGATCGTGGTCGTCTTCGGTTTCGCCTGGGTACCCGACGATGAAGTTGCTGCGGAACGCGGCCTGCGGCGCACGCTGGCGGATGTCGTCGATGCGATCGAGGAATCGCTGGCCGTCGCCCCAACGGCGCATGCGACGCAGCAACGGCTTGGAGACGTGCTGCAACGAGAGGTCGAAGTAGGGCACGCCCGTGGCACACACGGCATCGATCAAGTCGTTGCTCAAATCGCTCGGGTAGAGGTACAACAGGCGAACCCAATCGACCCGCTCGGCCACAGCTTGCACTAAGGGCACGATCGAGCCGGCGCCGAGGTCGTCGGGGCGATCTTTGCCGTAGCTGGCCAGGTCTTGGGCGATGAGAACGATCTCTTTGGCCGCCAGCTGATCGACCTCGTCGAGGATCGAGGAGATGTCGCGGCTGCGCTGCGGCCCGCGGAACGACGGGATGGCACAAAATCCGCAGCTGCGGTCGCACCCTTCGGCGATCTTCACGTAGGCCCACGGCGATGACGAACGTGGTCGGGGCAAATTGAGCAGATCGAGCGTCGGGATCGGGGCCGACGACACCGGGATCAGGGAACGTTTTGGTGCTGCGAGCACATTGACCGACACGCCGAAACCGGCGACTTGGTCGGCCTCCGGAATCGCTTCGGCCAACTCGGCTCCGTAGCGCTCGGCCATACAGCCGGTGACGACGAGGCGGGATCCTTCACGGCGTTGTTCACCGAGGGCCAGGATCGTGTCGATCGACTCGCGGCGGGCTTCATCGATGAACGCGCAGGTGTTGACCACGACCAGGTCGGCACTGCCAGGGTCGTCGGTGGCTGTCATGCCATCGGCAAGCAGCGTGCCAATCAACTTGTCGGAGTCGACCTGGTTCTTCGGACAACCCAAAGTCTCGATATAGAACCGTTGCACCACGACGTACAAGCCTACCGAGACGAGGGCGGCGTTCTGGACGCCGACCGCGCAGAGACGCAATCAGCGGCCGCGTTCCGCTTCCTGCAACAACTCGAACTCGTCGACCGTCATCAGCACCTGGCGGGCCTTGGAGCCTTCGCTGGGCCCGACGATGCCGCGCTCCTCGAGCAGGTCCATCAAACGGCCGGCACGGGCGAAGCCGACCTTCAATTTTCGCTGCAGCATCGAGGTGGACCCCAGTTGGCTGCGCACGACCAACTCGACGGCGGTACGCAACAACGACTCGTCGTCATCCTCGTCGCCCGAAGCGCCCCCCACCGGCCCCCCGGCGAACAAGCTCTGCTCACGGTCTTCGTCGCCCTCGACGCCGGACACATAGGTGACCTCAGGGGCCTGGCGCTTCCAATGGGCGGTGACCTTGCGGACCTCCTCTTCGGAGACCCACGAACCCTGGATACGTTGCGCCACGCTGGAGTTGCCCGGCAGCAACAACATGTCGCCCTTACCGACCAGCTTCTCGGCACCCGGTTGATCGAGGATGACGCGACTATCGGTGAGGCTGCTGACGGCGAAGGCCATCCGCGCGGGCACGTTGGCCTTGATCACGCCGGTGATGACGTTGACCGACGGGCGCTGCGTGGCGACGATGAGGTGGATGCCTACGGCGCGAGCCTTTTGGGCGATACGGGTGATGCTCTCTTCGACATCACGAGCGGCGACCATCATCAAGTCGTTGAGCTCGTCGACGACGACGACGATGTAGGGCAATCGTTCGAACACCGCTTCGCTGCCCGGCTCGACTACCAGTTCGCCACGATCGAAGGCGGCGTTGTAGCCGCCGATGTCGCGAAAGCCGACTTCGAACAGCAGGTCGTAGCGCCGCTCCATCTCCTTGCACGCCCAACCGAGGGCATTGGCGGCCTTCTTCGGGTTGGTCACCGGCTGGGTCAACAGGTGCGGAAGCTTGTTGTATTGGCCCATTTCGACCTGTTTCGGGTCGATCAGAATCAGGCGGACCTGCTCTGGCGTGGCGCGCATCAAAATCGAGGTGATGATGCAGTTGATACCGCTGGACTTGCCGGCACCGGTGGCACCAGCGATCAACAGGTGCGGCGTCGTCGCCAGGTTGAGGAACACCGACCGCCCAGCGATGTCTTTGCCAACGGCGACATCGAGTGGATGGTTGGCGGCCTTGGCCTCGGCGGAGTTCATGATGTCGCCGAGCGACACCAACTGGCGGGTGTGGTTGGGGACCTCGACACCAATCGCCGAGCGCCCCGGGATCGGCGCCAAAATGCGCACATCGATCGCCGCCATTGCGTAGGCGATGTCGCGGTTGAGGCTGGTGACCCGGGCCACCTTGACGCCGGCACCGAGCTCCAGTTCGTAGCGGGTTACCGTCGGGCCAACGGTTTGCCCGACGAGGCGGGTTTCGACGCCATGCGAGTTCAACGAGTCGACAAGCGTGCGGCCGCGGGCTTCGACCTCGGCTTTGTTGATCGTTTGCACGCCGGAACGCACCAGCAGCGATCCGGGGGGAAGCACCCATTGGCCTCGTTTTGCCCCTGGGCCGAGATCGAGCTCAGGTTGTTCGATGGCACCCGGGGCGTGCAACAACGGGTCGCCAAGGCTTGGCGGTGGCAACGGTTTGACGAGGCGCTGTCGTTTCGTCGGCGCCGAGGCGTCTTCCTCGGAATCGACGTCGTAGACCCGTGGCCCCGGCGGGGCGTCGTCGCGATCGCTCGACAAGGTGGAAATCTCACCGACGGCCCGTTTGGCGGCACGCCCGACAGGCTTGCCAACGGCCCCCACGCCGGATCCAAAGCTGCGAAACGCCGAGCGCACGCTGCGACCGGTGACCAACAGCGCACCGGCGAATGCCAGCGCAACGAACACTACCCCGCCACCGACGGCACCGATCAACGAACGCACCGGAATCGCCGCGAACGCACCCATCCAGCCACCGGCGTCGCCGAGATCGTCGAGGCCATCAGCAGAATGTCGCACGAGGTGCAGCAGCCCGAACCCGGCGAGACCCATCGCCGCCCAGCCCAGCGTCAGCCGCCAGCGATGTTCGCTGCGCCCACGACGCACGAGGGCGATTCCCACCGCCAGCAGAGCGGCCGGCGCCACGTAACGACCGACGCCCATCATCCAGGCGAACAACCGGTTGACTCCGGAACCCAGGATTCCGGCCATCTCAAAGTAAATGGCCAGCCCGCTGAGCACCCCGGCGGCGACGAAGGCAATACCGGCGAGTTCAGCCTCGCGTCCCTCGATGGCCCCCCGTAGTTCGGCGTGTGCACGTGCGCCGCGCGGCGAAGGCCCGACGGGCGCTGCTTTGCGTGACACGCTCGGCACCGCGGCCTTGCCGGACGCTGTCCGCGGGGCGGCCTTGACCGGCGCCGACTTCGCAGTGGCCTTGGCCGACGCGGCGGGCTTGCGAGCAGGTTTCGATTTCGAGCTGCGGGTCTTTTGACCCCAAGTAGCCATGGGCTTCAACGTACCAACTGGGTGTGCCAGGGTTGGGTCATTAGATCAACCCGACCCGGTCAGGATCGAACCGTCGGGGCCGACGGGGATCTCCAGAATGCCGCCATTGACGGACTCGATGGTGATCAGATACCGAACGCCAGCGGCGCCATCGGACACCGCGGAGAACCCTCGCATCGCCGAATCAGGCAGCTCCTCGGCCACCTGATCGAGCACCGTCTCGGCGTCGAACGACACTGCCGAGGCCGCAAAGCTCTGGCCGTCGGCCTGCGCCGGTGCGGAACCGTCGTCCAATACACCATCGAGATAGACGAAGGCCGTGACCGTGTTGTCGGGATTGGCGACGAAGAGATTGACCAAGGTCGGTGTCGCGTTCACCTCGTAGAAGCGCAACTCGGCGCCAACCCCGTCAGCGGCAGGTACGGCGTCGACGGCCTGGATCGCTGCGGCGATCTCATCGATCTTCAACGATGACGATGAGGACGCTCCCCCAGCGTCATCGGAACACGCTGCGGCCGCCGCCACCAAAATGGCCACGGCCGCAGCGCGCACGAACTTCACTTGCCGAGTTTGCCCAAGATCGAGCTGAAATCGATGCCCTTCATCGACTTGGCCAGGTTGCCAGTCGGCACGGAACCACCTGGGGTCAGCTTGTCGATCAGGCTCGGCAACATGGCCGCGAGGCCACCCTTGGCCTGATCCTGCGACACGCCGGCCTGCGTTGCCAGCTTGGAAACGGTGTCGGACCCGAGGGCGGACTCCAACTCGTCGCCGGTCAGCTCTTCGTTCGGGCCAGTGCTGACCCAGCTCTTGGCCTTGTTGCCAAGACCGGCCGAGGCGAACTTGCCGATCAGACCGGTCAAGCCGCCGAGCGCGCCACCACCGAGCAGCATCGGCAGCAAACCGTCCATCAAACCGTTGCCGGTCTTTGGTGCCTTCTTGCCCAACAAACCGCCGAGCATTCCTAATAAACCCATCTTCGTCCTCCTTGGACTGTTGCAAACAAACGCAACGGCACCGGATGCTAGGCCAAGAAATCTGACTTCCCTCGAATGCGCTGGGACGCGCCCCGAACCCGAATCAGGCTTCCATCACCACCGGGACGATCATCGGACGCCGTTTCGTACGTTCGTTGACGAACTTGCCAGCGGCGCGGCGGACATCGCGTTCCAGGGCATCGACGTTGCGTTCACCCTTGGCCAGCGCGGCCTCGACGGTGTCGGCGATGCGGTCGCAAGCCTCGTCGAGCAGATCCTCGGCCTCTGGCGCATAGACCCAGCCACGAGTGATGATCTCTGGCCCGACCAGCACCTTTCCGCTGCTGATGTCGACGGTGACGACGACGACAACGACGCCTTCTTCGGCCAACACCCGCCTGTCACGCAGCACTCCCTGGCCGACGTCGCCGACGATGCCGTCGACGTACAGATACCCAGCGGGGACACGCCCTGTTTGTTGCAGCCCGCTGTCGTCGAGCGTCAGCACGTCGCCGTCCTCGCACATCAGAACGTTCGGTGCGGCAACGCCCATCGTCAAGCCGAGCTTGGAGTTGGCCACCATGTGGCGGTATTCACCATGGATCGGGACGTAGTACTCCGGATTGACGATCGACAGGTAGGTCTTGATCTCATCGGCTTGGGCGTGGCCGGTGGCGTGGACATCGGCGATGCCGCTGTGGATCACTTCGACGCCGTTGCGTAGCAACCCATCGATCACTCGGTTGACGTTGCCTTCGTTGCCTGGAATGGCATGGCTGGAGAGGATCACCGTGTCGTTATCGCCGACTTTCACCCAGCGGTTCTCACCGCGAGCCAGCAGGCTGAGCGCCGACATCGGTTCGCCCTGCGAGCCGGTGGAAACGATGCACAGCCGCTCCGGTGGGTAGTTGTCGGCCTCTTCGATATCGATCAACGACTTGTCGGGGATCGACAGAATGCCCAGCTCACGGCCCATGCGGACGTTCTTTTTGATGCTCAACCCGAGGGTGGCGACAACGCGCCCGTTGGCGATCGCGGCGTCGGCGATCTGCTGGATGCGGTGTAGGTGGCTGGCGAAGCTGGCGGTGATGATCCGCCGGCCCTTTTGTTCGGCGAACAGTCGCCGCAATGTCACCCCGACACTGGTTTCGCTGGGAGCATGGCCGCATTCTTCGGAGTTGGTGCTGTCCATCATCAGTAGGCGCACACCGTCGGTTTTGGCAATCTCGCCGAGGCGAGCAAGATCGGTGCGCCGCCCATCGACCGGGGTGAGATCGAGCTTGAAGTCGCCGGAGTGGATGATCACGCCTTGGGCCGTGTGCAGGACAACGGCATGGGCGTGCGGCACCGAGTGGGTCACCGGCAGGAATTCGACGTCGAAGGTGCTGATCTTGCGGCGCTCGCCATCCTTGACGACCACCAATTCGGTGCGCCCCATCAGGCCGGCCTCTTCGATGCGGTTGCGAGCGAGACCAAGCGTGACAGCTGAACCGAAGATCGGGAAACTGAGCTCGCGCAGCAGGAACTGCAAGGCGCCGACGTGATCCTCGTGCCCGTGGGTAGCGACGCAGCCGACGACTCGGTCGGCGTTCTCCCGCAGCCAGGTGAAGTCGGGCAAGACAAGGTCGATGCCGTGCATGTCGGAATCGGGGAACATCAGACCGCAGTCGATCAGCAGCAGCTCGTTGTGCTGCTCGATCACCATGCAGTTTCGGCCGATTTCGCCGAGACCGCCGAGGAAGATAATTCGTAGCGGTTCGCTCACGATGGGTCAGGCCGGACGGAGGGGAAAAGCATCCCTCCATCGTTGCAGGTTGGCGAACACTTGTGGTGCACGCTCGACGACAAACAATGGCGCCTCGCCCATCGGCAACCGGGCTTGGCCAACGTCGAGACCGAGGTGGCGCATCATCGCCTTGCTCGGAATCGGGTTCGGGGCATCGTCACCGGTCTCGAATGCGAAGCTCTCCAACATGCGCGAGTTGACCAACCGGGCCCCAACGGTGTCGCCCTTATCCCACAAGTCGAACATCACTTGGTGATCTTCACCGGTCCAGTGCGTGGCCACGCCGACGGTGCCGACGATGCCGCTGGCCAGCAGCGCAAGGGTCATCACGTCGTCGCCGCTGTAGACCTCGAACCCTGCTGGAGCGGAGCTGATCAATGCCGCTGTCTCCCCCGGGTTGCCAGCCGCGTCTTTCAGGGCGACGATATTTGGCACCTCAGCAGCGAGTTTGAGCACGGTCGCGGTGTTGATCTTGCGACCAGAACGCACGGGGATGTCGTAGAGCATCACCGGCAGGTCGCTGGCCGCCGGCGATGGCGCGCATGTGCGCGTCGATGCCCGCCTGTGATGGGCGGTTGTAATACGGACAGACGGCCAGGGCGCCGGCGGCACCGAGCGCTGCTGCCTCGGTGGTCATGTGGACGGAGTGGGCGGTGTTGTTGCTGCCGATGCCGGCGATCACCGGAATGGTTACCGCTTCGATCACGGCGGCGAACAAGGCCAAGGTCTCGGCCTCACTGAGCGCAGGCGCTTCACCAGTGGTGCCAGCGACGACCAATCCGTCGTTGCCGTTGGCCTGCAGGTAGCGGGCAAGGGCCTGGGCACCGTCGAGGTTCAGCGAACCATCGGCATGAAACGGCGTGACCATCGCGGTGAGTACTCGACCAAAGCGGGGCATTGCGGGGTTGTCCTTCCTCGGCGCGGCGGCACCGGAGTCGCTTCCATTCTCGCGCCGCCGATCACCGATTGAACGCACGCATACTTTTTTCAATGCCAGTGAACTCCGGCACAAACGTGCCGTGCTCGCCACAGCGCTACAACGAGGCGCTCGCTGCGGCGGTCAACACCTGATGGAAGCGCGGCCAGCAGGCAGCGATCCACGCTGGGTCGTCATCGGCGAAGGCGGCGCGCACCTGGGCCCGAATCGCTGCAGCGTCGGGGCCTCGCGGGTCGCCACGGGCGTGCAGCCAGGCATCGGCGCGCAGCGCCTGCATGACGGCGATCAGATCGACCGTACCGTATTCGATGCTCACCGCGATGACCGTGGCCTGGGGCGCAAATTGATGGGCCACGTTGGACCAATCGCCGTCCAACACCGCCGAGACGCTGTCGCCACCGTGCATCGAGCGGACATCGCCCCACACGGCCGCTGCCCGGACGAACTCGGCATCGCCGGGAGCCGGGCTGACGATCAGTTCGCCAACGCCCCACGGTCCGAGCCCGGTGTGCAGGTCGATGATCCGCACCTCGCTGGCGTCGGACAGCGCTTCGGCGGCCCAGTGACGCAGCCAACGGTGCGACCACACCGGCGCGGTGCCACCGTAGAAGACACCATCGGGGTGGCGGTATTGACCGCCGCTGAGCACGGCTTGCAAGCGGTCGAGACCCCATTCGTTGACGAATCCGAACAAGGCGCTCGTCGAATCCGCCTGGGCTTGTTCGTCCCAGGTTGCCGGCACAACGAGGTCGTGCACGGTGGTGTAGTCGTAGTTCTCCGGTGCAGGCACGTGCCAATCGACGAAGTTGCGGTTGAGGTCGACGTTGTCTTCGTTCACCCGACGCACCCAGGAGAATCCGTAGGGATTGAGCCCGTGGACCATCAGCAGACGCACGTCGGCGGGCAGATCAGACGCACAGTACGTCAACCAATGGGTCTGCAACGCCGAGCCGCAGTAGCCCTCGACGCCATGGGTGGCGCAGACAACGACAATGACCAGTTCCGCCTCGGCGGGACCGAGCGCAGCGACATCGACCGCCAACGCCTCACCCTCGACGCCCAACAGCGGGTGAGGGTAGCTGTCGCAGCGGGCACCAGCTTGCTGAGCCGCGGCGAAAAAGCGCTCTCTGGCCTGGCGATAACTGGTCGCCAGCGAGGCGAGCGCAGCCATCAGGCCGGGGCTTGCCCGGCCGACTCCAGGGAGAAGTCGAGGTATTCCTCGCTGGTGTCTGTCCAGTCTTCGAACTGGATCACACCCATCTCCTCGAAACGGTGGCGCAACCACTTGTCGTTGCGGTCGAGCAGGCCCAACTTCTTGCAGTTCGGCACGATCTTGCTGAACAGCATCGACTGGAAAATCTTGCGGGTCGGGTCTTGTAGCACCACCGGAACCACATCGCGGGTGTTGACGCCCATGCGCTCCCAGACCTCTTGCTGCATGAAACGGTCGCGCATGCGCACCGCTGCTTCGAAGGCGAACTCCTGGCGATCCTTCATCTCCGCGTCGCTCATCTCGGCGTAGGCCTCTTTCAGGCTGAGCACACCGAAGGCCACGTGGCGCGCCTCGTCGCTCATCACATAACGCAATAGCGACTTCAGTAGCGGCTCACGGGTGAATTCGTGAAGAAAACCGAACGCCGCCAGCGCCAGGCCTTCGATCATGATCTGCATGCCGAGGTAGGTCATGTCCCAGCGCGAATCGTTGATGATGTCATCGATCAACATCATCAGGTGGGCGTTGATCTGATACGAGCCACCGAGCTTTTCGTGCAAATAGCGACCGAAGACCTCGACGTGGCGGGCTTCGTCCATCACCTGGGTGCTCGCATAGAGCTTGGCGTCGTACCACGGCACCGTCTCGACGATCTTTGCTGTGCAGATCAGGGCACCTTGCTCACCGTGGAGGAACTGGCTGAGCTGCCAGTTCAACCCCTCGATGTTGAACTGGTGCCATTCCTTATCCGACCACTTCTCCACCGGCGTGCCGACGAAGTTCTCGACGTTCAGGCCGCGGCCCATCGCTTCGGAGTTCTCGCGCACCGTCTTGTCGACGTCGACGTCGATCGACCAGTCGAGATCGATCGAACTGTTCCATTGCCCAGTCTTGGCCTTTTCGTACAGGCGACGCAGTTGTGGCCGGGCCAGCGAGTAGTCCCAGGTGAAGATGGCCGGGGCGAGGTTGGACACTGAGTGTGTCACTTCGGTGGGGTCCATCAACGGGATCGAAAGAATGCCCTCGATGTCGTTGACTTCGGTGCGGCCGATGATGGACATGTTGTCGTTGTGCACGATGGTCATGAGAGTGACGCCTTCTGAGAGAGTTCGAACGGTTCGTAGATGGGCAGGATGTGGGTTTGGACGAATTGACGTGCCGACTCGGGCTCGCCAAGGTCGACATGTTGAGACGGCGCCAGGAAGTAGGAAATGACCAGGCGGGAGAGCAGATCGACGAGCTCGTCGGCCTTGCCAGGCTCGACGAACGGGGCGACCCGCGGGGCAAGAAACAGCGAAGCCATGCGGATAATGCGCGGCAGGCCCTGCACGGTGAGCTGGCGGAGTGTTTCGCCAGGTTCGCCAGCCAGCATGATGGCCAGGTGCTCGTCGTGGCGCAATGACACGGTGGCAAAGACCACGGTTTGCACGAGCAGATCTTCCAACGAATCGGAATCACCGATCTCGGTTTGCATTTCGGCGAAGAACGCTTCGAGTCTGTCGACGCGCAACGCGTCGAAGACGACGTCTTTACCACCAGGAAACATGCGATAGAGCGTTGCCCGCGAGACGCCCGCGTCACGGGCGATGTCATCGATGGACACCCGGGTCAAACCCCAACGTTCGCAACACCGTTGCGCAGCGTCGAGAATCTTGCGCTCTGTCGGGGACATGATGAGACGATAAGACGATTTCATCTCACTGTCAACCACTTGTTGGGCGGTTACCCTCGTTGTTCTGTGCCGAATCCCACCGAGATGAGCAAGCCAACCGCTGACACACGCCTGCGCATCTTGCTGGCCTGCTTCGCCGCGCTGGTGGCGTGCACCCAGATCGGGTTCTTCACCGCCCCAACACTGGTCAACGACAATCCCGGACTGCTGTTGGCGCTGAGCTCGCGAATGCGTCACCTCCTCTTTTCCTCTGCTGCCGGGCTCAACCCTGTGGCCTACGCGCTGATCGGCTACCTCCGCCTACTCGCCGCCGGATGGGTGCTGTATCTGCTCGGCTATCACTACGGTGACCGTGGCTTCGGCTGGCTCGAGGCGCAGGCTGGTGCCAACCCGCCAGCGACGTTGCGCTGGATGCAGCAGGCCGCCGATCGTTTCGGATGGCTGCTGCTGTTCATTTTTCCGGGGAGCAACATCGCCTGCGCGCTCGTCGGTCAACGCAAGATCCGCGCCCGCCGGTTCCTGATCGCCATCTCGGCTGGCATCGTCTTTCGGCTGGTCTGGATCCGCATCGCCGCCTGGCAATTCGAGGCCGAGCTGAAAGATGCGCTGGAATGGATCGAGGACAATCAGTGGCGATTGTTTGCCGCTTTTCTGGTGCTCAGCATCGTCCAATCGATGCGTAAGTCGACACGCCCGACCGCACAACCACGCGCATCGGCTGACGACGCTGACGACGCACCGTAGTGCACAGACGAGCCGGACAGACGCGGACCCGGGCCGGGGTGGTGGCGCTCGGTCCGATCATGAAAGAACCTTTCCACGCAGCTGCCGCATGCCTGTGCGACATCGACGACGGTCGTACACGACCATGCGGTAGCGACTCAGCCAAAGAACGTCTCGACGAACACTAGCCATGAGAGCTTCCGTCGAAGCTCCCCTACCTGCTAGGAATCTCCAATGGCTGAAATCAACTTCCGCGGTAATCCGATCCACACATCGGGCGATTTGCCCGCAACCGGCTCAACGCCGGCGTTCACCGTCACCGGAACCGGGCTAGGCGACGTCACCCCTGGCGATTTCGCCGGGCGTAACGTCGTGCTCAACATCTTTCCCTCCGTCGACACCGGCGTCTGCGCCGCCAGCGTGCGCCGCTTCAACAGCGAGGCTGCTTCGTTGGAGAACACCACGGTGTTGTGCGTCAGCGCCGATCTGCCCTTCGCTCTTGGCCGCTTCTGCGGTGCCGAGGGCCTGGAGAATGTGCAATCGGCATCGACGTTCCGCTCGAGCTTCGGCGCCGATTTTGGCGTCACCATGGTCGACGGGCCGCTGCGCGGTCTGCTGGCACGTGCTGTCGTCGTGCTCAATGGCGACGGCGAGGTGACCTACTCCGAGTTGGTTCCCGAAATCGCCCAAGAACCCGATTACGTCGCCGCTCTCGCCGCACTGAAGTAGTCCGTCAGCGGGTCCAGACCCCAAAGACGTCGAAGACAAGCTCGACCTCGGTCGAGGCGTAGACACAGCTGTAACCGCGCCCAGATGCCACCAGCGCCGAGTTCGCGCTTGCGGTCTGGATGTCGAAGTTGACGTTCGACGTGCCCGGCCACAATTGGTCCATGCAACGGTAGCCACTGAGGAAGCCCGGTGTTCGGCCGTGCACAGCAGTGAGATTGGCCTGCACGGCAACGACATCGCCGACGGCGACTATGAACGGCAACATGCTCTGGTGGCGAGGATTGCGGTCGCCTCTCGTGTCGAGCACCCGCAACGGGGTCAACGACGCAAACCTCGTCGCTGCGTCGGCGCGGTACTCGCCGAGTCGATCGATGACGATGTCGGTGCGCGCCGTCGAGTAGAGACACACCTTGCCGGCGGTGCCAACCTTGACGTTGACCATGTTCGGTGCGGTGACGCCCGGGGTCGGATTGAGATTCGACGCCGTGGGTCGGGTGACGCCGCACGGCCAGACGGTGATGAAACCACCCGTTCGTGGTGCCACGGCGGTGATGTTCAAGGCGACTGCGGTGGTCGTCGAACCCGCACCGACGACGGTCACCTCACGCTGCACACCCGGCTGCAGCAGCGCGCCACCCAGTCCGCTACGCGTGTCGACGAGTCGGGTGGCGACACTCGGCAGCAAGCCGATGGTCGAATCGGTCGTCAACCAGCCATTGAGGTCGACGACGAGATCGACCGGCTGTGCAGTCAGCAGACAGATCATTCCGGCACCGACGGCGACGGTTGCGCTGTTGGTGGCCACGCGGCCGACAACCGGGTTGAGGTTGGACGTCTGCAACCCGCCCTGCTCGCACGGGTAGGCCCGCACCCACCCATCGGCGGTGGCGTTGACGGCGGTCAGATTCAAGGCAACGGCGGTCGCTGTGCTCGGCATGCCAATCGCCCGCAGATCGATCTGAGCAATCGAGCCTGCAGCGAGTTGTGGTCGCGTCGTGCCAGCTTTGCGAGTGTCGAGGACGCGGCTCGGAGTCAGTGCCACAAATCCCGAGTCGCCGCGTGCCGCCGGCAACGCTGACGGCGTGGTTGGGCTGCTCGATGGCGAGGCCGGCAGCGCAATCGAATAAAAGCTCGGACGATAGAGCGAACCATCCGCCAGCCACAGATGAAACTCGGCGCCGTTCGATAAGGCCACGGTCAGCTTGCCCTCCGCGTCGACCCATGGCAGGAGCTGGGCGGCGTAATTCCCACATCCGGTAGCGCACTTTCGATCGAAGACGACGGGGATGTCGGCTTGCGCCGCAGTCCACGGGCCCTGTGGCGTCGGCGCTTTATCGACGTGGATCACGGTCCCCCACCAGGCATCTCGCTTGGTGACGCTGACGAAGGTGTCACCGAACCACTGCACGCTCATCTCGTTGGAGACGCCACGGCTGAGGATTGGCGAGGCCAGGTTCTTGTCGCTGCTCCAACCGGAGCCGTTCCAATATTCGGGTTGACGTTCGAAGTGGCCGAGCGGGACTCGGGCCAGATAGGTGTGCGGCGTGCAGTTGCTGTCGAACTGCCCAGGTCCGGCAACGTCGAAGGCGAACTGGCGATAACAGTGGCTATAGAGGTAGCTGTATTGGTCGGTGGACACGACCGACCAGCCGTAGAGATCGGGGCCGCTGTCGGGGGCCGGCTCGAAGTAGAGCTGCGTCAAGGTGAACGGGTCGAGGATTGCCAGCCAGGTCCGCACCGGAAGGGCACCATAGGTTGCGCCGGTGCCGCTCGGGTTGCGCATCTCGACCACGAACAGCCACAGATTGCCGTCGAAACCGATCTCGCCGTCCATCGTCCAGAACCATCGCGAACTGCCCGTGGTCAACGAACGGCCGACGAGATCGGCGCCCTGGCTGCCAATGATCGTGAAGCAGGCGCCGTCTTGAATCAGGCCGGCGTTGTGGGCGGCATTGTTGAGCGGATCGGCGAGATTGTTGTCGTTGGAGAAGAAGATGTCTTGGAACATCCACAGCACGCGCCCGTCGGGCAAGGAGAACGCCCGCTGATAGTCGCCACCGCCAAAACCCTGCGCGCTACCGCTGGCGCCGAGCCCAGGCGGAGCAAAGGCGTTCGTGAGCGCTGCGGCACCGAGGCGTTCGCCACGGTTGCAGGCGGCCGACACCGGGGCCACTTGCCCGAGGACGGCCACCAAGCATGAGATCATGAGTGCCAAGATTGCTGCCATCCGGCGAGCACGTTCGTGGTTCATCGGTCGCTCCACCCGCTTCCAGAGAACAACCAATAGTAACGCGATCTAGCACTTTCAGCGTCTACGTAAGCGCTTTTGGTGAATTACAACTGCAGAAAGCTGTCCAAGCTCAGAGTCAGGCCAGGGTGCTCGGCGATCTTCTTGCACCCCAGCAGCACGCCGGGCATGTAACTGATGCGGTCGTAGCTGTCCTGGCGAATCGTCAACGTTTGGCCGTGGGTACCAAGGATCACTTCCTGATGGGCGATCATGCCCTTGATTCGCAACGAGTGCACGCGGATCCCCGCCGGTCCCTCACCGCCGCGTGCACCAGCGAGCAACTCGCGTTCGGTCGGATCCGGCGACCACCGCGGCGACGCCGCGGCCATCCGGTTGGCGGTTGTCATCGCCGTTCCCGAAGGGGCGTCGATCTTGCCGTCGTGATGCAGCTCGACGATTTCTGCAGTCTCAAAATACGGAGCCGCAAGTTCAGCGAAGCGCATCATCAGCACGGCGCTGATCGCAAAATTGGAGGCGATCAAACAGTTGCTGCCGGTGAACACTTCACGAAAACTCTCGAAATCGGCGTCGTTGAACCCGGTGGTGCCGACGACGGCGTGCATCCCGTGCAGCGCCAGCCAGGGCAACGTCACACGCGCCGCATCGGCAACGGTGAAGTCGATCACAACCTGCGCGCCCGCGTCGCTGAGTGCCTTGAGTTCGCCGGCGATGGCCACCCCGTGCACCGACTCACCGACCATCGATGGGTCGATTGCCGCCACCAAATCGAGTTCAGGATCGACTGCCACGGCGGCACAAATCGTGCGCCCCATCCTGCCGCCTGCACCTACAACACCTACACGAATCGTCATCTCATCGACCGTAGTCGACCTCACTGGCGGCGCTAGATGAGTTCGAGGTCGTCGGCGCTGATCGGGCCAAGGGCGACCACCGTCAGCTCAGCGTTCAGCGCCCGTTCGATCACCCGGCGGGTGTCGTCGAGGGTGACGTTGAACCAGCGACGAACCTGGTCACCGACCGGGCGCACCGCACCGAAGGCGGTGAGCAGCCCGGCTGTACGGCTCATCCGCGAGCCGGTGTCTTCGAGCCCGAGCTCATAGGCGCCGGTGAGATAGCCCTTGGCGATATCCAACTCGTCGGCGCTGAGGCCATCCCGACGCAGCAACTCGTACTGGCTGCGCATCAACCCCAAGACCTCACCAGCGTGCTCCGGCTTGGTGCCGGCATACATCGTCAGCGCGCCCGCATCGCTATACAGGCTGACACCGCTGTAGACGCTGTAGGCCAGGCCGCGACGCTCGCGAATCTCGTCGAACAACCGGCACGACAAGCCGCCACCGAAGACATGGTTGACCACATCGAGCGCCTCACGGTCGGGATCGTTGCGATCAAAGAGGCGCAAACCCATCACAAGGTGAACCTGCTCGGTGTCGTCCTCGATGACCTCTCCCCCAGTAGCAGCGACCGGCGCGCAGCGCGCGACGCGGCCGTCCCCCTGATTGATCGTCGCAAAGGCCTGTTCCACCGCAGCGACCGTTTCATCGTGCTCACCGGGACCGCACACCGAGACCACAGTCGAGCCGGCGCGATAGTGCCGAGTGTGGAAGTCACGAATCTGAGCCGGCTGCAGCGCTTCGACCGTCTCGATCGAACCGGCCGTCTCGGCGCCGAGGGCGCTATCGGGGAACAGCTGACGGGTGAAATGGCGGTGAGCGACATCGTCGGGACAATCATCATCCATCGCCAGTTCCTCGAGAATCACCTGGCGCTCATTGTCGACGTCAGCGTCACGGAGCAGCGGTCTTGTGACCACGTCGCCGAGCAATTCGATGGCCAGGGCCTGCGAGCGAGCCGGGAGACGGCAATAGAAACCGGTGTATTCCTTGGACGTGAAGGCGTTGATGTCGCCGCCAACTCGGTCGACGGCTTGGCTGATCTGGCGGGCGTCACGGCCCGCAGCACCTTTGAACACCAGGTGTTCGAGAAAGTGGGTAGCTCCGCTGAGCTCAGCGGGTTCGTCTCGAGAGCCGATCGAGACCCACGCTCCCGCTGCTACCGACAGTGCCCCCGGGACTCGCTCGGTTGCCACCGTGAGACCATTCGTGAGCTGCGTAATCCGAAGGTCTGATGATTGAGTGAAGTCGACGATGGACCAATGCTACGGCCGCAAGGCAAGCTGGCCGACCGCCGCACCGGATTTCCGGGTCTGGTCCTGGCGCGGTGATGATGTGGCCGTCGACTCGGGCTGACGCCAGGCTCGCTCGCGCTACGCACGAGAAGATCGATCGATCCGAGGACAACGAGAGCGACCCCGAGGGCCCACATCACGCTCAACACTCCGCCGCCGAAAATTGCACTCATGGTGTCTCTATCGGCGCGGGCGCCCGGCGACTTGAGCGATTTCGCGACCTTTTTCCGTCGTCGGGTTCGACGGTGTCGAAAACGAGAGATGACGGCCCAGCGCGAGCCAGGCCGTCATCTCAGATGTACTTCGTGAGCGGGTGCTCAGCGGTGGCGACGACCACCGTTGCGACGGCTATCGCCGCCACTGTCACGGTCACGGCGCGGCGGACGGTCGGCAGCGACCGGCTCGGAGGCCGGGCCGAGATCGCCCAGTTCGCCACGCAGTTCGGCATCGAAAGCATCTTCGAAGCTGACGACGACTGCGGTTGTCGAGGTACCACGGTCACCGCGATCGCCACGGTCACCGCGATCGGAGCGCTCACCGCGATCGGAGCGCTCACTGCGCTCGCCACGGTCACGGCGCTCGCTGCGCTCACGAGGAGCGTCGGACGCATCGTCGCCACCTTCGGGGGCTTCGCCACCGACGGGCGACAAGCTGACCTTGCCCTTGTCGTCGATTTCGTCGACGCGCACTTCAATCTCGTCGCCGAGGCTGAGCACGTCTTCGACGGCGTTGATCCGCTTGCCACGACCGAGCTTGGAGATGTGCACGAGGCCGTCACGGCCCGGGAGGATGTTGACGAATGCACCGAACTTGGTGATGTTGACAACCTTGCCCATGTACACGCCACCGATGTCGGCCTTTGGCGGATCGATGATGCTGAGGATGCGAGCCTTGGCCTCCTCGACACGGAATCCGTCGACCGAACCGATGGTCACGATGCCAACGACACCATCGTCGTCGACGTTGATGTCGGCGCCGGTTTCCTGCTGGATGGTGTTGATGACCTTGCCCTTTGGCCCGATGATCTCGCCGACCTTGTCGAGCGGAACGGTGACCGAAATGATCTTCGGTGCCGTCTCGGACACTTCCGTGCGGGCCGCTGGCAGGCAGGCGTTCATGTTGGCCAGGATCTGGTCACGCGCTTCTTTGGCCTGGCCGAGTGCGGCGGTCAAGACGTCGGCGGGGATGCCGTCAATCTTGGTGTCGAGCTGCAAGGCGGTGATCGCGTCGGCGGTGCCGGCGACCTTGAAGTCCATGTCACCGAAGGCATCTTCGGCACCGAGGATGTCGGTCAACGTGGTGTACTTGCCCTCGGCATAGACGAGGCCCATGGCGATACCGGCGACGGGCGCCTTGATCGGCACACCGGCGTCCATCAGCGCCAAGCTGCCCGAGCAGACCGAGGCCATCGACGTCGAGCCGTTGGAGGCCAACACTTCGGCGACGAGGCGCAGCGTGTAGTTGAACTCTTCCATCGCCGGCAACACGGGCAACAGGGCGCGGGCGGCGAGGGCACCGTGGCCGATTTCGCGGCGCTTGGGCGAACCGACACGGCCGGTTTCACCGTTGGCCCACGGAGCCATGTTGTAGTGGAACAAGAAGTACTTGTTGGTCTCAGGATCGAGCGTGTCGAGCAGCTGGTTCATGCGCGGCATGGCCAAGGTGGCGACGTTCATCACCTGGGTTTCGCCACGCTGGAACAGGCCGGTGCCATGGGCGGTCGGCAAGACGCCGACTTCCGATGACAGCGGACGCAGGTCGCGCGGGCCGCGACCGTCGATGCGCAGACCTTCGTCGACGATGCGCTTGCGCACGAGCTTCTTGGTCAGGCTGCGAACGGCTTCCTTGACTTCCTTCTCGCGACCAGCGAATTCGCTGCCTTCGCCGCACAGGGCGGCGATCGCCTCGGCGGAGGCGGCGTCGGTGGCGGCGTTGCGCTCAGCTTTGATGCTGATCGTCACTGCCTTGGCCAGCGAGGAGTTGATCGCTGCCTCGACGGCTGCGCCAACTTCTGGTGCGTAGTCGACGGTGGTCGAGAACGAGAGCTGGGTGATCGGGCCACGGGTGGCGATCACGCTGGCGACGAGTTGACGTTGCAGCGAGATCGATTCCTTGATCCACACCTTGCAGGCTTCCAGGCCACCGGCCAGAACGGCCTCGTCGACCTTCGGGGCGCCATCGGCGTAGTAGGCGAAGCTCTTGGCCGTGCCGCCGGCTTCGACCATCATGATGGCCACATCGCCGCTGTCGAGCTGACGACCGGCGACGACGAGCTCGAACGTGGCGTTCTGACCCTCGGTATAGGTGGGGTGAGGGATCCATTCACCGTCTTGGCTGAAGGCGATGCGCACAGCGCCGATCGGGCCGTCGAAGGGGATGCCGCTGATCATCAACGAGGCGGAGGCCGCGTTGATCGCCAGCACGTCGTGCGGGTTTTCCTGGTCGGCGCCGAGGATGGTCAACACGACCTGGGTCTCGTTGCGGAACCCGTCGGGGAAACACGGCCGCAGTGGGCGGTCGGTGAGACGACAGGTAAGGATCGCAGCCTCGGTTGGGCGGCCTTCACGACGGAAGAACGAACCGGGGATCTTACCGGCAGCGTACGCACGCTCTTCGACGTCGACGGTTAATGGGAAGAAGTCGATGCCCGGACGGACATCTTTGGCGGCGTTCGCCGTGGCCAGCACGGTGGTGCGCCCGACAGAGGCGACAACAGCGCCCTGCGATTGCTGGGCAAGTTTGCCCGTTTCGAACGACAGGACTTTGTCGGTACCGGAGACGGCACCTGACACTCGAATGGCGTCAGCCATGAGTGCTCCTTTCGAGCCGGACGCGTTGTTTCTCGCATCTCGGCAGTTGGAGCGGAGGCCGGTTCCCAGTCGGCGGTGTCGGTAGCTCAGGTAACTTCAACGTCACAGGGCACCGGCATGGGCGACTGACAACCGATCCAGATATTCCGCTCGGATGGTTAATTGGGCTCGCAGAAAGCGTGCCGAGCGCAGGATACCAGTTCAGGTGCACAAAGCGACGGCATCACTGCGTTGACGCCACGGAGAACTTGGTTGCCTACCTCCTCCCAGAGGCTGTTCACTTCCTAGAATCAGTTTATGCGATTAACAATTCGGCGGGTTGTGGTGTGGTTCGTGGCGGCGGCGGGGTTCAGCCTCAGCTTGCTTCAATTTGGGGTCCCGGCGAACGTCAGCGCTGGTGACCCTGTGAACTTCATGTTCTTTAACAACGGCGCGGTTTCCAATTCCCCGGGCCTCGGCATTGTGTTCTACAGCTACCACGATGGAATTCACGACTTCAATTCTGGGCATCTCACCCTGTCCGGCAATCAAGCGAGCCTTCCGACAGTGGGTAAATATCAACTCGCAGTCGACGGGGTTCCGACTGCGCAACCGTTCGGCCACACCGCGCGCTTCAATCCGTGTCCCGCAGGCGAGGCATCGCGCGACGAACTTGAGATCTTCGAAGCAACCTACGCTACGGACGGGGCCATGGCGACGTTTTCCTTTCACCTGCGCCGCTATTGCAACGGCCTAATTCGGACGAACTACCAATACGCCGAAAAAGCGACCACGCCGGTGAGCTGGTTTGGTCCGGCTTGGGTGAACGACGGCGACGATCACTATCTCTACCCGGACGACAAGGTCTACAAGCTTTTCGTGGCCGGCAATCGTCCGGTGACCTTTGGCGCTGTCAACCTGACCGGCCCTGACGCGCACATGTTCACCGTGGTTCACAACGGCTGTCTCAACGTTGCCGTCATTCCCGGACAGACCTGCGCCGTCCGATTGCGATTGACCGGCACGCTCAGCAACGACGTTGCCCGGAACGTGTCGATGACCGCGACGCAGATTCATCCATATCCCGAGTCGCTGATCTTCGATGTCGGTGGAGTCATACCGAGCTACACCCCGATCACCGGCAGCTCGATGCACACGATCAACCCCGAACGCCTGCTCGACACACGCACGGCCAACGGGGTACCGAGCACCGCCAAGCTTGGGGCGAAGACGCTGATACGGGTGCAGATCGCCGGCCGCGGCTCAATTCCTGCGGACGCGACAGGAGTGATCCTCAACCTCACCGTGACCGGGCCCACTGCGCCGAGCTACGTCACCGTCTGGCCTTCCGGAGCACCAATGCCGGTGGTCTCGAACATCAACTTCTTGGCGGGGAACACCATTGCCAACCTGCAGACCCTCGCCCTGGGTGTGGACGGGGCGTTGAACCTTCTTAACGACAACGGCGAAACGCACGTCATCATCGATGTTGTCGGCTGGCTGCGCAAAGGCGGTCTCGAACCAGGCACAACCTACCATCCGGTAACACCGGTTCGGGTCGTCGACACTCGCTTCAGCAACATTCCCTTACTGCCCGGCGAGAGCCGCGACTTCCGAGTGCACAGTAATGACAGCGTGCCCGGTAGCCGCAGCGCAGTGCTCGTCAACATCACCGCAGTCGCGCCAACGGCGGCAACATATTTGAGCGCTCACGCGCCTAACAAGTCAGCACCAAATGCATCCACGTTGAACGTGGCTCGGGCAGAGACCCGAGCGAACCTGGCCGTGGTCGAGCTTGGTGACCAGGAGGACATTCGCGTATCGAACAGCGGTGGAAGAACGAATGTCATCATCGATGTTCTCGGCTACTTCCTGACCAACAGTTGGGTTAGCAGCGGCCGCATTCTCGTGCTTTCACCGTTCCGATGGAGCGACACCCGCAACACCAAGGACGCGTTCGCAGCGCTCGACTACGGCGGATACGAGTTCCCGCCGACGCTCGACGACGGCGTCACCGAGGTGGGAGGCATCATCTTTAACGCCACAGTCACGAATCCAACGCAACCCGGCTACATGACGATGTTTCCGTGGGATGTCGATCAAATCCCCTATGTGTCAACCTCTAACTATGTGAGGGCCCAAACGGTCGCCAACCACGCCTGGGTCCGGCTCGGAACGGAGCCCAATAACTACGTTGGCGTCTACAACGGCAGCAAAGGAACGATCGACGTCATCCTCGATGTGCAGGCGGTGTTCCTGAAATAGCAAAAGGCCGGTGCCGCAGTGAATGCGACACCGGCCTGTGCGTTCGATCTAGCGGCGAAGGCCGAGGCGGGCGATGATCGTGCGATAACGCTCGACGTCGCGGGTCTTGACATAGTCGAGCATGCGGCGGCGACGACCGACGAGCATCAGCAGGCCACGACGGCTGTGGTGGTCCTTCTTGTGCATCTTCAGGTGATCGGTGAGCTGGTTGATGCGCGCCGTCAACAGCGCGATCTGAACTTCAGGTGAGCCAGTGTCGGTGTCGTGCAGCTTGTGCTCGGTGATAACCGGTTGCTTTTCCATATCATGCCTTCCAAGGGGAGGTCGCCCCGAGCGAATCCACTCGGCAGCATCACGTTCGAGCACAGTGCTCAAACGGACCCCAGCAGGTTAGGGGCACGGACCGTGGCAGACAACCTGGTCACCGCTACCGTCTGACCGGTGAAACCGGCGAGAGACGACGACGCACAGTGATCAGCGTACGCGACGTCTCGATGGCCTTCGGCGGGCTGCAGGCCCTGGCAGATATCAACGTCGAGGTCGCCGAGGGCGAGTTCGTCACCCTGCTCGGGCCCTCCGGCAGCGGCAAGACCACGCTGTTGCGGATCATCGCCGGGTTGCAGCAACCCAGCGTCGGCGCAACGACGATCGCTGGTGCCGATCCCGGCATTGCGCGAAGGGCCAAACGAATTGGGTGGGTGCCACAGACACCGGCGCTGTTGCCCTGGCGAACGGTGCGCGACAACATCTCGCTGCTCACCGAAGTAGGTCGATCGCGCAGCGACAGCAACCGAGTCCACGCGCTGATCGAGCAAGTTGGGCTCGACGGGTTCGCCGAGGCGCTCCCCCACCAACTCTCCGGCGGCATGCAACAGCGGGTCGGCCTGGCCCGCGCCCTCATTCTGCAACCGACCGTGCTGCTGATGGACGAACCCTTCGCCGCACTCGACGAGATCACCCGCACCGACATGCGCCACCTGCTGCTCGATCTGTGGCAGGAAACCGGTGCGGCCGTGGTCTTCGTTACCCACTCGCTGGCCGAGGCCGCCTACCTCTCCGATCGAGTCGTGGTCTTGTCGCAGCGCCCCGGGCGCATCGTCGCCACGCACACCATCGACGCCACACGACCGCGAACGCCAGCCCTCGAGGACGATCCGGCGTTTTTCACCAACATCACCGCTCTGCGCGAATCGTTGCATCGAGGGATGGCATGAGCCGATCCCTGCGACGCGTTGTCGCCGCGACGATCGGACTGGCGACCTTCTTCGGGCTGTGGGAACTGCTCGTGCGGGTCGGCGACGTACCGAGCTTCTACCTGCGTCCGCCGACTGAATTCTTCCGCTTTCTGTTCACCAGCGAGGTCGACTTCTTCTCGGCAACACTGCAAACCGCGACCAAGGCGCTGGCCGGGCTGCTGGTGGCACTAGTCATCGGGTTCACCTTCGGGGCGATGATGTCGGCATCGCGATGGTTCGATGAGGCGGCGCAACCGGTGCTGGTGTTCCTGCAGATCACGCCGTGGATCGCTTACATCTCCGCTGTCGTCGGCTGGCTCGGCGGCGGCTATCCGCCCGCGCTGTTCATGTCCACATTGGTCTGCCTGCCCGTCTTTGCGTTCGCTTCGGCACAGGGCCTGTCGGCGGCCGACCCAGCGACGGTCGAGGTGATGCACAGCGTCGAGGCCACGAGGTGGCAGATCATCCGCCATCTGCGACTACCCAATGCGCTGCCAGCGCTGTTCACTGCGGCGCGACTGGCCACCGGGCTGAGTATCGCTGCGGTCTATTTCACCGAGGGCGGCGCGCTCGACCAAGAGCGGGTTGGGCCGCATCGGCAACAGCGCGATCGGCGCCCCGAACGCCAACGCCCTGTGGGCCACGGTGATGTGCGCTGCGGCAATCGGAGTTGTCGCCTTGCTGGCGCTCGGACTGTTGGAACGGGTTTTGCTGCGCTGGCACGTATCGCAACGTGTCCGTCCCAACTGAGGATTGCTACGGTGAGCGGGTGACCGGATTGCAAGAGCTGCGTGCCCGAATCGATGAACTCGATCGCCAACTGGTCGAGGTTTTGGCGCAGCGCTTGGCCGTCTGCGAAGAGGTCGCCAAGGTCAAAGAAGGCAGCGATACGCCGATCATCCAACCGGCACGGGTACGCCAGGTGATCACCAGTCGGCGCCAATGGGCTATCGATTCGAACGTCGACCCCGACTTCGCTGAGCAGGTGTTTCGGGTGTTGCTCGCCGAGACGCACCGCATCGAGGTTGCCGGCACCCGCGCCGACGCGGCCCCCGACAAGGCTGCGGCATCGGAGCTGACGCGGTCGGCGATCGACACCATCGCCACACGCATCGACCACATCGTCATCGCCGTCGCCGACCTCGATGCGGCAGTCACCACGTTTGTTGACCACCTTGGGTTTCACAAGGTGGAGATGGCCGGTGGGGCCGCCACGGGAATGCAAGCGGTGGCCGCGGGTGGCGTGACCATGGTGCTCGTCGGACCGCAGGCCAGCCCGGCGGTTGCCAGCTACTTGGCGGCGAATGGCAGCGGCATCCAACACTTGGCGATCGATGTGCTCAATGCCGGATACGCGCGCAGCGCATTGACCGCCGTCGACGCTCCCCTGTTGACCGAGGTATTTGTCGATGTCGACGGACACGAACAGTTCTTCACGATCCACGATCCGACGATCGGGATTCAGCTCGGGTTCATTTCTCGCACCGGTCACCGGGTGGGCGTCGGGGCAGCAAATGTGTTGACAATGTTTGACATTTTGTCTCAAAGCACTGTCAATCTTGGCGCTGAGGGCGGTCGCCCAAGCTAGCGTTGGGACCCATGTCCGCCCGCCGCACTTCTGTCATTCTTGCTGCCATTTTGCTTCTGACGGCGGCGGCGTGCGGTGACGACACCGACGCCCCCGCAAATGCGACCACTGCGATAGAAGCAGGCAAGGCGATCCCGGCCGATCGTTGCGAGGCGAACAAGGCGGCAGGGCCGATTACGTTCCTCTCCAGTTTCGACTATGCGGCAGCGGCGAGCATCGTCGAGGTGCTGGTCGCCAAGCAGAAGGGCTACTTCGATGAGCTCTGTCTCGACGTGCAGGTGCAGTCCGGCTTCTCGACCTCCAACCTTCCACTGATTGCCGGCAACAAAGCCCAGTTTTCCAGCAGCGGCTCGGTGAGCGAGGTCGCCCGATTCGCCCAGGACAACAGCGACGCCAAGCTGGCGGTGCTCTCCGTCGATGGGCGCACGGCGATCGACAGTTTGATCATCAAGAAGGGCGAGGCGACCACCCTTGCCGATCTGAAGGGCGCGACGATCGGGGTCAAGTTTGCGATGCCACCGAGCGTGCAGGCCATGCTTGCCCAAGCCGACTTGATCATCGACAGGGATTTCACGGTGGTGCCGGTGTCGGGGTTTGATCCATTGGCGCACATGGCGATCGAAGAGATCGTTGGCGTGCCGGGCTGGAAGAGCAACGAGCCGGGCGCCCTGGAGCGCGCCGGGGTCGAGTTCACCTTGTTCGACCCGACGGAGTTCGGGGTGCCTGGCAGCTTTGGCGTGTTGTATAGCAACCGGGCGTTTATGGCCGCTCACCCGAGCGCGGCAGAGGATTTCATGCGCGCCGCTATGCGCGGCTTGGCCGATGCGATCAACGATCCGGCTGCGGCCTCGCAGATCTCGGTCGATTTCATCGACAACGGTGGCAACCCGAACTTCTTATCGCCGGAAGGCGAGACCTTCCGCTGGGCGACCGAGTCGCAGCTGATCGCTTCGCTGACGCCAACCGACAGTCCGCTGGCCCTGCCCGACGCCAGGTTGGCACAGGCCGAAGTCGACGCCTATGCCAAAATCGGCCTGTTCGGCGGCAAAGCCCCCGATGTCGAGCTCGCTTGTCGACGCCAGCGTGCTGGCCACGATTTACGACGAAGACGCCACGGTAATCTGGCCCGGCTGAGCCCAGCGGCCCCCAGCCCTCGGCGTCGCGCCCCTCGGAGCAGCCGCCTCAGAAGTAAATGATCGACTCGGCCTTGGCTTCGGCCTCGTCCAAGTCGTCGGTGTAGGCACCGGTCGACAGGTACTTCCAACCGCCGTCGCAGATGACGAAGGCGACCACGCCTTCGTCGATCTCACTGGCCACCTTGGCCGCGCCAGCCAATGCTGCACCAGCGGAGATTCCGGCGAAGATGCCGCATTCGCGCACCAGACGGCGCGTCCATTCCAGCGATTCGCGGGGGCGCACGACGCGCTTGCGGTCGAGCAGATCGAAACCGTGCCAGTTGTCGAACACGGGTGGGATGTATCCGTCTTCGAGGTTGCGCAGGCCTTCAACACGCTCGCCGAGTGGCGGCTCGATGGCGATGATCTTGATGTTCGGGTTCTGTTCTTTGAGGTAGCGGCCGGTGCCCATCAGCGTGCCGCTGGTGCCCAGACCAGCGACGAAGTGGGTGATCTCCGGCAGGTCGCGCCAGATCTCCGGGCCGGTGCCCTCGTAGTGGGCCATCGGGTTGGCGTCGTTGGCGTATTGGTAGAGGAAGCACCATTCCGGGTGCGCTGCAGCCATCTCCTGGGCGCGGCGCACGGCACCGTTGCTGCCTTCCTCGCCGGGGGTGAGAATGAGTTCGGCGCCGAACACTTCCAGCATCTGGCGACGTTCGATGCTGACGCTGGCCGGCATCAAAATCTTGATCGGGTAGCCCTTCAACGAGGCGATGGCCGCTAGGGCGATACCGGTGTTGCCCGAGGAGGGCTCGATGATCGTTTGGCCCGGGACGAGGCGGCCGTCTTTCTCGGCTTGCTCGATCATCGACTTGGCGATGCGATCTTTCACCGATCCGAACGGGTTCTGGCCTTCAAGTTTGCCGTAGATGCGCACGTTGGGGTTCGGCGAGAGCACGCTGACGTCGACCATCGGCGTGTTACCGATGAGATCGAGAATGTTTTCCAATGGCATCACGGCTGCTCCCTAACGCAGATCTGTTCGTCCTGCTCGGTCGGGCTAATTCCGACTAATCCTGTCGGAATACTACCTTTTCGATATTCGGGTGAACAGCGCGGTCCGGACATTTGTTCCCGGTGCGACGGAGTTCACGCGATGACCAGGGGTTCCTCGCGGATCTGGCCGTCGACGATGCGGTAGTTGCGGGTTTCGGCGGCGTGTCGTTTGAGGCTGACGATGGCGTAATGCCAGCCCGGATCGGGGGCTTGGGCGACGTCGGTGGGGCTCGGGTAGGGCTCGGTGTGGGTGTGGCTGTGAACCACGCCGATCACCTCCAGCCCGTCGGCTTCGGCGTCGCGCTCGGCGCGCAGCAAGGCCTTCGGGGCGATCGAGTAGACCTTGGCCGAGTGGGTGGTGTTCTCGCAGGGAATGAAGCGGGCGACCTCGGCGGTGGCTGCGGTGCCGATCAGCAGACCGCAGGCCTCTTCCGGGTAGCAGGCGTAGGCGTGAGCGACGAGCTCGGCGAGAACGGTGGAGGAAATGGCCAACATCGCCGCCGAACGCTAGCGCTACGATGACCAGTCACTTCAACAGGTTTGTCATGGCTTCCAACAACGGCACAAAAAACATTGCGAGCAACCGCAAGGCGCGCTTCGACTACACGATTCTCGACACGTTCGAGGCTGGCATTGTGCTGCAAGGCAGCGAGGTCAAGAGCCTGCGGTTGGGGCAGATGCAGATGGCCGATGCCTATGCCCGGGTGATCAACGGGCAAATGTGGCTCGATGGAGTGCATATCCCGCCGTATCTGTTCGCCCACGGGGTTGGCGCCCATAACCCAGACCGGGCCCGCAAGCTGTTGTTGCATGCCGCCGAGATCGAAAAGATCGGGGCGCGGGTGGCCCAGGAGCGGTTGAGCTTGGTGCCGCTGGCGTTTTATTTCAAGGAGGGACGGGTGAAGGTCGAGTTGGCGCTTGCCCAGGGCCGCAAGAAGGGCGACAAGCGCCAGGCGATGGCCGAGAAGGACATGAAGCTGGAGTTGCAACGGGCGCTCGGGCGGCAACGCAAGGGCCTCGACTGAGCGCGACTTTTCACATCAGGTCACAGTACGGCATGCCGCGCGCATGCTCATTTTTCATGTTAGATGCTGCCATGAGCAGTGTCCGGTGAAAAAACATCGAGCCAGAACCCATGAGATCTTCGCAACCGCGCAGCGGCGAACAACAGACCGATCAGCGAGTACGTGTCTCAAGCTGATTCGTCGGGCTCTCCGCAGCCAGGTCGATCGAATGGCTGGAAGAGCGTCGCCCGGCTCCCCGCACAACGTTGGGGCCGAAGCCATCGCCCGCGGCTCTCGACGCCGGGGGCGCGTACGAACGATGAAGGTCGTGGACGCCTCGGCGATGGTCGAGGTGTTGGTGGGCGGCGAGCGATCGTCTCAGATACTGAGCCACCTCAATGACGATCTCTTTGCTCCCGAGTTATTGATCGCCGAGGTCCAGTCGGCGCTTCGACGTTTACAAAACGCTGGATTGATCGCTCCTGACGCGGCCAACGATGCACATTCATCGTTGGTTGCAGCACCCGTGGAGTTTGTGGCGGCCTGGCCTTACGCCGAGCAGACGTGGGCCTGGCGGCACTCGCTGAGCTCGTACGACAGTTGTTACGTAGCTGTCGCCTGAACTTCGTGCGCCATTGCTGACGGCAGACCTTCGGCTTCGCGGGTGCAGCGGCGAACCTGATCGAGGTGATCGCATCTCAGCCTGTTCGGGCGTCTCTCAGGGCATCTCGAAGAATCGGTAGATGCCCTCGGGAAGCGGGGTTGGGGCACCGCTGGCGATATCGAGGGAGGAAGCGTTCCCGACCGACAAATATCACGGCCGTCGCCCCATCCGGGGAAATGTCTTCGATATCCGTCGTGTCACCGAGATCGACAAGCTGGTCATTGATCACGACGGTGGCGGGTTTGCCTTTGCGCCACGTGGTGCAACCGTTGCCACTGCGCAGCGACGCTGGTTTGTTCGGCAGCGTCGCCACAAGCTCGCCGGAACCGATGTGATGAAGGTAGTACTTTGAACCGATCGTGCCAGCGATGAGGCAGTCGCCGCTGTACAGCGCTAGTACCCCTGGATCGATGTACCCGTCAATTTCAGCGAGCACAGTGCCCTCGAGGTCGATCAATACCGACGGGCCTTGGTCGAATTTGATGAGCAGACGATCCTCGGCAACCATCGTCACGTGATTGATGTCGGGAGCTTTGTAATCTCTGCGTCGCCGGCCCGAGTCGAAGTCGTACTCGATGACTGCCTGATCAGCGATGACGACCGCTGTCGTGTCGCCCGTAAGGCCAACAGCGTGGCGGCTGTCGATCTCGATCCCCGCGCCAACAGGGTTGCCGTCGAGTTCGATCCATCATATCCCGAGTTCGAGGCCAGAACCGCATCACCGCGCCGATCGGAGACGAAGTACTTCGTAAACGTGTGCGTCAGCGTTTGGCCATCGATATCGAGAAGGATGCTGCCATAGCCTTGCGCCTTGACAATTCCGATCGCCAGTTGACCTGGCACCGGCGCGGCGTTGCGTGCTAGGCCGATCGGCTCGACCACCTCGTAGGTTTCCGACAGATCGAGGACGCTCTCGGTCTCGATGTTGTAGGCCACCACCCGCCCCACGCCCTCACCTCCGCGGACCAGCAGACGCCACGGCGAATCGATCGGGGTATGAGCAACCAGATCAAGCCGCCTGCCATCGAGGTCGAACTCATTGACCTCGCCAGTCGCCAGGTCGTAGGCCGCAGGCTGTTGCAACGTCGCGTCGACCACGATGTGGCTGGTGAGAACCGATGGCATGGTCGGGTTCGACTCTCCAAGGTCGATCGTTCGCTCAACTGCCAGGTCGTCAACGGCCAGGATCTCGAATCTCACCCCGTCGATGTCGTGGCGTAGAAGCCGAAGGTTGGCGGCGCGGCAACTGGTTTCGACACGGGTGCCGACGGTGCCGGTTCTGGTGTCGTCGGTGCCGGTTCTGGTGTCGTCGGTACGGGTGCCGTCGAGGCGGGGGAGGTGGACGATCCGCTTCCGCAAGCCGTCGCCGCCATCAAGATAAATATGCACACGCCATGTCTAGACCTCGCCGCCATGGGAGCGCAGCCTACAGGAGCAGCGACTTCGTGGCATCGCGCGACGCGGCTCGCACCGATCGGTCGGGCCACGTTTGGCTGAGTTTCCGCTGTTTCGATACCGCTCGCTAGTCGAGCATGCCATAGGCATGCTGGGTTTGACCCGTGAGCAACGTTCAGGTCAAGAACCTCGATCCTGAGGTGCACGACTTGCTGCGTCGGCGCGCTGCGGGCAGCGGCAAGACGATCAGCGATTACGTGCTCGAGCTGATTGGCGCGATCTCCGTCGGCCGTCGCCAAATGCGTGGTTGAGTGCCGTGGCGCAGCTCCCTGGACACCAGATCAGCCGAGACGAGATTGTCGTTGGCGCTCGATGCAGGTCGTGCTTGAGCGTGAAGATCGTCGACGCGTCGGCGGTGGTCGATGTGCTGCTTGGCACGCCTCGGGCCGCGCCGTTGATGGTCCATCTCGACGATGACCCCTCAGCACCGGAGCTGTTGATCACCGGGGTGCAATCGGTGCTGCGACGAATGGTTCACGCGGATCGATTGTCCGGCGTGGATGCCGCCGCCGCACACGCTGCGCTTCTCCGCGCCCCGGTCGAGTTCGTACCGGCTTGGCCATACGCCGAGACGATTTGGGCCTGGCGCGAGACGGTGTCCCCGAATGACGGCTGCTACGTCGCCCTAGCTCTGGATCTCAACGCTCCCCTGCTGACCACCGACTTACGCCTGGCTCGTGCCGTGGAACGGATGATCGCGGTAATCCCAGTCTGAGCGCTGACTGCAGCGGGTACAGTTGGCGGCGCACCAATAGGTGCAACCAAATAGAGGGGCTGACAGGTTTCGACGTCAGTGTCGCTGTTCGGTCATGCGACCCGAGTTGCTCAGACTCGTTAATCGGGGCACAAACAAGAATTGCCGATGAGCAGTTCGCTCTCGCCGCCTAATTTTTAGGTAGTGAAGAGACATCGTGATCAGAAATGACGCACGGGGCCGATCCACCGCAGCCCGGCAACAGAAGCGGGGGATGACGGCGAGAAAGAACGCTGACTGCAGGAAAGTCTGCTGACGATTCGGAAAGACGATTCGCGGGCTAGTGCTTCGGTGCTAGCCAGCCGACCCGCCGGTGTTGCTGCGTAGCGATAAAGCGGGAATGGTCGTATCGCGGGCAGTCCACCGGCTGATGGACGGGGGTTCGATTCCCCCCAGCTCCACGCATTTTTGAGGACGTTTTCCCAGCTCAGGGCATGTGTGCCCTTCGGGCTGAGGCCGTCGAGGACGGAAAAAAGACGGACGAAAGCCGTCCGACGTCCAAAAACGGGTCCGATTCCCCCGTCCAGCCTGTGAAATACACCACGACGTGCTTGATCGAGCACGGTACGGATCGGTTCAGCGTCGATCGCACCGGATGCTCCGACGTTGAGCGTCGCCTCAAGTCCTCAGCGTGAAACATGAACGGAGCTGTCTGGCGAGCGCAAGGCGGACGGGGGTGCTTGGGGGCACGATTCCCCCGTCCGCGATCTGGATGTGCGCAGACCGGTCGCCCGGTGCAATCCGAATAGGCGTCGTCGGCGCGTCGCCCGTGTGGTAGGACCGTGGCGATGCAGCATGACACTCGCTTCGCTTCTCCCGAGGAGTGGCTGGCGTGTGACGAGCCTCCTGTTGTGCTCGCCACCGCCTATGACCTGATCACCAACTCGGCACAACGGGCGACGATTCCGGCCCGCAAGCGGTCTCGTGCGATCGCTCATCGCCAGGCGATCCTGGCGTCACAGCTCGACCGGACCGACAATTGACGTGCGCAAAGTAGCAACTGCTGCTACTTTGTGCATGTGACATTGCGATTGGCGTCCGTCGAACGAGTTGCCCCACGGGATCTCCCCGACCTTTGGCTAGCGCGTGGCGAGCATTGGGTGACGGTCGCCATGATCGCCGAAGCCTTGGACGTCTCCGAGGTCGAGGCTCGTCAGGTCGCCGGCCGGTGGAAGGCTCGCAAGCTCACGTTCTCCCCGACCAGAGGCGGCTACGTCTTGATCCCACCGCAGTTCCGGACGTGGGGTGCCGTGCCGGCAACTCATTTCGTCGATGACATGATGCGGTTCCTCGGCCACCGCTACTACGTCGGGTTCCTTTCTGCGGCGGAGCTCCACGACGCTGCCCATCAACGTCCGCAGGTCTTTCAGGTCGTCACCGACGCCCATCTCCGCAACCGCGACTTCGGACGGGTCCGTCTCCGATTCATCCGATCCCACGACGTTGCGACGCGACCGACGGTGACGCTGAACACGCCAACCGGCACCATAATCGTCTCGACCCCGGAGGTGACCGTGTTCGACATGGTCGCGGCCCCGCAACACAGCGGAGGCCTGTCGAACATTGCCACCGTGATCGCCCAACTCGTCGAGGACGACAAGCTCGATCCGGCCGAACTCGCGTCCGTCGCCGCCGGCTACCCGGCACCGGTTGTCCAGCGCGCCGGTTGGCTCATCGAGTTCACCGCCCGGGAGGCAGGGCTCGAATTGGCGCTCGACACCCTGCGCGCCGCGATCAACCGCTCAAGACCGACCCCTCTCTCAACGGGAACTGAAGGTCGCGGTAGGCGCGACGAACGTTGGAACGTGATCGTCAACGCTGATGTCGAGCCTGACCTGTGATCCCCGAACGGCACATCACGGCCTGGCAGCCAAATGCGCCTTGGCTGACCGTCGAGCAGATCGAACAAGACCTCGTCCTGTCACGTCTGATCATCGAGATCGCCAACGATCCCTACCTCGGTGACGAACTCGTCTTCCGTGGCGGCACGTGCCTCCACAAGCTCCGGCTCGCTCCCGGGCTGCGCTACAGCGAGGACCTCGACTACGTCCGCCAATCAGCAGGAGGAATCGGACCGCTCACCCAAGCACTCCGTGACGTCGGCGAACGGCTGGGTATGAAAGTCAACGTCGAGATCTCCAAGTACCCGAAGGTGAAATTCCGGGCACCGTTCGAGACCGGCAATGGATCGATGCGGATCAAGATCGAGGTCAACACCTACGAACGATCGTCAGCGCGACCACTCGAGCGGGTGCCGTTTTCCGTCGAGTCCGCCTGGTACGCGGGTTCCGCCAACGTCCTCACCTTCGACGCGGCCGAGCTCGTCGCCACCAAGATCCGAGCGCTCTACCAACGGTCCAAAGGCCGCGACCTGTTCGACCTCTGGACTGCGCTCACCCGCCTCGGCCTGGCACCCGACGACATCCTCGATGCGTTCGGCCCATACCGGCCCGACGGACTCACCGCCCAACTCGCCATCGCCAACCTCGGAGCCAAGATTTCGAAACCAGACTTCCGCAACGACCTCGCCACCCTCACGCTCAGCGTTCCCGAGGGCTACGACATCGAAACCGCCGCCACCCTCGTCTCGACCCACCTTCTCGCTCGGCTCGATCACCCGACGGCGTGAGCAAGCCGACAACGACATCGAACCCCGAGGAACCGAGACTCGCAAAGGCGACACCAGCCGCCCGCACCGGGAGGACGGAAAAAGGACGGAGAACACCGGTCAACTGCGGTCACCATCGGTCACTCGCGGTCACTCGAAAATCGAGCGCGACCTGGCGAGATGGCTGTGACCAGGGGTTTCGCTGGAGGGGTGTGGATGGTTCGATTCCCCCCAGCTCCACAACACAGGTTTTCTACCGACACTAAGCCTCAAGCCACCCTTCGGACGATGGTTTGAGCGATTCACACAGCGGCAACACCGACGTGGACGGAGCCCGGATTTGCAGTTCAGGCGGGCCGGGTTCGTGCCTCACCGCTCACCAAACCGTGAAGACTCATTCGAACGCGTCGCCGGGCGGCACGGTCACCGTAGGGTTCTCGGCGGAGCATCACCACCGAAGTCGTCTAACTACTTCCCCCGGAAGAAGTAGCTGGTACCGAGGCAGGAGAGCTGCTCGGTCATGCCGTCAAGCGCAAGCACGGTTCAAGGGCGACTTGCGCCAGGCCTGCACGAACGACCTGGTCAGTGGCACTCCGCAAGCTTCCAACTGGCGCCAATGCCTTCCGCAGCTGGGAGCATTACGCCCTGTTCGTGCTCCCGATCAGCTCCACTCGCAACCCAGGAGTGGCATGAGGCGACTCGCGAACTTTGGCGCTCTAGCTTGTCGAAGATCCGCGACCAATTCGCACGGCGTCTTTGGTGGATTCCGCTTTCGGCTCGCCGTAAGACCGACAGCCTCGACGACCGCACGCTGCTTCTTCCCGAGTAACGAGACGAGGTAGTCGTCGGCGGACATGACGGCGACGCGAGCTTCAGTCAGCCGGTCCAGCGGGAAGTCGCGATGATTGCGAGTAACGAGCACATCAACCTCACCCGACAGGCACGCAGCAGCGTGAACCCGGTCATCAGGGTCAGGCGACAGCGATTCATCCATGAGGGGAAGGTACTTGGATGGTTCGAGTCGCTCGTTGGCGAAGAACGTGCGAACAACCTTGACAATCGCAGCCGCGGAGTCCGCCGAACGACGCTGCTCACGCACGATGACCCGCTCCCATTCGTCGATCAGTTCGTCGGTCCAGACCCACGAGAAAATGCGCTCCTCGGCCAGCGTGAGCAACGTATCCATAATGGTGAACGGGAAGAGTTCATTGGTGTCGACAAAGACACGCTGCAGTCGCGCCATCCTGCGTCAGTCGTTGGCGAGACCGGCGTCAGCCATCGCGGCGAGCAACGCCTCATGGCCTTCGCGAAGTCGCCGACGCTCGTCGCTCGCCGCGAGGACGTCTGCCACTCGAAGACGACGGTGGCTGCTGCCGGGAAGACGGCGGAACGGCAACACCTCGTCCTCGCACAGGCGATCGACATACTGCCGAGTGACTCCGAGTATCCGGGCCGCCTCCGCCGGAGTGACCTCGTCTTCGGCGCGCAGCATCACGACAAGTTCACCTGCCGCGACATAATCGAGCATCGACCGAACGAACCGGCCGACCGTCGTCGAATCATCAACGCCTTCGGCGAGTCGGGATGCGTCGCTGCGCACACCAGCATCCGCCGGATCAAGAGTGTGTGCGGTCATGGTCGAGGCCATACCAAGATGGTAGTCTGCAATGTGCAACAAGTGCAATGGATTTGGCCCCGCTCGGCCAAATTTGCTCCCCGGCAAGGCCGCTCCCCTGTGGACCGGCACACAGGGACGCTGGCGCAAGTGGCGCAAGTTGGCGTTGATACGTATACCTCTACCTGGCACTTTGCGATCGCGTGGCGCACAATGGCGCAACTTTCACACGCTGGGTACCTGTTCTGGTCACCGAGTGTGAGCGGCATTGTTCCGATGAAGGGGTCCGGCACACTTGAGCCCGTGGCCACCGAGAGATCGTCCAATTCGCGGCACTTCGCAACCCACCCCCAGAGCGGTCGCCGCCTCACCAGTAGTGTGAGCGTCGTGTTGACGGTCCCGATTCCCTCCTACAGCGCCTTTCTCTTCCCCATTCTGGAGGTGGTGCTGACAGAACTCGACGGTGTCGAGTTGTTGTTGGTCAACCCGCATCACGTCAAGAACTTGCCTGGACGCAAGACCGACGTCAACGACGCCGCGTGGCTGGCGCAGCTGTTGGAGTGCGGTCTGCTGCGCGGCTCGTTCGTGCCGCCGCCGGTGATCGCACGGCTGCGCGATCTGACCCGCTATCGCAAGAAGCTGGTCGAGGACCGGGCCCGCGAGGTCCAGCGGGTGCAGAAAGCGTTGGAGATCGCCGGGGTCAAGCTCGACTCGGTGGTGTCGGACGTGTTGGGCAAAGCGGCGCGCCGGATGTTGGAGGCATTGATCGCCGACGAACGCGACGTCGAGGTGATGGCCGAGATGGCCTTGACTCGAATGCGGCTCAAGATCCCCGAGTTGCAGTTGGCGTTGGAGGGCCGCTTCGATGATCACAACGCGTTGATGCTGTCGATGCACTTCGGTCACATCGATCACCTCAGCGCCAGCATCGACCGGCTTGACCAGGAGGTCGAGCGCGAACTCGTCCCTTTCGTTGAACAGGTCCGACGACTGTGCACGATGCCCGGGATCGGGCAACGCACCGCCGAGGTCGTGATCGCCGAGATCGGGGTCGACATGTCCCGGTTCCCGACTGCCGGCCATCTGGCGTCGTGGGCAGGGTTGTGTCCTGGCCATCACGAGTCCGCCGGCAAACAGAGCACCGGCAAGGCCCGCAAAGGCAACGCCGCGCTGCGCACCGCGTTGTGCGAGGCGGCCGGGTCGGCGGCCAAGACCAGGGACACGTACCTGGCCGCACAGTTCCGCAGGTTCTCGCGTCGGTTCGGGAAACGCAACGAGAGCAAAGCCATCTTCGCCGTCGCCCACACGATGCTCGTCGGCGTGTGGTGGATGCTCACCGACAACGTCGACTATCACGAGTTGGGCGGCGACTACTTCGAACAGCACACCGATCAAGCCGCACAAACCCGTCGCCTCGTGCGCCAACTCGAACGCCTCGGACACCAAGTCAGCCTCGCGTCGGCCGCCTGAACAGCAGCGACCACGATCGGGCTCCGCCCGAACGGGGCTGCCGCCCCCTACCCGCGCGCCCGAGCACGCGAACGCGGAGGGGATTCTCGTGTCAGAGGCGCTGCGTTCCCACACGGCTTGTGCCACGCGTCGTCCGTGTGGACAACCACCGGTCATGCGGGGCAACCCGGCGACCGCCCGGCGGGCTGGTTTGCGCCCCGCGGTAGTTGTCAGGATCGATAAGGTTCGATCATGCGCAGCCTTGGCGGGTCCGAATTACTGCCCCTCAGTCTTAGGCGAACGACGTTTTCAATATCTGTTCGAGAGCGCCGCAAACCTGCTGGCGCTCCAGAATGAGATCTCTGTTGACCCCCAGGCGAACCACGGCACGGGCACCGTCGACGTCTGCCTGAGCCGGAGAGACGAGGCGTGCTGCATCGAGCTCAAAGTCGGGAACCACGCTCAGCTCTCGCACGGGCTCACGAAGCAGTTGCCCGCCTATATGGGGTCGAAACGAGCTAGGAGCGGACGGTTTGTTGTCCTCGTACGCGGCGGCGACCCGACCCCGGACTCGATCGTCCAAAGACTTCAACGGGCACACGCGGGAATGCGGGACTCGGAAAGCATTCGCTACACCGTGATCGATTCACAAACACGAAAGTCGGCATCGGTCAGCGCGTAGCAACGATCGATCGACAGCCGACGGCGGAGGGTCCCTTGGGTCGCTTCGGCTCAACAGTTCAATATGTTTGCGCCAGAGGCAGCAAAAGGCCTGGTCACGGGTGTCACGACTCGCGATGTTTGCGCCAGTTTGCGCCAAACGGGTCCAGGATCGGCATCCAGCGGGCCCCGTGCGTCCGGCCCGAGAGTTCCGCAAGACCCCGATCAGCGAGTGCCCTGAACGTGCGTTGGAGCGAGCGCCGCGGCTTGCCCGAGCGCTGCTCAGCCTCGACGATCGACATGCCACCGTGAGCGAACACGGCGTCGAGAACTTCGATCTCGTCGGCATCGAGGCCCTCGCGGTACGCATGGGGAGACCATCCCGGCTTGGTGAACGAAACGATGAGATGGTTCGTCACCTCCGAGAGCAACGGCACCACAAGATTCGCGTCGCGGATCTCGTCAACCATCTTGTTGAAACCAGTGCCCCAGGTCTCGATGAACCCCCGCTGATGGAGCACTCGGGCGACCTGTGGGTACCACGGTTGAGAGCGGTGCGGTTCATAAAGTCGCGCCGGCGTGAGCCCGAAGTGCAGCCCGCCGGGAGAGCCGATCTCGATCCGGTCGTCGAAGTAGGCAATCGTGATGCTGGCGGACCACATCGAATAATCCCGATGCGCCAAAGCATTGAGAACCGCTTCTCGAAGAGCATTCGGAGGAATCTCTGGTGTATCTACCCTGATCCACGCGTCCTTCGGAAGTACAGCGGCGATTCGGAGGTGATCGACCAGGAACCGATCCGCACGGCGATATAAGTCGAAGACGTTGCCGATCCACTGATGCTCGTCAGCCATAGGCGCAGTGTTCTTGGCTCCGAGAAATCGCGCTGTCTTCAGTTGGCACTGATAAATGCTGTGCTGACCGAGGGCGTCGCTCGTGCCGAAGAGAACCGCCGCAGCGTTCGTCGGCCGATCGCCCTCGCCAAGCACACCGAGGCCGCGGAGTAGGTCGATCGGTTTGTCGGATGATGGATCGTTGATTCGCCCAAGCCGAACCGCGTCCTCGACTGTCTGGCGCACCTCGGCTATGTCGAGCTCATCGATCGACAGCGAACTTGCGAGGCCCTCCCAACGCTGGCCCCGGTGCTCGGCGTCGAGAAGCACCTTCCTCGCCTGCTCCTCGTTGAGTTCCAGCGTTGACGCGCCCGCACGCATATACGCAGTTCCGTTGCAACGGTAAGGCCGAAGCGGACCGGCATCGACACGAATCACGACGACTGACCGATCCGTCACCACCGGTGTCGTCGTGACAGAAAAGATCGGCCGCGGCGCTATTCGAGCGAGTTGTGTTGCGATCTTCTCCAATGTCCGCTCGGAGGTCTCCTGCCCGACGATCGCTCCGTCAGGTCGCACCCCGACGAGGACAAGCCCTCCGCCCTGATTGGCCATGCCTGCGACGGTGCGAGCGGCCCGGTCCATCTCCGCTGTCGACGCCTTCATCTCCAGAACTTCGGACTCGCCGCCGGCGACCAAATCCTCCAACTCCCGAGCCGAGACGATCTACGGCGGAGCGAACGAGATCCAGCGCAACATCATTGGCGAACGGGTCCTCGGCCTGCCGAAGTAGCTGGTTCGTCGAAACGCGCGATGCCTGTGGCTCGGCGTGGGCGCCCATCTGCCCCGCAGCAACCCGCAATCCCCTGGCCCAAGCGTAGAACGCGATATCACACCGTTGGCAGTGCCTTTGCCGCTGCGGACGCAAGCCGATCGTCGAACGTGAGGACCTCAAACGCTGTTTCCTCAATGGCAAGGGCCAGGACAAGGCAGTCTGGCATCTTGAGCCTGGTGCTGGCCCGAAGCTCAGCGAGTGCCAACGGGTCGATGGCTGGCTGGCGCACAGTCAGTCCCACCTCAATCAGATCGAACATCACCGCCTCAGCAACCTTGCGGCCCGCCGAGGCTGGATACACGAGGACCTCGGCCAGCGTGACCGGGTGAATCAGCCACGCCTCTTGCTCGGCGAACCACGCCACCGCCCGTTGATGGTGCACATGCCGGTCGTCGAGCGCAGCGATGACGGCCGAGGCGTCAGCGACAACGCTCAATCCGGCCACTCCGATCGCAGCTCATCGAGGTAGCCCACTGGATAATGCAAACCTTGGCCGATGCGCCGGATCCGTTCGGCACGCTCCGCTGCGGTCAACTTGGAGCGACGAGAACGTCGCATCATGTTGGCGACCAGCTCCGACGTCGGCAGATCAGGATGCTCGGCCGCCTCGGCGTCGAGCAGACTCTGAAGATCATCGGTCAGGGTTACCGTCACTCGGCGCAGGGTTGTCGGCATGGCTCGAGTGTAGCACCTACCGCCTTCGTGCCGCACCGCCCGAATCGGCGTTCAGTAACCGCGCAAGCCCATCGAGCGGGCGATGGCATTGCGCTGAATCTGGCTGGTGCCGCCAGAGGTCGGGGCGACGATCGATTCGCACCACCGAAAGCTCATTCGATTCCCCCAGCTCCACCGAAAAACACCAGGCCAGACCTGGTGCGAACTGGTTTTGATCACGGATTGGTCACGATCGTCGCGTAGCCAAGATCGCTACCAACGGCTCTCGATCTGTGAAATACTGAGTCCAAATTTCACAGCTTGGTTTGGAGTTGTCATGGTCGATCTTCCCGCACACGCCCGTGTTGTCATCGTTGGGGGTGGAATCGTTGGTTGCAGCGTTGCCTACCACCTGGCCAAGCGCGGCTGCACCGATGTAGTGCTGTTAGAGCGCAAACAGTTGACCTCGGGCACCACATGGCACGCAGCCGGACTGGTCGGCCAGCTACGAGCCACGCACAACCTGACCCGATTGGCGAAATATACGACCGATTTGTTCGCCACCCTCGAGGCCGAAACCGAACAGGCAACCGGATTCATGCAGCGCGGCTCGATCTCGGTGGCCACCAACCACCAGCGGTTCGAGGAACTCAAGCGCAACGCCTCGATGGCCCGCTTGTTTGGCCTCGACGTGCAGGTCATCAGCCCCGGCGATATCAAGGCACTCGTGCCGCTGGCCTTCGTCGACGACCTGGTGGGCGGCGTGCTGCTACCCAACGACGGCCAAACGAACCCCATCGACACCACCCAGGCCCTGGCCAAAGGTGCTCGCAACCATGGCGTGAAGATCGTCGAGAACGTGAAGGTCAACAAGATCGTGGTCGAAGGTGGCCGGGCCGTCGGAGTCAGCACCGACATCGGCGACATTCGGGCCGACGCCGTGGTCAACTGCGCCGGCATGTGGGCCCGCGAGTTGGCCGATGGAATCGATGCCGTCGTTCCGCTGCACGCCGCCGAACACTTCTACATCGTCACCGAACACATCAAAGCGCTGTCGCCAACAATGCCCGTGTTGCGTGACCCCGACGGCTACGGCTACTTCAAGGAAGACACCGGCAAGTTGCTGGTGGGCTGGTTCGAGCCAGTTGCCAAGCCCTGGGGCATGAAAGGCATTCCCGACTCGTTCAGCTTCGACTCATTGCCCGAAGACTTCGAACACATCGAACCACTGATGGCGGCCGCGGCCCACCGCATGCCGGTGCTCGCCGACTCGGGCATCCGCCTGTTCTTCAACGGTCCCGAATCGTTCACGCCCGACGACCGCTACTTGCTCGGCGAATCACCCGATGTTCCCGGCATGTTCGTCGCCGCCGGGTTTAACTCGATCGGCATTCAGTCGGCTGGCGGCGCCGGCAAGGTGCTGGCTGACTGGATCATCGACGGGCACCCACCGATGGATCTGTGGGATGTCGATGTGCGGCGAATGATGCCGTTCCAACGCAACCGTTCCTACCTGCACGATCGCACGGTCGAAGCCCTTGGCCTGTTGTACGCGATGCACTGGCCATATCGCCAACCCGAGACAGCCCGTGGAGTGCGGCGCTCGCCTGTGCACGATCGACTGGCCGCGGCGGGCGCCTGTTTTGGTGAGACCGCGGGTTGGGAGCGGGCCAACTGGTTCGCCCCCGAGGGTGTGACGGCCGAGTACCAGTACAGCTACGGACGGCAGAACTGGTTCGAGTACTCGGCCGCCGAACACCATACGGTGCGTAACGGCGTTGGCCTGTTCGACCAATCCTCGTTCTCTAAATACCGACTGGAAGGCCCCGACGCCGAACGGGTTCTGAACAACATCTGCGCCAACGACGTCGCCGTGCCGGTGGGCAAGATTGTGTACACCCAGTGGCTTAACGACAACGGTGGCATCGAAGCCGATCTGACCGTCACCCGCGAGGCCGCCGACCGCTACCTCATCGTGACCGCCGCTGCCACACAGGTCCGCGACCTGCACTGGTTGAAGAATCACATCGGCCCCAACGACCGCGCCGTCGCGATGGACATCACCTCCGGATCAGCCGTGTTCAGCCTGATGGGCCCCAACGCCCGCCTGATGCTGCAACCCCTGACGCCCACGGACCTGTCCAACGAGGCCTTCCCGTTTGGCACTTCGCGAGAGATCGATCTTGGCTATGCCCGTGTGCGCGCCAGCCGGGTCACCTATGTGGGCGAACTCGGCTGGGAGGTATACGTGCCCACCGAGTTCGCCGCTGCGGTCTTCGACGTGCTCGTCTCGGCTGGCCAGGAACACGATCTCGTGCTTGCCGGCTACCACGCGCTGAACTCGCTGCGGATGGAGAAGGGATATCGCCATTGGGGTCACGACGTCACCCCCGACACGACGCCGTTGGAAGCTGGCCTCGGGTTTGCGGTGGCGTGGGACAAACCGGCCGGATTCATCGGGCGCGACGCCTTGCTGCGCCAGCGCGAGGCAGGCCTGCACACCCGGATGGTGCAATTCGCGCTCGCAGATCCCGATGCGTTGCTGAATCACAACGAGCCGATTTGGCGTGATGGTGTCATCGTTGGCGAGACCACGTCGGGCATGTACGGCCACACCGTCGACCAATCGTTGGGAATGGGATATGTGTCCAACCCGTCGGGCGTCGCCGACGCCATCTATGTCAACACCGGCAGCTACGAGATCGAAGTCGCGGGCGTTCGAGTGCCGGCCGCTGCGTCGTTGCGACCGTGGTACGACCCGACGAGCAGCCGGGTGAAGGCCTAAACGATGGCCTTCCGACCGCTACATACCGCCAATGAGTTACATCCGTCGCAAACACCCAGTGATTTCGACCCCAGCGCCGAAATCGGCGATGAGATTCGTGGCCTGCGCAAAGCTCAGGGTCTCACCCTGAAACAGGTCGCCGTCGCCGCAGGCATCTCGGTTGGCTATCTGAGCGAGATCGAACGCAACTTAACCCGTGTTCCCATCGGCACGCTCAAAGCTTTGTGCGACGTGTTTGGCATCCACATGAATTGGTTCTTCCGGGCTGGCAAGCTGGGCCCGGCCGAGGAACGCGACATCGTCGTGCGCGCCGACAACCGGCCACGACTGACATTCCCGGGGCTGGGCATCACCGAGGAGTTGCTCTCCCCCAACCTCACCGGGCAACTGGAGTTGTTGATCAGCACAATCGCCCCCGGCGCCGACAGCGACGACTATACGCACGACGGCTCGGAAGCCGGACTGGTGCTGGACGGCACTCTCGACCTGTGGGTCGACCAGGCCCACCTGGTGCTGCATGCCGGCGACAGCTTCGCCTTCCCCAGCATCAGGCAACACCGCTGTGCTAATCGCGGCGCGACACCTACCCGAGTTCTTTGGGTCATCACTCCGCCGCACTACTGACCATGGCGTCTTGCCGATGCTCTGGTCGGTGGCGTATTACGCCCAGATCAGATCGAACCGATGGCCACGATGGTCGAGGCCGTGCTGGCCCTCTGCGACTGCCCGGCCCGTCTCACCGGCGGCGTGTTCATCTCCGGCGACCTGCTGAACGGCTTGGCAATGTAGGCGGCGGTTGCACTGTCGGCGAGATCACTCAGATCAACGGGTTGGCGACTCCTTCGAGCAATTGCTCCAAGTCGCTTTCGATTCCAAGCCTGGTGCCCCAGGTTCGAAGGTAGGAGACGTCGAGCGATTGTGTTGCGGCGATCTCGACGCAGTCTCGCCAATGAACCTCTGACCTTGACGCTTGGCGCCAACGGAGTTTGGCAAGAACGACGTCCTCGGGGGAAGCGATCCAGGTATCAACACCAAGCACATTTGAGCGGATCCGTCGTTGCAAGCGCGACGCTGTGAACTCGTCGTCAGCAAGGACAACGAACAGGTCGACCTTGCCTCCCGAAGCTGGGTGCAGCACGTTGAATGCTCCGCCGTTCAGTCCAGCCACACGTGCATCCTCGGTTGGGATGTAAAACTCGGTACGTCCCAAGCTTTCGACCAGATATTCAACGTCTGCGCTTGGAATGACAGCGACAACATCGACATCACGAGTCATTCGTGCGACGCCCCAAGCCGCAGCGGCCGTGGAGCCAACCACGATGTAAGGAACTGAGCGGGACTCAAGGACTTCGATTACCCGTCGCAGACAAATTGAAAGATCGATCACGGAGCGACGAGTTCCTCGCCGGGCCAGGCCGAGAGCACGAGTTCATCGCCGTAACGCTGTCGGGCCATGGCGCGAATCACCTGACTATCTGAATAATCCGGATGTCGACGACGAATGCCGCTCGCTTCCATCTCTCCACCTAAGCGGTTGAGTTCAGCCCACTCCTCAAGCCGTTGTTCCACTGTACGACGCGCGATTGCATCCATCTGTTGCCGCCAGACGCCATATGACGTATCGACCGGAACTACCGGCGGGTTCTGAGCCATTGAATTGCATCGTACCCCCACATTGGGCGGCCCCGAGAGTGAGACAGCGCACCGACGCCAGCGACGACGCCGTTGTAAGGGCTTTCGTATACCCTGGCGGCTTCCACCACGCCGCGTTCGGTCCGTTCATCGATGATCAGGCTGCGCTGTTGGGGTGCCGACCAATTCGCGTGCGGTAGCCCGGCTGATTGCCTGCTCGATCATGTCTCCGGCGACACCCAAGTCGATCGATTGCGTGATGGCGATCTCAGGCGTTACTACAGGCACCCCGTTTACCTCGTCCTTGTCCGCGTCGCTGAACGTCACGGAGTGAACCTGGTACAGCGCGCCGCCCGTACGACGCGGCCGATAGCCGGTGGGCACTGCCAGGTGGATTTTGCGCGGGTTTACGTCGGCGAGGTCCCACAGCACGAGCGCTGACGGCCCGGCGATCAGGGCGCGACCCTTGGCCCACAACACCGCTTCCATCGACCCTGGGCCTGTTCGACGGTGAACAACCCGTGTTGCTCGGCAGCGATTTCGAGCAGGCGAGCGAGCACACCAGACATTGGCAAACCCGCATCAGCTCAGATACGGCTTTGTCAGCAAACATCACAATGCCCAACAAAAGGGAAGGGGTTCGAGACATATCAACCCTGCCGACGGGCCGATGAACATCGACTTCCCCGGACCAGAATCCGAGCTACCAAACCGCCGCTTAGTCGTGATCCCCGGCGGCTATCACTCGCCGCAACTCACCCATCCAGCCGAATGGTGCCAGGCCGTCGAAGACCACATGCGCTTTGCAACCAGCCAGTCTTATCCGTCACATCAACGGCCCAGCAGTTGATGTGACAGTGCGCTGGGCGCAGTCAACAGTCCATAACGGCGCGCATGGCATCGCACAATTCGTGGAGGCGCCCGTGTCGAAGCGTGCCCATCCGCCGAACGAGATGAACCCGAGCGGCGGGGAAGAGGTTGTCAAACGAGGCGACGCAATCGACCCCGAGCCCATCGTCCGGTCCGAGATACATCTCAGTCGGGATGTTGCGCCGGGTGCGGGTCACCGGAGCCACAAGGATGTCGCTGAGGTGCGGGATTACCTCGTCACGCGTGACGACGACAACCGGACGAGCCTTGGCGTCCTCGGGTTCGTATCGCCAGATCTCACCCTGCAATGGTGTCATCGTCGCTGCCCCAATCCCAGGGTTCGAGATCGTCGAGGATACGGCGAGCGGCGGAGCGGTGGATCTGGGTGAACTCGCCTGAGTCGGGGATGCGTTCGTAGCCAGCGACGATGCGTCGACCGATATCAGCGCGGCGCTCACTGTCGAGAAGCGCAGCAAGCGCGGCGCGCACAATCTCAGTTCGGTTGGGGTAGCGGTCGACAGCGACGAGAGCGTCCATCGCGGCTGCAACCTCATCCTCGACCCGGACTGCCAGCTGAATTGTCATGCAAACCACAATACACTCTGTCGAGCGCCATCGGGCGCGTGATCCAGGTTCAGGTTCGGCTGACCGTCGACTCGGACAGGTGCACGGTTCGGCTCCCCAGCGCCAGGGCATCGCCGGTCAGGCGAACCCGAGGTGGACAACGGTAGGACGTCCGACGCAGGCCCAGCCATCAGGGTCAAATCGCCGGGCGTCACGACCAGGTTCATGTCGTGTCGTAGTAGGCCAAGATCGCTGGCTGCGCGTCAAAGGTTACTGTCGCCGCGGCACCCGCAAGGAAGGCTTCGCTGTGGAAAGTCGAACGAACCCGCCGCGTGCTCGTCTCCGAGGACGCCATCGAAGGTCCCTGCGCCTTCGCCGAAAAGCGCAAGCCCATCTTCCGCCGCCCGACTCGGGTTCGGCTACTTGCCGCTGGAACGGCTGTCCCCCGCACTGGCGCAGCTCAGCAAGGCGCTGGACAACGCCGCGTAGCCCTTCGCGCCAAACGTTCGCTTCGAGTCTAGTTCGCCTTCGACCCGCGCCAGACGGCGATTCTGCTGATCGGCGGCGCCAAGGGCGACACCACTGGCAACTCACCAAGGTGGAACGATTGTTACCACCACGACGTGCCAATTGCGGATGATCGAACTCACCAAGGAAGGACTGATCTGATGCCAACCACAAAGAAATACAGCACCCGACGCGATCAAGCCCTGAGCGATCCCGCCCGCGCCGCACGCATCGCCGAACTCTCAACCGCCGCCCTACACGAACACGCCGAATACCACCTCGGCGAACTCCGGCGCGCCCTCGGAATCACCCAAACTGAACTCGCCGATCTCATCGGCAAATCCCAATCCGCAGTATCCCAAATCGAATCCGGCGAGATCGGCCTCTCACTCGACGTTCTGCGCTCGATCATCGCTCAACTCGGAGGCGAACTCGAGATCTCCGCCGTCTTCAACAACCGCCGAGTGCTGCTCGATGCCTGAACTCTCAGAGCCGTACTTGGGAATCGCCGATGCACAGCACTCCGGTGACGTCATCATCGAGGGCTACCGCGCAGCAGCGTTGATCGGCCATTGCGGCCAGTGGTAGTCGGCCAGGTAGAACTTGCCGTCACGTAGTTGTTTCATGAACATGAAGTCGCCCCGATAGCCGCGGTGATCCTGCTGGCCGAATCCAATGTAGGTTCGTGGCCCACCGAGTGTGGACGGCATCATCTTGATCCGTTCCAGCCCGACGCACAGCCCCTCGGCGCTCTCCGTTGGCGCGTTGATGATGGCCTCGGCCATCGCCCGGCCTTGGTCGTACAGCAACCCAATCATCGTGCTGTCCGTGCGATAACCGAAGCGCTGCTCGTGGCGGTCCAGCAGCGGCTCCCAGTTGCGGTTCTTGTCGTCCGACTCGTGGTCGCCAAGGGTCTGCTCGATCCCCACCCACCCGTCCAGCGCGGCCATCCACTGCGGGCTAGACAGCGCCCACATGATCGCTGCGTTCATGACCTTCGGAGGATCCCAACCAATGCGAGCCAACGACGGATTCAACTGGTCGCTGTTCAACCCAAACCCGCAATACACCAAGGCATCCGGTTGCAGGGCGTCGCGCCACTGCCGCAACACGGCATCCAGTTCGTCTTCCGTCGGACGGGTCTCGAAATAGTTCGTCCCGAGGATCTCGACACCGTAGAGGGATGCCTGCTCGGCAAAGAACCGGCGATACTCGGCGTCGCCCGGGCTTCCTTCGCCAGTGAGCACGACCTGTCGAAGCCCATGATCAGCAAGGTATGCGGCCAGGATCGCTGCCTCTTCACCGTGCCCGCCGTTGGCCAGCGAGAAGCAAAAGTCGCCGATGAATCGGGTGGTGCCCGCCATGGTGATGTAAGGCACCCGCGCCTCGTTGATCGCCGGCATCAGCACCAACGCATTGTTAGTGACGCCAACCGATCCAATGATCAGGCAGCCCTGGTGGACCAGATCGGTGAACGCGTCGCGTACGTTGTCGGCCTGTCCTGCTGGCAGGCCAAGGACATGGCTAGCCTGAATCTCCACCGGGCGCGTCAAGCGTCCCTCGTTCATCGCATCTTCCAACGCCAGGATGATGGGGTCGAGGTATCCGCCGAGCTGGTTGCCCATGGGCATGTCCGACAGGAATCCCACGCGTAATGGTTCCTCATCGACCCCTCCGCCTGCGGGGCGCACCACGATGCGCGCCTCAAGCACCGAGGTTCCCGGGACGGTCAGGTGAGGAATGCACGGAAGATCGCGGGCGCGGTACTCGGTGCACGCTGCCTGTTTGCCATTCAGATTCAGCAAACCAGCAGAAGCGCTACAGGCGCGCGCGAGAGCACCCCGACGAGTTCGCCGCCGAGTTGCTCACTGGCGTCCGCGACGCCCTCGGCCAGGACTACGCCGACAAGCACTTCACCCCGACGTACAAACCGTGGGATCAACGCCTTTGCCTCGTGCCGAACGGAGATTTGTTTGAGGCAATCAAGTCGGGCAGGGCCGATGTGGTCACCGATCGCATCGAAGCGTTCGACCAGACCGGCGTCCGATTGGCGTCGGGTGGCCACCTGCAGGCCGATGTCATCGTGACGGCCACCGGCTTGAACCTCGTCACCCTCGGGGAGGTGACGTTCAGCGTCGACGGCGAATCTGTCGATTTCTCGAAGTCGTGGACATACAAGGGCGTCGCTTATTCGGACGTCCCCAACCTGGCCTCGATCTTCGGGTACATCAACGCATCCTGGACGTTGCGTTCCGATCTGATGGCGGACTACTTCTGCCGACTTCTCAACCATATGGACAAGATTGGTGCCACGCGATTCACTCCACGACTGCGAGCGTCAGACTCTGGCATGTCCCCGCACAAGTGGATCGAAGAATTCTCCTCGGGCTATGTCGAGCGCACGGCGCACCTGATGCCCCTGCAAGGTGACAAGGCGCCGTGGCTGAACACGCAGAACCACGCCGCCAACAAGCAGATGCTGCTCAAGGATCCGATGGACGACGGCGTTCTACATTTCGCCTAAAGGTCGGCGTCGAGGCGCCGCACATCCAGCCGATTCGTTCTGCGACAGGTGACATCAGCACGCCGACCGCGGTGCGACCTCATCAGTGCCCGTGGCTACCGTGAAAACGGACATCCCCTGAAGCAGTGAAGAGGGCACGGTTAGGTCGGTGAAACAGGTACTCGTATAGGCGTGAAACAGTAATCTAGAGGCACGTTAAACAAGGACTTAGATACCCGTGAAACAGGTAGTATGGAACGGTGGTGACAAATTACGTTCCTCGACTTGTCGATCCGTTCCTCGTTGCGTTGCTCGCGGGATTACCTGCCGTTGTCATCAATGGTCCTCGTGGCAGCGGGAAAACCACGACGGCTCGCCGCCTCGCCGCGTCGGTCGTTCGTCTGGATCGCGAGTTGGAGGCAGTGCCCGTTCGTGCCGATCCCGACGGCATCCTGTCATCGTTCGACCCACCGGTGCTCCTTGACGAGTGGCAAGCGGTTCCAGAGGTGCTCGGGGCAGTGAAGCGCTTGCTTGATGACGGTAACGGACCTGGCCGATTCATTCTCACCGGATCGGTTCGGGCCGAACTGGTCGCCGAATCCTGGGCGGCGACTGGTCGGGTCGTGCGCGTCCTTGAATGGGGCCTGTGTGAGCGGGAACTCGCGGGTCTCGCTGACCAGCAGTCCTTCTTTGACCGGCTTGTCGCCGATGAGCACGATCTGCTTCGACCAGCGGACGTACGGGTCGAACTGCGAGATTACATCCAGCTCGCACTGCGTGGCAGTTTTCCCGAGGTCGCCCGGCAACCCTCCGCCGCGCTTCGCCGCCGTTGGCTAGCTGCCTACGTCGATCAACTCGTGCTGCGCGACGCTGCGCTCCACGATGAGAATCGCGACCCCGTGAAGCTCCGTCGCTACCTCGTCGCTATTGCAGCAAACACCGCAGGCGTCCCAGAGCACAAGACGTTGCACGACGCCGCCGACATCACCCGAAAGACGGCAAGTCGTTATGACGACCTGTTGGCCATGCTGTTCCTCGCCGAAGAAGTCCCTGCATGGCATTCGAACCGGCTCAATCGTCTGACCCGGTCGCCAAAGCGCTATCTCGCCGAGTCTGCGCTCCTGGGACCCTTGTTGGGGGTCGACGAACGAGCGGTGATCCGCAACGGCGACCTACTCGGGCGCCTCATTGACACCTTTGTCATGCAACAGCTTCGGCCCGAAGTCGAGACGTCGGCGTGCGCTCCACGACTTCATCATCTGCGTCACGAGGGAGGCGACCGGGAGATTGACATCATTGCCGAACTCGCCGACGGCCGGGTCATCGGCATAGAGGTCAAGGCTTCCAGCGCGCCGAAGCCGCAAGAAGCCCGCCACCTCGTGTGGCTACGCGAGCGACTCGGCGACCAGGTCGCCGCGTGCGTGCTGTTCCACACCGGCCCAGCCGCTTACGCGATCGCCCCCGGCGTCCAAGCCCTCCCAATCTCCAGCATCTGGAGCCGCGCCTCCAGCCGATCCGTCAGCTGACGCATCACGTCGGGCTCCGCGTCATGGTCGACGAAATCCGATCGAGAGGTTCTGAATTCGATACGGCAGATCGAGCGGATTGCAGATCGTCACCGCGTCGGGCAGCGCACGGTCAGCCGTCGGCGCGCGTCTCGCCAGCAATATCGGCATCGTCAAGGACTTCGAGGTGGTCGTTGTGGCTATGGTAAAGCTCAGCTGGCGTTCGATCTTCACCGTCATTCTGCGTGAACCTGGGAGAAGGAAATGACGACTGCGATGATCCGACCGGGAGCCGTATGGCTCGACTCAGCTGGCAAACCGATCCACGCCCACGGCGGCTCGGTGCTGGAAGTCGACGGCGCCTTCCACTGGTATGGGGAGAACAAAGAACACACGCGTCCGCGCAACGGGATCTGGCATTGGGGAATCCGCTGCTACTCGTCCACCGACCTCAGTCACTGGACCGACCTCGGGTTGATCATCCCGCCGAATGAGAACGACCCCGAGTCACCGTTACATCCAGCGCAGATGGTGGATCGACCGCACATCATCAGGAACGCTCGCACCGGCCAATTCGTCTGTTGGCTCAAGATCATGGGTGCAGATGGAGTGCAGCGTTCGACGGTCCTCGTGGCCGACCGCATCACCGGTCCCTACACGATCGTGCGTACCGGTCTGCAGCCGCTCGGGATGAGCGCCGGCGACTTCGACCTGGTCATCGACCCTGCCGACGGAAAGGCGTACTACTACTTCGAACGTGTTCACAGTGACCTGATCTGCGCCGATCTCGACGCCGATTACACCAACGTCACCGGCAACTACACCACCCACTTTCCTCGTGGTTGTCCGCCCTTCGTCCGGGAAGCACCGGCGCACTTCGAACGCGCCGGAATTCACTACTTGGTGACGTCGGGAACCACCGGCTACTACCCAAACCCGTCCGAGGTCGCGTCTGCGTCCACGCATCACGGACCGTGGACGGTTCTCGGCGATCCGCATCCGAATGACACGTCGCGCACCTCATTCAATTCGCAGATCTCATCGGTGTTCCGCCATCCTGCTAAACGCGACCTCTACATCGCGATCGCGGATCGTTGGATGCCCGACCTTGCTGACCAGACCCGCGACTACTTTGTCACAGGCGAAGCATCCGCTGTCTGGGCGCGCATCATGGCTCGGGTGTTCGACCCCGACGCCCAGCATCACGACCCGGGCGATCTCCCCGACGCCAGCGCCGAGGCGACTCAACATTGTGGTCATCTCCTCGACCTGTCCTGCGTGGACACGTCCACTTCGCGATACGTCTGGCTCCCGTTCCGATTCGACGGCGATGTACCCACGCTCGAATGGCGCGACGAATGGTCGGTTGACGAATTCGAGTAACCGGTGAGGCATCGCCAGGCCAACGCCCGAAGGGTCAAGCAATTGCCGAACCGTGAGGTTCTCCCGTTCCGCCCAGATGAGCCAGGTGGCGTTGCGCTCAGCGACGCTGAGTTGAGGCTCGTACGACCAACTCGGGCTGGAACATCACTTGGCGGTGGCGGTGTCCAACGGAGTGGTTGAGCTCAGCGACGAGCAGCTCAGCCGCCGTGCGTCCCAGCTCGGCGCGAGGCTGGCGCAGCGACGACAGCGGACAGGCTGCAATCTGAGCGAAGTCGATGTCGTCGTACCCGATGATGCCAATCTCATCGGGAATGTGCACCCCAACGTCAAGGAGGTGCTGCATCACGCCGAGGCCGACGAGATCGTTGACACAGAACAGCCCATCGGGACGATCGGCCGGGTCGAGAGCCGCCAACTGACGGCCGAGTTGGCGACCCGCAGCGATCGACAATTCTTGCGACTCGAAGTGCTCCACGCGAATCGGCTGCGTGGCGTTTGCAACTGCGTCCTGCGCTCCAAGTCGCCGCTCACGAACCTGGCGGACCGCGTTGGTACCACCAACGACAGCCAGTCGACGACGGCCGGTGTCGATCAGATGCTCAGCCGCCAAGCGGCCGCCGAGCACGTCGTCGACAGACACCGCGCAACTCTTGTGCTGCAGCGTCCCACTATCGACGAGCACGACCGGTGTACCACGTTGCGACAGACGAGCGATGGCCGACCCGTCATCGCTCACTGGGGTGATCAGCACGCCTTGCACCCGTTGCTCCTGAAGTTGCTGGAGATACCGCAGCTCCCGGTGCGGATCGCCACCGGTGTCACAGACAATCAGCACCGAACCAAGCGTGCCGACCACCGGCTCAACGCCGCTGGCGATGTCGGTGAAGAAGGGGTTGGCGGCATCGAGCACCACCAGCGCAATCGTGCGACTGGTCCCCGAGCGCAACGCACGCGCCGACTCGTTGCGCACGTAGCCCAGCTCGGCAATCGCGTCGAGAACCCGTTGGCGAGTCGCCGAGGCGACCTTGCCCGGGTCGTTGAGCACGTTGCTGACGGTGCCGAAGGACACCTCGGCGCGAGCGGCGACGTCCTTGATGCCGACCGACGACTTCATCCGACCCTCTCCCCGCCTCTGTGGCACGGCGCCCTACCGTAATTCCCTCATTGAAACGAGTCAATGTTTCAATCGGTGGCGTCGTCGCGAACGTAGAACCGGACGCGGTTGACGCGAACGGCAGAGGCAATCTAGCCTCATTGAAACGAATCAAGTCTTGGCGTCGACGCCCTGGACTCTGCCCGGGAGGTGCCCTGCACAATGAGTGTCGTTGACGAGTTGCTCGCTCGCTCGCATCGCCTTGGGGCGGATAAACGGAATACGAACTTCGCCGGAGGCAACACCTCGGCCAAGGGCACCGACATCGACCCGGTGACCGGCGAGAACGTCGAACTGATGTGGGTCAAAGGCTCGGGAGGCGACCTCGCCACGCTCACTGCGGCGGGTTTATCGACATTGCGGCTCGACCGTCTGAGGGCGCTCACCGACGTCTATCCAGGCGTCGACCGCGAGGACGAGATGGTCGCTGCCTTCGATTTCTGCTGCCATGGCAAGGGTGGCGCGGCGCCGTCGATCGACACGGCGATGCACGGCTTGATCGCCGCCGCGCATGTCGATCACCTCCATCCGGATTCAGGCATCGCCTTGGCGACCGCTCTCGACGGCGAGCGCCTCACAGCTGAGATCTTCGGCGGCAAGGTGTTGTGGGTGCCGTGGCGCCGACCTGGATTCCAATTGGGTCTGGACATCGCTGCGCTCCACGACGCCCACCCCGCCGCCATCGGAGTGGTCCTCGGCGGGCACGGGATCACCGCCTGGGGCGCAACCAGTGACGAGGCCGAAGCGAATTCGTTGTGGATCATCGGCACCGCGTCCGAGTACATCGCTCGTGCCGGTCGTCCCTCTCCGTTCGGCCAGCCGGTGCAGGGCCGCGAGGCGCTCCACGGCGATGCCCGCCGAGCGCGCGCCGCGGCCTTGGCCCCGTTCATTCGCGGGTTGGCTTCCACCGATAAGCCGATGCTCGGCCAGTACACCGACGACGACGTGGTGTTGGAATTTCTCGCCGGCGAAGAATTGGATCGTCTGGCCGGGCTGGGGACCTCGTGCCCCGATCATTTCATCCGCACGCGTGTGCGCCCGATGGTGCTGGACACCGCTGCCGATGCGCCACTGAACGATGTGGTGGCCAGGCTGCGCGAACTTCACGCCGCCTATCGGGCCGACTATGCCGACTACTACGAGCGTCACGCCACGGCCGAGTCACCGGCGATGCGCGGCGCGGATCCGGCGATCGTGCTGGTACCCGGCGTCGGCATGTTCTCGTTCGGCAAAGACAAGCAAACGGCCCGGGTTGCAGGCGAGTTCTACGTCAACGCGATCAACGTGATGCGTGGCGCAGAGGCGATCTCCACCTATCAACCGATCGCCGAGGCCGAGAAATTCCGCATCGAATACTGGGCCTTGGAGGAAGCCAAGCTGCAGCGTCTGCCCGCCCCGAAGCGCCACGCCGGTCGGGTCGCCTTCGTCACCGGCGCAGCCTCCGGGATCGGCAAGGCGATCGCCACCCGCCTGGCCGCTGACGGCGCCTGCGTGGTCATCGCCGACCTCGACCTGGCAAAAGCCCAAGCCGCGGCGGGCGAACTCGGCGGCAACGACGTTGCCGTCGGCGTCGCAGTCAACGTCGCCGACCCCGCCGCAGTGCAGGCCGCGATCGATGCTGCGACGCTGGCATTCGGTGGGCTCGACCTGGTCGTCAACAACGCCGGGTTGTCGATCTCCAAGACCCTCGGCGACACAACCGAGGCCGATTGGGACCTGCTCCACGACGTGCTCGCCAAGGGCAGTTTCCTCGTCGCCCAGGCGGCGAGCGCAGTGATGATCGCCCAGGGCATCGGCGGCGACATCGTCTACATCTCGTCGAAGAACTCGGTGTTCGCCGGGCCGTCGAACATTGCCTATTCGGCGGCGAAGGCCGACCAGGCCCATCAGGTTCGCCTGCTCGCCGCCGAACTCGGCGAGCACGGCATCCGGGTAAACGGCATCAATCCTGATGGCGTCGTGCGCGGCTCGGGCATCTTCGCCGGTGGTTGGGGCGCGAACCGCGCCGCCGTCTACGGGGTGCCAGAGGATGAACTCGGCGCGTTCTACGCGCAGCGGACGTTGCTCAAGCGCGAGGTCCTTCCCGAGCATGTCGCCAACGCCGTGTCGGCGATCACCTCGAGCGAGTTCTCCCACACCACGGGGCTGCATGTGCCGGTCGACGCCGGCGTCGCCGCTGCGTTCCTGCGATGACGAGACCGACCGGTGGGGCGCCGCGAGTCGTCGCCGCGGTCGATATAGGTGCATCGGGCGGTCGGGTGATCGCCGGGCTGATCAGCCCCGACGGTGTCGAACTCGACGAGATCCACCGCTTCGCCAACGGCGTGACCGAACTCGACGGACATCTGCGCTGGGACATCGAGCGCATCCACGATGAGGTTCTCGCCGGTCTTCAACAGGTGGTCGCTCGCTACCCGCATGTGGAATCGATCGGGATCGACACCTGGGGTGTCGACTACGGCTGCCTCGACTCCAGCGGCGATCTGCTCGCGCCACCCGTGGCCTATCGCGATGCCCGCACCACCACAGCCGTCATCGACGAAGTCCATGCTCTCGTGTCTCCAGCGCAGCTGTATGCGATCAACGGGTTACAACATCTGCCGTTCAACACGATTTACCAATTGGCGGCGCAACGCCACGACCCGCTGTGGCCGGCGATCGAACACATCGCCCTGATCCCCGATCTCATCGCGTACCTGCTGACCGGGGTGCTGGCCACCGACTACACCAACGCCACGACCACCGGACTGATCGACGCCCAGACGCGCACCTGGTCCACGGTAATCCTCGACCGCCTCGGCCTCCCCCACGGCCTTGTCCCCCGAGTCGAGCAACCCGGCACAATTCGTGGTCTCCTGCTCCCCGAGGTCGCGCACCAGATCGGCCTCTCCCACGCCGTGGCGGTGAACACCGTCGGCTCACACGACACCGCCTCAGCGTTCGTTGGGGTACCCGCCACCGAGGCACACGCGGCGTTCATCGCTTCCGGTACCTGGTCGTTGGTCGGGGTCGAGCTCAATGCCCCGATCACCAGCGACGCCGCCCGAGCGGCGAACTTCACCAACGAAGGCGGCGTCGATGGCACCATCCGTTTCCTGCGCAACCTCGGTGGGCTCTGGCTGCTGCAGGAGTGCCAGCGCCACTGGGCCGCCGATCACGGGCCGCCCGACCTCGCCCAACTGCTGGCGGGTGCCGCCGCTGCCGCTGAGTCACGCACGCTGATCGATGTCGACGACCCTGCGTTCATCGCCCCCGACGACATGCCCCAGCGCATCGCCACTGCGGTCGAAGCCGCTGGTGGCGAGCCGCCGACGACACCCTTCGAGACCACCCGGGTGATCCTCGACTCGCTCGCCGCCGCCTACGCCCGCACGATCGACCAAGCCGAATCCCTCACCGGCCAAACCATCACGACGGTGCACGTGGTCGGCGGCGGTTCACAGAATGAACTGCTCTGCCAGCTCACCGCCCAGGCCACCCGCCGCCCGGTGATCGCCGGACCGGTGGAAGCCACCGCCCTCGGCAACGTGCTCCTCCAGGCCCGTGCCATCGGCGCGCGACTCGGCACGCTCGCCGAGCTCCGCCAGACAACCGCCCACAGCTTCCGACTGACAAGGTATGACCCATGGTGAATCCGATCGAAACCCTCCGATCTGTCGTCCGCTTCCAGAAAATCGAAACCGACCCCATCCAACGCCGCCTGGCCCACGCCGCCTGCGTTGACGACCTGCGCGCCATCGCCAAACGACGGCTGCCTGGCGGCGTGTTCGACTACATCGACGGCGGCGCCGAAGACGAACGCACGCTTGCCGCCAACACCCGCGCCTTCGCCGACAGCTACTTCCAGCCACGCGTGCTGCGAGGACTGCCCAGCGTCGACACGACAACCTCGATCCTCGGCAGTGCCGTGCCCTTCCCGCTGGCGCTCGCCCCGACCGGCTTCACCCGAATCGCCGATCCGCAGGGCGAACTGGCCGTCGCCCGCTCGGCGGCTCGGGCCGATCTGCCGTACACGCTGTCCACGCTGAGCACCCGCTCGATCGAAGAAGTCCGCGCCGTCAGCGACGGACGCCTGTGGTTCCAGGTCTACGCCTGGCGTGATCGTGGCCTCGTCGCCGAGATGATCCAACGCGCCGCCGATGCCCGCTACGAAGCGCTGATGCTCACCGTCGATACCGCCGTCTTCGGACGCCGTGAACGCGACGTGCGCCGCGGCTTCTCTCTGCCACCCAAGATCGGCCCTGCCACCATTGTCGACGGCGCCCGCCACCCTCGATGGACGATCGATCTGCTGCGCAATGAGCCGATCCGTTTCGCCAACGTCGTCGGCCGTTCCGTCGGTGACGGCGGCACCGCTGTCACCCTGTCCGACTACGTCAACTCGCAGTTCGACCCGTCGCTGTCCTGGGACGACATTGCCTGGCTGCGCTCGGTGTGGAGCGGCAAGATCATGGTCAAGGGCATTCAATGCGTGCAAGACGCGGTCATCGCCGCCGACCACGGCGTCGACGCCGTCATCCTCTCCAACCACGGCGGACGCCAGCTCGACAACTCCCCCGGAACGTTCACGCTCGTCGCTCCCGTCGCCGACATGATCGGTGGGCGAAGCGAGATCGTCTGCGACGGGGGCATCCGTCGCGGCAGCGACATCGTCAAGGCCCTCGCAGCCGGGGCCTCATGGTGCACCGCCGGACGCGCCTACCTCTATGCCCTGGGTGCCGGCGGCGAAGCTGGCGTCGACCGCCTGCTGCAATGGTTCCAAGCCGATGTCACCCGCACCATGACCCTCATCGGTGCCGGATCGGTAGCCGAGCTCGACCGCTCGGTACTCGCCTAGGACCCTGCTGATCAAAGCGGTATTTTGCGGCGGCTGGTCGGCGGGGTGGCCGGTAAGGGTTCTCGTGGGCGGTGTGAAGGGCCGGGTCGATCGTTCGGATTTCGGGCTGGGCGAGTCGATGAGTGCGGCTGTGCCCGTCTCCTGCTTTGAGGTCGTTGTGGGTGGCGTCAGAACCGTTCCGGCTCACCGTTCAGGCTGCTGTTGCGATGGTCCAACCGTTGTCGTTGACGAGCCCGAGTTTGAGGAGTCGTTTCAGGTTCACGGCTGCGCATCGCAGTGACCAGGCGATCTGGTTCTTCTCGATCCCCCGGTATCTGAGTCGGCGATGATTGTCCTTGACGAGCCAGGCGATGGTCCGTTCGATCATTGGTCGGTGCTGGCGATACACCTCGTCGAACTCGACAGTGGCTGCTTGGGCTCGGGCGGCAGCGAGGTGCTGGTGATGTTCGTGGAGCACGATCGTGCGCCCGGCTTTCGCTTTCGTGCATTTCGACCGGACCGGGCACGTGTCGCAATGCTTCTTGAACCGGGCCGTGCGCGAGTTGTTGATCGTCACGGTGACACCTTCAGGACAGGTGACCGTCCCGGCTTCGAGGTTGATCGTGAAATCATCGAGCGTGTACCCGCCCGGCACTGCTGGTTGTAACGGCTGAGGCTTGATGACCGGGAGCATGCCACGCTCGTCAAGATGGTCGCGGAACTCGCCAGCGGAATATGCGCTATCACCGAGCACCTCGGTGCCGGCTGGCTCCTCAGCGATCAGCCCGGGTGCGGCTTGGCTGTCACCGACGTTCCCCGCACCAAGATCACACGCCGTCACCAACCCGGTTTCGGGTTCGGCCGCGACATGAGCCTTGTAACCGTCACGATAGGACCGACGGGTTTTGTGAGCGTGACGTGACTCGGGATCGACGGTCGAGATCACCCGATCCTCAGCAGTGCGCCGAGCGATCCGCCACTGGCCGGGCCGGTCACCGGGTTCGACGTCTTGACCAGCGACCAACGCCAACAAAGCAACCGCGTCGGTCTGAGTATCGGTGAGCACAAACCCGTCATCGACCAGGTCCTCGATCGACCACACGAGAGTGTTCGCGTCCTCAACAAGTTCGGACACCAACCGGTCCCGGTCGGCGGGGTCGTCCCAATCACACGGCGGGCGGCCACCAGCAAGATTGTGCTGACGCACGTACACACCAGCGATCTCGGGGATCAGTTTGCGGACCCGACCGATCTGGGCGACCAGCATCGTGATCGTGTCTTGGCGGGCGACCGCATCATCGAGCACCGTCGAGTCCAACACTCGACGCTTCTTCCCGACGATGACACCGCACTCATCGATCACTTGGCGAACGATGTCGAAGATCCGTTTCGGACGGTCGGAGTTCTCGATCTTGCGGCGCCACAACACCAGCACCGTTGAATGGAACGCCTCATCAGTCAACGCCAACCCGCACGCCGCTTTCCAAGCGATGTTCGTCGAGAGTCGTTCCATCGCCTCACGATCCGACACGCCCTCCAACGCCTGCAACACCATCACCGTCGCCACAACGTCAGCCGGCACCGACGGACGGCCACGCCCAGACCTGAACAGATCGGCGAACATCTCATCCGGAAACAAGCGCTGACGATGCTCAGCCAAAAACGCGTGGACCGAACCCGGCCGCACGAGATGGCCACACAACGCTGCGGCATCCAAAAACTCACGATCAGCGACAGACGAACCTTGCACCCCACAATTTTTTCACGCGCCAACCCCAAACGCGAGCACCCCGACCAGATTCCTCGGATTACTCAGCACGCTCCTAGGAACGACGTTTCAGGAGCGCGCCCATTGACCAGGTGCTCGAAACATGACCACAGCACGAACCTCGACCGGACAACCAATCTCCGATGCGGAGATCGATGCACTCGCCGATGAGGCCGAACGCGGCTACGACCCTGTCGCGCTCATCGCCCGACGCAGCAAACGGGGACGACCCACCCTTGGGGGAGGTGCCGCGTCAACTGTCGAGTCGGTCCGACTCGATCCCGCCCTCAATGATCGGCTCGCGGCACGTGCAGCCAAGGATGGTGTCACCACCTCGGAGGTCATTCGACAAGCGCTGCAGCGCTACCTACGCGCGAGTTGAGATCACGATGTTCCCGGGGCTGGCAGCGTAGGCGACCGACGATTTCGCGAGCCGTCGCCGCCCGAAGGAGATCGTGAGGCAGCCACGGCCGATCGAGCGGATTGCAGTTCATCGTGAGCAATTTGCTTACCTCACGGTCAGGCAGTTTTCGCCGCCTCCCAGAATGGCGTACTACTACTTCGAACGTGTTCACAGTGACTTGATCTGCGCCGATCTGCGGCGATCACCGCGACACCGGCTCGATTCAAGGTGCGTTGTTCTCCGGTCGGCGTTGCGGTGACGCAGTACTTGCCAGCCTGGCCGCCGCAGCGAGTGCCAAGAAAGCCGACGACGGCGACGTTGACCGGCGGCTGACTGCATCTACCAGGGCGGTTGCCGACGTATTGATCAATGCGACAAGTACTGGAGCGGCCGCTTTGCGCTGGCGGTTAGACAACCGAATGTAAGGACTCAGCCGACATGGCTCACTACACCGTCACCGTCCGCACCTCTCGCGAACCTCACGCCGCGTTCGCCTACATGGCCGACCTGCGCAACTTCGCCGAATGGGATCCGGGTGTCAAGCGCGTCAGCCAGGTCGAGGGTTCGGGTGGCGGACCGAATGCCTCCTTCGATGTGGTCGTGGCAGCCGGGCCCCGCGAGCTCACCCTCCGGTACGAAACCGTCGACTATGACGAACCGCGCACGGTGCGCGTCGAGGCCCGCAGTCGTCTGCTCACCTCGATCGACACGATCTCGGTCTTGACGGACTCCGCTTCGCGTTGCCTGGTCACCTACGACGCCGTGTTGAAGCTGAACGGCCCTTTCGGATGTGCCGACTTCGCGCTCAAGCCGATGTTCAAGCGCATCGCCGATCGAGCCGCACGGGGCCTGGTCTGCGCGCTCGATGGTGAGGCGGTCTCAGCGTGACCTTGCCCACATTTGTCGACCCTCAGGCAGATTTGGTCGGGTGGACGATCTCGCAGTCGGGGCACAGTTCGCCAACAGCTCGGCGGATACCCGTGGGGCAGAGCGAATAGGGGGCCTCGGTCTTGCGGGCGCCGCCCCCGGTGCCCGCAAGCGCGCCCGGCAACATCCAACCAACGTAGACGCCCTCCTCTTTTTGCCAGTTCACTGGGCGCTGCGGATGCTTGACGAGCGTTTCGTCAGCGAAGACATGCACCTCGCTGACCGTCACCCAAAGCAGGTTCTGCTCTGCGTCATCCCAGTAACACGCCAGTTCATTGGTGATTGCTGGCTTGTACCAGCGGAAGTCGGTGACGCTATTCGCTTCGAACACATCCCGTACGATCGCCAGCGCCTCGGCCTGGCGGGATGTCGGCATGTCCAACGCGATCAGACCCTGCCGGAGCGTGTCAATCCCGTCCCCGTGCACCGTGTACTTATGATTCCGGTTTCCTTTGCTGGCCATCGGCCTGCACCTCCGTTCGCGTCGGTCCCGGCAAAATCATAGGCGCCGAGTTCGCCAGACAGCCAATGCCATTTAGACATTTGATATTGTAATCAATATGCAGTCACTCACACTCATGAAGGTCACGCAAGGCGGACAGATTCTCGATCCCGGCCGACGTGCGTCGTCGCTGGCAGACCGACAGGGTTGTCGTGATCGACACCCCCGACGGCCTTCTCGTGCGCCCGTTTGACCCGAATGCCGCCGATCGCCTGATGGGCAAATACGCACTTGCTGGCGCAATGTCCACGGACGAGATGCGCCGGATCACCCGAGAGGAAGACGCCGAACGCGAGGCTCGGTTTGATCGTCCTTGATGCCCAGGCGTTCATCGCCTATGCCACCAACGAGCCCGGTGCCGCTCTCGTGCGAGACCTGATCACCAGCGGGCAACAGATCTTGCTTTCGACAGCGAACCTCGCTGAGGTCGCCTACTTCATCGGGCGCACCCGCAGCGCATCGCCATCGGCTGTGTTTGCCGACATCATCGAGCTCAACATTCACCTCACTCGACTCGACGAAGAATTCGCCCTCGAAGCAGCGAGCCTTCGACTTCGCCACTACCACCGTGTCCAGCGGCCGCTCAGCCTGGCCGACTGCTGCGCTGCGGCCCTTGCGCTGGATCGTGGCGCGGCACTCGCCACGAGCGACGGCCCGCTACTCGACGCAATGATCGATGAACAGGGCGATGTCATCCCGCTGCCCGCAAGCGACGGTTCAATCTGGACCCGTCAGGCGTCGCGGCAAGCCTGCAGTAACGGTGTGGCCTCAGTCGACGTGATCCGACTGGGCCTATTTGCGAGCCCTGTCGAATCCCAACAACAAGATGCGCAAGCCGGCCTCGAAGTGGCCCAAGGTGGCCAGATCTCGCTCGCCGAGATGTGACGCTCCGCCGGGAGCGACGAGCATCAACCCGCCGACATAGAAGAACAGCGCGGCCATCACGGCATCGGTGTCCTGTTGGGAGAAACCCTCATTGCGCAGCGTCGCTGCGAGGAACCGATTGAGGCTGATCGGCGTCATCTCAACGGGGTGGCGGGCGATTTCGGCCGCCATCCCAGGGTGCGCGCTGACGAGCCTGGCGTAGCCGAGGATGACCTGGCTGACCTGGTCGATCCACTCCCGCGCGCCGAGCTCAGGCAAGACAAGGTCACGATCGATGTCCTTGGCGATCAGCCGCAGCAGCGCTTGGCGATTCGGCACATGGTGATAGGTCGCACCGAGGGCGACGCCGAGATCGTCGGACAGCCGACGCATCGTCAGCCCGCTTGTTCCCGATTGCGCGACGATCAGCCGAGCGGCCTTCACGATCGCTTCCTCGGTCAAACCGTCCTCAGATACCGAACCCTTCTTGGGTTTACGCGCCACCGATCAATGTCCTGTCACAAGCGGCAAGGTCATGTCACCACGATACGCGCCTGCGCCAGGTTGGCGACCTGACGGAACGGTGTCGTCGTGTCGCCATCGCGATGGGCCAACACCCGCGCGGTCACGAAATAGGTTCCCGGCGCGTCAAACGTGTGCGTCGTCGATGACTTGAGCGTCGTCGACGTTCCATCTTGCTGCTCGCGCTCGGGGTAGGCACCGCTTCCGTCGAAATCCCACTCGAGTGCGGTGAACTTGCCCGCCCCAGGCGGCATCTCGGCCTGCACGTTCAAGGTGACGACATCACCGACAGCAATGTCTGCTCGCGTTGCACCATTGGCCGTGACCGCAACAACCGGCTGGATACCGGCACGTGACGCAGCGTCGCGTGGCAAGATCACCTGGCCGTCGAACATCTCGTAGGCGGTGCCCGGCGGGACGACTCCGTCTTCGACCCACGCCACCAGGTCGAACAAACTCTGCTCGATAATCGGCATGTAGTCGATCAAAAACGTCGTAGCCACCCGACCAGGCGCGGCGGCCAAGACCAGCGGTGTGATGTGCTCGGCATTCTCCGTCCAGCGCAGCCGGAAGTTGTTGTCGAGGCCCTGCTGACCTTGCGCTTGCAACACGGCCTGCTCATACACGAGCCCCTGTGGCGGCCACAACGATGAATCGTGGGTGTGGTGGACCCACAGCAACTTGCCGTCGTACTGACCGGAGTAGGCCACACCCATCAGCGGCGACTGCAACGGCACAGGATGTTGCGGGTAGGTGTAGCGGCCCGCGGGCCGCAGGAAGTCGAACTGCGGGTCGTCCATCACGTGGTGCCTGTAGAAGTAGCAGAAGGCAAGAAATGCTCGGTTGTCGATGTGCACCAGATCGCCCGGCTCAACGCCGCGGAAGCGCTCGACGTTGGCTTCCCGTCGCCCGTCACAGCCGAAGATGTCGCCACCTGCATACATCGCGTAGAGTTGGCGGCCCTCGGCAGCACCGGACATGAGACGGATCCCTGTTCCGAGCCGATAACCGCCGGGGATCCCCGGTACTTCGATCGCCACCGGCGCGTCGAGGGTCTGTGTCAAGGAACCCATGAAGACGATGTTGCGCAGCACCGACGGCGTCCCGGAGGCGGCGAAGTCTGCCGGGTTCTCGACGATGTCCCTCGCCCGAATTACTCGCTTCACCGGCAGGGTGACGTCGATCAGGTCGCCGAGCACGTTGTCCGGCTGGTCATGTCCGACATAGCCCGGCTTGGTCCAGAACGACTCGAAATACTCTGGTCCCTCCTCCTGCAACAGGTCGGAGATCGACGTCCACAGCCACATCTGACCCATCGGTTCGGCGATCATCGGTTCGTCGCCCACCGGGTAGCCCTGACGGTACAAGTTCGCCAATTCCTCACGCTGGTGGGTGTCGAGCGTGGCATACGGGTCGCCCGAGCCACCCGGCGCCATCGCGTCGATGACCTCGGCCATCTTGTCTTTGAGAATGCGCTGCACATTGAACATCGAGGCGAATGACATCACCTGGGCACCCTTGATGCGCTCGGTCGTGCCGTGCGCTTTGATCTCGCCGCCGCCCATGAACGGAAGCGCACCGTCGTACACACCCGAGCCGTACTCCAAGCAGAGTGGTGAACGTCGGCCACCGCCGCTGCCACCCCAGACGTACGAATGGTGCGGAGCGGTGCCGTAGACCTGGGCGGCGACGTGCTTGGAGAACCTGGCAGTCTCGATACTTGCCCGATGCCCGTACAACGTCGGATCATCGCCGCCCTTGACGTCGATGTCGTCGGCGATGTGGCCAGAGTTCGACTCGATCATGTATCCGCCGAGGCGGGAAATCAGCGCGAGGCCGCCGAGCATCTCGCCCATCGGACCGCCGAAGGTCTCCTCGTGGCCGGCATGCGCGCCCTCGAGCGGGTGGAACATGCGACCCGAGTACAGCTCCGCCGGCGGAAAGTAGAACGTGAAGCGGGTATCGGTCCCCACGAACCCTCCGTGGACGTTGCGGTGCGGCCGCGGCATCTCGCGCAGTTCGTCGCGATCGATGTACGGCGCCCCGAAGTAGGTGTCGGTAACGACGTAGGAGTCGACTTCGATGGTCTGGTCGTTCATAGCTGTGTTCCTCCGTGTGACGCAATTTGCGGTTTCAGATGTGGTTTCAGATCGGTGTCAAGGTGTTGGCCTCGTCGCGGAACCGCGAGGTGCCGAGGTAGGCCTCGATGACGTGGCTGTCCGCCCGAATCTCGGCGGGGGTGCCGTGCGCGATGAGGCGCCCGTACTCAAGGGCGTAGACGCGATCGCAAGTTCGCAGAACCATGTCGACGTTGTGCTCGATGAGTACAACAGCGATGCCGCGATCCGCTGCCAGGCGGCGGATGGTTTCACCGAGACGCCTGGTCTGCGCGTCGTCCAATCCAGCTGCCGGCTCGTCGAGCAAGAGCACCGACTGGCCACCTGCGACAGCGCGGGCGACGGCGAGCGTTCGACGTTGCGCATAGCTGAGGTCGCAGACCTTCGTGTCGAGCGAGCCCGCCAGCGAGAAGTCCTCGATCGCAACCCGCGCCGCGTCCGTGAGATGGCCTCGACCTGGCTTGACCAGATCGGTGAGGTAGGCGCCCATGTCGCGCTCGTCGCATGCGGTCTGCAGGTTCTCGAGTACGGTCAGATCTTCGAAGAGCTCGAGCGACTGGAACGAACGCGACAACCCGGCACGGGCTCGTCGCTCGCGAGACAGGCCATCGATGTTGACGCCATCCAACTCGACCGAGCCTCGCTGGTAGGTAACGAAACCGGTGATCGCCTCAAGGGCTGTCGACTTCCCGGCGCCGTTGGGCCCGATCAAGCCGACGACTTCACCGGGATGCACCTCGAGCGAGAGCGCATCGAGAGCCACCGTTCCGCCGAACCGCACGTGCAGGTCGGTGACCACCAGCGACTTCGGCGGCACTCGCACCCCAGCGACCGCTACGGGCAAGCCAACGGTCGCGGCGTCAGGTTGCGCCGTCCCCGAGACCGATCGTTGGCCCGACCGCCGCTGGCGCAACCGTGAGCGCACGGCCATCACCTGCCGGCGCTGAAGTTCAGCCAAGCCATCAGGGGAAGCGGTCAGCACGATCAGCAGACCGAACCCGGCGATGATCGTGAGCACGACGGCGGCGTTGCCTTCGAACACCGAACCGATCATCTCCTGGCCGATGGTGCCCGGAAAGAAGCCGCCGCCGACCAGCGGCCCGCCGAGGACACCGACCCCTCCGATCACCCCATTCTGCATCGTAAACAGCGAGCTCAGCCCACCGAACCCCCTCACGCTGAGGATGGGTTGGCTGAACGTGCCGAGAATACCGCCGACCGCAGCGATCATCCCCCCGAGCACGAAGGCGTAGAGCTTTGCGCCGACGACCGAGACGCCGAGGGCCGCGGCAGCTCGCTCGTTCGTACGCACCGCGATCAGCCGCCGACCGGCACGACCGCGTCGCAGATTGGCGATCATCAACCCGATGAGCGCAAGGATGACGAGTGCAAACGTGGCGTATCGTTCGGGCTGATCGCCAGGGTCGATCGAGACGCCGAGAAAGGTCAGGTCGCTCGCTCTGAAGCCAGTAGAGCCGCCGGTGTAGTCCGGGTTGGCGAAGATGACCGGCTCGATGGCGATCCCAAATCCCAAGGTGAGAATAGCCAGATTGACGCCCCGGGTCCTGATCCCCGCCATGCCGAGGGTGACGCCAAAGGGCACGGTAGCGGCGATCCCGGCCAGGGCGGCGAGGGCCAGCGGCCATCCGTGCGACGACACCAGCCACGCCGTGACCAGGGCGCCGATGCCGGCGAACGCCCCTTGCGCCAACGAAACCTGCCCTCCGTAGCCCGTGACCACGACCAGCGACATCAACAGCACGGCGACGACAATTTGGACCTGAAAGGCCACCATCCAATCTTCCGGCAGGAGTAACCAGATGGCCACCAGTGAGGCGATCAAGCCGAACGCGACTGGGCCTCGCGACACCTTGCCGCTGCCGACTGCTGGCATGCGGCCGAACCGTTCGTCCTTTGTCGCCACGGACGTGCCACGCACGATCAGCACGAGCGCGACGAGCACGAACGGCACCGCCGTCGCTGCGCCGGGCTGGTGCCAGTATCGAGTGACGAGTGCTTGTGCGACCCCGATCGACAAGCCGGCTGCGGCTGTGATCGGGAATGAGGAAAAGCGCCCGATGACGGCGGCGGCCAAGACGGGGATGACAAGAAACGACACGCTCGTCGGCTCCAGACTGGTGATCGGCACCAGCAGGACTGCGGCCAGCGCACCGAGCGCCGAACCGATCCCCCAGTTGATCGCGGCGATCTTGTTGGGCGAGATCGCCAACGCCGCAGCAGCCCGCGGGTTTTCGGCCACCGCCGACGTCGCGACGCCGAAGGCCGTGTATTTATAGATCACCCACAGCCCAGCGGTCAGCGCGACCGCAATGGCAAAGATGAACACTCGATCTTCGCCGACGGACACCCCGAAGATCTTCATCGCCCCATTCGGCAGCAGTGACGGCACCAGTTTCGGGAAGATGCCATAACGCAGGGTTGCCAGTCCTTGCATGACCACCAGCAGCGCCAACGTGGCGACAATCTTCGACAATGCCGACGCATCCTGCATGCGCCGCATGATCAGCAGGTGAAAGGTGACGCCGACGAGCGCCGACGACGCAAACGCCAACAGCATGGCCAGCACGACGTTGCCCCCGTGCTCCACGTGCACCTCGTAGTACACGTAGGCACCGACCATACCGATTGACCCCTCCGCGAAGTTGACCACCCCGGAGCAGCGGAAGATGAGCACAAGACCGAGCGCGGCCATGGTGTAGAGACCGCCGAGCCCGATGCCGAGTGCAGCGAATTGAATGATCTCCTTCATCGATGTCCGCTTCTCACTCGAATGCCCGTGGCGTCGCCTGCGGTCAGAACGATGCCGCTTCGAGGCCGGGGGTGAGGGAGAAGAACTCCTCCGTTTGACGGACCGGAATCCCATTCTCCACCCGATACAGCAGGCCCCATGGATTCATGAACCGGCTGAACATCGGGTTGGTCGTTCCGACCGGGTTGAACGGATGGATCGCTCCGCCTGCGGGCGCGTCCTTGAGCCCCTCGATCGCGGCCGTCAGCGATGCTGGCGTGACGTCTCCATCGATGAAAGGCAATGCGTCGATCAGCAATTTTGCCGACGACCAGCTCAAGATGCCGACGGTGGTCACCTTTGCGCTGTCGTCGAACTTGGCCATGTCGGCGGCGATGATGTCGATCACCGGATCGGGGTCCTCCGGGTTGAGAGCGATCTCCGAGGTGTACAGGCCCTCAGCGAGGTCGCCGAGCTGCTCGATTACCTCTTTCGGGAAGACCGCGCCGACGCCGATCAACTGTGCCTCAGTGCCACTTTGGCTGAGTGCGGTCACCGCTTGCACGGCCTGGGTCGGTGTGATGCTCAAGAAGATGCAATCGGCGTCCGATCCCGTCAAGGCCGCAACGGCAGGCGCAATGTCTGGCGTGTTCTGAGGAATCGCCGACCGGGCGACCTCCGTGGCGCCCACCAGCTCAGCACCGGACTTCACCATGTTGGCCAGGAAGTCGGCACCATCGAGATAGAGCGTGGCGATCTTGGTGCACTTGGCGGCGCCAGCCGCCACCCCGAGCCCGGCATAGCTGCCGAGTCCACTGCTCAGCGAGAACGCCGTCGGTGCGTCAGCGTCAGCGCCACCGATGACAGGAATGCCCGCCTCGGTCAGCACCGTCTGGTCGTTGCCGACGCCACCGAAGGACACGATGACTGCGGCGACACCGGCGTCGACGGCCTCTTCCTGGCAGTCGAGGGCGGTGTTGGTGTCGCCTTTGCTGTCGCAATGGAGCACCTCGACATTGGGCAGCGACGACAACGCGCCCTGCACTGCGGGCACGGCCTCGGGAACCTTAAAGCTGATCGTGCTGGTTTCGTCACCGATGACCATCACCTTCCAGGCGCGCTCATCAGCGGCTGGCTCAACTTCGGTGACGGGCACGGCCGGGTCGGTTGCCTCCGTCGAGTTCGGCTCGGCGCTCGCCGTCGTCTCTACCGGTGGTGCTTGCGTCGGATCCGGTGCTGGCGTTACCTCTGGCGCGGCGGTGGCTGCGACAGGTTCGGCTGCCGTGCCCGGGTCGTCGCTGCTGCACGAAGCGGCAAGGACACCTCCAACGAGCACAAATGCGCACATAGTCGTCCGGAACTTCTTGTCCACAGCAACCCCCCAAAGGTCTCTTGACACTTCTGTCAGAACGAGGTCTATCAGCATCCGACAAATATTGTCAACAGCATTGAAAATGGTTTCCGGACGCGACAAGATGACGCCAGAGGGATGCTCCGAGGAGGAACCAGTACGTGAGTCAAACGAGGGCTGACGATCCGGATCGACCGACGGCGCTCGAGGCTCGCGGCCTCGCCGTCGGCTACGGCCCGATGCCGGTGGTGCCGCGATTTGAACTTGCGTGTGCACCGTGGCGAGGTCGTCGCGCTGCTCGGCGTCAACGGCGCTGGCAAAACGACCACCGTGCGGGCGCTGGCCGGCGAGCTCACCCCGACCGCAGGTGAAGTGTGGTTCAACGGGGCGGTCACCACCGCGCCGTTACACAAGCGAGCCAAACAAGGGATGCGCTTGATCACCGAGGAACGATCGGTCTTCATGTCGCTGACGGCTGCCGAGAATCTGCGCCTCGGTCGTCAGGATCGGCAACGCTGCCTCGACTTGTTCCCCGGGCTGGAGAGGCTCTTGCACCGCAAGGCGGGCCTTCTCTCGGGTGGCGAGCAACAGATCCTCACGCTCGCCAGGGCGCTCGCCGCCGAACCCGTCGTGCTACTGGCGGACGAGTTGTCGCTGGGTTTGGCGCCCCTCGTCGTCGAGCGCCTACTCGATGCCGTGCGTGCAGCCGCAAACCGCGGCACCGCCGTTCTGCTCGTCGAACAGCAAGTGCGCAACGCCCTCGACGTCGCCGACTATGCCTACGTCCTCAGCGGCGGGCGAATCGCCCTCGAAGGCCCGACGGCTGAATTGCGCGGCCGCATCGATGAGATCGAACAGACCTACCTGGCGACCGGCGAGTTCGCCCACACCGAGACGACGTCCGCAGGTTCGCCAACTCAGGCTTAGCTTGGTGCCGCTGAATACCGGCCATCTCCCTCACCAGCCGCCCGATGCTCGATTCAGGTGGCGATGACCGCCCGGACGAGGTCGTGAGGTAGGGCCGGGGACCAGTTGCCGTCGCGTCCGATGACCGTCGTGTTGTTGACGAGCGCGTTGGCGACCGCTTCCTCCACGGCGTGGACGACCGCAGCGTAGAGCGGGTCGATCCTGCCCCAGGGCAAAAACTGGATGCTCGGTACAGCCCCGATGTCGATCGGGCCAAGCGGAAATCGGCTGTTTAGTCCACCCGCGTTGGCGTTGGACCAGGCGAGGAACAAGTCGCCGGAAAAGTGACTCCCTGTCGTGCCGGTGCGCGCCAATCCGAGTGGCACCCGACGCGCCAGCGCGGCGCATTGCCCGGGTAGCAGCGGCGCGTCGGTGGCGATCAGCACGATTACCGAACCGGCGCCGCCGGGCGGTGTGCCACGGTCGAGATCGCGCTCGAACCAGTCGTGATCGCCGATCGGGCATGCGACGTCGAGATCGCCGAGGTAATGGCCGCCGAGGCGGAGTTCGCTGCGGTCTCCGAAGTTGGCCTGTACGTAGGCGCCGACGGTGAAGCGGCCGTTGCCGATCTCGACGAGACGCGACGCGGTGCCGACGCCGCCTTTGAAGCCGTAGCAGTTCATGCCGGTGCCGCCACCGACGGAACCTTCAGCGACCACTCCGCCGCGCGCCGCGTCGATCGCCGCCACCGCGTGAGCGGAGCTGAGATGATCCCCGTTGATGTCGTTGAGGTAGCCGTCCCATGTCTCGGCAACGACCGGCAACAACCACTGGGCGGCGAGATCGGGCCGGTTTCGAGCGGTCCAGTCGATCACGCCGCGATGCACCGGGCCGACCGCATGGGTGTTGGTGATCATCACCGGCCCGCTGAGCCCACCGGTTTCGCTGATCCAATGCGTCCCGGTCATCTCGCCGTTGCCGTTGAGCGTCGACCACCCGGCTGGCACCGCCTCGCCGAGACCGCAGCGGCCACGGGGCAACACCGCGCTGACCCCCGTACGCACCGGACCGGTGCCGACCCGCAGCGGGCCGTCGCCGTCGATCAACGTGACGTGACCGACCTCGACGCCTTCGACGTCGGTGATTGCGTTGAGCGGACCCGGGGTCCCATCGAAGCGCAGACCGAGCTGACGCGCCCGCGTGCTCACGTCGCCACCACCACCTGATTGGCGTTGATCGTGCCGTCGATGATGTGCACCCCGAAGACGTCTTCCACGGCCACCAAACTAACGGTCTGAATCGTCCGGATGGACAAACAGAACGTGCGGCCCAGGACCGCTGACGCCGAAGTCGAAGCAAGCCCGCGCGGCGATCGACGGCCGGGGCGCAGACATCAGCCGGTGCCACGGCACAGAGACGACCTGCACGCCAGCGGCAAGTGGTAGCCCAAGCTGTTCCGGGTAGAAGTAGATGGACACCCCAGTCGCGCTGAGCACGGTGTGCTGGAAGTTCGCGGGCGTCGGATCAGGGACGTCATCGAAGCCGTGAGGCAACACGTGCTGTCGAAGCGTTTCCGGCCAATCTGCGTGCATAAACAGCTCATCGGTCGTCAGCAGTCGATCGTCGGCGAGATCCATCGTCACCGTCGCAATGCGGGGGTGCGGGTGAGCGGTGCCGGCAAGGTTCTCACTCAGCACTCCTGCTGCGCTCGCCAACGTTGGGGCAACCAGCATGGCCACAAGTTCGCCGGTCAGATGGTTGGCGGTTCCGCCAGGATCGACCGGTTCGGCTTGTGCGCGCAGATCGGCGATCCACGACTCGGTCATCGCATCGAGCTGGCTGTTCAGTCGGGCAGTTGGATATCGCTCCACTTCCAACATCCCGTACCAACGAACGTCGACACGCAACATCGTCGTCGTCGTTCGTTCGTCGGGCGAGATCGACTCGGCGATCGCCGTCCGCCGCTGCGGCATTCTGACGTACGCCGACTCAATGACGCTTACCCAGCGCCGGTCGTCAAGAGCGCGATGTGTCATCGGTCCGACCACACCGTCGACCACGAGCCCGGTGACGAGTTGGAACCCGCGCACGGCGTCGTCGGTGTACTCACCGAAGATCCCGTCGACATCGAACCTGCCCACCCGGCATGCAAGCCGAACCTGGAACGCGGCGAGGTTCCGACTGCAGTCGAGCGCCTCGTCACCTTGTTTCAGGAACTCGGCCTCACGGTCACGATCAGCGACGACAGGTGAAACATCTCGGAGTATGGGGAAGGGCTCGACGCAGCTCGGTCGGCTCACCCGGACCCGTCAGGGCGTGCGCTTCGAGTTCGAGCGAGCCGTCACCGAGGCCGTCGGGTTGGGCCTGCCGATTCTGTCGATGAGCATGCCGACCAGCGTTCGCAGCTACCCCGATCGCGGCGCACGACCATTCTTCGACGGTCTGCTGCCCGAAGGCGAGGCACGGCGAATCATCGCCTACGACCTTGGTATACCCGAGCCCGACACCTTCGGGCTGCTGCAGGCGCTTGGACGGGATTGCGCTGGTGCACTTGCAATACTTCCGGCGGGTGAGCTGCCGCTCCCGTCGAGAGCCGCCGACGAGCTTCCAACGCTGCACCAAGGCACGATCGATGGGTTGATCGCCAACCTGCGCGTACACCCACTCGGCGTCGACAACACCGTGCGCGCCTCGCTCGCCGGCGTTCAAGACAAGCTGCTACTGACGAGACGTTCGGACGGGACCTGGGCGCGGCCGACAGCAGATGTTGCCTCGACCCATCTCTTGAAGCCGTCCATTCCGGGACTGGTTGGCTCGGTTGCCAACGAAGCCCTCTGCCTGCGAATTGCTTCGCTCGCCGGAGTACGCGCCGCGCTGGCGAGGACCGAACACTTCGGTGGACGCGATGTGTTGGTCGTCGAGCGTTTCGACCGACGGATCACCGCTACCGGTCAGGTTGCTCGGGTCCATCAGGAGACGGCGTGCCAGGCGCTGGCTGTGCCAGTGGCAGCGACCGCCCGCAAGTACGAAGACGGCGGAGGGCCGAGCCTGCGCAGCATGCCGCGCTGCTGCGACGCTGGTCGGCACCCGAAGGCATCGAGGAACTGCTGCGCCAGACGACGATCAACATCATTCTCGGAAACGCAAACGCCCACGCACTGAACGTGTCGTTCGTGCTCAATGACGACGCAAGCGTGCGACTCTCCCCGCTGTACGACGTGTTCTCGACTCTCGCTTACCCGCAGCTGAGCACGGCGCCGGGGATGAGGGTCGATGGCATTGGCGACATCCGCCAGATCACATCGCAGCATCTTGTTGCCGAAGCCGTCAGCTGGGGCGTTGACGAATCTCAGGCGCGACATCTCGTCGCTGAGACGTGCACGCGAGCGAGATTCGCCGTCGCTCGCTCTGCCGATGAGATCGATGCACCGATCAGTCTCGTCGCGTTGCTGACGAACCGCGTCGCATCCTTCAGCCGGTCATAGGCAGGCCATCGATGAAGGTGACGATCGATCGCATCGGCGGCCGATGCGGCGCCGGGAACGGGATCGTACGGGTCTGACACGATGCCGCGTACGCAGCAGTTCCAAACATGTGTTATTGATGACCGGGTATCGCGCCGGGTCAGCCAGATCAGTGCGACAACGGTTCAGCGACAACAAGCTCGGAGGCGAGATGGCAGAGGAATTCGACAAAGATTATTGGGAGTCGCACTGGCGCGAGACAAGCGTGACCGTCGTCGGTCACCCGATTACCGCCAACCCCTATGTTGAGCGGGAGATCGGTGGGCTGGCGCCCGGCACCGCGCTCGATGCGGGCTGCGGCGAGGGGGCCGAAGCCTTGTGGCTTGCCGCTCGCGGCTGGCGGGTCACCGCCGCCGACATCTCCGCCGAGGTGCTCGCCAGGGCCGTCGGTCAGGAGGCCAACCAGCCTGGTTCCACGCCTGTGCAATGGATCGAGCAAGACCTGAGCGTCTGGGAGCCCGGCACCAAGTTCGACCTCGTCACCACGTTCTACGCCCACCCGACGATGCCCCAGCTGGAGTTCTACGATCGCATTGCCGCCTGGGTGGCGCCGGGTGGCACAGTGCTGATTGTCGGACATCTACACAACCCGTCCGGTCACGATCACGCCTATCACGATCACGGCCATCACGATCACCACGACCACCACGACCACCACGACCACCACGGCCACGGCCACGGCCCCGAGCACCAGCACGGTCACGGCGATGACGAGCACGGCTTTCAGCCGCCGGAGCGGGCCACCGTCACCCTTGCCGCGATGGTTGCCCGCTTCGACACCGCATCGTGGGACGTGGTCTCTGCGTTCGCCGAGACTCGCATGGTGCCGCGGGCGGGCAAGAGCGTCGAACTGCACGACGTCGTTGTGCGCGCTGCCCGCCGACGCTGAATCGCCGACGGCTGCGTTGCGTGTACTCTGTGCTCGGCGAGTCGCCTCGCCGAACCTTCAACCTGGGCCCACGCACCCGGCTAGTGAAGGCAAAGGGGACCCTGAGTGCCCGGCGGCAATTCGAACCCAACCCTGCCCGAACGCAGACGAACTGAGCGTGGGTCGATCGTCGCGCGGCTGGGCACGAAAGGATTCGAAATGACCACCCAGGAAGCTCTCAAGCGCCGCATCCGCCAACGAATGGCCAAGACCGGCGAGCGCTACACCGCCGCCCGACGGGTACTGCTCAACCAATCCAGCGCACATCGGCGGATTTGGATTTCCGAGCCGGAGATGCCCGACGATAAGACCCGCGAAGCCACCGGCCGCGGCTGGGATGACTGGTGCGACATCATCGATGCCTGGGACGGCCACCACGACGGCCACACCGCGATCGCCCGCCATCTCACCGAGACCTACGAGGTGACCGGCTGGTGGGCGCAAGGGATCACCATCGGCTGGGAGCGGATTACCGGACGGCGCGTGCTGCACCAGATGACCGATGGAACCTTCAGCGCATCGCGGTCCAAAACGCTCGACATCGATCTGGCCGTGCTGCGGGAGATGCTCCTCGACGACGAAGCGCGCCGCGAGCTGATTGTCGGTTACGAGACCATCCTGCGATCCAAGCCGACATCCAAGGCCCTGCGTTTCGCCTTCGACGAGGGTGCCGCGCTGTTCAGCTTCGATGCAGCCACCAACGGCAAGATACGAATCACGGTCTCCCACGAGAAACTGGCCTCCTCCGAAGCCGCCGATCGCTGGCGGTTCTACTGGACGGAATGGCTCGACGCGCTCGGCTGACTCCGTCGAATCCCCGGGTCGGCGCAGGACTAAAGTGGCGCGGCAGTGGGGTCCAGCGAGGCCAGCATGCTTGGGGGTATTCGATGGAGAAGTTGCGTGTTATTCAATGGACCACCGGGAAGGTCGGCAAGCTCGCCTTGCGCGCCATTCTCGATGATCCGCGTCTCGAACTGGCCGGCGTCTTCGCTTACTCCGACGACAAAGCGGGTGTCGACGCGGGCACGCTGTGCGGTCGGGACGAATGCGGCATCGTCGCCACGAACGACGTCGAGGTGCTGATCGCCCTCGGTGCCGACATCGTCATTTACACCCCGTTCATGGCCGACCCGGCGCACGTCGTGCGACTGTTGGAAACGGGCCACGACGTGATCAGCACGAACCTGTTCCTCAACGTCGGGGGTGTGCAGGGCGAGATTCGTGAACAACTCGACGCTGCCTGCCAGCGCGGCGACAGCTCGCTGTACATATCCGGTGTCAACCCCGGCTGGATCAACTCGATCATGACAGCGATGACCGCGGTGTGCCGTGACGTGCGCTGCGTGACCATCGACGAATCGGCCGACGTCTCCGTCTACGAGTCGAAAGAGACCTGGCTGGCGATGGGCATCTCGCTGTCGGAGGCGCCGCCAGACGTCATCGATCTGGCCAAGAGCTGGATGATGTCGTTCTACGACGCCGTCCAGCGCATGGCACAGGCCCTGGAATACGAGCTCGACGACACCGAGTTCTTCATCGAATATGCGACCGCGTCGAAGCGAGTTGACCTTGGCTGGATCTGCATGGAGCAAGGCACCCACGCCGCACTGCGCGGCGGCTGGCGAGGCCTGGTCGATGGTCGCGCCGTGGTGCAGACGCGCGTCGCCTGGTACCTCACCAAGGAACTCAACGAAGGCTGGGAATTCCCCGATGACCAGTACATCTTGACCATCGACGGCGAGCCGTCGATCGCCGCCCGCATCCGCTTCATCCCACCCGAGCACTGGGGCAACCATGAATGGGACACGATGACGGCGATGCCGGTCGTCAACGCGATCCACAACATCCACGCCGCCCGTTCAGGCATTCTTACCCTGCGCGACGTCGGGCTGGCCGTCGCTCCCGCCGGACTGTGGGCTACAGCCGGGCGATGATCTTTTCGCCGTAGCGCTGGATTGCCTCGAGGGCGTGCTCACGGCTATCGCCCGGCACGGAGACCTGTAACCAGCTCACCCCGGACTGGGCCAAGGCCTCGATGCCTTGCAGGTGGGCATTGGCATCGAAGGAGTCGTCCCACGGACTACCGCCAGCGGAATTGGAAAACATGATGTCGATCGTCGCCGGATCACGATCGACGGCGTCGAGTCGCCGATGAAGATCATCGATGGCCTCGATCAGCAGCTCGTTTGTATCGAGGGCAACCGTGCGCGACGTAGTGGCGATTTGCGCCGTCGCTTGAAACGGGCACCAGCCGTCGCCGTAATCGGCGACACGCTGACGGGCCTGGCCGCTGTTGCCGCCGATCCAGATCGGAGGATGCGCAACGGTGACCGGGCGGGGATGAGCGGTGATGCCACGGGCGCTGAAATGTAGGCCTTCGAAGGAGATGTCGTCTGCGGTCCAGATCGCCTTCAACACCGCCAGGGCCTCGTCGAACAGGGCATTGCGCTCGGCATGGTCGACACCGAGCGCGGCGAACTCGCCCTTGAGGTAGCCCGCCCCGACCGCCAGCGTGAATCGACCCTCCGACAACAGATCGAGCGTCGCTCCAGCCTTGGCGACGATGAACGGATTGCGATACGGCAAGACCACCACGTTGGGGATCAATCGCAAGGTCGAGGTATGCGCGGCGGCGAAGCCCATCGCCACGAAGGGGTCAAGCGCGTCGTGACCGCCCGCTTCAAGCCAGCGCTGCGATGGCGCCGGATGATCGGTGAAACCGTAGCCATGGAATCCCGCCGCCTCAGCCGCCAACGCCAACGTTCGCACTCCGGAACCGGACACCAGGCTGCGGTCGTAGGGATGACCGATGATCGGATGGGTGATCATAAATTTCATGACAGCGGCAACCAACGTCTTTCACCCGCCGAGTTGACGAATGCGTCAGATCGTACTGTAATCGGGGCTCGACCGAGAACCAGGGCCTCGAGCTCTGAGATGGGGGGCCTTGTGATAGATGCTTTGGAATTCGACGGTCGCGTCGTCATCATCACCGGAGGCGGCCGTGGGTTCGGCAAGGCATTCGGCCACGCCTTTGCCCAACGTGGCGGCAATGTCGTGCTCGCCGACATCGATGAACGGGCCGCACAGCTCGCGGCCGCCGAGATCGAGGCTGACGGCGGGCAGGCCACTGCCATGTGCTGCGATGTGGCCGACGAAACACAGGTCGAGGCGATGTTCGAGGCGATCAGCGAGCGTTTCGGTGGCGTCGATATTCTGATCAACAACGCCGGGCTGCACTCTGTCGAGTTCAGCGTGGCGATGGCCACCACGGGGGTCGCCCGCCTGCGCCGGTTGTTCGACGTCAACGTGATGGGTGTGATCATCTGCTCGCTCGCCGCTGGACCGCTCATGGCCGGGCGGCCAGGGGCCTGCATTATCAACATCTCCTCCGTGGCCGGCTACGGCTGCCCGACCGCCTACGGAGTGTCGAAGCTCGCGGTCCAGGGTCTGACGATGACCTCAGCCCGAGAGCTCGGCCCGCTCGGTGTGCGCGTCAACGCCATCGCCCCTGGCTTGATTCTCACCGACACGATTCGCGCTGAGCTTCCCAAGGAGATCATCGATGTCGTCAGCGGGCAGCAGATCATCGCCCGCGAGGGCGCCGAGAGCGACATCGTCGAAGCTGCGCTCTATCTGTGCTCTGAGCGCGCTGCGTTCGTCACCGGCGAGACGCTGCGTGTCAGCGGCGGTTTCACGCTGCAGATTTGATCGCTCGGTCGTCGTCAAGGAAAAGAGTCACCTATATTTCTGGGCAGGGTCGACGAGCGCGCTAAAGGAGCAACGGCATGGATCAACCAGCGATCACCCCAGCCGACGTCGACGCCTGGCTCGACGCCAACTGGGATGTGACCATCACCTTGCGTGAATGGTGGGCGCGGCTCGCCGAGCGCGGTTTCGCTGCCCCGACCTGGCCAGCGGGACTCGGTGGCTGTAACGCCAGCGGTGCCGATGCCCGTTTGATCGCCGAGGTGCTCGGTCGTCGCGGCGTCATCGCTCCCCCGTCGGGGATCGGACCGCACATGGCCGGGCCGACCATTCTCGAACACGGTCGGCCCGAACAGCACAGCCACCTTCTCGAAGTCTCTGCCGGTGCGGCGCTGTGGTGCCAACTGTTCAGTGAGCCGGCATTCGGATCGGATCTCGCCGGGTTACAAACCCGGGCGGTGCGCGATGGCGACGATTTTGTGATCACCGGACAGAAGGTGTGGAACTCCAGCGCCGACAAGGCCGACCGAGGCCTGCTGCTGGCACGCACCAATCCGCACGCGGCCAAACACGCCGGACTCACTTTCTTCCTTATCGACATGCACCAACCTGGCATCGAGGCCCGCCCGTTGCGCACGATGAACGGCGACACGCAGTTTTGCGAGGTGTTCCTCGATGAGGCCCGGGTGCCCGTCAGCGACGTGCTCGGAACGATCGACGGCGGGTGGCGGGTGGCCACCACGGTGCTCGGCCACGAGCGCAAGATGGCCGCCTCCGGTCAGGCGCGAGGCATGCTCCAAGCGCTTGCCGGCACCGTTGTCGGCAACCTCGATCTGCCGGTCAGCGAAGTGATCGAACGGGCGAAACAAGCAGCCGCCGCCAAGGCCCGCCCGATGATCAACTCGGCGCGTACGCTGATCCGCCTAGCCCAGTCGAATGGGGCGATCGCCGATCCGGTGCTACGCGACGACCTCGTCGGCTATCACGTCCAGTCCGAGGTCTACCGCCTGACGAACCTGCGCTCCAGAGCCAACGCCGCTGCTGGAAGGCCTCCCGGCCCCGAGGCCTCGACCGCCAAACTGGCCTTGTCTGGCATCGCCAGGTCGTCGCGCGATCTGGGCATGCGCATTGTCGGCGCTGGCGGCATGATCGTCGGCGACGATGCGGCCAGCGGCGGCGACGTGCAGCACGCGGCGCTGTCCACAGCCGGGGTATCGCTGGGCGGCGGAACGGACGAAATCCAACGAAACGTGGTCGCCGAACGGGCGCTCGGTCTCCCCCGAGAACCCGGCTGACGGGCGTTCAGCGCTGCCAGTTGTGATTGGCCGCAAAACGCGCAACCGACCACACATCTTGATCCTCGCCCCAACCGGAGCGAACCGAACCGCCGCCGCCGCCGACCTCGAAGCGCATCAGCGTGTTGATACACAACCCACCCGTCATCAGCCCCATGCGCGATTGCGCCTCACCGATCAGCGACAACTCCCGGCCGTCGCTGTCGCGCGCCTCGATCTCCACCCGCTGCACCCCACCCGTGCCCGAATCGCGTGAATTCACCCGAGTCGCCGTCGCCAAGCGACGAAGCGCTCCGCCACGGAACAGATAGCCCGAAGACAGATCCTCAGTCTCGGCGTGCGGGTCGCCGCCCGCTGGCGTGGTGAAGACGAGGAAGCCTTCGTCGGCGCTTGTCGTGCCAAAGATGTAGCTCAACCGCCCGACGCTGCGCCCGACTCGCTCGGGCCTGCGACCCCACGAGCGATCGCGCACGGCGAAGCAGTCGACCTCGATGCGCTCGCCGTGAAGTTCGATATACCCGTGGACCCGGCCGTGCTGGTCGTAGTGCGAGGAGTCAAGAAATGGCGGCGCGCCGTGCACGTGCGGCACTGGCGGGGTCAGGCCGTCAAAGCGCAAATCGGCAACGAACTCGCGATGATCACGGAAGCGGTACCCCAGGTCGTAGGACATCCCCGGCTCTACCACCCTGACCGACACGCCGTTCGGAAAGGTGACGTCGCGCAGATCAAGCGGCGCCGGCAAGGGCAGATAGTGCAGGTAAGCGTTGTAGGGCTGCTCCCACGGCGCCCAGCACCCTGGGCCGTAGACGAAGGCCCCACCGCTGCAGAGGCCAAGGTTCGGGCGCATTTGCACATAGAACCAGCCCCCCAACGCTCGCTCGGGAACGTTGAAGGAGAACCACACCGTCTCGGTCCAATCTGGATGTGGGCCGCAGGCGTGCACAGCGTCGTCTGCCGCCGCGAACCGAATCGCCTCTTCGAACGGAAAGTCCATGGTTTCTCCTTCGTTACGCAGCGCGCCAAAAAATACTAACCTATTTGAATCGACCGCCACAGGGGAGGTCGGGACATAGGGGACCCAATCATGGCCGCAGCGGGTATCCAGCTTGCGACCGAGATCGTCGAGTGGATGGAGCGTGCTGTCGGCGCGCCCCTCGGGGTGGCGAAGCGAATACCAGGAGGCGGCACCCGTGAGGGCTGGTTCGTCGACTTCGCACGACCCGACGGCACCATCGACCACCTGTTCCTGCGCTACTCCCCCGTCGTCGCGCCCGAAACGTCCGCCTTTCACAGGCTGGCCGTCGAGGCCGAGATCGTCCGCGCCCTGCAGGCCACGGCCGTGCCGGTCCCGCAGATTCATGCCGTGCACCCTGATCGGGAAGCGGTGCTGATGGAACGCGTCGCCGGCGACACCTGGTTCTACCGCATTGCCGACCCGGCGGAACAGGTCCAGGTGGCGCAGGCGTTCATCGCCAGCCTGGCGGCCCAGCATCGCCTCGACCCACGTCAGCTGAATCTCTCCGTGCTTGGACCGGTTCGATCGGCCGGCGAGCATGCGCTGCAACGATTGGCGGAGATTCGCCAGCGAGTGGCTGGCAAGGACGGCACCATCGATCCGCTGTTGGCTATCACCCTCGATTGGTTGCAGGCCAACGTCCCCGACTACGACGGCCCGGTGGTGTTGGTGCAGGGCGATACCGGACCGGGCAACTTCTTGTACGAGCACGGCACGGTGACCGCCGTGCTCGACTGGGAGCTGGCCCACTTCGGCGACCCGATGGACGACATCGCCTGGCTCTGCTTGCGCACCGTCCAAGACACCTTTACCCACCTTCCCGATCGCCTGCGCGAGTACGAGGCGTTGTCGGGGCACGACATCGATGAGTCACGGGTGTGGTATTACCGCCTGTTCGCCGAGGCGACGATGATCTCGCTGAACGGGCCGCACACGGCGGTGACAGGCGGCGCGGCAACCCGAGATATCGGCAACGCTTTGATCTATCAGCAGTTGCATCGCCGGTTGTGGCTGGAAGCGCTCAACCGCGCCATGGGGCTGGGGCTGACATGGTCGGCACCGGCGCTGGCACACGAGCAGCAGCCGTGGCACGGTTCGTACGATGACGTCCTCGCCTCGCTGCGCACGGTCGCGCCGCTCATCGATGATCCGTTGGCCGCACAATGGACACGCGGCGTCGCCCGGGTGATCAAGCTATTGCAGCAGGCCGATTCCTTCGGCCGCCGCTTCGTTGCCGACGAACTCGACGAGATCGAGCTGCTCGTCGGCCATCGTCACGAGGTGCTCGCTGAGGCCCGCGCTGCGCTCGACGAAGCAGTGAGCAATGGGACGATCAGCCGCGAGAGCTATCTGGGGGAAGTGTGGAACCGGGTCCACCGTGACGACGAGCTTGCCGCAACAGCCTCGGGAGCGCTGCACGAGCGCACCTGGCCAGCACTGCGATAGCGCACCGCTCCGCCTCGCTCGGCGAGCGATTTGACGCTACTGTCAGCTCGAGAGAACCCACCCGAGGAGGCTGCCATGCCCTTGTTGGACGATGTCCAAATCGTGTCCGTCGACGACCACGTGATCGAACACCCGACGGTGTTCAGCGATCGACTGCCGTCCAAGTTCGTCGACCGTGGCCCCCAGATCGTGCACACCGAGCAGGGTCACGACATCTGGATGTACGACGGTGTACCCCACCCCAGCATCGGCCTCAACGCCGTGGCCGGAAAGGATCGACGCGAGTACGGCCTCGACCCCACCTCGTACGACACGATGCGGGCCGGTTGCTTTACCGTCGCTGACCGTCTGGCCGACATGGACCTCGACGGCATCCACGCCCAACTGTGCTTCCCCAGCTTCCCAGGTTTCGCCGGCTCCACCTTTTTCAAGGCACCCGACAAAGAGCTGGCCAGCGCTTGCGTCAGCGCCTGGAATGACTGGATCATCGATGAGTGGTGTGCCGGTATGCCGGGTCGACAGATCCCCGTTGCACTGGTGCCGTTCTGGGATATCGACGCCACCGTTGCCGAAGCGGAAAGGATCATTGGCCGCGGCGCGAAGACCATTTCCTTCACCGAATCACCCCACGCCCTCGGGTTGCCGTCGTTCCACACCAACCACTGGGATCCGTTCCTGGCGGTGTGCAACGAAGCCGAGGTACCGCTCTCGCTGCACTTCGGCTCCGGAGGCGCTCCGGTCGTCGCCCCGGAGGCACCGTTCACCACGGCGATTGCCCTATTCGGCCTCAATAGCCAGATGGCCACGATCGACCTGCTCAATACGCGCCTCTTCGAGCGATTCGCGAAGCTGAAGTTCGCGCTCTCCGAAGGCGGCATCGGGTGGATGCCGTACATCCTCGAACGGGCCGATTACACCTGGGAGCGGCACCGCTATTACACCGGGATGGATGACGCTCGTCGGCCATCGGAGATCTTCCGCGATCATCTCTTCGGATGTTTCATCGCCGACGATGCCGGCCTGCGCAACATTGACCTGATCGGTGAGGACAACATCATGTTCGAGAGCGACTACCCGCACTCCGACTCCAACTGGCCCCACACTCGCAAGATGCTGGCAGAGTCATTGGCCCACGTGCCCGACGATGTGGCTCGCAAGATCGCCGAGGATAACGCCCGCAAACTGTTCAAGTTCCCCCGCCAATAGCGCAGGGGCGTCAAGCAGGGTGTCCCGACTTCGCCGAGCCCGCGCGCACGATTCACCGCAGCTTCGAAGTTGACGATACTGTCAACAGTGTTCGGCCGCGGCGCAGCACGGCCGCAGCACGCCACAGCAAGGAGTAGGTAATGGGTGAGGTTCTGATTCTCGACGCGGCACGTTCGGCGATCGGTCGCCGCAATGGTGCCCTGGCCAGGGTGCAAGCAAACGACCTGCTCGGCGCCACGCTGAAGGCAATCGTCGAGCGCAGCAGCATCGACCCGATGAAGGTCGACCATGTGGTTGGAGGTTGCGTGCAGCAGGTCGGGGCACAAAGCGCCAACGTGACGCGCAACGCCTGGCTCTCTCAACGGCTCCCACAAGAGGTTCCAGCGGCCACGGTGAACACGCAATGCGGCTCATCACAGGAGGCCAACCTCGTCGCCCACGCACTGGTTGGCAGCGGTCTTGCCGACGTCGCCATCTCCTGTGGTGTGGAGACGATGTCGTCGGTTCCCTTCGGCGCCATGGGGGCCGGTGGTGCCTTCGGCATGCCGCGCGAGGGCACGTACGTCGATGTCTACGAAGCGACCACCCAGTTCGAGGGCAGCGAGCGCATTGCCGTCAAGTACGGAATCACCCGCGAGGCCGCCGATGCGCTCGGGGTCAGCTCACAACAACGTGGCGCGCTGGCCTGGGAGCAAGATCGCTTCGCCGGCCAGATTGTGCCGCTTGAGGTCCCGCAGTTCGATGAACACGGCAACGCCGATGGCACGACACGCCGGTTCGAACGCGACGAATGCCTGCGGGCAACGACGCTCGCAGCACTTGCTGAATTGCGCACAAATGCCCCGGGAGGCATTCACACCGCTGGCACATCGTCGCAAATTTGCGATGGTGCCGCGTCTTTGCTGCTCGCCTCGCCCCAAGGGGCCGATGCACTCGGTCTCAAACCACGCGCCCGGATCGTCGACTCCGTGTTGGTCGGCTGCGATCCCGAACTGATGCTCGAAGGCCCGATCCCGGCAACCCGCATGCTGTTACAACGCAGCGGCTTGACGATGGATGACATCGACGTGTTCGAGATCAACGAGGCCTTCGCCTCTGTGGTGCTGGCCTGGGAGAAGGAAACCGGTGCCGACATGAGCAAGGTCAATCCCAACGGCGGGGCGATCGCCGTTGGTCACCCACTCGGCGGCTCCGGGGTCATCTTGTTGACCCGCGCCCTCTATGAGCTCGAGCGCACCGGTGGCCGCTATGCACTGATCTCGATGTGTTGCGGTGGTGGCCTCGGCACCGGCACGATCATCGAACGCCTGTGATTGCCATCAGCCCTGAGGCTTAATTAACTGGCCGTGCTGCCTTGCACGGCCACCCCGGCGGCCAGCAACTCGTCGATCTGCTGGGCGTCGATGCCGATCTCGGCAAGGACCTCGGCAGTGTGCTGGCCGAGCACGGGATGGGCTCGATCGAGGCTGAGCTGGCGGTCACCGAAATACCAAAACGCGCCCGGTTGGTGGAGCTCCCCGTACTCGGCGTGATCGTAGGAAGCGACGAGACCGGCGGCGATGTGATCCTCGTCGGCGAAGAAACCGACGTCTTGACCTTGGAATACCTTGCTGCACGCCAGCCCGGCACTGTCGAACATCGCTGTCAAAGAATCGACTGTCATCGCCGCCGCCTTGGCGTCGACATCGTCGCTCGTGGCCCCAAGATTGTCGAGCACCGCGGCCGAATCATCGCTGCTGATCGCTACCCAGCCATCGCTGGCCTGCACGATCCGTCGACCAATCGCTGTCATCGTCTGTGCGGCGTCGAGCATCGCCACCGGGGCCAGCGTGCCGTCCCGGCACCGATAGCTCTCGGCGTTGGTCAGCACACCGGCACCGAGCAACGAGGCGGCCACCGAAACAACGGGTTCGCCGCGACGTTGGCTGAGCACTGCGATCAGGGTGGCGGCCACCGACGACATCGCGCACAGGTGATCCATGAAGCCAAAGCGGTGCCACATCGGCGGGTTGCCCTCGCCGGCCCCCATCACCTCCCATCCGCAGCTGGCTTGGAACATCTGGTCATACCCTGGCCAACCCGCCCGGGGACCCTCGGGACCGTAGGAGCTGACGTGACAGAACACCGCGTTCGGGTTGTGTGCGGCCACAGCCGCTGCGTCCAATCCAAGGCGGCGCGCCGCCGATAAGCGCAGGTTGTGGTGGACGACATCGGCCCAGCCGACCAGGGCATCGAGCGCTGGGCGGCTGGCGGGCGACTTGAGGTCGAGCGCAACGGCACGTTTGCCTCGCTGGCAACCGGCGAAGGCCCATTCCACATGTCGCATCGGATCGCCGCTGGCTGGCTCGAGCTTGATCACCGTTGCCCCGAGATCGGCCATCAGCATCGGACCGAGCGGGCCGGCTAGGAAATTGCCGAGGTCGAGCACCCGCAACCCGGCGAGCGGGAGATCGCCTGCGCTACCCGTCGGCACGGCTCGCGGCCACGCAGGCCGGCTCCACTGCATCGCGTCGTCGGCCGCCATCGCGTCGACCGCCCAGCGCACCCGCATTGGCGGATCGAGCGTCAACGGCAGTCCGGCCGCTGAGATCGGCCCAACCTGCGGATCGTCGATCTCGACGACATAGCGGTTGACCTTGGCCTGCTCGTCGCTGAACACCTCGCCGAGGCCGACCGCCTCCTGCGCCGGAATGTCGTTGGCCCACAGGTGTTCCAGCCACGCCTCAACCGGGCGACGGCGAAAGGCAGCGACGATCGCTCCCCAGTTGCTCCAAGTGTCGATGCCGAGACCGGCGTGGGCCGCGTTCTCGGCCGCGACCGCGGCTGGCCCCATCTCCGCAAACACCGCCTGCATCAGCGGCGTGGTGTCCGGTGGCGGCGGCATGATGTGAATCCAGCGTCCATCACCGCACTCGAACAACGACGCCCGCATCGCATTCTTCGGCATGCCGATGCGCATCGACGGCGACGGCGTCTCGCACGCACGCCAATGCATCATCATCGGCACGAGAGCACCTTGGGCCAGACTGGTGTGGGCCGCGCCACCCTGGCCGCTTGACAGGCGGTCGATCAGCCGGGCCAACACGCCGATAACAGCCAACCATGCGCTCGAATGAGAGCCGAGGGGAAAGCGCACATAGATCGGGCTCTCCCCGCGGGCGCCGATCTGCTCGTCGAGGACACCGAGGCGGGCCAACATCAACAGGTCGTCGACCGGCGCATCGGCCAAGGCGTGATTCATCGGCCAGGCCAGCACCGAGGCGACGACCAGCGACGGATGGCGCAAGCGCAACGAAGGATCATCAAGGCCCAACGATGCAGCCTGCTGCGGTCCATAGCCATGCACCAGCACATCGGCACCGCTCAACAGCTCATCGAGACGTTGCCGACCGGGCGCTGAGCCAAGGTCGAGTTCGACGCTGCGCTTGCTGCGGCCCCAGGTCCGAAAGCCGGGCACGTCACGCTGCGCTGAACCGCCAGGCGGTTCGACCATGACCACGTCGGCCCCCGACTCGGCCAGCACCAACGTGGCTAGCGCCCCAGCCATGGTCGTCGAAAGATCGACCACACGAAGTCCACTCAGCATGATTCTCCCTTTCCAAAGATCGGTTCGCGGCGTTCCACCCAGGCCCTGACAGCCTCGCGGTGGTCCGCCGTCTGCGTCGTGTCCATCATGCGCAGCGCCTCGATGTGCAGCGCCTCGGCCAGGGGCAGGCGATGAGCGTCAGCGATGTTGGCCTTCATGTTGGCGATGGCCAGGCGCGGGCCGTTGGCAAAGGTCATCGCCCAGGCACGCCACGCGCTCTCGAAGTCGTCGTCCTCGCCGATCACCCGCTCGACGAGCCCGATCGCGAGGGCCTGCGGGGCGCTGACTGTGGCGTTGGAAGCCAGCAACTCCAACGCTCTGGCCGGGCCAACTCGCTGGGTCAACAACCAGGCGCCACCGAAGTCGCCGGAGAACCCCAGTCGAGCCCAACCGCCGATGAAGCGAGCCGATGACGCAGCGATTCGCAGATCGCAGGCCAAGGCAATAGCCATTCCGGCACCGACCGCAGCTCCATTGACGGCGGCGATGGTGATGATCGGCGCCTCGCGCAATAACAGCGAGACCTGCGCATTGGCTTCCAGGTTGGCCGCCCGCTGCGAGGGTTCCGGGTACGAACCATCGGCACGGCGACCGCTGCCGGCTCGCACGTCGCCGCCGGAGCAGAACGCCGAGCCCTCTCCGGTGACGACGACGCAGCCGACGCTCGGATCGTTGGCAAAGGACTCGAGCGCGGCGATGATCGGGGCGTACATCTCATCGTGTAGCGCGTTGCGCCGCTCGGGGCGGGTGAAGGTGATGACGCCGATGCGATCGAGCACCTCGATTCGCACCGTGTCCGTGCCGGTGTCAATCGTGCGGGGCACAGCGCTACTTCGGCTCACGAGGCAGGCCGAGCACCCGTTCCGCCAGCAGGTTGCGCTGAATCTGGTGCGTTCCTCCGGCGATCATCGCTTGCCGACCGGCATTAAGTGCATGACTCATCTTGTCACCATCACGATCATCGCTGCACCAGGCAACGGCGCTGATCCCGGATATGTCGGTGACCACCTCGGCGCAGCGTTGCTCGAGCGTGCCACCGGCCAACTTCATCATCGACCCAGCGGCTGGGTTGCCGTCGGCCAGTTGACCACCGACGAACCGATCGCGAATCCATTCCAGAATTCGTTCGGCGGTGACGACGCGCATCATCTCCTGGCGTGTTGTCACCTCGTTGAGCTTGCCTGCCTGGCGCGCCGCGCCGATCACCTGGCGCTGACGTCGCCCGCCACCAGAGCCGCCCATGTATCCGGAGCGCTCGCCGCCGAGCGTGCCTTGTGAGACCCCCCAACCCTGATTGACCTCGCCAATCACGGCATCGAGCGGCAGGCGCACGCCTTCGAGAAACACCTCGTTGAAGTGCCGACCACCGGCGATGTCGACCAGCGCCCGAACCGTGACCCCAGGGGCCTCGATCGGCAGGATGAACATGGTGATGCCGACATGTGGCTTGGCGGCGTCAGGGTTGGTGCGCGCGAGCAGCAGCCCGAAATGAGCATCGGCGGCGTAGGACGACCACACCTTTTGCCCGTCGATTAGCCATTCGGCGCCGTCGCGCACCGCGCGGCAGCGCAGCGACACCAGGTCGGAGCCGGCGTCCGGTTCAGAAAACAGCTGACACCATTGTTCCTCAGCACTGATCAGCGGCGGCAGAAAACGTCGCCGTTGCGCTTCGGTGCCGCTGGCCATCAACGTCGCAGCCGCCAGATGCATACCAATTCCCAATGGGCGTAAGGACGGCGCATCGAAGCGGCGATGCTCGGCCTCGAATGCCTTGACGTGCTCGTGGCTGAGACCGCGGCCGCCATAGGCAATAGGCAGGTGCAGACCGGACAACCCGGCCGAGGCAAGCTCGCGCTGCAGATCGCGGGCCCGTTCGACAAGGACGTGATGTCCATCGGGTGTTCGGGCAATGATGTCCTCACGCTCATCGTCGAGGGTTCCGTCGCGGATCTCGTAGCGGGTAGCGAAAAATCGCCGTACCTCGTCCTGAAACACCTCGATGGAGAGCACCCCAGAGAAAATAGGGCAATATTTTGCTGACCACAAACTGGGGCAACTCCTGGGTCTCCCTGGCAATCGAGCGGAGCGATTAAATAGGGTACTATTTTGTTCATGAGCGTCGATCAATCAGCCAATCCTGAGAGCCTGAAGGTCGACGAGGCGGTGGCAGCCGAGTTCGAAAAGGCCACGGCCTACAAGCTCACCGACGACGACATCGAGCGCGCCAAACACCTGATCGGTATCGACGTCGCCATTCGCTACGAGGAACTCTTCACGGTCGCCACACCGGATGCGATCAAGAACTGGGCGCGCGGTATGGGCGACCCCAATCCGTTGTACACGGATGAGGAATATGGTCGCAGCACGCGCTGGGGCAGCCAGATCGCCCACGGCACGATGGTCGGCCACGTCAAGACACCGATGCTTGGCGACCCGATTCCCGACGACGTCAAGGCCCGCACCAAGAGCGTGTTCCGCGGCATCCATGTCTTCGTCTCCGGCGGGTCATGGCAGTGGTTCCGACCCCTGTTCCCCGGCGATCGCCTCTTCGCCTTCGCCGGCGAGGAGAGTTTGCAGGTCAAGCAGTCCGAGTTCGCCAACCGCTCGGTGATCCAGATTCGTCGTGATGTGGCCATCAACCAACGCGGCGAAGTGGTCGGGATCTACCGCATGCTGCGAATCCTCGCTGAGCGTGACACCGCCCGCAAGAAGGGCAAGTACGCCGAAGTGGAGCCGGCGTCGTACAACGACGACGACTATGCGCGCATCGACGCGGTCTACGCCGCAGAGCGACCGCGCGGTGCGCAGAAGCGCTGGTGGGAAGAGGTCAACGTCGGTGACGAACTGCAGCCGATGGTCAAGGGACCGCTGACCACAACCGAAATCATCGCCGTCCACGCCGGCGGATATGGCTTTGTTCCCTACGGACTCAAGGCGTCGCGGCTTGGCTACACCAACCGCACACGCATCGCTCCGTTCTACGTAAAGAACGAGCAGGGGATCTACGACGTGGCCCAACGCCTGCATTGGGACTCGCAATGGGCGAAGGCCATCGGCAACCCGATGGCCTACGACTACGGAGTCATGCGGCAGTGTTGGTTCTGGCACTTCCTGTCGGACTGGATGGGCGACGACGCCATCGTCATCTCGATGGATGACTCCATCCGCAAGTTCAACTACATGGGCGACACGCAGTTCCTCAGCGGCAAGGTAATCGCCAAACGCATCGATGACGACGGTCGCCACGTGGTCGACGTCGAGATGCACATGGTCAACCAGCGCGATACCGAGACCGCCTTTGGCTCGGGAACGATCGCCCTCCCGTCGCGGGCCAAGGGGTTGCCGATCTATCCTGGCGTGCCAGGCGACATCGCCGAGAAAGCAGCGCAGATGTTCGCCCGTCACCACGAACTATCCGCCGCCAAGCGGACCCACTAAGGAGCACATATGTCATTGCAGGGCAAGGTTGCCTTCATCACCGGCGTCGCCCGTGGACAAGGAAGGGCTCATGCTCTTCGACTGGCCCGCGACGGCGCCGACATCATCGGCATCGATATCTGCGCCGATATCGCCTCGATGGATTATCCCAACGCCTCGCCCGACGACCTCGCCGAGACGACCGCAGCGGTCGAAGCGCTCGGTCGCCGGATGATCGCCCGTCAGGCCGACGTGCGCGACTTCGCCGCCGTGCAGTCTGCAGTCGACGAGGGCGTGGCCGCCTTGGGACGATTGGACATCGTCATCGCCAACGCCGGCATCGTCCGCTTGGCCGATGAGCAGGATTTCCTCGCCGAGTGGAACGACATCATCGACACCAACCTGACGGGCGTGTTTCACACCGTGCGGGCCACGGTGCCAACACTGATCGCCGGTGGCCGTGGCGGCTCGGTGGTGATCACCTCATCGACTGCGGGCATCAAAGGAACGGGAACCGATCGCGCCGGCGGCATGGCCTATACCGCCGCAAAACGGGGCCTGGTTGGCATGATGCAGGTTTTGGCGAACAATCTCGCCCCGCATTCGATCCGCGTCAACACCATTCACCCGACAGGAGTTGCCACGGGCATGGTGATGAACGAGGCGATGCAGCGCTTGATAGCAACCAACGATGCAGGCGTGTCCGCAATGCAGAACGCACTGCCGATTCAGATTCTGCAGGCCGAAGATATCGCCAATGCCGTGGGCTGGTTGGTGTCGGATGAGGCGCACTACATCACCGGCGTCGCGCTACCGCTCGACGCCGGTTTCTGTGTTCGCTAGATCCGCTTCGCCGAACCAGCGTCGGTGATTGCGGCCAGGATCTGGCTGGGGCCCATCGGGAAGTCGGTGAGCGAGGCACCGAGGTGGGCAATGGCATCGTTGATCGCGTTAGCCACTGCGGGCGGCGCGCCGATCGCCCCGCCTTCGCCCATTCCCTTGTATCCGCCGACGCCGAGCGACTTCGTCTCGATGTGGCCATAGACCAAATCGGGCACTTCCGGCGCTGTCGGAATCAGGTAGTCAAGGAACGTTGTCGCCAACGGATTGCCGTGGTCGTCGTAGGCCATGTGCTCGAACAGCACGCCGCCGATGCCCTGCACGACTCCCCCGGCGATCTGACCTTCGACCACCATTGGGTTGATCATCGTGCCGCAATCCTCGGAGACGACGTAGCGCAGGATCTTGACCATGCCCGTCTCGCCATCGACCTCGACGACGCAGGCATGCGACGCGTTCGACCAGGTGAACGGTGTCGGCGGGCGGTAGCGCTCCTTGACCTCGAGACCCGACTCCATTCCGTCGGGCAACATCTCTGGCGCCATGTACGCCGTCATCGCCAACTGCGCAAAGGGAATCGCAGCCTGCGGCGTACCTTTCATCGACACGATGCTGTTGGCCACTTCGAGGTCGTCTGGCGACGCCTCCATCAACTGCGCGGCGATCCGAATCAGCTTGTCCTTGAGCTGCAGCGATGCCTGTTGAGCGGCACCGCCAGCGACAACCGCACTGCGGCTACCGCCGGTTCCCGGACCTATCGGTGACGAATCGGTGTCGCCTTGGATCAGCACGACATCGTCGATGTCGCAACCGAGATGTTCGGCGACGATTTGCGGAATCGTCGTTTCCAGGCTGTGGCCATGGCTGCCGGTGGACATCGCCACCTGTACCTTGCCAGAGGTGTCCATGCGCATGATGGCCATATCGCTCGACAAGATGCCGAAGGAGATCGCCGACGGTTCGACGTACAGGCTCATACCCAGGCCGAGTAGCCGTCCCTCGGCTCGAGCCTCGGCCTGCAGGGTGCGGAACCCGGCGGCATCGATCAATTCTGCGGCTTGGTCGAGTGTTTCCGCCGGTGACATCGTGTCGTAGACCATCGTCATGCACGTGGTGAAGGGCAACTCGGATTGCTGGATCACATTGCGGCGACGCAGTTCCAAGGGATCGATGCCGATCTCGCGAGCAGCGTGATCGAGCATTTGCTCACGAAAAATCGTCTCCATCGCCCACGGCCCGCGATAGGCGATCTTTGGCGCGGTGTTGGTCCAGGTCGCAGTGGACGCCGGTGCCACCATCGGCATGCGGTATGGGCCAGGAAATACGCCCACGGCCATCGGGCCAGTAGCGCTCGTGCCCGTCGGGAAGGCACCACATTCTTCGATGAAGTGCACCTTGGCACCCAAGATGTGCCCCTCGGCATCGAAGGCCATCGAGATCTCGCCGTCCTCGGCGCGTGCCTGGTTGGCGCACATCAAGTTTTCGCGACGATCTTCGATCCACTTCACCGGAGCGTCACCAAGCAAGAATGCAGCGAGCATCACGGCCGACTCGTCACGAGTGACCATCATCTTTTGGCCAAAGCCACCGCCGACATCGTTGGCCACGGCGCGTACACGAGATTCGGAAAGGCCGGTGAGCCGAGCGGCATAGGCCTTGACCTCGGATACCGACTGGGTCGCTGACCAGATTCGCATGTCGCCAGCAAATCGGTCGAAGTGCACCACCAACCCGCGGGTCTCCATCGGCACGTTGGTAGCCCGCGCCTGGCGAAACCGCCGGGTGACGACGTGCGCGGCGTTGGCGAATGCCTCTTCGAGCGGAGGAATCTCCGGCATCGGCATAGCGCTGGTGATGTTGGTGGTCAGCTCGCGATGGACCAATTCCGAGCCGGGCAGCGCCGCTTGGAGCACGTCGAGGATCGGGGTCTGCATTTCGATATCGACTTCGACGAGTTCGGCGGCGTCCTCGGCGATGTAGCGACTTGTGGCGATCACCAGCGCAATCGGGTCACCGACGTAGCGCACATCGCCGTCGGCCAACACGCTGCTCGGCGGGTACATCGTCTGGCCACCCATCTCGATCGGCGGGCCGAGCATCGTGTGCCAGGTCTGCTTGATCAGCGGGTTGAGGTCGTCTCCCGTATACACAGCTTCGACGCCTGGCAGCGCCAAGGCCGCGCTGGTGTCGATCGACAGGATGCGACCGCGAGCCACATTGGAGCGCACAAAGGCGACGTGCAACATGCCGGGGAGCTGAACATCATCGACGTATCGGCCTCGACCGGTGAGCAGCCGCGGGTCCTCTCGTCGCTTGACGGACTGGCCGACGTAACGGCCAGCGCTCAATGCAGCGCTCACGACGCCTCCTTGACGAGTCCGGCAGCCTGGCGGGCGGCGTTGATGATGCCCTGATAGCCGGTGCAGCGACAGAGGTTGCCAGACAGCGCCTCGCGCAACTCGTCATCACTGGGATTTGGATGATCCTGCAGGTACGCCGTCATCGAGACGACAATTCCTGGCGTGCAGAAGCCGCACTGCAAACCGTGATTGTCACGCATCGCGGCCTGCACGGCGTTGAGTTCGTGGTCGCTGCCGGCGATCCCTTCGACGGTGGTGATCTCCGCGCCCTCGGCCTGAATGGCGAACATCAAACAAGATCGAACGGCGGCGCCGTCGACGATGATCGTGCACGCCCCGCAGACCCCGTGCTCGCAGCCGATGTGGGTGCCAGTGAGGTGCAGTTGCTCACGTATCGCATCGGAGAGCAATAGCCGCGGCTCGCAGTCGAAGGAGCGAGCACGACCGTTGATGGTGCAGTTGACGGTGCTTGTCATGAACGTGCCTCCTGCAGCGCGCTGGCCAAAGCTCGACGAACGATCACCGCTGCCACCTGTCGGCGATAGGCGCCGGACGCGTGGATGTCGTCAGATGGGTTCAACGTCGCTGCAGCTTCGGCGCCAACCTCATCGAGGGGGCGGCCGGCGAGCAGCGCGGCCTCGGCTGCTGATGCTCGCACCGGCGTTTGCGCAACGCCGAAGAGCGCGATCGCCGCACGGGTCACGGCGTCGCCGTCGACGGTAACGCCACAGGTCACCCCGACGAGGGCAAAGTCGCCGCTGCGGCGCGCAATCTCCATCACCGAGAATCCGCTGCGTCCCGACCAGATCGGGAATCGAACTGCGCAAAGCAACTCATCGGCGGCCATGGTCGTGGTCCACATCGATTCGAAGAAGTCAGCCGCGGCGATTTCTCGCCGACCGCCGACGCCGACGACCTCCATCGTCGCATCGAGGGCCAGGGCAACCGTAGGTAGCTCCGATGCGGGATCGGCGTGGGCGATCGAGCCTCCGACCGTTCCTCGGTTACGTATCTGAAAGTGACCGATGTGCGGCAGCGCCTTGGCCAGCATCGGCACCTGGGCAGCGACTTGGGCATCGTGTTCCGCGACGCTTTGACGCACTCCGGCGCCGATGCGCAGTGAGCCGTTGACCTGCTCGATACGGCAAAGCTCGGCCACCTTGTTGATGTCGACCAGACGACCCGGGGTGGCCAGGCGCAGCGACATCAGCGGCACCAAGCTTTGGCCTCCAGCGAGAATCTTGGCTTCACCGTCGTGCTCTGCGAGCAGCCTGACCGTCTCTGACACCGTGGTCGGTGCGTCGTACTCGAACCGTGTTGGTTTCACCCATCCCCCTTCGGACTTCGTTGGGCACCCTGTCGCAAAATAGCTGACTATTTAGGACGTAGCCAGTACTGGACGAAGTTGGCGCTGACTGCGGGGGACGGCTCGGTGGGCGCATCCGTACAGAACGCGTCGTTACGCTGGCTTAGCCCTGGGTCGGCTCGGCGAGCACCTTGGTCTGCAGGAACTCTTCGAGCCCGGCGATGCCATTCTCGCGCCCGATACCCGACTGCTTGTAGCCACCGAAGGGGGCGATCGGGGCGTGCCACAACCCGCCGTTGACGCTCATCGTCCCCGACCGGACCCGTCGAGCCACGGACAGGGCGCGATCACGATCGGCGGCCATCACGCTGCCGGACAGGCCGAAGCGCGAGTTGTTGGCGAAGCGCACGGCATCGTCGTCGTCGTCGTGGGCAAAGATCGTCAGCACCGGTCCGAAGACCTCGTCTTGGGCGATCTCGCTGTTCTCATCGGCACCGACGATCAACGTCGGCTGGAAGAAGAAGCCCTTGTCGTGGTCGGTCCGGCCGCCACCGATGGCCACCGAAGCGCCGTCGGCGACAGCACGATCGACCATGCCCTGCACCTTGTCGCGCTGGCGGGCGTTGATCAGCGGGCCGACATAGGTGGTCGGTTGCGTCGGGTCGCCGACGACCAGGCCACCGAGGTAGCCCTTGACCAACTCGATGGCATCGTCGAGGCGCGCTCGCGGCACCGACAGTCGCGACGTGATCGCGCAGCCCTGCCCGGCGTGTGAGGCTGCGCCCATAGCGCACATCATCGTGGCGAACTCGAGCGATTGATCGTCGAGAACGAGGAACGCCGACTTGCCGCCAAGCTCGAGAAAGGTCTTCTTCAGCGTCGCGCTGGCGGCGGCCATGATCGACTTGCCGACCGGGGTCGAGCCGGTGAAGGTGATCATGTCGACGTTCGGGTCCGTGGTCATCACCACGCCGGGCTCGACCGCGCTGGAGGTCAACACGCTGACCACGCCGGCGGGAATGTCGGTGTTCTCGGCAATGAGTTTGGCCAGCGCCAAGGTGATCAACGGCGTGTCGGGCGCACCTTTGAGCACGACGGTGCATCCAGCGGCTAACGACGGTGCGAGCTTGGCCAGGTTGAGCTGCGTTGGGTAGTTGTAGGCCGAGATGGCGCTGACTACGCCGTACGGCTCGCGCTCAGTCCAGAGCCGGTGATTCATGCCGTAGGCCTGTTGCACGCCAGCCTCAGCAACCGGGTTATAGCTCTCGGCGAGATCGGCGTAATAGTCGACGATCTGGATCGGGCCTTCCAGCGCCGGACCGGCAGTCATCGAAATGGGCACGCCTACCTCGGCGACGGTCAGCGCGCGCAGTTCTTCGAGGTTGTCGCGCATCGCCATCGCCAACTGGCGCAGGCAGCGGGCCCGGAAGGCGGCGTCACGTGACCATGAGGTGTCGTCGAAGGCTCGCCGTGCGGCGGCGATCGCCCGTGTGGTGTCTGCCACCGATGCATCGGCCGCTGAGCCGATGACCTCCTCCGTCGCCGGGTTGATCGAGCTGAATCGGGCGCCACCTTCGGCTGCTACCAATTCACCGTCGATCAACAGATCAGGCTCGTTCCATTTCCCCACGTCCAGCACCTTCCCCTAGCGCCTCGCACATCACGTGCGGAGTCGAATTCTCATAATCCTACAACGAGGTTTCCAGTCGGCGGATAACCGACGCGAACAGCTTGCGCAGGTTCATCGTTCAAGGGCGACGGTTGATGTTGCAAAACACGCGATTCCGACGCGCTTAGGCCTCGTCGTCCAACGTGAACTCTGGTTGGCAATAGGCCCCACCCGGAATGTCGACGATGTGGCCACGCACCCTCGTACCCGCCTGCACCCGTGCCACGTCATCGACCACCACCCGACCCGTCAGCCGGGCGCCGTCGACCCCATCGAGATCGATCGCCGCGAGCACGTGAGGGCCTGGCCCCTGACCGGGCACCGACTGGCGGTGAAGCACGATGAAGCTGTGCACGCTGCCGGTGCCGGCAACCGGCTCGAACACCGTCGGACCTGCGCAATGGCGACATCGCTCAAGTGGCGGGTGCATCCATGCGCCGCACTCGGTGCAACGGCATAGTGCAATCACGCCTGCCGCAGTCGCGTCCCAGAACCCTTGCGTGTCGACGTCGGGATCCGGCTGCGGCGGGATTTCCATAGCCGTCGTCGAGCTAGTCACTTCGCTCATGGCCGCTCCGCCGAGAAGATATTGGCGCCCCCGTAGGGGCCGGCGCCAGCGGTGACCAGGGCCAGTCGAGCGTCGAACACTTGGCGCACACCAGCATCGCCACGCAACTGCAACGCGGCCTCGTAGTGGTGGTTGATGCCGTGAAGGTAACCCTCGGACAGCAAACCGCCGTGCGGGTTGACGACGACATCACCGCCGTAGGTCGCCCGTCCGCTGGCGAAGAACTCGCCGACCTGGCCCTTCTCGCAGAAGCCGAAATCCTCCATCGTGGCCATCACCGTGTAGGTAAAACAGTCGTACATCAACGCAACGTCGATGTCGCCCGGCGACAGCCCCGTGCGGTTCCACAGCCGCGGAGCAGCGGTACGCGAATACATCGCTGTCTGGTCGTCCCATTGCACCCAGTTGGTGCCGCTCTGCGAACTGCTCGATCCAACCAGCCACACCGGCTTGGGGGCGATATCGGCGATCATCTCCTCGCCGACCAACAGAATTGCGCAGGCGCCATCGACCTCATAGGCGCAGTCGAAGACGCGGAACGGCTCGTTCACCCATCGGCCGGCGAGGTAGTCGTCCATTGTGATTGGAACGCGGGCGACAGCATGCTCGTTCGGCACGGCGTGGGCCCGCTGCGTGATCGCTATCTGACCCAGGTCTTCGCACGTCGAGCCGTAGACAGCTTGGTGTCGGCTGGCCCACATCGCGATCCATTGCGGCGGCACCATGAACCCATGCGGTGCGGAGAACTGCCACGCACCCGGCACCTGCACTGCACCTTCGATAGTTCCGTAGCGGTTGCCGGACCGTCCGTTGAGCGAACGGTAGAAAAGTGCGGCCCGACAGATGCCCGATTCGATCGCCGCGCCAGCGAGTGCGACACAGTCAGCGACAGCGTTGCCACCGGCGTAGATCGACGGCGACCATGCCAGTTCCTCTTGCCCCAACGCGTAGGAAACCTCCAATGGCGTGACCGAGTCGCCGGTCTGAAAGCAGATGATGCCATCGACATCGGCGGCCGTGAGGCCAGCGTCCGCGAGGGCGAGACGGCAGGCCTCGGTCGCCAACGCACCAGTCGTACGACCAGACTGGCGGGTGAACTGCGTGCGGCCGATACCGGCGATCGCAACGGTCATCAACGAACCTCCTGTGCGATCGTGAGGTTACAACGCTGCGCACAATGCCACCGAAGGCAGCCCGGTAGTGACGAAATGGAACCTTCTGGGACCACCATTCGTCAGGTCTCAATGTGGATGCAGAAAGGTCGGCTCGAATGAAGATTCAGATCGATCCGCTACTGCGTATCGACGGCAACGGCGACGTTGAGAGCTCGTTTGATATCGGTGAACTCTTCCGGGACAATCGGCGGCGGCTCGTCAACCTTGCCTTTGCGATCACGCTTGACGCCGGCATTGCAGAAGAGATCGTTCAGGACGCCTTTGTCGGACTGCAGCGCAAGCGCGGACGCGTCGAAAACCCGCTCGGATACCTGCAGCGATCGGTGGTCAACCTCGGGGTGACCGTGATTCGTCGGCGTCGTGTGATCAGCCGCCAGCCGGCGGCGGTGGCCGCGCCGCCTCCAGCCAGCTCGCCAGAGATCGAAGAAATGTGGTCTCGAGTGCAACGCCTCCCGCCGAGGCAACGCGCCGTCGTTGTCCTGCGCTACTGGGATGACCTGACCATCGCTGAGATCGCCCACGTACTACGGCACCCGGCCGGCTCCGTCAAGTCCACGCTCCACCGAGCACTCAAGACCCTCAAGGAGGAACTCCCGTGATCGACGAAAAGATTGACGCCGACTTCGAATCGTTACTCAAGGAGACGCTCGCCGAAATGATCCCCAAGAGCCACGCCGTCGCCTGCGCCTCCAGCGGGACACGACCCACCTTTGACGACGGACGTTCTGTCTTGATTCCCGATCTGTCACAGCGATCGCCCAACCGCTCCGGTGATCGGCGTCGCGTGGCTGTCGGTGCAGCTGGCCTCGCTGCTTTGACCGTCGGCGGACTCGTACTCATGAGCGGCCGCGAGAACAACACAACTGCGCCAGCCGCGAGTTCGGCGTCTATCGACGAGGTAGTTGCTCCTGTAGCTGTATCGCCTGATGCGCCAGCATGGTATGCATCTATCTCCTCCGCCGTGCCGGAACGGTTCAGGCACATCGCCCTGACCCGGGTCAGCGACCGCGACCTGGCCTTTGTCGCCGTCAGCCCCGAAGACGGCAAGTCGCTAGAGATCCTGCTATCCGCCAGCGAACCGATCGAGAGCTATCCAGTTGATTACTGGGTGGAGTCGACTCAAGGCTGGACGGTGCATACGCTTTCGGGACTTTCTGTCAGCGTCACGTGCGACATCGGCGCGCCTGGCCGCGACCTCACGGGGCTACCGCCCTTTTGCGACATGTCACCCGGCGAGTTCACGAAGAACGAGATTCGCCTCGTAGCGACGAAACTCGCCGAATCCACGTCAGTGGCCATGATCAACGCCCCGCTCGGCTCCCCGGTGGTCGCGACGGTTGATCATTCGAGTGCATTGACCAGCCTGATGGCCACGATCAAGCCCGATCAGGTACTGGTCGGGGACATGGTATGGGGCCCAGCGGACAGGCTTCTCAACTACGGCAACGCGTTGGGCCCGCCAGCCTTGACCGTCCGCCTGGTCAGCGGGCTATACCCACCGCCGGCGAACCCCATATCACCGTTCGCGCTCTACGACGATGCTGCGGTCTTCTGGCGGTTCAGTCCAGACGGCACCGCAGTGCGGATCACCACAACCGATCCGTCGCCGGAATCATTGTTGGCCCTCGGAACGATCACCGCATCCGTGCTCGACCAACCGGGCGCGCCGTCCGCAGCGACAGCGCTGGTTGGCTGCGCGGCAGGCGCCGTGCAGGCAGTCGTGCCAAATGTCTTGACGATGAGCTTTGACGAGGCGACCGCCGAGCTCGAAGGTTCCGGGTTCATCGCTCAAGGCCTGTTCGAGCTGACCCCGGTCGGCAATGCTGCTGGGCAGGACCCCGTGATCGGCCAGAGCGTTCCGCCAGACGCCGTGGCCAATTGCGGCAGCACAATCGAGCTGACGGTGCCCTACCAACCCGGCCCGCTGTATGCGATCCAATCCGGCGACTCGTACGCATCGATCGCCACCACATTGTCCCTTTCCGTCGAGGATCTGCTGGCCTTCAACGGGCTGACGGAGGCCGAGATCTCAGTTGGCGGGCAGACGATCGATTCCCCGCTCCAAATTGGGAGAGCGTTGCGCACAACCCCGTTCGTGGCGCACGACGGTTGAGGTACCGAATCACTCGGCGAGGCGGTCGGTGATTGCTCGATCGGGTTTAGCGCGTTCACGTTCACGCCTCACGTTGCTACGGTCGGCTGCATGCCTGAAGAACCTGAGCGGATCGTGCGACTCGTCGGGGTCTACGACGCCGACAGTACCTTGCGCGGCGAACTCTCCTATTGGATCGGCGCGCGCCTCGGCAAACGCCATTGCTCGCTGTGCGAGATCACCCACGGCTCGGTTCGTCAACGCCCGGCGTGGAAGGCCTGTCAGACCACGCTGCCGGTGCCGTTCGACACCTTCCATCGCAACGACCGACCGGACGAGGCTGGCGCCGCGTCAGCCGGGTTGGCACCGGTGGTCATCGCCGAAACCGGATCGACCGCGACCGAATCGACGATGGTCATGCTGCTCTCCCCCGCCGATCTCGAAGCCTGCCACGGGTCGATCGATCGACTGATCGAGGCGATCGAGGAGTCGGCCCATCGGCTCGGGCTCAGTTTCGCGCCGAACTAGACCGCCCGTTGAGCAGCGTGGCGACCGGCGATGAAACCAAAGGTCATCCCTGGCCCAAGAGTGCCGCCGGCACCGCCGTAGACACCGGCCGTCACCGCGGCCATGGCGTTGCTACACACATAGAGGCCATCGATTGGACGATCATGCCAATCGAGAACCTGGGCTTTGGCGTTGGCCCGTGGACCGCCACAGGTGCCATTGACCCCGGCTTCCATTTCGATCGCGTAGAACGGACCTTGATCGAGGACACCGAGCGTCGAGAACGGTGGCGGCAGCGAGGTGTCGCCGGAGAAGTTGTCGAAGGTGGTCTTGCCACGATCGAAGTCATCGTCACGCCCCAGGCGAGCGCCTTCATTGAACCGGGCGACGGTGTCGGCCAGGGCCGCACCGTCGACGCCGATCTTTGCCCCGAGTTCTTCCAGCGTGTCGGCACAACTCGCCCAGGGCGGTGCTGGCTCGCCGGGTCGACTGGTGAACATCCGGTACTTGCGGATGTAGGCGCTGTCGAAGATCATCCAGTACGGCAGGTTCGGGTACTCGTAGCTGTTGGGATCGAAGTTGTGCAGCGCGAATCCGAGCGCGTTGTAGTTCACCGCTTCGTTGACAAAACGCTTGCCCGCCCGGTTGACCATGATCGAACCTGGGCAGGTGCGCTCCGCCTGGCAGGCCAGAAAGTTGGCCCGGGCATCACGGTGCCCGGCATTGGATTCCTTGCTCGACGTCATCCACCAGGCGTGCGCCATGTTGCCCAGGCTGGCGCCGACCTCCATGGCCATCAGCAAACCGTCGCCCTCGCATTCGGGCACGCTGATCGGTCCTGTCATCGGACCGCGCAGGAACGACTGCACCAGCTGCTTGTTCCATTCGAAACCACCGGTAGCGATGACGACACCCTTGCGAGCTTGGATGCGCAGCGGCCCGCTCTCTTGCTCGGCGACGACACCGACGATGCGCTTGCCTTCGGTGCACAACTGGCGGGCGCGGGTCTCGAACATGACCGGGATGCCACGGTCGACGATGCCCTTGAGCAATGATCCGATCAACGCCTGGCCCTGACCGCGACAGTCACGGTGACGGCGATCTTCCAGTTCCTCGGCGCTGACGCCGCCGTGGCGGTCTTCGATGCGACTGGTCAACTTGGGGATACCGGTCTTAGGCGGATTGACCCGCGTGGCCCAGGAACCGAGGTCTTCGAAAGCGAACACCTCGTTGTCCAACGAACGGCCGCCATTGGCCATCGCCCCGATCGCCGCCGATTGGTAATCGGGGAAATCCCAGAACAACTTGACACTGACCGGCGTCTTGTCGGCCAAAAAGCGGATCATCTCCGGGCCCGAATCGAGGAAGCCAGACAAGGAGTCGGGGTCAAGTAACCCAGGGGCGAGCGCATCGAGATAGGCAACGACGTCGTCCAGCGAGTCTTCGACGCCGGCCTCGACGGCATAGTGGTTGAGCGGGATCCACATCATCCCCCCGGACATCGCCGTGGTGCCCCCGACCATCCCGGACTTTTCCAACAACACCACGTCGCCAGCACCATACTCGTGAGCGGCGAGGGCGGCGACGAGCGCCGCTCCCCCGCTGCCGAGTACGACAACATCGGCTTCGAGGTCCCACTCGCCCTGGTGAACTTCCATCGATTCCATGAACGCAACCCCCATCAACCGAACTACTTACTTGATATTCATTCAAGTATTGCAGGCAAGCTCCAGGGCTGTCCAAAAGACTTTTGTCAGCGGGCGGCAATCTGCCGCAACGCGTCGGCGACGAAGTCGGGCTCGGTGATCATCAGGTCGTGGCCGGTGTCGATATGCCACAAACGCCCTTCGGCGCGCGCCGGTTCGATGATCGCTGGGTCGCGAGTGGCGATCGTTGCCTCACAGACGATGTGGAATTGCGGGATCGCCCACAACGCCGCCTCGTTGTCGAGCTGCAACTTTTGCTCGAAACACTTCCACGGATGGCCGGTCAGGCGATCGTCCATCCAGCGCTGGTCGGCCTCGTCGGTGACGCCGTAGAACGCTCCGGCACCCGGGGCGGGCAGCAGTACCAGCTCTACGTCATCGACGGTAGCGCCGAAGGGTCGGGTCATCTCGATCATCGGGCCGGCGACGTCAACCAGCGATTGACCGTTGACCGGGTTCGCTGCGTCGAGGTAGACGAGCTTGCCGATCCGGTTCGCAGCACGATCGGCCACACCGGTGATCACCATTCCGCCGTAGCTGTGGCCGACAAGGACGACGTCGTCGAGATCCCAGAAGTGCAGCAGTTGCACGACGTCGTCGATATGGAAATCGAGGTCGACGGCGGTCGAGAGACTGCGGCGGCGTTCGCCAAGACCTGTCAGCGACGGGGCGAAGACCTCATGCCCGGACCGTTCCAAGCGGCGCTTGACCTCGCGGTAGCACCAGCCGCCGTGTCCCCCACCGTGAACCAACATGAACGTCGACATCGAAACCCCCAGGTCGTGTGCGCGTGGCAACGTTAGCGGTCGCCGAAGTCAGCTCTCGACGTGGTCGAACGCGCCGCTGCGCTGAATCGTGCGCTCGTCGGTGCCGAGATAGCTGGCGATCACCTTCGGGTCATTGCGCACCTCGTTTGGCAGACCCTGGGCGATTACACGACCGAACTCCAAGCAATAGACACGGTCGCTCATCCCCATGATCAACGGCATGTCGTGTTCGATGATCAACATTGCGGCACCGAGCTCGCGGCGAATCTGCACCAGCAGCGGTCCCATCGCCTCGGCCTCGCGTTGCGCGATGCCCGCTGTCGGTTCATCGAGGCACAGCACCTTGGCATCGAGCGCCAGCAAGCCAGCCAACTCGACGATGCGGCGTGTCCCCGTCGACAGCTCCGAGATTGGGCGGTCACCGTAGCGGCCAAGGCCGAGGAAGTCGATCAGTTCGGCCGCGTCCTGGCGCTGCGCCCGCGCCCGGGCACTGGCTCGTGGCCAGAACAGCGCAGTGGCGATCAGTCCGGTTCTGCCACGCCCCTCGAGGGCGACCTCAACGGTCTCGCGCACAGTCAATTCAGGAAACAGCGAGGCCGACTGGAAGGTGCGCCCGAGTCCTCGCCTGGCGCGCTCGGCGGGCGACAAGGCGGACAGGTCCTGTCCGAAGAGCTCGACACGACCGCTGGCGGGAAGGTAGCCGCCGATGGCGTTCATCAGCGTGGTCTTGCCCGCCCCGTTGGTGCCGATAAGGCCGACGATTTCGCCTGGGCCTACCGTCAGGGTGATCTCGTCGTTGGCCCGCACGCCGCCGAAATTCACGCAGATGCCGCTGGCCTGCAGCGGCACCATACCGCTCTCGACGCCCATCGGGCGGCGTGAGCGAACCGCGGGGGTCGATGCGGTCGTGCTCTTTTCGATCGGCGGCAAGCGGTTTTCGAGGTAACGGTAGAGGGCCGAGCGTCCACGATGAGCCACCTCGACGAGTCCGCCGGGAAAGTAGAGCAACAAGATCAGCAACCCGAGGCTCGACGTCAGCAAGGGAATGATGTCGTTGCCAGGTGCCAGGGCAGGCAGTCCGACTACCCAGAAGGCGCCGACGACCGCTCCAGCGATTGAGCCCAGGCCGCCGATGACGACCATCGCCACCAAGGTCAGCGACCCCGTAACGAGGAAGCGCTCATTGACGAAGGACAGCTCTTGCGTCGCACCGGCCAGGAATCCTCCGCCGATGCCAGCGATCGCTCCGGACAGCGCAAACGTGCGCAACTTCGCTGCAGTCGGACCGACGGTGTAGGCGGCGGCGGTGACCTCATTGTCGCGCACTGCGATCGTCACCCGGCCGATGCCGCTGCGGCGCAACCGGCCGAGCAAAGCAGCGACAACGACCAGCGTTGCCAGCACCAGATAGTAGTAATTGCGCTGATTGTTGAGATCGATGCCGAAGAGATCGCCACGACGGAAATCGACGCTCGCCGACTCGCCTGCACCGAGGATCTTTGTGCGGTAGAGGTACGAACCGGTGGCGATCGAGAGGGCGAAGGTACTTGCAGCGAGCAGTAGGCCACGCACACGCAGCGCACCCAAGCCGACGATGCCGGCCAGGGCTGCAGTGACGAACCCGGCGAGAAATATCGAGAGCACAAAAGGCAATGGCTCGAATTGCAGATAGACGATCTGGCGGTCGCCGATCATCCAATCGATCTCCAGGCCACGGGTGAAGGCTGCCGCGCTCAGCGCGCCGATCCCGGCGAAGGCCATCTGTCCCAATGAGAGCTGCCCCGCCCAGCCGGTTAGCAGCGTGAGCGACAGCGCGCATATCGCCAGTGCAGCGATCGTCGAATAGAGCAGCTGTCGCGACGGCTGGGTGATGATGATCGGGGCGAGGGCAGCGACCAGCAGCATCGCCAACATGCCCACTCGATCGAGATGGCGAATCCACCAGATCGATCGGAGACGTTCCGGCATCGCCAACGTCCGAGGAACAAAGGAGAACACAGCGTCTCCGACAGCGCGGTCGCGACGCTGCAAACCGACCGCCAGGAGGACGACGAGTAAGAGCGCAACGTCGGTTAAACCGGTCTTGTCGAGGAAGTTGAAGCGCAGCAGTTGCTCCACGACGCCGATCACCAACCCGGCAAGGAGTGCCACACGGAACGAGACGAATCGAGCGATGATCGCCGCCGTGAGGGCGCGCAACAACGACACAGGTCCAACTGCAGCGATGCTGCCCACCGATCCGTCGAGCCCACCGAGCAGGATCATCGATACGGTGGCGACGAAGCCACTGATCGCCCACACGGCCGTGGAGACGAACTTCGGGTTGACCCCGGAAAGGCGAGCCAAGTCGGGATTGCTGGAGGCAGCCCGAACCGAACGACCAAGCAACGTTGACGTCAGAAACCAGGTCAAGGCGAGGGCTGCGAGTGGTCCGACGATGAGGATCAACAGCTGAGCGCCCTTCAATCGGGCGCTGCCGATGTTCCAGTCGGCGGTGATCGGCGACGGATAGTTGGCGCGTGGGTCACCGATATCCGGGAAGCCGAGGATGATCGCCTGCGAGAGCTGACTGACGCCGATCGTGGCCACGAGGACGATGACACGCGGTGCGCTAAACAGTCGCCGAATGATGCTCAGCTCGATGACCACGGCGTACAGCGTCCCGGCTACCAAGGCCACGATCAGCGCGAACCAGAACGGGATCCCGTAGGTGACATCGAGCATCAACAACACGGCCGAACCGATGATGCCGATGTTGCCGACCGCAAAGTTGATCACTTTCGAGGTGCGGTAGACGAGCACCAGCGTCATCGCCAGGAGGCCATAGACCACGCCCTGGACGATGCCGTTGACGATAATCTGCGAGCTCACCCACGCTGCAAGCATCAGCCGCCCTCGCTCCCCAGAAAGACGGCGCGGGCCAGGTCATCGCGTTCGACGAGCGTCGACATCTGGCCTTCGAAACGCACATGGCCCTTCTCTAGGAACACGGCTCGATCGGCAAATGCCGAGGCGACGTTGAGCGACTGCTCGACGACGATGATCGTGATCCCTTTGGCTTTCAAGTCGCGCACGATGCCGACCATTCGCTCGACCATCACAGGTGCCAAACCGAGGGAAAGCTCATCGATGATCAACACCGACGGCCGGTCGGTGAGCACGCGAGCCAATGCCAGCAGCTGTTGCTGGCCGCCCGACAACGTGGAGGCCAGCTGATCACGGCGCTCGATGAGCTCGGGAAACAGCGCCAACGCCTCGTCCATCCGCGTGCGCATATCGGCCCGATCGGCGCGGTGGTTGAACGCCGCGATCTCGATGTTCTCGTGGACTGTCAGATCGGGAAAGACACCTTTGCCGCCGGGCAACATGCGAATACCCAAGCGTGTTCTCATCTCTGGCGAGACGTAGGTAATCCCCCGGCCCGCAAAGCGCACAACACCGCGTGCTGGCGTGCCGAGACCGGCGATCACGCGCAGAATCGTCGACTTCCCGGCACCATTGGTGCCGAGCAACGCCAAGACCTCGCCTTGACGAACCTCGAAACTGACGTCGAAAAGAATCTGCACCTCGCCGTAGGCGAAGTCGATGTGTTGCACCTGCAACGCTGGCAGCGACCCGAGGTCCGCCGAACGACGTTGATGCTCGTCGAATTCCTCGTGTAATTCCGACGCGACCAAGGCCAGATCGTTGCGAATGAACGACGCACCGCGGATGATCATGATCCCGCCAATCATCGTCGAGGGCACGGCAATTAACAGCACGGCGGTGCGCGGACCCGAGGCGTTGGTGAACGCCGCAGCGAGCACCGCACCGCCGGTGGCGCCGATGAGGAAGATGTACAGCGATCCGTAGGCAGTGCCGATGCCGCGCAGACGATACGGCACGATCGACGACATGATCGGACCAACCATCACAAAGGCGCAGGACATCAACACCGCACCCGGGATGCCAAAGATCGTGAACAGCACGGCATTGGGCATAAAGAATTGCAGCGGCGTCAACAGCGCAGAAGGCAACACCAAATAGCCGACCAGGCGCAGCGCCTTGGCGGGATCTTCGGTGTACATGCGATCGTAAAGTCGTCCGGCGAACGGGATCGCAATCAAGACGAAGATACCGCTGACGCTCGATGCCAGACCGCGTCCGAACGTACCCAGTTGGTACTCATCCTCGAGGAACAAGTTGCCCAGAATCGGCACGGTGAACAATCCGAAGCCCAACGCGGCGAACGCCAGAATCACGCTGCGCAGGGTGCGGATTTGTCGCAGCCGGGAGAATGCCGCCTCCAACGAGATCGGCAACGGATCCTCGTCCTCGATTACCTCGCCGATCACGGCGAGCTTTTCGTTCTGCCCGCGCGGCGGCTCGGGAAGCCGGAAGGCGAAGAACGAGGCGACCACCACCGGGAGAGCGAGGATGACGAAAACCCAACGCCACGAGTCGCCGCCACCCAAGGCTGCGGCCAGCCCGCCGACGAGCAAAGGGCTCAGCGTCGCAGCTCCGCGGCTGGCGAGCGAGAGCGTCGAACCGACACGGCCACGCGTGCCGATCGGGTATTGGTCGGCCAGCAGCGGACCGTGCACAGCGAATTCGTTCGACTTGGCGATACCGACGCCGAGTCGGGCGAAAAACAACATCAAGGCGTTGACCGCCAATCCCGAGAGGGCGACCATGGCAGCAAAGATCAGGGTGGCGAAGGCGATAATGCGGCTACGTCGAAAGCGATCGGCCATCCACCCCATCGGCATCGCGCCCAACATCAAGAATGCGCCAGACGCCGCGCTGATGAAGACGATGGCACCATCGGAGACACCTAAGGTGTCACGTATCTCCGGTGCCAACGTGCCCAACGTCGCAGTCTCCAAATTGTCGAGCAGCGACAACCCTGCGAGCGTGAAGAACGTCAGCTTGCCACCGCTGCGAAAGGCATCAGCGAGCGACGGTTTCTCGCCGACGCCCTGCAGCGTCTCGATCGCTGGCTCGACAGCAGCATCAACGTCGCTGTGACGCTGCTGTTCGAGATCGAGGATCGCCCCGGCGAGCGCGCCGGGGCGATCGTCGATGGAATCGGCGTCGTCAGCCTTCACGGACGATGAACTCGGCAGCGGCTGCGTCCCAGTCGTACAGGAACACCGGCGGGTCGCCGTCATTTGATGACCCTGGGCCATAGAACCAGGCCTGCGGATAACCTGGCATGTCGATCTCACCAAGCGACTGTCCGGCAGTGGCAAAGGTTCCGTAATTGAGCTCGGGACCGGCTGCATCGAGAATCGCGGCCAGCAACGCCACATGGCGGCAGGCTTCGAACGACGACGTCTGCAGCGACGCTTCATCGTCAGCACGATCACTGGCATGCTTGAGGACACGACCGATCGCCTGTTGCCGAGCGACGCACTCGGCGGTGGCCCCGCCGATGGTCAGGAACGTGTCGCTGTTGTCGTAGCCGCCAGCGGTCAGCGCACCGTCGAGCAGAGAAACGTCGTTGCCTTCTCCTGTGGCGTATCCCCGGGCGGCGTTTTGGTCGGAGAAGATCAACTGCGGGCGATACTCGGTGCGGGCCAGTGCCGTACCGAAGAACAGCCCGGCATTGCCGAGCACCAGCACCTGCTCGGCACCCTCGGCGCTAAAGCGCTCGGCGATGGTCTCGGCGTTGTCGAAGACGGCGTTCGAATCAGGCAGGTTGGTGTCGATGTAGGCCACGACGCTCGGTGCGATCCCGTTGGCCTCGAAAATCGGTTCGATCAGCGAATCGAACACCGCCTCGTCGCCGACCGAGCCGACGACCGCGAGCTTGTCGGCGCTCAGTTCGCCGGACCCGGCGAGTCCAGCAATTGCATCGCCAGTCAGGTCGGAGCTCTGACCGATGCTGAACCACGGCGCCTTGGCCTGCGCTAGGCGCGCCGCCGTGATCTCGCCGCCGATGACCATCGACTCGTGAAGATCGATGTGGCAGAGCATGTCGTCGCCGTTGAAGAAGCCGAGAGAGACGAACGTCGGTGAGTCTTCGGTGAGCGCGGTGCACGCGGCCGGTGCCGCCTCCTCGGCCTGAGGATCAATGCCGATGATGGTCGCCTCGATCATCCGTCCGTGGATGCCTCCGGCGGCGTTGATCGCGTCGAACTCGGCACCGTAGGCCTCCTCGTAGGAACCGTGATCGGCGATGCCGAGGATCGAGCGCAAACCCTCACTGAGAAATGGATAGGTGACGCCGACCATGATCTTGTCATCGGTGACGCCAGGTGCGCGCGGATCGACGATCGCTGCAACGGTGCTCGGCGGCGGCTCGGTGGCTGGCACCGGGTCGGTTTCCACCGTCACCGTCTCCGTCGTCTCGACGACGCTGTCGGCGGGCTCGGTTGGCGTTGGCGGTTCGGACGCCGGTGGCGCCACTGTGGCCACTTGCGCCACCGTTGGTGCGCCGGCCTCGTCTTTGGTCGTTGAGCAGGCAGACAGGGCAAGTCCAACTGCCGTCAACGCTGCGAGACTCCTTGCGGCCGATCGTGGCCGTCGTAGAGCGAACATGTGCATCCCCCCGGATCTGTGGGCGGCGTGGCCCCATGCCACACCGAATCTCACCGAGCCCGCAAGGGCTCGATGACTTACTAACATACGTCACAAAGTTGCCGAGGGCAATAGCATTTCTGGAAATGAGAATTACATTCTCATCGGGTGTTGCGATGCCCTAGCCGATGCCGTTGTGCGGCAGGTCGCGTTCGATGCCCCGAATAGCCCAGCGGATCTCGCGCTCGAAACGCGCCTGCGGGTCGGCGAAGACACCGTGCATGCCGAGTGTCCTCGGCAGTCGGCCATCCGCAGAAAACTTCTGATCGTCACGGACGATGAGCGGATGGAGGCCCTCGGGATCTGCTCTCGCCATCAACTCGTCCGCTGTATTTGACCAGACGATGCCGGAGATGAAGTGGGCTGCCGCCGCGGCATGCTCAAAGTCGAACCCGGCATCGACAAGCAGGCCGAGGCCACGCTCGATCTCGACGGGGATGCCGCCCTCCTCGAGATACCTCGGGGAGAGATCCTGCTCGATCTTGGCGTGCGGATTGTCGAAGCGCCAAGCACGCAAGCCGACAGCGAAGGCGAACAGCCACTCCCGCCAGTCCTCGATGCCCTCGCTGGCGAAATTCGCGTCGCTGACGTTCGCTCGAACCGAGAGACGACGAAGTTCGTCTGAACCGGAGACGTAACGATAGACAGCTGCTCGACTTACCCCAAGTTCGTGGGCGACAGCGCTGACACTGACATCCTCTGGTTGCATGGCCTCGGCGACACGGACCACATCGGCACGCGAGATCAGCGATGGGCGACCCATCGCCCGTGATGCGGGTACAGCGCCGAGCCTCGTCTCAATCGGTGTCATCGTGCGCAAGCTAACGTCGCTCAGGTGCCTAGACCCTCGACAAACGGAAAGATTCGAGTGAAGTCGGCGCCGGGTTCGGCGGCGACGAAGCGCTCCCAGATCTGCCCGATGATCTCGGCGACAGCGGCGGGCGTCTCCGCCGCACCGACCGCGGCGCGATAGAGACCGACGTCTTTGTGCATCAAGGCGGCGGCGAACCCGGAGGCATAAGTGCCGGTCAGCACGTGATTGGGGAACTTGTCGACGGTGGCCATATTGCGCCCGCTGGAGGCGTTGAGCACTTCGAGCATCGTCGCCATATCCAGCCCAGCCGACAGCCCAAAGGCGATCGCTTCACTGGTCGCCGCCAATGCCGTTGCCGACAGAAAGTTGTTCAACAGCTTCAGCGCTTGGGCCATACCAGCCCGCTCTCCCACCCGGCGGCGCTGCTCGCTCATGTCGGCGAGCACTGGCTCGACGACCTCACAGGCCGACGCTTCGCCAGCGACCATGATCGACAGGGTGCGCGCTCGGGCGCCGGCGATGCCGCCCGAGACTGGGGCGTCGATGTAGGCCACGCCGACGCCGTTGAGACGCGCCTCGTTGGCTGCGGCGGCATCCGGCCCGATCGTCGAGGTGTCGATGATGTGCGCCACCCGTCGTTGGGCACATTCCGCCAATCGCTCGACGACGGCACGCGAGGCGGCACCGTCGGGCAGGCTGAGCACGACGATGTCGGCTTCGCCTCCGACGGCGTCGACGCCGTCGGCAAAGGTTGCCTCCATCGGTGCCCGCTCGGCACCGGCGACGTCGAAGACGACCATGTCGTGGCCCCGCGCAACGAGGTTGGCGGCGAGCACGCTGCCCATGTTGCCGAGCCCGATGAAGCCGACGATCATGCGCCGCTGGCCTGTGCTGAGCGCACCTCGAGCAGCGCCCGTTTGGCGGAGATGCCCGCGGGCACCCCGCAGTAGGCTGCTATCTGGAAGAGCAGTTCATCGAGTTCGTCGTCGCTGACGCCGGTGCGTTCCCGAGCGCTGGCATGGAGTTTGAATTCCTCCATGCGACCGAGCGCGGCGGTCATCGCCAACACCAGCAGGCTTCGATCACGAGTGCTCAACGGGCCACCGCGGGTCCATACGCCCCAAGCGGTCGAAGTGACGTAATCCTGAAATTCGCGCAGTGTCGGATTGGGCTCAGCGGTCTGGCTATCGACGTAGTCATCGCCGAGCATTGCGCGACGCAAAGCGCGAGCCGACTCGAGCGGGTTGGGTTGTTGTGACGATGGCTGTTCCACGAGGAGGCTCCGGTACTACGAGGTCGTACGTACGGCCTAAGATACGTCAATGAGCAGCTCGGGATCAGACGGCGAGCTCAGCGGCAAGGTAGCCATCGTCACCGGCGGTGCAGGCGGGATCGGCCAGGCGACGGCCGAACTGCTCGTTTCGCTCGGTGCCCGCGTGGTCGTCGCCGACATCGATCCCGAACGCGGCCGACAGGTCGTCAGCGATCTCGGCCCTGGCGCCCTTTTCCAAACTGTCGATGTCAGCGATGCCGATCAGGTCCAGGCATTGGTCGATGTCGCCGTCGAACACTTTGGCGGGCTGCACATCATGTTCAACAACGCCGGTATCGGCAGCGCCGTCAAGGGCTTTTTGTCCGATGATCTCGAAGACTTCAACCGCATCCTCAATGTCAACCTGTACGGCGTGATCATCGGCACGCAACGCGCGGCGCGCTACATGAAGGCCAACGGTGGCGGTTCGATCGTCAACAACGCCTCGATCGCTGCGCTCAACGCCGGAGCCGGGATGATCGCCTACCGATCGTCGAAAGCGGCGATCGCCCACGCCACCAAATGCATGGCCATCGATCTTGCCCCCTACGGGATCCGGGTTAACTGTCTCGCCCCGGCGCATATACGCACCGGGATCACCAATTACGACATGGGTCCAGTGCTCAAGTACATGCAACCGCTGCAGCGTGAGGCGTTGCCCAGCGATGTCGCCAACGCGGTGGCCTTTCTCTCCAGCGAGCGCGCCGCACAGGTCACCGGCATCATCCTGCCGATCGACGGCGGGGCGACCGCTGGAGCCTCGCTGGCGCAGACCAAGTTGATCATGTCGAGCGCAGCTCAGCAACGAGATCCGCAGCAGTAGGTGTCGCTCCCTGGCGACGTCAGCCGATGGGATCGAATTCGACGTGCAGGCGCTGCAGCCCGCGCAAGAAATACGTCGGCAAATACTGGTACCGGCGGGCGTTGGCCGGTCCGTGTTCGGCCTCGCAAATGCGGATGTCGGCCATGCGGTCGAGCAGGCGGTTGATCGTCACCCGGCCCTCGGCCCGAGCGAGCGGGGCACCAGCGCAGGTGTGAATTCCATGCCCGAAGGCGATGTGTTGCCTGGCATTGGCGCGATCGAGATCGAACTCGTGGGGATTGGCGAACAGGCGCGGATCGCGGTTACACATCCCCGGGGCCAACATCACCGTGGCACCGGCGGGCATGTCGACCCCGCCGAGCGTCGTCGCCACCCTGGTCATGCGGAATTGGGCACGCAACGGGCTTTCCAGGCGCAGCGTTTCCTCGATGAAGTTGGCAATCTTGCCACGGTCGTCGCGGATCGCCTGCTGCAGGTCCGCCCGTTCGCCGAGCATGCGCAGCGCGAAGGTCAACAACCGCACCGTCGTTTCCTGGCCACCGGCGAAGAGGTTGGCGGCGAGCAACGCAGCGTCGCTGACCGCTGGTATCGAACCGTCGGGAAAGCTGGCGTTGGCCAGGCCGCTGAGCACATCGTCGCGCGGCTCGCGGCGGCGATCTTCGATGTATTCGCTGAACCGCTCGTAGAGGAATTCCAACGGCTTGTGCTTGACCTCTTGGTGGACCGTCGACAGCCGGGCGCGGAACAGTTCGTGATCCGCTTCTGGCACGCCTTCGAGGTCGGCGACAACCGTCAGCGTGAACGGTTCGGCGAAATCGCCAACCACCTCCATCGCACCATTGGCGTGCACCCGGTCGATCAATTGATCGGCATAGCGCCACATGAAGTCCTCGTTGTCCTTGAGGCCCTTCGGCGTGATCAGGCGCATCAGCAGGTGGCGATGCGCGGTATGGTTCGGCGGATCGAACGACGGCAATTGGTCGCTGAAGGGCAATTCCTCGCGGCAACGCTTGATCACCTCGGTGATGTCGTCGCCGATCATCGGCTCGGAGAATTTGAGGAACGGGCCGCTGACGACGTTGCACGAGGAAAAGGTTCCGGAGGCCGCGTCGTGTTCCGGGAAGGTAGCCGGATCGCTGTACATGGCCATCGCCTCGGCATGACCGCAGACGATGAAGACGCCATAGTGCGGCTCCTGCCATACCGGCGACTGCCCCCGTACCCAGTCGAAATACTCGTAAGGATCGTCCTGAATCGCGCTGTCGCGAAAGAAGTTCACCTCGGCAAAGCTCATCACGACTCCTTTCGCTTCATAGCTGCTGCTGATTCCTATACTTCGGGCCGTGGCAATCGAAGTTGTGATCGACACCGGCGCCTGTATGGGGTCGGGTAATTGTGTGTACGAAGCGGTCGGCGCCTTCGACCTCGATGATGAAGGCATCGCCATCGTGCTCGATGTCGACTGTGTGCCCGAGGACAAGCTGATCTCGGCGGCGCGCAACTGTCCGACCCGGGCGATCACCGTGCATCGCGACGGCGTCGCGCTGAGCTAGAGCGTTCACCGCTGCTTGCCCTTCTCCGCCGACGAAGCTGACGCGGCCCGCAAGGCGTGGCGTGCGGCGACATAGCCAAAGACCATGCTGTTGGCGATGCTCGCCCCCGGTCCGAGGTAGTGGCGACCCATCACCGTAGCGGTGCTGTTGCCCGTGGCGTAGAGACCGGGGATCGGTTCGTCGTTGGCTGCGAGCACCCGGGCATGTTCGTCGGTGAGCAATCCACCGCAGGTGCCGATATCGGAGGGCAACATCTGCACCGCGTAGAACGGGGCCTCATCGATTGGCCCGAGGCAGGGGTGCAGTCCGCGACGGGGATCGCCGAGCGCCTTGTTGTAGGCCGATTCGCCGCGCCCGAAGTCGGGGTCGACGCCGTTTGCCGCGTGCGTGTTGAAACGTTCGACGGTGGCCGCCAAGCCGTCGGCATCGATGCCACAGGTGCGGGCCAGATCAGCCAACGTCCAGGCCTGTTTGACGTTGCCGCTCTCCATCAAGCGCTTGGGAAAGTGTCCGGGATGGGAGCGCTGATGGGCGTAACGCTTGCGGTAACGATCGTCGAACACCAGCCAACACGGCACAGCCGACGAGGTCTTGTCGCGGGCGTACATTGCCTTGCCGACCTCCATGTAGGAGTTCGACTCGTTGACGAAGCGCTGCCCGGCGGCATCGACCAGGATCGTGCGCGGCCGCTGGCGGGCCTGATCGAGGGTCGATTGGCCGAATCTGCCGGTGCGCGGATTGGGCAACCACCAGGCCTCGTCCATCAAGGCCGTTTGCGCCCCGAGGTGCATCGCGCTCTGCAATGCCTCGCCGGTGTCACCAGGATTGGCGATCGACCATTTGCCTCGGTTCGGTTGTGACCCGCTGTAGGTCTCGCGCATTTCGCGGTTGTGAGCAAAACCGCCGGCCGCGATCAACACAGCGTGGCGTGCCCTGACGGTGACGGGCTCGTCATCGTGCATCGTCTGCACGCCGACAACCCTGCCGGCCTCGACGACGAGATCGACAAGCGGCGCCTCGGTCCAGATGGTGATGCCGCGATCGATGGCGCGATGCAGGAGTTGGGCAATCAACGAGGCCCCGTTGGTCAACAGCGCCTGGCGTCGCGCCTTGGCCAGGTACGTGCGCAACACGACCCGGGCGGCGACGACAAAACTGCGCACGCTGCGGTTGTAGTGCGACAAGGCACGCGACTCGTTGGTCATCACCGACAGACCAACGCTTTGCGCCAGGCCGGGCTGCAGCCTTGCCAGCCAGGCACCCAGCTTCTTGCCGTTGTACGGCGTCGGTTCGATCGCCCGGCCCTCGTCGCTGCCACCAGCGAGGTTGGAGTAGTAGTCGCTGTAGCCGGGACAGCGAACGAAGCGCACACCGCTGCGCTGCAGGAACTCGACCATCTGCGGGCCTTCGCTGACGAAGACGCGGCGACGCTCGATCGACGACGCTGGCCCGACGTCGCCGACCACGGCGGCGAAGTGATCCATGGCGTTCTCGGCGGAATCGGCGACCTTGTCGGCGCGCATCAACGGGTTGTCTGGCACCCAGACCACGCCGCCCGACATACAGGTCGAGCCGCCGATCAACTGCTGCTTTTCGAGCACCAGCACGCTGGCACCCTCAGCCTGTGCTGCCAAGGCAGCGACCATGCCACCGCCGCCGGAACCGACGATGACGACATCGAAAACCTGATCGAAAACCTGATCGAAAACCTGATCGAAAACCTGATCGAAAACGGGCTCGCCAGATGATGCCGAGTCGGTCTCTGCGTCTGCCATGCGGTGGTCCCCTCCCTGCGTCGCGGCTCCCCAGCCATTGCTTCCAGGTCGAAGCAAACCGTAGCAGAGGCCATCGTTGACAATTGCTTCGAACCCGAAGTATTCTCTATCAAGCGGGCGCATGCCGACCGCCGACAGGCGAGAACGAGGGGTATCCATGTCGAGCACGTTGAGCTATCCACGAAACGGCTGGGGCGCGCCGAAGGATCGGGTGCCCGGCCCGTCGGCGTCGCTCGGATTGCCGATCGGGACGACGATCTTTTCGGCTGACAACCACATCTCGCTGTCCGAGGACATCTTCTTCGAACGGGCCCCCGACTCGATGAAGGACCAGGTGCCACGGATCGTCAACATCGACGGTGCCTGGGCGTTGGCCGTCGGTGGCAAACCGATTCTCGTGCCGCAGTTCCTCGAGGTCCTCAAGCAATACGACCCGCTTGCGGGGTCGCACGCAGGCGATGTCGACGCTCGCCTGGCAGCCCTCGACGACGAAGGGGTCGACAAGGAGTTGGCCTTTCCTAACGCCATCCTGGCGCTGTTCGGCTGGCCCGACAAGGCGGTGCGCGAGGTCTGCTTTCGGATCTACAACGAGTACATCGCCGAGGTTCAAGAGCGCTCCGGCGGACGCATCTACGGCGTCGCCTTGATGAACTGGTGGGACGCCGACGGCGCTCGCCGCACGCTCAGCGAGGCCAAGGCGCTTGGGTTGCGCACCTTCCTGTTGCCGCTCAATCCCGGCCGGACCGACGACAAGCTGCCCATCGATTACGCCAGCCTGGCGATGGACGGGGTCTGGAATGAGATCGAAGCGGCCGGGCTCCCCGTCGCCCACCACATTGGCGAAACGCCACCGGCGACGCCGAATGAGTTCAACGCCGTCGAGATCGGCATGTTGCAGTCGGTCGCCCCGTTTCGCGACCTGTTCGGCAAATACGTCTTCGGCGGCATTCTCGATCGCCATCCCAACCTGCAGCTTGGCTGGTTCGAGGGTGGCATCAACTGGGTCCCCTCGGTGCTACAGGATGCCGAGCACCTCGCCGCCTCGTTCCTGCACATCAACGACTACGTCCCGGAACATGGGCCACGGTTTTACTGGGAGCGGCAGATGATGTCGTCGTTCATGCTCGATCCGCTTGGGTTGGAGCTCGTCGATCGCATCGGTATCGACCGGGTGATGTGGTCGACCGACTTCCCGCACAACGAGAGCACCTACGGCTACAGCCACGAATCGCGAGCGACGGTTGTCGCCGCTGTCGGCGCCGAGCGGGCGCCTGCGGTGTTGGGCGGCAACGTCGAACGATTCCTCGGGCTCGATCGCTGATGGCAGCGACGACCGCCCCCGCTGTCGATGCTGCGCTCGCTGGCTTCGACGCCACACGGATGCGCCGGGAGCGCACGGCACGGGTGCGAACCTTGATGCGCGAGCAGCACATCGACGCCCTTGTGCTGCTCGGCAACACCAACGTCATCTATGCCACCGGGGTCGTCTGGCCGCTGGCCGATTCCGGTCGCGGCAACTTCGAACAGCCGGTCGCCGTCATCGTCGCCGACGATGAATGGCCGCATGTCTTCACGCCGGTGCGCAACGAGCAGTATCAGCGCGCCGAGTATCCCGAGGATCACTTGCACGGTCCGGTGTATCTCGATTTCGACGAAGGGGTTGCCTCCTTTGCCCACCAGCTTGGCGAGTTCGTTCCCGCCGGGGCCAAGTTGGCGATCGATGAATGGACCCACGCCCTCCAGCGCAGTCCCTACTTCTTTGCCACCGCGCCGATGGAGGGCGCGCGGATCATCAGCCCGGCCAAGCTGATCAAGACCGCCGATGAGATCGCCTGCATGCGCGAGGCGCTGCGGATCACCGAAGTCGGCATTGCCGAAGTGCAGGCACGCCTCGCGCCTGGCGTGCGCCAAACCGAGCTGACGGCGACATTTGTGCGCACGATCTTCGACCACGGTGCCGATGCCAACATCCTCGAACCGATCTGGCAGGTGATGGCGCCATCGATCAGTGACGGGCCATGGACCACGACAGGCGGCCTCGCTTGCCCGTTGCTGTCGACCGAACGCCGACTCGTCGAGGGCGACGTGTTGTGGGTCGATACCTGTGTCACCTTCAACGGCTACCACTCCGATTTCGGGCGCACCTGGATCGTCGGGCGCGAGCCGACTCGGCGCCAGCGAGCGCAATTCGAACAGTGGCGTTCGATCATCGCCAGCGTGTTGGACATGACCAGAGCTGGAGTCACCGGGGCTGAACTCACCGCAGCAGCAACCGAAACCGCCGGCGGCGAGCGCCCGTGGATGTCGCACTTCTACCTCGGCCACGGCCTCGGGGTCGACAGCGCCGAGATGCCCTTCGTCGGCAGCGACATCGGGCCAGCCTTCGACGCCAGCATGGTGTTGCAAGCAGGCATGGTGCTCGTGCTGGAACCGATCGTTTGGGACGACGGCGCCGCCGGCTATCGCGCTGAAGAGGTGGTGCTGATCACCGAAGATGGCTGGGAACCAATGACCGACTATCCCTATGACCCGTTCTGAGGTTGGTGTGCATCAAACTGAGATCGTCCCCGACGACGCCGGGTTGCGCGTCGCTCGCCGTCAACGCATCGTCGCCGAAATGGATGCCGCCAACATCGACATCCTGATCGTTGGACGCGAAGCCAACGCCCGTTACATCTCTGGCGTGCGACGGCTATGGACCGCCGGATCGCGACCCTTTGGCGCTGGTTGCGTGCTGTTACGCAACGGTGACATCCACCTGTTGAGCACCTGGGAAGAGGGCATCCCCGACGACATCCCCCGCGACCATCTCTACGGCATTTCGTTCAACTCGGCATCGTTTCTTGCCGTGTTGCGCGGCCTCGACGGTGCGGCCACGGCGCAAACGGTGGCCACCGACTCACTGTCCGCTGGTGGCATCAGGATGCTGGCAAAAGCATTTCCAGCCGCAGCGATCGTCGACGGCGAGGTGCTCCTGCGCCGGGCTCGCAGCATTAAGCTCGACGACGAGGTGGCCTCGATTCGCGCCGCTGTCAGCGTCGCCGAGGGCGCGCTGGCCGTCGCCCGCGACCATCTCGCCGCAGGCGTCACCGAACGCCAGCTCAGCGGCGCCTTCATGGAAGCCATTGCCATCGCCGGTTTGACCACCCCGGCGACGCAAGACGTCGCCTGGATCACCTCGCGCGATCACCCCTGGCAACGCACCAGTCGCGACACGGCGGTTGCCCCCGGCGACCTCGTGGCCTTTGAAGCCAGCGTGATCCTTGATGGCTACTTCGGTGAGATTGGACGGACGATGGCAATCGATGGCTCGTTGGACGACGAGGCGCTGCACCTGCTCGCCCGCGGCGACGAACTGTGGGAGCGATTACTCGCAGCATGTCGCCCCGGCGCTGCGGCCACCGTCTTGCTCGACACCTACGACACCGCCGGTGTTGCCGCTCCCCCGATGCCCGTGGCCCGCGGCCTCGGCCTCGGCTACGACTTGCCGCTGATCAGCCACGACCTCCCAGCCAGCGCGGCCGAGCTTCGTTTGCAACCGGGCATGGTCTTCACCCTGGCGGCCTTCATCTGGCAGCCCGGCGTCGGCGCAGCCTACGGCCTCGACCCGGTCGTGATCACCGACGATGGCGTCGAGGTGCTTTCGGCGCACCCCTTCCGCCCAGCCACCCTTTCTCAGGAGTCGATATGAGCAACGACGAATTCCCCTCACCCGAGGAGATCATCCGCTACGAGAAGGACCCGCGCACCAAGATCGCCACGATTACCTTCGATCGCCCGGAACAACTGAACATTCCGACGATCGGCGCTCGGCGGCGTTACGGCGATCTGATCTTCAAGGCCAGCATCGACGACGACGTCAAGGTGCTTGTGATTCGGGGCGTCGGCACCGACCTCGGCACCGGTGCCGACCTCGATGAGCTGATGGCCAAACAGGCCGCAGGGGTTGCCTTGCACGAGGAATATGGCATCGATCCCGACGAGGACATCACGATGCCCAACGCCCGGTCGTACCGTGCCGGCGCTGGGCTCGTGCACTGGTACGCCAATCCCCGTGCTGGTTGTCGCAGCCTGCAGGAGTTCAAAAAGATCAGCATCCTCGAGGTCAAGGGCTACTGCTACGGCTGGCACTTCTACCAGGCCGCCGACGCCGACCTGGTGGTCTCTAGCGACGACGCCCTGTTTGGCCACCCCGCATTCCGCTATGTCGGCTACGCCCCGCGAATGTGGCAGTGGGCGACGATGATGGGCATGCGCAAGTTCCAAGAGATGGTCTTCACCGGCCGACCATTCACCGCTGCGGAGATGAACGAATGCGGTTTCATCAACAGCCTCGTGGCCCGCGAGGACCTCGAGGCGGAGACCGCCAAATACGCCTCAGCGTGCTCGCAGACTCGACCCACCGACACCGTGTTCATGCAGAAGGTGTTCTTCGAGATCATGAAACAGCAACAGGGCGAGTATATGGGCAGCATGCTCAGCGCCTGGATGGAATCGATGGGCAGCCTGCTGCGCGAGGACGGCACTGGCAAGCGGGCGACGATCACCGACGAAACGATGGACGCCGGTCTCAATGTCACGGTCAAGGACAACGACAGCCGCTTTCCGCCGGAGTGGCGTCTCAGCCGCTCCGGGCGCAACAAGCCCGAGTGAGAACCGTGGCTCCACTCGACGGGTTGCAGGTCGTCGATCTGTCGACGTGGATCGCCGGGGCCTACTGCACCAAGTTGCTGGCCGACGGCGGGGCAACGATCACCAAGGTCGAATTGCCGAGCGGAGATCCGCTCCGGCTGTGGTCGGCGTCCGGCGCGACGATTGCGCAGGGCGACGACGGTGCGCTGTTCCAACATCTCGGGGCCTCGAAGAGCAGTCTCGTCATCGATCCGGCGCAGCCCGACCTACTCGAGTCACTCGAGCGCCTGTTGTCGGCCGCAGACGCCGTGATCTGGTCGGCTGGTGGACTCGGCGAGCTGGCGTCGCTGCACCCGGAGCAGATCTTGGCTCGCCACGGCCATCTCAGCGTCACCTCGATCAGCCCATTTGGGCGCAGCGGGCCATGGCGCGACCGGGCGGCGACCGAGTTCACCTTGCAGGCCTGGTCGGGGGCGATCGTCGGGCTCGGGCGCGGCTCAGCTGATCGCCCGCCGGTCTATGTCGGCGGTCAGATCGGCGAATGGTTGGCCGGTGTCACCGCAGCGATCGCCACGATGGCCTCACTTCGGCGCTGCGGCCCAGGCAGCGCTGAGCTGATCGATGTCTCGATGATGGAGGTGTTGGCCGCCTGTTTGACGTATTACCCGGTGACCTTCAAGGATCAGCTCGGCTACCCGATGCGCAAAAAGCGCCAGCTGCCAACACCTGGTGTCGGGGCGGCCAGCGACGGACTTGTCGGTATGGGCTGCGGCACCGGCCAACAGTGGCTCGACTTTTGTGCGATGGTCGGCCAGCCGGAATGGATGCAGGATCGCAAGCTGTTTCTCGACCGCGCCGCCTTGGCGCCGACGATCGACGCTTGGATCGCCGAGCACACCGTGGCCGAGATCGTCGATCTGGCGTCGGCGTTTCGCATTCCCAACGCTCCGATCATCGACGGTGCCAATGCGGCAACCACCGATCACTTTGTGGCCCGCGCCACGTTCGTACCAAACCCTGGCAACGGCACCCTCAATCCGGTGCCGCCGTGGCGGTTCTCTTCGTTCGAAATGCAAGCTCGCAGGCCAGCGCCCGGCTTGGGCGAAGGCCGCGAGCGATCGACGCCGCTGGTGCGATTCCCAGCATCAACCCCGTCCGGCGCGCTCCCCTTCGCTGGTTTACGGGTGCTCGACATGACAGCATTCTGGGCCGGGCCTTTCGTCGGGCATGTGCTCGCCCTGCTTGGCGCCGAGGTGATCCATCTCGAATCGACCGCTCGTCCCGATGGTGCCCGACTGGTTGGCGGCGTGCCGCAGAGCACCGAGCAGTTCTGGGAGCGCGGCCCGATCTTTGCCGCGTTGAACACCAACAAAAAGAGCCTGACGATCGATATCAGCACGCCGCGTGGCGTCGAGTTGGTCAAACGTGTCGCCGCGACCTGCGATGTCGTCATCGAGAACTTCACGCCGCGGGTGCTCGACAATGTCGGGCTCGACTACGAGTCGTTGCGCGCCGCACGGCCGGATCTGATCATGGTCCGCATGCCAGGGTTTGGTCTCGATGGACCATGGCGCGATCGCGCCGCCTTCGCCTTCGTGATCGAAGACGCATCGGGGCTGACCTGGTTGACCGGGCACCCCGACCAGCTTCCTGTCGAGCCCTATTGCGTCGGCGACCCGAACGCCGGTCTGCACGCCGTCGCCGGGTTGCAGTTGGCCCTCGCCCATCGCGACCGCACCGGACAGGGGTGCTTGGTAGAAGCGGCGATGGTCGACGCCGCGCTGAACATCGCCGCCGAGCAGGTCATCGAGCACTCCGCCTACGGTGCCCTGTTGACCAGAGCCGGCAACCGTGGACCCCGCGCTGCACCGCAGAACCTGTATCGCGCCGCAGTACCCGAGGGAGCGCGAGATGATTCCTGGGTAGCGATTGCTGTGACCAACGACGAGCAATGGCTGGCATTGCGCGCTGCGCTCGACGAGCCGTCGTGGGCACACGATGCGGCATTGGCCTCGGTGGCCGGGCGCGTCGCCGCCCATGATGCGATCGATGAGCACATCGGCGAATGGTGCCGGGAGCGCTCAGCAGACGACATCGTCGCCACGCTGTGGCCCGCCGGGGTGCCTGTTGGCAAGGTGATGCAACCGCATGATCAGCCCGACCTGGAGCAGTTCAGCGAGCGTGGCTTTTTCGAGGAGGTCGAGCATCCGGTGATCGGCACTTCGCGCTACAGCACCCTGCCGATGCGACTCTCGCAGGGCCCGCAACGCTTTCACACCCGTCATGCACCGCTGCTCGGCGAACACAATCGTCAGCTTCTCGCCGAGATTGGCCTGAGCGACGCCGAGATCGACGGGTTACAGACCGACGGCATCATTGGCACTACCGTGTCGGGCGGCGGCTGACCGCTCGCGTCGCTGCGTGCCTTAGCCTGTGCTGTTGTGGCATTCGAGCCGGCTCCCTTCGACGTTGTTGAGGCCTCACGGCGTGTCTGGTTAGAGCGATGGAGTCCGCAGGCGGCGTCCGGTATGGCCGTGTTCACCGCGATTCTGCGTTCCCAGCAGCTGTTGAGCAACGAGATTTCTGCCGTGATGCGCCACCACAACCTGAGTTTTGCTCGCTATGAGGTGTTGACCTGGTTGGCGACAGATCCGGAGTCGTCGCTGACCCTGAGCTGGATCAGCAAGACCCTGCGCATACCGCCGGCGACGGTGACCAATCTGATCGATCAACTGGAAGCCAACAACCTTGTGCGCCGTGAGCCGCATCCGACCGACGCCCGCACCACCTTGGCGGTGATCACTCTCCAGGGTCGGGCGTTGGCCGACGCCGCCACGGCGGAGCTGAACTCGGCGGTCTACGAGCGCATCGGGCTCAACGAGCCGCAGCGTGAGCACCTGTTGGCGCTGCTGGCCGACCTGCGGGCGCGGGGCAACGAGTTTGAGGTCGATCGCTCGCAACGGGTGATCGAAGATCTCGAAACACGCCACCCGCTGCGCAACTCAGACTGAGAGCGGGCCAACGTGGGTGCTGCCGCAGCGATGTCGACGATGCTGGCACCACTACAGTCCCAACCGTGACCGATCAGAACAGCGGAGAAACCGACCTCGCGATGTTGTTGCGCTCGATGCAGCCCGAGCGACGCTTTGGTGAGTGGGTCTTCGTCACCGTCGACGCCCTACCCGACGGATTGTCGCCAGCAGCCACGGTTACCGAAGCAGAGGGTTTGAGCTGCGTGATCACCCGCCAACAGGCCGACGTCGCCGACCTCGACTATGACTTTGTTGCCGCCTGGATCACGCTCAACGTACACAGCGCCCTCGCTGCGGTCGGCCTGACGGCCGCGGTTGCGGTCGAATTGGCGCGCCACGAGTTGAGCTGCAACGTGATCGCCGGTCGCTATCACGACCACCTGTTGGTGCCCTTCGAGCGCGCCGACGAAGCGTTGAACGCGCTCGTCGCCCTCAGTCAGCGATAATCGCCCGGTCGAGGCCGAGCGAGCCGATCAACGCCTCTACTCGGCGACGGATCTCATCGCGAATCGGGATCACCGCATCGAGCCCCTGGCCCGCCGGATCCTCGAGCACCCAATCCTCGTAACGTTTACCGGGAAAGATTGGGCAGACATCGCCGCAGCCCATGGTGATGACCACGTCGCAGGCCTGCACCACCTGGGCAGTCCACAACGTTGGCGAGTACACGGAAATGTCCACGCCCACAGCGGCCATTGCCGCCACGGCTGCCGGATTCACTTGCTCGGCTGGCATCGACCCGCCGGAGTAGACCTCAACTTCGCCTCCGGCCAGGTGGCGCAACCAACCGGCGGCCATCTGCGAGCGGCCAGCATTGTGAACGCAAACAAACAACACCGCTGGACGCTCAGACACGACGATCGGCCCTTTCGACTGGCATATAGATGAACCGAATCAGGCCATAGGCGATGGCTGCGCCGGAGACCTGCATGAGCACGAACATCGGCGCCGACGAAGGCTTTATCCCGGCGAAGCTGTCCGACAGCGTGCGCGCCACGGTCACCGCCGGGTTGGCGAAACTGGTGGACGAGGTGAACCAGTAGGCCCCGACAATCCAGGCAGCGACGGCGAAAGGCACCGCCGATGAGCGCCCGCTGCGCACGCAACCGTGGATCACCAGCAACAGTCCAACGGTGGCCACGACTTCGGAAAGCCACAACGCCCCGGACGAGCGTTGTTTGCTTGAGAACTCGACCATCGGAAGTTCAAACATCAGGTTGGCAATCATCGCCCCGATGCATCCGCCAAGGGTCTGCGCGCCGATGTAGGCCGCGCACTCCCGAGTCGAGCGCATACCGAAGAGGCGATCGAGCAGGGTGACGACCGGGTTGAAGTGCGCTCCGGAAACAGCGCCGAACATCAGGATCAGCCCGACCAGCGCACCGCCTGTGGCGATCGCATTCTCCAACAACTGCACGCCGACGTCGTTCGGCGAGAGGCGTGTGGCCATGATCCCTGAACCAACGACGGCCATGATCAGCAAGCCGGTGCCCAGCGCCTCAGCGAGCAACCGTCGTCGAAGATCAGGGACCGGCATGGCAGACACGACGACAAACGCTATTGGCCATCCTTCCAGCAGCGACAACCCTGTCGGTAAACAGTCGATGAACCATGGTGGAATCCGACCTCGGCACGGAATTCGAGGGCGTCTGTGACGCCCCCGAATCTCTGGTCACGGACTACGAACAGCCGAGCCCGCCTTGGGTGTGCTCACGGCTGAGAGGCACCGCACCCTTTCCGGTAGAGACGGTGCCACCGGCGGTGGCGTCGGCGTACTGCCACAACACCTGTGGCCAGGCGCCCTCGGCCGCCATCTCGTGCAGGATCGGCCAGCCGTGCGAGGAGACGAGCGCCTCGGATGCAGCCTGCGCCGCGACGACATTGCCGGTCTCGGTTGCCGTGAACCAACGATCGAACCACTCGCAGGCCACCGCTGCGGTGACCTGGGCCCCGAGCTGGTAGCGGTCGCTCACCGTGTCCGAGGACGCGAGTGCGGACACATCGAGACCGTCGGGGATCGGCACGCCGGTCAACATCTGCTGGACGGTGGCCAACCGATCCGCAGGTTTGACGACGCTCTGCGGAAGCGCGCCGAGCCATTCGTTGACCGACACGCGCTTGAGCCCGTCGAGCATGCCGCGGTATGCCAGCTCGCTTCCAAGGTCGGCCCGGATCTCGAGGAAGGTGACCCCGCGCTGTTCGACGATCGTCGTGAAGTCGGTACTGCCGGCGTACTGGAACATCGTCGCTGGGCGACCGAGCACGGTGATCGGAGCGGACGGATTGCCAGTCGACCGATCCGCTAGGAGGTCGGCGTACTGCTCCGCTGGCTGCCACCTGAGGTCCACTTCGTGGGATCCGTCGGTGAACGTCATCTCCCCGGCTTCGACCGTGAACTCGTCAGCGCGGCTCACCCGCCAGCCCGGCAGATCGATCAGCAGCCGATCGTTCGCCTCCGCGACCCGCACGACCTCCGCAGCGTACGCGGGTTTGGTGCTCCGTTCCGTGAACAGCACGACGCCGATGACGACCGCCGCGGCCGCCGCGCCGACGGCGACAAGTGGCCGCCACCGACGACTGGGGTGGCGGCGGTCAGTCGGCGTTCCAGGGCTGCCCCAGTCGGGTGACGTTGGTGCCCCGAGCAAGTTGGGATCTTCGGACATGATCTTGTTCATGAGTTCCTCCTCCGCCGACCCGAGATCGAGTGCTTCAAGGTGATCGTCGGAAATCCGTGCGGTCGTTGCAAGTGCAACCGTCAGTTCGTCGTCGTTCATCGAATGCCCTCCTCTGGATGGCTGGGTTGAGTGGTGGTCACCGTTACATGTCCGCACTCGGCCAAGTGTTCCGCTCCAGTGCTTGGGACTCGGTCGTCAAGGCCGGGCGTGATCAGCATCGTGCGCAGCTTGGACCGTGCTCGATGCAGCCGCGTTCGCGCCGTAACCGGATTGATCCCGAGCACGGCCGCGGCCTCGGCAGGAGAGAGTCCCTCCCACACCGTGAGTAGCAGCAGTTCACGATCGTCCTCGTCGAGCCGAGCGACGGCCGCGCGCACTTCCCTACTCGAGCCGTTCTCGTAGAACGGCATCACGGAGTCCTCGATGACGGCTCCGAGCTTGCCTACCAACCGCTGGTGCCGGCGTTGGCTGCGCTGTTGGTTGGCCAGCACACGCCTGGCCACCGCGTACAACCACCATCGCGCTGCGTCCCCGTTCGGTACATCGTCAAGGCGACGCCACGCCACGGTCAGCGTCTCGGCGGCAACGTCGGCGGCGTCCGCCCAGTTCGCCGTGCGACGCCCCGCATAGCCCAGCACTGCCCGGAAATGGTCAGCGTAAAGCTGCCGGTATCGATCTGCGCGGGTCATCCCAGCATCAGTGTCCATCATCAGCCGGCGCGTTCCCACTTACCGATCACGCCAGCCTTTCACAGCAACTCCACCTCGGTGTCGTCGATACCCACACCGCATCGCGGATCGACTTTGGTGCCGACACTAAGCTCGATTCGTGATCGACGAAAAGCAGTATGGAACACGCGGACCCAAAGGTGAGTGGGTGCCCAACAGGTTGGTCACGTACTCCCCCGTCTTTGATCGCCCGACCAAGCTAGGGGCGATCGGACGCTGGATGTTCGGCTTCCCCGGGTACTTCCTACCCTACAACCTGCTCTACTTTCTGGTCGCCGCCGTGGCCTGGTGGGTGGCGACGCCGTCACGCCAAACGATGGCCGAGCTCACACCGGGCTGGATCCTGTTTCTGCTGGCCCGCAACGCCGCGATTCTGGTCGCCTGGTACGGGCTGTGGCACCTTCGTTTGTACACCAGGCGCTCACAGGACACCCAACTGAAGTACAACGGCCGGTGGCCTCGCGGCAAAAGCGATCGCTTCACGTTGGGCTCACAGGTTCGCGACAACATGTTGTGGACGCTGGCCAGCGGGCTGCCAATCTGGACGGCGTGGGAAGTCGTCACCCTCTACCTGTTCTCCTCGGGCAAGATCGGCTGGCTCGATTGGGCGGAAAATCCGGTGTGGTTCGTCGCCTGGATGGTGATCATCCCGCTGTACCGCGAGGTGCACTTCTTCCTGGTTCACCGGCTGATCCACTGGCCGCCGCTGTACAAGGCCGTGCACAGCCTGCATCACCGCAACACCAACCCCGGCCCATGGTCGGGGTTGTCGATGCATCCGGTTGAGCACCTGCTGTACTTCAGCGCAGTCGCCATTCATTGGATCGTGCCGTCGCACCCGCTGCACGCCATGTTCAACTCGTTCCACCTGATGATGGGCCCTGTTCCCGGACACTGCGGCTTCGAGCGGGTCGAAGTGGCTGGTAGGTCGGTCCAATCCAACTGCTTCGCCCACTACCTGCATCACAAGTATTTCGAGGTCAACTACGCCGACGGCGCGCTGCCGTTGGACAGGTGGTTCGGCTCGTTCCACGATGGCTCCGCGGCCGGTGACGAGGCGATGAAGAAGCGCCGCAAGGTTGCCGCTCAGAAGGACTGAACAGCAACCTCTTGAGCACGGTAGGAGATCTCTGCCGGGGTCAGGCCAAGCGCCTCGGCGGCGCGGCAGACAATCATCGAACTCCGGCTTGGCGCCGAGCAGCGACCCGTGGCGGCAGCGCAGCTTGACCCGCACCGCATGACCCTCGACATCGACCGTCGTCTCGCTACGGTCGGCAACATGGCGCTCGATCATCTCGCGGCGCACACCGAGCGTCGTCGTCCAGCCAAAGAGCAGCTCGACGATCGAACTCTCATCTCGCGGATGGCAGAGCACGATCAGCTCGATCCCCAGGCGACCCTTCTTCATCGACACCGCCGACGACCAAGCGTCGATCGCCCCGGCGGCACGAACCCGATCGATCGCCGCGGCGACGAACTCGGGCGACTGGTCGTCGATCGTCGTACCCAAACGAATGATCGTCTCGATGCCACTGGCGATGTCCCGCCTGCCCAACGTCGCCCGACAGCAATTGGCCCGATCGAGTTTGGTCGAGGTACCAAATCCATACCCGACGCCTTCGACGCCCATCTGCACGCCGATTGGTGACGTTGCCAGGTGAGCGACAATCGCCGCTCCGGTCGGCGTGACCAGCTCCATTGGGTCGTCGGTGAAGCGCCATTGCAGCGGCGTCCCGGCGATCAACGCCAGGGTGGCCGGTGCGGGCACGGCCAACTCGCCGTGGGCTGTGTGCACGGTGCCAGTACCGGTCGGCAGCGCGCCGCAGGACACCGAGTCGATGCCCAGGGCCTCGAGCGCCAGGCAGACACCGACGACGTCGATCAGCGTGTCGAGAGCCCCGATCTCGTGCAGATGGACATGATCGACGGGCTCATTGTGGATCGCCGCCTCGACCGCGGCGATCCGTTCGATGATCGCGCTCGGCCATAGCGGTGACGCTCGACGACAACCCGGCGCGACGAATCATGGCAGTCAAGGTCGACGCCGAGCGATGATGTGCCTGATCGTCGGTGCGCACCTTGGCCAATGACCCGGTAATGCCATGGCGGGTGACGCGCTCGACGTCGAGTTGCCAGCCAGGGACGTCGAGCTTGTGCAACTCACGCCGCACGTTTTCAACGGGCGCGCCGAGATCGATCAAGGCTCCAAGCAGCATGTCGCCGCTGACGCCGCTGATCGGGTCGAGGTGCAGGTGGCGAGTCACGAGTCCGCACCGCTCGGCAACGTGCGGTTCAGTCGCCCCGACTGCAAACCCTCAAGATCGAGCGCGCTGAAACGCGAAGCCCGCACGCCGCACGATGGCGGCGATCGCTTCACGCTGAGCGACCGCCGCGGCAAAGGAATCGGCGGGGATTTCGACCAACCCAAGCTCGCCATGATGGCGAACACGCACGTCGCCAAATCCGAGCAGACGAATGCCGCGCTCAGCTACTTCAACCTGCGTCAGGCGGGTCAAGGTGACGGGTGTGCCGTAGGGCAGGCGAGACGACAAACATGGCGACGACGGTCGATCCCAGACCTCGAGCCCAATGCTTTTGGCCACGGCCCGAATCTCAGCTTTGGTCATCTTGGCCTCGACGAAGGGGAAGCGGGCGCCGCGCTCGGCCGCCGCTGCCTGGCCGGGGCGGTGATCGGAGAGATCGTCGAGATTGACGCCGAGCACGATCGTTGCCCCGTTGATGGCCAAAGGCGTCAGCGCATCCATCAGATGTGACTTGCACCAATAGCAGCGATCGGTTGCATTGATCGCGTAGCGCTCATCTGCCAACTCGTCGGTGTGCACGACGGTCCAGTCCAGCTGCCAGGTGGCGGCCAGCGTTTGGCAACGACCGTGGTCGTCGCCAGCCAGCGATGCCGACACAGCCGTCACCGCCCGCACAGAACCTGGCCCGAGCACGCGATCGGCAACCACGGCGAGCAACGCAGAATCGACGCCGCCGGAGAAGGCGACGACCATCGGACCGATGTCATCGATCACCGTGCGCAGCAGTGGCGGGATTGATGACTCAAACATTGGCGACTGCCACCTTGGGCGCGCGAACTTGTAACCAACGCAGCACGACACAGGCCGCGCCGAAACCGTTGTCGATGCCAACCACCGACACGCCCGGGGCGCAACTCGCAGTCATTGCGGCCAGCGCGGTGATGCCCTCGAACGACGAACCGTAGCCCGTGCTCGTTGGCACGGCGACGAGCGGGGTGTCGACCAGCCCGGCGATCGCAGTTGGCAAGGCACCCTCCATGCCGGCGACGACGATCAGGGCGTCGAGCGCTCTGAGTTGCTCAGTACGTGCCAGCAATCGGTGGATTCCGGCGATGCCGACGTCGTCGATTCTCGCGACCTCGACGCCAAACGCCGCCAAGGTGGCCGCAGCCTCATCGGCGACGACGTGGTCGGATGTACCAGCGGTGACGACGCCAACACAGCGGCCGATCGACTCCAGGGCGTGACACGATGCCGTCGTCCCGGCGACGGAGATGTCGACGAACGTCGACCGCAGCGCGGCGATCTGGGCATCGTCACAGCGGGTAGCAATCACCGGGCGCACCTCCCCGGCAATCAATCCGGAGACAGCGGCGAGCAGTTGGGCCACCGTTTTTCCCGGCCCGTAGACCACCTCGGCAATGCCGGTGCGGGCCGTTCGATCGAGGTCGAGTTCGATGGTCATGGCGCGGCGAATGAGCAGGCGAAGTGAGGCACGGCCGCAAAGCGTAACCAGCGAGTTCGGCGACGTGGACGAAAGCCGACGGAGATCTCCCAAACTTGTTCATCTTTTCTTAACAATCGAGTAACACGACTGATGGGCCCTTTTGGCAGTCTTCACGCATGATTTCTCTCAAAGCAGACACAAAGACCAATCTGATCAGCGTTACCTTTAGCGTCGATGAGCCAGCCACGGTCGCCGTCATCGGCGATTTCAATGACTGGGACCCGACCCACACCCCGTTGGTCAAGCGGAGCAACGGCCGTAAATCGGCCACGGTCAAGCTTGCCGAGGGCAGCGAAGTTCGCTTCCGCTATCTCAATGACGATGGCAGCTGCGTCAATGAAGACGCCAGCGACTGGTTCGAGCCGAACGGATTCGGCGAGACCAACAGCGTCATCGTCGCCCGCCGAAAGTAGGTCACACTGCGGACAACGGACCGCGCAGCTCCCAGCGATTTCCCGACGGGTCACGCAGAAACACGACCCGTGGGAATCCAGGTCCTGGCGAGCCCGCTTTGAAGGACACGCCCGCCTCGCTCAGCCGTCGCTCGACGACCGCCAGGTCGTCGGCATCGAACTCGATCGCCAGATGGGCACGTTCCGCCGGTCGGTGATCGGCGTCCTCGCTGAGGTGGATCTGCGTACCATCCTCGGCTTCGAACCAGTACAGCGCGCCACCAAAGGTGGCCGTCTCCAACGAGACGTCCACTGCTCGGTAGCCGAGCAGATCGACCAGAAATCGGTGGATGTCGGCGATGCCTCCCGGCGTCACTCCCAGGTTGGCGTGGTGATGTCGTGGCATCCGCCGAGCCTACTCAGACAGCACCTCGACGGCGATGCTCGGGCCAAGCCGTTCGTCGATGTCGTGTAGCCAGGCGACCCCTTCCCACACGGGGCTGACCTGCAATCGATAAGCCCCCGGCTCGGACGGCGCGATCACCGAGATCGAGAATTGCGCCGACGCTGAACTGAGGGCAAATGGCAAGCGGCTTCGGATGCCGTCAAACAGCACGGGTTCACCTTCGAGCGTCAGCCAGTGGTAGCTGACGAGGATGCCGCACTCACTGCTCCAGGCGTGGGGTGCTTCGTTGTGCAGCGAGATGTCGAGTGCGAATGACGCACGGCAGGTGATCGGACTCGGGACCTCGCCCAAGGTCATCGACCCAGCGACCTGGCTTATTTCAACGATCAACGGCGATTGCAGGGCCATGTCGTTTGACGGCGCGGCACCTGGGGTCGAGGTCCGCTCGAGCAGCACCATGCCTCGATGACTCTGGAAATGGCTTCGGACCGTCCATGGGCCGTCGGCGAGCAACTCGAAGATCACATCGGCATCCCGCCGAGCATCGTGGAACAGGACCCACGTCGGCTCGATGAGTTCGAGAACCTGACGGCTTGCCCCCTGTCGGCGATGCCCGCCGATCGGGGAATCGATCAGCAAGAGATCGACGCGCCCGCGCGGCAAGACGCTCCGCAACACTTTTTCCAACTCTGCGGGGTCGAACCTGACGCTTGCTTCGTCGAAGGCAATCACTGCGACCTCAGCTCCAGCGGCTCGCGCCCGTTCGATCCATGGGCCGTCGTGGGCATCGATCGCCAATTGGGCGAGGCCGAGCGAGACGAACAGACGAGTGGTCTCTCCGGCCCCAAGTTCGAGCACACTGGAAATGCCCAGGCTGCGCACTATCTGCTGCAGGGCACCGTACTCCTCGCCTTCGAGGTAGGCGCCGCCGCAAAGAAGTCCGTTCCATCGCGAGCCTTGCGGCGCCACCGATCGGGAGACCGACGCCATGCGCTCGGGAGAGCTCAGCAAGTACGGATATGGTCCGCCACTGGCGATCGCCGCCAGCTCCCGCCGAAGCTCGCCGGCAGCAACACGGCTTTCACTGACCATTGCGCCCAGTGGCTCGCTGAGAGCAGCGTCAAGCTCGGCGAATGCGCAAGCCAACTGCTGACGCGGCCCTGCGAGGCTTCGTTGCTGCAGCAACGAGCGGATGTCCAACGGCAATTCCTCCAGCCTGGCATCGAGATCGCCAACCCCAGCGAAATGCACGAGCCGCAGCGCTTGCTGGGTGTCGATGTTGACCAAGGAGTCCCCCTCACGAACCACCTGCAGCAGGCCATCGGCATCGACGAAACCCGGCCAGTTGTATTCCGACGGCGCCAACGCGCTGAGGCTGACGTCGACCTCATTGAGCAACGCACACAACGCGTGGTTGTCGTACAAATACGGTGCGGCGATATGTGCGTTCCACCAACCGTCGTGCGCGACGCGCCGCTCAGCTGCGGTGACGAAGGGACCGGCATCGGGCCCGAACACCAGCACGCCGCTGTTGACATAGCGCCGAGCCTCCAGCGTCGGGTCAGCTGGCCACGGGAAACGCCGGTCGGCAATGTACGGTGCCGCCGAGAGATCGTCGGCGCAGGCACCAAGAACCGCGACATCTGAGAACGGCCCCAACGGTTCGAGCACGATGACATCGGCGTCGAGATAGACGAAGGGGCCCGCTTTGTGGGCTTGGCGGTACATGGCAAATTTGGCCCGCTTCGCTCCGAGACGACCGATCTCGGCCAGCTCGCGCACGGCGACACTGTCACCAAAGCTGCCGCCGTCGATGAGCCGGTCCAACCACCCGCGATGGTCGGTGAATACCTCGATCGATACCTCTTGTTCGAGCCTCTGCAGCGAGGTCAGCAGCCGTTGCAGCCAGTGCTGATAGTTCTCGGTTGCCAGCGTCACGACACGAATGGGATCTTCCTGGCCCAAAGACATCGCTACAGGGTACGGCTGTGCAATGGCGCTCGTCGGGCATTGCGTTCCTAAGCTGCGGGTATGCCCATCAGCTCGCTCTCCGATCACACCTTCGACACGCTGTTGGTTGGTCGCGACGGTCCAATCGTGACGATTACCCTCAACCGGCCCGAGGCCGCCAACGGCATCAACATGGCCTTGGCCCGCGACCTCGCCGACGTCGCCATGCGTTGCGATCAAGACCCGTCGATCAAGGCCGTGATCCTCACCTCGCAGGGACGATTCTTTTGTGCCGGTGGCGACGTCAAGTCGATGATCACATTCGGCGACGAAGTCGGCATGGGCCTCAAGAATCTGGCCGATTGCCTGCATCGGGCGTTGTCGAGCTTCGCCCGGATGCAGGCCCCACTGATCGTTGCCGTCAACGGGGTGACAGCGGGCGCTGGCGTCAGCGCCGCGGCCGCTGGCGACATCGTCATCGCCGCTGAGTCGGCAAGCTTCACGATGGCCTATACCGGTGTCGGTCTCAGCCCGGATGGCGGATCGACCTACTTGCTGCCGCGCCTCATCGGCTTGCGGCGCACGCAGGAACTGATGTTCACCAACCGACGTTTGTCGGCTGCGCAAGCCTTGGATTGGGGCCTGGTGACCAGCGTCGTGGCCGATGATCAGCTGCAGGCCGAGGCGCTTCGGATGGCGACGATCTTTGCCAACGGCTCCGCTGGCTCGAACGCCGCCGTCAAACGATTGCTGCTCGACACCTTCCACAACGGCTTTGAGGCCCAGATGGAATTGGAAGGCCGAGCGATCGCTGCCTGCGCCGCGAGCGACGATGGCCGCGAAGGTGTGGCAGCATTCGTCGACAAGCGACCAGCAAGGTTCAACGGTGCCGTGTAGACATCGTCGACGAATCGGAGTATGACGATGACAGGTGTCTTTCATCTTGGACTCACCAGCGACATGCTCCGAGGGGCAACAATCGCCATCGTGCCGGGCGACCCGGGGCGTGTGCTGCGCATCGCCGCGGCGATGGATCGGCCTGGCGAGGCACTGGCGTCGCACCGCGAGTTCACCTCGGCGCTCGGTTGGCTCGGCGAGGCCCCGGTCGTGGTCTGCTCGACCGGCATCGGCGGACCATCGACGTCGATCGCCGTCGAAGAGCTCGCTCAGCTTGGCGTGCGCACGTTCCTTCGGGTTGGCACCACGGGAGCGATCCAGCCAGGCATTCAACCCGGCGAGGTGATCGTCACCACCGCAGCAGTGCGTCTCGACGGCGCGAGCCTGCATTTCGCGCCGATGGAGTTTCCCGCAGTCGCCGACTTCGCCTGCACGACCGCTCTCGTCGCAGCGGTGAACGCCGCCGGACTGGAGCTGCATGTGGGCATCACCGCCTCGTCGGACACCTTCTACCCCGGCCAGGAACGCTATGACACCTTCAGCGGGAGGGTCACTCAGCGGTTTCGCAACAGCATGGCCGAGTGGCAGCAAATGGGCGTGCTCAACTACGAGATGGAAACGGCGACACTGTTCACCATGTGCGCCAGCCAAGGGCTACGGGCAGGCTGTGTCGCCGGAGTGTTGGTGAACCGCCATCTGCAGGAGATCCCCGACGACGAAACTGCGACACGCATCGAATCGACAGCCGTCGGTGTGGTCATCGACGCCGCCCGACGATTGCTCGTCCCCTAGGTTTGGTCCCACAGCAGGGCAGCACCGCGAACGCCGCTCGAGTCGCCGTGCGCACATTGCTTGATCGGCGTATTGAGCACCGTTGAAAACACGTGTTCAGCCAACTTCGCGGGCAGATCGACGTACAGCTCATCGATGTTCGACATACCGCCACCGAGGACGATGACATCGGGATCGAGCACGTTGACGACGATCGACAGGCCGCGGGCCAAACGGTCGAGGTAACGGCGATAGACCATCGACGCCACAACCTCACCGGCGCGCATGCGGGCGACCACGGCCTCGGCGTTGCACGGTTCACCAGGATTGTGGCGCGAATAGTCATCGGCGAAGCCGGTGCCCGAGATCCACGTTTCGAGGCATCCGAATCGCCCGCAGTAGCACGCCGGGCCCGGCAACTCAGCTGGCGTCGCCCGCGGCAGCTGATTGTGGGCCCACTCCCCCGCCGAATTGTTCGGACCGCGCAGCACGCGGCCGTCGACGCTGATCCCCGCCCCAGATCCGGTGCCGAGGATGACCGCAAAGACCACATCGAAGCCCGCCCCAGCGCCGTCGATCGCTTCTGACAGCGCCAGGCAGTTGGCGTCATTGTCGACTTTGAACGGCCGTTGCAAGGCGGCAGCAAGGTCACGTTCGATCGCTTGACCGAGCAGCCAGGTCGAGTTGCATCCTTTGCCGAGGCCACTGCCGGGCTCGATCGAGCCGGGGATGCCGATGCCCACCGAGCCGCTGCGGCCAAGCTCGCTTTCGAGGCCATCGATCAGCGAACGAATGGCGCGCAGACAGCCGTGGTAGTCGCCGCGCGGCGTGTCGACGCGCCGCCTGATCAGCTCGGCCCCATCACCACGGTCGAGGGCGATGACCTCGATTTTGGTGCCGCCCCAGTCGATGCCGATGCGCAGCTCGTCGTCGCCAGATCCATGCTGCATATCCGTGAGACGATAGTTGCGACCCACCCGCGAGCGCCAACACAGCGTGCGGCGGCGCAGAGCTAAGGTGAGCCGATGCCCGTGATGGCGATCGACCAGGGGACCTCGGCCACCAAGGCGGTGATCGTCGACGACGACGGCACGATCCTAGGCATCGCCGAGTCTGCGCTGACGGTGACAACGAGCTCCGACGGTGGTGTTGAAGTCGAACCAGAGGCGTTGTGGAACAGTGTCACCGACGCCGGGCGGCGGGCTCTCGCTCTGGCTGGCAACCCGGCGCTGAGCGCGATAGGGCTAGCCAATCAAGGCGAAACCGTGATGGCCTGGGATCGCCTCAGCGGCCGAGCGGAGGGCCCGGCAATCGTCTGGCAGGACCGCCGAGCGGCGGAGGTGTGCCAACGACTGACAGGCCATGCAGCGCGCCTTGCCGAGATCAGTGGCCTGGAACTCGATCCGTATTTCAGCGCGCCGAAGATGGCCTGGCTGCGCCGACGCGTCGACCCGCGTTTGGCGATCACCACAACCGACACCTGGCTGTTGCACCGGCTGTGCGGCGCGTTTGTCACCGACATCGCCACCGCCGGGCGATCGCTGTTGCTCGATCTGCAGACGACATCATGGAACGACGAAGCCTGCACCCTCTTCGGCATCGATCCTGCGTCGCTGCCCGACCTGGTCGGCAATGCCGAACCGCTCGGTTCGACCTCGCTCTTCGGTGGCGAGGTGCCGGTCACCGGGGCCTGCGTCGACCAGCAGGCGGCGCTGTTCGCCGAGTCGTGCACGGCGCACGGCCAGGCCAAATGCACCTACGGCACCGGTGCCTTCCTTTTGGTGTCGACCGGGGCGACGCCCACCCGCTCGACGCACGGCCTCGTCGGGTGCCCCGCATGGCGCATCGGCGGCGAGAGGACTTGGTGTCTCGACGGTCAGGTCTATACCGCTGGAGCCGCTGTCTCCTGGCTAGCCGACGTCGGCATCATCGGCCACGCCCGAGACCTCGACGGACTCGCCGGATCGGTGGCCGACAGCGGCGGAGCGACCTTCGTTCCGGCGTTGGCCGGGCTGGCTGCGCCCTATTGGCAACCCAACGCCCGGGGCATGTTCGCTGGGTTGTCGCTGAACACCAGTCGGGCCCATCTGGCGCGGGCCACGCTGGAGGGGATCGCCGCCCAGGTCGCCCTGTTGGCCCAGGCCGCGGGAGCAGATCTCGGTCGAACATTGGACATTCTGCGCGTCGATGGTGGCCTGACGCGCAGCGCTGTGTTGTTGCAGCTGCAAGCCGATCTCGCCCAATGTCTCGTCGAGGTCTATCCGTCGCTGCATGCCACGGCCCTCGGGGTGGCCGCAATGGCCTCGATCGGTGCCGGTCTGGACAATCCATCCGCCGATTGGTGCCCCTCTGGCGTGTTCGAGCCGATGATCAGCGGCGCGCTGGCGGCCGAGCGACTGCACGACTGGCAGCGGGTAGCGAACGCGGCGGCCACGTTATGACGGCGCCGCTGTGGGACGTGGCTGTCGTCGGCGCAGGCGTCGTCGGGGCCGCCGTTGCTCGCCAGTTGAGCCACGGCGCAGCCAGCGTCGTGCTCGTCGAGGCTGGGGCGGACGTCGGCGCTGGTACCAGCAAAGCGAACACGGCGATCTTGCACACTGGATTCGACGCCACCCCGGCCACCCTCGAGGCAGGCCTCGTCGCTCGGGGTTATCACCTGTTGCGCGCCTATGCCGCGGCGGTCGGCATCTCCGTCGAGGAGACCGGTGCGGTGCTTGTTGCCTGGAGCGATGAGCAGGCCAACAATCTCGACGCGCTGCAGGCCAAGGCGGTAGCAAACGGCTACCAGGCAACGCGAGTTGTCGATAGCGATGAGGTCTACGACCTCGAACCGCATCTCGGGCCAGGCGCCGTCGCCGGTCTGCTCGTTCCCGACGAACACCTCATCGATCCGTGGAGCACACCGATCGCCTTTGCCCGTGAGGCGATGGCCAACGGCTGTGCCCTGCGCACCAATTTTGCGGTCGCCGGGGTGGAGATCGGTAGCGAAACGACCACGCTGACCAGCGCCACTGGGTCGCAACTCAGCGCTCGCTACGTGGTCAATGCTGCGGGCTTACACGGCGACACGTTGCACCGTCTCAGCGGATTCGCCGGGTTCACCATCCGGCCGCGGCGGGGCGAGCTGATCGTCTTCGACAAGCTGGCTCGGCGACTGCTCAAGCACACCGTGTTGCCCGTGCCCACCGCGCACACCAAAGGTGTGCTCGTCGCCCCAACGGTCTTCGGCAATGTGATGGTCGGCCCGACCGCCGACGACATCGACGACCGCACAGCGACTGGCACGACCACCGCCGGGCTGCAGCGATTGATGGCCGACGCCGGGCGGCTGATACCCGCATTGGCCGATGAGGAGGTCACTGCGTCCTATGCCGGCTTGCGCCCGGCCACCGAGCACAGCGACTACCAGGTGGTCGCCGACGCCGCAGCGCGCTACGTCTGCCTCGGCGGCATTCGTTCCACCGGATTGACGGCGTCGATGGCCCTGGCGGAGCACGCCGCCAGCCTGCTCAGCGCGATCGGCCTTCTTGACGCCGTCGCCGCGCAGGGCGACGGCGAGATTGTGCCGATCACGATGACGCCGCTCGGCGAAGCAGACCAGCGGCCGTACCAACGGGGTGGCCGGGTGATCTGCCATTGCGAGCGGGTCACCGAAGCGGAGATCGTCGCTGCCGTCACCTGCGCGCTGCCGGCGACCGATTTCGACGGCATCCGCCGTCGCACCCGTGCCCTCGCCGGGCGCTGCCAGGGTTTCTACTGCGCAGCGGAAGTTTGCAACATCGCCGCCAAGCACTCGGGCCGACCGGGTGAGGAGTGGCTGAGGTTGTGACACAGCACGGCCCCGACATCGATGTCGCCGTCATCGGCGGCGGCCCGGCGGGTCTCGGCGCGGCGATCGCCCTGCGCCGCTGTGGCGTGCAACGGGTGGTGCTCTTCGAACGTGAACAAGCCGCCGGCGGCATCCCCCGCCACACCGAGCACCTCGGCTTCATCCTGCGGCGCGGCGATCGACAACGCCCAGCCAGGATCACAACCGGCGGGCGATACGCCCACACCCTCGTTGCTGAAGCGAGCCGCGTCGGGGTTGAGATCCGCCTGCAGACCACCGTGCGCTCGTTCGCCGAGAGCCTCATCATGACCACCTCCGAAGGCGGCACCCAGTTTGTCCAGGCCAGGGCGACCGTGTTGGCGACGGGTGTCCGTGAGCGCTCGCGAGCGGCCCGCCTCGTCGCTGGCGATCGGCCCGCCGGGGTGTTGACGACCGCTGCGGTGCAACAATTCGATGCCCTTCACCACCAGCAGGTCGGGCGCCGGGCGGTAATCGTCGGAGCGGAACACGTCAGCTATTCGGCGGTCATGACGCTACGCCACAATGGCTGCCAGGTAGTGGCGATGGTCACCGACCACGCCCGGCACCAGACGTATCATCCGCTGGCGCTGCTGGCCACCCGGTGCCGGGTCCCGCTGATCACTGCTGCAATGGTGGTCGACATTCACGGGCGACGACGGGTCGAAGCTGTCACCTTGAACACTGGGCGACGCATCGAATGCGACACTGTCGTGTTCACCGGCGACTGGGTACCCGACAACGAACTGGCTCGTAGCGCCGACCTCGACATGGTGCCAGCGCGCCGCGGCCCACTCATCGACGACAGGTTTCAAACCTCGCGACCAGGGGTGTTCGCCATCGGCAACCTCGTCCACCCGGCGGAGACCGCCGACGTCTGTTATCGAGATGGCGTCGCCGCGGCTGCCGTCGGTGGCCAGTTGGCTCAGCGGCCTCGACGCCTGGACGGCGCCGACCTCGCTCGCAGTTGAGCACCCACTGCTGTGGGCCGCACCGCACGCTGGCGGGATCACCTGCCGGGTCGGCGAAATCGTGGATGGCCGAATCGTCGTGCTCGACGACTCCGCCAAGGTGCTTCATCGCAGCGCCAGGCGCCGATGGATCCCGAACCGGGCGATCCATCTGCCGTCGGCCGACAACGCATTCCGCTTGTCGTTCTCGCCCGCTAGCCAATGACCGCCGCGGCGATGTCTTTGTCCTGTTCGGCGCTGGCCCCGGAGACCCCAATCGCACCGATCAACTCGCCATGCTCATCATGGATCGGCAGACCGCCGGCCAGAAAGATCAACCCACCATTGGTGTTCTCGATGCCAGCCAATGCGTGACCGGCCGCCGCGGCCTCGGCGAGTGTGTCGGAAGGCAGGTTGAGCACGCAGGCAGTGTGCGCTTTGCGTTGGGCGAGGTCGATGGTCAGCAACATCGTTGCGTCCATGCGCAGAAAAGCGCGCAGATGAGCGCCGGAGTCGAGTATCGCCACCGAGATCTTCACCCCGAGATCCTCGGCATGGGCGACGGCGGCTCGCAACATCTCCTGGCAGCGCTGGTGGGTCAGGGGCTGTGACATCGGCTTCTCCTCCTCAACACGGTCGTCGCCAGCCTAGATCGAGCCCCGACTGCCAGGTACACCCGACTAGCCTGGCACTCTCAGCGTGAACAACTGAAGGAGTTCCACCATGAAGAAAACACTGATTGCCAGCGCCATCGCGGCCACCACATTGCTCGGTGCCTGCGGCGACGACAGCGAAACCGCCAGCAGCACACCAGCCACCGAGGCGGCGACGACACCCACCGAGGTAGTGCCGGAGACCGTCGCACAAGCTCCAAGCGGTTTCGACTTCGCCTCGGTCGCCGTCAATGACGAGGCCAAGGCATGCGCCGAGGGCAAGACCGTGACCGCAGGAACCTTGACCATCGCCACGGGCGAACCGGCCTTTCCGCCCTACGTGATCAACGACGCGACCCCACAGGATGGCCAGGGTTTCGAGGCTGCGGTGGCCATGTCGGTGGCCAAGGCAATGGGTTTTGAGGCCGCCAGCGTGGCCTGGATCCGCACCGCATTCGACGCTGCGATCGCCCCTGGGGCGAAGGATTTCGACCTCAACCTGCAGCAGTACACCGTCACCCCGGAACGTGCCGAGGTCGTCGATTTCAGCGATGGGTACTACACAGCGCCACAGGCCATCTTCGGGCTCTCCGATTCGGCCGCGGCCAGCGCCAAGACGCTGACCGATCTGCAGGGTCTGAAGATCGGCGTCGCCGCCGGCACCACGAGCGTCACCTACATCGAAGAGGTCATCGCCCCGACCGCCGAGCCGCTGATCTTCAACGACAATGCTGCCGCCAAGACGGCATTGGAAAGCAATCAGATCGACGCCATTGTCAGCGACCTGCCGACGGCGCTGTACATCACCGCCGTGGAGATCGAGGGCACGACAGTGTTCGGCCAGATCGAGGGCAGCGGCACCGACCAATTCGGCATGCTGCTGGCCAAGGACAGCCCGATGACCGAATGCGTCAACCTCGCCCTCGCCGCGCTCGAGGGCAGCGGCCAGTTGGCAGCGATCACCACCGCCTGGATGAGCGACTACACCGAAGCACCGATCATCAAGCTCGGCTAGTTTCCACGTCGTGACCAACCAGCCAGGAGCCGACGTGCGTCAGCCGTCGGCGCCTGCGCGTCTCAGCCGACGAGCCATTTTCGATCGCCAGCAACGTCGTCGATCGGTCGCCGTGGCGGTGCTGAGCACCACAGCGGTAATCGGCTTTCTGCTCTGGTGGGTACCGACGCTCGACGGCTGGGCCAGCGTGCGGCGGTCGTTCTTCGACGGTGAGACGTTCGCCAAAGCCTTCCCGGACATACTTCGCGCCTTCTGGCTCGATGTGCGCATCTTCGCTGTCTGCGCGGTGTGCATCCTCACGTTCGGGCTGATGATCGCCCTGGCTCGCAGCGTGCGCTCGCCGTTGCTGTTCCCGCTGCGTCTGTTCGCCACCGTCTACACCGACGTCGTTCGCGGCGTGCCGGTGATCCTGTGGATCTTCATGATCGGCTTCGGTGTCGCCGGGCTGATCAACAAACGTGAGATCGGATTTGGCCCGGTGAGGGTCTCCACCTTGCTGTTCCTTGGGGCGCTCGCCCTGATCGTCACCTACTCGGCGTACGTCGCCGAGGTGTTTCGTGCCGGCATCGAGGGCGTGCACGAGAACCAGCGCGCCGCGGCCCGCGCCCTCGGGTTGTCGACGTTCGACACCAACCGCTCGGTGGTCATTCCGCAGGCGATTCGCAAGGTCGTACCACCGCTGATCAACGACATGGTCAGCCTGCAGAAAGACGTCGGGCTGGTCAGCTTTCTCGGGCCGATCGAGGCCTTTCGACGCGCCGATGTCATCCAAGACAAGTTGTTCAACTTCACCCCCTTCGTCGTCGCCGCGCTGCTGTTCATGGCGATGTCGATCCCCTTGACGCGCACCGCCGACTATTTGGTGGCCCGCGAGCGACGGCGGATGAGCGGGACGATCGTGCGATGAAGTTGTCGTATCGCAAGGTGTTCAAGGCCTTCGGCAACAAGGTCGTGCTCGATGGCATCACCCTCGACGTCGCCGCCGGCGAGGCGATCTGCTTGATCGGTGCCAGCGGCAGCGGCAAATCGACGCTCTTGCGTTGCACCAACCTGCTCGAACCGGTGGACGACGGCGAGATCATGCTCGACGGTGAAGACATCTGCGTGCCCGGCCGCGACCCCGATCCGATTCGCCGACGGATCGGGATGGTCTTTCAGAGTTTCAATCTCTTCCCCCACATGACCGTGCTGGAGAACGTCACGCTGGCACCGCGCAAGGTTCTCGGCCTCTCGCGCGGCGAAGCCGAGCGCGGCGCGCTGGTCACCTTGGAGCGCATCGGCCTGGCCGACAAGGCCGGCGAATATCCCGACCGCTTGAGCGGCGGCCAGCAGCAACGGGTCGCGATCGTGCGCGCCTTGATGATGCAACCGGAGGTGATGCTGCTCGACGAGGTCACCTCGGCACTCGATCCGGAGTTGGTCGGCGAGGTGCTCGACATCGTGCGCGAGTTGCGACTGCAGGGGATGACGATGTTGCTGGCCACGCACGAGATGAGTTTTGCCCGGGAGATCTCCGACAGGGTGTGCTTCCTGCACAATGGCCGGATCGCCGAACAGGGGCCCGCCGAGCAGATCTTCACCGACCCGCAGCAACCGGAAACACAGGAGTTTTTGGCCAGGGTGATCGCCAGCGGTCGAATGTAGGACAGTCAGCGACGTGAGGGCGTCGGCGTCAGGCGACGATCTCTGACGTCTCGTCTGGTTCCGGGAGCAACAACTCGGCCTTGTCGGTGCACAGCACATCGATGCCGATCGCGCTCATCGCCATGTGCACCTGACGATCGTTGCTGTTCCAACCAACGACACGCAGGCCCGTGTTGTGCAAACGATCCATCCAGTCGCCACGCATCAGATTGAGCATGCCATCGCTGCCATCGAAGCAAGGGTGAACCACTGAGCAGCCGAGATCTGTGGCCAGGGCCAACGGGTCGGAGAACTTGTCACGAAACAGCGCCGATGCGCAGACACGCCCGTCGGCGGCGACGGCGGCGACGATGTCGTGGCGAAAACTACCGATCACGCAGCGCGCGGCGAACCCCTGGGCGACGACGCTGTCGATGCTGCGCCGCACGCCATCGGCGTCGACGGCTTTCAATTCGAGGTATAACCCAAGCGATGTCGCGCCGACCGATTCGACGAGATCGTCGACATCGAGCAGCGGCCCAACGACGCCTTCCAACTCGGCGCGGGTTTGATCGCGCACCCACAGCCAACGATCGCCGTCGACGGCCGAGGCGTTGTGGAAAGCCACCAGCTGACCGTCGGCCAGCTGCTGCACATCAACCTCGATCGCTGCCGCGCCTGCGCTCTCGGCAGCCAGCATCCTGTCCAGCCCGCGATGCACCATCGCCACCGGTCCACCTGCAATCCATTCCGCCAACACTGTTGCCGCCCGCCCTCACTGTCTTGCCCAAAACTCTCAACGAACCGTAAATATCGGCACTTCAACTGCGAACTTTACGAAGCTGCCGCAGGAAGTTTACGAAAATCCCAACTGACGATCTTGTCGACATTGACCTTTAGCCAGGCGTGGCGGCCATCGGGATAAAACGTGCCCCCGGTGTACTTCTCGCCAAAGAGGCGTTCCGCTTCGGCAACCGCAGGATCTGGTATGGCGCTGCGCGGCACATCACCAACCACCTCGACGGTGCCGTTGATCTCCACACCATGCAGCTCGAAATAGGCATCGCCGCCGTCGACTACGGCACTGACCCGTGGGTTGCGCAACAGATTGGCCCAGCGTTGGCTCTTGACGATCGAGTTCAGCCACATGCTGCTGCCGTCCCACACGAACCACAACGGCGAGACGTGCGGGGCACCGTCGCCACCGACGGAGCCGAGGCGCACCATCTTGGCTTGCCCCAGGTAGGCATCGCGCTCGTCCACGCTCATTGCGATCACACGGCCACGCTTTTGTTCTTTCATGCCTTTCGTCCTTTCATGCTTTCTGACTTTTCATGCCTTTTGACTTTTCATGCCTTTTGACTTTTCATGCCTTTTGATCTTCATGCATCGCGACCGTAGCCAACGTCACGCAGCGGTGCTCGACCGGGGCCAAGACGGCTGGGTCTATCCGAGTTGGATGACGACGTCGGCTGCGGCGACCACTTGTGGATCGTGGCTGGCCACCACGACGGCAGCGCCGCTGCGAGCCACGGCGCGCAGCACGGCGACGACTGCGGCAGCGTTGACCTCATCGAGCTGCGACGTTGGCTCGTCAGCGATCAGCAAGCGCGGATTGGCAACTGCGGCGCGCAGCACCGCGCTGCGCTGGCGTTCACCGCCAGAAAGGTGTGCTGCTCGGCGATCGAGTAACGATACGAGGCCGACCACCGCGGCGATCGGCTCAACCGGCAGGCCTGGCACCCGGCGAGTGGCCACGGAGAGGGCGATGTTTTCGTCAACCGTCGCTGAATCAGCGAAGCCGGGATCACGCGGTACGACGGCCGCTTGACCAAGATCGACAAGATGCTCGACGGTGCCGCTCGTCGCGGTTCGGTATCCGGCGATCACGGACAGCAGCGTGGTCTTCCCGGAACCTGAACGGCCAACGATCGCGGTCAAAGCCCCCGTGCGGATCTCGGCGCTGACCTCATCGAGCACGTTGCGCCCATCGACAGTCACCGACACGTCGCGGACGGCTATCGCTGTCTCCTGGTTCGCGGTCTCAGCGGCCGCCCCGGGCGCATCGGCCTTTCCGTTGTCGACCAACGCTGGGTCGCCGTGCAGCAGCAAACCCTCCCCTGTCGCGCTGACCCGCACGGTCTCGCCGATCCCGGCCGATCGTCGTAACCCATCGCCGAGGCGCATCCAACCGCGAGCGTCGACAACCGCCCGGGCCTCGTGCTCGCCGCGCCCGCGCTGCTCACCGAGGCGACCATCACGGATCGTCAGGACACGGTCGGCGACCGCTTCGGCAGCCTCGTCGTGGGCGACGATCAGCAGGATGCCATCGGTCTCATGCACCGATTCCGCCAACATGCGGTACATCTCACCGGCCGTGAGCGCGTCGAGTTCACCGGCCGGTTCGTCGGCGATGATCATCTGCGGCCGCAAACACAACGCCGCAGCTAGGGCGACGCGCTGACGCTCGCCACCGGAGATCTTCCCCGGCGTTTGTGAGGCAATGTGGGCAATGCCCAGGCGTTCCATCACCTGGCGTGCTTCGCTCTCGCTGCGGGTCGCTGACCATCCAGCAAGACGGGCCTGCAGCATGACGTTGTCGAGACAACTCAGCTCGCCGAGCAGTCGTTCACCATCGGACTGGGTGATGGTGCCGATCGCGTGCTGGCGCCATTGGCGCAGGCGTTGATGATCGCCGCGGCCAACGTCTTGACCGAGCACCGTCGCCCGCCCGGCGCTGATCTTCTGCTCTCCGGCGAGCACGCGCACGAGGGTCGATTTCCCCGAACCGCTGGGCCCGCGGATCACCACCCGTTCCCCTGTGGCGATCGTCAACGACAACCCACGCAGGGCGGCGACATCGGCGTCGGCACCGCGATAGACAACGAAGACGTCATCGAGTTCGATCATGGCTCACCACGCAACAGATCAGCTTCAGCGAGTCGGCCGACTCGCCGCGCGGCGAGCCAACAGCACACCAAGGCGAGTACAAGCGTGGCCGCGCTCGCGATCAGCACCGGCCGCCAAGCGACATCGTTGAACAACGGCACCTGCGGGGCCGTCGCCGAGCCGGTGACAGCAACGATGCGATCGGAGACCGAGGTCACCAGGATGCCTCCGATCAGGCCGAGGGGCAGCGCGACGACTGCGACCAGCCAGGCCCGGGCGGCAACGAGGGCGCGCAGCGCAGCACCACGGACGCCGTCGGCGGCGACGCTACGAAACATGGGTGCGTCGACGACGGTGTCGCTGAATGCCGTGATCACCAGAGCGGCGATCGCCAGCAACGCCGTGATCAGTGCGGCGAGGGCAAAACTGTGCCGCGCTTGCATCGACAGCGGCTCGGTCAGCGCCGCGTCGATCAACACCTGGCGCTGCTCGATGTCCATTTCAAAGAAGCGACGAGACTCGACCTCGTCGGCCAGCGCATCCCTGGCCTGGTCGTCACTGGTGCCGAGCCACTGCTCGTTGGCCGCTCCTGCGCCGGGTTGGCGCAGGTTGAGCTCGGTGGCCAGTGGCCCCGCAGCGGTGATCGCGAAGCGGGTACCACTAACGCCAGGGAATCGCTGCAGCACCCCTGCGATCGTGACCGGCAGTTGGCCACCGGCGACTTCGAGGGTGATCACCCCGTCGAGCGCAGCCGAGGCGGTGACCGGGTCGACCCAGGCTGGCAGCGGTTCTGTCTGACCGACGGGAACGATCAGCGCCGAGGCGCCCTGCAGATCGGCCTTGATCAGAAAGCGGTCGCCGATCAGGGTTGTTTGCGCGTCACCGAAGTCGCCGACGAGCGGCGACCAATCGTGGCTCAGCGTGTGTTGCGCGCCCCCGGCGGTGAACACCCGGACGGAGCCGAGCGACACCTCGACCAGTGTGCTTTCCTCGAAGGTTGCGGCACCCTCACCGACGTTGTGTTCCAGTCGCTCAGCGAGGTATTGGTTGGCTCCGATGCGCAACCCGACGACTCGACCGTTGCCGTCGGCCTGGGTCAGCGGCACCTCGATGAGCCCGCCGTCGAGGGCTTGGCGATCGGCGGTGCGTTCGAACCACGTACCGTCGCGCCGTTCGATGATCACGGCGACGTTGGCTTTCCTCAACTCCCCGCCGGACTCGATCCGCAAGGTCGCTGGTTCCCCAGGGATCACCGCTCCGGGCACGGTCGCTGCGGGTATGGCGTTGAGCGGCTCGGCCAGGGCGGCTCGTGGGGCACCGTAGTCGTCGCGCCAGCCGTGAAGGTGCCTGAGCACGCCAGGATCGATGCCGAGCACGACGATGGTGTCAGCAGCGATCCCTTGGACGCGCACGCCGGCTCCGCGACGCACGACGCTGCTGGCGACAAAACGATCGTCGAGCGCCTCCCATTCGGCGATCGAGCGCACGTCGGAGGGGCGGATCAACGCGGGGCCAGAGGAGATCACCGCCTCCAAGGGAACCTCGAACGCGGCGTGATCGAAGGCACTGCGCTCGATGATCGTGCCGTAGCTGAGGGCAAAGGTGCCCAAGGTTGCCGCCGCCGCGACGAACCCGGCACAGGCCAGCGGAATCGTGCGTCGCGAGGCGAGACCGGCGACGCTGAGGCGGGCCAGCGCGGTGCGCGATGGCAGCAGCCGGGCGATCAACTGCACCACCAGTGGGGCGAGGCGAATCGTCGCCGCGGCGGCGACGAGCACCACCAGCAACGGCACATATCCGAGCAACGAGTCGCCCTTCGCCGCCAGGCGCGCAGCGTTGGTACCGCCGCGCGCCAGAGCCACGAGGATCGCCACGAATGCCGCCAACCCGACGCCATCGACCGCAGTGAACCCGCGCCGGGCGACGTTCGGTTCTCGCCCGATCACCGCTGCGCTGAGCAGCCACATTCCCGCCAGCGCCAGGAGCACCGTCGCCAGACTGCGCATGCCCCCCGAGGCCAGCGCAGGTACCTGCGCCCCCAGCGAGTTGGCCCGCAGGCGCAGGCCCAACCACCCGGCGCCGACGCCGACGGCACCGCCACCGATCACCGGCGCCAAGGTGTCAGCAAGGGCAAAGGCGCCCAACGTCGCGCCACCAGCGCCGCGGCGGCGCAACAGGCGCCGCGCCGGGCGATGATCGGCGGCCTGCCCGAGCGCGGCGAGGATGATGAACCCACTCATCAACGTCGCCGCCTGTGCCGCAGGAATGGCAGCCCGAGACGTCGCTGCCTGTGCCCGCAGCGCAGCTCCGAGCAACTCATCGTCGGGCGCATTGATCACGATATGGGCGGGTTCGCCCGCCGCGCCAAGACGCGCCCAGCTTCGACGCAGCGCGGGGATCTGCTCGGCGGTCAAGGCCTCGATCTGCAGCGGGGCGACCCAACCGAGCGACGAACGAATACCGGCCAGCGATTCGAGGGCGACGGCGGCGTCGGGCACGACAACGACGATCTCCGACGTGGGGACCTGGAAGACCCCCTCGAAATACAGCGGGTCAGCGGCGGTGCCGCTGCCGACCACAGTGACACCGAACGTCGCCAAGATCGAGGCCTTCAATCCTTCGGGCGCCTCGCCGATGACGATGCCCTGGCAATCGGTCAACGAGCACACGGTCGGCGACCGGCCGTCGGCCACGGTGACCGCCCGGGCGATTTCATCGGTGCCCAGGAAGCGGATCACCTGACCGTTGTTGGTGGCCGTCGCGGAAACAGCCGCAGGGCGCGAACCTCGCCCAGCCCTGGCCCGCCCAGTTGCCGGCGGAGTTCGGCGTCGACGGCACGTTGGCGTTCGACACCGAGTTCTTCGCTGGCGACGGTCAGCGATACCGTCCGCTCGGCCACCGGTAGATCAGCGACGGCGCGCTGCACCGCCAGGTCAGCTGCGATCTGTGGACTGGCCAAGCCATAGACCACCGCAGCGAGTCCGATGGCGATTCCCGAAGCCAGCACCGCGGCCCGCCAGGGACGATGGCGCAACCGAGCCCACGCCACTGCTATCGCTACCGTCACTCGGCGGATGGTAGTACACCGGAAATCGCCAGCCGGAGACTGCCAGGCGAGAATGGCGGCCGGAGAACGACGATTAGAGAATGGATTCCTGTTCGAGCACCGCTCGGCTCTCGTCGGGAAGAACATTGAGCACGCTGGCGGTATAGCTCGCTACCGCGTCTTGGGTGCTGACCTCGCAACCGGCTTGCTCGGACATGTACCAGCGGTGCTCAAGGATTTGATGGAAGAGTTCCGCAGGCTCCAATTTGTTGCGCGACTCGGCCGGCAGCGAGCGCAACGAGGCGTCAAAGATCTCGGTCAACCAGCGAAATGCAGCGAGATGCATGCTCAGCGTGCGGCCCTCGGCCATCGAGACACTGGCCCGGAAACTGCAGATGTCGTTGAGAAGACGGCGAGCCTGATTCTCCTGGACATCGAGCCCGGTCAAGGCCAACAGCTCGCGCTGGTGATGGCCAGCGTCGATGACCTCGGTGCGCAGCTTGAGCACGGCGCCGCCCTCACGGTCCTCGACGACCACCTCGCTGACGTCGAAGCCGAGGTCGTTGAGCCGCCGAATGCGCGTTTCGATGGCGTGAGCGATGTCGCCGCCGAGCACTTGTTCCTGGGTCAGTTCAGCCCACAACGCCTCATAACGGCTGATCAGGTCGGCGGCGATGGCCGCCGGGTCGATCGAGTCTTCCCAACCTCCGCCAACGGCGACGTCGAGCAGTTCTCCGGCGACATTGGTCTCGGCAATCATCAGGTCATGTTGGCGTTGGCCAGCGGAAAGCTGCGGGTGCAGCTCGCCCGTCTCGGCGTCGACCAGCGTTGCCGAGAGCGCGCCCGCATCGCGTCGGAACAAGGCATTGGACAACGACATGTCACCCCAAAAGAACCCGACGAGGTGAATTCGAACCAGCAGCAGGGCGATCGAGTCGAGCAGCGACGACCATAACTCCTGGCGGGCACCGTTCTGGAACAGGGCGCGATATGGCAGGGCATAGTCGAGATGGCGGGTGATCAACACCGAGTCGAGCGGATCGCCGTCGTCATCGGTCCGTCCCGTCACTGTGCCCACGGCATCGACGACGGGAGCATGGCGATCGTCGAGGGCGCGCAGCAGGCGGTATTCCTCGGCGGCGACGTCTCCGGGCAACTCCTTGAGCGCATAGAGCGCGTCGCCAAAGGCGACGAATACCACGACGTGGCGATGCAATCCCTTGACCGGCATCACCAGCCGCGGGTCGGTCCATTCGGCTAACGGCGTCTCCCATGGCAGGTCGACAAAGGTTGGGTGCCCGAACCGGGTGGTCAGTCGCAGCGTCATATCCGATCTGTCTACCGCACGGAGCGTGCAGAAAAAGAAAATGTGAAAGGGAACACGCGCTGGCGACATGCACAGGTATGCAGGCAATGTTGTGAACACCGGCAAAGCGGTCGACCCGACGAGCGGCGCGCCGGGCAACGAAAGCGAGCGTTCCACGGACATCACCCCAACCAACGCGGTCGCCAATGAGCCGCTGACCCGGCGCCGAGAGCGCTTTCGACCGCTCTACGACGAGTTGTATCCCGAGGTGCGCGCCTACTGCCGCCGCCGCGTCGCTCCCGATGATGTCAACGATCTGGTCGCCGAGACGATGGCCGTCGTCTGGCATCGTCTCGACCAGGTGCCACCGGGCGCAGGCGCGAGACCGTGGGTCTATGGCGTGGCCCGCAATCTGTTGCGCAACCAACGCCGCAAGCAGCGCACTCGCGCCGCGCTCGATACGACCTTGGCCCATGAGATGGCCGCCCAGCAGCAACGAGCACAGGCCGAGGGCAGCTCCTCACCACCGCTCGGGCACGACGAAATTGCCGCTCTCATCGCCGCCGTGCACGCGCTGAAACCCGACGATCAGGAGCTCCTTCGACTGGCCGCCTGGGAGGAGTTGAGCCACGCCGAGATCGCCGTCGTCCTCGATTGCTCGGTCAACGCCGTGGCGATCCGCCTGCACCGGACGCGCAGCAAACTGCACGAAAGACTCCAGAGAGACCACCGCTGGAAAGCAAGCGGCGAGCCGCGACACGTAGAGGGTGACGGTCCACGCTCACTGAAGGAGGAACGGCAATGAGCACCCCACTCGACCCATTTGAGGTGATGCGCGCCCTGCGCCCGTTCAACCCCAGCGAGCAGGTGACCGCCGACGGCACCGACCTCGCTCCGGCCAGCCTGTTTGAGGAGATCACCATGCAATCGCCCAGTGCACACACTGCGGCCGACCACAGCCGAATCGGCCAGGCTCATCGCCCGTTGTGGCGTCGGCCAGCGATTGTCGCTGGCGCAGCCGCCGCGGCGCTCGCCCTCGTCGTCGCCAGTGCGCTGACCTTGAACGGCGAACGCCCCAACGCCTATGCCGATATGGTCGCCGCCGGCGAGGCCACCGCCGCTGCGGCCAGTGGGCGCGTCATGGTTGCAATCGACATCCGTTCCGACGTCCGCGACGGCTCGACCACAACCGGCTTCATCAACTTCGACACTGTGTTCAGTGGCGACGACTTCTCGGTGACGACCAGTGGCGAGATACAGGATTCAGCCGCGGAGGAGAACCCGATCGATCCGTTCGGTCAGCTCGACTATCGCTTCGTCGACGGCGCGTTCTACGTGCGGATGGGCACCGAACCGCTGTGGCGGGTGATGCCGTCAACCGGGGCGGCTATCGATGAAGGGTTTCCTGGTCTCACCGCCGACAACGGTGATCCCTCGACGATGATGGCGATCCTGAACACAGCAACTGGCGTCATCGAAACCTCTGCTGGCGATGGCCGCACCACCTACGCCGGGACGGTGACGGCGGCAGCCATCGAGGCGATCGAAGCGGACCGACTTCCCGCCGGGATCGCCCTGATCGCCAGCAGCAAAGGCAATCTGCCACCGACGATCGGCCTTACCGTCACCGTCTTCGACGGGCGCATGGAAACGGTCCGCCTCGACGCCGTTGGTGAGTACCCAGGTGACCCATCCGTCGACGGCGCCGGCACCATCGACGCCTCGATCACCACTCGCTACCTGGAGATGGGCATCGCCCAGCAGATCACCGCTCCGGCGCCGGATCAGATCGCTTCCACGACGCCCGAGATCGATCCCGAGATGATGGCGGCGAGAGCAGTTCTCTCCGAGTTCATCAGCCAGCACCCAGAGCTCTGTTTCGATGACGTCGACGACGCCTCTGAGACCGACGTCGTCGATCAAATCGGCGAGTGCTTGGAGCGCGAAGGCGGCACCGACGTCGCCGACGCCTGGCGCACGGTGAACGCCGAGCTCCCTGACGATCTACAAACAACGAACACCCCGGTGGAGTCCGACTAGCTAGGCACCGTGAAAGTTGGGCGCTCGACGCTCGCTGTAGGCGACAACGCCTTCGTGATAGTCGTTCGTCGCCCGCAGCTTCAACTGCTCGGCATGTTCGTGCCTCGTCGCCGCCTCCACCAACGCGGGGAGTTCGCTGCGCAAGGTGCGACGAATCGAGCGCACGGCGAGTGGTGCCGATCCGGCGATCTCCACAGCCCACGAATGCGCATCGTCACGCAGCGAAGCGAGGGTCGACAACCGTTCGCACAAGCCGATGCGCATCGCCTCCTCACCAGAGATTCGTCGGCCGGTGTACATCAAGTCAGCCGCCGCCGCCTCGCCGATCAGGCGGGGCAGCGTCGCGCTGATCCCAAATCCGGGGTGGAAGCCGAGACGGGCGAAGTTCGCCGCGAAACGTGCCTCGGGAACACAGATCCGCAGGTCGGCAGCCAGCGCGAGACCCAAGCCGGCACCGACGGCGGCACCCTGTATGGCGGCGATGATCGGGATCGAGCCCTCGAAGAGCCGCACCGCTTGGGCATACAGCGGGTTCTGCTCGAGCGTGGCGGCCTCGCCGATCGGATCGTCACCGCCGCTGAGATGGGCACCGCCGCAAAAGTGCTTACCGGCGCCGCAGAGCACGATCACGCGACAGGACGGCTCCGATTCGAGGTGCAGCAAGGCATCAGCCAGGGAGCGGATCAAGTCGGTGTCGACCGAGTTGTTCGGTGGACGCTGCAACTCGACCGTGGCCACGTGGTCATCGCCGAGGTCGACGCCAATGTCACCAAACTGCCGCTGTGCTGTCATCGTCCGACGGTACCAGTCGAATCACGAACGGCCGATACTGTGTCGAGTTGTGGGCCAGCATCTCGATGTACTCGTCGTCGGCGCCGGAATCTCCGGGATCGGGGCTGGGTACTTTCTGTCGAAGCGCTGCCCAGATCACCGATTCTTGATCGTCGAGCAGCGCCCCGACCTCGGCGGCACCTGGGATCTTTTCCGCTACCCAGGTGTGCGTTCCGACAGCGATATGCACACCCTCGGCTATAGCTTTCGACCGTGGAAGGCGGAGAAGTCAATCGCCGACGGCCCCGCGATCTTGGCCTATCTCAACGACACAGTCGACGAGTTCGCGCTGCGCGACAAGGTCCAGTTCAACACCACCGTCACTAGCGCGGAGTGGTCATCGGCCGATGCGCGCTGGACTGTTGAGCTGACAACCGGCGGCGATCAGCGCTCGACGATCACCTGCGGCTACCTCTTCGTCTGCGCTGGCTACTACCGCTACGACCGCGGCTACACGCCCGAGTTTGCTGGCCGGGAGCGCTTCGCCGGACCAATCGTGCACCCGCAACATTGGCCGCATGATCTCGACGTCGACGGCAAACGCGTGGTGATCATCGGTTCGGGAGCAACCGCGGTGACGCTCGTGCCAGCCCTCGCCGACCAGGGCGCACAGGTGACCATGCTGCAGCGCTCCCCCAGCTATGTCGTCGCTCGGCCGAGCATCGATCCCGTCAACGCCAAACTGCGCCGCCGCCTGCCCGAGTCGCTGGCCTACAGGATCACGCGGTGGAAGAACATCCGCTATCAACAGCTTGTCTATCGCCGCACACGCAGCAATCCGGCGGAGGTCCGCCAACGTCTGCTGGCAGGCGTGCGCGCTGCGCTCGGACCCGACTTCGATGTCGACACGCATTTCACGCCGCGCTATGACCCGTGGGATCAACGCCTTTGCCTCGTGCCCGACGGCGACTTGTTCAAGGCGCTGCGCAAGGGAGCGGCCACGGCGGCGACCGATTCGATCGTCTCCTTCACCGAAACGGGCATCGAACTGGCCTCCGGCGCACATCTCGACGCCGACATCATCGTCACTGCTACCGGATTCGAGATGCTCACCCTTGGCGGCATCAGCTGTGTCGTCGACGGCCAACCGATCGATTTTTCGAAGACGTGGAGCTACAAGGGCTTCGCCTATTCGGGGGTACCGAACCTCGGATCGTCGTTCGGCTACGTCAACGCCTCGTGGACGTTGCGTTCCGATCTGATCGCTCAGTATCTGTGCCGCATGCTTGTACACATGCGTCGAACGGGCACGACCATCTGCGTGCCGCAGTTGCGACCGAGCGATTACGGGATGCGTCCGCGGCCATGGATCGATCATTTTTCAGCGGGATACCTGCAACGGGGCCTGGTCGCCCTGCCAATGCAGGGCGACCGGCAACCGTGGCTCAATCCGCAGGACTATGTCGTCGATCGACGCATGTTCGCCAAAGACCCCGTCGACGACGGGGTGATGCACTTTGGCGTTACTGCGTGATCTCGTTGATCCTGGTCGTGGCCGGTGGGGCCACAGGTGAGTGGACACCGAGGTAGGTGTTGAACGCCGCCAGGTCGTCGCCGCCACCGATGCGGTTGGTGCCCAGTTTGAAGGCCGCGAACGAGTCGCCGCCATCGGCCAGGAAGTTGTTCACCGTCACCTGATAGTTGGCAGCCGGATCGAGAGCCACGGCATTCAGTTGAATGTTGCGCACTCGATCACCCTCTGGCCCGTTGGTGACGTAGTCAAAGGTCAGACCTCGAGAGACACCAAGGATCAACGTTGGGCGACTGCGGGTGCTGATGTACTGCTGTTCCAAGGCCTGTTCGACCTGTGCCCCGGTCATCGTCACCGTGACCAGCAGGTTGCCGAACGGCTGGACGGTGAACGACTCACCGTAGGTCACCTCGCCGGGCTGTTCACCGCCGCTGATTTGCGCCGCGCGTCGAGATCGGCACGCACACCGCCCGGGTTCATCAGGGCGATCTGCGCGTTCGCTGGCGCGCCGCTGGTGGCCTCGAGTTGGGCATCGGCGATCAGGTTGGCCAACGCCGATTCGCTGTCACGATTGGCGGAACGAGTGATGTCAGCGGAGATGGTGCCGACGACGCGGTTGGCGATCGGTCCGGCGATCGTCTTCCACTTGGCGATGATTGCCGTCTGCGTTGGGTCCTTGGCGACCGTGCGCACCACCAGGTGATTCGTCGAGGTCACTTCCGTACGGATGACGTCGCCGGTGCGCCGGTGCAGGCTCAACCAGGTCTCGGTCACCACTCGGCCAAACGACGAGGCCGAGGTCACCATGCGCGGCTTGCCAGCCGGATCGGGAATGTTGCAGATGTACGGTTGATGCGTGTGCCCGGAAACGATCAGGTCGACCTTGGCGGTCATCGACCCGGCGATCGTCGCGATCGGATCGGAAATGCCGTCGCAGCCGCTGTAGAGGCCGGTCTGCACGCCGCCTTCATGAATCAAGACGACGATCGCCTTGACACCCTGATCGTCGAGCGCCTGCGCCGCCCGTTCCGCAGCTTCGACCTCATCTTGGAAGGTAAGACCACGGATGCCGGCCTGGGCGACCAGTTCGGGAGTGCCCTCCAGCGTCATGCCGATGAAGCCGACCGACTTGCCCGCCATCTTGGTCACCCAATACGGGGCGAGCACGTTCTTGCCGGTCTTGTTGTAGACGACGTTGGCCGCCAGCCAGGGGAACGATGCCCCGTCATAGGGCTCGTCAGGCACGTAACAGCCATCGATGACGTGGCACCCGCCGTATTGCATGCGCACCAATTCGGTGAGTCCTTCGTCGAACTCGTGGTTGCCGACGCCGGAGACGTTGAGACCCATCGCCTCCAACGACTCGACCGACGGCTCGTCGTGGAACAGACCGGACAGGAACGGCGTCCCGCCGATCAGGTCGCCTGCCGTGGCCGTGACCGAGTACTTAGCCTGGCTACGAAGCGAGGCCAGCGTCGTCGCCAGGTACTCGCCACCGCCAACCTGGTTGGCTGCCGGGTCTAGCGCCGCACTCAACGTCGCGTCGGTGCCTCCCGGGGGCTCGAGGTAGCCGTGATAGTCGTTGAACGACAGAATTTGCACCCGAAGTCCGGTCGTGCGTGGCGTCGCTCCGGCATCATGCACGAAGAGCGAACTCGCTCCCGCCAATGCCAATGTCGATCCAATGATCCTTCGAAACTTTTTCATACCCACGCTCCGCGCTCCTTTTGACAAAGTCTTGATAAGCGAACGGTACCACTGCTTTGCAATGTGTTGTGGCGGCGAACTGTTCGAAAGAGCCGACCAGCTGGCACGATCAGGTTGTGAGTCGCGTTCCCCATGTCATCGCCGCCGTGTGTTCGGTGCAGCTCGGAGCGGCGTTGGCCAGCGGGTTGTTTCCGACGGTGGGATCGGCAGGTGCAGTGTTTCTCCGTCAAGGTCTGGCGGCGATCATGCTCTTGGCTCTCAGCCGACCACGTGTGAGCTCGATCGCACCATCGCAGTGGCGCACGATCGGCGCCTTCGGCGTCGTGCTCGCGGGCATGAACCTTACCTTCTATGCAGCCATCGACCGCCTGCCGCTCGGCTTGGCCGTGACCATCGAACTCCTCGGCCCCCTGGCCGTCGCCGCGTGGTACTCACAGAGCCGACGAGACTGGATCGGGGTCGCCCTTGCCCTCGTCGGGGTCGTGCTCTTCGGCTGGACCTCGACCGATGTCGATCCAGCCGGAGTCGCCTTCGCCTTGCTCGCTGGCGTCGGCTGGGGCACCTACATCATGATGAGCCGTCGCCTCGGCACTGAGCACAGCGGATTTGGCGGCCTCGGATTGAGTTTGGCGATCGCCGCCGCGCTCGTCGCCCCCTTGGCCCTGTCGACTGCCGGGAGCGCGTTGTTCAACGTTCGGTCGCTGTGGCTTGGGTCCGTCGCCGCGCTGTTCTCGGCGGCGATTCCGTTCTCCTTGGAGAACTATGCGCTGCGCACTGTGTCGCAGAGCACCTTCGGCGTGCTGATGGGAACCGAACCAGCCGTGGCGGCGATCATCGCCTGGCCAATGCTCGATCAGCCGATCGGCTGGATCGATGCACTGGCGATGGCTCTGGTGGTCGCTGCTGCGGCGGTGATCGCCACCGGACCTAGCACGGCAGCGACTGCGGGTCGAACTCGCCGTCTCCAAAGGAGATCCCGATATCCCGCGCCGCCGTGACGATGTCGCAGTCGAGCGGGACGGTGCGCAGATGACCGATCGCCTCGCTGAGGGGCACAAAGTCGATGTTCGGTTCGTTGAGCGAGACCATCATGCCGTTGAGGCCCGCCTCCAAGGCGCGCACCGCGGCGGCACCGAAACGGTTGCCCAGCAAGCGATCAGACGCTGTCGGCGTACCGCCGCGCAATAGGTGACCGAGGACGACGGTGCGGGCTTCCTTGCCGGTCAATTCAGTGAGTTCACGAGCGACACGCTCGCCGATACCGCCGAGACGCTCGGCCTGACCGATCGACTGGCCGATGACGGCGCGCTCGCCGTCGATAGGCAGCGCCCCCTCGGCGACGACAACGACAGCGAAGTGTGCGCCGCGATTGTCGCGCTCGTGGATCATCGCGGCCACCGGCTCGAGGCTGAACGGGATCTCCGGAATCAAGATCGCGTGCGCTCCAGCGGCGACGCCGGAATTCAAGGCAATCCAACCTGCGTAGCGGCCCATCACCTCGACGACAAAGACACGGCTATGCGAGGTCGCCGTCGTGAACAACCGATCGATCGACTCGGTGGCAATCGACACCGCTGTGTCGAAACCAAACGTGGCGTCGGTCTTGTCGAGGTCGTTGTCGATCGTCTTCGGCACGCCGATCACCTTCAGCCCAGCCTCGAACAGGCGCTGGCCGATGTACAACGAGCCATCGCCGCCGATGGTCACCAGGGCATCGATGCCGGCCTTGTGAAACATGGCGACGAGATCGTCGGTGCGGTCCTCGTAGACGATCGAGCCATCGGCTTGTTCCACGGGATAGCTGCACGGGTTGCCTCGATTCGTGCTGCCGAGAATCGTTCCGCCAAGATGTCCGATACCGCGGACCATACGACGCTCGAAGAAAAAGGTTCCTGAGCCTTCTTTGTACTGTTCAGGGAACATCAGACCGTTGAACCCGTCGCGAATTCCGACGACCTCCCAGCCACGCCGCAGGGCGCACAGGGTGACAGATCGGATGACAGCGTTCAACCCGGGCGCGTCTCCGCCCCCGGTACTCAGGGCAATTCTCATGGCCAAACGGTCTATCACGACATCGCCCCGATAGCTGCACAATTGATGTGAACGCCGTGTGACGTATTTCTTTGTGGACCGAATATCTCGATGACCTAATGTCGAGACAATGTCTCAACGCACCTACGTCCTCGTCCTTCGTTGCCCCGACCGCCCCGGCATCGTTCACCAGGTCACCGGCGCGTTGCTCTCCGTTGGAGCGAACATCATCGAGAACGCCCAGTTCACCGATCCCGACTCGCAACTCTTCGTCATGCGCACTCGCTTCGTCACCGACCGGGTCGACCACGGGCCCGTCCAGGCGCAGCTCAGCGCATTGCTCGCAGGCGAAGGGGTCGACGTCACGGTGCGCGCCGAGGATCAAAAACAACGTGCCCTGATCATGGTCTCCAAGTTCGACCACTGCCTGCTCGACATCTTGTATCGCTACCGCACCGGCGAATTGGACGTCGAGATCCCGCTGGTCGTCTCCAACCATCCGGACTGCGCCGCTCTCGTCGCTGGCTACGGCCTGCCCTACGAGGTGCTCTCCGTCACCGCAGCGACCAAGGCAGCGCAGGAAGCCCGCCTGTTGCACCTGCTCGATGAGCATCACATCGACTTCGTCGTCCTCGCCCGCTACATGCAGATCCTCTCTGAAGACCTCTGCCGGGCGCTGAGCGGTCGAGCGATCAACATCCACCACTCGTTCCTGCCCGGTTTCAAAGGTGCCAAGCCCTATCACCAGGCTCATCATCGCGGCGTCAAACTGATCGGCGCGACCGCTCACTACGTCACCGCCGACCTCGATGAGGGGCCGATCATCGAACAAGACGTCGTGCGCGTCAACCACGGCCATACCGCCGATGACCTGGTGCGCATGGGCCGCGATGTCGAGCGCGTGGTGTTGTCGCGGGCGGTGCAAGCGCAAGCCCAGAACCGCGTCGTGCTGATTGGCGATCGCACGATCGTGTTTCCCAGCTAACGCAGGTTGTCGTTCATCCAGCCCGTAGCGAATCGGACCCAAGTGGCACCGTCCAGGCGTTCAGCGAGCGCACCACCAACGCGGCCGATCGATAACACAGCCGGGTCCTGGTGATAGTGCTGGCAAAAGGCGTCGAGGATTGGCGGGAAGTAGTCGATCTCGGTGCCGGTGCCGTCGCGGTACTCGACGATGCCGTTGCTGTCATCGAGCGCATCGACAAAGGTCGTCACCGGGCCGTGCTCACCGAGCACCCGTCGATACCTGCGCACCGCTCGCTTGTTCGCCACCTCGGCGAGATACTCGGCGAAATGGGTCAACGTCACCGTGTCGCGGTCAGCGCCGAGGCGTAACACTTGCCCGGAGCGCTGTTGAAATCGATCTAACGGCGAATCAGGCCCGTAGTAGTTGTGCCACGGTGGATCGCGCAGCAGTTCCCCGGCCAGTGGACCGTTGGCGGCAAACCTGCCTTCAGGATGATCGCTGACCACGGTTCCTGGGTAGCCGCGAAACATCTCGGCCAGGACCCCGACATCGGACTGAGCCGGGCTCGTCGAACAATCGAACGGCGGCGCCGCGGCCAACAACTCGGTGCGCTGCTCCTCTGGATAGTTATTGACCCACGACCAGCGGTCGTCGTCACCGAGCACCATCATCATCGTCCCGGCGTCGCCGATGGCCGCACGCAGGGCCTCGATCAGACCCAGCACGCCCCCGGCAACGAAGCCGACCTTGCGCATCGAGGCATGGACCATCACCAGCGATCCGCCGCCGATGCCGACGGCACGAATCTCCGCCGCCAATGCCGACACCGAATGGCTCACAGCTTGCGGACAGCGTCGCCTTGACGAACGACGCCGGGTTGCACAACCTTGGCGTTGACGCCGCGCAACTTCAGCTCGACGCCACGCTCGGAGTTGACCCAGCGGTGGGCATCGAGACCGAAACGTTGCGTGAACTTGGCGCAGCCCATGTGCGGCTGATCGGTGATCTCGATAATCGCCGATCCGAGCTGTAACCGGGTGCCTGCTGGCAGGTTGCGCTCGCTGAGGTCGAGGTCGAGATGCAGCTGATCCCCTGCCAGGCTGCGCCGCAGCGGGTCGACAGCGATCAATGCCGAAACACGGGCGTTGATCACATTGAGCTGCATGTCGGGATGTGCCGAACCGTCCTCGGTCCGTTTGCTCGAACGCTGCTTCCAGTTATCGCCGACGATGCCTTCCGCCAGGCTCAACTCAGCGAGCGACAATTCTTCGCGCTCGTCGACCGCCGGGCGCCGCACGATGAGTTCGACGACGCCGTGATCCGTTGGAGCGTCGAGGATGTGGGCCAGCCCGTCGTTCAATTCATTCTCGGTCAGATGTGCCATGTACGAACCGTAGCGGCGTCCGTTGGCCGGATCACAGCGCGTTTGTGACAGGATTTGTGCGAACACCGCCAAGGAGGATGTTGATGGCTGAACAGCAGGTCCAGCACGGATTAGAAGGCGTACTGGCATTCGAAACCGAAATCGCCGAGCCGGATCGTGAAGGCGGTGCATTGCGTTACCGCGGGGTCGATATCGAGGACTTGGTCGGCAAGTATGACTACGGCCGCGTCTGGGGCCTGCTCGTCGATGGGGCATTCGAGCCCGGATTGCCACCCGCCGAACCGTTCCCGATCCCGGTGCACTCCGGCGACATCCGTGTCGATGTGCAGAGCGCGCTGGCGATGCTCGCGCCCTTCTGGGGTTTCGAACAGATCCTCGATATCGACGACGCCCAGGTGCGCGACGACCTGGCCCGCGCCTCGGTGATGGCCCTTTCGTTCGTTGCCCAATCAGCTCGCGGCCTCGGTCGGCCGATGGTGCCGCAACGAGTGATCGACAACGCAGCGACGATCACCGAACGATTCATGATGCGCTGGCGCGGCGAGCCCGATCCCAACCACGTCAAAGCGGTCGATGCCTACTGGGTATCGGCGGCTGAGCACGGTATGAACGCCTCGACGTTTACCGCACGGGTGATCGCCTCGACCGGTGCCGACGTCGCCGCGGCGTTGTCCGGTGCGGTTGGTGCACTCTCTGGCCCCTTGCACGGTGGGGCACCGTCACGCGTGCTGCAGATGCTCGACGAGGTAGCAGCCGAAGGCGACGCAACGCGCTGGGTGAAGCGGGCGATGGACCGCGGCGATCGGCTGATGGGCTTCGGTCACCGCGTCGATCGCGCCGAAGATCCACGGGCACGCGTCCTGCGACGCACCGCCAAAGAGCTCGGAGCGCCGCGCGTCGAGGTCGCCGAGGCCCTGGAGATCGCCGCTCTCGAAGAGCTACGCAACCGTTACCCAGACCGTGTGTTGGCGACCAATGTCGAGTTCTGGTCGGCCGTCGTGCTCGACTATGCAGAAGTGCCGGCTCACATGTTCACGGCGATGTTCGCCTGCGCCCGAACCGCTGGGTGGAGCGCACACGTGCTCGAGCAAAAGCGCACCGGCCGCTTGGTCCGTCCGTCGGCAAAGTACATCGGGGCGCCCGCCCGGCCGCCTTCCGCTGTCAGCTGAGCGCCGCGTGGCGAGGGCCGTTCTCAGTCGTCCTCTTCCTCGTCGGCGTCATCTTCGTCGGCGTCATCTTCGTCTGAATCGTCGTCTGAATCGTCGTCTGAATCGTCGTCGTCAACTGACGTCTGCGTGGTCGTCGGCGGCGGCGGCTTTGGCGGTGCCGTGCTCGGGCGAGGGTTGGTCGTCGATGGGCCGCCTGGGATGGTGGCTACCGTGGTTTCTGGCGCAGTGTCGGCCGATGTTGGCGGCGGGTCAGTTCGCGTCGGCACCGACTCGGTATCTTTCGCCAGATCAGTCTTGTTCAACCCGATGCGCACGACGCCGACGACAAGCGAGGCTCGAAAATCGACAACCACACGGTCTGACCGCACTCGAATGGTGACGTTCGCCGTGCCCTCTCCCGTGGCGGATACCTTCTGCCAGCCGGGATTGAGCACCAGTTGGACGATCCTCAGGGCCCCATCGAGTGATTCGATGGTGGCCACACCAGCGTCACCGATCGGATATGGCGAAGAACTCGTCGCTTCGACACCGGTTGTTGCCTCGGACGCCAAAGCCCCGTCGTCCAATGCCGAACCTACGGTGGGCCCGCTGACACTGCGCCGAGGCTCCGCGGAGGATCCGAGCACCCAGGCGTTCGTTGCTGCCGACAGGCCGCCGAGTAGCAGCACTACTGCCGCACTCGCTCCAGCCCGCGCCCATGACTTCACAGCTTCACCATAGAGAACAAGCGCCGTGAGTTGTAGCCCGCGCTATCCAAGAAATCGCCAAAAATTCGCTACGAGATCCCCGAGTTCGAACGATTCGTGGCTCGCAGCGATCAGAATGAGGCCATGAGACTGCTGCTTGTTGAGGATGACCGGGCAATCGCCAGCACGCTCGTCAGCGGGCTGAGTGCCGAGGGCTTCGAAGTCGCCCATGTGGCCACAGGTGGCGACGCTCTCGCGGCCAGCGGCTACGACCTCGTGTTGCTCGACCTTGGACTGCCCGATATCGATGGGCGTGACGTCTGCAGGCAGCTGCGCAGCCGCGGCTCCACCCCGATCATCATGCTCACGGCACGAAGCGACGAGTTTGATCGGGTGCTCGGCTTGGAGCTCGGCGCAGACGACTATGTCACCAAGCCATTCAGCCTGCGCGAACTCGCCGCCCGGGTTCGAGCCGTCGGTCGGCGAACCGTCGACGGGCAGCCCGCCGCGGAGAACAACGCGCAGAGTATCGGTGGGCTGAGCATCGACCGGCGCACGCGCCGAGTGCACCTCGATGGCGAGGAGATTGCCCTGACCGCCAAGGAATTCGACCTGCTCGCCTTTCTCGCCAGCACGGTTGGCACCGTGCGCACCCGCACCGAGATTCTCGAGTCGGTGTGGGAATCGCATTGGTATGGGCCAACGAAGACCGTCGACGCGCATATCGCCTCGATACGCAAGAAACTCGGCAACCACGAGTGGATTCAGTCGGTGCGCGGGGTCGGATTTCGGTGTGAGCAACCGTCTTGAAGTGGCGACTACTGGCGGCCTTCATCGGGCTGGTGACCATGGTGCTGGTGGCCCAAGACGTGCCATTGCTGTCCTATCTGCGCGACGTCGAAAAGGATCGCCTGCTCGCCAGCCTGGAGCGCGACGCGTTCGTGCTCGCCGGTGGCGCTGAAAACCTTCTGGCCAACGAAGGCAACGTGCCGACGCAAGCGGATGTCCAAGCTGCGATCCAGCAGTACAGCGCGCAGAGCGGCGCACGAGTGGTCGTCACCGACCGCTTCGGTTCTGCAGTCGCTTTCTCGGGAACCCTCGATCAGGCGGGCGACGACTACAGCAACCGCCCCGAATTCGCCGAAGCGCTCAGCGGTCAACCATCGAAGGGCGAGCGATTGTCGACCACCGCCGGAACGACCTTGGTTTACGTCGCCGTGCCCGTGTTGTCCGGGGCAGAGACGTTTGGCGCGGTGCGCATCACCTACCCTGCGAGCGTGATCGAGGATCGGGCGCGCCGCAAGGCGACCGGATTGATCGTCGTCTTCGGCATCTCGCTGGTCGCCGCCGTGCTCGCTGCGCTCCTCATGGCCCACACCGTCGTCGCCCCCATTCGTCGGCTGCAACGAAGCACGGAACGCCTCGCCATGGGCGATTTCCGAGCCCGCGTGGCGACCGATGAAGGTCCGCCGGAGATTCGCAGCCTGGCCCGTTCGTTCAACGCGATGACCGAGCAGATCTCCACCCTGGTGGAACGCCAGAAGGCGTTCGCCGGCGATGCCTCACATCAGCTGCGCACGCCGCTGACCGCGCTGCGCCTGCAGCTTGAACGCGGGGCACAGTTGCTGGAGTCGGATCCTGGCGCGGCGCGCGAACAGATCGAGGCTGCCGGTGCCGAAACGGAGCGTCTGCAGCGGCTGGTACAGGGGCTGTTGCTCATCGCCCGATCCGACGAATCGACCATCAGCCTGTCGAGCGTCGACATCAGCCAACTCCTCCACGAGCGCAACGACCTGTGGGCCCCGTTGGCCGAAGAGCGCGGCATTGTGGTCGGCTTCGATATTCCCGACGGCCTCGTCGCCTTGTCGGATCAGTCTGCCCTCGAGCAGATCGTCGACAACTACATCGACAATGCGCTGGCCGTCTGCGCCTCAGGCGATGCCGTGATCGTCATCGCCCACCGCGACCAGCAACGGATCACGATCACCGTCAGCGACGACGGCCCCGGGATGCGGCCGGAACATTTGGAACGGGCCTTCGACCGCTTCTGGCGCTCGCCCGACGCGGCGCACGACGGTTCGGGGATCGGGCTTGCCATCGTCCAGCACCTGGCTACCTTGATCGGCGCCGAAGTCAAGATGTGGAATCGCAGCGGGCGGCCTGGTCTGTGCGCCAGCGTCAGCGTCAGCGTGCAGCACAGCCAAGACCGTTAGCCAAGGCGACACGGTTGGCGCGCTGCACGTTGAAGTAGTCGTCACCGTCGGCGCGCTGGCGGGCACTTAAGCGCTCGAGCGGGTCGAGACCAGCGGTAGCTGCACCGAGTTCCTGGGCCACGATCTGCGCCAGGTCGCTGGAATCCTGGCGCTCGAAGAACACCGTGGTCACCTGCTGCGAACGGGCCTCATCGACTACCCGCTGGAGCTCCGCGGCGCTCGGTTCGGCGCCGGGCGACGTTCCGCTGATCGGTAGCTGCGTCAGCCCGTAACGGCTGGTCAGGTAGCCAAAGGCGCGATGGCTGGTGACGACCACCGTGCTACGACAGCGCGCCAGTGCCGACTCGAATTCGATCGAGAGTGCTGTGAGTTGGTCGCTGAATTCTGTCGCCCGCCGCTGGTAGCCCTGCGCATCATCGGGGTCGAGCGAGACGAGTTGTTGGGTGATGGCCCTCGTCATCGTCGCCATGTTCTCAGGATCGAGCCAGACGTGGGGATCGAGTTCGCTGCCTGGGTCGTTGGCATCGACTGGCTGCAGCTGCACGCTGGTCAGCAGATCGAGTGTGGCCACGTCGTCGGCCAGGCCGTCAATCAAGCCGGACACCTCCGGTTGAAAGTCGTTGCCGAGGTAGAGCACGACGTCGACGTCGGCGAGTGCCGCAACCATCGCCGGGCTGATCTCAGCATCGTGTGCCGCGGCGTCGCCGGTGATCGACACGACCTGCACCCGATCTCCGCCAACGGCGCTGGCGATCGCTTCGATGGGATACGTCGTGACAGCGACGCGCAGGGCGGCACTCGAGGCCGACCCCGACGGCTCAGACGTCGCTGCGCCGCAGCCAGCGAGGAGCAGCACGAGGCTGCAGCGGACGACGGATTTCACGGAACCATCGTATCGAGCAACGGCCTTCTTGAGAATGATTCCTACTGAGTCAACGCGGCATTGAGCTCATCGAGGGTCGGCATGCCCGCCCGCGCCCCGACCTCGGTGACCGACAACGACGCCGCCACCACCGCCGTCCTGGCGGCATCGAGCAACTGATCGCCGCGAGCGAGGCGCGCCGCGAGCACACCGTTGAAGGTGTCGCCAGCTCCCGTGGTGTCGACGGCGACGACACGCCTCGCGGGAATACTGACCGCTGCTCGGCCCGCTTCGGCGACGATGATTCCGTCGGCTCCCACGGTGACGATCACCGTCGCCGCGCTCCGCTCTGCCAGCGTGGTCGCGCCGACGCCTGTTCCCTGCGTATCAGATGCTAGGGCCCGCAGAAGATCGCCGAGTTCAGTCTCGTTGGGAGTCAGAATCGGCCCGTTCTCAAGCGCCACAACCAGCCCGTCTTTCACCGGCGCTGGATTGAGGATGCAGGGCACATCGGCCCGGGCCGCGAGCTGTACCGCGCGCACCGCGCCATCCACCGGAATCTCAGTGCTCACCAACACACAGGATGCGCTGGCCAGCAGCGGGGCGAGGTGACGCTCGACGAGCGTGGCGTCGAGCCGCGCGTTGGCCCCGGCACCGACGGCGATCTGGTTTTCGCCGCGGCGATCGACAACGATCAGGGCCACTCCCGTGGCGCAGTCGTCGAGCACGCCGATCGAATCGACGACGACACCCTCGGCGGCTAGTTCTGCGAGAGCGGTACGGCCCATGGCATCGGCGCCGACCAGGCCGACGAGATGCACCCGGGCACCAGCACGTGCTGCAGCGACAGCCGCGTTGGCACCTTTGCCACCCCCAAAGGTTTGCATACCCTCGCCGACGACGGTTTCGCCGGCCTGTGGCAAACGCTCGGCGACGACGACGAGATCGACGTTGATCGCCCCAACGACCACGACCGTTGGCTCTGATGCGGGTGTTGCTGCCACCGGGCAAGGTTAACGAGCGCCGTACCTCGACTTCGCCACCAGCGGTGCTGCGATCGAACTAATGTCGGCGCCGGGGGAAACGAGTCGGAGGATCCATGCCGTTGCTGATCACCGTGGTGAGTGTCGTCATCGCCGTAGTGCTGATGATCTTGGCCATCGTCTCTCGCCGCCCGAGCACCTTTCAGGTCGACCGCAAGATCGTCATCGCCGCTGCACCCAACACGATCTTCGGCTACCTCGACGACTTTCGGCAGTGGACCAAGTGGTCACCGTGGGAAGGGCTCGACCCGAACCTCAAACGCACCTACGGTGGTGCCGAACGCGGTGTCGGCGCCACCTATGAATGGGCGGGAAACAGCAAAGCTGGACAAGGCGCAATGTCCATTACCGAAGCCGTGCCAGGCGCAAAGGTTTCCCTTGACCTGCGCTTCCTCAAGCCTTTCGCCACGCACCATCGCACCGAGTTCGACTTGGCGGCGACGCCCCAGGGAACCCGGCTGAGCTGGGCGATGACCGGCACAAATTCATTGCCCATGAAGGTCATGGGGATGTTCATGAGCATGGACAAGATGATCGGCAAGGATTTCGAAAAGGGCCTCGCTGCACTTAAAGAACTCTGCGAGTAAGGCTCCGAGTGGGCACACTGGTGAGGTGAACTCGCTCAAAGCACTTCTCCACACCGACCTGACGCTGGCGATGAAAGCCCGCGAGGCCGTCGAGGTCGACACGCTGCGAATGGCCCTTGCGGCGATCACCAACGCCGAAGTGGCCGGAGACGCAGCCGTCAACCTGTCGGATGACCAGGTTCTCGATGTGCTGCGCGCCGAGGCAAAGAAGCGCTCCGAGGCCGCCGAGATCTATGCCAATGCCGGTCGCCACGCGGCCGCCGAGCGCGAACTGCGCGAGCGGGCTGTTCTCGATCGCTACCTACCTGCAGCACTTTCCGACGACGAACTGGCAGTGATCATCGCGCAGGAAGTAGCCCGCGCCAGCGAACAGGGGGCGACCGGCCCGAAGGCGATGGGCGTGGTCGTCAAGGCGGTGCGCGCCCGCGCTGCATCGGCGGATGGCGCAAAGATCGCTGCCTTGGTGAAATCCGCGCTTACGTAGACGCTCCGCCCAGATCGATTTCCGCAGTCGCTATGCTGTTTGGTTGGAGTGCCGCAGATGATGCGCGCCCCGTACGATCGGAAAGGAGCATCGTGGAACTCATCGATTTCCGTGTGCTCCATGAAGGCGCCACGTCGACGGTGTATCAGGCCTTCGATCAACAGTTCGGGCGTCATGTCGCTTTGCGCGTCGTTCCCCACTGGCCCGGCAACGTCGCCGAGGACCTCACGAGGATCCGTCGAATTGTCGGACGCCTCTCGCAGCGCACACAAATCTCGCTGATCTTCGACGCCGCGCCGATGCCCGACGGGGGTGCCTACATCGTCTCTGAGCTGCCCGAGGGCGGCACCGTCGGGCAATACATCGCCGCCCGGGCGCGGGTCGATAACGACCGTGTGACGACGATCGCCTGGAATCTTGGACAGGCGATTGCCTCGGCCCATGCCGAGGGCATCGTCCACGGGGCGCTGAGTCCCGAAGAGTTGCATTTCGATGGCGACGGCCACCTCAAGATCGCCGATTTTGGTGTCGGTTCGATCCTGCAAGCGGGCAACGCGCACAACGAGCACGCTGCCCCAGAACTGCTCGTCGGCGACGAGGCAACCCCCGCTGCCGACGTCTACGCGCTGGGTTCGATTCTTTACACCCTGCTCGAGGGGCGCTCGCCCTACCGGCGGACACGCCGTGATCTTCCAAGAACGGTGAACAACCGCAAACAGGAGGGCCAACAGCCGCCCCGCCCGTTGCACGGTACTCCGGCATTGATCGACCTGATCATGTCGTGCATCGACCTTCGCCCCGAGGCTCGCCCAACAGCGTTCTCGATCCTACAAGACCTCAAACCACTGCTTGTCTCACCGACGATCGATATCGCCGGTCGTCGCCAAGCGCTCGTCGACGGCCCCGTCGTCGGCATCCCGTACTTCGATGATCAAGCCCGGTCGGCTGATCGTGCAGCGGCAGCACAGGTCATCAAGGACTTGCAAACCTCATCGGTGCGCCAAGTCAGCCAGGCAAAGCTCGATCGCCAACGCCGCAACAAACGTCGCTTAGGAGTGGCGGGCGTCGCCGCAGCGGTTCTGCTTATCGCTGGGATTGGCGTGCTCGTTTCCGGTGGCAAGGAACGCGTGGTCACTGGCGATAACGGCGACGGATCGACGACGACGTCATTGCGCGCCTCACTCGGGCCGGCGCTATCCCCGACGACGGGTCCTGCGGTGACCACGACACAGGTGTCGACATCGACATCCTCGTCAACCTCGACCACGGTGCCCTTCGTCTTCGGACCGACCACCACGGTGGCGTTCGTCTTCGGACCGACCACCACCGTCAAACCATCGCTGCAACCGGGGTTGCGAACCACCTCGACGACAACGACCGCTCCGACTCGTCTGCTGCCACCGACGACCGACAGGGTCGGCAGCACCACACCAGCCCCAGCAACGACCATTCCTGCTCCTGCGGCGGTCATTCCGGTGGCGATCACGACAACCACCACCACGACACAACCGGCGCCGCCGCCACCGACGCTGCCACCGGCACCCGTTGTCGTGGCACCGCACGTCGGCCCGATCGGGGCGACGGTGCTGTCGAACGGCAATGCCAGCTTCACCGCCCCTCAGGCGGACCGCTGCGCCGAGTCGTTGTGGCAGGTCAGTGGACCGGTGAGCTTCAGCCAACAGAACGGCTGGAACTCGCCCCCAGGAGGATGTTGGACTGCGTCCCACCAATTTGACACCGCCTGGGGCTCCTACCCAACGCTGACCAGCGGCGCCTACACCGTGCGCTTGACCCTTCGCAGCGACGGCGTCACGGCGAGCAATTCCACATCCTTCGTCGTCCCCTGAGGCCGTCTCTCGCTCACTATTGGGTACCGTACGTGCTATGGCGGTTGCGGAACATGAGGCACTGTTTCGTTCCGCGCCACCGCTGCGCCAGCGCCTGGCGGTCGCCTTCGCCCTCGTTGGCGCCATTGCCGCCCTCGGATGGGGGGTTACCCGAGCCATTCGTGGCGTCGACGACGAGCCTCCCGCCAGTCCGCTGGCCTACCCGGCGATGTCGCTGGGAACACGCGTCGAGCGCTACAAGACCACACCCACCCGCCCCTTGCACGTGCATCTCTTCGAGCCGTACGGTGCTCCGTCGAGCGCGGTGGTCTTCTTTCATGGCGGCGGGTTGATCGACACCCCCCTGACCCAGTTCCGCAAACAGGCCGCGGCGTTACAGCAGCGCGGCATGTTGGCCGTGATCGTCGAGTTCCGTGTCGCCTGGGATGATGCCAGTTTTGAAGAGGCAGCAGCCGACGCCGCCGATGCGCTGCGCTGGGTTCGGGCGAACGCCACGGATCTGTCCCTCGATCCGACGAAAATTGTCGCCGCTGGCGCCTCCGTCGGCGGCTGGCTGGCGGTCAACGCCGAGGCCGCCGACTCCGATGCCCGTCCGAACGCCCTGGTGCTCTTCGACCCGTTGATCGGCGGGAGCCTGATCGAACCCTCCGAGCGCTACGGCTCGGTGGGGGTGCCGACCCTGATGCTCGTCGGGGCCAAGAGCAACTCGGTACCTCGGGAGGATCAACAGCGCTACTGCGATGCCGCGTTGCAATGCTCACTCGAGGTCTGGTCGAATGGATCGCAAGGCTTCTTCAACGACGACCGTCATATCGATGAGGTCACTGCCCGCATCACGGAATACCTCGTCGCCAACGACATGCTCAAGGAGAGTTGAATGCCACGCCCACGTCCACGCCGACGTCTGATCGTCGCCGCTGTCGCCGCCGCCACCGTGTTGATTGTCGTCGGCGGCGCATACGCCGCGCAGCGTCTGGCCGACGATTCCCCAAGCCGGTGGCCAAGCACCAGGCTCGGAGCCGACGAGGTCGTGGTCTATAAGCCGTCAGCAAAACGAGACCTGCACCTGCATCTGTTCGCGCCAGAGGCGCCGGCCACCACCGCTGTCGTCTTCTTCCACGGCGGCGGGTTGCAGCGAACTCCGCTCGATCAATTCGTCAACCAAGCCGAGGCGCTGCGCGCCAGGGGCGCCTTCGTGGCCATCGCCGAGTATCGGGTGAGCTGGGACGGAACCGGTTCCAGCGACGCGCGCGCTGATGCCGCCGATGCCGTTGGCTGGCTGCGCGCCCAGGCCGAGGAGTACGGCTTTCCGCCAGCGGCAATCGTCGCCGCGGGCGCATCGGCCGGGGGGATGCTGGCCGCGTCGACCGCCACCATCGATGACCCGACGCGTCGCTCCGATGCGTTGCTGCTGTTCAATCCGGCCGTCAATTCCTCGTCGGCCGGCGACGGCGAGGTACCGGCCCTGGTGATGCACGGTGACTCCGACCGCCTGGTAGCCCTGAGCTCGGCCCAGGGCTACTGCGACGCGCTGGAAGAATGCGAGATGATGATTTGGCCCGGTGGCGACCACGGGTTTTTCAACACCGGCGACGCCTATGACGCCACGCTGGCCCGTTCGATCGAGTTCCTCGTAGCCCGTGGACTGCTGAAGTAATTCACCCGTGCGTGCTGCGCGCAAGGCCTAAGGTTGGCGACATGGCAATCACACCTGACACCAAGAGCTGGATGTGGGTGCTCGAACGACCGTGCCCCGAGTGCGGCTACGACGCAACAAACATCGACCTCGGCGCGCTCGGGCAGTTGATCCGCTCCAGCGCCGCGGCCTTTCCCCCATTGCTGGCTGATCGGCGAGCGCCCAGTCGCCCCAGTGAGTCGCAATGGTCGGCCCTGGAATACGGCTGCCACGTCCGCGATGTCTTTCGCCTCTTCGACACCCGTCTGAGGATGATCTTGGACAACGACAATCCGAGGTTTGCCAATTGGGACCAGGACGAGACAGCCATCGAGGAACGCTACGGCGAACAAGACCCGGCGGTCGTAGCCCGCGAGCTCATGGAGGCAGCCGAGATCTTCGCGGCTCGTTTCGAGTCGGTCAACGGCGCGCAGTGGCAGCGCACCGGTACCCGCAGCGACGGGGCGAACTTTTCGGTAGAGACGTTCGGCCTGTACATGATCCACGACCCGCTACATCACGTCGCCGACATCGCCAACGGATACGTCCAGATCGGCGAGAACGGCGAGAACGGCGAGAACGGCGAGAACGGCGCAATTTAGGCGGCGACAACCTCGCACACGCCGCGTGTCCCGTCGATCTCGGCGCTGACCCGATCGCCCGGGGCGAAGCTGCCCGTGCCATGGGTGCCAACGTGCACCGCGACGAGACGATCGACGACGTCGAGACGCACCCGCACCACGGTCGAGGCCCCTTGGAAGGTGGTCGAGACCACCGAGGCAGGAAACCCCGGGCCGCCACTGGAGCGCAGCACGACGTCTTCTGGGCGTACCAGCAGTGTCACCCGCTCACCGGCCGAGTGAGCAGCGGCGCTCGGGGTGCGCACCACGTTGCCCATCACCTCGACGGCACCAGCATCGAGCACGCTGGCGGGCAGTTCGTTCATCGTCCCCACGAAGCGGGCCACAAAGGCGCTGGACGGTCGGCTGTAGACCTCATCGGGGGTCGCCAGCTGCTCCAAGCGCCCCGAAGACATCACCCCGATGCGGTCGGAGATCCCCAGCGCTTCCTCCTGATCATGGGTGACCAGCAGCGTGGTGATGCCAAGCTCTGTTTGGATCCGGCGGATCTCGTCACGCAACGCCAGGCGAACCTTGGCATCGAGCGCCGAGAGCGGTTCGTCGAGCAGCAACACCTCAGGTTGGATGGCTAGGGCGCGGGCCAGGGCAACCCGCTGTTGCTGCCCGCCGGAAAGCTGGTGCGGGTAGCGCTGGGCGAGATCGCCAAGTTGCACCAGCTCGAGCATCTCGCTGACCCGCTTGACCCGTGCGGCCCGCGGCATTTTGCGTGTCCGTAAACCGAAATCGACGTTCAACGCCACGGTCAGGTTGGGGAACAGGCTGTAGCTCTGAAAGACCATGCCCATGTTGCGCTTGTGCGCCGGGCGCTCGGAGATGTCCTTGCCCCCGAGGAACACTGCGCCCTTGTCGGCTCGCTCGAACCCAGCGGCGATGCGCAGCGCTGTGGTCTTGCCGCAGCCGCTCGGGCCGAGCAGGCTGACCATCTCCCCCGGGTTGAGAGTCAGGTCCAGTCCTTCGAGGGCGACGGTAGGTCCAAAGGTTTTTCGCACCGTGCGAAATGACAACTCGCTCATGCGAGGGCTCCCCTATCCAATGACCAGCGGTTGCACGCGCTGGCCGCGTTTGCGAGTGATCAAGGTCAACAGTCCGAGCAGCAACGTCGAGGCCACAAGGATGATCAGCGACAGCGCGTACGCGCCTCGCGGCTCGCTGGATTTGTAGTCGAAGACGTACGTCGGCAACGTGCTCTTCAGCAGCGAGCGGGCAATGGTGAATTCACCGAGCACCACCGTGGCGGTGAGGAACGACGAGGAGATCACCGCCGAGCGCAGATTGGGAATCAGCGCCCGTCGTAGCGTGGTTCCCCACCCTGCCCCGAGGCTGCGGGAGGCGTCGACCAATGTCTTGATGTCCAGCGCCCGGATGCCGGCATCCAGCGAGCGGAAGGTGAACGGCAGCGCCAGAATCGCGTAATAGGGCATCAGCGAATAGTCGGAATTGAGGAACCAGCGAGCGTGGGGTTTGATGATGCGGATGCCCGCAACCATGGCGATCGGCGGCACCACATAGGGCAGCACGGTGAGGAACTCGACGAGCGTCCTGGCCCGCGGCACGCGCAGGTGCACCCACAGCGCCGTCGGCAGCATCAGGCCGAGGGTGATGATCACCGCGCCGAGGGCCAATTTCACGCTCAGCAGCATGGTGCGCCGGAACTCAGGCTCGTCGAGCGCCTTTGTCAGCCCATCGAGTGACCATTTGTCGAACAGATTAGACAGGCCGAGATCGACCATCGGCACCGTTTGAAAGGTGAATCGGGCCAGAGCGAACAACGGCAGCAGGAAGTAGATCATGCAGACGACGATCACCATCGTCGGTGCCACGCGACCCAACCAGCGCATCACGGCGTTGCGGTTGCTTAGGCTTTCCATCGTTCCGCCTTCTTGCGTAACACCCAATAGAGACCCATGCATGCGGCCATGATGATGATCATCCACGCCGCCAGCGAATAACCGAGTTGCTCTTGATCAGTGCCTACCTCGCTGCGCAGGTAGAAGCCGATGCGGATCGGCACGATCGACGATTTGCCGGTCATCGCTGCCGCCGTGGCGAAGGCGCTGAAGGCGTTGGCGAACAACAACAGAAAGCCGCCGAGCAGGCTCGGGGCGAGGACAGGCAGGCCGACGCGGCGCCAATAGGTGGCGCTGGTGCCGCCTAGGTTTGCCGCTGACTCGCGCCACGACTGTTTGAGCCCATCGATGGCCGGCAAGGTGATCAACACCATCAACGGGATCTGGAAATAGGCATAGACGACGGTAAAACCGGCGAGATTATCGATAACGAAGTCGCCGCCGTACAGGTCGATACCGAAGACTTCGTTGAGCAGCTTGGTGCCAAGCCCCTGTCGCCCGATCAGGGTCAGAAAGGCAAAGGCCAGCGTCAGGCCGCCCAGGTTGGCGGCAACCCCGCTGAACGAAGTGACCAGCGAGCGCAGCCATTTCGGTCGTTTGGCGACGGCGGCGGCATAGGCCAGCAGGCCGCCGACGACCACACCGAAGGCCGCTGACAGCGCCGACAGCTTGACGGAGAAGGCAAACGCGTCGAGGTTTTCGCCGCGGAAGGCGTCACGAAGGGCGTCGAGGCTGAAACGACCATCCTGATCAAACAGCGCTTTGAGAAAGACGCTTGCCGCGGGAATCAACAAGAACAGCGCGAGAAAGGCCAGGAACGGCAACAGACCAAGCCAGGCAAGGTCGCGGCGCGCCCGGGGAGCCGCACCATCGGTACGGCTCCCCTGCGTCAAAGTCAACCCGGCATCGGTCACCGAGTTGTCGTTTCGTGATCAGGCATCGGCGACCATCGGGCCCCATTGCTCGTCGAGCACCGCTTTGGCAGCGGCAATCTGAGCGGGAGTAAGGAAGGCGATCTGCGAGATCAACTCATCCGGGGGCAGGTTGGCCTTCATCTCCTCGGTGACTTTGCCAGCATCGACGAGTGCCTGGTAACGGGCCGGCATCGCACCCCCGGCGAGGTAGCCGAGTGCGCCTTCGTCGGAGACGATGTGCTCAAGCCACAGCTTTGAGCAGGCGTTGTGCGGCGAGTCCTTGACGACGCCCTGGGCATAAAAGCCGCCGTAGACACCATCGGTCGGGAAGTGAGTCTCGACGGTCAGCCCGTTGGCTTCAAGCTCAGCGGCGAGGCCGGGCACGTTGTAGCTCCAGTCGATGGCGATCGGCGTCTCGCCGGAGATCACCGACTCCTTGGTGACGTCGCTGGCACCGAGATTGCCCGAGGCCTTGAGATCGGCGAAGAACTGCACACCCGGCAAGATGTCGTCGGCGCCGCCACCATTGGCGATCGACGCGGCCATCACTGCGGCAAACGCGGCACCAGACTCACGCGGGTCGCCGTTGAGCGCAACGAGACCCTTGTATTGCGGTTTGGCCAGATCGGCAAACGTCTTCGGTGCACCGTCTTTGACGATTGTCGTGTTCGTCGAGATGGCCATGATGCCATAGTAGGCAGCCGTCCAGTTGTGGTCGGCGTCCTTCAGTCCGGCGGGGATCTCAGCATCAACCGTGGTCGTGTAGGCCTCGAAGAGCCCTTCGTCGACCATCGACTGGGCGATCGCCGGGCTGACGTCGACGCTGTCGGGCATGTCGTCCTGACCGGCGAGGGTCTTGACGGCATCCATCTCTTCTTTCGAGGAGAACTCCGGGTTGGCCACCGGATTGGCAACGCCCGGGTACTTGTCGCGGAAGCTCTGCAGAATGCCCTTGTAGTTGGCCCACTCGTCGGGCAAGGCAATCAGGTTGACCTGGCCTTCAGCGGTGCACTCGGCGGCCAAGGCGGCCAACGAGTCGTCACCGGTCGCCGACGGATCGGTTGCTACGGGCGTCGCAGCGTCGGTCACTTCCGGAGCGACTGGATCTGTGACCTCTGGGGTGCCGGCCTCGGTCGCGGCCGGTGATTCGGTGGTCTCGTCGTCACCACAGGCGGCGGCGGTGAGAGCGAGCGACATAGCGAGCGCTATGACGCGGTATCTCTTGGTGGTACGCATTGGACTTCCCTCATGTGTGTTCACGCGACGCTCGACGTTGAGCGCCGGCATTCACCGTAGTACCACCGCCAGCGGCCAACCGACCATGGCACAGATTGTTCAATCGCCGTTTATGCGCTGGTTGACGACACCATGTCCCAGCGGGACCGCTACAGAGTCCTACAGAGTCGCTACAGGGTGATAACGCTGAGCACCGCCGACGCGTGGGTTCGCACCATGGCGTCCGTGACCCGCGACGACCCGGGAAGCTCGACCAGGAAGCTGGTCGCCCCAACCACCGAGGAGTTGACGAACTTGCCGGCGGTTCCCGTGCAACGCTGCGTGCACGGCACGTTGCCCGTGCTCAATCCGACCTGCTGGGCATAGGACGTCGGAATCACGGGGCGGGCACCGCCGACCGTGATCGTGTTCGCATCTTGGTGATACCAGATGGCGATCGCCGGTTTGATCTGGCGCACGAAGGCCTGCATCGCCTGCGTCTCTGGCTGATCGGCGGCAGCCTCGCCGGAGTACTGACGGTGGCTCGGACTCGCCGGGATATAGCTCCAACCGACCTCGAAGTTTCTGTTGAGGTCGACGTTGTTGGCATTCTGGCGGGTGCCATTGGCGACGCCGTCCGGGTTGATGCTGTCGACGATCCACAGATCGATGCCGACGGGAGTCGGCAGGGTTCGCAGCAGGGAGGTGATCTTGATGCCCTTGTTCTCGTCGCCGTGGATCGAGCCGACGACCATGACGACACGACCGCCGGGCGTACCCATTCGCTGGGCCACGATCTCGCGCCCTTGTACCGATGTACCGATGACCTTGGTTTCGATGATGGCTGGTGCGATCGGCGGTTGGGTTGGCGACGCTCCCCAAATGCCAAGGGCGGCACCGGTTCGTGGGCCGACGATGCCGTCGACGGCGAGGCCATTGGCCCGCTGGTAGGACCTCACTGCGGAGCGCGTACTGGTGCCGAAGTAGGTGTCTGGGCCGGTGAGGTTGCGGTAGCCGCGCTCGCGCAACACCGTTTCCAGACACTGCACCGCGTTCGATCGCGACCCGAGGCGCAACGTTGCGCTGATCGAGCAGGGCGCGGCCTGTGCCGCGCTCGCACCGCTCGCCAGCGATGCGGCGAGAAGGCATAACGAGGCGGCCAACAGCCGCGCTGCGACCTTAGGCACCGCTACCAACCAGGTTCTGACGCCGCTCGCGTCGACCGGCGATCGTCTTGGCCAGCTTGGCCAGGCGCTCGAGCCGCTTGATGAGGGCGATGCGGGCCTGTTCGGCCTCGGCGCTGAGATTCTCCAACTGGTCGATCTTCCAGTGATGCATGATCACCGGCACCATGACCTGTTCGAGCAGGATCGACGCGTCGTAGATACCGGCAGCGGCGATCGCTGCGGCGTGCTTGTCGAAGTCGATGATTCCGGTGCCCGGCATGGCGAAGTTGCGGACGACGGATTCGATCGTGATGACCATCGCCGAGGGGTCGAGTTCCAAGGCTGCGGTGGCCAGATCGCGGTAGAACAAATAGTGCAGGTTCTCGTCGTTGGCCACCCGCGACATCACCTCGTAGCCGAAACGATCGCCGATGACCTTGCCCGTGTTGCGATGGGCGATACGGGTGGCGAGTTCCTGCAGGCTGACGTAGATCACGCCCTCCAACGGAGACTCCGGAACTGGCACCTCGCCACCGCTGACCTGGGCCATGCGAGCGCGTTCGAGCAGCGTCGGGTCGACGGCGCGCGTCGCCGTGAGGTAGTCGCGAATTGCAATCGAATGTCGGCCCTCTTCGGCAGTCCAGCGACGCGACCAGGTGGCGAAGGCACCGTCGTTGCCGAACATGCGCTCGATGTCGCGGAAATAATAGGGCAGGTTGTCTTCGGTGAGCAGGTTGACGAACAGTGCGCTGCGCACCGCTTCAGGCAATTCAACGCCGCCGAGATCGGCGTCTTCAGCGTCCCATTCGTAGCCCTTGCCAAAATCGTGGCCCCGGCCGTAGGGAACGAGTTCATGCGGGAACCACTCCTTCGCCGTTGCCAAATGTCGATCCAGCAAACTCGCCGCGGTTGGTTCCAACTCGGAGAGAAACATCTGCGTGTCCATGGAGCTACAGCCTACCTACTGGTAGGTAGGCTGTTGTGCGCGCCACTTCCTGGCTAGCGAAAAAGATCCCGTGACTGGTCGCGCAGCACCGGGGCGATCGTTGCCGTGTCGTCTCGTTCCCAGTGATAGCCGCGCACCACGGCCACCGGAATCCGACCGAGATTGCCCTTGACCAGCTCGGCTGCACCAGCCAGCTGATCGGCGATACACAGCGCCTGCACCTTGAACTCGTGGCCATGCGGATCGAACTCGCCGATGTAGCTGCGAATCGGCTGCATGCCAGCGATGCCGATGGCGATGTCGGTCTGCCCCTCGCGCCAGGCGCGACCGAAGGTGTCGGTGACGATGACGGCGATGTCGAGGCCGGCCGCGGTGAAGCCAGCACGGATCCGCGCTGCGCTGGCATCGGGATCGATCGGCAGCAGCACCGCCCGGCCGTGCGCCCCGCTGCTCGACTGATCGACGCCGGAGTTGGCGCAGACAAAACCGTGTTTCGTCTCGGTGATCAATATGGGCCCGACCTGGCGAACCACACGCTTGGCCTCGCGCAGCACGAGCTCGATGACCGCCGGGTCTTTGTCCCAGCTCAGCGCCCACTCGCGGGCATACGGCGAAGGCTCGACCTCGGCAAGTTCGACGGTGCGTCCCTCAGCTTTGGAGACGACTTTGCTGGTCACCATGACGATGTCGCCACTGGCCAGCGGCGAACCGCTGACCTGCGCGGCGTGCAGCGCCAGCGCGCCAAGGTCGGCGCCTCGTTCGATCTCGCCGATGCCCTCGACGCCGAATACCTGGAATGCGCTCATCCAATGATTCTGGCGCGTGTCGATTCGCTTCCGGCAATGTGGCGACGCAGCGACTTTGCAGGCAACATAGTCCGGTGACATCCGACAACTTCGTCTCCGAGACCTTCGACCCCAACCGCTGGACGCAGGTCCCAGGGTTTTCGTTTGCCGACATCACCTATCACCGGGCCAACGAGCATGGCACCGTGCGCATCGCCTTCAATCGGCCAGAAATCCGTAACGCCTTTCGCCCGAAAACCGTCGACGAGCTGTACACCGCACTCGACCACGCGCGGATGTCGACCGACATCGGCTGCGTGCTGCTCACCGGCAACGGCCCGTCGCCCCGCGATGGCGGCTGGGCGTTCTGCAGCGGCGGCGACCAGCGCATCCGCGGCCGCGACGGCTATAAGTACGCCGATGGCGAGACGGCCGAAACCATCGAACCCGGTCGAGCCGGCCGCCTGCACATTCTCGAAGTTCAGCGCTTGATCCGCTTCATGCCGAAAGTGGTGATCTGCGTCGTCGGCGGATGGGCCGCTGGTGGCGGGCACAGTCTGCACGTGGTCAGCGATCTCACCCTGGCCAGTCGCCAGCATGCCCGGTTCAAACAGACCGACGCCGACGTCGCCAGCTTCGATGGTGGTTTTGGTTCTGCCTACCTGGCGCGCCAGGTCGGCCAGAAGTTCGCCCGTGAGATCTTTTTCCTGGGCGACGAGTACAGCGCCGAGGAAGCCCATCGCATGGGCATGGTCAATGCTGTCGTCGAGCACGACGAGTTGGAGGCCACGGCGCTCGAATGGGCTCGCAAGATCAACGGCAAGAGTCCGACAGCGCAGCGGATGTTGAAGTACTCGTTCAACCTGATCGACGACGGCCTGGTTGGCCAACAGATCTTCGCTGGCGAAGCCACGCGGCTGGCCTACATGACCGACGAAGCCCAGGAGGGCCGCCTGTCGTTCCTCGAAAAGCGCGATCCGGATTGGTCGCCCTATCCGTGGATGTTCTGACAGCACAAACACCGACGCCATGCGCCAACTGATCGTCATCGACGATCCTGACGACGAGCGCATTCTTGCTTTTCAGATGCGCGAGCGGGGTTTGCAGAGCCGCGCCCAACGGCGGCCTGGCGCCGAACCCGGGGCCTTCGTCGCCGAAGGCGACCTCGTCGTCGAGCGAGCTCTGAACGCCGGATGCCAGCCGCTGGCGGCCTTCGTCGATCTCCACCGGCCGCCGCCTGTCTGTCAACGGATTGCCGCCGACATTCCCGTCTACGCCGCCGATGTCGATATCCGCCGCCACGGTATGGGCCTTGGGGTGCCGTTGTCGATCATCGCCTTGTTTCGCCGCCCCGCAGCACTCGACACCGACATGGTTGCCGCAGGACGACGTGTGCTCGCCCTCGAGGGAGTCGACAACCCGGTCAACGTCGGTGCCGTCGCGCGCAGCGCTGCGGCCCTTGGCTGGGGCGACCTGCTGCTCGACCGCACGAGCGGCGATCCGTTGGCACGGCGCGCCTTGCGGGTGTCGATGGGTACCACGTTCGCCCTGCGCCACGCCCGTGCCGCGGATTTCGTCGCCACGCTGATGGCCGAACGCCGGCGAGGCGCCCTGGTCGTCGCCCTCAGCCCAGCATCAGATTCGACACCGATCGAAGAGATCCGACCAGCACCCGATCAGCATCTGATGCTTGTGCTCGGAGCAGAACGCACCGGCTTGAGCGCTGAAGCACTCGCCGCCGCCTCGGTTCGGGCCCACATCCCCATGGCGATGGGTATCGATTCGTTCAACGTCGCCGCAGCTGGGGCGATCGCTTGTTACGCGTTGCGCCCGTAAGAGGGGCTGGTTATCGGCAGGCCCGTGTCGTTGCGCAGGTGCTCAGCGGCGCGCACGAAATACTCGGTCAACTCGCTGGCGATCTGTGCGTCACAGCCGCTCTCGGCGATCGCCGCGGCCATGTTCGCCAGCCAACGGTCACGCTGTAACGGGCCAACGGGAAACGGGAAGTGGCGCATCCGCAACTTCGGATGGCCGCGGAGTTGCTCGTAGTCGTTCGGACCACCCCAATACTGGGCGAGAAAAGCGTCAGGCGCTGCTTGGCGGGCTCGAAGTTCGGCGCTTGCGGGTACAGCGGCGCCAGCACCTCGTCCTGCGCGACACCGCGATAAAACGCATCGACCAGTCGCTCGAAGAACGGCGAACCGCCGGCTCGTTCAAACAGCGGGGCCTGATCTGGTTCGCTCACGGCCTCCAGTGTATGGAGCCGAAATTACAGGTCTGCGGAATTGAAAATTCCGTGGATCACCAGTTCGTCGCGAGCGATGACGAACGGCGTCGTGTCGTCGCAGGCATCGAGAATGACCGCTTCGTCGGTGACCAACAAGACGAGTACCGATATCAGGTCGTCGCCTCGGAGGATCTCCAGAACGTCTCCAGCTTTGATGTCATCACACATTGAGGTGTTCATTTGGTGCTCTCCTTTGCGTTGCTCACACTCTTGATAGCTAGACGAACTCTTCACCACCGTATGACACAGTTTCACTACAAAAGATTAAAAATTTGGTCGCCTGGTCACATATCGTGAACTGCAACTCGCCTGGGTCACTCGAACGACGGCTCGATCCACTGTGGAAAGATGTCGGGAAGGCCATCGCTGACGAGTTCGGGGAATTCTGCTGTTCGCTTCTCCAAGAAACTCTCGACCCCTTCGCGGGCATCATTGGAACGGCCTCGTTGCTGCAAGCCACGTGAGTCGACGCGGTGCGCCTCCATCGGGTGCCCGGCGGTCAACATGCGCCACATCATCAGCCGCGAGAGTGCGACCGATACAGGTGCCGTGTTGGCGGCGATCTCTTGGGCGATGTCACGCGCCGCGGCGAGCAGATCTTCCGGATCGTGGACGCTGCGGATCAGCCTGGCCTGCAAGGCCTCGGCAACGGGAACAAGCCGGCCAGTAAACACCCATTCGGTCGCCGTGTTGATACCGACCACCCGCGGCAAGAACCACGATGAGCAGGCCTCGGGAATGATTCCGCGGCGGGCGAAGACGAAGCCAAACCGGGCCGTGTCGGCCGCCAGGCGAATATCCATCGGCAGCGTCATCGTCGCCCCGACGCCGACCGCTGGCCCGTTGATCGCTGCGATCACCGGCTTGGTTGACTGGAAGATGCGCAACGACACCATCCCTCCGCCGTCGCGGACCACTCCACTTGGCATCTTGACCTCGCTGCCACCCGCGGCAAATGTCTCGCCGCCAGCGGAAAGATCGGCGCCAGCACAAAAGGCCCGCCCGGCACCGGTGACGATCACAGCGCGCACGTCGTCGTCGCGGTCGGCCTCGTCGAAGGCATCGATCATCTCGCGGCGCATTCGCGGTGTGAAGGCGTTGAGCTTGTCGGGGCGGTTGAGCGTGATCGTCGCCACCGAGTCGGCGACGTCGTACAGAATGTGTTCCGGCATGGACGCGACGCTACCGCGCCCCGGTTGGCGAGGAGTCGCTACACGTCGAGGAAGCGTGTCGCCGCAAACCCGGAGGCGATGGCCCCGGCGAGCATGCCGAACAACAGGATGCCGAGCATCACCAAATGGCGATCTGCGGCCGAGACGACGAGCGCGCTAAAGCCGTTGCCGGCACCGAAGGCGGCGACGCCATCGGTCCAAAACGAGTTACCAAAGTGCAACATCACACAGGCCAACACGGCACCGACCAAGCCTTGGATCAACCCTTCGAGCATGAACGGCAAGCGGATGAACCAGTTGGTCGCGCCGACCAGCTTCATCACTTCGATCTCGCGCCGTCTGGCGAACATCGCCGTGCGGATCGTGTTCCAGATGAGAATCAGGGCTCCGACCAGCAACAACGCAGCTAAGGCAAACGTCACCGTTTGCACGAAGTTCTTCAGTTTGGTGATCTGCTCGGCTTCCTCTTGGGCCAGCAGCACGCTTTGGATGCCCGGCTGCACGCGGAACTGGTCCTTCAGGGCGATCAGTGATTCCAACTGGTTTTCGCGCGGTGTCACCTTGAACTGCGTAGGAAAGTTCGGCGAATCCTCGAGCAGCTGATAGGTGCCCGGATCGGCGGCGAACAAACGCTTGGCCTCGGCCAGCGACTCGTCCCTGTCGAGGTAACGCAACTTGTCGACGTCGACCACCGTTGGATTGGCTTTCAGCGTCGCTTCGACGAGGGCCAGTTTTTCCGGAGATTCAGAGTATTCGGCGTGCACGTAGACGATCATCTGCACACCGCCCGCCCACTTGGAGAGCAGGTTCTCGAAGCCCTTCTGCACCAAAAACGTGCCACCGACAAGGAACAGCGACACCGCCGAGGTCAACACCGCGGCGACGGTCAGGGTGACGTTGCGGCGCAGGCTGGCCCACGTCTCGCGGAAGGTATAGGAGATTCTCGAGAGCATTATTCGTACACCCCTCGGGCCTGGTCGCGCACGATGATGCCGCGGTCCATCTGGATCACGCGCTTGCGCATCATGTTGACGATTCGTTGGTCGTGGGTGGCCATCACCACGGTCGTTCCGGTCTTGTTGATTCGGTCGAGAAGTCGCATGATGCCTTCGCCGGTGGCCGGGTCGAGGTTTCCGGTTGGTTCGTCGGCCAGCAGGATCAATGGGCGGTTGACGAAGGCCCTGGCGATCGACACACGCTGCTGCTCACCGCCGGAGAGTTGGTGGGGGAAACGCTCTTCTTTGCCGGCCAGGCCAACGAGTTCGAGCACCGCCGGCACTTGCTGACGGATGACGTGTTTGGGGCGACCGATGACCTCGAGGGCGAAGGCCACGTTTTCGTGCACGGTTTTGTTCAACAACAGCTTGTAGTCCTGGAAGATGTTGCCGATGTTGCGCCGCAGGTGCGGCACCTTGCTGTCGGGCATCTCGTTGATGTTCTTGCCAGCGACCCACACCGAGCCTCGCTCGGGGCGCTCCTGGCGGTTCATCATCCGCAACAGGGTCGACTTTCCCGAGCCGGATGGCCCGACGAGAAAGACGAATTCGCCCTTGGCGACGTCGAAGGTGGCGTCACGCAGCGCGGTGACTTCCGTGTTGTAGATCTTGGTGACGCTCTCGAGGCGGATCATGCTGCTCCTCTGGCAGGAGAAATCGAAATGAAAGGCGACCGCCCGGCCGGGTCACAAAGTACCAGGGCGACCGCCAACAACGCGGTCACTCGGCCTCGCGGCGGCGGTGGCGGAGGTAACCCTCCATGAACTCGTCGATGTCGCCGTCGAGCACGCTGGCGACGTTGCCCGACTCGACCTCGGTCCGCAGGTCCTTGACCATCTGGTAGGGCTGCATCACATAGCTGCGAATCTGGCTGCCCCAGCCGACCTGCGCCTGGCGACCAGCGATGCGATCGAGTTCGGCCTGACGCTCCTCTTCGACCTTGGCGGCGACCATCGTGCGCAGCCGATTCATCGCCTTCTCCCGGTTCTGTAGCTGACTGCGCTCTTCCTGCGAGCTGGCCACCAGGCCGGTCGGTTCGTGGATCAGGCGCACTGCCGACGATGTCTTGTTGACGTGCTGGCCGCCGGCGCCACTGGCCCGGAAGACCTCCATACGCACGTCGCGCTCATCGAGGTCGACATCCGGGTCCTCCAAGATCGGCCATACCTGCACGGCGGCGAAGCTGGTCTGGCGACGGCCTTGGTTATCGAACGGGCTGATCCGCACCAGGCGATGGGTGCCCCGCTCCGAGGTCATCAGACCGTATGCGTAGCGGCCGGTGAGGGTGAACTCTGCCGACAGGATGCCAGCCTCTGTCCCTTCGGAGATGCCATCGACCTCGAAGCCGAGACCGCGCCGTTCGGCCCAGCGGCTGTACATCCGCAGCAGCATCTCGCTCCAGTCCTGAGCGTCGACGCCACCGTCCTTGGCGTTGATCTGCACGATGCAGTCGGCCTCGTCGTGCTCGCCGGTGAACAGACTGCGCATCTCCAATTGATCGAGCGTGAGGGCGATGGCCCGCGACGCCGCGTCGATGTCGTCCTCCTGGCTGGCATCGTCGACCTCACGGGCCATCTCATGGAGCACCTCGGCGTCTTCCAATTCGCCAGACAGACGGTCGTAGGTGTCGATGTCGCCCTTGAGATTGGAGTACTCACCGTTGACTCGCTTGGCAAGTTCCTGGTCATCCCACAGATCCGGGCGGGAGATCTCCAGTTCCAACTCCGACATGCGCGCCCGGTTGTCGGTGACCTTGAGGTAGCCCTCTGCCTCGCCAAGGCGGCGGCGAAGGTCCTTCAGTTCGTCTGTAAAATCTCGCATCGGGTTACTCCGCCACCCTGGTCGGTGGACTGGTCGGTGGGCTGGTCGGTGGGATTAGGCGGTGGCCCCGTGGCACATCTTGAATTTCTTCCCCGACCCACACGGACATGGCGCGTTGCGCGGCGTCTTGGCCCACTCGTCTTTGACCACCGGCGCCTGTTTGTCTGGCGTCTTGGGCAGTGCCGTCGCCGCCAAAGCTTCGTCGATCTCGCCGGAGGCAGCGGCCGACTCCGCGGCGGCGGCAAAACCGGATGACTGGTCGGTCTCCGATGAGGATTGCTGCACGTTCTGCACCACCGGGGCTGGCGCCTCGTTGCGCACCACCTGGACATGCATGACATAGCGCACAAAGTCCTGGGCGATACCGGTCATCATCGACCCGAACATCTCGAAGCCCTCGCGCTGCCATTCGGTCAGCGGATCCTTCTGACCCATCGCCCGCAAGTTGATGCCTTCCTGCAGGTAGTCCATCTCCTCGAGGTGCTCACGCCAGCGCTGGTCGATGATGCGCAGCATCACCTGACGCTCGACATCGCGCATTACCGTCGGCGTCAGCTCGACCTCGCGACGCTCATAGAACGCCGTTGCATCTTTCATCACCAGGGCATTCATCGCCCGTTTATCGCGGCAGTCCTGCAGTTGCGCAACGCTGATCTCGTTCGGCCAGAAACTCTTCAGCTCAGTGGTCAGACCGTCTAGATCCCACTCGTCGTCAGCAGCGCTGGCGCAATGGCTCTCGATCAGCGCATCCACGGCCTCGGCGAGATACTCCATCGCAGCGACCTTGAGGTCGAGCCCTTCGAGGATCTGGTCGCGGCGCTGATAGATGATCTTGCGCTGCTCGTTCATCACCTCGTCGTACTTCAGCACGTTCTTGCGGATCTCGCCGTTGCGTTGCTCGACGGTGCTCTGAGCCCGCTCGATGGCCTTGGTGACCATCTTTGCTTCGATCGCCTCGTCGTCGGGCAGCGTGCGGCCCATCACCCAGCTCAGCGCGCCGGTGGCGAACAAGCGCATGAGTTCGTCATCGAGGCTGAGATAGAAACGGCTCTCACCCGGGTCGCCTTGACGTCCGGAACGGCCGCGCAGCTGGTTATCGATCCGGCGGCTCTCATGGCGTTCCGTGCCGAGAACGTAGAGCCCACCGAGTTGGCGGATCTGCTCGCCCTCGGCCTTGCACTCCACCTTGAAGCCCTCGAGCAACTCGTTGTAGCGAGCGAAGGCCTTGGTGCGCTCGTCGCGGAACTCCTCTGGCATCTGCTCGAGCGGCACAGGCAGCTCGAAGTCGTCGACCATCACCTCGGTGGCATGACCCTCTTTCAGCGCCTCGGCACGGGCGAGACCTTCGGGGTTGCCGCCGAGCAGAATGTCGACACCACGACCGGCCATGTTGGTAGCGACCGTCACGGCGTGCAGACGACCAGCCTGGGCGACGATCTGGGCTTCGCGGGTGTGCTGCTTAGCGTTGAGGACCTCGTGGGGAATGCCCTGTTTGGTCAGCAATCGGCTGAGGTGCTCGCTCTTTTCCACGCTGACCGTGCCGACCAGCACTGGCTGACCGCGTTCGTACTTCTCGGCGATGTCTTTGGCCACGGCTTCGTACTTGCCGATTTCGCCCTTGTAGATCAAGTCGGCCTGGTCGGCGCGAGAAACGGCGCGGTTGGTTGGGATTGGCACCACGGCCAGGCCGTAGGTGTTCATCAGCTCCGCAGCCTCGGTCGCCGCCGTGCCGGTCATTCCGGCCAGCTTGTCGTACATGCGGAAGTAGTTCTGCAGCGTGATCGTGGCCAGCGTCTGATTCTCTTCCTTGATCTTGACGCCCTCTTTGGCCTCGACGGCCTGGTGGATGCCTTCGCTCCAGCGGCGACCTTCGAGGATGCGACCGGTGAACTCGTCGACGATCTTCACCTCGCCGCCCTGGATGATGTAGTCCTTGTCGCGGCGATAGAGCTCTTTGGCCTTGAGTGCCACCGAAAGTTGGTGCACGAGGTTCTGCTGCACTTGGTCGTAAAGGTTGTCGATTCCCAGGGCCTTCTCGACCCGTTCGATGCCAGCTTCCAAGGGGACGACGATGCGCTTGTCTTCCTCGACCTCGTAGTCTTCGTCGCGACGCAGTGAACGCACGATCGAGGCGAACTGGTAGTACAGCTTTGCGGCGTCGGCCAGACGACCGCTGATGATCAGCGGGGTGCGGGCCTCGTCGATGAGGATCGAGTCGACCTCGTCGACGATGGCGAAGTTATGCCCACGCTGGGTCTTGTCGGCCAGGCTGCCAGCCATGTTGTCGCGCAGGTAGTCGAAGCCAAACTCGTTGTTCGTGCCATAGGTGATGTCGGCGGCATAGGCATGGCGCTTGGACACCGGATTGTCTTTGAAACCGGGGATGACCAGGCCGACTTCGAGCCCGAGCCAGTTGTGGATGCGCCCCATCCATTCGGCGTGGAAACGCGCCAGGTAGTCGTTGACCGTGATCAGGTGGACACCTTTGCCGCCGACGCCGTTGAGGTAGGCAGGCAACGTCGACACCAGCGTCTTGCCCTCGCCCGTCTTCATTTCGGCGACCCATCCGAAGTGCAAGGCTGCGCCACCCATCAACTGCACGTCGAAGTGACGTTGGCCGATGACCCGCGAGGCCGCCTCACGGACGACAGCGAAGGCCTCGACAAGCAGGTCGTCGAGTTGTTCGCCGCGCTCCAAGCGCTGACGGAACTCGGCGGTCTTGCCTCGTAAGGCGTCGTCAGAAAGGCCGCTCATCACGGACTCGAGAGCGTTGATGTCGGGAACCAGGCCTTCGAGAGCCTTGAGTTTTTTGCCCTCACCGGCGCGGAGGATGCGATCGAGAATGCCCATGCGGTTGCCCATGCTATCGGCGCTCTCCGTCACCACCCCGGCACCGAGCTAGCCGAAACCTTGCAACTTTCGGCACAATGCAACGGTGTCAAATTCTACGATCTGCCAGCTAGATGCCGTTCTCTTTGATCTCGGCGGCGTGTTGATGCGCAACGGCCGCCACACCGACCTTGTGCGCCGATTCCCACCAGACAAGGCGGAGGCGGCACTGCGAGTGATGGTGGGCGACTATGGCACGGACACGGATCACCCCTGGCACCGTCTCGAACGGGGCGAGTTGGCCTATCCCGACTTCCGCGAACTGATCGCACCTGGCCTGGCCGAGTTGGGCCTCTCCGGTGCAGCGAACGGCGCCGACCAGGTGCTGACACAACCGAAGGCGGTTGTGCGCTCGATGTTCGAACCCGATGAGGGGATGTTCGCGTTGGCCGCAAGCCTGCGCCAACACGGCATCAAGACCGGGGTATTGACGAACAACGTCCGCGAGTTCCGCCCGATGTGGCGTGACGCGATGCCTTTCGACGACCTATTTGACGACGTCGTCGATAGCCACGAGGTAGGCCTGCGCAAACCGAATGCGGCGATCTATCAGCTGGCGATGTCGAGGTTGGGGGTGTCCGCTGGGCGCACAGCCTTCCTCGACGACGTGGCCTCCAACGTCGCCGCGGCGACCAACCTAGGTCTGTTCGGCATCGTGGTGGGAACCGACCCGACGCCAGCCATCGCCGCCGTGCGCACGTTGGCGGGCTGGGCAGCCGTGGAGTGACGCGCCGGTGAACCAACCGAGGCCAGCGCGGCAAGCTGCACGGATCGGGCGCCCGACGCCATCAGCGCTCGCTTGGCGGCCTGCAGTGTGGCCCCGGTGGTGACGACATCGTCCACGACGAGCACCCGCGGTCGACGGCGCAGCGGGCGAGCATCGAAGGTGGGCCCAAGCAGACGCTGCTCACGGCCAAGGCCGGTTTGCGCTGGACCGTGCCGACGAAACAACAGCCGCCGACACGGCTTGCGCCAACGGCGAGCCAACGCCCGAGCGACGAGTTCTGACTGGTCGTAGCCGCGTTCGGCGATGCGTTGGCCGCTCGTTGGCGCCCAGGTGATGATGTCGAAATCGCTGCTGACGAGCTGCTGGCTGAGCTCTTCAGCCAAGATTTTGGCCATCTGGCGGCGATTGCGGAATTTGAGGTCGCCGACGGCTCGCTTGGCAATGCCGCCGTAGGTCGTGGCGGCGATGATGCCATCGGCGCGGCGGTGGGGATGCTGCGAAAGCAAGGCGAAGCGGCAGCGGCGACAGAGCGTGGCACCCGTGGATTGGCAGCCGGAACAGGTAACGGTGAGCATGCCATTGTTATATTCCAAGGGTGCTACAGAGTTTCCCGGGTAGCGTGCCGGAGATGTCCCCGGCCCAGCCTTCGATGCTCAATCGACTGGTGCGCTGCGCCTTCGGACTCGCACTGTTCGGTGCTGGCATCGCCATGATGCTGCAGGCCGAACTGGGCGCCTCGCCATGGGAGATGCTGCACCAAGGTCTCAGTCGGCGAACCGATATCAGCGTCGGCGTGATCATCGAACTGGTCGGTTTCGTCGTCCTCTTGGCCTGGATTCCGCTTCGCCAGCGCCCCGGCATCGGCACCCTGATGAACGTCGTCGAGATCGGCCTGGTGGTCGACCTGACGATGCCGCTGCTGCCCGACGTCGACCACGTCATCGCCCGCTTCGTCATGCTCTGCATCGGTATCGGCATCATCGCCGTCGGCTCAGGGTTCTACATCGGTGCTGGCCTCGGCCCTGGCCCGCGCGATGGTCTGATGACGGGCCTGGCCGCCCGCGGCATCAGCGTGCGCCTCGCCCGCACGTGTATCGAGGTTGCCGTCGGCATCGCCGGGCTGGCACTGGGATCACGCCCAGGCTTCGGCACGATCATGTTTATGTTCGGCATCGGCCCACTCGTGCAGCCGATCTTGCCGCGCCTGACGCTGCCGCCCCGCCAGCGCGATGCGCTGTCGGGACGGCCAGCGGCAACATTTAGTAGCGGTAGCGCTCGCTCTTGAACGGGCCGCTCGGCTCGATGCCGAGGTAGTCGGCCTGCTCATCGGAAAGGTGGGTGAGCTTGACGCCAAGCGCGTCGAGATGCAGCCGGGCAACCTTCTCGTCCAGTTTCTTGGGAAGCACGTAGACCCCGAGCGGATAGCTCTCGGTGTTGTTGAACAGCTCCATCTGGGCGATCACCTGGTTGCTGAACGAACAGCTCATCACGAAGCTCGGATGGCCGGTGGCGCACCCGAGATTGACCAGGCGGCCCTCAGCGAGCACGATCACCGAGTGGCCATCCTGAAAGGTCCACAGATCGGTTCCTGGCTTGAGCTCGTCACGGGTAGCCCCGCTGCGGGCCAATCCAGCCATGTCGATCTCCGAATCGAAATGGCCGATGTTGCAGACGATGGCGTTGTGCTTCATCGCCGCCATGTGCTCGACGGAGATCACATGGTCGTTTCCGGTTGCGGAGACGAAGATGTCGGCGTCGCTCATGATGTCTTCCATGCGCAGCACCTGGTAACCCTCCATCGCCGCCTGTAGGGCGTTGATCGGGTCGACCTCGGTGACGATGACGCGACAGCCCTGGCCACGCAAGGCCTGAGCGCAACCCTTGCCGACATCGCCGTAGCCGCAAACGACGGCGACCTTACCGGCCAACATGACATCGGTTGCCCGACAGATGGCATCGACCAGCGAGTGGCGACAGCCGTAAAGGTTGTCGAACTTGCTCTTGGTCACCGAGTCGTTGACGTTGATCGCCGGGAACAGCAGCTCACCGGCCTCGAACATTTTGTAGAGACGCATCACTCCGGTGGTGGTCTCCTCGGTGACGCCTTTGATTTGAGCAGCCATCTGCGTCCACTTCGTCGGCTCGGTCCTCAAGCTGCGTTGCAGCAAACCGAGCACGATGGCGAACTCCGGGTTGCTGGCCGAGGTTGGATCGGGCACAGCCCCGGCGGCTTCGAACTCGACGCCCTTGTGCAGCAACAACGTGGCGTCTCCGCCGTCGTCGAGGATCATGTTCGGGCCCTGCGCCGACCCGTCAGCAGCCGCTGGCCAGCTCATCATCTGCTCGGTGCACCACCAGTATTCCTCCAGCGTCTCGCCCTTCCAGGCAAACACGGGAACGCCCTGAGGATCTTCCAGCGAGCCGTTTGGGCCGACGGCGATAGCCGCTGCGGCATGATCCTGGGTGGAGAAGATGTTGCAACTCGCCCAACGAACCTCGGCACCGAGTTCGACCAGGGTCTCGATCAGCACGGCGGTCTGAATGGTCATGTGCAGCGAACCGCTGATGCGCGCTCCCTGCAACGGTTTGAGCGGGCCGAATTCTTTGCGCAGTGCCCGCAATCCGGGCATTTCGTGCTCAGCAAGATGGATCTCCTTGCGACCGAACGGTGCAAGGGAAAGATCGGCGACGCGGAAATCGCGGCGCGCGGCAAGGGTGGACGACATGGGTTCTCCAAACGGGAAAGCTGTTGAGTTCGCGGGCCGGGGCCTGCTGGCGCCGTCCTAACGTCAGCCCGTGCGAGGAGCCATTGTAGCCAATCTCAGTCGTCGAGCACGACCGCCGAGACGTCGAACAAATAGTGGATGTACCCGGAGCTATTGAAGACCTTGACCTCCTCTGCGGCCGAGGTCTTGATCACCGCCATGTTCGGCACGCTGACGCCCTCGGCAATGTTCACATTGCTCGAGTTGGGCCGTCCGACATCGCTCGGATAGACCGTCAAAAAGCTGGCCACTGGCGCCGTTGGATACAGGCGGGTCAACCCGGTGGCCGTGAGGGTGCCGAGCAATGCGGCCTGGTTGCCGACGGGCTGTCCGCCGAGCGTCACGGTCGCCGCGAACTGCGCGAAGCTCCAGGTCTCGGCCTGGCCTGGGCCAAGCTGCACATTGCCGAAGGTGGCCTCACGGGTATCGAAGGCGCGGAACGGCGAGGCCAGCGGAATCACGCGACCGCGGCGAGTGTTGGGGTCCTGATTGGCCAGCATGTAGCCGACGACGTCGACCACCAGATGGGTCTCGCCGACCGCGTTGAACAGGCGGATCGCGCCATTGGCGTTGGTCACCGGGACGATCACCAGGTTGGCCTTGATCTGCCCCGGGACCAAGTTGAGGTTTGAGGTCGTCGGATTGGCCGCCGGTGTTTCCGGTAGCACGCTGACGTAGGTCGATCGGCTGGTGACCAGCGTGTTGACGCCGGTGACGTTGAGCACGACGCCGACGACATTGCCGCTGGCCGGGATGATGTCGGTGACCGATGGTGTTTGCGCGTCAGCTCCACGGATCGTCACCGGCACCACGGTGCCAGCCCCGAGGGGGCGGCCAGTGCCGTTGAAGGAGGCCTCACGACTGTCGAAAATTCGGCCAGGACCGACAGGAATCAAGCGCGCCCCTGGTTGCGTCGACGAACTGGTCGAGAACCATCCAAAGACGTCGATGAAGACGTGCGCCGTGCCGGGGGTGCCGGTGACCAGACGCACGGTCAGCTTGCCATTGGCCCCGATCGTGGCCACGGTGAGGTTCGGCACGGTCTGCCCGGCGGCGAAGTTGACGACGCTGGAGATTCCGGCGCTGGCACCGCTGGGATAAGCCTGCAGGTACCCAGCTTGTGTCGGCGACACAACCGTGATGCTGACCACCGCGGCGAGCACCTCGGCACCGTTGGCGGGAATGCCGCCGGTGCCCAACAGTTGCACGTCGACAGTCGAACCGGTGGCCTTCGACGGCAGCGCCCCTGGGGCGATGCCGATGCCCGGGGCGCGGGTATCGAAGACCCGGCTCGGAGTCAACGGATGATATTCGCCGCCGGCACCGAGGCCGGCAGCCTGCACGACAGCGGCTGGGCTGCCAACGTTGGCGATGGGCAGCACCGCCGCCGCGGCGAGGATGCTGGCAAAAATGGTTCGAAAGCTGCGGGTTAGTCGCATGCTGCGCTCCTTTGGTCGATCCGCCCAAGATCTAACCCCTTAACGGGGCCCCGTTGCTGCGATATTCTCGCCTGAGATTCGTGCGCTGAGACGGTCATGCTCTTGATCATCGGCACTTTCTGCCTCATCATTGAGCAAAATTGCAATGTCATTGCGAATTTTGTAACGCAACCGCAGACGTGGGTTGTACAGCGTGTCCTCGTCTTCGATGTAAAAGAGCGGTTGTTTGTCCGCTGGGCAGGCCAACAGGCGCAACAAGCCTTGATCAAGTGCCATGGCACGTCCTTTCCTCTGGCGCTGGGCGCCTCACATGCTGGTGATCAGGGCCAACAACTCGGCCACGCGATCACTGCACTCGTTCTGTGTCGGCGCTTCGAGGTTGAGTCGCAGCAACGGTTCGGTATTCGACGGACGAAGATTGAACCACCAATCACCACAATCGACCGTCAAGCCATCGAGGAAATCCTGTCCGCAATGGCCGTATCGCTCAGCGATGAGCTTGATCACCAACTCGGTACTGTCGACCTGGGTGTTGATTTCGCCGCTGGCGGCAAACCGCTCGAGACCCTTGCGCAGTTCGGACAAGGGCTTGTCCTTGCGACTGACCTCTTCGAGCACCAGCAACGTGGCGATCAGTCCGCTGTCGGCCCGGTAGTTGTCGCGAAAGTAGTAATGGGCTGAATGCTCGCCACCGAAGGCCGCGCCCGTTTCCGCCATTGCCTGTTTGATGTACGAATGGCCGACCTTGGTGCGGATCGGAATGCCGCCGTGCTCGCGAATCACTTCCGGAACGGCGCGCGAGCAGATCAGGTTGTGCAGGATCTTCGAGCCGGGGTAGCGACGTAGCACCGTGGTCGCCAGCAATGCCGTGGTCGTCGAACCGCTGAGACCGTGGGCCTGTTCGTCGACGACGAAGACGCGATCGGCGTCGCCATCAAAGGCCAACCCGACGTCGAAGGCACCCGAAGCCATGCGCCGCTGCAGATCACGCTGGTTGGCGGGTTGCAAGGGATCGGCAGGATGGTTGGGGAAGGTACCGTCGAGTTCTCTGTACATGTACTCCATGTCGATCACCGGCAGGCGATCGAACACGGCGGGAACGACCAAGCCGCCCATCCCATTGGCAGTGTCGGCAATGACCTTCATCGGCCGGAGACGGGAAACATCGATAAACGTCAACACGTGATCAACAAACTCTTTGAGGACACTGCGCTCGGTGACCCGCCCGGCGCGAGCCGCTGGCAGCGGACCGTGCCCGTCGAGCACGGTCTGCGCGGTGTGCTTGATCTCCGGGAGGCCAGTGTCGACCCCGACGGGCCGAGCGCCGGACAGGCAGAACTTGATGCCGTTGTACTGCGCCGGGTTATGCGATGCGGTGAACATCGCCGCCGGAGCGTCGAGCCAACCTGCGGCGAAATACACCAGGTCGGTCGAGGCCAGGCCGAGTTGCACGACGTCGCTGCCCTGTTGACCAGCGCCACGAGAAAAGGCATCGACGAGCGATGGCGAGGACGGCCGCATGTCGTGACCGACGAGAATCAGGCGAGAATCGACGAAACGAGCGAAGGCCACGCCGAGAGCGAAGGCGACTTCCTCATCGAACTGCTCCGGCACGGTTCCGCGAATGTCGTAGGCCTTGACGATTGCGTCAAGGCGGGTGTCAGCGGAGGTCATAGCGCCCGAAACACTATCGTGTCAATCGCCCGACCGACGAGCGGAATTTGCGAGCTGGGTCAGTGAACGGCTACTCATCGTGTTCATTCTCAAGAATCTTGTCCGACGGTTCGGGTGCACGCAAGAGGCTCGCAGTGCCCGCTGGCGGCGCCCACGTCGGCTCTCGATCGACGATCGGGGCCACGTAGACGTCGTCGGGATTGAGACGGATCCAGGCGACTTCGCTTTCGTCTAATTCGAGGACATCAGCGCCTTTGGTCCGGTGGCGGATCGGCACAAACCGCCGGAAGACGAAGAGCAGGATGATGCCCAACAGTGTCAGCGCATAGGCGACATAGTCGCTGGTGCTGCTCGTGAAGGACATCTTCACGTGGTTTGACGTCGGCACGACGATCATGCTGTTGGGGGCCACGCGGTAGGGACCCTCGGCACCCTCGACGGTCCAATTCGGGAAGTAGCTGACCTTGACCAGCACGGGAACACCGATCTGGTCGACGTCGAACTCGATCGACTCGTTACCCATTTCAACGTTAGTGACGGCGATTTCCGACAGGTTCTGGGCGATCAGCGGCGTTGTCGGGACGACGACATCGACCTTGCGATTGTGGTCGGCGGGGTCGCCTTGGCGACGACTCAGGTCGACGGCGACGTCCACCCGCTGCCATTCGACGGGCCCATCGGCGGCGGGCATGGCCAGCCATTCATCCGGATTCTGCAACCAACTGGTGCCCAGTTCCAGCCACCGCTCGCGCTGGTCGCCGCTGCGCTCGGCTACGACCACGGGCTGCACAGCGAGCGGTACGACAATGTCGGCATCGGCGACCTCGTAGATATGCCAAGGCCCGACGGTGTCGAGCAACGTCAAATCTTCTCGGCTGGCCGCAGCGTTGATCGCCAGCTCCGTCCAAGCCATGTAGTAGCGAATACCCAGCTTCTGCATGTAGGGGATGCCGACGCCCGGATCGTTGTCGACGTAGCGCAGTTGGCGCACCGGATTCGAACTCTTCGACGACATCGCCCCGGCGGTGAGGAAGTGATAGGGGGTCGTCCCCGAGGCCTCGAAGAACAACCCCTCACTGCTGCCGATGCAACCATCGGTCCAGTGCGGCAACAGCATCAACGACATCGTCGTCCCGTAGGTGCCGTTCTCCGAATTGTTCTCCCAGAGGGCGCGGCCGCAGCCGCGGTCGCCACCGATCTCGGCCATCTTCAACACCAGGGCACGATATTCGCCGTACGCCGGGCGGGCCTCGTAGCCGTTGAAGTTGTATCGCGACCAGCCGTCGCCCTGGGCGTCGCGCACGCACGGCGATTCGCAGCGCCGTTTTTGGTACAGGTTGAGGTAGCCAGTGGCTTTGCTACCAACCCGCACCGTGTAGCGGCTGTCGCTGATCGTCGCCCCGGGGAATTGCTCGAACGAGATCAGCAGCATCGAACCGATGGTCAGCAAGGCCACCATCGCGGTGACCGCTCCACCGATCGCCGAGGCGCCCCTCGCCGGTCCGGCAACGGCCATTCCCGAATGTCCAAGGCGGCGCTCGCGGGTCAGCTGCCAGCCCATTCTGGTGCGCTCGACGACCCAGGTCAGGCCGCGGCCGACCTCGACGATGCCGACCATCATCAGCAGGTAGCGCAGCAGATAGAAAAACGGCAGGACACGCGGGTTCCACAGCAGACCGATCACCGGCAGCGAATTCTCGGCGAGCCTGGTGAAGATGCCCAAGGCGATCACGCTGACCCCCAGCCAGACGCCATTGAGATGCCGTCGGGCGAGGGCGGCAACAAAGCCGATCAATGCCAGCACGAAGATGATGCGATCGAAGGTGACATCGAGGTTGAAGAACATCTTCCAGTACGAGTCGTTGGCCCCCTCAGGCCGTTTGCCGTACTTCATGTCGGTCATGTAGGCGGTGCCGAGAGCGAACGGCACCATCCAAAACGCGGCCAGCAAACCGGCCGGCAAGAGCGTCGTCAAACCGTACATCAGCCGCGACTTGTCCATCCAGATCAGCCACATCATGATCAGGGCGAGCAGCAAAAAGATGGCGACGATGCCGTGGCTGAGCAGCGCCAGAGCGATGACGATGCCCGTCACGATCCGGCCCTTGCCGGTGTCGAGGCCGCGGGCGAACAACCCGAGGCCAAGGATCGCCAGCGACAAGGCGATGCTGAAGGAGAACTCGCCGGCCATCGTGCTCTTCAGGTTCCCGCCGTAGATGGCGAAGCTCTCATCGAGCAGGAAGACCACGGCCCCGAGGGAGAACAACTCGGGCACCGGGAAGGGGAACTTGGTCATCCGCCCGAACGCCCAGCAGCACAACGGCAAGGTCATGATGCCGAGCACGACGACGATCTTGAACGCGATGCCGTAGGGCAGAATGACGTTCAAGGCGACGATCATCAGCGCCGGAATCACCATGTAGAAGCGGTACATCGGGAAGCCGTTGTACCAATAGGGACTCCAGCCGCTGATGCGGAACTGGCTCATCAAGTGATCGCGCAAATACGCCGGGCCCATCACGTGGGCGCCCATGTCGCCGCCGGTTGGGGTGTTGGTCTCGGCGATCAGGTCCCAGTGCACGACGTTGCGGCAGATCAGGGCGGTAACGATCAGAAACAGGCCGGTGATCACCGTGCGCACGATGCGTTCCAGCGGCCAAGGTTCGTCGATCCAGTGCAGCGGGCGGGCGATCAGCCGCTGCCCGATGCTGCGCTTGGTGAGGGCAACGTCCTCTTCCCATACCGGATCGGGGATGAGGTCGTCATGTGCCGGTTCGATGGGAGTATCGAGGAGATTGTCGATGGGGCCGTCGCCGAGGTCGTCGCGAATCATGAAGGTTCTATTCTCGCAGGCTCAGTGCTCGATGCCACGTCATCGATCGCTCGTTTGCCAAAGCCTCGTTCGTCAACTGAAGGTCAGCGCCACAAGAGCCGTGGCGTTGAACGCGGCGTGGGTGACAATGCTCAAACCGAGCCGACCAGTTTGTGCGACCGCCATCGCCAGAATCACACCGATGGCGAACAAGCCGAGGTACTCGACGGCACGAAAGTGAATGATCGCAAAGAAGGCCGCAGATCCCAGGATGGCCAGCGGCGTCGTCAAAGTGTTGGCCATCGACCCGTAGATCAGGCCGCGATAGACCAGTTCTTCGACGATCGGCGCACCGACGACGATCACCAGAACGAGCGCCATACGCCCGATACCAGTGGCCGAGTCGAACAGTTCACGAGCGTTGCGCTGCAGGTCATCGTCGGAGAACGTGTCGGGAAAGAGTTGCACAAGCGGCAGGTACAACAGCGGGAGCACGATCAACTGAGCGGCGACACCGATCGGAATGCCGAGCGCGTCCATCGGCCGAATCGACACGCCGTAGAGGCGTCGGCTAGCGACGTGCATCCGCTGGGCCACGAGCGCCAGCATGGCCAACTGCGGCAGCCAAATGGCGATCGCCGTGGCCACTGTCGTCCACGGCGAGCGCTGGCCGATAGACAACTCGCTCTCCCCGGAGACGACGAGCACCACCGAAGCCAAGATGTTGCCCAGCAGCCAGGCACCAGCCCAGCAGGCAACGGCGAAGCCGATTCCGACGGGGTTGGTGAAGCGGGTGCGATGCAGCTCAGACGGCAGCGGCATAGTGCACGACGACGGGGGTGCGATGGTCTTCCAGTTCCCACCCGTGGGGCACGGTCAGCCGACCCGTGTGGCGATCGCACAGATCGTAGGCGTGCGGGTCTCGTTCGCCCGAGAGTTGGTCGATCCATGCCGTAGAACTGGCGTAGTGATAACGCAAGGTCACCCGCGCCTGTTCGGCGCAACCAGTTCGCGAACACTGCCTCGACACGACACAAAATCTAACCCTCGGCGACACCCAGATGGTGGACCACAGTTTTGCTCCACCGAGGCCGCAGGCGAGTCCTGCCAGCGGCTTGCGCGCCGTAGCATGGCGGCATGAGTAACTTGCCGCCGCCACCACCGCCGCCACCCCCTGGGCGCGCACCGCAGGGGCGCACGCCCCAAGGTGGCCCAACTCCCCCATCGAACGGCCGTCGCACACCGCCCCCCGGTCTGCCCCGTTGGAGCATCGCCCTGCTCGCCGCTGTGGTCATCATGGCCCTTGGTGCGACACGCTTTTGGCCCGCTCCCACCAGCGAGAAGCTGAAGTGGAGCGAGTTCCTGGTGCAGGTCGACGCTGGCAACGTCAAAGAAGTAACGATCAACAACGGCACGCGCACGGTCACCGGCGAGTTCACCACGGGCGATGAATTCACCAGCACCGCCGACACGCAGATCACCGATGGCGACAAAGAACGCCTCGAAGCCAACAACGTCTCCTATGGCTACAAAGCACCGGAGAACAACTGGTGGGCAAGCCTGATCACCCTGCTGCTGCCGTTTGCGTTGATCATCGGGTTCCTCATCTGGATGCAGAAGCGTGCCTCTGGGCAAATGGGCAACGTGATGTCGATCGGGCGCAGCCGGGCCAAGGCCTATTCGGCAGACAAACCGTCGACGACCTTCGCCGACATCGCCGGATACGAAGGCGTGAAGATGGAGATCAAGGAAGTCGTCGACTTCCTGAAGATGCCAGAGCGCTTCCGCGAGATCGGGGCCAGGGTGCCCAAGGGGCTGTTGCTCGTCGGGCCTCCTGGCACCGGCAAAACGCTGTTTGCCAGGGCCGTCGCCGGCGAAGCCGGCGTCGGTTTCCTGTCCGTCACCGGGTCGGATTTCATGGAGATGTTCGTCGGCGTCGGTGCCAGCCGTGTTCGCGACCTGTTCCAGCAGGCCCGCAAGATGGGTCGGGCGATCATCTTCATCGACGAACTCGATTCGATCGGCCGCAAGCGCGGCGCCGGTCTTGGCGGCGGGCACGACGAGCGCGAGCAGACCCTCAACCAAATGCTCTCGGAGATGGACGGTTTTGAAACCAGCGAGGGCATCGTCATCTTGGCGGCCACCAACCGCCCCGACATCCTCGACGCAGCCCTGTTGCGCCCCGGCCGTTTCGACCGCCAGATCGTCGTGCCGTTGCCCGAATCCGACGAGCGCTTGGCAATCTTGAAGGTGCACAGCCGCGACAAGCGGATGGCCGCAGACGCCGATCTCGAGATCATGGCCAAGGCCACCCCGGGAATGAGCGGCGCCGATTTGGCCAACCTGGTCAACGAAGCAGCGCTGTTCGCTGTTCGTCGCGGTTCGAAAGAGATCGGTCGCATCGACTTCGAAAATGCCCGTGACCGCGTCGTGCTCGGTGCCCGCCGGGAGAGCTTGTTGCTCTCCGCCGAGGAGAAGCGGGCGACGGCCTATCACGAGGGCGGTCACGCATTGTTGGCCACGGTGCTGCCGCATGGCGACCCGTTGCACAAGGTGACAATTCTCCCCCGCGGCATGGCCCTGGGCGTCACCTGGAGCCTTCCGCAGGAGCGCCACACCTACTCCAAGGAGTACTTCGAGGACACGATCTGCAAAGCAATGGGCGGGCGTGTTGCCGAGATGCTCGTCTTTGGTGGCCTCAACAGCGGGGCGGCCAACGACATCGAGCAGTCCACCAAGATCGCCCGCCACATGGTGCGCGAGTGGGGCATGAGCGATCGTGTGGGGCCGATGGCCTGGGGCGGTCAGCAACAGGTGTTCCTCGGCGAGGATCTCATGACCGGCGGTCGCGAGTACAGCGAGGAAACAGCCAAGCTGCTCGACAGCGAGATCTCGATCATCCTCAACGCGCAGCAGGAGCGGGCACGAGTGCTGCTCAGCAAGCACCGCCGCGGCCTCGATCTGATCGCTGAGGCGTTGCTCGAAAAGGAAACGATCGACGGCCCGGAGGTCGCCAGTTTGGTGCAGCAAGGGCTGACGAGCCCCGAGCCCTCGTCGCCAGCTCCAAGCTTGTAGGTGCGTTAGTGGTCGCGCTGGCCGAGGCCAGGTTCCGGCGTACTGCCGGGATCGCGGGCCTCGGCTACCGCGGCCCACAGATCTGTCGCCGTCACCGGGCCTAGGAAGCTGGCCCGCACCACGCCGTCACGGTCGGCGATGATCACCGCCGGAACGGCGTCGATGTTATAGCGCTTGTGCACGGCGGCCTGCGCCGGATAGTCGACGGCCAGCACCGCAACCTCGTTGCTGGCCAGCACCGCAATCTTGCGTTTGATGTCGTCGCAGGTGTGGCATGTGGCGGAGGTGAAGGCCACGACCATCCACGCTTGGTGCGGGGCAGAGAAATCGTTGCGATCAATCTGCGCGGGGACCGTCCAGATCTTCTGCGTCGGCGGATCGATCGTTTGACGCCTGCGCAACACCAGTGCGGCGGCACCGACGACAACGATCAGAATGCCGGCGACGAGATATTGCATGGTCCACACTCTGGCACTGCCCAAACGCTGGAGCGGCGATCGCTATCGGTCGTGGCCAACGTCCAGCGTTCGACGAACAGGCGCTGCGGCGATTCGACGACCAGGGTTCGCCCGAAGGCACTGGCATCGGTGAGATCGATGGTGATCACCCCACCGGCTGGCAGCGGCACAGCATCGAGTCCAGGAACGGCAACCTCGCCGCCGGGTCCGATCGCCTTCACCGCCACGGTGGTGGCGACGTTGTCGACGTTGTAGACCGTCAGCGCCTTCGCTGTCGGGGCATCGACGCCAACGGGAACGTACCACCGGCCAACGACATACTCCGGCGTCATGCCTTGGGTGATGGTCGTGTTCGGCTTGTCGTCGACGGTGATCGTCAGGACGCGTTCGATCGCCACGCTGGCCTGGGCCAGGGTGGCAAACGCCAGCGTGTGCTGGCCGTCGGGGACCCCGGCCAAGGCGCTGGCGTCGAAGAACACCACCTCGTTGGCGGGCACGTCGATCGGGTCAGGGCTGACGGTCTCGGCGGTCAACGGCACACCCAGCAACGTCGGCTGCAGCAGCACATCTTCTCTGGTCGGGTTGAAGATCGCGTAGACCTCAGAGACGCCGGGGCCGGTGAGGCCTTGAGCGAAGTACAGCTGTTCGGCGAGCGCTGGCGCACCGAGCGTCAAGCTGAAACCCAACCGACCGCCGCCAAAGTAATGCTGGGCCCGGGAGACGATCAGGCGGCCGCGTGACGCGATGATTTCGACGGCCAGCGAGGTTTCGTCCTTGCCACCGATGTCGGCCAGGGAGATCACCTTGATCGAATGCGGAGCGATCGGATAATCCTGGAAGGCAGGCGGTTCGTTGCGCTTGTCCTTCTTGTAGAAGGCGAGGTCGACGATGACCACGTCGGCATAGGGATTGGTCAAGATGATCTGATCGGTGCTGTCATCGACGGTGAAGCCGTCGGCGAAATACCAGGTCGGCGATGTCGCCGTGGTGCAGGTAGCTAGTGCCGAACCAGCTGGGTGCACGGCACGCTGTTCGACGATGGCCAGGCCGCTGTCGATCTCGACCATCGCCGAGACGGCGGTGGCCGTGACCAACGGGCCGATGTCGATCGTCGATGACGACCTGGCGGCGACGTCGACAGTTTGCCGCACCGGAGCGGCACCGTCGCTGGCGAACAACGAAAGTCGGGCCTGCAGCGCAGTCTGGCTCGGGTTGGAAATGATCACCTGACCGCCGACCGAGGTGTCTGCGGCGAGCACACCGGGGCAATACCAGGTCTGGGTAATCGATCCCGACGCCGTGCCGACCTGCGAGACATATGGCCGGCTGGCACGGGGCTCGACAGCAAAGAAGGGGCTTTCGCCGGTGGATTGACCACGATTGGCGAGCACCGCCAGGCCAGCGCCGACAACGACGGTGAACATGATCAACAGTCGGCGGGCGTTCATTGCTGCGGCTCCGCTGTCTGCGCGCCGACGACATCACCGACGACCTCATCACTGGCGACGGCATCACCGGCGACGGCATCACTGGCGACGGCATCACTGGAGTCGAGTGATTCATCGACCAGTTCATCGACGGGGTCGCTTCCGGCATCGTCGAGCGACCAGGTGTCACCCGACGCCGCCGAGAGCAGGGCGCGGCGGCGTCTCAAGCCAGAAAAATCGATCCGCGATGCGGCGAAAAGGAACAGCAGCCAGGCGATGATCTGCGCGACGACCGCCGTGTGACGCGAGCCACTGGTGCGATAGACCATGGCCCCGACACCTGCGTTGGGCACCTCGAAGGCTGTCGTGCCACCAAAGGCGGAGCGCGGTTCCAGCACGGTGCCGTCGATCGTCAAGCTCCAGCGGTCGTCGATCACCGAAGCGATATGCAGCACTCCTGGTGAGAGGGCGCCGAACGCCGGGCCACGATCACGCGCCCCGACGAACACCGGTGTCGCCGCGTCGAGCGACGTCCGCGCCAGCGCTTGCGCACCGGCTTGCGTGCTGGCCTGCGCGGCGGCGGGTCCAAGCGTGCTGCGGGTCGGCAGCCAGGCGACGTTCTCGAAGACCAAGAAGTGCGGCGGTCCGAGCACCGGACGGAAATCGAGTTGCGCCTCCAACGATTCGACCAAGCCGCGAGGTACAGCCAACTCGGCCTCGATCGTCGAGTTGACGCCGTCGATCTTGGGGATGATCACGTAGCGCACCGCGTACGGTGCCAGCAGGCGCCCGCCGCGGGCGGTGGCGTTGATCGAGATCAGCTGCAACACCTCACGCACGTCACGTTCGGTGGACGACATCGTGCCCGCCCAATGCTCAGCGGTGGTCAACGGCCCATCTTCGACGATCGCAAAGCTGACACCGCTCAAACCATCTTCGTCGAAGCGCCAGCCTGGCATCGGCATCACACGCGGGTCGCCGATGAACACGGTGTGAGAGTCGCCTTCAACGGGGTCCGCCGCGAAACCACGCAACAGTTGTTCGGTGGTCAGATCCGGCGCCGACCACTTGCCGTCGCCGGCGGCCACCAACGTTGGCGCGACCGGCGACCAGCAAGGACAAGCCGCTGAGGATGCCCAATGGTTGCCGCCACCCGAAGGAACCGCCCTGCACGTCTTGTTCGAAGGCCGCGGCTACCGCGGCAGCAGCGATCGCTGCGCCAAGACCGGCGACAGCAAGAAAGAGGCCGATCTCCGGCAAACGGATCGGGCCGAGGAGTCGGCTGGAACAACCAGCCAGGGCCAGGCCTGCGAGCGCAAGAAACGTGCCACGCGCCGCCCAGGTCAGCCGCCATCCCCTGGCCAACAGCGGAGCAGAGATCACCGGAAGCCAGAAGGCAATCGCCAACGAGGTCGCCGAAGACGTCGACCCGAAACGGATCATCGTCAACAGATCAACCGGCTGCGTACCGCTCGTTGGGGCACCGACCACCGAATCCCAGCCGGCCGCCGAGCCAAACGGTGCCGTCCAGGGCAGGTTGAGCGCCACGCCACCGAGTACGGCGACGACGGTGGCCGCCAGCAAGACGGCGACGGTGATGATCGAACCCCTGCTGACCAGTGTGGCCAAGGCCAACAACACCCCGACAACACCGACAATCAGCACCACCGCCGGAGCGAAGGCGAACAGCACCGCACACAGCAGGGCAAGCTGGGCGCCGATCCGCACCCGTTGACGCACAGATACGGCAACATAATCCTCGACCACATCGTCGACGGCCGCGGCCTTCACCGACGGCTCGATGCCCGCGAAGCGGCGCAGCAGGTGCACGATCCAGGGCAACGCCCCGTAGGTGGCCAGCACCCCCCAGCGCCCGGCGGCGATGGCTTCGTAGGGCACAGGAATCGCCGCGTAGGCAACGAGGCCAGCCAAGCGCGCCCGTGACGATGGAAAGATCGAGAGCAAGCGCCAGGCACCGAGGTATCCGAGCGGTAGCCAGCCGATGACCGCCACCGTGTGCAGCAGGCTCATCTTGCCGAGTAACGCAACGCCGGCACCACCGATCAAGGCAATGCCGGTGGGAATCGACGTCGTCGCTCCGAGACCGTGGCCCCACCAGCCGGACCAATAGTCCCCGAGCATCTGCCGGGCACCGCCCGGATAAGGCAAGAACTCCCCGACGGTGGGCACATGGTCGCGGATCAAGCCACGGCTGCCGACCAGCATGACGACGAGCACGATTGCCCAGGCCGCCATTTGCCCGCTCGAGTTGCCCCCAAAATGACGCGCCCCGATCGAGCTGTGGTCGACGCGCATCTGGCGTTGTTCGCGTGTGCGGATATACGACGCAAATCTGGCGCTACCGCGCAGCTGCAATCCGACAACTTCGCTGTAGGGCATCTGGCGGAGCTGGGCTACCTGACGGCGTCGCCGCAGGATAGGCATAGCGCGCAAAAAGTTGCCAAAGAGCGCCCGCATCGAAGCCGAGGCGTCAGCAAAGTGCCCGGTGAACAGCCCGACGATCATTTCGATCACGGTGATCGTGAACAGTTGGACGGGAACCAACACCAGCCGGGCACCGCCGGTCATCGTCGCCACGGTGGTCATCCGGTGGTTGGCGGCAAGGCGGCGGTGATTGAGGTCCGGGCGCCGTTCGCGCAGCCGCTCACGGTGGCGTGCCCTGGCCTCCGGGACAACGACGACGCGGGCACCGCTGAGGTGGGCGCGCCAGCACAGGTCGAGGTCGTCGCCGTGGAAATCGATCGTCGGTTCGAAACCGCCCAATGTCTTGAACAGATCGGCGCGCACCAGCATGCATGCAGACGGGATGCAGAACACATCACGCACCGCATCGTGTTGTTCCTGGTCCATCTCGCCGGGTTCCACGATCGAATCGACTTCACCGAAACGATCGACGCCTTGTCCGACGTGTTGCAGCACCCGGCTGTCGTTCCAATCGACCAGCTTCGGGCCGACGATGCCAGCGTTGGAACGGTAGAGCTCCTCGACCAGCGTGCTGACCGCATTCGAGTCGAGCGCGACGTCATCGTGCATGAACAAGAAGAACCCGTTGTTGCCCTCGACGAGGCGCATCACCTCGTTGGCCGCCGGGCCAAAGCCGGGGTTGCCGACTACCGCCCGGATGAACGCGTCGGGGATCCGCTCGCGAATCTGCGCAGGCAATTCTCCGGGTTCATCGGCGAGCAGGAACAGCGTCTTGAGGTTGGCGTAGTCCTGCGAAACCAGGCCGTCGAGTACCTGATCGAAGTCTTCCAACGGTTGGGAGACCACAACCACGGCGACGACAGACGGCGCTTGTTCTCTCACAGCTTCCACAACAAGCCGAGGCTAGCGGCCCAACGACCCAGACGGTGGGCAGGCGATACACCTCTGTGCGCAAGCGCTGCGATAACCTCAGGGGCCTTGACGAGCAATCAACCGCCGGTGGCCGAGGCCAAACCCGCCGACCAGCGGCTTCCCCTACCTGAGGGGACGTTGCCCGTCGGGGTTGGTTTGATCGTCGCTGGCATTTCCAGCTACCTGTTTTTCATCATTGCAGAAAAGGCGCTCGGCAAAGAGGGGTTCGCCCCGATCAGCAGCCTGTGGTTCGCAGTATTTTTTCTCGCCCCCGGGTTCTTTTTGCCGTTGGAACAGGAGTTGGGTCGCACGCTCGCCCACCGTGGCGGCCTCGGACACGGTGGGCGCCCGATCGTTCGACGGATCCTGCCGCTGGCGATCGGTTTGGTGGCGATCGTTGTCACCGCGGTACTGATCGCTTCATCGGCGATTACCGAACAGTTCTTCGAGAATGACTGGGTGATCACGGCGGCGTTGATCGTCGGGTTCATCGCCTATGCACCGAACCACCTGGCCCGCGGCATCTGTTCCGGCAGCGGCCGGTTCGTCGCCTATGGCATCACGATGGGCGCCGATGGCGCTGTGCGTATCCTCGGTTGCCTGGCGCTCTGGGCCTTGGGCGTGCGCAGCCCCGGTGCCTACGCCTTCGTCGTCGCCCTTTCACCACTCGTCGGCGTCGGCATCGTGGCCGCCAAAGGTGCGCTACATACCGAACCTGGCCCGCCCGCCGATTGGTCAGAGGTCACCGCCAATCTCGGCTGGCTGTTGCTCGGCTCGGTCTTCGCCGCCGGGCTCGTCAACGCAGGGCCGTTGGCCCTGGAAGTGCTCCGTGGCGATCAACCAAAGGAACTCGTCGCCGCCTTCGGCAAGGGCGTCGTGCTCGGCCGGGTGCCCTTGTTTCTCTTTCAGGCGGTTCAGGCCGCGCTGTTGCCCCGCCTTGCCGGGCTGGCCGTGCGCGGCCAGTTCGACGAATTCCGTCAAGGTTTTCGGCGGTTGCTGATGATCGTGCTCGCCGTCGGTGCTGTCGGCATCGCCCTCGCAGCCTTGATCGGGCCCTTTATTCTGCGCAAGGTGTTCACCACTGAATTGTCCAGCCGGACGATCACCATGCTCGTGCTCGGCACCGCGCTGTACATGATTGCGCTGACCTTTGCCCAAGCGGTGATCGCCCTGCACGGCCACGCCTTGGTCGCCCTCGGCTGGGGCATGGGCATGATTACCTTCGTGATGACCACCTGGCTCAGCTCCGACGACCTGTACTGGCGGGTAGAGATGGGCCTCGTTGCCTCGTCGCTTGCCGCGGCTGCAGTGTTCGCTCTGGCGCTGCGCGATCGGCTCGCCAAGGGCGCTCAGCCCGATTCGGAGTCGATGCTGCAGGCCCGCGTCGACCTGCCCTTCGAAGGCTGACGCCGAGGTGCAGTTGGCTGCGGTTGGCTGCGGTTGGCTGCAGCTGGCTGCAGCTGGCTGCCGTTGGCTGCGGTTGGCTACAGCGATTCGATCGCCGCAGCGACCTCTTCGATCACCGTCGGTGGCGCAGTTTTGGGCAGCGAGACGATCGCCAGCTGCGCTCCGACAGCGCTAAAGGCGTCGATGTCTCGCTTCCACGAATCGGCATCGGTCCAACGTTGCAGAAAACTCCGGGTGATCTCGCTCGGGTCGCGACCGATCGCCGCGCAGGCCCCGTCGAGCACCTGGGCGCACTCCTGAAAGACCACCGGATCGGATCCCCCAAAATTCCAGTGATGGGCATAACGGGCGGCGAGCGGCAAGGTGCGCCGGCGACCGACGCCGCCGATGCAGATCGGTAGCGGTGACTGCACCGGTTTCGGGTTATTCATCGCCGCCTTGAGCGTGTAGTACTCGCCCTCGAAGGTGGTCGTGTCGTTGCGCAATAGCCCGTCGAGCACGGCGAGGCCCTCTTCGAAACGATCGAAGCGCTCCTTCATCGTGCCCAGTTCGATCCCGTAGGCATCGCATTCCTCCTCGTTCCATCCGGCCCCGATACCCACCTCGAGGCGCCCGTTGGAGGTGATATCGAGGGTCGTGGCCATATTGGCCAACACCCCAGGATGGCGATAGACCATGCCGCTGACCAGCACCCCGCCGCGCAACCGGGTCGTCGCCTGGAGCAACGCCGTCAGTGTGATCCAGCCCTCCAGGCAATCCTCGGTCGAGTCGCCGAACAGCGGATACAGGTGATCGAAGGTCCAGCCCGACTCGAACATCGGCATCGGATCGGCAAGTTCCCAGACATCGAGGATCCATTGCCAAGTGGTTCGTTGTGGCGAGGTGCTGAACGCGTAGCGCATGCCGACAGCCTTCCACGTTCGCTGCCGATACGCTGCGCCGATGCCCGATCGCGCCGTGCCCTGGACGTTGACGTGCCAGTGACTGTGGCCTTCGATGCTGGGCCGACGCTGGGGGCGCGCACCGGCATCGGCTGGGCCGTGACGATGATGCACGAGCACCTCGCCCCCCGAAGCGATGTCGCCTTGCGCCCCTATGCCTGCAGTTTTCGCGGCGACCTCCCCGCCGGCACGACCCGGCTGCCGCTGCCCGCCGCTGTCGCCCATCGCCTTTGGTCACGCGGCCAACGCCCGACGGTCGACCGATGGCTCGGTGCCGCCGATGTCATCCACGGAACCAACTATGTCGTCCCCCCAAGCCGCCGTCCTCGGCTGGTCAGTGTCTACGACTGCTGGTTTCTGCGCCACCCCGAGCTGGCCCATCCCGACGTCGCTCGGGCCGCAGCGGTGTTGCGTCGCGCTGTTCATGCCGGCGCGGTCGTGCATGCCTGCTCGCAGGCCACCGCTCACGCCGTGCGCGAGTTGCTGAACACCGACCGAGTAGTGACGATCCCGTTGGCCGCCTTGGCGACAATCGAGGTCGCCGCCGTCGCCCAGCCGCGCCTCGTCGGGCGTGACTTCGTTCTGGCCATCGGCACCATCGAACGACGCAAGAATCTGGCCCATCTGATCGACTCATGGGCGCGGATCAGCGACACCGCCGTCGGCGGCTCGTCGACACTCGATCTGGTCATCGCCGGTGCCGAGGGCGACGACATCGAGGCCGTGCGCCACAGCGCGGCGCGTCTCGATGGCGGCCAACGGGAGCGATTGCATTTGCTCGGTCCCGTCGATGAGGCCAGCAAGCGATGGCTGTTGGAACACGCCACCGTGTTGGCTTATCCCTCCCTCGACGAAGGCTTCGGCTTCCCGCTGCTCGAGGCCATGGCCGCTGGGGTTCCGATTGTCGCCAGCGCTGTTGGCTCGATTCCCGAGGTCGGCGCCGACGCGGTCGTCACCGTGTCGCCCACCGATGGCGACGAGTTGGCCGAGGCGCTGCTGCGTGTGGCCGGCGACAGTGAGCTGCGCCGCGTGCTGATCGCCGCCGGGCAACGGCAGCGGACCTCGTTCTCTTGGGAGACGACCGCCGCACAACTGGCAGCGCTGTACGCCCAAATGGCCGAGGAGTCGCACCGATGATCACCGTTCTCGCTGGCGGCGTCGGAGCCGCCCGCTTCCTGCGCGGCTTGCTCAGGGTTGTCGAACCGCACCGTGTCGCTGCGATCGTCAACACTGCCGACGACGTGGTGATGCACGGTCTGAACATCTCCCCCGACCTCGACACCGTCGTCTACACCTTGGCCGGCGCAATCGATCCGCAGCGCGGCTGGGGCTTGAGCGCCGAATCGTGGCGCACAATGGAAGCGCTGAACCGTTTCGCCGAGGTCCGCCCGCCCGGTTCACAGGCTGGCAGCAGCTGGTTCAACCTTGGTGACCAAGACCTGGCTACCCATCTCTATCGCACGGCGCGGCTCGCCGAAGGCGCACTGTTGAGCACCGTCAGCGACGAGATCGCCCGCTCCTTCGGGCTCGAGCTGCATGTCTTGCCGATGAGCGACGACGTGGTGCGCACGATGATCGACACCGTCGACGAAGGCACGATCAGCTTCCAGGAGTATTTCGTTCGTCGGCGCCACGATGTCGCCGTCAGCGGCGTCCATTTCGCTGGAGCGGAGTCGGCGCGGCTCTCCGCCACGGCCGAGGTTGCGCTCAGTGGGGCCAGTGCAATCATCGTTGCCCCGTCGAACCCGCTGGTCTCGATCGGTCCGATTCGCAGTCTTGGCGGCGTCGACGACCTGCTCGCTCGACGCCGCGAGCAGGTGGTGGCGATCTCCCCGATCGTCGGTGGGGCGGCGCTGAAGGGGCCGGCGGATCGCATGATGCGCGAGCTTGGACACGAGCCATCGGTGGTTGGGGTTGCCCGGCTCTACGCTCCGATCGCCACAACGCTGATCATCGACCCACTCGATGCTGCGCTCGCCGACGCCGTGGCGGCCGAGGGCATCCGGCCGTTGATCGTTCCATCGGTGATGTCGACCCCCGAAATCTCGGCGAATCTGGCCTCAGCTGCGCTGCGAGCCTGCCTCGAGGGTTGAAGTCAAGCCATCGGGCAGCGTGGTCCATGGCTCCCAGGCGAGATGGATTCGGGCTCTGGTGACGGCCACGGAAATACGGGCCAGGTCGCCACGGCGGCGCGGCGCCGACGTCGAACCGACACCATCGGCGAGCTCGGCGGCGAGGGCCTGAATCGGCGTCGCCGTTCCCGTGCCGATGTTGATCACCAAGCCACTGCCGCGAGAACCGGAGCGCACCAGGGCATCGACGGCGTCGTCGATAAACAGCAGGTCACGACTTTGACGACCATCGCCATGAACGGCGAGCTGGGTGCCGGCGAGTCGGGCGTCGACAAATGAGGCGACGACGCCATCTTGCGGCCGCTGGCGAGACCCGTACACCGAGGTCATCGCCAAGGCGGTGTGTTCCAGGTTGTGCTCGGCGCGAAACACGGCGAGCAGGTCGATGATCGCCCGCGCGTAGACGCCGCGAATCGAGCCCGCCGGGTACGGCCGGGACTCTTTGATCGGCAGCTCCCGGGCCGGGACCTCGCCATAGAGGTCGCCTGCGGGAAGGGCGACGACCACTTTGCTGACGCCGTGTCGAGCAGCGGCCGAGAGCACGGCGACCGTTGTCGCCACCGACGCCGGATCATCGGCCTGGGCCGCTGACATCGCCGCCAGGTGATAGATCACCTCTGGTCGGCGCAGGGCGACCAAGGAATCGAACTCGTCGTGGCGGATGTCGAGGGTGTGAAACTTCAGCGAGCCACCCATCCGACGGGCGTCGGCGAGGTTGGCCAGCGAGCCACTAGAGAGATCGTCGACGGCATCGACGATGACCCCGTCGGAGACCAAGCGATCGATCAGATGCGAACCGATGAATCCGGCGCCGCCGACGACCAGGGCCGATTCCATTAGACCTCGGGGGCGGGGATGCGTTGACCGACGAGGGTGGCGTTGGCCTCGATGACTCCGGTCGAACCGACGACGCAATCGGTCAAGCTGGCTCCCGGGCCGACACGGCCCATGACGATGCTGCGCGTCAGCTGCGCACCGGCACCGATCACCGCCCCGCTGAGCAGCACAGAGTCGACGATCCTGGCGCCGTTGGCGACCTTGACCTCTTCGGCGATCACGCTGTTGCGAGCCTTGACACTGGGGTCGAGCAGCATGCCGGGAGCGACCGCTTGGGCGCGATGGCGCGCCGCACGGCGACCGTTGATGGCATCGAGATTAGCCTTGAGATAGAGGTCTGGCTGACCCGTGTCGATCCAGTAGTCGTTGGTCGGCATGGCCCACAACCCGCCGTCGGCGACGATCTGCGGAAAGATCTCTCGTTCCACCGAGACCTTTCGCCCTGCTTCGATGCGATCGAGCACCGACGGCTCGAACACGTAGGTGCCAGCGCTGATCTGATTCGACGGTGCGGTGCCGGGCGGCGGCTTTTCGATGAACCGCTCGACTCGACCGGCAGCATCGGTGGCCACCACGCCGAAGGCCGACGGATCGGGAACGGGGGTGAGGTGCAGCGTTGCTTCGGCCCGGTGTTGGCGGTGGAAGCGGGCGAGTGCGGCGATGTCGAGATCGGTGAGAACGTCGCCGTTGGCGACCACGAAAGTATCCCTGATCCCTGCCTGTCTGGCAGCAAAACGGATTGCGCCGGCGGTATCGAGCGGTTCCGGCTCGACCGCGTAAGCCAACGCCGCACCGGCGCAGACACCATCGGGGAAGGCCTGCATGAATGGCTCCGGCTTGAAGCCGAGAGCGAGGGTGACATTGTTGACGCCACCTTGGGCCAGGTTGGCGATGAGCCGCTCGATGATCGGCACGTGCCCGACGGGAAGCATCGGCTTAGGCACGCTCCAGGTGAGAGGGCGCAAACGGGTACCGAAGCCCCCGACTAAGACGATGGCGTGCATCAGCCGTCCGTGGAGTCGGTCACCGTGGTGTCGGCGACCGAAGCCGCGGTCGTGTCTGGCGTCAGCGTCGCGCCCGTTTCCGGGTCGGTAGTCGGCACATTCGCCTGGTCAGCAGCACCAAGGGTGAGAAGTTCAGGAGCCCAGTCCGGTGCGACTGGATCGACATCGTTGGGAACGAAGGCCAGGACGAAGACCATGCCATCGTTGAGCACCCGGGTATCGGGAAGTTCTGTGGTGTAGACCTGCGGGCTGTCGCCGAGCTTGCTGTAGCTCTCCCAGACCCACAGCTTCACCGTGGCGTCTTTCTCATCGCCGTCGATGATGCACTTCGACTTCTCTTCGGTGAAGGTGTAGCCGCCCTGCTCAGTGGGCAAGGCGATCGAATCGTCGTCGACTTTGACGTCGTAGTTGTCGAAAAAGACGCCGATATCAGCGTTGCGGCCGGTGGCCCGGGTGCTGTATGGGTGCCAGTGGATGACGCCGTCGTCGTGCGTGTGAACGCCCGTCGACTCGAACTTCTTGTTCAAGAAGCGGCCGCTGGCGTCTTGCTCTTCCAGGTTGCCGGTGAACTTCGGCAGGAACGACAAGCCGTTCTCGTCGCAGGCATAGGTGGCAATCGCTGCGTGCCAGTGCTGGCCAAGTCGTGGCTCACCGCTCCCTGCTGTTGGGCGCGACTGGCGGGAGAAGACGATCAGCACCAGGCCGACAACGAGAATGCCGAGCACGATTGCGGGGAACATGGTGCCGCCTTGAAAGCGCACCTTTTTGCCTTTGCCCTTGTTGGCGAGCTTGGCGACTTTATCTGCAGATGTTGACGTGGCCACGGTTAAACAATGCTACCGGCTGCGCGTGACCTTTCACAGTCATACAGCTCGATCGGCGTCGCGATCAGCCGTCGATGACCTCACGAAACAGGGCCTCATAGGCCTGCGCTACTGCCGCCGGAGACGCTGCGGTCTCGACCCAGGCCCTGCCGCGCGCACCCATCTCCGAGCGCATGGCACTATCGCTGACCAGCACCTTCAGCGCAGCGATGAACGATTCTGGATCGTCGGGGGCGACGCTGATACCGGCGCCGCAGGCCTCGATGATGCGCGGCACTTCTGTGCCCGGATCGATCGCCGCAACGAGGCATCGACCGGCGGCCAAGATCGAGTAGGTCTTTGACGGAACGCTGACGTTTCCGAGACCCTTCTTTAACGGAACGACGTGAATGTCGCCGGTGGCCAACACCTCGGCGAGGCGCTCCATTGGCTGGTATCCGCCAAAGCGCACGTTGCTCAGCTGGGCGGCAGCAGCGATCAATTGCTGCTTGGCACCACCTTCACCGTTGATCAGGAAGGTCGCCTGGGGAATCGCCCGGGCGGCCGCCAAAAGCAGATCGAGCGATTGCGAGAAGCCGACGTTTCCGGCGTAGAGCACGACGGGCTCGTCGCCGATCCCTAACTCGCGACGATAGGCGGTCGCCCGATCGAGCGGGCGCAGCTCGTCGGTCAACACGAAATTGGGAATGACCCGGACACGCGCGGCGAAGGAGGGTTTGACCTTTTTGACGACGTTGGCCCGCAGATCGTCGCTGAGCACCGTCACCGCAGCGCTGCGGTGATACGAGAAGCGCTCCAGCCATCGAGCGGCAGCGATCAGCGTTCGACCCTTCAGCTTCTCGGCGCTGATCGCTCCGGCCTGCACCGCGGCGTCGGGGAAGATGTCTTGGATATTGAAGACCAACGGGCCTCGGCGCACAATGCTCAACCACTTGCCGACCAAACCGTTGCTCAACGGCGGCGACATGCTCAGCACCGCGTCGACCCGGCCGCCACGTGCCCCGGCGAGAGCGACGAGGACACTGAATCCGGCGAAACCAGCCGCTCGGCGCACGAGATTGGTCTTGTCGCCACCTGGGAAGGGGTTGACGCGCACGATCGATCCCCAGGCGGTGCGTTCGCGGCGCACCCATCGGCCCTGCCATGACGCTTCCACGAGGTGGTTGCGATACCACGGGAGGGCGGTGATGACCTGCACTTGATGGCCGCGAGCGACCAGTTCCTCGACAATGCGAGTGATCACTGCGCCGGTCGGCGCGGTGTCCGGGGCAAAGTGCGGGCAGAGCACGGCGATGCGCAACGGCCGATCGGTCATCGTTTCGCCTTCGACTTGGCCGTCGCCGCGAGCGCTTGTCGGTAGGCCGTCTCCAGTGCTTGTGCCGACCGGGCGATGGAGAACTCCTCGGCCCGGCGGTAACCGGCGGCGATCAGCTGCTGACGACGAGAGCCGAGGGTGGCGATTGCCTGGCCCCACAGGCGCGGCTCACGGTCCAGCACGATCGCGGCGTCGCCGGCGACTTCGGGCAGACACGCCGCGTCGCTACAGATCACCGGTGTGCCGAGCGCCATCGCCTCGATCACCGGCGCACCAAAGCCCTCGTACTCGCTGGGAAAGACCATCGCTTCGGCCATCGCCAGCAGACCACTGCGATCGGCGGCGCTGACACGCCCGAGGCGCCGGACCCGTCGACCCTCGCCACGCCGTTCGATGTCGGCCAGCGTCGCCGCTTCGGCAGCGCCGACGCCACCGATCAGCACCAGACGCAGCGTCGGGTCGCTGAGTTCTTCGGCGAGCACCTGGATGGCGAACCCGTGGCCCTTGTGCGGGTGTGTCATCGCCGGGAGCACGAGGATCGGCCCCTCCCCCAGGTCATAGCGGGATCGCAGCGCAACCTCGGGCGTGGCGCCCTCGCCGAGATCGGCTTCGATGCCGTGGGGCACGACCACAACCTCATCCGGCGATGGGCCGTAGGCCTCGATCACCGTGCGACGCACAAACTCGGTGGGCACGGCGATCGTCGTCGCCGCACCGATCGAGCGCGGCAACGCCCAATCGAGGTAGCGGCGTTTGATCGCGCCGACGTAGTGCGGGAAGCTCAGGTGCTGCAGATCGTGCACCGTCAGCAGCGAGGCGTGCGAGCCGTGGCCAGGCATCGTTCCCCCGCCATGGTGAACGAGGTCGAAACCCGACGTCTGCGCCCGCAACCAGCGGTGCTCGGCGATCACCCGCCGGAGGCGATTGGCCCCACTGAACGGGGCGACGACCTGCTCAAAACCGGCCAACTCGGGGTGTGCCGCGCCAAAACCGGCAAGCACGAAGAGGGTGATGTCGAACCCGCTCGCTCGATCATCGATGCCGCGCAGCTGGCGTGCCAGGTAGTCCTCGCTGCCACCGACCTGGCCAGGTCGACACCACAAGAGATTGACGGCGATTCGCACCATCGGTGGGCTACACCAGTTCCTTGTAGGCCTCGGCCGTCAGCTCCGCTGTCGCCGACCACGACAGCGCTGTCGCCCGGTGGCGCCCGCGCTGGGCCAGTTCAGCTCGACGCGACCCAGCCTCGGTGATGCCCCTGGCGATGTCGACGGGATCGAACGGATCGACGAGGATCGCTGCTCCGCCGGCGGTCTCTTCGGTCGCCGAACCGGCGCTGGTCACCACCGGGGTGCCGTGGGCCATCGCTTCAAGCACCGGCAAGCCGTAGCCCTCGCGCTCGCTGGGGTAACAAAAGACGTGCGCACCGGCGTACAGCGGAGCGAGATCTTCATTGGGCACGAAACCCAAAAAGCGCGTCGCCGCGGCGACCTCGGCGTCGACATCGCCCCAGCCGGCGGCACCGGCGACAACCAGTTCGATCGGTTCATCGAGCATCGCCACGGCGGCGGCCAAGCGATGGAGATTCTTGCGCGGTTCAACCGTGCCGACGAACAGCAGGTAGCGCTCCGGCAGCTGATACTGGGCTCGGACACGCCGCACTTCTGCCGGGGTGGTGACCTCGACATCGACGCCGAGCGGCACAAGGCGCAGGCGATGCGCATCGATGCCCGCTTCGACGCAGTCGTCGAGCGTGGCCTGTGAGCTGCACAACACCAGATCGGCGCGGCGGCGGATGACGTTCAGGCTGCGCCGAAAGACCATCGCCCCATTTCGGGTGAACTGCTGTGGGTCATGCACAAAGGCGAGGTCGTGAACGGTGACCACCAGCGGTTTGCGCGTCGGGCAGGGAATGATCGTCGTCGCGTGGACGACGTCGACGTCGGCAACGGACTCCGGGCGCGGCCATCGCGCCGTCAGCCAGGAGTAATACAGCCATGGCGCGGCCAGCGACAGCTGACGCATCGGGATCGGCGGCGTCCACTCCTCGGCGGGTGCCTCGTTGTGGCGACCGGCGACACCGATCAACTCGATGCCGGGAACGTCGAGCATCGCCTCGGCGACCCGCAGCGCGGCAACGCCAGTCCCACCTGGGACACGGTGCCAACATTGTTCGAGTGTGTACGCAACCCGCACACTCTCCATCATGCCCGCTTTCCCCATAGCATCGACATCATGGATGCGTCTTTCACGGGTCGACGGGTGTTGGTCACAGGTGGACACGGCTTTCTGGGCCGCGTCGTCGTCGCCAAACTTGCCGAGCGTGGCGCCGATGTGGTCGCCCCCCGCAGCGCGGAATACGACCTGACCAGGCCAGGAGCGGCCGAGGCGATGTTGGCCGATCACCAGCCCGATTACCTGATTCACCTTGCGGCACACGTTGGCGGGATCGGCTACAACCGGGCTACCCCGGCGCCGCTGTACCTCGACAACCTGCTGATGGGCACCCATGTCATCGAGGCGGCGCGCCATCGCCATTCGGTGGCCAAGACCACCCTCGTCGGCACGGTGTGCTCCTATCCGAAGTTCACCCCGGTTCCTTTTCATGAATCGAGCCTGTGGGACGGCTATCCGGAGGAAACCAACGCCCCCTACGGCATCGCCAAGAAAGCCCACCTGATCCACGCCCAGGTCAACGCGGCGCAATACGGACAGAAGTTCGCCTACCTGATTCCGACCAATCTCTATGGCCCGGGCGACAAGTTTCACCCCTCGGTCTCCCACGTGATCCCGGCGCTGATGAAGAAGTGCCTCGATGCCAAAGAGGCCGGGCGCGACAAGATCGATGTCTGGGGCACCGGGCGGGCCAGCCGAGAGTATCTCTACGTCGCCGATGCCGCCGAGGCGATCGTGCTGGCGACCGCCGACCATGTCGGCACCGAACCGATCAATCTCGGCAACGACCACGAGGTGACCATCCGTGAAACGGTGGAGGCAATCGCCCGCGTTGTCGGCTACGACGGCGAACTGGCCTGGGACCCGTCGCAGCCCGATGGTCAGCCGCGTCGGCGCGTCGCCGTCGAACGCGCCGAGCAGTGGCTCGGCTGGCGGGCGCAGATGCCATTCGAAGAGGGCCTGCGGCGCACGTTCGAGTGGTATCTCGCCAACCGAGAAGAGGCGGAGCGATATGGCTCGGCTGTGGACCTCTGACCTCCATTTCGGCCACGCCAACATCATTCGCTACTGCGACCGTCCATTCGCCGATGCCGAGGAGATGAACCGCGGGCTGATCGAACGATGGAACGACACCGTCGATGATGGCGACGAGATCTGGGTGCTCGGCGACGTCGCCCTCGGCACGATCGACGAGACCTTGCCGCTGGTGCGCCAGTTGCGCGGCACGAAGATCCTGGTGGCCGGCAACCACGACCGCTGTTGGGCAGGTTGGGGTGCCAAGGCTGAGCCATGGATCGACACCTACCTCGATGCTGGCTTTGCCGACATCCGCCAAGGGATCGTCGACATCACCTTCGATGGCGCTGCAGCGATCGCCTGCCATTTTCCTTACGAAGGCGACAGCCACGACGACGATCGCTTCGTTCCGATGCGTCCTCGCGACCATGGGTTGGTGTTACTCCACGGCCACGTCCACGAACGTTGGCGGGTGGAGGGCAGACAAATCAACGTCGGCGCCGATGTCTGGGATTTCCGACCGGTCACCGATGCGCAATTAGCTGAGGCGCTGCACCAGGCGAGCTAGCGGCACGCGGAAATCGTCGAGCAATGCGATGCCGCCGTCGCGCAGTACGGCGTTGTCGAGCACGCTGTTGGCCGGGCGGTGCGCAGGACGCGGCGGTTGCAGATCGGCGGTGGCGATCGGGGTGACCATCGTCGCCGGCTTGCCCATCGCGGCGACCACCGCTTGGGCGAATTCGAACCAGGACACAGCGCCCTGATTGGTGGCGTGAACGATGCCGCTGCGACGATCGAGCGCCAGACGGCGCAGCAGCGCTCCGAGATCGGCGCACATCGTCGGGTGTCCACGCTGGTCGTCGACGAAGGCCAACGTCGGCCGTTCGCGAGCCAAACGCATGATCGTGCGCACCATGTTGTTGCCGTATTCGCCGCACACCCAGCTGGTGCGCACCACGGTTGCGTTGGCGCCGAGCGCCATCGCCTCACGTTCGCCGGCTAGCTTCGATGCGCCATACACGGACTGCGGATTGGGCACGTCCCACTCGTGGTACGGGCTCGGCTTGCCACCGTCGAAGACATAGTCGGTGCTGATCTGCACGAGATGAGCACCGACGCGTTCGCAGGCCTCGGCCACCCAGCGCACCGCCAAGGCGTTGTCCCTATAGGCCCGCGAGGTGTCGACCTCGCAGGCATCGACCGCAGTCCAGGCCGCACAGTTGATCACCGTGTCAGGGTGCATCGTGGTGATCGCCGCCAGCACCTGATCGCGGTCGGCGACATCGAGTTGGCTGCGATCGCAGGCCGATACGGTGTCGCCGCTGGCCTCGCAGGCCAAGGCGGTGTCACGGCCGAGTTGGCCACCGGCGCCGGTGATCAGCACCCTCAAAAGGTGGCCTTTTCCTTCAGCGGTTCCCACCAGGCGCGGTTGTTGCGGTACCAGTCGACGGTTGCCGCCAGCCCGTCCTCGAGGTTGTGTACGGTCTTCCAGCCGAGCGCGCTGACCTTGTCGTGGGTGATCGAATAGCGACGGTCGTGCCCGAGGCGATCGGCTACCGGGGTAATGAAGCTCTCGTCGCGCCCGGTGAGCTCCAGCAGGCGGTAGGTCAGCTCCTTGTTGGTCACCTCGTTGCCTGCCCCGATGTTGTAAATCTCACCGATCTCGCCCGTGCGTAGCACCAGCTCGGCAGCGGTGTTGTGGTCGTGCACGTGGATCCAGTCACGGATGTTGCCGCCATCGCCGTAGAGCGGCACCTTCTTGCCATCGAGCAGGTTGGTGGTGAACAACGGGATCAGCTTCTCCGGGAACTGGTAGGGCCCGAAGTTGTTGCTGCACCTCGTTACCAACACGGGCAGACCGTGGGTGGTGTAGTAGCTGAGGGCGATCAGGTCGCTGCCGGCCTTGGCCGCCGAGTATGGCGAGCGTGGGCCGAGGGCGTCGGTCTCGGTAAAGGAACCGTCGTCGATCGATCCGTAAACCTCGTCGGTGGAGATGTGCAAGAACCGCTCGACTCCAATCTGGCGAGCGACGTCGCAGAGCACGTTGGTGCCGAAGCAGTTGGTTCTGACGAACGAGTAGCCGTCCTTGATCGAACGATCGACGTGAGTTTCGGCGGCGAAGTGCACAACGGCGTCGTGCCCCTTCATCGATTCGAGCACAAGTTCCTGATCGCAGATGTCGCCGTGCACGAAGCTGCAGCGGTGATCGTCGACCAGATCGCGAATGCTCCCCAGGTTGCCGGCGTAGGTCAGAGCGTCGTAGACGGTGAGCGTGTCGTCGCTGGTCGCGAGCACGTGGCGGACATAGTTCGAGCCGATGAACCCAGCCGCGCCGGTGACGAACTGCCTCATGTGCGCATCCTCCAGTACGGCCGGCGACCGGCCGGGATCTCCGTGCGTCCAGGGTTGGCCTGGTCACGGTGAGACAAGATCGGATCGGTCACGCCCCAATCGGCGTCGACCGCTGGATCGTCCCAGGCAACGCCGAGTTCGTCTTGCGGGTTGTAATAGCCGTCGACGAGATAGGTGATGACCATGTCGGTCAGCGCTGCGAAGCCGTGGGCGACTCCCGGCGGGATGAAAATTCCCTTGTGATTGTCGCCGCTGAGGTCGAGGCTGAGGGTGGCGCCGTCGGTCGGGCCGCCTTCACGAAGATCGTGCAGCACCACCCGAGCGGTGCCGAACGGCACGTACCAATAGTCGGCCTGGTGGAGGTGATAGTGCAGCCCGACCAGCGCCCCAGCTTGGCGGTTGGCCCGGTTGCCCTGAATCATCTCGCGCCCGTCGGGGAACCACTGGCGACGGTAGGTCTCGATGAACAAGCCGCGCTGGTCACCATGAATTTCCGGTTCGACCAGGTAGGCCCCGGCGATCACATCACTCTCGTAGACCTTCGGCATGCTCTATTGCTCCACATCGATTTGGCAGTGATCGCCGACCATCAAGCGCAGCGCTCGCGGGCGGATCTGGCTGCGACTGACCACGGCTTCCTTGCCAATCAAGCTGTCTTCCAAGCGGGCGATGTCTGCGACCGAACTGCCCTGCATGATCACCGAGTGTTCGACCTCGCTGTTGACGATCCGGCAATCGGGCCCGATGGCGCTGAATGGGCCGATGAAGCTGTTCTCGATGTGCGCTCCGGCGGCGATCGCCACCGGACCGCGGATCGAGGAGTTGATCACCGTTGCGCCCGCCTCGATGACGACGCGGCCGTCGAGTGTCGAAGTGGCGTCGACGTCGCCGTCAACACGAGTTTCGATGGTTTCCAGCAGCAGGCGGTTGGCCTCGAGCAATGGGGTCAGCTTGCCGGTGTCGATCCACCATCCGGTGAGCAGCTCGCAGCGCACCCGCGCCCGGAATCGATCAACCACTGGATGGCGTCGGTGATCTCTAGCTCGCCGCGCGGCGATGGCTTGATCGAGGCCACTGCGGTATGGATCGTGGCGTCGAAGAGATAGACGCCGACCAGGGCAAGATCGCTGGGCGGATCGGCCGGCTTTTCGACCAGGTGCACGACGTGGCCTTCGTCGTCGAGGGTGGCGATGCCAAAGCGATGCGGGTCGGGGACCTGCTTGAGCAGGATTTGCGCGGTCGGCGGCGTGTCGCTGTGGCGCGCGGCCTCAAAGGCGTGCACGAAGGCCCCAAGGTCCTGTTCCAAGAGGTTGTCGCCGAGATACATGACGAAGTCGTCGTCGCCGAGAAACGGGTGGGCGATCAGCACGCAGTGGGCCAACCCCAGCGGCGCATCCTGTGGGATGTAGGTGACGGCGACGCCGAACTGACTGCCGTCGCCGACGGCGGCCATCACCTCATTGCGGGTGTCACCGACGATGATGCCGATCTCGGTGATCCCCGCTGCCGCCATCGCCTCGATGCCGTAGAACAGGATCGGTTTGTTGGCCACGGGTACCAACTGCTTGGCACTGGTGTGGGTGATTGGTCGCAACCGCGTGCCCGCGCCGCCAGCAAGGATCAAAGCTTTCATAGTCGCCGTACAGTATGACTCACGCTGGGCTAATTCGCCACGGGTGGTGCTGATTGTTCACCGCGGAAGTAGGCCAGCAGCGGCTGCGCGTCCTCGGTCATCACCAGCACGGCTTTACCGTCGATCGTCTTACCGACGACCGGCAGCGAATAGGTGGTTAAACCGCTGCCGTAGGCGGAGCGCAGCGTGGTCGCCGCCTCGAGCACGTCAAGGTCTGCATCGAGACGCAATGCCGAAGTGGTGGCTGAGAGCACATCACCGGCCGCCAGCGGATTGCTGCCGACCTCGGAGATCACCGCCGTCGAGCGCAGCGTTGATGAACGATTGTTGCCGTTTGATTCGACCGAGGTCGGCGGTGCCGTCGATCTGCCAATCGCCATCGACCCACGACTCGAAGTAGCGACTACGGGCGAAGGCCAACGATTGCACGCCGTCGAGCACGTGACAGCCGGGTTGGGCGATGTACAAACCCGTGTGGCGGTCCTGCGCAGCATTGAGGAAGCAGATCTCGACGCCACCGATGGCATCGACGATCGCCTTGAAACCTTGGAAATCGACCTCGACGTAGTGGTGAATGGGGATCCCCAGGGCCTGGCGCACCGTCGCCACAACCTCTTCCGGGCCCTGCTGGTAGGCGGTGTTGATGCGGTTGTTCCTGCCAGTTGAGGCCAGTTGCACCCACAGGTCTCGGGGTATGGAGAGCACCGAGGCTGTGCCGCTGACTCGGTCGCGGCGCAGCACCATCAAGGTGTCGCTGCGTTGACCGCCGATGTCGTCGGCGGCTCCGATGCCCCCGTAGTCGGGGTCACTCGGATCGGCACCCTCGCGGCTGTCGGAGCCGACCAGCAGATAGTTCTCGACGACGGCATGCTCGTCGCTGAGGACGCCTTCCAGCCCGTCGATTCGGGAGATCTCGTCGACACGCCGCTGCGCCGTGCCGACGACACCGGCGGCACTTGCCGCGCCGACCACGGCGACGGTCGCCAGCAACGTGAGCACGCGATGCGGACGCCGCCGACGACGCAGGGCGTCGCCGGGACGATCCTCGTAGGGCTCAGGTTCAAGGGCAGAGGGTGCGATGTGCACCTGGCCAAGGTAGCCGCTCGCCTAGCCAAGTGGACTGTTACATAATCGATGCTTGGCTTTGAACCCGTTGTAGCTACACGGAGCTGTCTCGAAGCGCCTCAGCGCATCAAGACGGTGCGCTGAGGCTCCCAGATAAGAATCGGGGGCGGCCCAAGCCGCAGAATCAGGTGAGGCGACGGAGGTGGACGACATCGCCGGTGTCGATCCGATGGGTGAGCGCACAATCATCGAGTAGCACCAAACGACCGTCGGCTTCGACGTCGGTAGCCCGCCCGACCAGCAGATCCCCCGCCGGCAACTCGACGCGCACCAACTGTCCGAGCGTGCCGAGGCGGTTGCGATAGGTGGCGTGAATGTCGTCCGGCAGGGCATCGAAGGCGGTCAACACCGCGGCCAACAACTCCTGACGAGAGCACAGCTCACCGAGCTTGGCACCATCGCTCGGCGCCCAGCCGACATTCAGGCCTACGCCGACGACGACAAACGGGCCATACTCGCTCTCCCCCGCTTCGGCCAGCACCCCCGCCAACTTCTTGCCGTCGATCAGCAGGTCGTTGGGCCATTTCAGCTCGACGATCGCCCCGGCGACTTCGGCGCAGGCCTCCTGCGCGGCCAGCGCCACCCGTTGCGTCACCTCGTGACGATTCGCCGGTGGGTTGCGCAGCAGCATGCTGAACAGCAGGTTGACGCCAGCAGGCGCTTCCCATTTTCGGTCGAGTCGGCCACGCCCGGCTGTCTGATGATCGGCCGCCAACACCACCCGGTCGGCCTCGCCAAAGCGAGCCAAACGAACGAGATCGGCGTTGGTCGAACCGGTCTCCTCGCACCCACTCGACATGCCAATGGGGAGGCCATGCAAACTCCGTCACGGAGGCACATTAAGGGCAGATTCGTTTGCCGACGCAACATCTTGACGATTCGCGTCGAACAAAGATTTGGTGTCACTTGGCAATCGCCACCCCCTAGCGGCCATCATAGAAACCGTGCTACAGAAGATCCTGATTGCCAACCGCGGCGAAATCGCCGTTCGTGTTATCCGCGCTGCCCGTGAGCTGGGCATCTCTACCGTCGCGGTGTACTCCGAACTCGATCGCAACGCGCTCCATGTTCGCCTCGCCGACGAGGCCTACGCACTCGGAGGGCAAACCGCGGCGGAGAGTTATCTGAACACGGAGGCGATTCTCAACGCCATCCGCCAGAGCGGCGCTGACGCCGTGCACCCCGGTTACGGGTTCTTCAGCGAGAACCCCGATTTTGCTCGGGCGATCACCGCCATGGGCGTTGCCTTCATCGGCCCACCACCCGAGGCGATCGATGTCATGGGCGACAAGGTGTCCAGTCGCAAAGCAGCGTTGGAGGGCGGCGCGCCGATCGTTCCGGGCACCACCGAATTCGCCAAGGATGCCCAGGAGATCGCCGATTTCGGTACTGCCAACGGTTGGCCCGTGGCCATCAAAGCCGCCTTCGGTGGCGGCGGCCGTGGCATGAAGGTGGTGCGCAGCGCCGATGAGGTACAGGCCGCTGTCGAGAGCGCGCAACGCGAGGCCAAAGCCTATTTCGGGCGCGACGAGATCTATGTCGAGCGCTATCTCACCTGGCCGCGCCACATCGAGGTGCAGTTGGTCGGAGACCAGCACGGCGACGTCGTGTGGATATCGACCCGTGACTGCTCGGCCCAGCGCCGCCATCAAAAGTTGATCGAAGAAGCCCCAGCCGCGGCGTTGCCCGATGGCGTCGAGGAGGCCATGGGCGCCGCCGCGGTGAAGGTGGCCAAGGCCGTCGGCTACTACAACGCTGGCACCGTCGAGTTCATCTATCAGGATGGCGACTTCTTCTTCTTGGAGATGAACACCCGCCTGCAGGTCGAACACCCGGTCAGCGAAGAGATCACTGGCATCGATCTCGTCGAGTGGCAGATCCGTGTTGCCGCTGGCGAGCCCTTGCCGATGACCCAAGCCGAGGTCGCCGCCGCCCGCAGTGGGCACTCGATCGAGATCCGCATCAACGCCGAGAACCCGGCCGGCGGCAAGTTCTTGCCGAGCCCAGGTTTGATCACCAAACTGTCCACCCCCGACGGGTTCGGCGTGCGCTTCGACGGCGGCTACGAGTCCGGCGACGAGATCAGCCAGTACTACGACAACCTCGTCGGCAAACTGATCGTCTGGGCCAAGGATCGCCCAACGGCGATCGCCCGCACCATCCGCGCCCTGGAGGAGATGGTCGTCGAAGGTGTCGCCACGACAATTCCCGCCGACCTGGCGATTCTGCGGCACCCCGACTTCCAGGAGATGAAGCACAGCACCAAGTGGGTCGAGGAAGTGCTCGATCTGTCGGGCATCACCGGCCCGGCGATCGCTCCGGCGAGCGACGACGAGCCACCGCTGGTGCAGCGCACGACGACCGTCGAGGTCAACGGCAAGCGCTTTGATGTCAAGATGTGGGTGCCGGAAGGCCAGGTCGTCGCGGCCAGCGCAGGCGCGGCCAAGGCCAAGAAGCCGGCCCGGGCGGCGTCAGGCTCGGGTGGCGGGGCGGGCGCCGGCAGCGGCGACGTCGCCGTGCCGATGCAGGGCACGATCGTCAAGGTGCTCGTCGAAGTCGGCCAACAGGTAGAGGCGGGGCAAACGGTGGTCGTTCTGGAAGCGATGAAGATGGAAAACCAGATCGCCGCTGAGAAGTCCGGCACCGTCAAAGAGGTCAAGGTCGCAGCTGGCGACACCGTCGGCGCCGGCGACGTTGTCGTGGTGATCGCTTAACTTCGTTGGTGCATGACGACGATCGATCCGCAGGCCTTGTCGTGCAGGCCGCGGTATCGAGGGTCGAAGAAGGCCGTCATATAGACCACGAGTGACGCTGCCGCTCCGACTCCCGGGATGGCCCCAGCGGCGAGTGGCACAAGGGCGCGTATCGCCGCCGACGACCAGGGAAGTTTGCTGCCATCGTCGACGCGCACTGCAATCGTGCCCGCAGCCATCTTGCCGACGGTCCGCCCGAGCATGCCGACCATGACGAACTCGTAGACGAAGGCCAGGGCGATGTAGGCGGTGTTCAGCGCAAACATCTCGTTGTCGCTGACCTCGTCGTAGATCCGAATGTCGGCGATCAGCGCGACGACGACCACCGGGACAGCGACGATGACCTGATCGAGCAGTTGGCCAAGCGCGCGGCGCGATAGCCGGGCAAGCGTCATCCCAGCGGGTACCTCAGTGGTGGGATCGCTCGGATTGTCCCCGCCAAAGCTCATTCAGCGGCCTCTGCCAACGCCTCGGCGAGCGCCGGATGCACCAGCAGGCTCTCGACGATATCCATCACCTTGAGATTGGCGGTGACGGCCAAGGCCAGCACGCTGATCAGTTCGGCGGCGTGGCGGCCGACGATCGAGCCACCGAGGACGACACCGGTCGCCGGGTCGGAGATGATCTTGACGAAGCCGCGGGAGTCGGCATTGATCAGCGCCTTCGGCGTGGCGCTGAAGGGCACCTTGGTGACGCGGATCTTGCGGCCCTCGGCGAAGGCTTCGGCCTCGGCCAAGCCGACGTCGGCGATCTCCGGCTCGGTGAAGATCGCTGAAGCCGCCTTGTCGTAGTCGAGATGGCGATGGGCCACCTTCTGCAGTCCCATCACGTGCTCGGCGACCTTGCGGCCCTGCATGCTGGCCACCGACGACAACGGCAGCTTGCCGCTGACGTCGCCGGCGGCATAGATGTGGGCGATGTTGCTTTGGCAGTGGCGGTTGATGCTGATGTAGCCGCCGTCGGTGATGACACCTGCAGCTTCCAGGTTGAGCGTGTCGGTGTTCGGTACCGAGCCGATGGCCAACACGGCATGAGTGCTGCGCACCACTCGGCCGTCGTCGCAACTGACGACAACCTCATCGCCGACACGTTCGATCGAGGTGGCCCTGGCGCCCTTCAGCAAACGCACGCCGCGCTTGAGGAAGTCGTCCTCGAGCACTGCGGCGACCTCGGGATCTTTGGAGGGAAGCACCTGTTGGCGGCTGACTACAAGCGTGACCTGAGCGCCGAAGGATTCGAACATGTGCACGAACTCCACTCCGGTGACACCGGAGCCGACGACGGTGATGCTTTTGGGGAACACGACGGGCGGATAGCAGTCACGGGTGGTCAGGATGCGTTCGCCGTCGGGGTGACACCAATCGGGGATGCGTGGCCGCGAACCGGAGGCAACCAAGATCGCGTCGGCTGGCAGCGTTTCGACACCCTCAGCCGTGGTCACCTCGACCGAGTTCGGGCCGGTGAGGCGAGCCTGGCCACGGATGATGCGCACGCCCTGGCTGTCGAGCAAGCGGGTGGTGTTGTTCTGCAAACGGTGCTTGATGTCCTCGATGCGCGCCCCGAGCGCCTCGATATCGACTTCGGCTTCCTGCTGTTCCAAACCCATGCCGTGGATTCGTCGAGTGAAGCTGACGGCCCCACCGGTGGCGATCATCGTCTTCGACGGGATGCAGTCCCACAGGTGGGCGGCACCGCCGATGACGTCACGCTCGATGAGGGTCACCTGCGCCCCGAGCCGGGCCGCGTGGGTTGCGGCCATGTTGCCCGCTGGGCCACCGCCAATGATCACAAATCGTGTCGACACGATTGCTGAGGCTACAGCCGCCACACTGTTGGCGTGGACGGCCAGATTGTGATCGAGGTGGCACCACCGAGGACTCCGCGTTGAGCCAGCCCCCAGACAGGAATGCGGACTACCCGACCCGTCGCGGCCCAGCCAGCGTCACTGCGGTCGAGTAACGATCTGCGAGTAGCACATTTCGTCGGCGGTGCCCTCTGACCACAGGATGTAGCGCGGCTCGGCACCGTAGTCGTGGAGCGAACGATCCCAGGTGCACTCGACGCGAATAATGTCGCCAGGTGCCAAGACGATGTCGTCGACCGGGTTGTACAACAGCTGCCAATCGAAGTCCCACTTCGGGATGTCGAGCAGCACTCGCTCGGAATCGGTGCCCGGGTTGAGCACCATTCGGTAGCTCGCGCCGAGCTCATGCATGTGTCCCCACAGCGACACCACCTGGCCGGGGGCAGCAGGGAGATCACACGTCGCAGTGACCACGCCCGTGGTCATAGTGGCGAAGTCCGTTGCTGACTGACCGCATTGGGCGAGCAAACCGTCGGCGACAAAACCGCCAAGGGCGTTGGCCCGGGTTTGCAGGTCGACAACGGCGGCGGCGCGGTCGCACAGAGGCCCAACGAGACCATCGGTGCAGGGGATCTCGGCCGGCGCCAGATACAGGGTGAGTTCGAGCGGATCGAGGCCCTCGGCGATCGCTTCGGCGCTGGCAAAGTCGACCGCCAATGCCGACTCGTCCGGCGGGAGTTCAAGTTTCGCCGCGTCGTAGTGGTAGTGGATCTGCATCACCAGAAAGTCCGACGGTGACATGCGCACACCGGTGTCTTCGGGGAATGCCGTCGGTGCCTGGCCCGGCGCCCAACTGGTGATCAGCTGGCCCATACGACCCCCGATGCCAAGGCCTCCGCAGGGGAAGCCGGGCTCGGCTGTGGCGTCGTCGACGCTTTGCACACGCTGGCGTTGCTGTGCTGGGACGGCGAACACCAAGGCATGGTGCACGATCGCCGTCTGGTCGGGCAGAACCTCCAGGCCCTGAAGGTAGGACTCGGACGACAGCTGCGGGTCGTAGACCTGACAGTGGTAGTCATCGGTGTCGACGAGCGATCCTCGATAGGGCTGGCCAACCATCGTGACGTCAGCCTCGATCGGTTCGTAGGCGATGCGGGTCGGCACCAACGCGGTGTCGTCGGCAACGTCGAGCACGGCCCCGGCGTTCGCCCAATCGACAATCTTGCGAATCTGCTCGTCGCTCAGTCGGCGGTCGCCGTGGAAGGCGACATCTCCGTCGCCTGCCGGCCACGGCGGCATGTAGGCCGTGGAGACGGCGGTGGAAATGAAACTCGCTCCCTTGGCAACCTGCGAGGCCTTGTTCATCGGCATATCACCGGCACCTGGGCCGTCAGCGGTGTGGCACGATGCACAGTTCGCCTGCAAGATCGGCATGATCTCGCTCTTGAAGCCCTGCGCAGGCACGGGTTGGTTAGTCGACGTGGACGTTGGCGCGATCGTCGAGGTCGCGGCGATCGACGTCGACGATGTCGTCTGCGGGGAGGTCGCTGGTGTCGACGGCTCGCTGACGACGGAGGCAACCTCTGCCGTGCTGGGCGCTGCGGCCGGTGTGCTGGAATCGGACCCGCCGCAGGAGGCGATCGCCACAACGAGTACTACCGCCGCGCCGAGGGAACATCTCGGGAACTTCATCCGCTGATTGTGCCGTGTTACGTCGCATTTGAATCACCCGAGAAGATGATTGCTTGGCCAACGGCTACTCGTCGTCGCTCAGATCCCAGCCGTCGAGGGCGAAGATGGTCGCCGCCTGCGTCGGCCCGGAAGCATCGCGGCCGGTGGGGGCGCTCTCCAACGTCGTTGGCGATCCCGGGTTGGGGCAGTACTTCGACGGATAGAGAAACTGGTCGCGGCGTTCGCCAACCCACTCGAAATGCATGCCGTCGGGCGTCGTGAAGTTGCCGCCCCAGGCGAAGTTGTGCTTGCGGAAGATCCGCACCACGGTGCAATTCATCTGCGGAACGGCGCCCTGGGCGTTGGTCACCGTATTGGTATCGAAAGCCATCGCCCACGAGTGCCGCGAGAGAAACCCGAGGTTGCCCGTCACCCGGTTGAAGCGGGCGTAGAAACATCCGCCGTAGGTGTTGGAGTTGGCCACATCGATCGCCCCGGCCAGCCCGGCGGCAGCGACCTCGGTCAGAGCGGCTTGCAGGTCGTTGCGCACGTTGACATTGCAGCGCGCCCGAATCGGGATCGAGGCGTAGGTTTCCCGAGCAGCGGGCAGGAAGCGGGATTCCCAATCCGACGTGACGCTCACCGATCCGTCGCTATTCACCCGATAGGCGAACTCACCGAGCAGTGACTTGGTGCGCGCCAGGCCGATCGTGCTGTCGGGGTTGGCTGGGCTCCAGCTACGGTTGATGCGTACGGTGCTCTGCGTGCTCAACCCAAAGCGGGCGAGTTGGGTGTTGATCTCCGCCCGTGAACGAAAGCCCCACATCAGCACGCGGCTGTCGGTGGTGATGCCGAGTTGATCAGCCTGTTCGATGGTGATCAGCAACTCGGTGCCACCGATCACGGCGTCGGCGGCGACCATGCCGATCACGAAACTGTGCACTGCGCCGTTGGCGGCGACGAGTTCGATGGTGTCGCCAGCGACTGCGCCGCGCAGGCTGGCGCTCAAAGCACCCATCACCACCTGGTTACGGGCCAGGGGGGCGGCGACAGCACGGCTGGTGATCGCCCCGATCGCCGACAACGGCAGCACGGTGGTGCCCATCGGATAGGAGTATCCCGCCGGTGCGACCTGCACTGGCGAACCGTTGCGGCGCACGGCGCGCATCGGGGTGCTCGCGGTGCGGCCAATCCCCCACGCCCCACCCGCAGCGTCGGCCGCGGCGGCGGCGCGGCCGATCACGTCATTCGACAGCGCGCTGGTTTGGGTCACCGAGACCGATTCGACGGTGGTCGCAACCGCTACCGCCTGGCTGACCACGTTGGCCGTGGTCTCGATCGAGGTTGGTGCTGCAGCGTGGGCAACCGAGGTCGCTAACACCGCAGCAATGGCGCCCACCATCACTTTGGGAAGTCGTTCGAGCACGCAACAAGAATACCTTCGGTTCAAGACGTCCGACCAGATACGGTTGACAGTCTGTGAACGACGCCATCGACACCCCCCTGGACCCCGATCTCGAACAGGAATCAGACCTGCTCAGCGGCAGTGGATTGGCAGCAGAGAAGGCCAAGCGGCTGGCCAAATTGGGTGCGATGCGCAACGCTGGTGACGAGCCCTACCCCTACCGCTTCGACCGTTCGCACACCCTTGGCGAGGTACGTGCCGCGCACGGTTCGCTGGAGGCCGGCAGCGAAACCGAGGTGCACGTCGCCGTCGCCGGACGCATGATGCTCAAGCGTGAGCAAGGCAAGTTGATCTTCGCCACGCTGCGCGACCGCAGCGATGAGATCCAGCTGTTCATTTCCAAGGCCGTGGTCGGCGACGAGCAGTTCGCGGCGATCGGCGATCTCGATCTCGGCGACTGGGTGGGCGTCAGCGGCAACATCATGGTCACCCGCAAGGGTGAGTTGAGCGTCAAGGTCGCCGAGCTGCAATTGCTCTCCAAGGCGGTGCGACCATTGCCCGACAAGTGGAAGGGCCTCACCGACCCGGACACCCGCTTCCGCCAGCGTTATGCCGACCTGATCGTCAACGAAGATGCTCGCCGGGCCTTCCGTGTGCGCCATGCGGTGATCTCCAGTTTCCGGCGCACGCTTGGCGACAAGGGCTACATCGAGGTGGAAACGCCGATGCTGCACCTCGAAGCTGGTGGCGCACACGCCCGGCCGTTCATCACCCATCACAACACCTTGGCGATGGATTTGTACCTGCGTATCGCTCTCGAGTTGCACCTCAAGCGGCTGATCGTCGGTGGCATGGAGCGAGTCTTCGAGATCGGACGGGTGTTTCGCAACGAGGGCATCAGCACCCGTCATAACCCCGAGTTCACGATGATGGAGAGCTACCAGGCCTTCGCCGATTGCAGCGACATCATTGCCCTGACCGAGGAACTGATCGTCAACGCCGCCCGTGATGCCATCGGCACCACCGTGGTGACGATCGAAGGCGAGCAAGTCGATCTCGCCGTCCCATGGCGCCAGGCGCGCATGATCGATCTCGTCGCCGAGGCCACCGGGGTCGAGGTCCATCCCTCGCAACCGGTCGAGCAGTTGCGCGCCCTGGCCGGCGAACACGGTGTTTCGGTGGCGCCACGTTGGGGCGCGGGCAAGATCATCGAGGAGCTGTTCGAGGCCACCGCCGAGCACAAGCTGGTGCACCCGACGTTTGTCACGGGGCATCCGGTGGAGATCAGCCCTCTGGCTCGGGTCGATCGCAATGATCCTTACCTCACCGAGCGTTTCGAGCTGTTCGTTGGACGCCGGGAACTAGCCAACGGCTATTCCGAGCTCAACGATCCTGTCGAACAGCGGCTGCGCTTCGAGGATGAGCAAGCAGCCAAGGACGCCGGCGACGACGAAGCAGGAACGATCGACGAGGACTACCTACGCGCTCTGGAATACGGATTGCCGCCAACCGGTGGCCTCGGCGTCGGCATGGACCGGGTGATCATGCTGCTCAGCGGCGTGCACTCGATCAAAGAAGTGATCTTGTTTCCGACGTTGCGACCCGAGGTCTTTTCATGATCTGCGGCGCCGCAGAATGAACAAGTCCTGGTGCCCGCCGATATATCCCTCGCGCACGGCGAGCACGTCGAACCACGGTGAGACGACCTCAACGAACCAGGCCCGCCTGGTGAACACGTTGCGGTAGTACGTCGCATCCTCGGCCACGGCACCGTCGATGTTGGGGTTGTCGCCGACGTCGACGAATCCGGTCTCGTCGAAGATCCTGCGGTCACGTGCTAAGAGTCCTGCGCGGCGCAGCGTTTCCGTGCCGTGAGTGGTCACGGCCACGATTCCATTCGGTGCAGCCAGTCGGGCGAGTTCGGTTGCCCACGCACGAATGTCAACCTCACGCAAGTGGGTGAAGATCGACACCCCAATAATCAGATCGAACGACTTGGCTGCCAAAGGCGTTGGTGGTGTCGTCGAGATCAGCGTCGCCCTCAGGAACGGGTAAGCCGACTGGCAGTAGTCGATATTCGCCGCGTCGATGTCGATGCCGTGGACAACTCCCTGGGCGACGCGGTCGGCGAAGTAGCGCGAGACCCGCCCGCAGCCCACGCCCCAATCAAGGATTGACGAGAACGAGCCGTAGTCACAGTCCGTTGAGGCTTGGACGGCGCGCTCAATTTTTACGAACGCCGAATATCCCTCGAGCATGAATGACGAGGCGATATCGCCGCCGTGGACGCGGATGCGGTTACTCGCCGGTGGCAACACACCAGGCTTGGTGGGGAACCACCACGATCGGTCCTGGTCGATCTGTCCGTTCACACGCAGGTCGAACTGAACTGCGTCGGACACCCCCCCAGCCGGAAGTCACTGACCGTCGCCACGACGCCGCTGACGGCTACATCTTCTCCGGTAAAAAGCGCTTCAACGTCGGGTCGGTGGCGGGCGACGACCGAACACGACAACAGCCTTTCACCGACTCGGACGACCGGTTCCAACTTTGCATCGTGCGGTGCTACCGCCCAGTAGTCAAAGGTCAACGAGTTGTCGGACACGTCCGCTTCGCCAACGCACCAGGTGACCTGCGGGGCGAGGGTAACAACGACTCCCGGGCGTTGTCGGTTCCATCTGAATCGACTATTTATCTTCGGCAAGCACATCGGGCAACGCTAGCCGCCAGACAAATCCGGACGGAGGACCGCTGATCGGTTCAGGGTGACTTGTCGTCGTCACAGCCCGAGGTCAGACTGACGTTCGACAACGTGCGGGAGGTGCGAACGTCATGAAGCGGCAACTTCTTGTGCTGGTCTTGTTCATCTCGGCATGCCGTGCACCGGAGATCTTGAGTTCGAGCGCACCCGGCGCGGAAACGGCGAGCGGCAACCTCGCGACTACGGAGGTTTTACCAGCAGGTTGCCCAGAGGATGCAAAGCCGATTCCAGCTGACGATCTGATTCTCGCCCTGGCGCGCCGAACCCCGCTATTCCTTGCCAGCGTCTCCGATCGGGTCGAAACGGTCACCGTCGCCTCACTGGCCGTGCAGACCACGGTTGACCTCGGTCACGGTCAGTCGGGCGCGCTATGGGTTTTCTCCGTGCAGGATTCGAACGCCAATCTCAGCGAATTGGTTGCCCAAAAATGTCCGCAGATCGGCGGCAAGCCGCTCGCTCCCGGAACCAAAATCGTGGCGTTGACAATCGGTGGGCAGCCATTCAACGGCGACGGTCTCAACGGCCGACGAATCTTGAAAGAGGGCTGGCTGGAGGGTCAACCGTCTCGGTCGGTTGTCGGCGAGCTTGAGCAAGCTCAGCTACTCCTCGACTTTGCAGCCAACAAGGGCCTCTCGGAGGCCGAATTGATGGAGCGATTGGTGCGTGAAGGCCCTGATGGCGAAACGGCCAAGGAATGGAAAGCGCTGGTCGTCGAGTAGCTACCCGACGAATCCAGGCGGCGAACCGCGGGCCCGAGGTGGGAGCGACTCGCAGGTCGTGGTGTATTCTCGTCGCTGTGTTCTCAGCAGTTTCGTACAACCAGTTCGTCCGTTTCTCCAGCAGGAATCGGGGCTGATCGGTCATGGCTCTCGCTTGGGGTCGCGGCGTCGCGACGATTGCTGCCGACGGTTCGGTGCTCGACACCTGGTTTCGCTACTACGGCCTCGGTGAGGCCCCGCCGGTTGGCGACGACACGTTGTCGAGTTTGTATCGCCACGACACGGTCCGCGCCGTCGACACCCATGGGGTCACGTTGCAGATCGACACGGACGAGGCCGCAACCAGCGCCTCCGACGTCTATCTGCGCCTGCACCTGTTGTCGTCGCGCTTGATGAAGCCGCGTTCGCTCAACCTCGACGGGGTGTTCGGGTTGTTGACCAACGTCGCCTGGACCAGCCTCGGCCCGGTCGCTATCGCCAGCTTGGAAGATGTCCGCCTGCGCGCCCGCGTCGTCGGCCACCTGCTCGTCGTCAACGGCGTCGACAAGTTCCCCAGGATGACCGACTACGTCGTACCCAGCGGTGTGCGCATCGCGGATGCCAGCCGGGTGCGCCTCGGTGCCTACCTGGCCGAAGGCACCACCGTGATGCATGAGGGCTACTGCAACTTCAACGCGGGCACGCTCGGCGTGTCGATGGTCGAGGGCCGCATCTCCGCTGGCGTTGTCGTCGGCGACGGCAGCGACATCGGTGGTGGGGCGAGCATCATGGGCACGCTCTCCGGCGGCGGCAAGGAAGTGGTCTCGATCGGTGAGCGCTGCCTGCTCGGCGCCCAGGCCGGTATCGGCATCAGCCTCGGCGACGACTGCGTGGTCGAAGCCGGCCTGTACGTCACCGCCGGCACCTTGGTGAAACTCCCTGACGGCGAGGTGGTCAAGGCCCGAGCCCTCAGCGGCGCTAGCGGCCTGCTCTATCGACGCAACAGTCAAACAGGAGCCGTCGAAGCCGTGACCCGTAACAACGTCAAGTGGCAAGGCCTGAACTCTGTCCTGCACAAGAACTAGGAGCGCGTCCAGGTTGCAGCACGGCCAGTGCCATCGTTGATAACGAGACCGGCTGCCTTGAGTTCGGCCAGGACGAGGCGGATCGTTTGGTCGCTGATGCCGACAAGCGCGCTGCGCATGTCGCTGATGCGGAACTGATCGGGGCCCTGGAACAGCACGTAGTCCCTGACTCGGGCCTGCTTGTTCCCGGGGCTGGACTCGGCAGCAACACGTGCTTCGAATCGGTCGTAGGCCGCGCCCAAGCGTTCGAATAGAAATCTCGCCCATGGCCACAACGTGTGCCGTCCGTCGGCGAACCAATGATCCGTCGATGAACCAAGCGCCGCGTCATAGGCGTCCTTGCGTTCCAAGATGAGCTGTTCAATGCTGATGTAGCGACCGACGGAATATCCGACGTGGCCAAGAACATGTGCCGTCGCCAGCCGGGCGACGCGGCCGTTGCCATCGGCGAAGGGATGGATGCAGGACAGATCGAGTGTGAACGCGGCGACGACGATCAAGGGATGCACCTGTGACTCGACAAGCGCGAGGTTGGTGCGTTCGACGAGTTCGGCCAGGTACTGCGGCGTCTCCAAAGCGCTGACTGGCGTGAATCGGATGCGACGTTTCCCATCGTCGCCGACTTCGACTACCACGTTGTCGTGCAGCTTCAGGCGACCGCCAGCACCATCGACAAGCGACAGCAGCAAGCGATGTAGATGCACGATGAGGCCAGGCGACAACGGTTCGCCGTCGCTGGCGTAGAGATAGTCGAGCGCTGCCCGGTATCCGGCGAATTCAGCCTCTGAGCGATTCCGAAAGCGGGTCGTCGAGCCGCTTGCCAACCCGGGCAGCCGAACGGATTCGACGAAGATGCCTTCGATTGCGCTCGATGCGGTGATCGATTCGATGCGAGCGCTCTGGGCAAGTCCGGTCATGAGCTGCGGCAACTGATCCCGATGGTGGCCTTCCGCTCCGGCAGCCCGGTCGATGCGCGCCAAAAGCTTGACGACGTCTCCCGGCACCGGATCCAGGGTGCTCGCCCATTGAAAGCTCCTCATAATCAGCTAATCTACCTAATTCGCGTCTCGATTAGCATGATTAACGTTGTTGGTGCGATTGTGGCGAGCCGGCTGTCAGAACTGCGGTAGGGCCTGCGCGCTCGGCTGCGACGGGTCGAGCGCTGGGTCATCGTGCGCCAACGTGCCGTCGAACCATAGGTCGCGCTTCCAATGCGGAACTGGCGGCTCTACGTCGGCGACCGGCACGAATGGCGACCGTTCGACCAATTCGAAGTGATGGACGTAGCGGCGACAATTGGCAAACACCGCCTTGGCGAGGTCGGCGAGACGGCGGGTGTCGAATCGATCCTGCAGTTCCCGTTGCCCGAGGTGATAGTTCTGAGGCATCTCGTCCTCCTCAACCAGACGACCGGGATGGGCCGTTGCCGTTACAGTACTCACGTCCACTGCGGGCGTCATGGGGGGAAATGTGGCACGAAAGTTGATGGCGGTGTTGACCGCCTTGGCTGTGGCGGCCTGCGCCAACGACAGCGATGTATCCACTGTGGCGACCACCCCCGCTGCATCGTCGGTGCCATCGTCGAGCACCGTTGCGTCAACTGCGGCGACAACCACCTCCGCTCCCCCACCCACGGCCCCGAGCGAGCCCAGGTACCTCTCCGGCGATGATCAGTACCTGTTCGATCAAGAGCAGATGCACACCTTCGAGATCAATCTCAGCGACGGCGCGCTGGACGAGATCGAGAGCGACCCGGCCGCCGAGAAATACGTCGAAGGCAGTTTGACCTTCGACGGGGAAACGATCGAGCCGATCGGGGTCCGCTACAAGGGCTCCGTGGGAGCGTTCATCGGTTGCACCTCGGGACCGAACCCGTTCATCGCCTCCGGCGAAAAGACCTGCACCAAGTTGTCGCTGAAACTGAAGATCAACTGGGACGACCCGAACGCCGAGTTCTACGGCGTGCGTCGCGTGCAACTCCATGCGCTCAACCTTGATGCCTCGTTGCTGCACGAACGACTCGGGTATTGGCTCTTTCGTGAGATGGGCGTGCCCGCGCCGCGCTCGACGCACGCCCGAGTGGTGATCAACGGCGAGTATCTCGGCGTCTTCGCCCTGACCGAGGAAATCGACGGCCGCTGGGCGCGGGCCAACTTCGACGACGGCACCGGCAACATCTACAAGGAGGTGTGGCCCTTCGATGATCAGGGGCGGCCGCAATCCGCGGAGACGTTCGTCGCCGGGTTGGAGACCAACGAGAAAGACGGGCCGAACGCCGACATCGTGCGCGCCTTCGCCGCCGAGTTGGCCGATGCCTCCCCACAGAGTCGCGTCGAAGTCGTCGAGCGCTGGACGGACGTGGAGACGTTGTTGACCACCTTTGTCGTCGACCGGGCGATCGCTCACGATGACGGCCCGTTGCACTGGTACTGCATGGCCGGCCCGTGTAAACCGCACAACTTCTATTGGTATGAGGATCCGACCAATCAGAAGCTGACGTTGATTCCCTGGGATCTCGACAATGCCTTCGATGCACTGCTCCCGGGCGGCGGGGTGGCCAGTTTCATCACCGTCGCCGACGCCTTCGGCGACGTCAGCAACGACTGCCAGGCGTTCCCCTACGGCAGCGTCAGCCTGCCGCAACGATCTGCCGGCTGCGATCCGATCATCGCCGCGCTCGGCACCCTCGACGAAGACTACGACCGCATTCGTGCTGCCTTGCTTGCCGGGCCGTTCTCCGAGGAGCGCATCGCTGAGCAGCTCGAAACCTGGACCGCGCAGATTCGTCCGGCGGTGACCGAGGCCGCGGCCCTGCACGACGACGCCCCGACCGAGGCCGAATGGGACGCAGCGGTCGAACGGCTCTATGAGCTGTTGGAAGCCTCACGCGTCGGCGACGGCCGGTAGCCGTCCGAGTAATCACAACCGGCTTGAGTGCAAGTAGCGTCGCCCGCGAAACCACGAGATGCGAGGAACAACAATGCCCAAGGGATATGTCATCGTCACCGAAGCCATCCACGACGCCGAGGGCATGAAGGCCTATGGCGCCGCAGCGTTTCCGTCGATGATCGAGTTCGGCGCGAAGGTGCTCAGTTTCGGCGCCCCCACCGAAGTGGTCGAAGGTTCATGGCACGGCGACCGCACGGTGATGCTCGAATTCGAGTCGGTGGAGAAGGCTCACGAGTGGTACGACTCTTCCACCTACCAGGCCGCGCTGCCGCTTCGCCTGGCCGCCGCCGAATCGAACGCCGTCGTGCTCACCGGCATGGCGGTTAAGGGCGAGTAACGCAGGTTGATTAGCGCGGCAGACCGCCGCGATCGACGAGTTGCTGGGCGATGACGTTGCGTTGGATCTCGTTGGTGCCCTCGCCGACGATCATCAGCGGTGCGTCGCGGAAGTAGCGCTCGACGTCGAACTCGGTGGAGTAGCCGTAGCCGCCGTGGATGCGGATGGCGTCGAGAGCGACCTCCATCGCCGTCTCCGAGGCGAACAGCTTGGCCATGCCGGCTTCCATGTCGCAGCGCTCGCCGGAGTCGTAGCGTTCGGCGGCGTACAGGGTGAGCTGGCGGGCGGCGGTGAGCTTGGTGGCCATGTTGGCCAGGTAGTTGCCGATCGACTTGGTGCTTCCAGATCGGCTTGCCGAACGACTCCCGATCCTGCGCGTAGCGCAGCGCGTCGTCGAAGCGCGGCCTGGGCGACGCCGAGGGCGCGGGAGGCCACCTGGATGCGGCCGGTCTCCAGACCCTTCATCATCTGCGCGAAACCCTGCACCGGGTGTGCCGCCGAGCAGCGACGATGCCGGGGTGCGGAAGTCCTCGAAGATCAGTTCGCAGCTCTCCACGCCCTTGTAACCGAGCTTGGGCAGATCCCGGGAGACGGTCAGACCGGGCCCGTGCTCGACCAGCAGGATGCTGATGCCGCGGTGTTTCGGCTGCGCCGCCGGGTCGGTCTTGCACAGCAGCGCGATCAGCCCGCGAGCGGCGAGCGTTGGTGATCCACGTCTTCGATCCGTTGACCACGAATTCGTCGCCGTCGAGCGCGGCAACGGTGCGCATTGCCTGCAGGTCGGAGCCGCCACCCGGTTCGGTCAAGCGCCATCGTTGCCCGCACCTCGCCGGTGGCCATGCGCGGCAGATACATGCGCTTGTTGTTCGGGGGTGCCGAAGCTGAGCAACAGCTTGGCGACCACCGTGTGGCCGCCCATTGCCCCGGCGAGGCTCATCCAGCCCCTGGCCAGTTCCTCGGTGATGCGCACGTAGCAGGGCATCGTCACCGCATTGCCGCCGTGCTCGGCAGGGATCGCCAGGCCGAAGATGCCGAGCTGCTTCATCTGCTCGATCATCTGCTCCGGGTATTCGTTGGCGTGTTCCATGTCACGCACCAGCGGGCGGACATCGCGATCGACGAAGTCGCGCACCGTGTCGACAATCAACTGTTCGATATCGCTCAACGCAGGCATCAGCTCATGACCTTAGATGTGGGGTCGTCGATGCCGAGTTCGGCAAGGATGCGGGCGGTGTGCTCGCCGAGGGCTGGCACGGCGCCCATGTTCGCGTGCACACCATCGAGGTCGACCGGCGGGATGAGGGCATCGATCTGTCCGCCGGGGGTGTCGACCGTGCGCCAACGCTCGCGAGCGCGCAGCGAAGGATGATCGAGGAATTCGGCGACGGTGCGCAACTGGGCGTTGGCGATGCGTGCCTCGTCGAGCAAGGCGACCGCTTGGTCGATGGTCAAGCGGCCCATCCGCTGATTGATCAAGGCGTTGAGTTCACCGCGATTGGTGACCCGCAGCGAGCCGGTGGCGAAACGATCGTCGCTGGCCACCGCTACGTCACCGAGCACGACCTCACAGAACGACACCCATTCACGCTCGTTTTGCACACTGAGCAGCACCGTCGAACCGTCGCCGGTTTCGTACGGCCCATAGGGCGCGATCGTGGCGTGTTCGGCGCCGACCCGTGGGGGCTGTGTGCCGCCATAGCGGGTGTAATAGGCGGGCGAGCCCATCCATTCGGCGAGTGCTTCGAACAAGGCGACGCGCACGCCGCTGACCACGCCGCTGGTGGCCCGCTGATAGAGGGCGGTCAGGATGCCGGAGTAGGCGTACATGCCCGCAGCGATGTCGGCGATGGAGATCCCCGCCCGCGAGGGTGTGTCGGGTGTGCCGGTCAGCGAAACCAGGCCGGCCTCGCATTGCACCAGCAGGTCGTAGGCCTTGCGATCGGCCCACGGGCCGGTACTGCCGTAGCCGGACATGTCGCAGACGATGAGGCGCGGGTAGAGCGGTTGCAGAGTAGCGGCATCGAGGCCGAGGCGAGCTGTTGCGCCCGGGCCGAGGTTCTGCACGAAGACGTCGGCGGTGGCTAGTAGGCGGTGGACGATGTCGCTGCCGCGTTCGGTTTTGGCGTCGAGCACCAATGACTCCTTGGAGCGATTGAGCCACACGAAATAGCTCGACTGGCCGTGGACGCTCTGGTCGTAGTCGCGGGTGAAGTCGCCGGTGCCGGGGCGTTCGATCTTGATCACGCGGGCGCCGAGGTCGGCGAGTTGGCGGGTTGCGTAGGGAGCGGCCACCGCTTGTTCCATGCTGACGACGGTGATGCCGTCGAGCGGGCCGCGGCTCAAGGTCGGCTCCGGTCGCATGCTCTGGTCACAGTCGCCAAGATTACGCGCTGTGTTGACGGATTCCGTCGCCGTTCAGCCGATCGGTTTGCGCGCCAGCAGATAGTTGGTGCACGTCCGTCGACGAACCGAGAGCCGCCGGGTCGAGTGCGGTGGTTGCTGCGGGACTCATTGCCGCGAGGCTAATGGTGGCGACCGGTGCCCCGGTAGATTCCCGAGGTGACCCCGACCGATCCTGCCTTTGCCGACGAGCACCTCGACCGGGTGCTCCATGCGCTGGCCGGTCCCCAGGCTCGGGCCCGCGATGACCAACGTGAGGCGGTGCGGGCGCTGGTCAGCGATCGCTCCCGGGTGTTGGTCGTGCAGGCCACCGGGTGGGGCAAGTCGGCGGTGTATTGGGCAGCGACCTCGGCGTTGCGCGCCGCTGGCGGCGGGTTCACCCTGGTGGTTTCGCCGTTGCTGGCGTTGATGCGTGATCAGGTGACGGCCGCCGAACGGGCCGGATTACGCGCCGCAACGATCAACTCGACCAACATCGAGGCCTGGGATGACGCCTTGGCGGCGATCGCTAACGACCGCCTCGATGTGCTGCTCGTCTCGCCGGAACGCCTCGGTAACTCTCGCTTCGCCGCCCGCCTCCCCGACCTGTTGGCCCGCACAGGGATGGTGGTGATCGATGAGGCCCACTGCATCTCCGATTGGGGATTCGACTTTCGCCCCGACTATCTACGCCTCGCCCGACACCTGCTGACCTTGAGCGCCGACACGCCCGTGTTGGCCACCACGGCGACGGCGAATGCCCGTGTGACCGCCGACGTCGCCTCACAACTGGGCGACGGGACGCGCGACCTTTCGCGGCAGTTTGGCGCGCACGTCGCTGCGTCTCGCAGTGGTGCCGGGGCTCGACTCGTTGCAGCGTTGGGCGTGGGTCGCCGATGCGCTCACCCGTCTCGATGGTTCGGGAATCGTCTACGTGTTGACCGTCGCCGAAGCCGATCGCCTGGCCGGTTTCTTGAGTTCTTTGGGGTTGAGCGTCGCCGCCTACTCCGGGCGCCTCGACACCGAGGAACGCTTGCGGGTGGAGAACGAGTTGCGTGACAACCGCTTGAAGGCGGTGGTCGCCACCTCGGCGCTCGGCATGGGTTACGATAAGCCTGACCTGGCCTTTTGTATTCATGTCGGTTCGCCTGCGTCGCCGGTGGCCTACTACCAACAGGTTGGGCGGGCTGGCAGGGCGCTCGATGATGCGCTGGCGGTGTTGTTGCCCTCCCCCGCCGATGAGCCGATCTGGGAGTACTTCGCCACGGCGACGATTCCCAATCCCGATCACGTTGCCAAGGTGCTGGCGGCGCTCGCAGCTGTTGATGATGATGGCCGAGCGGTCGGTGCCAGCCAGGCGACGATCGAGCAGGTGACGGGGTTGCGTCGCGGGCGGCTGGAGGGGTTGCTGAAGTTGCTGGCAGCCGAGGAGGTCGTCGTGCGTAGCGGGCAGCAATGGAGCGCGACGGGCAAGACCTATGTGCACGATGAGGAGAAGTGGTCGGCGTTGCGGACGATGCGCCGCGGCGAGGCCGAGTTGATGCGCAGCTATGCCGCTGGGGCGGGGTGCCTGATGCGCTTTCTGCAACTGGCTCTCGATGATCCTGAGCCGAGTCCGTGCGGGCGCTGCTCGGTGTGCACCGGTGTGCTGCCCGATCCTGGAGCGACACCGGCGAGTGAGTTGGTGCAGCGGGCCAAGACCTTTGCCCGAGGCGAGTCGGTGGTCTTGGAGCCGCGCAAGCTGTGGCCGAGCGGGATCGCCGGACGCAAGGGTCGGATTGTCGGCTGCGACCCGGGGCGGGCGCTGGCCTTTGCTGACGATCCCGGTTGGACCGATGCGCTGTCGCGCCTGGCCGGCCGTGATGGTGCGCTGCCGGGCGAGCTGGCCGACGGGTTGGTCGACATGTTGCGTCATTGGCGCACGCAGTGGGCACAACGTCCGGTGGCGATTGTGCCGATGCCCTCGCGGACGCGCCCGCAGCTGGTTCGGGCGATCGCCGAGCACCTTGGCGGGGTTGGCAACCTGGCGGTGATCGACGCGTTGAAATGTCACGGGCCCCGGCCTCCCGCCGACGCGGCCTCGGCGGCACGGGTCAGCGCACTGTTTGGTGGGTTGTCGCTCGATCCAACGGTGCCGATCCCCAACGGGGCCGTGTTTCTGGTCGACGACACCTACCGCTCCGGCTGGACGATGACCGTCGCCGCCGGATTGCTGCGCGACGCCGGCGCGTCCGCTGTGTTGCCGGTGGTCCTTCACCAGTTGCCATGAGGCCGCCGTCTCTCGAGGGCAGTCGGGACCGTGCTGGACTGCGTCCGGCCGACTTTTGAGGCGAGCGCAGGAGCCGCTGCCTGAATACGACGAGTCGAGGGGTTCAGCCGATGGCGGCTGGGGCAACGGCGAGGCCAGCGGCGACGACGCCAGCGTGAAGGCGACGGTCCCACACCGCCACCGTGAGATTCGTCGAACCCAGTACCAGCGCGGCTCGCGAGGTGCACGGCATCCGCGCCACGAAGGCCATGAAGCACCGCCAGTTCGCCCGCACCTCGCTCGACCTCGGCCGACAATTCGACGTGGCGCATCGACGCCCAGAACGTTTCCCATTCAGCGCCAGCAGCGGCCGCCTCTGCTTTGGTCAAGTCGTGGTTACGACCGGCTGCGGCGAGGGCTGCACACACCTCGGGGTAGGCCAGTCGACTCGACAGCGCAGCATCGCATCCGTTCCAGAGCGCGGCGGCGATCTCCGACCCGCTCTCATCGAGCACGAGTTTGACGAGAGCGCTGGAATCGAAATAGACGAGTGCCACGATCAGCGACGCTGCGCCTCGACAATGTCGGCGACCGGACGCTTCGGCGACGGACGTCGTCGACCACCAGCGCCTGGCCGCGTCGAGGAAGTTGGCCGACTGATCACGCCTTGTTCGGTGAGGCGATCGAGAATCGACGTGGATTCGAGGGCGACGATTCGGGCGACCGGTGTCCCCCGATCGGTGATGACAATATCGGCGCCATCACGTGCGGCATCGATCCATTGGCCGAGGTGCGCCCTCAGTTCGGTGACTGCAACGTCCATCGCCGAAGTGTACATCTCCAGGGCGCATCAGACGCACAGTTGGAGGATTGCGACTTCGGTAACGTCTCTGCGTCCAAGCCCGCCAAGAGGTTTGCGGACTGGCAGGAGATCGCTTCGCTGGCCGCACGATCGAGCGACTGGCGAGCAGGTACTCCGTCCACCGAACGACGGTCTTGGTCGGCATCCATTCACGGCGTGATCTCGGCATGTTCGACACATGCGTTCGAGAACAGCATCGCCATTGCCGACCTCGACCCCGACTCCGAACCAACGAAGATCCTGATCATCGGGCCTGATCAATCTGGCAAATCTGCTCGAACTCATCGCCCTCGTACTCGCTGACGACGAACTTCTCGTCATTCAGACTGCTCGATGACACCCGCATACCAGCAACCAACAATGACGCCGAACGCTCGCTACGAATGTAAGCACTCAGGTGGTCGGGTGTTTCGCGGGTAAGTGTGTGAATGCCGTGATTGTTCGCGGTGGGGAGTGGTATCGTTGGGCTGTGTTGCTGGAGGCCCGAGTCGCTGCGTTGGAGGCGTTGAACGTCGAGTTGACCGCGACGAATGTCGAGTTGATGGCCAGGGTCGAGACGTTGCTGGCGCGGATCGTCGAGTTGGAAGCCCGGCTCGAGTCGAAGGATTCTGGGAATTCGTCGTTGCCGCCGTCGCGAGATGGGCGTGATCGTCGCCAACGACGCGCGGCCGAACGTGAGGCCCGCAAGCAGGCCCTCGCCGATGCTGGTGGTGTGACGCGTGCACCGGGCAAGCAGCCCGGGGCGCCTGGTTCGACATTGCCGCGCCGTTGCGCTGACAGCACCGTTCGCTACCAACCCCAGTGTTGTCGGGGTTGTTCGGCTGATCTTGGCGATGCACCGGTGGTCGGCGAGCAATGCCGTCAGGTGCTCGATATTCCCGAACCCCGCCTGATCGTCACAGATCATGTCGTCGAGCAGCGACGCTGCCGATGCGGGCAGATCACCACGGCCAGTTTCCCGCCGCACGCAACCGCTGCGGTGTGTTGGGGACCGCGGGTCAAAGCAGTCGCGGTGTATCTGATGATCTGCCAACACATCCCGCTCGAACGAGCCCATGAAGCAATGGACGTGCTGTTCGGCGCGCCAGTGTCTGAGGGATCGTTGGCGGCATGCGGTAATTGTCAAGGGATTTGGGACCAGTGGGATCTTTTAGCTGGTTTTGATTTTGGCTTCCCGGGAGGGGTCGTTGATCCATGCCCGGGTGGGCAGTCGTAGGGGTCGGGGTCGGCGTGAGAATCGTTCGGGATGCGTCGTGTAGGCGTTGTTGAGGACGCGGGCTCGGGCGGCTTGAACGTTGCGGACACGGCCGTGGTGAACGGTTGCTGGAGTGAGCAAGGCGATGCCGGAATGGTAGTGCTGATGGTTGTAGTACTCGAAGAACTTGGTGCAGAACCGGCGGGCGTGATGGATGCTGTCGAAACGGTCGGGGAACGCCGGGCAGTACTTCAACGTTTTGAACGCGGCTTCGGAGTACGGATTGTCATTCGAGGTGTGAGGCCGGTTGAGTGACCGGTCCACACCGAGGTCCACGAGGAGCTCCGCGACGGTTTTGGATGTCATCGACGCGCCACGATCGGAATGCAATGTCAACTCGCCCGGCTTGACGCCATGGGTGCGGTAGGTGCGAGCGATGAAGTTCTTCGCGTGTCGGCCGGACTCGTGTTCGGCCACGGTCCAGCCGACCACGAACCTGGAGTAGATATCGATGATCACATACAACTCGAAATATTTCCCGCGGGTGTTCGTACGGAGTTTGGTGATGTCCCACGACCACACCTCGAGCGGTCGTCGGGCGCACAACTCAGGTTTCTTGGCTGCCGGATGGGTGCGCTGGCGACGCCGGTCGCCAACCTCGCCAACGACCCTCAGAATGCGGTACATCGTGGCGATCGAGCACAGATACACGCCCCGATCCAATAGTCGTGCCCATACCTGAGCCGGGGCCGATTCGCAAAACTCTGTTGACCGCAACACCGCCAACACCTCGGCCGTCTGTTCCGACGACAAGGCGTTGACCGGGCTCGAGCGTGGACGCCGCGGCCCGAACTGCTGTGGGCGCAGCTTGCGGTAATGCGCGGAGCGGGACACACCAGAAATGGTTGAGGCGCGACGCACACCGACCACAACAGCAAGCTCTGTGAACAGGGCCATCAGGATCGCTTGTGCTCTGACTCGCCCGCCGCGCTCTCCGAGAACATCTCCAAGAGCGCGTGTGCTTTTCCCGTGATCTCCAACGTCAACCTCGTACGCGCCAGCTCGGCTTGCAGCCTGGCGTTCTGCTTCACCAGCCGTTCAATCTCGATCTGGTCCGCTGTTCGTTTCGGACGGCGAGAAGCACTCACCCGACCAGTCTTACCCGCCGCCCGATCAGCCATCTGGCCGGCCTGCTGCGAACGCCACACCGAGATCTGATGCCGACCCAAGCTGTGGGCACGCAAGAACGAACCACGCTCACCGTTCTGCTTCGGCAACAGGTCATACTCGGCCACGACCCGTTCCTTGAACTCCTTGCTATGACGCCGGATACCCGGCCTCAACATAACTTGCTCACCATCATCTGAAGGCAACGTCATCACAACCAATCCTGTTCTGCCCCCCGGTCCTTATAACAACACCAGTGGTCTCACATCACCCTGACACGGGGGGATGGCCTGTCGATGCCGCTCAGCGTCTGGCACCATTCACTCAGGAACTGGTTGTGCTGCTCAAACAGGTTGCAGTGGTCTGCGCGGATGAGACCCCGATCCGCGTCGGGACCGGCACCGGGTCCGTGCACACGATCTCTACCGACACCCTCACCTTGTTGGCACATCACGCCAGTCGAGGACTTGAAGCAGTCCTGGCGATCGGTGTGCTGCCTGGCTACAACGGGGTGATCATGCACGACGGCTACCACGTCTACGACAGCAAAGAACTCGCCGATGCCGCCCACGCGCAATGCCACGCCCACCTTGATCGTCACCTCGTTGATGTCGGTGCCTGGCACAAACACAAACCGTGGTGCGATCAGATGCGTCGAGTCCTGTGGGACATCCAAGCCGCCACCCGTGCCGCGCTCGCCGTCGGCCAGGCTGACGTCGAGCGGGACATCGCCGGCGTGTTGAGAGGCCGCTACCAACAAGTCCTCACCCTTGCGTTCGAGACGATCCCGCCCGGCCCACCACCCTGGCTCCGCAAAAACGATGGCTGGCACCCCAAAGACCGCACCGCCTGGAACCTTGCGAGCAGGTTCCATGACCAAGCCGACCAGATCCTGCGACTGCTCGATGACACCCGCATACCAGCAACCAACAATGACGCCGAACGCTCGCTACGAATGTGCAAGCTCCACGACAAGATCGCCGGCCGATTCGCCAACCCGATCAACGCCGACGCCTTCTGCACCATTCGCTCCTACATCCAAACCGGCCGAAAACAAGCCCAAAACACACTCACCAACCTCGCCCGCATCTACACCACCACACCCTGGCTACCCACCACCTGAGTGCTTACCTACGAATGTGCAAGCTCCACGACAAGATCGCCGGCCGATTCGCCAACCCGATCAACGCCGACGCCTTCTGCACCATTCGCTCCTACATCCAAACCGGCCAAAAACAAGCCCAAAACACACTCACCAACCTCGCCCGCATCTACACCACCACACCCTGGCTACCCACCACCTGAGTGCTTACTTACCGCTGCCTTGACAAAAAAGAAACAGGGTTTATGATCAGGAAAAGGCAGGCAAGTAGAAGGTGGGGATGATGGCTGTAATCCGTAAAGCCCTCGTTTTGATGGTTCTAGCTGTTTCCGCATCGGGTTTAATCGGTCATCCGACTGGGGTTTCTGGGGACAACTGACGCTCTCGTGGGTCATGCCCGGGCCCAGGGGAGGTTGGGGGTGTGGCCGCCGCGGTCGAGGAGGATCATGGTGATGAAGGCTTTGGGGTCGTGGAACCCGCGGGCGTTGGCGCGGAGACGGCCGATTCCAGCGTTGACGGACTCGGCGAGCCCGTTCGTCAAGCGCCACTCGATCGTGTTCTCGATCGATGCCCGGTAGTGGCGGATAGAGCGAGCGAGCTTGACGAACGCGGGGAGCTGCGATCGTGAGGCGTAGTGCAGCCAGTCATCCAGCGCGCGGCGGGCTGCGGTGAGCGGCAGGCTGAACAGCTCACGAAGTTCTTCTTTCAGTTGCCACGCTCGGAACATGCGCCCGTTCGCTCGGGCGAGTTCCCGCAACACGGCTTTGTCGGCGCGGCCGAGGTTCTCCCAATTGCGCAGCAGCACCCACCGCAGACCCTTCACCGTCTTCGCAGCGCGGCCCGCCGGCCTGGCGGAGCCGGTTCCATTCCTCCCGGCGCACCTGATCGACGGCGTCGGTGGCCCACGAGATCACGTGGAACGTGTCGAGGCAGATCACCGCTTGCGGGGCGCGGGCGGTGACGACGGTGCGGATCCATTCGGCTCCGTCGCAGGTCACGAACCCCAACTGGGCTGAGCGTTCGGGGCCGAGCGCGTCGAAGAAGCTGGCCACCACGGCTTTGGTGCGGCCTTCCGCGGCCCAGATCACCCGACCGGTGAAGTGATCGCACACGATCGTCAAGTACTTGTGGCCGCGCTTGTACTTGACCTCGTCGATGGCGATCGCGACGAGGCCGTGCAACATGTCGACCCGGCCGAGCGCTTCTTCGGCGACCCGGACGCACATGCCGTTGACCGCCCGCCACGAGATCCCATACCGGTCCGCAGCCGCCTGTTTGTTGCCGACGACGGCGTCGTGCACGACCAAGTCCTCGAACGCCCGGGTGAACGCCGAGTCGTGCCGTGCCCACGACACCGCCGCCACGGTGGGGCCATGCTCCGGGCATTTCACTCGACGGGCCGTGCCGATCAGTTCGCACGTCGCGTAACCGACATCCACATGCCGCCACCGGCGCTGGCCACCGCCCTGGTCATAGAACGACGCCTCGGCCCCGCACCGTCCGCATCGGCCCCGGCGGCGGACCTTGGCCCGAACCTGCACCTCGACCAGCGGTCGCCGACCGTCAATCTCGACGAGCGCCCAGCCCATGATCACCGTGGCGCGGCACAACCCCAGCGCCGCAACGAGTACCTTCTTGAACCGCACGCCGCGGACCCACCCTTCGAATCTGACCGTAGAACAGCCAGAAACGTACGGTGACCACGGCGTGCACCCACCAACCCCGGCTCACCCACCCACGAAAGCGTCAGTTGAGCCGGTTTCTGCGTCTGCGACGGTGGCTGATCTGTATTTCGGCTTCACCTATCCTATTAATGGGTACATGGTTTCCAAGGTCGGTGGTGCCCATGACGGCTACGATCTACGCGCAGCTCAAAACATTGGGACACCCGTTTACGCGTCCTACGCCGGGTACGTAGTGCGGACGGAGGATCAGTCGGAGGGAACGAATTGCCTAACATCAACCGGCTACGGCAAGGTCGTATATATTGCACATGGAAACGGTTACGAAACGAGGTATGCGCATCTCGACAGTTATGTGGTGCATGGCCAGAACCTCGATGGTATTGGCGAGTATGTGGCTACTGGTCAGTTGATTGGCTACATGGGGATCACCGGTCACACGACGTGTACACCGCATGTTCATTTCGAGTTGATCAACAACAATTTGAACCCGAAATATATGAACGTGAACGCCGAAATGACCGGAATACCCATCGCTACGGTGCCGAACCCGCCGTCCGGGTATTTCACTGCTCAATCACCAATCGGGTTCAACGGGTTGTGGTTTGCGCGGGACAACTACCCAGGTGGCACGACGAAGCTATTCGCTTACGGGCAGGCCGGTGATATTCCGGTCATGGGCGACTGGAACGGCGACGGCAAGGACACACCAGGCGTAGTGCGCTACAACCGGGCAACCGCGAACCTTGAGTGGCTCCTCAGCAACACAAAGCTGACTACCGCACCCAACTGGTCAACGTTGACGCTGAGTCAGACCGTCATCTGGGGAGCAGCGGGTGACACTCCGATCCCTGGTAACTGGGACGGCGTCAACGGCGACAACGTCGGTATCGTTCGCCGTGTCGGCATCCAACTGCAATGGCATCTACAAACCGTCAACCCGTTCTTGTCCGGGCAGGCCTCCGATCAACCCGTGGCTGGGAACTGGGACTGCTCCGGAGGAGACACCCCAGGCCTCCTCAGAGGAAGCAACACCGGTGTCGCACCGCCGGGCGACGGTCAGCTGTGGTGGTTTCTCACCAACGGCTTTGGCACCTGGCCAAGCTACACACCGTTCGTCTGGGGTTACACGTACCCCAACGCCCAGGAAAGGGGTACGAGTTCGCCGTGGAACAGCGGCACTTGGAACGCGAGTAACTGTTCGCGGGCTGTTGTGGCCAGGGATGGCGCAGTGCAATGGTGGATGACGAATGCGCTGAGCACCGCTGGCGTCATGCATCAGATGGCGGCCACGTCAAATGATTTCGCCATCCCCGCAGACTGGGATACCGACGCCTACGACGACTACATATGGGTGGCCTGAGACAACCTCGATCAAAGGAGAACCAGATGCGAACAACACCAAACCCCCGGCGGGTGACCGCTCTTGTGGCTGCCGCGGTCGCTGTCATGCTTGCCGGATGTGGTACGGCACCCTATGAGGTCGACTCACCAACAGGGCAAGATTCGCCAACCACAGACGCGAAACCGGTCGACACGTCGCCCGTCACAGAAAAACCTGACCTGCCAGGAAACACGTTGCCCCAACCAGTGTTCGACCCCACAACAACAACCATCGCCTTACCCGTAGCGACCCTGCAGCCACCCAAAAACCCGGTACCACTACAACCCGGAGACCTCGCCCCACAATTCATCGGCCAAATCATCCAGCTTGACCAAAACGCCAAAGAACACTTCATCGGCAACATCGCACTACCCCCCGGCTCATATCTCCGCGGTGGCGGGGCCGTCATGGGGGCCGACAACACGCCCATAAATTACGGGGTTTCAATGATAAACCTCGCGGACCGATCAAAGACGGCCACCTCGCTCGCAGTGATGCTCATCCGACCGGAGGTTGGTGGCACATCTCCCGGACCTGGGATCGGACGGCCCGCTTTCGTCGTTGACGCCATCGAGATTTTACTCGCAACTGATCAGCAGCTCGTGAGCTGGGACTGTCTAGTCGATGGGAAACCTGACTTCAATGTACTCGCGTTAGCTAAAGACGGCAGGGGTACGGTCCGCCCAATGCAGGCGTGGCGTATCGACCCGACCATCGGAAAAATTGTTGAGATTGACCCTACGTCGGTGATCTGCGAACTCTCGCAAGTCTGACAACCCATATACGGGCCGGAGCTGCGATGCCCAGCAGATAGATAGAGCATCGCCAGCCGCGGCGCACCCGGTGCGACGGCACCAGCTATGCCAGGCTGATCTCACAATCGAGCCGATGCGGGATGCGCACCCGGCCGCCACCGAGATTCGGCATTGCGCGGCGAAGGGTTCCCACTCGATGCGCTTCACCGAGGGCGCCGACGTCGCGCATGCAAACCAGAGAGCCGCTCTGGCAGGCTCGCCGGGACACCGACACCATCCTCAACAGCCGATATTCCGGTCATGGGCGTCTGGAACGGTGAATATTGTAATACATTAAACCCTGTGCGTCTCCACCGATCCGCGTCCAAGCACGGCGTGACCTCGGCACGGACGACGCATTCGTTCGAGAACAGCATCGCGATCGCCGGCCTCGATCCCGACTCCGAACCGCCGAAGATCTTGATCATCGGACCTGACCAATCCGGGCAACCTGCTCGAACTCATCGTCCTCGTACTCGCCGACGACGACTTCTTGTCATTCACGCAATGCCGCTGCGACCGACCTTCTACTCCCTGCTCCCCGACCCAACGGAGTGACCATGACCAAGACACCACCAAACATCACCGCGACCGGACGGGTCCTGACGGACGAGGAGATCGATGCGATCGCGAATGAGGTCGCCGTCCAGGACTTCGACGTAGAGGCAATCCGACGCCGAGGCCGACCAGCGCTCGGGCCAAACCCATCTCGCCTCGTCCCTGTCCGGCTCGATTCAGACCTTCACGACTCGCTGCGTGTTCGGGCGATCAAGGACCACGCCACCAGCAGCGAGATCATTCGCGCCGCGCTTCGGACGTATCTCGCATCGTGACGACCGCCTTCGGCAACAGAGGCTCGGCTTGCCGCTTGCGACACCGACCATTGAACCAGGGCAAGAGCGACGCTGATCTCGCCCATCGCTGAGGCGTTACCCGGCACCACATTCGCGACGATCGAGGGCTTCCTCACTAGGACCCTGCTGATCAAAGCGGTATTTTGCGGCGGCTGGTCGGCGGGGTGGCCGGTAAGGGTTCTCGTGGGCGGTGTGAAGGGCCGGGTCGATCGTTCGGATTTCGGGCTGGGCGAGTCGATGAGTGCGGCTGTGCCCGTCTCCTGCTTTGAGGTCGTTGTGGGTGGCGTCAGAACCGTTCCGGCTCACCGTTCAGGCTGCTGTTGCGATGGTCCAACCGTTGTCGTTGACGAGCCCGAGTTTGAGGAGTCGTTTCAGGTTCACGGCTGCGCATCGCAGTGACCAGGCGATCTGGTTCTTCTCGATCCCCCGGTATCTGAGTCGGCGATGATTGTCCTTGACGAGCCAGGCGATGGTCCGTTCGATCATTGGTCGGTGCTGGCGATACACCTCGTCGAACTCGACAGTGGCTGCTTGGGCTCGGGCGGCAGCGAGGTGCTGGTGATGTTCGTGGAGCACGATCGTGCGCCCGGCTTTCGCTTTCGTGCATTTCGACCGGACCGGGCACGTGTCGCAATGCTTCTTGAACCGGGCCGTGCCGCGAGTTCTTGATCGTCACGGTGACACCTTCAGGACAGGTGACCGTCCCGGCTTCGAGGTTGATCGTGAAATCATCGAGCGTGTACCCGCCCGGCACTGCTGGTTGTAACGGCTGAGGCTTGATGACCGGGAGCATGCCACGCTCGTCAAGATGGTCGCGGAACTCGCCAGCGGAATATGCGCTATCACCGAGCACCTCGGTGCCGGCTGGCTCCTCAGCGATCAGCCCGGGTGCGGCTTGGCTGTCACCGACGTTCCCCGCACCAAGATCACACGCCGTCACCAACCCGGTTTCGGGTTCGGCCGCGACATGAGCCTTGTAACCGTCACGATAGGACCGACGGGTTTTATGAGCGTGACGCGACTCGGGATCGACGGTCGAGATCACCCGATCCTCAGCAGTGCGCCGAGCGATCCGCCACTGGCCGGGCCGGTCACCGGGTTCGACGTCTTGACCAGCGACCAACGCCAACAAAGCAACCGCGTCGGTCTGAGTATCGGTGAGCACAAACCCGTCATCGACCAGGTCCTCGATCGACCACACGAGAGTGTTCGCGTCCTCAACAAGTTCGGACACCAACCGGTCCCGGTCGGCGGGGTCGTCCCAATCACACGGCGGGCGGCCACCAGCAAGATTGTGCTGACGCACGTACACACCAGCGATCTCGGGGATCAGTTTGCGGACCCGACCGATCTGGGCGACCAGCATCGTGATCGTGTCTTGGCGGGCGACCGCATCATCGAGCACCGTCGAGTCCAACACTCGACGCTTCTTCCCGACGATGACACCGCACTCATCGATCACTTGGCGAACGATGTCGAAGATCCGTTTCGGACGGTCGGAGTTCTCGATCTTGCGGCGCCACAACACCAGCACCGTCGAATGGAACGCCTCATCAGTCAACGCCAACCCGCACGCCGCTTTCCAAGCGATGTTCGTCGAGAGTCGTTCCATCGCCTCACGATCCGACACGCCCTCCAACGCCTGCAACACCATCACCGTCGCCACAACGTCAGCCGGCACCGACGGACGGCCACGCCCAGACCTGAACAGATCGGCGAACATCTCATCCGGAAACAAGCGCTGACGATGCTCAGCCAAAAACGCGTGGACCGAACCCGGCCGCACGAGATGGCCACACAACGCTGCGGCATCCAAAAACTCACGATCAGCGACAGACGAACCTTGCACCCCACAATTTTTTCACGCGCCAACCCCAAACGCGAGCACCCCGACCAGATTCCTCGGATTACTCAGCACGCTCCTAGCGGTAACCGCCGACTGCTCTGCAATACCGTCGCACACGGCTGCGGTGCTGCCTACCGGACTTCAACGGGCTCCAGTTCTGGGCAGAACCGTCACACGGGCAGCCACGCCGTCGATTTCAATTAGCGACTCCGACATCCGCGCATGGCAACTCCTGAGCCGCGGCACAGCCACGGCAGCACTGCTCGCACCGCCGGATCACGCCAGCGGAGCTTGATCGGAACCCGCCCGACCCGCGGGGACAGACAAATCGACCGTTGTGAAATCGACAACGACGGAGTGGACCTTCAGGCACGCAAGTCAAAACTGGCCTACAACTTCGCTCGCGTCATGAAGACACTCCCAAAATTGCTGACCCAACGCACCAATTCTACCGCATTGTCTGGTGCTTGCCCAGAGCGACAGAATCGGCTCAAACCTGCCGACGTGGATCAACTCGTCCAGATGTACGTCGCAGGATCAACCGCCAAGCAGATCGCGATGGCTCTCGGGGTCAATCGGAAACCGTTCTCCTGCATCTTGAACGCCGTGGCGTTGATCACCGAGCACGCGCCAGAAAGCTGACGGACGACGATGTTGCAAAGGCGGCTGAAAGGTACAGGACGGGTGAACCGATGCAGGTCTATGCGCCGATTATGGGATCGACCCGACAACGATGCGCCGGGAGCTTACGAACCATGGTGCACAACTCCGCAGACCAGGCCGACCTGCCGCTGAGAAGTAGATAGTCAGGCACACTTGCAAGAAGAACGCCCATCGCTGCGAGCATCGGCTACCTCGCCCATGGCGAGCGATCCTCGCTACACTCTCCGCCCATGGAAACCGCACCACTGATGAGCTTCAAGAGTCACGTCGGCGGCAAGAACGCTGATGTGGATATCTACGTTGATCGGATCGAGTGGGGTCAGGCAGGTGGCATGTCTCTGACTCGTCTGGCCGCAGGAACGCTCACAGCGGGAGTATCGCTGCTCAAGACAGGGGTACGCAAGGCTGGCGGCTCTGAAATGATGCCGATCAAGTCAATATCGAGTGTGACCATGGCGAAGGATGGGTTGCGTTTTCACAAGGTGATCGTCATCTGCACCGGCAACACAGTGGAGTTCCGAATCGACAAGTCCGACGGCGAAGCGGCCAAGGCATTACTCACCCAGCTGATTCTCGGGTCTCATCCAGTTCAACAAGCTCAGGCTCCGGCCGCAAGCGACTCACCGCCGCCACCTCCACCATCTTTGACAGTTGACCAGCCACCGTCAACCTCATCGGCGGCGACTTCAACCTCAAGCGTCATCGAGCAACTCAAGGAGCTTTCTCAGCTCCGAGACGCAGGGATCCTGACCGACGACGAATTTGGCGCCCAGAAGGCGAAGCTACTCGGTTAGCAGGAGCGCATCCAGTACGGGCCGACCTACAGTATGTCCGCTCCAGTTCGATCAACGGCCGTCGATCACGCGTCGTCTCAACAACCCAGCGACCAACTGAAGCTGAGAGGGGTTCCTCGCGTTCAACAACGCACAACCCTCCCAGCCTCAGCCAACGTGATCAACCAGCCCTGCCGATCAACCCCACAAAGCTCCAGATACATGCCGCCAACAACTCCAAGCTCAGGAGCAGAGTGGGCGATTGCGCCCTGAGGTTGGGTCCAGGTCTGGCGCTCAAGTTGCGGACCATCGGGCCGATACGCTCGGCATGAAACATGCGCTCATTGGTTTGATATTCGCCGTAGCGGGTTGTAACTCAAGCGCTCAGGCTCAATCTGAGCCTGACCAGATTCCGTCGTTGCGTGCCTCATTTACAATTTCTGGCGGAATCGAGAGTTCCGGAAAGCTACGAAGTCTTCCTACCTTCTCCGCTCCCCTGGTTGGTGGTACACCGGCCGGAGCAACAAGCTGTGCAGCTCTTGCCGCCGAAGGAAACCGCGACAATGCGATCGAGACGGGATTTTCGTCAGGGGTGCTGAGCCCACATGGCCTTCTTGTCGGCATAAGCTTGACCGACTATCCCGGTCCAGGATCGTACGAATTGGACCTCGATGGAGTTTATGCCGACTCGGAATTTCTCGACACCCCAGAAAAGGCAGTGTTCGTCATCGACTCAGCCGCGAATGGCTAACTGACCTTCGTCGGAATCGGCAAATCCGGCGTCAAGTCGAACGCCACCATCGAGTTCAGCTGCGAGATGCGCTACGCCACTGAATGGTTCGAAGGCAAATAGCAAAACCAAGTCGCGACTCCCCATTTCGTTTGGCGATTCGATTCGACCGGGTTATTGGTAGGCCTCGACGCGGCGTAGTTCCGGTCGGGCGCGTTCAACAGCAGCATCGACTGACGGCTGTGGAAATCGAACGCCTTCATGCCCAACGATCGGCTGGGTCAACGGTCGACGGACTTGCAGCAGAGTTCGGAATCCACCGAACGACGGTGATGCAGCGCCTCCGGCGCCGCGACATCGCTCCGTCGAGCATCGCGAGGTCGCGCTGAGTTGACATCTCGGGTATCGTGTCTACATGACGACTACACGCAATGCCGTTGACGTCGATCAGGTCGTCCGCGCCCTTCGGTCGATGGCTATTCCCCAGGGACTCACGGCATGCGCGCTGATCATGGGCTACGACTCGGAGACCGAACAGGCCGTTGCTCATGTTGCACTGATCCTCGCATTCGAAGAGTGGACTACTGACGCCATCGCTGCGTGTGAGCAAGCCAACTCAGCAGCATGGGACGCGCTCGCACCGCTCGACGTCGTGCCAAACCTTTTGTGCCGAATTCGACCGGAACATGAGGCTGTGAAGGGTTTGGAGCCAAACTGGCTGCCGATAGCCGATGCCGGCTGCTGAGGAGTTCCTCGAAGCGGCCGAAACTCTCGCGGGTTCGTAACAGTCCGGCCTCGGCCACTTTCGCCGGGCGATCTCGACCGCCTACTACGCCGCTTTCCACTGTGTCGTCGAGGCAAGCGTGCAAGTTCTGTTCGCATCCCAGGTGGCTCGGGACGAGAGCCGGAAGTGGTTCGAGCACGGAAGGATGGCCGACGTAGCGCAGGCAGTGCGCGACTCGCCAATCGACCAGAAGAGAGTTACGGAGTGGATCGCGAACGGCGCTGCGGGTATCGGATTGACAACATCGCCATCCGCGGAGCTGCGAAAGTTCGGAGAGCACATGCGCGGTCTCTACGACCAGCGACAATTGGCTGACTACTTTTCGGCTCCCGCGCTCGCTCTCGGCAAGGGAGATGCTCTTCGGTCGATCGCGAACGCCAGAAGCGTGTGCGAGCAGGTTGACAAGTGGACCGCTGCCTCCGACATCGCGTTCGAGCGCGTTGCGTTCGCGATGCTCAGCAAGTCCGTCGGGGCAAAGAAGCGATAAAAGCCGTTGTCGAATCAACAACACGAGTGGACCATCAGGGACGGCTTTCGAACCCCTCGCACCAGTTCGATCAGGCTGTCGCGTCTGCTCAGTACCATTCTGTTGCGCCCACAACCAATTAGGGCAGACCCGCCACGAGGGGTCCAGACTCAGCACCGACTGCAGGAGTTCGAGATCGAAGAGATGACTGCCGCATACAAGGCTGGACGCACGATCGAACAGCTCTCACGTCAGTTCCTGGTGCATCGCACGACTGTCATGGCGGTACTCGGACGGGAGGGCGTACACAGGCGGCCGCACGGGTTGAAGCTTGACGATCAGGCGATCGTCATCGCTTCCAGACTGTACGCCGACGGCCTCTCGCTGGCGAAGATCGCCTCTCGGTTCCAGGTCGATCCATCTACCGTTGCAGCCGCTCTCAGACGAGCAGGAGTCACGATTCGTCGTCGGCGTGGGTGGTCGGTGGCGAGGATGGACCAGGCAGAGTGATTCAGCTGTCGTCACGCGGTGGCGAGACCGAAAGCCCCACACGTCCTCGGTTGACGAACGGTCGGGACGAGCAGCCCAAGAAATATTGAACGCAGCCTTCAGTCAGACGACCGATCGCGCCTTCTAGTAGTTGTAACCCTGACGGGCCAACAGCGCTCGTCCTACTGAAAGGCAACCACCATGACTACCGCAACTTCCATTCCCGCCGGTCTCCAGACCGCTCGGGACTACATCGATGAGCTCGAAGCCGGCGGCTTCGGCTGGGACATCCTCGTCGGCGACGCCTTCGTGCGTGGCATGCGGGACATCGGCTACAAGAGCACCTCCTACGCCCTGGCTGAACTGCTCGACAACTCGATGCAGGCATCCGCTACGCAGATCGACGTCGTGTTCGGCTTCAACAGCGGCAACAAGCCGACGAGCATCGCCGTCATCGACAACGGCCACGGCATGGACCCCATGATGGGTCGTGCCTCGCTCGTGTGGGGCGCTGGTACTCGGGCGAAGGACCGCACTGGATTCGGCAAGTACGGCTACGGCCTGCCGAGCGCTTCGGTCAGCCAGTGCCGTCGGGTCACCGTGTTCTCGAAGCCGGCAGACGGCGAGTGGCACTCCTCTTACCTCGACATCGACGAGATCAGCGAGGGCAAGTGGAGCAACGGCAACCGGATCGAGATGCCCGCCCCCAAGCGCCAGGATCCGCCGGCCTTCGTCACCAACCACCTGAAGTCGGCCAAGCGCTGGGACACCTTCACCAACGGCACCATCGTCGTCTGGGAGGGACTCGACCGGATCGACCGCAAGCAGCGTGAAGGCCTGCGGGCCGAGCTGGTCACCGACCTCGGCATCCTCTACCGGGGCTTCCTGGTCGAGTGCCCGCTGACCGTCGATGGCGTCCTCGTCCAGCCGTGCGACCCTCTCTTCCTGACCGAGGGCTTCCGCTACTACGACCTCGATGAGGACCGGGCTTTCGAGCTGCCGCCCGCCCTGGTGGAGGTGACCGACAAGGACACCAAGCAGGTCGTCGGGACGATGCGCGTGCGCTTCTCCCGCCTGCCGGCCACGTTCTTCCGCAAGCCCGAGGCGAAGCACACCAACAAGCCGGGCCGTGGCCAGAACAACGAGCGGTTAGAGATCGCCGACGCCAACAACGGCATCATCTTCTGCCGCAACGGTCGGCAGATCGACGTGCTCCGTCCGCCTCGCTCGCTGGGCAGTATCAACGCCACCACCGACCGCTTCTGGGCGGTCGAGGTCGACTTCGATGCGACCCTCGACGAGTTGTTCTCGATCACCACGGCCAAGCAGCAGGTCCGGCCTGACGATCGGGTGTGGGACATGCTCAAGGACAAGGCGAAGTTGTTCACGGCGATCGGAGCGATGCGCCAGGCGTACGGCAAGGATGCCGCCACGATCGCTGCGCAGGTCGAACAGGACAAGGAGCAGAAGCGGGCCTCGGTCGAAGCCATCGAGCAGGCCGCCAAGTTCCGCACGACCAAGCCTGCCAAGGACACCCCTGAGCGTCAGACTGAGGCGCAGGAGAACCTTCGGCAGGAGGCGGCACGCCGGGCGAAGCGGTCGGGCCTCAGCACTGAGGCCGTGGAGCGTGAGCTGACGGCGCAGCGCACCGACTCGACCCACGATGTCGAGACCGAGGATCTGCCGGGAGCCCCGTTCTTCCGGTGCGTGCAGGAAGGTGGCGATCGGGTGCTCTACCTCAACAGTGCGCACCCGTTCTACACCGAGATGTACGCCTCGGCTGCCTCGACGCCCCGGCTGCGGGCTGGGCTCGAGGTGCTGCTGTGGAGCCTGGGTAACGCCGAGGTCGACGCCGACCCGGGTTCCGACCGTCGCATGTTCTACGAGCGGGAGCGGGCCTCGGTCTGGTCACCGAACGTCGCTGACGCCTTGTCGGTGCTGAAGGACATCCAGGTGGTCGACATCAACCTGCCGACTGCCACCGACGATGACACGGCGGACGAGCCGGCAGCCTGACATAAGGATCTGTGGGGGCGGCCCGAATGGGCCGCCCCCACATCTGCATGCTGCTATGCTGAGCTGTTACAACTGAAGCACGAAGGGGTTCGTCTTCCTGCCTGGGCAACAGTCCTGGGCCTACCGACGAGGTGAACCGCTGGTGAGCAACCCATCTGGGTGCCCCTTCTCGACACATGAGGAGATGCAATCCATATGGGATTTCGTATTTTTTGGGACCAAGTCAGCCAAGACGACCTGCTCAGCCAGGCTCGCATCGACCCGCAAGGGCGAGCGATGACCGAGTTGATCCGGCGCTACGAGCCGCTGACGCACAAGATCGCCCGGTCGATCACCGGGTGTCGGGAGACGCAGGAGGACATCCGGAACGAGGCTCGCCTCGGGTTGTTCCAGGCGGTGCTCCGCCACACCCCCGGCCAGCCCGGGTTCGCCACCTACGCCGAGTTGACCATGCGGGGTGCTGCGATCCGGTGGATGCGTGCCTGGACAAGCCTGCCGACGGACAACCTCGGCGGCGTCGAAGAGCCCGTCGCTCCCGATGTGGCGCCGGCGGACTGGGGCAACGGCGAACTGGCCGACGTGGTGCGCTCGTTGCCGGTTCGGCAGCAGGAGTTGTTGAGCATGCGCTACATCGAGGACGCCGAACTCGCCACGATCGCCGAGATGCGGTCGGTGAGCGAGTCGGCCATCGGCCAGCAGATGCGCACCGTCCATCGGGTGCTGGTGCTGCGGCTCGCCGCCTAGGAGACGACCGCCCCGGCGCTACCGCCGCAACGCAGCGTGGGCAGCGTCGGGGCCACCGTCCTTGTACGGCTCCGACCAGTCGATCTCCACCTTCGATGGTCACCGGCGCGCCATCGTCACGGCCCAGCACGAGTACGCAGTCGCGCTCGGTCGCCTGGCCGCGGGTCTCGCCGAACATGCGGCTGACCTTGCTGGTGACGGCGAGATCGTCCTCGATGAAGTCGAGCAGCCGCAGACCTGTCTGATCACCGATGTCATCCCACACCTGGCGCGCCAACGCCAGTGACGGCCGATCCGGCGTGGCCACGTCGCCAATGACGAGCGCCGCCACGCCGTTCTTCTTGATCGCCGCGCGGGTGCCCTTGAGCACGCGCAACATGAAGTCGCGGTAGGGCTCGTATCGATGACCGTGATCGAGTTCGGCATCGAGGGCCTTGCGACCGTCACCCCCGTTGCGAGCGACGCCGTCGAGACCGAGCCACCACAGGCGGATCCAGTTCGACGTCCCGTAGTTGACGACCTTCAGGTAGGGCGGAGAGGTCAGCAGCAGGTCGACCTTGCCCTTGATCTGCTTGTCGCTCAGGAACTCCACCGCGTCACGGTTATGAGCCGAGCCAGCAGGTCCATCCATCGCATCGAGGTACTGCCGGGCAACCTTCTCCCGCAGGCGGTCGAACACGTTCTGCTCGGGTGCAACCAGCCGCTTCTCGGCGATGAACTTCTTCACGTAGGCCGGCGCCAGGCTGAAGGTGTTGGGCATGCTGATGCTCAAGTAGGCCGACGTGCCATCACCTCTGATGTTGCCGTGCAGGATGCCCGCCACGCAGGCGGCGACCATCATCTGCTCGGCTGACCAGTTCGTCAGGTCAATCTTGAGCAGATGCTTGCGCAGGAACACGATCTGCGCCAACGTCTCGGAATGGAACAGCATCCGGATCTCGTCCGGCACGTCGATCTCGGTCGGTGCCGAGTACTGGCGCTCGAGATCGTCGATGAACCTGACGATCTGTTCCCAGTCCGGCGGCGCGGCCTTCGCCTTCGTTAGCACGTAGGCCAACGGGTTGAGATCGTTGCCAATCGTTCGCCGTCCTTCCACGCGAGCCTGCAGCACGGTGGTGCCACGGCCGCTGAACGGGTCGACCACGAGGTCACCGGGCCGCGAGTAACGCTGGATGAAGTAGTGGGCGAGCTTGGCCGGGAACATCCCTTGGTACGAACACATCGGATGAGCAGCGTGTCCCCAGCGCGGTGAAATCGCGTGCCACAGCGGGCCCTTGTTCGTCGTGCCGCCGTCGAGCGACGCCGGGGTCGGGGTGCTGAAGAACGGGTCGTCCCACTCCAGCACGGCGGCGCTCATACCAGCGCCGCCCTCAACGATTCGGCGGCGAGGCGAAGCACCGGATCATCTGCTTGCTTGATGACAGCGTTCAGGTTGCGTCGGCCGGCAGCGTTCTGTTCTGCCGATGACGCGTGGCTCGTTGCTGCCTTGCCACGCCTCAGGCCGAGCTCGCGCTTCTTCGAGCGAACTTCCTCATCTTCGCGGTAACAGTCGGGAGGTAGATCGCCCGTGATCGCCTCGACATCCTTGAGCGGCAAGCGCCTCGGTCTGCCAGCTGCGGCATCTTCCATCTGTCCGTCAATCCACGCCTCGGGCAACATGCCGTCACCCGCCAGGTGTCCCAGTGCTGTGCGCAGACCCTTCTCGGTCAGCCGCAGCCATGCGAACGGGTTGGAGGCCGGCACGACACCAGCGTCCATGAGCTCGACTACTCGGGCAAACAGGCCACCACGTTCGACCAGCCGGGCGAGGCCGGTGTAGTTGCGCAGCGTCGGTGCCGACACACCGATGTAGGCGGCGATCTGCGACTTCTGGATCCCGTCGGTCTGGTGGAGGTGCTCTACCAGCTCGGCGAGCTGGCTGGGCAACAAGTCTTGGTAGATGTCGGTCTGGTAGCGGATCTCGTACCGACGATCGTGCTTGACGACATACGCCGGGATGGTCTCGAAGCGACTTGGGTCGGCAGCCCGGATGGCACTGATCGCACGCCACCGCAGCACGCCGTCGACGATGAGGTATCGACCCTTTCCTACACTGGCGACCTTTAGCGGCTCGACCAGACCGATCTGATCGATCGATGCCATCAGCCGCTCTTCGAACTGCTTGTCGACGCGACTACGTGCCAGGTCGAGCGAGACAGACAGCTGATCGGGGCGCAACCCAACCGACTTCACGCCGAGGCCTCCGCCGCGTCGTAGGTATCCAGACGTACGGGTAGCTGCTCGGCGAGGTGCCGCAGACGGTCGCGCATTGCATCCTGTCCCGACGTGCGCAGCACATTGCATGCCCATCGGAGCAACGCCAGTCGGCTGACCCGAGCGGCCGGTTCCATCTCGACGAGTCTCGGCCAACCGAGGGCCGTGAACAGTGTGCTCAACTGCCCCGACTTCAACCCACTCCCGGAGACGGCACGGATGGCATCCTCCCGTTCATCAGAGGGCACGAAACGGGCGATCACCGCATGCACGGCAAGGTTGAGGTCGCCATCCCTGAGCGCGGCGATCTCGCCGTTTGTCGCACCGTCCAACTGCGCTTCCAGCCTGCGCACTGTGACGGCTGAGACGCCGAACCGCCGTGCGACCGTGGCGGTCTCCTGGCCACCCGACCGAGCATTGCTGACGAGCAGCGCTCGGTCGATCGGTCGCATCTTTGTACGAGCGACGTTCTCGACCAAGAACTGCTGCACCTTGTCGGCGTCGCTGAAGGCCTCACCGACGACGATTGCTGGCACGGTTGCGAGCCCTAGTCGGCGGCACGCGAGCGTGCGACCTTGACCCTTGACGAGGAGAAAGTCACCGGAGCCATCGGGAGCCGGCCGGACCGTAACTGGTGTCAGCACGCCGAACTGGGCGATCGACTGACAGAGCTCGTCGTGTCCGGCGCGGTCGCGCTTACGACCGAGACCGGCCTCCGGTCGGATGCGCTCAACGGGCAGCTCCTGGACGGCGGGCGCACGAACCTTCGATCTCGGCTCACCGCTCGTCTTCTGCTGCTTCCGTTCCATCGACCTCTCCAAAGTTACATCCATGTCATTCCCTGAGACCTTACCCCGTCCGGAACCGGTCCGTTGGAAACATTTGCGCTGGTAGCGGGTCTGCTGCAAGCCCAGACGGAGGGTCTCCTGGTGACGGTACCCGAAGGGTGCAACGGTCGTTCCAGACCGAGATGGCCCTCACCGTCCTCCGGGCCGTCACACCCTTCGTTCAAACTTGGCGAATGGAGCGGCGCCCCCGCGGACCGACAGACCGTGGGGGCGTTTGTCGAACGTCTGTTCGTGCCCCGTGGTACACTGAACTGGAGATAGGAACAGACACCCATGGCCAAGCTGAAGCTGGCTGACAAGACGTGGGAGCTGGGCGCCGCCCTAGGGAGCGGTGGGTTCGGCCGCGTCGTCAAGGCGAAGTCCGGCAGCACCGTTGCAGCCATCAAGTTCGTGCCCAAGTCGCCTGGAGCCGAGCGGGAGATGCTGTTCGCAGACTTAACCGATGTTCGCAACGTGGTGTAGAGCGCCAGGTTCGTTGAGGATGGTGGGGCTGGTTGGTGACAGGTGTGGTGAGGATGGTTGGGGTGGTGGCGGTGAGACTGGTCGCGCAAGGACCCTCCCGTTGATTCACCTGGCAGTGAACGGGAGGGCCCTTTGGGCGCCCGGAGGCACTGATGATCATCGTAGGTATCGATCCGCTCGAAGTCGAGCGTGGGCTGGTTGCTGGCGAGTTCGACTGCCCGGATTGTTCGGGCAGCGTGCGGCCGTGGGGGTCTGCTCGACGGCGGGTGTTGCGTTGCGCTGAGTCTGTGGAGGTGTGGCGGCAGCCTCGTCGTGGCCGATGTTCGGTGTGCCGACGTACGCATGTGCTGGTTGCGCAGGATTCGCTGGTCAGACGGCGCGACGAGGTGGGGGTGATCGGCGCGGCGTTGGTGGCCAAGGCTGGTGGTGACGGTCATCGGCGTGCCGCCGAGCGGTTGGGGGTGCCCGCGGCGACGGTGCGCGGCTGGTTGCGGCGGTTCTCGTCGTGGGCTGAGGCGATCCGGGTGTGGTTCACGGTGCTCGCTCATGATCTGGATCCGGTGCTCGTGCCGATCGACCCGACCGGCACGGCGGTGGGTGACGCGGTCGAAGCGATCGCTGTCGCGGCTCGTGCGGGGGTGTTGCGGTTCGGGCCGTTGCCGCCGTGGCAGTTCACGGTTCGGGCGTCTCGGGGCCGGTTGTTGTGCAACACGGGTTGCCCCTGGGCGGCCGCTCGCTGATTTGAGATCGTCAACCCGTCGCCGAAACCCGGCGGCAGTCGACCCTGAAAGAGGCCCTGATGAGCGATCGTCGTCGTGATGTCGCCCTGTTCCGCTATTCGTTGATCCGTGAGGCTGCCGACCCGGCGATCCCGCATGCCGAACGCGGTGTGCTCGTGCGGGAACTCGCTGGTCGCGAACATCACGGTCCAGGCGGTGAACGTGTCCGTGTTGGGCGTTCGTCAGTGGACCGGTGGATCAGGGCGTGGCAGACCGGAGGGTTCGACGCCTTGTTCCCCCAGACACGCACCGCAGCACCGTTCACCGCGGTTTCGGTGTTGGAACTCGCCGTGAAGTTGAAGTTGGAAGCACCGAAACGGACCGCGGCGCAGATCGGCGAGATCATCACCGTGTCCAACGGCTGGTCACCATCGGCGCGCACGATCCAGCGTGAGTTCGCTCGCCGCGGGTTGAACGTCCACCCCGATGGCACACCGCCGGCGGTGTTCGGCCGGTTCGAAGCCGCTGCTTCGAATGACCGGTGGACCGGTGACGCATTGCATGGCCCGATCATCGGTGCCCGCAAAGCGTTCCTGTTCGCCTTCTTGGATGACCACTCCCGGGCGTTACCCGGATTCCGGTGGGGTGTTTCGGAGGACACCGTCCGGCTCGAAGCAGCATTGCGTCATGGGCTCGGCGCCCGCGGGATCCCGAAATCGATCTACGTCGACAACGGCTCTGCGTATGTGTCGGCGCCGTTGCTGCGCACCTGCGCGGTGCTCGGCATCCGCCTCATTCACTCGAGACCCGGACGTCCCGAAGGCCGAGGGAAGATCGAACGGTTCTTCCGCACCGTCCGAGAACAGTTCCTCGTTGAGATCTCGGTCAACCCGCCCGCCGATTTCGATGAGTTGAACCGTCTGTTCGTCGTGTGGGTCGAGACCGTCTATCACCACCGCACCCATTCCGAGACCGGCCAGGCACCGATCGACCGATACCTGGCTGGTGGTCCGTTCATGATCCCGCACCCGGACCGGTTACGTGAGGCGTTCCTATGGTCCGAGACCCGCACCGTCACCAAGACCGCCACCGTCAGCCTGCACGGCAACACCTTCGAAGTCGACGGCGCGCTGGTCGGCCGCAAGGTCGAGGTCGTGTTCGATCCGTTCGATCTCACCCAGATCGAGATCCGCTACCAGAACCGCCCGATGGGCCACGGTGTCCCCCAGATCATCGGGCGGCACACCCGCCACCCGATGGTCAAACCCGACCCCGACACCGTGCGCCCGGCGACGGGAATCAACTACCTCAACCTCGTCGCCGACCGCCACAACAGCGAACTCACCCGTCTCACCCCGACCATCGATTACCGCGCCCTGACCGTGACGACCGACCCGACCCAACTCGCCGACCAGATGCAGATCCCCGTCGATGGCGGTGAGGCACTGTGAGCATCGAACTCCTGCAAGCCCACTACGGGTTCGCCCGCATGCCATTCGGCAGAGACCTCGCCCCGCAAATGCTGCACCGCTCCACCGGCCACAACGAAGCCGTCGCCCGGATCGGCTGGTGCATCCAAGAACGAGCCCTTGGCGTCATCACCGGTGAGGTCGGTTCCGGGAAAACGGTGGCGACACGTGCCGCCACCAGCGCACTCGACAACAGTCGAGCAACGCTGATCTACCTCGGCAACCCCGCCATCGGAGCCCGCGGGATCTACCACGGCATCGTCACCGCCCTCGGTGGTGTCCCCCGATTCCACAAAGCATCACTCATCCCACAAACCGTTGACCTGCTCGCCGCCGAAGAGAACGAACGAGGCAAACGCGTCGTCGTCGCGATCGACGAAGCCCACCTCCTCACCCCCGACCAACTCGAAGAGATCCGTCTCCTGACCAACAGCGAGCTCGATTCGAAATCCCCGTTCGTGTGTCTGCTCGTCGGCCAACCGACACTACGCCGACGCATCAAGCTCGGCATGTTCGCCGCGCTCGATCAACGCATCGCGCTGCGCTACGCCATGCCACCCCTCACCCCCACCGAGACCGGCAGCTACATCGCTCACCACCTCAAACTCGCCGGCCGAGCCGACACCCTATTCTCCGACGACGCCATCGGGCTGATCCACCAAGTCTCCCGAGGACTACCCCGAGCGATCAACAACCTCGCCGTCCAAGCCCTCATCGCCGCCTACGCCACCAAGAAAGCCATCGTCGACGAATCCTCAGCACGAGCCGCCATCACCGAAATCACCGCCGACTGAACCCGTCAGCAGTCCTCAGCCAAGATGACGCAGCCATCCTCACCCAAGATGTCCGGCAACACGTGGTTCCGATCATCGACAGCGGCGAGACCGACACCGAATGGGTGCTGGTCATGCCGCTGGCGTCGAGGACGCTACGAAAGCATCTCGACGCTGGCCTTCTTCAAGTCGATGAAGTCGCGGCGATTCTGAGAGACATCGTGACTGCACTGACTGACCTAGACGGGCGGGTCGTGCACCGCGACATCAAGCCGGAGAACATCCTGCTGCTCAACGACGCGTGGTGTCTCGCCGACTTCGGGATCTCCCGCTATACCGAGGCGACGACCGCACCCGACACCCAGAAGTTCGCGCTGACACCGGCGTACGCAGCGCCCGAGCGGTGGCGATCAGAGCGCGCAACTGCCGCTGCCGATGTGTACAGCGTTGGGATTATGGCCTACGAGATGCTCACTGGTGGTCGGCCGTTCGTTGGACCGTCGACGGAAGACTTCCGACACCAACATTTGCACGACGATCCCGCCCGGCTCAGCGGAGTTGGGTCGGCGCTCGCCGCACTGGTGGACGAATGTCTCTACAAGGCTGACGGTGCCAGACCGACAGCAGCCAACGTAGCGGCACGTCTCGAACGCTGGGCATCACTGCCTGCGTCACCCGGTCTCGCCCACCTTCGTGACGCCAATAGTGCCGAGGTAAGTCGACGGGCCGAGCAGTCACGCCAGGCGTCGATCGCTCAGACGGAAGGCGAACGCCGTGCAGACCTACTCGTGGCGGCGCGGCGCAGCTTCGAGCAGATCGCACAGGAGCTGAGCGGTTCCATCACCGACGCAGCATCTGCCGCTCGCACCAGCCGTGGCAGAGGATCGCAGTGGATGATTGAGCTGGGTACGGCATCGCTCACGCTCACCGATCCAAGTGCGACCGGCGCCGATCCCTGGCAGTGGGAGGCACCGGCCTTTGAGGTTGTTGCTCAGGCATCGCTGACGTTGAAGTTGCCGCAGAACTACCACGGGTACGCCGGGCGCTCGCACTCGCTCTGGTTCTGCGACCCGTTTGAACAGGGGGCGTTTGGCTGGTTCGAGGTCTCCTTCATGATCAGTGCGCTCATGGCGCGCAGCACTAGCGCGGAGCCGTTCGCTCTCGATCCTGGCGAGGCAGCCGCCAAAGCACTGTGGAACGGAATGGCCGAGTATCAGGCGGCGTGGCCGTTCACGCCATTGGTGATCGGCGAGCTCGACGAGTTCATCGATCGTTGGGCGGCGTGGCTCGCTCAGGCGTCAACGGGTGCGCTGCAGCACCCGAGCACGATGCCGGAACGACCATCGAACAACTGGCGACGGAGCTAACGCACGTGCCCTCTTCGGAAGCTGTTCCAGGTACTGGCCGTGCTCGGCTTGGAGAACCTACCCGGTCGAGAGGGTAACGACGCCCGTGACGCCTTCGGCCGGGAGTATGAGCTGAAGAGCCTGAACAGGAAGCTCGTGAAGGGCTTCTCGACTCATCACCACCTCAATCCGACGATCATCGCTAAATACCGGACGGTGGACTGGATTTTCGCCATCTACGATCACTGCAACTGGATGTTGTGCGCAAATGCGCATTGAACATGGACGAAGTTCAGCGCCTCGCCGCGATTGTATTATCGCCTGCTATGTGAGATAATATCGACTGCGCGAACCCAGGTTCGTGAGTCTTGAAGGGCCTCCCCTCCGGAATCACTAGGTGATTTGACGGAGGGTGGTAGCTCTGTCGAATCGACTCACGGAGGGTTCCAGCTCCGTGCGTTCTATGGCCGAAAGCCTAGGCAAGCGTGCCGAGAGGTGTCAGGGTTGTAGCAATCGAGCGAGGTACCTCCATCCCTCGCTCAACCGCTCCCCTGACTCTCTCGGCTTTTCTCATTCTTCGTCCGCGCTCAATGCAACTTTGGCAATTCGTTCCTTGATGTATCCGCTGTACCTTTGATGCGCAGCACTCTTACTTATCCCCAAGAACCCTGCAATGGTCTCCCAGTCGAGACCATTGTTTGCTCTCAGCTTGAAGACGATCCGCTTCATCGGTAGATCGAGAATGTCGAGGATTCGAGCCGCTGACACGGCTACCGAAGACAGAAGAGCGAAGTCGACGATTGCCTTGCCCTCAGCAGTGACGCCGTCAGCCTCCCGAGCCAACGTGGAGGCTGTCTCAGTGACGATGGTTCTCGTGTGCTCGTCCGACAGCACGTGAAGGCTCAGCAGGGCCGCCAGCCAGTCGCTGGACTCCTGGCTGCCGATGAGGTTGGCGAGACGGTCGTGCAGAGCTTGTCGCACGTCCTCCCGTGCGTCCGCAACGGCCTGCTCCGCAGCCTTGATGGTTCGGTCCCAGTCAGACTTCTGCGAGATACGGCGCATCAACTCACTGTCGTATCCAGGGGTGGCGTAGGGAGCAGGGCTCGCACGATCCCACGCAACCCACGCTGCATGCTCCCCGTTCATGTCCTCAAGGCGCTTCTGAGCGGCCTTGAGCTTGGGATCGAGGTCGTACCAGGTGTCCATGGCTGACACTCTACCCTGACCCCAACAACCAGTGCGACAGGAACTGAGGGTTGACAGATTCAGGAACCTTACTAGTATGGCTACCGAATCGCTCCACACCTGGAACTGGAACGCCGTTGCGTGAGCGCTCAACCAACCCAAACCGATGGAGGTAGCCAGAAGTGGCCAGTTATCAGCTTTCACCCCAACACCAGTACGCCCCCGAGGTGCCGCTGCCCAGCCGCAGCCACGCCCGGGAAGTCGCACGCCTGACCAACCAACAGGCACTGGCCTGGCAGCACGAGCAGTTTCGAGCCAACGTGTTCCAGGCTCGCACCGCAACGGTCATGGCCACATCGTCGGCGGTCAACACGTGGCTCGGCATGCAGTCTCACGTCGTCTCCCAGATGGTCAACGAGAACCCGTTGATCGCCGAGCTACAGCTCCTCAATCTGCGAGGTGCCGTGAGCGCCATCAACGCGACGTACGCGGCCTACCTCGGTGCACGGTGACGACGTGTCAGACCCTGTCGGCCCGCGGTGTGTTTCACGCCCGCCCGCGACCCTTGAGTCGTCGGCCAATCAGCTGCGGGCCGAGGCACTGCTCGCTGCGCTCCCACCCGACGTCCGCTCTTGGGCAGAACAACTACCGCCCTGCAACGAGGAGGTGAGTTCACGTGGTCATACTTCTCGCCCTCACGGCAGTGCTGATTGTGTCTTCCGTGATCGCTGTGGTCGTTAGCGACATGATCGCTGAGCGCCAGGCCCTTGAGGCCTACATGCACGCAGCGCGAGTCGAGCAGATGCGGGCGATCCAGCTCACGAACACCGTTCAGCAAATCATGAGAGACACGGAAGCACGAAACCGTGCCCTCTGCGCCTCGTCGCACAGCCAACGCATGTCGTCGGCATCGAACTACGGGTGGGATCGATCATGGTCAACAGGTCAGCGCTACGGATTCTGACCTTCGCAGCGACGATCCTCCTCAGCGCCATCCTCATCCAAGCGGCACTCGATATCTTCCGGCGGAACCTGAGTCCCTTGATCGTCATTGCGCTTCTTGTGGTCGCCCTTCAGGTGTTCCTGTGGCGTAGGCGCAATCCACCGGGCGAGTGGTGAGGACGCATCCACCCCGCAAGCAGCGTTGTCGCTTCACCTACTCGGGCGTGACATGACTATTAGCCGGCCGCGGACTCACCACCGCGAGCCGGCTACCCGGTCGGCGTTGTGGAATCGACAAGCAGTATTGACTGCTTCTTTTACGTAGCGGATAGTAGGTCTCAACACGTGCTACTTATGCGTAGCGGCCGTGGGAGTCACCAAGGAACAATGAGGACGACGAGAGGAGGTAATCAGACATGGCACGAGATAACTACAAACGAGAGACAGGACGAGGACATCGACCGGAGCGCCGAATCTCGGTGCGTGGCGTACGCCGTCAGGAGCCTGATCTCCGCAAGCTTGCGCAGACCTTGATCGCACTCGCGCAGGCTCAGGCTGAAGCCGAGGCTCAAGCGCAAGTTGCTGACACAACCGCAATCGGCGGCGGACTCCCTGGGGACTCAGAGTCCAAGGAGGCGGCGTGAGCGATGAACGCTTTCTCACTCTCCTGCTTGCAACTGGCGGCATCGGACTCGGCGTATCGGCGGCGGCACTCATGAGAGAACCGACCGAGATGCCAAACAGTTGGTATCAGGTGGTGTGGCCACGCGACGTCGACGCTGGAGGGCGTGGTCGCCTTCCTGCGCTCAGTTGCGGGTGATCGTCGTCGACACGTCGTGGTCTTCGAGGTCGTCGGTCATGCTGGTGTCGTCAGCTACCGCATTGGCCTAGCCGAGCGACTGGCGACCAACACGCTCGCCGCACTGCGTTCCTTCGTCCCCGGCGTCGTGACGAAGACTCATCGAGAGCGACTTAGTCGCCGCTCCGACGTTTGCATGGGACATAACCATCAGCGCCCGATCACGTGCATTAAGGGTCAACGAGCCCGAGCAGGTCGCTCGGGCCGTGATCACCACGCTGGCTACGACCAAGCCGCACGAGACGATCGTCGTGCAATGGCTACTTGGGCCGCGGCTTGCTCCGTCTCGTGTCGGACACCGCGACAATGCGCCCGGCCGAGTCCTGGACGGAGATGTTGCGCTCCATTACTTCGGGTACCAGCAAACTGGATAGTGAGCAGCGCAAGGCGCTGCAGGTGAAGATCGGTGATGCAGGCTTCCGCGCCATTGGCCGTGTCGGCATCGCCGGCACCAACGAGCCGACTGCTCAGGGGCTGGCCTCACGATGCTCACGGCGTTTCGCCAAGCTGAAGCACCCGGCGTGCAATTGGCCTGACTAGGTCGAAGCCCGGCAACATCGCCTCTGCGACCCCAGACAAGAAGTGGCCGCTGGCCATCAACATCAGGGAGTTGGCCGCAGTGACAGCCTGGCCGCTTGGTGACGGGAGCTATCCCGGCATCAACAGGTCGGGGTCGAAGTTGCTGCGGGCTTCGCAGCCAGCAGTGAAGAGCGGCCGGGTCGTGATGACGAGCACCTATCCCGGAGACGAACGGCCACTAGTGCTGTCACCGAAGACGCTCTTCAGCATCTGCACGTCCTGGGACCGACAGGCGTCGGCAAATCGACCCTGATGCTGAACCTCATCCTGCAGGACATTGACGCTGGACGAGGTGTCATCGTCATCGACCCGAAAGGCGATCTCGTCGAGGATGTACTGACACGGATGCCAGGGCACCGCATCGACGACGTCGTGGTAATCGATCCGGCCGACGAGCAACAGCCAGTTGGTCTCAACGTCCTCCGCAGTAGTGGTCGCTCCCCTGAGCTGATCGCCGATCAGGTGTTGGCTGTCTTCCACGGTCTCTACAAGGACAACTGGGGACCGCGGCTTCAAGACATCCTGCATGCCTCACTCCTCACACTGGCTGGACGTCCGGGTATGACGCTGTGCTCGATCCCGTTGCTGCTCAGCAACGAGCATTACCGCGCCCGCATCGTCGCATCCTTGACCGACGAGATCGCACTGAAGCCGTTCTGGCACTGGTTTGACTCGATCTCCGAGGGAGAGCGTCAGCAAGCCATCGCACCTGTGATGAACAAACTGCGAGCCTTTCTGCTCCGCCCCCGAATGAGGGCGGTGATCGGGCAGGCTGAGCCGAAATTCGAGATGTCCGAGGTCTTCACCAGGCGGAAGGTCGTGCTGGTTTCGCTTGCGAAGGGGTTGCTCGGATCAGAGGCGGCAGCGCTGCTTGGAAGCTTGGTCGTGTCGCAAGCCTGGCAGGCAGCGCTCGCACAGGTCCGCGTTCCAGTAGACAAGCGACCCACCGTCATGCTCTACGCAGACGAATTCCAGGAGTTCTTGAACCTTCCAACCGACGTTGCAGATGTGCTGGCACAGTCCAGAGGCCTGGGCCTCGGCATGACGCTGGGGCATCAGCACTTGGCGCAGCTCAGCGGTTCGATGCGCTCGGCCGTGATGGCCAACGCACGATCCCGAGTCTGCTTCCAGCTCAGCCACGAAGACGCTAAGTCGATCGCTGGCATGTCACCGGAGCTGACAGCCGAAGACTTGCAGACGCTGCCGCGCTTCCAGGCCTACGCCTCGCTCGTCCATGGCGGCGCATCACAGCCGTTCGCCAGCGGGGTGACGATCGCACCGAGCAAGCGAACGGTTGATCCTGACGTTGTGCGTGCTCGTAGCCGTCAGGCCTATGGACGACCGATCGCTGAGGTCGAGGCCGAACTCGATGTCCTAATGAACAGCAACCAGGGCGACGTCACCAAGCCAGCTGGCCGGAGGAAGCGTCCATGAGCCGGCCTCCATCTGACGACGTTCGCCTACCCGGAGCTCTACCCGGTCGCGTCGAGCAAGCGAACGCGAACCACCTGGCAGACATAGGTAAACGATCACCCGACCGCGACGACTCCTACGCATTGGTTCGTTCCTCACTCAATGCTCCGGCGCCCGTCGGCCCTATCGCCATCGAACGAGTTCGACGCCTCATGACCGACCGGGAACTCGCTGTGCTCGTGTCTGTCGACCGCTTCCGCTACCTCACGGCTGCCCAGATTCAGCAGTTGCACTTCGCTGACCATGCGACGCCCGAAACCGCCGCACGCATCCGGCGGCGTGTGCTCAAACGGCTTGTGTCGGCGCAGATGTTGGTTCAGATGGAGCGTCGCATCGGCGGCGTGCGAGCTGGATCCACGGGGCACGTCTACCGAATCGGTGCGCTTGGATACCGGCTGGTGCATGACCACGCCACCATGAGCGGCAGAGTCAAGGAACCGAGCCCCACCTTTCTCGACCACACGCTGGCTGTTGCGCAGCTTGCCATCGACCTGATGGTGGCAGGGCGGCAGGACGATCGACAAGGCAACAACCAGCCTGGCGGCTTCGAGATCACAGCTATGGAAGCTGAGCCAGAGTGCTGGCGTTCCTTCCAAAAAGGACTAAGTGGTACCGAAGTACTAAAGCCTGATCTCTTCGTTGCTCTGGGTCTTAGCGATTACGAGGACCGCTGGTTCATCGAGATGGACAGGGGCACGGAGAGCACGACCGCAGTTGTCCGCAAGTGCAAGGTCTACATCGACTACCTCCGGAGTGGAGTCGAGCAGGAGCGGTATGAGGTTTTCCCAAAGGTGCTGTGGATCGTGCCGACGACGCATCGCAGGAATCTGCTTGAAGGGGCTCTTAAGAGAAGTCAGGAGGTGAAGGTCTCAGACATCTTCGTCGTCGTGACGAGCACCGAGGCGCTGGATGCGCTGATCGGAGGCGCACCATGAGCACGAGGAAGACACACCGCATTCCAGCCAAGCACGCCGAGCAGGACGTGCCGAGAAGTGAGATCATCGTCGGCGACGTACGGCAGGTCATGGACGCTCTGCCGGACTCATCGATCGACTGCGTCATCACCTCGCCGCCGTACTTCCGCTTGCGTAACTACCAGCACGCTGAGCAGATCGGGCTTGAAGGTCACGTCGACGAGTGGGTCGACGAACTGGTGCTCGTCGCCCGAGGGCTGATGCGCATTCTCAAGCCGACCGGCGCTCTTTGGCTCAACCTCGGAGACACATTCAGCCGTCACCAGACGGACGGTGCCCGGCCGAAGAGCCTCGTGCTGGCACCCGAACGCCTGGCGCTCGCCATGGTCAACGACGGCTGGATCTTGCGGAGCAAGGTCATCTGGGCCAAGCCGAACCCGATGCCTACGAGTGTGCGTGATCGACTGTCGTGTACGTGGGAGATCGTCTACTTCTTCGTGAAGTCGAAGGACTACTACTTCGACCTTGACGCCATACGCGTGCCGCATCGGGGACGACGGACAAAGAGCCCGGCACGAACGCCACGAGCAGCCTGGTCGGTACCCGACGACTGGCGCGGACCGTCGAGCGGCACCAACAGCGGCCTTGACCGGCTGAAGGCCTCCGGCCTCCCCGGTCATCCACTTGGCAAGAACCCTGGTGATGTCTGGACTATCCCTACAGCCGGCTACCGCGGAGCGCATCACGCTGTGTTTCCTGAGCGACTGGTGCGAGTGCCGCTGCTGGCGACATGCCCGGAGAAGGTCTGCGCTGCCTGCGGGGTGCCGTGGCGACGAGAACGCGTTCGATCGAGCGGCGAAGGAACGCTTGCAGCCATCGGTGGCTTCTCGAAGGCCTGCGAGTGCACGAGCAGCGAGACCAGCCCAGGCATCGTGCTTGACCCGTTCATAGGTTCTGGCACGACGGCCATTGCCGCCCATGGACTCCGGCGCGACTGGCTCGGCGTGGAGGTCAACTCCAAGTTCGCTGACCTGGCCAAGCAGCGGATCATGGACGCAACAGCTCTATACAACGTCGCTCCGATGGCACCTTGACAACTGAAGAACCGGGAACTGAGTTGTCGGCTGCGGCCTGAGTGCCGTGGTCCGACTACTCGTCGGTGCCCTGCAGCTGGCACTTCCGCCAGTTGCAATAACACCGAGGAGGTACGGATGACCATCATCCGAACGAAGGACACCGCGTCACCCGGGCGGGTGAGGATCTGATGAAGACTCTCGCCATACGTCTGGAAGACGACCTGCACGCTCAGCTCAGTGTGCTCGCTCAACTGCGGCAATCGACGATCACCGACGAGATCCGCTTGGCGCTCGAGGAACACCTCGAAGCGTCCAAGAGCGACCCTGAACTGAAGAACCGGGCCCAAGCCGTGCTCGAAGACATCGAGCGCGACGCGAAGGCACGGGAGGCAGCTATCGCCACCCTGTTCAGCCCTACGGCCGAACGGACCAGTGGGGACGGCAAGCCCGCAGGAAAGCGGACCACCTGAGATCGACCAGGAGCGGAGCGCTAACGCGCCGACCGCTCCTGGTCACTCCCGGAAGCCCCCGGGTGAGCGGGAGGACAGATAAGTGGAGATTCATGAGCTGAGCTGCTCTCTCCAGTATCTCTCTCGCTCCCCCAGGGGCTTACACCAAGCAAACGAAAGGAGGGACACATGAACGAACAGGGCAATGAGTGTCGGCACGAGATGGAGCCTGGTCGACGACACCTGCACGACGACGAACGCCACCGCGAGCAAGGACACGAATCGCGGCCTGACGACAAGGTCGTGGCGGAGAGCAACGAGGCACTGGCCCGCGACGGGCCACGAATCTACGTCGCCAGCCTCACCGACTACAACGCTGGTCTGCTGCACGGACGATGGATCGACGCCGCAGGCGACGTAGAGACGTTGCAGCAGCAGATCGACGAGATGCTGCGCACTTCGCCGACGAGGGCAAATTACGGCGACAGTGCCGAGGAGTGGGCCATCCACGACTACGACGGGTTCGGAGATCTTCGGCTTGGCGAGCATGAAGCGCTGAGCACCGTGGCTCTAGTCGCCAGCGGCATCGAGACACATGGACTGGCATTCGCAGCATGGGCGTCATACGTCGGAGAAGGAAGCACTGATCTCATCGAGCAGTTCGAGGATCGGTTCCAGGGGCGGTGGGACTCACTCCAGGTCTACGCCGAGCACATGCTGGATGAGCTGGGCGCTCAGCGGATCATCGATGAGGCACCGGAATGGCTGAAGGGCTACCTGAATCTCGACGTAGCGGGCTTCGCCCGTGACCTGGATCTGGGTGGTGACGTCGTGTCGGTAGAACGAGACGATGGCGGCGTTTGGGTGTTCTCCGGGCATTGAGAACGTGCCCATTTTGACGGACAGGATCGGTCGATTGATCCGCGTTGTGGAATGGTCAACGGTGCTTCTTTTGCGTAGCAATTCATGCTAACATGAGATCACGTAAACACGGAGACCAGGACAAATGGACGAACAACAAGCCAAGACCCTTGGAGCGCTACTGAAGCAGAGACGTGAAGCTCTCGGGCTGTCACTGCGTCAGCTCGCCAAGATCGTGGACGTCAAGGACGTAACCATCCTGCGCTTCGAACGTGGTGACCATGCTGCACCAGCGCCAGACAAGCTGGCACGAATCGCAGAGGCAGTCGGACTCTCACTTGCTGATGTCTACGCCCTCGCCGACTACGCGGTGCCGACCGACCTACCGAGCTTCAAGCCCTACCTGAGAACCAAGTACCGCGACCTGCCGAAGGACGAGATCGACAAGATCGAGGCCTACGCCCAGAAACTGGCCAAGAAGCACGGCGTGAACCTCGAAGGACCAGCGCCAGGCGAGGACGAGAGCTGACGCTCTCTGCTCGCTTCGGCCGTATCTGCGAGATCGGCTGAGGATCGAAGACAGCCCCGAAACCCAGTCACACGACTATCAACAAATCATCAAACGAAAGGAGGAACATCATGACCAACCACATCGACAGCAACACGAACACCACGGAGACTTCGGTCCTGAAGTCCCTCCGTTCGTTGATGCCTCACCGCGTACTGACGTACGCCGAGGCCATGTCTCGGGCTGAGCTGCAGGCCAGTCGCCTGCTTGCACTGCACGACATTCGACGTGGACCTGTGCCTATCGAGATCGTCACAGAGCTACCACGCGTTCGAGTCGAGCAGAGCTTCGACCTACCGGTCTCAGGCTCAGCCCACTGGGACGGTGGACATCTGGGTATTGACCGTCAACGCCTCGGAGTACTCGCTTCGTCAGCGGTTCTCGGTGATGCACGAGTTCAAGCACGTGCTGGATCACACCACTCGACACCTGATCCAGGGCGACAAGCGAGTCCAAGCTCGATGCATCCAGCATGGCCGAGAAGGTCTCCGACTACTTCGCCGCCTGCGTGCTCATGCCGAAGGCGTGGGTGAAGGACGCCTTTTGCAACCAGGGCATCCAGAGCGTCGAGGCACTCGCCGAGCTTTTCCAGGTCAGCTCGAAAGCGATGAGCTTCCGGCTCAGTCAGCTTGGGCTGACGCTGTCTGTTAACAGATGCGCCATACCGGTTCCGAAGGCGAACGGTTTCTGGTCCTCGTCACAGAGGCAGGTGCTCGGCCGTAATCGCTACTTCCGCTCGTTACCAACCCTCGATTTTCGTACTTGAAGGAGCGTGCCCATGAGCGGCGATTCCATTCCCGCTGGTATTGCGGCACACGATGACACAGCCCGCGCTCACGCGCGGGCTGTTGTCTATCTGCGGGTCAGCACCAAGGAACAGGCCGGTAGAGGCGGTGAGGCTGAAGGCTTCTCGATCCCAGCTCAACGTGAGGCCTGCGGACGGAAAGCCAAGGCGCTGGATGCCCTGGTCATCGAGGAGTTCATCGATGCCGGTGAGAGTGCCAAGACCTCGCAGCGTCCAGCACTTCAAGAGATGCTGACCTACATCATCGCCAACCAGGTTCAGTACGTCATCGTGCACAAGGTGGACCGTCTAGCTCGGAACCGACTCGACGACGCCACGATCACCTTCGCCATCGGCAACGCCGGAGCCACCTTGGTGTCTTGCACCGAGAACATCGATGAGACCCCGAGTGGAGCCTTGATGCACGGCATCATGAGCTCGATCGCTGAGTTCTACTCCAAGAACTTGGCTGCTGAAGTCATCAAGGGCAGCGTGCAAAAGGCAAAGAACGGAGGCACGATCGGTAGAGCACCGACCGGATACCTCAATGTACGAGAGTTCAAAAACGGTGTCGAGAACCGCACCGTCGAGGTCGACCCAGAGCGTGGTCCGCTGATGGCTTGGGCATTCGAGGCCTACGCCACTGGCGAATGGACAATCCGGAAGCTGCTCGACGAAGTGACTGAACGAGGCCTGACGTCGGCGCCCACCAGAAGCACTGCCGCCAAGCCACTTGTGTCGTCGAACTTTCACCGGCTGCTGCGACACCCGTACTACAAGGGCATCGTCCGCTACAAGGAAATCGAGTACCCCGGACGACACGAGCCGCTGGTCAGTGTTGAGACGTGGGATCGGGTGCAGCAGGTGCTCGACTCTCAGAACTGTGCAGGTGAGAAGCACCGCGATCATCCGCACTACTTGAAGGGCAGCGTGTTCTGTGGCTCGTGCGGATCACGCTTGATCGTCTCTCACCACGCAGGACGACGCGGACGGATCTACGAGTACTTCATCTGCTTGGGACGACAACAGAAGCGGACGACTTGCCTCCAGAAGGCCCTGCTCATCGACACAGTTGAAGGGCTTGTCGAGGAGCACTACCGGCACGTGCAGCCGACGCCGGAGCTGCTCGGTCGGATTCGGCAGGTGCTCGTACAGGAGCTGCAACAGGCTCGGGCTTTCGCTACCAAGGAGCGGGAGATCCAGGAACGACGGGTTCGCAGGTTGGAAGACGAACGGCAGAAACTGCTCGACGGCTATTACGCAGGAGCGGTGCCGTTGGACCTCATGAAGCGCGAGCAGACTCGGCTGACGGCTGAGCTGAACGCAGCGAGCGGACGACTGGAGTCGCTGTCGGCACAGTTCGATGTGGTCGAGGCGAACCTAGATCAGGCCATTGCTTTGGCCGGAAACTGGCACGACGCCTACATGCGCGCCACGGACAAGGAACGACGTCAGCTCAACCAAGCGATCTTCGAGCGGATCTACGTCGATGAGGATGGCTCTGTAGTGCACGAGTTCGCCGAACCGTTCGACTTGCTGCTTGGGCAGACGGTCGTGGGCACAGTGATCGAGTGTCGAACGGTGGAAGGACTGACGGCCGAGGCCTCTCAGGCCATCGACGAGGCCTGGGTCGTTCTCTCGGCACGGTGGGCGGCAGAAGAGGCCGCACGGACGACCAGGGCGGCAAACCAGGGAACGTGGACCGGAGGCCGAGGAAACAGAAACACCGAGAACCTTGCGGTTGTCGGTGTTTCCAACATGGACCTGATGGTGGGCGCAGAGGGACTCGAACCCCCGACCATTGCCTTGTAAGGGCAGTGCTCTACCAACTGAGCTATGCGCCCGAAGATTCGGGAGCCGCCAGCCTACTGGTGCAGGCCTCATCCAAGAACCTTTAGCAATCCTGATGCGAAATCCGCGATCGGTGGTGATTGACCAACTACGGTGGGCGTTATGGCGAGGAGATCCCAAGACACTGGCGGCGACGACAACCTGAGGTTGTACCTCGATGAGATCGGCGTGCACCCCTTGCTTGATGCCGCTAGGGAGCGTGAACTCGCCACTGCGATCGGCCTTGGCCGTGATGCTCAAGCCACCCTCGACGCAGCAACGGCCGCAGGAATCGAGCTCTCCGCCGCCGAACGGGTGCGAGTTCGACGCCAGATCCGTGCCGGTGACGACGCTCGGCAAACCTTCATCCAATGCAACCTGCGCCTCGTCGTCAGCGTCGCTCGCCGCCACGACGGCCACGGCGTCGCCCTGCTCGACCTGATCCAGGAGGGCAACGTCGGGTTGATGCGTGCCGTCGAAAAGTTCGATCACACCAAGGGCTTCAAGTTCAGCACCTACGCCACCTGGTGGATCCGCCAATCGATCGGCCGGGCGCTCGACGACACCTCGCGTTCGATCCGCATCCCCAGCCATGTCCGCGAGCAGTACAGCCTGATCGATCAATCGACAGCCAAACTGACCGAGACCCTGGCCCGCCTGCCAACCCCCGAAGAGGTCGCCGCCGACACCGGCATCTCCGCCGAGCGCATCAGCCTGGTGCGCCAGCACCGCCGCTCGATCGCCTCGCTCTCCGCCCCGCTCGGAGAAGAAGGTGACACCGAACTCGGCGACCTGGTGGAAGACCGTGACGCCGTCGCCCCCTTTGAAGCAACCGCCGCGGCCCTGGAACGCCAGGCGCTCAAGGTGCAGATGTCGCGCCTCAATCCCCGCGAACGTTCCGTGCTCGCCGCCCGCTTCGGTATCGGCGACAACCCGCAAACCCTCGCCGAGCTCAGCGACAGCTACTCGCTGACCCGCGAACGGATCCGCCAAATCGAAGCCCGGGCAATCAGCAAGCTGCGTCACCCGGCCATCGCCCGCCTGTGGCACGAAGGCCAACGCCGCCCGACACCAATCTGAGTCGCCACGCCGTGCACTAACCTCGCCCGTATCGACACGGGGGGTTTATTGCTATGGAACTGATGTGGCGTCGGCTGGGTTTGCTCCTCGGCAAGAAGTGGCAGATCGTTCTGCTGATCTCGGTGGCCATTACGGCCGCATTATTCCCCGGGCTGCGCAAGCTCGAGTTCGCCACCGGCCAGGACAGCTACCTCAATAGCGACTCGCAAGCGGCGCTCGACAACGTCGAGTTTCAGAACGCCTTCGGCGGCGAAACGGTGATCCTGCTGTTCCAAATGAACGAAGGCAAAAGCGTCGCCGATCTGTTCACCTCGGCCAACATCAGCGCCATCCAACAACTGGAAACCACTTTGCGGGCGCTCCCCGAGGCCTACACCGTGGTCACCCCGCTAACGTCGCTGACCTGGTCCGATGCGATCATCCAAGGCCCCGGCACCGACACCTTGATCGACGCCGCAGCCCGCGACACCGACCCCGACTCGCAAGCCATCCGCAACGCCGACATCAGCCTCAGCCTGGCCCGGCGAGGCGCTATCGACGACCGCGCCATCGGTAACCCGGCATGGAACGAATTCCTGCTGTTCGGTAACGACGGCTACGCCAGCGAATCAGGCGAGATCATCGCCCCGCCCGTCGACGATCGCCTCATCCGCCTCTCGCTGCGCAGCTCGTTCCCCAGCAACACCGTGGCCGTCGGCGGGGTGGTGCTCAAAGGCAACGCCGATCTCGACACGCTCTCGGCCGGCACACAGGCCACCCTCGACGCAATGCAAGACCTCAAGCTCGATGGGGTCAAAACGATCACCACCGGCACCCCGGTGTATCTCAAGGAGATCAACGACTACCTGAAGAGCGGCATGGTCGTGCTCGGCGCCCTGGCCTTCGCTGTGATGGCCGTGATTCTGCTGATCATGTTCCGGGTCCGCTGGCGCCTGTTGCCGCTGCTAGCGGTGTTTCTCGGCGTGCTGTGGGGATTCGCCATCCTCGGTTATTTCGGGGTGCGGCTCTCACTGGTGACCATCTCCGGGTTGCCGATCCTCATCGGCATGGGCATCGACTTCGCCGTACAAACCCACAACCGGGTCGAGGAAGAGGTCAACGTCGATCGAGAAACGCACCCGATGATGGAAACCGCGTCCAACGTCGGCCCGCCGCTCGTCGCCGCGACGATCGCCGCGATCATCGCCTTCCTCGCCCTGCGAATCTCCAAAGTGCCGATGATTCGTGACTTCGGTGTGCTGCTCGCCGTCGGTATCGCCGTGCTCGTCGTCACCGGCATCTTCGTGCCGCTGACGGTGCTCGGGGCCAGTGTCCGCAAGCGCAAGCCGGCCCCAGCCGGGGTCGCCTGGACGGAGCGGGTCGTGGTCAAGTTGGGTTCGCTGTCGACCAAATGGGTCATTCCGTTGGCCGTCGCCTCCGTGGTGCTCGTCGCCTTGGGCGTCTCGATGGAGAGCAAGACGAAGATCCAGTCAGATCCGGTGAAATGGATCGATCAGGGCTCACAGATCGTCGCCGACATCGGGACTCTTGAAAAGACCACCGGATTCGGTTCGACGCTTGGCATTCTGATCGAGTCGAACAACGTGATGGCCCCCGAGGTGGCCACGTTGCTCACCGATTTCATCTTCGATGCCGAGGCCCGCGACGAGGTCGCCGTCTCCGCCAGCCTCGTCGGCACGATGGCCAAGATCATCGACATTCCTGGCACCAGCGCCAAGTTGGCCCCAACCCCCTACGACCTCACCGCCAGCTTCGCCGTCGCCCCGCCCGACATCCAGCGAGCGCTGATCCGCGCGGATGGCACCGCCGCGCAAGTCAACCTGCGACTCGGTCCGGCCAGCTTGGAGGAGCGCTCGGTGCTCGTCGATTCCTTGACCGCCGACCTCGCCGAGCGCCTCGCTGCCGTCGACCTCGACGACGACACCGTGTTGGCCGTTGGTCTGCAAGAGGGTGAGCCGCCGATCCGCGCCGTGCCCGCCGGGCTGGCCGTGGTCGGCGTCAGCCTGTTGGAGAATCTCAAGGCCAACCGTGCCGAGCTGACCTATCTGGCCTTGGCGGGTGCCGCCCTGTTCCTCTTCCTGCGCTTCCGCAGTGTCAGCCGCACCCTGCTCACCCTGGTGCCTGTCGTGCTCGCCGTCGGTGCATCGGCCGTGATCGTCAGCGTGCTCGGCATCGAGCTCAGCCCGTTGACGACGGTTGGCGGGCCGCTGGTGATCGCCAACTGCGTCGAGTTCGCCGTGCTGATCACCGCCCGATTCCTCGAAGAACGGGCCAAGGGTCTCGAATCTCGCGAAGCAACCGACACCGCCGCAGCGCGCACCGGGCGAGCTTTCTTCACCTCCGGCGCGGCGGCCATCGCCGGTTTCGCCACCTTGATCGTCTCCCCGCTGCCACTCCTGCGTGACTTCGGGGTGATCGTCACCCTGAACATCGCCATCGCCCTGCTGGCCGCCCTGATCGTGATGCCCGTGCTGCTCGTGTGGGCCGACGAACGAGGCCTGATCGGCGTCGATGAGCACGAGGGGCGGCAGCGTTCGGTGCGTCTCGCCGGGCGCGGCAAGGGGCCCCAGTTCATCGGTTCGCTGGCCGCCGCGGCCCTGATGGCTGTGACCGCATTTGTGTTGTTGTCCAAGGGTGAAGGTGACGAGGGCCAAGCGAGTGCCTCAGCCTTCGCTCCGGTCGGTTTACCGACCACCACCACGAGCACGACGACGACAACCACTACGGCCCCGCCAGCACCCGGCGAAACGATTCCGGCGATCGACCCAGGCACGTTTGGCACCGCTCGACCAACCGGGATCGTCACCGGCACGCTGTTCGACCTGCTGACAGCCAATGGCGTGGAGGCCAACAAGGCGGTGTGTACCGCCGAGACGCTGCTGTCACGGATCAGCGAGGACGACCTGTTGGCCAGCGGCATAGCCACGTTCAGCGACGAGGCGTTAGTACCGGTGCTGCAGGCGGCACTCGACTGCCAGGTCACCCAGGAACAGATCGACGCCACCGTCACCCAAGCCCGCGGCGGCTGACACTGCGAGGTCGGTGTGCTGAGGATGCCTCCGTTCTGACGACCTTCTCTTGATTCGCGTCGAGGAGCCTCGCGCCTCGCCTTGCCCAGGAAGTGCGTCGACGCAAGAAAAAGGTTGACAACACCACACACACACATAATCTTGGTATATGAGACTCTACGTTCACCTCCGTCGATTTCTCTTAGCCACGCCAGTATTGCTTTGCATTATCGTTAGCGCCAATGCCAGTACGAGGATCGTGAGCGCCATCAATGCGCCCGGCACGCTGCGCATTCAGCTCTCATGGCCTGTCAACGGCGGGTTGAATTCGAAGGTGAATTCGGCCCACGACGGCACCGATTTGAATGCCTGGGGCGGAATCGGCGCACCTATTTATGCCGCTTATGGCGGCAAGGTCACATTTGCAGGGCCTCAGGGGGGCACAGATTGCAGCGTTCCGAGTGGCAACTATGGATATGGCAACATCGTTTACATTGACCACGGCGGAGGCTTGCAGACCCGGTACGCACATTTGAATGGTTTCGCTGGCGGGATTTCAAGTCTGCCATGGGTAGCCAAAGGGCAGTTGATCGGGTACCAGGGGACAACTGGTCACACGAACTGCACGCCTCATCTGCATTGGGAGTTCGTCGACACCGCGGCAAATCCAATTTGGGTTGATATCAGCGGTCAGATGTCCACAATGGTCGGAGCCTCGGGGGCAACCACTGGGAGTCCGGTCACGGCGGGTGGGCCGGTCGGATTCGCTGGTGCCTGGACCGCCTACAACAACCCGAACCCAGTCACACTCGTCAAGACGTTTACGATGGGCCAGCCCGGCGATATTCCGGTGATGGGCGACTGGAACGGAGACAGCTTCGACACACCGGGCGTGGTGCGCTACAACGTGACGACAGGGAATCTCGATTGGCGCCTAACCAATCAAAAACTGACATCTACGGCAACCGGCACAGCGCTCACTATCAGCACTACGACGGCGTTTGGAAGCTCGGGAGACCGTGTCGTCGTTGGGGACTTCAACAATTCAGGCGGTGATGAGTTGGGCGTAGTGAGAGCCATATCTGGCAACCCACTTTGGCTGCTACAGGGCGTCCCCGGGTTCGGCTTCAACTACGGAGTGATCTCCGATCAACCTCTCGTGGGTGATTGGAACTGCGACGGTAGGGACACACCCGGAATTGCCCGAACTACAAGCGGCGGCTGGCTCCAATGGCACCTAAACAATAACTTCGACGGGAACGCCGACTATGCGCCGTTCAATTATGGATACGGGGTGCCCAATCGGCTCGATTTCGCACAAAGCGCTGCATGGAACTCGGCGACCTGCTCGATGCCTGCCGTTGTTCGAAACGGTGGCATTGAATGGTGGTACGGATCGAACCTCACAGGTGGCGTCGGATTGCAAGCGACGATGTACGCCAGCGAGAACGATGTGGGCATACCAGGTGACTGGGATTCAGACGTCTACGACGACATCATTGTCGTGTCGTGAAAGGAGGTGCGCCATGAACCGAATCATCAACATCGCCATCATCACCGGAATGGCAGTCGTTGCTGGGGCGTGCGGTAGTTCAGCAGAGTTGGTGGGCACCCAGGCGACACCCGGAACCGGCACGATTCCTTCGGAGCGAACGCTTCCCCCGGACACCAAAGTCGAGACAAGCCTCGTCGATGCCTCGATCACGGTGTCATCGGCCAACCCGATCCCGGGCACCGTCGCACCACCGCCAACCGAACCTGCCCCGCCGGCGGGTCTGCGCGAGCTGGCAGCCGGCCCGATCGCCGCACAGTTCTTCGGCGTCAGCGTTGCGCCGCCCGACGTCTCGGCGGTGAGCTGGTTCGGCCCATACCGACTACCGCCTGCAACCCTGTTCTATGGCGGCGGCGAGACCGTTGGTGATCACGGCTTTCTCCAGCTTCGGTTTCCAGATCGCACAGCCACGATTCTGTTGACGCGCCGCGATGGGCCACTTGTCACGCTGCTCGATGGCGTGGACATTCGCCTGGCAGATGCCGAAGAGACAGCCGTGCTCGACTGCCGCGTCGACGGTGTCGACAGCCAAGGCATGGTCTTCGCTGTTGCGCAAGTCGCTCCGAAGGAACCCTCATGGCCGGCGACGAAGGCGTGGCGAATCTCCGACGACGGCGAGCATCTCACGGAGATCGATCCGGCCGGTGTTGCCTGCCTCAACGGCGCGACGTGAGGCGCTCGGTCAGTTCTGGACCGACGACCTGGCCGCCAGCAACACGTCGAGCAACTCTTGAGTCCCGGCAGCCACCGGAGTGCGACGGGCGGTGTGATCGCGCACGATCAGGTCGCGACCAAAGGCATCGACCACCACCGCACCGGCACGCTCGCAGATGAACATCGCCCCGGCGTAGTCCCACACCCCGTGGGCCTCGGTATCGAAATCGACATAACCGTCGAGTACACCGCAGGCGACCATGCACACGTCGAGCGCCGAGGCGCCGTAGGCCCGAAACTGTTGCCAGCCGTGGTGGCGCGCCGGCAATCCGTTCACACCGATGAACGCTTCCGACAAGACCTCGCAGCCACTTGGCCTGATCGGCCGGCCGTTGCGCAGCGCCGGCCTGTCACGCTCGGCCGTAAAGGTGTCGCCGTTGGCTTGATTGCGCACCAGCGCGGCTATCGGGCCCTGTTCATCGACCAGGCACAACGAGGTGGCGAACCACGGCAGACCGCGACTGGCGTTGGTCGAACCGTCGAGTGGATCGACGATGACGATCGGCGATGACACCCCGTCGCCGGTGATCCCGCTCTCCTCGCTGAGCACCGCCAAGCCAGCGTCTGCCAAGCCATTGAGCACGATCTCGTCGGCGACGAGGTCAGCCCGGTACTGGCCTGCTCGATCGCCTGAAAGCCCCCAATCGTCGACCGCTCGCAGCGCATCACCGACGGCATCGGCCAAAGTCGAGAACAGGGACAGCGTTTCGAGCGACATCGTTGTCAGGGTAGTGTCGGTCTCCATGGCTGTCATCGATGTCGCAGGGTTTATCGCCGATGTGAAGGCCCACGCCATCGATCATGGCTTTCACGTTCATGACGAGCGCCATTTCGTCGAGACCTATTCGCTGCGCCAGTTGTGGGAAGTCGATCTGCACCCCGAAGAGGCCTGCAGCGGTCCGATCGACCTCCATCTCTCGCTGGAAGTCGATCCGCGGGCCCTGCTCGGCTTCGAAGACGCCGTCGTCAAAATGGATGATCCCGACGATCCGCCGCCCGGCGGGTTCGCCTTCCCATTGCACTTCACCTGGACCTTGCCACCGTTGCCGCATCCGCCAGACCTGTTGATCCTGGCCACCGACCTCGCCGGTGTCGGCGGCGTCGACCTGCCCGTCGAGGTGTCGGCGATCGATTCCTTCGCCAGCGTGACCGACGCCCCGGAACGCAGTCTGTCGATCGTCGCCCGCCTGGCGGTCGATCTCGCCGATGTCTACATCGCCGGCGACGAGCCGTTGTGCGGCACACTCGATCGTTGCAAGGACGTCAGTCTGTTCCTCCTCGAAAAAGCTCCGGCGTGGCTCGACGAGGACTGAGCTTGTTCACCATCCCCGCCGCGGCGGACTACATTCGTCGTTCCAAGCACATCTTCACGAAAGGGCAGCAACCATGCGCGTCAGCGAGCTGATCGACATTCTTCGCGACCAACCACCGGATGCCGAGGTTGAGTTGGCCGTCGTGGCGCCTGTCGATGATGAGAATGAGGACATCACTGTCGACCGCTACTCGGTAGAGGGCGTGCTGCCATGGCAGGACGACGACGATGAGGACACCGTGATCTGGCTGGTCGGCGGTGAGGAAGACGACGTCGACAGCTTCCTCGACGCCATCGAAGAGGACCACGGCCACGATCACGACGAGCACAGCGACCACAGCGACCACAAACACTGAGTTGGTCGGGGGAACCCGGACATGAACTACTGGTTGTTGAAGTCGGAGCCGGACACCTTCGGCATCGAGCACCTGCGCGCCGCCGGGACCACCGTGTGGGACGGTGTGCGCAACTATCAGGCACGCAATTTTCTGCGTGCTGCGGCCGTTGGTGATTTGGCCCTGTTTTATCATTCCAACGCCAAACCGCCGGGAGTCGCCGGGCTCTGCCGAGTGATCGCTGCGCAGGTAGCCGATCCCAGCCAGTTCGATCCCAACTCGAAATACTTCGACCCAAAGTCGAATCCTGCCGACCCGCGATGGATCACCGTCACCGTCGAATACGTGGAGACCTTCCCAACGTTCGTCTCCCTCGACGACCTCCGCGAGCGCTACGACGGTGACCAGTTGATGGTCGTGCGAACAGGATCGCGACTCTCTGTAACGCCCGTAAACGCCTCCGTGGCCGAAGAAATCATCGAGAGTGGTCGAACTCGGTAATTCTTGACAATGTTGGGCCGAAGTCTTGAGGTCTTCTTTCTTGAGACTCGACCACTCCGTGCGTACTCTCAACTACACCACGAATTCATCGTGGCGAACCAACTGAGAGGGAAGACTCATGAGCAGCAACAATCGTCGACACATTCGTTCGTTGGCCGCGGTTCTCGCCGTCACCGGCTTGTCCATCGTGCTGACAACAGGCGAGGCACACGCCGGCAAGCCAGTCACCGCCGTCACCTACCCATCGAAGCTTCGCTAGGCCGTAGTTCAGTGAACGGTCTGAATCGTGCTGGCCGGGCAATGTCTGTTGCCCTGGCGATAATCGCCGTCGAAGTCGCTGTGCTCGCAGCGATCGACGGTGGCAGCGCGCGTGCAGACATGGTCGTTCGTCGCCCTCGCCGCGCTCGACCTGCTTGACCGAGATTCGACCCGTGCGACTGAGCAATCGCACGGGAAAGAGCGTCGATACCACGGTGTCGACGGCCTTCGGACTGGCGATCACCTTTGGCCACGGCGCGTTCGCCGGGATGGCCGCCTTCTTTTTGGCTGTGTTCCTGTGCGATGCCATCGAACGTAAACCTTTCTGGAAGACGATGGTCAATGCTGCGATGTACGTCATTCCGACGGCTGCCGCATCGCTCGTGCTCGCGCTTCTCGCCGGATCATCGACCGTCGGCTCTGACGGGTCACTGAGCCTGCGCGATGTCGGTTCATGTCTCATCGCCGGTGCCGTTTTCATCATCGGCAACTCATTGATCCTCGGCACCTTCGTAGCAATTTCGAAGAGCGGCAGGGCCATGGACGTCATCGCCGACACGCTGCTATCGCAGTGGGCAGGAAACTTGTTGATGATCGCCGCTGCGCCGATTATTACGCTGGTCGCCGCCGCCGCACCGTCGCTCATCCCGGTCCTCTTCGCGCCGCTGGCCCTAGCCCGACGCAACCTGGAAATCCAGGATCAACAACACCATGCCGAGATGCACGATGCGCTCACCGGTCTCGCCAACCGCGCTGCCTTGCGTGAACGCATTGCCCAGGTTCACGCTGCTGGAGTCCGCCAAGGCCTCGTTGTACTGGTCGATATCGACCGCTTTCGCGACGTCAACGACCAACTTGGCATTCCCACCGGCGACGCCCTATTGAAGCGGATCGCCGATCGCCTCGCAGCCGCCGAGATTTGCAGTGGGGCGGATGCGTTCGTCGCCCGCATCGACGGCGATGACTTTGTGCTCGTACACACCTCGACCGATCCGCTGCTCCTCGCCGCAGCGATTCACGATCTGTTCGTCAAACCATTCGAGATCGGCGAGATCTCGTTGGAGATTCAGGCCACGGTCGGCGTCGCTGAGATCGATGGCGATTCAGACGCGATGATCCGGCGCTCCGAAATCGCTCTGCGCGCCGCTCGCCGTCGCGGTGAACGAAGCGCGATGTATGCCGATGATCTCGAGCGCAGCGACCCGGTTCGGCTCGGTCTGCTGGCCGACCTGCGCAAGGCCATCGACGAGCGCAGCCTCGAGGTGCACTATCAGCCAATGGTCTCGCACACCGGTTCGGTCATCGGCTGTGAAGCGCTTGTTCGCTGGCAACATCCGCAACTGGGCTGGCTCAGTCCGGACAAGTTCATTCCGATCGCCGAGCAGAGCGGGCTGGTTCGCGAGTTGTCATGGTTCGTGCTTGAACAGGCCATTGCTACCTGCGCCCAGTGGCACCGCATGGGTTACCGCCTGTACGTTGCTGTCAACCTGTCGCCGCGCAACCTCCACGATCTCGATCTGGCCGGGCGGGTCAGTCGCCTGCTCGACCGTTACGACCTCGATCCCGACTCGTTGGTCTTGGAGATCACCGAGGGGACGATCATGCTCGACCAGGAACGTTCCCTGGCGATCCTCAACGAGCTTTCCGGCACTGGCGTCCGTGTCGCTCTCGATGACTACGGCACCGGCTACTCGTCGCTGGCTATGTTGCGTTCCCTGCCGCTCGACGAGCTGAAGATCGACAAGGCGTTCATCACCGCGATGACGACGGGATCGGCGAACGAGATGATCACCTCGTCGACGATCGACATGGCACATCGCCTCGGCGTACACGTCATCGCCGAAGGCGTCGAGACCCCCGAAGTGTGGCACATGCTCGTGGCCATGGGTTGCGACGTTGGCCAGGGTTACTTCTTCCGCCGCCCGGCGAGCGCAACCGAGATCACAGAGTGGCTTGCCTCGCAGCAGGTGTGGTGTGTCAACCAGGCACCGACGGCGCAACGCCAAACTCAACGCCTGCTTGGACGTCCTTCGCCCTCCTAAGCGGCCACAATTGACCGCGTGAACGCGGAACAAATCGTCGAATCGTTGAGGATCGAGCGCGGCACCTTGCTGGCCTTCGACTTCGCCGAGCTCGGCGAAGACTTGACGTTGGCTCTCGGCACGTCCCACGGCAGCGTTCGGCTGACAACCGACAAGGCCGCAGACCCGTATGCCGTACTCGCTGCGATCGAGACGCTCGCCCGACCCCGCTGGCTGTGGTGGTCGATCGCTAGCGCAGCCCGGCTCGTCCGCCATCACGTTCATCTGGCCACATGTTGGGACCTCGTCGTGGTGCACCGGTTGTTGTTCGGCTCATGGCGAGCTGACCCGGGGCGAATCGTCGCCGCGCTCGACGAGCTGTCGGCGACGACGTTACCCGTGGCCGGCCAACTCGATCTCGGCGGAGGTGGCGGCGATGATCCTCGCTCGCCGATCCGAGCCGATGGTCACCTCAATACGGATTGGGCTGCGGGGGCCTGGGCCAGCGCCGATGTCAGCTGCGCGCAATGGATCGCCCTGATGCTCAGACTCGCTGAGGCCCAGCATGAGCGGCTGGAGGCCCGGTCGCTACCGGCGATGGCCATCCTGACCGCTCGGTCCGAATCGACGGCCGAGCTGCTCTGTGCTGAACTCGCCCATCACGGGCTGCCGATCGATCGAACCCTGGCCGTTCGGCTGATCCAGGCCAACGCCGGACCGCGTCCGACCAACGAACGAGAGGCAGAGGTCATCCGGCGGGCCCGAGACCAGGTCGTGTTGGCCATGGCGCCGGGAAGCGACGCCGTCGACCTGCGCAACCCGAACCAGGTCAAGGAGTGGCTACGCCGCCTCGGCATCGATGTGGTCGACACTCGGGCTTCGCGCCTACGGGAACTGGCAACGACGAATCCGGTCGTCGATGAACTGTTGCGCTGGCGCAAGGCCGAGCGCATCGCCACGACCTACGGCTATGACTGGCTCGATGCCAACGTCGGCGAAGACGATCGGCTGCGTGGCGCGTGGAGCGCTAGCGATGGAGCTGCGGGGCGGATGACGGCGCAAGCTGGCCTGCACAACCTGCCGGTCGTCATGCGCTCGATCGTCAGTGCCGGGGATGGCTTTCGATTTGTTCGCGCCGACCTCGGCCAGATTGAACCTCGCGTCTTGGCTGCGGTGTCAGGCGATCGGGCGCTCGCCCAGGCGAGCCAGAGCGACGACCTCTATCTGCCTGTCGCCAAACGGCTCGGCGTGGAACGCGATATCGCCAAGGTGGCGGTATTGGCGGCGATGTATGGGCAGACAAGCGGGGTCGCCGGCCAGGCATTGCGCGGCATGGAATCGAGTTATCCAGTGGCCATGGATTACTTGCAGAACGCCGATCGCAACGGCCGCGCCGGGCGCGATGTGACCACCTATGGCGGTCGTTTGATTCGCATGTGGGCGGACCGGGGCGAGGCAACCGAAGAGCAGATCCGTGCTAACTCTGCGGCGCGAGGACGCTACGCGCGCAACGCCATGGTGCAAGGCGCCGCAGCCGAACTGTTCAAGGTGTGGGCGGTGCTGGTGCGCGGCGAGCTTGGCAGCCTGGACGGCGAGATCGTGCTCTGCCTGCACGACGAGTTGCTTGTTCGCATCGGACAAGACCGTGCTGAGCAATGCGCGGCGATGCTCGATCGCTGCCTTGATCGAGCAGCTGCATTGTGGGCACCGGGGACTGCCGTGCGTTTCGTGGCCGATATTGGCGTCGTTGAACGGTGGAACGAGGCCAAGGGCTAACCAGGTGCGCGCTCAAATCGAAAAACAGAAACGCCGTCGGGGTCGTGTTGCCACGGCCAACGACGGCGTTTCAAGACTTGCTGCACCCACTTCCGCCTCCCACCGGCGCGAGCTACAGCAAATGACTAGCGGAGTTTCGACGGACGGTTCATTTGCTCTCCTCGGGTTTGCGGAGCGTAACAATTGTCACGCTGCCGCTGGACTGTAGTTGACGGGAACTTGAGATTTCACGATTTAGTTGACGTTTACAACAAATGTCTGACGAAGTGTCAAGAAACTTCGATGCGGAACCGACTGAGGCTCGCGATCTCTGTGCCGTACCGTCAACGGAATATGTGGAACAGGGGAACCAAGCCTGGACGTGTGGGGTCGTTGTTGTAATGGGTGATCTCGCGGCTCCGGCACTATCAGACGAGGCCTTTGGCGTCGTCTACCGCGCCGAGGTCGTTGGGCTCACCCGACTCGCAGTGCTCTTGCTCGGCAACCTGGCCGCAGCGGAGGACGTCGTCCAGGAGGTGTTCATGAGTTGGTTTCGTCATGCAGCCACGGTCGAACAGCCCGGCGCATACCTGCGCCGTAGCGTGATCAATGGCTGCCACAATCGCTATCGCAGCGTCAGCCGAGAAAGTGCTCGGCTTGTTCGCCTGGCGGCGCAACCATCCAGTGACAACGCGATCACGAGCGAGGTCGAGGTTCTCGACCTGCTCGATGGCCTCGACGCCCGCCGACGGGCAGCGCTGGTGTTGCGCTATTGGCTGGGATGGAGCGAAGCGGAGATCGCCACGGCGCTCGGTTGCCGACCCGGCACGGTGAAGTCGATGACGGCGCGATCGCTGGCCGACCTGCGAAAAGACTTGACACGATGAACGAGCACAGAAACTCCAATGAACGCAGCGACGTCGAGACCCGGTTGCAGCACGCCCTTGAGCAGCTGGCTTCCGTCGTCCCAGATTCGACACACGGCGCCTTGCGCCCGAGCGAGGCCAATGTCGTCGCCTTGTCGGCTGTTCAGTCGGCCCCTCGCGGGCGTCGACGGCCGATGCTGTTTGCAGCCGCCGCATGCGTTGTCGCCGCCGCAGTCACCACTGTTGTCCTTCGATCCGACGAGCCCTACCGCTCGACCATCACCTCTGCGTCCACCACCGTTGCGCCACCCGAGCCCGGCGTCCCCGTCGCGCTCCCGGCTGCCGATATTCCCGACGGCTCGATCCTCTATCTCCCCGATCCAATGCCTGCTGGTTGGCATGTCTGGGGGGTGTTGCGCAGCGGAGAGTTCGAGATGGACTGGGAAGAGTCGGGTCAGCCGCTCGACGCCGAGCCGCCGATCAGCGACGGCATGTTTCGCGAGTACATGGTCTTGCTCGGTAACGATGCCGGAACGGCGCGAGCGGAATTGCGCCTCAGCGAGACCCCGTTCGAAGCCGCTCCGATCGGCACATGGATCTCCGCGGGCCCAAAGACCGACGCCGGGGGCTCGACGATCAGGGTCGTCGGCGGGCTGGAACGGATCGTCATCGATTCCGATGATTCGTCTCGGGCGAGAAATCCACGAGCCTTCGATCAGTCGCTGACCACGGCGCTGTGGGTGCAAGACGCTCACAAGTTCGAGTTGACGGTGGGCGGTGATCGCACCGATCTCGATGCACTCATGGAGGCTGTGCGACATGTCGATGGGGCAACCTTGGCGCAAGCGATCGCCGATGGCCAGCGAGCTGCCACCTTGTTGCCGGCACTGGCGAGCGCCGATCTTGGCACCGGTCTTACCGCTCGCGCCTTGGGGTTCGGCGATCAAGTGATGGCCGTCTGCCTCGACACCGCACCGCGACAATGCATGTACGCAGGACTGCTGTACGGCTGGCCCGAGGTCATTATCGACTCCGTCACCCTCGGCGACGGCAAGACGGTGTTGTTTGGGTGGGTGCCGCCGGAGCTTGTGTCCAAGGTCGTCGCTCCACCGGAAACGATCGATCAAGGTATTGGTGCGTTCCTCGTGGGTGGATCGGAGCTGATGGTGAAGATCGAAGCGAACTCCTTCGAGGCGGTGGGTGCACCGCGCAACGATTGGCTTGGCCATCTCGGCACGGTCGAGGTCCCCGCTGTTACAGCATCCGCATCGGTGAAGGGGCAATGTGAATCGCAGCTCAACGAGACCGTGGCCTCACTCACGTCGGGTTTGCCGACCTACGACTACGACGCGGCCAAGAATCTGTCGGCACTGATCGACCGCACCGACGTTGTGGTGACAGGCACCCTGCAGTCAATTGTGCGAGGGCCGCAAGCCGAAGAGCCAATGAGCGGCGGTTTTACCGTGCCGACCGTGGTCGACGCACAGGTGCTCTCTCCAATCTCCGAGCCGATGCCACCTGTGCCCCAGTTCTCCTGGAGCTCGTATTGGGCCCTCGGTCAGGGGCCGGACCCCCTTGTCGATCCCGTGAGCATCGAAGGCCTCGAGTTCGTTGCCTTCCTCCATTACTCCGCCGACGCCGTTGGAAGCTACCAAGCCGACGTCCAGGGCCTCGTCGTCGGCTGCGCTGGCAGCAGCACGGCAGCGGTTCCGGTCATCGCTGCGCTACCCAACGACGCCGTCTCATTGTCGATCAGCGAACTGCGGGACCGGGTACGCAACCTCGCGGCCTCAGCGCCCTACGGCACCGTGATGGTCGACCCAGCGGCTGTCGCTCCCGGAGGCTCTGTCACCCTTACGCCCTCCGTGCCTGTGTCCCAGAGTTGCAACGTATGGGCCACTCTCTTTGGACTCCACGATCCGCAGACCGTCTTCCAGCTCACCCAGCAAGGAGACCTGACCCCGATAACGGAATCGACCGACACCCCATGCGGAACCGCCCCCTCGGAGGAACCCGCAACGTTTGTCGTCCCGAGCGATCTCGCCGCAGGGGAATACGACATCTGTTTCAGCGGGAATGCATTGGACGAAGGGTGCGGCAGGTTCACCGTCGCAATCTCTGGCGACTAATCGCGGATCTGTGCGGAACCAACGCGAAGTCGGGGAACGTCCAACGTGCGTGAAACTGAGTGGGCGGCAGCGACGGATGGGCGCCTATTTTCTTGTCGCCTCGATCGTCGCGGCCGGTTGCACCAAACAGGACGAGCGAGCAAAGACCACCAGCGTCGACAGCGTCGAGGCGACCGGCAGTGCCGCGTTTCGATCTGTCCCCCTCGATCTGCCCTTCGATCCGCTGAGCGTTCGGCTGATGTCAACCGGCGACACCCAGTTCTGGGCAGTCCAGTCGCAGGCAAAGCGCAATGGCGATGCGGCCTCCACCCAGCTGTGGTCCAGCGCGGACACACGTTTTTGGCAATCCACTCCCCTGCCCACCACCGCCGGTGACGTCGTGCTGCAGTCGGTCGATCCCACAGGCATGAGACGACTCGACAACGACATCGTCGTCATCGCCACAGCACAACTCATCCGCGCGGGTGGTTCGCCGGACACGTTCACAGAGGTCGGTGCCCTTTTTTGGTCGGGCGACGGCGGCGCGAGCTGGGCGCTGCGTTATGAGGAACGCGCCTCCGGCTTTCGAACGATCATTGCGATGGACGACGGAACCTTCGCCATCGCAGGCTCTCTCGGCCCGCAGAGCTCGGCCACCTGGCGCTTCACCCCTGGCGACGACTTGGTCGGCATCGAGACGGTCCTTGATCCGCCTTCGCAGTCCGCCTACTTCAAGGAGCTCCGGCTTGTTGATGGCGAACTCGTTGCCCTTGGCACGGACATTGACCGAGACGATTTCCCTGGCAAACCTGCCGTGTGGCGACTGGCCAACGGCGTCTGGCAGCGCCAACTCTTCGGCCACGAGGCTGCATGCGCCCAACCGGTCATATCGCTCGGCGAGATGTCGCTGACCGACGGGTGCTTAGGTGAATACCTTTGGGGTTGGCAAGATCCCAAAGGGAAGGGCGTGATCATGTGGCCGCCATCGCTCGGCACTCACCGGCCGACTTCGTTGGCGATCATCGCCGACTCGTTCGTGGCGATGCGTTCCGGATTCAGAAACAACGACCAGGCCTTTTGTTTCGCCGATCCCTCGACGTGCCGCGTCCCAACCACCTCCCTGGCGACGAGTTCCGATGGACGAGAGTTCAGCGAGGTGCAACTGCCAACCGATGAGCCCGTCATCGGATATTGGGTGACCGACCGCACGGTGCTCACCGTCATCACCCAGGCCGCTGCCGGCGGGGTGCCCCATCGCTTCGAAACCGACATCGCGCAGGGACCTCTGCCGCTACGCGCCGCCGATACACCACCATCGCTGCCCTATCCGGCGGCAGACGGCACGATCAATGCTGGTCAGAAGCGATCGGTGACCGTCTTCGCCGGATGTTCACGCACGATGCTGACGATCAATGAACAGGCCTGGGAGCTCACCGATTGGCAGGTGACCATCCCCTTTCCGGCGTGGGTAGATCATCGGGACACCGGCGTCATGGACGGGCCCCATCTCGAGATTTTCGGCGTCGTCGAACTCACCGGGGCCGACGAACTGACGCTGAGCGCCCCGACCGGTGAGGTGATCGGACGATTTACTCCGTACGCCGGAGAATCCGATGATTTCTGCGGATTCTCTTAGAACCGCCGTCTGATCGGGCAGCGCAGCTGCTGAAAGGGCCTTTGACCCTTCCCTTTCGGGTCGCTGTTGGGGGATGATTCGTCGCAGAAGCGACATTCTCAAGGAGTCCCTGAATGACGAGTTCCGTAACCCGCCAGATGTTCAACGAGCTGGCGAACGCCGACACGGGACCGTGCGTGTCGATCGTGGTGCCGTTTGATCGACAGCACCCCGACGACTACCTCGCACATACCACCCTGAAAGACCTCACCCACCGAGCCAAGGCCCAATTGGCAGCGCACGACAGCGTGGAGATCGACAACCTGCTCGCTGCTCCGATCGCCGCCCTCCAGGGGCCGCTGGTATCCAATGGGCGCAGCGCCACGGGTTTCTACAGCTCTCCCGGTTTCTCGATCGAGCTTCCGCTGAGCTGTCCAGCCGGTCCGTTGTGCGTGGTCGATGACCGATTTCATGTCAGCTCGTTGCTCCCAGCCCTCGCCGACGACGTCAGCGGCTTTGTTTTGACCGTTGGGGCCGAGCATGTGCAGTTGTATCGCATCACCGACTCGACCCTGCAGCAATGTCGGGTGCCCGAGCTGGAACACTCGGTCGACGATGCGCTGTGGTTCGATCGCGTCGAACGACATGTCGGCTCGCACTCCGGTCAGTCGCTGCGCCAAGGAGGCGTGGGCACGATCTCACACGGCAGCGGCGCCCAAGCAGAGGATCGCAAACGGCGACTCGAACGGTTCTATCACTACGTCGACCGCACGGTGCTTGACTTCCTCGGGGCCCGTCGAACGCAACCGTTATTGCTCGTCGGTACGACGCCCGAGGTCGCTCGCTTTCAGCACGTCACACGACACCCCCACGCTGTTGCACTTCCGGGAGGAAGCCCCGCGCGGCTGTCTCCCAGCGAGCTCGAAGCTCGTTCCCTGCAAGCGCTGCGCGACCCGCAGCCACTGATCGAGAGCATTGTCCAACGGTTCGCCGCGCTCAACGGAACCGGCCGAGCAAGCAACGATCTCGCCACGATCCTCGAGGCCGCGGCACAAGGGCGAGTCGACACGCTGCTCGTTGCCGACCCGGTGCCGGTGTGGGGCACGTTCGTCGACGGCCACGTGGCCCTGTCTGGCATCGACGGCGCGAGCCAAGGTCGCGTCGATCTGATCAACCTTGCCGTCAGCGACGCCTGGCGCACCGGTGCCACCGTCGCAACGACCACCGCTCCCACGTCGACTATCGCTCCCGCCGATCAGATGGCACCCGGCTCACCGCTCGCGGCCATCTTCCGTTACTGAATCGAGGAACCATGCCTGACATGCAAACGACCAGCCACCCGCAGGCGAGTTACGTTCGAGTGTGGTGCGCCTCACGAACGGATGTGTTCGCTCCCGAGGATCTGTTCCATCGTCTCTCCGTCTCGATCGAGGAACGACTCGCGCTCGCCCATGCGGTAGCCAGCTACCTCGGCGAGTTGCGGACAGAGATTTCCAGTTCGAATAATGCCGACGAGCGTCGCGACCTGGTCACCGAAGCACATCTACTGAACTCGGTGCGCTGTCGTCTCGAGGTTGATGAGCTAGCGATCGCCGACCGCTGACCAGCGGCGAACGCGCCGCGGTTCGTTACCCTCCGGGGACGACAACGATCGGACACGACGCGTGGCGCATCGTCGAGCGTGACGTCGAGCCGAGCAGAATCTCGCGCATCAGCGAACGCCCACGCCGACCGATCACCAGCAGCGTCTCGGAAGCCATCTGATCGATCAGTGCCTGCGAGGTGCTTTCGCAGGGCACGATCTGCTCGATGAGAACGTCCGGTAGCGGTCCCAGTTCTTGGGTAATGATGTCAGCGAGGGCCGCTTGTGTGGCCGCTTGCATGGCACTAATCGATTCGCCAGCGCCCGCGATCATCGGCACGTAGGCAGCAGCCGGATAGTGCCAGGCCATAACGACGACGAGGGACGCTTCGTCCTGCTTGGCCTCCGCAGCTGCCCAGCGCAAGGCGCGCCTGGATGCTGGCGAACCATCGACTCCAACGACAACCCGAGAGATCTTCACCACTCCATCGTGCACTTCGCTGAGATCGCCTCGCAGGGCCGAAAGTCCATCGTGCCATGGTCATGGTTCCCTGCCCTGCGCTGACGGACTCACTCATGCTGGAAGGATGGACGCTCAGAGTTTCGCTGGCAAGGTCGTCATCCCCGTCGATAACCGGGATGCGCGCACCATGGCGGTTGCGATCGGCCAAGACCTCGCCCACAGAATGGGCGTTCCAGCCGAACTGTTCTCGATCGACAGCGGTGAGCACGTCTCACGCGAGCTCGGTCAGGTGGTCGCCGAATCCGGCGCGCTCGTCTGCCTGGCGTCGTCGGCGCGGACGGCACTCGTCGAGACCGTCAGTAGCAGCGTCAGCGCCTCGGTTATCGGCAACACCCATCGACCGGTGATCGTCGTCGGGCCGCGCTGCGTTGCGTTGCGCGGCTCACAACTTGCGATTGCGCTCGACGGCACCATCGCCAGCGAATGGATCCTGGAGCCGGCGCTGCAACTGGCCGAGGCGACCGCGCTCGAGCCAGTGCTCTACCTCGTGGCCCCCGAGCGCGGCCCAGGGTTGGACAGCGATGCGCACGCCGGCGCGTACCTCGCCGAGGTCGCGTCGCGCTTTCAGCTGCGACATGGCGCATTGTGCTACGAGCTGCTCCACGACCGGCGCGTCGGGCGGGCCTTGGCCAACTTGGCGATGCGTGATGACGTTGCCATCTTCGCGATGTCGTCCCACGGCATGCTGGCGCACGAACGCTTGCTGCTGCCATCCGTCACCCATCATGTGATCCGCCACGCTCGCTGCCCGCTGTTCGTCGGTTCTCGCGATGTTCCCGAGGAGCCACCGTTCGACCATGGATCTGGGCCTCGGGTGGTCGTCGGTATCGATGGATCGAGCGCCGACCGTTTCGCCATCGAGTTCGCCGCCGACGCGGCCGGTCGTCGGCACGCCACGCTCGAACTGGTTCATGCCTGGCCTCGCGCCTGGTACTTGTCCACCGATGGGACCCTCGGAGGCACCATCGCCGAGACGGCCGAACGCGAAGCGCACGAATCGCTGCAGCGAGCCGCAGCGATCGCCAGCGGGTTCGCCCCCGATATCAACGTGCGCACCTGGCTTGTTGGGCGGGCGACGAGCGACGCCCTGATCGAGGCTGCCGTCGGTGCCGACCTCGTGGTGCTCGGCGAACGGCGGTACAACCTGATCGAAGAATTAGTGCTTGGGTCAACGACGACCGACGTTTTGCAACGGGCGTTGGCGCCAGTGGCCGTCGTCCCCGAGCCGGCCGACTAACCGGCGATCTGAACAGGGAGGTCTTATGACCACGCAACCATGGTGGCTGGTGGCCCTCGGCGCGGCGCGCACCGTGACCGGAAGCAAGTTCCTGCTGGAGTCCGAGCACCGCCGTGTTCTGGTCGATTGCGGAATCTTCCAGGGAGCCAAGGAACTGCGCTTGCGCAATTGGGATCCCTTCCCGCTCGACCCGGCCACGCTCGATGCGGTGGTCATCACCCATGGACACCTCGATCATTGCGGGTATCTCCCTCGGCTCATGCGAGGTGGGTTCCATGGGCCAGTGTTTGTGACCCATGACACCGGGCGGCTGATGGCTGTGGTGCTTCCCGACAGCGCCCGTCTGGCCGAGGAAGAAGCCAAATTCGCCAACCGCAACGGGCATTCTCGGCACCGTCCGGCGTTGCCGCTGTACACCGAGGATGATGCCTGGGAAGCGCTCGACCAGTTGCGCTCAACCTCGTTCTTCGAGCCGACCCGCGTGGCCGATGGGGTCGAGCTCACGTTTCAGCCCGCCGGGCACATTCTCGGCTCGGCGTGCGCGCACTTCACGCTTGATGGCGTCACCCGGACCGTCTTCAGCGGTGACCTCGGTCGGGCTAATCATCCGTTGCTGCGGCCACCTCGCCCTGTTGGCGAAGCCGATTGGATTGTCATCGAGTCGACGTATGGCAACCGCGACCACGGCGACGACTCCCACGTCGATCGTCTTGGCGAGGTCATCGACCGTACAGTGAAACGTGGCGGCAGCGTGATCGTGCCTGCCTTTGCCGTCGATCGCACCGAGGTGCTGCTGTTTCATCTCCACAGCTTGGCCAAGGCCGGACGGCTGCCACGTGTGCCGATCTATGTCGACAGTCCGATGGCGCTCGACGCCTTGAACATCTATCGCGCCGCGTTGCAGGAGGACGCGCAGGACCTCCGCGATGAGATCCGCGCCGATGACCACCTGTTCTCGGTGCCCAACCTGGAGGCGATTCGCGACACGGAGTCGTCGAAACGGATCTCCGCCGAATCGACCCCGGCGATCATCATTGCGGGCAGCGGGATGGCGACCGGCGGGCGGGTCCTGCACCACCTGGCGCGCTGTTTGCCGCATCGCCAACACGCCGTTGTGCTCGTTGGCTTTCAAGCCGAAGGCAGCCGTGGCCGCCAGTTGCTCGAAGGCGCGCAGTCGATAAAAATTCACGGGCGCTACATTCCGGTACGCGCCGAGGTCTGCAACCTTGAAGGTTTCTCCGTGCACGCCGATGCCGACGAGCTGATCGCCTGGCTGCGCACCGCTACCAACGAGCCGTCTGGTGTCTTCGTAGTGCATGGCGAGCCGGACGCCGCGTACGCCTTGCAGCGCCGGGTGACCACCGAGTTGGACTGGACCGCTGTAGTCCCCTACCAAGGCGAACGACTGCTGCTCACGACGGCTTAGGGAAGAAATCCGGCATAGGCGTAGAGATGGATTCGGCCGTCGGAGTCTGTCGCCAAGGCAGTGACACCGAGTAGTTGTGCCGCTGTGCGTAGGCCATCGATGCCGGGACCACCGAAGCCCTGCACGAGAATCCCGATGTCGGCACCATCGACGTACGTCGCGGCGCCGTAGCCACCGTCCGGACAAGCAGGAACCCTGAACGGCGAGTCGCCGGTTGAGCCGGACAGCAGCGTCAAGGCTTCGTCTACGCTGGCACCAGCCCTGACCGATGCGCGGATCCACTCCTCGACGGCACCCTCGAACCTGGCCAAAAGCGAGGCGAGTGCAGAACCGTTGCCCACATAGGTGGTTCCGCCCGGGCCACCGGCACCGCATTGAAACCCGAAGATGTGGACGACCACGTCGTCGGTGAGTTGCACCGTGTAGGCGGCTCTGCCCGCGGGCGAAACGGTTACCGCGTCCGGCGGGCACGGGTCTTCCCCGCTGCAACCTCCCGGAACCCACCGTGCTATCGAGATTTCAAGCTGGTCAGGGCGATCTGGCGACCAAGCTGCGCTGTCGTATTCCACGTTGTAGAGCGTTGACGCAGGCGTCGCGCTGAGCGCAGCGGGTAGCTCAGCGGACACGGGTCCCACGTTCAGCGAAGCGCAACACGCTGGCACAGCGAGTGATGGCCAGCCCTTTTGATCGATCGACCAACCGATCCTCTCGGCTGTGCCGGTGGTCAGCTGCGTCAAACGGACCAGGTTCTCGGCCTCGATGTCGAGTCGGAAGGCCGGGGGGAACGGACCGGTGCCGAGATCATTCGTACGCGCCGCTCCCCAGCTGTAGCTGTGTCGATAGACAACGGATGCGACGTCCTCAAGCCCGTCTTGTCCGTCTCGACAGATGATTGGTTCCATTGCTTGGGCGGATTGGCACAGCCCCTGTACCGACACGTCGTCGGAGATCGGCACCCGTCGAGTGCGCTGGTTGACGTTGTCGATCGTCATCGTCGCCACCCACGCTTCTTCGTCGGCGACCAAGGGATCGAATTGATCGAACGTCAATGTCTGCGCGTCACGGTCGATCTCGACGATGAAGGCATAGTGGACACCGTCATCGATCGAAGCGTCCGTCGCCGTGGAGGATGTGCCACCGTCGGTTGTCGTCGTTGGGTCGCCAGGCGAGGTCGTCAATGTGCTCGCTGGCACCGAGGTCGAACTCTCGACGCTCGTCGATGTCGTTGTCGATGTCGATGTCGATGTCGTTGTCGATGCTGTTGGCGGCGTTGATCTCGTGGTCGAATCGCTGGTCAGAGGACGCCCGCTGCCGCACGCGGTCGCCGACACAAGGCAGACGACGAGTCCGACGCGGCTCCGAGTTCTCATACCTGCGAGTATGCGACAAGCCCATTCCCGCGGATAGAGGCCTTGGACCCTGGTCCCGTCCACCGGCGGCGGGTGATGATGCGAGCATGAACAGCGGTTCGCGATTGATGATTTTGCTACCCCTCGTGATGATTGCGGCGTGCGGTGGTACCGGTGGCACCGCGCCCTCGACAACGACGATTGCTGCGACGACGACGACCACAACGACGATTGCTGCGACGACGACAACTTCTTCGACGACAACACCAGCACCGGCTGTAACGACCACGACAGCTGCGCCAACGACCACCGTCGCGCCCTCGACAACGGCCGCTCCGACGACCACCGAGGGACGCACCGTCGACGCCAAGATCTATGTCTTGCGGGGCGAACGACTCGACATCGTTCACCGTCGGGTTGGATCGCCGGCGGTGCTGCGCGGCGCGCTCAGTGCATTGTTCACCGGCCCCACGTCGGCGGAGCAAGCACAGGGTCTGGCCTCTGCGGTGCCCACTGGCACTCGGTTGCTGGGCGTCAAGCTGGCTGATGGTTTGGCGACCGTCGACGTCAGCCAGGAGTTTGCCTCTGGTGGCGGGACGTTGTCGTTGCAGGCTCGGCTCGCCCAGGTCGTGTTCACTGCCACTCAGTTCGACAACGTCGAGCGAGTGAACTTTCTGATGGACGGCGACCCGCTTACCGTTCTTGGCGGCGAGGGGCTGCTGCTCACCGAACCGCAGACACGAATGTTGATGAACCGGGGGATCACGGGGAGTGTGATCATCGACTGGCCGCGGCCCGGCAGCACCGTACGCAGCCCATTCGAGGTCACGGGTGAGGGCGATGTCTACGAGGCCCAGTTCCCAATGGAGGTGTGGGCCGCAGGGGAGATGATTGCCTTCCTTGGACCGGTGTGGGCAGGGGCGTGGGGCCTGTGGGGCCCGGTGAAGGTGACCGTGACCGTCGATGCGCCCCCAGGGCCGATCGAGTTGGTGGCCTACGACCCAGGCGGATGCGGAACCGATCCTGAGTGCCCGCCGATCATCAAAACGGTAGTCCCGCTGATCTTGGAAGATTGAGCGAGTTCCTCAGGTGTTGCGAGATCGCCTCGGTTTGGTTGCCGGATCGATCGTCGACATCTCGTTCTACGGTGACGGCTTACATGTCGCGCCTGGAGGGCGCACCGCCCGCCTCGAGCGTCACAATGGGGTGCTCGTCGCGGTGTCGGACACAGTGGTCACCGACGAAGACGTGGCCGACCTCGTCGACTCGATCCGGCGCTAGTGCTTTGGCTCGCCGACACCAGCGTGTCGGTGCGTGCGCTACCAGCGACCGCGCCGAGGCGGGCGTCACCGTCGTCGGCTTCGATCCGCGACCAACATCTACGCCGGTCGGAATCGAGCGTGCCGACGACCCGGGCAAGGCGGTCGCAGGTGTCGATGTGATCTTGGCGCTGACCGCCCAGCACGACGCCCCGACAGCGTTGGCGCAAGCGCTAGCGCGGATTCCGGGCACGGCCCTGTACGCCGATCTGTCGACAAGCGCCCCCGCCGTCAAACGTTCCTTGGCGGCCAGCTGTGCGGATAACGGCCTGGCGTTTGTCGACGTCGCCCCGATGTCGCCAGTGCCAGGAAAAGGGCTGCGCACCCCGGCACTCGCCTCCGGCATCGGCGCCAAGCGGTATGTCGCCACGTTCGCTCGGCTCGGCTCTGCGGTGAGTTCGGTTGGCGACCAAGCCGGCGAGGCGGCGACACGCAAACTTCTGCGCAGCGTGATGATGAAGGGGCTCGCCGCGCTCGTCATCGAGGCGATGCGGGCCGCCGAAAAGCTCGACCGAGCAGAGTGGCTATGGGACAATCTCGTCGATGAGATCAGCCGTGCCGACGAGCTATTGTTGCGCCGCCTCGTGGAGGGAACCTCGCCCCACGCGCTACGCCGGCTGCACGAGATGCAGGCCAGTCAGGCGCTGCTCGAATCGGTAGGCGTCGAGCCTCTGATGACCAGCTCGACCGTCGCCTCGCTGGCCGCCGTCGTGGCCGGTAAGTCGACGCCGCGACTACCGACGCTGGGTTAGCTCGGGCTAGCTGGTGGCGCATTCAAGGGATTGGGTCTGCCCCTGGATTGGTTGACTTCTGATGTGTGAGGATTTGGTTCTCATTGAAAGGAAGTTGTTATGCCGCCTAGGACCCTGCTGATCAAAGCGGTATTTTGCGGCGGCTGGTTGAATCATCGAGCGTGTACCCGCCCGGCACTGCTGGTTGTAATGGCTGAGGCTTGATGACCGGGAGCATGCCACGCTCGTCAAGATGGTCGCGGAACTCGCCCGCGGAATATGCGCTATCACCGAGCACCTCGGTGCCGGCTGGCTCCTCAGCGATCAGCCCGGGTGCGGCTTGGCTGTCACCGACGTTCCCCGCACCAAGATCACACGCCGTCACCAACCCGGTTTCGGGTTCGGCCGCGACATGAGCCTTGTAACCGTCACGATAGGACCGACGGGTTTTATGAGCGTGACGCGACTCGGGATCGACGGTCGAGATCACCCGATCCTCAGCAGTGCGCCGAGCGATCCGCCACTGGCCGGGCCGGTCACCGGGTTCGACGTCTTGACCAGCGACCAACGCCAACAAAGCAACCGCGTCGGTCTGAGTATCGGTGAGCACAAACCCGTCATCGACCAGGTCCTCGATCGACCACACGAGAGTGTTCGCGTCCTCAACGAGTTCGGACACCAACCGGTCCCGGTCGGCGGGGTCGTCCCAATCGCACGGCGGGCGGCCACCAGCAAGATTGTGCTGACGCACGTACACACCAGCGATCTCGGGGATCAGTTTGCGGACCCGACCGATCTGGGCGACCAGCATCGTGATCGTGTCTTGGCGGGCGACCGCATCATCGAGCACCGTCGAGTCCAACACTCGACGCTTCTTCCCGACGATGACACCGCACTCATCGATCACTTGGCGAACGATGTCGAAGATCCGTTTCGGACGGTCGGAGTTCTCGATCTTGCGGCGCCACAACACCAGCACCGTCGAATGGAACGCCTCATCAGTCAACGCCAACCCGCACGCCGCTTTCCAAGCGATGTTCGTCGAGAGTCGTTCCATCGCCTCACGATCCGACACGCCCTCCAACGCCTGCAACACCATCACCGTCGCCACAACGTCAGCCGGCACCGACGGACGGCCACGCCCAGACCTGAACAGATCGGCGAACATCTCATCCGGAAACAAGCGCTGACGATGCTCAGCCAAAAACGCGTGGACCGAACCCGGCCGCACGAGATGGCCACACAACGCTGCGGCATCCAAAAACTCACGATCAGCGACAGACGAACCTTGCACCCCACAATTTTTTCACGCGCCAACCCCAAACGCGAGCACCCCGACCAGATTCCTCGGATTACTCAGCACGCTCCTAGAGCATTCCGTGAGGAGTTCCGTCGTGATGTTGTCGCCGTGGCTCGATTGGTGGCTGGAATGGCGAGTCAGCTGGGGCCGGAGTTCTCCGGTGGGACCGAACTCTCTGCAGGTCAGTGGCAGCGCGTCGCCACTGCACGTGCGTTCTTCCGACAGGCAGGGCTTGTAATACTAGATGAACCGACAGCGTCTCTCGATCCCGATGCAGAGTACGAGTTCTGCGCAAAGTTGCGAGCGGAACTACGGGGACGGACGGCTCTTGTGATATCGCACCGTCTGGCCGTTGCCGAGATGGCGGACCGCGTTGTAGTACTTGAGGCTGGCCGCATCGTTGAGGACGGCTCACACCGCGTTCTAGTCCAGCGTGATGGGACCTACCACCGCATGGTACGTCGGCAGACGAGCGTGGGTCGCGCTGCAGCCAAAAGCGGTTCGGCGTTCGAGGGCTGGGAATTGTGACCGAGGTGTGCAGCGAGCGTGTAACTCTCAAACACGGGACTCCTCTTGCCGCGAGCACGCCAGTCGCACCTGGGCAAATGGAACCCGGCGAGGGGCGGCCAGTCGTTGAATGGGTCCATTTAGGGTCCGTCACATCCCACGACAAATTCTCGGTTGATCTATGGAGATTGCGAGCGCGGTCTCGTCGGCGACAACCTTCTTCCGCATGGCATTCGGAACCTACAAATGGGTAGTCGTTTCCGCCGACAGTCTGCGTACGGGTCTTCACTCGCTCTGTGGTCGATCGGTGTCATCGCCCTTTTGTTGGCGATGTGCATTGTCGGTGCTCGTCTTTACATCTCCTCAATAGGCTCGGCCTCACTCGCTCAGCAGCTGGAAGAGATTTGCCCGAGTTCGACCGGGCTAGCGCTCCCATTGCCGCCAGGGCGAGCCGAGGCCGAACAGATCATTCAGTCGATCGCGCACGGCCTTCAGTTCGTGCAACCTCCGCGAAATGGCGTGATCGCGAGAGTCCCAATCCGATCGGGTGACGGTCTGCGAGGAGAGTTGACTCTGGTACATCTTGACGGGGTGGAGCGTTCGGTAGTCCCGCAACTCCCGACACTATCAGTAGCCGAGATCGCCCTGTCGGCCACAACGATGAGGCGGTTAGATGTCTCGGTCGGCGACAAGGTGCTGCCCTTCGACGGTCTACCCCTAACGGTTGCGCGCGAATTTAAAGATATTCCGATCGTCCCCGTGCCGGACTCCTGGTGTGGATTGTCTGATCTCGTCGAGCCGACGCCATTAGGTGATCCCCCGCCACTTCTTGCGATCGGTTCGGCCGAGACAGTGGCGTTGTTTAACGGCCTCAGGTACTCTGAGTATCAATTGACTGACCGACCACTCACCCTTTCCCAAGGTCGTGATGCTGAACAGAGGTTCGATGACGCAGTCGGTCAATGGAACAGCCGATATGCACTTGACTTTGGCGAATTAGAGGCGGGCCAACTGGGCGTGCTTATTAACCGATCTGACATGGTGAAGACGACAGTTTATCGAACTCTTATGCCAAGTCTACTTGCGGCAGTGGTTGCGCTTCTGGTGGTATTATTTGCTGCGGCTGCGCAACTTGAGCGGCTCCTTCATCGTGAGCTCCACCTGTACATCGTTCGCGGCATTACGGTGTGGCAGGTCGCTTTTAGCGTCCTCCCGGTTGTCGTTGTTCCGTTTGCGGCTGGCACCGGGGCAGGAGTTGCCGCCGCGTTCGCACTCCTTCAGTTAGGGGGGCCGTCTCCGGCCATTGAGCCGCTCTCGCGGGTGGAGGGCGTAGCTGCGGCGACGACGGTTGGTGCTTTCGGATGCTGTTTCGTGGCGATCGTGGTCGCTTGTCTCGCGGACAGAAAGGTAGACCGGTATCGGCATCGATCCAGGGTCGCCATGTGGCTCGCTTTGGCTGTGACACTGCTCGTGCTCAGCACCGCAATTTCATTGCACCGACTCAAGCGCGATGGGGGTGTACGCACCTTCGGTGTGGAATCTCGGGGAGGGGCGCTGCTACCCATGTCGTTTCCGTTGCTCGCCCTGCTCGCAGGTGCGACGACTCTTGCCGTGGGCGTCTACTTGGCGTTGCCGAGGTTGCGCAGCACAGGTGGAGGACTTAGCCGAGCCTTGCGCCTTGGTTGGCGACGGGTCGTACTTGACGCTCTGCCGCTCGCGTCGATCCTCATGGCTGTGGCGCTGGCCGCAGGGTGTCTCACGACGGCGCGAGCGCTCGCTGACGCGTCCCAACGCCAACTCTTGGAAAAGGCAACCCTCTTCGTTGGCGCGGATCTCGCGATCCCTCTGTTTGACCGTCCGCAGGTTCCAAGGGATTGGTCGGATCGCACGACGGTCCTGCTAAGCGTGGGTGCCCGCGTCAGCGGCGTCTCGGCTGAGGTAGTCGGCGTTGACCCGTCATCGTTTGCGTCCGTCGCTGATTTACCCGATGGTGCGGGATCCCACAGTCTCCCGGAACTGATCGCTCAATTGCAGACTTCGGCAGACGACTTGGTGCCGACTGCGATCGCGGTCGGCAGCAGGGCGCGAGCCGGTGACCTGGTGGCGCTTTCATTTCGGGGAGTGCCCGAAGCCGTTGTGGTCCGCGTCGCTGCGACGACCGAGTTCTTTCCGGGGAGCTCCAAAACCACAGCGCAATACGTCGTCTTGAGTACCGAGTTGCGACGCATTGTGCGGAACCCGGCGTCAACGCTGCTGATTCGAGACCCACCGCCAGACGCTGTGTCTCAACTGAGAGATCTGGGAATGCGGATCGGGAGACCACGCGACCCGCTCACAACTTTCGACGGATCAGCCTATAGCGCCCTCCGCTGGTCCTATTATCCGTTCCACCTTCTAGGGGTCCTGTTCGGAGCAGTGGCTATAGCCCTTCAACTTCTTGCCGCAAGCGGACGGTCCGAAGTGAGGCGCACAAGCTACGTCATCATGCGCCGGACCGGGTACACGGCTCGGATGCTCTGGGTAGCTTCCCTGATGGAGGTCGGTGTTCCGGTCGCGTTTGGAACCGGTGTTGGATTGTTCATTTCCATACGCACGTCGGCGATCGCTATCCCACTGCTGGACCCCATGCCCACCCTTCCACCGCCCGCGAGATTCATTGTCTCGTGGAGCGTCGTCGGTGGGTTAGTCCTTGCCGAGCTACTTTGGGTGAATCTAGTTGCATTGTGGATCACTCTTATCACGGTGAGGTCGGACGCGATGGAGACTCTCAGTGGCGCAATCTGACCGTCCTTCAGCTGCATCATGCCTGAATGTCAGCAAGTGGTATCGCACGCGACACGACGAGGTGCTCGCACTTGACGACATCAGCATTGATTTCGCACCGCGACAACTTACCGCGGTCGTGGGGCCCAGCGGTTCCGGGAAATCAACGCTACTGCACATACTGGGGTGTCTTGACCGGCCAACCTCGGGGGAAGTTCGTATAGGAAACGACCAAATTTCTGGCTTGAGTCGGCGGCGTCGACGACTGCTCCGGCGAACCACCATTTCGTCTATGATGGCGAGTCCCGCATCCAACTTGGTTCTCGGCCGATCTGGGCTCGAAAACATTGCCATCGCTGCCCGCCAACGCGGAGGTGATGGCGCAGATACTGCCGAGATCGTTGAAACCCTCGGAATCGGTCACATGCTCGACCGCCTTTGTTGTGAAATGAGCGGAGGTGAGCAGCAGCGCGTCGCTCTAGCATCCGCGATCTCCTCGCGCCCAACGATCGTTCTTGCTGACGAGCCAACCGCTTCGCTCGACACTCGGAGCGCGTCCGATGTGATCACCACACTGGGGCGTACCATCGGATTGGGAGCCACTGTTGTCGTAGCCACTCACGATCGAGCGCTCCTTGAGGTGGCCGGAGCAGTTGTAACCCTGGAACACGGCCGGAGGGCAACTTGACGTTGGTTGAAGCCAGGTCTGTGACGAAGATGTGGACACCAAGTTCCGGCCTGCGGACGGTTGATTTCGACGCATGCTCAGGTGAACTTACGGTGATCCGCGGACCATCCGGAAGCGGTAAATCGACGCTCCTTGCAATACTTGCCGGTCTGTGCGAGCCAGACACCGGAAGTGTGACTATCGACGGGGACCCGCCGACCAAGATGGCCTCATGGCGCGAGATCGCAATCATTCCGCAGGTTCTCGCGCTAGCAATCGAGCTTTCTGTTCGAGAAAACATCGAGGACGCAGCACCAGAGGTGGGACTGGCGGCGATCGACGCCGTTCTCGCAGATCTCGATCTTGCAGTACAGGCGAACCGTAGAATTGACGAACTTTCAATGGGCCAGCGGCAGCGTGTTGCTATCGCGCGGGCGATCGCAGCACGGCCGCGTGTACTTTTGGCGGACGAACCGACGAGCCACCTTGGAAGGACCCACGTTCGTTTGTGTATTGACGGACTTCGCGAGGCTGCAATCGCAGGGGCCGTGGTGATCGTCGCGAGTCATGACCCGACAATCGCAGAACACGCTGACAAGATGATTTTTCTTGGCTCTTAACCGACCCTCTGATACGAGAATCCCTTTGAGGCGCTGGTTCTTGGGCGCGCGCCGGGTGCGGGGCGACAGCCCCGCTCAGGCTGGTTCAGGCGGCGTTGTCGAGGGTGACGGTGTGGCCGAGGAGCGAAGGGGCAGCGACGTGGCGTCGGGTGTTCGGCGGTGGTGTCGCGGCGGTCGAGGTAGTCGCCACCGAGCTCGTCGTAGTGTCACGCACGTGCCAGATGATCACGATCATGGTGTGAGCGACCGCGAAGAGTGCTTTGCCCTTTCTTGCCCATCCGACGCGAGAACACGTCGGAACTGGACGGCCACGTGGGTGTCTTTCGTGCGTGCCGCTGACCATGCCGCTTCGGACAACGCCGAGCGTATGGCGGTGTCTCCCTTGCGCCGTCGAGCTCCTGGCAGCGCGCTTTGCCGAGCTCGGATACACCGAAGTCAACGAACGGCTCGGCCAGTTGCCAAGCCTGCTGACCCGCGGCTGGAGTTGACCGCCACGCCTGTCTGCGCGCGGTGCTCGATGCGAGTCACGAATCGATCGACGACGACGCCGGTCGGATGTTTCGAATGTGTTCGCCGTTGGTCGGTGGCTTCACACGCGAACTGATGCATAACGTGTTTGGCGAATCTTTGGGTAGCGCGGCGACGCTTGATCGCGCGCTTGCACCATCTGGTTCGCGCATCGCTTGTGTCGTTTCAGCGCGGGCGCCACCGAATGCTCGAACCGGTACGCCAATACGCCGAGGAACGACTCGATGCGTCCGACGACCGGTCGCAGACCGATCGGCTGCTCATCGACTGGTGCGAACGGCTCAACCCGACCGACGTCACAACAACGGTTGCAGCGCGTTCAACACCTGCGCCAACGCGCTCTCAGAGACCTGATCGGTGACCACCGGGTCGCCAACTCCACGCAACAGCACAAACCGTTGCCGTCCGTGACGGCGTTTCTTGTCGCGCTTCATCGCCTCGACAACGGCAGCCATGTCGAGCGGCCGCGGCAACCTCGTCGGCAGCCCGAGGTGAGCGACCAAGCCTTCGATACGCGCCCCCAGGCCGATATCGCAGACACCGATCATTTCCGACAGGCGCGCCGCGGCGATCAAACCGATACCGACCGCCTCGCCATGAATCAATTGTTCGGTTTCGATCTGTTCGAGCGCATGGGCAAAGGTGTGACCAAGGTTCAGCACCTGACGCCGATCAGTTTCGAATGGGTCTTCCTGAACAATGGCGATCTTGACCTGCACCGCTTGGGCAACAAGCGACTGCAGATCGCCGAGCGCACCTGGCAACGCCCGCGTGTCGCCGCTGCGCCAATCCGACGACTCCAGCCGATCGAGCAGATCGGAGCCGGCGATCAGCGCATGCTTGAGCACCTCGGCCATGCCCGCAGCAAACACTCGCGGCGCGAGCGTCTGCAGCGTGGCGACGTCGGCGACCACCGCTTTGGGTTGCTTGTAGAGGCCGATCAGATTGCGCCCGTGCTCGACGTCGAGGCCCACCTTGCCGCCGACGCTGGTGTCGATCATGGCGATCAGGTCGGTCGGGCAGTGCACGAGATCGAGGCCGCGCAGATAGGTAGCAGCGGTGAAGGCGGCGATATCGCCGACAATGCTGTCGCCGAGCGACATGATCGTCGCCGAGCGATCGATGTTGGCCTCCAGCAACTGGTCATAGACGCGTTGCACCGAGGCGAGATCCTTGTGCCGCTCCGGCCCCGATGGCAGGGTGATGACCAGATCGGCGGGCGAACAACTAGCCAGGTAGGCCGCCGAGGCTTCTTCGCTGGTGACGATCACCAGCGGTCCATCGATCGCTGCGAGTTGGCGCACAAAGGGCAACACGGCCGCGCCAACGGCGAACTCGTAGTCGCCGGTCGGCGTATCGATCGCGAACCGACGCGGGTCCGAACGTGCCAGTGTGGCGATGTCGCCGGCCACCGTCTCAGGGGTTCGTGCGTCGGTGGTCAATTGAGCAAAGCGACCGTATTCGGGCTTCCGCTCGGCGAGGAGCTCGACGATGCGCTGATGCGGATCGGCAACGGTGAGCAACGGGCGCTCGACCCGAGCGGAGTCGGCGGTGACCCGGTCGAGGATCTCTTCCGGCGTGGCCACAAGGCAAAAGACGCGACCGTTACGGCTCAGCGAGGCAACGTTGACCGGGTCGAGCATCATTCGCCCACCTGTGGCGATGACCAAACCAGTGCGCTCCGCCAATTCGCTGGCGATATCGCGTTCGATCGCCCGAAACGCGGCCTCACCGCGTTCGGCAAAGATCGTCTTGATCAGGCCGTGACGGCTCTCGATCTCCACATCGGTGTCGATGAAATCGAAGCCAAGCATCTCGGCCAGAAGTTTGCCGACGGTCGATTTCCCGGTGCCCATGAAACCGGTGAGAACGATGTTGCGTTTGTCGTGAGCGCCAGAGTTCATGGGTGCGCGCAACTCGTTGATCCAGTCACGACTTCAGCGTAGGCGCTGACGAGGGTCACGAGGCGCCCCGCGTGGCACGCTCGGCACGCAGATGCAGCGCCGCAGCCACGGCACCCTCGCTGTCGTGGGGCAAGGCGGTAAATCCCCTGCGCTCGACGAAACCGATCGACACGCCGACCCCCGGTTGGCAGACGATACGCAGCAGGTCTCCCTCAGCGCTGCGTTCGAAGAGCACGTTTGCCTCCTTCATCGGACCGACGACCGCGTCGGCGAGGCCAAAACGGGCCTGCAGGTCGCAGTAATAATTCGCAGGGATGTCGAGCGCCAGACCGGGTGCGATGGCCGCGGCGACAGCCGCCAGATCGTCGACGACGAAGGCCAGATGCAGCACCCCGCTGCCCGCCGAGTCGATGAATCGACCGGCACGGGAGCGCTCGCCATGCGTGGATTGAACACGAACCCGCAGCACGTGCCCGTCGTCCATCAGGTCGGTCGTGCTCGTCATCCCCCCGGGATCGACGAACTCGACACGATGAACCGGGAGCGTGCCAAGTATCGATCGGAAAGCCAGCACGGCGGGGGCGACCTCGGTGGAAAACGCTAGCGACTCACATGACTCACGACTTGGCCAGAAAACGACAAAAACCCCTGGTCAGATGTGCTCTGAGCAGGGGGTTTGTGGCAGCCCCAACGGGATTCGAACCCGTGCCGCTACCTTGAGAGGGTAGTGTCCTAGGCCACTAGACGATGGGGCCGTGCAAGTAGCTCTACCAATCTAGCAAGGGCTCAGCCCCAGCCCAACCGTGTTTGCAGGTTGATGTAGCGATAGACCGAATGGCCGGGAGAAACAATCGGGCCTGCTCAGGCCACAGATTGTGGTTGGGGAACAAGGACTCGAACCCTGAATAACAGTACCAGAAACTGCTGTGTTGCCAATTACACCATTCCCCAGCGCAGGCCGCTAGCGCAGCCCGTGAAGGAAGCCTGAAGTGTAGCGCTGCTGGCCAGCGGCCACACGCGAATTTGGCTCAGCCGGTCAGCTTGAACAGGCGATCAAAGCCGATGATCCGCCCGGCGGCAATGCCGAACGTCTCTTTCAACTCGCGTCGTTGTGCCGCCGAACCGCGCACCGGGCTGGTGCGTGTCGGCGAGACATATGCCGTGAGCCCAAGCTCTTCGGCGACCAAACGAATCCGCAGCGAGTGATACGGATCGCTGACCAGCAGCACCCGGAAGGCACCGCGCTGGCGTAGCATCGCCGCCACGGCCTGCAACGACTCCCAACTGGAATGGCCTTGGTCCTCGCTGAGGATCGCGGCCTCGTCGACTCCGTGTTCGATCAGATAGTTCCGTGACGCCTCAGCTTCGGTGAAGCGATCGCCGGGTTGATTGCCGCCGGTGACCACCACCAGCGGCGCCAAACCCTGCGGCCACAGCTCGATCACGTGGTCGAGCCTGGCCTGCAGCTGTGGCGAGGGGCGCCCGTCGTATTGCGCAGCGCCGAGCACGACGATGGCATCGACCGTCCGGGCCTGATCGCTGCGCCCGACCGAACGCACCTGCAGGAACGTGATGCCGAGATAGCCGGTGACGACGACGAGCACGGCAAGCATCGACCACAACGTTCGGCGAAGCCAGCGGCGCCGAGGCCGCCCAGACGGCGACGCTACGACGATCGGCATCTCGTCGGTGATCGGGCCGACCGCCGCGACAGGCTCGGCGACCACGGCGACCTCGTCAGTGGGAAACGGATCCAAAACGTTCCATGGTGACAGCGATGCGCCGCAAGGTCTCTTCACGGCCCAGCGCGACCAAAGACTCGAACAATGGCAGGCCAACGGTGCGCCCGGTGACCGCCACCCGCAGCGGCGCTTGCGCCTTGCCCAACTTCAGTTCCAGGCCTTCGCCGATGGCCAGCACAGTTTCCTTGAGCGCCTCAGCGTCCCATTCGATATCGACGAACGCACCGGCGGCTTCTCGAAGCAGGGGCAACGAGGTCGGCGCAGCCATCACCTTGTCGACCGCCTCGACATCCACCTCGGGTGAGGAGACGAACAGAAACGAAACGGCGTCGGCGACGTCTTCCAGACGGGTCAAGCGCAACTGCACAAACGGCGCAACCTCACGGAACACGGCGGGGTTGAAGTTCTCCCGTTGCCAGGCCACACCGTCGGCAAACAGATACGGCGCGCAGGCGCGCTCGAACTCGTCGAGCGACATCGCCCGGATGTAATCACCGTTGAACGCGGTGAGCTTCTTGATGTCAAAAAATGCGGGCGAGAGGTTGACGTCTTCAAGATGGAAGTGCTCGACGACATACGACCAGGGAACGATCTCGCTGTCCCCCGGCGGCGTCCAACCCAAGGTCATCAGGTAGTTGACCATCGCCGGGGCCATGATCCCTTCGTCGCGGTATTGCTCGACGGCGACCTTGTCGCGGCGCTTAGACAACTTCTTGCGCTGCTCGTTGACCAACACCGGCACGTGCGCCCACACCGGGGCTTCGTGCCCGAGCGCCTGCCACAACATCTGTTGCTTCGGCGTGTTCGGCAGGTGCTCCTCGGCGCGCACGACATGGCTAATGCGCATCGCCAGGTCGTCGACGACGTTGGCCAACAAGAACATCGGCGTGCCGTTGCTGCGTAGCAGCACGAAGTCTTCGATGTTGGCGTTGTCGAAGCTGACCGCACCGCGAACCAAGTCGTCGACCAGCGTGGTTCCTTCAGGTACACGAAAGCGCAACACGCGGCCAGGCCCGGGTCCGAGGCCAAGGTCGCGTGAGAATCCGTCGTAGCCACCACCGCCGCGGGCCTCGGCCCGCGCCGCGATCTGCTCCGGCGTTTGCTCGCAGTAATAGGCGTGGCCCGACTGGAACAACCGATGGGCAGCAGCGATGTGATCATCGGCGTAGCTGCTCTGAAAATACGGCCCCTCGAAATGTTGATCGTCTTGGGCGATGCCGATCCAGGCCAACGCGTCGAGGATCCCTTGCGTCCACTCCGGCTTGTTGCGCGCCTCGTCGGTGTCTTCAATGCGCAGCACAAAGACCCCGTTGAGTTGCTGGGCCAAGGCCCAGTTCATCAGCGCGGTGCGCGCCCCACCGACGTGGAAATAGCCAGTTGGTGAGGGCGCGAATCGAAAGCGGAAGGGACGGTCAGTCATGATCCGATCAGGCTATCCGCACCGTGTTACACAGTTCCGCGACTACGCGCAGGCCAGCACCAGGTTCGACAACTGGCGCAGCCCAACGGTCAACGTCGTCAGGTCGTAGACGTCACTGCGCCGAATTTCGGTGAACATCGCTTGCACCCGTCGCACCGCTCGTTCGTTGGCTTCCATCCAGGCCCTGACGCCAAATCCGGAGCGGATCACGTCGTCGGTCACGGTTGCCAACGCGCTGAGTAAGTCGTCGCGCAGCGCCGAACGGGCCTGGGTCTCCCAGCGGGTGCTGCGCGGCAGCGCCCCAATCCCTTCCCACAGCCAGAGCACGTCGATTTCGTCGAACACGTGCCAATAGGCCCTGGCCACAGGTTCTAACGGCTCGCCATGGCGATGAGCGATCTCGATCACGTCGTAGGCGGTATGCAACAGCGGCCAGACACTCGATCGCTCGGCCAAACCCTCGGGCACACCAGCCGTCAGACGTCCGGCCCACGTCGAATGCACCTGCGCACCCAACTGGCCGCGCAGATACTCGTCGTAGTGCCTGCCGAGGATGAGCATCTGCTCGCGAATCGAGGCAATCGTCGCCGCCAGATCGATCGGTGGGCGGCGATGGCGCAGCAGCCACAACACCCCGCGCTCGACCATCCGGCGAGCCTCGAGAAACATCTCCAACTGCACGGCGAGTTTGACTTCGCCCGCCGTTTCGTCGATCTCGTCCCACAGCGTGTCGAGCCCGGCGATCTCGCTGGCCACCACCCACGCCCGGGCGATATCGACGAGCGAGGCACCGGTTTGCTCGGTCATCCGATGATCAAAGGAGATCCCCGAGTAGTTGACCATTCGATTCACCAATCGAGTGGCGACGATCTCGCGGCGCAGCGGTGCGCAAGGATCTCGCTGCGGAACCGCTCGCGCATCGCCGCGGGAAATAGTCGATCAACCCCTGTTCGAAGATACGGGTCGTCGGGCAGATCGCTGGCCAACATCTCGACCAGATCGGCGTTCTTTGTGTAGGCCAGCAGCACGGAGAACTCGGGCGTGGTCAGACCCCTTGCCGGCGACCTGACGCTCGGCGAGCTGGCGACCGTCGGCAGGAACTCCAGCGCTCGATTGAGCCAACCTTCGCTCTCCAGCGCATCGAGATAGCGGGTGTGCACGTTGATCATCGGCAGCCCTGGCGGCGGGCGATCGCCAGCGCCAGGTTCTGGGCACGGTTGTCGTCGAGCACCAGCTCGCCGACCTCGTCGGTCATCGCCACCAACAGTTCGTTGCGTCGCTCGACCGTCAGCGCCCCCGGCGCACCAGATCATTGAGCAGAATCTTGATGTTGACCTCGTGGTCGCTGCAATCGACACCCGCCGAATTGTCGATCGCATCGGTGTTGATCAGCCCGCCGCCGAGCGCATATTCAATTCGGCCGCGCTGCGTGAACCCAAGATTGCCGCCTTCGCCGACGATGCGACAACGCAGCTCGTCACCGTTGATCCGGATGGCGTCATTGGCTCGGTCGCCGACATCGGCGTGGGTCTCCGTCGTGGCTTTCACATACGTGCCGATGCCACCGTTCCACAGCAAGTCGACCGGGGCCCGCAAGATCGCCGACAGCAGCTCGTTGGGGGCCATCGATCGTGGCTTCGCAGGCCGAGACGAGCACGGAGCTCCGGGCTGAGCGCAATCGACTTGTCGCGTTCGGGCAAACACCCCACCACCAGCGGAAATCAACATCGGTTGTAGTCGGCCCAGCTGCTGCGTGGCAGATCAAACAGCCGTGACGCTCACGGAACGCTGCTGCGGCATCGGGATTGGGGTCGAGAAAGATGTGCCGATGGTCGAAGGCGGCGACCAATAGCAGCATGGGGCGAGCGCAGCATGCCGTTACCGAACACGTCGCCGCTCATGTCGCCGACCCCAACCGCCGTCAGCGGATCGCTGTCGGCGTTTTTGCCGAGCACCTGAGCGTGGCGACGCACGCTCTCCCATGCCCCACGGGCGGTGATGGCCATCGCCTTGTGGTCGTAGCCGACGCTGCCGCCGGAGGCGAAGGCGTCGCCGAGCCAGAACGAGTAGCGCTGCGAGATCGAGTTGGCGAGATCGCTGAACGTCGCTGTGCCCTTGTCGGCGGCCACCACCAGGTAGGGGTCATCACCGTCATAGCGAATGGTGCGCGCCGGGGCGACGGTGACGCCATCGACGATGTTGTCGGTGACGTCGAGCAAGCCGGCGACGAACTCGGCGTAACACTCGGCCACCTCGCGGCGCAGCGCATCGGGGTCACTCGGCGGGCGTTTGAGCACGAACCCACCTTTGGCCCCAACCGGCACGATCACCGAATTCTTGACCATCTGCGCCTTCATCAGCCCGAGCACCTCGGTGCGGAAATCCTCGCGCCGGTCGCTCCAGCGCAACCCGCCACGAGCAATCCTGCCGCCGCGCAGATGCACGCCCTCAACACGAGGCGAGGCCACCCAAATCTCAAACATCGGGCGCGGCTCAGGCAGATCGGGGACATGCGCCGGATCGAGCTTGAAGGCCAACACGGGGCGGCGGGCGCTCCCATCAGCACCGACTTGATAGGCATTGGTGCGCACCGTCGCCAACACCAGCTGCATCAAGGCTCGTCCGATGCGATCCTCGTCGAGGCTGACGATCGCCGCCAGTGAAGCCTCGATTCGCTGACGAATCGCTGCGACCAGCGTGTCGCGCCCTTCGTCGGCGCGTTCGACGTCGAATCGGGCCGCGAACAACTCGATCAGATCGCTGCTGACCTGGGCATGTTTGACCAAGGTCTCCTCGATATACGGCTGGCTGAAGTGGAACCCGATCTGGCGCAGATACTTCACATAGGCACGCAACACGGCCACCTGGCGGGCATTCAACCCGGCAGCGAGCACCAGTCGGTTGAGCCCATCACTCTCCAACTCTCCGGTCAGCAGCCCCAGAAAGCTGTGCTCGAGGTCGGCGCGCACCCCCGGTTGCGCAGCGCTGGCCGCCACCATTTCGACGCCGATGTCGTAGAGCCACAGCGGCCCGTCGGGCGTGGTCAACGAGAATGGCCGCTCGTCGATCGCCCGCAAACCGAGTTGGTCGAGCAGCGGCAGCACGTCGCTGAGCGCCAGCGGGGCCTCACGGCGGTAGATGCGAAAGCGCAGCGCACCCACCTCGGCACCGCCGCCGAGCCCCTTTCCAGTCAACGCCGCAACGGTGTGCTCCATCGACTCGATCACGGCGATGTCGCAGGCAGCCTCCTCGGGCGTCGTCAACGTCGTGTAGTGCTGATCATTGAGCAACGCGTAACGGCTGGCCAACGCTGCGCCCTCGGCATCACCGCAGCGGGCGACCAGCGCCTCGCGCAGCCGATCACCCCAACGTTGTGTCAACACATCGACCTCGCGACCGAGGCGCGACAGTTCGTCGTCGGTGATCATCTCCGGCCGACGGACTTCGACGGTGATCCGCGACAGCGGGTTCGACGAGGTGAACACGTCGAAAGCGACATCGGAGGCACCCGTGGAGGCAGAGATCGCCTCGGCGACACGCTGCGGCGTCTCCGGGGCCAGGCGCAGCCGGGGCAGGTAGACGGCCAGCGTCTGCCAGCCGCTCTCCGGTGAGCGCAACTCGAGGACGCGCACCACGTCGCGGTGCTGCAAGGCAACGATCTCGGCGCTGACTTCGGCCAATTCCTCTCGGCGGATCTCGAACAGTTCGTCGCGCGGGAACGTCTCTAAGACCATCCGTTGGGTGCGGCCAAGATGGCTAGAAGGATCGAGCTTGCTGCGGCCCTCCACCCACGCGATGCGCTCGCGGATCAACGGAATCGACACGGCCGGAGCCCGATAGGCAGCCTCGGAGAACAACCCGAAGAACCGGGTTTCGCCGATCACTTTGCCGTCGGCGTCAAAAGATCGCACTGCGAGGCACGCTGGGCGCGCCCGGCGAGCGAGTTCGACTTCGGCATCGGAGCGCACGATCGATACCAGAAAGTCAGTCGGGGCGAAGACGGGATCGACGACGTCGCTATAGCGCAACATGCCCAGCTGCGAACCATCTTCGACGACGAGACCGCCGTCGACCAGGCGATAGCTGGCGGCGCCGAGGAAGACGAAGTGTTTGCGGGTCAGCCAGTTCAGCAGCTTGGCGACCTCATCAGATTCCGAGGCGCTGTGACCCGCAGCCGGATCGGCCTCCAGGTTGGTGGCCAAGGCTGTGGCAACGGCGATGATCGCTGGTGCATCGTCGACGACCAGATGCACATTGGCAATCGCGGCGCGCACCGCGGCGAGCAAGGCGTCATCGTCGACTGCATCGACGAACTCGGTCTCCAGGTACGTCCAGGCCTCTGCGGGGGCGGCCAGGTTGACCTCGATGAACCGGCCTTCGGCGTCACGGGCCACGTTGACGATTGGATGGATCATCAATCGGCTGCGGATGCCGAAACGCTCCAACACCAACCGGGTGGTATCGACAAGGTAGGGAGCATCGTCGGTGACCACCGTCAATGCCCGTCCATTCGGTGCTGGACTCAAACGCACCAGCGTCTCGCCTGGCGCCCGGCGCTGGCCGACGGCAAGATGCGCAGCGGCGACCTCCACCCACGCGACCCCACCGCGCTCACCAAGCTCGTCAGCACTGACCTCGGCGAAGTAACGGGGGATCAATCCTCGGAGCGCAACGCTGTCGTGAGCGGAATGATCAGCAGCGTCGATGATCGACGCCAAACGTTGTGTAGTTCTCCCGTTGAGGGACGACATAGCTGAACACCTTCTGCCCCGACGACGCTGGCGGGACGTGAGTTGATATCGGCTAACCGATAGGGCCACAGTAGCGCCGCAGGCGTATAGCGTCAGTGACATGGGTCGACATTCCTTCTTGCGCCAAACCGAGGCTCATCCCGGGCATCGTTCCGTGTCGGGAGGTCTGGCCCGCGCCGCCGTGTTCGGTATGAGCGACGGCCTGGTCTCCAACGTGTCGCTGGTCATCGGCTTTGCCGGAAGCGGGGTGAACTCGTCGTTGGTGCGCCTGGCGGGCATTGCTGGGGCGATCGCCGGAGCGGTGAGCATGGGCGCTGGCGAATGGATCAGCATCTCTGCGCAGAACGAGTTGGTGCAGCGTGAACTCGCCGTCGAGCGCCGCGAATTGGTGATCAACGCCGCCGCCGAGCAGGCCGAGTTGGCTGCGATCTACCGTGGCCACGGGATGGAGCCGCGCACCGCCGAGATGGCCGCTGCCGATGTGATGAAGGAGCCGGAGAACGCCTTGGCGGTGCATGCCCGCGAGGAATTCGGTCTCGATCCCCACGATCTCCCCTCGCCGACGCAGGCGGCTGTGCTCTCGCTGCTGTGTTTCATCTTCGGTGCCGTCCTGCCGGTGTTGCCGTGGTTGGGCAACTCGGCGGGAACGACGCAAAAGGTCGCTTCCGTGTTGATCGGTGTGGTCGCTGCGGCGGGCCTCGGTTGGGCAATCGGCCAGTTCGCCGACCGCAATCGGGTCTATAGTGCCCTTCGCCAGGTTGCCATCCTGCTCGGCGCCTGCGCGGCGACGTATCTGATCGGCAGCCTGTTCAACGTCACCGTCTCGTAGGAGTCCGCCATGCGGCAAATCAATGTCCTCGGTACCGAGCTGCTGTCATGCTCGCTCGACCCGCTCACCGGCTATTACCGCACGGGCTGTTGCGAGAACCATGGCGACGACCCCGGGGTACACGTCGTCTGCATCGTGGCCACCGACACCTTTTTGGCCTACAGCGCCTCGGTCGGCAACGACCTGTCGACGCCGATGCCGCAGTACGGTTTCGCCGGTTTGCGCGAGGGCGATCAATGGTGTCTGTCCGCGCCACGCTGGCAAGAGGCCTTCGAGGCCGGTAGCGCCCCACGAGTGCGCCTCGAATCGACCCATGTCTCGGCCTTGGAGTTCTGTTCGCTGGCCGACCTCACCGCCCACGCCGTTGGTGCGCAGCCATCATGAGCGACTCGGCCAGTGACGTGTTGCCGTTGCGCCTTTACGCCGTCGAAGTTCCACTGGAGTGGATCGACTACAACGGGCACATGAACGACAGCCGCTACATGCAGCTGTGCAGCCAGGCCGGCGACAGATTTCTCGACGCGATCGGCATGGACGCCGACTATCTGGCGTCGGGTCGCAGCTTCTTCACCGTCGAGGCCCACCTCTCCTACGCCCAGCAATGCCTGCTCGGCGACGAGTTGTATGTCACCGGCCAATTGCTCGATCACGATCGCAAACGGGTGCGCTTGTTCACCGAGATCTTCCGCGCCACCGACGATTCTCAGGTGGCCACGGGCGAGTTCATGATGCTGCACGTCGACACCGCCCTCGGCAAAGCAACGGCGATGGGCGACGAGGTGTTCGCCACGCTGCAACACATCGCCGACGTCCATCGTTTGCTGCCGACGCCGGCACTCGCGGGGCGCGGCATCGGCCAACCCCGTTCCTGACCGATTAGACGGCCGCGAGGTCCCAGTCGCTAAAGGCATCGATCATCGCTTTGACGTCGCCGAGCGGATAGAGAATCGGGCACGTACATCCGTTGCGGATGTAGTGAGCAACCTGCTCGCGGGCCTCGGCGGGCGTGCCGGAAGCGGTCAACATCTGCACGATCTCGTCGGGCACCAACTTCGACGCGGCGACCACCTGCTCATGGGTCGCCGGCCAGGTGAGCACCTCGCCGACCTTGTCGAGCAGGCTCTGCGGCACGCCGGAGGCCTTCATGATGTGCGGCTGTTGCCCGAGATATTGGGTGACCATCAAACGCGCCATGTCGAGGGCGGTTTGGCGGTCTTCGTGCACCGAGCAGACCACCAACTGTGGCCGATCGATATCGGCCAACGTGCGCCCACCTCGGGCGGCACCGATCTCCAGCGATTCGAGGGCACGCTGGTTGTAATCTGGGGAGACCAGGTAGTTGAGCACCACGCCGTCGGCGATCTCGCCGGTCAGTTCCATCATCTTCATTCCCGTCGCCCCGATGTAGATCGGGACGTCTTTGGGACGGCGATCCTGGTAGACGTAGTCGAGTTCGACGCCATCGAGGTGGACATAGTCGCCATGGAACGTGACCGTTTCGTTGTTCAGTAACGCTCGACAGACGGTGACGACCTCGCGCATCACGGTCAATGGTCGGCGACGATCGATGCCGACCTTGGCTGCCAACGGATCCCACCAGGCACCGAGCCCGAGGATCACCCGCCCGGGGGCGAGGTCATCGAGCGTCGAAAATGTGGCCGCCAACCGTGCCGGGTTGCGGCTCCAACAATCTGCCACCCCTGAACCGACCTTGATCGTCTCAGTGACGGTGGCGAAGGCGGCCATCGGCACCGATGCCTCGCGCACCAGGCGGCTCTCGGCCTGCCACACAGCGTCGAAACCCTTTGACTCGGCATACTGCACGAAGTCGCAACCCTCACGAATCGTGTGGGCATCCTGCAGATACAGCGATATGGGTTGGGCGGCCATCACATCTCCTCTAGTCGTTGAAACAATCTGCTGGCCGCCTCTGCGGCCTTGGCTCGCACCTCGCTGGCATCAACCCGTGTCGGATCGCCATTGCGTAGCAGCTCCTCACCACCCGCGGAGGTGACGTCAAGCGCCCGCATCCCAGGGGTGAAGGCCACATGCCAGGCCGAGTCGGGGTGGTCGTAGTTCCAGCGCACCCGGGCCTGCTCAGCCTCAGGGGCCAACAGGTAGCCGTTGCGCATCCACTGCCACGAAGCCTCCGGTGAGGCCAGCACGTCGTTGCTGCGGTGCGCCACGTAGGTCAGGCGGAACTCTTCCATCATGTCCGCACCGATTCCGTCGGTTCCGAGGGCGATCGTGTTGGTGCGATCGGCAGGGCGGGCGTAGCCAACGGAGTTGTTCATGTTCGAGCGGGCATTGTGCACGATCGTGCCGGGCAGTTCGCTGTCGAGATGCACGGCATGGATCAACAGCCAGTCGTCGGTGGCGTAGGGTGCCAATCGTTGTCCGGCGAGGCGATCGCACTCGCCCTCAGCGACGTGCACATGGACGCCAACGCCGAGATCGCTGGCCATGCTCGCCGCTGTGGCGATGGTCTCGTCGCTGCACGTGAACGCGGCGTGCAAGCCGACCATGCCGCGGCCACCGGCGGAGATGAACCGATGGCACTCCTCCAAGCCGCGTCGCGCCCCGTCGGTCATTGCCGCTGGAGGGCGACTCCAATCGGTGACCAGCGAATCGTCGTCGGCCCAGCGATCGGTAGCCCCGTAGCAGGTGATCACCTCGACGCCGACCAGCGCACATCCCTGGGCGATCGCTGAGAGGCTGCCCTCGATGGCGGTCGGGCTCTCGTGATGATCGATGATCGTCGTCGTGCCGCTCTGCAACGCCTCCAGGGCGCCGAGCGCAGCGGACCAGTAGATCATGTTCAGATCGAGAGCGTCGTCAAGCCGCCACCACACCTGGTTGAGGATGTCGAGGAAATCCGTCGGCTGATGCGGCGGTGCCGGCATGCCGCGGGCCAACGACGAATAGAGGTGGTGATGAGCGCAGACTCGCCCGCTGGTGACCGCCAGGTCGGTCATTCGTCGGCCTCGCCGCTGCGGCGGCGCATCGGCAGCTCGCTGCGCCACTGGCCATCGAGCTCATGGAGCGCCGCAGCCACCGCTGCGGCCGTGGGCACGAGGCCGATCTCACCGACGCCTTTGATCCCATAAGGAGCATTGGGTTGCGGCACCTCGAGCAGCGTGACCTCGATCGGCGGTACGTCCTTGGCGCGCAAGATGCCAAGCGAGCGCAGGGTCATGTTGGTCGGGAACGCCGTGTCTGGATCGGCGGGGAAGTTCTCGGTGAGCGCATAGCCGAGGCCCATGTGCACCGAGCCTTCGACCTGGCCTTCGCAGAGCAACGGGTTGACAGCCCGGCCGACGTCGTGCACGGCGACGACCCGCTCGATCGCTCCGCTCTCACGGTCGGCGACGACCATCTGCGCGGCGTAGCTGAACGCCGAGTGAATGATCGGATTCTCCACCCCGGGGGTGCCGAGTTTTGTGGTCCAGTCCACCTTGTACTCGCCGACATAGTCGACACCGATCTGGCAACCGCCGGCCAACGCCGCCTGGCATGCGGCCTGCACGGCACCAGCGCCCATCAACGTGCCGCGTGAGCCTGTGGTCTGCCCAAGACCCAGCTCTCGCCGGGTGTCGACGGCGACGCGGATACGTTCGGGGGCGACGCCCAGTTCTTCGGCGGCGACCTGCAAGGCGACCGTGTGCACGCCTTGGCCCATCTCCGTCCAGCCGTGCCAAAGATGAACGCTGCCATCGGCCTCGAAGCGCACGCAGGCCCCGGTCACCTCTTTGAATCCGTTGCCCAACCCGGAGTTCTTCAACCCCAGTCCGAGCCCGACGGCCTTGCCCTCGGCGCGGGCAGCGTCGTAGCGCTCACGGATCGCATCGAGGCAGGCCTCGGCACCCGCTCCCCCATCGTCGACGATCTGCCCCGGCCCCCACAGATCACCCGGGTGGAACACGTTGCGTTTGCGCATCTCCCAGCCGCTGATGCCGACCTTGGCGGCGAGGCGATCGAGGCAACCCTCGGTGGCGAACTGGGCCTGGTTGGCACCGAACCCGCGGAAGGCCCCGCACACCGGGTTGTTGGTGCGCACAGCGATGCCTTCGACGTCGATGGCCTGCCAGCGATAGGGCCCGGCGGCGTGTCCCGCAGCTCGTTCGAGCACCTTCATGCCGACGCTGGCATAGGCCCCGGAGTCGCCGATCGCCCGGAACCGCAAGGCGGTCAAGGCGCCGTCGGCGTCGCAACCGGCGGTCATCTCCATGCGCAACGGATGGCGCTTTGGGTGCATCCGCAGGCTTTCCTCGCGCGACAGGGTGCACATCACCGGGGCGTCGCTGAGCCAGGCAGCCAGGGCGGTCTGCGCCTGGTTGCACATGTCTTCCTTGCCACCGAAGGCACCACCGTTGGAGACCAGTTCGACGGTGACCTGACTGCGTTCGATGCCGAGCACCGAGGCGATCTGGTTGCGGTCGTCCCACACGCCCTGGCCGCCGGAGTAGACGTAGAGGCTGCGCTGCGCGGCCTCGGCGGAGGGCACGGCGAGCGTCGATTCGGGTTCGAGGAAGGCGTGTTCGATGCGCTGCGTCTGGAAGGTCTCGGTGACCACGTGGGCACTCGCCGCCAGCGCTACCTCGACGTCGCCACGTTGGTAGGCGCTGACGCTGAGCACGTTGTTCTGCGTGCCCCACACGGCGATGTCGTCGGGGTTCGCCAGGGCGACAACAGCGTCGGTGATCGGCGTCAACACGTGGTAGCCGACTGCGACCAAGCCGGTTGCGGCGCGGGCCTGTTCGCGGGTGTCGGCGACAACGATGGCCAGCACGTCGCCGGCATAACTGGTCAGGCCACCAACCGGGATCAGCACCGGCCAGTCGATGTAAATGATGCCGACGCGCAGCTCGCCGGGGATGTCGGCAGCGGTGTACACCGCCCGCACGCCGGGCGCGGCGAGCGCGGCGGTGGTGTCGATCGCCGTGATCGTGGCACGAGCGTGATCGGTGAGGCACAGCGCGGCGTGCAGCATGCCCGGCACACGCAGGTCGCTGACATAACCACGATCGCCGAGGGTCAACTCGCTCGCTTCATACTTGGCGCCGCGATCACCTATTCCGCAGGGCAGCTGTGGCCTGCAGGTGGCACCCTGGGCCACCGCCTCGATGGCATCGAGAATCTTGACGTACCCGGTGCAACGGCATAGATGAGCGCCGAGGTGCTTGGCCATCTCGCCGCGCTGCAGCCCAGCGCCCTTTTTGTCGATCTGCGCCTTGGCGCGCATGACGATGCCGGGGATACAAAATCCGCATTGCAGCCCACCGTTGGCCGCGAAGGCCTCAGCGAACGCCGTGCGCTCGGCCTCGGGCAGGCCTTCCAGCGTCGTCACGCTTTTGCCTTCGACCTTGCTCAACGGCTGCTGGCAGGAGACGACAGCCTTGCCGTCGATCATCACCGTGCAACATCCGCATTGCCCCGATGGCGAGCAGCCATCCTTGGCGGCGGTCAGGCCTAGTTCGTCACGCAGCAGCGACAGCAGATGCGGGTGTTCGCCAACGACGTCGACCGGTTTGCCATTGACGATCAAGCGGGTGCTCATGCGACGTTGCCTCCTCAGGAAAGGAAATCGTCACACGTCGCTTTACAAATTGTCAAATCTGGGTCGAGCGGATGGCCGCTCAACCAGCAGCGTGGTCGTGTGCCTGCTCGTGTTCGTCGGGCCCGAAATGGGGGTCACGACGCAGCGAAGCGACGATGGCGAACACCAGTAAGGCAACGATAACCGCCAACGAGATGTAGGTGTTGAGGTGATACCAATGCGACACAGCCATCTTGATGCCGACGAAGATGAGGATGAACCCGAGGGCGTGAGACAGGTAGTGGAAGCGATCCTTGGCGTTGGCCAGCAGGAAGTACATCGCACGTAGACCAAGGATGGCAAAGGCATTGGAGGCAAACACCAGGAATGGTTCACGGGAGATCGCCAGAATGGCCGGGACCGAATCCACGGCGAAGATCACGTCGGTCAATTCGACCACGACCAGCGCGGCGAACAACGGCGTCGCCGCCCGCTTGCCGTTGAGCTTAGTGAAGAATTTGTGACCGTCGAATTCGTCGGTCACCGGCATGATCTTGCGCAACAGATTGAGACCGTTGGTCTTGGTCTCCTCGCCTTCGTCGGCAGTGTGGCGGATCATCTTCAGGCCGGTGAAGATCAGGAAGGCGCCGAAGACGATCAGCAACCACCAGAAACTGGTGATCAGTGCCGTGCCGAGGCCGATAAACAGACCACGCAAGGTGAGGGCACCAAAGATGCCCCAAAAGAGCACTCGGTGCTGAAATCTGAGCGGAATGGCCAAGGTGCCAAAGAGCATCGACCAGACAAAGACGTTGTCGACGGACAGCGACTTCTCGATCAGGTAGCCGGAGATGTATTCGCCGAAGGCGTCGCCACCGAAGCTCCACCAGATCACGCCGCCGAAGGCGACGCCGCACAGCACCCACAGCATCGACTCGCGCAGCACCTCTTTTTGTGAGGCGATGTGGTCGTCGCGATGGCGGAACAGGTCGACGGCGAGCATCAATGCGAGCACCACACCAAGGCCGACCCAGGCCGTCATCGGGACGTCGATGTCGACGAAATTCTCGTTGGTACTTCCGGACGCAAGCAGCATGAACTCTCCTGGGGGAAACGCGCAAATGGATGTGGTTTCCAGGTCTCTCCGCCGCAAAGCGACTGGCCTCGCCGGGTGTGTTCAGCACCGTATTGACGACAGGCCTCGTGGGATACTCCCCCGGGTTACGCCCTCACCTTACGGGTTGCCCGGCGCGACGGCAACCATCCCCGCCAAAGCCAGAATGCTCACGCCAGGCTGCTTCAATGGTCAGGTGAGCTCTGCAGCCGAACATCCCCACCTGCCCTGCGTCGAGCATCTCTTGGAGAACAATCGGCGCTACGTCGACAACTTCGCCGATCACGATCTGCAACTTCGCCCGCGCCGCAAGCTGGCGATCGTGGCCTGCATGGATAGCCGGATGGACATCTTTCAGATGCTCGGCCTCGATCATGGCGACGCGCACATCATTCGCAATGCCGGCGGAGTGGTCACCGACGACGTGATCCGTTCGCTGGTGCTTTCCCAGCGCTTCCTCGGCACCCGCGAGATCGTGCTCATCCATCACACCGACTGCGGGCTGCAGCGCGTCGTCGAAGACGAGCTCAAGGCTGAGATCGAAGAGGAGACGGGGATGCGCCCGACCTGGTCCTTCGAGAGTTTCCGCGATCCCTACGCCGACGTGGTGCAGTCGATCAATCGGGTGCGGGCCAACCCGTTCGTGGCCTTCAAAGACCTGGTGCGCGGCTTCGTCTACCGGGTCGAAGACGGCAGCCTGGTGGAACCCGCCGTCGAACGCAGCGAGTAATACGCGCTGACTAGCAACATCCCAGCGAGCGCGGTGGCGAACAACGACAAGGCGTGATAGCCGACGGCGCGACGGATGAAGCCGGAGGAGAATCCGGCGAGGCCGCCACAGAAGCTCATCAAGAGATCGGCGAGGCCTTGCACCTCGACCCGCCGTTCGGTCGGCACGCTGTCGATCAGCAGGCTCGATCCACCGATCAACCCGAAGTTCCAGCCGATTCCGAGCAGCCACAGCGATGGGAACAGGAGCTGTTCGACGTCGCCCGATGCTGCGGCCATCACCGTTGCGGCAACCAGCAACGCTGCGCCGATAGCGATCGTCGGCAGCCGACCGCGACGATCGCTGAACTTGCCGACCAACGGGCTGAAGGCGTACATGCCGGCGATGTGCAGCGAGACGACATACTGGCTGACGCCCTCGTGACCGTGCAGTTTGAGGTGCACCGGGGTCATCGCCATCACCGCGACCATCGTCGATTGGGCGACGATCATCGCCCCGACGGCCATGCGCGCGCTGGGGATCGACGTGATCACCTTGGCGACATCGGCGAGATTGCGCCGACCGCCCACCTGGTCGCCGGCCGCGACCAGGCCACCGGCCACGATCAGCGGGTCGGGTCGCAGCCGAATCGCTGTGATCAAGGCGGCGACCACAAAGAAACACGAGCTCAACAACCATGGGCCGGTGTACTTGTGCAGCCCGAGCCATTCTTCGCCGACCCACTCCGCCGGACCGACCGTGAGCGGGCCGAACACCGCGCCGAACGTCGAGGCGAAGACGATGCGGCTCATCGCCGTGCTGCGCTCAGCCGGCCTGGCCAGGTCTGTGGCCGCGTAGCGACTCAGCAGGTTGGCTGCCTGACCGTTGCCATAGATGAACAGACCGCTGATGAACAACAGCAGCGACCCGGTTTCAGCACCGAGAGCGGCGATCAAACCTCCGACCACGGCCAGGCCATAGCCCAACTGCAACCCAACCCGTCGGCCGCGTCGCTGCATCACCCGCGATAACGCCTGGGCGGTGAAGGCCGTGCCGACGGTGACCGAGGCGGCCGCGGCGCCCGACCACGGCGTGGTCGCGCCGAGGATGTCCTGCAGCACGAAGGCTCCGACGGTGACGGCTGAGGCCAAGGCGGCGGCACCGACGACCTGCCCGGTAGCCAACGCTCGCAGCGTGCGGCGTTGCAGCTCTTGGCGTTCGACGTCGGTCATGTCCACCAGCAGTGTTGTCACGTGACCACCTTACGGAGATGGAACTGTGGGCGGTCCCACGATCGGTCACGCATGATTGCGGTCAAGCGCGCGACGGCCTCGACGATGTCGGCGTGCGAGTTGTACAGCGGGGCGAAACCACAGCGCAGCAGGTTCGGTTGGCGGAAGTCACCGATGACTCCAGCCTGCGCCCACGCCTGGGTGATCGCGTAGGCCTGGTCGTGGGCCAGCGACACGTGGCTGCCACGGCCGGCGGCGGCGCGTGGGGTGACGACCTCGAAGCCGAACTCGGTCAGGTGAGTGTCGCAGAGGTCGATGAACAGCTGGGTCAAGCTGACGCTCTTGGAACGAACCACGGCCAGGTCGACGCCATCGAAGGCGCTCAGTGCAGCCTCCAGAGCCAACATGCTGAGCATCGGCGCGGTACCGGTCTGCAGTCGGCCGACGCCATCGGCCGGGTGATAGCGAGCGTCGAAGGAGAACGGGGCGCGGTGGCCGTGCCATCCCGGGATCGGCTGTGCGAGATCGGCGTGATGCCGTTTGGCGACGAAAGCGAACGCCGGCGCACCGGGGCCACCATTGAGGTACTTGTAGGTGCAGCCGACGGCGTAGTCGACCTCACAGCCATCGAGATCGACATCCATCGCTCCGGCGCTGTGGCACAGATCCCAGACGATCTGCGTTCCGGCGGCATGCGCGGCTGCCGTGATCGATTTCATCTCGACACGCCGCGAGGTGCGGTAGTTCACCTGACCAAGCTGCACTGCGGCAATCTCGTCGCCGTCTCGTTCGACGACGGCGGCCATCTCCTCAGGATCGACGAAACGGACCTGCTTGTCGAACTGGCGAGCGACCTCGGTGGTGATGTAGGCGTTCGTCGGGAAGCTGTCGAGTTCGCAGAGCACCGTCGAACGCTGCGGATTGTGGGCCATTGCGCTGTGCAGCAGCTTGTAGAGATTGATCGATGTCGAGTCGCCGACGGCGATTTCCTCGGCCTGCGCCCCGACCAGCGGGGCCAGGCGGGCGGCGATGCGCTGCGGGGCGCTGTACCACCCGGCATCGTTCCACGAGCGGATTAGGCCACGACCCCACTCCTGCGTCACGGCCTGTTCGATTCGTGGAACGATGTCGGCGACGAGTGCTCCGAGGCTGTTGCCATCGAGGTAGATCACTCCCTCGGGGAGCACGAACCGTTGGCGACAATGAGCGAGCGGATCGTCGACATCGCTTGCGTGCACACGGCATTGTCGCATGTGTCCAACAACTCTGTGGCACCCATTCACTACGATCGTCAACATGTACACGGTCCCCACGAGTCTTTCGCCCAGCCGGGTCGAGTCCTTCACCTCGTGCCCGATGGCATTCCGCTTCTCCAGCATCGAAAAGCTGCCCGAGCCACCGAGCGCGCACCTCACCAAAGGCTCGCTCGTTCACCTGGCGCTCGAATTTCTCTTCCAGCGTCCGCCAGCCGAACGCACACCGGACGAGGCTGTGGTTTGCCTCGATGAGGCCATTGCCGAATATCGCCATCACCCTGATTTCACTCTGCTGGAGTTGACCGAGGCGCAGCAGCAGAGTTTCTTCACCGACTGCCACAACCTGATCTCGTCGTATCTGGCGATGGAAGATCCCACCCAGGTGCGCGCCATCGGGCTCGAACTGCGGATCCATGCACCCGTGGGCGATCTGCGCCTTGTCGGCATCATCGATCGGCTCGAACTCGACGACGATGGCGAACTGGTGGTCACCGACTACAAGACGGGTCGCGCCCCTGGTCCGCGTTACGAACAGGGTCGCCTCGCCGGCGTCCACTTCTATTCCTTCCTCTGCGAGCAGGTCTTCGGCAGGCGGCCGAGCAAGATCCGCTTGATGTATCTCAAAACCGGGGAAACGATCGAGGCCATCCCCTCGCAACAGTCGGTGCGTTTCATCACCACGCGCACCACGGCAGTGTGGAAGGCGGTCGAAAAGGCTTGTGTCACCGGCGATTTTCGGCCGCGTCCCGGTGCCTTTTGTGCCAGTTGTTCCTTCCAGAAGTGGTGCCCAGCCTTCGGCGGCGACCCGGCGTTGGCAGCGGCTGAGGCTCCGCTGGCCTTGGTGCCACCGGCGGCTGCATGAGCAGCGTCGATGGCGAAGGTCAGTTCGGCCCTGCTGTGGCCCAGTTCGACCGCTGGGTCGACGACCAATTCGAGCGGCTGCGGGGCAATCCGGTGGCCGACAAGGTGTTCACCAACGCCAGCCACCTCGGCGATTTCAGCGTCATCTGGCACATCATCGGAGTCGCTCGTGGGCTCACCGGCCGGTCTCGGGCACGTCAGGCAGTCGCCCTTTCGGCGATGCTGGGCGTTGAAAGCCTGATCGTCAATCAGGGGATCAAACGCCTCTTCCGCCGCTCGCGGCCAACCGTCAGCGGCGACGACCGCTTCGTTGTGCGCACCCCGAGCACCAGCAGCTTCCCCAGCGGTCACGCCTCCTCGGCCTTCGCCGCTGCCAGCCTGCTCACCGCTTGGGGCGAAAAGCGAACGGCACCGGCGTGGTTTGGCGTCGCCGCGATCGTCGCCTCCAGCCGGATCTATGTGCGCATTCACCACGCCAGCGACATCGTCGGCGGCGCGCTGGTCGGCCTCGGGCTCGGGGCGATTGCCCGGCGGGTGCTCGGCTGCGTCCGCTGAACGAGGCTTGCACTGCCGGGCTTGCCCGCGGTTGGTTTAGTCTCAGTTCATGATAGCTGACACCGCGGCGCACACCGTTGAACGGATGAGTGAATCGGAGAGCTTGATGTGGCGGCTCGAGGACGAGCCAATGTTCAGCTCGATCTTTGCTTCAATCGCCATTCTCGATCGGGCGCCGGATTTCGAACGCCTGCAGCGCCGACTCAATCGGGCCAGCATCGCCGTTCCCAAATTGCGCCAGCGGGTGTTCTCTGCCCCGGGCAATCTCGGCAATCCACAGTGGGTTACGGATCCGTTCTTCGACATCGGCTACCACCTCCGCCGGATCGCGCTCCCCAAGCCGGGCACCACCAGGCAGCTGCTCGACTTGGCCAGCATGTTGGCCGCCGACCCGTTGGACAAATGCCGTCCGCTGTGGCAGTTCTACGTGGTGGAAGGCTTGCGCGGCGGCAAGGCGGCGCTGATCGAGAAGATGCATCACTCGTTGAGCGACGGCGAAGGCTCGATCCAGATCAACATGCAGTTCTTCGATTTCCAGCGTGATGCGCCAGAGCCCGAGCCGCTGGCCGAGCCCGACGTCGTGCCTGCAGCAGCGGGTCCGAGCCTGCAAGACGCTCTACGTGACGCGGTGCAAAGCGGGTTGAAGATGCCGCTCGGCATCGTGCGCCATTTGCGCGACATGATCATCGATCCAATGGCGATCCCCGATGCGACGACCTCAGCGGTCGATACGGCCCGTCAGGTGGCGGCACAACTCGGCGATTCCGAGAAGGCCCATTCACCGCTGTGGGTCGGGCGTGGCGTGAAACGCCACGTGGAGGGACTGCGGGTCCCCTTCGAAGCGACCAAACGGGCATCGAAGCGTCTCGGTGGCACGTTGAATACCGCCTTCCTGACCGCTGCGGCCGATGGTGCGGCTCGCTATCACCAGGAGCTTGGCTCGCCGGTCGACACCTTGCGCGCCTCGATGGTGGTCAGCACCCGCACCGAGGAGTCTGGCGGCAACGCCTTCTCGCTTGTCAGGTTGATCGTGCCGACGACGGAGATGCCGATCGCCGATCGCTTCCGCGAGATCCTCGCCGCTTCCGACAACGCCAGGCAAGCAGCGGCGGGCGCCTCGATGGATACCCTCTCGGCGTTGGCGGGGATGCTGCCGACACCACTGTTGGCCAAACTGATTCGCTCTCAATCGCAGACCGTGGACTTCGCAACGAGCAACCTCAAGGGTTCGCCGCTACCGGTGTATCTCGCCGGTGCCCAAATGATGGAGAACTATCCCATCGGGCCGACAGCTGGCGTGGCTTTCAATCTGACCTTGCTGAGCTACGTGGGAAGCCTGGACATGGCCGCCAACATCGATACAACCGCCGTCGCCGAACCCGCAGTACTTCAGGAATGTTTGCGCAAGGCCTTTCGGGCCCTGGCTCAGGAGGCCTAAGCAGGCCGAAACGTCAGGCTGGAGCTGGCGTTGGGTGCGTGAGCAATGTGCGCACGTCGAGCAGCAGGTCTGCTACTTCGCCCGTCGACACCAACTCGCGGCGCAGCATCTCTGCCAACGCTTTGTCGATGACTGCTAGGGCTTCAGAAATTACGAGATCGTTTGTCTCAGTCATCGCCATTCCCCCTTCGTACCGGACATTGTTCACTTCATTCCTTCATTCAGCCCCCGGCTTGGATCCGGCGACTTGAAAGCATGGTACTCCCTCGGGTGATCACTTCGGCGGCACCGTTCGGCAAGAAAACGTCACACCGTGGCCACCGGCGAGCGAGGCTGGCGGCGGTTGCATCGCGTACGCTGGCGCAGTGAATCTCAGCGAGCGACATGTGGTTGTCACCGGAGCGGCCAACGGCATCGGCAAAGCGCTGGCCAGAGCATTTCACGGGGCCGGTGCCCGGGTCGTCATCGCCGATATCGACCTCGATGGTTGCCAACAATTGGCCGACGAGCTCAACGCCGTACTGGCCGATTCGGCGACCGCAGTGCGCTCCGATATTTCCACTGAGCGGGGCAATATCGAGCTGATCGCCACTGCGCGGTCCAGGTTCGGCCCGATCGATCTGTTCTTCGCCAACGCCGGTATCGGCGGCGGCACCGACGTCTACACCGACGAAGCCAGCTGGGAGCAGGCCTTCAACATCAATGTGCACGCCCATCGCTGGGCCTTTAAACATCTGCTTTCCGAATGGTTGGACCGCGGCGAGGGGTACTTCTGTTCCACAGCGTCGGCCGCCGGCCTGCTCACCCAGATCGGCTCAGCGCCGTACAGCATGACCAAACATGCCGCTGTCGCCTTCGCCGAGTGGGTCAGCGTCACCTACGGCGGCCAGGGCGTGCGGGTCAGCTGCCTGTGCCCGCAAGGGGTGAACACCAACATGATCTCCGGCGATTCGCAGATGAGTGCGGTGGCCAGCGACGTTGTGCGCGCCGCCGGACGCGTGCTGGAACCCGGCGACGTGGCCACTGCTTGCCTCGCAGTGATCGACGCCGAGACGTTTTTGATCGCCCCGCACCGCGAAGTGCTCGACTATTGGGCGCGCAAGGTTGAAGACTATGACCGATGGATCGGCGGCATGCGCAAACTTCAAGCCAGGGTGACCGGCCAATCGTGAGCGCGTGGCTCGAGCTGCAAGCGATCGGTCTCGTCGCCGGCGAGCAGGTGCGTTTTCGCCGCGGCGATCACGGCCGTTGGATTCTCGGGCAGGTGGCGCGGGTCAACCCCGACGGAAGCCTGACGCTGCACGACCCCGATGGATCGGCGCGCTCGCTACGCCCCAATCGTCTCGAGGTCCGCCGCCCCAACGGCCGGGGGCGACTCAGCTGGCAATGCGTCGCCGAAGTAGCGATCACCTGGGAACAACTCAGCCTGTGGTAGCTGCGCGCCCGCGCAGCTACAGACGCCTCGGTGAGCATCCGCGCAGCTGGCGTCGCGTTTGCTACGCCTCGCCCTGCGACAGCGAGCGCACACGACGTCTGTTAGGTCAGGGGCGAGAGCTCCAAGAAGCGGCCAGCCACCGCAGCGTCGCCGACGACATCGACTGATTCGATCGGCTGGCGACGCCACAAGGCCAGCAGCAATGCCTCAGCCGAACCGCGCAACGCGCAGTCGCCTTTGGCATGTTCGCGGCTGACCTCGAGCCCACCGCCGTCGGCCAGGGGGCGGATCGTCCATTCACCGGCCACGTCGCCGCAATGGATATGCACCGAGCCACCCAGTTGCTCGCCAGCTGCGGCACGTTTCGGCAGCACGTGGGTAAGCAGTTCGTCGATGCCATCGCTGGCCAACGCCGGATCGATCGGAGATGTCGCTTGCCCAGCAGCGCGCTCGGCGTCCCAGCGGTGGATCGTCGCTTCGTGCGCTTGGCGGCGCAGCACGAATGCCACGGTCTTGTCCGATGCCCATGTCCACACGGCCTCGGCGCCATCGGTGAGTGCGAGAGCGTTGAGTAATCGCTGCGTCTGCAGCTCGGCATAGTCCAGCAGTTCACCATCGTCTGGACGCACGGCCTGACCGACGTCGGCCCAATCCTGTGCCCGCTGCTCGATGATCGAGGCCCAGAACGATTGCACCTCGGCCAAATGCCAAACCAGGTCACCGAGCGACCACCCTGGGCAACTCTGTACTTCAACCGCCAAGCCGCTGCGGACAGCACTGGAGTGGACGAGGCGCGATTCGGCATCGATGACAGCTAAAAGTGTTTCACGCTCCATACCGCCGACGGTACCGTGGCCACATGTCGCAATCCACAACCCCGCCGTCTTCGCCGCACGCCGAGATGCTCAGCGCTTTGCTCAGCGGCATCGTGCCCGCGGCGACACCCGTGCTCTCGCCAGATGGCTCCCGTGCCGCCTTCGTCGTCACCCGAAACGATCTCAAGACCAACAAACGCAAGATGCAGATTTGGGTAGCGGACACCGACGGCAGCACCGCGCCGCGTCCGCTGACCAACGGCACCGACCGCGATCACTCCCCCGCCTGGTCACCCGACGGTTCCGCGCTGGCCTTCGTCTCCGCCAGGACAGAGAAAAGGGTGAGGCCACGCTGCACGTCATGCCGATGAGCGGCCCTGGCGAAGTTCGCAAGGTGGCACAGATGAAAGACGGCATCGACGACGTTGCCTGGAGCCCCGATGGACGTTGGATCGGCTTTACCAGCCACACACCCGACGAACGGTACGAAGCCGAGGACGTCAGCTGGCAGTCACCACGAAAGATCGAACACTTCGTCAGCCGGATGAACGGCGAAGATTGGATTTTCGACCGGCCCAATCATGTCTATGTCGTCGCTGCCGATGGCATCACCGACCCGCGAAACCTGACGCCAGGATCGTTCCAGCACGGTGGCGTTGAATGGCTCCACGATTCGAGCGCGATCATCACCAGCGCCGCCCGTCACGAAGGCTGGGATTTCGATTTCTGTACCGACTTGTATCGCGTCGGGCTCGACGGCGAGGTCACTGCCCTCACCAATCAGACCGGCGACTACTCCAATGCATCGGTGTCGCCCGATGGCACGCAGATCGCCTTCATAGGTTTCGACTCGCCACTGACCTATCCACAAAACGTCCATGTCGGCGTGCTCCCCGTTGCCGGGGCTGGGGCGGACAGGATTGGACATCGCTGGATCAGCCGCGGCCTCGATCGCACCTTTTACCCAACCGGCGGTCCCCGTCCACCCGTGTGGCTCGACGATGCGACGCTGCTGAGCAGCGCCGAGGATCGCGGCCAGGTACATCTCTTTCGCCTGCCAGCCGACGGTTCCAGCGCCCCTGAGCCGCTGACCAGCGGGGCGCGCACCGTGTACGGCTGGGATGCCAAGGCCTCGGCGAAGGGCACGACGATCGTCGGCACCGTCTCAGAGGTGAACCATCCTGCCGAGTTGTACAACCTGTCGCAGGGCCAAAGCACGAGACTCAGTTCGCTCAACGATGCGTTCGTCGACAGTTTCAAACCGCGCTCCTGGGAGCGTTTCGCCGTCGCGACCACCGATGGCAGCGCCGAGATTGACGCCTGGATCATGCGCCCCGACGGGTTCGTCGAAGGCGAAAGCTACCCGGTGCTGCTCAACGTGCATGGTGGCCCGCACACGCAATACGGCGAGTTGTTCTTCGACGAGGCGCAGATGCAGGCCAAGGCCGGCTTCGTGGTGCTGATGTCCAACCCGCGGGGTTCCTCAGGGCGCGAAGAGGCCTGGGGGCAAGCGATCATCGGCCCGAAGCATCCCGACGCCCCGGGGAGCGGATGGGGTTCCGTCGATGTCGACGACGTGCTTGCCGTGCTCGACGCAGCGCTCGACCGCTATCACTTCTGCGATCGCCAGCGGGTTGGCATGCTCGGTGGCAGCTACGGCGGATACATGGCCACGATGCTGGCCGGGTTACACGGCGAGCGGTTCCGCGGCATCTGCTCGGAGCGTTCCGTCAACAACCTGCTCACCGAGGAAGCCAACAGCGATATCGCCACGTTCTTTCGCGCCGAAACCGGAGTCTCGCCGATCGATGATCCCGACGAACTGATCCGCATGTCGCCGATCCGTTACGTGCGCCACGTCCACACCCCGATGCTGCTGATTCACAGCGAGGAAGACTTCCGCTGTCCGATCAACCAGGCTGAGGAGTTGTTCGTCGCCCTGCGGCTGTTGCGCCGTGACGTCACCTTCTACCGTTTCCCAGGTGAGAGCCATGAGCTCTCCCGCTCTGGGTCGCCGGTGCATCGCCGCCAGCGCGGTGAGATCATCCTCGACTGGTTCAGCGAGAGGTTGGCGCCGCGCCCGTAACCCAATGGTCGATGAGTTTGCGGGCGATGCTGATGCCCGGTGGGATCGGCGGCAGCTGATCTCGGCGGAACCACTGGGCGTCGATGATCTCGCTGGGGTCGCAGACGATCTCGCCTGACAGGTAGTCGGCGTGGAAGCCGAGCATCAGGCTGTGCGGGAACGGCCATGGCTGGCTGCCCCAATAGCGTACGTTGCCGACGTCGATGCCGACCTCTTCGCGCACTTCGCGTACCACTGCGGCCTCCAGGCTTTCGCCTGGTTCGACGAAACCGGCCAGGCAGCTGTACATCGGGGTGCGGAACTGCACCCCGCGACCGAGCAGCGCTTCCTCATCGTCGCCTTCGCCGCGGGTCACCAAGGTGATCATCGCTGGCGCGAGACGAGGAAAAGCCAATTGGCCGCAGGCCGGGCAGCGCATCGCCCGCTCGTGGCTGTTGATCTCCGTCGGCGTGCCACAGCGCCCACAAAAGCGGTGGGTGCGAGCCCAATCGATGATCTGCACTGCCCGTCCGGCGATCAACCAGTCGGTCTCACTGGCTCGCCCGAAGTAGCTATAGAGGTCGGCGGCGGCACCATCGGCAGGGTCCTCGCCGTGGGGAACATCGACGCCCCAGACGGCGACACCGTTGCGTTCACCGAGGAAGTGCACAGCCCATTCATCGGCGGCGGGGCGATCGTCGACCCACACCTGGGTGCCGATCACGTGCACGAAACGGTGGCCAGCGTGGGCGGTCTCGACGGTGGTGACGAGCGGGGTGAACTGTTCCGACATCGGCCCAGCTTGGCAGAACTACTAGCGTGAACCCATGACGAACGTTGTGATTGTTGATGCCCTACGTACCCCGATCGGTCGGCGCAACGGCGGTTTGGCCGGGGTGCATCCCGCCGACCTGCTCGGCCGGGTGCAACGCGAATTGGTCGGACGCGCCGGCATCGATCCAGCGCTAGTCGGCCAGGTTGTCACCGGCTGCGTTTCGACGGTGGGTGAACAGAGCTTCAACATCGGGCGCACCGCCTGGTTAGCCGCCGGCTTGCCGATGTCGGTGGCCAACACCACGGTCGATACCCAATGCGGGTCGAGCCAGCAGGCAACCAACCTCGCCGTCGCGTTGGTCGGTTCCGGTGCCGCAGATGTCGCCATCGCCTGCGGCGTCGAGGTCATGAGCCGAGTACCGATCGGGGCCAACTCGTCGAAGAAGCTCGGCTACGGCGTGCCGATCCCCAAGCCCTATTTCGCCGAGTACGAAATGACCTCGCAATTCGAGGGCGCCGAGCGCATTGCCGACAAGTGGGAAATCAGCCGCGGCGACGCCGACGCTTACGGCCTGCTCAGCCAACAGCGTGCCGCGCAGGCGTGGGCCGAAGATCGCTTCGCCGGGCAGTTTCTGGAGATCGAAGCACCAGACCTCGACGAGGAAGGCAAGCCGCTGGAATCGACGCATCGGGTCAGCCGTGACGAGGGCATCCGCGAGACCACGCTGGAGAAATTGGCCACCCTCAAGCCGGTCGCCAGAGAGAACGGCGTGCACACCGCAGGCAACTCGTCGCAGATCAGCGACGGCGCCGCAGCGGTGTTGATGATGACCGAGCAACGAGCCAGCGAGTTGGGCCTGACACCACGGGCCCGAGTCGTCGACACCTGCTTGGTCGGCGTCGATCCGGTGCTGATGCTCACCGGTCCGATCGATGCCACCCAGCGGCTGTTGCAGCGCAACTCGATGTCGATCGACGACATCGACGTCTTCGAGATCAACGAGGCATTTGCCTCCGTGGTGCTGGCCTGGGCCAAAGAGACCGGAGCCGACATCGCCAAGACCAACCCCAATGGCGGCGCCATCGCTGTCGGCCACCCACTGGGCGCTTCCGGCGCGGTGCTGATGACCCGTGCGTTGTACGAATTGCAGCGCAGTGGCGGCCGCTACGGCCTGATCAGCATGTGCTGTGGCGGCGGGCTAGGCACCGGCACGCTGATCGAACGGTTGTAATCGCAGCCTTGTACATCAAACGGTTGACGTAAACGGTTGGAAACGGGGCCCGGCCTCGTTAGACACACTGCCAATGAAGCTGTGGCTTGGTTGGCTCGTGGTGTTGGCCGGCGCATGTGGGGGTGCCTCTGAAGGCGGCTCGAAAACAACCACCACCGTTGTGCGACAATCCAACGCCGTGCTGCTGCGGGTCATCGATGGCGACACCATCGACGCCACCTTCGATGGCGTCGAGGAGCGTGTCCGCTTGATCGGCATCGACACCCCGGAAACCAAGAAGGAGAACACACCGATCGAGTGTTTCGGGCCGGAGGCGACCGGATTCACCAAGTCGTTGCTGGCGGTTGGCGCCCCGCTGTATATCGAGCGCGACGTTGTCGGACGTGACGATTACGGCCGCTTGCTCGGCTACGTCTATCGGGTGGACGACGGCCTTTTCGTCAACCGCGAGATCGTCGCTCAGGGATACGCCAACGTGCTGACTATTTCTCCGAATGTCGCCTTCGCCGAGCAGTTCGTCGACGCCGCACGCGAGGCCGAGGCCGCAGATCGCGGCTTGTGGTCGGCCTGCAGCGGATAGGGTCAAGCCCGTGACGGAGACACTCGCCGAACGTTTGGGTTATCACGCCGAGGCGCGATTGGTGATCATCTCCTGCGACGACCTCGGCGCCTGTCACGCGGCCAATGAAGGCGTGCTGCAATCGATCCGCAGCGGCATCGCCACCTGCGCGTCGCTGATGGTGCCAGCGCCGTGGGCTCGTGATGCGGCCTTGCGCTATCAGCCGAGCGACGACATCGGCGTGCACCTGACCTTGAATTGCGAGCACCCAAGTTACCGCTGGGGGCCGATCACCCACGCGCCAAGCCTGCTCAGCGGCGAGTCTGGCTTTCCCCGCCACGTCGACGACCTCTGGGAGCACGCCGATCACGACGAGGTGTTGCGCGAGTGCCGGGCGCAGATCGAACGGGCCATCGCCTGGGGCATCGACGTCACCCACCTGGCGCCGCACCTCTCCGTGATCACTTTGCGCCCCGAGTTCTTCGACGTCTATCTGGAGTTGGCCTGCGAGTTCCGGTTGCCGATCCGCCTGCCGTCGACGATCTCCGCCGAGCAGGCTGGCTTCCCGTTCCGCAATCTGGCACGCGAGGAAGGGGTGTTGTTCCCCGACCACTTCGACCACGATTGGCGGGCGGGCAGCCGCGAACGCGTCTACGAAGCGATCCGATCCTTGCCCAGCGGCGTCACCGAGATCCATGTGCAACCGACGATCGACACGCCCGAGGTGCGGGCGATCAGCGAATCGGCGCCAGCGTGGATCGACGACTTCGAGCTGATGACCAGCGACACGCTGCTGCCGCAGTTGTTGGACGAGGCAGGCGCGATTCGCATCGGTTACCGCGCCCTACGCACGGCGATGCGCGACGGCTGAGCCCGCTGGTCAAGCGCGCAGCGGTTAGCGGCGGCGGGCGGCGACGTCGGCAAGCTGCGCCGACAACTGACCATTGGCCATCAGCGCAAACAGCTGCCCGGTGCTCCCGGTCGACTTCAAACGGCCTTGCATGAAGGCGACGGCAGGATCGGTGGCGAGATCTTCGACCGGTACCGTGATCACCAATTCGGCGTCGTCGGGACCTTCGACCACTTCGTCTTTCTTGCCGATGGCGATCCGGTATTGCACGCTCATCATTGCTCCCCTCGGGCCGTCAGCAGCGGCGAGGCGATGCCGGCGAAGAGATCGTCCTCGACCCCCTCGGGGAAGCCGACGTGGGACTGCGCCAAGACCCAGTCCTCATAGGGATAGACCGCGGCCAACTCGTCGTCGCTGAGCCCAAACCAGAACATCTCTGCCGGATCGACCTGGGTTGCGTGAGCCAACAGCGCCCCGCTGCGGGCCCACAGATAGTCACCGATCTGCAACCGTGTGGTCACTCGTTCGTCCTGGCCGACACGGCTCAGCCAACCGTCATCGAACGGCGACTTACCGCGCAGCTGCAACATCGCTTCGTGAACGGCGAGCACCCTGGCCTTGGTCCACAGCGTGTAATACATCTTCAGCGGGTTGAACGGTTCACCGAGGTGCGGATACCACGCCGGGTCGCCGGCGCGCTCGAAAGCCAGCACCGAAATGTCGTGAACGCGCACATGATCGGGGTGCGGGTACCCGGATTGATCGTCGTTGTAGGTAATGATCACCTGCGGCTTCGTCCGCCGGATGACGTCAACGAGGCGGCCGACAGCTTCATCGATCGGCGCCATGTGAAAGCACTGAGGGTTGTTATTCGCTGGCGAATCGACCATTCCTGAGTCGCGATAGCCGAGCATGATCACCTCGTCGAAACCAATGATCGCCGCCGATTCCTCGAGCTCGGTCACCCGCGCCTCGGCGAGAAGATCGCGTTCTTGCTCAGGGGTCAGGTTGTGGAATGGCTGGCCAGGCTCACGCAGCGCAGGGTTTTGCAGATCGCCTTCTTCCCCGCCGGTACAACAGACCAGAACCGTATGCACGCCCCGTTGGTGATACATCGCCAAGGTCGGCGCGCCCTTGGAGGCTTCGTCATCGGGATGGGCGTGCACGGTCAGCACGCAGAGCCGTTCATCAGTCACCCGTTGGACGATAGCGGCGGACCTGCCCTGTCGCAGGCCATCGAAGTGCGTAGGCTCCCAGGGTGCGACTTTGCCGTTTAGTTACAACCTCCACGCTGCTCATCTTCCTCGCCGCCTGTAACGACGATGGCCGTGAACTGCGCCCAGCCGATCCTGACAAGACCGCCTCGATCAGCGTTCCAGCTACCTCCAGCACCGTTGTCGAAGCGGTCGTACCCGCGCTCGATGACGGAGGCGACGAACCGCCACAGGTGCCGTTCAAGGTGCAGTTGCCGTGGGATGACGGCGGCATCATCGGTGCTCAATACAGCTGCATCGCCGACAACGTCGCCCCACCGGTGACCTGGCTGTCGCCACCGGCCGGTGCTGTGGAGATGGCCTTGGTGGTCGAAGATCTCGATGCCGACAATTTTGTGCACTGGGTAATCGCCGGGCTCGATCCGCTCGACCCGGTGATTCCGCAGGGTTCTGTTCCCCTCGGGGCGATCGAGGCAGCCAACGATTTCAGCACCGCCGAGGTCACCGACATCGGCTGGTCGGGCCCCTGTCCCCCACATGGCACCACACACCGTTACCGCTTCACGCTTTACGCCCTCGACCAGCAGGTCGAGCTTGCACCCGGGTCGCCAGCGGATGATCTCATCGCTGTGATCAACAACTCGTCGATGGCCGCTGCCCAGTTGACAGCTACCTTTGGCCGTTAACAGCGGCGCGCTTCGCCCGGGATGACCCTCGACACCGTCGTTTCCATCCTGGTCTTTGCCTTTGTCGGCTGGAGACTGATCGGCGGACTCCGCCATGGGCTGTCCCCATCCGGGCGGCGCAACGTTGGTCACATCGTGGGCGGCATCGGTTGGCGCCATATCTGGCCGATTCCGCTGGTGCTGATCGCTGTGAGCACGGCTGCCTATGCGCTGACCTCGCTTCCCGTGCTCTCCTGGGGGTGGTGGTCGATGTTCGGTGGTTCGGGAAACCCGGTCTTTGGCAGCAGCGAATCGACGATCGGCACGGTGTGGGAGTGGGTGATTCCGCTGATCTTCATCGCCATGTTGCTGCCCGCCCTTGCGCTGTTTGCCCAGGCCGAAGAGCGCATGTTTCGATGCGGAGCGCAGCACTGGTCGGCCCGGCGACGGGTGCTCAAGACCGTGCAGTTCGGCCTGATCCATGCCCTGATCGGCATCCCGCTGGGCACGGCCCTGGCGCTGAGCCTCGGCGGCGCCTACTTCATGTGGATCTACCTCCGCGATTACCGCCGTCACGGCGACGAGGCCCATGCGTTGAGCGAATCAACGCGGGCGCACACTGCCTACAACGCAGCGATCATCGTGCTCCTCGTCGTGCTCATCAGCGCCGCTACCCTGTTGAGCTATGTCGCTGCCCCCGCCGCCGCCGCCACCTCCGATGTCGATGCCACCGCTCCCACCGGCGTCAGGTCCTGACAGCGCCGCCTGCTATCGGCACCCGAATCGCGAGGCGGGGCGTAGCTGCACCCGATGTGGCCGCAACGCCTGCTCGGAATGCCTCGTGCAAGCTGCGGTCGGTTCGCATTGCCTGGACTGTGTCAAAGCCGCGCAACCGGCGCTGGCCACCCGCGTACGCCACGCCTACGCTGCCCAGCACACGATCGTCACCAACATTCTGATCGCGATCAACGCGCTGATCTTCGTGTGGATGGGTGCCAAGTCGGCCGATTCGGTGAGCGGCGGGCGGATCACCAGGGAGCAGTTCGACCTCGGCCTCAACCGCACGCTGGTGGCGGTCAACGACGACTGGTATCGGCTGATCACCAGCGGTTTCATCCACTTCGGTCTGATCCACGTCGGTTTCAACATGTTCATGCTCTGGCAACTCGGGCAGGTGCTGGAACGTTCGCTCGGCCCGGTGAAATTCACCTTGCTGTACTTCGCCTCGCTGCTCGGCGGGTCCGCCGGCGTGTTGTTGCTCACCGATCGCGGCATCACCGGTGGCGCCTCTGGCGCCGTCTTCGGGCTGATGGCCGCAGCGACGATCTCGCTGCACCAGCAGGGCATCAATGTCATGCAGACTGGGCTCGGGCGAACGTTGGCGATCAACCTTGTATTGACCTTCATGATCTCCAATGTGTCGATCGGAGGTCACCTCGGTGGTGCTGTGGCCGGTGCCGCCGCCGGTTTCGTGATGCTCGCGCCGCGCTGGAAGAAGTTCCCCACCTGGGCGACCTATGCCGCGCCGATCGTGATTGGTCTGATCGCCATCGCGATCAGCTACGCAATGGTGCAGTCGGTACCGGCCTAGACACGGCCTAGACACCCATTAGCTGGCGACGCGAGCGGCGATCTGATCGCCGATCTGGCTCGTCGAGCCGCTGCTCGGGCCAGCGCAGGCGGCACGCACGCGATCGGCCGCGGCCGTCTCGCCCAAAAAATCGAGCATCAACGCTGCGCTGAGCACGGCTGCGGTCGGGTTGGCCTTGCCAGTGCCGACGATGTCGGGAGCCGAACCGTGGACAGGTTCGAACAACGACGGGCCGGTGCGCGCCGGGTTGAGGTTGGCCGAGGAGGCCAAGCCGATGCCACCGCTGACTGCGCCACCGAGGTCGGTGAGGATGTCACCGAACAGGTTGTCGGTGACCACCACGTCGTAACGGTGCGGGTCTTGTACGAAATAGATACAGGCCGCGTCGACGTGATTGTAGGCGGTGCCGATGCCGGGGAATTCGCCGGCGACCTCGTTGAACGTGCGCTGCCAGAGATCGCCTGCGAAGGTCAACACATTGGTCTTATGGACCAGCGTGAGGTGTTTGCGTTCACGAGAAGCAGCCAACTCGAAGGCATAGCGGATGACCCGCTCGACACCATGGCGGGTGTTGACGCTGCCCTGAGTAGCAACTTCGAACGGCGTGCCCTTGCGTAAAACGCCGCCTTCGCCGACGTAGGGACCTTCGGTGTTTTCACGAATGACGATGAACTCGTGGCCCTTGTCGTGGCCAGGAGCGGTGCCGACAAACGGCCGCTGGTTGACGTAAAGGTCGAGTTCGAAACGCATCTTCAGCAGCAGCCCACGCTCGATCACCCCGGGGGCGACCTCGGGGGTGCCGACGGCGCCGAGCAGGATCGCATCGAAATTGCGCAGCTCAGCGAGCGTTGCGTCGGAGAGGATCTCACCGTCACGCAAAAAGCGGGAACCGCCGAGGTCGTAGTCGGTCGCCCGGAAGTCGACACCGGCGGCCGTCACCACCTTCAGGGCCTCAGCGGTGACCTCCGGGCCAATTCCGTCTCCTCCGATAACTGCAATGCGATGAGTCATAGTGCATCCATCGTATGAGCAATCGTCGCCGCCACCAGGCAACCGCTCCGAAAAGTCGACAGATAGCCTGCAGCTATGGCTAAGCACCAGTTTTCCCGTGCAGCGTTTGAGCGCATGCAAGCCGAGTTCGACGATCTCACCACCCGCGGCCGCATCGAGGTAGCCGACAAGATCGAACGAGCCCGTGAACTTGGCGACCTCAAAGAGAACGGCGACTACCACGCCGCCAAAGACGAGCAAGGTCACATGGAAGGCCGCATCCGCGAGCTCGAGTACCTGCTGGAGAACGGCGAGGTGATCGATTCCGGGCCGGAGGGCATCGTCCGTGTCGGCATGAAGATCGTCGTGCTGTACGAAGGCGACGACGACCACATGGCCGAGACCTACATCATCGGCCACGTCGAAGAGCGCATCGACGGCCACGACATCGTCAGCCCCGGCTCGCCGCTCGGCGGCGCCTTGCTCGGTGCCGCTGTCGGCATGTGGGTCGGGTACGAAGCGCCCAACGGCGAGCTCAAGGTCAAGGTGTTGTCGGCCACCTCGGCCTGAGCACTATGGCTATTCGCGACGGAGGCGGGGTGCATCAGCCCGAGCTACCGCCCGGGCGCGAGTTCGTGTTGGAAGGTCGGGGAACCACCTATCTGCGAGAGCTCCCCGGGCCGGGCCCCGACGCGCCGACGGTGTTTCTGTTGCACGGCTGGACGGCGACGTCCGATCTCAATTGGTTCACCAGCTATTTCCCGCTCTCCGAGCATTACCGCGTGGTGGCCATCGATCACCGCGGTCACGGCGGTGGCATCCGTTCGCGGCGCCGCTTCAAGCTCGCCGATTGCGCCGATGATGTCGTCGCTGTCGCCGACGAGTTGGGCATCGACCGGTTTATTCCCGTCGGTTACAGCATGGGCGGCCCGGTCGCCCAACTGGTCTGGAAGCAGCACCGCGAGCGGGTATCGGGGCTCGTGCTCTGTGCAACGGCCGGTTCCTTCGCCTCCAGCCGCGAGGAGAAGTTGTCGTTCATGGGTCTCACCGGCCTCGCCGCGCTGGCCCGCCTGACGCCAACACAGGCCCGGATGTGGATCACCGACCAGGTCTATTTGCAACGTAAGGCAGGCGAATGGGAGCCGTGGGCGGTGGAGATGGTCGCCGCCCACGACTGGCGCATGGTGCTCGAAGCCGGCCAGGCAATCGGCGCCTTCTCCTCACGAACCTGGCTCGGCGACGTCGATGTGCCGACCTCGGTGATCATCACGATGCGCGACAGGGTCATCCCAGTTCGCCGTCAGACCCGCCTGTTCGAAACGATCGTCGGGGCCGAGGCGTTTCGTGTCGACGGCGACCACGACGCCTGTATCGCCAACGCCGATCAGTTCGTTCCTACGTTGCTGCGGGCCTGCCACTCGGTGTGCGAGCGCATCACGGCCCGCACCGCCGTATGAGCCGTGGCCTGCGGCGCTCACTGCTGCTCACCCTGGCTGGCGCTCTCGCCGCGATCGCCGTCGCTCGCCAACGGCGTCGGTCGAATCGTCAGCCGAGCGCAATCGCCAGCAGCGACCGGCTCAGCCGCAACGCCGACGTCGCCAAACTCGGTGCTCAGGTCGGCCTGACCTATGCCTCGACCTCGGCGCGCAAGGTCTTCGCCTCGACACAGCGTCGCGAGGAACTCGATCGTGAGCGCGAGATGCGCACCGCCGAACAGATCGCCCAACGCCTCGGACAGATGAAGGGGGCGATGATGAAGCTCGGCCAGATGGCCAGCTATCTCGATGAGGGGCTGCCGGAGCCGATGCGCATGGCCCTGGCGCAGCTGCAATCGCAGGCACCGCCGATGAGCGCCGAACTGGCCGCTGAGGCGATCGAGCGTGAGCTCGGGGCGCCGATCAGCGAGTTGTTCGTCGAATGGGATCCGGTGCCGCTGGCTGCGGCATCGATCGGCCAGGTGCACAAGGCGATCATCATCGACCCGGCCACCGGGCAGGAACGGGCGGTGGCGGTGAAGGTGCAGTATCCCGGTGTCGACACGGCGATTGCCGCCGACCTGCGCAACACCGAATTGCTCGGCACCATTCTCAAGCAGGGTTTCGGGGGGCTCGACCCGGCCGAGATGGTCGAAGAGATCCGGGCTCGCTTGACCGACGAACTCGATTACGCGTTGGAGGCCAAGAATCAGCGCGCCTTTCACGCCTACTACCGCGATCACCCGTATTTCCATGTGCCCGAAGTGATCGACCACCTGTGTACGCCACGGGTGTTGACCACCGAGTTGATCGACGGTCACACGTGGGCCGAGCTGTTGACCTGGGATCAGAGCGAGCGTGATCTTGCCGCCGAATGCATCTTCCGCTTCGTCTTCCGCAGCTTGTACCGCTTCTCCGCGTTCAACGGCGATCCGCATCCGGGCAACTACCTCTTTCACGGCAACGGCAAGGTCACCTTCCTCGACTTCGGGTTGGTCAAACACTTCACTGAGGACGAGTTGCACACCTTCGAATCGATGGTCCGTGCCGCAGCGATCGACCACGACGACGACAAGTTCCGTTCGATATTGGAGCAAGCCGGGATGCTGCAACCCGGCGCGCCGATCGATACCGAAGCCACCGGCGAGTACTTCTCGCACTTCTACGAACCGGTGCGATTCGACCGGGAGATGACCTGGACCCCGGAATACAGCTCGCGCATCGTGCGCCACACGTTCGACCGTTCCAGCCCGATTTCGCAGTACGCGACGATGCCGAAGTCGTTTGTCTTCATCCAGCGCATCAACCTCGGGTTGTACGCGATCCTCGGAGAACTGCGGGCGACGGGCAACTATCGGCGGATTGCCGAGGAGCTGTGGCCGATGGTCAACGGCGCAGCGTCGACACCGATGGGCGAAGCCGAAGCCCGCTGGCTGCGCCGCTGACGCGCCAGCAGCTGAGCCACCGCCTCAACGCCGCTTAGACCGTGCCTGCTTCGCAGGCGTCGAGGAACCGACCGATGTCGCTGTCGAGCATCAGCGGGGCGGCGGCGACAATTCGTTCATACGGCCAGTCCCACCAGCGGATGGCCAACAACCGGGTGATCGTTTCTTCGTCGAAGCGGAACCTGAGCATCTTTGCCGGGCTGCCGCCGACGATGGCATAGGGCGCAACGTCACGGGTGACGAGCGCCTTGGCCGCAACAACTGCACCGTCGCCGATCGTCACTCCGGACATGATCATTGACTCGCGGCCGAGCCAGACGTCGTGACCGATGTGCACATCTCCATGGCTTTGCGGATGGCCGACGATGTGCGCCAAACGAGATTCGGTGGCGGGAAAGGGATAGGTGGTCACCCAATCCGGCCGATGGTTGCCACCGAGCATCACCTGCACGCCGACGGCCACCGAGCACCACGAGCCCATTGTCAAGGTCGATCCTTCGCCGAAGTCGTTGACCCGAATCGGGCCGTAGCTGCCGACGCCGATCTGATACTGCGGATGCGTCTCGGCGATCAATGACAGTCGGCCCGGCGGGGCGTGCAGGCGATGATAGGTCCGCAGGTTACGGACCACCCGTTTGGCGCGCTCAGGGACGCTGTTCGTTGCCACCCGAGGAGTGTAAAGGTGCGGTCAGTCGGCCGTATCGATGGCAGGTTTCACTGATCGCTTGCTCCTTGGTCCAACGCGACAGTTCGTAGCGTCCGCTGGTGGTGACCGCAGCGCGATCGATGGCGATGTCGTTGTCGATCATCCAGCGCTGCAGATCGGCACCGATCTCGGTCAACAGACGGACACGTTCCGGTCGAAGTTGCTCCAGATGAGCCTGCAAGGCCGCCTCGCTTTCAGTGCTGGCGTCGCTGAACTCGACGTGCACGCCACAGATGCTGGCGGCATGGCGCAGCAGTAGCTGGGCGGCGTCCGCGGACTGGTCGTGGCGGACCAGCACCCGCTGGAGCGGTCGATACCGCAAGACGTTGGCCTCGCTGCGCAGCTTGCTCGGATCGTGGTCGCGGCTGAAGTGCTCTTCCCAGGCCTGCCGTTGCGATTGCAGTGCCGCCTGCACGTCGAGCCCACCGCGCTGTACCACCCGGCTGAGCCCGACAAGGTAATCCGGTCCGCCGGCCTTGGACCCGCAGCCGATCGAGCTGCGTTTCCAACCGCCGAAGGGCTGGCGTTGCACGATCGCGCCGGTGATGTGGCGATTGATGTACGCGTTGCCAACCTCGACTTTGTCTGCCCAGTGGGCGACCTCGGCCGGGTCGAGGCTGTGAATGCCGCCAGTCAAGCCGTAGCTGGTGGCGTTCTGCAGCTCGATGGCTTCGTCGAGACCGCTGGCCCGCATCACCCCAAGCACTGGGCCGAAGCACTCGGTGAGGTGGAACCACGACCCGGCGGCGACCCCGAGGCGGATGCCGGGTTGCCACAGGCGGGCCTGGGTGGGGTCTTTGTGATCCAGCGGACGCGGTTCGAGCAGCCAGGTTTCGCCCGGTTCCAAGCTGGTCAGGGCGCGAGCCAGCGGACCGGTCGGTGCCTGGATCAGCGGACCGACGATCGTTGCCTCGTCACTGGCGTTGCCGACGGTCATGCTCAGCGCACAATCGCGCAAGCGGGTGAGGAACGTCGGGTCGTCGTACACGGCGGCGTCGATGATCGCCAGGCTGGCCGCCGAGCATTTCTGCCCGGCATGTCCGAAAGCGGAGCGCACGAGATCGCGCAGCGCGGCGTCGATGTCGGCGGCGGCGGTGATGATCAGCGCGTTCTTGCCGCTGGTTTCGGCCAACAGACGCAGCTCGGGCTTCCACGAGGTGAACATCGTCGCCGTATCGAATGACCCGGTGAGCACCACGGCGGCGACATCGATGTGGGTGACAAGGTGACGCCCGATGTCGTCGTCTTCGCAGGCCACGTAATGCAACACGTCACGGGGCACACCGGCGCGCCACAGCTGTTGCACCAGCGCCCAGCCCGTGCGTCGGGCCTGCGGTGCTGGCTTGAAAACGACAGCATTGCCAGCGGCCAGCGCGGCGCAGATGCCGCCGGCGGCAATGGCATAAGGGAAGTTCCACGGGGCGACAACCAGTACGACGCCGACGGGTGTTACGGCGACGCCCGTTTCGGACGCGATCTTGCCCAGCGTGGCGACGCCCGTCGTCGCGTAGTAGCGGGCGAAATCAATCGCTTCGGAAATCTCCGGGTCGCCCTCGCGGATCGTCTTGCCAGCCTCGTTAGCCATGATCGACAAGGTCGCGGCGCGCTCGGCATGCATCTCGGCAGCCCCCGACCAGAGCACGTCGCGGCGCTGTCGAATAGTCATCGCTGCCCATCGGGGTTGCGCTGCGCTGGCCGCAGCGACGAGCGCATCGATGGCTTGCGTCGAGGTGACGATGGCCGCGGTCAGCGGGTAGTGATCGCGTCCGCCAAGCGCTTCCTGGCGCACCTTGGTGTCGGTGAAGTCGCCATCAGGTTCGTTGCCAAACTCCTCGGTGATCGCTGGCAGCGGCGTGTGCCGCTGGCTGACGGTGGCGATCGCCGTCGAGTCGGCGACGCTGTCGCGGAAGCGTTGCGCCTGCTCGGCGAACTCCTTCGAGTCTGGGTGCAGCGTGAACAGGGCGCGCAGGAAGTTGTCTGGGGCGGTGTTCTCGTCGAGGCGACGGGAAAGGTAGGCAATGCTGGCGTCGATCTCATCGGCCTTGACCACGGGGACGTAAAGCAGCAACCCGTCAGCGGCACGCAACACGGCGCGGGCCTGGGCTGAGGCCATCCCTTCCAGCATTTCAAACTCGATCCGCTGCGGATCGCTGAGCCGCTCGCGTTGCACAAGACCCCAGGCGACATCGAACAGGTTGTGGCTGGCTAAGCCGACGCGCACTGCGGCTGCCCAGTCAGGGCGCAGCGCGCTAGCCAACATCGCCTTGTAGCTGGCGTCGACCTCGGCTTTGCTGCGATACGGCGCCTGGTTCCAGCCATGCGTTTCCGCCTCGACCTGTTCCATCGCCAGGTTGGCACCCTTGACCAGGCGAATCTTGATCGTGCCACCAGCGCGGGCCTGGCGGGCGGCAGCCCACGGGCCGAGGTGTTCGAGCACCGCGTGAGAGTCGGGTAGGTAGGCCTGCAGCACGATGCCCGCATCGAGGGCGTTGAATTCGGGCTCGTCGAGCACTCTTGTACAGGCGGCGACGGTGAGATCGAGATCCTTGAACTCCTCCATGTCAAGGTTGACGAAGGCGGCCGGAGACGTTGCTTGCGCCTGGCGATAGAGGGTCCGCAACCGTTCGCAGATGCGCCCAACGCTGTAGTCGAAGGCCAGTGGATCGAGATTGGCACACAGTGCCGAGATCTTCACCGAGATGTACTCGACGTCGGGTCGGGCCAGTCGGGCAAGCACAGAGGCCAGGCGGCGATCGGCTTCGGCGTCGGAGAGAATCGCCTCGCCGAGCACGTTGATGTTCAGGTCGATGCCCTCGGCGCGGCGGCGGGCGACATGTTGCGCAAAGCCGGGGTCGGCGGCGCTGATCACCGTTGCTTTGGTTTCCCGGCGGATCCGTCCGATCAGCAGCGGCATCAATAGGCGTGGCGCAAGCGGGACGGCGATCGCGCCCGCGCTCAGGAGCAACCGATCGATAGGGCCGAGCGAGGCGGGCGTGCCAATCTCGCTGACGACGTCGCGGAAACGTCGGGCGGCGCGGCGCGGCTGATGGATCCGCAGCACATGGTCGGTCAAGCGCTGCACCAGCTCGCGACCAGATTCGTCATCGACGAGTTTGCCGAGACGCTGCATTTGTCGGCGCTCGGCTCGGGTGGTGTCGGCGAGCGACTCGCGCAGCAGGCGTTCGGCGAGTGCGATCGCCTGATCGACCGGGTCAGTGGTGGGCATGTCACCACTCAACACCCGCCGTCTTGCACCGATTCGATGGGTGAGCGCGCCGATTTTCTACCAGAACCGGCACTATGACGGCGATGGCCCGTGAGATGACACACCCCGACGCTGCATCCAACGCGCTGATCGAGCTGTTAACCGATGTGCCGCACGTGATGTTCTGCCTGAAGGACGATGCCGGAACCTATGTCGCCGTCAACCAAGCCTTCGCCGATCGGGCTGGTCGAGCCACGCCCGCCGAAATCGTCGGCCTGCGCGCCGAGCAGCTGTTTCCGGCCGAGCTCGCCGAGTCGTATGAACGCCAAGATCAGCGGGTGCTCGACTCGGGTGTGCCGATGCGCAACGAGCTGGAGCTGATCACCAGATCGGACGGCAGCGTCGGCTGGTTCGTCACCAGCAAGACCCGACTGCGGTTGGCGTCGGGGTCCTTGGCCATCGCCAGCGTCTCGGTGGATCTGCGGGCCCCGGCAGCGGGATCGCACTTGCATCAGGGCGTGGCCGCGGCGCTGAGCTACGCCCGTGAACACGCCGCCGAAGCGGTAACAGTGGGCGATGTCGCCGCCGCCAGCGGCCTGACCCTGGCGCAGTTGGAGCGGGCGATCAAGCGCACGTTGGGACTTTCCGTGAAACAGGTGATGCTGCGCATGCGGTTGGAGTTTGCGTTGAGCTTGCTGCGTACGAGCGATCTCGCAGTGGTGGCCATCGCAGCTCGTTGCGGGTATTACGACCAGAGTGCCTTCAGCCGTCAATTCCGCCGTGTCGTCGGGCTCAGCCCGGGTGCCTACCGCTCCGAGCATCAAGGCCGCTAGCTCGCCCAGGCTTTCCCGCCTGACCCTTCCCGCCGGCCATCTCGGAGCCTCAACGCACGGTCTCGGTGCGCTGAGGCTCCCAGATAATCCAAGTCGGCAACGTGTCGACGGTCTCCGCCCTGGTGCATACGCTCCGACCGTCAAGACAGGTAGCGTAAACAGAATGCGTCGAACACTCTCCGTTGTCACTGTTGCTCTTGTCGCGCTCGCCGGATGCGGCGACGGCGTGACCACCAAGTCGGCCACCGCCTCAACCGACAACGCCGAGACGGCCGCTTCAGCAGTGACCGATCCGACTGCGGAGCCCGACGTCGCCCCGCCGGTCACCGTCCTGGCAATTGATCCGGCATCGTTCGCCAAGCCAACGGTCAAGACCCCGGCTGCGATCCCCACCGAGTTGGTGGTCACGGTGTTGGAGCCAGGCGACGGACCATTAGCCGAGAGCGGCGACACCGTCGACGTGCATTACGTCGGCGTACTCAGCAGCGATGGCAGCGAGTTCGACAACAGCTACGACCGCGGCCAGACGTTCCCCGTCACGCTCGGCGCCGGCGGCGTGATCAGCGGTTGGGACCAAGGCCTCGTTGGCGCTCAGGCGGGGAGCCAGATTCAGCTCGATATTCCCTCCGACCTGGCCTACGGCCCCGCTGGGAAGGGCGACATCGGCCCCGATGAGGCGTTGACGTTTGTGATCGATGTCGTCTCGGTGACTCCTGGGCTCGATATTCCAATAGCTGAACCCGACGATGAGCCGACAGTCAGCGTCCCGCTCAGCGATGGTGTCAGTGCAGTGGAGACCGAAGATCTCGTGGTTGGCGACGGCGATCCGATCGTCGAGGGCGACACCGTGTACGCCCAGATCATTGCCTACAACGGCGCATCGGGCGAGAAGCTGCAGTCGACGTGGGCCGACGGTGGGTCGCCGACGCAGCTGTTCATGGATGCGTCACAGACGCTGCCCGGTTTGGTTGAAGGCATGCTCGGCATGAACTCCGGCGGGCGTCGTTTAATCACGATCCCGTATCTCAAGGCCTTCGGCGAAGCGGGCAACGAGTCCTTCGGCTTGCCAGCCCAGACCGACTTGATCGTGCTGATCGAAGTCGTCCTCGTCGACTAAGCGCTCTCGCGGCCAGCCACCAGCGTCGCGCAGCCACCGTTGCGCGTCGACGCCGTCATGTTGTCAGACTGCAGATGCAGCAAACGGATCAACCCGTCACCGATGGCTTCGATCACAGCACGCTGCGGACGTCGAGGCCGATGTCGAGCACGGGGGCGCTGTGGGTCAGCGCGCCGACGGCGATGTAGTCGACTCCGGTAGCGCCGACAGCTTGGGCAACCTCGATTGTCAGCCCGCCGCTGGCCTCCAGCGTCACGCGACGGCCGTTGCGTTCGGCGAAGCGCTTACGGGCAAGCACACCTTCACGCATCTGCTCGATGGTGAAGTTGTCGAGCAGCACCACGTCGGCACCCGCCTGCATCGCCTCGTCCAACCCGTCCAGCGAGTCGACTTCGATCTCTACCGGGATCGTCGCCACCAGGCGGCGCACGGCAGCAAACGCCTCGGCCACTCCCCCGGCGGCCATCACATGGTTGTCCTTGACCAGCGCCGCGTCGCTCAAGGCCATCCGATGATTGACGCCGCCACCGCAACGCACCGCGTACTTCTCGACGGAGCGAAGGCCCGGCATGGTCTTGCGCGTGTCGCGCACCTGCGCCGTAGTACCGGCCAAGGCCTGCACCCAGCGCTGAGTTTGGGTAGCCACGCCGCTGAGGTGGCAGAGCAGGTTCAACGCAGTGCGTTCTGCGGTCAACAGGCTGCGCGTCGGCGCCTCGACCCGGGCCAATTCGGTGTCGGCCGCAACCTGATCGCCATCGGCGACGAGGAACGTCATCTCGCTTGCGGCATCGCCGCAGACGGCGTCGATCGTCGCGGCAGCGATCGACAACCCGGCGATCGTTCCGGCCCGGCGCGCCCCGAACGAGGCGATCGAACGCTGATCGGCAGGCACCGTCGCTGCCGAGGTGACGTCGATGCCGCCAGCGAGGTCCTCGGTGACCGCCATGCGCACGAGCGCGGCGATCGCGTCGGGGTCGAGCCCGCCGACACTCAACTGGCGCCGAGTCGCCTCCGACAAAGGATGAAAGCTGAACATCAGGCTCCTTGGGGAATTCCGTTGACACGTGGGCGGTGCTCGGCGTCGAGGCGCACGTCGAGGTGACACAACCATTCCTCACGCGGCGCCGGAAAGTCGCTGCGCCGATGACAGCCACGGCTTTCCGTACGGGTCAACGCCGATTCGACGACGGCCGTGGCCACGGTCAGCAGATTGGTGGCCTCGAACGCGGCCCGAGACGGCACCACATCGCACGACGCTGATGCCGCCAACTCCGCGAGGCGGGAACGGACACTGTGCAGACCATCGGCGGATCGCATCACGCCGACGTTGCGCGACATCGCCGAGCGCAAGATCACTCGAGCCGACGCGGGCAGCAGCGCGGCGGTGCCGTCGGATGCTCCGTCGATATCGCCGGGTTCGACGATCTCCGGCAGATGCCAGGCCAACTCGCGACCAACCCGGGTCCCGGCGACGACGCCTTCGGTGAGCGAGTTGCTGGCCAACCGATTGGCGCCGTGCAAGCCGGTGCAGGCCACCTCGCCAACGGCGTACAGTCCGGCGATTTCGGTGCTGCCGTCGAGATCAGCGCGGATCCCACCGCAGACGTAGTGCGCTGCCGGGGCGACAGGAATTCGCTGCCGGGCAGGATCGATTCCCGCTGCCCGGCATGACGCGGTGATCGTCGGGAAGCGCTCATAAAACCGCTCGCCCATGTGGGTCGCGTCGAGAAACACGTGGTCGTCGACGCCGCCGGCACCGCTGGCCATACGAGCACTGATCGCCGCGGCGACCACGTCGCGCGGCGCCAGATCTTCGAGAGGATGGACACCGACCATCACCCGTGCGCCGGTTGCGTCGAAGAGGACTGCCCCTTCGCCACGCACCGCTTCGCTGATCAGAGCTTGCTGCCCCACAGCATCGGCGCCGCGCCACAACACGGTTGGGTGGAACTGGACGAACTCGAGATCGCGGCCAGTGAGCCCGGCACGCAGGGCCAAGGCCAATCCGTCGCCGGTCACCGCTGGCGGGTTCGATGTGGAGGCAAACACCTGGCCGTAGCCGCCGGTAGCGATGATCACCGCTCGGGCGGTAACAACTCCTACGGAGCTCACTACGCCGGTGGAGTCGGTGATTGCCAGGCGCACGCCGGCGACCTGCCGATCGCCCTCGGCATTGGTACCGAAGACGAGATCGAGGGCAAAGGCGTGATCGAGTACGTCGACCCCGGCGGCGTCGGCGTACTCGTCCAAGGTCCGTTGCACCTCGGCTCCGCTCTGGTCGCCGCCGGAGTGAACGATGCGCTTGTGGGAGTGGCCGCCTTCCATCGTCAGCGCCGGGCCAGACCCGCCGTGGGCCGGATCGAACGCCGCTCCGAGGCGCATCAGGTAACGGATCGCCGTCGGCGCCTCGGCCACCAACTCGCGGACCACCGCCTCGTCACATAGGCCCGCCCCCGCCGTGAGGGTGTCGTTGACATGATTCTCCAACGAGTCGCTGGGGTCGAGCACGCCGGCCAGGCCGCCTTGCGCCCAGGCCGTGCTTCCGGCGTCGAGGGTGTCTTTGGTGACAATCAGCACGCTGCGCACTGGTCGGGTGGCAATCGCCGCCGCCAAGCCCGCCGCACCCGAACCGAGCACGACGACATCGACATCGCGCTGCCAACTCACCGGCGGCGCGCCGAGTTGGCCTGGGAGCCGCCCCAACACCGGGCTATTCCGCCGTCTTCGACGGTGTGCCGATGGCGATCATCCGTTCCACCGAGAGTCGGGCACGATCGGCAATGTCGACATCGAGCGTGATCTCGTCGGTGCCGTCACGCAACGATCGCAACAACACCTCGGGTGTGATCATCTTCATGTACTTGCACACTGCGGCACGGTTCACCGGCTCGAAGATGACCAGCGGGTTGGCTTTGCGGAGCTGGTGGAGCATCCCTGTTTCTGTGGCGACGAGCACCTTGGCGGCAGTGGTCGCTCGCGCTGCGGTGACCATGCCACTGGTGGAGAGGATCTTGGTCCGCTCCGGCGGCACCACTCCGGAGGCGGCGAGATACAACGCGCTGGTGGCGCAGCCGCATTCGGGGTGGATGAACAGCTCGGCCTCCGGCTCGTCCATCACCCGCTGGCGCAGCTCAGAGCCATTGATCCCAGCGTGCACGTGACATTCACCGAGCCAGATGTGCATGTTCTCGCGGGCCAGCGATCGTTGCACGTGGGCTCCGAGGAACTGATCCGGGCAGAACAGCACATGGCGATCTTCTGGGATGCTGGCGACAACCTCGACGGCGTTCGACGAAGTGCAGCAGATGTCGGTCTCCGCCTTCACGGCGGCGGTGGTATTGACGTAGCTGACGACCACCGAACCCGGATATTCGACCTTCCATTGCCGCAGCTGTTCAGCGGTGATGGTGTCGGCCAACGAACAGCCGGCGCGGGCATCGGGGATCAGCACGGTTTTGTCGTAGCTCAGGATCTTGGCCGTCTCAGCCATGAAGTGGACACCGCAAAAGATGATCGTCGAGGCATCGACGGTGGCGGCGATGCGGCTCAAAGCCAACGAGTCACCGACGTGATGAGCGATGTCTTGGATCTCGGGAAGCTGATAGTTGTGGGCGAGGATGACCGCGTCGCGCTCGACGGCAAGCGCCCGAACCTCGTCTGCCCATTGAGCCCGGCCAGCTGTCACTTGGGGAGTTGTCACGCACCCAAGACTAAGGTCGCCGGGTGCAACCGGCGACGACCTGACGCGGGTTTAGCCGTTCCTTGACCAGCGAACGGTCCCAAAGCGCCAACATGTCGATCACCAGCTCGCCGCAGGATTCGTCGGGAATGCATGTCGGGGTGGTCACCATCGGGCGCTCGGAATCTTCGAAACGGACCACGCAAGCACATCCGTCGTCGTTGACCACAGTGACGACGCGCACGAGCCGCATCGATTCATCGCCGCATTGCGAGGGGTGGCTGGCCAACGGTCGGGCCCACCCGGCGACGACCACGGCAGCGGCGTCGAAGGAACGAACGAGCACCGAGGACGGGCCATGGAGCAGGTCGTCGAGGTCACCTTCCTCGACAAAGCTGACCCGGCCGGCGGCGCTATGTTCATCGAGCAGCGCCAGCGGGTCGTTGAGCACAACGCCATACAACCGGGGCCGTTCCAAATGGAATCCGAGGGTGCAATCGAGGCGGCGTTCAAGCCACAAGGCGATGTTCGAAGTCAATGTCGTCACCGACAAGTCAGTGGACCCATCGGCTGCGTACGGAAATCTCATCGCGTAAAGTCGACTTTACGAAAGAGTACCTTGCGTGATGAGCGACGGCTCCGCTCGCTATCCAGGTCTCCGAGACCAGATAGCGTTTCGCGGGTGTCATTGCGTCGGTCCAGTTTGCGCCAGCTCGACGGTGGTCTGTTCGACGTCTTGATCGTCGGCGGGGGGATCAACGGCGCCGTCTCCGCGGCTGTGCTCGCCGGGCGCGGCGCCCGGGTGGCGCTGATCGATCGCGGCGACTTCGCCGGGTTCACTAGCCAGGAATCGTCGAATCTCGTCTGGGGCGGATTCAAATACCTGGAGAACTACGACCTGCGCCTCGTGCGTAAGCTGTGCATGTCGCGCAATCGGCTGGTCAAGGCATATCCGGACAACGTCAAACCGATCGGCTTTCTGGCGGCCCTCGACCGCAGCTCACCGTTTCCACCGTGGCTAGCAGCGATCGGCAGCGCCGCCTATTGGGGCATCGGCAACTTCCGCACGCACTACCCACGCTTTTTGCAGCCGGACAAGATCGAGGCGCTGGAACCGGTGATGCGCACCGACCAGATCCGTGGCGGCGTCGAGTATTTCGACGCCTATCTCAAAGACAACGACGCCCGTTTCGTGTTCAACTTCATTCGTTCGGCAATCGATGTCGGCGCAACCGCAGCGAACTATGTGGAACTCGTCACGGCCCGACGCGACAACGGCCGCTGGGTGGCGACGCTGCGCGATGCCGACACGCTCGGCGCTGGGACCGCCGAGACCTTCACCTGCTCGGCGAGGGTAATCATCAACGCTGCCGGTCCGTTCATCGACGGCCTCAATGAGAGCTGGAACCTGACTACCAAGCACCACATCGTCTATTCCAAAGGCATCCACCTCGTCGTCGAGCGACTGACGCCCAACGAGCGAGTGCTGGCCTTCTTCGACGATACGCAACGTCTGTTCTATGTCATCCCGATGGGCAAGCGCTCCGTGATCGGCACCACCGACACCCGGGTAGTCGAGCCCTACACCCACGTCACGCACGAAGACCGTCAGTTCCTGCTGTCACAAATCAACGCCAGACTCAACCTGGCTGCACCGCTGACCGAAGCCGACATCATCGCCGAGCGTTGCGGCGTGCGCCCGTTGGTGGTCACGGCCGACGGCGGGAACATGGACTCGGTCGATTGGACCACGCTGTCACGTAAACACGAGATCGAAACCGACGCAGCCAAGCGGGTGATCTCGATCTTCGGCGGCAAGTTGACCGATTGCCTCAACGTCGGCGAGGAGGTCGCCGCTGCCGTCGAGTCGCTCGGTCTGCCGCTGGAGCGCGACACCCACACGTGGTATGGCGAGCCTGCTCGGCCACGCGCGCCGAGTTCTACCGCCAGGCGCGACTGATGCATCTCGACGACCTGCGGCGCAAGCCCGACGTCGAACCACTTTCCGATCGCTTGTGGCGGCGCTACGGGCGCAGGGCTTTCGAAATGCTCGACGCCATTCGCGACGACCCCTCGATGGGCGAAGACATCATGGACAGCGCCGATTACCTGCGAGTTGAGTTGCACGTCGCGGCGCGCACCGAGATGGTCACCAAGCTCGAGGACTTCCTGCGGCGACGCTCGAAGATCTCGCTGGTCGTGCGCGACGAAGACATCGACAGCTCCGACGGGCTCAGCGAAGTGTGCGAGATCCTCTTCGGCGATCTCGCTGCGGAGCGATTGGCCGAATATCACCGCGAGAGAGCGGCCGCCAGTGCCTCGGCAGCGCCGACGACGGCGGCACCAAAGCGCACGCCCGGTTCCTGACCAAGGCGCTCCACCGGCCCACTGACGCTGAGCGCGGCGACGACGCGTCGCTCACCGTCGAACACTGGCGCTGACACCGACGCAACACCTGGCTCGCGCTCTTCGACGCTGGCCAACCAAGGGGTCGCGCTGTCGGCTGGGCCGGCGAGCACCCGCCCGGCGGAACCTTTGCCGAGCGGCAAAACCATGCCTTCTGGAACGATCCAACGTAGGCCGTGGGGTGACTGCAAGGAGACGACGCAGCGGCGCTCGTCGCCGTCACGGACGAACAGCTGCACCCCCTCGCCGGTGACTTCGCGCAACTGTTCGAGGATCGGGCGCGCCATCTCGGCCAAGGGGAATCCTTCGGCCGCGGCGTGACCGAAGGCAATCAACTCGAAACCGAGGTCGAAGCGCCCAGCGGGGTCGCGGCGCACCAACCCGTGTTCTTCGAGGGCGACCGCCAAGCGATGCGCCGTGGCCCGTGGAATTCCTGTCGTACGCTGCAGATCATTGAGGTTCGAGCGCGCCGTGCTGGCGCAGGGCTCGAAGCACCGTGATGGCCTTGTCCAACACACCGACACCGGATACACTGTCCATACACCGAGAAAGCTATCTCAGAAAGTGAGACGAGCGCAATGCAATCACCCGCCAGAACAATGGCCGAGAAGGTTTGGGATCGTCACGTTGTCTACAGCGCGGCCGACGAACCGGACCTGTTGTACATCGATCTGCACCTCGTTCATGAGGTCACCAGTCCGCAGGCCTTCGACGGTTTGCGCCTCAGCGGCCGCAAGGTGCGCCGCCCCGATCTGACGATCGCCACCGAAGATCACAACGTCCCCACGGCCAACATCCACCTGCCGATCGAGGATCCGATTTCGGCCCGTCAGGTTGAGGTGCTGCGCGAGAACACCGCCGAATTCGGGGTCACCAACTTCCCGATGGGCAACCTGTTGCAGGGCATCGTCCACGTCATTGCCCCCGAACAGGGCCGCACCTTGCCGGGAATGACCGTGGTCTGCGGCGACAGTCATACCGCCACCCACGGCGCCTTCGGTGCCTTGGCCTTCGGTATTGGCACCAGCGAGGTCGAACACGTGCTGGCCACCCAGACCTTGCCGCAAAGTCGGCCGAAGTGGATGGCCGTCAATGTCGATGGCGTGCTCCCCGAGGGTGTCACCGCCAAGGACATCGTCTTGGCGATCATCGGCCACATCGGCACCGGTGGCGGCATCGGCCACGTCATCGAATACCGTGGCTCGGCGATTCGCGCCTTGAGCATGGAAGGGCGGATGACGGTCTGCAATATGAGCATCGAGGCCGGGGCCAAAGCCGGGCTGATCGCTCCCGACGAAACGACGTTTGCCTACCTCAACGGCCGCGCCAACGCGCCCGCCGGCGAGCAGTGGGACGCGGCCGTCGCCGATTGGAAGACTCTAGGCAGCGACGACGGGGCCACGTTCGACAAAGAGGTGTTCATCGACGCGGCGATCGTTGACGCCACAGGTCACCTGGGGCACCAACCCGGCGCAGGTGGCTGGCATCGATGCCACCATCCCCTCCCCCGATGATTACGCCGACCCGACCACCAAAGAGACGGTGGCCCGGGCGCTGGAGTACATGGGCCTGGTCGCTGGCACGCCGATTCGCGACGTCACCGTCGACACCGTGTTCATCGGCAGTTGCACCAACAGCCGCATCGAGGACCTGCGCGCTGCCGCGGCGGTGATGCAGGGCCGCACCGTCACCGTCAAACGAGTGATGGTCGTCCCCGGCAGCCACGCCGTCAAGGCACAGGCAGAAGCCGAGGGCCTGCCGGCGATCTTCACCGCCGCCGGAGCCGACTGGCGCGAGCCCGGCTGCAGCATGTGCCTGGCGATGAACCCCGACAAGCTGGCCCAGGGCGAGCGCTCGGCCAGCACGAGTAACCGTAATTTCGAGGGCCGCCAGGGCCGTGGTGGACGCACCCATCTCGTCTCCCCGCAGGTCGCCGCGGCGACCGCGGTGCTCGGCCACTTCGCCACCCCCGCCGATCTCGCACCACTGTCCAACGGAGCCTCGTCATGAAAGCAGTTCGTGTCATTTCCGGTACCGCCGTGCCCCTCAAGCGCAGCGATGTCGATACCGACCAGATCATCCCTGCCGATTGGTTGAAGCGGGTCGAGCGCACCGGGTTCGAGAAAGGGTTGTTCGCCACCTGGCGCGACGATCGCAGTTTCGTGCTCAACGACGAGCAATACGCCGGGGCCTCGATCCTGGTCGCCGGGCCGAGTTTTGGTGTCGGCTCATCGCGTGAGCACGCCGTATGGGCGATTCAGCAATACGGCTTCGACGCCGTCATCGCGCCCAGCTTCAGCGACATCTTCTCCAACAACTGTTCGAAGAACGGCCTCATTCCGGTGGTCCTGAGCGCCGAACAAGTCAGCGAGTTGTGGGCGGCGATCGACGCCGACCCGAAGGTGGAGATCACCGTCGATGTCGAGCGTCTGCAGGTCGAGGTGCCGAGCACCGGGTTCAGCGCCAGTTTCCCGATGCAGGCCCAAACCCAGCACCGTTTCCTCAACGGCCTCGATGACGTGGGCATCACCCTGACCCACGCCAGCGACATCGACAACTACGAGAGCCATCGCCCAGCCTGGTTGCGCTGACCGGGCCCATGATGCGCCGGCTCAGTCGGCCCTGACGAGTTTGAGACCTTCATAGTCGTCAAAGGACGCGTCGGCGGTGATCATTGTCAGATCATCGACGAGGGCCTGGGCGATCAGCATCCGGTCGAATGGATCACGGTGGTGAAGTGGCAGGTGTTGGAGACGGTCAGCGTGCTCCCAGGTCAACGGCCACGGAACGTAGAGCCCGGCGGCGCAGAACGCCTGGGGAGAAACGGGGAGCGCTAGCTTTCCGATTGAAGATTTGATCGCCATCTCGGCGACAGAGACCGCCGAGGCCAGCATGGGAACCGATGGATTCTCCATCAGGCTGCGCACCTCGGCCGACAGTTTGTGCGCAAATCCGCCCGCCCAAATCAGGACCTGCGTGTCGCAAAGGTAGCGGGTCTCCATCACAGCGATCGTTCGAAATCGTCGAGCAGATCTTGCGGAAGGCTGTTGAAATCGTCGGCCAAATCGATTTGACCGGCGAATTGCCCCAGCTTTCGACGCGGTCGCTGAGCAGCTTCGAACTCGAGTCCACGCCGCACGAGTTCTGAGACAACGTCGCCGATCGACCGGCGCTCTGTGAAGGCACGCAAACGAACGATCTCGTGGACTTCGTCGTCCAGTTCAAGCGTCGTGCGCATACGCGCATCATATCATCATGATGCGCTGTCGATAGGCGGGCGGATGAAGTTGGAGTGAACGCACGCGTTGTTCAGCCAAGTTCCCACCGATAGACCTCGGCCTCTGGCACACTTGGCGCCGAACGAACACAAGGAGCAAACGGTCATGAACAACGTCATCGTGGTCGGTGTCGACGGAAGCGATTCGGCATCGGCAGCAGCTCGCGAGGCGGCAGCCCTGGCCGCCGAGCTCGGAGGGTCGCTGCATATCGTCTCGGCAGTCGAACAAGTCCGCAGCGAGGTCATTAACGTTGGCAACGAGCGGTTTGAGGTCGACACCCTCGATAACGCCAACGAGATCGCCCAGCGCGAGGCCTACGCCTTGCGTGACGTGCTTCAACAGATCACCATCGGCGCCGGCGAAGGCAAGCCACATGAGGTATTGATCAGCGCGGCGACGGCACTCGACGCTCGCTTGATCGTCGTCGGCAATCGCCGCGTGCAGGGTCTTGGTCGCCTGCTCGGCAGTGTGGCGACCTCGGTGCTGCAACACGCGCCATGCGCCGTCTACGTCGCCAAGACCGTCTGACGGGCGCACCGATCCGGCGAGCCGACTAGATCAGGGCTTCGAACTCCGCAAGGTTGCGCAGCTTGGCGTTGTTGGAGAACACCTCGATCGGCTTGGTGAACGGCAGGCGCAGCGCCCGCTGCAGCACCGTGCACTGCACATGCTGGTTGTACTCCGCCAAGGTCACGGCCCAACCATCACGCCCAGCGCGCGCGGTGCGCCCAGAGCGGTGCAGGTAGGCCTTGCCATCCGGGGCCGGCTCGTAGTGAATCACCGCGCCGATGCCATCGATGTCGATACCGCGAGCGGCAACATCAGTGGCCACCAACACCTTGACCTCACCGGTGGTGAAGCGCCGCAAGGCCTTCTCACGCGCCGGTTGGGCGAGGTCGCCATGGATCGCCATCGCCCGCACGCCGAGTTCAACCAGGTTCTCGGTCGCCCGGTCGCAGGCCCGTTTCGTGCTGCAAAAGACGATGACCCGCTCGAACGAACTAGCGATCGAGGCAACCACCTTGTCGCGGTCCATGTGGTGCACGGCGAGGAACAGGTGGAACATGGTGCCCACCGTGTCGGTGGGAGCGTCGATCGAGACCTCGACCGGGTTGGTGAGATAGCGCTTGACCAGGTGCCCGACGTCGCCGTCGAGCGTCGCCGAGAACAACATCGTCTGATGCGGGGCGGTGATCTTGCGCAGAATCCATTCGACCTGCGGGGTGAACCCGTCGTCGGCCATGCGGTCGGCTTCGTCGAGCACCAACACCTCGATCTCATCGAGATCGAGTTCGTCGTTCTTCAACAGATCGATCAAGCGCAGCGGCGTAGCCACCACAACTTCGATGCCCTTGTTCAACTCGTCGATTTGGCGGTGACGCGACGAACCGCCATAGACCGCCAGCACCGAATGGCCACAGGCGTTGGCCACGGGCTCGAGCACATCGGCGACCTGCAAGGCCAGCTCACGCGTGGGCACCAAGATCAGGCCCTGCGGCCGGTTGGGCTTGGCGTTTCCGCGAATGCGGGCCAACAGCGGCACGCCGAAGGCCAACGTTTTGCCAGAACCGGTGCGTGCCCGACCGCAGACATCGCTGCCGGTCATGGCCACCGGGATGGCCTCGGTTTGGATGGCGAACGGCGTGGCAAACCCGGCGGCGGCCAAACCGGCATCGACCGCGTCGGGCACCCCGAGCGCAGCAAAGCCGGTCGGGGTGGCAACGGCGGGCATCGGGTTGACGACGACCTTCGCCTGGGGAATGTGTTCAATCGGTGGCTTGTGGCTGCGTCGGCGGCGCTCGTGTGGCGCTCCTTGACGACTCGGAAGATCAGGCATGTTCTGGCCAGGGTACCGACTCCGCAGAGTGGAAAGTGGCTTTCGAGCCAACACCGCCAGCCCTAGGCTGAGAAGGTGAATTCCGCCACCGGCGAGCAGCCAGCACCTCCCCCATCAGACACCTTGGCGATCACCGCCGGGCGCAGCGCCAACGGCTCGGCACTGTCGACACCGCTGTGGGCCAACAGCACCTGGCAGAGCTCCAGTTTGGTCGACGCTCGCAAGCGGGCGACCGGGCAACGCTCTGGCGAGTTCTACAGCCGCTACTCCAATCCAACGGTGCGGGCCTTCGAAGAAGCGGTCGCCGAATTGGAGGCTGTCGACGACGCTCTGGCCTACGCCAGCGGCATGGGAGTGTTGTCCACCACGATCCTGGCGCTGTGCGGTTCAGGGAGCCATATCGTCGCCCAACGACAGCTCTATGCAGCCACGATGGCCTTCTTACAGGGCCCGTGTCGCCGTTTCGGTATAGACGTCACCTTCGTCGACTGCACCGAACCCGGGGCTTTCGCTGCGGCGGTGATACCCGGGCGCACCATGATGGTCCTCGCCGAGACGCCGTCGAACCCGCTCTTGGAGTTGGCCGACCTCGCCGAACTCGGGGCGATCAAGGGACCGTTCACCCTGGTCGACTCGACCTTTGCCACGCCCTATGGTCAGCGCCCGGCGAGTTATGGCGTCGATCTCGTGGTGCATTCAGCTACCAAAGGCATCGCCGGGCACAACGACGCCACGCTCGGTGTCGTCGCTGGCGAACGAGACCTGCTCAACGAGATCTGGGGCTATGGCGTTCTCCACGGGGCCACGGCGTCGCCTGCCGATGCGCTCAATGCCTTGCGCGGTTTACGTACGCTGCCGGTGCGAGTCAAACATCAGGCCGCGAGCGCGCAGCGTGTCGCCGAGGCGCTGGCGCCCAACCCGCTTGTCAGCCAGTGTCAACTATCCCGGCCTCGAACGCCACCCACAGTTTTCCCTCGCACAACGGCAGATGAACCACTGTGGAACCGTGTTGTCGTTTGCCGTGCGCGACCAGCAGCGTGCCGCCGGCACCCTCGATCGTTTGCTGATCGCTCGATGCGCAACCTCGCTCGGCGGGCCGGAGACCCTCGTCTGCCACCCAGCGACCACCACACACGCCAGCATGACGCCCGAGGAGCAGCAACGGGCCGGCATCAGCGCAGGGCTGCTACGGGTATCGATCGGGTTGGAGGATCCCGACGACCTGATCGCCGACTTCACCCAGGCCATCGGCGAAGCCGACTGATGCCAGCATCGATCTGGGCCCGCCCCGGCGTCGTCTGCTTGCATGGCCTCGGAGGCAGCCCGCACAGCGTCGCCCCGCTGAGCGCAGCGTTGCAAGCCGAGGGCTATGCCACCTTGACCCCGCTGCTCGCCGGGCATGGCACCCGGCCGCGTCAGCTGGCCCTGTTCAGCTGGGACGATTGGTTGAACGACGTCGCCTCGGCCGTGCAGTTGATGCACGACGATCACCAACAAGTCGTCCTCGTCGGCCAGTCGATGGGGGCCACCCTGGCCCTCGCCGCCGCCTTGCAGTACCGCTTCGTCGTCGGCGTCGCCTGCATCAACGCCACCGCCGCACCGCTCGATCCCGACGCCGACGAGCATCTGAATTACTTGATTGGCCGCGGCAAGACAATGCAGCCCGTCGGCGAGAGCGACCTGCGCGATCCAACGGCGATCGATGTCGCCTACGACGAGTTGCCGTTGGTCGCCCTGCTGGAATGATCCGCGGCTCACACGCCGTGTTCGAGCGCCTCGGCGAGTTGGAAATCCCGACGCTGTTGGTCTCGAGCGCCCACGATGGCGTGGTCGACCCGCAAACGACGAACGCCATCGCCCGGCAGGTGAACGGCATCGTCACGAGGGTGGTGTTGCATAACAGCGCCCACGTCGCCGCCCTCGACCTCGACCGCGAGCTACCTCTGCGATGAACTGTTGACTTGGTTAGCAATTTGACCGATCCATCAGCCGTTTTGCCTGATGAATCAGCGAGTAGCTAGAGCGGTTTCGAGGCGTTAACTTCTTCAATCCTGTGCCCGGAACTATCCGGCCAGAAAGGAAACCGATCCCCGCTCCTCCTCCCCGGAAGGCGATTCAACGATGAACCAGCTCAGCGCAGCGGACAATCAAAGCTGTTCAACGCAGGCCGCAAAGGTCTCGCCTACGACTGGCAGAGCCTGTGGCCGCCGATGGTGTCGCCGCCATCGAAGCCGAGCTTGCCGAACTGGTGCTGGAGCACGCTGAATGACGACTGCTGCCCCAGCGAGTGCTGGTGCTCGGCTGCGGCTCCGTCGCCCAATGTGTGGTGCCACTCCTGGTTCGTGATCTCGGCATCGCGCCCGAACCGCATTACCATTGTCGATTTCGTCGACAATCGGGAGCGGTTCGCGGCGATGCTCGCTGCTGGGCGTGCAGTACGAGCAGGACCGCGTCACACCGGACAATTTCGAATCGTTCCTCGGCGAGCGGGTTTCCAGCGGCGACATGCTGCTCGACCTGGCCTGGAACATCGACAACCCGACGATTCTGCAATGGTGCCGCGATCACAACGTGCGCTATCTGAACACCTCGGTCGAGGTCTGGGATCCCTATCTCGACCTGCAACACGACCCACCCGATCGATCGCACGCTGTACGTCCGCCACATGCAACTGCGCCGGATGATGCGCCCGCTGGGGCGACAACAAGGGCGCCATCGGCCGTCGTCGAGCACGGCGCCAACCCCGGCTTGGTCAGCCATTTCGCCAAGCAAGCATTGCGCGAGATCTGCTCCAAGATCCTCAGCGACGGCCTCGCTGGGCCAGCGCCAAGCGGCCATCGAAACAGCCCTGGCCGACGGCACGCTACAACGTGTTGGCCCAGCTCACGCGGCACCAAAGTGATCCACATCAGCGAGCGCGACACGCAGATCACCAACGTGCCCAAAGAGTTCGACGAGTTCGTCAACACCTGGTCGGTCGACGGCTTTTACGAAGAGGGTGTCGCCCCAGCGGAATGGGTTGGGGTACGCATGAACTGCGCCTGCCCGCCAATGCCTACACCCATTCGGCGAAGGGCCACGCAATCAGATCTGCATGGCCCAGCCGGGCATGGACACCTGGGTTCGCTCCTGGGTGCCGTGCGGACCGATCGCACGGCATGGTCATTCGCCACGGCGAGGCGCTGACCCTCAGCGATCACTACACGGTGTGGGACGATTTCGGCAACCCGCTCTACCGACCGACGGTGCACTACGCCTACTGCCCGTCCGATGTCGGCGATCGCCAGCGTGCACGAACTGCGTCAGAACGACTGGACAGATGCAGACTCGTCAGCGCATCCTCAACGACGAGATCATCAGTGGGCGCGACGAACTTGGCGTGTTGCTGCTGGGCCACGATTACACCGGGTGGTGGACGGGCTCGTTGCTGAGCATCGACGAGGCACGGGCGATCTTGCCCGGCCAAAGCGCAACCACCCTGCAGGTCGGCGGGCAGCATCATCGGTGCCGTGCAGCTGGATGATCGACAACCCGCTCGGCGGGTCTGCGCGTGCCCGACGAGTTGCCCTGGGAAGAGGTGCTCGGCGTCGCCGGCAAGTACCTCGGCACGATGCATTCCGGCCCCACGGATTGGACGCCGCTGCACGGCCGCAACGATCTGTTCCCCGTCTTTGGTGACGAGAGCGACGGCCTCGACCGCAACGATCCGTGGCAGTTCGCCAACTTCTTGGTCAAATAGTCGCCATCGCCGTCGTCTCTACGGAGGGGCATTGACCGACTCGCTACACATCTTGCAGGTGATCACCGATACCGATCGACGCGGCGCGCAGGTCTTTGCCCTCGACCTCGCCCGAGCCCTCGGCAAGCGTGGCCACACCGTCGAATCTGCTGCCCTGTGCGCCGGAGTCCACGAGCCTGGTCTCGCCGTCGATGTCCTCGGTGCTCGGCCGCGCGGCGTGCGCACGCTGCGCGCCTTGCGGCGGCGGATGGCCGCCGCCGACGTGACCATTGCCCACGGCTCGTCGACGTTGTTGGCTTGTGCGCTGGCTGGCATCGGCCCGGGGCGCCCGTTCGTTTACCGCCAGATCAGCGATACCCGATTCTGGGCATCGTCATGGTCGCGACGCATACCGCGTTGGGCTTTACCTGCGCTTTCCGCGCCGTATCGTCGCCTTGTCTGCCTCGGCGGCAACGACCTTGAGTTCCTACGTTCGCGTTCCGCAGGGACGCGTCGACGTCGTTCCCAACGGTGTTCCCGATGGACCGTTCGGGCTGATCGGAGAGGAACGACGGCGCGTCGCACGAATCCGCATGAGTGTCGATCCGGCGGCCATGGTCGTTGCCTATGTCGGTGCCCTGGTACCAGAGAAAGGTGTCGCTGACCTGCTTGAGGCCGTCGGCCGTTGCCCGCAGGTGATTGCGGTGATCGCCGGTGACGGCCCACAGCGCGCCGAGCTTGAACAACAGGCGGCACCCTTTGTCGGCCGAGCGCGCTTCGTCGGCACCGTCGACAACGCCGAGGAGGTCTTCGCTGCCGCTGATGTCGTCGCCCTTCCCAGCCGGGGTGGCGACAGCATGCCGGCAACGCTGATCGAGGCAGGCCTGTGCGGTCTGGCGGCAATCGCCACCCCGATCGGGGCCATCGAGGAGATCGTCGTCGACGACGAAACCGGTGTGATCATCGAGCCGGGCGATGTCAGCGCGCTGGCGGCGGCGATCAACAGACTGGCCGCCGATGTGCCGCTTCGGCGACGCCTCGGTGAGGCAGCCCGGCGCCGTTGTCTTGATCGCTTCGAGATCGACACCGTCGCCGCCGCCTGGGAGAACACACTGTACGCGTCGAGATCATCACGATAAGTCGGCAATTGGCAGTATCGTTGTCGATATGACGGCGGAAGAAGCAAGGAATCACACAGCTGGCTACGACGCGGAGTTCTACACCGATATTGCCGCCGGCTCGCGGCGCAGTGCGGGTGCGATTCTTCCCATCGTGACGTCATGGCTGCGGCCGACTTCGATGATCGATGTCGGCTGCGGAGTCGGCACGTGGTTGGCCGCCGCGGCGGCACCTGGTCTTGCTCTCGTGGGTATCGACGGCGACCACGTCCCGCGGCATCTGCTGCGCATCGCCGGTGAACATTTCCGCTGCCACGATCTGCGCTCTGCGCTGCCTTCCCCCGAACAGCGCTTCGATCTGGCGATCTCGATGGAGGTCGCCGAGCACCTCGACGAAGCGCGCGCCACAAGCTTTGTTGCCGACCTCTGCGCATTGAGCGACGTGGTGCTGTTCTCGGCGGCGATCCCCGGACAGGGCGGCCAGGATCACATCAACGAGCAGTGGCCAAGCTGGTGGGCTCAACGTTTCTCGGCCAACGGCTACCGGGCGATCGACATCGTCCGCCCGGCCGTCTGGGACGATGACGGCGTTGAGTTCTGGTATCGGCAAAACACCCTGTTGTACGTCTCCGAGTCACGCCAGGATCTGTTGGCGGCCGTCGCCTCCAGCGGCTGCACCATCGGCGGCGGCCCGCTCGATGTCGTGCATCCCCACGCCTGGCGATACACCAGCGAGCTGCTGGCCCGCGAACGCCGAGGGACCCCCGGCGTGCGGCTAGCGACAGCCCATCTGGCCAGCGCTACTCGTGTCGCGGTGCGAACACGCAGTACAGGCTCGGTGCCGTTCTCCGCTGGTGCCAGAGGTCGCGATCGTGGTCGATGAGCGCTTGGCCGCCGTGATCGTCACGTTCCACCGCGGCGAGGGTTTACGGCGCTCGATCGAGGCCTTGGTCGCCCAGCAACGACGGCCACAGACGATCATCGTGGTCGACAATGGTGGCACCGTCACCGACGCCGACCTCGATGGCGAACGGTTGCGGCGCCTCGGCATCGACCTCGAACTGATCAACCCTGGACACAACACCGGTCCGGCCGGCGGGTTCGGACTGGGCATGTCGGCGGCGCTGGCCAGCGCCCACCGCTGGATCTATCTGCTCAACGACGACGACCGACCGCGACCCGAGGCCATCCGGCTCTTGCTGCAACACGTCGGCCGCCGCACGATGTTGTCCATGGGCTGGGTGTCGCTCTCGGGTAAGACCATTCCAACAGGGGCAATCTGGCAGCGCGGCCTGGCCACACCCGAATGGCTGGTCACCGCCATCAAGCCCTACGAGGTCGATGTCATCACCTTCGGCGGCTTGCTTGTCCCCGCTGAGGTCGTTGCCGCTATCGGGGTTCCTCGCTCGGACTATTTCATGATGTGGGAAGAGTACGAGTTCTGCCTGCGCGCTCGACAGGCGGGTTTCCACATCAGCGTCGTACCGACTCCACTCGTCGATATCGACGGGCTGCCGCCAGGCAGTCGTTCGGCACCGTGGCGAGCGTATTACGAGGCCCGCAACTCGTGGGAGACCATCCGCGCCCATGGAACCATCGGGCACCGGCTGTGGTGGGCCCGCCGCCAGCTCAAATACTCTGCCGCGGCGACGCTCGCTCCCGATCGGTGGACGAGACTGCGTCACCGCGGGGCCGGGGTCATCGACGGATGGCGGGGCACCACCGGATGCACGGTACTGCCATGAGATCGAGCATTCAGATCAGCCCGGAATCGAGCCCGCAGTACTACAGCTACTACCTCGACGCAATCGCTGAACATTTCCCAGGGAGCAGGTTCGTCGTCGGCGATGACTTGCCCGCGCTGCTCGGCCCGCGCGATGGGATCGCCATCGTGACCCCCGACCACAAACGCCTGTTCATCGCTGCCGACGACCACCCGACGATCAACCCGGCCGCATTGGCCTGGTGCGATGTGTACGGCCAGGTCAACCTCGACCCAGACAACATCGATCCGAACGACACCGACCCACACGGCGACTCGCTCGCTGGCGTCGCCAAGTTGGTTCCGATCGGCCCCGGTTTCGGAGTTCGCGGCGCAGCTCTGTTGCGTGACTGGCGCATGGTCGCCCACCTCGCAAGGCATCGGGCCAATCGCTTCGCTGCACCGCAGGCGAGGGCGCGGGCGTTGCACAAACATCGCCGAGAGCGAGCGCGATTACATGCCTATCGCCCCGCTCCGAGCAACAACGGTGAGGTCTTTTTCCTGGCGAGCTGGTGGCAAAACCACCCTCAGGCCAACGAGCAGCGTCTTGCCGTATGGTCAGCGATCGTCGACCGTAGCGACCTGCGCACCAGCGGCGGATTCGTCGGTGCGCCACCGTCTGTAGCGGCGCGGCTGCAGGCGCAAGGCCGCTGCACGATGGACGACTATCTCGCGTCGACGCAACGTTCGGCGGTGGCCCTCAACACCCCTGCCGTGCATGACTGCCTTGGCTGGAAGCTCGGCGAATTCTTCGCGCTTGGCAAGGCAATCGTCTCCATGCCGCTGACGCGGACCATGCCGGGACCGCTCGCCTCCGGCGAGCACCTCATCGTCGTCGATTCGGTCGAGCAGGCACTGGAGGAAACGGTTCGTCTGGCGGCCGATCCGGCGGCGCGGTTACGTCTGGAGGCTGCCGCCTATCGCTACTTCCAACAGTGGTTGTCACCGTCGGCGGTGATCGAGCGTCTGCTCGATGCCGCAGGTACGTCCCACCCAGCGTTGGCCGCCGTGTGATGAGGGTCCTGTTCGTCTTGGACAGCCTGAGCGGCGGCGGGGCGGAACGTTCGACGGCCGTGCTCGTTCCCGCGCTCATTGAGCGAGGGATCGACGTCAGTTTTGCGGTGATGCGAGCCAGTCCGACAAGCGTCGAAGAGCGCTCGCTCGTCGCCATGCAGGTACCGATCACCGTCATATCCGCCGGGGTGAAAGGCATCGTTGCCCTGCGGCGCAAGATTCGTGCCGAACGGCCCGATGTCGTGCACACCGCGCTGTTCGACGCCGATCTTCTCGGGCGCTGCGCTGGTTGGCGCACGCCAGCCAAGATCGTCTCCAGCTTGGTCAACACGCCCTACGATCGGCAACGCCTCAGCGACCCCAATGTCAATCGCTTCAAGCTGCACACCGCGAGACTGCTCGACGCCTCGACGGCGCGCCTGTCGACCAGCGCGCTGCATGCCGTCACCGAGGGCGTCGCCGTGGCCAACGCCACCGCGCTGCGGTACCCCCGCGAGCGAATTTTCGTCGCCGAGCGCGGCCGGGGCCGCGACGATCTCGGATTGGCGTCGGCCCAGCGGCGCGCGGCGACACGCACTCGGCTCGGCATCGCCGACGATGTCCCCTTGATCGTCACCGCCGGACGCCAGGAGTACCAGAAGGCGCACGCCGACCTCGTTGCCGCAGTCGCTGAGCTGCGCTCGCTCGGCCACGGCCAGGCGCGCGTGTTGATCGCCGGCAGGCCGGGGAACGCCTCCGAGGCGCTGCGGCGGGCGATCGCCGAACATGAGGCGGCGGGCTTCGTCGACGTTCTCGGCGACCGCGACGATGTCGCCGACCTCATCGTCGCCGCCGATCTGTTCTGCCTCAGCTCACGATGGGAGGGCACCGCTGGGGCCGCCTTGGAGGCCATGGCCTTGGATTGCCCAATCGTGTGCACCGACGTCGACGGCCTGCGCGGTGTGCTTGTCGATGGCATCAACTGCCTGCTGCGCCGCGCTGGTGATCCTCACGGGCTAGCCGAAGCGATGGCCGCGACGTTCGACGACGCCGAATCGACGGCGACGCGGGTTCGACAAGCCCGTCGCGAGTTCGACACCCGTTTCACACTCGACGCCGCCGCTGAGCGGATGGTGGCGCTGTACGCCAAGGTCGTTCAGGCGTGACGGGCCACGTAGGCGAACTGCATCGCCCGGAACTCGTCGGTTCGCGAGCCGAGCAGCGCCAGAGCGCGAACCGCTCGACCGTGGTTGGCGACGTTCAGGCCGTGAGTTTCGGTGACGACAAAACCACAATCGGCAAACATCGCAATCGCCGATTGACGGGTAAAGAACCGCAGGTGGGTGCGGTCGAGAATGCCGGTTTCGCGGTATTCCCACTGGCCGTTGACGGCAAGTTTGCGCAGCACAGCGTAGTTGCGCACGTTGGGGATCGAGGCCACGATCGTGCCCCCCGGGCTGAGCAAGCGCTTGCTCTGTCGCAGCACATCCCACGGGTCGACGAAGTGTTCGAGGCTGTCGTTGAAGGTGATGCAATCGAACTGACGGGTCGCCAGCGCAGCGTCGCCGAGCACCGCGTCTGGGTACAGGCCGTGGACGAAACCGTCGAGGTTGGCCCGCGCCGTCGCCACGACGGTGTCGGCGGGATCGATGCCCCAGACCTCGACATCGGCTCGCGCCGCGCGCAATTCGGCACCGAAGACCCCAGTCCCACAGCCAACATCGAGCAGGCAACGGGCCGCGCGCGGGATCAGAGCCTGCATTTCGCGGCGCGCTGCGTCTGCGTAGGGGTAACCGCCAGGGTGTTCGCCGCTCATCGCTGGCATCGTAACGGTCAATCTGTCCAACGCGGAGTAGGTTGATGAACGCCACTGGTGGCCGACTGCTGATCGGCGTTTGTGCTGGGCCGAGCGGTCGATACGAGACGATCTGCCTTCCGGCGCTGCGGGCCCTCGGCAATCGCGACGGCACGGAGCTCGACGTCGTCGTCGTTCGCAACGCGCCCAGCATCGCCGCCGCCTACAACCAGATCCTCGACGAAGCGGCCACCCGGTCCGACCTCGCCGGTGTGGTATTCGTCCACGATGACGTCGAGTTGCGCGGCCAACGGGCGATCGACGCCTTGGTCGCCGCGCTCGGAGCACCCGAGGCCGGCATCGTCGGCGTGATCGGCGCCAGCGGTCCTGGGGGTATGGCCTGGTTCAGTCGCCCCGTCAAAGTCGGAGCGGTCGTGGAGCCGCACAACACCTACACCTACGAGCAACGCTCGGGCTTGGTCGATGTCATCGACGGTCTGCTGATCGGTTTCACCCCGTGGGCGGTGGCCAATCTCCGTTTTGACGAGGTGCGCTACCGCCCGTTCCACGGCTACGACGCCGATATCTGTGCGCAGGCTCTCGACGCCGGACGCACGGTGGCCGTGATCGAACTGGACGTGGTGCATCACACCGCTGGGGCGTTCGGCTCGGCCGAGTCATACCGCGATTGGGTGGCCAGCAACCACGCATGGAGGCTGCGCTGGCAGACGACGAAACCCGTGCAGCGGGCGGTGCTGCAAGCCAGGCTGACGTTGGTCGATCTCGAGCTGCGGCTCCGACCGTCGATGCGTCGGCGCATTCGTCGCCTGCACTCGCCGACGCCGTGGCAGGCGCGCACTGATGACCCAAACACCCCCCTAGCCCAGCTACCGATCACCGTCGTCATCCCGGCACGCAACGCGGCAGCGACCCTCGCCGCGCAGCTGCAGGCCCTACAAGACCAAGGCGGCGTCGCCGACGCCCCCTGCCCGCCCTTCTCGATCATCGTCGTCGACAACGATTCGAGCGACGCCACAGCCGCGGTGGCCTCGGCGTTCGATGCTGCGCCTCGCCCGGTATACGTCGTGCACGAACCCGTCGCCGGCATCAACTCAGCCCGCAACGCCGGTATCGCCCAGGCCGTTGCGCGGCACCATCCAGGGGACGGAATCGTCGCCCTGTGCGACGCCGACGATGTCGTTCGACCTGACTGGCTGGCGTCGATGATCGTCGGTCTGCAACCAGATTCGTGGGTCGGCGGGGTGCTCGACTATGCCACGCTGAACGACGAGCACACCCGCCGGATGTGGGGGGTGACGACGCGCAGCGCAACGCCGACACCGCGGCCCTTCGTCGACACCGGCTTTGGCGGCAACTGCGCCTTCACACTGTCGATGTGGCACCACGTCGGCGGCTTCGACGCCACCTTGAGCGGCGCTGGCGATGAGAACGAGTTCTTCGTGCGGGCGTGGAGCTATGGCTATCGGTTGCGTTGGGCACCACGGGCCGTCGTCGCCGTGCACCTGCGCACCGGCACGGGCACGATGATCCGCCAGCGCTACCGCAAAGGCATCGCCGTGGCGGCAATGAACCGAACAACAGGTGGGCGTCTGGCGCCGGGCGAGCCTCGGCGCACTGCACTCAAAACGTGGCTGTGGCTGGCGCTGAGCGCGCCGGGCATCGTGCGCGCCAAACATCGCCTTCGCTGGCTGCGGGTCGGCGCTTACCGGGTTGGGCTGCTGCGCGCTCGGCTCAGGTTCTAGGAGCAGGTCTCGCGGGCCACAGCCGTCGACTCAAGGTTCGGCTCCACGTGGCCGACCAACGTCCGACGTGGCGCAGGTCGTGACGCCTGGTACGCCATGCCGCGGCAAACTGCCGACGGGCGCCGCCTAGCTCACCGGCGCGCGCCCGCCAGACCCCGAGCTGAGCATGGTACGACGCCAACATCTGCGGGTCTCTGGCCAACTGCGCGCGATGCCGGCTGAGCAGTTGCTCGATCGTGGCCTGGCGCAATTGCGCTTGATAATCGTGGCGAATGTCGTGGTACCAGTGCATCAGCGCTCGATCGAGCGAGGCTGTGACCAGACTGTGCTCGCAGCACCATGCCGACAGCCGCAGCGCGAGGTCGGTGTTCTCCGAGTAGCGCAATGACGGGTCATATCCCTCACACGCTCGCAGCACGGCCGTGTCGACGATAAAGGTACCTGACTGAAACGGTCCCACAAGATCGTAGAAGGCCGCTCCCATCGGCTCGCTGTGATGGTCGTATCGCCATTCACCCTGCCAATCGAGCATGCGGAAACCGCAGGTGACCAGCGCCGCGCCGGTTTCACGCTGATGCTCGACCAGCAGGTGCCACTGCGGATCGAGTGCATCGTCGCTATCGACGAAGGCCACGGACGCCTCGCTGGCGCGTGCCAATCCGAAGTTGCGGGCGCCAGATGGGCCGAGGCAATCGGCGTTGCGCAACAGTTCCAGCCGCCGATCGGTGATCGCCTCGACAACCGCGACCGTGGCGTCGTCAGAGCCGTCGTCGACGACGATGACCTGCAAACCGTCGATCGGTTGTGCGAGAACAGAGGCGAGACACCGTTCGATCGTCCCCGCGCCGTTGCGAACCGGGACGACAACGGTCAAGCTCCGCCCGGTCATCGCCTGCCCGCAACGATGCCGCGCAGCGCCAAACCCGGCGACTGACGGGCCAGGGCGACGTGGCGGCTGAGCCGCCGTTTGTCGGCGAGCAGGCTCAACGCATGGGAGCGAAGGACACGGTCGGCGCCACGCCATTGGTGGCCGGAATCTGCCAACTCACGGCGCATCTCGCGGGCCAGTTGATTGAGGGCGCGCAAGGCCTGGCTGTGATCGGGGCCCTGGCCAACGGTGTCGCCGGTCAATCGGCTGCGCGCCGATGGCGACAAATGATCGCCAATGATCGACTCGATGTACTCCGCTTGGCGCCTGCGCGCCATGTCTTGTTGCAGCCCAGCCGAATCGGCCGAGATCCCGAAACCGCTGACGAGATAGTCGACGCCGATGTCGTCAAGTCCTCGGTATGCCCCAACGCGACTGAGACGAATCCACAGGTCGTAGTCCTCGACGGGAAACCATTCCCGTCGGTATCCGCCGATCCGCAGCACCGTGCTGCGGCGGAACATCACACTCGAGTGGCAGATGCAGTTGCCCGTCGCTAACGCGGCGACAAACGTCGCGTGATCGCGCGGCGCAGCGTGCCGCGAGATCTCCGTTCCGGAGCTATCGACGCGCCGGTAGCCGCTGGCGCTGAGCACCACCGCCGAGTTATCGAAATGCGCACGCTGTGCTGCCAGGCGCTGTGGCTGGGCGACATCGTCGGCGTCGAGCCGAGCGACGAGGTCGCTGCGACAGGCGCCGATGCCGGTGTTGAGAGCCGCCACCAAGCCGCGATTGGTGCTGTGGCTGACCAGGCGGACACGAGCGTCACGGGCGCAGAACGCGGCAACGATCTCGGCGCTGCGGTCGGTCGAACCGTCATCGACGACGACGACTTCGAGATTGGTGTGCGACTGCGACAAAGCGCTGGTAATCGCCGCGGCGATCGTTGCCGCGGCGTTGAACATGGGTATCACGACCGAGATGTCCGCCAGACGCGGGACCACCGCCATCCCAGTGTCGCTGCCCGCCGATTTCACGCTGAAAGCTTAACGCAATCTGTAAGTTTAGTGTTCATTCCGCTACTCTAAGAGGTGGTGAATTGGCGCGGCGCAGGACAACGATGTGGCATCTGGGCGATCACCCGACCCCTCACCAAGGTCGCCGTCTGGCGCGCCAGGCTGCGACGCCGCAGCCCCGGCGTCACCGTGATCACGGTTTCGTTCAACACGCTGCCGTATCTCCAGGCGTTGGTCGCCGCAGTGCAGCGACGTTCACCCGCTGGCACCAAGATCATCGTCATCGACAACGCCTCGAATGATGGCAGCGCAGCCTGGGCTCGGCGCCAGCCCGAGGTCTACGTGCGCCGACTGCCGCTCAACATTCATCACGGCCCGGCGATGAACCTCGGCGTCGCCCTGTGCCGCACCGAATTCTTCATCGCCCTCGATGTCGACGCCTTCCCGGTCTCCGATACGTGGATCGAGGACTCGATCGACCCATTGCTCGCCGGCGCCGAGGTGAGCGGTGCCGGTTATCCCCCCGTCGGATTCGACAGCGATTTTGACCAGGCGCCAGATCGGCCGCAGCCCTACATACACGCCTGTTGGTTGGCGATGCGCACCGACCGATTTCTGGGCCAGGGTCACACCTTTAGCCCCGGACCGACGTGGGATACCGCGCAAGCAATCTCCTTGGCCGAGTCGCCTGCTATCCACCCGATCCCGATCTCGTCGAGTCGGGGACCCGGTATTCTCGGCTCGGTGTTCGGCAACGCCGTCTATCACAACTTTTATTCAGCTCGCTTCACGACCACCAGCCGCGACCGCATCGATTGGGTCGACCGCGGTCAACCTGAGGATGCCTGGGCCGCAGCCCTCGCTGAATACTTCCCCGAGGGCATTTCGTGAGCGACCCAACGGCTAGCCAGTCGGGCCAAGCCGACACCGCTTCGAACTGGGCGCAGTGGGGCGAGGTTGCCTCGCTGGTGCGCAACCGCCGTGCCCCCGTGGCCTACGTTGCCATCGCCTCATTTCTTGGTGGGATCTGCGAGGCCGCATTCCTGGTGTGCATCACCCGCGCCGCGCTGGCGATCGCCGACGGGCGCGACACGATGGGGCTGTTCGCTGGCACCACAGTGGGGGTCAATAGCGCACTGCTCGTGGCGGCACTACTGTTGGTGACGCGTGTCTGCCTCGCCCTCTCGGCCGGGTGGATGTCGGCGGACATCGTCTCCAACGTCGGGCGAGACCTGCGAAAGCGGTTGACGAACGGATACTTGAACGCCACGTGGGCTCGCCAGCAGGCCGAACCGCCAGGCCGTTTGCAGGAGCTGGCAATTCGTTTCGCCGGCGCCGGCGCGGGACTGGTCGGATCCTTCACCTCCACGGTCATCGCTGGCCTCAACCTGGCGGCGATGATCATCGTCTCGTTGCTGATCGACCCGTTGGCCTCCATCGCCGTGATCGGCGCGTTGGTTCTGTTGGCGACCGCCATCGCCCCGTTGCGGCGACGAATCCGCAGCGGAGCACGCAGCGCCACGGAAGCGGGCATGAACTTTGCAACCTCGGTCAACGAACTCGGCAGCTTCGGCCTGGAAATGCAAGCGTTCGGAGTGCAGCACCAGTTCGCTGAATCCGTCGGCCAGATGATCGACAGCGAGGCGCACACCCGCCGACGATTGACCCGCCTGCAGGGAGGGATCGGGCCGGTCTACGCCGGTATGGCCTACGGTGCATTGATCGTCGCGCTCGCCTTGGCGACCCTCAGCGGAGCCACAGAGCTCTCCAAGATCGGCGCCGTGATGCTGGTCATGCTGCGCTCGCTGTCGTTCGGGCAATCGCTGCAAAACGCCAGCGCCGGCATGATCAGCGTGATGCCCTTCTTGGCGACGTTGCGTGAAACGATCGCTGGCTACGAGTCGGAGCCGGCTCGCGCCTCGGGACAGATCATCGAGCGGGTCGGCCAGATCGCCGTCGAGCAGGTCGACTTTCGCTATCACGACGATGCTGCTGACGTGCTGCACGACGTCAACCTGACGATTGAAGCGGGTTCGATCGTCGGCGTCATCGGCCCGTCTGGCGGCGGCAAGTCGACCTTGATTCAGCTGTTGCTCGGTCTGCGCGAGCCGAGTCAAGGGTCCATTCGTGCCGGGGGCGTCGATCTGCGAGCCATCGACCGTCGCCGCTGGAGCCAGCTTGTCGCCTTCGTGCCCCAGGACGCCCAGCTGTTCTCTGGCACCATCGCCGAGAACATCGCCTTCTTCCGCGCCGGGTTGAGCTCCGAAGCCATCACCGCGGCGGCGCGCGCTGCCAATCTGCACGACGAGATCATGGCGATGCCCGGCGGCTATGCAACCGATGTCGGCGAGCGTGGCAGCCGACTCTCGGGCGGACAACGCCAACGCCTGTGCCTGGCGCGGGCCCTCGTCGGCGGGCCAGAGGTGCTCATCCTCGACGAACCAACGAGCGCCCTCGACGTGAAGTCCGAGTCGATCGTGCGCGAGACATTGGCTCAGCTCGCCGGTGAGATCACTGTCGTCATCATCGCCCATCGGGTGACAACGCTGGAAGCCTGCCAGCGGCTTGTGGTGATCGATGGCGGTCGCGTCACCGCAAGTGGTACGCCGTACGAGCTACAGGCGTCGGCGGGTTTCTTTAACGACGTCGTGCGATTGTCGACGATCGGCGACTTCGAGCAGGACGCGCGTTGAGCTCGCCCCTCGATTGCCCGCAGTCCGTGAGCCACGTAGAGACCGCCGTGTTCGCCGGTGAGGTGGTGCTGTTCGACACCAAGACGTCTTTGATCCATCAGCTCAACGCCACGGCCGCAGCGGTCTGGCTGCTGTGCGATGGCGAGACCGACGTGACCACGATGACCGCCGAGCTGGCTGAACTCTTCGGCGGCGCCGATCTCAGCGATCACGTTGTCAGCGCGCTGCAGTCGCTCAGCGAACGAAATCTGTTGCAGGGCAGCGACGACCACCAGTTGATTGTCGCTGCCTCGCCGCCGGAGCTGCTTGACGGCGGTCGCGTGATCGGCCCACCGCCGGATGGTTGAGGCTCCAGCGCACCGGTCCCCGTGTGGGATCACGTCATCACGTTGCGTCTCGGCGCTGCCGCCGACACCCTGGTGTCAGTCGAATTTCACCTCGACGAGGGTTGCGAAATTCCCTTGGACCGCTGGCACCGCTGGCTCGGCGCCTGGATCGAACCGCGGATCAACCAGCGATCTGGTGACACCGGCGCCGTGGCTCCGGCGTTGCACGTGTACCTGCCCGATGCCCGCTGGCACCAAACCTCGCTGGTCCCTCAGATTCGCTACGGCACGCACGTCCTCGTGCGTGCTCGCCAACCGGGAGCAATCGTCGACGCGCTGGCCACCCTGCTCGCAGGCATCGACCAAGCCGCCGATGCTGGCGAGGCGACGCAGGTTGCGCTGCGGATCTTCAGCGACGGCAATGACGCCGTGTTGGTCGACGCCAAGTCACCCATCTTGGTCAACGATCCCTGGCTTGCCCAACGCGGCGTCGTCGAACATGCGGCCTGGGGAGTGGCGATCTCGGGCGCAGCTGGCGAAACGATGGCGTCGGTCGCGGCACCCCTCGCTCGGCTCGATTGGGAGGCGATGAACGTAGTGGCCAACATCGCCTCGCTGCCCGAAGCAAGCGCCGGACGCGCCATGCGCGTCGCCGCCATCGCGGGCATCGAGCGCGCCGCACCGTCAACCATCTGAGCAGCTGGTGCACCTGGCGCGATTCTGTGCCGACGCCACCTGGTTCCACGCCGTCGAGCGACTCGGCGACCGCGGCCAACTGCTGCAGGCCGGAACAACCAACGAACTTCGCCGACAGATCGCCACGGCGTTCGGCATCGCCACCCAATGAACTCGACCGGGAATACTGCCCTCGGCCAGTTCCGTTGGCACGACTTTCGATTCAGCGTCGAGACCGACGACGCCGATGTGGCCACGGCAATCGAACGCCTGTTGGTCGATTCCATCGACCAACAGCCAAGCGCCGCGCCCTCGCAGCAGATCGCCATCTCTTCACACTCGCACGGATGGGTACACGTCGCCATCGACGGCACCGTTGTCTACCCGCACTTGCGGCGCGGCTCGCTGTTTTCTCACCTGTTGATCGAACTCAATCGGCGCTATGTCGCCTGCCACCCGCACCGTCTAGCCTTGCACGCCGGCACGGCCACTGGGCCCTCGAGCGGTGATGCGGTCATGTTCTGCGGTCGTTCGCAGAGCGGAAAGACCACGTTGGCCAGCTACTTGGCCCGCAACGGTTGGGGCTTTGTCGCCGACGAGGTGGCCTCTCGTCGATCCCGCCAGTCTCACGGTGCGCAACTATCCAAAACCTGTGGCCTTGCGCCCGGCGTCGGTGGCGCTGCTCTCCCCGCTGATAGCCCGCCTGCGCCAGCCGCCGACGGCATTCGAAGAAGACGAACGATTCGTGCCAGTCAGCGAACTCGGCTCCGTCGAGGGCGAGGCAACGCTGAGCGCGATCGTGATGACGGCATATGTCGAGGGGGCGCCAGCCACAAGCCGCCGCTTGCAGCCCGGCGAAGCGCTTGCGGAGTTGATGAATCACGTCCTCTCCGTGGAGCTGGCACGCGTCTCAACCTTCCGGCTGTTGGAACATGTCGTGCGTCGCGTGCCGTGTTGGGAGTGGCGCTATCCAGATGTCACGACCCTAGAGAATTTGCCGCTGTATTACAATCTGCGTTAACACAACCCCAAATTTTGCTCAACTTTCGGGTTTTTTGTGATTTAGTCACTACTATTCGTGACATTATGCACGATGACGCAGGACTGGGTGTTGCGGCGGCACATCACACTCGTCGCGCCGCGCTGCAGAAAATGGCCGTGGGCGGAGCAGCTGGGGCGATTGCGCCAGCGATCATCAGTTCGGTGGCCTACGCCGACAGCGGCACCGTGCCTTGCCGTTTCGCCCTGACCGCGCCGGCAACGTTCATCGCCACGATCAACCGACCTGGCTTCAACCTCGGTCGATATCAGATCATCACGATCACCAATCCGACAGGTACGTGCCCCTGCGGTGGCACTCCCGTGTTCATGTACGCCTACTGGGTGCGCCTCAATACGGTCAGCGGGCAGACCGGTTGGGTGAACTTCAGCTCGGCAGCGACGAACAACTGGACGATCGGCGGCGGCAATGGGGCTTTCACCTACAGCATGGAGATCGGTGTGCGCGTCGAGTGCCCGGGCACCCCGCCCACCTACATATGCCGCTTTGGGGTCAGCTCCGCCAGCGGCGCAGCGAGTTACACCGTGCCAGCGACAGCGATCTCCTCAGCGACGCCGACGCAACTGCCGTTGAGCTGTTAGCCGCCGCGCCACCATTCGCAGATGGGTACGGCGCGTTCTGCCACGGGCCCGCAAACTGGCCCGCGATGGGGCGAGGACGCCGAGCAGAAATCGAGCTCGATCGACGACGCCGAGCGCGGCAAGCGTCGTCGCCGCTTCCGGCCCCCAATCCGGCCCGGAGCCTTGCGCGTAACGATCGATCATCGCCTGTTGTCGGTCACCGATCGCCGTCTCGATGGCCCAGATCGGCAAGGTCGTCGGGTCGAGGTCAAGCAGCCGATAAGCGCGACGCGTGCCGCAGAGCACGACACCGCGGCATCCGTGGCCCGTCGCCAGGCGATCCACTTCGTCCCACTCCAGTTCCCCGCCGCCGACCAAGATCGCCACATCTGCGGCGGAGCGCAACCCAAAACCGGCGCCAAGGGTGGCGTGCACGCAGGCATGGATAAATCGGTGATTGAGGTTCAAGGTGCTGATCCGGCGACCGCCGAGGATGATCGAGTGCGGGTCGGCCCAGATGTCCTTGGCCTGCAGCAGCGCACCGAAGTACCCTCCGGCGAGGCTCAGGTGGAGATCGAGTTCGACCCCATTTGGCGCAATCAGCTGCACGGCCTTGGCAAAACGTCGCTCCCAGTCGCGCCGCACGGCGGGCAGGGCGCGGCGAAATCCTGCCGCTTGCAGGGCGGCGAGACAGGCCTGCAGATCTCGACGGCGCACGAGCAGGTCGGCATCGCCGAATGTTCTCAGCTCTGGCGAGGGGTAGTCGAGATGACCGTGCGCCGCCCCCTTGAGCAACCGGCTCTCGATGCTCCTGGCCTGCAAGACATCCGTCGCCACGATGATCGTCTCCTCGATGCGCAGCACGCTGCGTTGCGCGGCGAGACAGGCCTCGCGCACCCCATCCTGTCCACCGCTGACGAAATGCCCACGCTCGGTCGCAGCCCACAGCAAACCGACCACCCGATGCTTGACCGCAGCGTCCAACAGCGCCGCGTCGAGCAACGCACCGTGTGCGCAATGCTGTCGGTCGAGCTCGAGGGCACAACGCAGCGCCGCGGCCAAGCGACGATCGACATCGGCGACGTCGTTCACAGGCGGCCACCGACGACGAGAAATTGCGCTGCCATCGCGGCCAGCGCCCGGTCGATCTCCCCCGCTGAGGCAACCACGTCGGCCAGCTCAACGTGGAGCTCAGAGATTGCTCGCGGCAGCTCTAACGCCACCCAAACCAGCGCCGTCGTTCCGATCAAGTCAAGTCCGTCGCCACCGACCCGACGAACGAGCACGCGGTCCGGTCCAATCCGCCAGAGCACGTCGTCGGCGCGACGCCAAACGTCGATGTGCTCGCCGATGTTCATTGCGCTCACGGTAACGGTTGCCGATGCCCCGGCATCTGATATCGTGTCCAACGTGACGCGACTGATCGGCCTCCTCCTTACGTAAGGCGAGCGCCCCATATCGCGTTCGTCCCACCCCGTGTGCCACTGGCACAGGGGGTTTCTTCGTTTTCTGGCTCAACCCGCCGCTTCCACCACGACCACCACGATCAGGAGTTCCTGAGATGCCTCCACAGAATGTCACGCCAAAGAAAATGCCGTTCGAGAAGTACCAGCCATGGCTTCCGCTCGTGCTGCGCGACCGCACGTGGCCGGATCAGCGGATCACCAAGGCACCGTTGTGGTGCAGCGTCGATCTGCGCGACGGCAACCAGGCGCTGATCGATCCGATGGACCCCGATCGCAAACGACGGATGTTCGACACGCTGGTGAAGATGGGTTTCAAGGAGATCGAGGTCGGCTTTCCCGCGGCCAGCCAGCCGGATTTCGATTTCGTTCGCCAGCTGATCGAAGAAGATCTGGTGCCCGACGACGTCACGATTCAGGTCCTGGTGCAGTGTCGCCAAGAGCTGTTGGAACGCACGTACGAAAGCCTGCAAGGGTGCAACAAGGCGATCGTTCACTTTTATAACTCGACGAATCCGTTGCAACGTGAGGTGGTCTTCGGTCTCGACCAGGCCGGGATCATCGACATCGCCGTCAACGCCGCGCAAGATGGCCCGCAAGCTGGAAGAGACATTGGGTGACAGCCAGATCCGCTACGAATATTCACCCGAGAGCTTCACGCTGACCGAGCCGCAGTATGCGCTCGACATCTGTCACGCGGTAATGGAAGTGATGGAACCGACCCCTGAGCGTCCGATCATCTTCAATCTCCCTGCGACCGTTGAGTGCTACACCCCAAACGTCTATGGCGATGTCATCGAGTGGTTCGGGCGCAACATCCGCAACCGCGACAGCGTGATCATCAGCCTGCACCCGCACAACGACCGCGGCAGTGGCGTCGCCGCTGCCGAGTTCGGGGTGATGGCTGGTGCCGATCGCGTCGAGGGCACGTTGTTCGGCAACGGCGAGCGCACCGGCAACGTCGACGTCGTCAACCTGGCGATGAACCTGTTCGCCATGGGCGTCGACCCCGAGTTGGACATGACCGACATCGACGCCTTGCGGCGGGTGGCCGAGTACTGCAACCGGCTGCCGGTTCACCCCCGTCATGCCTATGTCGGCGATCTCGTCTACACCTCGTTCTCCGGCAGCCACCAAGATGCGATCAAGAAGGGCTTCGACGCGCTGTACCGCACCGCTGAGACCGCCGGGCGCCGCCACGACGACTATGAAACGTGGGGCGTGCCCTACCTGCCGATCGACCCGAAACACGTCGGGCGCAGCTACGAGGCGGTGATCCGGGTCAACAGCCAAAGCGGCAAGGGTGGCGTGGCCTACATCATGAAGACCGAGCACGGTTTCGACCTGCCACGCCGGTTGCAGATCGAGTTCTCCAAGACGATTCAGCACATCACCGAAGATTCCGGTACGGAAATCAGCCCGACGCTGATGTGGAGCACCTTTCAGTCGGAGTATCTGCCAGACGAACCGGCGATTCGCCTCGAGTCGCACGAGTTGCGCTCGTCGAGCAGCGGCGGAACGACGGAGATCACCGCACAACTGCTGATCGATGGCCAACACCACACGGTGAGCGGCGTCGGCAACGGCCCGATCGACGCCTTCGTCCACGCCCTGCGTGAGGGTGTTGGCGCCGATCTCGATGTGGTCGACTACGCCGAGCACGCCATGGGATCGGGTTCGGAGGCGACAGCTGTGGCCTATGTCGAATCACTCGATTCCGATGGCGAGGTCCGCTGGGGAATCGGCTCCGATCCGAACATCATCACCGCTTCGCTCAACGCTGTGGTCTGTTCTTTGCTACGCCATCGTCAGGCGATCGAACCGCATACGTCCTAGCACTACACTTCGCCCATGGGCTTCAAAAAGAAATGGTGCGGGTTGCTGGCGTTGATCACCGGTGGAGCCGCTTTTGCTGGTAAGCGACGCCGGGCATCAGCGCCGAGCGCCGCGGCACCGGTGTCCGACCGGGAGACGCGGGCGCACCTGTTCACGGCGGCCGCACCGGCGGCGGCAGCACCCACCGCGACCGTGTCCACCGAGTCTGGGTCCACCGAGTCTGGGTCCACCGAGTCTGTCCCCGAGGTCCACCGAGTCTGGGTCCACCAGTCGACCAGACCGAGTCTGGGTCCACCGACCACCGTCTGCCACCGCGACCAGGTGGCCGAACCTTCGGCAGGGTCGAGCTGGACGTTGCCGCTGGCCGACGGCAGCTGCCCGGACGGCTACCCCGTCAAAGCCAACGACAACAGCCGTATCTACCACGTCCCCGAAGGTCGCAGTTATCGCCGAACCGTCGCCGAGCGTTGTTACTCCACCGCCGAGGCCGCCGAGAGCGATGGCTATCGGCGCGCCAAGGCCTAGTATCTGAGCGGGTCAGTACGTTGACCGTGAATGAGCCGTAACGGCGAAGGAGTACCGATGAGGGTCGTAGTTGACTTTGACGTCTGCGCATCGACGGGTGGCTGCATGCAAGTCTGCCCGGAAGTGTTCGAGGTCCGCTCGGATGGATATCTCTACATCCTGCAGGAAGAGCCGGGTGAAGAATTGCGCGACAAGCTCACCCAGGCGGCCGATCTCTGCCCGACCGCGGCGATCACCATCGAGGATTGACGCCGCCCTACCTATGTCAGCGCCGCTCGGATTTCACCGCAAGCTCCAGCAGGCCTGGTTGACGTCGGGATCGCTGTTGTGCGTTGGGCTCGACCCCGATGTCGGTAAATTGCCAACACATGTCGCCACGGCCGACGACTCGATCACCGCCTTTTGCACCGCCATCGTCGATGCCACGGCCCCTTTTTGTTGCGCGTTCAAGCCGCAGATCGCCTATTTCGCCTCGATCGGTGCCGAACGGCAGTTGGAAACGATTTGCCGCTACATCGCCGAGCGATACCCGCAGCACGTGCTGGTCCTCGATGCTAAGCGTGGCGACATCGGCTCGACGGCAGAGCACTACGCCCGGGAAGCCTTCGAGCGCTATGGGGCCGATGCGGTGACGATCAATCCGTACCTCGGCACGGACTCGGTTGAGCCGTTTCTGCGATACGAAGGCAAGGGCGCGATCATCCTCTGCCGCACGAGCAATCCCGGTGGCGACGAACTGCAATCGCTGCTGGTCGACGGGCGCCCGCTGTATACCCACATCGCCGAACGAGTCGCCGACCAATGGAGTCGGCTCGGTGAGTGCGCCCTGGTGGTCGGCGCCACCTATGCCCAAGAACTCGCGGCGGTTCGCCAGATCGTTGGCGACCTGCCGCTGCTTGTACCGGGCATCGGCGCCCAGGGGGGCGACGTCCGCGCCACCGTCGAGGCCGGTCAAACTGCGAACGGTTGCGGCCTGATGATCAGCTCATCGCGCGCCGTGCTGTACGCCAGCAACGGCCAGGATTTCGCCGACGCCGCCGCCCGCGTGGCCAGCGACACCAACCACGAAATCAACAGCCACCGTCGCAGCTGAGAATTCTCAGCCGATCAATACATCGACAGTGATGATTCCCGGTGCCTGACGAAGCGCGTCGACGACCGACACCGACACCATCGCCGTCGGGGCGATCAACATCACCGCTGTTCCGGGAACGTCGGCCCGGCCGACGTCCATGTCGGCGATGTTCACTCCGGCATCGCCGAGCAGTGTGCCGACAACACCGATGACGCCTGGACGGTCGTCGTTCTTGATCATCAGCATGTAATCGCTGGGGGGAACGTCGAAGGTGTGCTCGTCGATCAGCACGATCCGCTGATCGGCGCGTCGCCCTGTCAAGGTCGCCGAAATGCTGCGGCCCGAGCCGCGCACCGTGATCAGGTTGACGTAATCGGCCGAGGTCGAGCACTTCACCTCGCGCACGTCGACGCCATGTTCGTTGGCCATCTGCGGAGCATTGACGTACGTCACCTGCTCGTCGCTGACCGCCCCGAAGAAGCCCTTCAAGGCTGCCAGGGTGATGATCCTGGTGTCGTAACCGGCGATCTCACCTTCGACGCAGACTTCGAGTACGTCCGGTGAACGACCAGCGAGCGAGGCAAATAAGCGCCCGATGCGCTCGGCCAAGGGCAGGAACGGCCGCAGTGTCTCATTGGCTTCCGCGGCATCGACGTTGACCGCGAAGGGCACGAAATCGCCAGCGAGCGCCAACTGCACCATGTCGGCAATCGTGTCGCCAGCCTTGTCCTGTGCTTCTCGTGTGCTCGCCCCGAGGTGCGGCGTGACCACCACCGAATCGAGGGCAAACAGCGGCGATTCGGTCATCGGTTCGGTCGAGAACACGTCGAGCGCCGCACCGGCGATCAGGCCTTCAGCCACCGCTTCGGCCAACGCCGACTCGTCGACGATCCCGCCGCGGGCCACGTTGATGACGCGCAACGACGGCTTGGCCTTGAGGAACATGTCGCGCCCGATGAGCCCGGTGGTGTCCTTCGTCTTCGGCAGGTGGATGGTCAGAAAGTCGGACTCAGCGACAACCTGGTCGAGCGGCAAAAGCTCGACACCCATGGTGCGCGCCCGCTCGGCGGAGACGAACGGGTCATAGGCCACGAGTCGCATGGCAAAACCCTTGGCCCGATCGGCAACCAGTTTGCCAATGCGACCGAGACCAACGATGCCCAGCGTCTTGTCGGCAAGCTCGACACCCTCCCAGCGCGAGCGCTCCCAGCGCCCCGCTTTCAAGGCGGCATGGGCTTGGGGCACGTTGCGAGCCTGGGCCAACAGCAGGGCCATGGTGTGCTCGGCGGCGGAGATGATGTTCGACTGTGGGGCGTTGACGACCATCACGCCGCGCCGCGTTGCCGCGGCGACATCGACGTTGTCGAGACCAATGCCGGCACGACCGACGACCGTCAGGCAGTCAGCGCGCGCCGAACAGTTCGGCGTTGACCTGCGTTGCCGAGCGAATGATCAAGGCGTGAGCGCCGACGATGTGCTCGTCGATCTTCGAGAGGTCGAGTTGCACGTCAACCGTGTGGCCAGCTTGACGCAGGCGCTCCAACCCACCGTCTGCGATCTCTTCCGTCACCAATATTCGTGCCATACCTACTGTTTACCGTTGGCATTCCAGCTGGGTGCAGCATTGAACGTTTTGTTATGTCCAACACTCGTATCCTGACGTGGCGTCGGTCACCGACGTTCGGAAATGCGAGGAAGACCATGACGTATCGGTTCTTGTCGGATGAGTGGATCACCGCGGCGCGGGCGCTGCGCACAAAATACGAAGGCGAATCGCCGCAGTTTGAGCAGGTGATCCGCGTCAATCAGATCATCACCGACACGCCGTTCGACGGCGGCGTCATTCACGCCTACCTCGATACCTCCTCGGGTCGCTTGGAACTCGACCTCGGCACGCTCGACGACGCCGATGCAACGATGACCACCGACTATGTCACCGCCCGGGTGCTACTCGTCGATCAAGATCCAGCTGCTCTGATGCAGGCCTTCCTCGGCGGCAAGATCGTCATTCAAGGCGACATCGTTAAGCTGCTCTCACTGCAATCGATGCTCGGCGAGTCGAACGCCGCTGGACTGCAACTGGCCACCGAACTGCAGAGCATCACGCTGTAACGCCGCTCGGCGTACAGTTCTCTCATGCCCCAAGGCACGCAAGCACCGGCGCTGTGGAAGCGAGGGCTGTTTCTCATCCTGCCGTTCCTGCTGATCGTGCTCGGGGTGCTCTTCGTGCTTCAGGATGTGCGGGGCGGCGATCGCCTCGTGCTCGGCAAGGATGTGCCGAAGAATCTCGAGTCAACGCTCGCCGCCTACGCGAGCCCGTGGGCGCAACGCCAGCTTGGCGCCAGCGGTGATCTGGTCACCGATGCCCAGATCACGGTCGTCGACTTTGACGGCCTCGGGCCGAGCGTCTATCGCGTGCGGGCAGTCATTTGGCAGGTCAACGATGACGGCACGCTGTTGCCCGGAAACGCAGACCGCGCCGACCAGGCCTCGTTGACGACGATGTACAGCTGTGTCGAATGGCAGGTCGACCCGCTGGCGAATGTCGTCAACGAACTGTTCGTCGCCAAGTTGCGCACCGATCGCGGCGAGCAGGGGCGCACCCAAGATGATCGCCATGTGAACGATCGTTGCCAAAGCCTCGACTTCGGCGCCGCCGGCTGACAGCCGCCTAGCGGGTCGGCGCGCCCATCGAGCGCATCGCCATGGCCAAATCATCGGCTTGCCAACGATGCTGTTGCTCGACACGCGGACCGATCGCCCAACTCTCGACGCGAGTCACCGCACCGCCTTGCACCAGGAAGGTTTCACCGTTGAACGGACAGTCTGCACGGGCCAGCACGACAGCCAGCGGCGCGATGTTCGCCGGATCCCACGGATCGAAGCCGCCGTCCTGGGCGGACATGATGTCGGACAGGCCTGGCGTCGCCATCGTTAAACGGGTGCGCGCCCCAGGGGCGATGCAGTTGCTCTTCACCTGATAACGATCGAGTTCCTTGGCGACGATCTGGCTGAAGGTGGCAATTCCCGACTTGGCCGCTCCGTAGTTGGCCTGACCGGGGTTGCTGAACAACCCCGAGGTCGACGAGGTATGGACGATATTGCGCGGCCGCTGATGGCCTGCCTTCGACCGCTCGCGCCAGTACGCCGCAGCCCAGCGGGTGGGGGCGAAGTGCCCTTTGAGGTGGACCGAAATCACCGCATCCCACTCCTGCTCACTCATGTTCGTCAGCATCCGGTCGCGCAGGATTCCGGCATTGTTGACCAGGATGTCGAGATCACCGAAGGCTTCGATGGCGCTGTTGATCAGGCCTTGCGCTCCCCGCCAATCGGCGACGTCGTCACCGTTGACGATCGCCTCGCCGCCCAGCACCCTGATCTCCGCGGCGACCTCCTCAGCGGGCGTGGTATCGGCACCGGAACCGTCGTGCCCCGCGCCGAGGTCGTTGACCACCACCTTGGCACCCTCACGGGCGAAAAGCAGAGCATGTTCGCGTCCGATGCCGCGACCCGCCCCGGTGATGATTGCGACCCGACCTTGAAGTGATCCCATCGGCGAACGTTAGAACAACGCCCAAACCGGCAACGAACCGCCTGGTAGGCGGCCCTCTTCAGGGAGCGATCGTCGTCGTTGCGGCGGCCGTCGTCGTCGTCGGAGGCGGCGGGTAGGTGATGTCGATCGGCGTGCCGCGGCGAATCTGTTGGCCCTCGGTGACGGCGACACCACCGGCGCTGAGACCGGCCAACGGCTGCGTCGGATCTCCGACGGTCACGCCGAGGGCAAAACCGGCGTTGACCAACGCAGCTTGGACACCGGCAAAGTCGAGACCAGCCATCGACGGAACGACCACCAGATCGACGCCTTTGGAGAGTTGCACCGTGACGGTGCTGCCGCGCTCGGCCTTGTCCAAAGCCGCTGGCAGCTGGCTGACGACCTGACCGGCAGGCACGGTGTCGCTGAACACGGCCTCGCCAATGGTGAGGGTCAATTGCACCGCCTCGACGGCCGTGGTCGCCCCGGCCTGATCAAGGTTGGCCAACTGTGGGACATCACGCGGTGCGGGACCACGCGAGACGACGACAGCGACGACGGTCTGCTGGACGACCTCCATCCCCGTCACCAGGCCCGGCTGCGCGGGCACAGACCAGGAGATGATCGTGCCAGCGGGAATGTCCTCGTGATAGTCCTCTGCGCCGACAGCGATGGCCAACAGATTTTGTTGCAGCAGGGCCGTGGCGTCGACGAGCGTCAGACTGGTGACCTCGGGCAGGCGCGGCAACGTCGGGCCATCGCTGACCACCATCACCAATTCCCCGCCGGACTCGATTGTCGCGCCCTCGGCTGGCTCAGTGCGGATGATATGGCCCTGCGGTTGCTGGTCGCTGCGCTCGTGCAGCATCGTCAGCTCCCAACCAAAACCGTCGATCTTGTTGCGGGCGACGCCCTCGTCGAGACCGGCGAGAACGGGAACCACAAACGATTCTTTGGTCAGCTCCCGATAGGCGAAAAGTCCGCCGGCAAGCAGGCCGATGATCAGCAGCAACGCAGCCAGAACCCAACCCCGTGAACGGGGCATGTCCAGCTCCTGGTCGTACAGGGTGGCCTCGGAATCAAGTTCAGCATCGGGGTCGATGACCAACCCCTGCTCGGCCAGTGGCGCAGCCTGGGTTGGCATCGCCATGGTCTCGAATCCAGCGGTCGAGGGGACGATCGTCGGCAGCATCGCCGTTGGTTCGGCTGTCGCCGCGGCGACACCGGATTCAAACGCGGCCGCAGCTGGGCGCGCCGTTCCCCCCGTTGGGTCACCGAATCCGCTGAGACCGACGATCGGAATCGGTGCCGGGCGAGGCAGCTTCTCGGCGATCTGTACCAGCGCCTGGCCAAACTCTGCAGCCGTGTAACGATCCTCGGCATGTGGACGCCCGGCGCGTTCGAGCACAGAGGCCAGCGGCCCGAGATCAGCCGAGACGGGCATCAAGCGATCGACACGGGCGGTCAAGGTGGCTACCGTGGAATCGGCAACGAAGGGCAGCTGCCCGGTGACGGCTTCGACCAGCACCAGGCACAGCGAATAGATGTCGCTCTTCGAACCGATGTCGATGCCATCGACCGGGCCTTGGGCCTGCTCAGGCGAAGAATAGCTGGCGGTGTCGAGGCCGACGGCGCTGCGCTCGACCCACACCTGTTCGGCAATGAATCCGGCGACCCCAGCATCGATGATCCGCAGATGACGATCTTCGCCGAACACCAAGCTCGACGGTCGGATATCCCGGTGGGCGAGACCGTGGCGATGCATGGCATCGAGGCCGCGACAGACCTCGAGGCCGATGGTCAAGCCCTGACTCGGGCTCAGCAGGCGACCGCGGTCGAGCATGTCGCGCAACGACCCGCCAGCCAAGTGCTCGAGCACAAGGTACGGCGTCGGTTGCTTGCCGATCGGCTCGATACCGAAGTCGAGGACTCGGTTGATGTTCGGATGTTTGATCGCACTGGCGCGCGTGACCTCGTCGAGGAACCGTTGGCGCAACTCATCGGTAGCGGCCCAACGAGGGTGGATCAACTTCAGGGCCACCAGGCGTTGCTGCTGAATATCCAGCGCCTCGAACACCATGCCCTGAGCACCGGCACCTCGCTGCGGCCCTATGCGGTAGCGACCGGCCAGTACGCGGCCAGCCAGCTGCGACTCATCGACTGTCATGATCCCTCGAAGCTAGCGCCTGTTGTTCGGAGTCGGGACGCGATGGTGCGAATCAGCGGCCGCGCGGCGAGAATGCCACCGTGAAGTTTTCCCGTGTCGACCCCAAACAGTTGATCGCCAGCCTGGCCATCGCGGTCGGCGTCGTCCTCCTCTTCGTCGCCCTCGACAGCGCACAAACCAACGACGAGTTGGCCCCGTTGCCCGAGGCAATCGAGAGCATCGATCCGGTGCTCGGTGCCTCGCAGGTGCTCAGTCAAGGCAAGGTATTCGTCGATCTGCAGAGCGGCTACACCGGCGTGCTGATCGTCAACGGCCTCGAGCTCCCGGTCGTCGATATCAGCGAGCTCGCCGCTGCCGCCAAGCCCGGTCAGCAGATCAGCCTTCCTCCGGCAACGGTCTACGAACCGGGCAACGCCACCCTGTCGTTCCAACCTTCCGAAGGCGCACCGATCGAAGCGTTCGACACGGGGTTGAACAGCGCTGTGGTGCGCTACTGGAAGGTCGTCGAGGGAACGGGCAAAGCCAAGTCGTTCAGCTGGACGTTTACCGTTATCTGAGAACGGTTAGCGCGGTAACTCACCGGTTTCCAGCACGATGAGAAACCCGGCCTCGTCGAGAATGGGGATGTTGAGGTCCGTGGCCTTGGCCAATTTCGACGCCCCTGGATCGTTGCCGACGACGACGGCGAACGTCTTCGCACTGACGCTGCCCGGGCTCTTGCCGCCACGATCCTTGATCGCCGCCTCAGCTTGCTCGCGACTGAAGTTTTCCAGGCCACCGGTGACGACGATCGCCTTGCCGATCAGGCTCTGAGCCAGTCGGCGGACCTCGACGCGACCGAATTCGACCTCGGCGACACGCAGCTTGTCGATCACGGCGCGGTTGGTGTCGAGCGCAAACCACGAGGTCACCGAGCGGGCGATGACCCCACCGACGCCCTCAACCGTGGCCAAATCGGCTTCCGACGCGTTCATCACCGCGTCGAGCGTGCCGAACGCTCGGCTGAGCGCCTCGGCAGCGGACGGACCGAGATGTTTGATTCCCAGCGCGGTCAACAGCTTTGGCAGCGGTCGAGCCCGCGAGCCGTCGATCGCGCTCAACAGCTTCTCGGCACTGATTTCGGCAAAACCTTCCAGCGTTAATAACTGTTCGCTGGTCAGCGAGTAGATGTCGCCAACATCGCCAACCAGCCCGGCCTCGGAAAGCTGGGTCACGGTTCGCTCGCCAAGCCCCTCGATATCCATCGCCCCGCGCGAGGCGAAGTAGATGATCTTCTGATCCCGTTGGAACGGGCAGGCGGTGGCCACGCAGGCGATGTTCGATTCCCCCTCAGGGCGCACCAGGGTGCTTCCGAGCGGACAAGGGCAGGTCATCGGAAACTCCCAGGACTGCGAATCCGCCGCACGCAACGACAGCACGGGCCCGACCACTTCGGGGATCACATCGCCCGCTTTGCGCACCGTGACGGTGTCTCCCGGGCGAACGTCCTTAAGCCGCACCTGGTCTTGGTTGTGCAGCGTGGCCATGCCCACGGTCGAGCCGCCGACAAACACTGGCTCGAGCACCGCAAACGGGGTCACCCGTCCGGTTCGCCCGACCGAGACCATGATGTCGCGCAAGACCGTGGTGCGCTCCTCCGGTGGAAACTTGAAGGCGATCGCCCAGCGCGGAGCGCGCGACGTGAAGCCCAATCGCTCGCGCTGTTCCAACGAATCGATCTTGACGACGCACCCATCGATTTCATAGCCAAGGTCGTGGCGATGGCTCTGCCAGTGTTGGCAGAAGTCGACGACGCCGTCCATCGAGTGACGAACTTCGATCGAGGGATTGACCGCCAGCCCCAGGTCGCGCAGCAGTTGCAACGATTCGGCGTGGGTGCTGAAGGTAACGGCACCGGAGCCGTCGCCGGCGATCACTTCGCCGACCTGATAGCTCCAAAAACTCAGTTCGCGGCTCGCAGTGATCGTCGGGTCCTTCTGACGCAGGCTTCCTGCGGCGGCGTTGCGCGGGTTGACCAGCAGACGTTCGCCGGCCTCGAGCGCCCGCCGGTTCAAGGTTTCGAAGCTGGCCAGGGGCATGAACACCTCGCCGCGCACCTCGACGACCGCTGGCACCGCAGCGCCCAGCAGACGATGGGGAATAGCTGCGATCGTGGCCACATTGTGGGTCACATCCTCGCCCACCTGCCCGTCGCCACGCGTGGCCGCCTGGACCAGCACACCGCCCTCATAACGCAAGCTGACGGCGAGACCGTCGATCTTTAGTTCGCAGACATAGGCGATGGCTTGCTCGGGCAGCCCCCGCCGGGTGCGCTCACCCCAGGCCAGCAGTTCCTCGCCATCCATCGCGTTGTCCAGGCTGGTCATCGGCACCCGATGGCGTACCGGGGCGAAGGCGGCGATGGTTGCACCACCCACCGTCTGGGTCGGCGACTGTGCATCGACGCTGTCCGGAAACTCACTTTCGAGCGCCAGCAACTCGCGCACCAAGTCGTCGTAGTCGGCGTCGCTGATCTGCGGGTCGTCGAGCGTGTAGTAGCGCTCGTTGTGCTCGCCGATCGAGGCTCGGAGCGCGTCGATGCGGGTACGAAGGTCGTCGGGGATTGGCACGTCGGCCACGATAGTCAGCGGGCCACTGGCTCAGCGGTCGAGAGGCGACAACATCGACCCGCCAGCCTGCTGCTTGACCCTGCTGGCGATCTCGGCGGTCAAACGAAGGATGCGGATCGCCCCTTCGGCGGTATGCCCGCTGAGCCCCGATTCAGGAGTGATCAGGCTCTGGCGAGCCAATTCCAGTGGGTCACAGCCACGCTCGACGAGTTGTCGCCAGAGCTCGCTCAAACGACGCCAGGCGCGCTCCGAGGTCGATGGCAAGGGCCCATCGGTGGTCACCGCACCCCAGGCGATCATGCCGCCGCGTCCCAGGAATCGCTGCAGGTACCCAGCCCGTTCGATGATGCCGAGCGAGCTGCGCAGGGCCAGTATCTGCGGCCCAGCGTCGAGGATCGCGGCGATATCCGGGTCGGGCCCACAGCGAACGCCAACCACGGCATCGGCCTCTAAGGCCGCTAACGCTCCCGAGAGCAGATCGACGGCCTGGTCCAGCGGCAACTCGCAGTCGGAAAACCGCGGCTCGTTGAGGATGACGATCTGACTGGCATTCGGTATGCCGCGGGCGATCTCGCGCAACAGGTAGTCGCAGTGGTCGCGCACCGCCACCTGGGCGACCTGATAGGCCAACTCGGTGGGAGCACCCGCTCGGTGGAGCACAGCACCAAGGGTCACGGGGCCGACGAATTGCCACTTCAGCGGGCCTTCGTAATCCGCCGCATGCTTGATGAAGTGGCGAAAGCTGGCGAACGCCGGGTCGGACAGGTCGGTGGCAACGTACGCGTCGGCGTCGAGGCGGCTGACGTCGACGGCGAGGCTGCCATATTGGCCGAGGGTGATGCCGCGAATTCCGACCAACGCTTGGGCGATGCCGTTCTCGGCTGGAGAGCGCCGCGGCAGGGTGGGAATGGTGGCGATGTCGGTGCCGTCGAGGGCTGGCCCGAAGGCCTCGCGAAAGGACTGGAACGGCAAGCTACCAATGCCCATCGACATCCCGCCGCCAATGCCAGCAGCGGCACGCTGTTGTTCGTCGTCGCGTGCATTGTCGACAGGCTTCAACATCGAGTCCTCCTTCCGCCACAGGATCGTGTCATGCCTCTCCCGATTCCGTCGAATCAAACGATGGCTTGGCGCAACAGTGTCCGCTGTGGTACCCAAGGAAGGTGCTGCTGCTGAGAGTCGCCTGGATGGCGTTGCCCTTGACGATGATCCCGTTGATCGAGGGGTCAGCGCACGGCACGACGCTGCGCTGGGCTCTGGCGCTGGTTCTGTGGGCGGTGTGGGCCAGCGGGTTTCTGGCTTGCCTGGTGCCGTCGACGGTCAGCTTGACCGTCGGACGCTTGTTGGCACCGCTGCCGCTGCTGTGCTGCCTGCTGGCGGCGATCGCCGGCGTCGACGGCCTGCGGCTCGGGTTGGCCGTGGCCTTGAGCGGTGCGGTGGCCGTGATCTGGTACAGCGCCGAAGTCGGCATCCATTGCGCCCAAGGATCGGCCTACGGCGATGAACACCGGTTTCCCTTGCGGCCGCCCGTGCCAATGCTGGTGCCGATGGCGCTGACCTGGGCCCTCGGCGCAGCCTGTGGCGTTGGCGCTGTGCTCGCCGTTGGCGATCGCCGTTGGCTCATCGGGGTCCTGCTCGCTGGCCTCGTGGTGGCTTTTGCGGTGATCATCGGACCCCGTTTCCACCAACTATCGCGGCGCTGGCTGGTGGTCGTACCGGCAGGGTTGGTGGTCCACGATGCCCTCGTGCTGGCCGACAACATGCTCTTTCGCTCACCCGCGTTGCGCATCGTGCACCTTGCCCCTGGGGATTCTCAGGCCGCCGATCTCACCGGCGGGACAACGGGCACGCAGCTGGAAATCGTCCTCGCGGAGATGGACACGGTGACCAAGGCAGCCACCCGCCAGCAGCCCAAAGGCACTGCGCTGCACGTGCTCAGCGTGTTGGTCGCGCCGAGCCGTCCGGGCAAGGTGTTGCACGCCGCGGCCGACCGTCAACTTCCCGTCGCTTGACTCAGGCGGCGGTCAGCGCCCGACCGACCAGGCCACCGGCGATCACGTAACGATCGGAGCGGTCGTAGAGCACGATGCTCTGTCCGGCGGCGATGCGCCGTTGCGCTGTCTGCCAGCGAACCTCGACAGCGCCGTCGTTGCCGATGTTCAGCGATGCTGCCTGCGGTGTGCCGTGAGCGCTGCATTGGGCGAGCACGTCGGGGTGCGCGCCGCACGCTTCGGCGTGCACCCAGGTCAACTTGTCGACGGCGTGACCCGCGACGAACAGATCGCTGTCGTCACCGACGGTGACGACACCCTGCTGCCGGTCGATATCGATGACATACCGCTTTGGCCCGCCGCCGACGAGGCCGATGCCGCGGCGTTGGCCGAGAGTGACCAGTTCGATGGCCTCGGTCTCGCCCACCGTCGCGCCCTGCTTGTCGACGACCACTGCACGGCGAAAGGGAATGCGATCGCCGAGAAAGGTGCTGCGCCCGCCGGCGCTCTGGCTGATGAAACAGACGTCCTGGCTATCAGGCTTGGTGGCCGTGCGCAGTTGCAAGCGGGCAGCGTGCCCGCGGACATCGGCCTTGGTCATACTGCCGACGGGAAACAGCGTGTAGCCCAGCTCGCGATCGTCGATCATGTGCACGACATAGCTTTGGTCTTTGTCGCGGTCAGCACCCCTGGCCAGCTGCAAACGGCCCTGGTCGTCGGCCACGATTTGGGCGTGGTGTCCGGTGGCCACGGCGTCGAAGCCGAGCAGTCTGGCGCGTTCGCTGAGCCGGGCGAACTTGAGATGACGATTGCACTCGATGCACGGGTTCGGCGTCGTGCCTTCGGCGTGCGCCTGCACATAGGGCTCGACGACGTGTTCGTTGAAATCGTCGGTGAAGTTGAACACGAGGTGATCGATGCCCAACTGTTGGGCGACACGCCGGGCGTCATCGACATCGGACACGCTGCAACATCCGGTGTCGCTCTGCCCACCCCACAAGCGCATCGTCACACCGACGACCTGGTGCCCTTGCTCGACGAGCAAGGCGGCGGCCACAGAGGAATCGACTCCCCCGCTCATTGCGATCATGACTTTCATCGGACGTGCTCCTGGCGCGCGGTGTGGCCACGCAGGCGACCGACGATAGCGATGATCTCGCCTGCGGCCTCATCGATTTCCTTCTCGGTGGTTGTACGACCGAGGGTCAGACGCAGCGCACCGAGCGCCCAGCGCCGCTCGACGCCCATCGCCGCCAACACGTGCGAAGGCTCCATCGCTCCACTGGCGCAGGCCGAGGCGGCCGAGGCACAGATTCCAGCCTCATCGAGGAGGTAGAGCAACGCCTCGTTCTCGATGTCGGCGATGCACAGGTGCGCCGAACCGGCGACCTTGTGCTCGCCGGGCACGGTCTCGATGACGTCGGGTAACGCCGACATCAACCGGTCGACGAGGCGGTCACGCAAGCCCCCGAGTCGATGGTTTTCGCTGTCGCGTTCGGCGTCGCACAACATCAGAGCGGTGGCCAAGCCGACGATGCCAGCGACGTTGTGAGTTCCACTGCGACGATCGCGCTCCTGTCCTCCGCCATACAGCAACGGTTCCAAGACCACCCCGTCACGCACCATCAGAACCCCGGTGCCCTTGGGGCCACCGAACTTATGGGCCGATAACGCCAGCGTGTCGACGTGGCTGCTGATCATTCGCAGATCGAGCCAACTCGGCGCCTGCACCGCGTCGCTGTGCACGATCGCCTGCGGCGCGAGGCGACGAACGAGGGCGGCGACCTGGGCGACCGGGGTGATCGAGCCGACTTCGTTGTTCACCGCCATGGCGGCGACCACGGCGACATTCTGGCCATGTTCGCCCAACGTCGCCGCCAAGGCATCGAGATCGATGCTGGCGTAACGATCGGTTTCGATGACAACACCATCGCAGTGTTCGACGGCATGCAACACGGCGTGATGTTCGGCCGCCGAGCAGATCGCCAGCGCAGCAGTTGCCCCGTTCGTGCGCTGGCGGCGCCGCACCGCACCGACGATCGCCGCGTTGTCGCTCTCCGTGCCGCACCCCGTAAAGACGATCTCACCAGGGCCGCAGCCGATCACCTCGGCGACCATGTCACGGGCCTCATCGACGGCTTGGCGGACCGTGCGGGCAAAACGATGCGAGCCGCTTGGATTGGCGAATTGGGCACCCAAGAACGGCAACATCGCTTCCAGCGCCTCTGGCCGTAACGGCGTCGTCGCCGCGTGATCGAGGTATGCCGCCACGGATGGCGGTTGAGGGGTCGTCAGGGGCACGACGTCCAGGCTAGTTGGCGATGGAATTCACCGTTCCGTACTTGATTGTTACCCGCCAGTAGCTTAGCGTTATGCCATCGGTCACACCGGTGCCCGTGTCGTCTTCGGCAGCTCGCTGTCACAAGTGTGGAGTGTCATCGTGTTTCGTCAACGCCGAGTCCGTTTCGCTCTCGCCGCATCCGTCACTCTCGCCAGCGTCGGAGTGCTTGCGCCGCAGCCCGTGGCCGCTGACGGGCCAGGTGTCGGCAGCCCCTGGGTGGTCAGCGTCGGCGACTCGTATATCGCCGGTGAGGGCGGCCGTTGGGCGGGTAACAGCAACGCCAGCTCGAGCTACTCCGATGCACTCGGTTCCACCGCCTACTTCGACAACGCTGCCAATACAGCCGAGACGATCAACCGCTGCCACCGCTCGAAGGCAGCCGAGATCCACATCGGTGGCGGGGTCAACAGCCTCAATTTGGCCTGCTCCGGCGCCAAGGCTGCCACCTACACCTCGAGCGACGGCTACTTCAAGCCGGGCCTCGACTTTTACAACGGCGCCGCTGGCCAAGGCCAAGCATTAGCCCTGCAGGGCTTCGCCGCCACCCACAACGTGAAGATGATCCAGCTGTCGATCGGCGGCAACGATTTCAACTTCGCCTCGATCGTCCAACAGTGCGTGCAGGACTTCCTGCTCTCGCCCTCATGGTGGAAGGACTACTGCTACGACGACTCGTCGGTCACCGCCAACTTCACGGCGGCCAACGTGAGCGCGAAAACGAATGTCATCACCTCGGCGATCGGCAACATCAAGACGGCGATGGCCAACGCTGGTTACAGCACAGCGCACTACACGATCGTCGTCCAGACCTATCCGTCGCCGATCCCCGGCGGGGCGGGTTTCCGCTACTCCCAGAGCGGCTACACCCGCCAGAACACCGGAGGTTGCGGCTTTTGGAATGCCGATGCCGACTGGGCCAACAACACCGCCCTGACCAAGATCAATAACGCCGTGAAGAACGCCGCGGCGGCCAACGGCAGCAACGTCAAGGTCATGGACCTGGCGGCTTCGTTCAACGGGCGCCGCTTATGCGAGAACACGGTCGGCCTGCTCGAGGAGAAGGGCTTGACCTCCTGGACGCAAGCCAATGCGGTCAACAACACGGAATGGATTGCCCAGATTCGCACGCTCAGCACCGTGTTTGGCCCGTACTACGTGCAGGAGTCTTTGCACCCCAACTATTGGGGCGAGAAGGCGATCCGCAACTGTGTTCGCCAGGCCTACAACAACGGCACACCCAAGGGCGGCGTGTGCGTACGCGGCACGGGTTTGAATGCCTCCGGCGAGCCGAACATGACCTTGGGCTGACATCCGTCAGCGTTGTTCGAGCGGGACCAGAACCCGTGGGTTTCCCTTCCGCAGTGAGGAAGTCGGGGGACCCACGGGACTCGGGTTGGAGCGATCGTGGTAACCGGGCAAGCTGGCCGGATGCACGGCTACACCGATTCGACCTATGGCGATGCTTTTGCCGATGTCTATGACGACTTGTACGACAATGTCAGCGATGTCGCCGCAACGCTTGAGGTGCTCATCCCCCTGGCCAGCGCACATGCACCACTGCCGGTCGTCGAGCTCGGCGTCGGCACCGGACGCCTGGCGATTCCGTTCGCCCAGCGTCTCGGCGGCCAGCTCCTGATCGGTATCGATAGCAGCGACAAGATGTTGCAGCGCTTGGTCGACAAGGACCCCGCGGATCTCGTCGAGGTCGTGCGTGGCGACATGGTCGCCGACATTCCCGCCGGCCCATTGGCCTTGGTCTTCGTGGCCTACAACACCTTCTTCAATCTGCGCTCAGCCGAGCTGCAGCAACGATGCTTCGCGATCATCGCCGAGCGGCTGACCGCCGGGGGTCATTTCGCCATCGAGGCGTTCGTGCCCAACGATGAGACCGATGTCGGCGACACGATCGAACTCCGCTCGCTTTCCGCCGATGAAGTGGTCCTGGCTATCAGCCGCGTCGACGCCAGCGGGGTCGTCGACGGCCAATTCGTGCAGTTCAGCGAATCAGGCGGGGTACGGCTTCGCCCATGGAGCATTCTGCCAGCGTCCCCGGAGACGCTCGACGGCTATGCCGCGCACGTGGGCCTGACGCTCGCCTGGCGGGCAGAAGACTTCGCCGGTGCCCCGTTCAGCGAAACCAGCCGCCGACATGTCAGCGTCTACCGCAAGCGCTGATACCCGAATGAGGCGAAATTCACCGTGAAAATAGGTGGTGTCCACGACATCAACAGCAGGTGCGCCTATCCTCATAAGCAGTGTCTCAAATGCGTTTGAATCCCCTCAATGGGCGGTGGGTCACGATCGTGGCCGAACGGGCCGAGCGCCCGAGTGACTTTGCGCGACAAATCGAGCCGGTCGAATCCGACCCAGGACGTCCATGTCCGTTCTGCCCCGGTAACGAAGACATCACCCCGAGCGCGCTGGAAACCGTCGGTGTCGGCGGCAAATGGGATCTACGTGTGATCCCCAATAAGTACCCGGCGTTCGTCGGCGACGACCCCTTTGCTGTTCACCACCTCGGCCCGGTGCACATCATGGCCGAGGCCAGCGGCATCCACGAGGTCTTCGTCTACACCCCCGACCATTCGGGGAGTCTCGACGAGTTCGACGATGCCAAGGCCGAGCAGATCATGCAGGCGCTTCGTCGGCGCTTCATCGATCACGCCAACGCACCGCATATTCGCTACACCCAAGCGATCGTCAACCACGGCCGCGAGGCCGGTGCGTCGATCGCTCATCCTCATGGCCAGCTGCTCGGTCTGCCGTTCATCCCAGGTGAGATCATCGAGGAAGAGCGGGCCTTCAGCCGTTTCGAAAGCGCCTGTATCCTCTGCGCCACGGTTGAGGCCGAGCTCACCGATGGCAAGCGGGTGATCGTCGCCAGTGAAGACGCGCTGGTCATCTGTCCGTTCTGGAGCGGCGTGCCGTACGAGATGCTCGTCATCCCTCGCCAGCACGACGTGCACCTGCAAGATGCCAACGACGAGTCTCTGGCCGCGGTCGGCGTCGCGATTCGCGATGCTCTGGCCCAGCTCAACGAGGTGTTCGGCGATGTGTCGTTCAACCTGGTGTTTCACACCGCGCCGCATCATCACACCGGCAGCTTCCATTGGCACGCACACATCTGGCCGAAGATCACCACCATCGCCGGGTTTGAGCGTGGCACGGGCGTGATGATCAACATCGTGTCGCCGGAGCATGCTGCCGAGCAGTTGCGCCGCGTGGCGATCTCCACCTGACGCAATCGTGGGCGGCGTCAACGTAGAGATCGAGATCGATGCCCCGGCATCACGCGTCTGGGAGATCGTCGAACCCATCGAACGACACGTCGATTGGATGCATGACGCCGTGGCCATTCGTTTCACGACTGAGCAGACTCGTGGCATCGGCACCGAGTTCGACTGCGACACGAAAGTCGGGCCGATCCGCCTCACCGACAAGATGCAGATCACGCAGTGGGTACCCGAACGGGTGATGGGTGTTCGCCACGTCGGCGTGGTCACCGGTTCGGGAATCTTTCGGCTGACGCCAATCGATCTCGGACGCCGAACGCGATTCTCCTGGACCGAGGATCTGCAGTTTCGCTGGTGGCTCGGCGGGCCACTCGGCGAATTCATCGGCGGCAAGGTCGTGCTCGGCCCGATCTGGCGGCGCAACTTGCGCGGCTTGAAGCAGCTGGTCGAGTCGGCGAACCCCGCGACCGAGTGAGCGGCGCCAAGGTGCCGGGATCGTCACGTCATGTGGCCCAGCGCTCGATTGCCGTGGCCTGTGCTGTCATGCTCGCAGCCTGCAGTTCACAGCGTTCGGTGCTGCCGACGCCATCGACGCCGGCGGGCGCGGCTGGCGCACTCACCACCTCGACCATGCCAGCACCGCGGGGTACGACGATCACCATCGGGATCGTCGTCGCCAACAGCGGCGACAACGCCGCCGCATCCAGTTCGACAGACGACGTCGCCGTGGCGTGGAGCCAATGGGTGAATGGCCACTTGGGCGGCATCAACGGCCACCCGGTGAAGATCGCCGTCGCCGACAGCACCAGCCAACCGACGACCGCTGCGGCGGTGACACGTCGATTGGTCGACAGCGACGGGGCCATCGCCGTCTTGGCGAAGGACCCATCGTCGCAGCAAGCCGTTTTGGATGTCCTGGCAGCTGCAGGAATCATCCCGATCGGAGCTACCTCGCCAACCACCTCGCCGCGGGCAACCCTCGAGGCGGCCAAGCTCAGCGGGGCCACCCATCTCGTCGCCGCGTTGTGCGCTGCGCCGCGTTGCGTCGATCTCGGCACGGCGCTGGCGTCGTTGTCGGCAGCGGTCGAGCTGCCCTATGCCGGCCAGGTGTTGATCGAGCCGTCGAGCCCCGACTACGCCGACCAGTGCGTCGATTTGATCACCTCTGGCGCCGACCATATCGAACTCGCCCTGGCGCCAACACTGGCCCGCTCCGTCGCCCAGCAATGCCTGATCGAGGGCTACGAAGGTCGATTCGGGATGGCCTCCGACAACGTCGTCGCCAGCCAAGTGGAGTCGCTCCCCGGGCTGAAGCTCGGCGGCGCCATCGACGGCTTTCCGTGGTGGTCGTCTGCCGCCCCGGTCGCCGAGTTCACCGCGGCGATCGCCGCCTATGGCGCAGGGGTCGATCCTCGAAATCCGTCGGCGACCAGCACATGGGCGGAGCTGGAACTCTTTCGCCAGACGCTGCAGGACAGCGCTGCACCGCCCGACGCAACGTTGAGTGCCGCCGATGTCGCCGCGGCCTACAACACGATCAGCGGGGAGACGCTGAACGGGCTCTTTGCTTCACCGCTGTCGTTCACGCAGGGCGCGCTGCGACCGCAGGCGACATGCTCGTGGTTGTTTCGCCTCGACGACGGCGTGTTCGCCAGCCTTGTGCCTTCGACGGTCGGCAACGGCGAAGTAGGTGACCTCGGCTCTCACTGCTGGACGACTGGGTGAGCGCTCACGGCTGCGCCCAGCGCGACTCCATTTCGTCGATCAAATGTTGCTGGATGCTCGACTGCGGTCCAGCCATCGGTCGCGCCTCGGCCACGGCACGAAGCGCCGTCAGTGCGTTGGCGCCATTGCGGATCATCAACAAGGCAACGACCGTTCCCGTGCGGCCGAGCCCCGCGGCGCAGTGGACGATCAGTCCCTGCCCAGCACGCATGCGGGTGGAGAGTTCGTCGACAAGCTGCTCGACATGAGTCGCCGACGGTACATGCAGGTCGTGGATCGGAAACCAGATGGCCCGTGTGCCATCTTGCTCGTCGAGCCACCTGACGTAGTTGTCGTAGCGGCCGGTGAGTTCGCTGCGTTGCGTCAAACAGACGATGGCCGAGGCGCCGGTGCGCGCCAGCGCGCCATCAGGATCGGGACAGACGGCGTGTTTGCCACCCATCCAGACGCGACCGAGTTTTGGAATATCGAGGCGATCGATTCCGCCGTCTCGAGCTCGCCCACGGGGCCAGTCTGTGGGAGTCATGTTTTCTTTCTATCTTGAAATCACCCACCGGACAGCGCTTGCATCAACGTCAGCTCGTCGCTCTCGCTCAACGGGGTGTCAAGGTCACGCGTGGCGTCCGCATTGACCCAGATCTTCATGTGTTGTCGCAACGTGTTCTGCTCATCGACAATCCGGAAGCGAATCCCAGGGAACTGGCGGTCGAGGTCGTGAAGGACCTCGCCGACCGTCGTGCCCGTCGCCTCGACCACCGCCTGCTGGCCGGTGTAGGAACGCACAGGCGTCGGAATTCGCACACGCATCGGTCAGCCAATCTCGACCGAGTAGATCTCCGGCAGGTGGGCCGCGGCGCAATGCCAGGACTCGCCCTCGTCGCTGCTGACCCAGACCTCACCAGAGGTGGTGCCGAGATAGATGCCGACCGGATCGGCGGCATCGGTGGTCATCGCCTGGCGTTTCACCGTAAACCAGCCGCGCTCAGGCAACCCGTTGGCTTGCCGTTGCCACGATTGGCCACCGTCACGGGTGATGAACGCCGCCGGGCGACCACCCGGGCTGGTGCGCGGCCAGACGTCGGTACCGTCCATCGGGAACACCCAAGCAACGTCGGGGTCGCGTGGGTGGAGCTCGACCGGGAAACCGATATCGCCGACGTCGGCGGGAAGGTTGTTACCGACCCGTCGCCATCTGCCCTCAGAGCGATCCATGCGATAGAACCCGCAATGGTTTTGCTGGTACAACCGGTCCGGCTGTAGCGGATGCAGGCGAAGGCAATGGGGATCGTGGCCGAACTCGGGATAGAGCTCAGGTCCGAAGGTGACCTCACAACCGGCGTTGAGCGGCGCCCAGCCCGTTCCGCCGTCGGTGGTCTCGAACACGCCGCCACTGGACAACCCGATGTACATATGGTCGCGGTTACCCGGGTCGATGTTGATCGAGTGCAGCATCGACCCATCGGGCGTGTTCTGCTCCGGCCATTCGGCCCAGGTGGTCCACATCGGATGGTTGTTCCAACCATCGACCGGAGCCCAGGTCGCACCGCCGTCGTCGCTGCGGAACAAACCCTGCGGCGACCCACCGAGGAACCACAAACCGGGCTGCGAGGCGTGGCCGGGGGCGAGGTAGAACGCAGCGTTCAAGCTGCGCGCCAACTCCTCGTCACCATGAAATGCCGGCGGTACGGTCGACTCCGTCCAGGTCGTCCCGGCGTCATCGGAGTGGAAGACCGTGGGCCCAAGGTGGCCGGCACCCGCGGCCATCACCAGGTGCTCAGGTTGGCGGGGATCGGCGACAAGATGTTGCACGATCTGGCCGAGTTTGATCGGCTCGCTCAACGTCCAGCGCTGACGATCGTCGCTGGACAACAGGAACGCTCCCTTGCGGGTGCCGACGAGGACTGTTGTTGACATGGTGGCTTACCTCTGAATGAGACGGAACTGCACGCCGGTTGGATCGGCTGCCGTGGCCAGACGACCATAAGGGGTGTCTTGCGCCGGGTCGATGATCGCCCCACCAAGCTCGGCCGCCTTCGCCAGGGTGGCGTCGGCATCGGCGACTTCGAAGTAGATCGTCCAGTAGGACGGCACACCCTCGGGGAGGAATCCGCTGGCGTCCATCAGACCGGCCACCGCATCGTCTCCGTCACCGAGCGTGGAATAGCGGAACTCATCGCTATCGCCCATTACCGTCAGATTCCATCCGAAGGCATTGCCATAAAAGTCGACTGCGGCACGGTAGTCGCGGCTGTGCAACTCAAACCACGACGCGTCTGCCATTCTCGCGCACTCGCTGGAAACCGGTGTGCTCACCGGGCTGCCAAGCCGAGATCACAGCTCCGTCCGGGGCGGCGAAGATCGCCATCGATCCGAGTTCCATCACCACCATCGGCGGCATGTAGACCATCCCGCCGTTGGCGCTGATCCTCTCCGTCAAGGCCGCTATGTCGTCGGTTTTGATGTAGATCGACCAGGCGTCGGGCGCACCCTGGCTGCCATCGTTCGCCATGCCGCCGCTTACCGTGAGACCATCTTTGAGGAAGCTGAAGTACCCGCCGTACTCTTCGCCAGCGCTCTGTGTGGTCCATCCGAACAAGCTGCCGTAGAACGCCTGAGCGCGAGGCGCATCGGAACTGAACAGTTCGATCCAGCACGGTTCACCGACTGGAATCGTGGGGTTTTCGGCCATCAGGTACTCCTTACACGGGGCGGGGCGAACGACTGTATACCCGCCCGCATCGGCAGGGAAACAGTCCATTCGTCGCAATCGCTCCGCAGCAGCGGTTTGTCCGACGTCGATTTGTCCAGAGCCAGTCTGTGCGCGTGGTACGGTCCAAACAGCTCGCGCGGTTGAGGGGTCGCAGTGAACGAACTCGCCATATCGACAGTAACGACCGTAGAACGACGGCTTCGTCGGAGCGGACAGTAGGGCGCCATGCCAACGCGTCCGATCGACGGAGCCATTGCCGGGTTCGTGGCCCGGGCGATCGACAGTTTCGCCGGCCTGATCGCCAGCGATTCCCTGCTCAGCGAACTGTTGGCCTCGATGGGTTACGACGAGGCAGCGATCGCGCCGACGTTGGCCTACGTGCGGGCCCAAGCCAGCGACGTTCAGCGCGTCGCCACCGTGGCCCCGGCATTGATCACCGCGATCACCGCCTCAGATCCCGACCTTGCCGCCGTCGTCAGCGAGATCGAGACGATCTGGCAGGTGGTTCAGCGGCTCGCCGGATCAGCCCCGGCGGTGCCCCCGGCCCCGACGCTGCAGCCCGTCAAGGTAATCGAGGTGCTCCTCGATCGAGCGATCGAAACGGCGGTACGCGAGAGCGGACCGCTGACCTGGAGCGTGCTCAGCGCACTCGGTCTCGTCGGCGCCAATCGGACAATGATCGATGCATTCGGCGAGGCCCTCAGCAATCCGTTGACCTACGCCTTCTCGCGGGCCACCGAGCTGCGACGCGAGATGACGATTGGCCTCGCCGGGCTACGCAGCGGGCCGCGAACGTCGTCGCTGGCCCATGCCGCACTCGGCGCCTCGCTCCCCGTGGCCGCGGTCGTCAAGGCAGTTACCCCCGATGCCGAGGTCGTCGTGCAACGGGTGCGGCTGGGCATCGCCGCCGACACCTTCGATGAGCCATTCCGTATCACGGCCGACGTCCTGGCGACGGCTGACGGTCGATTCGCCGGGTTGGCGGTACACACCGACGCGCTGCCGCGCCCCGACGCTGCAACTCGGCGATCACCTCAGCCTCGGATTGCAGCCAAACGAGGCCACCCTCGCCGCGGTTCTCACCGGCTTTGGTCGCATCGTGCTCCCTGCCCCGGAAATCCCGACGCTGACGCTGCGTTCGAGCTTTGATGGCGACCTTGGATTTGGCGCACCCGACGGGCTGCACCTCGAACTCGCTGAGCCGGAACTGTCAGCGTCGCTCGGTGCTGACGGCTGGTCGCTGCGCGCCGGTTTCGGTCGTATCGAGTTGGTCATCCCCAATGACATCGCCGGTGACGTGCTTGCACTCCTGCTGCCCGCAGAGGGCGTGCGGCTGCGCGGTCGCGCCATGCTGGCCCTCGACGCCGACGGTGCGCGCCTCGATGGTGGTGTCGGCCTCGTCGCCCGCTCCCCCGAGGTGACTCGCCTATCGGCGCTGACGATCAGCGACATGACCAGCGCCTTCGAGGTCGGCCCCGATGGCATCGCCGCTCGCATCGGTGGCACCTTGACACTCGCGCTCGGCCCGCTGGCGATCACCATTGAAGGCCTTGGCGCCTCGCTGGGCATCGCCCCGGGGCGCGATGGTGCTGCCAATCTCGGCTTGCTCCACCTGCGGGTGCCGACGATCTCGCGACCGACGGGCTTCGGGTTACGGATCGACGCCGGGGTTGTCGCCGGCGGCGGCTTTTTGCGCTACGACCCACAGCGCGACTCCTACGCCGGGGCGATGCAGTTGGCGATCGCCCTCGGCCCGGTGGAGATCGCCGTCAGCGCCTTCGGGATGTTCGGCACGATCGACGGTGATTTGTCGTTCGTCGTCGTCATGGCCATCGAATTCGCACCACCGATCGAACTCTTCTTAGGGCTGACGCTGAACGGCGTCGGCGGCGTGTTCGGCTGGAACCGTTCGCTCGATCACCAGGCGCTTGCGGGCCTGATCCGCGCCGGGCGAGCAGATGACCTGCTGTTTCCCGCCGATGTCATCGGGCGCGCCCCGCAGATCATCGCCGCCACCCAACAGGTGTTCCCAGCAAAGCTCGACCAGACTGTCGTTGGGCCATTGCTCAAGCTCGGCTGGGGGCGTCCGGTTTCCTTCGTCACCTTGACGGTCGGCGTCGTCACCACCTTTCCCTCACCGACGATGGTTGCCATCATCGGGCGCCTGGCGATCGCCCTGCCGGACCCGAACCTGGCGATCATCGACCTGCGCGCCGATTTTCTCGGTGTCATCGACTTCGACACCGGCAACGTGTCCTTCGACGCCTCGCTGAACAACTCGCGGCTCGGCATGTTCAGCGTCGGTGGCGACTTGGCGTTGCGCGCCGGACCGCAAGGATTCGTCTTCAGCGCCGGTGGCTTCCATCCCCGTTTCCAGCCGCCGACGTCGATCGCCACGATGCGGCGGCTGTCGGTCGATCTCTCTCCCGGAGCGCTCGTCGAGATCTCCGCCGAGGCCTATGTGGCGATCACCGCGAGCACCTTCCAACTGGGCGCGCGGGCCTTCGTCAAGGCTGAACTCGGGCCCTTCGGGGCCCGCGGCAACATCGGCTTCGACGTCATCATCTACACCGAGCCACGCTTCCGTTTCAGCGCCGAGATCACCGGTGAGTTCGCTTTGACGCTGTTTGGCGAAGACTTGATGAGCGCCAAGCTCGAGCTGTTGCTCGAAGGCCCGGGTCTGTGGCACGCGGTGGGCCAAGGTGTCGATCAAGATCCTGTTCGTCCGCATCTCGGGCACCTTGGACACCACTTGGGGTGACGAAGATCCCCCGGTTCCGCTGGCCGCCGTCGACCCGGCACGACTCGTGCGTGATGCCCTCTCCGCCGACTCGGTGTGGACCCCAAATCTTGCGCTGGGCGCGGGCGCAGTGGCCCGTTTGCGGCCCGGAGCGAGCGGTTTACATCCGCTTGGTTCGTTGCGCTTGACGCAGACCGCCGTGCCCCTCGGCACCCAACTGCAACGGATCGGTGCCAGCCCGGTGAACGCCGGCGATCCGGTGACGGTGACGGTCAGCGCCCCGGGTGCATCGACGTCGGCCGGACAGGAACTGTTTGCCACCGCCCAATTCTTTGATCGCAGCGAGGAACAGAAGCTCTGCGAACCGGCGTTCACTGCCTTCGCCGCCGGGGTGCTCGTCGACGGGGCCGGTTGGCAATCCGGCCCAGCGCGCAGCAGTGTCGTCGTCTACGAGGAGAGCCTCGACGAGCCGATGACCCCGCTGCGCGACCGGGCCCTGATCGTGGCCGACGCCAGCCTGTCGGCGTGGATCTCTACAGGGGCCGTCGGACGAGCGCACAGCAGCGACGGCCCGCTGATCGCGGCGACGAGCACAACGGCAGGAATCAAGGTGATGGAGGAACGGTTCGTGGTCATCGACGCCGAGACGGCGACGACGATTGGCGAGTCGGGATCATTTGGCCTCTTCGCCAGCGCACTGGGGGCCCGCGCCGTTGAACGAGTGCTGGTCGCTGAATACGAGGTCGCCCGATGAGTCTCGAGTTCACCTTCGTCTCCAACCTGCGCCGCGGCTTTGCCCCCGACGGCGGCGCGGCGCTGACGATGAACGTCGCCGTGCAGGTATCAGGGGTGGAGGCGTTGCAGCACAGCGTCGCACTGCTCGGCCCAGGCGACGTCACCGGCATCGATCCGCGTCAGGTGATCCGCACGTTCCCCAACCACGGATCGACAAACGCCGAGTCCAATCTGCTGGCCCTGATCGAGTTCGATCGCCCTGATCTGCCGTGGATGTTCTCCCCGGATCCCGCAGGATCACGGCGCATGCCCTGGATGATGCTCGCCGTCGTCGACGAGACGACGCTGGGTGACGATCCACTCTCGCCAAGCACCATCGGCACGCAGCTGACGGTCGACGCTGCCGAGCTTGCAGATCCCGCCGAGGCCTGGCTGTGGGCTCATGCTCAATTGGTCGGCGGCGGCGTCGACGTCAACAATCCCGACGCCGATCCGTTGCGTTCGTCGTCGCGTCTGCTCTCACCCCGTCGCTTGCAACCACACCGGCGCTATCTGGCTTGCGTGGTGCCAACCTATGCCTGTGGGGTTGCTGCCGGGCTCGGGCGCAGCGTCGATGACCTGCTTCGACGCTCGACGGCGTTGGCCTGGGGCCCGGGCGACGGCACAGTCACCCTGCCGGTCTTGCACTGGTTTCGCTTCGCCACCGGACCGGCCGGCGATTTTGAGAGCTTGGTCCGCCGCCTGCGACCGATGCCCTTGCCCGAACAACTCGGGCGGCGTTCACTGACCCTTGATCATCCACGCAGTGGGCTCCCGGCACCGCACGCTGGCGGAGGCACGGTCGAGTTTCATGCCGCGCTGCGCCCACCGGATGCCCGCACCGCAGCGATAGAAGGTCTCGTCGGCGGGTCGTACCTCGATGCCTTGAGGCAACGGTTGGCAGATGGCGGCTACGACATCACCCTCGTCGCCGACGAGGTGCCGCGGGTCGGACCGCCGATCTACGGGCAGTTCCCAGCCAAGATCGCCAACCTCGAGATCGGCTTGCGACCGTTACCGCCGTGGCTCAGCGAGGTCAACCTCGATCCCCGCCACCGTGTGGGCGCGGGCCTCGGCGCCGAGGTCATGCGCCGCAATCAGGAGCACTACATGGCCAGGGCGTGGAGCCAGGTCGACCAGGTGTTAGCCGCCAACGCCTTGCGTCGCCGTGGCGAATATTCGATCGCGGCGAGCGCCACGTTGCATCGCCGCTGGCTGCAACGACTCGATCCGGAGGTGTTGGTTGCTTCTACGGCACCGTCGCATGCACGTCTGATGCTCTCCGACGCGCAGACGATCACCGGTCGCTTGCGTCGCTCCCCACTGTCCCCCGAGGTCGTCTCCGTCGAGTTCCGCAGAATGACCCGGATTCGTCGCTCACCGGCGAGCGGGCAGCGCCGTTCTGGCCCCGGAACGCTCGGCGACCTCGCCGCCAGAGCCCACCTCCCCAAGCCGCTGACCACAGCCATCGGATTGGACACGATCTCACGCAATGATCGGGCCAGCGTGGTCTGGGGGGTGGCGCGCGTGGCACAGATCTTGACGACCTTGAGCCCCGACGCGACCGGCTTCAGCGACGATCAGCGCGCCGCTCGACTGGACGCCATCAGCACGATGGCAGTCGTTGCGCTGCCCGACCAACCAACCCGCCAGCGACTGGTGACGACGATGGCCGCCAATCTCGATTCGATCTTGACCAACGTCGGACTGGTACCGACAAAGACCGTCAGGGATGTGTTCAGGCCGCCGATCATTGTCGATCCACCGGTCGTCGTCAGGCCACCGGTCGTCGTCAGGCCACCGATCATCGTCGACCCACCCATCGTGATCAGGCCGCCGGTGATCATCAGACCACCCGGTGGACGACCACCGATCATCATCCGTGAGCCCATACTGCGCCAGCGTTTCATTCGCCCGGAGAGCGGGCTGAGTCGCCTCGCGACACGGGCCAGCGCCGCAGCGCGCATCGACGTCGAGATCGACCTCGGTGCCATCAAAGACCGAGGTGTGGTCACGGTCGACGACACATCGGTCAAGGTCGATCTCTCCAAGCTGGTTATCGGCGCGCGCCGCGGCACGGCGGCAACGGTGACCACTGGCGATGTGATCACCTCGGTGATCGCTGGCACGTTGGTCAGCACTCGGGCAACGGCCAAGGATTTCGCCCTCGCCGCCGACGTGCGCAGTGCCGTCGGAAGCGACGTGGCCAGCGCCGCAGCGACGATGGCGGAGCGGATTCTGACGGCCGGTCTGGCCCGCGACCGTGGGCTGCAGCCGTTCGCCAACGGTCTCGGCGAGTTGCACAGTGCCGTACTCGCGCAGCTACAGCCACGAGCGACGATCACCTCAATGGTCAACCACCGCATCGCCGGGTTGGCCGAGCGTCTGGCTGTGCATCTCGATCCGATCATGGCCGCGCCGGAGCTGAGCGAGGCCACCTATCGTTCGCTGGCCGATATCTCCGCCGACTGGATGCTGCCAGGTATCGGTGAGCTCCCGACCGACACCACCACGCTGGCGGCGGCCAACACCGAGTTCATCAGCGCTTTCCTGATCGGGCTCAACCACGAGATCGGCCGCGAACTGCTGTGGCGCGAGTACCCCACCGATCAACGCGCCAGCTATGCACGCCAGTTTTGGCACCACCGCTCCAATGGTCAGGCTGGCGATCACCACGACTTACACGACGAGCTTCATCGAGCGACGACCGCCAACCTGCGCAGCCTGGGGACCAGGCCAGGCGGCGTCGCCGATCCGCTTGTGCTGATCATTAAGGGTGACCTGGTCAACCGCTACCCCGGTCTCATCGTCGTCGCCGCGCCGACGATTCGTCCCAGCGGACAACGTCGCCGGATGGATCAAACCCGGGTCATCGAACCGAGCTTTTTCGGTCTGTTGGCACCCGACGTCCTCTTCGTTGGTTTCGACACGCTGACCGCTGCGACAGTGCGGGCCCAAGCCGCCAATCCGGACACGGCCTTCTGGTTCTTCTTCGCCGAACACTTCACCGAGCCGCGGTTCGGGCTCGACGTCGGCAGCGGGCAACCGGCTTCTGGGCAGTTGCGCAGCTGGAACGACGCCAGCTGGGACGACATCGCCGCTGACGTCACCCATCTCTCGGCGGGCACGCTGAGCGACAATGTGCCCAAGATCGCCGATGGGGCCTTGGCCCCGACGTACCGCTGGGGTGCCAGCGCCGCGGATCAGGCCTGGATCTGTCTGCAGTTCCCCTTCCGCCGCGGTGTTCCCGCTGTGTCGCTGCTACCCGCTGGCGGTGGCAATGAGTGACTTGGCTGCACTGGAACAGGCCTTGGCCGGCTTGGAGCGGGAGCTGCCGATCGCCATGTTGCCGGTTCGGCTGGAAACAGCCTTTGGTGGCGACGACGCCCAGCCGACGTTGCTCGTGCGCATCTACCCCGACGACGTGCACATCGAACAACACGAGCCGGCCTTGAGCGCCGACGAACACGCCGGTGGGCTGGCCTACTGGCAGGCGGTCAGTGCCGAGAGCGGCCAGACCACCGATGCCCGACGCATGCTCGATCAACGATTCGGCGCGACGCGAGCGCTGTGGATTCGTGACGTTCTGACGCCGACAAACGACGCCAACGGAACGCTCCTGTTTCCCGAGGTGGCACGGCGGGATTCACCGTGGACCCGTCCGGCGATCGCCTCGACGTTGCCCGATCGGTTCGCCGTTCGAGTGCGCGGCCGCGGATTCGAACGCGTCGTCGTCGGCCTTGCCGTGCCCGACCGGGTGCAGATCGGCATCAACCCCGAGCAGGTGGCAGACGCCAACTCCGATGACGGGCCGTTGGTCATCGATCCCGGATTGCGCTGGATGGTGGACTTTCCAACCGCTGTCGCCCAGGGCCTCGGCATCGAGGTGGCGCTGCCAGCCGGGGTCGGCCAGATCGACGACGTCACCGTTGTCGGCTGCATGTTCACGGTCGATGCGCAGCAGGCCGCAGAGCGCTTCGAGCAACTCTTTGAACATCACCGTTACACCGAGGGGGCGACGATCATCGCCCCCGGAACGCCGACGAACAACCTCGCTGATGCGGTCGCCGGTGCTGCTGGCGATCACACTGCGCCGACAGCCGGCCCCACCGATAACAGCCATCGCCTGGCTGCGGCGATCGGCCTGCCCGCAACCTCCAGCGTGCATCTCCTGGTGGGCGCGACGGCTCACGATGCCGATGAGGCGGCGACGATGCAGCGCGCCTTGTTCGAGGCCACGTGGGGCCCGTATTTGCGGCACATGATTCAGCCAGGTTTCCCGCTTGGGCTGCTCCCTGGGTTTCGGCGTCACGTCATCGATCACGTCCACGGCGCAGGGCCGTTGCCTGCGGTGCGGCTCGGCAAACAACCGTACGGCGTGCTGCCGATCACCCCGTTGGCGCGTTGGCAGCACAACGCCGACGACGACGAGATCGTCCACGGCATCGTTCATTACCTGCGCAACATCCGCCCGTTGTGGCTGCACGGTGTCGGCTCGATCCCTCGCGGTGTCACCGCCTTGGCCCACGAACCGGCGTCGTCACGAGTGCGCATGCGCACACCCGTGGCCAGCATGATGCGCATTTTCTTCGAGGGGGCGACAACGCTTCCCGACCCGGCGTTGAACGATCTTCACGAGCGGCGCTTGGCCAGCGAGTTTGGCTTTGTCGGCTTTCGGCCAGCCGCATTGTCGTACCGTTTCGCGGCCGAGGCCCCCGATCTGCTGATTCCGATCGCCGCCGACGACGACACCTCGTTTTCGTTCCACAATCCCGACCCGATGGCGGCCAATAGCGTGCTCGGGCTACTGCTGCGCGACGCCGCGCAGCGCCTAGCCGTCGATTTCGGGTTCAAGATCACCGCCGGTGTCGACGTCGTCAACCTGTCGTTGGCGCAGATCGCCAGCGCGCCGCCGGTGCCAGCAGAGGCGGCGACGATCTCCTTGCCGAGCGCCGCGAAGGTGGCCACCAGCTTCACCTTCGCCGTCAAGACCGAGGCGACGATCAGCACACAGGATCTGATGGCCACAACGGTCGTCGCGCCGAGCGGCTCGACGGTCACCGTCAAAGATGTGCTCGACGACGTGCTCCGTCGCCATATACGCCGCACCGAGCGCTACAACGACGCCGATGCCTTCGCCGCCTTCAGCGATGCGGTCGCTGCGTTGGCGGCGATACCGACGACTCGCCGGGCGCGCCTGGCCGCCGAAGCGTTCGATTGCGCCAGTCACCGCTACGACGCCTGGCAGACCTCGCTCGCGGCGCGGCGATTGGCGCAGATGCGCACCCGGCGACCCAACGGGGTGACGATCGGCGCGTGGGGGCGAGTGGAAGGGGTTTCGCGCCGACAATTGGGCGCGGTCGACGACGACGGCGTACCCCCAGGCACCGTCGCCGACGCTGGCAACGGCGGGTTTGTGCTCGCCCCCTCAATGGCCCAAGCATCCACGGCTGGGGTGCTGCGCGCTGCGTGGATGGCCCACGGCGGTGCCAATCTCGGCGGCGACGCACCGTTCGCTGTGCACCTCAGTTCGCAGCGAGTTCGCCAGGCGCTGCGCCTGGCCGATGGCATGCGCAGCGGGCAGACGATCGGGGCGTTGCTCGGTTACCAGATCGAGCGCGCCCTGCATGATCGGTCCGGTTCGGGCGTCGAGCTCGATGCCTTGATCGCCCCATTGCGCGAAGCGTTTCCGCTGCTCGTCGAAACGGCAGAGAACGCCGAACCGACGATGACGTCGAGGCGGCTGGTCGTCGATGGCTGGCGCCTGGCCCAAGCCGAACTTGACGACCCCGGAGCGGCGCGGCGCGCCGCTGGCACAGGCGATCACCGCGGCACAGCAGACCAGCGCCCTGCAGGCGGTCGTCGACGAGACGCTGGCCACACTCGATGCCCTTGCCGACCTCGGATTGGCCGAGGCCACGCTGCAGCTCACCGGGCGCAATATGCAACGTGCCGGCGCTGCACTCGACATGCTCGGCCGCGCCGGACGCCCACCCGATCAGTTCGACGATGTCGTCACCCCGCAACCCGCCAAGCGAATCGAACAGCGCCTCATCGCCTGCTTCAGCGATCCTTCGAGGGCTGCGGGCTGGTCGTCGGCCTCGCCGCGCAGCGCTCTGGCCCCGCTCGCCGACGCCTTCCTCACCCGCTGCCTGGGGCCAGCGACCGAGATAGTGATCGCCGGCGACGCCACCGATGGCACACGGCATTCGCTGTCCCTCGACGCCCTCGGCATTGGGGCCCTCGATCTGGCCGCCGACGCCGCAGCCGCCGCCGCGTCGAGTGAGGGCCGGGCTGGTTCGCTGCTACTCGCCGCGCTTCGCCGTCAGCCGGGGGTGCCGGGCGACGTCACCGTGTCGCTGAACGACCCGAGCAACGATGGCTTGGCGACGATCTTGGTTCGCGCCGGCGCATGGCATCGGGCCTTCGCCGGGCGGTCGCCGCTGACCGAAGCGAGTGTGCGCCCGGCCGGGCAAGGGCACTCCGAGACCGCCAAGGTCGATGCAGACTGTCGGCAACGCCTTGCCGACCTCGTCGAGACGGTGATCGGTGCCGACGAGTCGAGCTGGTGGTTGTTCGGCATTGGCGATGCTGGCGAACACGCGCAGCGGGCGCAAACCGCCAATGAAACACGCGCCCATCTGAGCGATCCGCTCCACCCGCAAAGCGCCCTCGACGTGGTGCGCGCGGCCCTTGGAAGCGACGCAGTGCTGACGGCGACGCACCTCGATGTGGCATCGGCGATCGCCGATGCCGCGCAGCGCCAGTCAAACATCGTTGCCCACCCGGGCGCCGACACCGCTGCCTGGCTGCAAGATTCGGCGCGGATAAGTGAGGCGGCGAGAGCCCTCGATGAGGCTGTGCTCGGCGACGAACTCGTCGGGCTGCCGCCAGCGCTGAACCTGCTCGCCTGGCAGACGCCCGCCAAACCGTACGCCGCGGGCACCGAACCGGCGCTCGAGCAACGCTGGGTTGGCGGCCAGCTTGCAGGCCCGTTGGCCCAGCCGCCGGTGACCGGCTTTCTCTTCGCCACCACCGATTCGCCCGACCCGACCAATCCGTCCAACCCGCCCGGCTCGGCGGCGTTCGAGTGCATCGAACTCGATCGCTGGGTGGAGGCGATCCCTGAGACGGTGGCGACAGCGGGCATCGCCGCCCATCTGTCAGCGCCCAACGCCCGTGCGGGCAACACGATTCTGCTGGCGGTGCCCGGCGACTCGACGGCACCGTGGTCGAGCGGGGCGCTCTTCGACACGGTCGATGAGGCCTTCGAGTTGGCCAAGATCCGCCTCGTCGATCTCGACGCCACCAGCAGGGTCGCCGCCCTGTTGCCGGCGATCTACGTCGAGGAGAACAACCTCGACCGCTTCAGCATGCGCCGATTTGTGATCAACGCCGACGTCTTCCCCGGTCGCTTTCAATGGAAGGTGGACGCATGAGTGCCTCGGTCTCGATGCGCCACCGTTTGGAGCCGATCAGTCGCGAGGGCGACCCCGGCCGCGGCTTGGCCGCCGGGGTCCACGACCCGTTATGGATGCTCGGCCGCCAGTATCAATTCGGTGAGTTCGATGGCGAGGACACTGGTTCGCCGGTAGAGGCCTCGTTTGTGCAACGCACGACCCCGCTGACCTCATGGCGAGCGGGGCCGGGCTCGCCAATGCAGCCGATCGAGGTTTCCAGCGTGTTAGAGGCAACGATCACCGGCGAACGCTCCGGGGCGGCGATCTCCGCTCGCGATCGTCTCGATGCCGGTCGGCGCCTGCTCTGGCTGCTGCCCGAATCGGCCCACGCCATGACCTGCAGCGCCTTCCCGCTGAGTTCGACGCCACGGTTCCCCGATGGCATCGCCGTCGCCGAATCCCTGACCAACCTCGGTTTTGACCCAGCGACGATTGGGCTCAGCAGCGACGAATTCGCCAGCTTGTCGGCGCGCCTCGGCGAATTCAACCGCTGGGTAGGCACCACCTTTGGACTTGGGCCGGACGTGTGGATCGCCGAGCGGGTCGAGCGGCAGTTCGACCTCGTCGTCGGCGGTGGCGCGGTGTTGCACGCCCAGAATCACACCCGCAACGGCCTCGATTGGTTCGACCTCGACATACGCCACGGCGCAGTCGACGACGCCGGGCAGTTGCTGGGCGGGGCGGCAACGACGCAGGTCACGCAGCGGCGAATCCCGTCGGCGTTGGAGTTCCCAGGCATGCCCAACGACCGCTTCTGGGAGTTCGAGGACGGCCAGGTGGCGTTGCATGCCATCGACGCCGCAGCCACCGACCTTGCCCGCCTGGCGCTGGTCGAGTTTTCCACGGTGTACGGCAACGACTGGTTCTCGTTGCCGTTCCCGACGACACCGACAACGACGGTGGCTATCGATCGGCTGATCGTTGTCGACACCTTCGGACGCAGACAACTGATTCGCCCGGCCGTTGACGGCGCCGCCTCCTGGGCGATGCACGCTCCCACCGACGGCGACGTCGGGCTCGCTGCGCTGCTGGTCACCGGGCTCGGCGCGGTGTCGGCGGTGCGCGGGCCGGTCACCGAGGAGGTGTCTTTCGTGCGCGACGAGATGGCCAACCTGGTGTGGGCCGTGGAACGGTTGATCACCGACGACGAAGGGGTGCTGCATGACCTGTTGGGCGAATATGCCGTGCAGACCTCGCAAGCGATCGAACAGGTTGACGCCGATCTGCTCTACCGGTTGATGACCGAGGTACCCGATCATTGGATTCCGTTCATTCCGGTTCATCTGGACGCCACGCGTCGCCAGGTCGGTCTGGTGCAAGCCGTGTTGCCGCGGCCAGACGACGATGGGTCAGAGCACATTGTCGAGCCGCGCTCGGCGGTGCTGCGCGAGCTGCGCAACACGGTGCTGCGCGAGGAAGAGGTGCCCAATAGCGGCATCGTCGTGCGGCGCAACTGGTGGCTGGCTCGCGCGGTCAACGGCACACGGGTGGTGTGGGCTGCCCGATCCGTCGAAGCGGGGCGCGGCGAAGGCCACAGCGGGTTGGTTTTTGACCTCGCCGAGGAACAGCACACGGGAGTAGGCAATGGCTGAGATCGCCTACATCATGGGCCTCGATCCCCCGGGCGGCGGGAACAAGTTTTACGCCAACGCTGCTGGCTACTTCGCCCAGATCAAAGCCGTCGTCTTCAAGCCGCCGACCACTGGACCTGAGTTCACCTTGCAAGACGTGCTCACCGACCTCGACGCCCGAGCCAAGAAAACCCCGGCGCAGATCTTCGACACGATTCACGTCGTCACCCATGCCAACGCCTTCGGCGGGGTGCAATTCGGCATCGACAGCGCCCACCAGCTCTTCTACGGGCTGGCCTACACCAACGTCGAGTTGCTCACCGAGGCCCACGCCAGCGTTGGTAAACCGGGATCGCTGTTCGTCAAGCCGCTGTCGTCGCCAGCGGTCACCGACAAGACGACAATTCAGATCGACGGCTGCGACATCGGCCGCGATGAGAAATTCCTGAAGCTCTTCGGGTTGATGTTCGGCCGGCCCAAGCGGGTGCTCGGCTCAAAACGGGTGGTGATGTTCATGCACATCGGCACCAAGTTTCGGATGATGCCCTGCCGGTCATGGACGATCGTCCACAAACCGGCGGTCTTCCCGCCGAAGAACAACGCCCAGTGGAGCGCGTTTCGTACCGAATTCGTCTCCAAGGCCGCGCTCAAATTCTCCAGTAAGGCCATGGAGGTCGATCCGCTCGGATTCGACACCATCGAGCGCACATTGACCACTGCGGCGACTGGCGCGACCTTGGCAACACGTACACCTGGAGGATTCTTCTTCACCGAGACGATGGACTACACCCACGAGTTCATCCCGCCGCCGGCGGACGACCTCGTCGCCTTCACCAAGATCATCCCGCCGTCGCGAAGCAGCTTCTCGACCGGTTCGGCGATCGACGACACGACGGTGTTGACCACGATTACCGCCGCAGATTTCAAGCCACTTACCGCCCGAACCTTCACCGATGCCGGCAAACAAGTGCGAGAGATCAAAGGTACGGCGATGATGATCGCCCTCGCCGAGACGCTCGGCGTCGACAGCGACACCTCAAATCGCGACCACTACGCCGAGGTCCTCATCGGCCCCGAGAAGGCTCCCTCGCCAGGCCCCAAACCGTCGCCGTAGCCAGTGCTCATGGCGATCGGAAGCGACATCGTCGAGCGTCATCTCCTACGATTCGCAGATGCATGCAACGCACGAAGTCGGCCCGATGTTCGAGGACTTCTCTGTCGGAGCCACCATCCCTGCGCTGCCGGCGGTGACCGTGACCGAGGCCGACAACGCCCTGTATCGTGCGGTCACCGGCGATCAGCACGCCTTCAGCGCCAATCGTGCCCTGTACCGCCAGGTATCGGCCAGCGCCGGGGCGCTGGCCAGCCCAGGCCTGGTGATGCAGTACTCGATCGGCCAAACGACCAACGCCACACGGCGCGCAATCGCCAACCTCTATTACCGTTCGGTGCGCATTCTGCAGCCGGTGGAGATCGGCCAGACGCTGACCACCACAGCCAAGGTGCTCGGCTTGCGTGACGCCAGCCCGAAGGGCGATCAGCATCGCGGGCGTGTCTGGCTGGGAATCGAGACGGTCAGCGAGTCCGGCCCGGTAGCGCGCTACGAACGCTGCGCGCTGATCCCGGCCCGCGACGGCGCCAGCGGCCACAGCGACGACATCCCCGGGCCCTCGGAACCGACCCCGCTGGCCGACGTTGCCCACTGCGTTCCGTCGTGGGACCTCTCTACGCTGTCGGCCACCGAGTGGGCCGTTGGCGAGACGCGCGTCGATTCGTTGCGTGATCACCTCGATCTCGCTGCTCCGCTGGCTCGCTTGACCTTCAACCAGGCAGCGGTGCACCGCGACCACACGGTGGCGGCCGACGGGCGCCGCCTGGTCTATGGCGGCCACGTGCAAGGAATGGCCCAGGCCTCGCTCAGCCGCCTGTTGCCCGGGCTGGCAACGATCGTCGCCTGGGACGGTTGCGATCACATCGGACCAGCTCACGAAGGCGCTCTGCTCGAGTTCGCGCATACCCTGGGCGAGGCCGCCGACGCCGGCAGCGGGCGCCTGCTGCGCTTCGAGGTCATCGGCACCAAGCTCGAATTTGTCGATGGTCAAGCGGTGCGCAGCGACGTGTTGCGCTGGACCCCGATCGTTTGGGCGCCGTGACCCCGCACCTGGTCGTCGTCGGCACCCTGTTGCAGACGCCGAGCGCCGATCACCTGCAGATCAGCCGTGATGTCGCCGTGATCGTCGGCGCTGACGGCACCATCGTCGCCGTCGAACCAAGCGATAGCGATGTCGCCCAGCGGGCGATCGACTCGGCTCACGAGGTTGTCGTGCTCGGTGATGACCAGCGCCTCCTTCCCGGGCTGATCGACCTGCACATTCACGCTCCGCAGTGGCCGCAAATCGGCACCGGGCTCGATCTGCCCCTGGAGAAGTGGTTGTTCGAGTACACCTTTCCACTCGAGGCCCGTTACGCCGATGAAGCCTTCGCCGACGCCGTCTGGCCCGACCTGGTGGCCACGTTGTTGGCCCACGGCTCGACCACTGCGGTGTATTACGGCACGGTTGATGAACGAGCGACGCTGGCCTTGGCGCAGACCTGTCTGCACCTCGGGCAACGGGCCTTCGTCGGACGGGTAGCGATGGACCATCCCGAGGGAACGCCCGAGTGGTATCGCGACCCCGACGCGACAACGGCGATCGAACGCAGCCGCCGCTCGATCGCCGCGATCCGGTCGCTGCCCGACAACGACAACTTGGTGCAACCGATCATCACCCCACGGTTCGTGCCGGCGTGCAGCGACGAACTGTTGGCCGGTCTTGCCGCGCTGGCCGATGAGACCGGCGCCATCGTCCAGACCCACTGCTCGGAGTCGGATTGGGAGCACGATTATGTGCTCGAACGCTACGGAGAATCCGACACTGCCGCGTTGGCCCGCTTCGGCTTGGCTCGTGCCCACACGATTCTGGCGCACTGCGATCTGGTCAGTGACGACGACTTGGCGCACATCGCCAGGCTCAACGCGGCGATCGCTCATTGCCCGCTGTCCAACGCCTACTTCGGGAGCGCAGTGTTCCCGGTCCGTCGCGCCTTGGAGCGCAACGTCACGGTCGGGCTCGGTACCGACATCGCCGGCGGCTCGCATCCAGGACTGTTCCACCAAAGCCTGATCGCCGCCAGCGTTTCACGGCTGCTCACCGATGGCGTCGACAATCGTCTGGCGGCCGACGAGCGCGGCGTCGCCGGATCGACGATCGACACCACCACGGCGTTGTGGATGGCCACCGTCGCCGGTGCCACGGCGCTCGATATACCGGTCGGCCTGATCGCCGTTGGCCGACAGTTCGATGCGCTCGTGATCGACCTCGACCGAGCGGGTTCGGCGCTGCGTTGTTGGCCTCAGATCGACGATGAGCAGCGGATCTTCGAAAAGATCATCCGACTCGCCGGGCCGCAGGAGATCAGTCGTGTTTGGGTTCGCGGTCGATGTGTATCACCGCCGTTGGGCACACCAGATGATGCAGCACGCTGCGGCTGACCGAGCCAAGCAGCGCCGAGCGAATCGCACCACGGCCGTGAGAGCCGAGCACGAGAAGGTCGGCATCGACCGCCTCAGCGAGCAGCGCGGTCGCGGTCGCCTCCTCGACGAGCTTCGGCTCGATCGGTACGGCTCCGGTCATGTACTCATCGCCCAAGGCCTCAAGACTTGCGGATAACGCTTCTTCGGCGTCGCGCTTCATCTGCGGATGAGGCGGCGGCATGCCCATCATCGTCGCCCCATAGGGGTAGGTCCAGGCGTGGAGCACGACGAGCCGAGCGCCGATCGCCTCAGCCTCGGCATACGCCCAATGCAGCGCCTTTTCTGAACCGCTGGAGTTATCGACCCCGACGACGACCTTGCCGTGGCGGGTTTCGGGATCGCTGCCCGCCGGCACGACCACGACTGGAACCTTGGATCGGTGCACGACTCCTGTAGCAGTCGAACCGATGAGACCGACGAGTGCCCTGCTGTAGCCGCTCGATCCGAGCACGATGAGATCACCGTCGGCCGCCTCGTTGGCGATCGCCTCGGCGGCGTGGGCAACCTCGACGGCACCATCGACGACGACCGATGGATCGATCTCCTCGACGATGGCCAAGGCGCGCCCGACGACGCCGCGGGCCCCCTCCTCGTACAGGCTGGTATCGATGGCGTTGGGGAAGGCCGCCGAACCGGGCACACCGAACACGGGAAACGAGTAGGTGGCGATGGCCTTGATTGGCATCGACCGACGTTTGGCCAGATGAGTCGCCCACCGAAGTGCATTGAAGGAAGGAGCCGATCCGTCGACGCCGACGACGATCGTTCCGGGTGCTGCGTGCATCTCGTTGTCACTCATGCAGGCATCATGCGCCGATTGAGCGGACCTGCGTAGGGCCGAAGTACCCGATATCAGGGTGCTATCGGCCGTTCGTCGCCGCCAGCGCCACCTCGATTCGCTCGATCGAACCGCCGACATCGGTCGGCAAGAACTGCACGCAGGTGAGCCCAACGGCTGCGCCGCCGGCGAGATTGACCGGCTGGTCATCGACGAAGACCACCGAGTCCGGGTCGGGATCGCCAAATTCCTGGAGCGCGAACTGGAAGGCCTGTGGGTGGGGCTTGAGCACCTTGGTCACCGACCCGTCGACGATGAAGTCGAACTCGGCAATGACGCTGATCGCCTCCATCCATTGCGCGCCATGGAAGTCGCGCAAGTCGTTGGTCAGCATGCCGACGATGCCCCCGTCGGCTTTGTGGCGCTCGATCAAGGTAACCATCTCCGGGCGCACAAGATGGTTTCCGCTCGGCTCGTAGAAATGGCGCATCAAGCCCTTGGTGTCCAGCCCGTAGAGCGCGGCTCGATCGGCCCAGAACTGGCGCTCGGTAATTTCGCCGCGTTGGAAGCTGCACCATTCGGGATCGTTGTCGGGGTCGAATGGGCCCTGCCACGGCAAGGGGCCAAGCCCCGGCTCGGCCAGGTGGCGAAGCTCGAAGTTGGTCTTCAACACCACCCCGCCGAAGTCGAGCAACAACAACTCGTTTGATGTACTCACGTCACCGGTCCTCGTTTGATTCGGACGCCAAAGCCCATGGCTTCGGAGATCTCGACGGCGCAGCGGCGCACGAGGCGCACATAGCGGGCCTGCTGTTCGGCACGCAACGTCATCGCCGCAGCGACGAGCGACACAGCAGCGATACAGGTTCCATCACGGCCGAACACCGGCGCACCGACGCTGCTGAGTCCGTTTTGGTTCTCCTCGACGCTGATCGCGTAGCCCTCCTGGCGAACCTTTGCCAGAACCTCGAGAAAGACGTTCGGCGTGACCACGGTGCGCGCCGTGCGCCGCGCCAAACCGGCAGCAAACACCGTTTCGACCGCGGTCGAGGAACCGAAAGCAAGCAAGCATTTGCCAGAGGAGGTGACGTGCGCTGGCTGGCGACGGCCGACCCGGGAGAACAGGCGCGTCGACCCGGCCGTTTCGATGCGGTCGATGTAGACGACGTCGGCACCATCGAGCACCGCAAGGTGCACCGATTCGCTGGTCTGTTGGCGCAGCCGATCGAGGGCATCGTGGCCCACCTCGTGGAGGCGCAGCCCGGAGACCACAAGTTGGCCCATTTCGTGCAGCTTGAGGCCGAGGCGATAGCGGTCATCCGCAGTTTTGGCAACATAGCCATTGGCCAACAGCGTGCTCAGGGCGCGATGCACGCTGCTCTTACCCATCCCCAATTTGCGCGCCAGTTCCGAGACCCCGAGCACAGGCTCGGCGTAGCTGAAGGCCTCGAGCACACGCAGCGTCTTGGCAACGGTGGACAGCTGGTCGCTCACGCTCGGCCGACCTTGGCGGCCTGAGCGGCACCTCGTGAGCGACCAGCCGCAGGTGCGCTAGTCAAGGATGGTGCACGTGCCGTTGTCGCCATCGACGCGCACCCGCATACCCGTCTTGATCGCCTTGGTGGCAAAGGCGGTGCCGGTGACGGCAGGCAATCCATATTCACGACAGACGATGGCGGCATGGCTCATCATCCCACCCGAGTCGGTGACGGTCGCAGCAATGCGGCGGAACACCGGGGCCCATGATGGCGCCGTCACCGGGGCGACGAGGATCTCACCATCCTGCAGCTCAGCGAGCTGATCGGCGTTGGTCAACACCCGGGCGATGCCTTCGACGACGCCCGGCGAGGCCGCGAAGCCACTGAGCCCACCGTCTTCGCTCATCCCGCCGAGCCACTTCTGGATCGATTCGCTGGTAACGCCCCAGAGCATGATCGTGAATGGTTCGGTGACCACTTCCGGCGGAACACCGAGCGCAGGTGGGGCATCCCACGCCTGGCATGCGGCCATAATTTCACGACGCTTGGCGACGATCGCAGGCCAATACGACGGACCGCGGGGGTCGACGCCGGCCGCCCAGGCGAAGGTCATGTCGCTGATCGCCGTCGGAATCTCATCGCGCTTGAGCATGAAAATATCGTCCGGGTCGCTCCAGAATCCCTCCTTGACGAACAGGTTAGAGAGCTCGCGCATCTTGCTCCACATGACGCTGATGCCCCAGTGTTCGACGTAGAAGTTGTGATTCTCGACGTAATGGAACACGGTGCGGCTCAGCCCGAGCTTGGCTTCGAAGTTGGCCTTGTCGTCGCCATCGAGCAGGTCGATGTATTCGCCGGCGACACGATCACGCTCGGCGATGACCGCTTCCACAGGTGTGTCGATCTCTTCGCCAGCCTGCAGTTTGCGGATGTAGCTGCGCATGAACGAGAAGGGAATGTCCAAGCGCTGGTTCCACACCGGATCGGAGTGATAGAAACCGGTGCCAGCCGAATAGTTGAACCACGGGTATTGAGCCTTGGCGTATTCCTCTATCCAGTGTTCGCCGCCGGGCATGCCCTTCAATGAGGCCACGGCCTCGTCGACGCTGCCCTCGCACAGAGCATCACCGAGCCCGCTCTCAACGGCGAGCCGTGCCAAACGACGCAGCTCTTCGTCGGGTCGGAACAGGTCGACTTCGATGCCGGCGACCATCTTGGCGATCGACAGGTCGGGGATGCTCGGGAAGACCTGCTTGCAGAACCCGAAGTAGTCGAGATAGGCGGCGTAGCCGAGGTTGAGCATCTCGAAGTGCAGTTGCCACAGCTCGAGGGAAAGGTCGACCAGTTCGTGGTAGGCGTGCTGCAGGTCGTACACGTTGGAGCGCCCGACGTGGCCGGTGACGATCTCGATGGCGACCATGTCGGGCAACGGGGCGAACTCCAGCGCCTCGATCTTGGCGATGACCACCTTGGCCTTGTCGATCCACTCCGCTTCGATCGCATCCCAATTCATGAAGTAGTGCCCGGCGCGCTCCATGAAGTGCTCGACACGAGCACCGATTGCCTCCGGATCGGCAACACCGACCGGCGAGAGGTAGAACCATCCGTTGAGAATGCGAATATCGATGCCGTTGGCCGGAGGCACGATGTAGTGACGGCTGTTATACGCACCAAGCGAGGCAAAGGCGTACTCGACGAGGCTGATGTCGAAGGGCGGCATCACGGTCGGCATGTGGATCGCATCACGTATCCAGAACATCGAGTCCTCGTAATCCTTGCGAGCCTCGCTAAAGGTCATGTGGTACGAGTACATCTGTTCCCACCCCTCGGCGCCTGGGGGCGTCGAGATTGAGAACGGGCTATCGAAACGGTCGGCCATGATGTTGATCCCCCCAAATGGATCGTGTGTTGTTGTTATTACTTACTTGTTGAAGGACTTGTCGCGACCTGCACCGGGCGGAGCAGGTTGTTGACGACGCCGTCGACAGCCGAGAGCACGCCCTGGCTGACTTGGCGGGGTTTGTTGCTCCACACGGTTTCCGGCCGGCTCTGCAACAGGTGAATGACGCTCTCCCCAGCGTCATCGATGGTGACCGCCCACTCGATGTCTTGTGGGCGACCGAAGTGTTTCTCGGCCTGGCGAGCGAGACGGGCAACCGCTTTGATTTCCGCATCGCTGAGGCTTGGCATGGTTGAACGCTCTGCCTCGAGGGTGCGATGCACGACGTGGTCGTCGGCTAGGCAGCACTCCATCTCCTTGGCCGACACGATGCGTTTGGTGATCTCGAAGACCACCTTGTCGACCATGTAATTATCGGGTGTTACCAGGCCGGAGACCACGGATTCGCCAAGCCCGAAGGCCGAGTCGATGACGATCGTCGATCGGTCGCCGTTGATCGGATTGAGGGTGAAGGCCACGCCTGCGGCCTTGGGCAGCACCATCTGTTGGACGGCGACACTCATCGAGACGTCGGCGTGCGGATAGCCGTTCTCGTGGCGATAGGAGATCGCCCGATCGGAGAACATGCTGGCCCAGCACTTGACGACGTGGAAGACGACCTCGTCCTCGGTGCGGATCCACAGGTAGGTGTCCTGCTGGCCGGCGAAGGAGGCGTCGGGTTGATCTTCGGCGGTGGCACTGGAGCGCACAGCGACGGGCACGTCGGCGATGCCGGTCTGCTCGCACAGCTGGCGGTACCCGCTGCGGATGGCTTCTTCGGCAACGTGGGACGGCCCGGCATCGAGCACCGTTCGGCGACACGCGGCGCCAGCGGCGATCAGCGCCGCAATGTCGCTGACGTCGAGTTCGTCGAGCAGGGCGTGGATCACCGGGCCGACACCGTCACGGTTCATCGAATCGTCGTAGGCGTGGGTGGTGACGGCAAAGCCCGTGGGGACCGGCAGACCAATGGCGGTCATCGCCCCCAAGCTGGCGCACTTGCCGCCGACGATGGCGTGATCATCGGCTGTGTACGGTCGAAGAAGATCGACAGCGGGTTACTCACCAGGAGGCACCTTCGTAGGCGTCCCAACAGCGGCGGGTGGCCTCGGCCCCGGCGAAGAAGGCGCCCCGGGCCGAGCGGCGCTTCTCGTTGGTGTCGAGGTAACGCTCGGCGAACTCGCCAACGCCGCCGCCATGGTCCTCATCGACGGAAATGTGAATGGTGTGGAAGGCGTAATCGTCGGGCTGCAGGATGTGCCCGTAGTGGTGCTTGAAGCCATTGACCGCCCGGGTGTAGGCCGCCGGGATCTGGTTCTCGATGCCCAGGCTGCCACCGAACTGGAACTCGTACCACGGCCGTTGGTGGGCCAGGTTGAACAGGAAGCTTTCGCTGAGCACCGCGGCCACGTTGGGGGTGGCTTCGGTGATCACCTCGTCGGGCGCGCCGAGCGCCCGGGTGAACTCGAACAGCCAGTGGAGGTGGCCGTGGCCGCTCTTGGACTGGATGCCGAGCACCTCTTCGCCGACGTTCTCAATGACGCTTTCGGTCATTTCGTAGGGGATGCGGCCGAGCCAGATGGAGAGGAAACGGCGGGTGTGATAGGTGACGCCCCAGTAGTGTTGGCGGGCCCAGCCGACGAGTTCTTGCGGTGTGGCTTCGCCTTGCTCGACGCGCTTGATCCAATCGGCTTGATCAAGTGTGCGGCCGGAAGCGATCAGCTCCTGGCGCATTTCTTCAACAAATGCTTCACCGTCGAACGACATTCTGTAACTCCCAAGTGACAGCAGGGCACCCCTGCGCTATGAACGCCACTGTGGCATCGGACACAGCCAAGCATCAAGGTCTGCGTTCCAGCTTGTGGAACGATAGTGCGGCTGCGGATGGTCGGCGCAAACCTAAGATGAACAGGTGGAAACCTTGCCCTCGACTTCGCTGAGAGACCTGATCGTCACCCGTCGCACAAGCATGCTTGTCGAACGCGATCGCGCTGTCGAGCGCCAACTTGTGCGCTCGCTCTGCGAGCTGGCGCAGTGGGCACCGAACCACAAGCGCACCTGGCCGTGGCGCTTCGCGGTTGCCGAGGGCGACGGTCGGGCCCGGCTTGGGGAGCTGATTTCGGCGGCGATGGCTGCCAATGGCGATCCGGCGGAGAAGGTCGAGAAGGCCAAGACCAAGTATCTGCGAACGCCGCTTACCCTGATTGTCGGCTCAGCGCCGGGCGACTCGCCGTTGCGCAGCGCCGAGAACCGTGATGCCGTCGCCGCTGGTATCCAGAACATTCTGCTTGGGGCAACCGAAGCCGGCTTGGCGACCTACTGGGGTTCGTGCCCCAAAGGAGCCAACGATGTCGTCGCCGAGCTGTCCAGCTTCGAGCCGGGCACACACGTCACCGCGCTGATCTACCTCGGCTGGCCAACGTCGGCCGTGGCTGCGCCCGATCGCCCAGAGCTACGGCTGAACGTCATCGACTGAAGCCGATCAGCGCCACTTGGACGCCGATCGCCGCGTAGGTCGGTAACGCTCGTTGATCGCGTGTCAGCAATGGCAGATTGTGTTCGATGCTGGCGAGCGCCACGAGAGCATCGTAGGTCGCCCCCGCAGCAACTCCCGCCTCGCCGAGCAGCCTGATCGCCTCTGGCGGGGCCATCGACAACCCGACGATGCGATCGAAACTGGCAGCTATGAGCGCGTCTGCGTCGCCCGGTTGCAGCCGACTCTCGCCAGGAAGGCGGGTGAGCACGGAATAAGTCTCAAAGGCGCCCTGGGAATCTGCCGATCTCAGCCCCAGATGCTCTTACGTGGCGCTGGGGTGACCACCGTCGCACCGTGCAAGGCGGCGATCGGGGTGATGCACAAGCGTGTCGCCGTGGGCTCAGCGCCAACGAGGGTGACCGTCGACTCGCATTTGCCGCAGATCCCCTCTTGGCAGCCGCGCCTCGGGCGCACGTGCTCGGCGATCTCGCGGATTGCTTTCAGCGAGGCCATCGTCGGGTCGGCGTTGATTTCATAGACGATCCCGTCGACGGTCACTGTCGTCAGTACGGCCGGCTCACCATGCCCAGCGAACCCGCCACCATCGATCACCGGCACGCTCATGCGTACCAACTCGGCGTCACGCTGGTCGGAATCTCGATCTCCACTCCACGGCCGCGGTAGGTGACCACGGCATGCTCAAGGTCGTCGTAGACCTTGATGCGCACGTCTTCGGTGTTGTGCGGCTCACCTGGATCGTGGCCGACAGCGCTCGTTGCCACCGCCCGAATCGGCCCAGAGTGCGCACAGACGTAAAACTTGGTATTGGCATCGGCCGACTCCACCAAGCGGGTCACGCCCTTCCAATATCGCCGCACCACCAACGCCGACGGCTCGAAATACTGCATCGGCTGAGTCAGCCAATGGGTGATCGGATCACCGCCGCCCTGCTCGACACGAAAGAAGCGATCGATCTCCACCATCCAACCCGGCCGATCGCCGGACCCGGAACGGTTGTAGCCCTCGCGGGCGTTGGCGAACTCGAGGAACGCCGCAGTGACGTCCATCTCCTTGCCGTCGACATACACCTGGAAGTTGTCGAACAACGGATCCGGTTGCGGATCTTCGACGACGACGCCTCCGATCCCGTAGCGGCTCAGCGAGGAGAGCACTCCCCCGCGGACACCCTCGGCTGTCTCCTTAGCCCTCGCCGTCGGGGCATGAGGGAACTTGACCGTCATTCCCTCCTTCAAGCCCTTGGCCAGGTCAGCACCCTTGCGATGAGCCTGCCAGCGCCCGAGCGGGGTCAACGCGCCGTCGGAGATGTAGCCCTGGGTTTGCCCGTGGCGGATCAGGCGAACGTCGATCGATGTGGCCACGCGGTGGCGGAACGACTCCGGATATTGCAGCTCCCTGGGCGCCACCGTCTCGTTGGCGAAGGCCTCGGTGCGCCCTGGCGGGCCGCTGTCGCGCTCCATCTCTTCCAGCGCACGGCGCGTCGCTCTGACCCTTGCCCTGGCGACAAACTCGGGCTCCGTGGGCCCTGCCAGATCGGCTTCGACAACCGGCTCGGCACGGCGCTGTTGGTAGCGCGCCAGGTACATCGGCGCGTCGTCACGGGTGATGTTGCTCATCGGCTGCTCATGTATAGATGGAGACGAAGGAGTCGACGACTCGGTTCTCGTAATAGAACAACGCCTTGCCGAACTGATCCTCCGTCCAGGTGATCGGGGTCCAATCGGTGTCGGTGCGGTAGCCGCCGGTGAATACCTCGTTGCGGTTACCCACCGGATCGAAGAAGTAGATCGTGTGGCCGCGGGTGATGCCGTGGCGGGTCGGTCCGATGTCGATGTCGACGCCGTTCATCCGCAAGATGTCGGCGGCGCGGCCGATCTCGGCCCAGCTGTCGAGCCAGAAAGCGAAGTGATGCAGGCCACCGTTGGCCCCACGGGTGAAGGCGATGTCGTGTGGTTGACGGGAGCGCTCGAAGAAGACGACCAGTTGGTGCCCTTCGTTACTGACCAACTGCTCCGTCAGGCGGAACCCCAGCGCTTCGCTCATGAAGTGCGCCGCGTCGGGCACGTTCTCCGTCGTCAACAAGGTGTGATCGAGCCGTGGTGGGGCGATGCCGACCAGGTCCATCGGCATCATCCCCGGGTTGACGTAGGGCAAGCCGTTGCCCACCTTGTCCTTCTGGGCGTAGATCTCCATAATGTGCCCGGTCGGGCTGTCGAAGCGGATCGCATCACCCATCGCCAGGCGAGAGCCTGCTGGCAAGCGCTCAACCGAACAGCCGTAACGTTCCAGCACCGTCTCGTAGCCCTCGAGGTCGTCGATGCTTTCGGTCTTGAAGGCCAGGTGCTCGATGCCGTAGCGGTTAGCCCCGGTGAGGATCACCGAGTGATGATCCTGCTCGTCCCATCCCTTGAGATAGACGCGGTTGTCCTGACGAGCGACCTCGCGAAGGCCGAGCACCTCGGTGTAGTACGCAGTGCACAGTTCGAGATCGGGCGTGCGCACCTCGACGTGACCTAAACGGAAAATTGCCATGGCCACATCTTGGTAGACGGCCGCATCTCAGTAAACGACTGCGTTCCCCTGAATGGAACGATGACCGACGGCCTCGTCGGCAGTTCTGTAATACCCAGGCGTACACATTCGACGTCTCAGAATTACAGAATGGCGTGGGCCCGCACTATTTCGTGGATGATCTTGGCCACCGCGCCAGGTGTGGTCGACGCGGCCTGCCAGCCGACGTAGATCACCTCCCACCCCAATGCCGCCAGCCGATTGTCCCGCCGCTGATCGAAAGCTTCAGCCCGCGACCCGAAGTGGAACTGCCGACTATGCGCCTCGACCGCGAGCTTGACCGCTGGGAACGCAAGGTCGACGCGAGCCACGAAGGCGCCGGCGCCGTCACGGATCTCGTGCTGGCGTTGCAGCCCCGACAAACCGTGTGTCACCAGGCAGGTTTCAACCATGCGCTCGAACCAGGAGTCCGGCACGCTGTCCACCGCCCGCGCGCTGCGCCAAGTCGGCGGCGACCAGGCCGGACCCTTCGCGCCCTCGGGCACGCAGTCGGCGAGCGGTCTGTTCGAGCCAACTCAGGCTGCACCCGCGCCGCTCGAAGTCATCGACGGCTCGCACATAACGGCCAGGGTCGAGCCAGGCGAGATCGACGACCGTTCGAGCCAGACCCGAGCAGCGGATACCGTCGATCGTCACCACGTCCATCGGGGCATAGCTGACCAACGTCTGAAATACCTCGACGTCGGCCAGGCGACGAGCGCCTCGAGGCACCGCAATCTGTAACGCGTCGAAGCGGCATCCATCGAGGCCATGCAACCGGGCCGCGCTTTTACCGACGGCCAGCGGCAGGCCGTCGCGGGTCAGGGTGGCGATCATCAATTGTTGGCGCCAGGTTGGCGGCGACCCGTTGATGACGAACACCTCGGGACGGGCCTTGGTGAGGTACCCGCGCTCCACCATGCGAGCGATTGCGTGGGATCCGAGTCCCAGATCGGAAGCCTGACGTCGCCGGAATGCACCGTGTTGAGAGGCAGCAAGCTCAGCCACGGCGCCCGGCAGGGCACTGGCTTTCACTGACGGTCAGCCTACGGGTCGAAGTCGGCCGTTCTGTAATTCCCAGGCGTACACATTCGACGTCTCAGGATTACAGAATGGTTTAGCCGATCCCGCGGCTGGCACCGCCGTCGAGTTTGAGCACCGAGCCGTGCATGAGGTCGGCGTGCGGAGAGAGCAACACATCGATCGACCAGGCGATTTCGTCGATCGTCGGCAATCGGCCGAGACTGTTGCGTTGCTCGTATTCGACCCACACCGCTTCAACATCGACGCCGCGCTCCTCGGCGACGGCAGCAGCGATGCGTCGCAGTCGAGGCGAGTCCGCCGGTCCGGGGGAAATGGTGTGGGTGGTGATCCCCAACGGACCGAACAGCAAGCTGTACTGCCGCATCAGGTTGAACAACCCGGCGTTGATCGCGCCAGGACCTGCCTCCTGCGCCGTTGGCTCCAAGCCGAGGGAGCCGGCGACGGCAACGACGCGTGAGCCACGCTGCAACCGGGGTCGCACCGCTTGCACCAAACGGGCCATGCCACCGATCTTGATGTTCGCGCCGACACCGAACAGGTCGGGATCGATCGTTTCCGCCGAGCCGCGCACCGGTAACCCGGCGGCGAACAACGCCATGCGCACAGGCTCGTCGACAACGGTGCCGATCGCGGCGATAGAGGCGTTGTCACCGATGTCGGTCGCCACAGGAATGATCCGCTCGTCGACCGCCAACTCGGCGAGCAAATCGGCGTTGCGAGCCACCGCCACCACACGCAGACCGTTGGCCAACAGCCGCTGCGTCATCGCCGCCCCCATGGCGCCGGTCGCTCCGACGACGACGGCGAGTCGTGCTTCAGACATGGGTTGCTCCAGTGACGATCTCGGTGCCGCCGAGGTCGGTGGATGCCAATTGGCACAGACGTAACAGTCGGCCGTCGACCAACGACTCGCAACTGCCGCACTGCCCGACCTCGCAACCGCGGCGCGGCGCAGGGTGTTTGGCAAGGTAGCGAATGGCGAACAGCGCCGAGATATCTGACCAGGTGTCGAACTGGTAGGCGTGTCCGTCGATCGTGAAGGCGACGTTGACCTCGAACGCTTTCATTGGCCCGACACTAGCGAGATCACACCTGGACGGCGTCAGGCTCCGGTGCATTTGTGGGTCCGGAAGCGACGACGCCGGACACCTGGTAGGGCACAGAGACGACGACCACGTGCTCTTTGAAGAGCAACTTGCCCTTCAAAAACAACGCCGCCTGGTTGTGCAGCAGATGCTCCCACCAGCGGCTGACGACGAACTCGGGGATGATGATCGTGATCCGGTCGTTGGCGAACCGGGCATCGACCTCGTCGATGTAGGCCAACACAGAACCGGTCAGATTGCGATACTCGTCCATCACGATGTCGAGGTCGACGTCGATGTGGTGCGCCGCCCATTGCCGACGAATCTCCTCGGCATGAGCCTCCGATTCGCAGAAGTGCACCGCCTGCAACTCTGAGGCACCGAGCGACTTGGCGTATTCGAGCGCGCCGATCACGCCCTTGTGGACGCCACCGACGAGCACGACCATCGTGTTCGTGCGGGCCTCGACGCGGTGGTCCGGCGTGATCCGCAGCGTGTTCCCGAGTCGCTTGTAGTGCTTGTGGATCTTCATGAACAGCAGCACGAGCGAGGGAATGATTACCGCCGGAAGCCAGGCGCCCTGCTTGAATTTGGCGATGACCACGACAGCGGCGACGACACCCGTGGTCAGCGAACCGAGAGCATTGATCGCCATGCTCGGGCGCCAGTTTGGTTCACGCAGACGGAGATGGTGCTTGACCATGCCCGCCTGCGACAAGGTGAACCCGGTGAACACGCCGAAGGCGTACAGCGGAATCAACTTGGAGACGTTGCCGTCGAAGGCGACGATCAACAGCCCAGCAATGGCCGAGAGAAAGATGATGCCGTTGGAGAACACAAGGCGGTCGCCGCGGTTGGCGAATTGGCGAGGCAGGAATCCGTCGCGGCCAATGATCGAGGCCAGTCGGGGGAAGTCGGCGTAGGCCGTGTTGGCCGCGAGGATGAGGATGGAAAACGTGGCGATCTGCGTGATCCAGAACAAGGTGCCCGTGCCGCCGTAGACGTGACGGGCCATCATCGCAATGCCGGTTGGATCGAATTCGCCGCGGAACGGCTTGACGTGCGAAGCCAGAATTGAGATTCCGAGGAAGCCTGAACCGAGGACGACTCCCATGACGGTGATCGTCATCGCCGCATTCCTCGACTCCGGCTTTCGAAAGGCCGGCACCCCGTTGGACACCGCCTCGACACCAGACAGCGCAACTGCGCCGGAGGCGAAGGCCCGCAGTAAGAGCATCAGGCCCATTGCCTTGGTGCCCTCGGAGAGCTGCCTGGCCTCCTCGCTGAGATCGCCGGAAGCGATGAGCGCGTCGATGTCGATCGGACCGAGATCCTTGACGAACACCTTGTACAGCCCGACGACAATCAGCAGGAACAACATAACGATGTAGACGTAGGTCGGCGGGGCGAACAGCGAGCCGGATTCCTTCAGACCGCGCAGGTTGGCGAGCATCATGAGCAGGATCATCAACAGACAAATGGCGACGCGATGGTCTTGCCACGAGGGCACCGCCGAGGTGATCGCCAATACACCAGCGGCCACCGAAACGGCAACGGTGAGGATGTAGTCGACCAGCAACGAAGCCCCGGCGATCAACGATGGCACCGTACCGAGGTTGGTCTTGGAGACGATATAAGAGCCACCGCCGGACGGATAGGCGTGAATGGTCTGGCGATAGCTGAGCACGACGATGAACAACAGCACGCAGACGACGATGGCCAACGGAACGAGCTTCGACCAGGCAGCCGCACCGATGCCGATGCCGCCCATGCCTGCCAAGAGCACCAGCAGAATTTCGTCGGTGGCATAGGCCGTCGATGAAATTGCATCGCTGGCGAACACCGGAAGGGCGATGCGCTTCTTCAGCCGCTGATGTTCCTCCTCGCCGATTCCCAGCGGCTTACCGATGAAGACGCGTTTGATGTTCACGAGCGAGGCTCCTTGTTGTCGGTGTTGTCTTCGGTGAGCGAGTGAGTCCGCTCGATGCGCGGGCGGTCCGGTGGATCGTCAGTGCCGAAGACGGCACCGACGACGATCAGCAGTGCCATCACCAGCAGCTCGCGGCCGCCGTTGCCCTCTTTCCCGTCGGCTGCGTGCACGTTGTCGACGAGTGCCCATCCGGCCGTTGCGATCGTCGCTGAAAGCACGCCGATGCGAATGCCCAACCATTCGCCACACATGGCGACGACGACGGCCAACAGGATGATGACCACCCAGTTCGACCAGTCAAAGGCCAGCGAAAACGCAAGCACCGGCAACGGTGCCAGCAAGCCGACCGTGTGGCGAGCGGTGCTCGTCATCCCCGATTTACGATTCATCAGGTTGTTGCTCATGCGCCGGATTGAACGACATTTCTGGCGACCGATGGCCCGTTTTAGCGCGTTCTTAGCGAGACTTCCCCCAGTGCAGCACGTCACAGCACCGACGCCAACCCGTTCGACGCGCTCCGTGGTCATCGGCCTCACCGGAGCCGACGGCTCAGAGAGCGTGCTCGAGGCGGGAATCCTGCTGGCGGCGCAACTGCAGGTACCCGTGCGCGGCGTTGCCGTCGCCGGAACGGCTGGTCTTCGAGCATCGTCAGAACCCGTCTTACGCCGGCACGCCGCTCGTCTCGCAGAGGTCGGCGGCTCGTATCACGAGGTGCTCGGCGACGACGCTGCGCACGCCCTGGCAGCGTTCGCCAACACTGAGCAAGCGGGTGTCGTCGTGCTCGGCTCGTCGGCCACGCGCTGGCCACGTCGGTCGGTGGCGGCGCGGGCCGAGGCGCTGCTCGACATCGGAATCGCCCTGCACGTCGTTACCGGCGCGCCGTCGCGAGGGTTTCGCCACAGCGAGCCGGTCGTGCTCGCCAGCGGGCTGAGTGCCCGACGCCAGGTTGGCGGGTTTGTGCTCGCAGCTGCGGCGCTGCCGCTGATCACCCGCCTGTTGACCTTGTATCGCGACCGCCTGAGTCAGGCGATGGTCTTCTTGTTGTATCTCACCGCGGTGGTCGTGCTGGCCGGACTCGGGGGGCCAACGGTGGGCATCGTCGCCGCCGCAGCGGCATTCCTGTTGGTCAACTGGTACTTCACGGAACCGTTGCACACCCTCAACGTCGCCGACGCCGAGAGCGTCACGGAATTGATCATCTTCTTGGCCGTGTCTGGTCTGGTCGCATCCTTGGTCAGCACGGCGAGCCGGCGAACCCAACAGGCGCTGAAACTCCGCACGCAAGCAACGTTGCTGGCCCGCGCCTCGGGCACCGTACTGGCCGAAAGCGATCCTGTCGCCGCCTTGCTGGAACAACTCGCCCACGCCATTGGAGCCCAGCGGGTGTCGTTGCTGGCCGAGGGCGACGACCTACCGGCAGCCAACGCGGAACGCGTTGCGCTCACGGATGGTTCGACGCTCGTCGTCGTCGGTGCCCGGATCGACGACGACGCTCGGCTGTTGACCCGCGCCTTTGGCGACCAGATGATCGGAGCGATGCGCACGCGTGAGCTCGCCAACCAGGCAGCCAAAGCCGAGCAGTTACGGGCAACCAACGAGTTGCGTTCAGCACTGCTGCGCGCCGTCTCGCACGATCTGCGCACTCCGCTGGCGACAGCGAAGATCGCGACATCGAGCCTGCTCTCCACCGACGTATCCTGGGATGCCCTCGCCCAAGAAGAGCTGATCGCCACCGCCGACGGCGAAATCGACCGGCTGATTCTGATCGTCGAGAACCTGCTCGACGCCGGGCGTCTACAAGCCGGAGTCGTGCAGGCCGATCCGCAGCCAATCCACGTCGACCATGCAGTGCATGCAGCCATCGCCTCGCTGGCGGCGGCGGACCGACCTCGGATCGAGGTCCACCCGTCGGTGGCGGTGATGGGCCGCGCCGACCAGGCGTTGTTGGAACGGGTGATCGCCAACCTGTTGGCCAACGCCCTCGCCGCCGACCAAGAACACCCCATCGAGATCGCCGCGGTCGCCACTGACGGCCCAGTCCTGTTGCGAGTCGTTGATCACGGCCCGGGGATCCCGGTAGACCGTCACCAGTCGGTCCTGCTCCCCTTCCAGCGTTACGGCGATCGTTCGACGGCCGCTGGCGTCGGGCTCGGCCTGTCGATCTGCGCCGGATTCTGTGCAGCGATGGGTGTTGGTCTGCGGATCGAGGAAACCGGCGGCGGAGGCGCGACCATAGTGCTGGAATTGGAGGCAGTGGTATGAGCCGGATCCTGGTGGTCGAAGACGATCTGCATCTGCGGCGTACCTTGGAAATGAACCTCTCGGCGCGCGGGTTCGCCGTCGACGTCACCGGCAACGGCGAAGATGCCCTGCAGATCGCCGGGCGTTGCCTTCCGGACCTCGTGCTGCTCGATCTTGGTCTCCCCGGAATCGATGGCATGACGGTGATCACCCGTCTGCGGGCATGGTCGACGATGCCGATTCTTGTCCTCTCAGCTCGCGGCGCCGAGGTCGACAAGGTCAACGCACTCGACGAGGGCGCCAACGATTACCTGACCAAACCGTTCGGCGTTGCCGAGTTGATGGCCAGAGTTCGAGCGGCGCTGCGATCGGTAGCCGTCGATCGCCCGAACGTCGTCGAGACCGGCAATTTCGTGGTCGATCTCGGCGCCCAACACGTCACGCTGCACAGCGGCGACGTGGTTCACCTCACTCCAATCGAATGGGGATTGATCGCCCACCTCGCAGGTGCTGTCGGGCAACTGGTGTCTCAAAAGCGCTTGCTGAAGGCGGTGTGGGGTCCGGAATATGAATCCGAAACCAACTACCTGCGTGTCCATATGACCCACCTGCGCCACAAACTTGAGGCCGATCCGTCGCGGCCAAAGCACATCATCACCGAGGCCGGGCTCGGGTACCGCTTGCTCACCGGCGGCGAGTGAGGAGATCTAGCGACGCAGTTCGCGGCGCAGGATCTTGCCGGAGGCACTCTTGGGAATCGCCTCGATGATCTCCATTTGGCGCACCTGCTTGTAGCTGGCCATGTGATGGCTGATGAGCGCCTGCAGGTCTTCGAGCGTCACGGTGTGACCAGGGCGCACGACGATGAAGGCCTTGGGAACTTCGCCGGCTTCGTCGTCGGGCACCCCGATGACGGCGACATCGGCTACGCCAGGATGGGTGATGAGCAGCGCTTCGAGCTCGGCGGGCGGCACCTGGAACCCCTTGAATTTGATCAGTTCCTTGAGGCGATCGACGATCGTCAGGTGATGGTGCTCGTCGATGACGCCGATGTCGCCGGTATGTAACCAGCCGTCGGCATCGATGGTCGCCTCGGTGGCGGCGGGATTGTTCAGATAGCCGAGCATCACCTGCGGGCCACGAACCCACAACTCACCGCGCTCGCCGACACCACGATCTTCGCCGGTGTCCGGATCGACGAGACGAGCTTCGGTATTGGAGATGGTCACCCCGCTGGTGCCGGGGCGGTAATCGCCCGTCGGTGTGCAATGACTGACGGGGGCGAGCTCGGTCATGCCATAACCCTGGACCACTTCGCAGCCGATTCGGGCGGCCGCCTCTTCTGCCAGTTCGGCCCCGAGCGGCGCTGCGCCGGAGAACACCATCTTTAGCGACGATAGGTCGTAGTCGGCAACCACCGGCAGTTTGGCCAACCCGAGAATCATCGGCGGCACGGCGAAGAAGCGAGTGACGCGCAGATCTTGCACGGTGCGCAGCGCTTCGACCATGTCGAAGCGCGGCATCGTCACCACCGTGACACCGTTGGCCAGCAACCCATTCATCAACACCTGCATGCCATAGATGTGGAAGAACGGCAGGACGGCGAGGGCTACCTCGTCGTCGCTATAGACCAGGCTGTGCTGGCACTGTTCGATGTTGGCCACAAGGTTTCGATGGCTGAGCATCACTCCCTTAGGCAGACCGGTGGTACCCGACGAATACGGCAGCACCACCGTGTGCTGGGTCAGGTCGACGGCGACTTGCGCAATCGGAGCCCCGAACAGTGAGCGAAATGGGGTGACCCCATCGGCTTCGCCCATGACCACCAATTCGGTTACCGATGTGCCCTCGATCGCTGCTTGCGCAACCGCCAAGAACATTGGGATCGTCACCAACATCGTCGCCCCGGCGTCGATCAGCTGGAATCGAACTTCGTCGGCGCCGTAGGTCGGGTTGATCGTCGTTACCGCGGCTCCAGCGACGGCTGCGCCGTGAAAGACGATGGCGTACTCGGGGATGTTCGGCGCCATCACGCCAATCACCTGGCCGGGGCCGACGCCGCGGGCCGCGAGTCCGCCAGCGAGACTGTGAATTGCCTGATTGAGCTGGGCAAAGGTGTAGGAGCTGGCGCCAGAGACATCCCGGATGGCCACCCGCTCGGCGAGCTCGTCGCCTCGTCGTAAGACATAGGCAGTGATCGCCGTTTCGGGAATCTCGATATCGGGCTGCGGGCTGCGATGAATGATGCTCATTGCCTGTGACCTTAGTCTCAACGTGGTCGGCGCGATCGCCGTTACGTCCATGCGCGAACTCCGATTTTGCGTCACACTGAGGCATGAGCTTCGCATCACAGGGTCCGCCGGCATCAACCAAGCAGATCGCTTATCTCGAGGCGCTGTTGCGCAAAGCAGGCTTTGGGGACTTCCGCGATGCTCGCCTCGAGTTCCAGCTGACGTCGCGCCAGGTTCGCGGCAAGTTCACCAAACAAGAAGCCTCGGCGCTGATCGACAAACTCACCGCCGCCGAGGACGAGGACACTGGCTTTGCCTCGGTCACCGAGGAGCCCGAGACCGTGGCTTCGGCGCAGTCGTTCATCGTTCGCGGTTTCCCGCCGGAGGTGCTCGCCGAGGAGTTACAACGTCGTGGTTGGACGGTCAGGCCACCCGCTAGTAAGACCTGACCCGACAGGTTCTCGCTATTCGCGAAGCTGTGCATATTCGATGACCCGCTCGACGACATGTTGCGGGCTGGCGGCCAGCGATCCGCAGGTGAATGGCGGCTGCGGGTCGTACTCGATCATCAGCTGGGCGGCTTGTGCCGCGGTGGTATCGACCAACAGTTCAGCGAGCCGCAAGGCCATATCGATGCCGCTAGAGACACCGGCGGCAGTGATGATCCGCTGTTCGAGATGTTCGACGACCCGTTCGCTCGTCGGGCGCGCTCCGAGGTCTTCCAGCTCGCGGTAACAGGCCCAATGGGTTGTCGCGCTGAGCCCGTCGAGCAATCCAGCAGCGGCCAACACCAACGATCCGGTGCACACCGAGGTGGTAAAGCGAGTCGTTGGATGGGCCGCTCGAATCCAGTCGAGAACCACGTCGTCCGTGGTCAGTGGGCGGCTGCCGACGCCACCGGGGATGACGATCACATCCGGATTGGCGAGCTCATCGAAGGTGGCGTCGACGCTGAGGCCAAGCATGCCGTTTTCGGTACGGATCTCGCCGCGGCGGTGGCCAACGAAGGTGATATCGATGGACGGGATGCGTTGCAGCACCTCATATGGACCGATGGCATCGAGCGCGGTCATCTTTGGGAATAGGACGATAGCAACTTGCATAGTGGTTCAGCTCAGCTTTCAGGTTGGAGCGCGGAAGCGCTGGCGGTAGGCGTCGGGACTGACGCCGAGGTGGCGGTGAAAGCTACGACGCAGGGTTTCAGCTGCACCGAAGCCGCAGCGGCTGGCGACGGTCTCGACGGTGTCGGTGGTTACTTCCAGCGCACGACGAGCGGCCTCGATTCGCGCCCGCTCGACATAGCGAGCTGGCGAGGTGCCGACTTCGGCAGTGAATTGCCGCGAGAAATGGCGCTCACTCATCACCGTCCGTGCGGCCAGGCGATCGACCCGTAGATCTTCACCCGGGTTGGCGTCGATGTAATCCTGCGTCGCCCGGATCGAGATGTTGTTCGCCCGCGGGGTCCACACAGGAGTGGCGAATTGGGTTTGTCCACCCGGGCGATGGACAAACATCACCAGCCAGCGGGCGATGGTCTGGGCAACTTCGGCGCCAAGGTCGTCCTCGACCATCGCCAGCGCCATGTCGATGCCCGCAGTGACCCCGGCTGAGCTCCAGATCGAGCCGTGGCGCAGGTAGATCGGGTCGGAATCGACTGTCAGCGCCGGGTATTCCTCGGCCAGCTGACTCGCTCTCGCCCAATGGGTGGTGACCGTGCATCCATCGAGCAGCCCGGCCTCGGCGGCGACGAATGTGCCAGAGCACACGGTGCCGAAGCGGCGGGCACGTGGGGCGGCGGCAACCAGCCAGGTTGTCAACTCGCTGTCGTAGCGCGCCGCTTGACTACCGTCGCCACCGGCGACGAGCAACGTATCGATCGCCACGTCGTGCGCTGGCAGCGGTTCGGCGACCATTGGCAATCCGCTCTCACCGCGCACTACCGCGGTCGTAGCCGCCAGCCGGAGGCGGTACCGAGGGCGCGCATCCTGCTGCGAGTCGAGCCACTGGTTGGCTCCGGCGAACACCTCGTGGGGCCCGACGGCATCGAGCGGTTGCAGGCCGTCGTAGACGACGATCACGACGTGGCGTTCGCTCATGGCAGACATCGTCCATCCGATCGCACTGTGGCGTCAATGCCACGTATCCCACGATTTAGGCCATTCGCCGCTGACCTCTCCAGCGGCGCGGCCCACGGCTGTGCGCAGAGCGATTAGTTTGCGCTCATGCTGCAACTTCCCGATGTGAACTATTCGTACGATGCACTCGAGCCGCATGTCGATGCCGAGACGATGGAACTGCACCACTCCAAACACCACGCCAGTTACGTGAAGCGAGGAAACGAGCTGCTCGCAGAACTCGCCGACGGTGCCTCGGGGCCAGACATTGGCCGCGAGCTGGCCTTTCACATCTCCGGACACCGACTGCACAGCATGTTGTGGGAGTCGATGTCCCCCGACGCGGCTGCCCCAAGCGGCGCACTGTCACAGGCGATCACACGCGATTTCGGGTCGATCAAGGCGCTGCAAGATCAGATCACGTCCACCGCACTGGCGGTGCGCGGCTCCGGGTGGGCGGTGCTGCAGGTCATCCCGGATGGCAACGGTCGCTTGATCGTCACGGCCCTGCACGATCACCAGGACGACATCGTGCTCACCGGGCAGATGCTCTTCGGTGTCGACGTCTGGGAGCACGCCTATTACGTCAAACACCGCAACCGGCGCGCCGACTGGCTGAAGGAGTTCTGGCAGGTGGCGGACTGGGCTGCGTCGACGGCGGCGTACGAGGCAGCTACCGCGTCGCTGTGACTCAGCAGTAGTTCTCCGGTCCGACGCTCTGCGCGTCGGAATAGCGCGGCCCGTGTGCCCAGCCGACGGGCAGAATCTCTTCAATCTCGGCGATGTCGGCAGGGCTCAGGCTGATCGATTCGGCGGCGACGAGTTCTTCGAGGTGGGCGCCGCTGCGGGTGCCAGGGATGGAGACGATCGATTGCGAGCGGCCAAGGCCCCAGGCCACAGCCACCGCTGGAACCGTCCAGCCCTTCGATGCGCACCAGATGTGGAACTGTTCGATCTTGGCGGCGTTGGCCGGGAAATGCTCGGCGGTGAAGCGTGGGTTAGCGATGCGGAAGTCGTGCTTGTGAAAGGCGTTCGGGTCGACCGGGGTGTCGCTGAAAATGCCACGCCCGAGCGGCGAGAAGGCCACCAGCGTGGTGCCGAGTCGTTCGCAGGTTTGAATCAAGCCAAGCTCGGCAAGCCGCGTCCACAACGAATACTCGCTTTGTACCGCGGTGACGTGATGGATGGCAGCGGCGCGTTGGAGCGTGTAGGGGGCGACTTCGGAGAGCCCGATACCTTTGATCAGGCCCTCGGCGACGAGCTCGGCCATCGTCTCCATCGCCGTCTCGATCTGCACCTCTTGATCGCGCCGGTGCAGGTAGTAGAGGTCGATGCAATCGGTGCGCAGACGTTCGAGCGAGCCTTCCACGGCTTGGCGGACATAGTCGCGCTTGTTGTTGAAGTGGCGGACCGGTTCGACGATGATGCCGCATTTGCTGGCGACGTGAAACACACCGGGGTTGGCGGCGGTGAACTCACCGATTATCGATTCCGACAGCCCGTTGCCGTAGGCGATGGCCGTGTCGAGATGGGTGACGCCCAGTTGGGCGGCGTGGTGCAAGGTGGCCAGGCTCTCGTCGCGATCGGTGGCCCCGTAGAACCCAGCGAAGCTCATACACCCGAGGCCAATGGCCCCCACGGCGGTTCCGGTGTTGCCCATCTGTCGTTGCTGCATCTGGCCGATCGTACCGTCGTGATCGCCAGCGCTTGGCCGTAGCGTGCAGGTCATGAGCGACTGGAACCAAACGATCATCGACGAATTTCGGGCCAATGGCGGCAAGGTCGGCGGCCATTTCGAAGGCGCACCCCTGCTGTTACTGCACACCACCGGTGCCCGCTCGGGGGCCGAACGAGTTTCGCCATTGATGTATCAGGATCTCGGTGGGCCGGTGGCAATCTTCGCTTCCAAGGCCGGCGCCCCGGGTAACCCAGACTGGTATTTCAATCTCGTCGCCAATCCCGACGTCTCGGTCGAGATCGGCGACGGCACTCGGCAGTTCCGCGCCCGTGTCGCCGAGAGCGACGAGCGCACCACGATCTGGACAACGCAAAAGGCGAACTTCGCCAACTTCGCCGAGTACGAGGCAGCGACGACGAGAGCGATTCCCGTCATCGTTCTCGATCCGGCGTGAATCGAGCATCGCCAAGGTGCGATCGAATGAATCCCGAGCCGTGCAGTCCGACGGCCAAAGCCCCGAGGTGTCGGCCCTGGCCGACCAAATCATCCCCGCTCAACAAGGCGAAATCGACGAGATGAACGCGCAGCTCGCCGCATAGAGCGGTGGCCCGGCACCTTGCCAAGCTGGCGCATCGGCTTCGGTGTTCCCACGTGCCAAGGTCCGCTCTGCGCCGGAAAACAATGATCCGAATGGCCAATAGATCCATAGATTTCCTTGCCGTAAGTTGAACTGAAATCTTTAGGAGAATCTATGAATTTTCGTTCGCTCACCCGATCGCTCTCGGTGTTCGGCATGCTCGTCGGTGGCATCGTCGCCAGCAGCGAAGTGGCGCATGCCGCCCCGGTCGCGCGCATCGCGCTGCGCTCGACAGCGGGCGCCGACAGCGGCTGTGCACTGGTGATCCAGTCCAATTCGGTGACCACGGTCATCGAGACCAACCCCGACGGCAGCCGTATGGCTGGCCCGAAGTGGGAGACCCGAGCGGTGATCCGCTGTGCAACCGGGCGGACGCTGACGGCCACCGTACGCACGTTCGACTATGGCCGCGATGCCGCTGGCGTGGTGTCGCAGGAGAGTTCCAGCCAGCTCGGTTACGGCGTCGCCGACCTGGCTGACGGCGTCGCCCGCGCTGATGCGGGTATGGCGGTGTTGATCGCCATTCCCGACGTCGCTGGACTTGGCTGCAGCTTCATTCCCAGTAGCGTTCGCTCCTTGATCAAGGTCAGGTTGATCGATGAAAAGGGAGTGGTCTACACCGCCCGTTATATGTCGCCATGGCTTGCCGGCACGTGCCCGTTGGCGCCGAGTTGATCGGATGACGATGTCCGCTCCCCGCTCCCTCGCAATACGCGTCCTGGCATGCTGTGCCGTGTCAGCGACAGCATTGTCACTACCGAGTCGGCTGGAAGCCGACTCGGGAACTGTGCGTGTGAACGTCGCTCAGCGCTGCACCGCCCCGCAGGCAGACACCAACTTCTGCGCCATCCGCGGCGTGCTGACAGCAGCTGGTGCTGCTGGAAGCGACGTCCAATGGGAGGTGACATTGGTACGCGGCACAACGTGGTTTGTGCAGTTTCAAGCGTTTTCAGAGACTGCGAGCAGCAGCTGCATTTACCCGATGCGCGCCGTCGGCTCGCTCGTCACCGCTGCAGGAGCGACCACGACTTTCGCCAAGTCCGCGCCGTTCACGGTGAAACTCGCCGTCGGCGATCACCCGACGTTGACACTCGATCTCGCTCGAGTCCGCATCGAGACGGCTACGCCAACCTGCTGAGCGCGTCGCAGTGTCTTGCGATGTCGATACTCGCGCCGCATCCTTGCGACGATTACCTCGCACAGCATCGCGATCTGTTTCCCACTATGCGGAACAGAATCTGGCGGCAGGCCACGCTGGTGGGTTTAGATCGGTCGTGATGAGCATCACCCAGTTTCACAACGCGATCAACGGCGAGTTCGTGGCGACCGGCAACACGTTCGAGAACCGAAATCCGGCGAACGGTTCGCTCAACGGGTTGGTTCACGAGGCTGGCCAAGCCGAAATCGACGCTGCGGTCGAGGCGGCACGCGCTGCGCTGCGCGGCCCGTGGGGCAAGCTGACCACCGAGGAGCGTTCGGCGATGCTCTATGCCGTTGCCAATGAGATCACCCGGCGGTTCGAGGACTTCGTCGCCGCCGAGATGGCCGACACCGGCCAACCGATCGGCATGATGCGCCACGCTTTCATCCCCCGCGGCGCGGCCAACTTCAAAGTCTTCGCTGACGTCGTCAAAAACGTGGCCACCGAATCGTTCATGATGCCCACACCTGGCGGCGGCGAAGCCCTGAACTACGCCATTCGCAAACCGAAGGGCGTCGTCGCCGTCATCTGTCCGTGGAACGCGCCGTTGCTGCTGATGACTTGGAAGGTTGCACCCGCCTTGGCCTGCGGTAACACCGTGATCGTCAAGCCTTCGGAGGAGACCCCGGCGACAGCAACATTGCTCGCCGAGGTGATGACGAGCGTCGGCGTGCCCAATGGTGTCTACAACGTGGTCCATGGTTTCGGCCCGGGTTCTGCCGGTGAGATGCTCACCCGCCATCCCGGCGTCAACGCCATCACCTTCACCGGCGAAACCCGCACCGGAGCGGCAATCATGAAGGCCGCCAGTGACGGCATCCGCGACGTCTCTTTCGAACTTGGCGGCAAGAACGCCGGCATCGTTTTCGCCGACGCCGATCTCGACAAGGTCATGGAAGGCCTCGGTCGCGCGGCCTTCCAGAACTGCGGCCAGATCTGCCTCGGCACCGAACGGATCTACGTGCAACGACCGATCTTCGACCAGTTTGTGGAACGATTCGCCAACCACGCCCGCTCGCTGAAACCGGGCGACCCGACAGATCCCACCACAAGTCTCGGTCCGCTGATCAGCGCCGAGCACCTCGGCAAGGTTCGCTCCTACTACGACCTTGCGGTCAGCGAAGGGGCGACCGTCGTCACCGGTGGCGGCTCACCGGAGATGAGCGGCGAGCTAGCCAACGGCAACTGGGTGCAGCCAACGCTGTGGACCGGTCTCTCGGAGAAGTCGCGCACCGTCACGGAGGAGATCTTCGGCCCCTGTAGCCACGTGCAACCATTCGACGACGCCGACCAAGCGGTGGCCATGGCCAACGACACCGACTACGGCTTGAGTACTTCGATCTGGACCCGAGATCTGTCGACCGCACACCGCCTCGCCGGCCAGGTCGAGGTCGGTATCACTTGGGTCAACAGCTGGTTCCTGCGAGATCTGCGCACCCCATTCGGCGGCTCGAAACAATCGGGCATCGGCCGCGAGGGAGGCGTGCATTCTTTGGAGTTCTACACCGAACTGCGTAACGTCTGCGTGCAACTATGAGCGCCATCGATACCAACTATTACGGCGACGAGCTGTACGACGCCCTGATCAACAACGTTACCGTCGCCCCGCTGCGCGACCGGGTTGCGGGCATCACCGTGGCCGACGCCTATCAAATTCAGTCGCGCATGGTGCAACGTCGTCTCGACGCCGGAGAGACCATCGTCGGCAAGAAGATCGGGGTCACCAGCGCCCCAGTGCAACAGATGCTCGGGGTGTACGAGCCCGACTTCGGTCAGCTGCTCAGCGGCATGGTGTACATCAATGGCGACACGATCAAACTCTCCTCGCTGATCCAACCGCGAGCCGAGGGCGAGATCGCCTTCGTGCTCAAACACGACCTGATCGGGCCCGGAATCACCGCCGTCGACGTGTTGCGGGCCACCGATTACGTCGTGCCGTGCTTCGAGATCGTCGATTCGCGCATCGACAACTGGGACATCAAGATCGTCGACACCGTGTCCGACAACGCCTCCTGCGGCGTCTACGTGCTCGGCGATCAGCCGGTCGATCCCTTTGACGTCGATCTCGCCCTTGTGGGGATGACGATCATGACGCAGACCGCCGACCACGCCGCGCCGGAGCTGTTCGCCACCGGTGCCGGTGCGGCCGTGCAGGGCTCTCCGGTGAACTCCGTCGTCTGGCTGGCCAACACCCTCGGGCGCCTGGGGATTCCGTTCCGCGCTGGCGAGGTGATCCTCTCCGGGTCGCTGTCGGTGATGGCTTGGGTTCGCGAACCGCAGAGCATCACCTGCGAGTTCGGCGGCCTCGGCACCTGCACCATCAACTTCGAATAGGAGCCTGTGACGTCATGGCCTTGAGCACCGCAATCATCAACGAACTCGCCGACCTGGTCGACAACGCCCAGTCGAGCGCGTCCGAGATCATCAAGCTGACCGACACCTATCCGGAGATGAACGTCGCCGACGGCTATGCCGTGCAAGACGAGTTGCTGCGCCGCTGGCAGGCAGCCGGACGCACGCTCGTCGGCTACAAGGGCGGCCTGACGTCCAAGGCCAAAATGGATCAGATGGGCGTGCGTGTGCCGGCCTTCGGGATGTTGCTCGGCGATACCTGCATCGCCGACGGCGGCTCGGTCGTTTTTGATGAGCTGATTCACCCCAAGGTCGAAGCCGAGATCGCTTTTGTGACCTCGCGCGAGCTGTCTGGCGATGTGTCGATCGCCGAGGTGCTGGCGGCGACCGATTTCGTGATGCCTGCGATCGAGGTGATCGACTCGCGCTTCAAGGATTTTCGCTTCGATCTACCGAGCGTGATCGCCGACAATACCTCGGCGGCGCGATATGTGGTCGGAGGGGCTCCCCGGCGCCCCGAGGGCATCGACCTGCGCCTCGTTGGCGTGGTGATGGAACGCAACGGTGAACTGGTCGGTTCGGCGGCGGGCGCGGCGGTGCTCAACCACCCGGCGGCGTCGGTTGCCGCCTTGGTGGCCTTCCTGGCCCAATCCGGGCGCGCCTTGCCGGCCGGCAGCCTGGTGATGACCGGCGGCGTCACCGAGGCGGTGGCGGTGAGCGTTGGCGATCACGTGACAGCGCGGGTGCAACACCTCGGCACCGTCGGGTTGCGCTTCGTGTAGCGGTCGCCGCCCGCTATTGCTGCTGTTGCTGTTGTTATTGCTCTTGTTGCTGTTGGGCCGCGGCGCGGGCTGCGACCTCTGATGCTCGGACCTGGCTGGCTGGGACTCCGGCGATCCCCCAGCGGTCAGGTGGAATCTCCGAGATGTACACCCTGGTGTCGGCCAGCGGAATGCCAAGGATGTCGGCTGTTAGTTGACTGAGCTCGCTGATCAATGCTTCTCGCACCTGTTGCGGTCGCCCCTCCATGAGGTCTATGCGGATCAGCGGCGAGACCTTCGCGTCGCCGACGACTCCCCCGAGCGCCCACTGTGATGTCGGCACGAGGTTGATGAAGGACCGGAAACGCTCGATCGGCGAGTCGACGATGCGGGCGAACCGTGCCGTGCATTCCTCGAGCAGGCGGCGGTGGGTTTCGGCGGAATGGCCTTCCATCAAATCGATCTGTAGCAGCGGCATGGACACAGTCTGGGGGCATAGAGTCCAGCCATGTCAAACGGGTTGGCCCGGGATCTGGAACAGGCGAGTTCAATCTTTGCGGCGATCGTCGCCGACGCTCGGGCGCGCCGCAGCCGAAGTGGATATTTCGCTGCGATGTACGCCGGGGTGACGCAACAGATTGCAGCCGGCGTTGCCGCCGATCGATTTGACGATTCGGCGCGCATGGAGGCATTTGCCGCCGCCTTCGCCCAGCGCTATTTCGACGCCTACTTCGCCGCGCGCGACGGGCGGCCGTCGACACTCGCGTGGGGAGTCTCGTTTCAGGCCGCCCGCCAGCGCAATCCGATCGTGCTGCAGCATCTGTTGTTGGGAATGAACGCGCACATCAATCTCGATCTCGGGATTGTCGCTGCGGAGTTCGCTCGTCGTTCCGCTGGCGGATTGGTGGGGCTGCGGGGCGACTTCAACGCGGTCAACGACGTCCTTGCTGGCCTGGTGGACACCGATCAGGCGGCGTTGAATCGGGTGTCACCGGGTATGCGCATGGCCGATTCGTTGGGCGGTGATTCCGACGAACTGATCGCCAAGTTCAGCCTGCGCAAGGCCCGCAGCGAGGCCTGGAAGTTAGCCGAGCGGTTGGTCGCACTTCCCGATGATCGCTGGGTGGGTGAGATCGAACGCACCGATCGTGGGGTGGCCGGGTTCGGGAACACGGTGCTCAAGCCCGGCGGCGAGATCGCCGCGCTGTTGACCGTGATTCGCTTGCAGGAACGCCGTTCAATCGTTTCCACCATCGATGCTTTGCGTGGCCGCTGAACCCCTGCGCAGGCCATTTGCGGCACCCAGGAAACCTCGCGACACCCTCAAGTAGCGTGATCTCCAACGTCGCTGGTGGTCGATCTCGATGACCTTCGCAGCCTGCACACGAGCGAGGCCTCTTACTTCCGCTCGACTTCAGCAGCCTCGACGCCCACGTGCCGCCAAAGCGGACGTTTGAGGGTACGCACCGAATACCTCAAGCGAATCTGGAGCCATCGAGAGACGTTCAAACCAACTCGCCCTCTCACATAACTTTTCATCGAAGGTGCTCCCTTCGCGTATGCCGGCGTCGCGCGCTCAGTTGTAGATGTCGCGCTCGGCGTCTGCTGAGGCGCTTCACTAGGCCGGTCAGGCGTTGATCAGGCGAACGTCGGTGACACCAAGCCCGTCTGCGGCCGAGGCCAGGCGATGGTCTGACGTGACGAGTGTCAACTCGAACGCGGCTGCGGTCGCAGCGATCCACAGGTCGTTCGCTCCTACCTTTCGCGCCGCGACGACCGCCATTCTTCCCCAGTGCTCGGCAACGAGATCTGTGACGGGAAGCTGATCACCATGTTGCAACACGCGATGGAGCGTGCGCTCCCGGAGCACGCGGCTCGGATCGTCCGCCGCAGCGAGGACGCCTCGGTGCAATTCGCCAACGGTCACCATCGAAACGGCAAACTTCTCCCCCGCCGCGGCGACGATCGCGAGCACGTCGCGATGTTTCGCCTCGAACAACCGCAACACCGCCGACGTGTCAAGCAGGATCACTCGTGATCCCAATCGAGCGCGATGTCACGCTCTCTCTGCGACTCGAACCAGTCCGCAAAGCCGCTGTCGTAAGGCGTTTCCTGCGCCAGTTGCGCCAACCAGCCGCCATTGGCGGAATGGATAGGACGCAGTTCAAGTGTCGGCTTCCCGTACACCGTCACCTGGATGATCTCCCCCGCTCGCACGCGCTCCACGACCTCGGCGGTGTGATTCCTCAGCTGTCGAACAGACACAGAACTCATGGGCATGATCGTAGCACCATTTAGATTAATGCTACATCGGTCCCTTTTGAAGCCAGGGCCCTGCGGACCTTGAAACTACGTCCAGCGCTTGAACAAGCTCATCTGCCGAGGCCAGGTCATTGAAAAACGCTCCGGTGAACGCACCACCGAATCTGCGCAAGAACCTGGGCCAGGGCGGCTCGCCCGTTTCGGTCAAGGCCACCTGCAAGAACGGAACGCCAAGTCGCCACGCGAGTAGACCGTCGGTAATCGGGAGGTCGCCAACCACCAGCACGCGCCTCTCCCCAGCGAGTGCCAGCCGAGCTCGCCTGGTGAAGGGCTTGCGAGCGCGCCACACCGTCGGCACACAGAGGTGCTCGGGCAGCGGGACTCGCCGATTGCTGACAACGATGAGTCGGTCGACGACACGGTTCAGGAAACGGAGTTGCGGGTCCAAAGCGGGAGCGGTCGCGCCCGGAGCCACAAACGAAATGAGCGTGTTCTCGATGTCCATCAGCACGACCGTGTCCGCCGAGACGGGTGGCAACAACCAGGGTCCGGCAGGCAGCACGTATCTAGGAATCCGCCGCATCGTTGCCTCGCTTCGCAGAAATGCGCATGAAGACACCCTTCGTCAGCACAAAGCTGCCAACGGCGGCGCCGAGACCAAGCACCATGCCCCGTCCGTTCTTCACCATCTTGATGAAGCTCGAATAGTTGCTCAGGCGCGTGCCGAGGTACAGGACGGCGGCCATCATCATCGGCAACCACAGCCATACCCATTGCGCTGGACGCTCGCTTGTCTCGTACAGCATGAACGCCGATGATCCGACGCCGACAGCGACCACCGCCAGACCTGAACTGCGGAGCTTGGGCGCTGGGCAAACGAAGAGCGCGAGCGGAATGATGCTCGGTGCAATCGCCCAACCCGGCCACCGGCCGCCAACGCCGACCGCAAGCATGAATCCGCCGTAGAGCGCGGCCGCGCAACTCCCAGCCGCAGCAACGTTCCATAGTTTCAGCCCAGATCCGACTGAACCTCCGAGGACTGGCGACTTCGACAGGCTGGCGTCCTCATGGACATCGCCCAAGGTGAGCGACCACGGCGGACCTGAGACAAGACCGCTGTGGCGTGCGAGCCACAACAGATGGGGCTTGCGAAAGATCCGCCTATCCAGCGCTTGATCTTCTTGACGTACGTATCGGGAGCCTTCGAGTACCCAACCCATCGAGACGTTGGCGCATTCGCCAAGGGCGAAGGCGACAAAGAAGGCGAGCACGGTGAGCCACGACGCGGTGCCGGCTGAACCGAGATAGATGCCGAGCGCCGCACGAACGCCGTAGCCGGTGCCGACGAGGAGCACGGCGGCAATCGACAGCCCTGCGGGAGGCGACCAATCGCTGAGGCTCGAAATGGGCTCGGTCGTTTCGCCCACGTTGCCGGTTGACACTTGGTTCCCGATGTCATCGAGTCGGGTGCGAATCAGTTCGTAGGGCACCGCAGCGATGAGAACGAACACCGAACCAATGAGCAGACCCGATCGCAGAAACCCCTCCATTAACAGCGCCGGCACGGCGAGGGACACGACGATCTTGGCGATGGCAACAACGAGCACCACGCGAAGCTCGTCGTCTCGGTCGGGGTGCGGTATCCGGCCACGAGTATCCCGGTCCGGGTGGTGGCGATCGGCCTCGCTGCCACGGAGGTCGTTGATCATGTATCGGGCTTGGTAGATGCCGTACTCGAACAGGGCCACTACCAAGAGCCCAATACCGATGTGACGCCAATCGAACAGTCGATCCGCTCCCCCGACGCGAACTGCGGCGACGACCATCGCCAGGGCAATGATCAGGACCTTGCCAACGTGATCGGCGACACGCGGAAATACCAAATAGCTTGCCAGCGATCTCGGCCTGAGGCTTGAGGCCGTTGTCGTTGTTGTCAGTGGTGTCGGTGGTGGTGGAATCGATGCCTGATTCAGACGGGCCTTAGTAATACCGACGAGATCGTTCGATTTTGTCAGCGCCGACTTCCATACTTCGTGGCCATCGAAGGCATTCTTGTAGCCGGCGATGGAACCAGGCATGCTCACCATCAGGTTGACGACCATGATCGCTGCCCGCTTTCCGGCACCGTCAACGGTTCTGCTGGCGAGGATGACCACGGTGACTACGGCCGAGATCAACACTGCGTAGACCACCACCCAGATCGTTTGGATGGGCGCTGAGCCGCGGTGGCCAGCGGTCTGAATCTCGATGTGCGCCCAGCGCGGCAGACCGTCATCGCCGACGATGTCGTGGATCTGGCTTTCGACGGAGCGGATGTAATAGCTGCGCAAGGTAAGCCTGGTAGCCACGACCGTGCCGTACCCGAGCAGAGCGATCGGTGCCAGCGGCGCTGCGAGCGCGGCAAGAAATGCGAGGTTTCCTGAGCGAGACGAGGAGTCGCCGATGAGGACGTCGCCTTCCGCCATCACAGCCGTCAGGGCAAGCAACAGCGTGATTGCTCCGCCGACCATCGCCGCCAGCAAGCTGAGATCTGATGAACTCTCCGCCCGTGACGCCTCGTAGTCGGCAATAAGAACTTCCAGGTCTCCCGCGCCAGACACAATCTGACTGTAGCGGTTCGGTCACGAGCGGTGCATAGATTCTGGCAATCGTCTGCCCGAATGCACGCGGTCTCACAAGTCGTTGGTCGCGAACCAACTCCACGAGGAGCGCCGCGACCAACGAACGCCACGTGACCCAGGAAACGAGCTCGCAACCCAGACGTCTGTGAACTCGTCGGCGACTATCGGGTCGGCGACCGGCAGTTGAATTTGGCGATCGAACAACGAGGCCACCACCTCGAACGGAGCAACTGTGAAATACGGCAGCGACACAAAGACGTGACGATGAGCGACGCCTGAGGACGCAAGCTTGCGAACGACGTCTTGCCGCTCGTCGTGACCAAGGAATCCTTCAATCCAAGGCACGATTGGTTCGGCTGCGTCGGGCACCGACCCCGCCCCATGGCTCACCTCCGCTCTGGTCGCAGCGGCCTGGTCAGCTGTGCGCACCAAAGACTGCTACCTCGCCGTCAGGTTCAGACGGATCGCCAAACGACGAGGCCAGCAACGCGCCCTGATCGCGTTAGTGCACACAATCCAAAAGACGCAGTGCGCCGCCGTCTCGATCGGGTTCAGCGCTCGCGCCCCGGCTCGGAGCACGGGTCTAGAAACTTCATGACACCAGCGATGGGGGTTGACACCCCCGCCTGCGGGGATGAAGTTTGTGTGTGGGTTCGGGTGACGTCGGTATGGGGATTGGTGCGGTCTTTTCAGCCCGCGTGACACCATGACGGCGGGGCCCGGCAGGTGCCTGCGATTGTGCTTCGAGCACGCATCACACCTTCTTCAGTTGTTTGGCCCCGACCGAACCTTCCAACACGACAAGGGAGGCACAAGATGGAAGTCATTATCGATCGGTGCGCCGGTCTGGACGTGCACCAGAAAACGGTGGTGGCGTGCGTTCGGACACCGGGGACGGGTCGGGCGAAACGCACCTCGGAGGTCCGCACGTTTGGGACGTTCGAGCATGAGTTGGTGGCGTTGCGCCGCTGGTTGATCGAGATCGGCGTTACCGAGGTAGCGATGGAAGCGACCGGTGTGTTTTGGAAACCGGTGTGGCATGTGTTGGCCGATGGTGAGCCGTTCGAGCTGCTGCTAGTGAACCCGGGTCATATCAAAAACGTGCCCGGCCGCAAGACCGACGTGAACGATGCTACGTGGATCGCGCAGCTGTTGGAATGCGGATTGTTGCGTGCAAGCTTCGTGCCGCCGGTCGAGATCCGCGAGTTGCGCGAGATCACCCGGTATCGCCGTCAGTTGACCGAGGAACGCGGTCGTGAGGTTCAACGGTTGCAGAAACTGTTGGAAGACGCCAACGTGAAACTGTCGGCGGTCGTGACCGACACCATGGGCGTGACCGCTCGCATGATCCTGAACGCCTTGTGCGATGGCGAGCGTGACCCTGATGCGCTCGCCGGGATGGCACAACGTCGGTTGAAAGCCAAGACCAATCTGCTCCGTCAATGCGTCCCGGGCCGGTTCAACGAGTTCCACGCCACCATGACCCGAGCGCTGCTCGCGGATATCGATTACATCGACACCGCGATCGATCAGCTCGATAGCACGGTGGATCAGATGATGGTCCCTTTCGAGATAGCCCGTGACCGGCTCGACACGGCCCCGGGCATCGGGAAACACCACGCCGAGAACATCATCGCTGAAATCGGTATCGATATGACCCGCTTCCCAACCGCTGGGCATCTGGCGTCGTGGGCCGGTGTCTGCCCGGGGAACAACGAATCAGCCGGGAAACACAAAGCCACCAGCACCCGACATGGGAACCCGTGGCTCACCACCATTCTGGTCGAGGCCGCCTGGTCCGCGGTGCGGACCAAGGACTGCTACCTCGGTGTCCGGTTCCAACGCATCCGGAAACGACGCGGTGAACAACGAGCCATCGTGGCGATCGCGCACACGATCCTGGTCATCTGCTGGCACCTACTCAACGACGAGGTCGATTACCACGAACTCGGCACCGACTACCTCGCCGGTCGCGATGACACTGCCCGCCGGCAACGACACCTCGTCGCTCAACTCGAAGCCCTCGGACACCAAGTCACGCTCACCCCCAAAGCCGCCTGAACCCCAAAAGCCGCCCTCCGGCACGGGTCCAGGAAACTTCATCACACCCCTTCTATAAGGTGACACCATGAACCCGGCGGCGGCGCACCTCATTGTGGACAGATTGGCATCGAGTGATGTCGCCGAGTCCAACCTCGCCGATATGCACAGCCTGTTGCGTTCAGCGCAGCGGTTGCGCTCGTGGATCGATAGCCGTGTCGTCGCCATCAATTCGGCAATCGCCGCGCAGTCCTCATTCCCCGAGAAGGCGATCGCTGCGTCGTTGCGAACCTCGATTAACGACGTGCAGCGCCAATTGCAGCGGGCGAAGTTGCTCGATGAGCGTCCGTCGCTTGCCGATGCCCTCGCCAGCGGAGATCTCACCTCCGAGCAGGTCGATCACATCGGCTCGGAAGCCAGAATGCTTTCCACCGCCGCCGAACGCGATCGATTCCACGATCTTGTCGCCGACATCGTCAGCGATTCCTCTCTCGATCTCGAGACCTTTCGTCGATCTGTATGTCACGCCCGCCAACAAGCCACCGCCGACCAAGGCGAGTCCGTGCTCCAGCGCCAAAGGCGGGCGCAGCGCTTGTCCACTTGGACCGACAGGGAGGGCATGTTTTGCGTGCGCGGGCGATTCGACCCGGCCACTGGCAGCAAATTGTCGCAACGTCTGGAAGCCGAGGCTGACGCCTGCCGCGCGGTCGGCCTGTCTCCCGAATGCCCGACCGACCCGCTCGAGCGGCAAGGCTGGCTACGCGCCGAGGCCCTGGGTCGGCTCATTCTCGGCGTCGGCGTAGCTCGGATTGGGCGTCCCGAGCTCGTGATCGTTCGCGACGAGCGAACGTCCAATGGCTACGGCCAGCCAACGGTAGACATTGGCGTCGATGGTGACGTCCCGGCGGCCACGCTCGATGAGTTGCTGCATGACGCCCGCACGTTCCGGGTGACCATCACTCTTGATGGCGAGATCCTGGCGCCTGGCGGCGAGCTCAACCAGGGCCGCAACAGCAGACTGCCGACAGCGCACCAACGGCGCGTGCTGCGCGCCCTCTATCCCACATGCGCAATTTCGGGCTGCAACGTACGGCACAACCACCTCAAGGCGCATCACATCATCTTTTGGCGCAACGGCGGAACAACCGACCTGTGCAACCTGGTGCCGTTGTGTAACCGCCATCACCACGCGGTCCACGACCAGGGCTGGAAGCTCGAACTCGACGCCTTTCGCAATCTGACCCTGACGTTGCCCGATGGCACTGTCCAGACCACCGGGCCGCCATCACGCGGCATCGCCGCCTGACGGCGGATCATCAGGTCGGTTCCACTGTTCGGAACAACGCTCAAACAGCTACACGGAAAGGAGTGGCAGGATGACATCCATGGCCAAATTCACTGCAGCGATCGTCGGCTCCGGGAACATCGGCACCGACCTGATGTACAAACTCATGCGCAGCCAACTGATTCAGCCGCGCTACATGGTCGGGGTCGACCCGCGCAGCGAGGGTTTAGCACGGGCCTCGGCGCTCGGGCTCGAGTCCAGCGCGGATGGCGTCGATTGGCTCCTCACCCGGCCCGAGCTTCCCGACTTCGTCTTCGAGGCCACCAGCGCCTACATCCATCGGGCCAACGCCCCCCGGTATGCCGAACTCGGAATACGCGCCATCGATCTCACGCCGGCCGCCGTCGGGCCGCTGGTGGTGCCCGCGGCCAACCTCGACGAGCACCTCGACGCCATGAACGTCAACATGGTCACCTGCGCGGGCCAGGCCACCATCCCGGTCGTCCATGCCATCTCTTCCGTCGTCGACGTCGAATACAGCGAGATCGTCGCCACGGTTTCGTCGGCTAGCGCTGGCCCCGGTACCCGAGCAAACATCGATGAGTTCACCCGCACCACCTCGCGGGCCATCGCCGAGGTAGGCAACGCCGGGCGGGGCAAGGCGATCATCGTCCTCAATCCCGCCGACCCACCGTTGATCATGCGTGACACCATCTTCTGCCAAATTCCACGGGACGCCGACGAAGTGCTCATCACCAAAGCGGTCGAAGACGTCGTCGCCCGCGTCGCCCACTACGTACCCGGATACCGGTTGAAGTCCGCCCCACAGTTCGGCACCGCAGCCAACGGCACTCCCCGGGTTGCGGTGCTGGTGGAAGTCGAAGGTGCCGGCGACTATTTCCCGCCCTATGCAGGCAACCTCGACATCATGACGGCGGCGGCGGCGGCCGTCGCCAATCGGATGGCCGAACACCTCATCGCCAACGGAGCACCGAAATGACGTACTCAGCGAACCTCGACGTGCGCATGACCGACACCTGTCTACGTGACGGGTCGCACGCCAAGGGTCATCAGTTCACTGAGCAACATGTGCGTGACATCGTCACCGCGCTCGATGCCGTTGGCATGCCCGTGATCGAGGTCACCCACGGCGACGGCCTCGGAGGGTCGTCGTTCAACTATGGGTTTTCGCTCACCGACGAACGATTGTTGATGAAGGCAGCGGTCGACAGCGCCAGGCACGCCAAGATCGCTGCCCTGATGGTGCCGGGCATCGGCACGCTCGACGACGTCCGCTTCATCCAAGACATCGGCCTGTCCATCGTGCGGGTCGCCACGCATTGCACCGAGGCCGACGTCAGCATTCAGCACTTCGGGCTGGCCCGCGAACTCGGCTTGGAAACGGTCGGATTCCTGATGATGGCCCACGGCGTCGCACCTGAGGTCCTCGCCAAACAGGCTCGGCATCATGGCCGACGCAGGCTGCCAATGTGTCTATGTCGTCGATTCGGCCGGCGCGATGATTCTCGACGACGTGAAATATCGTGTCGAAGCCGTCGTCGCCGAACTCGGCGCCGATGCCCAGGTCGGATTTCACGGCCACGACAACCTGAACATCGCTGTCGCCAACTCCGTCATCGCCGTCCGTGCCGGAGCGGTACAGATCGACGGGTCTACCCGTGGTTTCGGTGCTGGTGCCGGCAATACCCGCAACGAGGTCTTCGCTGCAGTTGCCGAACGCCTCGGCATCAGCACCGGGATCGACGTGCTCGGTCTCGTCGACGTCGCCGAGGACGTGGTGCGCCCAGTGATGGACGGCGAATGCATTATCGACCGGCTGGCGCTGATCATGGGTTACGCCGGGGTGTACTCCAGTTTCCTGAAACACGCCTACCGCGCCGCCGAGCAGTACAACGTCAGTGGTGCCGACGTCTTGATGGAATGCGGGCGCCAGAAGTTGGTCGGTGGACAGGAAGACCAAATCATTTTCATAGCTGCCGAACTGGCCGACCGATAGCAGCCCGGCGCATCCCGATAACCTCGTCATTCGTGTCTGATAAATCACAGATTTTTGGTCAGGTCGACGTCGCCCGCGCCGAGGCGGCTGTTCGCGAGCTGTTGATCGCCATTGGCGAAGACCCCGCGCGCGACGGCCTGTTGGAAACGCCAAAGCGCGTCGCCAAGGCCTACGTCGAACTGCTCGCTGGTTACCGGGAGAACCCAGGCGATCACCTCGCCAAGCAGTTCGAAGCCGATCACGACGAGATGGTCATCGTCAAAGACATCCCGTTCTCATCGATGTGCGAACATCACATGCTGCCGTTCATCGGCCGAGCGCACGTCGCCTACATTCCCGGCAAGACCGGCAAAGTTTGCGGCTTGTCGAAGCTCGCTCGCCTGGTCAACGGCTACGCCCACCGCCTCCAGGTGCAAGAACGCCTCACCGTGCAGATCGCCGACGACCTGATGGACCGCCTCGGTGCCTCCGGAGCGCTCGTGGTGATCAACGCCGAGCACCTGTGCATGACCATCCGCGGGGTGCGCACACCGGGCTCGACCACCACCACCTCCGCGGTTCGCGGCCTGCTCAAAGATCGCGCTGCCAGTCGGGCTGAAGCACTCACGCTGCTCGGCCACTAATCCTGTCGTGACCGGCGGCACCGAGTACCTCAATGCCTTCGAACCGAACGGCCAACTGATCGGGCCACGGCCTCGGGCCGAGGTTCACCGACAAGGGCTCTGGCACGAGGTGTTCCACTGCCTGATCGTGCGACCGGGAGCGCCACCGACTGTCCTGCTGCAACGGCGACGGCTCGCCGCTTCGCACTTCCCCGGCAAGCTCGACCTCAGCGCCACCGGGCACATCGAGGCCAACGAGACGGTGCTCGACGGTGTCCGCGAGATCGAAGAAGAGATCGGCCTTGTCGTCGACCCGACCAGGCTCACCGCCCTCGGGCGCAGGTTGATGGTCGACGACTCCGGCGGCACGCTCAATCGCGAGATCGTCCACGTCTTTCTGTTGGAAGACCACACCCCGCTCAGCCACTTCGATCTCAACGACCGCGACGTCGCTGGGCTCATCGAGCTCACACTCACCGACTTGCACTCCCTGGTCTTCCACGGCACATCGGTAAGGGGTCGTGAGCTCGATCTCCGTGGCGCCATCGCCGACACGTCGATCGCTGCGGTCGACCTCGTGCCGTCGATCGACGGCTATTGGAAGGTCGTCGCCGTCATGGCGCAGCGGTTCGTCGACGGCGAGACCGATCTCGCTATCTAGACGCTTCTTACCCAAAGCCACCGGGGAAGCCGAACAACGCGCGAAACTGAGGTGAATGGATGCAGACCTGTTTGGCCGAATGTTGTTGGCGGTTGTCGTTGGTGGATTGATCGGTGCCGAGCGTGAGTCGCGCGACAAGGCGGCCGGTTTCCGAACGATGACCTTGATTTGCCTCGGCAGCGCGATCTTCACGATCTTGTCGATCCGTATCGGCGGAGAAAACAACGCAGCGCGAATAGCAGCCCAGATCGTCAGCGGCGTCGGTTTTCTCGGTGCCGGGGTAATCATGCGCGACGGCGGCCGTGTCACCGGGTTGACCACGGCAGCCACCGTCTGGTTGACGGCCTCGTTAGGGATCGGGCTCGGCGCCGGCTACGTCGCCATCGCTCTGGTGGCCACGGCGATCACCATTGCGGTGCTCGTGCTTTTCCCGTTCGTCGAGCACCAGATCGATCGGCGACGCGAGTCGATCGACTACGTCGTTGGCTGCTCCGTGCCCGGGATGGCGATCCTGTACAACGAGATTGCCGAGAGCGGACTCAACCTTGTACATACCGTCACCAAGCGATCCGGAAGCGACATGACCGTTACCTGGACGCTGGTCGGGAGCCACGAACGGCACCTGGCGCTGCAGCAACGTTGGTTGGAGTCGGGCGACGTCGGATCGCTGGACTGCTGAGGCCGACCGAGGTCAGCGTCACTGTGCCCGGGTGCGAGTTTCCTTCCACCCGGTGATCTGGCGGCGTTCGCTGATCAGCCACTGACCATCGGCTTGGCGGCGCAATGTGTCGCGGTATTCGCCCACGCTCAAACGCATCATGTCGGTGTTCGCCTTGAACACCGCATGCGCGATGAAGTTCGTCAGCGTCGCCACGGTGTCGGCGTCGATCATCTCGATGCGCGCCACCGAGTTCATGTGCTGATGCCAGAGCGTCGGCGCGGTGTGGATGCGCATGAACTCGCCGGCCTCGGCCCCGCCCACCATCGGCGGATGGCCGCGATACTCGATGTCTGCATCGGCGGTAAAAACCGAAGCAACACCTTCGAAATCGAACTCGTCGATCGCTGTCCCGTAGCGCAGCAGCGTGTCGGTGATGGCGTTGCGATCCTCGACCGAAACCAAAGAACCGCTCACGGGAGGGCGTCAATCGTCACCGTACCGGCGTGACCGTTGACGGTGATTGTCGCCCCAGTGGGAATCCGCTTCGTGGCGTTTGCGACCGCCGGAACGCAGGGGATACCAAGTTCACGGCTGACGATCACCGCATGGGTGCCGACTGATCCAAAGTTGACCACCACGGCACTCACTGCGAGGAACAACGGCGTCCACGACGGGTCGGTCTGCGGGGCGATGAGAATATCGCCGGGTTCCAACTCGGTGGTGTCATCCAGGCTGTGGAGCACCTTGGCCGTGCCAGTGACGATCCCGGGTGAGCCGGCGACACCCTGCAGCACGTCACCAACGGCGACGGACTCAACAGCGTCTTGTTTGCGAGCCCACGTTGACAACGGTGGCGCCACCTGATCGACGATGTACGGCGGATCGAGCTCGTACAACGACAGGTAGTCAGCCTCGCGCTCACGCAAGGTTGTCGTGAACGAGGCCGGGTCGGCGGCGAAGGCATCGAGCTCGCCCTCGGTGAGCATGTATACCTGACGGTAATGATCGAGCTGCCCAGCTGCGACGGCACGACGCCCAAGTTCGTCGAAACACAACCGAACCTCGTGCATCGCCCGGATGTTGTTCCCCTTGCAGCGCTCACGGGCCACCATGAACACCGCCGCCGAATGCAATCCGGCCTGCAACATGCCCGCAGCCTCGGGAATGCCAGCCAGCTTGGCTACCAGCTCGGCGCTCAATCGCTCGCGCTGGGCAGCACCGCGGGCCTCGCCCGCGCGCGGATCGGCGGAATCGTCGTTGCCACGCAAGCGATCGATCGCCGAGTAGACCAAGGCGGGGCGGGTCTCGTAGGACTGGCTGTACATATCCCATTCGTTCGGGCCGCGGGATCCATGCTCGTAGAAGAAGGTGTCGAGCGCCGCCCGCAACGCATCAGCGTCGCTCCCACCGAGGTTGCTCAGGCGATCGCCGATGCCGTCCGAGCCATCGTCGAATAACGAAGTCAACGAAGCCGACGCGCGAACCTGTCGGGACAAATCCCAAATCGCGGTGGCGATCGCCGCTGAGTCGACGTCGCCGACGCCGGTCAACAGCTTGGTCACCACGGTCGGATCGATCTCGGCAACGACGGCGGCGATCACGCCAGGCCCAACCGAGGCGCCAAGCGAGGCAATCGCATGCTGCGCAAACATCGCCACCACGTGGCGCTGGGTGGAGCGGGCCCGTCCGAGCAGTTGCGTCGTCGTCTGCGTGGACAGATCGGGGCGACTGTCGCGCAACGCTTTGGCCTCGATCTTTTGCTTCTCGATCTCGGGCACGTTTGGTGTCGACATGATCCAGGCCATCTTCTTGGCCAAGTTCTCGCTGTGGCGCGGCGAGATGTGCCAATCCTTCTCGACATACGGCGGCACGGCCGAGGGGTCGTCGAAGTAGGCATTATCGATCGCCTGCCAGCCAGCCCCAGAGCGCACACCGAACAGTCGGCCTTGCGTCAAGGAGTTGTAGAAGTAGCCGCCAAAGAGACCAAATGACTCGGGCAACACCGGGTCGTACTCCTCGGGATCGAAGACGCCGAGCATCACGAAGCCATCGCGGCAACCAAGGCACACGCCGCTCGCCCACCCAAAGGTCCAGCCGAGAGGGCTCACCGGGTCGGCCATCACGTCGGCGGCGTTGCCTCTGGTGTAGTTCGGAAACGATTCCGTCGGTGCACTGTCGACGATCCAGCGTTCACCCAGCATGATTGACCCCAATCAACATTTCGCGGCCGGAATCCCCGTGAGTCGGCCAGTTACTGGAGTCAGAATATAGTGGCCTCGCGCGCCGTTAGGCGACGATCGCATTGGTCATTCGACCGATCCCCTGGATCTCGGTGACCATCGTTGAACCAGAGGTCAGGTAGCGCGGCGGCTTGCGCGCATTGCCGACGCCAGCAGGGGTACCGGTGGAGATGATGTCGCCGGCCCGCAGCGTGGTGAACTGCGAGATGTACTGCACCAGCGTCACCGGATCGAAGACCAAATCAGCCGTCGAGGCCTGTTGGACGACCTCGTCGTCGACGCGCACCGTCAGCTGCAGCGCCGGGCGAACGCTGCCGGGTAACTCGTCAGGGGTGACCATCACCGGGCCGCACGGCGTGACGCCTTCGAAACTCTTGCCCTGCAGCCATTCAGAGGTGCGCCGCTGCCAGTCGCGCATCGACACATCGTTGAGGATCGTGAACCCGCCGATCGCGGCCTCGGCGCCAGCGACATCGGCCCGCCGAATCGGCTGCCCGATGATCACGGCCAACTCGCCTTCCCAGTCGACTTTGGCTGATTCCGGGGGCAAGGCGATCGCATCATTGGCCCCGCACAGCGCGTCAGCGAATTTGGCGAACAACGTGGGGAACTCGGGTACCTCGGCTCCGGTTTCCAGAATGTGGGCGCGGTAGTTCAGCCCAACGCAGATGATCTTGCTTGGCCGAGGCACCACGGGCGCGAAGTTGACCGTGGCGGCGAGTTCCAGCGTCCTGTCTGCAGATGAACACCGGCTGAACCAACCCGGCTGGTCGAACACCACCCCGAGATCCGGTGCGCCGAGGTCGACCAAGCGGTCGTCGTCGATGCGCACGGCACGAGGCCCAGCAGGTGTACGAATCGAGGCAAGTTTCATCGTCGGTTCTTTCTCACTGATGTCAGGGGGCTGGCTCGCTACGCTGCCAACATCGTCGTCAACTCAGCCCACAGTTCTAGCGCACCGACCGAGGCGCCAGCGTTCCACTTCGACAACACCTTCGCCCGCGAGATGGAAGGCTTCGCTGCCCCGTGGCAGCCAGCACCTGCGCCACAGCCCGAAATTGTGGCACTCAACGTCGAGCTCGCCGAAGAGTTGGGCCTCGACCCGCCCGCCCTTCGCGCCAGCGCCACGGCGGCGCGGATCTTTGCCGGCGATCTCGTTCCCGAGGGTGCCGCGCCGATGGCTCAGGCCTACGCCGGTCACCAATTCGGAGGGTTCAATCCCCAGCTCGGCGACGGCAGAGCGCTGCTGCTCGGAGAGGTCATCGATCGCCACGGCAATCGCCGCGACATCCAATTGAAGGGCTCCGGACGAACGCCGTTCTCCCGTGGCGGCGACGGTAAGGCCGCGCTCGGGCCGGTGCTGCGCGAGTACATCATCGGCGAAGCGATGTTTCACCTCGGGATTCCGACGACGCGCGCCCTCGCCGCGACGACCACCGGCGAGACGGTATGGCGCGAGCAAGCACTGCCGGGTGCAGTGCTCACCAGAGTCGCCGCCAGTCATATCCGCGTCGGCACCTTTCAGTTCTTCGCGGCGCGGGGCGACCACGCCAAGGTCACCCAACTCGCCGACTACGTTCTCAATAGGCACTATCCCGAACTCGCTGGCACCGACGATCGCTATCTCGCCTTGTTGATCGCTGTGCGCGACCGTCAAGCGAGCCTGGTCGCCCAGTGGATGTCCGTCGGATTCATCCATGGGGTGATGAACACCGACAATATGACCGTGTCCGGCGAGACGATCGACTACGGGCCATGCGCCTTCCTCGACGCCTACGATCCGGCGACGGTGTTCAGTTCGATCGACCACGGCGGACGTTATGCCTTCGGCAATCAACCGCCGATCGCCGCCTGGAACATCGCCCGTCTGGCCGAGACATTGTTGGGCTTGTTGGATGCCAACGACGAGGCCGCTGTCGAACGTGCCACCGAGGTCGTGCGCGGCTTTCCGGCCCGCTACGAAGCCGACTACCTGGCGATCATGCGCCGCAAGCTCGGCCTGCGCCAACCTGGCGAGAGCGACCACGAACTGGTCACCGGGCTGCTCGATGCCCTGCACACCGACAAACTCGACTACACCAACTCACTGCGCTCACTGGCCGACGTGGTTGAACAGGGCCCACCCGCTGCCGAGTCGGCGTTCGGTCGCTGGAGCACCGCCTGGTTGCGACGTCTCGACGCCGACACCCAGGATTCGGGCGCCATTGCCGCCGATCTGCGCTGCGCCAATCCGGCGTATATCCCCCGCAATCATCAGGTCGAACGGGTGCTTGGCGCGGCTGTCGAGCACCACGATTTCGCCCCGATGCACGAGCTCGTCAACCTGCTCAAACGGCCGTTCGACGACCGAGCGGGTTATCACGACTTCACATTGCCCGCCCCAACGAACGCTTCCCCATACCGCACCTTTTGCGGCACCTGATCGTGGCGACGCCAAGCAGGGGTGGCAAAGTGGTGCAGGCAAAACACGAGGTGAGACGACGATGAAATATCGCTTGATGGGCAGCAGCGGGCTTCGTGTGTCTGAGTTGGCGCTCGGGGCGATGACCTTCGGGGCCAATGATTGGGGTGCCGATCTGCACGAGTCTCGGTCGATCTACGAGGGATTTCGAGAGGCTGGCGGCAACTTCGTCGACACCGCCAACATCTATTCGGCCGGTCGCAGCGAGGAGTTCCTCGGCCAATTCATCGCCGATCATCGCCAAGACGTCGTGGTGGCCACCAAGTATTCGATCCCGATGCGCGGCGACATCAATGCCCGCGGCAACAGCCGGAAGAACATGATGGAATCGGTGCATGCCAGCTTGAAGCGGCTGAACACCGACTATATCGATCTCTATTGGGTGCATTTCAAGGACGAGACCACGCCGATCGAGGAGATCATGCGCGGCCTCGACGATCTCGTCACCCAGGGGAAAGTGCATTACGTCGGCATCTCCGATGCGCCGGCGTGGCAGGTCGCCCGCGGCAACACGATCGCCGAGTTGCGCGGCTGGTCACGTTTTGTCGGCCTGCAGGTCCGTTACTCGCTGCTGCAACGCGACGTCGAGCACGAACTCCTGCCGATGGCCCGAGCGCTCGACCTCGCCGTCACCCCGTGGGACACCCTTGGTGCCGGCATGCTCACCGGAAAGTACCGCGACGACCCAACCGTGAAGGGTCGGGCCAGCAAGCGCAGCACCATCGAGGCGCGCGATCACGAGATCACGGCCGAGGTGATCGACGTTGCCAATGAGCTCGGCCACACCCCAGCACAGGTCGCCTTGGCCTGGGTGCTCGGTGGCGAGGGGGTCGTCATTCCCTTGGTGGGGGCACGCACACGGGCACAGCTCGAGGACAACCTTGGCTGTTTGGCTGTCGTGCTCAGCGAAGAGCATCGAGATCGGCTCGATGAGGTCAGCGCACAACGGGTGCCCTTCCCGCGCGACTTCCTCCCGCGGCTGATGTCACCGACCGTCGAGAACCATCGACCACAGCAGGTCTGAGCGGCAAAACGCCTGGGCAGTTGTGTCGTGGGCAGATCGCCGACGCCTGTCTGGGCTGGGCCGCCGAGAACTGCCTCACCGCCGGCCCGGACCGGCTCACCCCGGCGCAGATCAGCCTGATGCCTCAGCATCCGAAAACAAGCACTCAAAGTGTAGATACCGCCACCCGTAGCAAGATTTTGCCCCCGCTTGCCGTGCACGCTCGCTCGGCAACGGCTGATTCTTTCCATGGTTTGCCACTCCAAGCGACATGAGAATCACTCAAAGAACTATCTTGGCTCAAGATTTCGCGCTTCTCGTCCATATGGGCCCTGCCACTTGCGCTGATGCTGATCGAACTGACTGAATCGACAGTGCATCAATTCATGAAATTGCAACGAAAGAATTCGGCGTTTTCACATTCATGATGAAACCTTGCGGCAGGACCCGACTCTGACAGAATCTCACGTTGCGTCACTTTTGGATGCGCAGGAACCCCGCAATCTTCACCCATTGTGCCGATTGGTGGTCGACTCATTGAACAGATTCTTGACAGACGTTCGGCGCTTCCCAAATCGTTGCGTCTATTTACTCGAATGACCGCCAGACATCGTTGCGATAAACTCTCTCACTTGTTATAGTCCTCACATTCGTGCAGTGAAGTGTGCACGGCGGACATATCGGTAATTGAACGGACATTTCCGAGTCGCGGCGGCTCGGGAAACCAGGCGAGAGTTGGCGTTGTATGGCGGAAGTAATGGTTCAGATGGCAGGGGCGCACACATGGCGCTGATCCGTCGTCGCGCCGATGCCGACGTTGCCTCGGCTCCCGACGCTCCCGTCGCCACTGCACAAGCAGCGAACGGATTCGCCCCACCGGATGGCGGGCGCGCCGCTGCTGAACCACCGTCGCTGCTCGACACCGATCCAAACGAAGGGCGCCTCGGAGGCGTGCTCGTGCGAATCGGTGCAATCTCGGCGAGTCAACTTGCGGAGGCGCTGACCCGTCAGCGCAGCGTCGGCGGTCGAATCGGTGCCCTGCTCACCAAGGCCAACGTCATCGACGAATTGGTCCTGCTCAACGCCTTGGCCACACAGCATCACGTGCCGGTTATCAACCTCGGTTCCCACCGCCCCACTCCCGAGGCTTTGGCTTCGCTGCCCGAAGAGGCCGCCCGCGAGTTGGAAGCGGTCGCCATCGACACCGTCGATGGTCGTCTGCGCATCGCTGTCAGCGATCCCGGCCGACCAGGTCTGGTCACTGCGCTGACCTCGGCAACCAAGCAGCAGGTCGAACTGACCATTGCGTCAGAGACCGACATTCTGCGCACGATCAACGCTTCGTATTCGGCGCTCACCGGGGTTGATCGTTTCGTCCAGGTCTTCGAAGCCTCCGAACTGCAGCGCAAAGGCGCACCGGTAAGCAACACCGACGCACAGGTCACCGCAGCGGAAGCGCCAGTCGTCAAGGTGGTCAACAAGTTGATCACTCAGGCGCTGCGCGAACGAGCCTCCGACATCCACATCGAACCGCAAGACGATCGCATCGATGTCCGCTTCCGTACCGACGGCTCGCTACACGACGCCATTCGGCTCCCGGGCACCATGGGCCCGGCGCTGATCAGCCGCATCAAGATCATGGCCGGCATGAACATCGTCGAACGACGCCGCCCCCAAGATGGCCAGTTCACGACCACCGTCGATGGTCGGGCTCTCGACGTCCGCGTGTCCACCACTGCCACGATCTGGGGCGAAAAGTGCGTGATGCGACTGCTCGATAAGTCGCGCTCGCTGTACAAGCTCAATCAGCTCGGCATGCCCGTCGACACGGCGGCGCAGTACTCCAAGATCATCCGCAGCCCGTTTGGCATGGTGCTCTGCGCCGGGCCAACGGGCAGCGGAAAGACCACCACGTTGTATGCCTCGCTCAGCGAGATCAACGAGCGCCATCGCAACATCATGACCATCGAGGATCCCGTCGAGTACGTGTTCCCATCGATCAACCAGATTCAGACCAACGAGCAGGCGGGTATGACCTTCGCCGACGGGTTGAAGTCGATTCTGCGCCAAGACCCCGACGTCATCCTCGTCGGCGAGATCCGTGACGTCGAGACCGCCCGCATCGCCGTGCAGTCAGCCCTCACCGGCCACGTCGTGCTCTCCTCGGTGCACGCCACCGACACCGCTGCCAGCCTGCACCGCTTCTTGGACATGGGCATCGAATCGTTCCTCATCGCTTCCTCGGTGATCGCCGTCGTCGCCCAACGTCTGTTGCGGCGCATCTGCCCGACCTGTCGCGTTCCCTACGATCCGGCGGACGACGAGATGGCCTTCTACACCGAGGCCGGCGGCCCCGAGAAGAAGACGTTTTGGATCGGCGAGGGCTGCAACTTCTGCGCCGGCACCGGCTATCTCGATCGAATCGGGGTCTACGAGATGATGCGCATCACACCGGAGATCAAACGGCTGATCGTCGGCTGGGCAACACAAGACGAACTGCAGCGCATGGCCAAGTCGCAGGGCATGCGCACGCTGCGAGACGAGGGCATCGCCCTCGTGGCGAGCGACACGACATCGATTTCTGAAGTCGTCCGAGGGATCTACACCCTGTAGCGGATGACCTGGCGACGAGGAGAGGGACGGATGCCAAAGTACAAATTCACAGCACTCGCAGCCGACGGATCGACGACGTCTGCCGTCGAAGAGGCCACCGACCTCTCCGCGCTGTACAACTCGCTCAACAGCCGCGGCCTGCAGCCGGTCACCGTCGAACTAAAGCGCTCGCTGATGCAGTTCGAGATCACCAAGAAGCGGGTGCCGCGCAAGGAGTTGATGCACTTCTTCCGTCAGCTGGCGGTGTTCGTCCGCTCGGGCATCTCGATCATCGATGCGCTGCACGTCGTCAACGAGGAGCAGGAAAACAAGCTGTTCAAGGAAGCGATCGCCGACATGGTCGTGCGCCTCGAGTCCGGCCAAACGTTCTCCCAAGCAGCCGCGGCGCATACCGAAGCCTTCCCCGATTTCTCGTTGAGCATTCTCAAGTCCGCCGAGGTTACGGGCAACTTGGAAATCGTGCTCAACCAGCTCGCCGACTACATCGAGCGCGATCTGGAAGCACGCCAGAAGGTGGTTTCCGCCTTGATGTATCCGGCCGTCGTCGCTGGCATGTCGGCCGTCACCGTGGTCATCATGGCCGTCTACGTGTTGCCGAAGTTCGAGACCTTCTTCGCCGCCCTCGACGCCGAGTTGCCCTTGCCCACGCGCATGTTGCTGGGCATGTCCCGCTTCTTCACCAATTGGTGGCCGTTCATTCTCCTCACCATCGTCGCCATCATCGCCGGGTTCATCGCCGGCTTGCGCACCGACAAGGGCAAAGAACTGCGTGACCGGGCGTTGCTCAAGGCGCCGGGCTTCGGCGATGTGCTGCGCCACGCCATCCTCGAACGGTTCTGCCGCATTCTGTCCTCGATGGTCCAGGCTGGCGTCGCCCTCGACACCGCGTTGGGAATCACCGCCGAGGCGACGAACAATGTCGTCTATCGCCGTGGTCTCGACGAGGCCCGCGAAGCGATGATCCGTGGTGAAGGCCTCGCCGAGCCGCTCGCCGCCACAGGTCTGTTCCCGGCCGCAGCTCGTCAGATGCTGCGGGTCGGCGAATCGACCGGCACGCTGGAAGACCAAATGCAGGTCGCCGCCGACTATTTCGATCGTGAACTCGACCACAAAATCAAGAAATTCACCAGCTTGTTCGAGCCTGCGGTGATCATCGCCATGGGCGTGATCGTTGGTTTCGTGGCTATCGCCATGGTTTCGGCGATGTATGGCATCTACAACCAGGTCGAGATATGACAGCACTCGACGAGCGCAGCGCCAGCGGCGAGACCTTGCTCGAAGTGGTGATCTCGATCGCCATGCTTGGCCTGGTCTTCGCGGCCCTCCTCGGTGCTGTCATGACCACCACCCGCGCCTCCGATCTGCATCGCCTGCAGTCCGACGGCGACACACAGATTCTCACCGCCGCCGAGCAGATCAAGGCCGCGACATACGTCGATACCTGCGCTACGTCGACGGCGGCGACCCCGTTGTACCCGGTGGTTCTGGCCTCAGGTTGGACGTTGACGGATCAAGACGTGACCTACTGGAACGGCACGACGTTCACGGCAACTTGCTACGACAACTTGCACATCGGTCTCTCGCTGCAGCAAATCCAGCTGGAAGTGTCCAGCGCCGATGGTCGTGCCTCGCGCTCAGTCACCTTGGCGAAGCGGGGCTGAGATGCGTAGCGCCGACGATCGCCGTACAACCGACGAGAGTGGATTCACCCTGCTGGAGATGATGATCGCCATCGCCGTGCTCGGTTTGATCGTCGCCGCCATCGGCACCGGGTTGGTGACCATTATCCGCGCCACCGGCGACTCCACCAATCGGCTGATCACCTCGCACGATGCACAACTCTTGACCGAGTGGATCACCTCCGATTTGCACAGCAGCGGTTCGGCGAGCCCGGAAACCTCGGCGACGATGGGCACCGGTTGCGCCGCCAGCCCGGCGTACGTCATCAATCAGAACCTCAACATCGCCCGATTCACCTGGCTCGACAAAGCCACGGGGACAACGTTCTACGCGTCCTACCGGGCCGAGGTCAGCGGTACCGGAAGTTGGGAGCTGGTGCGCTATTGGTGCCCGTCGGGCGGTGCAGCGGTGCGCTTTGCCGTGGTCCATGCCCTGCGCGACGGCACGAATTGTGGCCTGGTCCAAGACGCCAACGCATCCGTATGCGTGCTGCCGGCGAATGGCCCCCGGATGTCGATGCGGGTGACGACGGTCTCCGGCGACAACATCTACACCTTCACCGTCAGCGGCACCGCACGCACAGCGCTGTCGGGCATCGACACGGGCATTCCCAACCCGCAGGCGATCATTTCCGTGAACACGATCAACGGTAGTTCCCCCTCGATGCTGCTCAAGGTCCTGGTTGTTTTCGACAAGCCGCTCGATCCCGATTACACGGCGGGTACCGCCCCGTGGACGTTGGCCAACGTGCCCAATGGTGCCACCCTGTCCTCGGTGGTTATCGATGGCAACGTCGCTGAGCTGGTCTTTAGCGGCGGAACAGGCGCTGCCGACACGGTTGGTCTCGGGTTCACGGTGGCCCTGGCAGCCAACACCAACGGCGTGCGTGACGGTGGCGGTAACCTGGCCACCTTCACCGCTCGCACCGTGGCTGACGGCATGGCCCCGATGGTGCTGAACACCGAAGTGCGCGACGTCAACAACGATCAGCGCGTCGACACGATCGTCATCACCATGTCCGAACCCGGCGTCAACGGGGCGGCCAATCCGACCCGGTTCGCGATCGCCGCGCCGACGGCATGGACCGGCGTGACCTTGGCGGCTTCCGCGGCCAACGTCGTCGGCACCGAGGTGACGCTGACCCTGATCGCCACGGCCGGGGCGATCCCAATCGACACCGGCCCGGTCGGGCTGGCCGTCGTCATCGCTGCCGATCCGCGTGGTCTGCGTGACGCCGCCGGCAATTTCTCGGCCTACGGGCCGTTGGGAGCGATCGACAACATCCCTGCGGGACTCGTCGCGGTGCGCTCCATCGATTCCAACGGCGACGGCACGCTCGATCGCATCGACGCCCAGTTCTCGGAGGCGATGATGCCATCCGCCACCTACACGGCTCCATTGAGCGTGTGGAATACCAGCGGGTGGGGCACCGGCCTGACAGTGACAGGCCTCAACGTCGCTGGCAATACCGCATCGATCACGATCGCTGGCGGGGTCGTCGCTGGCGACACGCTCGCCAGCGGGCTGCAGCTCGCACTGACGGCCGACCCCGGCGGCCTGCGCGACAGCATCGGTAACCCGACAAGTTTTGCCATTCGCCCCGTCGTTGATGGCATGGCCCCAGTCGTGCTGGCACGTCGTTCGATCGATTCCGGCCCGGCACCAGATGGCGTGATGGATGCCGTCGGCATCGTCTATAGCGAGCCGCTCGCTCCGTTCGCCGGCTCTGGCTCGGTCACCCAACCGGCCGGCTGGGCACTCACGCCGCCGGTCTCCGGCACGACAGCCACGGGCAGCACGGTCCGTTTGCAGTTCAACACCGCTGGGTTCCCGATCGACACGGTCGCCGCAGGCATGAACGTGACCCTCACCGGCGGTGTGCTCGACCCCGCTGGTAACACAGCCTTGCCCGTCACGGCGGCGCCGGTGACCGATGGAATGGCTCCGGCGCCGCTGTCGATGACCTCGGTCGACGCCGACTCCAACGGCACCCTCGATCATGTCACTGCCACCTTCAGCGAGCCGCTCGAGGTCGCCTACAGCGCACCGGCAAACGCTTGGTTGATCGCCAAGCCTGCGCCGTGGGCCGCCTCCCCAACGGTCAGCGGGGTCGCCATCGCCGGCACCTCGGCAAGTCTGACGATGGCTGGAGCGATCCCCGTCGACTCGGCGGCCGCCGGATTCCAGCTCGGGCTGTTAGCGCACCCCGGCGGTCTACGTGACGCCGCTGGCAACCAGTCGACCTACGGGCTACGCAACGTCGCCGACGGCATGCGCCCGATCATGACCCAGGTTCGCTCCCGAGACGTCGACATCAACGGTCGCATGGATCAAGTCGTGGCCACCTTCTCCGAGCCCCTGTTTGGTGTGCCCGCCGCCCCACTCGGCGACTGGACACTGACGGGAGCTCCCGCTGGGACCACGCTCAGCAATGTGGTCATCGCTGGCACGACGGCGACCTTGAACGTAACCGGCACCCCGATCGACACCGTCGGCGCCGGCATGCAAGTCGCCCTGGCCGCCAACGCAGGCGGTGTCCGAGATGGCGCCACCAACCTTGGTCAGGCTGCGGCCACGCCCGTCGGCGACGGTATGGCACCGACTGCTGGTCGGCAACCTGGTATTCACCACGGGCGGCGGGGCCAACCTCTACAAGTTCAACAGCGGCGACGTGTTGACGGCAACCTTCACCGAACCGATCTCGCCAACATGGGACGACGTCCCCGTCACGGTGATCGTCGATCGCAGCGGCCAGACCACGGTTGCCATCAACCGATTCCTGGCGGCAGCGGTGCAAATCGACAACGGCTATATCGGTCCGAACAAGACTGCGACCTTTGCGACGACCACCGCCAACCCTGGTTCGTCGATCACCATCACCCTCGGGTCGTGCGGCGGACCGTCCAACTCCTGCAACGCGCTCGGCCAGGGAGTGACTCAGGTCGAAGCTCTCACGTTCCCGGTGACGCTGACGGATGTTGCAGGCAACCCCGCGGCAACGCCACCGCCGACGCTGACGATCGGGTGGTTCTAGGCCATGGCGATCCGGCGGGAATCTCGAAACGATCAGGGAGCGACACTCGTGCTCGCGCTGGTGGCGCTGCTCGGTCTGTCGTTGATCGTCGGCGTGATCATGACCCAGGTCGAGGTCAACGCCAACAACTCGGTGGCCATCGCCGAGCTTCGCGACAAGACCTTCGCCGCCGATGGCGGCATCGAATACACCATCCAAAAGATGCGCCAGGATTCGTCGATCTGTTCCTCGGTGACCGCCGCTGGATGGTCGGACACGGTGACACTCAATGGGCACAGCGTCGATGTCAGCTGCGACGTGCGCTCCGGCTTCGCCACCGCGCTGTCGACATGGGCGGCTGTGGCCACCTCGCCAACAGGCGAGTTCGAAACTCAAGGTGGTGCCAGTACGCCGAAGTTGATCAACGGACCGTCCTACGCCGTCGGTGATCTCGAACTCGGTGCCGACATCGAGGTGACCAACGGGGCGCTGCTGCAGGCCTCGCCGCCATGCAGCGGCACGCCGACCTGGACGGGTGGCGGCACCGCTGAACCGGGCACGATCATTGTTTGTACAGCATTGCCACACCCCTCGATCATCACCACGCTGCCGTGCCTGGCCTCGTGCGGCGCGGCGACACCGTTCAACATGGTCGACCGCGGTCCGGACCCGGCCTACGAGATCGGTACCTGTCGCATCTTCCTGCCTGGCAAATACACGGCGTTGACGTTGCCGCAGAACACGCACAACTACTTCGCCAGCGGGGTCTACTACTTCGAGAACACCGGCGAGATCCGCGTCGATCGCGCCGATGTCTTCGGCGGCAAGCGCTCGGCCACCGACCCACAGGAAGCGGCGCCCGTCGTCACCCAGGACACCGCCTGTGCCACCGACGTCGATGCCGGAATCAACGATGGCACCGGGGTGGAATGGATTCTCGGTGGCGACAGCTGGGTGAACATCGCCAGCAGCAACAGCACCTCGTTCGAGCTCTATCGGCGGATCCCGGCCAACTCTCCTAACGGCGACGAGGGCACCCCCGGCATCAGCATCCGCACCGTGCCCAACCCTGCGCCACCCGGCTACATCACCACGGCGATCAGCGGTAGCTACATCTTCGATAGCGGCGGCGGATCAAACCCGCAGGTCGTCGTCCACGGCACGATCTACACCCCGGAGTTCCCCGTCGCCTTGCGCAAGACCAACGCTTCTGAGGCTGTGGCCTTGAGCGGGGTGTGGGGCTCGAGCCTTTTATTGGAAGCGAGCGCCAGCGCCTCGCCGGGGCCGTTGGCCTCGGTGCAGACGTCGCCGGCGCACCGCTTCATCGTTGTAACCGCCACTGCTTATGGCAACGGCGCCAGCAAAGACATCACCACCACAGCGGTGATCGAGCTGCGCGACGACGCCACCCACAGCGTGGTGGTCGATTCGTGGGTCACCAACCAAACGTGACCACGAGCACCAACCAAACCAATCCAAAAACCAAGAAAGCGGGAAACCCCATGAAGAACAAATTGCAGTCAGGTGATCTGATCCGTCGTTATCGCAACCGGCACAACAGCGACGAGGGCTTCACCCTCATCGAACTGTTGATCGTGGTCGTGGTGCTCGGCATCCTCGCCGCCATCGTCGTCTTCGCCCTCGGCGATCAAACTAAGGATGCAACGGTCTCGGCGTGCAAGGCCGACGCGAAGTCGGTTGAGGTCGCGTCGAAATCTTCCGCGCTAAGACTGCTGCCTACCCGGCCAGCGTTGCCGTACTCGTGCCCGACTATCTGCGATCAGCTCCCGGCACCGCCAATTACACCATCGCTACCGCAGCCGGAATCGTGACTGTGGACGGCGTCTATTACAGCGGCTCACCGGCACCAGCTTGCCTGCCAGCGAACCCCTGCGACGCCGTGGGCTGATCGTTGTTGAACTGACAACTTGATTGTGGGGGTGCTCTGCACCCCCACTTTCGCGTTAGCGGACGATTTCCATCCGCAACCCGGTCGAGTCCCACTGCGGATTCTCGGGGATGCGGGTCACCGCGCGTGCGACGATGCGCCGACACGTCCACAGGCAGGCGGCGACGTCGAGCAGATGCCGCGACGAGGCACCCTTGAGGCGATAGTCGAGCAACCGCTCGACCCCCGGTAATTTGGCATCGAGCAAGGCCCGCCGTTCGTCGACGCCAGCCTGAATCGTCTTGCGGTAGCGCAGCGGCTTGTCGCCATTGAGCTGATGAAAGCTGAGCTCGGGATGAACCTCGAACACCGAACGCTGGCGGTAGGGCTGCATCTCTTTGGCCACCTCGACAACGCGCGGCAGGAGATAACGGCCGGTCACGCTCAGGCCCTGCAACGAGCGCAGCCCGTCGTCGGACTCGTCCAACAGCGAGCGCCATGGCGGCGACGCCACTGCAGCGCCACGGCGAGCGCCGAGCACCCGACGGGCCTCGACATCACAGGCCCTGCCACCGGGAACGGGTGCATCGAGCCAGCCAATCGGCGCGGCAAGCGCCAAGACTTCGAACGCCGGGCGGTAGTCGAGCACGTCGATTAAACTGGAGACCACTCGCGGTTCTTCGACCGCCAGGTTGATGCCCTGCAGCTTCGCTCCGGCGACGAGCCACCCACCGGCACATGGCACAACGCCACCGAGCGGGCGATACGGCAATACGGGTCCACGCCGCATCACCGATTGGCTCATCAGCGACGTCCGTTGCTGGCGACAGGCTGCTGCGGGGGTGGCGGTGGCGGTGCTGGCTGCTTGATCTCTTTCGGCAGCAGCGTGTGATTGAGTGCCGCCTCGTAGCTGATCATCCCCGCGGCGACGAGCGCGTTGAGCGACATCTCCAAGGTCTGCATGCCGTCTTTTTGGTGCGTCATGATGATGTTGCGAATTTGCGCCGTCTTACCCTCGCGAACCAGGTTGCGCACCGCCGAGTTGGCCACCAACACCTCAAAGGCGGCGACCATGCCGCCGCCGTCGTTGCGGGCGATCAACCGTTGGGCGGTGACACCGACCAGCGACGCGGCCAGTTGCACCCGAATCTGGGTTTGGCTACCTGCGCCGAAACTGTCGACGATGCGGTCGATCGCCGTCGAGGTGTCGTTGGTGTGCACGGTGGCGAACACCAGGTGGCCGGTCTCGGCGATCGTCAGCGCCGTCTGAATGCTCTCCGTGTCGCGCATTTCGCCGACGAGCAGCACGTCTGGGTCCTCGCGAAGGGCCGAACGCAACGCCCGACCGAAGCTGTGGGTGTCGTCGCCAACCTCACGCTGGCTGATCGCCGAGTGGCGATTGGTGTGCAGGTACTCGATCGGATCTTCGATCGTGACGATGTGACAGCGCCGCGTCGAGTTGATCAGATCGATCAGCGACGCCTGGGTGGTCGACTTGCCCGAACCGGTGGGCCCCGTGACCAGAACGAGGCCCTGAGGCAACTGGGCAAAGTGCTGCACGGCCTGAGGCAGCCCGAGCATCGCCGGCGTCGGTATCGCAGTGGGGATACGTCGCAGGGCGAGCGACAACGTCTTGCGCTGGTAAAAGGCGTTGCCACGAAAGCGCGCCAGGTCGTTCCAGTCGAAGGAGAAGTCGTACTCGCGATCGCGGTGCAATTCGGCAACAGCGTCCTGCCCGATGCACTCGGCAACAAGGCGCTCAGTGTCGTCAGCGGTCAACGCGCCGACGCCGGCCATCGAGCGCATTTCGCCGTCGATTCTGCAGAGCGGCGGCGAACCAACGGAGAGCAACAGGTCTGATGCTCGGTTGTCGTGGACGACTTTCAGCAAAGCGTCGAGTTCGAAGTGTTGTTGATCCGCCATTGTCCCATTTTCGCCGATTCGTAGGTCGTTTGCCTCAGCCAGCGAAGATTTTTTGTCTCACGGCGAACATTGCGGCCCAGGCGAGTTCGACGCTTGGGCGCTGATCGTCGCGTTGCCGCCGGCGTAGCTGACATTGGCGTACCAGCTGTGACAAGCCCACGTCGGGTTTCCCGACGAATCGAGGCACTTGTGCTTGATCGTCAAGCGGATCCGCCAGCTCGACGGTGAGGGCATCGGGTTGGTGACGTTGCGCACGGTGACCTTGTTGTCGAACGGCGTCGTCAGCCAGGTGTTGGTAATCGGAGCGCTGGTGTTGGCGGTGAGAGTGATCACCAACGAGGAGGGCGTCGCCGAGTCGAAGCTGTACATGTATTCGACTGTCGAGGTCGGTTGCGTTCCGCACGGACAGGTCGTCGCCGTCCCGAGGGTGGTCGTCAATCTGAAATCGACGCGGTTCACGTTGGCGACGGCCACCGTGAAGACGTTCGCGGCTTGCGCAGGCATCGTCGGGCGGCAGGGGATCGTGCCGCCGTCGGCGTAGGCCGGGGAGGAGATGATCTCTGTCGCCGTAACAACAAGCGCGCCACCAGCCGCCAACCGTTGCAACAACTCTCGCCTCTTCAAATCCACCACGCACTCATAGTACTTGATCAAACGCATAACGTGCACATATCGGGGGTTGAACTTCTCTCAAGAATTCGGCAAGCGGGTGACGTTGAATTGCTCGGTATTCTGCGCTGGCCGAGTTCGAACCGCCCAGGAGCTGCAATGTCCAAGATCCAGATGCCCGCCGACTTCGTCTGGGGCGCGGCCACATCCTCGTATCAGATCGAGGGTGCAACGACTCAGGACGGACGCGGCGAATCGATTTGGGACACCTTTTGTCGCCTGCCTGGCGCCGTGGTCAATGGCGACACCGGCGACGTGGCCTGCGATCATTACAACCGCCTCGACGAGGACCTGGACATGATCGCCAGACTTGGCCTGCGCGCCTACCGCTTCTCGATCGCCTGGCCGCGCATTCAGCCGACGGGTCGCGGCCCGGCGAACCCGGCTGGGCTGGCCTTCTACGACCGCCTAGTCGACGGATTGCTGGCCCGCGGCATCACACCGTTCGTCACCCTCTACCACTGGGATCTGCCCCAAGCACTGCAGGACGACGGCGGTTGGGAGGTGCGCGGCACCGTCGATGCCTTCGTCGACTACGCAACCATCGTCGCCAGCCATCTCGGCGACCGCGTCAAGCACTGGATCACCCACAACGAACCGTGGGTGGTCAGCTTTCTCGGCAATCTCGAGGGTGTCCACGCACCGGGTAAGACCGATCTCGGCGCGGCGTTGCAGGTGGCACACCACGTCATGGTCTCCCACGGACTGGCAGTATCGGCTATCCGTTCAGTCGCCACCGATGCCAACGTTGGCATCACGGTCAATCTCGGCCTCGGGCGCGCCCTCACCGACTCGCCAGCCGATCTCGACGCAGTGCGCGCTCTCGACGGCTACGCCAATCGCTGGTTCCTCGATCCGCTGTACGGCAAGGGTTACCCACCCGACATGGTCGCTCAATTCGGCGCGGCGATGCCTGTGGTCAGCAACGACGATCTCGACATCATCGCCACGCCGACCGACTTCCTGGGGATCAACTCCTACAACCCGGCGATCGTGCGCCCGGCCGCCAACGCCGACAATCCGCTCGGCTTCGAACCGTTGACACCGCAAGAATTGGTCGCCGCAGGTTACGCGCTGACGGCGATGGGTTGGCCGATCGTTCCCGAGGCGTTCGGCCAACTGCTGACGCGGGTGGCCCGCGACTACGACGTGCCGGCGATCTACATCACCGAAAACGGCGCAGCGTTCGACGACGAACTCGTCGACGGCTTGGTCAACGATGTCAATCGCACCGATTTCTTGAAGGGCCACCTCGCCGCGCTGCGCCTCGCCGTCGACGAGGGTGCTCCGGTTCGCGGCTATTTCGCCTGGTCATTGATGGACAACTTCGAATGGGCGTGGGGCTACGCCAAACGATTCGGGTTGGTGCACGTCGACTACGACACGCTCGTGCGCACCCCCAAGGCCAGCGCCCTGTGGTACGCCGAGACCATCGCCGCCAACGGCTTCACGCACTAGCTCACCGGCGGGCTGGCAAGGAACCGCAACCCTGCCGAGGCTAGGCCCTGGATGATCGAGTCCGAGGCCTCGTGATCGCTGATCGCCGCGGTGACCCCGTCCAGACCGGTGACCCGAAACGGTGAGGCCGTCGCCAGCTTCTCCTGCGAAGCGAGCACGTAGGTCTGTGCGGCCCGGGCGATGAAGGCCCGTTTCATCGCCGCCTCTTCGGGGTCGCCAGTGGTCAACCCTTCCTCGACGCTGATCCCGCTGACGCCGAGCAGGAAGACATCGGCGCGCACCGCCTGCACCTGCTCGAGAGCCACAGCGCCGACGGTGACCATTGAATGCGGATACAGTCGCCCGCCGATCAGCAGAACTTCGACGTTGCGATGGCCGATGAATGCCGAAGCGATGGTCGGCGAATGGGTGATGACCCGCAGCGTCATCTCCGTTGGCAACAGCTGACAGACCGCCAGCGATGTGGTTCCGCCGTCGATGAACACGGTTTGGCCGTCATTGAGCACTGCGACCGCCTGTGCGGCGACACGGCGCTTCGAATCGGTGGCCACCTGCTGTCGAGCCGTGTAATCCTGATTCGCCGGCGAGATCGGCAGCGCACCGCCGTGGACGCGTGTCAGGCGACCCTCAGTGGCGAGTTCACGAAGGTCACGACGAATCGTGTCCTCGGAGAGTCCGAGCCGCTCGGCGAAGTCCTTGGCGATCACCCGACCATCGAGGCGCAGAGCATCGAGCAACAGGCCTTTGCGTTGAGCGGTGAGCATTGTCAGAGCGTATCGAACACGACTCGATTCGCACGTTTCTACACGTTTCTGCACGATTCTGCATGTTCGTGGATATCGTTGCGCCGATGACCACACCATTGCTGATCCTCATCGCCGGGCCATATCGCTCGGGCACAAAAGACGAACCGGAACGCCTCGCGGCCAACCTCGCCCACCTCGAATCCGTGGCCTGGCCGATCTTCCAAGCCGGCCACATTCCGATGATCGGCGAATGGGTCGCCTTGCCGATCATGAACGCCATCGGCAGCACCGTCGGCGACGACCAGTCGTTACGTATCCTCACGCCGACAGCCGAACGTCTGCTGCAGCACTGCGACGCGGTGCTGCGGCTTCCCGGTGCCTCCACCGGAGCCGACAACGACGTGCGCATCGCCCGCCAACGCGGCATCCCGGTCTACGACTCGATCGAGCAAATACCCGGTTTCGTCAGCGATCGACCGGCGTAGCTAGCCGACGGCGAGGGGGTCGCTGGTCGGCAGCGCGCTGCCGCCAGCTGGTTCCACGGTGATCGCCAGCGTCTGCCCACTCGGGTCGATGTCATCGATCCGGGCGCGCAATTCGCCGTCGTCGTTGGGGCGTAGCAGCCCGGCTGGCACCGGCTGCTGGTCGCCCTCGATGAGCCACAGTTGGTAGGTCTGCGCATCGCTCAACAGCGGCATGTCGTCAGCCTCGACGACCACGGCGTTGTGCGACGGCGAGTAGATCACCTCGACGGTGTTGCTCGGCGGCATGTCGAGCACCCGCACGACGGCGTCATCGGCATCGACGACCGCCGCGATCCTGTCGCTGCCGGAGTCTGGGCGTGACAGGGCAATCGCACCGCCAGCGACCACGAGCACCAACGCGGCAGCGGCCAACAACGGCATCAGGTTGCGGCGCTTACGACGTTCGTCCAGTTGGGCGACCACGGCTTGAGGCGGGGCCGACACGTGGGCGATCTGCGCCATCACCGCTGCCTTGAGATGCCCCGGCGGGGCGACCGCCGCATGTGCTTGCAGCGTCGCCGCCGTCTCCAACGCCTCGTCCAACTGCCGGGCGATCTCAGGATCGGCCGCGGCCGCATCGTCGAGCTCGACCCAACCGTCGCCGTCGAGCTCGCCGAGAGCCGCGAGGGCGATCAATTCATCGATTCGGGGAGTCATCGCCCGCCTCCTAATCTGCCATTGAGGCGTTGTAGTCCCCCACGAACCCGACCCTTCACCGTGCCCAGTGGCACGCCGAGTTGCTCGGCGATCACGCTGTGGCTGAGACCGTCGAGAAAGGCCAACTCGATGACCGTGCGCTGGTCGTCGGGCAATTCAGCCAACGCCCGATTGACCTCCTGAGCCTCGATGGTCGAGACGACATCGTCGTCGACAGCGGCCGAACCATCGGCTCGCTGCCAGCTCAACGCTTCGATTCGATTGCGCTGCGACTGTTCCCGGCGCACCCGATCGACGGCTCGGCGCCGGGCGATCGTCACCGCCCAGGTGGTGACGCTGGCCCGACCACCATCGAAACGGGAGGCGGAATTCCACAGCTCGACGAACACCTCTTGGGTCACTTCCTCCGACATTGCCGGGTCGCGCACGACGCGCTGGACAGTCGAAAATACTGCCGGCGCCACGGCGTCGTAGAGCAAGGAGAACGCTGAGTGGTCACCGAGGCGGACACGCTCGAGCAGGGCGGGAAGATCAGGTGCGGCCGGAATGAACCAATTGTGCCACGCCCGACCGAACGGATTGGCGGTCATCTGCAGGATCAGCCCAGGGTTCATTTGATAAACACCACAATTTGGTGATGCCCGGAGGCACCGTTGGGCAATGGCTCGACGCGATCGGCCGTTTGCACCTCACCGTTGGCGTCGATCGCCCGGCAGCGAATCGAGGTGCGACCCTCGCCCGATGGCGTCCAACGGAACGCCCACTGACGCCAGGTGTCACTGTTCAGCTCCTCGCCGAGCATTGTCGCTTGCCAGGGGCCCTCATCGATCTGCACCTCGACGGCGCTGATGCCAACGGTCTGCGCCCAGGCGACGCCACCGATGGCGACGACACCATCGGCGTTGCGGGTCAGCGAGCCGAGCCCGTCGACCGAGTCGATGCGGCTCATCAGCTTGATCGGAGCCCGCTCGGCGTAGCCACGCGGTACCCAGTACTGCTGAGAATCGGCGAACGTCGTCAGCTCGATCTCGGTCAACCACTTTGTCGCCGAGGTGTAGCCATACAGCCCCGGCACGATCAGGCGGGCCGGGAACCCGTGTTCCAGCGGCAGCGGCTCACCATTCATGCCGAACGCGACGAGCGCGTTGCGGCCGTCGCGCACAGCGTCCAAGGGAAACCCACAGCTGTAGCCGTCGACCGATCGGCCGACGACCTGATCGGCACCGCCGGTGACGCCGGCCTCATTGAGCAGATCGTCGAGCCGTACGCCGAGCCAGCGCGCCGTGCCGAGCAGTTCGCCGCCGACGGTGTTGGAGACGCACGTCAAGGTGATGTCGTAGTCGACCACATTGCGAGCCAAGAGATCGTTGAAACTCAAGCTGAGTGGCCGATCGACCAAACCGGTGACGCGTAGTTCGTAGTCTTCGACGGTCAGTTGCGGCACCGACAGCGCTGTATCGATGCGATAGAAATCGCCGTTCGGGGTGAAGAACGGGGCGATACCGGCGACGTCGACGTTGACGCCATCGGGCACCGCTGGCGCCGCGATCGCAGCCTTCGGTAGCCGCAGCCGAGCCCGCGACTGTGCCGCGCTGAAGCGCTGTTTCACCGCTCGCCCAGCAACCCCAGCGGCGGCACCGACGACGGCGAAGGCGGCGATGACGCCCAGCCCGCGACCGATCGCCGCACGTCGGCCGACGAACTCGGTGGTCTCGACGGCGGGGGCGGCGGCCGATTGTTCGGCGGCCAGGTTGCGCCACATCCACCACAGCGCCGCAGCGCCGAGCGCACTGCCGACGAGCGAGGGAATCGCGTCCGACCAGGCCGAGCCGGTGCGGCGGTTGAGTGCGGCGAGCGCACCGACGACACCAAAGACGGCGATGCCGACAAGCCCGATGGCGATGCGCCGACGCACGCTGAGTATCCCCAGCGCCATGGCGTAGATGGCGACGAACACTCCGATGCCAATCAGCAGTGCAGGCTTGTCCTTGGTGCCGAAGGTTTCGATGGCGAAGTCCTTGACGAATGGCGGCACCCGGTCGATCACCCGGTCGCCAACGTCGAGGATCGGCGAGCGCCAGGAACGCCGCAGGCCCGCGATCAGCTCCGCCGCGCCAAGGGCAACGAAGGCGGCGGCGAGGCCAGCGGCAGCACCGTGGGCACGTTGACGAGAGGTTGGCGACATAACGGTTGTTCGGATGCCAACGGTCGGCGGATCACGAAGTTCAGAAATTGCGAATTTTCTTTTGATCCGGCTCGCCACGAGCTGCGAACCACAACCAGTCGCCGCAGAAAGCGGCGATCATCCCCCACCACGATTCCTTCGAATCCAGGAGAAACAGCATGAACAACGCTTCCCGAACACTACGAGTATTTGCGGCATTCGCCGCCATTTCATTGACCGCCGCGGCCTGCGGTGATGACATCGAAGATGCCGCCCCGGCGATCACGGCCAGCGCCGACACCGCCGCACCGACGCCGACCGATGCACCGACGCCGGTCGTCACCGATGCTGTGGTGACCACCGAGCCGATGTCCGATGATGCACCGTTCGGCCCGGCGTGTAGCGCCGTTCCGACCGACGGTGAAGGTTCCTTCGCCGGCATGACCGACGACCCAGCCGCCACCGCAGCAAGCAACAACCCGCTGCTGTCCACCCTGGTCACCGCCGTCACCGAAGCCGGCCTCGTCGACACCCTCAACAGCGACGGTCCCTTCACCATCTTTGCCCCGGTCAACGACGCCTTCGCCGCCCTCCCACCAGCGGACCTCGAAGCCGTCCTCGCCGACAAAGACCTGCTCACCTCAATCCTCACCTACCACGTCGTCGCCGGCGAAAGCCTCGACGCTGCGGCACTCGGTGCGGCCGGGTCGGCAGCCACGGTTCAGGGCGCGATGCTCGAGTTCGGTGCCGACGGCACCACCGTCAACGGAGTCGACGTGCTCTGCTCCAATGTGATGACGGCCAACGCCACGGTGCACATCATCGGTGAATTGCTGATGCCACCGGCCGCCACGGAGACCGCCGCTGGCCCGACCGGACCGCTGTGCTCGGCGATTCCGGCCGACGGTGAAGGTTCCTTCGCCGGCATGACCGACGACCCAGCCGCCACCGCAGCAAGCAACAACCCGCTGCTGTCCACCCTGGTCACCGCCGTCACCGAAGCCGGCCTCGTCGACACCCTCAACAGCGACGGTCCCTTCACCATCTTTGCCCCGGTCAACGACGCCTTCGCCGCCCTCCCACCAGCGGACCTCGAAGCCGTCCTCGCCGACAAAGACCTGCTCACCTCAATCCTCACCTACCACGTCGTCGCCGGCGAGAAGCTGTCCGGCGCAGATCTGGCCGGAATGGATTCGGTGACCACGGTCAATGGTGCCGACCTGACCCTTGAGGTGGCCGCTGATGGCACCTTGATGGTCAACGGCCAGGCCAGCGTCGGTTGTGCCGACGTGCCCACGGCCAACGCCACGGTGCACATCATCGACGCCGTGCTGATGCCTGGATGAGCACTCGCTGAGCATTGATTGATCACACGCTGACCCCGAATTGGCGGGACGCGGGAAGTGCCGAGGGACCTGGTCTCTCGGCACTTTCGCGTCATCGACTCCAGGCCGATGTAAATCGCCGAAGGTTGCGCTGGTCGGCCTCGTAACATTGAGCACATCAAGCGTGCGTCGAGCTCGGCGCATTCCCCGAGGAGTCCCATGAAACCGATCGCAAAGTCGAGCAAACTCGACAATGTCCTCTACGACATCCGCGGACCGGTACTCGATCGAGCAAGGGAGATGGAAGAAGAGGGCCAAAAGATCATCAAGCTGAACATCGGCAACCTCGCCGTGTTCGGCTTCGATCCACCGGACGAAATCGTCCAGGACATGATCCGCAATCTGTCGTCCTCGGCGGGTTACACCGACAGCAAGGGCCTGTTTGCACCGCGCAAATCGGTTGTCCATTACACCCAGGAAAAGCACATCGCCGGGGTCGCGGTCGATGACGTCTACCTCGGCAACGGCGCCTCCGAGCTCATCGCCTTGAGCCTCAACGCGTTGCTCGACAACGATCAGGAAGTGCTCGTGCCCGCACCCGACTATCCGTTGTGGACGGGTGCCGTGGCGCTCTCCGGTGGGCGCCCGGTGCATTACATGTGCGACGAGCAGGCCGACTGGCTACCTGACCTCGACGACATTCGATCGAAGATCACCTCGATGACCAAAGCGATCGTGATCATCAACCCGAACAACCCGACCGGGGCGCTGTACCCCGACGAACTGCTGCTGGAAATCGTCGAGATCGCCCGCCAGCATCAGCTGATCATTATGGCCGACGAGATCTACGACAAGACGTTGTACGACGGCAACACCCACACCAGCATCGCCTCGCTGGCCGACGACGTGTTGTTCCTGACCTACAACGGTCTGTCCAAGAACTACCGCTCCTGCGGCTATCGGGCCGGGTGGATGGTGGTGTCCGGCGAGAAGCGCCATGCCGCCGACTATATCGAGGGCCTCAACATGCTGGCCTCGATGCGCCTGTGCGCCAACACGCCAGGGCAGTTGGCGATCCAGACTGCGCTGGGCGGCTACCAGAGCATCAACGAGTTGATCGGGCCAACCGGGCGACTGTGCCACCAGCGCGACCTGGCCTACGACATGCTCACGCAGATTCCCGGGGTCAGCGTCGTCAAGCCCAAGGGCGCGCTGTATATGTTCCCCCGGCTCGACCCGAAGATGTATCCGATCGAAGACGACCAACAGTTCGCCTACGAGCTACTCGAGGAAGAGAAGCTGCTGATCGTCCAAGGCACCGGCTTCAACTGGCCGACCACCGACCACTTCCGGCTGGTGTTCCTGCCGAATGTCGATGACCTCGGCGAGGCGCTGCACCGCATCGAGCGATTCCTCGGCACCTACCGTCGCCGCCACAGCTAGCCGGTCTCAGCCTGAGGGATCACAAGAGCCTTGGCGAACCAGCGCTCGGCGTAGGGATTGTCGTTGTAGCGCGCGATCGCTGTGTAACCGGCGGCGCCATACATCGTGATCGCCTCGGTCAGCGAGGCATTGGTGTCGAGCACTACTCGCCGAGAGCCAGCGGTCGCTGCCTGTTGCTCAAGGTGTCGTAACAGCGCCTTTCCGATGCCGCGACCGCGGGCCACAGGGTTGACCCACATCCGCTTGATCTCGGCAGTTTCCTGGTTGAGGAACTGCAGCGCGCCGCAGCCGAGTGTTGCCTCACCCTCGACAACCAGCAGGAACAAACCGTGCGGGCTGACAAAATCGGTCGCCGCCGAGTCGAGCGCGTCGGGATCGCTGAAGCCGGTGGGGAAACGCCGATCGAGTTCGGCGAAATACTGCTCCATCGCCCATCGGGCCTGTGTCGAATCCGGCGGAGCGACGACGAAGATCACCTTCGGCAAGCTAGCTGAACGCCCGTGGGCATAATGTCGCGGACATGCCGCTGTACTTCGCCCTTCGTTTCGATCTTCGCAATCCGGCCATCGCCTCGACGTCGATGGCCGATCGTCTACGCCGCGGCGCTCGACATGGCCAGTTGGGCCGACGACAAGGGCTGCCTCGCTGTCACCGTCTCCGAGCATCACGCTTCGCCCGATGGTTATCTGCCGAGCCCGCTGATCATGATCGCGGCGATGGCCGCTCGCACCACCAACGTGCGCTTCACCGTCGCGGCCTTGATCGCGCCGTTCCACGATCCGTTGCGCCTCGCCGAAGATCTGGCGGTGCTCGACAACCTGAGCAAGGGGCGCGTCGATCTGATCGTCGGCGGCGGGTACGTGCCCGAGGAGTTCGCCATGTTCGATGTGCCCTCCAGCGAGCGGCCGAAGCGGGTCACCGAGGCGGTGTTGACGCTGAAGGCCGCGTTTACCGGCCAGCCGTTCGGATATCGCGGCCGCACCGTCACCGTCACACCGGCACCGCATCGCCCTGGCGGGCCGACGATCACGCTCGGCGGCAGCAGCGCCGCGGCGGCGCGACGCGCGGCGCGCATCGCCGATGGCTTCCTGCCCGCCGTCCCCGAGGTGTGGCCCGCGTATCAACAGGCGATGATCGAGCTCGGCAAGCCAGATCCGGGGCCGTGCCCGATCGGCAAGCTGCGCACCGTCGCCCTGGCCAGCGACGTCGAGCAGGGCTGGGAGCAGCTTGGGCCCTACTTCATGCACGAGATGAACGCCTACGGTGCCTGGCAGGCGGCCAGCGATACGGCCTCGCCGTACACAACGGTGAGCGGGCTCGACGAGCTGCGCGCCAGCGGCAGCTACGACATCCTCACGCCGGAGGAATACGTCGGCGAACTGCGTGCTGCGCCGTTCCCCTTCGCCATGCTGCACCCGATGTGCGGTGGGATCCCCCCGGAATTGGCCTGGCAGAGCTTGCACCTGTTCGAGAACGAGGTCATGCCCGCGTTCGCATGAAGGCGGTTGAACCGGCTACAGCGAACCGCCGCTGGAGGCCATCGGGCGGATCATCGCATCTTGCACGAACGAGGCGGCCAGGGTGCCGTCGGCGCTGAAGACATCGCCCCGACCGTAGCTGCGGCCACGCCCGGCATAGGAGCTGTGGTGGCGCAACAGCGTCCACGCGCCGCCCGGTGTCGGCTCGTGGAAGGTCAGCGTATGGCTGATCACCCCGGTGGACAGGGTCTTGTGCGCCTGCGCCTGGCCGACGCCCGGGTGCGGGCGCATCGCCGCGGCGATCAGAAAGAAGTCGGTGGAGAAGGCCACCAAGGCCTGGTCGATCACCGGGTCGAGGCGTGGTTCGATCGCGGCACCGGCGAAACGCACCCAGACATCGACGTCGGGCGGACCGACCAACTCGGGGTCGGAGAGATCGATGCCGCCCTCGACGCGCACCTGCCACGTTCCATCGTCGGCGACATCGGCTGGCGGCTGTGGTGCCGAGACGCTGTCGCCGTGGCGAATCAGGTCGGGCTCGTCGCTGGTCAGCAAGATGATCGACTGCGCACAGACTCGCCCGGCCTGACTGGCGACGACATTGGCGCTGGCGAACGCACGCCCGGCTTGAATCGGATGCACCTCGATCTCGATCGGCATCTCGCACGACGCGGCGCGGGCGAACACGGTGTGGATCGTCTTCGCCAGCTTGCCAGGCTGCCAGCGGGCAGCAGCGACCAGCGCCTGACCCAACAACTGCCCACCGGAAACGACCCCGTGGCCAAAATCGACGTGGCCGCCGCGATAGTGCTCGGGGGCGACCGACTCGAGTTCGAGGCATGACAGCAGGGCGTTGGTGGTGACCATCCCATCGAATGTAGACCTCGGGCACTCCCCGACTGGCTACCCAGCGAGCGACGCCAAGGTCCGCTGCCCGCGAACCAAAGCAGCCGATGCCATGATTGATCTTCATGGAGCCGACGACCGAGGTATTCAGTGTCAGTCAATGCGGATATCAGGCCAGGGCCTGGCTCGGCGAGCAGTCGATCGCCGATTCTCATAACGCGTTGCGCGCCGATGCCGCCGAGCGGGACGCGGTGCTCTGGTTTCCAATCGCCGATGTCGCCGCAGACGCGCTGGGCGACCAGGCTGTTGGCGCAACCAAAGGTGTCGGGCAGTTCGCTGGTTACGTCAGCTTCGATGCCGCAACCGTGCGTCAGGAACTCGTCGACCCGATGGCCAGCAGCGATCCCCGCGCCGAGACCATCAAACCGTTCCCCAACTGGGGCGACGCCGCCCACCTGATCGAGATGATCGACGTCATTGCCGACGGCGAACTGCGCTACGTCAGCGCGGCCCGCGCCGACTGGCGGCGCCCTGTCGTCGAGGCCAGCCAAATTCTCGGGCAATGCGTCGTCGCCGCCATGCGCCACACGGGCAACCGCCGCGTCGTTGCCAGTTCGCTGATCTCGCTGCGCGTCGCCGATTCACGATTGCCGATGACCTTCGATCTCGAGGTGTTGAGCAACGGCCGCACGCTGTCGACGATCATCGTGCGCGTCGAACAGAACGCCCGGTTGTGCGCCACGGCGACACTGCTGCTCGACGAGACCTCTGATGATGCCATCAACCACCACGTCGAGCCACCGGCGATCCCCGGTCCCTATGATTGCCCGACGCTGAGCATGGGGGTCACGGGTCGCGACGTGCGCGTCGTCGACAACGCCTACAGCAACGACCCGCACGCCCCGCTGGGACCGCCGGTCATCGACGCCTGGGTGCGCTTTGCCAGCGTTGCCGACGACCCGGCGCTGCATGCCGGATTGCTCGCTCAGTTCACCGGCCACATGGCCATCGCCGCCGCGCTGCGGCCCCATCCCGGCATCGGCCAGAGCCAAGCGCACGTCACCTTGTCGAGCGCGATCAACGTCATCTCGCTCAGCATCCACCGCCAGGTGCGCGCCGATGAGTGGATGCTGTATCACCATCACTCGACCTCGGCGAATGGCGGCATGACCCATGCCGAGTGCCGGGTTCACAACATCGAGGGCCACCTGTTGGCTTCGTTCAGCGTCGACGCGATGGTCCGCCCTTTTGCACACGGTGCCACCGGCAGTTACCAGAGTTCGTTGTGAGCCTGACCACCGGCGGCGGTCCGTTGAGCCGCGAGCCGTTCGGCCGATTCAGCGTGGCGATGCCGGCCGGGGCGATCTATGTCGAGCCGTATCCACGCCGGATTCGGGCGATGATCGCCGGGCGCACCGTGATCGACAGCGAAGAGGCCAAGTTGGTCCACCGTGCGGGTCTGCCAACGTCCTACGCCTTCCCCGGCGACGCCGTGCCCGGCGAACTCGCCGAGCCGGAACCGGCTGTCGAGGGATACGTCAGCGTGCCGTGGGGCCGCGTCGACGCCTGGTACGAAGAGGAGGTCCATCTCGCCGATCAGAGCTACCCGAAAAACCCCTATCACCGCGTCGACTGTTTGGCCAGCACGCGCCGACTGCGCGTCGAGCTCGACGGTGTCATCCTCGTCGACAGCGCGACGACGCTGGCGGTCTTTGAGACCGCGCTGGCACCGCGCCTCTATGTCGCCAAGCAAGCCGCCCGCACGGATTTGTTCACTCCAAGTCCGGCCACCAGTTGGTGCTCGTATAAGGGGCGGGCGTCGTGGTGGAACGTCACCGTCGATGGCGTCGTGATCAGCGATGTTGCCTGGAGCTACGAGCACCCGTTGGCGGAATTCACCGCCGGCGCAGGTTTGCTCAGTTTCGATGAGCGGCGATGCACCGTGAGGGCCGCACTCCCCTCCGCTGGCGAATGACGATTTTGGTAACGTCGCGCTATTCCACACACAGCACATCCTCACCCCAACGAAACATCGATTCCCGCCGCCGTCTTGGCCACGATTGCCGCTCGGCCCGACGCTGAAGCAGTGGTCGAGGGCGATGTTCGCCTGACCTACCGGCAGTTTGCAACGCTGCTCAACGATTCGACGCGGGCGATGATGGCCGCCGGGGTCGGACCCGGCGATCGCGTCGCCGTCTGGGCACCGAACAGCTTGAGCTGGATTCTCGCCGCCCTCGGCGCGCAGTGCGCCGGTGCCGCCCTGGTACCGGTGAACACCCGTTGGAAGGGTTCGGAAGCAGCCTTCCTGCTCGCCGCCTCGCAGGCCAGCGTGCTGTGTACGACGGTCGGTTTTCTTGGGGTCGACAACGTCGCCATGCTCGCCGACGACCCGACCCCGCTGCCGGCCCTTCGTCGCATCGTCGTGCTCGACGACGCAGCGCCCGCCACGGCACCGCCGCGTGAACACATCGAACTCGTCTCTTGGGGCGAGCACCTGCAGCGCGCCAAGGCCACCGACGCGCAGGTTGCCCAACGTATGGCCAAGGTGCAGCCGAGCGATCCGAGCGACGTGTTGTTCACCTCCGGAACCACCGGTCGCCCCAAAGGCGTCATCATGACCCACGGCCAGACCGTGCGCCAGTTCCGTGATTGGTGCGACTTCGCCGGCCTGCAACCAGACGACCGCTACCTGATCGTCAATCCGTTCTTCCACATGTTCGGCTACAAGGCCGGATGGTTGGCCAGTCTGCTGATGGGAGCGACAATCCTGCCGGTCCCGGTGTTCGACGTCGGCCAGGTGTTGGCGCTGATCGAGCGAGAGCGCATCACCATGCTCCCCGGCGCGCCGACGATCTACCGCTCGTTGCTCGATCATCCCGATCGGGCCGCCGCGGATTTGAGTTCGTTGCGTGTGGCCATCACCGGTGCCGCCGATGTCCCCGTCGAGTTGATCCGCGAGATGCGTGAGGAGCTGCCGTTCAAGTCGGTGCTCGTCGGCTACGGGCTCACCGAGGCGGGCACCTGCACCGGGTCACGCCCCGACGACGACGCCGAGACCGTGGCCACCACCGCCGGACGGGCGATGCCCGACCTCGAGGTGATCATCGCCGACGCCGATGGCCAGGAGGTTTCTCACGGAACCACGGGCGAACTGTTGGTCCGCGGCTTCAGCGTGATGCAGGGGTACCTCGATGACGCCGCAGCCACCGCGGCGGCGATCGACGGCAACGGCTTTCTGCACACCGGCGATCTGGCGGTGATGGATGACCGCGGCTACGTGCGCATCGTCGGGCGGTTGAAGGACATGCTCATCGTCGGCGGGTTCAACGTCTACCCGGCCGAGGTCGAGAACACCCTGCTGGCCCACCCGGCGATCGCCCAGGTCGCAGTCATCGGCATTGCCGACCATCGCATGGGCGAGGTCGCCGTGGCCTACGTCGTCGCCGCCGCTGATCACGAGGTCGTCGGCGACGAGGTCATTGTCTGGGCCCGCGAGCGCCTGGCCAACTACAAGGTGCCACGCCACGTGGTGGCCATCGAGGCGCTGCCCTTCAACGCTGCTGGCAAGGTGGTCAAAGACGACCTCCGCCGGCGAGCGGTCACCGACCTCGCCCGATGAACATCGGGCCGCAGCCTTTGGTCGGCTTCTTCGACCGGGCAGTCGCCGAACGCGGGCCCGAGGTGCTGCTGAGAGTCGACACCAGCATCTGGACCTACGCCGATGTCGCCTGGTTGGTCGACGACTGCGCCGCCAACCTCGCCGCCGCCGGCGTCAAGGCGGGTTCACGGGTCGGGCTCAGCGCCAGCAACAGCCCTGAGTTCGTCGGCGTGCTCTTCGCCGTGCTCCATCTCGGCGCCAGCGTGGCGATGATCAGCACCTCGTGGCGCCAGCGTGAGGTGGAACACGCCCTGGTGCTGGTACAGCCGACGCACATCGTCACCGATGGCAGCGGCGTCACCGATCTTGCCGCTGTGACCAGTGGGGCGATCGTGCTCTCGATGGAGGCGATCGCCAGCGCGACCAACTCGCCGCGCGTCGATGCCGCCGACATCGCCCTCGACGATCTCGCGGTGATGGTCTTCAGCTCCGGCACCACCGGGCTGCCAAAGGCGGTGCGTCACTCGCACCGCACGCTGTGGCACGGCACGCAGCATTGGGTGCAGACGCTGCAACTGACGGCGCGGGATCGGCTGCAGATCGCCACTCCCCCGTTTCACATTCTCGGGGTGTTGAACCTGCTAGCAGTGATCGCCGCCGGGGCCAGCGTTCGCTTGCACCGCCGTTTCGAACTCGAAGCCGTGCTGCGCGCCATCGAATCCGACCGGGTGACGATCGAGATGGCCGTCGCCCCGATCGCGCTGGCGATCGCTGCGCACCACGATCTGGAAGCGTTCGATCTCTCCTCATTGCGCTACATCATGTGGGGAGCAACTCCCGTCACGGCATCGGTTGCCGAGCGGATCACACGGCGCAGCGGGGTCCGAATCCTGCCGGCATACGGCACAAGCGAGGTGCCCGTGCTGGCGGTCAACCCCGTCGATCGGCCCGCTGCATGGCGCTTGGATTCGGTTGGCGTCGCCCCCGTAGGCGTCGAGTTACGCACCGTCGATTTGCAAACAGGAGCTGTTCTCGCCCCGGGGTCGATCGGTGAACTGCAAGCGCGCAGCGCCTCGATGATGGTCGGCTACCTGCCCGCCGAGGCCACCGCCGAGTCAGTGATCGACGGCTGGTATCGCACCGGCGACGTCGGCGCTGTCGACGCCAACGGGTGGGTGACGATCACCGACCGGGTTAAGGAGATGATCAAGGTCAACGGGTTCCAGGTCGCTCCGGCCGAGATCGAGTCCGTGCTCCTGGGCCATGATGACGTTCTCGATTGCGCCGTGTTCGGCGTGCCCGACGCGCACACCGGCGAAGCACCGGTCGCCGCCGTCGTCCTCGCTGCGGGCACCACCACCGACGCCGAGGCGCTGAAGGCGCTGGTCGCCGCCAGCTTGGCGTCGTACAAACAAGTGCGCGAGGTCACCTTCGTCGAGGTGATCCCCCGCCTGCCGTCCGGCAAGGTGTTGCGTCGTGAGCTGAAAGCCGCCCACGACCAAGCTCAGCCGCGCTGACCTAGACGTTCATCAACCGCGACAGGTTGCCGCCCATGATCTTGCCGATGAGTTCGTCGTCGAGGTGGGCGAGTTCATCGACAAACGTGACCGGATTACCGAGGCCCTCGGGGTGCGGGAAGTCGGAGCCGAACAACACCCGATCTCGCCCGAGAAGTTCTGCGAGATGACCGAAGTCCTCTTCCCAGAACGGGCTGATGTGGATGTTGCGGCGCAGGGCATCGAGCGGGTTTTCGGTGAAGTCCTGCGGCATCTTCTTGTACAGATCCTTCAACGACTTGCTCAGCGGCTCAACCCAGCTGGCACCGTTTTCGACGACCGCGATCTTCAAGGTTGGGAAGCGGGTCAGCGTGCCGTGGCAGATCAGCGAGGCCACGGCGTCCTCGATCGGGCGCCAGGAGTGCAACATGCGAAAGACGTTGGGTTGGAAGGGCAGCATCTCCGAACGACTGCCCAACCAGTCGTTGGTGTAGCGCTCATAGCCGCTATCCGATGAATGCAGGGCCACGAGGATGTCGGCTTCGGCGACACGGGCCCAGAACGGATCGAATTCGGGCAAGGCGAACGAGCGAGGGCCACGCAAGCCGGGCACCGGCGCCGGGCGGATCAGCACCGCTTTGGCACCGCGCTCCAGCACCCATTCGAGCTCCTCGATGGCTTTGTCGACGATCGGCAAGGTGATCACCGGCGTGCTGTAGATGCGATCCTGATAGTTGAACTGCCAGGTCTCATACATCCATTGGTTGAAGGAGTGAATGACGGCGTGGGTCAATTCCGGATCCTCGCGCATCCGCTCTTCGAGCACGCTGGCCAAGGTGGGGAACATCAGGGTGCGGTCGAGGCCCTGCTCGTTCATCAATTCCAGGCGCGAGGCCGGCTCACGGAATGCTGGTGGCGACTTGATCGGCGGCCCGAACAACTCACGTCGGCTGAGTCCCTTGGGGTTGCCGACGCGGTAGTACTCCTCTTGGGCACCGGGGCGGGCGACGACGTCGAAGGTCGGGTTGGGGATGTATTCGCTGATCTTGCCGCCGATGGCGATCTTGGTTCGCCCCTCGACCGTGACGTATTGCACGGCCTTTTTGTACATTTCCGGCAGGTGCCGGGTGAAGGCATCGGTCGTTTCATACATGTGGTTGTCAGCGTCGAAGACACGCATGCCAGTGGTCGCGATCATGGAAACCTCGCTTAGAACGTCATCCTCAGCGGATGAGAACGTAATTCTCTCAAGCATTCGAGCCGCGGCGCAAGCCGTAGCGGCCGAATCATTCAGCTCTTGGCGGCCTGTTTCATCTGATCGAGGTCGACCAAGATCGGGTAGCCGTTGACCGACAGGGCGTGCCCGTGCCCCGTCGAGTGGATGTCGAATACGGCCTGCACCGCGGTGTAAAAGCCCTGGATGTCTTGGGTTTGGTTGACGGCCCGCTTGGCCTGGGCGAGGGCGAAGGGATTCATCTGGGCGATCTGCGCGGCCATCGCCATGGTGAACGTGCGCAGTTCGTCGAGCGGCACGACGTGGTTGACCATGCCGAAGCGCTCGGCCTGTTCGGCGGTGAAGCTCGAGGCCGTGAACAACCACTCCTTGGCCTTGCGCGGGCCGACCTCCCAGGTGTGGCCGTGGTATTCGACCCCACCGATGCCCATGCGTACCACCGGGTCGGAGAACTTGGCGTTGTCGGCGGCGATGATGATGTCCATCGGCCAACACAGCAATAGGCCGCCAGCGATGCATTGCCCCTGCACCGCGGCCAGTGTCGGTTTGCGAATGTCACGCCACTTGCGCGAATAGCCGATGTAGCGCTGCGTCTCCCATTCGTAGATTGCGGCGAGCCCACCCGTTTTCAGGTCGATGCCCGCGGCCGGGCGTTCGCCGGCGATTCCCGCGGCGGCGCCGGAGATGTCGTGACCGCTGGAGAAATGTTTGCCGTTGGCCTGCAGCACGATGACGCGCACGTTGCTATCGGCGGCGGCGCGCATCATCAGCGCGTCGAGATCATCGAGCAGTTGCGGGGTTTGCGCGTTGGCCTTGTCGGCGCGGTTCAGCGTGATCACCGCGATGCGCTCGTCGATCACCTCATAGAGCACGACGTCTTCACTCATGATTGCCTCCTTGGAACTGCTGCTTACTGGTCTTGTGTCTCACGATCGATCACCCTGCCGAACGGCTGCCGGGGCCGCGGGGCACGTCGCGGAAGGCCACGTCGCGATCGAGGCTCAACTCGCGGGGCATACCGAGCACGCGCTCGCTGATCACGTTGCGGGCCATCTCGGTGGTGCCTCCGCCGATGCTGCCGGTTTGGCGCATCAGGAAGTCGGCACCGCATGAGGCAACCTGGCCGTCGTCTTCAACCCACGCGGCACCGAAACCACCGGAGAGCTCGTAGGCGATCGTCGAGCTGCGCACTTGGGTGATCGAGGAAAACAGGCGAGCGATCGCAGAGGCCTGGTCGGACATCGTGCCCGCCCGGGTGCCCTCGGAGATGCGCGTGTCGATCGATTCACGCACCAACGCCAAGGCGCGGGCCTCGCCGATCAGGTCACGCGACACCGGATCGTCGGCGCAGCCAGCATCACGGGCGATAGCCAGTGGGGTGTGCCCCGTGGGACCGAAGCCGCTGCCAAGCGGAACGGTGGTGTACGGCGAGTTGAATAGCATCCGCTCGTGGAACATCCAGCGTGTGCCGACGGTCCATCCTTGATCGACGTCGCCGACCCGATCGGAGTCGGGCACGCGAACGTCGGTCATGAACTCCTGGCAGAACTCACGATTGCCGTTGAGCATCTCGATGCGATGGACTTCGATCCCCGGCTGGTGCAAGGGCAACATGAACACCGTCAGGCCACGGTGCTTGGGCACATCCCAGTTGGTGCGCGCCAGGCATAATCCCCAGTCCGACCACCACGCGCCGGTGGTCCAGATCTTCGATCCGTTGAGCACCCATTCGTCGCCGTCGCGCATCGCAGTGGTCAACGCCCCGGCGACGTCGGAGCCGCCGCTGGGCTCGGAGAGGAACTGCATCCAGATCTCCTCGCCACGCAGGATCGCGGGGATGTGGCGCAGCTTCTGGTCGTGTGTGGCGAAGTCGAGCAGCACCGACAGAATCGGCGAGAAGGTCGGCGACTGCATACGAGACGGGTATTCGTGGCCTGCAAGTTCGGCGTTGAACGCCTTCTGGTATTCAAATGGCAGACCCTGGCCGCCGTATTCGCGCGGCACGCACAAGCCGGCAAAACCACCGTCGAACATGCGCGCTTGCACCGCCCGGTCATGGGCGACGCCTTCGAGTTCTTCCTCGTCGTTGACCTCGTTGCGCAGCGTGCGCGTCGTCGCCCCGACGTGTTCCAGATTGGCCTCGATCCACGTTCTGGCTCGCAGGCGGAAGGCGTCGAGATCTTCGATCGGTGCTGCGCTCATGCGACGTTGTCCTCGTTGGTTTCGACGATGTTGGCAATGATCTGGCGGTGTTCGGCGGGCGTGCCGAACATCGATCGATTGAGCGTGTGCCGCCGCAAAAAGAGATGCACGTCGTGTTCATAGGTGACCCCGAGGCCACCGTGCAACTGCACGCAGTCGTGCATCAATTCCGAGCCGTATTCGCCGATGAACGACTTGGCTGCGCTGGCCAGTTCTGGGCCAATGGCCGCCCCGTCGGCGACGGCGATGGCGGCCCGATCGGCGATTGCGTGGCTGCCTTCGAGCCAGGCTTTCATGTCGGCGAAGCGGTGCTTCAGCGCCTGGTACGAGGCCAGCGGACGGCCGAAGGAGTAGCGATCGAAGGACCATTCCACCGTCATATCGAAGGCCCGTTGCATCGCGCCAACCGACTCGGCGCAGGCGATCACCAGCGCCTCCAACGCCTGTTGGGCATACGCGTCGGCGGCGCCGCCCGCCTCACCGACGAGGACCTGCGCCAGCGGCACGCGCACGGCATCGAAGCGCACGAGAGAGAACCGTCGGGTGAGGTCGACGGAAACCATTGGGGTGATCGAGATGCCGTCGTGCGCCGTGGGCACCAACAGTTGGCTGAGCCCGGAGTCGCCCTGCGCGCTGACCAGCAGGTACTGCGAGATCGCCGCTGACTCGACGGGGCGGGCGACACCGTTGAGCACGAGGTCGTTGCCATCGATGGTGACGTTGAGCCGTCCGGGTCCTTTGAAGGTGCCCGATCCATCGCACCACGACACCAGCGTGGTGCCGGCGATCACGCCGCAGAGCACATCGGCGTGCGAGTTGGCGCGACTCAATGCCGAGGCGACGAGGTTGCAGGACAGCAGCGGCCCGGGGGCTGCGTGCACACCGAATTCGTAGGCGACGATCGTCAGGTCGACGAGGCCCCGCCCAGAGATGCTGCCCCCGCCGTTGGCTTCGCTGACCAGCAGCGATGTCCAGCCGAGTTCGGCACCGCGGCGCCAATAGTCCCGGCCAAAACCATCGGGATCGTCGCGGAGCTCGCGCACCGTTGCCGGGGGCGCGAACTCATCCAGAAAGCGGGCGGTCGTCGCCCGGAAGAACTCTTGATCGTCGCTCAACACCGGAATCATCTATGAACTGCTTTCCGCTCAGCGAATGAACGCGGGGAGTTTTTCCCAGCCGCGCACGGTCGGGGTATGGGCCTGAACTGCTTCACTCCAATCGACTTCCCAATCGGGGAAGCGTTTGAGCACCTCTTCGAGGGCAACACGTCCCTCGACGCGGGCCAGCGCAGCACCGAGGCAAAAGTGAATGCCGTAGCCGAAGCTCAGGTGCGGCCCGTCGTCGCGCCGGACGTTGAACTCATCTGCGTTCGGGAAGCGGCGCGAGTCTCGGTTGGCGGCGCCGTTTAACACCACCATCACGCTGCCCTTGGGCACCACGGTGCCGTGGACTTCGACGTCGCGGCTGACGGTGCGGGCCTGCACCGGTGACGGGGCCTCGTAGCGCAGGATCTCCTCGATCGCTTTAGGGATGAGCGTGCGGTCAGCCGCCAGCATCCGCCGCTGGTCGGCATGCTCGGAGAGCAACTTGCCGGCCCAGCCAATGAGGCGCGTGGTGGTTTCGTTGCCGGCCCCGGCGAGCAGCATCAAGAAGATCATGATCTCGCCACGATCGAGGGTGCGCGTCGTGCCGGTTTCGTCGACGAACTCGGCGTTGAGCATCTCGGTCATGAGATCGTCGGAGGGATTCTTCTCCCGCCAGTCGATGTACTCGGCGAACATTCCTGCTGCGTCCGTGAAGTCAGAGACCTTGGGGGGCGCTCCATCCTCGTCGAGCTTCAAGCCCTCGTCGAGCCGATCACGAATGGCCACTTGGTCTTGCTCGGGGATACCGAGCAGCATGCCGATGGTGCGCATCGGCATGAACGCGCCGAGGTCGGTAATGAAGTCGAAGCGCTCGGCACCGATCATCGGATCGAGGGTCTGCGCGGAGAACGCCCTGATCTTGTCCTCCAGGGCGTTCATCTTGCGCGGCGTGAACACCCGCGAGAGCACGCCGCGGTGCATGTCGTGCTGCGGCGGATCTTCCATCAAGATGATGCCCGGCGGCATCTGGATGTTGGCTTTGATGATCTCCAGTGTCGAGCCGTTACCGGAGCGGTAGGTGTCCCAATCGATCATGCACTGTTCGACGTCGGCGTAGCGCGAGACGGCGAAGAAATCGTGGCGCTCGTTGTACCACAGCGGCGCTTCGTCGCGCATGCGCGCCCACACCGGATAGGGGTTCTTGTCGATCTCGAAATCGAACGGGTCGTAATAGATGTCGGCGAGGTCGCTCATGCTGGTGGTTTCCTTCCGGTCTAGGCGATGACGCCGCGGATGCGCAGATCAATGATCGCGTCCCAGTCGAGGCCAAGTTCTTGCAGGATCTCGTCGCCGTGTTCGTTGAACTCCGGCGCCCGCCCAGCAGCGGCCGGGGTCTCGTTGTATTGCACCGGGGCGGCGACCATCTGAAAGGGGACACCGTCGGCGTTGGCACATGGCTGGATGTATCCGTTGGCCACCGACTGCGGGTCTTCGGCGGCTTCGATCGTGTTCTGCACGATCGCCCATTGACCGACGAAGGGTTCGAGGCGCTGGCGCCATTCGCTGAGTGGCGCGACCTCAAAGATCGCCTGTAAGGCATTGCGGGCCTCGAGGTGGTTGGCCAACAGGCTGACGTGATCGGCGAAACGCGGGTCGACGATCAGGTCGGCCCTGTCGAGCAGATCGCACAACAGCGGCCAGTATTTGCCCGCCTGCAGACAGGTCAGGGCGACGCCGCGACCGTCGGCGGTGGTGTAGGTGCCGACCAGCGGGTTGTTGCCCATTTGGTCCTTCGGCGGCACCACCCACGGTTGTTGCATCAGCAACGACAGCGCCATCCCCTGGCCCATACCCCACAGGCCGGTGGCGAACAATGAGACGTCGACGGTGGTTGCTTCACCGGTGCGTTCCCGATGAAACAGGGCGCCCATGATGCCACCGGCGATGGTCATCGCCCCGAGGGAATCGCCGAAGCCGGGAGCTGGGGGTGGGGCGACCAAGCCGTCGTACTCCGGGCGGGTGACACCGTGGGCAATACCGGTGCGCGCCCAGAACGCCAGCGAGTCGTAGGAGCCCTTGTCGGCATCAGGTCCGCGCTCGCCTTGGCCGGTGCCGCGGACGTAAATGATGTTCGGGTTGGCGGCGCGAATCTCGTCGACGCCAATGCGGAGTTTGGTGCGCACGGAGGGCAGCTTGTTGGTCAGAAAGACGTCGCAGGTTGCCGCCAGCTTGTAGACCAACTCGATGCCGTCATCGGTGGTCAGGTCGACGCCGATGCTGCGCTTACCGCGATTGGAATGTTCCAGCAAGGCGTGGACACCGCTGGCGCCGATCATCGCTACCCCGGTGGAGGCCAGGCCGCGCATCGCGTCGCCGCGCTCGACGTGTTCGATCTTGATCACCGCGGCGCCCCAGTCGGAGAGCAACGCCGAAGCGGCAGGCACGAAGGTGTGCTCGGCGACTTCGAGGATGCGCACACCACTCAAGATTGCAGTCATGCTGTTCCTATCCAATTCAATATTGACTTCGAATTCAAGAATACATCGGGGGCCGTTGGCGTCTCCCGTTGGAGCGAAGCGTTCAGCTGATTTCGATCCGCAGCCGCGTCAGCCTGCTTGCCGAGATGCGCCACTGCCCATCGTCGCCTTTGGCATAAGTGTCGTGGTAGTGCCCGAACCCGTGCATGCGTGCCAGCGGTGCCCCTTCGGGGAAACGCAGATTGTCTTCCATCGCCCAGATGCCCGATGCTGTGGTCGCCGAGGTCAGCTCGATCTCTGGCATGTGGCCGTGGTGCACGGATTCAACACGGCTCAGGGCGTTGATCAGCATGTCCATGAACGCTTGGCGGCCTTCGTAGACGCCGGCACCGTCGCTGCTGACGTCGATGCGCACATCGTCGGTGAACAGCTTGGACATCGCCTCCCAGTCCTTGGTGTCCATCAGGCGGAAATAGCGGGCTTTCAGCTGTTTGATCGCCTCGATGTCGGTCGTTGCATCGCTCATTGCAGGCTGATTGCCTGCTTCGGGCAGCTGCGCACGGCCTGTTCGAGGCGCTCCCGAAGCTCTTCACCGGGGTTCTCGTCGATGACGATCAGCAGATCGTCGTCGGTGACCTCGAACACCTCGGGCACGAGCCCTGAGCAGATCGCGTTGCTTTCGCACTGTTGCATGTTGACGACAACCTTCATGGCCGTGAGGCTAGCCGACCGGCAATTCCTCTCGACCTACCGATCGGCCCGCCGGGCCCGCTGAACGAGACGCGCTGTCGCCAGGAGATGACGATGACGGGCCAAGCCTGGCAGTATTCGTCCCATGGGCCAGGATCGACCTGGCCGCAGCTTCGACGAGGTACCTAGTGGCCACTGACACGCCTGTAACGCCGACGATCTCCAATGTCGATGCGCTGATTGCCTGGATGGACGCCCAAGGTCTGCCCGGTGTCGGCGAGCCGTTGCATCACCGCTACATCTCCGGTGGCAGCCAGAACGAGATATACGAGTTGCGCCGCGGCGACCTGCACTGCGCGATGCGCATCCCGCCGAGTTACGCTCCCGCCGATCGCGACAACGGCATCGTGCGTGAATGGCGAATCATCGAGGCGTTGAATGGCACGGACGTGCCGCACACACGAGCCGTCGCCGTGTGTACGGATCCGGCGGTACTCGGTCGCACGTTCTACCTGATGGGGTTCGTGCAGGGTTGGTCGCCGATGGAATTGGTGGCCTCGGAAGATGGCAGCCGACCGTGGCCCGAGCCGTTCAACAGCGATGTGGCCGCCCGCGCCGGGCTCGCCTATCAATTGATCGAGGGCGCAGCGCTGTTGTCCAAGGTTGATTGGCAGGCCAAAGGTCTGCACGACCTCGGCCGCCCGGACGGTTTCCACGAACGGCAGGTGGCGCGCTGGACCACGTTCTTGGAGCGGATCAAGGGCCGCGAACTGCCCGGCTTCGACGAGGCGGCGGCCTGGCTGCGGGCGCATCGGCCGATCGACTTCATCCCGGGTTTGATGCATGGCGACTACCAGTTCGCCAACGTGATGTATGAACACGGCGGCCCGGCCCGCTTGGCGGCGATCGTCGATTGGGAGATGGGCACCGTCGGCGATCCGAAGCTCGACCTGGCCTGGATCGTCAACGGATGGCCGGCCGACACTGCCGCACCGGAGGCCGCAACCTCCGGCTATGTCAATCTGCAGGGCATGCCGATCGCGATCAGCTGTTGCAGCATTACTGCAGCGTTTCTGGACGCCAAGTCGACGACATCGACTACTACAACGTGTTGGCTAAATGGAAGCTAGCGGTGGTGCTCGAACAGGGCTACCAACGGGCTGGAGCCGACGCGAAACTGCAGGCCTTTGGTGACATCGTGCTGACCCTGATGCAGGGGGCCGCCGACCTGGCCGAGTCGAGCGACTACAACGTCAGCGCGTGATCTCATCGTCGTCAGCCTTCCAAGCTGGCTATGCGGGTTCGATTCCCGTTACCCGCCCCATTGCATCAGACCAGCTCAGAGACGCTTTTCATCGAGTATATTCAACGGTCCGAAAGTCGAAAACAGCACCGCGCCCCACGCGCGCCCCAGTGTTTCGGACGAGCGAGTATCGGAACTAGACACGAGCAGGCGCAGTCAAGGTTGCGGCTGACAATGACGGTTGCAATTCGATAGGTGAGTGCCGCAGAGCCTGGCGAAGAATGCCTCCGAAGCCGGCAGCTGTGATCGTCTTTCGAGCGACCCTCTGCTCGCTTGAGGCCCCATCGGCTTAGAGGCGGGAGGTTGCGAGGTTGACTGTGCAGCGATGAGCCGTACTCAATCGCATTCCGGTGCTACGTTGCGATGGTCAACACACACGTTGGGCGCTACGGCCTGAAGCGCCCAGACGTTGCTGCAGCGCGAGAACGAGGATTTATGGAGCCGCGTCAATCAGCCGAGATCAGTGGTGCTTTGTCCGCATTCTGGGCTGGCGGCGGTGGCGCGTCACATGCGTCCATCTCGACCGCGTTTGCCCTCGCCGGTCACGCCGAGCCTCTAGAGAACGAAAGTCTCAACAAGGAACGACGCGTGCTTCGAGCGCTGCGCTCGAGCACCGGCGAGCCTTTCATGCGACTTGTTGAGGAACTGGTCGCACTGATTCGGGGCACGCTCGAGGACAATGGCTCGCCTAAGAAAGGCCGGACGTTGAGGGCGGCCTTGGAGCGGTCCAACTCCTCTCTCTCACCTGAGGGTTTCGTTGTGTGGGACTCCAGACTGACCCCATCGAGTGAGCGAGTACCCGTGTCATCGCAACCAAAGTCGCCGCCCGCGAACTCGTTAGATCTCAAGATACGCAATATAAGACGAATCGTCGACCAGATCGAGCTTTGTGACGCGCCGCGTAACTTCGCTCGGCTGATTGTGGAAGCTAAGGCGGAGGTGGAGCGCTCCTTCGGACCAGTTTCCGCGGAAAGCGTTAAATTCGCCGAAAGGTTCGAGTCTCTCACGTTCCCGGATCTCTCATTGGCCGAATCGTGGGACGTGCATAACTTCGAGACTTCGCTTGGCGAACTCCTCGGACATTTGAGCAACCTTGCCTTCCGACTCGAAGCGCAAGGACAGCTTCCGATAGCAAAAGAGGAGGGCCGCCAACGTGGGCAGCGTCTTCATTGGACATGGGAAAGCACCGCTCTGGCAGGAACTCGCACTGTTTCTCCGCGAGAACCTGCAGATTCCATACGACGAATTCAATCGTGTATCGGTGGCCGGTCGAACGACGGTGGAACGACTCCGAGAGATGATGGACTCAGCCGACGTCGCCCTTCTTGTGCTCACGGCAGAGGACGAGCAAGCGGACGGTCGTAAGGTCGCACGATTGAACGTCGTCCACGAGGTTGGGCTATTCCAAGGGCGTCTCGGGCTTTAGCGTGCCATTGTTCTCCTAGAGGATGGCTGTGAGGAGTTCTCGAACATCGAAGGCCTCAGCCAGATCCGCTTTCCTTCGGGCAACATTAAAGCAGCGTTTCACGAGGTGAACGAGGTCTTGCGTCGTGAGGGTGTGGCGTCGACGTAGTGCCGCCGAGCCTGGCCTCAAAGCCTCTATCGTTCCGGTTCATGATTATGGACGAACGGGACGACCCGAACGCAGATCTCGGCCCCGAGGACGGCCGCCTGCGTCTGCGTTCAAGGGCACCGGGCGAGTACCTCGCTGCCGAGCTGGTAGAAAGACATCGAGCGAATCGTCACGGCGATCGACAACGACGTACCCAAGAGAAGTCTCGCAATCATGGCGCGTTGGTGGCAACTCGAGACGTATCTGCGAACCCTCGTCTATATCCAACTGCAAGGACTTTATGGGCCGTCGATGGGGTCCGAGTTCCAGAAGGAAAAGAACCGACTCGCGCTAGCCAACGAGCATAGCTATATGGCGAGCGCTGATGACGGGTACCTCCCCTCCCAATTCGACGTCGGGGCGCTTCTCAAACTCATCGACAAGTATTGGGATCAGTGTCAGTTCGGCATCGGCCTGCCGAAACCGGTCTGGTTGGGCCAGATCGACGAACTCATCCCAATTCGACATCGACTGGCGCATTGCCGTCGCCCACACGTAGACGACGCGGATCGGATCGATCAGCTTCTTCGCGACCTCGAACCAGCGGCCAACCGCGTGCTTCGTGCCTACACCAACTGGTCCGATGTCGACTCTAGCTTGGCGGATCCTGTGGTCGATGACTGGGTGCATCTAAAGCACAATTATTCTCGCCTCGTCTAGCACGGCCGCGAGCGAAAGGGCATCGACTTCTCGCTGCTTGCGGTCGAGTTGCCTGGTGCAACGTGCAGTGGGCTGGCCGTAACTGGTTCGCCAGGTTGGTTCTGGGTGATGCACACGTACGTGAGGGAGGGTGGCCTGTACATCGACGACTACTTACGAGATAGCGGTGTTCAAAAGCTCATGCCGATGGTGACGCATATCGTCCAACCGGGCCGATCCGAGATCGCCGTCACGATCGCCGCTGTGGGTGACCCGCACGTGACCTCAATCTGATCGGAGGTCTCCTGGAGGCCGTGTTTTCCGACGCGAATGGGGCGGCGTCGGGTCCAGCGTGCGCCACCCGACGCGTCGGGTGGCGCAAGGTCTCGACCCGAGAGTTGATGCGCAAGGAATCCTTTCGATTCTCAGTGGGCTCAACCCTGACGACCGCTGCTCGATTTTTGGGTAGCCTCTGGGACCGATTACTACCCCATTGGTGCCATTGTCCTCCGCGAGGCCGTTCAGTTAGAGGATCTATAGAGTCGAGTTGACGGTGAGCGTCATCCCGACGTCAGCGCCAAGGAATAGTCCGTCCCAAAAAACGTCCGTACCAAAATCATTGTCATCATCGCTGAGGTTCACGCCGAGAATCAGAGCCTTGCGAATTAGCACTGTCAACCGTGGAAGAAGCTTGACGAGGGCAGCAAAGGAGGCTCCGGGTTTGACCTCAGTGCCGTGAACGATCTTGCTACGCACATCGTACGCTTCCTTCATCGTTCGATTCACGTCGTGGGGGTTGAAACCGTCCCTAGATAGCAATTTGGCAGCGCGAAGGCTCGCCCGATGCCTTAGTTCCTGCTTGTCGCCGCCCGACAAGAAAAGTGCTTCAGCCACAATGACGAGATCGACAATCTGGTCTTCGGCATCTCGACGACTCATCGCATTGTTAAACCGCCTGACACAAATACGCGGAAGCCCCTGCCAGACCTCGGCCCCGCAGCCGCCGAATAGAGGCCAGCAATCGTAGCTGCGATACCGGCGTCGATGCTCCACCGCGGCTGCAAGGGTCTGACGCGGTCGTATCTGTCGTACCTGAAGGTTCCGTCAATCAAGACATATCCTGCTGCTGCGATCTCCGCGGGCCACTCGCTTGCCAGCCGAGTCACAAAAAGAAGATCACCGACGATCTCGTCGATCCGATCCCATCGGAGCCGCCCGAAGCTATGTGACGAGTCGTCAGTCTTGTCGCTCGGTGGCCACGGCACATCAAACTTGACCCGGAACCCGTAACGGTCGCACGAAGCAATCGTTGTACCCTCCCTGTGGTCCGGCTCAACCAGGCCAGCTTCAGCACAACTAGCAAATTCCTCATCCGTGAAACAACCCAGCTCAACCCCTGCCGAGATGGCGAAGGTTTCACCAACCGAAACGCCCAGCAAGGGCACTAGTAGCTTCACCTGTCGCATATTGCTGATTGGCTCCGATCTGACCGCCTGGTAGCGGGCGTAAGAACGCTCGACGTCTTGAACCAGGCTCCCGTTCATCAATTGCTGGGCCAATACGCAATCGATCAACAGTTGGTCTGGCCATAATGTGAAGCGGTCATCAGATTCGATGGCCGTGGTCGCTGCCCTATACTCGTTCGACTGCAGCCTGTTGAAATTTTCGATGCCGTGGCCCCAAACGATCCTTGCATCGGTCACCTTCACTAATCCGTCGGCACCGTCC
>CAVSZY010000002.1:0-279069 GCA_963732585.1 uncultured Acidimicrobiaceae bacterium | reverse complement strand
TCCACTCCCGTTCGAGGTTGGTGGTCGCTAACTGCAGTAGGTCGGGTTGAAGCCACCAGTCGGTTGTGACGCCGCCGGTGTGGCTGAGGAGCATGCCGATCGTGATCCGTTCAGCATTGGGAAACGTGGGGAACCACTCAGCGAGTGTGTCATCGAAGCCGAGTTCACCGCGTTCAACCATCCCAAAAATCACCCGGGCGGTGAAGAGTTTGGTGATGCTCGCAGCCCGGAATCGGCGGTCGGTTCGCATCGCCGCTCCGGCGGCGGTGTCCTCGATCCCGGCCGCACCGGCCCGGATGTTGCCTCCGGCTGAGAGACCTACCACGACACCGGGCACGTGTAGCGATGCAGGGATGGTGTCGGTGATTGCTTGCAGCTGTGCGGCGGGAAGGTCGGCCGAGTTGATCGTCGTGATCGACGTCGCTATCGGTGCAGCGACTGTCGTCGAGGTCGCCGGCGCGGTGGAGGTGGTCGAGTCGAGACCAATCGTCGTCGCAACTGGCCTTGTGGAAGGCGTCGCTTGGCCACGCGGACGCTGCCAGGACAACGGCAGCGAGCACGACCAGTGCGCCGCGGTTGTGTCGTGAGAAGCGGGTCATGGCCGGGTTTCGTAGAATGACCGGACGAGTTCGATGACGTCGGCGGGTGCTTTCGAGAGCGCTCCGGCATCGAACGGTGGCTGAGGGTCGTACTCGATCGCGAGTTGCACGGCTTGTGCGATGACCGCCGTGTAGGCGATCGACAAGCGTCAGCGCCATGTCGATGCCGCTCGATACGCCAGCAGCGGTGATGATCCGATCGTGAACGATGACTCGACGTTCGCAATATGTCGCGCCGTAGCGTTCGAGCTCGTCGGCATAATGCCAATGGGTTGTCGCCTCGATCCCGTCGAGCAGCCCGGCGGCGGCGAGATAAATCGCGCCGGTGCAGACACTTGTGGTCCACGTCGCCGCAGCGTGAGCGACACCGAGCCAATCGACGACCGATGCAAGGTCGGTCGTGTTGCCGCCAGGCACCACGATCACGTCGGGGGTCATCACGTCGCTGAGACGGGCTGTCGCGACGAGCGGGCAACGGCCCGACTGATCCATGACCGGACCGACCTCGTCGGCCACGAACACCACATCGTGACCCGGGATGTCGACGAGGACCTGGAACGGCCCGATGATGTCAAGGGCAGTGAAACCCGGATAGAGCACGAGAGCAATTTGCATATGCACAACAATGATTCGATCTGCCAATGGCGGCAATGACATAAGCCTGATGATTCACGCCATCAGTCGTATGGCATGATTGACCCGTGAGTGCACGCAGGATTGTGATGGTGGTCTTCGACGATTGCCAGATCCTGGATGTGACCGGACCACTCGAAGTGTTCTCCAGCACTCAGCGTCTCACCGCTGGAGCGGCCTACGACATGCGAGTCGTCGCCAGCGTCGCCGGGTCGGTCACCTCCACCAGCGGCCTGACCATCAACGCAACCGCGATCCAACGCCAACGAGGTCCAATCGACACGCTCATGATCGCCGGAGGCGAAGGCGTGATCGCTGCTGGCAACGACCCGGAGCTGTTACACCACATTCGGCGACTCGCCCGATCTGCTCGCCGTGTCACCTCGATCTGCACGGGAGCGTTCCTCCTCGCGGAGTGTGGGCTGCTCGACGGCAAACGGGCCGCTACCCACTGGAACTATTGCGAGGCACTTCAGAACCTGTATCCCTCCGTGAGCGTCGATGCTGAACCGATCTATGTTCGAGACGGCAACATCTGGACATCGGCAGGAGTCACGTCCGGGATCGACCTCACTCTCGCTCTCGTCGCCGACGACCATGGCCTCCAAGCCGCAGCCACCGTTGCCCGACACCTGGTCGTGTATCTTCGCCGCACGGGCGGCCAAGCCCAGTTCTCCGCCTCGCTGGCTGCGCAGACCGTCGCCACGACACCGCTCGCCGACCTGCTCACCTGGCTACCCGAACATCTCGATGCCGACCTAGCCGTCGCGACGCTCGCCCGCCGGACCCACCTGTCCGAACGGCAGTTCATCCGCGTGTTCACCCGAGATGTCGGCACGTCGCCGGCTCGCCATGTCGAACTGTTGCGGCTTGAGGCCGCTCGTCGCCTCCTGGAAACAACGGATGGCACCGTCGAACACATCGCAAAGGCATGCGGCTTCGGCACACCAGAAACACTGCACCGGATATTCCGGCGCAGGCTCAACACGACGCCGATCAACCATCGACGCCACTTCACCGTCGCCGACAAATCCTCAATATGACAGGATCGCTCGACGCGTTCTCTGGCACTCGAAACGATACGTTCGCGCCATGACGGCAAGTGCAGTTGACCTCCTCGGCGACACTTCGCGCCCCGTGGCCGAGCGGGTCGATGCAGCGGCGAGGGTGGGCGATCTCCTCGCGGCGGTGTGGCCGCTCGGTGTGGCTTGGCAAACCTTGTGCCACGTGATCTTCGACGACACCGACGACATCGCCGTGCGTGCCGCCGCAATACGTGCGCTTGCCAACGCACCCGCGGCCGCACCGAATCAACTCGTTCGAATGTTCGGTGCCGATCCCGATCGGGCGCTCCGCAAGCAAGCCCTGGGAGTTCTGCGCTCGCTCAACGTGGCACCCCAGATCACTGCGGGGTAGAACGCGACGACCGATGCTGGAGGCGGAGGGGTGGGTCCGCAGCTTGACTCGATGGTGTGGTCGTTCAGCCGGTAGGCGGCGGTGAGGGCGAGGGCGCCACCGGCGGACATGCCGCCGATCGAGATTGCGGATGAGTCGATATTGAACTCCGATGCGTGGTGGTTGACCCACGCGAGAGCGCACACGACATCTTGGGGTGCTTCGTCCCAGGTCGGTGATGTTGATGTAGCGAGCCGGTAGTCGATGGTGAAGGTCGCAATTCCGTGGTCGGCGAGCCATCGAGCGGTGCCGCGCAGGTCAGTCTTGGTGAAGTCCACGGCGTGGAACCCTCCGCCGTGGGCGAGCACTATCGCCGATGTCGGTTTCGCCGGGCGCGGTGAGGGGAGGTAGGCGTCGACTTGCAGGGGTTCACCGTCGACGACCGCGTACGTGATCGTGTCGTCTGGCGCGGTGGCGGGGTAAGCCATTTCGGTGAACACCTCATCCCAGGACAACGAAGTTCCCTGCCGTTCTGCGTAGACGACTTGTTGCGCCATGATCGCCGCGAGGGCGATTGCTGATGCTGCCGATGCTGCTGTGAACGCCCGTCCGCTGCGTGAGGGCCCAAACCGCCAGAGCGTCGCAGATACAGCGAGGGCGGCACCGATGATCATCATCAGGTGGAGAGGCCATTGGCCGGCGATGACTGGGCCGATGATGCCGAGCTTTGGTATCGACGGAAAGTAGGCGCCGACGATGATCAGCGAGACGAACGTGGCCAGCACAGCAGCGACAATCGCAAGCACGGCGCGGCTCAGGGCCTTGGCGACCCGAAGCACGATCCGAATCATTTGGGCGAGGCCGGTGTGTTTAGTCAATGGTGGGCTCGAAGATGTCATGAGCAGGTCCTTCCAACGAGAGGTTGTAACCATTGACGCCCAGTTGGACCTCGTGGCGCATCGGATGATGGGTGGCCAGTTGATGCGACCAACGTCGGTTGATCGAGAGGTGTGACTCCGACGAAAGTTGGATGTGGCTGGTTCGCTATCCCCGTACTGTGGGGTCATGACGCGCGCCCGTTTCTCCGATCATCGGCGCCTTGTCCGCAGCGCGAGCTCGTGGCGGATTGCGGTCGTGGTCGTCGGTGTTGTCATGACGGGTTTCGCCGCCAAGACGCCGTGGGCGGACTCACCACGACCGGCGATCATGGCGGCTGGGTTGGCGAGCAGTGCATGCCTGTGGTGGTCCGTACGTTGGCCGTGGTTCGTGTGCCTGTCAGGCGCGGTCTGCTACGCGGTGTCGGGCAACCCGTGGCCGTTGTTGGTCGCGTTGTTCATCGCTGGCATGCATCGGCGGTGGCCGCTGGGGTTCCTCGCGTTGATGGTTGGCACGATCGGGTTCATCTCGCGAGATGTCATTGACGCGGAGAGGCTAACGATCGGAGCAGTCGAGTCGGCCGCCGCTATCGCGGGAGGGGTTCTCGCTGTCGGGGTGTATGTCGGGACGCAACGGGCCTTGGTCGCGTCGTTGCGTAGGCAGGCCGAGCACGTTGAGACCGAACGGGAACTGCGCGATGAGCAGTCCCGTGCCGAAGAACGCGCCCGTATCGCTCACGAGATGCATGACGTTGTCGCTCATCAGGTCGCCCTGATCGCGTTGCATGCCGGAGCACTCGAAGTGAACCCGGAAATCGATCGCGGATCGGTCATCCGCAGCGCCGAACTGATCCGCAACACGGCCCGCCAGGCACTCATCGAGCTTCGCGAGGTACTCAGCGCTCTGAGACCGAACGGTGTGTCGACCGACCCGGACGGCCAGTTGCCAACCGTCGCTGAACTGGTCGGAGCCGCACAGGCAGCTGGGGTGACGATCATCCTCACGAACGAAACAGCGCCACTTCCTCCTCTGGCCGAACGAGCGGCCGTCCGCGTCGTGCAGGAGGCAATCACGAATGCCACCCGTTACGGTCCCGGTGCTCCAATCGAGGTGTTCGTCGGCCAAACGGACGACCGAAGTGTGGTCGTGATCGTCACCAACGATCGACCGGCACAGCCCCCTAACCGTGAGGAACTTCCAGGATCTGGCCGAGGTCTGGTTGGTCTGTCCGAACGGCTCCGGCTGCTCGGCGGTGCGCTCGTCGCCGGCCCGAATGCCGAAGGTGGCTGGCGTGTCGAGGCCCGCGTTCCAGTGCAAACGGCCCCGGTAGTCAAAACGTTCGCGGAGCAGCGATGACGGTGCGGATCCTCCTCGTCGACGACGAGGCACTCGTCAGATCCGGACTACGGATGATCCTTGAAGCCCACGCCAACTTCGCCGTCGTCGGCGAGGTCGCCGACGGCACCGACATCATCGGCGCATGCCGGGCAACTCGACCCGACGTCGTGTTGATGGACATCAGAATGCCGAGAACCGACGGCATCACCGCGACCATCAGTCTGCAACGCTGCCCGACCCCCCAGCCGTGATTGTGCTCACCACCTTCGACGCCGACGACTACGTGTTCCGAGCCATCGAGGCCGGTGCCGTCGGGTTCCTCCTCAAAGACACCCCACCGCGATCACTCATCGACGCCATCAACACGATCGCCAACGGTGGCTCGATACTGGCGCCAACCGTGGCACGAGCGCTCATGTACCAGTTTTCCGTCGGCGCCCGCACAACCCGAAAACGCGAATCTCTTGCTCGCCTCGCGACGGTCACGCCCCGCGAGCAGGCCGTCATCGTCGAGATCGCCCACGGCAAGCCGAACGCTGAAATCGCCGCCGAGCTGTTCATGAGCGAGGCCACCGTGAAGAGCCACATCACACATCTGTTCGACAAGTTGGCGGTGACAAACCGCGTGCAACTCGCCTTGCTCGCCTATCGGGCCGAACTCATCGACTAGCCCTTCACATCATCATCTGGGCGAACTCGAGCACCAACCAAACCGCAGTGCTCGCCCCTACGCGTTTCGTCACGGGACACTCTAACGACGCCCGGTAACGCGCGCCCAGTGCCTACGAACCCACCGCACTTTGCATGAAGTGTGTGGGTCGCTATCGAGGCTGGCCGCTCTCTCAAGCGTCAGACCCGAGCGGGGTCCGAGACACAGATCCGCAGTGACCGTCCACTGCGTTCGGTCGCGAGAGGGCCATCAGAGCGGTTCGTGTTGGACGCTCTTGGCAGAACCTGTTGGCCGCCGATAGGCACAGTTGGCGGTCATGTTCTGCGCTATTGGGCGAGGACTCCGAGTGACGGCATCGACTTGGCGAGGCCATCGACAACTTCTGTGTAGGAGCGGGGTGGGTTTCGGAAGCGGCTCGCCATTTCTCGGACTACAGACTCGACCCCGAGGCGTGACTCGGCGACCAGCCGGGTAGCGAACTCGTCGGCCGAGATTGCCGCGACCAACTGGCGTCGTTTCCCGTGCTCGGCAATCCAGGCGGTGATCTCGCGACGCAGCCTGGCGTCGTTGGTAACGACGAACTCTGCGCCGTGGTGCAGCGCAGCAGCGAGCACATGTTGGTCCTTCAGGTTGACAATCGCCGCGTCTACGTATCGCCTCGGGATCGGCTGATCGAAGCCATCGACGACGGAGCGGACGGCGTCGAACCGTCGATTGATGCGGGTAGCGGACTCGGCATCGGGTCGATCCGCCCGCACGTTGCGTTCGGCTTCTTCGAGGATTATGTCGCTGATGACCGGTCGAGCAATCAGCTCAGCGCAGACGCGGTCAGGATGAAGTCACAGACTCGTATTGGGTAGAGGACATCCGCGTCCAGCAGTAGCAGCGCGCCGGTCACCGTCTTGGGTTTGGTCATGTTGGTGGACGCGTCGCGCTGGTTTGCTCAGTCGTCGAAGAAGCCGAGCGCTTCGGCGTCGGCGGCCAGTAAGTCGAGGGCTTGGCGGCGGCGATCGAGATCGGCGCGGAGGTAGTCGAGCGTGGCACGGCGGGGGATGCGGCGGTGCCCGTGGTCGCCGTTTGTGCGACGGTAGGGGAGTTTGCCGGTGTCGAGCAATCGAATGAGTGTTGGGCGTGAGATGCCGATGAGCTTTGCCGCCTCTTGGGTCGTGAGGTCGTTTGCTTCGTGCGCGAGCATCTCGGCAACGGCAGCTTGGAATGCCTCGACGACCTCGGCACCCAGTTCGACCTCGTGGCCGCTGGTGTCGACGAGGCGCACCTCGCCACCCAGAAGGGTGAGCAGCTCCTCAAGTTGATCGGTGTTCGCCATGACGTCCAAGGTATCTCTAAATCGACCAATTCGCAATGCCTATCGCTTTGAATGTTTCAAGCGGTTCGTTCGCGGGCGGATTCATGCGACGGGCTCGCAGCCGTCACGCAACGTTGCGGCGGACGAGTTGGGTGTACAGGGCTTCGGTCTCTGCCGACGGTACGGCACCGATCGTTTTGAGTGACGCGGCGAGTTCGGCGTAGGCGGTGCGGGCACCGGCTGGGTTGTTGGCATGGAGTGCATTGCTTGACGATTCGGATGTGCTTCGAGCCGGCCGTTGCGTCGTCTTTGAGGTAACGCCCTGGTAACGCTTCGTGCCGAATTGGACCGAACGTGAGCGAACAGCGATGAACCCACACCCACAAAAGACCATTTCAGAGCGTATATTCACGAACGTCAGCGAACCACTACGAATACTTCGGAGCCGTTTCCTAAACCGCAGGTCGTAGGTTCGATTCCTACCGGGGGCGCCAAAACACCTGGTAGATGGTGGTGCTTGTGGTGTGCAAGTACTGGTCGGACGAGTGAGTTGTCCATCTTTCGGATGGACAACCGATGGACAACCCGGCCGTCGCGCCCTGAAATCGTCGAACTCGGGAGTGTCAGAGCAGGCTGGAGAGCACTCTGCGACGCTGGTTGAGATGGCGACGCACGGTCTTGTCGGTGGTTGTGCACTGACTCGTTGCACAACGGTGTCGATCCGGGGGAGCGTGGAGCTTGCCTGTTCCAGCTCGTTGTCCATCTCGTGCTCTCGTCGCTGCGCACATCGAGACTCCGCCAACCCGACTCTCGCGCTGACCGACATCGCGGCTGTGGCCAAATTGGCTCACAGTGTGGGGACGAGCATCACGCGGCGCCGTCTGGGTCGACCCGAGCCCGGGGTTTCCGCCAGGCCACGTGTTGGATGTAGCCCTTGACGAGTTAGCCAAGCAAGCGCTAGGTTTGCAGCTATGCAGCTGACCCTCGCTCCCGCCACCGTCGCCCGCATCGTCGTGACCGGCATCGTCGAGCAGGGGGATCAGCGTGGTCGCCTGCTTGGATTTCCGACGGCGAACCTGCCTTTGACCGTCGACAACATCCTTGTGTCCGACGGCGTCTACGCCGGTTACACCCATCTCGAGAACGGGATGCGTGTTCCGACCGCAGTGTCAGTTGGTCGGCGACCGACATTTTACGCCGAGCGCGGGATGGCACTGCTCGAGGCCCACCTCCTCGACTTCGATAACAACCTCTACGGTCAGCAGATCACCGTCGATCTCTTTGCGCGTCTGCGCGGACAGGTCGCGTTCGACGGCCCCGGTGCCCTCGTGGCGCAACTCCGCACCGACGTCCGGCTCTGCCGCGAAGCGCTGAGCCGCTTCGCAGACTGACAGCCGAGGTCAACCGATGCCCAGCACCCTTCCCTTCGACGAGGCATGCGCTGCCGTATGCGGCCCGGGAACCAGATTCGAAGTGACCGAAGCCGAGGTCTTCGGCGTCACGACCAAGGTGTTTCTCCACGCCCCCGACAACATCCTGGCGCTCTTCGCACGGGCTGCTGCGCGGACCGACGACTTCGTGATCTACGAAGATGAGCGGTGGACCGCGCCGACAATTCTCGATCAGGCGGCCGAGATCGGCGCTGTCCTGGCCAACACGTACGGGGTCGTCAAGGGTGACCGCGTCGCCATTGCCATGCGCAACGTTCCCGAGTGGATCTCCTGCTTCGTGGCAGTCACCGCGATCGGAGCTGTTGCGGTGCCACTCAACGCGTGGTGGCAAACCGACGAACTGGTCTTTGCTCTCGACGATTCGGGAGCCAAGGTGGTCATCGCCGACGATGACCGCCTTCGACGTTTGACAGCAGCGGAGCCCGGGTCGGTGAGCGCTTCGATTATCGCGGTCCGCTCGGTTGGAGAGATGTCGGACGGGGTCGTCCGGCTTGAAGACGTCATCATCAGAGGAGCGACGATGCCAGACGTCGAGATCGCTCCCGATGACGACGTGACGATTTTGTACACATCGGGCACCACCGGCCATCCGAAGGGAGCGGTGAGCACGCACCGCGCTCTCATGAATGCGCTCATGGCCTTCGCTGCTCGAGCGGCAGTCAGCAAACTCCGGACGGCGCCCGACCCCGACACGATCGACTACCCCGCAACCGTCTTGTTGCCCGTTCCTCTCTTCCACGTGACTGGTCTGGTTCCGGTCATGCTCGCCTCGTTCCTCAGTGGAGCGCGACTCGTGATGACGCACCGTTGGGATCCTGATCGAGCACTCGAACTGATCGAGCGGGAACGGGTGACCAGCTTCATCGGTGTGCCGACTATGACACGGGATCTCCTCGAGGCGGCTTCCTTTCCCGATCGCGACACCTCCTCCCTCAGGTCGATCTCCGGTGGCGGAGCACCCATGCCGCCGGAGCTCGTCAAGCGAATCGACGAGAACTTCAGCGCAGGCCGCCCCGGCCTCGGGTATGGGATGACGGAGACGAACGCGTACGGGCCGCAGAACAGCGGTGAGGACTTCCTCAACAATCCGACCTCGACCGGTCGATTGATACCCATCATGCAGGTGCGGACGACCGATGAAGCCGGCACCGAGCTGCCCATCGGCGAGACGGGCGAGATCTGGTTTGCCGGCCCCAACCTGATTCGGTGCTACTGGAACCGCCCTGACGCGACGGCCGAGACGCTGGTCGACGGCTGGTTGCGTACCGGAGACATCGGCCGGATCGACAACGACGGCTTTGTCTACATCAGCGATCGAGCCAAGGACATGGTGCTTCGAGGCGGAGAGAACATCTACTGCTCCGAGGTCGAAGCAAAGATCTACGAGCACCCCGCCGTGTACGAGTGTGCGGTGTACGGCGTGCCGCACGAGCGTCTGGGCGAAGAGGTCGCCGCTCACGTGATGGTGCGCGTCGGCGAGTCGCTCACTCCAGCAAGTTTGAGACTGTTCCTCGCTGAGCGTGTTGCCCACTTCAAGATCCCGACATTGATCACGGTGGTCAACGATCCGCTTCCCCGGAACGCGTCGGGAAAGATTCTCAAGCGCGAGCTGCGGGCGGCGGTCAGCTGACATCATTCACCTGCTCTCGTCTCTCGGCATCGACAGGTTCGACTGACAGCTGGATCTCACCCATGACTCGCATGCTCATCACTCTCAAATGTCCCGACATGCCCGGACTCGTGCACGCCGTCTGCGGCGGCGTCCTCGAGATGCACGGGAACATCGTGGAGAACGAACAGTTCACAGATCCGGATACCAATCTGTTTCTTTTGCGCATGCTCGTCGAGTCTGAAGAGTCCGACCCTGCCGCATTGCGCGCCGCCATCGTCGCTCGTCTCCCCGTCGACGCTGAGTTGGCGGTTCGCAGAGAGCCGAGCTCTCCGCGCGTGCTCATCCTCGTCTCGAAGTTCGACCATTGCTTGCGGGACCTTCTCTATCGATGGGAATCTGGCGCGCTCCCCGTCACCGTCGTCGCCGTTGCCTCGAACCACCAAGACTGTGAGCGCATTGCGACGCAGCACGGCGTTCCCTTCCTGTACATGCCGATCGACTCCAGAGATCGAGCCGCGCAGGAGCGAGAGATCCGTTCGTTTGTAGAGGCCGAGGCGATCGACCTCGTTGTGCTTGCGAGATACATGCAGGTGCTGTCCGAGGGGATGTGCGCATTCCTCGGAGGGCGGGCTATCAACATCCACCACTCGTTTCTGCCCGGGTTCAAGGGTGCCAAGCCATACCACCAGGCCCACGAACGCGGCGTGAAGCTCATCGGTGCGACCGCACACTTCGTGACTTCCCAGCTGGACGAGGGACCGATCATCGAGCAGGACGTCGTCCGCGTGAGCCACTCATCGACTGCCGACCAACTCGTTGAACTCGGTCGCGACGTGGAGCGACTCGTGCTCGCCAGGGCGGTACGCCTGTGGGCCGAACGCCGTGTGTTCTTGCTCGGAACGAAGACGGTCGTGCTCGGCCGCTGACGGCTGGCGTGGCGAACGTCTCCGGCTCGGGTGAAGTGAGGTCTGGATGAACTCAGCCGTTGGCGAGCAGGTGGATCAGGCTGCTGGTGTCCCAGCGCCGTCCGCCGCGCTCGATCACTTGTGCGTAGAACTGGTCGACTAACGCAGTCACGGGCAACCGTGCGCCGTTGCGGTTGGATTCAGCGAGTGCGATGCCGAGATCCTTGCGCATCCACTCGACGGCGAAACCGAACTCGAATTCGCCGCGCGCCATGGTGCCGCTCCTGTTCTCCATCTGCCAGCTCTGCGCAGCGCCGTGGCGGATGACTTCGACCAACGCGTCGGGGTCGAGGCCAGCCTTCATCGCGAAGTTGATGCCTTCGGACAAGCCCTGCACCGCACCCGCTATGCAGATCTGGTTGACCATTTTGCTGAGCTGCCCTGAGCCGGCGCCGCCCATCAGCGCGGTTGCCTTCGCATAGGAACTCATCACCGGACGAGCCGACTCGTAGAATGCGCTGTCGTCACTTCCACACATCACTGTGAGCTGTCCGTTCACGGCGCCCATCTGGCCACCCGACACTGGCGCATCGACGAAGCCGACTCCGACCACCATGCACGCGGCCGCCAGCTCGCGCGCGATCTCCGCCGACGCGGTCGTGTGATCCACCAACGACGGCCCCGGGCTTGATGCCCGCGAGCACGCCGTCGGCGCCGAACACCACAGACCGGAGGTCGTCGTCGTTGCCCACGCACAGGAACACCACTTCTGAAGCCTCGCTTGCCTCGCGTGGTGTCGCGGCCGACCTGTTGCCGTTGGCGGCCACCCATGCCGTCTGCCTTCTCTGCAGTTCGGTTGTACACCGTGACCTGATGCCCGGCGCTCGCCAAGTGACCGGCCATCGGGCCGCCCATCACGCCAAGCCCGATGAAGCTGACGGCGGTCATTTCGTCATCTCCGTCTGCTTCCGCACGTCATCCGTGCTGTGCTTCGCCGCCGCGTCAAAATCCTCGCAGATCATCGCTCGGGCGAGCGCGTGCACAGCGCTGCTCAACATCCGCGGGGTTTGAGTCGACTCGCCGGCCATGGAGGCGACGAACGAGCCGTCGATCAACCCCAGAGTCAACGGCGGCGAGCGCGTCGGCCTGCTCGCGGATCCAGATCGGGGTAGTCGCGAACCAGGGCAATACGGAGACTTCTGATCGACTCCTGGCGGATCTCGAGGAATCGGTGTCGTGGCTGTTCCCTCGCCGTCGGGCGCCCGCTCCAAGAGTCAGGATCAGCCCCAGTCGGATGAAGTCGGGGAACTCGCCCTAATCGGGCATACAGGTGCTCGAAGTTGTTACCCCTGCCGCGCTCGGCGTTGGCGTGGGCAGCTGCGAGCTCGCTGTTCCATTGCTCGTAGCTCTCATTGATCACCGCGATGAACAGATCTTCCTTGTTCTCGAAGTGCCAGTAGATCGAACTGTTCGGCAGACCCGAGCGTTTGGACACCGCGCTCATGCTGGTGCCTTGGTATCCGCACTCAGTAGCGATCTGTGCAGCCGCGTCGAGGATTTGCTGTCGTGACGCACGGCCATTTGCCCTTGTGGTTCTCACCGACATGCTCTTGACTCTACCGCATCGGAGCGTTAGTGTACCGATCATTCCAACTGGAGCAATCGTTACAATAACGATCTTCCACGCGAGATACTTCAACAGGGGATCTTCAACAGGGGATGGGGTTCAACGTCGATGCGACTCGAAGAAGCGACACGCATAGCTAACACGTTCGGTGAGCAGGTTGCATCTGTGCTGCCGTTGATTGCAGGCAACGCTTCCCTCGCGGAGCGGGAACGCAAGGTGCCAGACGCGAATGTCGCTGCGCTACGAGACGCCGGTTTCTTCGATGCCTTTCGGCCCACACGCTTCGGTGGGCTGGAAGTCGGCGCAGACGTCTACGGCCCGGCGCTCGTCGGCATTGCCGGGGCGTGTGCGTCAACCGCGTGGGCGTCGGGCCTGCTCGCTCAGCACTCGCACATGATTGCTCTGATGTCCGATGAGTTGCAGCACGAGATCTGGGACGACGATCGAACTGCGCTCGTGTCGTCCTCGGTTGCGCCGCTGGGCAAGTCCGAGCCAGTAGCCGGGGGCATCCGACTTTCCGGCCGCTTCAGCTGGTCGAGTGGTTGTGATCACGCAACGTGGGCAATCCTCGGCTTTCGCAAACCGGACCCGCTACTCGATGGCGCTGTGTTTACTCACTACGCAGTCGTGCCTCGCGGCGACTACGAGATCATCGACGACTGGTTCGTTGCCGGCCTCAACGGCACCGGCTCCAAAACCCTCGTGGTCGACGACATCTTCGTCCCCGATCACCGGATCGAGTCCGCATACGGCCTCTCGAGCGGCCAGTCGAAGGGGTTCGGCAGCAACGACGGGGCCATCTTCCACACCCACTTCGCGCACTGGTTCGCACTGGGCTTCTCGGCCGTGTCGGTCGGCATCGCGCGCCGCTTCCTCGACCTCTACGCAGAGAAGGCGGCAAGCCGGGTGCGCGCCTACACAGGCGCCAACGTCGGCGAGACCGCTCCCGCCTACATGCGCCTCGCCGAGTCCCACCATCAGGTCAGTGCCGCCTACGCCACCCTGTCAGCCGACTGGGCCGCGATGACATGCAAAGCCCGCGCACGTGTACTTCCCACCCCGGACGAGGGTGTCTACTGGCGGTCCAATCAGGCATACGCGACCAAGCTCGCCATCGATGCCGTCGACCGGCTCTTCACCGCGTCAGGCGGCAGCGCATGGTTCCAACACAACGAGATGCAACGCCTGTGGCGCGACTCGAAAATGACCGGCGCCCACACCTACTCGGACTACGACATCGCAGCCCAGACGCTCGGCCGCTCGCTCCTCGGCCTGCCTCGCGATTCAGCCAACTTCTGACCGATCGGACACATGTATGAGCACCAACGCCGGAACCAGCACACCCACCATCAGCACCGTCGACGGCGTCGAGGTGCCCACCGACCACTGGATCGGCGGACGCTGGGTGCCCTCTGCCGACCGGTTCGAGGATCGTTCACCGATCGACGGCAGCCATCTGGCCGATGTCGCCGCCGGAGGCCACGATCATGTAGACGCTGCAGTGGCCGCGGCCCGATCGGCATTCCCGGCATGGGCGGCACTCGGCCCCGAGGGTCGTGCCCCGATCCTGCTGAAGTTCGCACAGCTGATCAACGACCACGTCGACGCCATCGCAACAGTGGAGACCGCCGACAACGGTTCGCTCCTGGCAGGTCTGAAACGGGCCGCCATTCCGCGCGCCGCGCACAACATCTCGTTCTTCGCAGAACACGCGTTGAAGCTCGGTGAAACCATCGAGTCTCCGCTCGTCAGCAACCGGGTGAGGTTCGACCCCAGCGGCGTCGCGGCACTGATCACTCCGTGGAACGCTCCGTTCATGCTGACCACATGGAAGGTTGGGCCTGCGCTTGCCGCGGGAAGCACCATCGTGATCAAGCCACCCGAGTGGGCACCATTGACTGCCGGGCTGCTCGCGCAACTCAGCGCTCAAGCGGGCGTGCCTGACGGCGTACTCAACGTCGTGCAGGGAATTGGCAACGTCGCCGGAGCGGCGCTGGTCAGCCACGATGACATCGATCGGATCAGCTTCACCGGGTCGACTCCCACCGCCCGTTCCATTGGCAAGGCGGCAGCCGAAACACTCACGCCGGTCAGCTTCGAACTCGGTGGCAAGTCGCCATTCGTCGTGCTTGCGGACGCCGATCTGGAAGCCGCCGCGCAGACGATTTCCGGCCAGTACATGAACGCCGGTCAGGTGTGCCTCTCCGGAACCCGGATCATCGTCGACGAATCGATCGCCGACGAGCTGCTCGAGATGGTTCGGGCCCACGCCGCTGCCCTCGTCGTTGGTGATCCTCGTCTGCCAGCCACCAGAATCGGCCCGCTGATTCACCCAACGCACGCGGCACGTGTCGACGGTTTCGTCGAGCGCGCCGTGCGCGACGGGGCTCAGGTGTTGTGGGGCGGAGGTCGCCACGAGGCTGGAGAGTTGTACTTTCAGCCGACCATGTTCGACCACGTCACACCGAACTCCGAACTGTTCCGAAGCGAGGTTTTCGGCCCAGTGCTCAGCTGGCACACGGTGGCCGACGCCGACGAGGCGATCGCAGTTGCCAACGACCAGGACTACGGTCTCGCTGCGACCCTGTTCGGCCGCGACGAGGTACGCACCGCTCATGTGGCGGACCAACTGGTGGCCGGCACGGTATGGGTCAACTGCTACTACGTCCGCGAACTCGCCGCTCCGTTCGGCGGCTCGCGTAACTCGGGCATCGGCCGCGAGGGCGGGACCTGGAGCTTCGACTTCTTCTGCGACGTGAAGAACGTCGCCACTCGTCACGACTCACTCACTAGCTCGACACCGACAACGGGGAACTGAACATGGGAACGATCAACGCGGCAGCATTCGTCAGCCACCAACCACAGATCATGGCGCCCGAACACGTTCGCATCGCGATGAACGGCGGCTACGACACCACCCTCGTCGCTGGCTTCGCAGACATCCGCAACGGCCTCGACGAGGCCGGCGTCGACACACTCGTCATCATCGACACGCACTGGTTCACAACCGCCGCGCACGTCGTGGCCGGCGCGGATCGGTACACGGGCATCTACACGTCAGATGAACTGCCATTGTTGATCACCGACGTTCCGTACGACTACCCGGGCGCTCCCGCTCTGGCGAGCCTGCTGGCCGAAGTCTCCAAGGAACGCAAGCTTCCGGTGGTGAACACCACCAGCCCGCACATCGGAATCCAGTATCCGACGGTCAATGTCGTCCACCATCTCCAGTGGGACAAGCCCGTGCTGCGTGTCAGCATCTGCCAACACGCCGAAGCACACAACTTCCTGGCGTTCGGTGAAGCACTCGGGGAAGCGATCGCACGCAGCGGCGCTCGCGTGGGGATTCTCGCGTCGGGCGGGATGAGTCACAAGTTCCCGGCGCTGGACAACTCCCGCTACCACACGCCGAACGCCGCCGAGTTCGTGATCACCCCCGAAGCACGAGCGTTCGACGAGGGCGTCATTGCCAAGTGGGCGCTCGGCGACCACGCAGCGGTGATCGACGCCTACCCCGACTACCTTCCGTTCAAACCGGAGGGCCGCCTCGGTCACTACCTGATCATGGCTGGCGCGCTGGGCGGTCGCGACTGGACCGCAACCGGTCGCCTCTTTTCCGACTACGAGAACGCATTCGGAACCGGCCAGGTACACGTCTGGTTCGACCTCACCAACGAAAGGCAACCAGCATGAGCCCCAACGTCTTGCAAGGCGAGCGCGAGGAATGGCGACGAATTCTTCACGACGGGTTCCCGCACTGGGTGCAGCCCGACGGTGAAGAGCTCGTGCTCGGCGACGGCCGCCGCGTCGTCGAGGCCGACGCGAACTACCTGCCGCCGTGTGACCCAACGAAGATCCTCTGCGTGCACCTCAACTACCCGTCGCGGGCGATCGAGTTCGAGGTGACCATGGGGCCCACGCCGACGTACTTTCAGAAGCCGACGACGGCGATGAACTCGCACCGCGGTCTGCTGCTGCGCCCGGCCGACTGCCAATACTTGAACTACGAGGGCGAGATCGCCGCAATCATCGGCAAGCCGATGCGCAACGTCGCCCCAGACGACACATGGTCGTATCTCGCTGGCTTCGCACCCGCCAACGACGTGGGTTGCCACGACTACCGCGACACCGACTCAGGCGGAATGCTGCGTGTCAAGGGCATGGACGGCTTCTGTCCGGTCGGCCCCGGCATCGTGCGCGGGATCGACATCCGCGAGTCTGCGGTACGGACCTACATCAACGGCGAGGTAGTGCAGCAGGACCCGGTGTCCGCGATGACGTACGGCATCGACTACATGCTGGCCGACCTGTGCCGCCATATCACCCTGCTGCCTGGCGACATCGTGCTCACCGGCACGCCGGCCAACTCGCGGCCGATGTCCCCCGGCGACGTGGTGGAGGTGGAAGTCGACGGAGTCGGACGGTTGACGAACACCGTCGCCGAGATCCCTGCTCCCGTGCACTCGATCGGCCATCAGCCGACCAGCTCGCGTCACGTTCGCAGAGTTGCTCTCGGCCCGATCACCGCCCGCGCCCAGGACGCATCGTGAGCGCACGCCTGCCGCTGCGCCAGCGTTGGGCGGCTGGCGATGTCACCTATGGCGCATGGTGCATGATGCCGGGCGCCCTCGGCATCGAAGCGATCGGTCGGCTGGGGTTCGACTGGGTACTCATCGACATGCAGCATGGCTGCATGGGTTACGAGGGTGCTCTCGAGATGATCCGCGCCGCCGACCTCCACGACCTCGCCGCCGTGGTGCGCGTTCCATGGAACGAGCCAGGCATCATCGGGCGGATGCTCGACGCCGGCGCCGAAGCGATCCTCATCCCGATGATCGAGACCGCCGCCGACGCTCGTGCAGCTGTTGACGCATGCCGGTACCCACCGGCCGGCAGGCGCAGCCTCGGCCCTATCCGTGTCGGCACGCGCGATGGTGCCGGGTACATGCGCTCGGCGAACGATCGTGTGACGGTGATCCCAATGATCGAGACTGCGCAGGCACTCGCCGAGGTGGAGGCCATCGCCGCCGTCCCCGGTGTGGATGCATTGTTCGTCGGCCCGTTCGACCTCTCAATCGCCCTCGGTCTGTCGCCTGGCGACAACGACGGCAAAGAGGTGTTCGACGCTGCGCTCACCCGCACCATCGCCGCCGCCGCTGCAGCTGGGGTTGCCCTCGCCGTGCTCTCGAACCCTCAAGTTGCGCCGCTGCGCGTCGCACAAGGATTCCAAATGGTGTCGGTCACGATGGACACCAACGCTCTTGCCTCCGCCAGCGCCGCGGCGTTGGCGACAGTCCGTACCGCAGTGGAGGAGACGCAACGATGAGCCTGGACCATGCCACCCGCACTGAGATCGCCGAGGCCCTTCGCGAGGCGCACCGCACCGGCACACCGATCCCGCGGCTCACCGCGACGTACCCCGACATGGACATCGAAGACTCGTACCGGGTGCAGGAGATCTTCATCGCTCGTCGCCTCAGCGAAGGCGCAACGGTGAAGGGATACAAGGTCGGGCTGACGTCGAAGGCGATGCAGTCGATGTCCGGCGCCACCGAGCCCGACTTCAGCGTCATGACGAACGACATGTTCCTTCCCGAGTCCACACCAGTAGAGCGATCACGCTTCATCAGACCCATTGTCGAGATGGAGATTGCGTTCGTGCTCGGTGCCGAACTCAAGGGTCCGGGCGTGCTGCCCGTCGACGTCATTCGCGCCACGGAGTTCGTGCTCCCCGCGATCGAGATCGTCGACTTCCGAGTCGAGCTCGGGAAGGGTTTCGGCATCGTCGACACGATCGCGGATCTTGCCGCGTGCGGTGCTGCGGTTCTGGGCGCCAACCCGCGTCGCCTCGATCAGATCGACATCCGCCGTGTGCGCGGCACGATGTCGCGCAACGGCGTCGTCGAGCAGGAAGGCGAAGCATCGGCGGTTCTCGGCAACCCTGTGACTGCGGTGGCTTGGTTGGCCAACAAGCTCGCTGAGTTCGAAATCGCGTTCGCTCCCGGCGACGTCATCCTGACCGGGTCGTTCGTGAGGGCGATCCCAGTCTCGGCGGGTGACGAGATTGTCTGTGAGTTCGACAACGGCCTCGGCCTTGTCGCCGTCTCGTTCACCTGACGTCAATTCACCGGCCTAACAAGCAACTGCTTGCTTAAACGGCTGACCAAAACTATCGTGGCATCAGCCGCTGCATTTGCGGCAAGCGCACTTACCAGGGGGCAATGTGGACGCTGTAGCAATTCCGACGGTCAACGAGTTGACGACGACGTGGTTTACCGACCTGTTGCGTTCGAACGGAGACCTTGATGACCGCACGTGCGTCGCAACGGTCGATGTCTCTCGATTTGGCAGCGACGAGTCGATGATGAGCGCGTTGTATCGCGCCACGCTGTCGTACACCGAAGCAACCTCTGCCCCCGCCACGCTGATCGTCAAGCTCGCCAGCGACAGTCCGCAGCAACGATTCATTGCCGCCATGACCAAGTTCTACGAGCGCGAAATTCGTTTCTACAACGAGATCGCCGTGAACATGACCGTGAAGGTTCCGCGCTGCTACGTGGCGCAGATCAATACCGAGGACCAGAGCTTTGTCCTGGTCCTGGACGAGATCTCGGGCATGCGTCAAGTCGACCAGATCACCGGCGTTGGATACGACGATGCGATCGCCGCCCTCCGCGAGCTGGCCGACCTCCACGTGCCGTTCTGGGGTCACGACCTCGACTCCGAAGCCGAGACTTTCATGCGTTTCGACTCACCGATGCTGCACGCAATGATCCCAGACCTGTTCGGCGGCGACTGGGAGAAAGCCAGGCCGAAGGTCGCCGACGAGCTTCCGCCGGAGGTTGTCGCGGTGTTCGACAACCGACGCCAGAACACAAAGAAGCTGCTGGAGAGCATGCACGGGCCAGACACGTTTTGCCATGGCGACTTTCGAGTCGACAACCTGCTCTTCGGCGCTGACGGCACCGTGATGGCGCTCGACTACCAGTTGGGCTCGGTTGCACACGGCATGACCGACGTCGCCTACTTCATCTCGCAGTCGGTCGCTGACGAGGTCGCCGCCACCCGTGCCGACGACCTGATCAGCGCCTACATCGACCGACTCGCAACGCATGGGATCGAGATCGACTTGCAGATGGCGATGGCGCGATATCGCGCAGGACTCGTCTTCTACGTGGCCATCCCGGTTGGGATCTTGACGCTCGACGCAGTGCCAGTGCGCGCCGATCAGCTGGCCAGAACGATGCTCCGGCGCGCCGCGGCCGAGATCCTTCGGACGGGCGCGCACCTCGAGTTCGGCTAACGCTCGGCCCAACGTGCGTCGTGAGCCCTTGTCTACGGGGCGGTGCCAACCAGCCGTTCGATCTCGGGCTGGGCATCCAGCAGTTGCTTCAGATGGTCGTCGAGACTGCCGGGCCCTGGCCCGAAACCGATCGCGATGTCCTTGCAGCCAACCTCGACGGCCTCGAGGAGCCATTCCTGCCAACCCGGCCCCAGATAGACCCGGCCGAACACTGGCAACGTTGCCGGATCGCGATCGGCCTCGTCGCACAGCTGGTGGAGCCGAGCGACTGCGGTCCGGTATGAGATGGCGTCGAGGCCCGGCACCAGCAGCGGCAGCCATCCGTCAGCGATGCGCACGACGCGTCGCAGGACGGCGTCGCTGCCACCCGAACCCACCATTACCGGGATCGGCCGCGACGGGCGCGGGCTGATTCCGACGCCGCTGAGGTGATGAAATTGCCCGTCGAACTCGACCAACTGCTCGTTCCACAGCAGCCTCATCACGGCCAGACCTTCCTCGAGGCGAGCTGTCCGCTCCGACCAGGCAACACCCATGCTCTCGGTCTCGGCGTGGTTCCAACCTGTGCCCACGGCCGGGCGAAACCGTCCGCCGCTGAGAAGATCGACGGTTGCGATTTGCTTAGCCGCCAACTGAGGCTGGCGTTGCGACAAGATCAGCACACTGGAGACGAACTCAATCGTGCTGGTGACCGCGGCGAGGTGACTGATCAGCGTCAGGACCTCTTGAAAGTTGCTCTCGTGTGTGTACGGCGGGCCTGGAAACGAGCCGAACGGCCCAGGTCCGAGGCGCTCCGGGGTCGCTCCGAGAACGTGGTCGTACACCATGAGGTGCTTGAAGCCCGCCGCTTCGGCTTCAATCGCGTAGCGTCGAATGGCGGCCGGGTCCGTGCCGGCGTTCGACTGCGAGAGCACCGCTCCGATGTTGATGGTCATTGTGGGGTCCTTTGCTTGGTGTAGCGAATTGGCTGAACCCGTGAGACGTCACGCGCCAATCAGGGTCTCAGACCATCGAGGTGCAACGCGATGAGCTCATCGGCGACGGCGTCGGGGTCTCTGGGTCGGCGTGCGTTGAACCAACGTGACGCGCCGAGCGTGGTATCCACCATCGCCAGCACGACGATGTCCGGGTCGCAGTTGGCCCGCAACTCGCCCAGCTCGATCGCGTCCTTCACCACGCGCTTCCAGAGCAGAAAGAGGTTCCGTCTGTACTCTGCGATCGGCGCCAGCAACGCCAGCTCCGTGAAGGCTCGTTCCTCGTTGCGCAAGATGATCGAACGAACGGGATTCGCCGCGGTGGACATCACGGCGTTTCGGATCATGAGAGAGACCGCTTCGATCCCACGGTGCTCGGCACAGATTGCCAACGCACTCTCATAGTTCGCGTCGGTGCTCGGCTTCAGGAGCTCGAGGACGATTTGTTCCTTGGACTCGAAGTGGTAGTACAGGCTCCCCGACAGGATGCCGGCGGCCTCACCGATGTCACGCACGGTCGCGTTCTTGATCCCGCGATCAGCGATCACCTGGGCGGCGCGTTCGAGGATCTCGTCGCGTCGCGACGTGTTGGGCGGTGGCGGGTTGGTGTTCGTCATCTGATCCTCACAAGCTGCATCTCGTCATGGCCCGACGTCGCCAGCAACCTCGATGCAGGAGCACGGGATCGTCAGAGAGCGCTCAGGGCAGGTTGCCACCTCTCCGCTTCCAGGTCAAGCGCTTGCTTTGCTAATCTTCATCTGTGGCTGAAAATACCAACGGGCTGGAACTCGCTCGAGCACGACGGGACGGCGCATCCTTGGCCGAGTTGCCAGATGGCCTGCCGCAGAACGAAGCCGAGGCCTACGTGGTCCAGGCGGATGCAGTCGTTGCCTACGCCGATCGACAGGTCGGTTACAAGATCGGCGCTACCAGCGCTGCGGCACAGGCCTCGTTCGGGACCGATCATCCGTTCAGCGCGCCCATGTTCGCGGGTGACTGCAGCGAAAGCGGCTCGACAATCGACGTGCCCGGGTACGGCCTGGTGGGTATCGAAGCCGAGTTCGCCTTTCGATTGGCCACGGACCTTCCTGCCCGGGATCAGCCGTATTCACTCGACGATGTGCGGGCGGCCGTCGCCGCTGTGCACCCCGCTTTCGAGATCATCGGCCTTCGTCTGCCCGACGAGATGTTCTCAAACCTGCTCGCGGTCATCGCCGACCACGGCGCGAACGTGCATTTCGTTGCGGGCGCAGGCGTCGAGGATTGGCAGACACACGATCTCGCCAACGTCAGCGTGCAGGTCGATATCGAGGGCGAGCAGGTTGCCGCCGGTTCTGGTGCAGCCGTGCTTGCGAACCCCTTGAACGGTCTTCTCTGGCTGGCCGAAGACCGCCGGCGCAGCGGGCATGGCCTCGCCGCCGGCGACTTCGTCAGCACTGGAGCCTGCGCCGGAATCATCAAGATCGTGGCTGGCCAGACGGCAATCGCACGCTTTGGCCCCTTCGGAACTGTCCGGGCTGCGTTGCGAGGAATCTCTGAGGAAGGTTGAGCAAGCAGTTGCTTGCCTACGCTGCATGGGCCGCATAGTGTTCGCACATGCCCAGCAATCGCCGTATCACGCTCGCTCAACGACCAATCGGTTTCGTGGCTCCGGAGTGCTTCGCCACCGATGAGGTGGACGTTCGCACTCCCGGTCCGGGCGAGGTCCTCATCAAGGTCGAGTGGCTCTCCATCGATCCGACCATTCGTGGCTGGATGGCTCGAGACACGTACCTGCCTGCAATCGCCATCGGTGCCGAAATCCGCAGCAGTGGTCTCGGGACCGTGATCGAGTCGAACGCTGAGGCGATCGCCGTGGGCTCGACAGTCTTCGGCGACGTCGGCTGGCAGCAGTACGCGGTGATGGCAGGGGCCGACGTGCGGGTGATCCCCGACAGTGTCGGGCCTGAAGCGGCCCTCAGCGTGTTTGGCATCACTGGCCAGACCGCATACTTTGGCCTGCTCGACGTCGGCCGACCTGCAGAAGGCGAGACCGTCCTGGTGTCGGGGGCGGCCGGGTCCACCGGCTCTCTGGTCGGTCAGATCGCAAAGATCAAGGGCTGCCGAGTCGTCGGCCTCGCCGGTACCGACGAGAAGTGCCAGTGGCTGCTCAACGATCTGGGTTTCGATCACGCGATCAACTACAAGACCGAGGACGTCCGGGCGGCAATCGCAACGAACTGCCCGCGAGGTGTCGACGTGTTCTTCGACAACGTCGGCGGCAGCATTCTGGAAGACGCGATCGCACATTTGGCCATGCGTGGTCGAGTGGTGCTGTGCGGCGCCATCTCTCAGTACAACGACGAAACGTCGAGTCCAGGTCCGAACAACCTCAGCAAGCTCATCTCGCGACGCGGCAGGATGGAGGGCTTCATCGTGATGGACTACTTCCGTCGCACAGCGGAGGCGATCGCGCAAATGTCTGAGTGGATCACCGCTGGTCGGCTGACATACGCAACCGACGTCGTCGACGGTCTCGACAACGCTCCTGCGGCGTTCGAACGACTGTTCACTGGTGCCAACACCGGCAAGTTGCTGGTGCGCCTGTAGTGATCGACCTCGCCGGCAAGACCGCCGTCATCACCGGCGCGGCAAGCGGCATCGGGCTTGCACTCGCGCGTCAGTTCGGTGCCGCCGGAATGCAGCTCGTGGTTGCTGACGTCGAGGCCGCACCGTTAGCCGCGGCGGCCGACGATCTGGCCAGCGCCGGGTATCCGGTTCTGCAGAGGGTCGTCGACGTGCGCCATCTGGACGAACTGGTTGCACTCGAGGCGGCAGCACGCAAGGCGTTCGGGAACGTGCATGTGTTGTGCAACAACGCCGGTGTTGGGGGTCGCGGCCTCATCGCCGATCCGTCCAACCTGGCGGCGTGGCGTTGGACGGTCGACGTCAATCTGTGGGGTGTCATCTACGGCTGCAAGGTCTTCCTTCCCGGCATGATCGAGCACGGCGAGCCGTGCCACGTCGTGAATACAGCCTCGATGGCCGGGCTGGGGTCGATGCCAACCACTGGTGCCTACAACGTCTCGAAGCACGGGGTCGTCGCGCTCTCTGAGACCCTGGCGATGGAGATGACGCTCGCTGCCACCAACGTCGGAGTCTCGGTGGTGTGCCCTGGATTCGTGGCGACCCGCATTGGTGAGAGTCGCCGCAACATGCCCGACGAGGTGCGCGCGGCCGTGACGCCATCCCCGTCGGCTACCAATCAGGCGGGATCGGCAAGCAAGGCGTTAGCGGAGGGCATGGGCGCCGAGACCGTTGCCCGGGCCGTGCTCGACGCGGTTGAACGCGACCACTTCTGGGTCCTCACGCACGACGAGATGAAGGAGAGCGTCGTCCAGCGCGCCCAGCAGATCGTCGATGGGGTCAACCCCGTGCCGGCAGCGACGGGCGCGCGGTCCTTGCGCGAGCTCGCTGGCCGGACTGCCGTGATCACCGGCGCGGCCAGCGGCATCGGGCTCGAACTGGCGCATAGGTTCGGCCAAGCAGGAATGCAGCTTGTCGTCGCCGACGTGGAGCCGGCGGCGCTCGAGCGCGCTGCGAGCGAACTCGCGAGCGCTGGCCATGACGTATTGCCATTCGTGGTCGACGTGCGCCGCTATGAGGAGGTCGTCGCGCTCGAAGCCGCAGCCCGAGGAGCGTTCGGCGCGATCCACCTGTTGTGCAACAACGCTGGAGTTGCGGCCGATGGTCCAGTTGCGGATCCCACCAACCTCGATGCGTGGCGGTGGACGATCGACGTTGATCTGTGGGGCGTCATCCATGGGTGCAAGGCGTTCCTGCCGCACATGATCGAACACGGTGAGCCGTGTCGTGTGATCAACACCGCGTCGATGGCGGGGCTGAGCTGCGCGCCGATGATGGGGGCTTACGCAATCGCCAAATTCGGCGTCGTTGCCCTGTCAGAGACCCTCGCGATGGAGATGCACATGGCTGACAACGGCGTGGGCGTGTCGGTGCTGTGCCCCGCCCTTGTAGCTACCAGGATCGCTGAGAGCAACCGCAATATGCCCGACGACGTGCGTCGCCTCACCAGTAACCCCGTCGAGGAACGGATGCGAGAATCAATGAAGGCGGCGGTCGCCGCCGGCATGGCAGTCGAGCTGGTGGGTGACGCGGTGCTCGACGCTGTGCACAACGATCGCTTTTGGATCCTCACCCACGCCGACAAGCGACAGCGGGCTCTTCAGCGCGCCCGAGAGATCGTCGCAGGCGTCAACCCGGTCGCGCGCAGCCGCACTCCGTAAACGCCGAGTTCGTATCGACGCTCAACCCTCGGCGAGGCGGCGGGCGACAAGGAACTCGGCGCTGTGCTGGATGTGGTCAGTCAGATATCTGACGGCCAAATCCGCATTGCGCCCGAGGGTGGCGTCCAAGAGCATGCGGTGCTCACCTCGTACATCACGGCGACCCGACGATCGGTCCGACCAGTTCTGATAGACGTCCGCCAGGTCCCGCAGTGACCTGGTCACGGAGAGCAGGCGTTCGTTCGGGCAGCCTGCCAGCAGTTCCCTGTGGAATGTGGTGTGAGCGTCGCGCCATTCAAGCCGGATACCCGTCGTATCCATCGATTCGGTGTTGGCGAGCACGTGATGTGCTGCAAGTACTCGCGACTCCCAGCTGAGATCGCCATGCTCGATGGATTGTCGAAGTGCCATGGTTTCGATCGTCAGGCGGCATTCCGTGAGTTGGAGCAGGTCGGCGGTCGAGATCGAGATGACGGAAAAGCCGTGCTGCGGTTCGGCTCTGGCCAATCCTTCACCGACGAGCCGAGGGAGCACTTCGCGAAGCACGCCTGCGCTGACGTCGTACACCTTTGACAGGGCAGCCAACTGCAGGCGTTCGCCAGGCCGCAGTCTGCCGTTGACGATGTCGCTGCGAAGCGCGATGTACGTCTCGTTCGTGCGCGACAGCTCGGATGTCTGCTTGGCCATGCCGGGATGCTAACAGGCGTTTGGTTTTGATGTGGATTTGCGACAATTCCACTAAATCTCGCGTATGCCTTGCCATTGCGCTTGGTGGCTTCTACGATCTGCACATCGTCCGGTGTGCGGATGACATGACCCCCAGGAGCTTCACGGTGCGAATCGTCAACTGGCACGGCCGCTTGGCCATCGAACTCTCAGAGGGGCTGGTCGACGTGGCCGTCGCCAGCGATGGTCTGTTCGGACCCGACATACAGGATGTCTACGACCGCTGGGACGAGTTCGTCGCGTGGGCGCCAACTGCGACGACTCCGACTCACGCGTCACCATCCCCGACTGAACTCGGCCCAACCACCCCTGCGCCGCGTCAAGTGTTCGCCATCGGCCTCAACTACCAGGACCATGCCGACGAAACGGGCACGCCGGTTCCCGATGTCCCCGTCGTCTTCACCAAGTTTCCGTCGTCCATCACCGGACCGGTGGGCGCCTTGCAACTCACCGGCAACCGAGTCGATTACGAGGTCGAGTTGGTCGTGGTCATAGGGCGATTGGCCAAGGACGTCAAAGACGATGAGGACCCATGGTCGTACGTTGCGGGTCTCACCGTCGGCAACGACTTCTCCGACCGGCGAGTGCAAATGGCCGGCGCGCCAGCACAATTCTCCCTCGGCAAGTCATTTCCCGGCTTTAGTCCCGTCGGGCCTCGCCTTGTCACCCTCGACGAGCTCGGCTCGTCCGATCTCGGCATCGAATGTGCCGTGAACGGCGTGGTCAAGCAGTCCTCCCGAACGTCGAAGATGATCTTCGACGTTCCGTATCTCATCCGACGGTTGTCCTCGATCGTCACCCTCCTCCCCGGGGACATCATCTTCACCGGCACCCCCGGCGGCAACGCCGTCGGGCAGCGGCCGATGGTGTTCCTCGAAGACGGCGACATCGTCACGACCACGATCCAAGGCATCGGGGCGCTCGAACACACCTGTGTCGGCCCCTGAACCAGTCGAGCACCCGAAGGAGCACCATGGGCGTCAGAGCCAAAGACATCGCATTTGTGAGGTTCCACGCACCCGACCTCGACAAGATGGAAACGTTCCTCACCGCGTTCGGCCTCGTGCGGGCCGAACGCACCGACGACACGCTGTACATGCGGGGAACGGACGACGACGGCTTCGTTCACGTCACCCACCTTGCCGACGAACCAAGATTCGCTGGCTTCGCGCTGCTCGTTGACAGTGTCGACGAGCTTGACATGCTCGCCGCCACCGAAGGCTTCTCCGAAGTCGGCGACCTCGCCGGGCCCGGCGGGGGCCGTGTTGTCTCCACTGTCGACCCGATGGGCATTGCTCTGGAGGTCGTTGCCGGGCGAGGCTCGATCGGCGACCTCGGTTTGGCGTCGCCGCCGCGAAACGACGCCTCGATTCGAACGCGATTCTCTCAGATCATCCGCGTTGCGGCTGGTCCGTCACATGTGAAGCGACTGGGACACATCGTCCTCAACGTGGCCGACTATCCGACCGCGGTCGCGTGGTACAAATCGACCTTCGGCATGCTCGCGACCGATGACGTCCTGAATCGCGATGGCAGCCGAACGATGGGAAGCTTCCTGCGCTGCGACCAGGGCGAAGCGTTCGTGGATCACCACACCGTATTCCTGCTCGGCACGGGTCAGACGGCATTCAACCACGCCGCATTCGAGGTCGCTGACTTCGACGATCTGATGGCAGGACACTCCCACCTTCGTGGGCAGGAACTCGCCGAACTCGATCATGTGCACTCCTGGGGGGTGGGTCGCCATTACCTCGGCAGCCAAGTGTTCGACTATTGGCTGGACCCGTGGGGCCACCTCATCGAGCACTGGACCGACGGCGACCTGTTCGACAACACCGCACCGACGAATGTGGAGTCGTTCCGCTCGCTCGTCGATTCTCAGTGGGGTCCCACAGTCGCGAAGGAAGACCGGTCCCAGGTGAAGACGGCTCTCAGTCCCTCCAAGCCGTGAACCAGCGGCACGGTTGTCAGGACGACGTGTGATCGTCACATCCAAAATTGCGATTTCTCGCAGTTGGCATTTTGATTTGACGGATGTGTCATCGAGCGCGACTGTCGTCCTCACAAAGCGCGCGGACACTTGGGGGATTCGATGAGCGTTGATGACGTACGCCCACAGGCACACAAGGCTGATTGGGCACCAGCCAGCCATCAGGTCGACGGGCCGGTGGGAGGTGGAGCGCGCGGTGCACCGCGGCTGTCCGAGTACGCCAGGCTACGCGAGGCGTGCCCTGTTGCGTGGGCCGAGGAGTGGGGCGGGTACTGGACGTTGACGCGGTACGACGACATCATCGACGCGATCAAGAACGAGGACGTACTGCGGGTCGGCAGAGCGTTCATGCAGATCCCAGATCTCTCGGAGGTCAGCCCGGTGATTCCCATCGGAATCGGGCCGCCTGACCACACGGTGTACCGGCGTGTGCTCAACCGATACTTCACGCCGAATCGCATGGCGGCGATCGAACCTCGGTTCCGCGAGAAGGTGGCGAGGCGACTTCCCGATGTCATTGGTCAGGGTGCGGTGGAGGTGGTGAGCCGCTTTTGCGGGCCGGTCGCGGCCGAGGCACTGGCGCTGGCTGTGAACCTCCCCGACTCGTACGTTGACGAACTCCTTGCCCAGCTCGCCGCGAGCGAGTCGCTCCGGTCCGCAGTGGCCAAGGGCGAGCGTGTGGAGGAGACCGACTTCAACCCGAACCGGCAGTTTGAGATTTTTGCCGCAGGCGTGCGTCAGGTGATTGCCGACCGGCGCGAGCACCCACTGGACCCCGATGAGGACGTCATCACGGGCGCGCTCGAGATCGAGATTGACGGGCAAAGGATCAGCGACCAGGCGATCACCGGTATCGGTGTGACAATCTTCGGAGCCGGCCATCAGACGACTCGTGATGGCATTGGCAGCTCCCTGTACTTCCTTGCCGCTAACCCTGGTGACCAGGCTCGGCTCCGCCGCGACCCAACGCTGATCGCCTCGGCGGTCGAGGAGTACCTGCGCCTCGACGCGCCGACGCAGGAAAACGTTCGCCGGGCGTCCCAGGATGTGTGCATTCACGACACCACGGTCGCGCAAGGCGATTACGTGGCGCTGTCCTTTGCGGCAGCGAACCGGGACGCCTCCCACTTCGACCATCCGGATGCGTGCATCATCGACCGCAGCCCCAACTCGCATCTCGCGTTCGGATACGGCCGGCACAAGTGTCTAGGTGCTCCTCTGGCGAGAATGGAGATCCGGGTTGTCCTCGAAGAAATCCTGAACGCGACCCGGTCCATCGAGCTAGCTGACGCCGCGGCGCCCGGTACCGCCAGCCAGCATGGCGGATTTCAGTCCCTACCGTTGCGCCTCGTCGCCTCGTAGCGGGCTCGGCGATGGACGGCATCATCGGGTCAGCCCGAAGGAGAGAGTGAGAACCAAGTGACAGAGTTTCAGAACCGTGTGGCCATCGTGACGGGCTCGTCGAGCGGCATCGGCGAGCAGACTGCACGACGGCTGTCGGCGCTCGGCGCGACGGTGGTCGTGAACTCGGCGACGTCTGCGCAGGCCGGGCAGGTCGTCGCGTCCTCACTGCCTGGCGAGTCCACGTACATACAGGCCGATATCAGCAACCACAGCGAAGCGCTCGCGCTCGTCGATCAGACGATCGAGACGTACGGACGCCTCGATTACCTCATCAACAACGCTGGCTGGACCACCTCCATCCCGCACGACGACCTCGATGGGCTGACCGACGAGATCTTCCGCAAGACCTTCGAGGTGAATGTCTTTGGAACCTGGACGCTGATCAAGCATGCCATCCCTCACCTTCGGCTATCCGACGACCCGTGCATCGTGAACATCACGTCGATCGCCGGTGTTCGTCCTGTCGGCTCGTCGATTGCATACTCGATGAGCAAGGCGGCGCTCAACCACATGACCCTGTTGCTCGCGAAGTCCTACGGACCAATTCGCGTCAATGCTGTGGCGCCAGGACTCGTGGCAACGCCGTGGACGTCCGACTGGGAGGCGATTCACAAGTCGGTCGCGGCGAAGGCGCCGATCCCCAGATCAGCGACGCCCGATGATTGCGCCGAAGCCGTGCTCGGATTGATCCGCAACCGTTACACCACCGGTGAAGTGTTCGTCGTGGACGGTGGCCTCACTTTGTTGTGAGAGGCGGGTTCAGGTCAGGCCGGTCGGCGGCGACGAGCGTCGTCGATCAGCTTCCGAACCAGTTCCTTGCCCCGCTCTTGGGTGGCGCTCGAGTGCAGCCGCTGCGACAGCATCCGATTGGTCCGTGCCGACGACAGATAGTTGCGCTCGTACAACTCGCCTCGGCCGCCGAGCTCTGACCCGGTGAAATCCCATGCGGCACGGAACAGGTTCGAACGATCCTCGGCGGTCGCTCCGTTGGCGCCGGGCATGAACTCATCCACGAGGCCGCGAATCCTCGGGTCGGACAACTGCGCCTGACTCGACACTTGGATGAGATTGTGGCTCCCGAGCGTCTTGATGATCTCGTTGATGCGAACGAACCAGTCAGGAATCAACGACCGCAGCGGGTGCAGCGCGCGCCCCTCGAGGTATACGGCACCACCCTCCCACGTCTGGCAGCGGGCCTCTGCTGCGTAGAGCGTGCTGCGGGCCATCTCCACGTAGCCGAGAATCTCCCCGAGGTGTTCGGTAGTTCGAGGCGACCTGTCGTTGAGCATCTCAGCCATCCGAACGGCCAGCCCGTAGGCGAACTCGAGCTTCGTGATCGCCCGGATGGTGGTTTGCTGCATGACGTTCGGCCACCACGATCCACCGGCCATCACGCTGTTGTAGACCGCGACCTGCCCGTCGATGAAGACCTTCTCCTTGGGCACCTCGACGTCGTCGAAGATGCAGAACGCGTCCTGTTCGTCGAAGCGGCTAGAGAACGGAGCGTCGACCGGATCGGAGTTTGGTCGGATGGCGCTGTCGCGGCACAGGAAGACCATGCCCGGGGCGTCCATGGGGATGGCGAACGACAACGCGTAATTGCTGGGCGCGCCCTCGGGCAGCCGGGCGCCCGGGTACACGGTCTGTTCGTCGGCGTAAGGCGCCAGCGTGGACAGGAGTCGTGCGCCTCGCACAATGATGGAGTTCGCTGTCTCGCCGACCTTGTGAAGCGGCACCGGGTTGTCGACAAACTGGTTGTCGGACTCTTTGTCAACTGAAGGGTGCACGATCGTGTGGGTCAGCGACAGATCGTCGCGACGCAGTCGCTTCTGGAAGGCGACCAGGTTCTCGTACCCGCCCTCGTTGCAATCGTTCTGGCCTGCCCAACGCACCTTGTCCGAGACGAACCCGGCGAACGTGACGTTCATGTAGTCGGGGGTGCGGCCCATCACGCCCATGCTCAGCTCGGAGATGTCGCGCAGTGCCTCCCCGCGACGGTGGAGGCCCTCGGCAGACTGCGGCGCAACGTGGGTGATGCTGATCGGTTCGCCGGACTCGTCGTCCCCAACGAGGTGGACGTCGGCGTGCTCGATCTGCAGGTCGTAGTACGCAGCGATCGCGTCGGCGCCGCCACGCAACAAAGGATGCTCGACGACGTCGTCGATTCGCTCGCCCCCCATCCAGATCTCGCGATCGGTTGCCCTGAGGCCTTTGAGGTAGGACGCTCCGTCACGTGCTGGCACACCATCAGCATGGCAGAGTCGACGCACCTTTGACAACAAGCACTTGCTTGGTTTCTGTGAGCCATGAATGCACGGGCTCGGATGATCAGGACTCGCTGAGCCCCTCAGATGTTTCGGCTGCGGTCAGCGTCGGCTCGTCGACACCGAGGTAGGACTGCTCGATTTCGCTGAGGTTTTGCAGGAGATCCTCGGCGCGCCCGCTCGTGCCGATCTGGCCGTTGACCAGCACGTACCCGCGGTCCGAGTGCTCCAGCGCGAGGCGGGCGAACTGCTCGACCATCACCACTGCGGTACCGTCGGCGGCGACGTTGCGCACGATGTCCATCAGCCTGCGCACGATGATCGGTGCCAGCCCGAACGACATCTCGTCGATCAGCAGCAGCTTCGGTCGGCGCGACAACACCACCGCGAGGCCGAGCATTTGCTGTTGCCCGCCGGAGAGCAGCCCAGCCTTGACGTCGCGCAGCCGCTCCAGCTCTGGGAACTGCGCGCTCGGTGTCCAGCGTTCCTCCGGCGAGACGAAGATTCTCGCGGACGGTCAGCCCAAACAAGACCGATCGGTCGTCAGTCATCAGCCCGACGCCCTTGCGGGCGCGAGCCGACAGCCCTGACTTGTCGGGTGCACCCAACAGCGTGATCTCGCCGCGCTGCGTGTGGAGCGCGCCGGCCATGGTCAACAGCGCTGTCGTCTTGCCAGCGCCGTTGCGGCCAAGGATGGTGACCACCTCGCCAGCATGGATGTCGATGTCGAGATCTCGCACCACCGTCACACTGCCGTAGCCGGCGTGGACGCCGCGAAGCGCCATCACGATGCTCATGACGTGACCTCCTGTGGCAACTCGTTGTCGCTCGGCTGCTCGCGTCGTTGGAAACCTCACCCAGAAATGCTGAGGCGACGGCCGGGTCCGAGAGCACCGCATCCGGGTGGCCGCTGGCAATCTCTGCTCCGAAGTCGAGGGCGATGACCCGATCGCACAATCGACGCACGAGGTGGATGTCGTGTTCGACGAGCAGGATGCCCATCCCCATGTCCCGGGCCAACATCGTGATTGCGGCGCCAACTTCGTCGCGGCCGACCTGATCGAGGCCAGAGCACGGCTCGTCGAGCAAGAGGATCGATGGCTCGGCGGAATCGCACGCGCCATCGCGACGAGCTTGCGTTGCCCGGTGCTGAGCTCGCTCGGCGAGCGAGTCAACACACCCTCGAGGCCGAGGGCGTGGACGGCGCGAAGAAGCGCAGGCGTTCGGGCGTTTCCGTTGGGGTGGACGAGGTCTGCAAGGGGGGCCCACCACGATCGCCGATCGGAGGCCGCCCGCAGGTTGTCGATCACGTTGAGATCCTCGAAGATCTCGAGCGTCTGCCACGAACGGCCGAGTCCGAGCCTGCGCCCGTTCGTGGGGCGATCGGCCGGCGAGGTCGACGCCGCCGAGCCGGACGACTCCCCTTGCCGTGACGAAGCCCGTCACGGCGTCGATGAGCGTCGTCTTGCCAGCGCCGTTGGCGCCGATCACCCCCACGATCTCGCCAGGCTCCACCGTCAGGCCCACCGATCGGACGGCGGTGACGTAGCCGAACCTGACTTCGATGCCATGCACCTCCAGCGTTGCGGGTCGCACGCTGAACTCGGCATCAGCCGGTGCGGCGTCGGCCAACCATCGCCGCACATTGGACTGCGCGCGAGCCTCGCCGCGCGACTTGAAGCGATCTGTGATTCCGAAGGCGATGCCGTCCGGGGATGTGATGATGGTGAAGATCAGCAACACACCACCGATCACGCCCATCTCGACGGGGCCGAGGCCGATGAAGAGCCCGAGAGTTTCATTGCCGGCACCACCTGGCGCCAGCGTGCTGCCGAACATTGCCCCGAGTGCGCCACCGACGCCGCCGACAATGGCGTAGCCGATCGACACGATGTTGTTGAGTACCGAGATCTGGTTGAACAGCGCTGAGGTGCCGCGGAAGACGATCAGCACACCGCCGACGCCCGCAATTCCCGCGGCGAGTACAAACGCCCAGAGCTTGGTGGACACCACGTTGATCCCGAGCCCGGCAGCGGCTCGTTCGTTGCCGCGTACGGCGATCATGTGGCGCCCAACGACTCCGCGTCGCAGGTTCGCCACCATGACTCCGAGGACCACGACGAAGCCGAGGACAAGGTAGGCAAATCGGTCCGGGTGGAAGAAGCTGCCGAAGTCGACGCCGAAGATCATGAATGTGCCGTCGGCGCTCAGCGGAAGGCCGTACTGCCCTCCTGAGATCGACTCGTTCTTGAAGATCAGCGACTGGATCGCCACGGCGAGTCCGAGCGTGGCGATGGCAAGGCTGGCGCCTCGCGTGCGGGCCGAGGGCAGGCCGACGAGCAGGCCGACGGGCAGGACGCCGAGCACTCCGATCACGAGGGCCGCAGCGAACGGCCAATGCAGCTCTGACGACACCTTCGCCGCGATGAGACCGCTGACAGCGCCGAGCGTGACCTGGGCCAGGGACAGTTGGCCGGCGTAGCCGACCAACACGGTGAACGACAGAATCGTGATCGCCGCGAGGAGGGACGTCGTGAGGGCACGGGTGCCGTTGTCGGTGAGGATGGGACCGATGAGCGCGACGGCCACGACCACGGCGGCCACGACACCCGGGATGGAGATCGAGCCGGTGCCGACCTTCGGGAGTCGATCACCGATGTAGCTCCGCAGCGGAAGACCCCGCCCGCGCAAGATGATGACGCCGACGATCACCACGAACGGGATCGCGTCCGCCAGCCCGGTGACGTAGTCGCGCACAAGGAACAGCGACTGCAGCATGCCCACGACCATGCCGCCGACCAGGGTCATCCAGAACGACCGGAGTCCGCCGATCAGGGCAGCCGCCAAGACCGTCACCGTCAGGGCAGTACCGATGGAGAGCGAGACGCCCGTGATAGGAGCCAGGAGGATGCCGGCCACGCCGGAGAGTGCGCCGCCGACTGACCAGTTGACCGAGCCGACCAACCCGATCCGCCAGCCGAGTGCGGCCAGCTTTCGCTCGTTCTCGGCAGCCGCCGTGGTCGCCAGCCCGAACCGGGTGGAGGCGTACACAACGGTGAGAACGATTGTCATGACCGCGGCCACGACGACCAAGAGGATTCGGCTGGTGGGTATGGACACGTCACCGCCCAGGGAGACTGATCCAGAGGGCATGAAGTCGTCGACGACGAGTGGGTTGGGTCCGTACCGCAGCTGCATCGCCGATTGGAGGATCACGAGGATTCCGAGTGTTGCCATCACGCGCATGATGTTGGAGCTCTGCCGAGGGAGCACGATCACGATCACGTAGCTGATAAGTCCCAGCAGCGCACCGACCGCCACACCGAACACCGCCGCCGGTAGCGTTGACCAGCCTCGTTCCTTGGTGAGCTCCCAGAACACATACGAACAGGTCATTCCGATCGCGCCGGTGGCGAAGTTCAAGACGCCGCTGCTGCGGAACATCAGCACCAGCCCAAAGCCGGAGAGTGCGATCATGGCGCCACTGCCCAGTCCGAGCAGCAACAGAGTGATGTTGAGCGACACGTCTTTGCCGGTTCCTCTCTGCAGTTGGCGCGTGCAGATCACGCAGCCAGCCGTTGCCTTGTCGAGGACGGTCGCGAACCTTAAAGAGGCTCGTGAACTCGCCGTTCTCGACGCGATGAATGAAATCTCACGACATCAGGCCCCCAGAAATCTGCCCTGATGTCAACACAATTCTTATTGAGCACTTGCTTGGTTCGAACAGACTGTACGCGGGTCGGCCGACTTCGTCAAACGTCTCGCCGGCGTGGTGTCGGCCGGGCCGAACCCTGCGCTATCGAGCGAGTCGAGGCGGGGGAGCGCTGGCGAACGCCTCCTCGACGAGCGAACGCAGCCAAAGGAACTTCGGTGACTCGCTTTGGAACGGCGCCCAGAACATCCCGGCCACAACGCCGTCGTCGGATTCGAACGGCACGCCCACGATCGGCAGCTTGGCGCTCAGGTCGGTCACGATCATCTCCGGAGCCGGCACCACGTACAGCGTGCCGACGGTCAACAGCACTGCGTCCGTGAACTGACCGATCGTGAACTGCTGCTCCAGGTCAAGAATTGGTACCCCAGTCGGCACGGGCGCACCGGACCGCAGAACGCTGGAACCCATCCTGAGCCCTGGGTACAGTGCGAGCTCTTCGTGCCGGAGGCTCGCCCGCCCAGCGAGCGGATGATCAGACGACATCGCAGCAACAAAGCGTTCGTGCATCAAGGGCTTGAACGGAAGGTTGGGCCAGGCGCCGAAGTTTGCGCACAGGGCGAGGTCGATCATCCCCTCGTGCAGATAGTGATCGAGGTCAACGGGCACGTCGATGAGCTGAACGCGCACGTGGGGGCCTCCGCACTGAGCCGTCCCAGCAACTCCTTGGTCAGGAGGTAGGCGAGGTGATCGGGTGCGGCAATGATGAATCGATCGCGAGACGCTTCAGGCGCGAATGACGCGGCGTCGAAAAGGCGTTCGAGCTCCATGCAGTGTTGTCGAACGATCGGAAGGAGCTCCTCGGCGCGAGCGGTGCGCTGCATGGTGCGCCCCACGCGAACCAGAAGCTCGTCATTGAACTCAGTGCGAAGCCGCGCCAGCGCTCCGCTCGTGGCCGGCTGTGAGAGGTGCACCCTCTCCGCCGCTCGCAGGACGCTCTCCTCCTCGATGAGGGCTAAGAGAATCGGCAGCAGATTGAGATTCTTCGTTCGCAGTGTCATCTGACTCCTCGTTTGGGCGACCATCAATCATCCGTCTGACGGATTCTAGAAGTCTGAAAGATCTATTGGTCAAATGTTCGGTACGTGACTATGGTCGAATCGATATCCGTGTTGACGCATCCCGGGGGGAACAGATGCCGAAGTTGCTGCATGTCCAGTCCAGTCCAAACCTGACGAACTCGCACACGCGCACGTTGGGTGAGAAGTTCGTTGCGACGTGGGTCGCCTCGCACGAAAACGTCGAGGTCGAGACACTCGATCTCGTGGCCAACCCGTTGCCGCACTACGGCCCGGACGCACTCGCGGCCAACTTCGTGCCGCCCGACGAGCGCACGCCTGCGATGGTCGAGGCGCTGGCGATCTCAGATCGGCTCGTCACTCAGCTCGAGTCCGCCGACATCGTCGTCATCGGATCTGCGCTGATCAACTTCACGATCACGACTCAGCTGAAGGGCTGGTTCGACTACGTGACGGTTGCTGGGCGGACGTTCGAATTCGCCGCACCCGGTCAATCGCGGGGGAAGCTCTTCGGCAAGAAGGTGTTCGTCATCGAAGCCCGTGGCGGCGATTACGCCTCGCCGCCGATGACAGCTTTTGATTTCCAGGAGCCATTGCTGCGGATGTTGCTCATGTTCCTCGGAATGTTCGACGTCTCGTTCATCCGCGCCGAGGGCGTGCGGCAGTTCCCGGAGAAGGAAGCCGACATCGTTGCGAACGCTGAGCTTGCAATCGCACGACTGGCATCGTGAGTAGGGCGACGACATGACAATCTCAATGGAAGCCAGCGCTGTCGCCCCTGCCAGCAGCCAGGGCGAGTCGCTCTCCGAGCGAATCCGACCGTTCCTCGACGAAATCGCCTCGCGAGCGCAGCAGACCGAGGACGATCGACGCGTCTCCAAGGCGAACATCGATCTCATCCGACAAGCCGGGTTCGTGCGATCGTTCGTTCCAAAGAAGTATGGCGGTGACGAGCGAGACCTGTGGGACTACCTCGAAGCCGTGCGATTGATCACTCAGGCGTGTCCGTCGACCGGTTGGGTGACGGGCGTGTCGAACGTGCACCAGGTTGCCGTGTCCCTCTATCGACCGGAGATCCAGGAGCAGGTGTGGGCTGACGGTCCCGACACGTGGATCGTGTCGTCGGGAACGCCTGCGATGGTCGGCAAGCTCACCGACGGCGGCGTGATCCTGAACGGTCGTGGCCGGTGGTCGAGCGGCTGTGACCACGCCGAGTGGGCGATGGTCGGCCTCAAGGTTCCAGATGTGAGTGACGAGCTGTACCCCGGTCGCACGCTGCGTCCGTTCATGTTCCTCGCTCACAAGAGCGAGTACACGATCGAGGACACCTGGCAATCGCGCTCGATGGCCGGATCAGGGTCGAACGATCTGCTGTTCGACAACGTGTTCGTGTCGACCGATCGGCTCGAGGGTCTCGACGCACTGACGTTTCTGTACTCCAAGGGCGCCGGAACGGTCGACAACTGGCTCGCGAACGTGCCGATGCCGGCTTCGTTCGCTGCGTTTCTCCCGGCGATCGCGCTCGGTTGCGCAGACGGGATGATCGCTGAGTTCGTCAAGCGTCAAAAGGTGCGCAAGAACGCGTACTCCGGCGCCGCCGGCATCGTCAACGCGAGCGGTCACATGCGCCTCGCCGAGTCGATGCACGAGATCGAGTCATTGACTGCCTACTACAGGCAGATCATCGACGAGATGCGTGAGTTCGGCGAACGACGCCAACGGCTGACCGAACCGGCATTCCACGAGATGATCGAGCGCCTTCCGTTCATCACCGAACGCGCGCTGCAGGTCGTCGAGCGGCTCTTCGTCGGAGCGGGTTCCAGTGCCCTGGCGACCTTCAACCCGATGCAGCGTTACTGGCGCGATGCGCATGCAGCACGCATGCACACCGGATCTGACTACGACACGTGCATGCAGATCTATGGGCGCAACATTCTGGGCCTCATGCCAACACCCGATCTGTAACGCCGCTCGACCGGCCGGAAGGCATGAAGACGACATTGAACGGCTGGGAGGAGGGCCGATCGACGATGGAAGATTGGGACTCGCTCGGGCTGAACCCGTTGCCGCCGATGTCAGCTCGAACGTGGATCGAACGTCCACCTTCGGTGGTCAAGGCGCTCGTCGACAAGCGACTGACGCACTTGCCGCACCCGTTCGTGGGTGTGACAACCGACGGCACTGTGATCGACGGTCTGTTCTCTTCGCGCCCGACGGGGATTGACGCCCGACCGCTGGTCGACGCTGCGCTTGCATTCGTCGCCGCCCTGTCGCCGGAACAGCGTGAGCGCGCCGTGTTCGACATGGACGCACAGGAGTGGCGTATGTGGATCAACGTCCACATGAACCACTTCCGTCACGGCGTGATGCTGGAGGATCTCGACGGCGTCGGGCGCAGACTCGGACTCGATCTGCTGCGAGCGACGCTCTCGGATCACGGCTACCACCAGGCGCGCACGATCATGCGCGTCAACCAGTTCGTCGTCGACCTCGGGGCCGACGCCGACTCCTTCGGCGAGTGGCCGTACTTCGTGTCGATCTTCGGTCGGCCCGGCAATGATGAACCGTGGGGCTTCCAGTTCGACGGCCACCATCTGAACGTCAACGTTGTCGTGGTGGGCGACCGCGTCGTGGTCACGCCTCAGTTCATGGGGACCGAGCCGCGGCGGATTCGTACTGGCCCACTTGCCGGGACAGCGCTGTTCGACGATGAGGAGCAGGGCGGCATCGACCTCATCAGATCCTTGGATGACGCGCAACGCACGCGGGCAATCATTCGACCGTCGATCATGCGCGCTGACCTGCCCGACGAGCTCAATGATCCGTTTGACGGTCGCGTGATGGCGGGCGCCCTCCACGACAACGTCGTGCTGCCGTATGAGGGAGTCGCGGGCGCTGAGATGACTGATGCGCAGCGGGCCATTCTGACGCGGGTGATGAGCGCCTATGCGGACCGGGTGCCCCAGGCGCGAGCAGCGCTCACGATGGCTGACGTGAGGAACCACCTCGACGACACCTGGTTCCAGTGGTTCGGTGGGACGTCAGACCACGACCCCTTCTACTACCGCATCCACGGCCCGGTGATGCTGATCGAGTTCGACCATCACCCCGGTGTCGTCTTCGACAACCGGGAACCGACCAGGAACCACATCCACACGCTCGTGCGAACGCCGAACGGCGGCGATTACGGGCGCAACCTGCTGGCTGAGCACTACGAGCGGTACGACCACTCGGAGGGTACGCACCGGCCACGCCACCGACCAGAGGAGCATCATGACCACCACTGAGACAACACCTAAAGGTGACCTGCGCGCAGGGCTGAGCACACCCGGCCGAAAGCCACCGGCGAAGGCGGCGCAGTACTTCGAGTTCGCAACCTACGACGCCACGACCACCAGTGAGGCCGGGAGCAAGACCTGGTGGGTTCGGTCGCAGTCGATGGTCATTGCCTACACCGACGGCGTCGCTGGCGACACGTTCTCGCGTCACGACCAGCTCGACGAGTACGTCGCGCTGACGTGGGGCGACGGCGCCGACGTGACATGCACCGCCGGGGATCAGACGGAACGAGCCATCGACAAATCGTTCATCGCGATGCCTCCCGGAGACTCCACCGTCACGCTGAACGCAGATTGCGTGTTGGTCCGCCTGTTCACCACCCGGTCCGACGATCTGAACGAGCTGTGTCGGAACAATGCTGCGTTTGATGACCCCGACCCGTACGTCGCCCCATTCGCCCAATGGCCCGACCCGGTCGGTGGATTCAAGATCCGCGCCTATCGGCTCGACGACTACGCACCCGACGCCGACCGCATGGGGCGGCTCTTCCGCACGACCACCTTCATGGTCAACGCGTTCTACGACTTCGCCAAGCCTCGCCCAGAGAACAAGATGTCACCGCATCACCACGATGACTTCGAGCAGATCTCGCTGCAGATGGCCGGCGACTTCATGCACCACATTCGGTACCCGTGGACCACCGACATGGCCGAGTGGGCGGTCGACGACCACCAGTTCTGCACGTCACCGTCGGTCACCGTGATTCCGCCACCTGCGATCCATGGGTCACAGTGGTTCACCGCACCCAGTCAGTTGCTCGACCTGTTCGCCCCGCCCCGACACGACTTCTCCTCCAAAGACGGCTGGGTTCTGAACGCCGCCGACTATCCGATGCCGTCGTGAACGAGGGTGGTCCGTCGCTGCCCGGGCTCGGGAGCTCCCGGCAATCCGACGTTCGGAACGTGGGTCAAGCTGCCCAGCTTGGAGACCCTCGAGTTGCTCTCGGTCGCCGGCTTCGACTTCGTCGTCATCGATCTCGAGCACAGCCCGCTGACGCTCGAGTCGGCGTACACCCAGATTCTGGTCGCCCAGTCGTTGGGGATGACGGCATTCGTTCGGGTACCTGACCGAAGCGGCAGCTACATCCAACGCGTTCTGGACTCGGGAGCCAACGGGATCCTCGTTCCCCAGGTCACGTCGGTCGATGAGGCGGCTCAAGCGTTGTCGCAGATGACCTTCTCGCCAGCGGGTGTTCGCGGAATGGGGATCACCTCGCGCGCTGGCCGGTGGGGTCTGCTGGGTTCGGGTTACCGAGCTTCGGGCGATCAGGTCGTGAAGGCCATCCAGATCGAGGACCGTGCGACGCTCGAGAACGTCGAACCGCTGCTCGATCTGCCGGGGCTCAGCGCAGCGTTCATTGGGATGGGAGACCTGACGATGTCGAGTGGTCTTTCCGGCTCAAGCCCTGAGCTGCGCGGCCTCGTCGACAATCTGCTCGCCCAGTGCCAGCGGCGTTCGCTTCCGCTTGGGACCGCCGTCGGCGACGCCGAGCAGGCCGCTGTCGCCGTGGACGAGGGCTACTCATTCATCATGGTGAGCAACGACGCAACGATGTTCGCCAAGGCGGCCACGCAACTCGGCGCAGCGCTGCAAGCGCTGCGTCCGTCCTGACCCAACCAACCGAAGCGGAGGAACTGCACGTGGAACAACAGCGACACCCAGGTCACTTTCCTCAAAACTGCTGGTACGTGGCAGGCAACGTGGAGGACGTTCCCGCGGGTCGGCCCTACGCCTGCCGCGTGGCCGGCGAAGACATCGTGATGTATCGAACGACATCGGGCGCCATCGTGGCGATGGCCGACCGGTGCCCGCACCGCCTTGCCCCGTTGTCGCTCGGCCGTGTGGTGGGTGACGATCTGCGCTGCATGTACCACGGCCTGAAGTTCGGGCCGGACGGATCGTGCAACGAGATCCCCGGCCAAGAGATCATCCCGAAGGCGATCTGCGCCCAGACGATGGCAGTCGTCGAGAGCTTCGAGTGGGTGTGGGTGTGGATCGGCGATCGCGACCGAGCCGACGACAGCGTGCGTCCTGCCGAACTCGGTCACGATCCGGCAGTCGGGGTTGTGCTGAAGAAGGGTGTGATGGACTTCGAGGCGGACGCCGAGTTGATCAATGACAACCTGTGCGACCTCTCCCACGTTGCATTCACGCACGAGAACACGCTGGGGGCCTTGAGCGGACGCGAGGGCTTCGTCAGAGGTGGCACCGGTGGTGACATATGTGGACCGCGGGATCCGGTTCGATCGCTGGCACACGAACGTGCCACCGGCGCCGTACCTCACCAACGTGACCACGGCGCTGACCGACATGTGGATCAGCTACGACTACGTGCTGCCGGGAATCTTTCGAATGGAGACCGGGGTGTATCCGGAGGGGACCGCTGAACGGTTCGGGCACGGACGGCCCGAGGGGGCCGTCGCCCTCTCCTCGTCGTTGAGCTCACAAGCGCCGACCCCGGTCGATGAGCACCACACCCGGTACTTCTACAGCGTGAGCGTTCCGACGTCCGAGCCCGACCACCTCGCAGCGATCGAACTCGGTTTCATGATGGCGGAGCTGGCGTTCAACGAGGACCGCGTAATGATCGAGGCCCAGCAACGTGCGTTGCGCGCCAACCCGGACGAACCAATGCTCGGCATCTCGCATGACAAGCCGCTGAACCACTTTCGCCGAATGGTGCGGGCCGCGTCCACGGGGGAGTAGCCGCAACGGCTGTTGGAACCCAGCGACAGCCGAACTGGCGAGTGTCGCCTTCGGCTACCTGTTCAGACCCAGCGTGCCGACGTCGACGATCGTCTGCCCGCCGTCGGCGACGAGCATGGCGCCGGTGACGAACGACGCCGCGCCACTGACGAGAAACTCGACGCAGCTGGCAATCTCGTCGGGATCGGCCATCCTGCGAATCGGGTTATTGCGAACGAGCAGCTCGCGCGCCCGCTGGTCATCGAGGTCGTGGATGTGGCCGGCAGCGGCGGATGCCTTGCCGGCCATTGGGGTGTCGACCCAGCCGGGACAGAGCGTGTTGACCCGAATTCCGGCTGGGCCGAGGTCGAGAGCCATCGAGCGAGTGAGGCCGAGCAGCCCCGCCTTCGTCGTGCTGTACGCGACGGACTTCCTGGCTGCGAACAGAGCGCCCACCGACGCGACGTTGACGATTGCTCCACCGCCGCGGGCGCGCAGGTGCGGCGCGGCAGCGCGCACTACCCGTGCCGGCCCGGTGAGGTTGATCTCGATCATCGAGTGCCAGCCTTCGTCGTCGAGATCCTCGACGCTGGCTCGCTGAGAGATGCCGGCGTTGTTGACGACGATGTCGAGGCCGCCGAACCGCTCGACCACATTCTGAATGGCGTCATCGACGCTTTCGGTCGATCCGACGTCGCACTGCACCGCCCATGCCCCGCTTTGCTCGGCAATTGCTTCGAGTGGTTCGAGTCGGCGGCCGGCGATGGCCACGTGCACGCCGCGTGCGGCAAGGCGCAGGGCGACTGCGCCACCGATGCCGGTACCTCCGCCGGTCACGAACGCGACTTTGCCGGCGAGGTCAGACCCGATCGCCGCCGTCACGAGCCGACATCCGGTTCCGCAGCGAAGTCGCCGAATTCGGCGTCGATCGCTTTGGTCTTGGCAACGATTTCCTCCATGAACTCGCCGAGCTGATCGGCGCGGTCGACGAAGTGTGCCGGCTTGAGGCAGAAGGTGGTGGTCCCCAGCGCCCGGCGTGCCCTCAGTCGGACGAGTGCTTCGTCGACACTGGAGGTCGTGGTCGGGGTGAATCGGCCACCGAGGAACGCTGCGCGCTCCAGCTCTGTGACGTCGCGACCCTCAGCCGCGAAGGCGGCGCCGAGCTTGTCGAACTCGACTTGCGGCATTGGTGGCCCGAAGCCAATCACGCCCGAGGCGTGATGCAGCAGTCGCCGTAGGAGCGGCGGGTGCATCGTGGCGCCGCCGAACCACAGCTTTGGTCCGCCTGGTCGGTGTGCCTTCGGCTCGAGGTAGATGTCGTCGAAGTTGAAGAACTTTCCGTGGTGCGAGACCGGCGAGTCGGTCCACACCGCTCGCATGACGTCGAGTTGCTCGTCGAGGATCCGTCCTCGCTGTGCGAACGGCACACCGAGTGCATCGTATTCAGACTCCAGCCAGCTGACGCTGGGGATGACCACGAGCCTGCCTTCGGCGAGCTGGTCGAGGGTGCCCAGCTCCTTTGCGAGCAGCAGCGGGTGCCGCAACGGTGCGAGGACTGCGCCGGCGACAAGACGAAGCGTGCTGGTGACCGCCGCCATCGCCGACATGAGCACGAGCGAACTCGGCCAAGGGTACGCAGGTGATTGGTTGCCGGGCTCGACGAACGTGCGCGGGTCCTCGAGGACCCCGTTGGCGTCGGAACCCGGGCCGAGCACGATGTGTTCGCTGACCATCACACCGTCGAATCCGCAACGCTCGGCCAGTACAGCAGCGTCGACCACCGCTCGGTGATCCGTCGGTTCGAACAGCGTGATGTTTTCGCTCAACATCGCAACGAGCTTGATATCGGTCATGGTGACTACTCCTGGTGTGTTGGGCCGACCGGATTAGTGCTCGGCTGCGATTGCGTCGGTCTTGGCCACGAGTTCGGCGAGGAACTCGGGCAGATGCACTGCGTCGTCGATGAACTGGCATGGCTTGATGCAGAACGTCGTGTAGCCGTCGTCGATTTTTCGTCCGAGCGTGGAAAGTGCCGATGTCGAGGTCGGCAATCGAGTCGGCGTCGGCGAATCGTCCGCCGATTCCGGAGACCAGTTCGATCTCGCCGAAGTCGCGGCCCGCCTCGCTGAACTCGTTGGTGAGACGTTCGACGTCGGGTGTGGAGAGCCGTGGACCGTTGCACATGATTCCGGAACCGTGCTTGACGAGTCGTCGCGTCACACGCTCGTGCATTGTCCATCCGCCGAACCACATCGTGACGCCTTCGGGACGGTGCGCCTTCGGCTCCAGGTAGATGTCGTCGAAGTTGAAGAACTCGCCGTGGTGGGTGACGGGTGATTCGGCCCAGACGGCCTTCATCACCTCGATCTGCTCGTCGAGGATGTCGCCGCGCCGATGGAAGTCGACGCCGAGGGCTGCGTACTCGGCCTCATGCCAGCTGACTGACGGCAGCACGACGAGCCGGCCCTCGGACAGCTGATCGAGGGTGCCCAGTTCCTTGGCCAGTAGCAACGGATGTCGTAGTGGCGCCAGGATTGCTGCGCCGATCAGCCTGAGGGTGGTCGTGACTGCCGCGACCCCCGCCATCAGCACGAGTGGGCTCGGCCACGGGTAGTCGGGCGATTGGTTGCCGGGCATGGCGTATTCGCGGGCGTTGGTCGGAAGACCATTCGCATCGGAGCCGCGGCCCAACACGATGTGCTCGCTGAACATCACTCCGTCGAAACCCGCTCGTTCGGCCGCGACGGCGGCATCGATCTGCGCACGAGCGTCGTTCGGGTCCCAGATCGTCCAGTTCTCGCTCATGTTCAGCACGAGCTTGATAGCAGTCATGTCGTTCCCGTCTCAGCGCTCGGCTGCGATTGCGTTGGCTTTGGTGACGACCTCTTCGAGGAAGTCGGGTAGGTGTGCAGCGTCGTCGACAAACTGGCACGGCTTGATGCTGAACGTCGTGTAGCCGGCATCGATCCGCGGGCCGAGCTTGGCCAAGGTCTCGTCGAGGTCGGCGAGCGATTCCGGGCCGTCAGGCAGGCGGCCGCCCAGGCCCGTCGCGAACTCGAGCTCACTGATGTCGCGCCCGGCGGCTTCCATGGCTCGTTTGACGTTTTCGATCGCTCCAGGCGGCGGCGACATCACGTTCATGAGGCCGGACCCGTACTTGACGAGCCGGTCGAGCATCCGCTGATGCATGCTCGACCCGCCGAACCACATGGTCGGCCCCTCGGGCCGGTACGCCTTCGGTTCGACGTAGATGTCGTCGAAGTTGAAGAACTCGCCGTGATACGAGACGGGGGAGTCGGCCCAGACCGCACGCATGATCTCGAGTTGTTCATCGAGGATGTCGCCGCGTCGGTTGAAGGGCACGCCGAGCGCGTCGTACTCCGATCTGTGCCAGCTGACCGAAGGCACGACGACGAGCCGCCCTTGGGACAGCTGATCGAGCGTGCCGAGTTCCTTGGCGAGCAGCAATGGATGACGAAGTGGGGCGAGGATCGCGGCGCCCAGCACGCGCAGCGTCGTCGTTGCAGCAGCGACGGCCGACATCATGACGATCGAGTTCGGATGCGGGAACGTCGGCGGCTGGTTGCCCGGCATCATGTACGTGCGGAGGTTTTCGGGAGCGCCGTCAATGTCGCACCCGCTGCCGAGCACGACGTGGTCAGCGAACTGCACAGCATTGAATCCGGCCTTCTCGGCCTGAACTGCGACGTCTATCTGGTTGCGGGGGTGGTTGTAGTCCCAGATCGTGACGTTCTCGCTCATGAGGAGCGACATCTTCACTGTGGCCATCTTTCAGCCCCCGCTCGTGAGGTTCGAGTGCGGGTCATTCAGCTCGGTTGTGCCCCGCGCGCTGGTCAGTGTTCGCATTTCGGTCCTCCAACTGTCGTCCTGATGGACAACCCCCGGGGCAACATAGCGCACCAAGCGCTTGCTTGTCTACAAGGATTGTGTTCAATACGTCAGATGATGCCGACAGGAAGGTCGTCGAGCATGTGGTCAGCGGGCGGGACGACGCGGTTGATCACTGCGTAGCCCTCCTTGAGCAGACTTGAGTCGGTGTCTCCTGAGGGGGCGGGGCGGTCGGGGTTGCGTACGACATCGACGACGTCGATGGTCTGCGTCCCGGGCGCCGAGCCGGTGACGACCATGCGAACGGGGCTGCGCGAGCCGACCGGTGCGGAGCGAAGTCCAATGATCTGGTCGAAGGGCGTGTCGGGCACGTTGAGGTTGAGGGTGGTCCGCCGGGCGCAGCTGGCGAGGTGGTCGACCAGCCGGGCGGCAACCTCCGCCGCAGTGGCCCAATGCGTTGCATGCAACGAGTCGATGCTGACGGCCATGCCATTGACGCCCATGTCCGCAGCCGTGAGCGCCGCACCCAGAGTGCCGCTGTGCAGCTGGAGGAACCTGCCGACGTTGGCGCCCGGATTGATTCCTGACAGCACCAGATCCGGCGGCGGGCCGAAACTGCCCAGCAAAGCGGCCAGCACGCAGCGACCTGGAGGGCCGTCGACGGCGAACGCCGCGATTCCAGGCGCATCCGGCAGTTGTACCGCGCTCGTACGGAATTCGTCGCCGCGCAGAATCCCTCCGATCGCCGCGCCGGAGCCGCTGCTTTCCATCAAGCGGGGCCGCCACGATGACGTCGTGGCCGTCGGTCGCCAGGCGAGCAGCCAGGATCCCAAGTCCGCGAGACGACACTCCATCGTCGTTCGTGACCAGTATTCGATATGTCTGTCCGCTCATGGCGTGTCTCCTCTGCGACTCGATCGAGCCCTCGCGACGCTCGCCGCCGAACGCACGGCGAAGTGCCAGCGTAACAAAGCAAGCGCTTGATGCGCCGCCGAATCACTCGCCACGGTGTATCGAACCGCTTGGCAGAGTCTCGCTCGGTGTGCAGATCGTCGCTACATTTGCGGCGACAACATCGAGAGGTTCGAATGGCCAAAGCGTCGACGAAATCATCCCCAGGAGCTGCGCCGACTCGGCGCGATGAGATCCTGGAGGTCGCGGCGAGGGTCATTGCCGAGCGCGGTATCAAGGATGCGACCGTTCGCGACATCGGTGAGGCAGCTGGCATCTTGTCCGGGAGCCTCTACTACCACTTCGAGTCCAAGGAGCAGATCATCGTTGAACTGCTCCAACCAAGCCTGCAAGCGAACCTCGACGCGGCCACCGCAATCTGCGCTGAGCAACGCGGACTAGAGGCCTTGGCGCAGCTGATTCGAAACGCCGTCCTGTCGACGGCCGCCAACCCGCATCGCGCACTCATCCTGAGGAACGAGACTCGAGCCTTCAGCGAGCTCGAGTCGCTGGCATCGATTGCTCACTTGCGTGCCAGCGTGATGGGGCTGTGGCTCGACGTCATCAAGGAAGGGATTGCGTCGGGCGAGATTCGAGACGACATCGACCCAGAGATCCTCGTGTTCGCCATGGTGGACGGGACGCTCGGTGGGTCACGTTGGTTCAGCGGCTCGCGGGACAAACAGCCCGACGTGGTGGCCGACGGGCTCATCCACTTCTACGTCGATGGGGCCAAGCCCCCTCTACGCGCCAAGCCGTCGGCGACGGGAACCCGCAAGCGCGTGCCCAAGGCCGGGTAATCGACGAACGCAGCATTCGCCGGCACGGTGGATTCCGTACCGGCAAATGCCGCGAGTTGACGTCTGTTGCTTACTTGCCCAGTAGTTCGATCGCTGGCTGCATCTCCAGCGCCTCATCCTGGGCGAGAGTGAACAACCCGTCCTGGATCACCCAGAGCAGCATCTCGGTGTTGAACACACGCTCGAACCCGGCGACTGAGTTGGGCGTGGAGAAGTCGATGACCGGACCGAACCCGGTGTCGAACGCCGTGACGTCGGCAAGCCCGCTGAGGACCGCATCGGACGAGACGTCTTCTGCCTTCGACAACGCCTCGGCGACGATCTTCACGCTGCTGTACCCGGTGATCCAGAAGTGGTCCATCGGAGCGTCAGGGTTGATGGCCAAAGACTTCTCGGCGAGTGCGACCGTGTCGGCGTCTCCCGCCGCGGGCAGACGGAAGCCCGACACGACATGAATTCCGTCAGCGGCCGAGCCGAGCGCCGCAGCGAGGCCTTCGGGAAGCGACCCGTCGAGGGTGACGATTGGTAGCCGGCCTTGAACAGCGGCGACGAGAGCGCCTGACTCGGCTGGTGACACGCCCGAGGCGATGCAGTCGGCATTGGCGGCAAGGGCCGATTCGATGAGCGGAGCGATGTCGGGACCGTTGGTCTGTAGTTCGGCGGCGACTGTGCCGCCCGCCACCTCGATGCCGGCCCGGATTGCAGCCGTGTTTGCCGGCGACCCGGAGGCGCTGATGAGGATCGCCGGGCTGGTGCAGCCCGTCTCGATCGCTGCGGCTCCGATGGCGGAGAAGGCCGTTGCTCCGTCGGCGCCGACCGGGAAGAGGATCGGCGTCGTGAAGTCAGTCGACGTGGAGGCGCCGACCCACGGAATCCCGGAGGTCTGCAGTAGCGGGAACACGATGGGCTCGAAGACGGAGAGTCCGCCGACGAGGGCAACGACGCCGTCCTGGACCGCCTGTTGCACGCAAGCCGAAGCCTTGTTCGGGTCGAGCTCGTCGTTACATACGACCAGTTCGAGCGGCCGGCCGTTGATTCCGCCTGCAGCATTGATCTCGTCAACGGCGATCTGCGCGCCGAGCGGGATCGTCGGAAGCGAGAACGCCGCCGATTCGATCGTTCCGGTCGCCATCACCTTGATCGGTTCGCCCGTCGGTTCGCCGGCACTGGTGTCCGGTGCCTCTGTGGCTGCCGTGGTCTCCGGAGCCTCGGTCGCCGCCGTCGTCTCCGGGGCCTCGGTGGCTGCCGTGGTTTCCGACGGCGTTGTCGTTGTCGCTTCGTCGTCGTCGCCGCACGCAGTGACGACGAGCGCGCCGACGAGTAACACGGCGAGCCCGCGTCGTAGCTGTCGGGCCGGTGAACTTCCGTGCCCGTTCTCGCGATGGCCGAAGCCCTGATGACCAAATGATCGCATTGCGGTCCCCCATGTGTGTGTGTTGAAATTCCCCGACCAGGCAACCCGTTGAGCGCTTGCTTGGTAGTCGAAGCGTAGAGCGGGAGCAACGCCCCGTCAATACTCCGTTTTCCCTGTCATTCCTTGATTGAAGTTCCCCACCGGTCGAGGAAGGTGATCTCCGCTGCGGGTCGCCGTACTGCGGGCGAGAATCCTTCGCCGGTGAAGTAGCCGACAGGAAGCATTGCGACCTGCGTAACGTCCTCGGGAACTCCGAGGAGCTCGGCTACTGCGCGCTCCTCGGGAAGGTGAAGTGTCGTCCAGCACGAACCGATGCCCCGCGAGCGCAAGGCCAGCTGGAAGCTCCAGACCGCGGGCAGGATCGATCCGTACCAGCTGGCCTGGGTCGAGTGGGGTGCGGAGTCGACGCGGTCGCGGCGCAGCGGAAACACCATCGCTGGCACCTCGTGCATGTGGTCGGCGAGGTACTTCGACGAGTCTCGGACCTTCGAACTGCCGCTGGCGGCCATTCCCTGATCTGTCGAGTCGAAGTATGTCCGTGCCTGCGCGCGGTACACGTCGGCGATGTGCGCCTTGAGCGACGGATCCTCGACGATCAGCCAGCTATTGCGCTCCTTGTTCCCGCCTGCTGGCGCACGGCTGGCAATGTCGATGCAGTCCAACAGCACGTCCCGTGAAACGGCGCGGCCGAGGTCGAGGCGCTTGCGGACCTGTTTGGTCGTCAACAGGAGGTCGTCGGTCACTTGCGTCTGGTCGTTGCGGTCCATGCCGCTACGCCTTCGCGGTCATCGTGGCGTTGGCCCACCAGACGATCTCGTCGAACAACGACGTGGTCGCGGCCTGCAAGTGATCTTCGATCGCCGTCATCTCGGCGTTGCCGAACATCGGGTACACGGCAAAGAAGTCCGGACCGGCGATGTGAATGCCACCGCGTACAGGGACCATCTCCAGCTCGATGGCGACACAGCGAAGGTGCTCGACGGCACGAGCAGCTCCGACTCCGCCGTACCCCAGCGCGCCCATCGGCTTGCGGTTCCACTCGCGGTAGGCGTGGTCGAGTGCGTTCTTGAGTGAGCCCGGCATGGAGTGGTTGTGTTCGGAGACGATGAAGATGAAGCCGTCGAATTCGGCCAGTCGGGCCTGCCAGGCGAGAGCGTTCGGGTCCGCCGTCGGAACGAACTTGTTCGACATGCGGTCGTCGAACATCGGCAGGTTGAAGTCACGGAGGTCGACGAGCTCGGCAGTCAGGTCGGTGCGAAGGGCCGCCTGGGCCATCAACCACGCGGCCGGTTTGTCGGCGAAGCGTTCGGTACGCGTTGATCCGATGATGAGTGCGATGTGTGGGGTAGAACGCACGTTGGTCTCCTCTTCGAGTTGAATGCGCGGCGCGTGAAGGGTGACACCGGGCGTCTGCTGGTCTAGCGGGTTGACTCTAGACAAGCAAGCGATTGGTGGCTAAAGTTGCCCCGGGGAAACGATAACTAAGGGGGACCGTCATGATTGCCAGCATTCAGGAGTACATCCGGACACCGCTGCTCTACAACCACTGGTACTGCGCAGGTACCGTCGATGACTTTGGTCGTGAGCCGATCGCGAGGACGCTCTTGGAGCGTTCAATCGTGTTCTTCCGCACCGAGGCGGGCGAGTTGCGGGCGCTGCAGAACCGATGCTTGCACAGGTCCTATCCGATGTCGGAGGCCATCGTTGATGGTGACAACCTGATCTGTAGCTACCACGGCGTCTGTTACAGCGCCGAAGGTGTGGTGGTTCGAATTCCGTCGCAAGCGCACGCGCCGGTGCCCAAGCGACAGCTGAAGCGCTACACAGTCGAGGAGCGCGGGCCGTTCGTATTCATCTGGATGGGCGATGGCGCAGCTGACTACTCACGCTTCCCGTCGACGCCTCAACTTGGCAATCCCGACTACCGGGTGTTGCACGGCTTCTACGAACTCAAGGGCAGCTACCTGTTCATGCTCGAGAACCTCTACGACCTCACACACTTCGTCTATCTGCATCGAAACACCTTTGGCTTCGACGATTCGTATTACGACATCCCGCCGGTGACCACCGTCAATGATGACGGGTTGGTGGTGGTCACGAACGCCGAGGAGAACTCCCAGAGCGTGGTCGCCTCGCTGCCGCCGCCCGCGAAAGAAGAGCTTGCCGGCAAGACGATCATTCAGCGCGACGACACGATCGCCGTATCACCCGGCCTTGTCCTGGCTCATTGGTACGTGTTGCAAGACGGCCAGGACGATCCGACCGAGGCCAACGTTCAGGGCTACATCAACCACTACATGACACCGATCTCCAAGGATCGTTGTCTCTACTGGTGGTCGTACTCGATCAACAGAGATGTGAACAACGAAGAGCACTTCGCCGGCATGAGGATGTTTGTCGAACGAGGCTTCATGGAGGACGTCGTTGCTGTGGAGCACATGCAGCGGCTGCTCGACGAGGACACCACCGAGGTCACGGAAATGAACATCGCGGGCGACAAGGCGGGGATTCTCTTCCGCCGGATCATCCTGAAGTGGGCGCAGGACGAATACGGCTCAGCGGTACCTGACGAGGAGGTCGAGGTACCGGTGGCGCTCGTTCGCGAAACCGTCTCATGATCGGCAGTATCCAGGAGTACATCCGGACACCGCTGCTCTACAACCACTGGTACTGCGCAGGTACCGTCGATGACTTCGGTCGTGAGCCGATCGCGAGGACGCTGTTGGAGCGTTCAATCGTGTTCTTCCGCACCGAGGCGGGCGAGTTGCGGGCGCTGCAGAACCGATGCTTGCACAGGTCCTATCCGATGTCGGAGGCCATCGTTGATGGTGACAACCTGATCTGTAGCTACCACGGCGTCTGTTACAGCGCCGAAGGTGTGGTGGTTCGAATTCCGTCGCAAGCGCACGCGCCGGTGCCCAAGCGACAGCTGAAGCGCTACACAGTCGAGGAGCGCGGGCCGCTGGTATTCATCTGGATGGGTGACGGCGAGGCCGACTATTCACGCTTCCCCGATCTTCCCCAGCTCGGCAACCCAGAGTTCAGGGTGCTGCACGGCTTCTTCGAACTCAAGGGCAGTTACCTGTTCATGCTCGAGAACCTCTACGACCTCACCCACTTCGTCTTCCTCCATCGCGAGACTTTCAAGGTTCCGGAGTCGTTCTACGACAACCCACCGACAGTGACGGAGACCGAGGACGGTCTGATCTGCTGCACCAATCCCGAGGACAAGCGTGAAGCGATCCTCAAGCCACTCCCGGCGTGCGTGCGGGACGAGCTCGAGGGTGCGTCGATCACGCAGCGCGACGACAGCATCGCCCTGTCACCTGGAATCGTGCGAGCGCACATCTACGTCATGCGCGACGGTGAGAATGAGCCCAATGGCAGCAATCCGTGCATGTACATGTCCCACTTTGTGACACCCGTGACAAAGGATCGCAGCCTCTACTGGTGGACCAGTGCCGTGAACCGCGGGCTTGACGATGACGAGTACGCCGCCAAGATGATCAAAATCGACACGATCGCGTTCACCGAAGATCTCCTGGCGGTCGAGCGCATGCAGCAGTTGCTCGATGAGGACTCCACCTCGTTCAAGGAGATGAGCATCGCGGGCGACAAAGCGGGCACGTTGTTCCGCCGCGTGATCGCCAGATGGGCGAAGGAAGAGTACGGAGCCGCCGTAGACGACGAACCGCGTGTCGTGTCGGCGGCGGGGTGAAGTACCGAGCCGACGAAGGATGTAATCGAGCCCAGCCATGGACAGCACCAATCAGCAGAGCACCATTGATGCCACAAACATTGCCGTCGACCCGGCCGAGTTCCGAAAGGTGTTGGGCCACTTTCCCACGGGTGTAACCGTCATCACCGCCGCCGGGCCTGAGGGGCGGCCCATTGGGTTCACCATTGGATCATTTGCATCCGTTTCGCTGGATCCTCCCCTGGTCGGATTCTTGCCGATGATCAACTCTGAGCGCTGGGCTGACATCAGGGCAGCTGGATCGTTCTGTGTCAACGTGCTCGGCAACCACCAACCCGACCTCTGCTGGCAGTTTGCGAAGACCAGCGTCCCGTTCCCCTTTGACGGTGTGGACTGGCACCCATCGAAGATCACCGGGTCACCTGTGATCGAAAACGTCATTGCATCGATCGATTGCATCATCGAGGGCATCGTGGACGCTGGTGACCACCACTTCGTTCTCGGCCGAGTGGTAGCGCTCGAGCACCTCGCGCCCGAGAACGAGCCGAACCCGCTCCTGTTTTTCCGTGGACAGCTCGGCGAGTTCAACCCACTGAGCTGAGTTGAGCTCGACACGACCGGCAGGTGGTTTTGGTCATCTCATTTGTCCATCCACTTGTCCATCTACTGCGCGCTACTGCATGATGTTCAACGAGACCAGACGAGGACAACACCGAAGGTGAGCAGGTCAAATGCGATTCAAGGTGACTCGCTGAGACCCACTCGACCGCATTCCTAAACCGCAGGCCGTAGGTTCGATTCCTACCGGGGGCGCTAAATAAAGCGCGCCACACAGATCCGTCGCAGAAGCCACGACAACACACCATCCGAGAATATGGGTGCAGCGTGCACCCATCCGGTGTATGATGGCGACCATGTCCAAAGTGATCCAGATCCGAGACGTGCCCGACGACGTGCACGATGCCCTCGCCGACGCGGCCGAGGCTCAGGGCCTCTCCCTGACCCGATACATGCTGCGCGAACTCAAGCACCTGGCCAAGCGCGCGCAAACAGTCCACGACAACGCCGCCGTGATCCGCCAAACCCAGGCGAGCGTTCGAGGCCGCGTCGATCGCGACACCATCCTCGCCGCCTTGCACGAAGGACGCAACGATTGAAAGTTGTCGATGCCAGCGTGATTGTCGAACTCGTCGCGAACGATCTGGACCCCGACCGCCTCGGCGACGAGGAACTCGCTGTTCCTCATCTCATCGACAGCGAAGTGACCAACGTCCTTCGTCGCCTCGTCGCCCACAAGGTCCTGAGCGACAAACAAGGCACGACCGCGCTGGACGGCTTCACCCGCCTGGCCCTGACCCGCTTCCCGGCGGACTGGCTCCGACCAAGAATGTGGGCACTCCGGCACAATCTCAGCGCTTACGACGCCACATACGTCGCCCTGACCGAGATGATTGGCGCGACCGCGCTGCTGACGACCGACGCCCGCCTCACCAACGCACCAGGCGTCAACTGCCGCATTGAACTGCTGTGACCATCGTGTCCAGCGTTGCCACATAAACCAGACTCGCAGGCACCTATCACCACCACGATCGCGACTCCTCTTGCGTCGCCCCCACTGGTGCGGATAAGAGGCCTGCCACGCCACAGGGCACGCCGATAGGCTCGCCCGCGACTTGACCGGACGGTTCGAAGTGCGGTGGAAGTCGTGCTTCGAAGCGGGCTCAATCTCCTACCTACCTTCGCGGCACGTCACCACACTGTCATCATTCCGGACCTTGACGCAGTAGCTGACCTGGCCGCCGCGTTCGGCGAACTTGTTCTCAACCCGTACGCTTGAGCACGGAGAGGAGGCTGACATGACAACCATCGATATCCCAGCAGATCTGAACAGTGAGGACGAGACCGGATTGGTGTGGACGTTCCTTGATGAGGCCGAAGACCCGTCGATTATTCGTCCCGGTGAAGTCGTCGTTGCTGGTTCGCCCTTGACCCCTGCGGTTTGCGAGGTCGTTGATCTCGTCGACAAGGCTGCCGGAACGATCGTTCACCTACGGGTGCTGCCGGGGACCATCGATCAGTACCGCTGTCTGCTCGCCCGCGTCGGCGGGTACCAAAGAGGTGCATGACAAGGCCCGGGCCCTTGCAGCACTTTTCGCCGACGAAGTTGCCCCACTCCTGCCGCGGGCCACGGGTGCCACGCTCGACTTCATGGCAGCGGTAGGCCCGATAGCGGAGCTACCGAACTCGCTTGGGACTTCTTCTGCGTGCGTCGACGGTGACGATGTGGGGCTCTGATGTGATGTGCGCCACGGTCGGTGCTCGTTGCCGTGTCTCCTAGTCACTCGGCTGCCTGCGCGTCGACGAATTGGCGGAGGTGGTCGACGCTACAGCGAACGGCGCCGCTGATTCGGACTGGCCTCAGCCGTCCGCTCCCGACCCTGGAAGCAGATCATCCGGATTCCAAATCATCTCGGCGAGATGCCGGTAGAGCTGACTGCGATCGTCGAGATCGGCCCGTTCGAACTGCTCATGGGGGTGGAACGGAAGACCCGTCCGGTTGATGAACTGGAGAAATCCAGGGTTGTGGTCGTACGCCTGTGGATGAAGCGAACGGGCGAGAAGATTGTGGGTGTTGTAGTGGGGCAACTTCTTTTCATATCTGAGATCGCCGTAGCTGGCATTGAAACTCTTCGGAAGCAGGAGAAGTCCACCAACGCGGTTTCGGTACTCGGCGAAGTCGGCAGGGTGCCCGAATTCCTCCGTGTGCCGCTCCGCATGATCGGCCCAGATGTGCTCGACCTCGTAGCGGACCTTGCCTTCACTCACGAACTCCAAATATCGAGATGGCTGCCCAGACTGGGTTTCAACGTAGTCGGTGAGCCGGGCGAGTAACCGGTGGAGCGCGTACCGGTTCTGCTGGTGGACCCGAAGGCGGTCGTTGCTCGCAAAGGTCTCTGTTTCCTTGACCAGCGTCTCGTGCAGCCTGTGGGCGAGTTCATCGGGACCGAGGCCACGGATATCTCGCATGACGAGGAACATCGCGTATTGCATTGTCGAGTAGGCGATGCTGCGAAAGTTCCAGAGACGCCAGGCGAGCAGGATGTCGATGAAGTGTGTAGTGATCGCGATCTTTTGATTGGCGACATCCTCATTGTCGTCGGGTCGAAGCGGCGCGAGGAGCAGCATGTACTGGAGCGTGAAGCCCTGGTGGGCGACATAGAGCACTCGCTCCAACCCGGCGACGGGGGCCTTCGACGCCTCGACCAGTCGTAGGTAGTGGCGAGCGTAGAAGTCGAGGTCCGTGTCGATGAAGCGGAAGAAGTCGTCGCTGCGCTCAAGGCCGACTTCTTCCGACGTGTCGCGGAGCCAGCGGTGGAACTCGGTGCCGATCCTGTCGAAGTCCTCGGCCTTCGCTCCCTTGCGGCGCTCGCGAATCTTGGTTGAGTATTGGCTTCGGAACCAGGCCTTGAAGAAGTCGGGCTCGACTTCCTTGCCGGCGACGTTCAGGTCGTGGATCCGGCTGCGCCACCGGTCGTTCGCCGAGACACGCTTGTGCTCGTCGATGTTGGCGAGCAGATAACCCTTGAGCATGTCGGTCGGTGTGAGCGAGAGCCCGCGGTCGTTCATCGTCTCGAAGATGGTGTACGCATCATCGTCAGAGAACGCCGTGATCTCGACGAGGTGCACGTTCTCCAAGAGCCAATCGGTGAAGAATGGCAAAGCAGGGCCGGTCAACTCCGTTGGGAACGCAGCGGCAAGATCGATGTAGCGGGCGTGCAGGTTTCGGACCGATTCAGACCGTCCAGTGACATCAAATGGCCGTCCCTCAAACAGCGCCTCCATGCAAGGCGTGCGTTCGTCGACGTCAAGATTGAACGACTTCTGCCCATACTGCTCCGAGAAGATCAACTCGTCGACGTTGACAGCATCCTTCCGGTCGGCCTGTAGCGAGCGAAGCAGAATCAGCAGAAGCGTGAGACTCGTGAGACGCTGTTGGCCGTCGACGACATAATTGTTGTTTCCCTTGCTGCTGACGATAATTGAGCCGAGGAAGTAGTGGGGATAGCTTGCGACTTGTTTGCGTTCGTGATTCGGGTCGTATTCCTCGAGGAACTTGCCAGCTAGGTCGTCAATGAGCTCTCGAATCTGCTTGTCATGCCATTTGTATTCACGTTGGTAGTAGTCGATCGCGTACTTGACGCCCTTCAGGAGAACGCGTACCGACTTGGCATCGCCGCGAATTTCTCTCATTGCTCCCACCTACTGGCGATGTGTGCCGAATCTCGGTCCCGCCGTGTCTTCGGTCGAGAAGTTGTGTGTCCAGGCAAGAAGATTAATCGTCTTCCCACAAAGACGATTCTTGTCAACGACGGGTGACGTACTCGCATTCGCGGTGGGCCGATCATGCTGAAGCTCCCTGACACAGCGTGCTCGCGGGTCATAGAAGGGCTGCTGCATCTCGCACTCGCTGCACGCATGACTCGAACGACGGGCGATGAGCTTCGGGCCACAGCATGCTCTGAGCACCCGCGTGTCGTAGTCCGCCCGGGTGTTGGCGAGGTGGGGCCCATCTGCGAACGCCGGGCTCGCAGCGAATCCAGCACGTGGGCGTGGTTCGGCGGCCAGTGCAGCGGCAGCGGAGTAGGTGACTACGTCGCGGGCGAGAATGCCGATGCCAACCTCACGGATCTCGTCGAAGACGTCGGGATGGCCGAGTAGCTGATAAACGTCGTAGTAATGGCGTGCCGCTCGAATCAGGGTCGCCGGGTTGGGATCGCAGCTCGCCGTGTGCAGCAGAACGAGCTTCTCGATCAGCGTGCGAGAAGGTCGCAGCACGCGAACGTCGAAGGGCTCGGACTCGGCCGTGCCAGCAAGATCTGCACTCGCGAATTCGGCAAGAACGGAACGGATCTGCATCGTCGAGGTCGGCATCGCTCCGCCTCGCGAGCCGATCTCTAGGAAGACACCGTTCGATAAGCCGGACGTGACGGCGAGCGGTGACGCTCGATAGTGGAAGCGTGCGCCGCGCTTGATGCCTTTCGTGGTAGCGGTGCTGACGGACTCGGGTTGCACCCCCGTTGCATCGGTAGCTCCGGCGACCAGCGACTTGAGGATGCGCTCCTTTGCGCCGGTTCCCTCTGCGGGAGAATGACGAGGACATCGACATCTTCAGAGAACCGCTCAATCAGTCTGAACGCCTTCGACAGGCTCGTGCCGCCCTTGAAGACGACCTCGATGCCGAGCTCGCCCGCAGATCGGGTAACGCCGCGGAGGACCTCGGTCACCCAGAAGTCCTTCTCGACCTGCTCCGCGGGAAGTCCGATCTCGTCAGCCACGCGCGCTGCGAGCACACCTACTGCGTCGGGATCGTTGACAAGTCGGACCATCATGCGGCCACCTCCAGTTCGTGCCAGCGGCGTCGAGCGCCAACGTGACGTTCTTCGGCGACCTCATCGGTGATCACCTCAGGGCGCAACGCACCTCGGCGGATGAGGTCACGCAGACGAATCCGGACCTCGATGTCTGTTGCCTCGACAGCGGTGGGGTCGCGAAGGATCTCGATCACGGCGACCTCGATCGCTGTGAGACCAATTTCGCGCCGCTCGAAGGGCCGAAGTCGGAAGCGGACGCCTGGCATAGGGTCGGGAACCTTGCCCGGTACGCCGACCTCGACAACACCGGGAACCTGCGTGGTCAGCCCGAGCATGTGCGCTGCGGTCACACCCGACGGGCCAGACCCCGGGCCTCCAACGGCGACGGCAGCTTCGAGCAGCGTCGGTCGAGTCATCCCGAACCGCGTTGGCTTGCCTCGGAAGTAGACGCCGCGCCGGACGCGAACGAGTTCGCCGGCAAGCGCCAGACGGCTGAGCGCCGACTCGACTGCGCGGTCAGAACCCTTGAAGTCCTTGCGGCGCAGGAAGGTTCCTGGGGCGGCCGCGAGGGCGTGGCCGCGCACCCCCGCCGCCGTCGATACCTGGACCTCGCTGACACTCATGCGAGTAAACACTACCTGAAACCTCGCACGATGGAAACCGATTTCTTGGGCGGCCGTTCTGTCAACAATACTCGGGACAGTCCGAGCCAGTAGGTGAGGAAAGTGGTCCCGGCGTTCTCCCCCGTTCTGAGGAGCCGCCGGGATCTGCGCGTGAGGGCGCCTGGTCGGATGCTGCCTACGACACATCACTCGGCCGCCTGGGCGTCGACGAATTGGCGGAGGTGGTCGACGCTGAAGCGGACGGCGCCACCGATGCGGACTGGTCTCAGTTGCCCGCTCCTGACGAGGTGGTAGATGGATGTGCGGCCGAGGCCGAGCATCTGGCAGGCCTGCCTCACGTTGACGAGCAACGGTGCTGGAGCGGAGACCGCTGGCACGCGGTCGGCCATCCTGGGTGGTGGGGTACTGGTGAGTTCGCTCATTTCGTCTCCTTCGTGATGGCTTCGTTGCGGATGCGCCTTGTCGCCCGGGCCGGGTCGCTCGTAGCGGAATTGTGCGTGTCGCTGGTCCCTGAGTTGGTCCCCCGTTTGGTCCCCGCCCGGAAGATTGCGGCACGATCTCACCTTCAACTCCCGGAGTTACTCCCTGACTAACTCCCGGAGTTACTCCCGGAGTTACTCCCGACGACGGATTTCTCGCCTGATGGCCGAAATGGGCGCAGGCGTCGATCGGGCGGGCAGCGCTGGTTCGCATGCCGAAAGTGTGAATAGCGAGAGTCCCCGGTCGTGTCCCCCAACGTGTCCCCGACCGCAAATCTTCGAGCGCATCTCGAAGAGCGGCAAATCGTCAGTGTCCTCGACACCGAGCATGCATGTGATGTTCGTCACATCCAATTCGGGACGTGTGAACGGTCCCGAACAGGCCCGATCAGAGACGGCTGGATGCGAACAAAAGATCCTCTGACCACCACAAGTATGCCGCGTTGCCAGCTTGAACAAGGCGGTGTAGACGCTGACGATGTCCGCTTCACCGATGTCGTCGAGTTCATGAAGCAGCGGGAGACACGCGACCTTGCGCTGGGCTTGGGCATCGATGAGGAGGCCCTCCGGGAATTCGCCCCACTGTTCTTCTCTGCCATCGACCTTGACCACCTCGGCACATGAGGCCCGCGAGGTGTCCTGGCCGATGACGACTGATCAAATCTCGCCCTACTCGTCGGGCCAGGCGTGGTTCGCGACGCTGCGGCCGCGTTGCTGAAGGCTCCATAGTCGCGGACTTGACTCATGCCGTATAGTGCTCGTATCCACCTACCTGCTTCGTCGGGTGGGCTCGAGGCTCGCTGAAAGGCGGGCCTCTGTGTTTGCGAGGGCCATGTATCTGGTGACGCCGAAATCAGGATCGCCAGCCTTTGCGACCGGTATGATGTATCAAACACCGGCACCACGCCAGACTTTGATACACTGAACCAGTGAGCACGGCCATCGTCACCCCCAGCGAGTTGGCGGACTGGCTGATGGGTCGCGGTCGCCACTACATCCAGACGGCCGAAGTAGCCGAACTGCTCGGCATCGCCGCCGAGGTCGTGCCCGACAGCCTGCAACGCGCCAGGGAAGCAGGCAAGCTGATTTCGGTGACCAAGGGCGGATGGGTGCCGGTCCCGCCCGAATACCGCGCCGCCGGTGCGCCGCCACCTGTGCATTTTATCGACCAGATGATGCGCCACCTCGGCCACGCGTACTACGTCGGGTTTCTTTCGGCCGCCGCGATGCACGGCGCGTCGCACCAAGCGACGATGGTCCTCCAAGTCGTCACGCCTGCCCGCCTCCGCGACCGCCAGATCGGTGCAGGTCGCATCCAGTTCATCCAACGATCCAACACCGCAGAGCGGCCGTGTGAACAGAAAAACGTGCCGACCGGGCGGGTCACGATCTCCACGCCAGCCGCAACGGTGTTCGATCTCGTCGGGTTCCCTCGTGGCGGCGGTGGGCTCTCCAACGTTGCCACGGTCATCGGCGACCTCCTCGTCGAAGACCAACTCCTCGTCGAGGCACTGGTTGACGCGGCACGGTTGCGTCCGGTCGCCGTTGTGCAACGCGCCGGCTACCTGATCGAGTTGATGGCGAACCAGACCGGCGTCACGATCGAACTCGATGCTCTCGCATCGCTCGTCGCGCACGCCGACACGGTCCCGCTCGCTACGGGTAGGCCACACGTCAGCGAACGGGATGACCGTTGGCGGGTGCAGCTCAACACCTGGATCGAGCACGACCTGTGATTACAGAAGCCGACATCGCCCACTGGCGCACCAAGGTGCCGTGGATCACGCCGGAGCACGTCGAACAAGACCTCGTGTTGTCGCGGCTGATCATCGAGTTCGCCAACCATCCACTCCTCGGCGACGACCTGATCTTCCGCGGTGGCACCTGCTTCCACAAACTGTGGCTTGATCGGGCGTGGCGTTACAGCGAAGACCTCGACTACGTCCGCCGCCACGAAGGTGGCATCGGACACGTCCTCGACGCCATCCGCGACGTCGCCCGCATCGTTGGGTTCGACGATGTCCGCACCGAGATCGGCCGCCACCCCAAAGCCCGACTGCGGTCCACGTTCCTCAGCGGCCAACGCTGCAGATCAAGGTCGAGATTGAACACCTTCGAACGTTCACCCGCCATGGACACGGTCACCCGCAGGTTCACCGTCGACAGCCCGTGGTTCGCCGGATCGGCCGATGTGCCGACGTTCGCGATCGAAGAACTCACCGCCACCAAGATCCGGGCCCTGTTCAGCGCAGCAAGGGACGCGACCTGTTCGACCTCTGGCTCGCCGTCGAACAAGCAGGAGTCGCCCCGGCCGCGATCGCTGAATGCTTCGGCCCCTACCGACCAGACGGATGGACCGTCACCCGCGCCCTGGACAACCTCGACGCGAAGCTGAACGACGCGACCTTCACCACCGATCTCGAACTGCTCGTCGCCCAATGGCCAGCGGGCTACCAGATCGATACCGGTGCCGCCGCGGCTCGATCCGTGATCGCAGCAATCGACGCGCTCGACATCGCCGCTAGGTAGCGGTACAGCCGAGCGGTGCGGTCAGTCGTCGAAGAAGCTGAGCGCCTCGGCGTCTGCGGCGAGTACGTCGAGGGCGTGGCGGCGGCGTTCGAGGTCGGCTCGTAGGTAGTCGAGTGCGGCGCGGCGAGGGATGCGGCGGTGCCCGTGGTCGCCGTTGGTGCGGCGATAGGGGAGCTTGCCGGTGTCGAGCAGTCGAATGAGGGTCGGCCGTGACACGCCGATGAGCTTGGCCGCTTCCTCGGTGGTGAGATCGTTGGCGTCGTGGACGAGCATTTCGGCGACGGCTGCTTGGAAGGCCTCGACGACGTCGGCACGCAACGCGACCTCGTTGCCGAGGGCGTCAACGAGCCGCACGCCACCACCGAGGAAGCGAAGTAGCGCCTCGAGTTCGCCCGTGTTTGCCATGTCCGCATCCCTCGCATAAATCGATCAATTCGCAATGTACATCGTAGTGTCCGAGTTCGACGGAAGACCGGGTGCCGGAACGGTGGGTTCGCCCGTGGGACGCGAGGGTGTCGATTTCGTGCGGTGAGGCGCTGAGACATCCACGCAGTCACCGCCGCTGGCCGAGGCGCTCTATCAGGTCAAGTCTGGCGGCGAGTCCGGCTATCGCCGTTTGGCCGGTCACGATCGCCGACTCGGCGGCGGCTAGCGACCTTTCGAGACGACCGATTCGGTCGTCGTCGTCAACGATCGTCTCCCGGCCCGCGCCGCCATTCGGCGGTTGCCCGACACGCTGACAGCTAAATCCCAGCTTTGTCAGCACTCGCTGCGCCTCTATCGTTGTAAACGAGGTGGTAGACCGACGTGCGGCCGAGGCCGAGCATCTGGCAGGCCTGCCTCGTGACGAGCAACGGCTGCGGGGCGTAAGTTGCTCGTATGCGATCGGCTGTCCTCGTTGGTTGGGTACGGGTGAGTTCGCTCATTTCGTCTCCTTCGTGGTGGGCTTCGTTGCGGATTCGGTTTGTCCCTCGGGCCGGGTCGCTCGCAGCGGAATTGTGCGTGTCGCTGCTTTCGCCGCGGCGAAAGCTGCGGGGTAGCCGATTCCAACGACAGCATCACGAACAGCCGGAATTGGCCCAGAGCCTCGACGTGCGCCGATAAGTGCAGCTCTGTTGAGTACTGTTCGAGTTCGATGACGTTGTTCACCAAAGCCGACCTCGAACGGCGCGCCGGGCCGGACCGATTGACACGTGGGGCGTTGTTGGCCGACACGATCGAGGACCTATACGAGGACGAGTGGAGTCTTGTCGGCAGCGTCCACGACGGCGAAGCGAAGTACATGGCGATGATCCACTGGGAGGGTGGGAGCGAATGCGAGTGCCCCGACGGTCGTGGCGTCAATGGCGTGTTTTGTGAACATGCGGCTGCTGTCGGACTCTGCTACCTCGGTGAGGACGGACCCGAGGTCGGCGCTGGCTTCGGTGGCTACCTGAACGAAATGGCAACGCTGTGGGGGGCATCCACCGCCGACGAGCTACACAAAGCGATGATTTTGCACCCGACGCTGCGTTCATCCGCTGATTCGTTCGAACCCGAGGCGCTTTTCCTCAAACATCACCGTGACCAGTCGGCGGGCGCCATGGTCAGCGCACTCTTGTTGCTGACCGACACTCGATGGCGTGACGCGGCGAGCCGACTGATTCGCCGTATCGAAGCCACCCACATCATCAGCGCGGAGGATCTCGATCTGCTCGCGTACGCCTTCCTTCAAGCCGGCCCATTCCTCTATTGGCGCATGCCAACCGCCTGGTTCGACGGCCCGACCATCGACATAGAGCACGATCCGAATTGTCTTGATGCCGCGCCTGACCCAGCCATCGAGGAGGAGTACCACCCTTCGGGCGGGGCCGACGATGTCGACGACGATCCGGTCGTCGCACCGCGCGCTGTGTCGCCGCCATTGCGGCGCTGGGCCGCCGCCAGACTCGTCACTCGCGAGCCCACACGTTGGACACCGATCTGGAGCGACGCCGGAGCGGTTGAATCTCGCGTCGGTGCAGCAATCAAATGTGGGGTGCTCGACGCCATCGAGACCATTCCCATCGAAGCGCACGACACGTTGATCGACGCCGCCGTCGGGTCGGCGCATCACTCGGTTCGACAGGTCGGCTACTCCCTGATCGCCAAAGGCCGCGGACCTGAAGTTGCGCACGAACTCGCCAAGCACGACCGCAACGCCAAGATCCGCTCATGGGCAGCAACACTGCTCCAACCCGCCGTCGAACAATCGACGAGGGCGGTCAGCCCGCCGACGCGAAACGCACCACCCGCGCCTCACCGCCCCGACGCCAGCGCGCAAACGTCGCTGTTCTGACCTGGACGCAAATCGACAACGCCACTAACTTCTGCGAACCGCTGGTGTCCGAACACGTCGAGGGTGCCGTTGCGGTTCAGTGTTTACGGTCGATAGCTTGCTGCTCGTACGGTTGTTCGCCCCGTTCTGTCGGCGTTCCTCGGATCCTCTCAAATCAAGGAGCCCTGGAATGGCGAGTGTTTCTCTTCCATCGATCTGGGTTGCGCACGAGTTTCCTGAGCGCCCGTTCACCTTCGGCATGTGGCTCTGCGTTTGTGCTGCCTGTGAGATCTTCGTCGCCGACGCGCCACGACCACAACGTCGCCGAAGAGCGGCATGACCAAGAGCCGGCTCGATTTGGTGACCGGCCAGCGGGTTGGGTTGCGTGGTTCTCGTAGAGTTGTCAGGGTGACCGCTGTTGAGGACTTCATGACGTTACGTCAGCGGAGCGCTGCGTGGGGGTTGATGCGCTACGAGCATGCGCCCGTCGCGATCGGACTGTTGCAACGGGTGTTTATCGTCCCCAACGTGCGCGCCGTGATCCAGGCGGAACTAGTCGAGGCGCTCGAAGATGACCTTCACGCGCTACGCCGCCTGCAGGGCGATCAGGCCGCACCTCGACGCGCCCTCGAGTACTTGGCCGAGTGGTCGTCGAACGATCGCGGTTGGCTTCGACGTTACTTCCCGAGTGGCTCGGACGAGCCGTGGTTCGATCTCACCCCGGCCTGCGAGCAGGCGCTGATGTGGGTCACAAAGCTGGTCGAGCGGCCGTTCGTGGGCACCGAATCACGGCTGCGCGCATTGTTCGAACTCGTCGACAACATGGCGGCAAGTGTCGAAACCGACCCGGAGGCGCGCCTTGCCGCGCTTCGTCGGCGCCGTGCGGAAATCGATGTCGAGATCGAACGCGTAACCGGCGGCGACATCGCACCTGTCGACGAACGAATGCTGCGCGAGCAGTTCCTGCAATTCGTCGGGTTGGCCCGTGAATTGCTCGGTGACTTCCGCCAGGTCGAGCACAACTTCCGCACACTCGACCGTAACGTGAGGGAGAAGATCGCTACCTGGGCGGGGGCGAAGGGAGACTTGGTCGGAGAGATCCTGGGTGAGCGTGATGCCATCGAAGGGTCCGAGCAGGGTCGCAGCTTCCGCGCGTTCTGGGAGTTCCTGATGTCGCAGCCGAAACAGGAGCAAATGACCCGCAACCTCGAGCGGGTGCTCGCTCAACCGGCCGTGCTCGAGTTGCGCCCCGACCGCCGTGTACGACGGGTGCATTACGACTGGCTCGATGCTGGCGAGCACACGCAGCGCACCGTCGCTCAATTGTCGGCCCAAATGCGGCGATTTCTCGACGACGCAACGTGGCTTGAGAATCGGCGGATCGCGGAGTTGTTGCAGTCGATCGAGAAGTCGGCGATCGCAGTTCGTGACGACGGTCCGGATGGCACCTTCATGCACATCGAACTGCCTGCGGCCGATATTCGGTTGCCGTTCGAGCGTCCGATGTTCGAGCCGAGGCGCCCGCTTGCGCTGGCCGATGTCGAGGCCGAGCTTGACCTCGGCACCGACGATCTCGATGGTTTGTTCGAGCAGCACCACGTCGATATCGAACGGTTGACCGGACGGATTGAGGAGCGTTTGATTGATTTGGGCCAGGTGACACTGGCCGAACTCTGCCGCTCATATCCAGTTGAGCAGGGGCTCGCAGAACTCGTCGCCTACTTGCAACTTGGGGTCGACCGGTTCGAGACGGTGATCGACGAGTCGATCTTCGACCAGATCATGTGGTCAGCGGATGACGGGGTTGAGCGGACAGCGACCGTGCCGCGCGTGGTGTTCGTCGGATGACCGCACTGGAACCCATTCAGTCCGACGGTCAGACTGGCGTGGGCGCTGGCATGTCGCGCGTCGCTGTGCTGTTGCTCCAGGGTGTTGTCGCACGCGACTCCGGCCCGATGGACTTCCAAGCCGTCGAACGGCACCAGACGGCGCTTCGCGACTACTTCTCGGTTGTCGGTCTCGACCTCGTCATTGATACCTCAGAGGGATTCGCGTTCGTCCGAAGTCGTGACCGTGATCCTGATGCCGATTCCGCTGACCCGCTGGGGAGCATTCCCAGGCTCGCTGTCCGCCGCCAATTGTCGTTTCCGGTAAGCCTGCTGGTGGCATTGCTGCGCAAAAGGCTCGCCGAGTTCGATGCGCGCGGCGGCGACACACGTCTCGTGCTGTCGCGCAACGACATCGTCGAACTCGTCCGTGTCTTCTTGCCGGACCGCAGCGACGAAGCCAAGCTCATGGCAAATCTTGACACGTACGTGAACAAAGTGATCGACCTCGGGTTCCTGCGGCGCCTGGGCGCCTCAGCGACGTCCGCCGGTTCGGTGGGCTCGGCGGGCTTTGAGGTACGCCGAACGATCAAGGCGTTCGTTGACGCACAGTGGCTTGCCGAGTTCGACGCCAAACTGGCTCGTTACCGCGCCGCGCTCGGGCGAGACCTCGGGCTGGAAGGTGACAACGATGAGTGACGCCCTGCCCTTCGAACTGCTTGGCGACGCCGCCGAAACCGGTTTCCGCCTCCACACGCTCGAGTTGTTCAACTGGGGCACATTCGACAAGCGGATCGTGCGGCTCGAACCGCACGGACAAAACTCGCTTGTTACCGGTGACATCGGTTCAGGCAAATCGACGTTGGTCGATGCCGTCACCACTCTGCTGGTGCCGGCGCATCGCGTGGCGTACAACAAGGCGGCCGGGGCCGACAACAAGGAGCGAACGCTGCGGTCGTACGTGCTCGGTCACTACAAGTCCGAGCGCCTCGACAGCCACGGTGGTACCTCAAAGCCGGTCGCGTTGCGCGACGAGTCGGCGTTCAGCGTGATCCTCGGTGTCTTCCGCAACAGCGCGTTCGGTGAGACGGTGACGCTGGCTCAGGTTTTCTGGATCAAAGATGCCGTCGGCACGCCCGGGCGCTTGTTCGTCGGCTCCGACCGGGCACTGTCGATCGCCGAGCATTTCACTGGATTCGGCAGCGAGGTCGCTGGTCTGCGTAAACGGCTGCGGGTGATCGGAGCCGAGGTGCACGACGGCTTCCCGCCGTATGGTGCATGGTTCAAGCGGCGGCTCGGGATCGGCAGCGACCAGGCCCTCGACCTGTTTCACCAGACAGTGTCGATGAAGTCCGTTGGGAATCTCACAGACTTCGTCCGACATCACATGCTTGACGCCGCCGGTGCTGGCGAGCGGATCGATGCGTTGCTCGGCCATTTCGACGACCTAAACCGCGCTCACGAGGCGGTGCTGCGGGCGAAGCGTCAGATGGAAATGCTCGGACCGATCGTGGCCGAGAGCGACCGGTACGATGCGCTGACCATCGAACGTGACGAGCACGAGGCGGTTCGCAATGCGTTGCGGTTCTGCTTCGCCGAACTGCGCCGCGCGTTGATCGATGAGCAGCTGACGACGCTCGACGCGAGACGGACGCGTCTCGAAGTTCGGAACTCGACGGCGAATGCTGAGCGCCGCGCCACATCGGATCGGCGGGACCATCTGCGTGCGGCGTTGGCGGCGAATGGCGGCGACCGGCTGGCGTCGATCGACGCGGAGATCGCGGATCTTTCGGCGCAACGCGATCGACGAAGGCGTCGCGCTGACACCTTCGCCGAACTGTGCGCTGCGACAGACCTCGACGTGCCCACCAACTCGGGCGAGTTTCATACTGCGTTGAGCGCCGCCGCCGAACGATCCGACCGTTTGGCTGGACAGGAAGCGGCGCACGCCAACGAGCAGACCGAGCTCGAAGTCGCGTTCCGTCAGTTCCGTCAGCAGCGCGAAGAACTCGAGAGCGAGCTGCGTAGCTTGCGGTCGCGCACGAGCAACATTCCGCGCGATCAGGTCGAGCTGCGCTTGCGGCTTGCGGGGGCGCTCTCGCTCGATCCGGAGGCGTTGCCGTTCGCTGGGGAATTGCTACGCATCCGCGACGGTGAGCACGCGTGGGAACCCGCGGCTGAACGAATCCTGCGATCGTTCGCTCTAGCCGTTCTCGTCGCCGATGAGCACTACGCCGATGTACAGAGCTGGGTCGACCAGACCGACCTTCGCGGCCGGTTCGTTTACTTCCGTGTTCGCAATGACGCTCGCGTTCGTGACGTCGGCGGCAGCCTGCCTGCGCCCGACACGTTGGCTGCGAAAACTGAGGTGCATCCGGCCGGGCGATGGCGACCGTGGCTGACATCGGAGCTGAACCGTCGCTTCGACTATGTGTGCTGTGAGAGCCCGGAACAGTTCCGCCGCGAGCGCCGTGCCTTGACCCGCGCCGGACAGACGAAGGGCGGCGATGATCGCCACGAGAAGGACGATCGTCACCGACTTGGGGATCGCACCCGGTACGTGCTCGGGTGGTCGAATGCCGACAAGATCGCCGCACTCGAAACCCAGCAGCGCGAAGTGGAAGATCGGTTGGGCGCACTGGGTGCCCGCATCGGGGAACTCGCGGCGGCGCGGGCTCAGCTGGCTGCGCAACGGGACGGCCTCGTCCGCGTGAGCACGCACGACGACTGGTCGGAACTCGATTGGCAAACGTCGTCGCTGTTGATTGCGCAGTGTGACGATGAGCGCCGCCGCCTCACCGAAGCGTCGAACGTGTTGGAGCAACTGCAGAACGAACTCGCTGCCAACGGGCGCGACCTGGCTGCAATTGAGCAACGCATCGACGAACTGCGCCACGACATGGCTCGCCTCGATACGAGCGCCGAGCGGTTTCGAGTCGAGCGCGAGGAACAGAACGAATCCCTTGCAATGGATGACGCAGCAGTGCACCTGGAAAAGGCGCCGGACGTCGCGGCGTTGCGCGACGTGCTCAACAAGGGCGCGTTGACACTGGCGTCGATCCAAGCCGACGAACGCGACCTGCGCGATCACCTGCAAGGTCTCATTGATGCTGCCGTGAAGAACATCCAGCGCAGCGCTGAGCGAATCGTCCGAGACATGCAGGCGTTCGCCGCCGAGTTCCCGGTCGAGACCCAAGAACTCGATGTGGCGGTTCAGTCGGCCGACGGGTACCGGATGCTGTTGCGCGGCATCGCTGCTGACGACCTCCCGCAGTTCGAGTCACGCTTCAAACAACTGCTCAACGAGAACACCATCAACGAGGTGCTCCACTTTCACACATGGTTGAATCGACAGCGCGAGGAGATCACCGAACGGATCGCCTCGATCAACGCCTCGTTGTTGAACATCGATTACAACGACGGCACCTACATCCGGCTGGAGTCAGCCGAAGGTGACGACAGCGAAGTTCGCGATTTTCGTCGTGATTTGCGCGCCTGCCTCGACGACAGTCTGTCGGGCGTTGATGGTGCGCAATACGCCGAGACGAAGTTCCTCAACGTCAAAGCGTTGATCGACCGGTTCCGCGGCCGCGACGGCATGTCGGAGCTCGACCGACGCTGGACAGCGAAGGTCACCGACGTGCGCAACTGGTTCGGGTTCGCCGCATCCGAGCGCTACCGCACCGACGACACCGAGCGCGAGCACTACTCGGACTCGTCCGGAAAGTCCGGCGGACAGAAGGAAAAGCTTGCCTACACCGTGCTTGCTGCCAGCCTCGCCTACCAGTTCGGGCTGGAGTGGGGAGCGGCGAAGTCACGTACGTTCCGATTCGTCGTCATCGACGAAGCCTTTGGCCGCGGCTCCGACGACTCGGCGCGCTACGGGCTGCATCTGTTCGAACGGCTGAACCTGCAACTGCTCGTCGTCACGCCATTGCAGAAGATCCACGTGATCGAACCGTTCGTGCGCACCGTCGGCTTCGTCCAAAATGTGCACGGCAAGGAATCCACGTTGCGCAACCTCACGATCGAGGAGTACCACGACGAGAAACGCGCCCGGCGCGCCATCACCGAGACGACGACAGACACGGCTTCGATCGCCGCCGAATGACTCCTCTACCTTGGACCTCGGCAGCTGATGTGCGCACTGCGATGCAACGGCTGTGGGACTCTGGGCGTGTGCTCGCCGATCTGGCCGTGCCCGACCGTCTCTTCCCCAAGCGGGTGACGCTGCGCGGACCAACCACGGCTGAAATCGGCAGCCGGTTTCCCGAGGTTCGTGATTGGGCCGCGGCGGTTCGCTCGATCCGCCACGTCACGATCGAGTTTCGCCAGATCGACCATCGCCTCGTCGGCAAGAACTCGCTACCGTCCTCGTTGACCGTCGAATCAGCGCGAGACGTGGCTGCCATCATCGGCAAGTCGGCCGACCTCACCCGATTCGAAGACGTGCTTGTCGAGACGGCCATGCGTTGCCCCGAACTCGTCGCCTTGCTCGCCCGCAGGCCGCACGACGTTTTGGCGTGCGGACGTGACTGGACGCTGCTGCTCGACGTCGTCGATTGGATGGCGGTCACCCCTCGATCGCACCTTTACGCTCGCCAGGTCGACATCCCAGGCGTACATACCAAGCTCATCGAGCAGCACCTCAAGCTGTTGGCGGCAATGCTCGACATCTCGCTGGCACCTGACACGATCAACCAAGCATTCGGCGTGTCCGACTTCACTCGCCGCTACGGGTTCCGTCCGCGCCCGAGGTTCATCCGGTTCCGCTACCTTTCACCTCACGGTCGGCTGCGTGACGGCGACATCGATCGCGACTACGCCCTGACTGCGACGGACTTTGCCCTGGTCCAACGACCGACTCGGGTGTTCATCACCGAAAACGAAACCAACTACCTCGCCTTTCCGCCGGCACCGGACGCGATCGTCGTCTTCGGCGCTGGCTCCGGGTTCGATCACCTCGCCGGCGTCCGGTGGCTCGCTGAGGTTCCGGTGCATTACTGGGGCGATATCGACACCCATGGCTTCGCGATCCTCGACCAGCTGCGCGGCACCGTCCCGCACGCTGAGTCGATGCTGATGGACAGGGCAACGCTTTTTGCGCACGAGCGGTACTGGGGCAAGGAAGACCGCCCGACCCAGCGCGAGCTGACTCGGCTCACCGTCGCGGAGCACGACGTGTACAACGTCCTGCGTGACAACAAGCTGCGGCCCAACCTTCGCCTTGAACAGGAGCGAGTGCGGTTCGGCATCGTCCAGCGCGCCGTCGACGCGATCGCCCTCGACTGACTGGATCTTTGGGCCGTGAACGTTGGGTGCTATGAGGCGATGCGGTGGTTGGCCTGCAGGTGGCGGTTGCTGTTGATCGAACCTCGAAGTGGTTGGCCGGTCGCGATCGCTGACTGCTTCGGCCCCTACCGACCCGACGCCACTCGCCCGCACCATTGTGGTTAACCGGATTGTGGGTGCTGGTCGATGAGGCCGTGATATCATTGTCTACATGGCAAACATCTTGATTCGCGATGTTCCCGATGCGCAGTTGGCAACGCTGCGCGCCCTCGCTGGAGACCAGGGGGTGTCGGTTGTGGAGTTCTTGCGTCAACTGCTCACCGAGCGGCTGACAGCCAAGCGTCGATTCGGATTGCTGAACGGCATCGTCGCCCTGCCTCCCGACGACTTCTTTGCCCCACTTTCCGACGAGGAGCTTGCTGATTGGTACGGCGAATGAAAGTCCTCCTGGATACGCACGTTCTTGCCTGGCTACTCATCGACCCCGACCAGATTCCGGCCTCCATGATGGCGGACATTGAGTCCAGTTCAGAGCTATTCGTGTCGGCGGCGAGCGCATGGGAAATGGCCATCAAGTACGAGAAAGGTCGATGGCCTGAGGTCGTGGGCCTCCTCGGAACCTGGGACGAATCATTAGGTGACGCCGGGATCAAGGAGGTTCCGATTACGGCACGCCATGGCAAGATGGCGGCGGCGTTCCACAGCGATCACCGCGACCCGTTTGATCGGATCATAGTCGCTCAGGCCATTGCCCTCGATGCGACGCTTGCAACCGTGGACGCCACTGTTGTTCGGGACTTCGCCACGATTATTGGCGCTCAATCTCCGCGACGTACCTGAGCCAAAGGCTTTCTTCTCCCCGAACTATGCGTTCGGATGTTTGCCGCACGGTCGGCAGGTCGAGCCCGATGTGGTCGTGGGACTACTAAAAGTGGGCACACCATCCCGGCTACGACATCCGCTCCACTACACGCGATGGCACCGTCACGTTCATCGAAGTCAAGGGCCGCATCAGCGGAGCCGACAGCTTCATCGTCACCCAAAACGAACTCCGCTTCGCCGCCGACGTGCCGGACAGCTACCTACTCGCGATGGTCGACGTCAGCCCGGCGGCCAACACATTTCCAGGTCCGCTACCTTCATCGCCCGTACGGCCCGGCCCTCGCCTCCCGTTCGACACCACCTCAGCCAGCCTCAAATGGCAGGCGTGCTGGAAACGCGCCGGCGAGCCGACGTGATCAGGATCGTCGAGCAGGCCGGCTGAGCTATCAAGCCCAAGGCCATCCATACGATAAAACACGGCCCGAGTTCACGGTCTGCCGTATGGAACGATGGTTCCGTGAGTGGCGATTGGCCGTTTAGCGATGATCTGGAACTTCGTCTGGTGACACGGCCAGAGGGATCACACCGTTCCAAGTCGAGGGGCAGCCCCGGTGCTGAGCGTGACCTGTTACGCGACAGTTCGGTGCGCTGCTAGGCCCGACGGAATCGTGGTCGGTCGACCCCAACGAACTCAGGCAAGCCCTCGCCCTCGACAAGACGACGCGGGATACACGCAGCCGGAGGCGTTCACAGGGGAAACAGATGGCGGTCGACATCGCCACCGACATCGCCACCGACGTCGCATACGCCGTTGTCCGGGAAGCGCTCGCTCACGGCTACCACCTAGTCATCGCGCCGAAAGCCAGAGAGAAGTGGAATGAACTGAAGCAAAGCCGTCGCCTCGGACAAGCGCAGGTAACGACCGAGGCACCATCTTCCGAGCTCGTTGTGGCTGACCTCGTGCAGATTGATAAGCCGTCCACAGATCTCGTTGCGCAACGGGCCATCACCGTCATGAACAGTGTCGAGTACCGGGAGCGCCTCGCGCTAATGCTCGCTGCCGAGAACTTCGCTGCCGAGCAGCGACGTCTGCTCTCGACAGCCCGGATCAACGATGAGGCTGGCTGCTGAAGCGTTCCCAGCGAGCCAAGTGAGCATTCGGTCCTGGACCTGCTGTGTGTGCCCGTTCCTCGTAGCGAGACACGCGGCCGCTTGGAGAGCGAATTATGGGAGCGCGAAGGCATCGAGGTTGACCGCAACGCGCTCGAAGGGGCAGCTGTTGAGCTGGATTAGAACAGCGGCGGGCTTGGAGCCGCGGGGGTTGGATCGGTGCCACCGCGCGAGGTGAGGTGGCGAATCCGGTGCAGTCGCTACGATCGCTCGAAGGGGATGTCGGTGACCGTGCCGCCGACTTCGGCGCCACCTACGTCGACCTGGACGCGGTCGCCGATGTTGCAGGCAACGCCGAGCAGGCCGAAGCCGATGTTGCGTTCGAGCTTGTAGCTCCACGTGCCGTTTGTCATGTCGCCGACGTTGGCACCGTCACGTCGAACGGAATGCCATCGGACATGGCTCGGCCGCGGTTCGTCACCATCGAGGATGATGCCGAGTTGGTGTCGTTTCGGGCCCTCGGCCGCGACGCATCGGAGTGCGTCGATGCCGATCACATCGTCTGGAACGTAAAGGTCGACAAATCGCCCGAGGCGAACCTCGTAAGGGTTCGTGTCTGTGTCGGTATCGCCACCCCATGACAACAGACCGTTCTCGACCCTTTCGCTCAGGTTCGGGCACCCGGGTCCGATCTCCCACGGCGCTCCGGCTTCGGCGACAAGGTTCCACAGGTCGACCCCTCGTGTGCCGTCCAACAGGTACAGCTCGAATCCACCCTGCTTCGACCATCCCGATCGAGCGACCATCAGCGGGATGCCCTCGATCGTGCAGTGGCCGAACCCGAAGTAGCGCAGTCCTCGTACCCACTCGCCGAGCAGCGACACGACGACGTCCTCGGCTTTCGGGCCTTGCACTGCAAGTGGGGAGACATCGGGCTCGGAGACCTCGACGTCCAGGCCCCGCTCGGCCGCGATTGCGCTAGCCCAAAGACCAACGTCGGAGTCAGCGATCGAGAACCAGTAACAGTCGTCGTCGATCTTCATCAACACCGGGTCGTTGAGAATCACGCCGCGGTGGTTACACAGCGCAACGTAGCGACCCTGTCCCTCGACACACTTCGAGACATCTCGCGTCGTCAGAACCTGCGCCAGGTGACGAGCATCGGGCCCACGCAGTTGGATCTGCCGCTCGCAGGCGACATCCCACATCGACACCCCCGCAGTGAGTCGGTGATACTCGGCCGCTGGATCGCCGTAGCCAGTGGGCATCAGCATCCGGTTGTAGGGCGCCATCGAATCGACGCCAGCTGCGACGGTGGCGTCGAAGTACGGCGAGCGGCGCACGCGGGTGTTAGAGGAGATGGTGATCATGCGGACTGCTCCTTGAAGGTGGGCGGAGCTCAGCCCGCGGGCCGTGTGCGCGGCGCGGTCTTGTTGGCAAACGCAGCCAGCCGTTGACGAGCGTCGGGCTGGGTGTTGACGACACCGGCGACGACCGCCTCGGCGTAGGCAGCGTCGAACGACGACATGTTCTGCATGTGGCTGACCGCCGAGCAGATCGCGAAGTTGGTCAGGGGCAGATTCGCCGCCGCGCCGCGGGCGAGATCCAGCGCCTTGTCGAAGCTCGATCCGGCTGGGGTCAGATACTGGGCGAGCCCGACGTCGATCGATTCTTGGCCCTGATACACCCGCCCGGTCAGCATCATGTCGATCATGCGCGCCTTGCCGACCAACTGGGCAACGCGGATCGTTGCCCCGCCGCCGGTGAACAGCCCGCGTTGGCCCTCTGGTAGGGCGAAGTAGGTCGACTCGTCCATCACGCGAATGTGCGCGGCGCTGGCAAGTTCGAGCCCGCCGCCCACGACGGCGCCTTGCAACGCAGCGATCACGGGGACCCCGCCGTACTCCATCTTGTTGAACGCTTCGTGCCATTGGCGGCACACCTGCCAAAACTCTGACGGGCTGCGATCGGCGTCATGATGCTCGATCAGGTCGAGCCCGGCGCAAAAGTGATCGCCGGCACCGGCGAGCAACACGGCCCGCACCCCGACCCGCGGCGCCAGCGTAAAAAACGTCGTCAACTCGTCGATCGTGGCGACGTTGAGCGCGTTGCGTTTCGCGGGGCGGTAGAGCGTGACAACTGAGACACCATCGTCGTGGTGCTCGATTCGCAGGTGCTCGAAATGGTTCGGGTCGATCTCGATCGGCATTGCATCCTTCGCTGAAATCATGCGCCTCAGCTGGCGACAGATTGTTCGTTGGTCCCACGCTATGGTGCCCTAACCCGCCCGACCTTCTCCCAAAGAGCCAACGTGCTTTCCGCAAGTGACAACCTCTACCTCCCTCTCCGCTGGCCACTACCCACCGATGGCTCCACTCCTGCCGACCGTCTCGCACGGTTTCGTGCAGGACTGGCTCGCGGTGCTGCAAACGCACTGCACCCCCGATCAGCTGCTCCGCTTTCTGGCCGAGGTCGACCTCGATCTCGAGAGCCCGCGCATCGCCCGTGTCACCCACGACCAGATCGTTCGCCTCTACCAACTCGTTGCCGTCGAAACCGGTGACGAGATGATGGGCCTGTGGAGTCGCCCTATTCGCCCTGGCGCGCTCAAGCATCTCAGCAACTCGGCTCGTACCGCGTCATCGCTCGGCGCCGCGCTGTACCGCTTCGTGACCTTCTGGAACCTGGTGCTCGACGATCATCATCTCGTGCTCGACAGCGACGGGGAGCTGCTGCGGATTGCGTTGGTGTCGCAGCCGGGTGTCGTGCCAAACAGGTTCGGACACATGCTGCTCCTCAAGCTGACCCACGGCATTGCCTCGTGGCTTGCTGGGGACGAGTTGCCGGTCGCTGATGTCGGGTTCGCGTTTGCGGCTCCCGACTTCGCCGAGGACTATGCAGTGCTATTTCCCTGCCGGGTCACGTTCGACCACGACCGATCCTTCGTCAGCTTTCACCCTGAGTTCGGCCGGATGCCGGTTGAACGCACCCGAGCGGAGATGCACGACTTCCTCGTTCGCGCTCCGAGAGATTGGATTTTCACCAGCTTGCGTGAGCACACCCTGGCGCTGCGGGTGCGCGAGCTGTTGCTGACGGAAGGGTCCGAGGCACAGCTTGTCGACGTTGCCCGGCGCCTGAACATGTCACCGCGCACCTTGATGCGCCGCCTCGGCGCCGAGAACGCGTCGCTGCAACAGATACGCGACGGCTTGCGCCGCGATATCGCCATCCGCGAGCTGGCCCATTCGACCCGGAGCATCGCCTCCATCGCCCGCCAGGTCGGATTCGCCTCGGACGCGAACTTCCATAAGGCGTTCAAACGCTGGACCGGCGCGACCCCCGCGAGCTACCGCGGCACCTGAGTGCAACGTCGCTCGACTTCCCCGATCTGTGACAGGGTGTGGTGATGCAGATCGGAATCGTCTATCCGCAGACGGAGTTGGGTGGTGACCCATCTGCTGTCGGCAGGTTTGGCCGTGCAGTTGAAGCATTGGGGTTCGATCACCTTCTCGCCTACGAGCACGTGCTGGGTGCCGTTCATGCTGACCGATCACCTCCCTTGACGAGTCCGTACACCGAGCACCATCCGTTTCATGGCCCGTTCGTCACGCGCACATTGAGTTCATCACGGCGGTCGCCGAGGCGCTCAAACTGCAGTGACTCGTTCGACGGTTCGCGCTGTCAGGCGGTGAGATGCAGGTGCGGAATCGAGCGAACAGCGAGGAGCCGCGCCAACTCGGCATCCAGGGTAACGAGGGTCAGCCCGGTAGCCGAGGCCGTGGCGGCGATCCAGCGGTCGTTTGCCCTTGACTTTCCTACGGCAGCGGAGATTAGCCCGTAATGGCGCGCCACGGCTTGATCTACGTCAATCACGCTGAACCGGTCGCATGCGTCAAACGTCGACTGTCGTCGAGCCCGAGTCAAGCTGTCGGGTGAGGCTTCTACGCCGTGTAGCAGCTCGCCCATGGTGGTCGTCGAGACCGACGGTGCCGTAGCAGCCTCGGCGATGATGACGGCGCGTACGCCTGGATGGTGTCGTTCAGTAAGTGCGATTACCGCTGACGTGTCGAGGATCAACCCCACGGATCGCCATCCACCTCGGCATCGCTGGCCCGCTGGGCAAGGTGCTCATCCATCCAGCCCGTGTCGACGGGGGTGCGCTCGTCCAGCCACGCCAGCAGCCGCGCGACTTGTGGGTGCACGACGGGGGCTGGCGGAGTGATCACTGCGATTCGACGGCCATGACTGGTCAGATAGACCTCCTCACCAGCAGCGACACGCTCGATGACTCGCGACGTGTTGTTTCGCAGTTCGCGGACACCAACTTCGATCGACACGGCGCTCACCTCCTGTGCTACGAGCGTAGCGCATTCAAGCCTCATATGTGCGACGGCCTTTGAGGCCACCGTCGCGACTTGCTGGATGCCGACGGCAACATCGTGTCAAACGCGTGCCCGACCTGGTCTTTTCGTGCGACGGGGGTGCTGCGGTAGTCGGCACGGGCGTTCATAGGCTCACGTGGGCCGAAGCGTCAGTGAAAGGCCAGGTGGTCGGACAGCATCGCCGCGGTTTGGTGAGCCCATGCTGTGGTAAGCGGTTGCGGCAGTTGACGCGCTGCTGTTGCTTTGCCGATGGATTCCAGAGTCGTCATCGCAAATTGGGCGGCGAAGTTGAGTTCGTCCGTCGTGCGCCGAGTGGTGCTGGAGCTTTCGATGAAGGTGGTGAAATGTTGCAGGGCGGCGGAATAGAACTCGAGGTCCATGCCGCCTTGGCGCAGGAAGACGTCGACGTCGCCGACGACTGCGCCGTGATGAGCGACTTCTTCGGCCTCGGTAACGAAGAACCATTCGGCAATTTCGTGCAACTTGTGTCGCGCCGACCATGTGGGCTGATCGAGGATGGTTTGGATATGTTCCCAGCCAGCACGGACATCGGCATCGTGGATCGCCATCACGAGCGAGTGCTTGTTCGGGAAGTACTGATACAACGACCCGACGCTGATGTTGGCCTCGTCCGCCACGCGTGAAGTCGTGAAGCCAAGGGCCCCCTCGTCGCGTAAAACACGAGCTGCCGCCTGCAAGATTCGGTCATACATGTCGCGGGACCGCCGCTGCTGGGGTCGTTTCCTGGGCGAATAGTTGGTGGTCACCGTGATGTCCGATCGGCGAGTAATGCGAATGGCAGAATGCGAATAATAGATCGTATTCTGGGCTGATGACGGACAGCACCTCAAGGATGAGCGAGTCGGTGACGATCACGCGCGTCATTAACCCAAGCGCCCTGATCGACATCGGTGGTCGGCGTGTTCTCACGGACCCGTATTTCGATGACCATTGGTTCTTCCCGATGAACGAACCGATCGGTCTTCGTGCCGACGAATTGCCGCAGCTTGCCGCAATTCTCGGCGGCCACCGCGTCTTCGATCACTGGCAACCACGATCGCTGCGCACGTACCGATACCGATCCTCGACGCCCGTCTTCGTTGCCAGCAAGGCCATGGCGCGTTCGGCGCGGCGTGCTGGCTTTCCTATTGTCGAAGTCCTCCGCTGGAACGATCGTCGAGACCTCGGCAATGGGTTGACCATCGAGTGCGTGCCTGGTGAATTCGCCCTCGGCATGGCGACAAATTCATACGTTCTGACAACCGAGTCGACGTCGATCTACGTCGGCACGGAAGCACGCCATCTCGACCCGATTGCCGCCTTCGCCGCCACCCGCCAAGTCGACATCGCAATACTCCCGATCGACGGTCTTCGCATCGCGGGACGGCGTCTCGTCATGACCGCCAGCGACGCGCTTGCGGCCGCGAGAGTCCTCAGCGCCCACACCTTGGTCCCAATCCACTATTCCCAACGTCGAATTCCCGGCATTCTTAGGTGCTCATCGGGAATCGAAGACCTGGTCGAACTCACCGGACACGCCACAGGCGTGAGAATCGCGCACGCCCCGGCGGGCACTCCGATCTCAGTCCAGTAACCGCCGCGTTCGGTTATGCGGTGAGGTGCAAAATGCGGGATTGAGCGAATGGCGAGGAGCGCTCAGCCGGAGCGAATAACGGCGGTCTCGGTCACTTCTTCGAGCGCTTTGCGGGTCGTTTCGCTTCGAACCATCAGCGGGGATCGGCATAGGTTGCTGCATGGCATCTGTGGAGCTGGACGAGTTGGAAACTGGCATTGCGCGGATCATGATGAATCGGCCGGACCGCTTGAACTCGATAGATGGATCTCTGATTGACGGCATCGAGACGGCCTTTGACGAAACCGATCTGATGACCCGGATGTACGAATCGCCGATCCCAGTGATCGCCGTTTGGCACATATGGAAAGCGTCCACCCAACTTCGAGAGGATGTAACCCATGACCGATTCCGTTCCACGGCTTGCCGGGCGAGTAGCCATTGTCACCGGCGCCAGTCGAGGACTTGGAAAGGTGATGGCCGAGGCCTTCGGGCGTGAAGGCGCGTCCGTTGTCGTCGCCGCCAGAACTGAAGAAGTTTGGGATCAGCGTCTGCCGGGCACCATTTCCGAGACCGCCGCCAACATCAACGACGCCGGTGGACGGGCGATTGCGGTGCGTTGCGACGTCGCCGTGGAAAGCGACCTCGAGGCCCTTGTCAACGCCGCCCGTGACGCCTTTGGTCCCATCGACCTGCTGGTCAACAACGCCGCGCTGACGGTGCCCGGCCGTCCAGGTGGACCCGCCGCGCCTCGCTCGGGCATGGCTCCGGTCGATCCTTCGAAGGTGACTGATGCCAGCAGCGCTGATCGGACGCCGCAACCGGTGGCCCTTGCAGGGTTCCTGGGGTTTCCGACCCGAGGGCTGCGGCGCAACTACGACATCAATGTGTTCGGCCCCTATCGCCTGATGCAACTGGTGGCGCCGGACATGATTGCCAAGGGTTCCGGAGCGATTATCAATATCAGCTCCGGCGCTTCGACGATGCCGGGCGAGGGGCCCTACGACGGCGGCGGTATGAACCTGCTCGGCTACAGCTCAACCAAGGTCGCCCTGGAACGGCTGACGCAATGGGTGGCCCGTGATCTCGCCCCGCATGGTATTGCGGTCAACGCGTTGCTGCCATCAACCCCGCTTGAGTCGCCCGGTGTGGCTTGGCTCGGCGGCTTCAACCCCGAGGACGTCGCCAAACCTGAACCGTTCGCCGAGGCAGCCATTCGTCTGGCGATCGCTGATCCGGCGATCATGTCCGGCTGGATTGCTTACCACCTCGACATCCTCAATCCAGACCAACCACGCCGAGGCCCGACCCAATAGCACCGCCGGTTACGGTGTCTCGATGGTTGATCGGATCGTCGTCATGGGGGTGGCGGGCTCGGGGAAGTCGACCGTTGCGCTTGCGCTGGCGGCGCAACTGGGCGTGCCGTTCACCGACGCCGATTCGCTGCACCCGGCGGCCAACGTCGCCAAGATGTCTCTCGGCGTGCCGCTCGTCGACGCAGATCGTTGGCTGTGGCTAGAAGCTGTTCGCCAAGTGCTGCGCAGCCCCGAAGGTGGCGTGGTCGCCTGTTCCGCATTGACGCGTCGCTACCGCGACCTGCTCCGCGGCGCCGGCGATGTGCGGTTCATCTTCATCGAGATCGACCCTGCCACCGCCCGCGAACGCGCTCGGTTGCGCGAAGGCCATTTCATGGGCGCAGGCATGATCGACAGCCAGTTCGCCACGCTGGAGCCACCGATGCACGACGAAACCGACGTCCTCACGGTGGCCGCGGTCGACCAAATCGATGCTCTGATCGACGCCATTGTCGCCGGGCTCACCCTCACAAAGCCCACGGCGTCAGCGCTCGTGTCGGAACTCCGTCATCAGCTAGAACGGGGGTTCTAACGAGGGGGACGCACGCGGGGCGACGAGCACCCCGGTGGCCAGGCGAATCGTTGAGGTCATGCCGGCGCCGAAGCCCAGCCAGACCAGGGGATCGGGAATTGCGATTTGCGCGCCTCCCGGAACGGTGCCCTCGGCCGAGTACGGGTAGCGCGACGCGTGATCGATCGGCATCACCACGTGTTGTACGGCCCACAGCGACTCGAACCCGGCTGCCTCCGCGGCCTGTGCGAGCACAACCGAGTGTTCGGAGTCGGCGCTGCGCTCGCCGTTTAGTACAGCCCGGTGTAGGCGGTCGCTGCGGCAAGGTCGTCGAAACCTGCGGCGTGCAGGATCTGGAGGTACCCATCGAGCAGACGCGCCGCTTGCTGGGAGTGGGTAATTTCGGCGAGCAGCCCGGGGTAGTGCGTCATCGCCTCGACGATGGCGAGGTGGAAGTTGCGCAGGTGGATGTCCCAGTCGCCATCGGTCACGTATGGGACGACGATCAGTTCGAGGCGGGCGTCGAGCACCAGCGTCAGCAGGTGCTGTTTGTCGTTGACGTGTTGGTACAGGGCCATCGCTGTGACACCGAGCTCGGCCCCTACCGATGCCAAGGTCACGTGATCGACGCCACGTTCGGCGACGTCGGCCGCAGCCTGAACGACAATGTCACGGCTGAGGCGTCTGCGCATACTCGGTTGCTGCGCGGTCCCGGTGGCAGTCGCCGATCTCATCGGATCACCCATCAGCGGGCGTTTTTGACGCAGCGGACCCAGTCGGCCCACGTGTCGATGCGTTGCCAGAACAACTCTCGAGTGCTGGCGAAGTTGTGCATGTGCCCCATTCGCGGGCAGATGAACAGATCGACGGACGTCGCCGATAGATAGGCGCGCGCTTCGCCTTTGGGGTCGGCGCACACGTCGCGCTCGCCGAACGCGGCGAGCACCGGGACGGTCACGGCGGCAGCTTCCGGGGCGACCGCTCCGGCCACCCGCCGAGGCTCAGTCGGCTTGACCGGGATCGTCGACAATCTGGTCGCGTTCGAGGGCAAGTCGCTCGATCATCGTGTCGATGTCGTCGCGGTCGATCCCAGCCGATTCCAGCGTTGCCAACAGATGGTGAAAGAAGCGCTGATAGTGGGCCTCGGTAATGCCGCGCCCTGCATGCGCCGCCTTCAACGACATCGCGCTGGCGCTCGGTGGGCCACCGCTGGCGATGGTGAAGTATTCGTGCTGCATGGTGCGAAGGTGCTCCATCGAGGTGTTCTCGAACATCGGGGACAACGTTGCGTCGTCGAGGACTCGCTCGTAGAACTCGACGACGAGGTCCGAAATTCCTGTCGCCCCGCCGAGACGGTTGTAAAGGGAAACGGTGGTGCTCACACGTTGAACGCTGCCACCGACGGTCGTTGTCCGCCAGGGGGTTGGGTCCCGAATCGTCGGGGTCTTTAGGCCTTAACCGTCGTACCATTGCCTCAACACGGCCACGGGAGGTGGCGATTCCCGCTGTGCAGCGGATCACGGATGACGTCGCGAACCCGAACGCCGATGCCGTAGCTGTGCATGGTCGCCGTCGGGACAATGCGTATAAAGCAACCGTCGGGTTCATCGAGTGCGCCGTGCCCGCTGATCGATCGCAGCTTTCGGCTCTCCAGTAGGTCAGCGATCGGTGGACTGTCGATCGCTAACAAATCGGCACGTGCCTGAAACTGGAGGTTGAAGGGCGGGCCGACGGGAAGTCGACGGGTCGGGATGACGACACCAACACGTGGATCGGCGGTGATGTTGCGGGCCTTGCGACTTGTCCGCATCGTGTGCGCATACAGCGCGCCATCGACGTATTCGTAGAGAACACCTGCGGCGTGGCTGGCGCCGCTTGATGATGTCGATGCGACGACACAGAACGAGCGGCGAGCGAGCACACGCTCGATCCGGCGGGCTTGTTGGCGATCGGATGCCTGCGCGCTGGCGACGTCGGGCAGTGATTGAGTGTTTGTCATGCTGCCACTGTGCGCCGACGCAGTCGGACAGTCCATGCCTACGACGCCGGGAGATCTTGCCGATCGTCCACGTGACACAATGAGATCGTGTCGCCATCGACGTTGCCGTTGCCACCCGCGAGCGATCTCTTAGGCAGTGCTCTGCACGAGCTGCGCCTCACTGGGGCGTTCTACTGCGTGACAGTGCTCCATGGCGCCTGTGGACTCGAGTTGCCGCCGATGGGTAACAGCCTTGCCTTTCACGCGGTGATCGAAGGGGAATGTCAGATCGAGGCTGAGGGAACGACGGTGCGAGCGTCGGCTGGCGACGTGGTGCTCGTCCCTCACGGCCGAGGGCACTTGCTGCGAACCGTCGAGTCGGCGTCGACGCCGAACATCTTCGATCTGCCCCACGACTACCTCAGCGAGCGATATGCCGTCGTGCGCCACGGCACCCTGAACGAAGCCGCAGCCGCGGTGACGCTTGTCTGCGGTGCGGTCGAGTGCGACCACCCTGCCGGTCGATCGTTGTTGGCAGCGCTGCCGTCGCTCGTTCATGTCGCGGCGCCGACAAGCGCCGCGACACACGGGCTGGCGTCGCTGATCGAGGTCATGGGCATCTAGGCCAAAGTCCTTCGACCGGGCGGTGAGTCGGTGCTGACGAGGTTGTGCGACATCGTCGTCATCCTCGCCATTCGCGAGTGGATCGATCAGGATCCGGCGGCCCAGAAAGGCTGGCTCGGTGCGCTGTGCGATGCCCACGTCGGTGCTGCAATCGCGGCGATCCATCGCCAACCCGCCCAACCCTGGACGGTTGCCTCTCTGGCTGCAGCTGCGACCATGTCTCGTTCCGGTTTCGCCGCTCGCTTCAACGAATTGGTCGGACAGCCGCCACTCGAATACCTCACGACGTGGCGGATGAACCTGGCATTGGATCGCCTCTGTGCGGGCACGGTGTCGGTCGCGGCGGTCGCAGCGCACGTTGGCTACGCGTCGCAAGCAGGTTTCAGCCGCGCCTTTCGTCGAGCGTTCGGCTATCCCCCGAGCCACGCCGCTCGCCAAAGACCTCAGTCGGCGGTAGCGGAGGTGGTGCTCAACAAGATGCCGTGACAGAGGCGAACCATCGCTGACTTCGCCATCCCGTACTACTGGCGCTCTCGAAGCGAGCACTGGCCAGGCGAGCCGGTGGAGCACCCTCCGGGCGCCGCGGGTGCTCGATTGGTGGGAGCGGTCACGGGCTTAACCGTCGTAGCGGTACGGCACGCTCTTCAGCGACATCATCCAATAGACGGCGCTCGGTGCGCCGAGTTGTTGGGCGACATCTTCGACCGCGATCGACTGCTCACCGTCGCTGCCGACCACCGTCACCACGTCGCCGATCGCTGCGTGCGCCACGTCGTCGAGATCGATCACCGTGTATTCCGCCGAGACGCCGAGCACCCGGCATCGCTGCCCGTGGCAGAGCATGAACGCAGCCGATCCGGCCGGACCGGGTCGGTATCCGTTGTCGATGCCGAGCACGATCACTCCGACGCGGCGATCCTCCGCGAGTCCGTCCGGCCACGTGCCGAGCAGGTCATCGCCGCGCTTTCGTTGACCGATATGGATCAGCTGTGCCCGCAGCGCAGTCAGTGCTTTGCGGAATCCGGCATCCTCGGCACGTTGGCCGCTGATCGGGTGCAATCCGACGGCGAGGTGGCCGGGGGCGATGGTGTTCAGACTGTCGGGGAACCCGCTGGCCAGCACTGAACTCGCTGCGGCCTGGGCGTAGTCGATGGTGATGCCGTGCTCGTGCTCGATGGCACGGATCAGGTCGGTGAAGGCCACCAGCCGGCGCCGCGACCACTGTTCGCCGTCGCTTTCCGAGAACGGAATGTGGGTGTACACGCCTTCCAGCCGCAGCCCCGGGCTGGCGATGACTTCGCGGGCGAAGGCGGCTGCGTCATCGAGACGCACACCGAGCCGACCCATCGCCGCGTCGACTTTGATGTGCACATTGATCGTTCGCCCACTGGTCGCGGCGAGTGCGCTCAGCGCCTGCAATGACTCCGATGAGTACACGCTGGGGGTGATGTCGTGGCGTAGCAGGTAAGCGTTGCCGGACGGAAGTTGTGCCCCGTAGAGCAAGATCGGCACGGTTACGCCGGCCTGGCGGATGGCGACGGCCTCGTCGACATTGGCGGTAGCCAATCCTTCGACGCCGAGCCCCGCGAGGTGGCGCCCGACCGCGACGGCACCGTGACCATAGGCGTTTGCCTTCACCGGCGCCAGGATCTTCACCGGCCGGCCGACCCTGGCGCGCAGCAGGGCGATGTTGTGCGTGATCGCGCCGAGGTCGATGTCTGCCCACACGGGTCGGGCAGCTGCGTGGTCAGGGTCAATGCTCACGACGACGAGGGAGCGACGATGTCTATCGCTGGATCAGACAGAACGGATGGCCGGCCGGATCGAGAAAGACTCGCCACTCATCCGGCGATGGTTGCACCGTGGCCTTGATGGCTCCGATGGCCAGAATCTCGGCCTCGGCGGCGTCGAGGTCGGTGACGTCGAAGTCGAGGTGTGCTTGTTGCTTATCGCCGTGTGGCCACCCCGGCGGCTGGTGGTCGGGATCAAGTTGGAAGCCGATGTCGACGCCCGAGCCGGTTTCCAGGCGCACCCAATCATCTGCGGCAGTGTCGACCTTGATCCGCCCACCAACAATCTGCTGATAGAACTCGGCGAGGCGTTGCGGGTCAGGGCAGTCAAGAGCGACGAGCGTAAACGTAGCGATCGGCATGCCTCAGCGTACGCCAGCCCGATCCCACACCAGCCGCTTTGTGGACACTGGCGAGTGTGAGGACGCAACAATCGGTCATCCCAAACCGACCCGGCGATGCCTCGGCGGGTGGGAGCGACAAGCACCTCGGCGGCACTCCGCCAAGCTGTTGACGCGGACTACTCCGGGCTTTCGCGGCCGCCGATACCTCGGGGTGCGATTTCGGTGCCGTCGGGTCGGTAGTGGTGCCAGCCGGTTTCGTCGCGTTTGACGCGGATGCGCAGGCGTTCTTTGGCTTGGTTGTGTGTCGGGCAGGTGATGGCGCCGTTGCCGGGGTCGGTGGTGCCGTTGTTGGCGAAGGCTTCGAGGTGGTCGAGGTGCATGCTGTTGACGGTGTGTTCGCAGCCTGGCCAACAACATCGATCGCCGGACAGTTTGACGGCTTCGCGGGCGGCGCCGGTGAACAGGCGTTGGCGGCGACCGAGATCGATCACCCGACCAGCGGAATCGACGACGACCCGTCGGATTTGCCCGGTCAATGCCGCGCTCAACATGTCGCGATCGCTGACCGGGGTGCCGTTCACCGTCTCAGATAACCGCAACTTGCCGGTCGCGGCATCAGCGTCGGCGTCGCTCGCGCTATCGGTGTCGGCGAGGTAGCTGCGGATGATGCGTTCCAGTTCGGCTGGGGTGCTGACAAGGTTGATGGTGGTGGCGACATGGCCATCGGCGTCGGTGGCGGCGCCTTTCAACATGACCGTACGGAAGGCGTCGAAACGGCGTTGCCGGGAAGTACGCGCTAACGGAAACAGGTGCGCCTGATCACCGTGACGTCGGGCCCGTTCAGCGAGATCGGTTTCGTACTCGGCTTGCTCGTGAGCGCGAATGATGTTCAACAGTTCTTCACCGACCGCCGCTGCGCCTTGAGCAGCGAAGCTGAACCCGGTGCCGGACTGGGCGAAACTGACACCCCGGTTTTGGTGCGACTGGTCGTGTCCGGCTTGGGTGCCGTCGGGGTCGGCCCACGCTTCCCAGCGTTGACAGACCTCACGAAAATCGTGCACTGTCAACGTGGCGGCATGCCCGGCGAGCAGCTGATCAGAGTCGGCGAGTAACGGTCGGCAACGCTCATTGTTGAACAGGCGCGCCACCAGGCGGAGATGATCGTCGCTGACCTTGCCAGCCGCGACCGCAGCCGCCAACTGCGGCATGGCGTCGAGCAGACGGGCGATACCAACCCGCGCCCTAGCGGTGCCACGGCCAACGTTTGTGACGGCTTGTAGCCAGGAGGCGATCGAATGGAAGGCGTCATCGGCGTACCCGCATGTGGCTTCCGTGTGGCGAATGCGTCGCGCTTGTAACGCCTGCAAACGGCGGATCTCACGCTCGGTCGCCATGAACTCGGCATCACGGGCAGCACCAGACAACAACGGAAACAGATCGACATCAACATCGAGCACAACAGACACAACACACCCCCAGACAACAATCGCCAACTCAACAGAGGACGGGAACAAACCCATCGAGCGAAGACCGGGGAGCGATCGACAACCCCAACCCTACCAGCAACACACACCAAACACAAACACCTGTTCGACATTCCAGCGATGGCGAAGTAGCTCGTTGGCTGCCATGCGTGGTGCGCCGTCGACATCTTGCGGCCGCGGGTCTATGCGCATCAGTGCGCCGCCTGTCCCCCGCCCGGTTGTGGGTAGTGGGTCGCGGCGACGATGACGGCGCCGGAATCGCCGGTACGACGTGCCTGACGCTGGATGTTCAAACGGTGTCGGCGAGTCACATCCGCGGGATCGGCCGAGATGGTGGCGATCTGGATGGCAGCGTTGGTAGAAGCCGCCTATCGAGCGCCATTCTCGTTGACCGCTGGGAGGGCCCGCGCTAATCAGTCAGTGGTTCGCCGGCGGTACTGGCGCTGGGCGAGCACCCAGCCGAGCACCAGCAAAATGAATACGTAGATCCATGCGGCGAGCACCGGGTGCTCCATCGGCCAGACATGTTTGGTCACCGGCGCCACCGGGTTGCCGAACAGGGTGCGCACGGCGGCGATCAACACGCTGATTGGATTTACTGCGGCGATCCATTGCAGCACGTTGGTCATCGATTCGATCGGCACGAAGGCGTTCGAGATAAACGTCAGCGGAAAGATGACGACGAAGCCGATGCCCATCACCGCCCTCTTGCAGGTCGGTGGCGATCGACATCGCCGGGCCCATCAGCGCGAACGCCAAGGTTTGAATGAGGATGCCGCCAATCAAATATTCCTTGTAGCCGCCGCCGTCCACTTTGATCGCGCCGCCAAAGACGTAGGCGAACAACATCACGAACATCAACGGCTGCACGGTGACGTTGATCAGCTTCTCGGGCACCTGGCGGATGTGTTCGAGGTTGCGTCGGGCATACACCAGCGACTCGGTGACCACTGAATTGCTGCTCATACCGGCACCTCTTCGGCAGCTGGCGTCGAGCTGGTCAAGAGTAAAAACACGTCGTCCAAAGTCGCCTCGCGACGCCTGATATCGACGGCGTCGATTCCTGCCTCGTCGAGCGAGCGGACGATGTCGACGATTCGCGTTCCGGTGCGCAGTGACGAGGTCACGGTGCACGATTCCTCGTCCACGCTCGGAGCCTCGTCGCCGAACGCTCGAAGCGCTGCGGTCGCTGTGCCGAGTTCGCTGGCGTGTGCCACGGTCACCTCCAACCGATCGTCGCCGATCTGCGCCTTGAGTGTTTGTGGCGTGCCGTGGGCGACGGTGCGGCCATGATCGAGCACGACGATGTCGTCGGCCATCCGGTCGGCCTCTTCCAGATATTGGGTGGTCAGGATGACGGTCGTGCCCTCGCTGACCAGATCGGTGAGAATCTGCCACAGATCGTTGCGGCTGCGCGGGTCAAGACCGGTCGTCGGTTCATCGAGGAACAGCACCTCGGGGTTGCCGATCAGACTGGCCGCCAAGTCGAGGCGACGACGCATTCCGCCGGAATAGGTCTTGACCAATGCGTCGGCGAATCCGCTGAGATCGAGTTGCTCCAACAGTTCATCGCCCCGGCGCTTGGCCGCAGGCTTCGACATGCCACGCAGTCGACCGATGGTCAACAGGTTCAGGCGGGCGCTCATCAGGCCATCGACCGTTGCCTGCTGCGAAGCGACACCGATGCGTTCGCGCACGGCCGCGGCATTGCCCACGACATCGAACCCGGCAACAGTGGCGGAGCCTTGCGTGGGCAGCGCCAACGTGGTGAGGATACGAATGGCCGTGGTCTTGCCGGCACCGTTGTGGCCGAGCAGTCCCAGGACCGTGCCTGGCGCAACGTCAAGATCGAGATCGCGTAACGCCCACAAGTCGCCGAAACGTTTGCCAAGCCCGCGGGCGACAACGCCACCGACCGATTCTTTGGTTCCGTGCATGGTGACGACGCTACTTGGATCGACCAAATCTGGCGTTACACGAACCAGGCGAGCCCCCATGCGTTGACAGCGATGCCGACGACGATGGCGATCCGCCAGCCAGCGTGGAGACGTGCACCGGCACCGATCGCCATCAGGATCCACAACATCGGCATCACGTCGAGGGCGAAGCGGTAGCCGAACTGGTACCAGCCGGTGTTGTAGTAAGTCAACAGCGGGGCGGCTGTGAGCGCCACAGCTATCCACAACGCGAGGGTCGTCCGGCTCCGCGCCGCCTGCCCTGCCAGCAGCAGGGCAGGAGTGGTGAGCAGCATGCTCATCCCGTCCGGGTGTGGTGTCAGCGTTCGCGCCCGTGCGTCCCACGTCGGGCCGCTGGCGAGCGCGGCCCACAGGTTGTGCTTGACGTACGCGAGCGAGAACTGACCGCGTTGGCGAAGGTCGCGTTCGAGCTCGCGGGCGACGTTCTGGTCCGCATACCCGAAGTCGGTCACGCTGGCGAACCTCGCCGCGTTGTACACCGCCAGGGCAGCGACCGCCGCCGCTAACGGCGCCGCAACACGTACTACCAGGCGGGGCCAAACGACGTCGCGGCCGCGCACCGCCAGAACGACTACCGCCGGCACGACCAGCACCAACGTCGGTCGCGACAACATCGCCACAGCGACCATCGACGCAGCCAGCGCCACTCGGCCGTGCAGGGCCAGCAGGAACGCGGCAAGCACGAACGTGGCCGAGCAGATCTGCGCGACAAACCACACGGACCCCTGCGTCGACATGTACCAGTGCACGCTCCCGAACGCCCACGCTGCGGTCAACCAGTGCACCCCCACCCGATTGAGCCGGGCCAGACCGGTGTCGACGGTTGCGCGCAACACGAGATGGGCCAGTCCCACGTTGACGCCACCGACCACCGCAACAAAGACGAGCGTGCTCATGCCATCGACGCCGAGAACAGCGATGAACGGCAGCATCAACAGTGCCGGCAACGGCGGGAAGGGCACGAACCAGCGGCCGTCGTACTGGGTCAGATCGTGCGTCCCGGATGGGGCGCTGAGGTGCAGCCGGCCGCTGAGGAAGGCGTCGGCGAGTTCGTCGAAATAGGCCGATCCCGGATGCCACTCGGCGCCCGCCAGGCGGGCGCTGACCAGGTAGCCGACGGCACTCGCGGCCGCCCACCACAGCCAACTCGCGCCGGGGAGCCGCCGCCTGCTGGCGAGGTGTGTGGCGGGCTCGTCGACCATCGCGTCGGGCTTATCCTCAGACGCTGCAATGGTCACGCCGGGAACATTACGTGCGTTCCATAGGGCACGTCAACGCTGACGTCAACGCTGACGTCAGCGTGCTCCGCGAGTGCTTCGTTGCTCCGGAAAGGGACCGGTCGGTATAAACCTCACGTCGGCGGCCGACGGACAGTGTGGCATCATGGCGAACAGCGGGGACAGTCCCCTTTGAAATCGCTGGAGACCCCGATGCCGAGCCCGACCAGTCATCCGCTGAGCGATTCGGCTGTTCCTCGTGCAACGCCCCCGTTTGCGGGCCGCGCCAGCCGTCTGCTGACGCAAAGCGAGCCCGTGCGGCTTGCCCGCAGCGGCGCCGCTGCGGGAGCCCCGAACGTGATGCTCCCCGGCCGGCCCGTATCCGCACGGTTTTGCCTGCACGGCAACGATCCTGAGCTCGCAATAGGCGACGACGATCGGTGAAGACTGACCTGAAGAAGGAAATCCGCTCCTATACGGCGCCGAAGGGGAGCTTCGAGATCATTACGGTGCCTGCGCTGCAGTTCCTGATGATCGACGGCGACGGCGATCCCAACACTGCGCCGGCATATGCCAGCGCCCTGGCGATGGTCTACCCGGTGGCCTACAAGTTGAAGTTCCTGAGCAAACGCGAGCTCGACCGCGACTACGTGGTGATGCCGCTCGAAGGGCTGTGGTGGTCGGATGACATGGACGCGTTCACCTCTCAACGGGACAAGTCGCGTTGGCAATGGACGGTGATGATCCTGGTTCCCGACTGGCTGAACAGCGTTCACGTCGATGCCGCGAAAGCGACCGTGGACCAAAGCGGCGGCGGGGCCAGCGCGCTCGATGTTCTCCGGCTGGAGACACTCGACGAAGGCCTCGCTGTGCAGACCTTGCATGTCGGTTCGTACGACGATGAGTCCCCGGTTTTGGCGGCGATGCACCACGACTTCATCCCCGCGCAGGGGCTACGAATGACGGGCAAGCACCACGAGATCTACCTCAGCGATCCGCGGCGCTGCGCACCCGCGAAACTTCGCACGATCTTGCGCCAGCCCGTCGTCGCAGCGCGGGCACCGTGATGCCCGGCACTGGAAACATGTAGACGGCGCAGGATTGGGCATTGCCGCCTGCGATGAGCACGATAGAAAGCCTGCGATTGGCACGTTAGCTCGTGGCCGATTTCTTCTCACGTGGAGCGCAGCACCCACAACGCCGCCAACACATTCGGGTGCCGCCCGGATAGTGCGGCTCCGGTTGCGTGGCTTGCCGCCTACGGGGCCGCTTCGTCGACCTCGATGCATATAGCACGATTCTCGACGATTGGTAGCTCACGATTTCGACAACTTCGGCGAGGTTCTTTGGACGACTTTGGCCGAATCAGCGCGAGGGCGACCGAGCTTCAGGCGAGATGCGTAGCGAACCAGCTGAGCATTGCATCGTAGGCCTCGGTGGCGGCGGCCGCGTTGTAGCGGGCACCCGTGTCGTTGAAGAAGGCGTGGTCGACGCCTGCGAACGTGCGCAATTCGAAGGTCAAGCCGGCCGCTTCGAGCGCGACCCGAGCTGCCTCTTGGCTAGCGTTCACTCGGCTGTCGAGCTCGCCGTAGATCGCCAACACTGCCGCCTGTGAGCCGCTGAAATCCGCGCCCTCTGGTGTCGGCCCGTAGAACGGCACCGCCGCTGCGAGACGCGCTTCGCCCGAAGCCAAGAGCCGCCAGGTCATGCCGCCCCCGAAGCAAAACCCGATCGCCGCGAGCTTGAGCCCCGGTGCCCGAGCGGCGAGCTCGTCCAGCCCGGCCTTCAGATCGGCGATCAAGCGTTCCTCTGAGGCAGCGCCGAGTGCCGCGGTGGCCGCGCTGTCATCGCCGAGGCTGGCGGTGCCACCCTCCTCGGAAAGAAGATCGATAGCCAAGGCGGAGTAGCCGGATGCAGCCAGCCGGGGAGGAATCGAGCGGATGTGCGGCGTCAAACCTCGATTCTCATGGATCACGAGCACCGCCCCGGCGGGGGTCTCAGCAGCCGCGTACACACCAATCAAATCACCGTTCGGACCGGCGAAACGGATCTCCTCACCCGCACCGCTCAGGCGAACAGCTGGTGCAGTGGCGGGACCTGCGGTGGCTGGAGCTGCGCTGGCTGGAGCCCCTGTGGCTGGTGCCACGGTGGCGAGTGGGTCCGTCGATACGACGGCGGCCGACGACGAGATGGATTCGTCCGCGGCGTCACGTCCACAGGCAGCCAGCAACTCGGCCGCCGATGCGCTACCGACTCCGAGCAGCCCGAGTCGTCGCAGCGCCTCGCGGCGGGTAAGCAGACCCTGAGCGCAATCGACGGCGATCTCTTCGACGAGGTACTCGTGCATTGCCATGGGTAACCGTATACCTCTCCCGCGGACGGTGTCAGCGCACAGGGTCAGCCCAGGTGGTCAGCCGAGAAACGGAACGTAGCCCTGCACATCGATGATGAAGTGAGTTCGTCCGCCACCCCTGGCAGACACGCTGATGCCCGATTCGCTCCCGACCGTGGTCAGCACGACGTTGGCCAAGGTCTGACCGTTGCCAAACCAGTTGACGTTCGACGTTTGCGGAAACGGCAGGTCGCCGGAGGAGTCGGCGCCGTTGATTACCAGGTACCCGGAACCTTCGGTGCCGGTCACGGTGACATTTGCGAAGACGGAAATCGCGAGCCTGGTCTCCTCGGGAAACCCAGGCAGGGTGATGATCACGTCGTTTCCGGAAGCGAGCTTGGCGCCGCCGATCAACGTCTTGTCGACCCGTGAATCGAAGACGCGGAGTGGCGTTCGCAGGGTGATCAGCGGCCCTGTTGGCGGTAGCGCGGCGTTGGCGGTGGGCGCCATTGCCAACGTGCCAATGCCTGCGGTGCCAGCCGCACCGATCATGTGGCGGCGAGTGAACAATCTGGACATGATGCACCTCACTTGTGAGACCTGGCGCGAATCTACCTCGATCCGACGTCGCCGGTTATTCACGGTGGTTCGTGATCCCTGCCCGTTTTCGTGGCCGTTTACACCGGGATTCGAGCAGGCATCGCTCTCAACCACTGACCCCGAAAGGATCACCATCTATGTGTCATCAAACAGCTTGCAAGACCTGCCAGAAACCGACGTGGGCCGCCTGCGGTGCCCATGTCGAACAAGTCCTCGGCCACGTCGCGCACAGCGAGCGCTGCCACGGCCACAAGACTCCGGCCGCAGCGCCGCGCAAGCCGACCTCGTTGCAACGGCTGCCCTCGCGATAGCAGCTACGCCCCACAGCGGGGCGCGCGTACGGCTTCGCGCTATGAGACGCCGGGTTTCGCTTTCGCTTTCGGTTTCGGTTTCGCCTTCGCTTTTGGCTTCGTCCGCTTCTTGGTCTTCGGTTTCGACCTGCGTCGGGGGCGACGTTGGTAGGTCCAGGTGACCTGCTCCTGCTCGACTTCGGACATGGTGAAGGCAACGGGCCCGGCCGGAACGAGAAGGCGGGACTTGGGAATGTCGATGGCCAGGTCGTCGAGCGGATTCCCGGCCATACGTAGCGTGGTTCCCTCGTGGATATTTCGGCGTCGATGTCGCAGCCCGTGTGCGAGTCGGAGCAGCACTGATGCCTCGATGGCAGGATCGGCTACGCAGAGGTACATGCGGGTGAAGAAGCCGAACTGTCGTCCGCCGACCTTTCCGGCCTCGAGTTCGCTTGTGCCCACCGCCTCGCTGACCCAGGGAAACGAGCGAACGATGCGGCTGATACGCCTGATGTTGTTCAGCTGGTACGCAGCGATGCCCGCCATCCCCAAACCACCGAACAGTCCGATGAAACGCGCCCACTGGCCACCGAGCCCAATGGTGCGGCCGTCGATCAAAAATCGCGTCAGCGTCGGGTCATAGGTCACGTCAACCTGTCGCCCGAGCGGGTACTCCGAGAGCCCATACACCTCGAATCTTACGCTGTAGTCCAGATTCCATCCGTCTGGCCGGAAGCCGACGGTGACCTTGTCCTTGTCGCGTTTGAGCCACCACCGTCGAGACTCTCGATCGACGACACGCCCGACGGTGGCGGTGCCTGTCCTACTCAGTCCCTCGATCTCTGCTCGCCGTTGCGCCTCGGCTTGATCCGAGATGCCGAGCAGAACGATGGACAGACAAGCGCCGGCGATCGCGAGACTTCGCTGAATCCGCAGCTGGCGAACGGCGCGCGAGCCGGTGATCGCTGGCTGTTCGTTGATGAGCAGCGAACGCGGTTGAAATTGTCGCCGCCGCCAGCGGTCTGCCAGCAACGCTCCGCCGGCGAGGGTCGAGCCGACCGCAAGCCAGATGACCATCACGGTCGTGCTTGCGCCTGAGATTCGGGCACCGATAGCAACGATGATCGCCGACCATCCAAGCCAATACACCGCCGACACAGCTATTCGGGCAGCCCGCAATCTGCTCACGGCGAAAGGCTACCCGCTTCGTGCCCGGCGCGATCTGATGGCGGCGTGGCACGAGTTCGATCAAGGTAGCAATCTCACTCGAAATCTCTCGGGTTGAGCAACGGCAAACGTGGCACGCTGTTGACGTGAGCGATGGGGTGCAACGTCGATCGATTCGTGTGCTGATCGCCGATCAGATGACGGGGCGCGTTGTCACCGATGCTTCTCGTCAGTTGCCCACCGTGGTCGTCGAGCTTGGCGCAGGCGAGATGACGTTGTCGGCCTTCACCAGGGTGTCGCTGCCGATGCTTGGTTTGGCCCCGCCGGTGCTCGAATGTTTCATCGATCAATCCGGGGAGGTCGACGAGCACGGCGCTACCGCGGCGCTGGTCAAACTTCCGGCGCCGCCCGAGGCCTGGATCCCGCCTAGTGATTGGGTGTGGACCGCACTTGCGTCACTCGACACATCCATCGCCGCGGGATTGACCACGATTCTCGACGAGATGATCGAAGACCTCGCCGCGCCGCAGCCGCAGGCAACGGCAGGCGCACCGCTACGGCCCGCCTGGTCACAGCCGGGTTGGTATGAACGGGCCTGTGCGTGGATTGCCACCGAACTCGCGCAGCGCGGGCTCGGCACACCGACAGCGGCCGAGCAGGTTCGGTTTTGGGGTATCTCGGCGGTGATGCGGGTCGAGACGCCGACGTGTCGCTACTGGTTCAAGGCGTCGTTCCCGGGGTTTCATGCCGAGCCGGCGCTGTCGGCGTACCTCGATCGCGAACTGCCGGGAGCTGTTCCGCCGGTGATCGCTCACGACATCGACGAAAGGTGGATGCTGCTCGGTGACGTTGGATCCGATGCCGTTGCCGATCATAGGGACGCCACACCGCAGGCGGTTCGCCACCTAGTTGGCATGCAACGATCATTCATCGGTCGCACGCAAGGGTTGGTGGTCGCCGGGTGCCGCGTTCGGCGGCTGGATTCGTTGTGTGCTGAATTCGCTGCGGTTATGGCGGACAAGGAGGTGTCGACGCTGCTCGACGCCACGGCCCAACGTGTGACGCAACTTGTCGATTGGCTTGGCGACGCGGTGGCAACGATCGCACGTGTTGGCATGCCGGACACCCTGGTGCACGGCGACTTCCATCCCGGAAACATCGTCAGGCGTGATGGCGGCATGGTGTTGTTCGACTGGTCAGATGCGGCGATTGCCAACCCGTTCTTCGATGTCGTGGTGTGGACGGAGTGGCTGACCGACACGCCAGAGCAGATCGATGCGTTGTGGGAGATGTTCATCGACGAATGGGCCGACGCTATTGCGCCCGATGAGGTTCGTCGCCTGCGGCCGTTGCTCACCGCTGTGGCGGGGGCCTACCACACGGTTTCATACGCGGCGATTCTCGCTGGCGTTGAACCACGGCGAAGGTCAGAGAACATCGATGGCTTGACCGGATTCTTTGCCCTGCTCGACGCCGCAGTGCCGTCAGGCGACGGGTGAGCCGACCGACCAGAGAGCACTGAACGGGAGCGCCCAGAGATCGTCATCGAATCGTGTCGCATGATCGCCTGAATGCAGGACAAAGCCGCGTGTAAACCGCGCGCTGTAGCGGTCACGGAAGCGACGAAGTCCAGATGTGTGGGCCTCGGAGGCCGAGCGCGAGGCCTTTACCTCGATTCCAATGAGCGAACCGTCGCGTCGTTCGATGATGAGGTCCACCTCGTGGCGGTCATTCTCCCGCCAATGGAAGAGTTGCGCCGATGTTGCCGACCAGCTGAGAAGCCGGATCAGCTCGGTAGCGACAAACGTCTCCAGTAATCGTCCGAATGCGTCGTTGTTGTTCATGAGCAGTGTCGGGTCGGACGGCAAGGCTGCGGCGACGAACGACGGATCGGCGACGAAGATCCGCTCACGTTCTGTCTCTCGGCGATCGTGGCTACGTCGAAATCCACGCACGGTCTCGATGAGGTGTACTTCGGCGAGTTCTTCCAGGTACGCGTGGACGGTGTCGTTTGCCAGTTCGGTGGCTTCGGCGAAGTGACGAACATTTCGCGCTGATCCGCTGCGAGCAGTGAGCCATCGAAAGAAGCGGACGAGTCGTTCGACATCTCGTCGGGTCGTGTACACGTTTCCACTGAAGAGGTCGGGCACATACGCGTCGAGCTCGGCCGTTCGATCAATCGGATCGAGCGAGCGCATGGTTGGGAATCCGCCAGCAGCGGCGCGCCGGATGACCTCGCGGTGGTCGCAACCGGGGATCGACCAGGTGCGAGGATCATCGTCGAACAGGCTCGTGACAAAATCGAGCGGTCGACCTTCAATCTCGGACTGGCTGAATGGATGCAGCCGAAGCCGACGTACCCGCCCGATCAGTGGATCGGAGCCACCGAGTTCACGTGTATTCAACCGCGCTGACCCCGACAGCAGGAACTGTGATGGCGAGGCGCCTCGAAGGTCTACGAGCTGCTTGATTCCCAACTGCAGATTTGGGACAAGTTGTGCCTCATCGATGACTACGCCACGTGGCACGGATTCGAGCCAGCCCTTTAAGTCGCTCGCAGCGCGGAATCGTTCGGCCTCGTCGGCGAAGGTGCGAAAGTTTGGTTGGGTCACCATCGCGCCAGCGAGTGTTGACTTTCCCGTCGCCCGTAATCCTTCGAGCACGACGACCGCTCGACTGGCCCAGGCGCGTTCCAGCGTTGAGCGCAGTCCCCGAGGAACGAGATCGACCATAAGAAAAGATACTAACAATTGCTGTGTAAATTCACTAGAGAATGGCGTGTAAATTCACTGGAGCACCGCGTTGATGAGGGCATGGTGTTGTTCGACTGGTCCGACGCGGCGATTGCCTGAGCCCGAGGCGCGGGACCGACGTCCCGGTCGGTGGGAACTTCCGCCTCTAGGGATCGCAGGGCAAGGAGGGGCGTAATGAAATTGCACTAAGTGTGCAGAAGAAAACCGAGTCGAAAGTGGAGTCATCGCCATGCGATACCAATACGCAAGTAAGACAACAACCAACCTGAGCAATCGAGGGGTGCACCTCGAAACTCGAGTGCGCTGTGACGAGAAGGGTCTTCTCACCATCGATCTGCACACCTGGGCGACCGGTCTCAAAGGGGCCCACGCCACGCACGACGTTCTCATTCTTGATGAGTTCGGCAACGAGCTGTGGAGAATGCCGACCGTCGTGCTCGGCGTGGCGGGAAAGGCAGAGTTCTGGAATAGGAGAAACCAGAATCGGCGATCGATCTACACCCAACAGCTGCCAAAGGCAGTGGCGAGAGAGATCGACGGTGTGGTGATCCAGCACGGGAACCGCGATCAAAGCGCCTTTCTTGAGTGGCTCGACGCCCATTGGGACGCGATTGCGCGATTCGTGATCAGCGTGATCGAGACGTCGCAGGTCGACGAGACCCGCACGACTCCCGAAGGAGCGGCACATCCTGCCGAAACGCTGGCCAAGTACTCGAAGCAACGGGCAACCCGAGCGATGAGGGCCGCCGAGTACGCCAAGTACGAGTCGCTGGTGCGTGGTGGCGAATTGCCCGCAAGGGCACGTCAAGGCGTGGCTGCCTGACCGGTCGGCGGATAGATGCGAGCTCCGGTCCTGATGGCGACCGGCGCTTCCAACTTTGGAACTACCATTCTCGGAAGTTCCAAACTTGGTAGTAACGACAAGGTTGGTCGGTCCGGCGCCGGGCAGATGGTCGTCGTTCGCGGCCGTCGGCTCGGGCGCTCCAACGTTCACCACGATTGCGAAACGAACAGGCCTGTCCGCCTCGTCGCTGGACCGGGCACTGAAGTTGCTGGTCGCCAAGCACGCAATCGTTGCCGAGCAACCGATCTCGGCGGTGACGAAGACTCGTGATACTCGTTACCGCATCGCCGACAGCTACCTGGCCTTCTGGCTTCGGTTTGTCGAACGAAACATGCCTCAACTCGATCGAGGTCGAAGCAAGTTTGTCGTCGACGACGTACTGCGCCAATGGCCCGACTACAGGGGAAAGGCGATAGAGCCCATCGTGCGCGAGAGTGTTGCCCGGCTGATGCCGATCGGCGATCACAACGCTCACTCGATTGGTAGCTTCTGGAGCCGCGACGGTGGCACCGAGGTTGACATCGTCGGTATCGCCGGCGCGGGTAAGGGCCGACGGGTCTCTCTTGTCGGCTCGATCAAGTGGCGACACCAGCGTCCGTTCTCTGGGGCAGACGCGTCGGCGCTCGCATCGCAAGCGTCGTTGGTCGCGAGCACATACGCCTCGACGGTGCTCGTCGCCGTGTCGTGTTCCGGCTTCGACGTCCGCGACATTCCGATTACCCTCGGCCCGGCCGAGCTCCTCGAAGCCTGGTCGTCCTCGGTTCTATAAGCGTCACTCGGCCCCGCGATTCGACCATCGTTTCGATTTCCTCGGCCCGCAACACGTCGAACGGCCACACTTCGGCATGGGTGTCATCAACAGGTGAGCGTCGGTCGGCGCGACAGCGTCTGCACGGCGGCCAGCCCGGTGAGGGCCTTGTCCATATACATCGCATACAGCTTTGGTTGGTCGAAGCCGGTCTGGTACTTCTCGGCGACCACCAAAATCTGCCAGTCGTCGCTGTCGAATCGCTTCGGTGTTTCGGATTCGGGGAAGCCGTTGACGGAAGTTTCTGTCCATTCCGAACCGTCGTCTTCCAACTTGCCGGAGAACGCCGTCGCAGCGTTTAACAGAATGAAGTATGGCATAACTTAATCTGCTATCTTGGCGAGATGGATAAGCCTGCTGATGTGTTCGAGCGCAGTTGGGAGTGGGACCGATTGGTGCGCTTTGTCAACGAACCGGGCGATCAGGCGCGACTTGGTCTTGTGTACGGTCGTCGTCGGCAAGGCAAGTCGTTGCTGACAACTCAGTTGGTTCGCGCCTTCGGTGGTTTCTATTGGGAAGCGCTGGAGACCGAATCCGCAGCGAACCTCGAAGGTTTGAGCGAGGCCTTTTCCAAACACATCGGTTCTCCGGGCCCGATCCGATTCGCTAACTGGTCGGATGCGCTATCGGCTCTTGTCCGCTTCGGCTCGCGAGGAGCAGGACCTGTCGTGGTGTTGGACGAGGTGCAACGAGTTATCGCTAGAGCGCCCGAGGTTCCCTCCGTGTTGCAGACGTTGCTGGGTCCTGGCGGCGTGGGCGCCGAAGCAGGGGGCACGCGACTGTTGCTGTGCGGCTCGGCATTTGGCGAGCTGCGTCGTTTGTTCGACGGTGACGCGCCGTTGCGGGGTCGCGCCAGCCTGGAATTGGTCGTCGAGCCGTTTTCCGTATCGCACAGCCGCCGAATTTTGGGGAGTTCTCGGGAATCCGGCCGCCGCGTTTCGATTGCATGCGCTGATCGGCGGTACGCCCGCCTACCGAATGCTGGCCGGAGACGACTCTCCGGCTGCGGATGGCGACGTCGATGCCTGGGTGATCCGGCGGCTGCTGGATCCCTCGTCAAGCCTGTTCCGTGAGGGCCGCATCGTGGTCGCCGAGGATGGCCAACTTGGCGATCGTCAGCTGTATTGGGGTTTGCTGTCGGCCATTGCCGATGGTGCTCGCCAATGGGGCGACTTGGAAGCTGCCCTGGGTTTGGGGCGAGGATCGTTGCCACACGCGTTGAAGGTCGCAATTGATGCAGGCTGGGTGATCAAGCGAAGTGATCCGCTGAAAGCGAACCGGCCGACCTACCAGTTGACCGAACCCATGGTTCGATTCCAGCGGATAGTTGTGGAGCGAAACGAGAGGCGGCTGAGCCAACGTCGGGCCGCCGATGTTTGGATCGACGCGATGCCCGAGGTGGCTGCCAGGATCTATGCCCCACACCTTGAGTACCTAGCCGAACAATGGCTGATCGCCCATGCCAGTGCTGCCACGGTCGGCGGAACCGTGTACGAGGTTGGTTCCACGGTGGTGAATGCCGTCGGGCAACTGGACCTTGTGGCGGTCGAAGCGACCTCGACCGGGGGCCGGGTGCCCATCGTTGTGGGTGAGGTCAAGGCGACCGCCAGTCGCGTGGGCCTTGCAGTGCTCGATCGTCTCGACGCCGCTGCGATTGCAGTGTCGGCCGATCATCGTCCCGTCAAGCGGCTGCTGGTCAGCGCGGCGGGTTTCACCAGCGATCTGCAGCGCATTGCGAGCGGCCGGGCCGATGTCGAACTCGTTGACCTGCAGCGTCTCTACCACGGATCTTGAGGCCTGATCGCTCGTCGAGCATCTAGCGCTCCCGACAGCCGACCTGACCAGCATCGGCCTGACAACGGACGAAATCACGGCCCGAGGAGTGCAGCTGGGACAACCGCCAGTCTGCGCGGCGCGCACGGGTCGGCTCTGGAAGGTCAAGTTGTCGTCCGAAATTTCGCAGAAACAAAGCCGTAAATTCGCAATGGAGTGCCCGAAAATTCGCATCAGACTGACTATGATTCGGACAATGTCAGGAGAGTTGATCAGCAGACGGGTCCTCGAGGTCGCACGCCAACGGATGACCGAGTCAGCCGTGCTGGCGCTACAGGGTGCTCGGTCCGTCGGCAAGTCCACGGTGCTCGCATTGATCGCCGCCGAACGGCAAGTCGACATCATCGATCTTGACAATTCGGCGCAGGCAGAACTGGTCGCCGCCTCGCCGGATGACTTCGTGCTCGGTCCTAGCCCGGTTTGTATTGACGAATACCAGCGCGTCCCTGAGGTGCTGCAGGCAATCAAAGGTGAACTGAACCGTCTCCACAGCGCTGGCCGTTTCGTGCTTACCGGTTCCACTCGGTTCGACAGCTTGCCCCGGGCGACACAAGCGCTCACCGGACGTATCCAGTTCTTGGACGTCCTCCCGTTTTCCCAGGGGGAGATCAGCGGCGTCTATGAGGACTTCCTCGAAGTGGCCATCAACGATCCTGAACGGCTGGTCCGCCAAACGGCATCGACGACAACCCGTGCTGAGTACAGCGAACGGGTTTGCCGCGGCGGCCTGCCGGTGGCGATCGGGCTAAGCGAACGTGCACGACGCCGATGGTTCGACGCATACCTGGCGCAAACTCTGTCAGGTGACGTTCCCGAGTTGGGTGTTGTGCGACGGCTAGATGCGCTTGGTCGGCTTTTCGAGCGCCTAGCGGGCCAGACCGGTCAACTGCTCAATGTCAGCGCTGCCGCCGCGGACATCGACCTGGAGGCACGCACTGCCGACAACTACACGCACCTGCTGTCCGATGTATTCCTGGTCCGCCGGCTGCCTGCATGGGGCCGCACGTTGCGTGCTCGCGTTGGCAAGACCCCAAAACTGCACCTGGTGGACTCTGGGCTCGCTGCCCACATGCTGCGCCTGACGCCAGCCAAGCTCGCCCAACTTGACCCGGCCTCGCTGACCGAGTTCGGCCATTTGCTCGAGACGTTCGTGGTGGGAGAACTCCTCAAACAGGCCTCTTGGCACGACGATGTCCGCGAAACAGCGCACTGGCACACGCATGACGGCCGAGAGGTTGACTTCCTCCTCGAAACCTACGACGGCGGAGTGATCGCGTTCGAGATCAAAGCCCGAGGCAAGGCCGTAGCGAAGGACCTTGTCGGCCTCCGGCTGCTACGCGAGCTTCTTGGCGACCAATTCCGTGCAGGTTTCGTGCTGAACACCGGCCACCACGCCGGACGACTTGACGATCGCATCTACGTGTGCCCCATCGACCGGTTATGGCAGCCGAACAGCGACAGAGCGGCGACCAGTCAGTAAGGAAGCCCGAAAATGTGCACAGCGGCTACTGGACGACGTGTGTAGCGGCTACCCGGTTTAATGCAGCCCACCTTGAGTATCTCACCGAACAATGGCTGATCGCCCATGCCATTTCCGCCACGGTAGGCGTCGACACCACCCACCGAATCACTTCCTCAACGTGCTGGCCAGCGGCGGACGATGATGCGGGAGAGGTCTGGGTCGTCGATGCGGTCAGTGGAGACAGGGGTGCGCCACCAGAAGATCTGCGACGGGCCTTTGGTTTCGTACACGGGGGTGTCGGAAGGGTCGATGTCGATGCGGCAGATGTCGGCACCGTTGATGGTGAAGAACTCCCAATCCACCAACGCCGCAGCGGCTTGACCGAGACGGTCCAGCAAGTTCTTCAGGTGCTGGCCCCACAAGTCGCGGTCACCACGTTCGCCTCGTTTGGAGAACGTCGCGTAGTCATCCTCTAACCCGTAGATCTGGCCGTCGTCGGCGACTCCGACCAATAGCGTCCCGCCGTAGGGGCTATTGGCGAACCCTGCGATGGTCTTCACGATTGAGTCCTCGATGTACCCAGCCTTCTCGCCCTTGCGAACATCCCAGCGCATCGTGGATTTGTACTCAAGTGAAACGGTTTCGCCGTCGGGCTTGATCAGGTCGCCTATCGGGCAGGTCCGCTGCCGTGCGACCCGAGCTCGCTTATAGATCTCCGGCCGATACGCGTCGATCAGATCGGCGCGCAAATCGCCGTTGTCCAACAGTTGGAACGCGAACGCCTCGTTAGAGGACAGCCGACCCGTCAGAGCCCCAGTCCAGGTCTTGTCGAAGCCGACGCTGAAGGCCTGCTCGTTATTGGCCAACGCCTGAATCTGGATCTTCTCGTCGGCCACAAGGTCGTCACGAATCTGGTCGATAAACAGCCTGTCGGTGTCGGAGATGTTGGTAGCGAAACGGTCGTTGATGCGCTTGATGATCTCCGACAGCGGCGCCTCCTCCACCCGCGCGGCGCCGCCAGCACCGCCATAGATGGTGACGACTTCACCGTCAGCCTCATCCAGTGAGGCGCTTCCTTCCCACCGCTTCTCCATCCGCAAATGGGTCAGCTCCACGTAGTCGCCAAGGTCGACGCCACCCACCGATTCGCCGCGGATCAGCTGGGCCAGGCGTCGACAGAACAGGTAGTCGCGTTCCAACTTCACGTCGGTAAACGCCACCACCTGCGACAGAAAGCTGTAGATCCGGGTGAGCCGGCGAAACCGCTGACGTCGTGCTCTTTCTGGACCGAATCGGCAACCTTCTTCCACTCCACACCAAACGGCGGGTTGGCCAGCAGATAATCGAACCGGCCAGTCGAGTCGCGCCGTATATCCGAACCGCGCTCGGCAACCCGGGGCGCCCGAAACAACCTACACGACAGGCCATATGGCGCACTCGAACCGAGTGTCAGGCGAGGTCACGCCGCTCGCTTTTGACAAGTCGGCTGGCCCACTACATGAGGTATGCTCTTTCTCGTGACCGTTGCAGCCGAGACACTCCTGGAGCAAGCACTCACACTTCCGGTCGAGGACCGAGCGTTAGTCGCCTCGGGCCTACTTGCGAGCCTCGATTCGGATGGCGTTGAGGCACCCGAGGTTGATCGGCTGTGGTCGGCAGAAACTGCACGTCGCGCAACGCTATTGGAATCGGGTGAGGCAAGGCTCGTGACCTGGGAACACGTCGTCTCGCGGATCGCCGAACGTCGCGCATAGCCCAGTCAGTGTGAGCCTGCCCTTCGAGCTACACTCGCTCACCGAACGAGATGTTGTCGACGCTTGGGATTGGTACGAGCAGCAACAACCGGGGTTGGGCGACCGGTTCGTCGAGGCCGTTGGCGCTGCAATCGAATCAGCCTGCCGCTGGCCAAACTCGGGAACACCTGCGATCTATGACGACAGCGGCCAGGTCGTCGAGCGGAAGATCGCGACAACTGGCTTCCCATACGCCGTGCGCTACCGGGAGACAACCGGACAACTCCTCGTCATGGCCGTGTACCACCAACACCGCCACCCCGACTTCGGGGCGCGCCGACTGCCCTGAGGCGGTCACGGTGGAGCGTTACGATTGCTCACACCGGCGCGAGCTCGCGAACGGGTTCAGCCGCGCGCTCGAAACGCGATGGATCGATCACCGGCAACCCGCCGTAGCGGCCCTGTAGATATCGCCGGCCGAGCGCTTCGTCCTGCCGTGGGCTGAAGTCCGCAAGGCTGTAGATGCGCGATGCTCCATCGTTCGCCTTCTCAGCTATCCAGATCTGGTCACGCCCGATAGGCCGATCGGCGGAGTCACCTAGGAATACAGGGTTATGGGCGTTGAAGAGCAGTTGTGCGCCGTTCGGGTTCGTCGCCCGGTCCTGGAACAGGCGGATCAGTTGCTCACCGAGCCGCGGATGCAGACTGGCATCCAGCTCATCAACCAGCAACACAGCACCACCATCGAGCGCGTCCAGCACAGGGCCAATCAGACCCATCCATACGAGCGTGCCGAGCGACTCCTCTTCTGGGTCGAGCCCCGAATCCCATCGGGACCTCACCGCTGGCCAGGTCTGCGTCTTGTCGACCATTGGGCCGAGCGGGCGTCCACAATCCACGGCCATCTGGTTTCTGCTCGACGAGGACGGCATCGTGCGCACCTCGTTGACCTCGGACCGCCAGAAGTGTAAGAACATCGTCGCTCACCCGCAGGCGACGATCTTCGTGCTCGATCCGACGAACCCGTACCGCACGCTGGAGATTCGTTGCGACGCGGAGGTTCGACCCGACCCCGATCTGGCGCTGATGCGGCGTGTGATCACAGCCTATGGCGCAGACTTCGACACATTCCCGGCACCGAAGGAGAATCGTGTCGCCGTCGAGTTGACTCCGAGGCGCGTCGTCGCCACTGGATAACGCTCGCCGTTGAGCGATCCGAATGCGTCTGTCCGTTGCCTGCGCCGATGCGAACCGATGCGCAGGGCGATGTCCCGCCACCTAGGTTCGGGTTAACGGGGGTTAACGGGCCGCGGTTCAGGGATCAGGTGTCCATCGGGTTGCTCGCCGAACTGGCGCGAAGGCAAGCGCAATCACGATTGCGGCGCAGATAGGCCAGACATACTTCGGCACATCCGGAAGGGCCAGACCTGCCAATACAAGCGACGCCACAGGTAGCGGAAGCGTGTCGAGGTTTCGAGTGACGGTATGTCTCAAGCTGCGTCTCAGCCGAAGCACGCCGTCTGGCGGAATTCCAAGGTCACGTCTGAGATCGACTGAGGTCCACGCTTGCAGAAAGCTGGGTACGCCGTCCCGTCCCTCTTTCATATGTTGATCCCCTGGGGTTCTGGACATGGAACCGGTCGAGTCGCTGAGCTGTTTGGCCATTCGCTCGCGAAGCTCGGCTGTCTGGAGAAGGGCTCGCGCCTTTCGGCGCCTTCGGGCCCAAGAGACGACGACGACGTCGCCGCTACCGATGCCCAGATAGTCCAGGGTCGTTTGATCGACGCGCACCACAGGTCGCCCGTCGTCGCCAACAAGGGCCTCGGTTGAACGAAGCGCCACGGGTGGGGCCCCTAGGAGCGTGCTGAGTAATCCGAGGAATCTGGTCGGGGTGCTCGTGTTTGGGGTTGGCGTGTGAAAAAATTGTGGGGTGCAAGGTTCGTCTGTCGCTGATCGTGAGTTTTTGGATGCCGCAGCGTTGTGTGGCCATCTCGTGCGGCCGGGTTCGGTCCACGCGTTTTTGGCTGAGCATCGTCAGCGCTTGTTTCCGGATGAGATGTTCGCCGATCTGTTCAGGTCTGGGCGTGGCCGTCCGTCGGTGCCGGCTGACGTTGTGGCGACGGTGATGGTGTTGCAGGCGTTGGAGGGCGTGTCGGATCGTGAGGCGATGGAACGACTCTCGACGAACATCGCTTGGAAAGCGGCGTGCGGGTTGGCGTTGACTGATGAGGCGTTCCATTCGACGGTGCTGGTGTTGTGGCGCCGCAAGATCGAGAACTCCGACCGTCCGAAACGGATCTTCGACATCGTTCGCCAAGTGATCGATGAGTGCGGTGTCATCGTCGGGAAGAAGCGTCGAGTGTTGGACTCGACGGTGCTCGATGATGCGGTCGCCCGCCAAGACACGATCACGATGCTGGTCGCCCAGATCGGTCGGGTCCGCAAACTGATCCCCGAGATCGCTGGTGTGTACGTGCGTCAGCACAATCTTGCTGGTGGCCGCCCGCCGTGTGATTGGGACGACCCCGCCGACCGGGACCGGTTGGTGTCCGAACTTGTTGAGGACGCGAACACTCTCGTGTGGTCGATCGAGGACCTGGTCGATGACGGGTTTGTGCTCACCGATACTCAGACCGACGCGGTTGCTTTGTTGGCGTTGGTCGCTGGTCAAGACGTCGAACCCGGTGACCGGCCCGGCCAGTGGCGGATCGCTCGGCGCACTGCTGAGGATCGGGTGATCTCGACCGTCGATCCCGAGTCGCGTCACGCTCATAAAACCCGTCGGTCCTATCGTGACGGTTACAAGGCTCATGTCGCGGCCGAACCCGAAACCGGGTTGGTGACGGCGTGTGATCTTGGTGCGGGGAACGTCGGTGACAGCCAAGCCGCACCCGGGCTGATCGCTGAGGAGCCAGCCGGCACCGAGGTGCTCGGTGATAGCGCATATTCCGCTGGCGAGTTCCGCGACCATCTTGACGAGCGTGGCATGCTCCCGGTCATCAAGCCTCAGCCGTTACAACCAGCAGTGCCGGGCGGGTACACGCTCGATGATTTCACGATCAACCTCGAAGCCGGGACGGTCACCTGTCCTGAAGGTGTCACCGTGACGATCAAGAACTCGCGGACGGCCCGGTTCAAGAAGCATTGCGACACGTGCCCGGTCCGGTCGAAATGCACGAAAGCGAAAGCCGGGCGCACGATCGTGCTCCACGAACATCACCAGCACCTCGCTGCCGCCCGAGCCCAAGCAGCCACTGTCGAGTTCGACGAGGTGTATCGCCAGCACCGACCAATGATCGAACGGACCATCGCCTGGCTCGTCAAGGACAATCATCGCCGACTCAGATACCGGGGGATCGAGAAGAACCAGATCGCCTGGTCACTGCGATGCGCAGCCGTGAACCTGAAACGACTCCTCAAACTCGGGCTCGTCAACGACAACGGTTGGACCATCGCAACAGCAGCCTGAACGGTGAGCCGGAACGGTTCTGACGCCACCCACAACGACCTCAAAGCAGGAGACGGGCACAGCCGCACTCATCGACTCGCCCAGCCCGAAATCCGAACGATCGACCCGGCCCTTCACACCGCCCACGAGAACCCTTACCGGCCACTGGACCCCGCCGACCAGCCGCCGCAAAATACCGCTTTGATCAGCAGGGTCCTAGCACGAACTCCATGAATCGCTCAGCGAGTCGACCGATTGCGCCGACCTCGGGTTTGAAACCTGGGTCCGAATCGAGGGGTTGCAGCCACACGGTGGTGTCTGTCGATACCTGATCGGTTCTGATCGCCCAGAGTGCCCTGGTTGCGTATGAAATTCTTACAGCGCCTAAGGGGACATGGTCGGACGAAACGATGCGTACCGGCGCCGAAAGCCGAATGGTGGACAACAGCGCCCACCGGCCGAGAGCGTCGGCGTCTTTCGGGTTGACCTGGACCACGTCAGCTGAACGGACGTCGCTCCACACCGCCGGTAAGCGATTGAAGGGCAGTGGCGTGCGGTACCGGAAGCCGGCTTCCAGTCGCTCTAGCGGGCCGGTCGCGTCACCAAAAAATCTCATGACGGACATGTCAGCGCTCTCGTCGGAGTCAGCATGCCAACGGACCCAAACCGCTAACGCGGAGGACTCGGTTCGCAGCTGAGCGATCGCGACGCCGTAACCCTGGCCCTGATCTGGAAGGGTCAAGCAGTGGTGCCCTTTTGATTGAGATCCGCCCGACAAAGTAACCCCTTGCTCGACGAACTCGGCCTCAGCGGCAGGGCCATGGGAAACTCGTTTGCGCGATCTCACGGCGTAGATAGCCCTACCTCGACGGAACAATTTGAGAAAACTAACATGGGGAACCCGGTAGCGATCCTCCGGAGGTCGGCTCACGAGGTCTTTGGCTCACCGGCGTCGTCCAGAGGGACCCCTCGTTCGGCGAGGTATCGAGAGGCGTCCAGCGGCGAAAGGCCACATTCCAACAAACCCGTCAAGATCACTGCGACGTAGTCGCCGGGCGGCCGACCGCGCGGCAATCGGCGGGAGGTAGTCACCGTGACGACTCGGATGTCGTCGATGTCTGGGAGCCTCATGAGCAGGTTGTACTTGCCAGCAACATCGAGTTCGCGAGTCTGCCCGATGGTGAGGTCGTCGAGGTCTCTCTGCAAGCCGGGAATCTCGTCAAGCCCGTTTTCCCGCGCGACCACCGAGTAAAACTGGGCCTCGGTAACCAAATAGGCCCGACCGAGAGTCGTTTCACCTGGAATGCTGGCGAGTCCGACGAAAGCAACTGGTCCCGACCACGTCTTGGAGCTTCCAGCGAAGTAAAGACTCAGCGGTAACTCAATGCACCGCGAAGGTGGGCGGCCTGGGCCGTTGCACTCGGATCCATCGAGGTACCGCTGGAAGCGCTCGCTGCTCAGATTGGAACCGTAGCCGACATACCAGAGAGGTTGCGCTCGCCTGAGTGGTCTGTTCACAACCCTCCTCGGGTTCGTCGACAGATCCAGTCTACCTGCGCACGCTCGTTGACGAGAGGGCCCGGGCGAGCGAGGACGGGGCGCGCCGCAAGCCGTAGTAACGAGTGCATAAGGAGAAATTCCGTTCGACGGCTGCCGGGTGACGCTCACAGCCACCATGACGTTTCGATGAAATGCCACGCGCCAACTCGGCCTGGCTGCAATGCGTCGTGCTCGCCCACAACCTGATCCGCTGGACCGCCATCGGCAACATCTGTGACGCCGAACAGTTGATCGTTGCCCGCACGATCCGGACCCGGCATCTCGCCATCCCCGGCCGGCTCGTCAACCACGTCGGCCGACCGGTCCTACGGCTACCAACGAACTGGCCCTGGAAAACCCCCTGTTGCCGGACATCTTGGGTGAGGATGGCTGCGTCATCTTGGCTGAGGACTGCTGACGGGTTCAGTCGGCGGTGATTTCGGTGATGGCGGCTCGTGCTGAGGATTCGTCGACGATGGCTTTCTTGGTGGCGTAGGCGGCGATGAGGGCTTGGACGGCGAGGTTGTTGATCGCTCGGGGTAGTCCTCGGGAGACTTGGTGGATCAGCCCGATGGCGTCGTCGGAGAATAGGGTGTCGGCTCGGCCGGCGAGTTTGAGGTGGTGAGCGATGTAGCTGCCGGTCTCGGTGGGGGTGAGGGGTGGCATGGCGTAGCGCAGCGCGATGCGTTGATCGAGCGCGGCGAACATGCCGAGCTTGATGCGTCGGCGTAGTGTCGGTTGGCCGACGAGCAGACACGCGAACGGGGATTTCGAATCGAGCTCGCTGTTGGTCAGGAGACGGATCTCTTCGAGTTGGTCGGGGGTGAGGAGGTGGGCTTCGTCGATCGCGACGACGACGCGTTTGCCTCGTTCGTTCTCTTCGGCGGCGAGCAGGTCAACGGTTTGTGGGATGAGTGATGCTTTGTGGAATCGGGGGACACCACCGAGGGCGGTGACGATGCCGTGGTAGATCCCGCGGGCTCCGATGGCGGGGTTGCCGAGGTAGATCAGCGTTGCTCGACTGTTGTCGAGTGCGCTGGTGGCGGCACGTGTCGCCACCGTTTTCCCGGAACCGACCTCACCGGTGATGACGCCAAGGGCTCGTTCTTGGATGCACCAGCCGATCCGGGCGACGGCTTCGTTGTGGCCGGTGGAGCGGTGCAGCATTTGCGGGGCGAGGTCTCTGCCGAATGGCATGCGGGCGAACCCGTAGTGGGCTTGCAGGAGTTCGATGCTCACAGTGCCTCACCGCCATCGACGGGGATCTGCATCTGGTCGGCGAGTTGGGTCGGGTCGGTCGTCACGGTCAGGGCGCGGTAATCGATGGTCGGGGTGAGACGGGTGAGTTCGCTGTTGTGGCGGTCGGCGACGAGGTTGAGGTAGTTGATTCCCGTCGCCGGGCGCACGGTGTCGGGGTCGGGTTTGACCATCGGGTGGCGGGTGTGCCGCCCGATGATCTGGGGGACACCGTGGCCCATCGGGCGGTTCTGGTAGCGGATCTCGATCTGGGTGAGATCGAACGGATCGAACACGACCTCGACCTTGCGGCCGACCAGCGCGCCGTCGACTTCGAAGGTGTTGCCGTGCAGGCTGACGGTGGCGGTCTTGGTGACGGTGCGGGTCTCGGACCATAGGAACGCCTCACGTAACCGGTCCGGGTGCGGGATCATGAACGGACCACCAGCCAGGTATCGGTCGATCGGTGCCTGGCCGGTCTCGGAATGGGTGCGGTGGTGATAGACGGTCTCGACCCACGCGACGAACAGACGGTTCAACTCATCGAAATCGGCGGGCGGGTTGACCGAGATCTCAACGAGGAACTGTTCTCGGACGGTGCGGAAGAACCGTTCGATCTTCCCTCGGCCTTCGGGACGTCCGGGTCTCGAGTGAATGAGGCGGATGCCGAGCACCGCGGAGGTGCGCAGCAACGGCGCCGACACATACGCAGAGCCGTTGTCGACGTAGATCGATTTCGGGATCCCGCGGGCGCCGAGCCCATGACGCAATGCTGCTTCGAGCCGGACGGTGTCCTCCGAAACACCCCACCGGAATCCGGGTAACGCCCGGGAGTGGTCATCCAAGAAGGCGAACAGGAACGCTTTGCGGGCACCGATGATCGGGCCATGCAATGCGTCACCGGTCCACCGGTCATTCGAAGCAGCGGCTTCGAACCGGCCGAACACCGCCGGCGGTGTGCCATCGGGGTGGACGTTCAACCCGCGGCGAGCGAACTCACGCTGGATCGTGCGCGCCGATGGTGACCAGCCGTTGGACACGGTGATGATCTCGCCGATCTGCGCCGCGGTCCGTTTCGGTGCTTCCAACTTCAACTTCACGGCGAGTTCCAACACCGAAACCGCGGTGAACGGTGCTGCGGTGCGTGTCTGGGGGAACAAGGCGTCGAACCCTCCGGTCTGCCACGCCCTGATCCACCGGTCCACTGACGAACGCCCAACACGGACACGTTCACCGCCTGGACCGTGATGTTCGCGACCAGCGAGTTCCCGCACGAGCACACCGCGTTCGGCATGCGAGATCGCCGGGTCGGCAGCCTCACGGATCAACGAATAGCGGAACAGGGCGACATCACGACGACGATCGCTCATCAGGGCCTCTTTCAGGGTCGACTGCCGCCGGGTTTCGGCGACGGGTTGACGATCTCAAATCAGCGAGCGGCCGCCCAGGGGCAACCCGTGTTGCACAACAACCGGCCCCGAGACGCCCGAACCGTGAACTGCCACGGCGGCAACGGCCCGAACCGCAACACCCCCGCACGAGCCGCGACAGCGATCGCTTCGACCGCGTCACCCACCGCCGTGCCGGTCGGGTCGATCGGCACGAGCACCGGATCCAGATCATGAGCGAGCACCGTGAACCACACCCGGATCGCCTCAGCCCACGACGAGAACCGCCGCAACCAGCCGCGCACCGTCGCCGCGGGCACCCCCAACCGCTCGGCGGCACGCCGATGACCGTCACCACCAGCCTTGGCCACCAACGCCGCGCCGATCACCCCCACCTCGTCGCGCCGTCTGACCAGCGAATCCTGCGCAACCAGCACATGCGTACGTCGGCACACCGAACATCGGCCACGACGAGGCTGCCGCCACACCTCCACAGACTCAGCGCAACGCAACACCCGCCGTCGAGCAGACCCCCACGGCCGCACGCTGCCCGAACAATCCGGGCAGTCGAACTCGCCAGCAACCAGCCCACGCTCGACTTCGAGCGGATCGATACCTACGATGATCATCAGTGCCTCCGGGCGCCCAAAGGGCCCTCCCGTTCACTGCCAGGTGAATCAACGGGAGGGTCCTTGCGCGACCAGTCTCACCGCCACCACCCCAACCATCCTCACCACACCTGTCACCAACCAGCCCCACCATCCTCAACGAACCTGGCGCTCTACACCCCCGTTCACGAAAGCGCTCACCGCGCTACGCGACCTTCAACCGCTGCTGCGCGAGCGTTCGGTCGTGTGGCGGCTGGCCTGCGGGCTGCGGGACGCAAGCCGAAGGACCGGGCGTACGACGCGTTGATCGCGTCGGTTGCGGTCGCCACTGGACTCCCGCTCTACACCGTGAACCCCGACGATTTCGCCAACATCGCCGATCTTGACCTGCGAACAGTCCCTCACCCTGACGTCAGTTCCGGGCCCAGGTAGGCAGCGTTGCTGTCCGGCAGGACACGGGGAACGCCACCGCAGTCAGTAGGGCAGGCCGGAGCTTGTCGTGGCAGGGCGCGGCACCCGGCGTTCCGGCGCCGGTACACCTCCGGCGGCTTCGGAGCGCCGGTGGAAAACTTCAGTGGGTTGTAGCAGGGGATTTTGGTGTGCTGATTCCGGCCATGAAGTAGCAGACCGCGGCGATCAGGACACCGAACCATAGACCAAACGCCACGACGGCGTCGGTGCCCCAGTCGTTGCCGAGGATGGGCAGGCTCACGAGGTAGATCACCGGTAGCGCTGCGGCGAGCACCGCTGACACTTTCAGTCGCTTCCGCCTGAGGTGGTCACCGTCGGCGACGTCCATCGAACGGACCAACTTGTTGCGTTGTGTCACCGCTAGTGCACTATCTCTGAATTAGAGCGCGTGTTACTATTAGGGGATGTGGATTGCTGAGCCGATCGTGTTGACCATCGAGGAACGTAGCGAACTGGAGCGTCGCGTGGCGTCGCCAACAACACCGCAACGAGACGTGCGACGAGCACAGGTGATCTTGTTCGCCGCCGACAAGATGGCATCACGCCAGATCTCGTTAACGATCGGGATGCACGAATCTCACGTCGCGAACTGGCGGCAGCGGTTCCTCGCCGAAAGACTCAAAGGGCTCGGCGAACGCAAACACACCGGTCGACCACGACGTCTTGGCCACGATGAACGCCTGGCAATGGCAGCCGCAGCGACCGCCGAAAAGTCTGCCGACGACCCGGTGGCGATGTGGACCTTGGATGAACTCGTCGACATTCTCGCCGACACCCACGACATCATCGTGTCGCGATCACAACTCGGCAAGATCCTCGCCGCGATGGACATCGACCTGCGCAAAGTCCGTGGCTGGCTGAACCGGCGCGACGACCCCGAGTTCTGGACACGTGTCCGTGATGTCTGCGGCCTCTACCTCAACCCACCTGACCAGGCGATTGTGTTGTCAGTCGACGAGAAAACCGGGATCCAAGCCAAAGAACGCATCGTCAAAGACCAACCAGCCCGCCCGGGTCGGCCACGACGCCGCGAGTTCGAATACGTGCGTCACGGCATCGCCAAGCTTGTCGCCGCGCTCGATGTCGGCACCGGTCAAGTGCTTGCCGACACGATCCCACGAAACGACTCAGACAACTTCTGCGCCTTCCTGGACACGATCGAAGCCACCATCGAGCCTGGCTTGGCAATCCACGTGATCCTCGACAACGGGTCATCGCACACCTCGAAACAAACCGCAGCCTGGTTCGCTGCCCACCCACGGTGGGAGGTTCACTTCACACCCAAGCACGCCTCCTGGGTCAATCAAGTCGAGTTATTCTTTTCGATCCTGCAACGCAAAGTGATCAGCAACGGCAACTTCCCCTCCCAAGACGACCTGATCACCAAGATGATGAAATTCATCGCCGACTACGACCAGACCGCCCGACCCTTCAGATGGACCTACGCCGCCGACCCACTCAAAGCCGCATAACCACACGCGCCCTAATTGAGCGCGGCTGCACTAGGACCACTGCGAGCGCGACCAGCAGCACGCCACGCTCCAGCCCAATAAGTAGGCTGACAATGCCAGCGCACGCCATCACGACAATCCCGGCGGTCAAGACTGTGGGTATGTGTTGTTCCTTCATGAATGTCTCCATTCGGTAGCGGGGGACGGTGACGATCAGATCGAGGGTTACCCGGTGCCACGCTCGGCGCGGACCGAGTTCGGCGGAAAGCTCAGCGTGGACCTGCAGGAGGTCGTCGCCGTAGCGGTCGCGGAAGTCCCGCGGGTAGAGCCGCAGGAGGTGCTTGTACACACGACCCACCGTCTCGGTGCTCATCTCAGGCCAGACCCGGTGAAAGGTTTGAGCGGGTGATCGTGACGAGGGCGGCAAGACGATCGGCTTCTGCCCGGCAGACGCTTCGGCCGAGTCCGGTCAGGCGGTAGTAGCGGCGTCGAGCGTCGTCATCGGTGGACGGACGACGATCGGATTCCTCGACAAGATCTTGCTCGACAAGCTTGCGGAGCGTCCCGTACAAGGTGGCCGGACCCATGCGAACCACACCGCCCGATGACCCCTCGACAGCGCCCATGATGGCATACCCGTGACGATCACCGGGCGTGAGCGCCACAAGGACATGGAACTGGGCTTGCGGGAGCGGAAGGAACGACCTGAGGTCGGTGGAGGCTTCGGAACTATTCACTGGTTCCAGTGTATGTCATGTACTGATATATCGCCAAGCGATAGATATCCCGGTGCCGGAGGTGAGACCCCACAGTTCGGGTCGTTGCCTCGGCTGCGGCGGTGATACCCAAACAAGCACCGCCAGGGCGATACCGATCGTCAACCCTTGCGGAGATGATCAGGCAAAAAGCGGGCACATTCCATATGTGCTATGGTTTGGATTGTTCGTTCCATTCGTGAGGGAGAAGACCGATGAGACACACCAAAAGAGTCCTTAGCGTTGCAGTGCTCTGTGCAACCACGCTGTCGTGGGGGACGCCAGTCGTCGCTGGCCCCGAGGCGTGCGCCTCGCGCGTCAACAACACCCACGCAAAGCTTCAAGAGTGTGTGACTCTCGAGGGCGTTCGCCAACATCAGGCCGCTCTGCAGGCGATCGCCGACGCTCACGGCGGCGTGCGCGCAGCGGGTACATCGGGCTACGACGCCAGCTTGGCGTATGTGGTCGACAAGATGACTAACGCCGGGTACACCGTGTCGCTCAATGCGTTCCCATTCACCTACGTGGCGCTGCCGACGATCACTCAGGTCGCTCCAACCGCAGCGACATATGAGGCCGGTGCGTTCACCGGAACGGGCTACGGCGATGTCTCGGCAGCCGTCACCCCTGTCGACCTCAACCTCGTGCCGGACCGAGCCAACACGAGTGGGTGCGAAGCCGCAGACTTTGCGGGCTTCCCAGCAGGCAACATCGCCCTTATCCAGCGCGGCGTGTGCACCTTCCAGCTCAAGGCTGAGAACGCTCAGGCAGCCGGGGCCGTAGCGGTGATTATTTTCAATCAGGGCAACACGCCGGCACGTTCCGGCGTGCTCGAAGGAACGCTTATCCCAGCGCCGCCTGCTCCACCACCGACGATCAATATTCCTGTAGCCGGCCTGTCGTTCGCTGACGGGGCGGCGCTGGCAGCGCCAGGCTCCGTCGCGCGAGTCACGGTTGCTCAGCCGACGCTGACGACCCAGTACAACGTGATCGCCGAGTCCACCAGCGGTGACCCGGACAACGTGGTGATGGCCGGCGCCCACCTGGACTCGGTCCGGCGTGGCCCCGGAATCAACGACAACGGATCCGGCTCAGCGGCGCTCCTTGAACTCGGCGAGGCGATGGCCAAGGTCAAGCCGGTCAACAAGGTGCGCCTCGCCTGGTGGGGTGCCGAAGAATCTGGCCTGATCGGCTCGAACAACTACGTCGCTGGGCTCTCCGCCGCCGAGCGTCAAAAGATCGCCCTGTACCTCAACTTCGACATGGTCGGTTCGCCGAACCATGTGTTCTTTGTCTACGACGGCGACGATTCCGACCTGACAGGCGCACCCGCAGGCCCGGCGGGTTCGGCGCAGATCGAAAAGACGTTCGAGGCGTTCTACAACTCCCGCAACATCCCGTTCAAGGGAACCGATTTCAGCGGACGCTCCGACTATGGCGCCTTCATCGCTAACGGCATTCCGGCAGGTGGCCTGTTCACCGGTGCCGAGGGCATCAAGACCGCCGACGAGGCTGCACAGTGGGGTGGAACCGCTGGCCAGCAATACGACCCCTGCTACCACCTGGCCTGCGACACCTATGCCAACAACAACGACGGTGCGCTCGACGTCAACTCCGACGCCATCGCCTTCTCCGTTTTGCAGTACGCGATGAGCACGTACGACATCAACGGCACCCGCGGCAAGGGCAACTTCCCGCCCGTCAGCGGCAGTGGCGGTCTGCCTGGTGGTCTGCAGGGCGGCCTGCACGACGATCACGACCTACCCACGGAATGATTCGCCCGTAATCACTCAACACAAGTACGGCGTCCCCGCCTTTGTGGGTGGCGCCGTACTTGGTTGCGATCGTTATCAGCGGTGGGGCCGAAACGAAGTTCCCCAAGCAACGACGGTCACCGATGGCGCTGCCGAGCCATGCCGAATGACGTCGTCATTTCCCTCGCCAACGACGCCGATGTTCGCAGTGACGAGCTCCTTCGGATTGGTCAGGTACGTCGTGAGTCGTAGTCGTAGAAGACTGACGGGTGAAGAACGGCGCCGTTTCGCAACCGGTGGCGTTGGACGGGGTCCAGGTCGGCCAGGTCGCAGACTTCGCTCCAGTCGGAAGTGATTGTGTCGACCTGTCTATCGATGATGTCCCTGGCTTCGGGCCGCTCCAGATGAAAGGTCGAAGCGGCATCGAGGCACACAATGAGGCGACTGTCGCGTCGACCCGCGCGATCTATTGCCATGGCCTGGCTGGTCTCGCCGCCCGATCGTAACCAGGGGCAGATGTCGTAGGCCGGAGTCAACGTGAGTTCAGTGCCGCTCCAGAACGCAGAATGATTGCGGGCGTGGTCGTCTGTGTTGCCGATCAAAACGTTCAGGACGAGGCGTCCAAAAAGTTCACGCAACGTCGCGTCTGGGTCCGTGAACCGGGCCCGAATGCTGTCGGCGAGGTTGGCGTAGCTGGCGTAACGCCCGCCGTTTTCATCCAATCCCAGAATCGTCAAGGCCGACACCATCGCGCGGCGTGTGCCGTTGGTGGCGCGATCGAAGCGGTCGATGATTAAGACCTGGCGGCCTTGTGAGGTGACCAGTTGGGCAGCCGCAACCCGCAGGCCGCATCGTCGAGCCAGTTCCATGCCGACAAATTCGAACTGAACCAGTGGTGACGTGTCAGCCGAGCATGAGAACTTGGCGATCAGCGCCCGACTGTGATCACTGAGCATGGCCTTCGGTCGCGCTCCGCCGATCGAGGTGCCGTGGAGTAGCGCCCGATCCAATTCTGGAGACAGTGGAATGCCAGCGTCCACTCGATCTGCGGACTCCATGAGTTCAGTGAGCGAGGCGACGCTTGGATCTCGCGCTGACGTACTGTTCAGGCGAAGTCTGGAAGTCCAACGCACCGATGCGGTCCGAGCCCGATTCGAGCAGATAGGTGAACAAGCTCGGGGCGGCGCTGGACCCAGGTACCTGGGCCAAGCGGTTGTCGATTACCCGTTGTCCCCACCCGTCGGGCGCTGCGTCGCGAATGCACCCGGCGACTTCACCACTGAGCGGAAGTTGCGGCCCAGCGATCAGGGGCAGTTCTGGCAGGTAAATCGGCAACGCGGTTGGCGCGGCAAGTCATCATCGCGCCTTGTGAGTCGCACCGAGGCAGGGAGTAGCGCCAACTTGTCATCTATGCGTGACGCCTCTAGTCGTCGCCTACTGGCATCGGCATGGAAGAGTTCGACCCCCAGCAACGTTGCCGCTTCGAACGCCGTACCCAAAGCAACAGTTGGATCACCGCGCTCGATCTTTTGCACGGTGACCCGGCTGACGCCTACCCGTTCGGCAAGCTGAGCGACTGTCAGGCGACGTTCCTTGCGGGCCAGGCGGACTCGAGCGCCAAGAAGTTGCGTTGTTTCAGTTGTCGCAGGGGAATAGGTGAGGGGCATGTGTGACCAGATTAACAGCCCTTAACACCCTTAGTGACTGGTTTAGTTGCCATATTGTCGACGGCGCTCGACTAATTGATCAATTGTGACTTCGCGTTGGACGACAACGGGGTAATGAAGGTGTCGAACTCCGCCTCCATGTGCGGGACGAGCGCCCGCCACTCGACGCATCGGTTGTGCTTCGAGGCGGCCCTGACACCCCTTCGCTGCTTCGATCTCATGCGCGGCGCCTGAACCGACTGTACGTGCTCGATGGCTGATATCGACCCGGCTTGTTGGACACCTGATTACGCGGGAATCGTCAATCCCACTGGTATCAGCGGAGGCTCTATTCCTTGGACGCTCCTCGCGCCGAGGGGCATGAACACTCCTTCGTGCACTGCTCGCGGACCAAGGACCGAGGTATACTCGAAGTATGCCTGTAACGACTGTGAAGGTCTCAAACGAGACTCGCGACCGACTCCGCTCGTTCAACGGGTCGACGCTCGAAGCAACGATTCTCGAGGCGCTTGACGCATTGGACGCCGCCAAGTTTTGGCAGCAGGCCGAAGCGCATGTCGCGTGGCGGAGTTCGTTGCCGCAGGTGACGCGCGACGAAATTGATGCTCGAGAGCGGGAATTGGACAGCATCACGAGTCGGCTACGGTGATCGACGCCGGTGACGTGTACCTTGCCGATCTTGGCCTTGAGCAGCGCCATCCAGTCGTCGTTCTCTCGCCAGCATCCGTAGCTCGTATCGCCGGGCGCATAGTGGTCGCGCCAGCGGACCTAGGTCCGACTGCCGAGGTTCCGTCGCCTTGGCGTATCGCCGGGTTCGCTATCGACATGATGACCACGACGCTTCCTGAACGGCTGCTCTCCCAAACCGGCAGGGTCGAGGCGCGCAACCTGCACCGAATGCTCGTCGCGGCGCGCCAGCTGCTGTAACGCTTTGATAGGGAGTTTTGCAGAGTCGACCCTTCAAAGAAGCGCAAATGCGCGAATTGCTGACGGCAGACAGACGGGCTGAGAGTCGGAGATCGAGCGACGGCCGGGACGGCGCAACGAGGCGCTTACGGGCCGAGAAGCGCTGCAGGGACGACGGCGATGCCATCAGCGCGCCGGTAGGCGTATGCGCCGGTGGTGATGATGACTGCGTCGATGATGTCGCGCCCGAGTCGGTCGCGCAGCCAGAGGAGATGGCGGACGTCTTCGTCATCGACAGCGGCGGCGAGCTTGCATTCAACAGCGAGCACTCGCCGGTCTCTGCGCTCGACGATGAGGTCGACCTCGTGTTCGCCGCGGTGGGTGCGGAAATGCTGGACGCGGGCTTCGGACCCGGCGGCGTACGCTCGGATGCTGAGCGTGACGAGTGACTCGAACAGGGCTCCGAGAAAGGGGCCATCCCGGACCTGGTCTGGCTCGTCGTCGCCGTGGAGAAGCGCCTGTTCGTCAAGGCCGAGGAGGGTCACGGCAAGTGCAGGGTCGACCAGGTGGTGTTTCGGGGACGACCCGAGCTGATTGAGGAGGCTTCGCGTCGGAGCCCACGCCGGGATGGGGTCGAGAATGAATAGCCGTTCGAGGATGTCTCGATAGGGGTTCGTGGCGTTTCGAGATGGCTTGCTGGCGGAACCCGGTGTTGCCGCGTCGCGGATCTTCTCCCAACTCGCAGTCGTCGCGGTCGCCGCCCCATAGGCGGCCATCCAGTTGCGAAGTTGGACGGGTCGCCGCACTCGGTGGCCGAGTTCGGCGACCTCGCGGTCGATGACCCGGTCAATGTAGCTCTCCAGTTGTGTCCGTCGGACCGGTTCGGGGAGAGACCGAATGCCTGGAAATCCAGATGCGCAGATCTCGCAGGTGTAGTCGCCCAGGCGGACGTCAGTCGTGCCGTCGATGGCGGGTCGATCGCCATTCAGTAGCTCACCGAGGCTGACCGTTGGCTGGTACCCGCGTTCGCTGAGTGCCAGAGGTCGCATCTGTAAACGCAGGATCCGCCCGGCACCAGAATGGCGACCGGGCTCATCGAGGGAGGCCGAACCGGTGAGCACGAACGTTCCTGGTTTCGCTTGAGCATCGACCGCCCTACGCACCAGGTCCCAGGTCTGAGGGAGGTGTTGCCATTCGTCGAGCAGCACGCGTTCAGCGCTCAGAATGCGGCGTGGATCGCCTTCGAGTAACGCTCGAACTGTGGGGTCTTCGAGGTTGTACTCGGTGTCGACGCGTTCCGCCGCCGTGGCGCTCTTGCCCACGCCCTTCGCTCCTTCGATTGAGATGGCAGCGGCACCGGAAAGCAGCACGTCGAGCTGGTCATCTATGACTCGTCGCTGGTACGTGGCAGCGCGTAGTGAGTCGGCCATGCGGGCCACAGTACAGGACCGATGATCACTAAAGTACGATTTCGAGAAAATCTAGAGTACGATTTCGAGATAATCTAGAGTACAACTTCGAGAATGCGATAACAACGTCTTGCTTTGCTCGGTCATCCGCCGGACATAATGGCTCGGCGGGTCACCCGACGCATGGACAATCCCCCGCAACGAAACGGGCCGACGAGACATCTGATATCGACGTCGATATAGAGTTAGGCAGCGCGATCGTCGCTGGAAGGGGTCACCATGCCGTCAACCGCACTCGACAAGCTGTTTGATGCCGATAACCACTACTGGGAGACCAGCGATGCGTTCACGCGGCATCGGTCGGCCAAGTTCAAAGATCGCGGTGTTCAGATCAAGGACGTCGACGGCCTGCGCCGCTACGTCGTCAATGACCAGGTGGTCGACACGCTTCCGGGTCCGCCAGACGTACACAAGCGGCCGGAGCCCGGTGCGTTTCTGGACTTCTTCCAAGGAAAGACCAGCAAGCGGGACTTCTACGCGGCATTCACTGTCGAACCGAGCAGTCGTCCCGAGTGGTACGACCGCGACGCACGGCTGCAGGTGATGGACACCCAGGGTGTCGAGGCCACGTGGATGTTTCCCTCTCATGGTGTCGTGCTCGAGGCCGAGCTACAGTCCGATCTTGAAGCGTCCGTCGAGATCTTCCGGGCCTTCAACCGGTGGGTCGACGACGAGTGGGGTTTCGCGTACCAGGGTCGTATCTTCGGCGTGCCGTACATGAACCTGACCGACCCGGATGTGGCCGTCACCGAACTGCAGTGGTGCCTTGATCGTGGGGCGCGAGTGGTCACCCTGCGCCAGGGTCCGGCCTTGACGGCGCACGGCACACGGTCGCCCGCAGACCCGATGTTCGACCGCTTTTGGGGCCTGGTGCAGGAGGCCAACGTGGTGGTCGCCCCGCACGACAGCACCGATCACTCCTACCTCGAGCTTGATGCCGTACTCAATCGAATCTGGTCGACCAGTGCACCGGTGGCGGAAGTGTCCGAGGAAGACCAGAGCATGACGCTTGGCGCGTCACTGTTCGGGCCGCTGATGAAGGGGCGAATGGTTCACGATCTGGCCTACGTGCTGGTGGCCCACCGCCTGTTCGAGCGGTTTCCGAAACTGAATATCGCCTTCATCGAAAACGGGGGTGCCTGGGTGCCGTCGTTATTGATGGCGCTTGACGCACTTGGTCACACAGGCGGTTACACATCCAGCCCCCGCGAACAGTTCGTGCAGCATTGCTGGGTGGCGCCGTTCGTGGAGGAATCCGTCGACGAATTGGCCCGCCACCTTCCGGCCGATCGCATCCTGTTCGGTTCGGACTGGCCGCATGGCGAGGGTTACGCGCAACCCCGTGACTTCTTGGCCAACGTCACGAACTTCTCTCAGGCAGATCAGTACAAGATCATGTACGAAAACGCCCGCAGCTTGACCCACCCGGCATGAACCCGTTCCCTGTGAAGCTCGTCGAATCGTTGAAGAAAGTTGGGTCGCATGGCCACCTATGACCTCGTTATCAAGGGCGGCACCATCATCGATGGGTTGCAGACGCCGCGCTACCGAGCCGACGTCGCCATCGTTGACGGCAAGATCGCCCGTATCGGGTCCATCCCCGCTTCCGAGGGCGCCGAGGTTGTCGACGCCGCTGGCAAAGTCGTCGCCCCCGGCTTCGTTGACCTGCACACCCACTACGACAGCCAGTTGTTCTGGGATCCGTGGTGCACGATGTCGGGTTGGCACGGCGTGACCAGCGTGGTCATCGGTAACTGCGGGTTCGGTTTCGCCCCGTGTAAGCCCGAGGATCGGGAGCGCACCATGCTCAGCCTGTCGCGCAACGAGGCCGTGCCGCTGGAGACTATGCGCCAGGGCATGCCGTGGGATTGGGAAACCTTCGAGGAGTTCCTCGACAGCGTCGATCGGGCACCCAAGGGCGTGAACGTCATGTCGTTCGTGCCGCTGGCGCCGTTGTATGGCTACGTCGTTGGCTTGGACGAGGCGAAACAGCGTCGTGTCACCGATGACGAGTTGGCGCAAATGTGTGCGTTGTTGGTCGAAGGTATGCGGGTCGGCGGTTGCGGCTTCAGCGCCCAGATTTTGGGTGAGATCGGCAACGTGCAACTCGACTTCGACGGCACGCCCATGGTCACCGACTTGATGACCGAACGCGAAGTTGCCGCCTTCTGCCAGGCGATGGGCTCGCTCGGCCGAGGCGTCGCCCAGATCACCGGGCCGCTGGAAACCGCAGCGTTCATGGCCCGCGAAAGCGGTCGCCCGATCATTTGGAATGCATTGTTGGCCGACGGTGCCCTGAACCAACACGGCAGCCAGCAGCAAGGGCATCGCGCCGCAATCAAACGGCTGACTGAACTGAACGAAGTCGAAGGTCTGCGGGTCTTCGCCCAGGCCCTGACCACGAACTTCGCCTCCGAATTCACCTTGGAGGAATACAACCTGGCCGACGCCATTCCCTGCTGGAAAGAGGCGCTAATCGGCACCGTGGCCGAGAAGCGGGTCAAGCTCGCCGATCCCGTGCGGCGTGACGCCATGAAGGAAATGCACGAGTTGCGTGGCGGTCTGTTTGGCGCCGGGTACCCGCTGGGCCAGATCAAGGTGCACTGGGTGTCCAGCGACGTGCCCAACGCTCAGTACCTGAAGGAAACCTACGAGGGTTTCACCATCGGCGAGATCGCCGACCGCGAAGGCAAGCACCAGATCGACGCGATGCTGGACGTCGCGGTGGCCGCAGAGTTGCGGGTCGGCTTTGCCACGCCGCTGTTGCGCACGCCACCCGCGGCAATGAAGGAAATCGCGACCTCGTCAATGGCTTTGCCCGGCGTCAGCGATGGCGGTGCGCACACCAAGTTCGTGACCACCGCCCGATATGCAACCGAACTTCTGGGACTGTGGGTGCGTGAACACGGCATCATGAGCTTGGAGCAGGCTCACTGGCGGTTGTCGGCCTATCCGGCCCAAGCAGCTGGTTTGAAGGGCCGCGGTTTCCTGGCCGAAGGCGCACCGGCCGACGTGGTTATCTACAACCCAGATACGGTCGACAGCCTGCCGACCGAGCGCCTGTGGGATTACCCCGCCGGCGAGTGGCGTCTGGTCCAGAAGGCCACCGGGTATGACCGGATCATCGTCAACGGCGTCACCACATTCATCGACGGCGAATGCACCGGAGCAACGCCGGGCCGCCTCCTGCTCCACGGCACCGACTAAACCGCCGGGCCTGTCGGCAGCGGTGAGGCATGCTTCGTCTGGTCTTTTATCCAATATTGACATCGGAGTCAAGACGCGACAGGATGTGGTCCGTTCGTTACGCAACAAAGAGCTGACAATGGGGAGCGAGTAATGCCAGAAGTGGTGCGACGAGAGCGATGAGCGACGCGCAACGACCGGGCGGAGACCTGGCGGATTTGACTTCTACCGTGCTGCTTCACGAGGACGAGCGGCTGCGCGCCGAGCGCGACCGACGAGGTGCTTTTCGCCGACGATCTGCTCCCTGGTGTCGGCGGCGAGCCGATGACGTTACGCCAGGGGGTTGAGCGAGGGGGCTGGTTCACGATCGTCGTGTTGGCGTTGATCAACGGACTCGACGAGTTGGAGACGGCTGGAGTCGCGCTGCTGGCACCCGATATCCGCAAGACTTTCAACGTCAGCGAGTCGGTGATGGTCTTCATCGCCTCGGCCAGCGGAGCGTTCTTTGTGTTGGGTTCGTTGCCGATGGGATGGCTGGCCGACCGATTCCGCCGCAGTCGAATTATCGGCATCTCCAGCTTCGCCTTCGCCGGTTTTGTGGCACTGTCGGGGTTTGCCGTCAATGCTCTGATGTTCGTGCTGGCTCGATTCGGGGCGGGTGTCGCCAAAGCCAACGCTGGACCGGTCCATGGATCGTTGATCGCCGATAGCTACCCAATCCAGGTTCGTGGTCGAGTCGGCGCGATCAAGGACGCGTCCGGTCGCCTGGCTGCTGTGCTCAGCCCGATCTTGATCGGTGGTGTCGCGTCGCTGGCCGGTGGTGGCAGCGGCTGGCGGTGGGCGTTTCTTGTCGCCGGCGTGCCGGTGTCGATCGCGGCGTTCTTCGCTTTCCGCCTTCCCGAACCACCCCGTGGTCAGTTCGAAAAGGCGGACGTGCTCGGAGAGGTGATCGCCGAAGTCGATCCGGCACCGGTTTCGGTCGAGGCGGCATTCGCCCGCCTGCTGCAGATCCGCACGATGAAGACGGTTCTGCTGGCCTTCACCGCAATCGGGTTTGGCCTGTTGACCATGCCGATCCTGTCCAATCTGTATCTCGAAGACGAGTTCGGGCTCGACACCTTCGGGCGTGGCGTCGTCGGCAGCGCAACCGGGGTCGGGGTACTGGTCGTTCTGCCCTTTGTCGCTCGCTATTACGACAAGTTGTATCGCCGCAGCCCCGCCGATGCCCTCCGGCTTGTCGGTCGGTTGGTCCTCCCGGCAGCGCTGATCACCCCGTTGCAGTTCAACGCCCCCAACGTGTGGCTGTTCACCCTTCTGGGCATTCCATTTTCGGTGCTGCTCTCCTCGGCGTTCGCCATGGTCGGCCCGCTGATCACCTCGATCGTGCCCTATCGCCTTCGAGGCATGGGCTCGGCTATGGCCGCGCTGTATGTCTTCTTCTTCGGGGCCACCGGTGGCGCCGCGGCGGCCGGGTTGATCTCCTCCGCCTGGGGTACGCGGGCGGCGGTGATCTCGCTGGCGGTGCCGTCCACCTTGATCGGCGGCTATCTGATGATTCGCGGCGCGGGCTTCATTCGTAACGACTTGTCGATGGTGGTCAGTGAACTGCGTGAAGAGCTCGCCGAACACGATCGCCAGCGCGAAGACCCCGACAACATTCCAGCGCTCCAAGTCGCCGACGTCGACTTTTCCTACGGACATGTACAGGTGCTCTTCGGGGTGGGATTCGAAGTTGCCAAGGGAGAAGTGCTCGCACTCCTCGGCACCAACGGGAGTGGCAAGTCGACATTGCTGCGGGTGGTCACCGGGTTGGGCACACCGTCGCGCGGCGTTGTTCGGCTCAACGGTCGAACGATCACCTACGCCGCCCCGGAACAACGGGCGAAGATGGGTATTCATATGCTCGCCGGCGGCAAGGGCGTCTTCCCTGGTATGACCGTGGACGCGAACCTGCGCATGGGCGCCTACCTGTACCGCGACGATCGCGTCGACATGGAGCGTCGTATCGACAAGGTGCTCGACACCTTCCCCCGTTACGCGAACGCCAATCGCAGCTCGCATCGTCGATGTCTGGCGGTCAACAGCAGATGCTGGCACTGGCCCGCACCTTGTTGCATGAGCCGGAGATCTTGATCATCGACGAATTGTCGCTCGGCCTCGCCCCGATCGTCGTCCAGGACCTGCTGGCGATCATCGAGGATCTCAAGGCCCAGGGCCAGACGATCATCATCGTCGAACAATCGCTGAACATCGCCCTCAGCATCGCTGATCGGGCCATCTTCCTCGAAAAGGAACGGTGCGGTTCTCTGGCCCGGCTCGCGAACTGGCCGAACGCGACGATCTCGCCCGCGCCGTCTTCTTCTCGGAAGAGGGTGGCTGAAATGCTCGCCGCTTCTTGGATCACCTCGCAGCTCGTGTTCAACGGTGTCGTCAGCGGCGCGACGATCGGCCTGCTGGCGATCGGTATCGTCCTCGTCTTTCGAGCCACACGGGTGATCAACTTCGCTGTGGCCGGCATGGGACTGCTGGCAGCCTCACTGTTGGCCTTACTCGTCATCCAGTACGGGTTCCCCTATTGGATTGCCTTGCCGATCAGCCTTGCGACCGGAACGCTCTACGGGTTGATCATCGAGCTGACGGTGGTGCGCCGCCTGTTCAAGGCGCCGAGGGTGATCCTTCTGATCGCCACTATCGGCGTCGCCCAACTGTCGCAAGCGCTCGCCATGGCGCTGCCAGAAGTCGACGACGGCAGGGCCAGGTTCCCGGTTCCGATCTCGGGCGAATGGGAGACCATCTTCGGACTCAAGGTCAAGGGCGGGCAGCTCTCGGTGCTGATCATCGTGCCGGTCATAGCCGTCGCGTTGGCCTGGTTTTTGAACCGAACCATCGTCGGGCAAACCGTGAAAGCCTCGGCAGAGAACCCTGAACTCGCCCGCTTGTCGGCGATCAACCCAAAGATGGCCTCCAGCCTGGTGTGGGCGATCGCCGGCCTCGTGGCCTCGATCGCCGTGATGCTGCTGGCCGGTATCGGCAGCTCGACCACCTCGGTTGGCTCCCTCGGGCCCGTGACCTTGACCAGGGCGATGGCCGCTGCGGTGGTCGCCGGGATGACGTCGTTTCCGCGTGCCCTGGTGGCCGGCGTCGGTATCGGCGTGCTCGAGTCCGTGCTGCGTTTTAACTTTCTCGATCAACCAAGCTTGATCGATGCTGTCGCGTTCCTCTTTGTGCTTGCCGCAGTCTGGACCCAGAGTCGGCGGGCAGCTGAGACCTCTACCTTCTCGTTCGCGCCCAAGGCCCGTCCGATTCCCGATCAGCTGCAATCGGTGTGGTGGGTGCGTCACCTCGGGTCGCTGACCGCTGGCCTGCTTGGCGTAGTCGGTGTTGCCCTCCCGTTCATCATCACCCAGCCATCACGAATTCTGCTCTACGGACAGGTGATGGCCTTCGCCATCTGCGCCATCTCGGTCAGTGTGCTCACAGGGTGGAGCGGCCAACTGTCGCTCGGCCAAATGGCCTTCGCTGGCCTGGGCGCCTTGGGTGCAGCGGCGCTACAGCGTGGCGTCGCCGTTGACATCGGCTGGGGCGACAACCGATTGTTGAAAGGCGCACTGCCGGGCATGCATATGGTGCCGGCGATGTTGGTCTCTGCCCTCGCTGTGGCCGGAGTCGCCGGAATCGTCGGGCTCGGATCGTTGCGCGTCCGCGGCCTGTTGCTCGCCGTCACCACGTTTGCGTTCGGGATCGCCGCCGAGAGGTACCTGTACATCCGGCCCTTTTTCAGCGCTGGGGAGTCTGGCTCGGTTCCATTCCCGCGCGAATCGATCGGCAGCGTCAGCCTCGAGAGCCAACGTTCGTACTACCTGTTCATGTTGGTGGTGTTGCTCGTCGTCGTCGTACTGGTGAGCCGGTTGCGTCGTTCCGGGGTCGGATGGTCGACAATCGCGGTTCGCGATAACGAGAACACGGCCTCGGCCTACACCGTTGGTGCCACGCGCACGAAGCTTCGGGCCTTTGCCTTGTCTGGCGGCCTCGCCGCACTCGGTGGCGCGGTCCTTGGCGGATTGATCGAGAACGTGCCATTGTCAGGCCGCTTCTTTACGGTCGCCGACTCGTTGCAGGTCGTGGCGATGGCCGTGATCGGCGGGCTCGGCACCGTGGCCGGCCCCGTGCTCGGGGCGATCTGGATCATTGGTGTCCCATCGTTCTTCCCGGATAACGGGATGGTGCCGCTGTTGACCTCGAGCCTCGGACTGTTGGTGCTGTTGATGTATGTCCCTGGCGGGTTCATGCAGCTCGTATTCGGCGTGCGCGACGCGTTGCTCGACCGGGCCGCGGCGCGTCGGCCGGTGGTTCCCATCGTCAAGCCAGCCGTCTCGCCGGTCACCCTCCGAAAGCCTCGTGCGGTGCCGGAAGTGGCGACCTCATGGCTCTCGACCAGCGAACTTTCCGTCGCGTACGGAGGCATTCGGGCCGTGTCGGGCGTATCGGTTCGCGTCGGCCCACGCGAGATCGTCGGCTTGATCGGCACCAACGGCGCCGGAAAAACCAGCTTCATGAACGCAATCGGCGGGTATATACCGAGCAGCGGTGGCATCGAATTGCTGGGTCGCGATGTCGCTGCCTTCTCGGCGGACCGCCGAGCGCAGCTGGGCCTCGGTCGAACGTTCCAAGCGGCGACGTTGTTCCCCGAGTTGACGGTTCGCGAGACGGTTCTCGTTGCGCTTGAAGCCCGCGGCCACACGGGCCTGCTCGGCACCGCATTGGGCAGCCCGCGGGCGCGGCGCAGTGCTCGCGCCCGGCGAGCCGAAGCTGACGAGCTGATTGCATTTCTCGGTCTTGGTCGTTACGCGACCGCTTCGATCAGCGATCTGTCCACCGGTACCCGGAGAATTGTTGAACTGGCCGGACTACTGGCGTTGGACGCGCGGGTGTTATGCCTCGATGAACCCACGGCCGGGGTGGCCCAGCGCGAGACCGAGGCGTTCGGTCCGATGATTGTGCAACTGTGCAAGGAACTTGACGCATCGGTGCTGCTGATCGAGCACGACATGCCGTTGATCATGTCGATCAGTGACCGGGTGTACTGCTTTGAGCAGGGCAGCGTCATTGCCGAGGGCAACCCCGCCGACATTCGCCGCGACCCTCGGGTCGTCGCTTCATATCTGGGCCTCGACGAACGGGCAATCGCTCGTAGCGGCGCCGGAGCTACAGACTGAACATTACTAATGCCTCAGGAGGAGACATGAGAAACCGTAAACGACTGGTTGCCGCCGTGATGGCGGTCGGCCTGGTGAGTGCCGGGTGCAGCACCACGGACGATGCCACGCCAGCAGAGTCGACGCAGCCGGCAGTGGCAACTGCTGCGGCGGCCACCGATGCACCCGATCCGACGACGGCGGCGACCACTGCCGACACGGTCGCCGCCGATACCACCGTTGCCGAGGCCGTCGACACAACCGTGCCCGAGTTGGTGTCGGTCGATCAAGCCGGCGTCACCGACGAGACGATCAGCGTCGGCGTCACCATCGTTGACTGGGACGCGTTGCGCGAGTTGGGCGTCGACCAAGTGGGTTGGGGCGACCAGGAATTGATCTGGCAAACGCTGATCGACGACATCAACGCCAACGGCGGCGTCCACGGGCGTAAGGTTGAGGCCGTTTTCGCCAAGTACAACCCGGTCCTTCAGGCCACGGCCGAGGCGGCGTGTGTCGCCCTCACCGAGGACGTCGAGAGCTTCGCCGTGCTCGGCGGCTTCACCGGCCCGGCTGCGCCGGCTAATGCCTGCATGGCGCAAAACGGTGTCGCTCAATTTACAACGTCGCCCGATCCAGCGTTGGCCGCGACGATTCCGTGGGTGTCCGGCGAAACCGCTGAGACCCGTCGACTCTCACTGCTCGGCAATCTGCTGGTGACGAACGGCACGTTGGAAGGCAAGAAGTTCGGTATCGCCGGCTACGAGGGGGCAAAGGAGAACGTCGAAACGAACCTCTTGCCACTCTTGGCTGAAGCAGGTTTGACACCGACTGCGACGTTCTATTCAGCGTCCGACGGAAGCGGCGGGCAAGCCGAGATCGATGCCGAGGTAGCGGTCTGGTATGAAAAGATCAGCGCAGAAGGGATCGACTTTATGATCTATGCAGACGATGGTGCCGGCTTCATCGGCGACGTCGCCTCACTCGGCTACAACGGTGAGGCAGCGGTCGACTGGGGCGAGCTCAGCCTCAGCGGCGATGCCAAGCTGCCTGGTGTCGAAGGTGGCCTCGCGGGGACGATCACCATCCTGCCATTCGCCAGCGCGTGGGATACCCCCGGAGTTCAGGAATGCGCTGCCAAAGTAGAGGCGGCACAGCCTGACTTGGCACCGATCCCTGATCCGAAAACGTTGCCCACTGATGGTGACGTGCCGCAATGGGGAACGAGTGTGCTGAACGCCTGCAGATATCTTGGGGTCTTCATGGCGACCATGAATGCGGCTGAGCTTCCAACGAACGAGTCGGTGCTCGATGCCATCGAAAACAACATGGGGTCGTTCTCGTTCTCCGAGTACGAGTTCGCTAGCTTCGGCCCGGGTAAGTATGATGCGAACGACGGATTCGCTGTGGCGACGTGGGATCCGACCGCAGGCGTGGAAGGCCTTTATGTCGTGCAAGGCGATGTGCAAGACCTGAGCAAGTGAACTGAAAGCGAGCTTGTCCGGGTGTCTGGCGGTTCGCTGCCAGACACCCGGTAGTTCCATTCATGATCGCTCTTGAACGTATGGCGAATCGTCTAGCGGTACGTCTTGTCGCTGACCTGCCCGGTTAACGACCGCGACGTCGAGGCTTACTGACGGACACCATCGTCGTGCTGCGAACCGCTGTCGAGGACCTTGCGGGCGTGAGCCTCGATATGGTCCATCAAGAACTGAAGTGCGTCGGCGGGGTTCCATTCGAGCACTTCGCTTTCGTCTTCTTCGTAGACGAGGTAATGGCCGGGGCGGAAAAAGTAGCAGTCACCTGCACGTGCGATCTCGTCAGGAAAGTCGCTCCCCGGGTAGACGCAACGGACGCTGCCCCGGAACACGTATCCGTAGTGAGGGCACGGGCAGACACCACCCGGCAAAGCCTCGTATTGACCCTGTGAGCTGGTCGGCTGGCGCAGCACCGTATGGCCGATCTCTAGATCTCCCCAGTGCACCGACTTGAAGCCACCGCGACCACAGAGCGGCCATCGGCCCCCACCCCCGACGGGAAAATCGGATGGTTTTGCTACGGGCAAGGAAGGCTCCTTTTGTTCGACGCTCAACCGATGATCGTTGAATTCGACGCCGATGTCAAGAATTTGGGCTGAGTGATTTCGGTGGTTGGGGAGACCGGGGACAGGTCTGCAATACTGACATCGACGTCGAAAGAGAAACGGGGCAAAGGTGAGCGCAGGCACAGAGTCGGTGGATCGATGGCACCTCCGCACCGTTCCGACCGAACTCTCCAAGCGGTACGAGGCCGATGGGACGTGGAGCGGGGAGTCGCTTGGAGCGATCGTGGCTCGGTGCCTAGCCACGATGGGCGACAAGACCTTTTCCGTTCATTCCGACGTTCGTCCTTTCCGAGGCACGATGGGCGAAGTCGACCGTACAGCGCGGGCATTTGCCGGGGCGCTGCACGATCGCGGCATTGGGCCCGGTGACGTCGTCTTGTTCCAACTTCCCAACTGGGTCGAAGCGGCGACAATCTTCTGGGGCGCCGCCTATGCCGGCGCGATCGTCGTGCCTGTCGTCCACTTCTACGGGGCAAAGGAATTGGCTTATATCGTCGAGGTCACCGACCCAGCGATGGTCATCACCGCCGACCGCTTCGCCAAGACCGACTACGTGGCGGGTTATGCGGAGTTTCTGGGCGCGGTGAACGCGCCGTGGTACGTCGTCGGCGATACTCCGGCCACGGAGCTTCCCACGGGCGCGTTGAGGTTCGACTCCCTACTCGGCGCCAGTCCAGTCAGTGGGCCAGTAGCGGTCGATGCAGCCGAACCCGCCATCATCGCTTTTACCTCGGGGACAACCAGCAACCCCAAAGGGGTGATCCACTCGCACAACACGATCGGATTCGAAGCCCAGCAACTGACCGAACTCAGCTTGATGGAGGCACCACCGTCGATAACTGGCGCGCCAGTCGGGCACTTCATTGGGATGCTCAGCGCGTTCTTGTGTTCCTTGATCATTCAACGACCGATCAATCTTCTCGATGTCTGGAACCCCTCGGTCGTGTTGCGATTGATGAGGGACGAAGGGCTCGGCATGGCTGGAGGCGCGGCATATTTCGTCACCAGCCTGATCGATCACCCGGACTGGAGCGACGAGCACCTGGCAAACATGCCCTACGCGGGTTTGGGCGGCTCTCCTGTTCCGGCCGCGCTGACCGACAGACTCTCGTCGATGGGGATCAAGGTCTACCGGTCATACGGCAGCACCGAGCATCCGTCAGTCACCGGTTGCACCACCGATGACCCAGAGCATCAGCGCAATCTCACGGACGGCAAGCCGATGCGCGGCTCGGAGGTGCGACTCGATGCCGACGGTCAGATCCTCACCCGTGGCCCAGAGCTTTTCATGGGCTACATCGATCCGGCGCAAACCGCCAAGGTGTTCGATGAGGACGGTTGGTATTACACCGGCGACATCGGCACGTTCGACGATGAAGGATGCCTGTCGATTACCGACCGGCTTTCCGACGTGATCATCCGCGGTGGCGAGAACATCTCCGCCCAGGAAGTCGAGGAGCTTTTGTTTCGCCTCGACGGTGTTGCCGAGGTCGCCGTCGTTGCGGTTCCTGATGCGAAGTTTGGCGAGCGTGCTGCCGCCGTCATTCGGGTTCGTGACGGTGCCGAAATGCCCACCCTCGATGACGTCCGTACCTACCTTGGCGACGTCGGCCTGGCGAAACAGAAGTGGCCCGAATCGATCGTGCCTATCGCCGAGTTTCCACGGACCCCATCAGGCAAGGTGCAAAAATTCGTCCTCCGACAGTGGCTTCGCGACGCGACGACGGCTGATTGAGCATGAGCAGTTTTTGATTTCGGCATCGAAATCGAATATTCTGACGCCGTGGACACGCAGCGTTGGATCTTCGACTTCGACAACCACTATTACGAGTCCGACGACGCGTTCACGCGCCACCAAGATCGTCGACTCCGCAATCGTGGTGTCAAGTGGGCCGACATCGATGGACGAAGAAGGCTGTTGGTTGGCGGCAGGATCAGCTCCTACATCGCCAACCCGACCTTCGACCCGGTGGCGAAACCGGGGGCACTCTATGACTGGTATCGGGGCAATCCGAAGGGTCACCGAATTGTTGAGGCGTTCGGCGATCTCGAGCCGATCCGCGCCGAGTATCGCGACCGTGACGTCCGCCTCAAGGTGATGGACGAGCAAGGGCTCGCAGGCGCACTGCTGTTTCCTACGCTCGGCGTCGGTATGGAGGACGCACTCAAGCACGACCCCGAAGCGTGCAGTCTCGTCCACGAGTCGTTTAACCGTTGGCTCGAGGACGACTGGGGCTACCACTACAACGGGCGCCTGTTTGCGGTGCCATGTATTCCATTGCTCGACCCGGTGTGGGCGGCGGGGGAGTTGCGGCGCGTGGCCGACCTCGGTGCGGTCGCCGTGAATGTGCGCTGTGCACCGGTTCCCGTTCCGGGCGGCTTCCGATCGCCGTTCGATCCGATCTATGACCAATTCTGGGGGCTCGCGGCCGAGGCTGGCGTCCCAGTTGCGACCCATGCTGGAGTCGAGGGCTACGACGCGATCGTGCAGATGTGGGAGCCGGGAGACGGTGAGAGCTCGTTGTTTCGATCCCCGCTACGCGGCATCGTCACGAAGGGCCGAGCGGTCGCCGACTTTTACGGTGCAGCGGTGTGTCACGGCGTCTTCGACCGCTTTCCACGCTTGCGTTTGGCGTCGGTAGAAAATGGCGCGTCATGGGTTCCGGAACTGCTTCACCGTCTCGACGACGCGGCTAACCGCAACCCCGGAGCGTTCGTCGCGCCTCCCCGAGAACAGTTCGGCGAGCACGTCTGGATTACGCCGTTTTGGGAAGATCGCATCGACGAATTGGTGAAGGACGTTCGCGTCGACCGGCTGTTGCTCGGGTCGGACTGGCCGCACGCCGAAGGAGTGCGAGCGCCGATCGACTTTGTGACGGAGTCGCTCCAGGGCCTCGGCGAAGATCACGTTCAACGCATCGCACGGCTCAACGCGCTCGAGGTGTTGGATATCACCGTCGAGTGAGGCAGGGCGCCGTCAAGCGAGGGTCTTGCGAAATTCAGAATCAGGTTCTACATTTATCTCTCGACGAGTCGCAGAAGGGCCGGAGTGGATACCGCATCAACGGAACAGGCCAACACGGATGACACGCCGGGCGACAAGCCGTTTGAAGGCGTTCGTATCGTCGAACTCGCCCAGTGGGTCTTTGTGCCGGCGGCGGGTGCGTTTCTCGCTGACTGGGGCGCAGACGTCGTGCGCATCGAACGCCTTGATGGCGACCCCTACCGTGGACTAGCGACCCAAGGTATCGGTGCGGATAGCGGCGGGGTCAACATGTCGATGGCGCTCGTTAACCGCGGCAAACGTTCGATCGCGCTCGACCTGCAGACCGAGGGTGGCATCACAGTGCTGCACAAGCTGTTGGCGACCGCCGACGTCTTCCTGACGAATCTTCGCCCCGGGGCCCTGCGTCGACTAGGACTCGACTCCGATCAACTAATGGCGCAGTACCCGGCCTTGGTGTACGCCCGCGGCCACGGGTTTGGGGCACATGGCCCCGATGCAGACATGCCCGGATACGACGCCACCGCATTCTGGGCCCGCGGAGGTATGGCGCACATGCTGACCCCGACGGATCGATCGGACCCCATTGGCCAGCGAGGCGCGATGGGCGACCGCAACGCTGGCATGGCCTTGGCGTTCGGTATGTCCGCGGCGCTACTCAAGAAGTACCGCACGGGCCAGGGTTCGGTGGTCGATGTCTCGCTGCTTGCCGCGGCGATGCTCACATTGTCGTCTGACATTCTCACCGCGTTGCAAGGCATCGAGCCGCCGCGAGTCGGTGCTGGGGGTGGTGGGCCCAATCCTCTCGTCAGCATCTATCGCACCAGCGACGCCCGTCACGTGCAACTGGTGTTTTTGCAGCCAGACCGCTATTGGCCCGCCTTGTGTAAGGCCCTTGGCCGTTCCGATCTCGCTACCGACGAGCGCTTCGTCGACATCAAAGCTCGCGCCGCGAACGGTGACGCCTGTCGAGCGGAGCTCGACCGCGAGTTCGGTAGCCGCACTCTTGAGGAGTGCAACGCTGTGCTGTCCACGCTCGATGCGCCGTGGGCACCTGTGCAATCGCTCTCTGAGCTGCTCAACGATCCACAGGTGGTGGCCAACGAGTACATCGCCGAGGTCTCGGCAGATGGCTACCCGTCGTATCGGCTGCCCAATGTCCCGGTGCAGTTCGACGGGCGAGCAGCGGACCTTCAGCGTGCCCCCGAACATGGAGAACACACCGAGCTGGTGCTGCTTGAACTTGGCTACGAGTGGGAGCAGATCGCCGAGCTTCAGGCATTATCCGTGATCCCATGAACGTGCCGCGCCTTCTCCCTGTACCCGACGAGACATCGGCAGCGTTCTGGGCGGCGGCGGCAGATCACGTGCTGACGGTGGCCCGGTGCTCGGCGTGCAATGCGGCCACGATGCCTCCCGACCTCGTCTGTCCGACGTGTTTCACCACAGAACCCAACTTTCGGTTCTCGCCCGTGGCCCCGCGAGCCACGATCTGTTCGTGGACTATCACTCGTCAGGCGCTTCTGCCTGGTTTCGAAGTGCCCTTTGTGTTGGTCGACGCGCAACTCGTCGATGCCCCTGAGGTGCGCTTAATTGGACGCCTGCTCGATGGTGTCGAGGCACCTCTCGAGCTCGCCGCGGCGCTCGACGTGGTGTTCGAAGACCTCTCCGATGAGCTGTCGATCCCCGCGTTCAAACTGTCGGCCAGGGCATGAGCGGTGCGCTCGCTGCCCGCGACCAGGTTGCGATCGTCGGATACGCGCAGAGCCCGATCGAACGTCACGCCGCGCGACCGCTGGGACTCGTCACGCTCGACACCGCCCGTGCCGCGATCGCCGACGCCGGGCTGAAGGTCGACCAGATCGACGGCTTCGTATGCTCGACGTTGTTCCCTACCGCTGGAGATCACGCTGTTCAAGACGGTGTGAGCACGGTGAGCTCCGCGTGGTTAGCTGCACGTCTTGGCGTCGACCCGGCGTACGTCGCCGGATTCCAGGGGTTTGGCCAGATCCCCGGCGTTGTCGCACTGGCCACCAATGCCATCGCCAGCGGTGCCGCGGATTACGTGTTGGTACATCGGTCGCTACACAATCCAACCGGCGCCTATCACTCCAGCGCACTTCACGCCGCCGCCGGTGCCCTGCAGTGGACCGCCCCACAGGGTTTCTTCGGGCCGATGGCCATGATCGGGCTCACCTATAACGAGTATCTGCAGCGCTATTCGGCGAGCCGTGAGGCCATGGCAGCCGTCCTTGTCGAGGCGCGCAAGAATGGGGCCCGAATCCCGTGGTCGTACTGGCACGACAAGCCACTGACGCCCGAGGCGTATCTCGCCGCGCCGATGATCAACGATCCGATCGGGCGCCTCGACTGTGACCTGCCCGTCGACGGTGCGGCGGCGTTTATTTTCACCTCGGCAGAGCGTGCCCGTGATCTGGCGCATCGGCCGGTATTGGTCAGCGGCTACGCCGAGCGCGATGCCGACTCGTCGGCGTCTGCCCTTGCATTGGCCGCTCGACGACATTATGGAAACAGGCACTGCACTCGCGCAGCGCCTGTGGCGCAGTGCGGGAATTGGTCCAGGCGGTATCGACCTGCCGCAGGTCTATGACGGGTTTTCGCCGCTCGTCTACCTCTGGTTAGAGGTGCTTGGCTTCTGCCCGGTCGGTGAAGCACACCGTTTTGTCAGCGACGGCGGTATCGACAGCGATCGACCCGGCGCCCTGCCGGTGCTGTCGGGTGGCGGAGCGTTGGGCAACGGGAGAATGCACGGAATCCCGCAGATGCTCGAGTGTTATCTTCAACTGTCCGGTCGAGCCGCACACCGTCAGCGAGACCACGTTTCTGTCGGCCTCGCATGCCACTCGTCGCCGCATCTTGGCGGCGCGGTGGTATACCGCTCTGGCGAGAAGTAGGTCAAGCAGGGAGATGATGTGAGCGAAGCGACAGAGCAGCGAGAAAGCTCCGAGACGTCGTTACTGAGACAGGCGTTTGTCGCTGGTTGGCCGGAGCGGTCGGCGCAGCGTTCCGGGTCGAAGTCACGTGCAAAGCGAGTGAGTCGGCCCGCGCAACGAGTTGTCGATGCTGCCTGTGAGATCAGTTTGCAGCGCGGTGGCGATTTCACGATCCAAGAACTTGCCAGGCAGGGCGGCGTCTCATTGCAGACGTTCTACCGCTACTTCGCCGGCCGGGACGAAGTCGTGCTGGCGGTGATCGAACAGCGCATCGCCGAGGCATGCGCGTTTTTGCGTTCTGGATCTATGCACTTGACGGAGCCGGTGCAACGAGTCAAATGGTATGTCGAGACCACACTGCAGCTGCTCGGCCCAAACGGCGGCACGCCGGCGGGAAAGTTCTTCGCCGCCGAGCGGTATCGGCTGCAGCAGTTTTACCCCCAGGAGATCGAGCGAGCGGTCGGTGCCTTCTCGGCGATGCTGGTGCCCGAGATCCAAGCAGCCACCGAGGTGGGGCAACTGAAATCGTCCGACTGCGAGCGCGACGCCCGGTTCGTCACGCAACTTGTCGTGTCTAGCTTTCACAACTACACCTTCTCGCCCGAGCCGCCGCCACCCGACCTGGCCGCCCAGGTGTGGGATTTTTGCCTTACGGCCATGGGTGGGAGCAGTCGCGACGAGGTTGCCTACTGAGCGGAATCGAGTCTGTTGGCGTACTCGTGTAACGCGGGCACCACCTCGCCGAACAATCTGTCGATCACGGGCTTCTGGTCGGCTTTCGCCGTGGCAGGGCAGAACACGAAATGCCGAGCCCCGGCATCGTAGAACTCCTTGAGCTTGGCGAGAACCTCGTCGCCAGTGCCGGCGGCGGCCACGCTGTCGACCATCGCAAGAAAGTCTTGGCCGTAGGTACCGCCCATCGATCGGGCCGCCCGCTGACGCGCTTCGGTGCCATCGTCGGCGATATTGACGAAGACCCACACGTACCAGTTGAAGGGGCGCTCGGCCGAGGTGCTGAGGTCGCGCCCAACTTGCGTCGCGACCGCACGCACGGTGGCGACCGAGGCCGCGTACCGCCGCGGCGAGTACAGGTAGGGGAACCAGCCATCGCCCAGCGTCGCGGCGCGGCGCATGGCCGCCTGTGAACGTCCAGCAACGACGATGGGTGGGCCGCCGCGCTGTTCTGGTGTGGGGTGTATGCGCACCTCGGTCATCGGGTAGAACGGACCGTCGTGGGAGATCTCCTCGGCGGTCCACAGTCGCCGAATCAGCGGGATCATCTCGTCGGTGCGACGTCCACGCTCGGCGATGGGTACCCCGCACGCCCGAAATTCCTGGGGGTATTCGCCGCCGACCCCGATGCCAACGACAAGTCGACCACGGCTCGAACCGTCGAGGTCCGCCAGCTGCTTGGCGATGATCGCCGGCTGGTAGAGCGGGAGCAGAAGGATCGACGAGCCGACCTTCACCCTCTCGGTGAGGGCGGCCAAACGCGAAAGGCCCATCATTGCCTCGGGACTTGGGTTGGGCGCGGCCACGTGGCCGCCAACCCACAGCGAGTCGACGGCGAGCTGTTCCAGCGACTCGATCGACTCGCGGTTGCCCGTCGCGACGACACCGATTTCAAGTGAAGATTCGTTCATGGCTGCAATACCTGTCGAGCAATCGCTCCGATCCGAAGGCGACCGATGCAGCGATATTAGGTTTTCGTCATGGTGAAATCACATTCTGATCGCAACCATGTGGCCGTTCCATCCACGTTGGTCGAGGTGCTCGATCCGCAGTGGTTGCATTGGGCGCTCGACGACATAGACGAGACTGACGAGATCCTGTCCGTCGTCTCGACGGGTCATTCAAAGACTCTCGCAGACAAGGCGCGATTCTTGGTGGAGCTGGTTGCCGCCGACGGCCAGCGGCGATCGCGTGCGTACTGCGTGAAGGCGCATTTCGACGACGGACCACGCACTCTGGCGCCAGAGGCGAAGTTCTATCGCGACCTTGCACCGCGGCTTGACATGCGCATGCCTCGTGCCTATTACGCAGCAGCCGACGATCAGGGTCGCGGTCTCATTGTGATGGACGACGTGATCGGTAGCGGCGGGCGATTCCTCGGTGCCCATGAGCCCTATTCGGTCGAGGTCACCAAAGACAGCCTCGAACAGTTGGCCCGCTTGCACGCAGCCACCTGGGCAGATCCGCGCCCGGCGGGCTGTGGTTGGCTGCAGCCGTCGGTTTCGATGTTCCAGAGAATCTACGACGAAGCCCGCCTCGGTGCGCTGCTCAACGACGGACGCGCCGAAGGACTCGCGCCAGAACTGCGTGACCCGACGCTTGTGCACGCCGCCCTCGGGAGTACCGCGCATCGCCCACAGATGTGCGTCGTTCACGGCGACACGCATTCCGGCAATGTCTATCTCGATGCTCATGGTCGGGCCTGCTGGCTCGATTGGCAGGTCACCCAACCGGGTCATTGGTCGACCGACGTTGCCTACCACCTGGCAACGGTGCTCGACGTCGACACTCGTCGTCGGCACGAGCAAGATCTGCTGCGCCACTACCTCGCTGTGTTGGAGCGCTTGGGCGTTGCCCCGCCGTCTTGGGATGAAGCATGGGACTGGTATCGCAGTGGGTTTTCGTTCGGCTACTTCTTGTGGGTGATCACCTCGATCAGTTCCCGCTCGGTCGTCATGATCCATATGCCGCGGCTGGGCACCGCAATGGCTGATCACGACACGTTTCGTCGCCTCGGACTCGTGGACTGAGGACCTTCTGCAGATTGGAAGAATCGGCTATGTCGGATGCGAAATCAGATTCTGATTTTCTCTGGTACGACGGCCTTGGCACTGCTAACGTTCTCGCCGTTGGGCATCACGCCACCACTGCCGGAGAGGGTCATGACGAAAGAATTGATCGACGGGCTGCGGTCCTATGTCGCTGGGGAATGGGTCACCGCGCAAAACACCTTCGAGGTCGAGAACCCCGCTCATGAGACGTGCGTCGCCCTAGCCGGTGACACCTCGCTTGCTGATGTGGAACGTGCCGTGGTGGCGGCACGCACGTCGTTCGACAGCGGCGTGTGGGCCGACCTGGCCGTCGATGAGCGCGCGAGTCGACTGCGCCGTTTCCTCGATCACGTCGAGAGCCACAGTCAGATGCTGGTCGACACCATGATCGCCGAAGCGGGCCAGACTCGCATGTATGCCCAGTTCGCTCAACTGGCGATGGGCCTCACGCTCGGACGATCGACGATCGAGCTGTACCGGTCGATTCCGCACGAGGACCACAACCCGGTGCCCGTCGACGAGCTGACGCGTGGTCGCGTCGTGCTCAGCGTGCGCCGCTTCGAACCGATTGGCGTCGTTGCGGCGATCACGCCGTACAACGGTGCGCTGATCATGGCCTTCCAGAAGTTGATCCCGGCGCTGATGGCCGGCAACTCGGTGATCTTGCGGCCAAGCCCGCTCACTCCGCTGTCGTCCTATGTGTTTGCGCAAGCTGCAGAGGCGGCAGAGTTGCCCGCAGGCGTTCTCAACGTGATCGCCGAGTCGGGTGCCGCAGGTGCCGAGCTGCTCACCACCGATGCACGTGTTGACATGGTGTCGTTCACCGGCTCGACGGCGGTCGGGCGCCAGATCATGGCCCAAGCGGCACCGACGTTGAAGCGGGTATCGCTCGAGCTCGGCGGAAAGTCGGCGCAGATCTACCTCGATGACGCAGTTGGCAAGGCCGCCGCGGGTGCCGCCGCGGTGGTGGCGATGACATCAGGCCAGGCGTGCGTCGCCGCCACCCGCATGTTGGTGCCACGCGAGCGAAAAAATGAGGTTGTGCACGCGGTCAGCGGTATGTACAGCTTGCTCAAGATCGGTGATCCCAACGACCCGTCCACTCAACTTGGCCCGTTGATCAATGCCGCGGCGCGCGCGCGTTGCGAGCGTTATGTCGCCCTCGCTCAGGACCACGGCGGCAAGGTTTGCGTCGGCGGCAACCGTCCCGGCGGGTTCGAGCGCGGCTATTGGTTTGAGCCCACCGTCATCGACGTTGCCGACAACAACAATCCGGCTGCACAAGATGAGATCTTCGGTCCCGTGCTCGTCGTCATTGGTTACGACGATGTCGACGACGCCGTTCGCATCGCCAACGACAGCCCGTTCGGTCTCTCGGCGCAGGTTTATGGCGCGGATGTGGCTGCGGCGACAGCTGTTGGGCGTCGCATCCGTTCCGGAGCCGTGCAAGTCAACGCCGGAGTCTTCAGCGCCTACGCGCCCGCAGGTGGCTACAAGCACAGTGGCCTCGGCCGCGAGCGTGGCATCGAAGGCATTCGCGAGTTTCAAGAAGTGAAGACCATGAGCATTGGCGAACTGGCCCGATGAGTAACCCACAGCAACCCCAATTTGCCGTCACCCCTTGGAGGATTCAATGACATCCGACCTCAATCTCGACTGGCTGATCTCGGTCGACGATCACATCCTGGAGCCGCCTACGTTGTGGACCAATCGTGTCGCCGTCAAGGATCGCGATCGAGCACCGCATATGCAGACTGTCGACGGCGTCGAGTTCTGGCTCTACGACGGCAAGCGAATGCCCAGTTCCGGCCTCAGCGCGGTTGCCGGCAAGTCGAAAGAAGAGTTCAGTCCCGAGCCGTTGCCGTACTCCGAGATGCGCGCTGGCTGTTATGACCCAGTAGCTCGTCTCGAGGATATGGATCAGTCGGGTGTTCTGGCCTCCTTGTGTTTCCCGACGATCACTCGTTTCTGTGGCCAGTTGTTCTTGGAGGCAAGCGATCGCGAGTTCGGTTTCGAATGTCTCCAGCACTACAACGACTGGCTCATCGAGGAATGGTGCGGCGCGGCCCCGGGCCGCTACATCCCGCTGATGTTGATCCCGATGTGGGACCCGCTGCGCGCCGCCCAGGAAATGGAACGGATGGCCGCCAAGGGCGTCACCGCCTTTGCGTTTTCGGAGAACCCAGAGCCGCTCGGCCTACCCACCATTCACGACCCTGATCGCTACTGGGATCCGGTGATGTCGATGGCCAACGAGACCGGAATGGTGGCGTGCATGCATGTCGGTTCTTCATCGACTCTGCCGTCGATCTCCAAGGATGCTCCGTTCATGGCCAACCTCACCTGGGGGGCGATGCGCACGTCAGGCACGATGCTCGCCTGGCTGTTCAGCGGCATGTTCGAGCGCTTCCCGAACTTGAAGATCGCCTTGTCAGAAGGAGAAATCGGCTGGATGCCCTACTTCCTTGAGCGCGCCGAACAGGTTGTCGACAAACAGCGCTACTGGGTCTCGCGCGGCCAGAAATTCGCCGGGCACGCCACCTCTGATCTCGATCTCGATAATTTCGACATTCGTGAATCGTTCCGCAACCATGTGTACGGGTGCTTCATCGAGGATCACCACGGCGTCAACAGCCTGTCTGAGCTGTGTGAGGACAACATTATGTGCGAGACCGATTACCCGCATTCCGACTCCACCTGGCCGGATTGCATCGGTACCGCAAAACGGGTCATCGGTCACCTTCCCGCTGAGGTCCAATACAAACTTCTGCGTGGTAACGCCGAGCGTCTTTATCGCTTCACCCCGGCCGAACCGCCGGTGCAAGCTCGCGTCTAAGCGCTGCCCGATGTCGTCCAAGTTGATCATCTCCATCGACCGTGAAATGTGCATGGGCGCCGGCCTGTGCGTCGTTTACGCGGCCGGAGCCTTTTCCGCAAGATGGCGAGGCGAAGTCGATCGTGCTCGATGTCATCACCGCCGAACTCGAAGAAATCCAATCCGCTGTCGAGGCGTGCCCAACAGGCGCGATCAGCCTCTCAACCGAAGGAGGGTGACATCGATATGTTGCTCGATGGGAAGAACGCAATCATCACCGGTGGCGGCAACGGCGTCGGTCAAGTCGCCGCGCTGCGGTTCTGCGTGGAGGGGGCGAACGTCGTTGTCGTCGACCTCGACGGCGCCAAGGCGCAAGCGACGGTCGATCTGATCAGCGCCGCCGGCGGTACGGCGATCGCCGTTCAAGCCGACGTCTCCAACGAGGACGATGTCGCCGCGTTCGTCGCTCGCTGCGTCGAACGATTCGGTCGTCTCGACATCATCTTCAACAACGTCGGCATCCCCACCCCGCGCCTCGGGATGACATTCGAGGAGCACACCTTCGACCAGTACCGGCGGTTGGTGGACGTCAACTTCGGCGGCGTGTTCCTTGGGTCGAAGCACGCCGTGATCCAGTTCAAGAAGCAAGGCGACGGTGGCGTGATCCTCAACACCGGCTCTGTGGCGGGTCTCGTTGGATGGGGCGGGACGGTGTACGGAGCAACCAAAGGTGCCGTGCATCAACTGACGAAAGCGGTCGCCATTGAGTGCGCCCCGTTCAATATTCGCGCCAACGCTATCTGTCCCGGCGCGATGCCATTCACAGGGTTCATGGCTGCGGGCGGGCTTGCCGCCCAAGGCGAGGGACTGCTTCAGGTGGCATCTGCGGCCGGCTCCGGACATCCACTCGGACGGCCGATCACCGCTGAGGATTGCGCTGAAGCAGCGGTCTTTTTGTGCTCAGACCGGGCAATGAACATCACCGGTGTTTTGGTGCCGATCGACGGAGGACACGTTGCCCGATGAGTAGCCACAACGATTCCATGGCCGACGAGCTGCGTTCGCTCGACCGCGGGCAGATTCGGGAGCTGTTCGATTTGCGCAGCAGCTACAACGCGCACGCCGGCGGGCATTACAGCGAAGATCCGTACCCGATCTGGAAAGAACTTCGTCGGCAGGCGCCAGTGCATCCGGGCACATTGCACGATCTCACGGGATGCACCGGCGACCCGATGTTCCATGGCTTGCCGTATCCCGATCGCCCGCACTTCACGGCGTTCACCTATGCGGCATGTGACGCCGCATACCGCAACGACACGGTGTTCTCCTCGTCGCCCACCCCGATCCCTGGTCAGCAGGCCGCCGGAGGTATCGAATCGGCGATGATGAACAGCATGTTGATGATGGGTGGTTCCACCCATCGACGCTACCGCAGCTTGGTGCAGCCGTCGTTCGTGCCTGCGAAGGCCCAATGGTGGATACAAAACTGGATCGAGCAGACCGTCAACGCGCTCGTCGATGGCCTTCGCCCACAAGGGCAGGCCGAACTGAATGTCGATTTCTGCGCGAGCATCCCGTTGCTGACCATCACTGGCAGCTTCGGTATTGCGGTGTCGGAGGCCTTGGAGGTGCGGCGCTCGCTCAGTGACCCGATGAAGGTCATCGGCATGCTGGCACCCATCGTCGCCGCCCGCCGAGTCGACCCGCAGGACGATCTCATCACCGTGTTGGTGCAGGCCGAACTTACCGATGAGGACGGAACCCGCCACGAGCTGTCCGACGTGGAGATCTACGGCTTCATCTACCTGCTGTTGATGGCTGGCTCCGGCACCACGTGGAAACAGATGGGTATCACCATCGCCGCGCTGCTCGAGCGGCCTGCGCTGATGGACGCGATTCGGGCTGACAAGACTCTGCTGCGGGCAGTCGTTGAAGAGTCCCTGCGGTGGATGCCGACCGACCCGATGTTCTCACGCTGGGTTGCCGAAGACATCGACTTCCACGGGGTTCACCTACCACAAGGGGCCGTACTTCACCTGGCCATCGGCTCGGCGAACCGCGACCCCGCCCGTTGGGACAACCCCGACGAGTTCGATCCGACCCGATCGTTGAAGCCATCGTTCGGCTTCGGTGGTGGACCACACGTGTGTCTCGGGATGCACGTCGCCCGAGCCGAGATCCACGTGGGCATCAACGCGTTGCTGGCGAAACTGCCCAACCTGCGGCTGGATCCAGCCGTCGACCCGCCGAAGCCGGTCGGATTCTACGAGCGTGGTGTTACCGAGATTCCTGTCCTGTTCGACGTCTGAACGAAAGAAGCAACATTCATGTCCGAAAGCGACCACGTCCAACCCGATCTCACCCTGCTCGGGCCATCGCATATCAAGGCCTATCGCGAGACCGGAGGTGAGGTCGGCTATCTCTGGAACGGCGTTCCGTCGCTGTTGCTCACGGTCACCGGCCGTAAATCTGGCGAGCCGCGCACCTCGGCCCTGATCTTCGCCCAAGATGGCGATGATTATTTGGTCGTGGCCTCGATGGGAGGCGCGCCGATGCACCCGCAGTGGTTCCTCAATATTCAGACCAATGCAGACGCCGAGATCCAGGTCAAGGACCAGATCTTTCCCGTGGTGGCCCGCGCCGCCACCGCCGACGAGAAACCGCGGCTGTGGGACATCGTCACCAATGTGTGGCCGAACTACGACGTCTACCAGTCACGCACTGAGCGCGACATCCCTGTGGTCATTTTGTCGCCGGCAACGCACGCGTCAGCCCGCTAGCGCGCTAAGAGCACCTGCTGGAGAACTATGAGGAAACTGGACATTCCACAGGAATGGGAGTTGGTCACGCCACAGTGGATGACGGCTGCGTTGGCTACGAACTTCGCTGGAGTCGAGGTCAGCGGCGTCAACCTGCTGCTCCACGACGACGGAACGAACCGGCGTGCCAGGCTCGGCTTGTCCTATGCCGGTACACCAGGGCCGTCAACGGTCTTCATGAAAGCCTCGGACGTAGCCCATGCCGCCGTCAATGCGAGCACTGGAGGCGTGTTCAACGAACCGCGGCTCTTCGCGTCGGGGGTGAAGCTACCGCTCGACTGCCCGGAGGTGTATTTCACCCTGATCGACGAGCCGCGGCTCGACTTCGTGATGGTGATGGAGGACATCGCTGCCCGCGGTGGAGATCTGCGTGACGCGACCCGCCCGTTGTCAGTCGATCAGGTACGAAATGGGGTCCGCAGTCTCGCCCGCCTTCACGCCGCATTCTGGGGCGATCGGCTGTTGTCGTACCCGCAGCTCTCCTGGGTTGAACCGTTCGTGGCCTGGCGCGGGATGGCGACGGGCATCGACATCGGGCTGCAACGTCTCGGTGATTCGATTCCGACGCAGGTTGCGCACATGAGCGGCAGGCAGATCATGCGCGATGTCTGGGTGCCGTTTGTAGCCACCCTTGCGACGGGTGGTCAGACGTTGCTTCATGGCGATGCGCACGTCGGCAACACGTATGTGCTTGCCGACGATGAGGTTGGCTTCCTCGACTGGCAGGTCGTGCGCCGCGGCAATCCATCGGTAGATCTCGGATACTTTTTGCAGGGTGCTTGCACCATCGAGGACCGCCGGTCTGCTGAACATGAACTGGTGGAGGAGTATCGGCGTGCCCTGAACCTGCCCGCCGATGAGCTGCCTTCCTCGAGAGAGCTATGGCTTCGCTACCGTGCCTCCAGCGCCCACGGGCTTGCTTTGTGGCTGGTCACAGCGGCCTCCGATTGGCAGCGATTCGAAGTCTCTGCGGCGTTGTCGCAACGCTACGCCACCGCCTTCGTCGACCTAGACGGTGCCGCTGCCATCGCCGCGCTCACGCCTCAGGCTTGAGCGTGCGTCCACCATCCACCGGTCGTTGAGCGATATCGAGTGCTCTGCTGAGTTGATCGAGAGCGGGTTGCAGCTGATGCAGCGGCAGGTAGCCGAAGCCGAGGCGAGCGATGCGCGTGCTTTCGCCGAACCATTCTCCAGCGCCGAGTTGGATCGCCATTTCGGGCAGGGTGGTCCAGAAGCGTCGCACCGATGTGTCGTCGAATGTGTCGGGTCGTTGCCGAATGCAGCACATCGCACCGCCCTCGGGGCGGACCCAGTCGACGCGGTGACGTTCGCCGTGCTGCCATCGCTCGACGATCCCCACTGCCGTGGCAAGCAGCTCTCGCCGCGGCCGCAAGATCTCGTCACGGGCGTCGAGGATGGCGGCCGCGACCGCCTCGTCGAGCACCGACCCAGACAGGACGATGTTCATCTTCGCGACGATGAGGCGGTCCCGTAGCCCGGGGTCGTGGATGGTCAGCCAGCCGCAGCGCAATCCTGGCGCGCCATGGGCCTTTGAGATCGATCCGGCGGTGATGATTCGCCGGTCGGCGGTGGCGGAAACTCGAGGGAATAGTGGCGTCGCCATAGGTTGCGTCGCGATAGATCTCATCGACCAGCAAGAGCGCGTTTGGGCACACGCGTGTCATCTTCCCGAGGAGGGCCTCGACCTCCTCAGGACGCGCTCTGATGCCGCTGGGATTTTGCGGGCTCGCCAGACAGACCAACGTCGTCGCCTCGCTCAGAGCGGGTGCGATGACCTCGGTGTCGACTCGATACCCGGAGTCGAAACTCAGCTGTACGGTATTTACCGTGATGTCGCTGCCGATCATCGCGTCCCGAGTTGGCGGAAACATCGGAGAGACGATCAATACGTCGTCCCCCGCGCGGCAATGCTCCACCGCCAGCAGGTAGAGCCCGAGCGCGACACCCTGCGTCGTGATCACCTGATCTGGGTGCATTCCCGTCAACTCGCCGACCCGGGCGCGCAAGGCCGAACTGCCCGCAGCCGTGCCGTAGCCGAGACGAAGATCGCGTAACCGTTCCTCGCCGATCAGGTCGAGTACCTCTCCGAATGTGAGATCCCTCGACGTGCTCTCACCCAGATTGTGCGTGGGGTAGTTGTCGAGCAGCCAGATGATGTCGTTGCTCGGAAACCGCCCGCGGCGCGGTGGGTGAGCGATCACAGTTCGCAGCCAGCGGACTCTGGCAACACGGCCCCGGTCAGGAACGACCCAGCTCTGGATGCCATGAAGATGGCCGCGCCCGCGACGTCGTCCGGGCGACTACTGTGGCGCAGCGGCCCCCGATTCATCATGGCCTTGGAGCGTTCGGAATCGTTGAAGACGTGATCGTTCATCTTTGTCTCGAATGGGCCGGGGCGATGGCTTTCACCGTAATGTGTGCGGCAGTGGCGGGCGGCCGAACTCCAATGTGTCGGTCGCGACGGGTCGACGCTGACGCCATGCCGCTGAGACCAGATCGGTTGACTACATATTCATGAGCCGGGCCAGGTTGCCACCCATGATCTTGTCGTGTGCCGCTTCGCTGACGTGGCTGAGCGCGTTCATGTAGCTGCGTGGTTCGGCGAGACCCTCGGGGTGCGGGTAGTCGGATCCGAAGAGGACGTTGTCCTCGCCGATGACATCAGCGAGGGCACCGAGGTCTTCTTCCCAGAAGGGGCTGATGTGGATGTTGCGCTTGAACACCTCGATCGGGTGCTCGGGGAAGTAGTGCGGGTACTTCTTATATCCGTCTTTGAGCTTGTCGAACAACGGCCGCACCCAGGTGCTGCCATTTTCGATGATGGCGACTTTCAGCTCCGGGAAGCGGTTCAAGGCGCCATGCAGAATGAGTGAGGCCACCGCGTCCTCGACTGGGCGCCAGGTGCTGATGATGTTGAAAGCGCTGCCCCCGGCGAACGGCAGCATCTCGGTGTCGCCACCGTTCCAGTCGTTGGCGTATCGGCTGTAGCCGCTGTCGGAGGAGTGCATCGCGACGAGGACGTCGAGTTCGACGACACGTTTCCAGAAAGGATCGAACTCGGGGAGCGCGAAGGAACGGTTACCGCGGTAGCCAGGTACAGGAGCGGGGCGAATGAGCACGACCTTGGCGCCACGCTCGACAACCCAGTCCAGTTCTTGGATAGCGCGTTCGACGATCGGCAAGGTGATGACCGGTGTGCTGAAGATGCGGTTGGCGTAGTTGAATTGCCACGTTTCGTACATCCACTCGTTGAGCGCGTGAATGACGGCGTGGGTTGCTTGCGGATCGTCACGCAACCGTTCCTCGACGAGGCTGGCGAGCGTAGGAAACATCAGTGTGCGCTCAAGCCCTTGTTGATCCATCAGTTCGAGGCGCGGAGCTGGTTCGCGGAATGCCGGAATTGCGCGGATCGGTTCACCGAAGATTTCGCGACGGGTCTTGCCATCAGGGTTGCCGCGGCGGTAGAAGTCCTCTTCGGCACCCGGACGGGCGACGACGTCAAACGTCGGGTTGGGGATGAATTCGCTGAGATGTCCCTGCACCAGGATCTTGGTGCGGCCAGCGATCTCGACGTACCGGATGGCACGGGCGTAGCGTTCCGGGAGAAATTTGGTCAGTGCCTCCTTCGTCTCGTACATGTGGTTGTCGGCATCAAAAATCGGTACGTGCATGGAGCCCTCGTTTCGGGTGGCAGGTTCCATCATTATAGTTGACGTCGAAATCAATAAACCGGCGGATGTGTGCGACCAGCGGCACCGTTACCCCGCCGACTTCTCAGCGTCAGGCGCCGTCGGAGAGGCTGAGTTCGCCGATGCTTTCGAGCTTGTTCGTGATGTTGGTCCGGCCAAGGGTGGGTTCGATCCGGTTGAACAGTCCGTCGCCGACACGTTGCAGCATGGTGTCAAATCCCAGAATCATCAGTTGCTCGTCGCTGAGTTGGTCGACGACATCTTGGCGCAGGTTCATCGAGTAGAGCTCGCGTTGACGAATGTACGGCGCGCAGTAAAAGCCGTTGACGTGCGCCCGCCGCGCGCCGTTTGTGTTGATGCCCGCCGCGTGCCACAGCCGCCCGTCGAAGATGAACGCCGTGCCCGCTGGTGCTTCTGCGGGCACAGCCCGGCTGATGCGTTCGGGCTCGACATCGGCGTACCTCTGGTAGTCAACAACCGGCTTGCCATCGACCAGGGGCTGATCGTGTCGAATCACACCATATGCGGGTGAAGGGATCTTGTGACTGCCCGGCACCACCATGGTGCATCCGTTCTCGTAGGTGAAGTCCGTGAGCATGTAGAACACGGTGGCCACGAGTGCGTACTCCTGATGGCCGTTCGCCCACTTCTGGTCGGTATGAAAGTCATGGCGGAGTGGCTGCCCGTCGTAGCTCGGGTACTCGAGGTGCTTGAACTTTGCGCCCATCGACGAGAGCAGGAATGTTTGCTGGAGCCCGCCGAACTGTGACATGAACGGGTCGAACGATGGCGTGAACACGTGTGCCATCACGGTGTGGACGGTGCTGGCTGGATCGAGGAGCGTATGCCAAATTCGACCCTTGTTGTGGAGTGATTGGACGAATCCAGTCGCCTGCGGGTCGTCTCGGGTGATCGGTTTGCCAGTGAGTGCTGCCTCGCAGGTGGCCTGCTCGACGAGCCTGGCGTTCATCGCATCGATCTGTGCGGGTGTCAAGGCGTTGGCGATCATGGTGTAGCCGTACTCGTCCATGTCGTGGCGTGCTCGATCGAGATCGCTCGTTGGTGCTGGAAGATCCGAGTGATTCACGATAGATGCCCCGTTGCGATGGCCTGAAGGTGGACCGTAACAGTTATCAACATTGACGTCAATTCTGATATTGTCCGACTTTCTGGGTGTCGCATCCAATGTCTATCGAGGTAAAAAATGATGGAAGTGCCGAGTTACCAAGATCCGACGCTGGCGGTCGACGACCGCGTCGAAGACTTACTGGCGCGTATGACGATCGAAGAAAAGGTTGCGCAACTGACCGGCACTCTTCCCTTCGGCTTTCTTGGAGTTGACGGCCTCGACGACCGTCAGATCGCGGCTGCACTCTCGGCAGGAATCGGTGAGATTTCTGCTGGCGCCATGTTGTCGCACGATCCCGCGCAGCTGATTTCGATGCTCGATCAGATCCAGCGTTTCCTGGTCGACAAGACGCGGTTAGGGATTCCGGCGATCGTGCACCACGAAGCGCTCGCCGGACTTGCCCATCCGGCGTGTGTCGACTTTCCCACGGCGATCAACCTTGCTGCGTCGTGGGACCCAGAGTCGGTGCGCTCGGCGACCGACGTGATCCGTCGACAAATGCGTGCGCTTGGTGTTCATCAAGCGTGTTCCCCGAATCTGGATCTCACGCGTGATGCTCGTTGGGGCCGAGTACAAGAGACCTACGGCGAGGACCCGTACCTCGCCTCCGCGATCGGCGTTGCCTTTGTCAGCGGGCTACAAGGCGCCGACCGACGCGACGGTGTGTTGGCCACGGCGAAGCACTTTCTGGGTTACGGAATGGCCTACGGTGGACGCAATATCGGGGCAGTGCAACTCGGCGAGCGGGAGTTGCTCGAGGTCTACGCTCGCCCGTTCGCGGCGGCCATCGACGAGGCTGCTCTCGAGTCCGTGATGTGTTCGTATTCCGATCTCAACGGCGAGCCGGCAGCGGGCTCGCGGCGGTTATTGACCGATATGTTGCGCGGGGTGCTCGGGTTCGAGGGACTCACGGTTGCCGACTATGGCGCGGTGAATGCGTTGTATACCCGCCAGCAGACTGCGACCGACGAGGCCGATGCCGGAGTTCAGGCGCTGCACGCAGGTTTGGATGTCGAGCTGCCCGGTTCACTGTGTTTCACGGCGGGCATCGCCGACGCGGTGCGATCGGGCGTGCTCGATGTGTCGATGGTCGATCGCAGCGTTCGCCTGGTGCTGTCGGCGAAGTTCAGGCTGGGCCTGTTCGAGAACCCATACGGCGACATCGACGCGTTCGCTGCTACCAATGCCGAGTCCGCACGGACAGCGACAACGGCGTTGGCGCATCGACTGGCAACACGTTCGACCGTACTGCTGGCCAATCCGTCTGGTCTGCTGCCGCTCAGTCGCGATCTCGACCGTGTGGCCGTCATCGGGCCGAACGCGCGGTCCATCCGAAATCTGTTCGGCGGGTACTCGGCAGTGCAGATGATCGAAATGTTCGCCAGTGGCGACATGGGCCTGCCCGCACCCGTGCAGGGTGGCGAGGTCGCCGACGATGTAGTCGCCCCGATCGCAGCCACGATCGAGCAAACGCCCGACACGCCCTACGACACCGGCGCCGACTTCGGATACGTCCGGCGGATCGCAACGCGGCCTTCCGACGCGGCACTTAGCGCCATCGAAGCTGTGTATTCACATGTCCCCACCGTGCTGGCGTCGATCGAAGCGATCGTCTCGCCATCCACTCAGGTGGTCTATGCCCTTGGATGCCACATCAACGACCCGTCGCACGAGGGAATCGCCGAGGCGGTAACCGCCGCACAGGGGTCCGACGTGGCGATCCTTGTGCTGGGCGACAAGACCGGTCTGGTAAGCGATGCGATCGTGGGCGAGACCCGCGACCGGTCGACGCTTGAACTGGGTGGTGCCCAACGGGCGCTGCTCGATGCAGTCTGTGCTACCGGTGTGCCGGTGGTCGTGGTCCTGGTCGGCTCGCAACCGCAGCCGGTGCTCGTCGCCGAAGGTGGCCCACACGCCGTCCTACACGCGTACCAGCCGGGATCGGTGGGGCGCGGCGATCGCCGACGTCTTGTTCGGCGTGGAGAATCCGTCGGGCCGGGTGCCGATCACGATTCCTCGAACGGCTGGTCAATGCCCGATTTACTATGGTCACAAGCAGGGTAGCGAACCCGGCACATACACGGATCTCGACGACAGCGGGCCGGCATATGCGTTCGGTCACGGGCTCAGTTACACAACGTTCGAGTATCGAGCGATCAGCGTCGCCGCGACCGAGGTCAGCCCTACCGGTGTTGTCGATGTGCGCGTCGAGGTGGCCAATGTGGGGCCCCGGTTCGGCGAGGAGGTCGTCCAGTTGTACGCCCAGATCCGCCGGCGGGGTGTCACCCGGCCCGTGCGTGAGCTCGTTGGTTTCCAGCGGATTGCCCTGCATCCCGGCGCGGCCGCCGTGGTGACCTTTCATCTGCGACCCGAGATCCTCGCCTACTACGACGTCGAGATGAACCTCGTGCTCACGCCGGGCGACGTTCATTTATCGGCTGGGCGCGCCTCGGACGATCTGGCGCTGTCAGCCTCGTTCACTATCGTTGGTGAGCAAGTGACGTTGTCCTCTCGCACCGCTCATCTCACCGTGTCGACAGTGCAGTAGATGCGGATGAGCGAGTCGTTCACACCTGCTCCTGGTGGCGGAATCGTGCCCCAGGCGCAACCACAGAATGACAGTCGACTGCGTCGCGTCGCCACCCGAGCGAGTTCCCTCCTGCCCCGGTTGCCCGAGAGGATCGTGGATCACATCGTCCTCAGCAGCCAGAAATCGACGCGGCCACCGAAGAAGGTCATCGGCGGAATACCCGTTGTCGTCGACACCTCGGGAACCGTGCCATGCACGTGGCTTTCCCCTGAGCTGCACGACAAAGGTGTGTTGGCCTTCCTTCATGGCGGCTCCTACGTCGGCGGTCCGTTCAGCCAACAGTGGGCGTGGTGTGCGGAGATCCAGCGTCGCAGCGGTTTCGCCGTCGTGATGGTGCTCTACCGGATGCCGCCGACGCACCCGTTCCCAGCGGCGCTCGACGACGCTCTGGCGGCGATTCGGCAGTTGCACGGCGATGGACGGTTGGTCGATGGGCGCTGGATCCTGGGCGGTGACAGCGCCGGCGGCGGTCTCGCTCTGGCGACTGCGCAGGCGTTGCGCGATGTCGGCGGCCCACTCCCAGCCGGCCTTGTATTGACCGCCCCATGGGTCGACGTGGCGATGGAGAATCCCGACATGCTCGACTTGCGGCGTCGTGACCTCGCCGCTGGCCGGTCGATACTTCGATGGGCGGCCGAGCGGTACGCCGACGGCGTCTCGCTCGACGATCCGCGGTTGTCGCCGATCAACGCAAGAATGAACGGTCTGCCCCCCGTGCACCTCAATGTTGGAACCGAGGACATTCTCCTCGCCGATATCCGCCGCCTCCGGATCGAACTCGAACGTGCCGGCGTGCCAGTGAGCTGCATCGAGCAGGAGGGCGCTGGCCATACCTACCCACAACAGGTCACCACCAGCGAGGCGGAGTGGACGATCAGGTCGCAGGTTCGTTGGATTCTCCAACAGATCTCTGTGCCGTGTACCGACGAAACTCGTGAAGAAGAGAGAGAATGAACCGCCACCCATATCAGGATCCGCAGGTCTCGACCGAGAACCGTGTCGCCGATTTGATAGCCAGGATGTCGCTCGAGGCCAAGGCTGGCTTGATGTTTCATGCGATGGTCTCGCCGGGCAGTCTCGATGCGGTCAACCCGCTGCTGCCGAGGCCATCACCGCGAGCGCTCGTCACCGAACGTCGTCTAAATCACTTCAGCCTGATGGGTGCTCTTGCCGACGGGCGCGAGTTCGCTCAGTGGCACAACGAGTTGCAGCGGCTCGCGGCCGAACAGCCGTTGGCGATCCCGGTGACGTTGTCCACCGATCCGCGCCATCACTTCACCGACAATCCATTGCTCTCGATACTGTCCGGTCCCTTCTCACAGTGGCCTGAACCGCTCGGCCTGGCGGCCATCGGTAGTGCGGAACTGATGCGCGAGTTTGGCGACATTGCCCGACAGGAGTACGTCGCCGTTGGAATCCGCGTCGCGCTCCATCCGCAGATCGATCTGGCAACTGAGCCCCGCTGGGCCCGAATCGCCCAGACGTTCGGCGAGGACGCCGAGCTCACCTCGGCGCTCGTCGTTGCCTACATCGATGGGTTCCAGGGCGAAACGCTTGGACCGCAGTCGGTGTCTACGATGACCAAACACTTCCCCGGTGGGGGCCCGCAGAAAGATGGTGACGACCCCCATTTTTCCTGGGGCCGAGAGCAGGTATATCCGGGTGGGCGATTCGAGTATCACCTGGCCCCGTTCAGGGCGGCGATCGAGGCCGGCACCTCGCAGATCATGCCGTATTACGGGATGCCCGTTGGTACCGAGCACGACGAGGTCGGGTTTTCGTTCAACCGCTCGGTGATCACGGGACTGCTGCGCGAGCAGTTGGGCTTCGACGGGATCGTCTGCACGGACTGGGGACTGGTCACCGATGTAGAAGGCGTCGGCCCGTTAGGGACCGCCCGGGCCTGGGGGGTTGAGCATCTCAGCGTCGATGAGCGCATCGTCAAACTGCTCGATGCTGGGGTTGACCAGCTGGGTGGAGAACACTGCAGTGACCGACTCGTCGCCCTCGTCAGGTCCGGAAAGGTTGCCGAGGCGCGGCTCGACGAGTCAGCGCGGCGATTGTTGACGGAGAAGTTTCGCCTCGGGTTGTTCGACAAAGCATTGGTCGACGAGAACGAGGCGGCGTCGATTGTCGGCCGATCGGAATTCCGCATCGCTGGAAGGCTTGCTCAGCAGCGTTCGCTCACCTTGCTCGTCAACGAGACCTCGCCGACGGGATCACCAACCCTTCCGTTGTCGCCCGGGCTGAATGTGTATGCCGAGGGCCTCACCGGTGACGTAGGCCCCTACGCCACGCTCGTGGCGGAGGTGGCAGCCGCCGATGTTGCAATCCTGCGCTTGAAGACGCCGTGGGAGCCGACGGGGCATGGCGGTTTTGTCGACATGTTCCACGGCGGGTCGCTCGAGTTCGCGCCCGAGGAACTCGAACGACTGCTGCGGATCTGCGCAGCTGTGCCGACGGTGATCGACATTCACCTCGAACGACCAGCTGTGCTCGGCCAACTCGCCACGGCGGCGGGCGCGATCGTGGGCAACTTCGGGATCGAGGAGGCAGCGTTGCTCGAGGTGTTGTTCGGCGACGCAGCACCTGAAGGCAACCTGCCGTTCGATATGCCCAGGTCTATGGCCGCGGTTTTGGCCAGCCACAGCGACGCGCCATTCGACACGGCCGATCCGCTGTTCCATTTCGGACATGGTCTGCGTTACAGCTAACTGGCCAGCTAGTGGGCTCGATTCTCGACGACAGCGAGGGTGGCGGTGGCGGGCTCGCAACCTTGTGCGCTCACCGTGATGACGACGTCGCCAGGCACGTGCCCGGCGCGGATCACGGCGAGGGCGCGCCCGTAGTAGCTGCTGTGCTGCATGGTCGAGAACCCCTCGTCGCACAGCGGTTGAGCGCTGCCGAATCCCAGCAGCACCGCCGCGCCAGTCACCTCGATGGTGATGATCCGGTCGGCCAAAGGCCGCAGGGTGCCACTGTGGTCGGTGAACGAGATCGGGATATAGGCGAGGTCGGCGCCGTCGGCGCTGAGTTGTTGTGTCTCAGGCTCGACCATCAGCTGCAGACCGGGACCGGCACTTGTCAACGTGTCGCGCCCGACCTCGTGACCATGCCGGTCGTAGGCAACTGCGGTGAGCTCACCTGGCCGGTACGGCAAGGAGAATTTCGCCAGAAAGTCCTTCTTGCGTCCTGCTTGCTTGCGGCCGACACGTACACCGTCGAGGAGAAGCTCGACGCGATGGGCGTCGGCATATACCTCGACGATCGCTGACCGACCTTCGAAACCCTCCCAGCTCCAGCTGTGGATCGAGTCGGTGCGGCCGATGGCCCCCGATCGTTTTTCGCTGGCATGGTTCACCGGTTGAACGGCGAGATGGGGGCCGCGGCGCAGGCCCCAGACGATCTCGTTGAGGTACGACTGGGTCTGTCGGTGTCCGGTAATGTCGATGACCGGCATCCCAGCGAGCAGTCCAGGCCATGGAGAGAACAACTTGCGCCGCTCGTTGTAGCGCACGGCCATGTAGCCGGCTTCGCCGATGTAGTCCCAGCCAGTCCAGGTGAAGTCGCCGATCACCTGAGGCAGCTCTGCCACATCTGGCCAATTCTTGACCGTCTGCGCGCCGTTGGTCTCGGAACCCACAATGATGCGAGTCGGGTGCTTTTTGGCGTCGGTGCGGTACCTGCCGACCATGTAGTTGTATCCGGCGACGTCGAGCGCAGCGTAGGCATCGCGAGTTCGTCTGTCGACCCTTGGCAGCCGCACGATGTACTTCAGGGTTCGTTCCAGAATTGCCATCAGGTAATTCAGGATGACGATGAGGTTCTTGTTGGGAGCCTCGCCCTTGGCCTTCTGACTGGCACGCTTCTCGGCCTGTTTGGCATCGTTTGTGGGGCTGAGCAGGTTGAGGAAGCCGTTGATGCAATTGGTGACGAGGCGGCTTGGGTCGAGTTCGCGGGTGCGGTCGGCGAGCCGGCGGTTGGTGGCGACGCCCCACTCGGTGGCGGTTTCGGCGATCTCGTTGCCGATCGAGTACATCACCACCGACGGGTGGTTGAAGTCTTTGGCGATCATCGCGGTAAGGTCCCGTTCCCACCATTGCTCGAAATCATTGGAGTAGTCGAAGGTGACCTTTGGGCGCCGCCAAGCATCGGTGAGTTCGTCCATCACCAAGACGCCGTGGCGGTCGCAGGCATGCAAGGTTGCCCGTGAGGCAGGGTTATGCGCGCTGCGAATGGCGTTGTAACCGCTTGACTTCAGCAGCCGGATGCGGCGATCTTCGGCAGCGTCCAGCGTGTGGGCTCCGATCACCCCGTTGTCGTGGTGGATGCACGAGCCGCGCAGCTTCACCGTCTGACCGTTGATCTGCAATCCTCGCTGTGCATCGACCTCGATCGTGCGGATCCCGAACGTCTCCAGCGTCTCGTCGAGAACCGTCTCGCCGTCGGAAACCGTCACCGTTGCCGAGTGCAGCCGCGGGGTGTCCGGTGACCAAGTCTCGGCGCGAGATATCGCTATCTGCTCGCGGACGACTGTCGTCTCGCCGGCTGCGAGCGAAGCCTGGTGGATGACGGCCGCTAGGCGCGCACCGTCCGGTGCCGCGATGGAAGCCGTTAGCGTTATCCGGCGCTGCTCAGGGGTGTCGTTGATGATCTCGACGGCGACGTCGACGAGGGCGTCGACGCCGTCGATCGAGCGTGTTGAGAACCGCGCTCCTCCCGGCGTCACGCGCACTCGGCCACCGATCAGCAGATTCACGGGACGATAGATGCCGCTGCCCGTGTACCACCGACTGTTCGGGATCTGATCATTGCGAGCCACCACTTCGACCGTGTTCTCGGCGTCGTAGTTGAGTCGATCATCGAGGGTGACATGAAACAGTGAATAGCCCGAAGGTTGGCCGCCGGCACGCACACCGTTGACGAAGACTTCCGAGTTCATGTACACGCCCTCGAACTCGAGCGAGACGGTGCGTTCTCTCCATTCAGCGGGCGCGGCAAAGGTCTTGGAGTATCGGTACACGCCGCCCGGGAAGAAGCCTGTGTGATGGCCGTTCGGCGTCGACGGGTCGCGCTGCTCGAACAACATCGCATCGTAGGGAACGGTCACAGGTCCGACGATCCTTTGGACTGCCGTGGGCCCCTCGGTTCTCACCGTCCAGCCTTGGTTGAACGACGAGCGCAACATTCGGTCAGTCCAGGACGAACGTGCAGTCCAGCGAGTTGACCCCGTGGACGAAGGCGCTGAGGAGCAGGTCCGGCTGGCCGACCTCGAACCCTTTGACGGACTTTGCGAGCTCGCCGAACACTGACCGAAGCTGGGTGCGCGCCAGGTTGGCTCCGAGGCAGTAGTGCGGCCCACCGCCACCGAAGGCGACGTGGCCAGTCGATTCTCGGCTGATGTCGAACTTCCACGGATCGTTGAACACTCGCTCGTCGCGGTTCGCCGACGGATAGAACATCACGAGGTAATCACCTTCGGCGACCTGTTGATCGCCAACGTGGGTGGCGGCAGTTGCCGTGCGCCGCATGGTCATCACCGGTGATGCCCACCGAAGAATCTCCTCGACCGCGGCGACCAGGTAGCGGTCGGGATCACTGCGCAGCAACGCCCACTGCTCGGGGTGCTCGGCGAATGCTTGAATGGCATGGGCGATCGAGTTGCGGGTGGTGTCGTTGCCCGCGACGCCCAGGAGAACGACGAACGAGCCGATCTCCTGATCGGTCAGTCGACTACCGTCGAGTTCGGCCTGGACCAGGGCGGTGAGCAGGTCTTCAGTGGGATGGTCGCGTCGCTCGGCGGCGAGGTCGGAACCGAGCACGCTGAGCGTGATCGCGGCGCTGAACAAGGCATGAAACTGGCTGGCGCCGTCGGATGGGTTTTTGGGATCCGAGACCGACACCATGGCGTTAGCCGCCGCTTGGAACTCGTTGCGGCGCTCCTCGGGAACCCCAAGCATCTCCGAAATCGTCCACAGGGGCAGTCTCTTGGCGAGGTTGGCGACGACGTCACCGGAGCCGATTGCAACCGCATCAGCGACGATTATCTGGGCCTGTTGGCGGATTTGGGCCTCGATCTTGGCCACTTGCCGCGGCGTGAAGGCCCGGTGGACCAGGCCGCGCAGGTATGTGTGCCTCGGCGCATCGGTCATGATGAAGGACCCGAACGGTTCGTTCAGTTCTTTCGGGATGTCGGAGTACCCGATGCCGCGACCATTGCAGAACTCGGCGGGGCGTCGGCTCACGTGGGTGATATCGGCATGCCTGGTAACTGCCCAGAAACCCTGCGACCCCGGGGCGCTACCCACTTGGACGGGCGGATGGAACGTCAGAGCGGGGCGGCCCCGAAGCTCGGCAAAGGCCTGGTCGCGTTCGCGCATCGGCTGTTTCCAGAAGTCCATCGAGGAGATGTCTATCGGGTCGAAATCTGCTGCCATAGTATGAAAGTATAGACATCGAGTTCGACGTCGATGTCAGTTTGGGGAGCGCAGCATGAACGTGAGTGGTCTGAAGCTCGCGCTGGGGACACCTATCGTCACCGGGGCCGGCCCGAGCCGCGGTCATTGGACCGAAACGGCTGGAATCGAGGCTTTGGCCACGATCGCCCGCCGCGCCGACCAGCTCGGTTTTTGCCATATGACCTGCAGCGAGCACGTCTTTATGGTCGAGGCCGAACTCGATCGCCGGGGCCGGACGTACTGGGACCCGCTGGCGACATTTGGGTACCTTTCCGCGATCACCACACAGATCCGTTTCGCCACCAATGTTCTGGTGCTCGGATATCACCATCCCCTGGAGATCGCTAAACGCTATGGCACGCTCGATGTCGTGTCCGGCGGTCGGTTGACGCTTGGGCTTGGTGTCGGCACGTTGGCCGACGAGTTCGAACAACTGGGGGTGCCATTCGACGATCGCGGCGCCCGCGCTGACGATGCGCTGAGGTGCTTGCGCGCCTGCCTGTCGAAAGGCCGCGTGAGCTACGACGGTGTCTACTACTCGTTCAGCGATCTGATCATCGAGCCGCACGCAGTTCAGCCCCGCGTGCCGATCTGGATTGGCGGGCGCACGATGCGTTCGCTCCGCCGGGCGATTGAGCACGGCGACGGCTGGATGCCGTTTGCGGTCGCTCTGGCCGATACCAGCGAGATGCTCGCCAGGGTGGAAGTGCCCGCAGGCTTCGACGTCGTGCTCGGATCCGGGGCAGCGCTCGACCCGGTGGGCCGACCCGAGCACGTGGAGGAAGCGCTGGCTTGCGTCGCCGCGGCAGGGGCGACGATTTGCACGCCCGGCCTTGTCAGTAACTCGCTCGCTCACTACCTCGAACAGTTAGAAGCAATCTCCGCATGATCAGAATCAAAGCTGGCATCTTTAGCCTCACTCCGCCCGCCGCAGCCGACGACGACGGCAGCTACTTGCGTTGGCACTTACTCGACCATATGCCCGAGCAATATCAGCTGCCGGGCATCGTGCTCGCATCGCGTTGGATCGCCGACGGTGCCTACTTAAACAGCCGCATCGTCTCGTCAGGACACCTCGCCGAGGTCGGCAACGTCGTGAACTACAGCGTCGGCGACCCGGCGCAGCAGACCATCGATGACTTTATGGAGCTCGGCCGTCGATTGGCCGAGGTCGGACGGTTTCCCGAAGTGAGACCATCGCTGCAATTGCGCACATACGCGCTGTTGAAGTGGTATGCGGCACCGCAGGCGTTGATCTCTGCAGAGATCGTCCCGTTCCGAGCCCACCGCGGGGTGCTGGTCATCGTCGAGGAGCCGGTTGCCGAGACGTCTGCCTGGCTGCAGTGGCTGCACACGGACAATTTTCCGGCGCTGCTGGCCACCCCCGGCGTTGCTGGCGCCTGGATGTACGGGACGACATCGACCTGGCAATTGCATCCGGCGATGCAGGGCCCCGCGCAGCACATCACGGTGATCTATCTCGATGGGGATCCGCTGGCGGTGACCGCAACGTTGGCGCCATTGGTTGAACAGCGCTGGGCGTCCGGCGTGGTGCGGCCGCTTTTTGCCGGACCGCTGCGCACGATGATGTCGTGGGACGCCTGGCCCACTACCACGGGGGGACTCTAGATGTCACAGGTCATCGTCGATCGGAACGGCCCGATCATGCTGCTCACGTTGAATCGACCGAAGCGAATGAACGCCTTCACCGGCACCATGTTGGCGATCATCGCCGACTCCTGCGCGGTGGCAGCAGCGGACGACGAGATTCGTTGCATCGTGATCACGGGTGCCGGTGGGAACTTCTCAGCCGGAGCAGATTTGCGCCAGATGGCCGGTGACGCCGATGAAGACGGCGCCATCGACCTGACGCAGCGACGCATTGATGACCCGACCTACACCGAGCGTGGGTTCCTCAAGATCGGTCGGCCGATGAAGCCGATCATCGTCGCCGTCGAAGGTGTCGCCGTGGCTGGCGGTACCGAGATCATGATGGGCGCCGACATCCGCGTGGCCGGGCGCAGCGCCCGCTTTGGGCTGTCAGAGCCGCGGTGGTCGCTCTATCCGACGATGGGATCCGCGGTCCGGCTTCCTCGTCAGATCTCGCACACCAAGGCGGCCGAAATCCTGCTGACCGGTCGACACATCACTGCCGACGAAGCGGAACGAATGGGGTTGATCGGGCACGTTGTCGACGACGGGATGGCATTGGCCAAGGCGATGGAGATCGCCCAGCAGATCTGCGCCAACGGCCCGATCGCAGTCGAGGCCATCCTGGAGACGATTCGAACGTCATCGGGTTTGAGCGACGAGGAGGGTTTCGCCCTCGAGGTCGAGCGGAATCGCCGGGTGTTTGCTTCGCAGGACGCCAAGGAGGGCCCGCTGGCTTTTCCCAGAAGCGCACACCGATCTTTCGGCGTCGCTAGCGACCTGTTTAGTTGACGAGCCGACCCGTGTCGCCCCAATAGCGAGCGCGCAATACTTTCTTGTCTGGTTTGCCGACGGCGCTCAACGGGATGGCGTCGACAATGTCGATGGATTTTGGAGCGTAATGCGAGCCCTTGTGCTGCTTGACCAGGGCGATCAACTCATCGACGTCGACCGACTGACCCGCACGCGCCACGACGATGGCTTTGACCGCCTCGCCCCATTTGTCGTCCGGAACACCGATCACGGCGACAGCGGCAACCGCCGGGTGCTGTGAGAGCACGTCCTCGATCTCGCGTGGGAACACGTTGAATCCGCCCGAGATAATCATGTCCTTGGTTCGGTCGACGATGGTGAGGAAGCCATCGACGTCTGCGCGGGCGATGTCGCCGGTGTGCAGCCACCCTCCGGCGAATGCCGATTCGGTTTCCTCGGGCCGATTCAAGTAACCGAGCATCACCAGCGGTCCGCGCACGCAGAGTTCTCCGGGCTGGCCGGGGGGAACTTCGTTGCCGTGCTCGTCGAGGAGGGCGACGTGCGCCCAGGGAACCGGGCGGCCACACGAGGCCAGGCGGCGCAGATCGTCGACGATGTGGTCTTCCTTTCGGAGCCCGGTGATCACCATCGGGCATTCGGTCTGTCCGAAGAACTGGAAGAATATCGGGCCGAGTTTGCGAATTGCCTCCTGCAACCGTGTCGGCGACATCGCCGAGGCGCCGTAGAACACGGTCTCGAGACTCGACAGATCGGTGGAGGAGAAGTTGGGGTGATCGAGCAGGGCATAGATCATCGAGGGAACGAGCATGACCGAGGTGATGCGGTGGCGTTCGATGGCCGCGAGGACAGCGCCAGCGTCGAAGCCGGGGAGGACGAACATCGACCCGCGGTTCAACAGGATCGGGACGAACAGCGACGAGCCGGCATGGCTGAGCGGGGTGCAGATGAGATGGCGGACCTCGGCTGGCCACTGCCATTCGGTGGTCATGATTTGGGCCATCGCAGCGCTGGCTCGGTAGGTATTCATCACGCCCTTTGGCCGGCCGGTGGTGCCGCCCGTGTAGGCCAGCGCAGACACGCTCTCGCCGTCGATCGTCGGCGGAATCAACTTCTGCGCGGTGAACTCCGATGCCAGGCTCATGAGATCGTCGCCGATGCTGGCAGGTCCGTAGGAGAACAGCCGGGTGAGCGTTGGGACCTGCGCTGCAAGCAGCGCGACGTGCTCAGCGAACGAGGGGTCGAAGATCAGCGTGTCGATGCCACCATCGGTGAGCACGTAGGCGTGGTCGTCGATCGACCCCAACGGATGCAACGGGGTGTTGCGATAGCCGCCAGCCATGACCGCGCCCATCGAGAACAGCACTTCGACGCGGTTCTTAGAGAGCGTGGCGATACCGCTACCTTGCTCGATCTTCCGGGAGCGCAGCACCTGGATATACCGACTCACCTCGTTGCTCACCCGGTTGGCCGACAACACCTCGTCACCGAGGAATACAGTCGGTCGGTCGCCGTTGCGCTCGAGCGCAGCGATCAACAGGTCGGGCAGATACATGGGACGGAACAGCTGGTTCATCATTCGGGGTGCCTCCTGCGGGAAGCATAGACCGCCTTCTCTTTGATTTCGACGTCGGCGTCAGTTAAGGTTGAGAGTAGATGAAGAGTTCGGAGATTTCCGTATGACGCGGTTTATCGAGAGCACCATCTCGTTCCCGTACCAGCGTTCGCTCGGCCCGATTATCGGCGCGTTTATGACAGCGCTCGCCGACAAACGAATCCTCGCCTCGCCGTGCGACGAAGCGGTGCTTGTGCCGCCGATGGAGTGGAACCCGGCCACCGGTGCGCCATTGACCGCCGCGTTGGTCGAGGTCGGCCCGGCGGCATCCGTCGAGTCGTGGACGTGGGTGCCGGAGCCGAGTGTCCAGCATCCGCTCGACCGTCCGTTTGCCTTCGCCTATCTGCGCCTCGATGGAGCGACGACGTCATTGCTGCACGCCGTCGACGCCGGGTCGCATTCGGCGATGTTCGACGGGATGCGGGTTGCGCCTCGCTGGCGCGGCAAGCGGATCGGACACATCACCGACATCTGCTGTTTCGTTCCAGGGGAGACGCCAACCGTCGAGGGTGACGACCTTGGGCCGTCGGCCCTACCGGTGGAGATGATGGCCTACGACGCCTCGATCTCCTACCGTAACCCGGTGCCGGAGATGGCCGACCGGGCGCGTGATGCAAGCCGCGAGCGCCGCCTCATTGGGCTGCGTTGCCCGGTCTGTACGCGGATCACAGTCGGCAGCGACCGGCCCTACTGCGCAGTCGATGGAATCGAGCTCGGTCCGCCCGATGAGATCGACTTGCCCAGCCGCGGCACGGTGACGAACTTTGTCGTGGTCACGCCGGTGCAATACCCGGGACAGAGCGAAACCGAGCCATTTGCCTGCGTGTTCGTGCTGCTCGACGAGTGCGACGTGATGATGACCTACCAGCAGGTCGTCGAGTTACCGACGGCCGCGCTGCGTGTCGGTATGCGGGTGAGCGCCGTGTGGGCGTCACCCGGCGAAGCAGACGGGTTCAGTGGCATCGGTCGGCCGACGGGCAGTCTTGTCGGCTGGATGCCCAACGGTGAGCCAGACATCGACGACCCCGACCTCGTGAACCGGATCTTCTAAACATGACCAGTGGCGATATCGCAGTGATCGGCTGGGCACAAAGCCCGATGGAGCGCCGCACGGATCAGACGGAAGCACAGATGCTGATGCAAGTGATCACCGATGCGCTCACCCCGCTCGGGCTGACCCGCGCCGACGTCGATTTCACGTGCCTCGGGTCGTGCGACTACATCACCGGCCAGGCCTTCTCGTTTGTGTTCAACCTCGACACGATCGGAGCGTGGCCCCCCAAACAGGATTCGCACGTGGAGATGGATGGCGCGTGGGCCTTGTACGAAGCGTGGTTGCGTTTACACGAGGGCGACATCGAAATTGCCGTTGTTACCGGGTCGGGCCGATCCTCGACGGCCGACCCAACACTGATCTATCCCATGGAAATGGATCCCTACGTGCTTGCCCCTCTGGGTGTTGATCTGCTGACCTTCGCGGCACTGCAGGCCCGGGCACTGATCGCTGCCGGAATCGCTGATGAGCGGGCGATGGCCGAGGTGGCGATTCGTTCGAGAGGGAAAGGGCGCGTAGAGGATCTGTTGGCCGAGCCCTATATCCGTCAGCCGCTGCGTCGCCACGACGTGCCGCCCATAACTGACGGCGCATCGGCGATGGTGCTAGCGGTCGGTCCGCGCGCTCGGCAACTGGTGGCGCGACCCGCCTACATCACCGGCTTTGACCATCGCAGCGAATGTCACAACCCGGCGTTTCGCCGACTGGACGATTCGTCATCGACTCGCCGAGCGGCGCTCGAGGCTGGGCTCGGTCACGGTCCGCCGATCGAGGTTGGCGAGTTGCAGGCCTCGTTCTCACACGAGGAATTGCTGTTACGTCACGTGCTCGGCCTTGGTTCCCAGGTGCAGGTCAACGCATCGGGAGGCGCGCTGAAGGCGAACCCGATCATGGCGACGGGGTTGTGCCGCATCGGTTACGCCGCCGAACACATCTTCAACGGCGGCAATCGGGCGTTGGCCCACGCCACCAGCGGGCCGTGCCTGCAACAGAATTTGATCTGTGTATTGGGCGCCGAGCCGACAGGCGCGACGACCGTAACCGGGGGTAACTCGTGAGGGCTTGTGCGGTCGTGGGCGTTGGCCAGACACATCACAAGTCGCGCCGACGCGACGTGTCGCTCGGTGGTCTCGTCCGTGAGGCCGTGTTCCGTGCGCTCGACGACGCTCATCTGACTATGGCCGATATCGATGCCGTGATTCTCGGTAAGGCTCCGGACTTGTTCGAGGGCGTCATGAAACCCGAGCTGTACCTGGCTGACGCACTCGGGGCGACGGGCAAGCCGATGTTTCGGGTGCACACCGCCGGATCGGTGGGCGGTACGACGGGAATCGTCGCCGCGTCGCACGTGCAAGCCGGCAAACACCGAACGGTGCTTGCGGTCGCCTTCGAGAAGCAGTCCGAAGGAAACGCCCAGTTTGCGCTCGGCAGCGGCCGCAGCGCGTCGTTGGGCGCGGGTGGCTCGTTTGCGCCGTTCCTGCGCTCGTACATTCATCGCAGCAAGGCTCCCGAGCACATCGGCTGGAAGGTCGCGGTCAAGGACCGCTTGAACGCGTTGAAGAATCCGTACGCGCATTTGCGAATCCCAGACATTTCGATCGAGACGGTTCGCGCTTCGCACATGATGTGGGACCCGTTGCGCTATCTCGAGTCGTGCCCGTCGTCGGATGGCGCGTGTGCTGTGGTGATCGCCGATGAGGATGGGGCACGTGCTGCTGAAGCGGCAGGCCGCCGTCCAGCGTGGATCTTGGCGACGTCGTCTCGCAGCGAGCCGGGGAGCTTCGCCGGACGCGATCCGGTCAGGCCACAGGCGTGCCTGACATGTGCCGATGACGTGTACCGCCAGGCGGGGATCTCGCGGCCCCGCGAGCAGATCGACATGGCCGAGTTGTACGTTCCCTTCTCGTGGCACGAGCCGATCTGGCTGGAAGCCCACCACCTCGCCGACGAGGGCGGTGGTTGGCGGATGGTCGATTCCGGGGCGACCGAACTCGGTGGTTCGTTCCCTGTCAACTGTTCGGGTGGGGTGCTGTCGACAAACCCGATCGGTGCCTCCGGCCTGCTGCGCTTTGCAGAGGCGGCAAACCAGGTGCGTGGCCAGGCGGGCGAGCATCAAGTCGACGGGGCGAAGGTCGCGTTGGCCATGGCCTACGGCGCTCAAAGCCAGTATTTTTCAATGTGGATCGTCGCCAACCGTCTCAACCCGTTCGATTAGCGCTTCGGCTCGAAAGGTCATCGTATGGAGTTCTTGTTCACGCCGATTCCACCGCCGGCGGTGCGACGTCTCCCACGGATTCACGCGGCCGGGAAATCCGGCGTCGGCGACATGGCACCGTCGACGCTACGAATCCCGAACGCCAACTACACCGACCCGGCGATCCAGGCTGTCGAACTTCGCACATAGTTCTCCGCGCCGCTGCTGGTGACGCCAAGTAGGGCGATCTCCGATTCAGGCGATTATCTCACTCTGCAACTTGTCGACAGACCTGTCCTGGTGGTGCGCGGCGGCGACGGACGAGCGCGGGTTTTGCTCAACGCTTGCCGTCATCGCGGGGCCGTGGTTGTCCAGGGTTCGGGCTGCGAACGCCGTTTCACCTGCCCCTATCACAACTGGGTCTACGACACTTCAGGGTCGTTGGTTGGCCTGCCGGGGCGTGAGTGCTTCGACGACGTCGATATTGCCGAGCTTGGTCTGGTCGAACTTCCGAGCGAAGAACGTCATGGATTCGTATGGGCGTTGCGCGACCCGAATGGCGTCCTCGATCTCGAACGTTGCGGGCAGGGTCTCGCCGCGGGGCGCACCGACGTGATTCTCGGTCGAAACGAGATCGGCTGCCAGGCGGCCCACCGTCAGATCCTGGCCGATCTGGCAGGTGATGCCGACCGCGAAATTCCGACACAACCGGCCGCGTCGTTCGCTGGCTGAGCCTGGGTGTCAGCCCTGCATGACTCCACCGGCGTCGACCGGGATCGATTGGCCGGTGATCGTGCGACTTTCATCGCTGGCCAGGAACAGCGCCAGCCGGGCGACGTCTTCACTCGATGAGATGTCGCGCAAGGCGACGTTTTGAAGAGCCTTGGCGCGCTGAGTTTCATAGTCGACACCCTGTTCATTAGCCATACGCCTGACCCAGTTTCGCCACAGTTCAGTGTCGATGCTGCCGGGCACGATGCAGTTGCAACGGATGCCGTGTTGGCCGACCTCTAGCGCCACAGCCTTGGTGAAGGCCCGCAGCGACGCCTTGGCCGTCACGTAGTGGCTCTTGCGGACCATCCCGTTGTACGCCGCCGTCGACGAGAAGTTGAGAATGACGCCGCAGCGCCGCTCGAGCATCGATTGGCGCAGAACTTCGCGGGTGCAGAGCATGGCCGCAGTGCTGTCGATGGCCAGCGTGGCGTTCCAGTTCTCGAGTGTCTGTTCCCAAATCCACAGGTCCTGGCCAGGTGCGGCGGCGTTGTTGCACATGATGTCGACATGTCCAAACTCGTTGACCGCCCTCTCGACCATCGCGACGACGTCGGCTTCGACCGTGACATCAGCGCGCATCCCGATGACATCCGGGCCAGCGGCGTGCGCGGCCTGCGCGACGAGGTCCTCGCGCCGGGCGGCCAAGAGCACCTTGGCGCCTTCTCGAGCGAACATCGCCCCCATCACAGGGCCAAGCCCGCTGCTGGCTCCGGTGATGATCGCTACCTTTCCGTCAAGTCGTCCAGTCATAGCGATCCTTCGCTCGCGAGCTGCGTCAGTGTGTCGGCAAACAGGTCGCGGCCAGCGCCGGACTCGTCGAGGAGCCGATTCGTGCGTCGCCGCACCCGCCACGTCGAGTCGAGCCGTTCCAGGTCCCAACGCACCGCGCTGACGCGCCACAGGTAGAAGCGTTGCTCGTCGCGGCGCATGATCAGGGAATAGTTGACCGCGGTTGCTGTGTCATCGCTGACTCTGATCAGCAGCGGCCCGGCGAAGTGTGCCGCACCGGCGCCGATCAAGCCAAGATGAGCGTCGGTCCGCAGCATTGCTTCCACGCTGGCACCGCCGATGTAGGGCGTGCCAGTTGCGTCCCAGTCATACTCGCCGTCTTCGATCCAGAGTTGGCCCGCAGCGGCAGCCATGCCGGCGTCAGCGCATGGCCCGTAGGTCATTACCAGGCGACGAATCTCCGCCTCGTCTTCGAGTCGCTGCACCCGGCGCAGCAACGCTTCAATCGTGTCGTCGTTCATGTGATAGGGACCTCCGGGATGTCACGTCGATTTGTCAGTAGGCAGCGTCAACCATGGTCTGCCGATGCCATCGTGTAGCGGCCCTGGCAGTCTAATGCCAATGTTGACGTCGATATCGATTCAACAGGACAGAGGCAACACAAAGCCCTGCCCGGTGGTGGCTATTGTTCGACGGGCAGGCCAGCTCCGCCCTTGGTGCGCTGCACCCAGATGCGAAGGGACCGTACGTGTCGGGGGTGGGATCAGTCGGCTGTGGCGGCCGCTTCGAAACGGTTGGCGAGGTCGTCGACGAATGCGTCGACCTCGGCCTGCGTCCACGTGGTGGCGACGGCATCAAGTCCGATCACAACCAGCACCCCGTCGGCCGACGAGGGCGACGATCTCCTGCTCGTTCGAACCGCGGCCGTGCAACAGCACCACCAACGGCCCCTCAACGTCGCCGCCGCGCCAGGCGACGACGGGTTCGACGAACGCGGTCACGACTGGACCCGCGCTACGAACGCAGCGGTGTGATTGAGCTGAAAAGGTGAGAGGACCACGACAGCCTTTGCTAAGGTTGACATATCATCTAATCTAGTAGATATGTCATCTAATTTACAAATGCGACGATGAGGAAGTTGCCTGATTCCGTAGGATCGAACGTCGTCTCGATGGTCTTGCTGCGATGGTTCGACTATGTCGGCGTGTTCGTCTTCGGCGTGTCCGGGCTGAGTGCTAACGATCGCCAACGCGGGAGCTTTGGTGGGAGCGCAGGACGTAACCAATCCCCGCCACTACTACCAGGCCGAGAATGAGGCCGATTTTCCACACGCCCTGGCGTTGCAGGTAGGTCGTCAAATCGCTTTGCCAACTCTCGACTTTGCCGGTGACAGCGTCGCCGCTGCGTTCGCTGATGGCCCCGTACCAGTACCAGGTCAAATAGACACCGGTGAGAATGATGAACAACGCGGCGGCGCGATCCATAAAGCGCAGACCGCCACGTAACACCTTCAGCAACCCGCCGCTGGCGAAGGCCAAGGTCACCGTCAGGGCAGTCACGACCAAAGCCATCCCTACACCGTAGAGGACAACGCTGAGCACTCCGCTGGCCACTCCGTTGGTGCCGAAGGACCCGAAAATCGCTGAGATCAAGAACCCAATGGTGCATCCAATCGACGCAACTGCGTAGGCGACACCGAACCCGAACATTGACCGCACGGTGCGTTTTCGCTGCTCGCCACCGCCGAGTTGGGGCATCACAATTGGCGGTTTCCAGCCAGCAAGCATGAATCCGCCCAAAACGATCAGCAGCAGGCCAATGACCAGCGACGCGTACTTCGCGTTGTCCTGAATAGTGGCGGTGAAGAGCCGAGCGATGGTCCCGACGATCAGGAAGACGGTAAGGAACCCGGCCGAGGTTGCGGCGCTGACGACGAGCGCTCGTTCGACGCTCTTGCGCCGCGATCCCGTCTGTTGGGCTTCAGAACCCAAAAAGTACATCAGATATGTCGGCAGCATCACGAAGCCACACGGGTTGACCGCAGCAAAGATCCCCAGCAGCAGGCTGTAGGCAAACCGGCCTTCGACGGCAAGCACGGCTATGCGGTGACGCTCGCCAGGGCATCGTCCAACACTGCTGCTTCGACGGCACCAAGAAACACCTGAGTGGTCCCATCCGCCGCAACGATGACGAATGCTGGTTGAGCTGGTACCTCGAAGTGTTGGTAGACGTTGCCGGGATCGTCGCTGAGCGTCGGGAAGCTCAGGTTGTACTTGTCAACGAATCCTTGGAATGAGGCGTCGGAGCCCGCCCAGGCGACACCGATGAAATTGACCTTGCCGGCCCACTTTTGTGCTGCCTCTTCGACCGAAGGGGCTTCTCTATTGCACACGCTTCAAGTAGGAGCCCAGAACCAGAAGGCGGTCGGTGTTCCAGCAACGGAGCTGCCTTCAAAGGTGCCTCCACCAAGCAGCGGCGCACTAAAGCTCAAGGCTGCAGTGCCGGTACGTGCGGAGGCGGCTGGTGGTTGAGTGGGTGCAGCTGGTGTGGGCTCGGCCGCAGGAGAGCTAGTGCTTCCACAGTTCGCCAGCGCCAACACTGACGCGGCAGTCAATAGTGCTCGGCGAGGTTTCATACAGTGGCAATCATCGCGGGCCTGACGCTGCGTCATCTCCAGGTGCCCACAAGTTTCTCGAATGTTTCGTTCGGCGAGGAGCCAACTTGGCGACAGCGACAGCCTGCAGTTCGACGACCCCCCAGCCTGAGTCCGAGTGCGTCGGACCTGAAGTCGTCGTTCAGCGGACGCGCCGAGGGCCGCACCAAGCGACATGAGCCCAACGATACTGACGACGTTGGGGATAATCATCGCCAGGCCGGTAGCGGTTACGAACATGGCGCCGAAGATTGGATTCCATGCGAGCCCCGGTCGTGGGCCAAGATCGGCTTCGGCTTCGGCTTCGGCTTCGGCTTCGGCGTCGCCTGGCGTCATCGCCAACGGCCTGCGCCGCTGCGCCTACCAGCTCGATCGATTCCGTAGGATCGGGGGTTGTGTCACTGGCGATTCTGCGATGGTTCGACTATCTCGGTGTGTTCGTCTTCGGCTTGTCCGGGGCGTCGCTCGCCGCCCGTAAGAATATGGACCTTGTCGGCGTCCTCGTTCTCTCCGGGGTAACGGGCCTCGGCGGTGGCATGTTGCGTGACACTCTGATTGGCGTCAGCCCGCCGCTTGCGTTGCGTTCTCCAGTGCCGTTGCTGTTGCCGGCCGTTGCGTCGTTGGTGGTGATGGCCGCTCACGGCGCGGTGCTCCGTGTGGAACGCCAGGTGCTCGTGTTCGATGCGGCAGGTCTGAGTCTGTTCGCGGTCACCGGTGCCGTGCGAACGCTCGATGCGGGGCTCGGATGGTGGGCAGCAGTGCTGCTTGGTGCGATCAGTGCCGTCGGCGGCGGGGTGCTGCGCGACGTACTCGCTCGCGATGTTCCGCTGGTGTTTCGAACCGAGAGCGGGTTGTACGCGATACCGGCAACGGTGGCATCAGCAGCGGCAGCGGTTACCCACGACGCAAAGGCGCTCACGCCGGTGATCCTGATCACCATCATCGTGTTCGCCTTTGGGTTCCGAATCGCTGCCCTGCGGCGCCAATGGACCGCGCCGCTGCCACGTCAACCGGGTGAATCGCCGCGCAGCGACGGTCACTGATCGCGCGCGTCGCTCGTTTCGCCGGTCACCCCCACGGCGTCGAGCACGGCAACCTCGTCGTTGTGGCTGTGGGTGAAACCGAGCTGGCGTTCGATCTGCACGGTCTCCTGTGACCGATAGGCGAGGATGTACGCCCGCCGGAACCCGCCGGTCTCGTTGCCCCCCGAACCGTGCATGACGCGTTCGTTGTGCACCGTGCAGTCGCCACGCGAGATCGGCTTGGGCACCACCTCGTCAGAATCTAAGAGATCGGTCCCCAACGCGTGCGACGTGCCTCGACCCCCGAACACTGGGGCGTGGGGGCGGAGGTGATCCTCGTGCGTGGTCGCCGGCACGAAACGCATGCATCCGTTCTCGATCGTCGAATCGTCGACGGCCAGCCAGAAGGTCGCCGTCCTGCGGTCATCCGTCGCCGGCCAGTAGGCCATGTCCTGATGCCAGGCGAACACGGCGTCGGTCTTGTGCGGTTGCTTGGCGAGCAATTGGTCGTAATCGATGATCATTCCGTCGCCACAGAGCTGCTTGGCAATATCAGCGCTCCGACGTTCGTACACGTTGCCTTGCCAATCGGGGTGATATCGCCGTGGCAGCATGACGTTGATGATCGAGAAGTCCGCTGGGTCGCGGCCGTAGTCACCGGCCATGTCGCAGTAGTCCTTGCCTGGCACAGCGATCTCCCGGCGCAGGAACCGATCGTAGGTCAGCTCGATCTCGACGACCTCCGTCTCGGTCAACACGCCAGCGAGGTGGACGAAACCATCCTCGGCAAACCGGCGGCGGTCCTCGTCATCGATTTCGTACGTGCCGTCACTGTGAAGTGTTCCCATTGGGGCCCAATCTACGCCGCCTGAACTCGACCGGCGGTGAGCCGAACACCGTCATTGACGATGCAGCCCGGCCTCGAACCGTGGCGATGTTCTGGTGCTACTCGTCGAACAGCAACGACTCGGAAAGTGCGCGGTGCGACTCGATGTCGAGCTCGAGTTGGTTGATCTTGTCCTGCGCCAGGGCGATGACATCAGCGCCAGCGAGAAAGCGCCGCGGCGGTGGAACCTCATCGGCGATGGCCAAGAGCGCGGCGGCGAGCTTGCCCGGATCCCCGGCCTGGGTTCCGTCGACGTCGGACCACCAGGCGCGCTGTGCGGCGCTGGCGATCTCGTAGTCGTCGACGTGCACCTCGGGCCAGACGAGTGACTCTGGGCTGGCCAGCCCAGTGCGGAAGAACCCTGGATTGACGATCGTGGTGGCGATACCGAACGGTTCGACCTCTTGGGCCAGCGCCCCCATCCAGCCCTCCAATCCGGCTTTCGACGCGGCGTACACCGACGAGTAGGGGAACCCGAGCAGGCCTGCACCCGATGAGATCGCGATCAGGTGGCCCGACCGTTGGCGTCGCATCACCGGCAATACCGCCCGCGTCACGTTCATCGGCCCCACAAGGTTCACCGCCAACTGCTGGGCAACCTGTGCCGGGGACATCTCCTCGAAGAAACCCTTGAACGAGGCGCCAGCGTTGTTGACCAACACATCGATCCGACCAAACCGTCCAACCGCGGCTGCGGTCGCCGTCGCCGCATCGTCGACGCTGGTGACGTCGAGTGCGGTGACAAGCAGGCGATCCGACGCACCGATCAGCGCGGTGATTTCCTGCGGACGTCGCCCGGTCGCCACCACCGCGTGGCCAGCGTCGAGCGCAGCTTTCGTGAATGCCACCCCCATCCCGCGGCTCGCCCCTGTAATCATCCAGACCTTGGCATCACCCACATCGGACCCTCTCGTTGCACGGTTCGTGGAGCCTATCGACAGCCAAGTAACGGCAGCTTCGCCCGGCGTGATCTACTGTTCGGCCATGTCAGCGCTCACCAAATTCGTGGTCCTTTCCAACCCCACTGCCGGCAAGGAGCACGAATTCAACGAATGGTATGAACACGTTCACATCGCGGACGTCCTCAAGGTGCCCGGCATGGTGTCGGCGCAACGTTTCAAGCTGCACCCGATCGAACTCCCCGACGGCGAAGCAGACGCTGGCGCCAGCCCCGAACAGGCACAGCACCGCTACATGCTGATCTACGAGGTGGACGGCGACCCAGCGGCGGTGATGGCCGAGATGGCCGCTCGCACCGTGTCGGGCGAGATGCTCCTTCACGAGGCGCTCGACCTCGGTTCGATCTCGATGGGCTTTTGGGATCCGCTCGGGCCGGTCCGCCAGTCCTAATCGATCCGATCCGACAACGGACATTCTGCGGCCCAGCCATCACGCCTTCGTGGCAGTACGACCACAGCAGCGTCGAGCCTCATGCGGAACGAAGAGCGCGGCGGCGAGCCTCGTGCGGCCCGCCTCGAAGTGGCCGCCGACGGCTACTTCGCCGTCGACGACCACGGCAACACCGTCGGTGGTGTCCGCTTCGCACAACTCGACGTTCCGCACTCCGCATACCAGGCCAACCCGCTGACACACCGGACGGCAAGCCGTGTTAGGTGACCGTCGGCAATGACCAGCCGTTGACGCCGCCAAGCTGAAGCGTTTGTACGCCAACGCGCCAACCTACGTCGACGTCTTCGAACGTCGGCTCGGCGAGTTGATCGCCGACGGATGGCTGCTCGAGGCGGATGCCGAAGCGATGCGCTCCGAAGCACGCAAGGTTCGCTTTGACGATTGATTGCGCACGACGATGTCTCCCACGACCTCATCCGCTGAACAACCGTTTAGCCTTGATCCGACGAGGTCGTCAAAGCCGACAGGCACCCGCGAGAAGAATGACAGCATGGCAACATCGCAACGACGCATGGGCACCGAGAGCTCGCAGACGCGCGCTCGCATCCTGAACGTGACGGAAACGATCATGGTCAACGATGGTTATGCCGCAGTCAGCTCGCGCCGCATCGCCAAAGATGCCGGGGTCACTGCGGCCCTTGTGCATTACTACTTCGGCACGCTCGACGAGTTGTTTCTCGAGATTCTTCGCCGCCGAGTCGATCAAGGTCTTGAACGGCAACGGCGGTTGCTGACGTCATCATCGCGGCCGTTGCATGCCGTCTGGGAGCTGGTCAGAAACAACGCCCGAACCGGGTTGGTGCTCGAATTCATGTCGTTGGCCAATCATCGCAAGGTCATTCGCACCGAACTCGCCGCCTACTCCGAGGCATTTCGATCAGCTCAGTTCGAACTTATCGCCGACCGGGTCGACCGCAGTGCCGTCGAGTCCGGCGGAATTCCGTTGCTCGAGTTGCTCGTGCTGATCAACGCCGTCGGCGAAAACCTGGTGCTGGAACAATCGATCGGCATGGACCTCGGACACCTAGGCACCGCGGTGATCGTCGAACAATTTCTCGAGCGCATCGAGCCCGAGACCGAGACCGAGACCGCCACAACATGAGAATCGCGGTTGTCGGTACGGGGGCCATGGGCTCGGTGTACGCCGGGATGCTGCACCGCGCCGGCCACGACGTGTGGGCCATCGACATCTGGAGCGAGCACGTCGCCGCCATCGTCGGCAACGGCCTGCATCTGACCGGAGCGAGTGGCACGGCGATCGAACAAGGCATTCAGGGCGGTACCACCGTCGCCCAAGCCGGTGCCTGCGACCTGTGGCTGATCGGCACAAAGGCCCAGGCGGTGACGACTGTCGCCGCCCAGATCGTCCCCCTGTTACGCCCTGATGATGTTGTCATGGCCTTCCAAAACGGGTTAGGCGCGGCTGAACGCCTCGCCACCCACATCCCAGAAAGGCATGTGATGATCGGCATCGCCGAGGGCTTTGGATCATCTGTTCCAATGCCTGGTCACGTCCACCATCACGGCATGCGGCTGATTCGCATCGGCGAGATGCACGGCGGGTTCACCGATCGGCTGCAACGCATCGAAGCCCTGTGGCGCGACGCCGGGTTCAACGTCAAGGGTTTTGCCGATGTCCAGGCGATGATCTGGGAGAAGTTCGTCTGCAACGTCACGCTCAGCGCTCCGACAGCGGCCTTCGACCTGACCGTGGGCGAACTGATGGCCAACCCACAGGCCTGGGCCGTTGCTCTCGGCTGCGCCGCAGAGGCATGGCAGGTTGGCATCGCTAAGGGTGTGCAGTTCTCGTTCGCCGACCCGTTGACGTACGTGTCGGAGTTCTCCGCCACCATTCCCAACGCCAGCCCATCGATGCGCCTCGACCACCTGGCCCGCCGTCGTTCCGAGGTCGACGTGATCAACGGCGCGGTGGTCGATCTCGGCCGCGAAGTACATATCGACACCCCGTACAACGAGACGCTGTGCGCCATCTTGCGCGAGCGCGAGTCAAGATTCGACGGTGGCCCCTTGGCGGCACAGACAGGAGCACTATGAGCGGGCGGATCGCGTGGCGGGCGGGTCGGGGTTTGCGCCACAGCGCGCCGCGGGCGACCGCCGACGAATTGCAGCGGTTCCTCAAGCACCACACCCGCGGCATCCCGGCGTTGTTGCATGAAGAGACGGGTCGCCAGGAGGTCACCGACGAGCTCGGCGAACGAACCGTTCACCTACATCGCCAACCCGGCCCTCGGGCTGTGGGCCGTCGCCGAACAGTTTGCGCCCGTCTAGTTCGGTCACGTGGCACGATGGTGCATGGCTTCTCGTGCTACGTGGTTGTCGATTTCTGTTGAACTGATCGAGGGTCGCGGCACGACCCTGTGGCCCCGCCCTGGCCGAGTCTTTGCCGCCTCGAAGCAACACACCTTTGAGCGGTTGGCCGTGGCTATCGACGACGCCTTCGCCCGATGGGATCGGGCCCATCTCCATGAGTTCCAGCTGTTCCCGCCCGGCGCGACGTTCGAGGCTGGTTCGATGCGTGTCGCGCAGCCGGACCCTGATTGGGACGACGACGAAGAGATATTGCCGATCCGCACAACCAAGCTGTCGATGCTCAAACCCGGACAACAATTTCTGTACGTGTTTGACCTTGGCGACGATTGGACACATCTCTGCACAGTCGGGGAGGCGTTGATCGATCCGCTGGAGGCCGTCGGGTTGGACGCAACTGCTCTTCCAGCCCCGGTGCCCTATTGGGGATGGGGCTCGATCCCCGATCAGTACGGCCGCCGCTGGAACGAAGATGGCGACGATGGTGAAGCGCTGCCCCCCAACCCGAGGCGTACGGACCTACCCCCGTTGCGACCGTGGTGGGGTCCGAGCGTGGAACAGTAGCTGTAATGGATGTTCGCGTCGCCGGGGCGCAAAACCTGGCGGCAGCGGTAGCCCGAATAGCCGGACGACGAGGATCAGTGGCGCACCTTCGGGGGTGCACGGCGATAGCAGGTGTTATCGAGTTGCCCAATGGGTACGTCAACGCGGTGGTGCCGACCGACCACGACGTGTCGGCCGACGCCGTTTTGGATGACGCCACCAACTTCTTCGCCGACCATGATCGGGCGTTCGTGCTGTGGGTTCCCGAAAGTCGGCGCGGGCTCGCCGATGCCGCTGTCGATCGCGGCGGGACGCCGAACGAACACCTAGCACCGGCGATGGTGGCCCGCTCTCCGCTTCGCTGCGACCACGGTTTCGAGGTCGCGCTGGTCAGCGACGACGGCGAAGCGTCGACCTTCGGTGACCTTGCCGAGCGCGGCTACAGCCTGCCCGGGATGGCGTATCTTCTAGAGGCCCAGGACAGCTACCGGGCGCCAGACACGATGTGGGCGATCGCCTCACGCGACGGAATTCCAATGGGCGTTGCCGCTGGCGTGCTCGACGGAGAGACCGGTGGGATCTATTACGTGGCGACGCCTGCCGAATTCCGCGGACGAGGTATCGGTGCGGCGACGACGGCGTGGGTTGCCAACGAGCTCTTCGTCCGCGGCGCCCGCACGGTGACCCTGCAGGCCAGCGAGGCTGGCTTTGCGGTCTACCGTCGTATCGGGTTCGAGACCTACGACCGCTACCTCCGATTCACCTTCTCGAAGATCCGCAGCAGACGCCGCATCGATACATGCTGATCTACGAGATGGACGGTGATCCCGCCCGGCGATGGCCGAGAGGGGCACCCACGATCAGAACCCTCCATCCGAGCCAATAGATCATCGAGATTGCGTTCTGATCGTCTGTCGTGTTGGAATCACAATATTCTGTAATCCTCAGGCGTACGCATCCGACGTCTGAGAATTACAGAATGTCTGAGTGTCGCAGCGGCCCACCAGGCACGTCGTGCGGCGCTGGCGATCTCGTAGTCGTCGACGTGTACCTCGGGCCAGACGAGCGACTCCGGGCTGTCGGATCGAGAACCTTGTTGCGGACGACGAGCAACCGCGTTCCTCCACATCCCAAAGCTGACACTTTCGTCAACTGCGGCCGGGGTGTACTTTGACACACGTGTCGAGTTCCCGGCCAAGGCGGCTCGGGGATGCACTCGACACGAAAGAGGGAAGCGATGGCTCGCATCGAACCGATCCCATTCGACGACCTTCCCGCCGAGACGCGGGCGATGATGGAAGCCGGAGCCGCCACGGGCATGTACACCACCATCGTGCCGATGCAGATCATGGCGTACAGCACGGCGGCGACGACGGCGATGCACCGCGCCTATGAGGCGACGTTTCGCAAAGGCGTGCTTGAACCGCGCCTGGTGGAACTGTTGCGATTGCACAGCGCGCAGACTGCGATGTGTGCCCCGTGTTCGGCATCGCGCAAGGACGACTCGATCTCCGACGACGACGTCGCCTGCCTGATCTCGCCTGACGCATCTCGCTTCACGCCGCGCGAGTTCGCTGCGATGCAGTTCTTCGACCAACTGGCCAACGACCATCACGCGATCGACGATGACACCTTCCGCTCCCTGGCCAAGGTATTCACCACGGCCGAGATCATCGAGATGGCCTACCTGTGCTCGACGTTCCTCGGCGGCCACCGACTGATGCACGCGATCGGCGCGTTCGCCGCCATCGACACGGACGGCGCCAACGGCACCGACACGGTGCTCGCCTACGAACCCGGAGCCGTCGATCGCTCCAACGTCGGAGCCGACGCGTGACCCACGAGGCGCGCGCCTTTTGCCGCATCTGCGCCGCTCAATGCGGCATGGTGCTCGACGTCGACGACTCGCTTGCGGGTGGCACGATCGTCGGCGTCCACGGCGATTCGCACGCCGGAAGTAATCTCACCGTGGCGGCACGATGACCAGCGCAGCAACCAACTTTGATCGCCTGAGCCGTGTCGCCGACCAGCAGGAGATCAGCGAGGTGATCTACCGCTATTGCCGCGGTATCGATCGCTGCGATTACGACCTCGTGCGCAGCTGCTACCACCCCGATGCCATCGACGATCACGGCGACTTCCGCGGTGGGATCGACGACTTCATCGCCTACGTCAAGAACGGCCTGCCGCGCTTCGAGTCGACGATGCATTTCATCGGCAACCTTCTCGTCGACGTGCACGGCGACACCGCTCGTGCCGAGAGCTACCTCATCGCCCACCACCGCCTGCGCGAGAGCAGATCGAAGCCACAGCGAGACTTCGTTGTCGGGCTGCGCTATGTCGACGACTTCGAGCGACGGCACGGGGAGTGGCGGATCGCCGGTCGCGTCTGCGTGTTCGACTGGTCGCGTACCGACCCGCTCCAGCCAGGCAACTGGGCGCCCGCCGCGTCAGCCACCCTGGGTCAGCGCGACCGCTCCGATGCCGTCTTCGCACCCTCGATCGTCGCCAGGCTCAGCGAAGGGATTTGAAGCCGCCAAATCCCGTCGCGGCAGTTATGCGCAGATATGACGACCGCCACTGCGATCGAGTCCTGTGATGCCACAGCGACAGAACCGACGACCGCCAAGACTCAGCGAAGGTAGTTAAAGCCTCCGTCGATCATCAGCGTGGTGCCGGTGATATATCTGCCGTCGGGGCCGGCGAGATACACCACGCCGCGGCCGATGTCGAGTTCGGCATCGCCCCAGTGGCCGAGCGGGATGCGCGCGGTCACCTCATCGTAGGCACCGGTCGATCCGTCGAAGCCGACCGCCCCCGGAGAGTCGGCCAGCGGGCAGATCGAGTTGACGCGAATGCCGAAGTGGCCCCACTCGATCGCTCCCACCCGGCTCAGCGTGCGCTCCGCTTCTTTGGCCATCGCGTAACCGGACATCGCCGCTGCCGGCATAATGCCCGAGCCCGAACCCATGTTGACGACACAACCCTTGGACTCGCGCAGGTACCCGAAACAGACCTGCATGAACCGAAAGGCGGCCATCGGACCGGAGCGCCACATCGCCTCCACCTGTTCGTCGGTGAGCTTGCGGATCGACGCATAGAACATCGACTGCGCGTTGTTGACCAACAGGTCGAGTCGACCCCATTGCGCGACGACGCGCTCGACGGACGCCTCGATCTGCTCGCGGTGCTCGACGTCGCATTCGATTGCGATCGCCGTGCCGCCGGACTCGACGATCTCGGCGACGACGCCATCGCACTTCGACACCGTCCGTCCCAGCACCGCCACCTTCGCCCCTTCTTTGGCGGCCGCGAGGGCTACTCCGCGTCCGATGCCTTGCCCGCCCCCGGTGACGATCGCCACCTGTCCGTCCAGAATTCCCATGCGGTGCCGTCCCCTCATCAGCCTGTCAGACGACGACGAGGGTGACGCCCCCGGTGATGTGCGGGGCGATCACGAGGTGATCGATGCCATCGCGATGGATCGGCACCCCGGCCGCGGCGAGTTCGGAACGGGCTGCGTCGAGGTCGCCGACCTCGATGCCGACGTTGCAAGTCTGCGGGCGTTCGTAGTTCCAACCCCACAGGCGCTCGCTGTCCTGCGGCGCGGGTATCGGATAGAGCATCAGCGGAATATCGCCCATCGACACTCCGGCGACGGGCGACCCCGGTCGGGCGTCGGCGTTGACGAACGCGATGCCACACCCAAATAGCTCGGCCAGACGATCGGCTGCCGTCAGCGGGTCGTGCACCATCGCGCCTGCGAACGCCATCCGCTTGACGTGCAGCACTGGATCGGCGATCGGCGGCGGGAGATGGCCACCAAAGCGCGGATCGAGAGGTTCTTCGCTACCGAACCACTCGATCACCACGCCGACGGTGTCGGCGGGATGGGTAAACACGATGTGGCCGTCGATGCGTGAAGCGATGCGCACGCCGTGCTCGGCGAGGAACGCCACCGTGGCATCGATGTCGGCCACCTGCACGGCAATCGAGCTCATATGCGATCCGAAGCGCTTGACGAATCGGTCGACGGCACCATCGGCGACGATCGGTTCGCCGATCTCGATGACATTGTCGCCAAGCCACGCCATCCCACCACGGCGTCCGATCGCTGGATCTTCAATCCGACTGTCCTCCAACACGCGCAGGCCAACGAGATGGACCAGGGCGTTGCGCGTTCGTTCGTAGTCGGCCACCATCGCCGTGGTGTGAAAGCACCAGCGGACCTCGTGGTCGCGACCCGCGATTGACGGTGGTGGTCGCGCTCGGCATCAGCCACACCGTAGTTGTCGGCGATCCACCGTCTCCGCATCGGCCGTGCCTCAAGCGTCGGCTAGCCTGTCCCAGTTGACGTATCCGTCAAGTTCGGGAGGAGATCGCAGATGAAGATCGACGTACCCAGATTCGATCTGATCGTGACCGGCGGGCAGGTGCTCGATGGCAGCGGCGAACCGGCGTTTGCCGGCGACGTCGGCGTGCGCGACGGACTGATCGTGGCGATCGGTGCCGACCTCGTTGCCGATGCCGATGAAGCGACCGAGATACTCGATGCCACCGGGCGCATCGTGACACCGGGTTTCGTCGATGTACATACCCACTTCGACGGGCAGGCAACCTGGGATGACCTGCTCGACCCGGTCACCGGTCACGGCGTGACCACAGTGCTGATGGGCAACTGCGGCGTCGGGTTCGCACCGGTGCGCCCCGGTAGCGAGCAGGTCTTGATCGAACTGATGGAGGGCGTTGAGGACATCCCCGGTGCAGCGCTGGCCGAAGGTATCGAGTGGAACTGGGAAACCTTCCCCGAGTACCTCGACGTGCTCGAAGGTCGGCGCTGGTCGGTCGATGTCGGCACGCACGTGCCCCACGGATCGGTGCGCCTCTACGCTGACGGCGACTTGAGCGAGATGGCACGCATCGTCCGCGAGGCGATCGAGGCCGGGGCGTTCGGTTTCACCACCTCGCGCACGTTCGGCCACCGATCCCTCGACGGCACCCCGGTGCCAGGAACGTTTGCCCTTGAACACGAACTGCAGGTGCTCGGGGACGCGGTCGCCGAAGGCGGAGGGTGCGTGTTCGAGGTGGCCCCGGCGGGCCTGGCCCGCAGCGATGACAAAACCACCGTCGCCGGTGAGGTGGCATGGATGGGTCGACTGGCGCAACGCACCGGGCTGACCGTGACCTTCATCATGCTGCAGGCCCACGACAACCCCGATCGGTGGCGCGCCGAAGCCGCCGAGGCTGCTCGCTGGCGCGCCAGCGGCGCCAATGTGGTGCCGTTGGTTGCAGCCCGCTCGGCAGCGGTGTTGTACGGATGGGACATCCGTCATCCGTTCATCGCCCGCCCCTCGTATCGCACGGTTGCTCACCTCCAACTTGGCGAGCGCATGCAGCTGCTGCGCGATCCGGCGTTGCGTGCCGCAATTCTTGGCGAGGAGGATCAGATCGACAACAACGTTATGGCCGCCGAGATGCGCTTCCTGGGCATCGTCCTGGCGCAGTGCTACGTGCTTTCGGGGGATAATCCCGACTACGAACAGCCGCCGGAACAGACGCTCGGGGCTATCGCGGCTCGCCGCGGCGAGAGCATCGAGGAGGTTGCCTACGACGCCTTGCTCGCCGACGGCACACTGCTCTGCTACCCGCTCTACAACTACGTCTCCGGCGACCAAACGTCGATCCATGAGCAGCTCAGTGACCCAGGTGTTCTGGTATCGCTCGGCGACGGTGGCGCTCATTGTGCGTTCATTTGCGACGCCTCGATGCCCTCGTACCTGCTGACCCATTGGGCCCGCGATCGCCACCGTGGCCCAAGGTTCGAACTGACCGACCTTGTGCGCAGGCTCACCTCCCAGCCCGCCGACCTCTATGGCTTGGCCGACCGAGGGCGAATTGCCGTTGGCCTGCGCGCCGATCTGAACGTGATCGACGTTGAACGGCTGTCGCTCGGCATGCCCGTCGCAGTTCACGATCTTCCGGCGGGCGGGACACGCCTGATGCAGGCGGCTAGCGGATACGACGCGACCGTCGTCGCCGGTCAGATCACGCGCCGTCACGGCCGCGATACCGGCGCTCGTCCCGGCCGCCTGCTACGTCGCCGCTGACCGCTCCGTAACTTGACGCTTCCGTCAAGCGACTACAGTCGGCGCGTATGAAGGTGCCGTTCACGTGGAAACCAACCGGTTGGTTTATGGTCGCTTGGAGCGCAGAGATCGCCCCGGGTCGCGTCAAGCCACTCAACTATTTCGGTCGCCATATGGTCGCCTACCGAACCGAGCAGGGTGCCCTGCATGTTCTCGACGCACACTGCCCGCATCTCGGTGCCAACCTCGGCCACGGTGGCAAGGTCAAGGACGACTGCATCGTCTGCCCGTACCACGGCTGGGGGTATGGACCCGACGGCGTCAATCGATTCATCCCCTACGAGAACCGTCCCAACGTTTCCCACAGTCTCGGCCGCTGGCATGTCATCGAGCAGCACGAGTGCATCTTTGTCTGGCACGACCCAGCTGGCGGTCCGCCGCGTTGGCAAATGCCCAACTTGTTCACCGCCATCGAGCACATGCCGAGCGATCCCAGCCTGTACTACCGGGCCTACCCTGAGGCGTCGGTGAAGTACGAACGAGAACCGGTGCATCCGCAGATCACGCTCGAAAATGCGCCCGACACGGTGCATTTCGAACACGTACACCGCGCCACCGTCACGCCACGCCTGCTGCATTGGGAGGTCGACGGACCGTTCTATCGGGCGCTGAGCGGGTTCCCGATCCCAACCGAAGATGGTGGCGAACGGATGGCGTTGAAGAACCATTCGGTGTCGTGTGGCGTCGGTGGAGCGTTCTCCATCTTCGAGGGCTCCTACCACTATCGCTTGATCTTTTTCACCACGCCGATCGACGACGAGACGTCGGACCTGTTCTACTCGATCTGGTGGCCGCGCGACGCCGACGATGATGCGGTGGCGATTCCCGATCACTATCGCGAGCGGGCCGAGAAGCAATTCCTGACGACTTTATGGGACGACCTGGAGATCTGGCGTTATCAGATCTATATCGAGACGCCTGCCTTCGCCCAACAAGACGCCAAGCCCTACGGGGCGCTGCGCAAGTGGGCGCGCCAGTTCTATGAACTCGACCCGGCATAAGGGCATCGCGATGACGCTGCGCCGTCCGCCACAATACGTTCGCGTACGCTCCCAGAGATGAACACTGACGCTGCCACGGAACCGTCGCCGATCGGTCTTTCCGTCGATATGACCGATCGCTCGGTGTTGCTCACCGGGGCCTCTTCGGGCCTCGGCGAGGCCTTTGCCCGCGCCTTGTGCGCCGCAGGGGCACGAGTCGCGCTTGTCGCCCGGCGGCGCGACAGGCTCGATCAGTTGGGTGCCGAGCTTGCCGGGGCGGTAGCGATCAGCGCCGACTTGAGTGATGCCGCGTCGCTGGCGTCGGTCGTCGCTGAAGCGAAACGGGCGATCGGTCCGATCGACACGCTGATCAACGCTGCGGCGCGCGGGGCAACGGCGAGCGGGGCCGAGGCGGAGTCGATCGAACAGATTGCCGGCACCTTTGCGGTCAATGTGACGGCGCCGTTCGTGCTCTCGCAGCTGGTCTATCCCGACATGTTGGCGGCAGGTCGGGGCTGCATCGTGCATGTCGGGTCAATTGCCGGCGAGGTCGGTATCGGTCGGTTTCCACAAGCGTCGTACGCCGCAAGCAAGGGTGCCCTCCACGCCCTGACACGTGAACTTGCCGCCCAGTGGAGCCGCCATGGCATTCGCATCAATTGCCTCGCGCCCGGATTCTTCCGCAGCGAGATGACCGCAGCGCTGTTCGACAATCCGAAGGCGGAAGCGTGGATCAGCCGCGGCGAGATGCTCGCCCGCCATGCCGAAGCGGAAGATCTCGTCGGGGCGCTGCTGTTCCTCGTGTCAGATGCAAGCGCGGCGATGACGGGGCAGATTATGGTGATCGACAGCGGCTGGACGGCACGATGACCGATTTTCCTGCCTCGCCGCCGCAAGCGGGCAGACTAGGAAGGTGACCCGCCGAGCTGACCTCACTGGAGCACCGCGATGAATCGGCGCGGGGTGATTCGATGCTCACTGGCAGCAGTGCTCTTCGGTATCTCCGCTCCGGCGGCGTCGCGTCTCGCTGGCGATATGGGTGCGTTCACCTTGGCGGGGTTGTTGTATCTCGGTGCCGCGATTGCCGTGCTTCCCGTCGTCGGGCGGGTGCGTACGACAAGGCGCGCCATCGTGCGTGGAGCACCTCGATTGGCCACCGCTGTGGTTCTCGGCGGTGCGGTCGGCCCTGTGTTCCTCGCTGCCGGGCTCAGTCACGCCCCAGCTGCGACGGCATCGTTGCTGCTCAACCTCGAACTCGTGTTCACGACGGTGCTCGCCTACTTCGTGTTCCGCGAGCACATCGGCCCTCGGGTCGTGTCCGGCACGGTGCTCGTCGTGATCGCCGGGATCGTCTTGGGGTGGTCAGGCGATGCGGACCTTCGCTGGGGAGCGTTGCTGATCGCCGCCGCGTGCCTGTGTTGGGGCGTGGATAATTGCGTCACCGCCAACCTCGACGAACTTGCCCCCTCGCACATCACCCTCGTCAAGGGCCTGATCGCCGGTGGTGCAAATCTGACCATTGGTCTCCTCATCGATGGGGCCCCCGCCGGTTGGCCGATCATCGCCGCGTTGGTGGTCGGCGGCTTCGGATACGGGATGTCGATCACGTTGTGGGTGGCGGGTGCCCGCGACCTCGGGGCGGCACGCGGGCAACTGGTGTTCGCGACGGCACCATTTGTCGGTGCCCTCGTGGCCTGGACGGTGTTCACCGACCCGGTGACGACGCGCGAAGTGGTCTCGTTGCTGATCGCCGCAGTCGGGGTCAGCTTCGTGCTGCGCAGCGAGCACGATCACGACCATTCCCATGAGCCGATCGAGCACGATCACGAACACGTGCACGACGATGGCCATCACGATCACGTCCATGCCGAAGGTGCGACGGTACGGCACCAGCATGCGCACCGCCATGAGGCGCTCGTACACGCCCACCCGCACGTCCCCGACCTGCACCACCGCCACGACCACGCGATCTGAGAGAGCGCGACGGTGCAGCTGTCGATTCGCTGGCCTCGCGCTAGCCGACCATTGGCGGGTCGTTGCGGTGGTGGCCGTGGGCCAGTTGGCCATCGCGGTCGAAGATCATGATCACTTCGGCTGGATCGTCGATGGCCATCAGCGTGTGCGGTGTCATGGTGGCGAACTCGGCCGCTTCGCCGGTTTCCACCACAATCTCGCGATCTCCAAGCACGAGCATGACCCGTCCCTCGATGACGACAAACCAGTCGTGACCGGGATGCACCCGTCGGTCGGGTACCACAAGCGTCGGCTCGATACGCATCTTCAACGCCACGGTGTTGCTGGTGGGCCGACTCAACGGCCAGACCGTGTGGCCCTGCGCGTGGCTCGGTGCAGGTCGAATCACGACGTCATCGTGCGTGTCCACCCCGACGAGTGACTCGATATCGACTTGCAGCCCTCGGGCGAGGGGCACGAGGACATCGAGGCTGATCGTGCGCTTCCCGGTCTCGATCCGGCTGATGGTCGATGAACTGAGGTTGGTCCGTTCGGCAAGTTCGTCAAGTGACAGCCCGAGCGTATGACGCAGGCTTCGCAACCTCTCGCGGACCAATTGCTCGACGTCGTTCGGTCCTGTCATCATCTTTCCCTTCCGTTCCTCCTTGCGAATTCCGCAAGATGTCACGCGTTATTCGCCAGGTCCCGTATGTTAGGCGCATGAGTGCTTCTTCACGCAACGTCATCGAGCGTCATTGCGACGTCGCGGTCATCGGGGGTTCCGCTGCTGGCTTGGCCGCAGCACTGCAAATTGCCCGCCAACGCCGCTCGGTCATCGTCATCGATTCCGGGGAACCCCGTAATGCGCCAGCTGCGCACATGCACGGCTATCTCGGCCACGAGGGGCTCGCGCCTGCGGAGTTCCTCGGCATTGCACGCGAGGAGATCCGTAGCTACGGCGGGGAGGTGCTCGCCGGTCGGGCCGTCGAGGTGGCCCAAGGCGATGAAGGCAGGTTCCATGTGTCGCTGACCGGCGGCCATCGGGTCACCGCCCGTCGTGTGATTGCGGCCACCGGTCTCGTCGACGAACTGCCCGACATTGACGGCGTCGCCGAACAGTGGGGCCGCGGGGTCATCCATTGCCCGTTCTGCCACGGATTCGAGGTCCGCGACCAGCGCATCGCCCACATCGTCACCCACCCGATGGGATTACACGCGGCGACACTGTTCAGCCATTTGAGCGCCCGATATACCCTGGTGCTCGACAGCGTCGACCCGGCGAACGCCGAACTCGCAGTTCTTCGTGCCAGCGGCGTTCCCATCCTCGAAGCCGGTGCGAAGCGGGTCGTCACGGGCGATGACGGCTTGGTGAGCGCGCTCGAACTGGCCGATGGACGGCATCTCGATACCGACGTGGTCGTCATTGGAGCTCCGTTCCGGGCGCGCATCGAACCGTTCATCCCGTTAGGAATCCAAGTGGCGGCACATGTCAGCGGCCTTGGCACGATCGTCGAAACCGACGCCATGGGCGAAACCGCCATCCCTGGACTGTACGCCTGTGGGAACATGATCAATCCCGGCCAGCAGGTGCTCCATGCCGCCGCCAACGGCAGCATGGTCGGCGCAATGGCCGCTTCCAGCCTCGCGGCCGAAGACCTCCGAGACCAGGCACAGTCGAGCGGCAATGCGCTTGATTGGGACCATCGGTATAGCGGTGAGCAGTTGTGGAGCGGAAACCCCAACGGCTCGCTGGTCAACGAGATCAGCGGAATGGCGCCAGGCCGAGCGCTGGACATCGGAGCCGGAGAGGGCGGCGACGCCGTCTGGCTAGCTGAACAAGGGTGGGCTGTGACGGCCAATGACATCTCCCAACGCGGTCTTGATCGCGTCGCAGGCGAAGCCCAAAGGCGCAGGCTCAACCTGCGCTGTTTAGCCGCCGACGCGAACGCGCTCGACCCGTTTGAGCAGGCGTCGTACGACCTGGTGTGCGCCCACTATGCGTCGATTCCGCGCACCCCGGACAATCGGGCCATCCAAAACGCGCGTGCTGCCGTCGCTCCCGGCGGCACGCTGCTCGTCGTTGGCCACGACCTCGAACCGATGCGAACCGCGATCGATGTCGACGCCCATAGCCGGGCTTTCGATGCCGATGCGTTTGTCCGAATCGACGATTTCGCCGCGGTCATCGCGGCCTGCGAGGACTGGACGATCGAGACCCACGAGACCCGCCCGCGCCCAAGTGGGGCCAGCACCCATCATGTCGATGACGTCGTCCTGCGGTGTCGCCGGAACCGCTGAGGTTCGTTTTAACCATCTCCCTCTCGCTGGTGTCGCCTGCGCTGATCGTCTGTCGTGCTGGTAATCGCCGTGTTCTGTAATCCTCAGGCGTACGCATCCGACGTCTGAGAATTACAGAATGTCTGGCGTTCGCCCGGCCACAGCGGCGTCAAGCCTGTAACCGCGGCGGGGCACGGCGATGATTGCCTCCCCGATCACACCGAGCCGCCGACGAAGGCGCCCCACCGTCACCTCGACCACATGCGTGTCGGCGCTGGCTTCGCCCCAGACAACTCGCAACAACTCAGACTTGGGAACCACGGCACCGTTGCTCGCTAGCAGCAACCGCATCACCCCGTACTCGCGTTCGCTGAGCATCACCGCCGATCCGTCGAGGGTCAACGACTTGCCTTGCAGTTCCAAGGCATGCCCGGCGACGCTGAAGCCTGTTCGTTGCTCCACGAGTACCTCGGCCATCGCCAGCACCAGCGGGCCGAGTCTGGCTTTGTCCGGAACGGTCGGCCGACCCATACCCGATTCGACTGCCGCCTCGGCACACACCGGCCCGACACAGGCAACAACCACCCCGCCCCGCAACGCATCGAGCAACGCCTCGCCAAGGTCGTGCTCCTGAGCGATCGCCATCATGTTGCGAATCGCCGGGGCACTGGTGAACGTCACGGCGTGAACTCGTCCGGCGACGATCGCCCGCACGAGCCGTAGCGATGGCCCGAGATCCGTCGGGACTTTCCAGAAGTAGACGGGGATCTCCTCGATGAGTGCGCCTGCCGCGTCAAGGGTGGCCACGAGCTCTGGCGCATCGTCGCCGTGGCGCTGAAAGGCGATCCGCTTTCCGTCAACACCGCGTTCGACCGCCAGCTGGCACAGCTCGGAGAGCCGCTCCGAATCGGCTCGGATCGCTACCGGCAAGCCCATCTGCACCACTGCACCGGCCGCCTTCGGCCCTCGAGCCAAGATCTCGGCCTCCGATAAGGCGCCGATCAGCGCCTCGCCGAGGCCCCAGCTCTCCGCCGCCGCAAACCACGAACGCATACCGATACCTGTGTTGGCGATGAGAATGTGCGGCGGTCTCACGATCACCGATTCGGTCGCCCGCCGCAGATCATCGCCGGTGCCCAACGGCAGTGTCTTGATCATCGGGCCATGAATGATTTCTGCTCCGCGCCGGCGCAACAGCTCGGACTGCTCCTCCCATCGCCGGTCGGCGGTGATACCGACCGTAAAGCCGGCTAGATCGGGGAGACTCACCCACTCACCCTGGTCGGCGAATGTTTCCCAGCTGTGTCCAGACGATGACCTTCGCGAGTGCATCGAGTGCCGCCCCGGACGGTGCTCAAAGCGCGGCTTCGACCCCGACCGCGCATTGTTTGTAGTTCGGCTCACGGCTGATCGGATCGAACTGGGCATCGGTCAATCGATTGGCGCACATCTCATCGAAGTGAAACGGGATGAACACCTCGCCAGCACGCACGATGCCGGTGACCCGCAACGGAATCGAATCGATATGCCCACGTTCGCTGGCGACTCGCACCGACTGCCCGCTATGCAACCCGAGGTGCTCGGCGTCAATTGGGTTCATCTCCACCCATCCCGACGGTGCCAGACGATCGAGGATCGCCACCCGAGCAGTCTTGGTGCGCGTATGCCAATGCTCCACCGTGCGCCCGGTGTTGAGCACGAACGGATAGTTCGGCCTCACAATGTTCAACGGCTTGGGCGTTGCCCGATGCAGCCGCACCCGGCCGTTCGGCGTCTGGACCACGCCATCGCTGTACAGGCGAGGGGTGCCGGCGAGCGCAGCCGTTTCGGCGCCGCACGGCCACTGCACGCCGCCAGCAGCGTCGATGCGTTCGTAGGTGATCGCGCTGTAGTCACACAACCGTCCAGCTGACACCCGAGCCCATTCCTCGAAGGCGTCTTCGGGCACTTTCCACCCGGGGAACAGCTCGTCGCGTATCCCGAGACGAGCGGCGATGTCGAGGAAGATGTCGAAGTCCGCCTTGGCCTCGCCGGGAGGTTCGACGAGTTTGCGAACCCGTGACACCCTGCGCTCGGAGTTGGTGAATGTGCCGTCCTTCTCACCCCAAATTGCCGCCGGGAGCGTGATCTGCGCCCGCTCGGTTGTCGGCGTCTCGAAACCGTCCTGCACGACCAGCAGCTCCAACCGGTTGAGCGCATGCTCCAACAGTTCGCGGTTGGGGTACGACACCACCGGGTTGGTGCCGATGATCCACAGCGCCTTGATCCGACCGGCGATGACGCCCTCGATGATGTCGGGGTAGGCCTTGCCTCGCTCGCGGGGCAGGCGGGCTTCGTCGACACCCCACAGCGCGGCGAGTTCTTGGCGGGCGGCGATGTCGTCGTAGGCGCGATAACCGGGCATCGAGGCGGTGAACCCGGTCTCGCGTGTTCCCATCGCGTTGCATTGCCCGGTGATCGAGAACGCCGACGCTCCCGCTCGGCCGAGATTGCCGGTGATGGCGCACAGCGTGTTGATCACCGCCACCGTTTCGGTTCCCTGAATCGAGTGGTTGACCCCCATCGTCCAGGCGATCAAACCGCGTTCGGCGCGACCGAAAGCCAGCGCCGTGCGCCGAAACGCCTGCTCATCGATACCGCACTGCTCGATGACCATCTCGACCGTGTACGGCTCGAGGTGTTCGACGAGTTCGGCCCAACCGTCGGTGTGCGCGGCGATGAACTGTTCATCGATGAGCCCTTCATCGATCAACAATTTCATGATGCCGTTGAGCAACACGATGTCGGTGCGTGGCCGCAGGGGCAGATGGATGTCGGCCAGCATCGCCGTTTTGGTGACGCGCGGGTCGACGACCACGAGGGTCGCCTTGCGGTTGGCTAACAGCCGGGGAGCGAGCAACGGATGGTTGTCGGCGACGTTGCCGCCGATTAGTAAAATCACGTCGGCGTGCTCGAAGTCGGCATAGGCCCCGGGAGGGCCGTCGGAGCCGAAGCTCATCTTGTATCCCGATGCCGCGCTGGCCATGCACAGCGTGGTGTTGCCGTCGTAATGGGCAAGTCCGAGCCCGAGCCGCACAAGTTTGCCGAGGGTGTAGAACTCCTCGGTGACCAGTTGCCCGGTCGACAGCACGGCCACAGCCTCGGGCCCATACCGCTCGGTCAGGTCGCTGAACCTGTCGATCATCGTGTCAAGCGCCCGATCCCAGCTGACAGCTCGACCGTCGACCATCGGGGTCACCAGCCGTCCGTCAGCGACCAGGGTCTGATGCTCAGACAGCCCCTTGGGACACAGTCGCCCCTCGTTCACCGGGTGGGCGGGGTCGCCACGCACCCCAACGGCACGGCCGTCTTTGACCCCGACGAGCATCCCGCAGCCGACAGAGCAATACCCGCAGGTCGTGCGAATCCAGCGATCGGGCACGCGGTTGGCGGCGATCATGCCGAACTGCTCATCGGGCGCGTAGCCGATCGGTTCGTGGCTGCGGTCCAGGCCGATCCAACGAGCCAACTGCGACTTCATCAGCGGCTCGCCGGGCGGCTGAACGAACCGGGCATGTTGAGCGGCACGACCGTGACAAAGAACAGATAGCGGCCGATCACTTCGCCGACGGACACCAAGCCCAGTGCGACAAGCGCCGGAGCACCGAGCACCACGGCGATGAGGCCAGTGACGGCGAGCCCGACGCGAATTCGCAGCAGGCCGCCGAATCGAACGGTGAGCAATGTGTAGCTGCCACGCCATTCGCGGTCCTCCCGGCGGCGCAGGCGCCCGGCGCTGGTTGCCAGCACCGCGAGTTGACCGACGATGCCGGACACGGCCATGGCCTGCAATCGCCCGTCGGGGCCACTGACCACCATCGCCAGCAACGGGCCGCTGGCGACCGCGCTCATCGCGAAGGCGGCGATGGTCAGTGGCGTGTTCCACGCTGGTCGCCCACGCACGATGTACAACCGTCCGCTGCAGTAGATCCCGGCGACCCCGAACGCCGTGGCCACGAGCGCCGTCGTGCGGCTCGGCTGCACCACCGGCGCAAACGAACTGGCGGCGAACAACGAAAAGGCGACAACCTCTCTCGACAGCCACGACCGGCGAATGCCTCGAATCGCCTTCCAGGCCAAGATCGGTCGGCCGAGATGGAACAGCGATACCGGCAGGCTGATCGCCGCAGTAAGGAACGCGGCGATCGAGGCGCGCCGGTCGGTGCCGGCGATGACCAACGCCGCCATCGTCCCAGTGGCCAACTGCATCAGCAGCGTGACCACCACCAGCGGCCAGTGCGGATGCTCGGGATGCACGCTGTGGTGGCTCGCCGCGAATGTGGTCAGCGGCAGATCGATCGGTGCGATGATGCGCGTCGTCGACAAGGTGATGTCGCTCGGTGGCAGGTTCGGGCCGTCGGCTTCGTGATGATCTGCCCGCCAGGCGGCGATGTTGACCTTCTCGATGCCGATTGCGTGCGTCGGGCAGGCGTCGGCACACGCCGAGGTGAAGCCGCCCTCCAACCTCGGTGTGCACATGTCGCACTTGGAGACGATCTTGCGCGCCTCGTGGAACACCGGCACCGAGTAGGGGCAGTTCCAGGTGCAGTACTGGCAGCCAATGCAGTCCTCGGCGTGGTGTTGCACGACCCCGGTCGTCAGCTTGACGTAGGCGCTGGTCGGGCAGCCCTGCAAGCAGGTTGGTTCGAGGCAGTGGTTGCAGGCCATCGACATGCTGAACCGTTTGGTGTCGGGAAACTGTCCTCCCTCGACTTCGCCGACGCGCCGCCAGGCAACGTCGACCGGCAGGTCGTTCTGTTCGGCGCAGGCCACTTCACAGGAGTGACAGCCGATGCACGCGTTCATGTCGAACACGAATCGGTACTGCTCGCCATCTTCCAACGGCAACAGCTTTGGACCGAGCGTGAGCATCAGCGAACTCGAATCTCGATGAAGCCGTCATTGGCGCGCACGCCCCACGTGCGAACCGAGACCGTCGGGTCGTCAAGACACAGCCCGGTTCGCAGCGAGAAACTTTGCTTGTACACCGGGGAGGCCACCTTCGGTTCACCGCTCCGGTCGCCAACGATGCCGCGGGCGAGCACGTTTATGCCCGAGAACGGGTCGAGGTTGTCGATCGCAAAGAGCTCGTCACCGGTGAGGAACAGGGCGATCTGTGTCGAGCCGAGGCGGACCGCCGTGCCGATGTCGGGCTCCAGATCGTCGGTTTGGGCCACGCATACCCAGGTTTCACCATCGGAAAGCTGCGCTGCTCGTGGCCCATGGTTGCGGACGATGCTCATGATCGCGACACCGGTACGGGTATCGGCATCGGCACGCGCTGGCCACGTTCACGCACGTAGACCAGGCTGTCGTCGGGTTCGTTGCTGTTGACGAACGGTCGGAAACGGGCCAGTCGAATCGGGTCGGCGAGCGTCGCCGCCCATTCGCATTCGTACAGTTCAACGTGACGGGCCATGTCTGCCTCCAGGTCGGCACACAGGCCGAGCGAGTCGTCGATGATGATCTCGCGCAGTTCATCGATGCCGCCGTCACGTTTGTTGAACCAGGTTGCGGTCCGCTCCAGCCGGTCGGCGGTGCGGATGTAGAACATCAGGAATCGGTCGAGTAACTGCACCAGGCGATCGGCTTCGAGGTCTTCGGCAAAAAGCACCCCGTGCTGCGGACGCATACCGCCATTGCCGCAGACATACAGGTTGTAGCCCCGCTCGGTGGCGATGATGCCGAAGTCTTTGCTCTGCGCTTCGGCACATTCGCGAGCACAGCCCGACACCGCCGACTTCAGCTTGTGCGGCGCCCGCAGGCCGCGGTAGCGCAACTCGAGGCGCACCGCCAGGCCGACGGCATCTTGCACGCCGTAGCGGCACCAGGTGGTGCCAACGCAACTTTTCACCGTGCGCAGCGCCTTGCCGTAGGCGTGGCCCGATTCGAGGCCAACGTCGACGAGGCGCTTCCAGATCGTCGGCAGTTGATCGACCCGAGCGCCGAAGAGATCGACGCGTTGGCCGCCGGTGATCTTGGTGTAGAGGTCGAAATCGCGGGCCACCTCGCCGATGGCGATGAGGTGTTCCGGCTTGACCTCGCCGCCGGGAATGCGCGGCACCACCGAGTAGGTGCCATCGCGCTGAATGTTGGCCAGGAAGCGGTCGTTGGTGTCTTGTAGGCCAGCGTTCTCGCCGTCGAGGATGTAGCTCGGCCGCCACGAGGCCAGCATCGAGGCCACCGTCGGCTTGCAGATCTCGCAGCCGCGACCGCGACCGTGGAGGGCGATCAGTTCGCGGAACGATCCGATGCCGTGCACGCGGACGAGGTCGAAGAGCTCTTGGCGCGAATGGTCGAAGTGTTCGCACATCGCCTTGGAGATCGTGCGCCCGGCGCTGTGCAATTCGGCGTGGAGCAATTCCTTGACCACCGACAGGCACGAACCACAGCCGCTGCCCGCCTTGGTGGCGCACGTGACCGCGGCGACATCGGCGAGGTCGCCGTCGCGCACTGCGGCGCAGATGGTGCCCTTGTCGACGTTGTGGCATGAGCAAATGTTGGCACTGTCACCCAAGGCGGTGACGCTGAGGCTGGGGGACGCTGCGCCACGCGATGGAAGAATGAGCGACGCCGGATTGCGCGGCGTCGGTGCCGCACCCTTGGCCATCTCGGCCAAAACGGCGAAGGAGGTGGTATCGCCGACGAGGACGCCGCCGATGACCTTGCGCTCGCCCGAGAGCACCAGCTTGGCGTAGGTGCCGGCGATGTCGTCGGCGTAGACGACAGCCGTCGTTCCCGGTGTGGCGCCGTGGGCGTCGCCGAAACTGGCGACATCGACACCGATCAGCTTCAGCTTGGTGTCGAGCGTGGCTCCGCTGAACGCTTCGCCGACCGTCCCCGCCGCAAGCTCCTCGGCAAGCACGGTGGCTGCCGTGCGGGCCATGCGGTAACCGGGGGCGACCAGACCGTAGACCCGTTCGTGGTGGCAGGCCACCTCACCGATGGCCAGGATGCGTGCGTCAGAGGTGCGGCAACTGTTGTCGATTTCCACGCCGCCGCGTGGCCCGATGGCCAGCTCGGCGGCAACCGCGAGCTCGTGACGGGGACGGATGCCAGCGGAAAAGACGACAAGGTCGCCGTCGAGTTCCGCTCCATCGGCGAAACGCAATCCTGCGACTTGCCTTGAATCGGGGTCGACGCGAACGGCGCTCGCCGCGCACGAGGTATGCACGGCGATTCCGAGCGATTCGATCTTGGCGCGCAGCAGACGGCTGCCGCCATCATCGAGTTGTTGCGGCATCAGGCGCGGCGCGAACTCGACGACGTGCGTGGTCAGCCCCAACAACCGCAGTGCGTTGGCTGCTTCGAGCCCGAGCAGGCCGCCGCCGACGACGATTCCGGTGCGGCTGCCGGCGGCCCACTCCGAGATCGCAGCGAGATCCTCGATGGTGCGATAGACGAACGCACCGGGGGCGGTGCAACCGTCGATCGGAGGGACGAAGGGTGCCGACCCGCACGCCAGCACGAGCCAGTCGTAGGGCATGGCGGTGCCATCGTCGAGGCTGAGCGATGCATCGGCGCGGTCGATACCCGTCACGGTGCAGCCGGTGAGCGCAGTGATGCCGTGCGAGGCGCACCAGCCAGGATCGCGCAGGGCCAGATCGTCGGCTGTGGCGCCATCGAACAGTGAGCTGAGATGAACGCGGTCATACGCCGGGCGCGGCTCCTCACCGATCACGGTGAGGTCGGCGACGTTGGCGAGCCCGAGGGCTACCGCTTCTTCGAGGAACTTCTGACCGACCATGCCATGGCCGACGACGACGATCCGCGGCCGACCGCCAGTGCTGCACGCGGCGGTCATGCCGCTCGTTCCCCTTCGATCGACAGCAGGTTCATCAGGCGTTCCTGAACGGCACGGAAATGCGGCGAGTCGACCACGCCGACCCGGTTGCGCGGTCGGGGGATATCGACCTCGATGACGTCGAGCACCGACGGGTTGGGCGGGTTCGACATGACCACGATGCGGTCGGAGAGCAGGATGGCTTCGTCGATGCCGTGGGTGACCATCAGCACGATCTCGGTTTCGCTTTCGCTCTGCCACAGTTCGATGAGCTGCGCTTGCAGCCGCGCCCGAGTCAAGGCGTCGAGTGCACCGAACGGCTCGTCGAGCAGCAGCACCCGAGGCTCGACGGCGAAGGCGCGGGCGACGGCGCAGCGTTGCTGCATGCCGCCCGACACCTGGTGTGGCCGTTTGTTGCGGTGTTCCCAAAGGCCAACGCTGCGCAGGTACTTTTCGCACCAGCGTCGGCCCGCTCGCTCGGCGTGTGTTCCGGCCTGGCCGAGGAGACGGCGACGTCGACGTTGTGCTCCAGCGACAGCCGCGGCAGCAGCGAATAGTTTTGGAAGACCATCGCCCGGTCTGGGCTGGCGCCGTCGATGACCGCGCCGTCGAGGGTGACCGTGCCCGCAGTCGGCCTTCGTGCAACCCGCCGGCGATCGATAACAAGGTCGACTTGCCGCAACCCGAATGGCCGATCAGCGAGACGAACTCGCCGCGTTCGATCGTCAGGTCGATGCCACGCAGCACTGGTTGGACGCCGTCCTTTGTAGGCGAACGCTTTCCAGATGTCGTTGATCTCGAGGGTCATGACGTGGGTCTCCTTGGTGACGAAACGGTGACCGAGGCGCATGAACGCCAAGTCGAGAATCAGGCCGGTGGCACCGATCAGCACGATGCTGGCGGTCACTTTCGACATGTCGCCGGCGTTGTAGGAGTTCCAGACGTAGTTGCCGATGCCGGTCTTGCCGCTCATCATCTCGACGGCGACGATGACCATCCAGGCCGTTCCCATCGACAGGCGCAGGCCGGTGATGGTGGCCCCGACGGTGTGCGGAATGAGCATGTGGCGCACGTAGGCGAACCTCGTCAGCCGGAACACTTTGGCGACGTTGCGCTGGTCGTTGCGGAACCGAGGCCGCGCCAGCGGCGGTGTTGAGCACGATCGGCCACAGGCTGGTCAGGCAGATCACCCACACCGAGGCTTTCGCCGCGTTGACGAAGACGATGAGCAGGATCGGATACCAGGCCAACGGCGACACCGGTCGCAGAAACTGGGCGAGTGGGTTGATCGCCTTCCACGCCCTGGTGCTCGAACCCATCGCCAGACCGAGCGGAATACCGATGACAGCGGCGATCGCGAAGCCGCTGAAGACTCGCGCGAGCGACGCCTGCAGCATCAGCCCGACGCCCTGGTCGTTCGGGCCGCCGTTGTGGAAGGCGTTGGCCAGCAGCGTTCGCAGCGTGGTGAACGTGGCCCCGGGGCCGGGTAGATCCGTCACCTGGGTGGAGCCCGAGTTGCCACAGCAGGGCGAACACCGCAACGCCGAGCGCGCCCAGCCGAGATCAGCGCCGCCTCGAGCGATTCGAGATTTCGCCTTGGGAATCGGCATCACTCGGACCATCGCCGCTGGCGCAGGGTCGCTGCCGGTCAACGGCGTCGGCAGTTCGTCGAGAAGTGCGCTCACAGCTTCACCGTGCCGCGGGCCGCTTCGGCATCGGGGGCCGCTGGGTCGAAGGTGGCGTTGTCGAAGCACAACCCCGAATGGGGCCATGTCGTCGTCTGGCACGGCGATGCTCGGCCTTGGTGGCGACGCTGGAATACAGATCCGACAAGACGATGGTGTCGACGAGGGCCTTGTAGTCGGGCGCCTCGGTGAGCAGCCCGAGGCGAAGGTACTGGGCCAGTGCCCAATAGCCGTAGGAACGACGGGGAGCGTTCGTCTGTCCGTCGCGGAAGAACTGCATCTGATTCGCCAGCGAAGTCCTTGGTGCCGAGCCCGGCGCCGAGGTCGTAGACGCCGGTGAGGCGGCCACGAATGTCGTCCGGTTTGGCGTTGACGTACTGTCTCCATGCCGAGGGTGTCGGCAGCGGTGGACCGGTTTGCCGGGATCGTCGAGCCACTCGCTGGCCTTCGATGATCGCCAGCCATCGCGTCGGCGAGAACGTCGGACTTCGCAGTGGCGAACGCCTCGTTGGCGACCAACGCCTTTTCGGGATGGTTGAGCCACAGATCTTGGGTGGCGAGCGTGGTGAAGCCGATGTCTTGGGCGACGGCCACGGCGTTCCACGGCTCGCCGACGCAGTATCCCTTGACGTTGCCGACGGTCATGTTCTGCACCATCTGCGGTGGCGGCACCGGGCCGATCTTTAGCGTCGATGCGTCGACGCCGCAGGCTAGCCAGCCAGTAGCGCAGCCACAGGTCGTGTGTGCCGCCGGGGAAGGTCATCGCCAGCTCCGGTGCTGACGCCGATGCGAACAGCGCCTTGGCCTTGGTGAGTGTCGCCGTAGCCGACCTCGGCGAATTCCTTGGCGAGTGTGATCCCCTGACCGTTGTTGTTCAGGATCATGGCGATCTTCAGGTCGGTGTTGCCGTTGCCGCCGATCTTGGTGGCCACGGAGAACGGCAGCGTGTACAAGGCGTGGGCGGCGTCGATCTGCCCGGTTTGCAGCCCGTCGCGCAATGCGGCCCAATTGGCCTGCTTGGTGACCGTGGCGTCGATCCCGTACTTTTCGAAGTAGCCGAGTTCCTTGGCCATGATGATCGAGGCCGCGTCGGTGAGGGCGATGAAACCGATGTTCATCGGTCGCAGCGCCCCAGTATTGGTCGCCGCCGTTCCTGGGCCTGTGGCCGTCGAGGGGTCGGTGGAGGTGTTTGCCGCGCTTGGCGAATCCGGCGTTGACCCGCATGCGGCCAAGACCGCGCCCGAGATGCCTGCCGCTCCAAGCGATTTGAGGAATGTCCGTCTCTGCATACTTCGACCGTAAAGATCGAGATCGTCGCCTGGGTTTCCGCGAGACGAACCGACGGTTACGTACCACTCACCGGGCCGCGAACCCGCTGTGAGCGAACCATTCTCGTTGGGTGGTTGTTCACAACGACTGCGACTCGACAACTGCTGACCGGTGTACGCCTAACAAAGCAAGCAGCAGCGCTTCAGCGACAGGTTCCTCGGCGAGGATGCCACCTGCAAGACTTCGCCGATGAACTCACTCGGTCAGAAACTTGTTGCGCGCTGCTTGTTCATGTCGATGGATGGATTTGCCGCCGGGCCAAACCAACGCCTCGAGGAACCGTTTGGCGATCACACTGAGGGGCTCAAAGATTGGTTCTTTGCCACGCGGAACCGGCGCCAAGATGCTCGGCCTCGATGGCGGCGAAGAGGGGATCGACGACGACTATCTCGTCGACGCCGACCGCAACATTGGGGCGACGATCATGGGACGCAACATGTTCGCGCCGTCCCGCGGCCCATGGACCGACGACGGATGGACCGGTTGGTGGGGGCCAAACCCGCCGTATCACAACGACGTCTTCGTTCTCACCCAACATCCTCGGGCGCCACTTCCGATGGAGGGCGGCACGACCTTCCATTTCTGTACCGATGGCATCGAGAACGCCCTCGAACGTGCCTTTGCTGGCGCAGGCGGCCGCGACGTGCGACTCTCTGGCGGAGCGAACACCGTGCGCCAGTATCTGCGCGCCGGGCTCGTCGACGAGATGCACCTGATCGTCGTGCCGATGTTGATCGGCGCTGGTGAACGCCTCCTCGACGACCCGGAAACCGCGGGGCGCTATCGCTGCGTCGACCGCGTCGAATCCGCTGCGGTCACCCACTACCACTTCGCTCCCACCCCAGGAAACTGAGCGTCTAGCTCTGGGAGACGGTGGCGCGCGACTTGGCGCTGATCTCGCCACGGAACACGGCACGCAATCCGCCGCCGACCACATCGAACAGTTCGTGGCCGGCCGCAAGATTGTGACCGTCGGTCGGCTCAGGCGTTGAGGCCAGCGAGAAGCGCGACGAGGTCCTCGACCTGCTCCACACACTGCACACCGAGGTTGTTGAGGCGCGGCCGGGCGTCGATCGGTAGGTCTTCGCCGGTGTCCTGGTTGAGGATGCCGCCCATCACCAGCGCGCCGTTCCAGCCCATCTCGCGCCCGGCATCACTGAGTCGCTCGCCGAGATCGATCGCGTTCCCGTTGTAGGTGCCGAGCACGATGGCGTCGGCGTCTTCGTCGACTGCGGCGCGCATCACACCATCGATCGAGGTTGCCGAACCGAGCAAGATCACCTCGGCGCCATACCTTGGCAGTGCCTTGGCCAGCGCATCGCGAACCAGGTCGTGCACTTCGAGCACGGCGACGACGATGCGCATCCCGTCCAACCGGCAGTGGTCGCCCCCGATCCGTGCCGCGAACTCGCGAACCTTCTGCGCCTTCCACGGCTCCAGTTCGGCGACCTCATCCGCAGCGGCGAGATCGACGCGTGCTTCCAGTTCAGCCATCGTGGTGCGGCGCATCGCCAGCAGAACCTGGGCAGCGTCGGAGATATCGACACCATCCTCAGCGAAGACCCGCAGCGCCTGATCGCGGAACCCAAGCGCGTACCCGGCCACCGTCGCACCGAGGCGCTCCAGGCGCTCCCAGTCGTACAGATTCGGCGCCTTGCGCACCTCGCGTTCCAGCTCGCGAGCCAGCAGGTGGACCTCGACGATCTCGGCCGCACTTGGAATCCGCTCGGCCTCGGTCAGCGGCACTGGATTGATCGCATGTCCGGTCGGCCGACGCAGCTGCAGGGCGATGTCGCACAGCAGCTGAGCACTCGTGGTCGCCAAATTTCGAGACGTCTTGCCAGGCCGCTGATCGACGGTATTGCCATAGACCATCGACCCGATCGAATCGCCCCCACGCAGATCATCGAGGGCAAAATGGACGATCGCCCGATGCTCCGGGTTGCGGATCGTGTTGCCGTAGCAGTGCGCTAAACGCGCCCCGATCAGGTTCTCGACGACGTACATCTCGATCGCCGCCCAACCGACATACGAACCGAAGTGCGCGGCCTGCGTGCCCGTGCCGTCCTCCAGATTGGAATGCGCCAACCCGCCCCGATCGCGCACCGCGGCCAGAGCGGCCAAGGCCTTGACGGTCGCTTCCGTGATCTGGATGTCGTCTCCGCCGCCGACGATGTCGTACGAGGAGTACTGGCTGACATTGCCGATCGTGGTGATGCCCGCGGCGAGCGCCCGGCGAGCGTTGTCGAACCCAGCGGGCAGCCCGATCATGTAGTCGCCGACATGTGGCTGGATCGGAACTGCCTGCGCCAAGCGGTCCCATTGAGCGGCGTCGATCCGCGGCCCCGTCTCCTTCATCGTCATGTGCCGCTCCGCCTCCGGCACGCCCATCGCCCGGTCGAAAGCCAGTCCGAAGCGGTCGACATGATGACCCTCCACGCCGAGCGCGGCATGCACCGTGCGCAGCGCCTCCTCGGTGGCCTCCCACGTGGAGAGCCCGACGTGCATGTGATACATGACGCGGCCTTCGTTACGACACCGCCGCTTGTAGTCGACCTCTGACGTTGCGCCCTGGGAGCGTAGGAAGGCGGTGACCGGAATGTGCGTGGGCGCGGCGGCGGCACCCTCGGCGAGTAACTGGGCGGCGGGCCTCATGCCATCTCCATCGTTGACGTCACGGACTCAGCGGTTCACGGCGCGAAAGTTGGTGTCGAGCAGTCGCACCTTGTTGATCGCCTCGATCCGGGCCTCGGCGATTCGGTCGGCGGCCCGGTAGTAGGGCACGCCGTCGCGGTCGGCGATGGCGAACACTTCGAGCGTGCGGTCATACACCCGTCGGACGTTGGCCCAGGCGCGTTCGGGCTGAAAGCCTCCTTTGCGGAACCGGTCGGTGTCGAAGATCGTGCCACCCGAGTTGGCGATGTAATCGACCGCGTAGGTGATGCCCCGCGCCTGCAATTCGTCACCGTGGCGGTCTTCGGCCAGGATGTTGTTGGCCGAGCCAGCGACGATCTTGCCCCGCAAGCGAGCGATCGTCTCGTCGTTGATCACGGCTCCGAGCGCGTAGGGGGCGAAAATGTCGGCATCGACGTCGTAGATCTCAGCCGGGGCGCAGGCCTCGACGCCGAACTCTGCAACCGCTGCGGCCACCTTGTCGGGATCGACATCGGTGACGGTGATCCGTGCCCCTTCGTCGGCGATCAAACGCAGCGCCTTGGAGCCGCACACGCCGAGGCCCTGCAGAGCAACGCTGCGACCCTTCAACGAATCGTCGCCCCACACCCGTAACGCGCACGCCTTTGTGGCCAACAACGAGCTCAGTGCGGTGGCTGGAGAGATGTCGCCTGCCCCACCGGCATGCACCGGCAAGGTGACGACGTGGTCTGTTTCGCTGTGCAGCAACTGCATGTCGTCGAGCGTCGTGCCGACATCTTCACCGGTCATATATTCGCCGCCGAGCTGATCGATGAAACGACCCATGGCGCGCATCAGCGCCTCGGTTTTCTGCGTCTTCGGATCGCCGATAATCACCGCTTTGCCACCACCGAGGTCGACCCCGGCGGCAGCGTACTTGTAGGTCATGCCGCGGGCCAGACGCATCGCGTCGAAGATCGCGTCCTCCTCGCGGGCATAGGTCCACATCCGCAACCCGCCCGTGGCCGGGCCGAGCGCTGTGGAGTGAATGGCGATCACCGCCCGCAGGCCGGTATCGGTGTCGTTGCAGATCACCACCTTCTTGAAGCGGTGGGTCTGCATGTAGTCGAGAATTCGTGCGTCCATGGTTGAGTCCTGTCAGAGTGAGGGCGGCTCAGGCCGCCGTGTAGCCGCCGTCGATGAGCAAGATCGCTCCGGTCACGTAGCTCGACGCATCGGAGGCCAGAAAGACGACCGGACCGACGAGTTCGCGGGGTAATCCGCGCCGGCCCATCGGGGTGAATTGCAACACCTGGGCTCGCTTCTCCGGCCGGGCGTGTTCGTCCGTGGCTCCGGACATGATGTTTTCGAAATAGCCGGGGGAGAAGGCGTTGACCCGAATGCCCCGGTCTGCCCATTCGACGGCCATCGTCTTGGTCATCTGGTTGACGCCGCCCTTGGCCGCGGCGTACGCGGTGAGGCCCTTGATGCCGACCTCTCCCGCAATGGAGGAATTGTTGGCGATCGAACCGCCCGTGCCCTGGGCGAACATCTGGCGGGCGGCGATCTGCGAACAGAAGAAATAGCCTTTGAGATTGATGTCGACCACCTGGTCCCAGGCCTCGTCGGTGACCTCTTCGGCCGGTTCGATGATGTCGATACCGGCGTTGTTGATCAGCACGTCGAGGCGCCCGTAGGTCGCCACCGTGTCGTCGACAAGCTGTTGAACGCTGGCCCGGTCGGAGGTGTCGACGCGCAGCCCGATGGCATTACCGCCCTCAGCGACGATCTCGGCCGCTGTGGCCTCGGCCTCGGTGAGCGTGCGCGAGCAGACGACCACCGTGGCTCCGTGCTCGGCCATGCCGATGGCGATGGCCTTGCCCAGGCCGCGGCCAGAGCCGGTGACAATGCAGATCTTGTCGGTCAGATCGAACAGCTTGCTCATATTGATTGTCTCCTCGGGCGTGGTGGTGGTGCGACCATCTGCTTAGCGTACGAAAATGAGGACAGCGCGCGATGTCGAATCTCGGTCGATTCTGACTGTCGGGCAGCATCAGATTCCGAGGATTGTTCGATCGATAGCATCATCTGCTGTGGATGAGCTAGACCGACACATTCTTGAAGAGCTGCAGCGCGATGGGCGACTGTCCAATCAGGAACTGGCCGACCGGGTGGGCCTTAGCCCGTCGCCGTGCCTGCAGCGCGTCAAACGGCTGGTCGAGAACGGCACCATTCGACGCTTCGCAGCCATCGTCGATGCCGACAGTTTGGGCCGCGGCCTCAGCGTCACCCTGTTCGCCGACCTCACCTCGAACGCCCCAGATTCCGTCACCCGCTTCGAAGCACTGGTTCTCGAGATGCAGGGCGTGGTCGATGTGCGGCGCATGTTCGGGCGACCGGACTACATCATCACGGTGGAAACCCGCGACTTGGCCAGCTACGAGAACCTCTACCAAACCGACCTGGCCCAGCTCCGTGAGATTGCCCAAATCGAGTCGCACATTCCCATGCGCGTGCTTCGCGATCACACCACCGCCTTGCCGCGGCCCTGAGGCCTGGCCAGTGGACGCAGTTCATTCGGATCGACCGGTCGGCCACGATCGGTTCCAGATACGTCGCCGCGGACCATAAAGCCGGTGAGCACGACGTTGCGGTCGTCCTTCGGGATTTCGTCGATGGCGGCAGCGTCGGCTAGACGAGGGGGACGGTGAGGGCGTCGATAACGGAGCGGGTGGCGGGCCGCACACCGCGCCACAGGGCGAATGCTTCCGCGGCCTGTTCAACGAGCATGCCGACACCATCGGCTAACCGACGAACTCCGGCCTGCTCGGCGAGTCGCAAGAACGGCGTCAGCCCCCGACCGTAAAGCAGATCGTAGGCGAGGCAGTCTGGGGCGAACACCCTGGCGGTGATGGGGGGAAGTTCGCCATTCAAGCTTGCGGAGGTGGCATTGATGACGATGTCGAAAGGCTCTGCGCCAATGTCGTCGTAGCCGCCGCCGCGCACATGCGCAGGTGCGTCGATGCCCGCGACGAGTAGCGCAGCTTTTTCCGCTGAGCGGTTGGCGATGACCAACTCCTCGGGGCCTCGGGCAATGAACGGCAGCAGCGCGCCGCGGACGGACCCGCCAGCGCCGAGCAATAGCACCCGTTTGTCGCGCATCGAGGCGCCCAAATTTACTTCCAAGTCGGCCACAAGGCCGATGCCGTCGAAATTGTCTCCAGCGATGCAATCGTCGCCATCGAAGGTCAGTGTGTTGACTGCGCCGGCCAATTTCGCCCGCTCCGTCAAAACACTGCAGAGGTCGACCGCCTGCACCTTGAATGGCACCGTGACATTCATTCCCTGCCCGCCTATGGCGCGAAAGGCCCGCACGGTCTCCTCGAAGCCGTCCAACGGGGCTTCGATCGCTGTGTATTCCATGGATTGGCCGTTGGCAGCCGCAAACATCGTGTGGATGAGCGGCGATTTCGAGTGGCTGATCGGGTGTCCGATCACCGCGTATTTGGCGGAGGTCATCGGTCGTTCAAGGTAGCGGCTTGCCGCACCGCTGCCGCGTCGGCGACCATTCTCACCGCGGATAATGCCTAGGGGAGGAGAACCGGAAGCCGCTCCCAGCCGCGCACGGTGCTCGTCGGAGCAAGGCTGGCGCCGCTCATGTCGACGTCCCATTCCGGGAATCGGTTGAGCATCTCGTCGAGCGCGACACGACCCTCGATGCGCGCCAGGCTGGCACCGAGGCAGAAATGCAGGCCGTAGCCGAACGTCAAGTGTCCACCATCGGCTCGGTTGATGTCGAAGACATCGGGGTTGCTGTATCGGCGCGGATCGCGGTTGGCGGCCCCGATCTGCAACAAGATCGCGCTGTCCTTGGGCACGGTAACGCCGTGATACTCGACGTCGTGCATCACCCAGCGCGCCGTAGCGTGCCCCGTTGGTTCGAAACGCAACGCTTCGTCGATCACCTTTGGGAGCAGCGATCGATCGGCATGCACCTGGGCACGCTGATCGGGGTGTTCGGCGAGCAGCTTGGTCAGCCAACCAATCAGCCGACCGGTGGTCTCGTTACCAGCGCCAGCGAGCACTGCGCAGTACACCAGAATCTCATCGCGGGTCAGGCGTCTGTTCTCGCCGTTGGCGTCGGTGTACTCGGCGGTGAGCAGCATCGTCATCACGTCGTCGGACGGGTTCTTCAGCCGCCAGTCGATGTAGTCGTTGAACACGTCACCATTGGCCACCGATTCCTGGGAGACCTCCATGGCCTCGCCAGGCTTGGTGCGCAGGTTGTCGTCCGTCTGTTGGCGGATGGCAATCTGGTCGTCCTCGGGAATACCGAGCAACATCCCGATCACCCGCATCGGCAACATCGCACCGAACTCGGTGATGACGTCGAAGCCGCGGGAACCGACCAGCGGATCGAGGCACCGGCCGGCGAATTCGCGGATCTGATCCTCGAGCTTGGCGACCCGGCGAGGGGTGAAGACCCGCGACATCACGCCGCGCAGAATCGTGTGCTCAGGTGGGTCCTCGAACAACAGCACCCCTCCCGGGAGCTGAATGTTGGCCTTGATGATGTCGAGGATGTCGGAGCGTGAACTGGAGAACGTCTGCCACTCGAGCAGCGCCTTTTCGACATCGGTATGGCGCGACAGCACCCAGAAATCGTGACGCTCGTTGTAGTAGATAGGCGCCTCCTCTTGGAGGCGGTGATACACCGGGTACGGGTCGGCGTTGATGGCGATGTCGTAGGGGTCGTAATACACCGGGGCATCGGACACAGTCATGCGGTCGCTTCCTTCGTCGGGTTCGCTCAGACCGGTTCTATCAAATTTTGCGATGTGGGGTCTCAGCACACGGCGAAGGGTTTAGTCGAGGTGCCCGAAACGACCGTTGTTGAAATCGGCGTATGCCTCGATGATCTGCTGGCGGGTGTTCATCACGAACGGCCCGTTGGCCACCACTGGCTCGCCGAGAGGTGTTCCGGCGAGCACCAGGAAGTGGGCGCCGGTCTCGGTGGAGAGGTGGATATCGGATCCCCGATTGTCGAAGAGCACGAGTTGATGCTCGGCGACAGCGACGCCGTTGGCGTCGAGGGCACCCTCCATGACGAATACCGAGGCATTGTCCGTTGCCACGAACTCGGCGTCCATCGAGGCACCTGGGTCGAGGCGAACTCGCCACAGGTTGATTGGACTATGGGTGCGCGCCGGGCCGGAGACGCCACGATACGAACCAGCGATGACCGTGACGACGCCGCCGTCGAGTGCCACGCTGCCCATGTCGGCAGCGGTGAGGGCTTGATAGCCGGGCGGGTCCATCTTGTGAGCCGCGGGGAGGTTGACCCACAGCTGCATCATGTGCATCTGGCCACCGGTTCGGGCCCATTCGGCTTCGTGATACTCCTTGTGCAAGATGCCGGACGCGGCGGTCATCCATTGCACATCGCCGGCGCGGATTACCCCGCCAGCACCTGTTGAGTCGTGGTGGGCGAGGGCACCCTCGAAGGCCAGCGACACCGTCTCGAAGCCGCGGTGGGGATGCACGCCAACCCCGCGTGGCGTATCGGTTGGCGCATAGCGATAGGGGGCGTGATAGTCCATCAACAGAAATGGGCTGATGCGCTCGCCGAGGTTGTGGGCGCCAGGAAAAACCTGGGTGACATGGAACCCGTCGCCCACCCAATGGAATCCGTTGGCGGAATAGACGCCAGCAACCGGGCGTCGGCCCGTGCCTGTGGCGGTAGCGGTAGCGGTAGCGGTAGCGGTAGCAGTAGCGGCTGTCGAGTGTGTGGTCATGCTCGATACAACATAGTTGATACGTCATCTATTCCGCGGCGAACGTGTCCCGGGTCCTCTGCCCGACTCCGACGTTGGACCCGCTGTTGGCCGAACCCATGCAGCTACGGTTACGACGATATTCGGGGGAGACATGGGGACTATGAGCAGCGCACCGAAGCCGGCGACCGAGCACACTATTCGCCGCAACTCGACGGTAGATGTCGAGCTCGATCCGCAGGACTTTGTCGACGCCGGCCGTGGGTTGGTGGCGTCCATTCCTGGCGGCCTGATCACCGGCAACGGCGGCGTGGCCTGGGACGCCTCGCGCTATGAGTTTCTCGATGCCGACCAACCCGTCGACACCGTGCATCCCAGCCTGTGGCGCCAGGCCCGGCTCGACAACATCCACGGCCTGTTCGAGGTCGCTTCGGGGATCTGGCAGGCGCGCGGCTACGACATCTCCAACATCACCTTTATCGCTGGGGCGACCGGCTGGATTGTCATCGACCCGCTGACCTCGCAGGCCACGGCCGCGGCGTGCCTGGCTTTGGCCAACGAACATCTCGGTGCCCGCCCGGTGAGCGCGGTGATCTACACCCATTCCCACGTCGATCACTACGGCGGCGTCCGCGGCGTCACCTCCCAGGACGATGTCGACGCCGGGCGCTGCATGATCATCGCCCCGGATGGTTTCATGCGCGAGGTCGTTGCCGAGAACGTGATCGGCGGACCGGCGATGTTGCGCCGCGCTCTCTACCAGTTCGGTTCAACCTTGCCAGCCGGGCCGCGCGGCCACGTCGACTGTGGGCTCGGCAAAGCGATGCCGCTGCGCGGCCCGATCGGTCTGCTCGCCCCGACTCATTCGATCACTGCGACGGGCGAGGAAATGGTCGTCGATGGCATCCGCATCGTCTTCCAGAACACCCCGCAATCCGAAGCACCTGCCGAGATGCACTTCTATTTTCCTGATCAACGCTGGCTGTGCCTGGCGGAGAACTGCACCCACACGATGCACAACCTCGTGCCGATTCGAGGTGCCCAGGTTCGTGATGCCCTGGCCTGGTCGAAATACATCGGCGAGGCGCTCGACATGTTCGGCGCGCACGCTGAGGTGGCCTTCGCCTCACACCATTGGCCGACCTTCGGCAACGACCAGGTTCGCCGCTACATGGGTTTGCAACGAGCGCTGTATCGCTGGATCCACGACCAGACGATGCGCCAGGCGGCGCACGGGCTCACCCCGTCGGAGATCGCCGAACACTTGGTGTTGCCCGACGAGTTCGCTCGCCACGGCCACACCCGCGGCTATTACGGTCATCTGCGCCACAACATTCACGCTGTCTATCAGCGCTATCTCAGCTGGTATGACGCCAACCCAGCCCACCTCCACCCGCATACCCCCGTCGACGCCGGGAGCCGCTACGTCGAGTTCATGGGCGGGCCCGATGCGCTGTTGGCCAAGGCGCAACGCTCGTTCGACAGTGGCGACTATCGCTGGGTCGTCGAGGTCGTCAACCATCTCGTGTTCGCCGACCCCGGCAATCAGCGCGCACGGGATCTGCAGGCCGACGCCTTCGAGCAACTCGGTTACCAATCCGAATCGTCGACCTATCGCAACGCCTATTTGACCGGCGCCCAAGAGCTGCGTAGCGGGGCACCGGCAATGGGTGAGGCCCGGGGCGCGCTCGCCTCGTTAAGTATCGATTTGGCCTTCGACGCCCTCGCCGTGCGCCTGAAAGCCGAGGAGGTGGTCGGCGTGCGGGCGATCGTCAATTGGACGTTCACCGATATCGATGAGCAATGGGTGCTCGGGCTCGAGCACCAGGCACTGCACGCCTCTGCCAATCGACAAGCCGACGATGCCGACGTCTCGGTGGTGACCACCCGCGCCACGTTGCTGGCTGTGCTCGCTGGGGCAACCAGCTTTGTCGATGCCATCGCCGAAGGCCGCGTCACGATCGAGGGCGATCACGATGCATTGTTGGCCATCTTCGGGCACCTTGACCGGTTCACGCCTGGGTTCAACATCGTCGAGCCGTAGCACCTGCGAGCTGGTTCGCCAAAGCGACCGCCAGCCTCCAGTACGCCTCGGTTCACAATCTGTCTGCGACAATCGGGTCGTGACCTCAGCCGACGACCGCCAACGGAACCGAGCCGAATGGGAGCCGTGGCTCTCGCGTCTGGCGGATGAACGGGCGCGAGCGAGCGGGATGGGCGGAGCGGAACGAGTGACCAAACACCGCGGCGCTGGCAAGCTCGATGTTCGCCAACGCGTCGATGCCCTTTTCGATCCCGGCACCTTTAACGAACTCGGTCGACTGGTCGGCCACAAAGACGAGCTCCCCGCCGACGGGTTCGTCTGCGGGTTCGGCCTGATCAACGGCCGTCCGGCGGCCGTCGGCGCCGAGGATTTCACCATCAAAGCTGGTTCCGTCGGTACTGGCGGTGCCTACAAGCGCCATCGCATCGCCGAACTCGCCGGCCAAGAGGGTGTGCCGATGGTGTGGATGAAGGAAGGCGCTGGCGCTCGCATGGGGGCGCGCACCTCGACCCCGGCACGCGTGCCCAACGACCTCGAACCGGTGGCAGATCTCAAAGGCGAAGTGCCCGTCGTCTGTCTCGTGCTTGGTGTGTCTGCAGGACACGGTGCCCTCACCGCGCCGATGGCCGACTTCGTGGTGATGACCAAACACGCCGCGTTGTTCACCGGCGGCCCTGACCTTGTACGGGCCGCCACCGGCGAGGAAATCAGCGCCCTCGATCTCGGTGGATGGAAGGTCTGCGCAGAGATCGCCGGCACGGTGCATAACGTCGCCGACTCCGACGCCGAGGCCATTCAGATGGCTCGCGACTACCTCAGATTCTTCCCGCAGAACCGCCACCAATCGCCACCATCGAGCGACGGTCCCGACATTGGTCCGCGGATCACACCCGAACTGTTGGAGATCATCCCGCCGAATCCGCGGTTGCCCTATGACGTCCGTGAGGTGATCGCCGCCATCGCCGACGAAAACAACTACTTCGAGGTGCAACCGCTCTATGGCCCGGCGATGAGCACCGGGTGGGCGTTTCTCGGTGGGCGAGCGGTGGCCTTCGTGGCCAACAACCCGGCGCGCGGTGCTGGTGCGCTCGACGCCGCCGGGGCAATCAAAGCAACGGAGATCATCGAGACCGCCGACACCTTCGGCCACCCGGTGATCTTCCTGCTCGACAATCCCGGAGTGCTGGCCGGTTCGCATGCCGAACGCAGCGGAATACTCAAGTGGGGCGGGCGCATGTATCTCGCGTCGCGCCGTCTCCGCTCGCCCAAGGTCAGCGTGCTGATGCGCAAAGGATTCGGTTTCGGGTTGGTGACGATGGCCCACATGCCCCACGACCGTCAGTCGTTGACCCTTGCGCTTCCCAGCGCCAACATCGCCTCGATGCCAGCGCAAAGTGGCGGTCGCACCGCTCACCTCGATGACGAGACGCGCGACAAGATCGAGCGCGCCCAGCGCGGTGGGCCTTACGGCCTCGCCGACCGACTTGGCGTCGATGAGGTGGTCGAGCCCGGCGAGTTGCGCAACGCGTTGCTCAACGGGTTGATCGTCACCGAGTCGCGCCCTCGGCGGTAATAATGGATGCCGACCCGCTGGCGCGTGAGGCAGTCGTTGCCCGGCTCGATGCGTTGTTCGGCGACTGGGGCAACGAGCAAGCGATCGAATTCGTCGACCAGAGCGCACCGCAGGAACGCCGGTGGTGGACGTGGCGCGACGTCGGCGCAGCGCGTGATGCGCTGAGCGTGGCACTCGGCGACCTTGCTGAAGGCACAGCCGTCGCTCTCGTCATGCGTCAGCGGCCAGCGATGGTCGCTTGCGAGTTGGCGGTGCTTTCCTTGGGGCGCGCCGCGCTGCTGATCAATCCCCTCAGCGGAGATCAGACCTTGGCCGTCGACGTCGCGCAGCTGGGTGCCGCTGTCGTTGTCGCTCACCCTCTCGATTGGGCGCGGCCCGGCTTTGCTGACGCCGTCACTGCCAGCGGATCACTCGGCATCGAAATCGACGACGATGGTGGCGTGACAGTGATGATCGCGGTCGCCGAGCTGGTCCCAGGTCCAGCGATCGACGCCGCGGTGACGGTGCAGACGAGCGGCACGACGGGACCGCCGAAGCGCTTGCCCGTGGGCTGGGACACGTTCTGTCGCCTCGGTGGCGGCCCGCACGGGCGTGAACCTCGTTCGGGAAAGGGCGCGTTGATCCTCTCGCTTCCCTTGGTGACGCTCGGCGGATTGCTGTCGATGGCCCGCCTGGTGTTCATGGGGCGCCCGATGGCGATGCTCGAACGATTTGACGTGCGCGCTTGGGCCGAGCTCGTCAAAGAACATCGACCGACCGTCATCGGAGCGCCGCCACCCGTCGTGCAGATGATCCTCGATGCCGACATCACCGCCGATCATTTTGACGGGGTCGGCGCCTATGTGACTTCCTCGGCGGCGATTCCGGCCGAGACGATCCGTCGGTTCGAGCAGCGCTACGGCATCCCGGTGCTGCTTGGCTACGGGGCGACCGAGTTTCTCAATAGCGTCACCGGTTGGACCTCCGAGTTGTGGACAGAGTTCGGTGTTGCCAAGGTCGGCAGCGTCGGTCGGGCGCTGAGCGGGGTTCGCCTGCGGGTCGTCGACGACGACTCCGGCGCTGAAGCCGCCGCCGACCAAGAGGGGATACTCGAGGTCGATCCACCGCAGCGCGCCGGACACCTGCCGGCCGGCTGGCTGCGCACCGCCGATCGAGCACGCATCGATGACGACGGTTTCGTCTGGATCATCGGCCGTGCCGACGACGTGATCATCCGCGGTGGTTTCAAGGTCGAACTGGCCTCGATCGAGTCGGCGTTGCGCGACCACCCAGGGGTGGCCGATGCCGCCGCGGTCGGCTTGGCCGATGATCGCCTCGGCCAGGTGCCGGGGGCAATGGTGGTGTCCGCCAAAGAAGGATCGCTGACAACGAGAGAGTTACAGGACTGGTTGCGCGCTCGGCTCGCCGTCTACGCGGTGCCAACGGTGATCCGCATTGTCGAGACGCTTCCGCGAACAGCAACGTTCAAACCGCATCGAGTCGAGATCGCCCGTCAACTGTCGCAACTGCTCGGCGAGGCGCCCCGGTCCTAGCTCTTCGGCTCGGCATCCACCTGGCGGACGAGGTCGAGGATTCGTTCCAATGTGTTCAGTCTGTCGGCTGGTGTGCGCCCGACCGGCTGCAAGCGCAGCGCCGAGACTCCCGCGTGGCGGTAGGCGCGGACGCGTTCGCGGATCATCTGCTCGGTGCCGATGAACGAGGTTCGCAAGGCCAACTCGTCGGGCACAGCGTCGACGGCCTCGTCACGTTTGCCCGCAAGGTAGAGCTCGCGTACGCGGCGCGCTGGTTCGGCGTAGCCGACACGCGAGTAGGCATCGTTGTAGAAATTGGTCGTCGGTGAACCCATCGCGCTGAGTTGGAAGGCGAGGGCCTTCTTGCGTGCCAGCAGCGGTCGTTCGACATCGTCGGTGAAGACCACCGGGCCGCCAGCGTCGATCTCGAACGTGCCGTCATCGAAGATCGACAGTGCTCGGCCGGCCGCTGCGGCACCAGCGCGCAGCTGCTCGAAGTAATACGCAGACGTTTCCGGCACGAAGCATGTGCCGACCCAGCCATCGGCGCAAGCACCCGCATAGCGCAGAGACTGCGGGCCGAGCGTGGCCAGATGAATGGGAATTCCCGGCCGTGGTGGTTGATCGATGCGGAGCGCTTTGCCGCTCGGCGCGCCGCCCGATCGAGGGGGCAGCGGCAAGTCGATCTGGTTGCCGTGGTAGTCGATCCTCTCGCCGGCAAAGGCCATGCGAATCACATCGACGGTCTCACGTAAGCGTTCCAACGGGTGGTCGTACGGTTGCCCATGAAGACCCTCGACCACCTGCGGCCCGCTGGCGCCCAATCCAAGGATGAAGCGGCCGTCAGACACGGTGTCGAGCGTCATCGCCGTCATCGCCGTCATCGGCGCGGCGCGCGCCGTGATCTGCAGCACGCCCGTGGCCAAACGGATACGCGAGGTCAGCGCAGCCAGATAGGCGAGCGGCACGATCCCGTCGGTGCCCCATGCCTCGGCTGACCACACCGTGTCGACACCGAGTCGTTCGGCATCGACGACATGCTGCGCCGTGTCGGCGAAGGAGGAGGATTCGCCCCAGATGAAATCGGCGAGCGTGATCGCAGTTCGGAGTCGGGCCACGGCTTCGATCATAGGTGGCGACACCTGACAGTATCGTCAACTGGGGGCACCGCCTTGTGTACCTCCGGCGCCGCCGTTCAAAGAGGTCCGAAGATGAAGACTCAGTCGATGAAGTTTGCCGTGCAACACGGCGTTGGCGACAGCCGTTGGACGCCGACGATCATTTCACCGGAGGCCACGCGTCGCTTTGCTCAGACGGCCGAGGGCGGCGGTTTCGACGCCATAGCGTTCACCGATCACCCCGCCCCATCGAATCGCTGGGTGGACTCCGGTGGCGAAGGTGTTGCCGATCTGTTCACCTCGCTCGGGTTCTGCGCAGCGGTGACCACGCAAATCAAGCTGCTCACCTACGTGCTGCTGCCGACCTACCGCAATCCGTTCCTCACGGCGCATCACGCCGCGACGCTCGACCATCTCAGCGAGGGTCGTGTGATCCTCGGGCTCGGGACCGGCTACCTGAAGTCGGAGTTTCATGCCCTCGGCGTCGATCCAAACAACCGTCGGGCTCGTTTCGAGGAAGCGATGGCCGTGTGCAAGCAGGTGTGGGCTGGAGCCGACGTGACCATCGACGGGTTCGGCTATTCAGGGCGCGGCGTGCGCAGCGTGCCAGCCGCGTTCCAGCAACCGCATCCGCCGCTGTGGCTGCATGGCAATACCCGCTGGGCGACCGATTGGGCCGTGCGTGAGGCTCAGGGGTGGATGGGGATGATCATCGGTGACGACCGCACGCCGACGCTGCGAACAACGCCGATCCCAACCGTCGAGGCCTTCATCGATCGCGTCGATGATGTGCGGGTGCGCTGCGAGCAGGCTGGTCGGGACCCGGCGACACTGGAGATCATCAACAGCGGGATCTGGCCGATGCTCGACATCCGTACCCGTCCGGACGCCGAACACATGCGGGACGATGTCGGGCGTCTTGCCGCTGGCGGGGTCGACTGGGTGGGGTTCAATCTGTGCGGCGACGACGTCGAAGCGAGCATCGATTCATTGCGTTGGTTCAGCGAGCAGATCATCGCTGGCTGATCAACCAACGGCTAGCTGGCTGGCTGCCTGGTCGGTCGGTTGCCGTCGACGGCGCATCAGGGTCGCAGAATCTGGCCACCATCGACATGGACGGATTGTCCGGTGATGAAGTCGGAGTCGCTTGACGCCAAAAACACGGCGACCGGCCCGATGTCGTGGTCCACATCTCCGAAGCGCCGCAGCGGTATACCGTCGGCAAGTTTCTCGCGGATGCCGGGACGGGCGGCGAAAAATGCCTCTGCCGAGTCGGTGATCATCGTCGGGATGAGCACGTTGACGTAAATCCCGTGTTTGCCCCACTCCGCTGCTGCGGTGCGGCTCAGGGAGCGGATCGCCTCCTTCGTCGTGTTGTAGGCGGCGGTGCCTTTCATCGCTCCGATGCCGTTGCCGGAGCCGAAGTTGATGATCTTGCCGCCGCGCACCTTTAGATGTGGGAAGGCGGCCTGCATGGCATAGAGCGATGACTTCAAGCCGGTCTGCATCGTGTGGTCCCAGACCTCTTCGGGGAATTCTTCGAGCGGCAGGTAACCGGGCGAGCCTTCGGGCTGCGTCGCTGTGCCGAAACCCTGGGCGTTGTTGACCAGAATGTCGAGCCGCCCAAATCGCTCGATCGTGGCGTCGATCATCCGCTGCACCTGATCGCGATGACCGACATCGACGGTGACACCCAAGGCCTCACCGCCTCGGGCAACGATCTCGGCGACCACGGATTCAACGGTGGCCGCCGTGCGCGAGGCAACGACGAGGCGGCAGCCTTCGCGGGCGAAGTCGTGAGCGATCACCCGGCCAATGCCGCGACCAGCCCCGGTGACCACCGCTACCTTGCCATCAAGTTTGCCCATCTCCGGTGCCTCCATTGCCGCTGACGGTATGTCAGGCTGTAGTTGACAATAGTGTCAAGATCTGAGCGTGAACGTGGTCCGAATGAACGAGGTCCGATGAGTTTTCAGCCATTGCCTGACGTCACCGACGACACCGAGGCCTTTTGGTGCGGTGGTATCGACGGCGTGCTGCGAATCCACCGCTGCCGGGCCTGTCGGACGTGGTTTCACCCGCCCGCACCAGTGTGCCCTGAATGTCTGTCGCGCGACGTCGGCGCAGAGGGCACGTCGGGTCGGGCAACGGTCAAGGGATTCACCATCAATGTGCAACCATGGTCCCCCGACATGAAGGTGCCCTATGTGATTGCCATCGTGGCGATCGACGATGCGCCGGGCGTGCAAATTACGACGAGACTCGTCGATATCGAGCCAGCGGCGGTGCGCATTGGTTTGCCGGTCGAGGTGTCGTTTCTCGCTGTCGAGGACATTGTGTTACCGCTCTTTCGTCCTCTCGGCAGCTCTTTGGGGGCAGCGTCGTGAGCAACCGCTATGTGGGCCAGCGCGTTGGCGAGCGCGACGCCGTCATCTCTGGGATCGGGCGCTCACAGGTCGGTCGCAAACTTGGGCGTACCGGCTTGTCGTTGACGATCGACGCGGCACTTACGGCGATCGAAGATGCAGGACTGCGACGCGAGGATATCGATGGCCTCTCCACCTACCCGGGCTTGATGGCGGGGTCTCCAGGTATGTCGCCGTGCGGCGTCAGCGATGTCCAAGATGCCCTGCGGCTGAAGTTGAACTGGTTCTCCGGTGGTGGCGAGGTACCGGCCCAGCTCGGCGCCGTGTTCAACGCCGTCGCCGCGGTGAGCGCCGGTTTCGCCAACCACGTCCTCGTCTTTCGCACCGTCACGGAGTCGAGCGCGCAGACCGCTCAGCGCCGGGCCAGTGTCGTTGGCTCTGGTGCAGACCGGGTCGGCGGTGCCATGCAATGGATGGTGCCATTCCATGCCGTGTCTGCGGCCAACTGGATCGGGATGTATGCGCAGCGATATATGCACGAGTTCGGCCTGACCCGCCAGCAGTTAGGCCAGATCCCGCTCAACCAGCGCCGCCATGCCGCGCTCTACGATCAGGCAATCTTTCGAGATCCGCTGACGATGGACGACTATCTCGGGGCGCGGCTGGTGTCCTTTCCGCTGGGCCTCTACGACTGCGATATTCCCTGCGATGGGTCGTGCGCACTCGTTGTCTCGCGGGCCGACGCTGCCCCTGATCTGCGCAAGGTGGTGCGCATAGAATCGATCGGCTCGGCGCTGACCGGTCGCAACTCGTGGGATCAACGCGACGACCTCACTGAGACCGCGGCCCACGACTGCGTACCGATGATGTGGGCGCGCACCGATCTGACGATCGATGATGTCGACACCGTCCAGCTCTACGACGGATTCTCATTCCTGACGATCACCTGGCTGGAAGCGCTCGGGTTGTTCCCCAAGGGCGAGGCGGGACCGTGGCTCGAAGCGGGCGAGGCGCGTATCGGTCTCGGCGGGGAACTTCCGCTGAACACCAACGGGGGTCAGCTGTCAGGCGGCCGACTTCACGGCTACGGCTATCTCTATGAAGCCTGCGCTCAGCTTCGCGGTGAGGCCAGCGGACGCCAGGTCGAGGGTGCCGAGGTCGCGGTTGTCGGTGCAGGTGGGGGCCCGCTCGGCGGCTGCATGCTGCTGACCGCGGATCGCTGAACAGCCACTGCTGTCATTGCCCACATTAGGCTGCGCGAGCAGTCGCACGGATGGAGGATCAGTGAAAGACAGTTCAAACGATGATGCTCGCGAGCTGAACGAATCGCTGGAAGCCAGGCTCCGACGCTTGGAAGACCTGATGGCGATTCACCAGCTGTTCGTCGACTACGGCGAGCACCTTGATTCAGGCGACTTCGAAGCGTATGCCGAGCTGTTCGCCGAGGATGGGGAGGTACGGCTCGGCCCGATGGGGCGAGCGACGGGCCGCGCCCAGATCCGTGAGCTGATGGCCAGTCAGCTGACGGCCGCCATCGGCTCGACGTTTCATATCATCAGTAGCCCACGGGTCACCCTCGATGGCGATCGGGCTACGTCTACGGTGATGTGGTCGGTAGCGATCATGGAGGCCGACGGCCTCGCCCGAGTATCTATGGTCGGCCACCATCTCGACGATCTGGTGCGAACGGCGCAAGGATGGCGATTTCAACGTCGCCGTGGCGTCATCAACCTGCCTGCGACGTTGCCCCCGCAGCGCTGAACCAGTTGCGGGCGACATCGACCGCAACTTCGACAAATGCCTGTGACGCTGGAATGCGATAGAGATCTGGATTCCAGGCAAGACCGATCTTGCGTTCGTGGTGCTGTTCTGGGCTGAGCGGAATCATTGCCACCGGGCAGTCGGGCACGCCGAGCTCGACGGCGAGGCGGGGCATCACGGCAACGCCCAACCCGGCCGACACCAAACGCTGCGAGGTGAGGTTGTCGTCGGAGCGAAACATGACGTTGGGCTGGATGCCCAGTCGAACCCAAAGTCGCTCGAGCCGCACCGAGCACGCATCGACCATCGAATAGGAGATCTGCGGCTCACCCTCGAGTTGACGCAGATCGATCGTCGCGAATGCCGCCAGCGGGTGATCGATAGCGGTGATCAGCACGTACGGGTCCGTGGCCAGAGCTTCGAAGGCCAACGAGTCATCGATGTCGGTGACATCGATAAAGCCGAGATCGAGTCGACCCATGCGCAGTAGGTCGGCGATCGGTGGCCCATCGGACTCGTTGTGCAGCTCGACGCTGACGCCTGGGCGGGCCTTGCGGAACCTTGCCAGGGTTGGTGGTAACAGCCGGGCGCTCGCTGACTGGAATGTGCCGACGCGCAAGGTGCCACCATCGCCCATGGCCAGGGCATCGAGTTCGGCCTTGGCGGCGGCGAGCCGGGCGGTGATCTGTGCGCCGTGGCGTAACAAAATTTCGCCGGCAGCGGTCAGCGATACCGGTTTTGGCCCGCCAGGGCGGACCACGAGTTGATGCCCGATGAGGCGTTCGAGGGCGGCGATCTGTTGGCTGACGGCGCTCTGGGCGTACCCGAGCTCGTTGGCGGCGGCGGAGAAGGATCTCGTGCGGGCTACGGCGTCGAGCGTGGCGAGATGGCGGACCTCAACGCCGAGCGGTAAATCATTGAAAGTGATTGAATCAGTCATTTATATGCATTTCTCTTATTGATCAACTGATGCGATACTGAACATCGTAACTCATCAGAAAGGATGATCAACATGACCGCATTACTTGCCTTCTTTCTCGCTACTGCCGCCCTCGGCGCGATGGCTAGCCACTTCGGTGTCGACAGTCGTCCCGACTTCCACGGTCACGTCGATTGGCGTTCACTCACCAGCTGAGGCGGAGCACCAGGTCGTTGTCAGATGTCGTTGTCAGATGTCGCGGGCCGATGTTCCCTCGATGGTCGCCGGCAGTTGAACAATCCGTTGGACATCCGGTGCGTGCGCCCATTACCGACTTGGGCGCACACACCTGTCAGCGACAAGACATGAGACTCACACTCATCCGCCCGTGCAGGTTTGCACGTTGGCGGTGACCGAGTAGGCGGTGAGTGAGTTCGAGTTGGTGTTGTTGGTGTACAGCGAGCCGTGTCGGATGGTGATCATGCCGCCGGTGATGGGGGTGTTCGCCCAGGCGGTGAGGGTCGAGGACTGGATTCCGGAGTAGTTCTCGTCGGTGGCGCCTTTGCGTACGGTGTCGGGGAGATCGGCGCTCAGGGCAACGACGTCGGTGGTGCCGATGCGGATGCCGATTTGCTCGCCGTTTTCCCTTTGGTTGACGCGCGTGGGCGTGGTGCCCGCGGGCTGGGCGTCGTAGGTTTGCACGACGATCGAGGTGATCTTGGCAGTCGCTGGCGCTGAGGTCGTCGGGATGGTGACACCCGTATCGAAGGTTGGCGCTGCTGCGTTGATGCCTTCGTGACCGAACCAGGTGTAGGTCGCTGAGCCACATATCACCCCCACCGTCGTCGTCGTCACCAGCTCAGTGGTCGTTGTCGCCGCCGCCGTTGTCGTCGAGGCCGGAGCGGTCGTCGTGGTGGTCGTGGTCGGCGCTGGCGGACCACCCGGCGCACAGGTTTGCACGTTGGCGGTGACCGAGTAGGCGGTGAGTGAGTTCGAGTTGGTGTTGTTGGTGTACAGCGAGCCGTGTCGGATGGTGATCATGCCGCCGGTGATGGGGGTGTTCGCCCAGGCGGTGAGGGTCGAGGACTGGACTCCGGAGTAGTTCTCGTCGGTGGCGCCTTTGCGTACGGTGTCGGGGAGATCGGCGCTCAGGGCAACGACGTCGGTGGTGCCGATGCGGATGCCGATTTGCTCGCCGTTTTCCCTTTGGTTGACGCGCGTGGGCGTGGTGCCCGCGGGCTGGGCGTCGTAGGTTTGCACGACGATCGAGGTGATCTTGGCAGTCGCTGGCGCTGAGGTCGTCGGGATGGTGACACCCGTATCGAAGGTTGGCGCTGCTGCGTTGATGCCTTCGTGACCGAACCAGGTGTAGGTCGCTGAGCCACATATCACCGGCACCGTCGTCGTCGTCGTCACCAGCTCAGTGGTGGTGTGGTGGTGGTGGTGGTGGTCGTCGTCGGCGCCGTCGTGGTCGTTGTCGGATCGGTGGTGGTCGTGGTGGTCGAAGGATCGGTTGTCGTGGTCGCCGGATCGGTTGTCGTGGTCGAAGGATCGGTTGTCGTGGTCGCCGGATCTGTGGTGGTGGTCGAAGGATCGGTCGTCGTCGTCGGTGATTCTGTCGTAGTCGTAGTGGTCGTCGTCGTGTTCGACCCGTTCAGCGTGGTCGCCGCGTGCCAACGCACGTCGTCGATGTAGCCCACCAGTCCTGAGTTCGGCGTCACATAGGCGCGCAGGCGGGCCTGGATGACGTGTGGCCCGGACGGCACATAGTCGAAGGAGCTGACGTTGTTGCCAACCTCGGAGACGTGCGCTGCGAGGATTGTGCCGACCAAGGCATTGCTGGCGTCGAACTCCTCGAGGAAGTACTGCAGCGGGCTGGCAGGGGTGTAAGACAGTTTCGTAAATGCCGAGATCCGGTAGGTGCGAGCCGCTTCGACGCTCAGTGATGGAGAGATCAACGAGGAGTCGGCGGGCCCGGCGACGACAAAGATCGAATTCACCGGATTGGCCGGGCTGCCGTTTCCGCCGCTATCTAGCGCCATGTGCCAGGCGAGAGTGTTCGACCAGCCAGCACTGAGGCCATCGTCGAAGGCGCCGTTGGGCATCATGTTGACCGTCGAGAAGGTCAATTGCGTCGTCGGCGTCTGCGGGGTGAGGCCTTCGGCGGTGATGAACATGCGCACGTTGTCGACATAGGCGTTCGTCGCGGTGCCGGCAAAGGCGGCGAACTCAATGCTGACCTGACTGACGCTCGCCGAACTCGGGCGATACACGAAGTTCACCGAACGGGCGGAGATATGTGTCTCCGATCGCTTTGTTTGGCTGTAGATCGCTGTGCCTGCGGCGTCGAACTCGCGCATCACCACATCGATCGCCCCCCAGTCGATGGTCGCGACATGGAGGAACGACTTGACGGCATATTCCTTGGTGGGATCGACGCTGATCTTCGGGCTCGTTAATGTCGTCGAAGTCGAGTTGCCGACGATTCGCACCGAGTTGGTCGGGTCCGGGTAGCTTCCATTCGTCTGTGTATCCGCCGTTATGGTGGTGGGCGAATCGGTGACCCAACCGCTACCGACGCCATCGTTGAACGTTGCGTTGGGAACGAGATTCGTGCCGCTCTTGACGACGCCATCGTTGACATTGACGACCGGGATGTTCTTCGACTGTACATAGGCGGCGATCTCGTTGAGCCCCGAGGTGCTATAGCCATACCCGGTGACCTCGCCTGGGGCCGCGTCGATGATGTCGTGGAACGAGAGAATCAACCAGCGTTGATTGGCGACTGCATCATCGATGTAGGCCTTGACCGTCTCCAGGCTGGTGTCGGCCTGCACGAACTGCGTGCGTAGCTCGACGTCGTCGTATGGCCATCCATTTGAGTTCGTTGGGCCAAAGCCGCGCATCGATTCGTACCACTTGGCGATCTCGGCGACGACAGGAACCGAAGAGATGCTGTAGGGCGCGGCGAAACTCTTGGCGTCGAATCCGTGGTTGGCGAGTGCCAGTTTGCTGCCCAGCGTTTCGTCGACAACCTGCTGTGAGGTCAGCGGGACCGTGGTGTTGACCAACGCCTGATGGGTCGCCGAATGTGAGGCGATCTCCCAGCCATAGGTGTCGCGCAACGTCTCAAGTTGCGCCCACGTCACATGGATCGATGGCACATCGGGGGCGGCGACGCTGCCCGAGATCACATATGAGGTCGCCGAAAAGCCATACTGCGCGAGCGTCGGTGCGGCTTCGGTGACCGCGCTCACCAGGTTGTCGTCGAAGGCAAACGAGATTCGAGCCGCCCGCACATTGTTCGACTGGACAGCACTGGCGCTGCCGGAGAAGGGGATTCCGGTGACGGCACTCGTTGCTAGCAACGCCATGAGGGCGCACAGCGTCGCTGAGACGCTCCGTCGGCTATTTGCCCGCCGTTCCGCCACGACCTAACCTCCGCCTTCAACATTCGCCCGCGACGAACATCAAGAATCTAGCTATTCATACTTTCTCAATGCAACGCTCCCTCTGTATTTTGGCAAGAAATATCTCTTAAGACGTCAGCTTCGGCGCTCGGCGTGGCAGCGTGCCCGATATCGAATGCGAAGCCGGGTCGGAGCAGCTAAGAACCGAAGCTGACCGAACGCCCTCAGTCGTTGTGGACGAGCTCTTGCCAGGTTGCGTGCAGGGCAATGATTCGCGACGCGACTTGTTGTGCGTCGCCCTCCAGCCCGCAGTGCGACGCCGTCGCTGCAACTGATGCGGCAACCTGTTTGGTGGGCATGAAAGCGAGCTCGGCGATCGCCGGTGATCCGGCCAGAAACAGGCTGCGCGTGTCGCTTGCGGCTGCGGTCCAGGCCTCGCTCAGGCATTGCATCTCGACGCGATCGACGTCTGCCTCGCGAGGAATGCCGCTCAACCAGCGAATCGCATGGGCGGCACCCCACAGATTTAGCTCGACCTGCGACGGCGGGTCGGCCGCTTCTCCTGCGGCGGTGGAAGCGAGCGTACGAACGCGTATGCCTCGTCGAGATGCATCGACCACGACGCCTCCAGCTCGCTTGGTATCGACGCCCATTCCTTGAACGCATGACCATTGGGCGCAAAGGGCTGCGCCGCGTCAGAGGCGATCAGCTCGGCGACGACGATCGCTGGCAGTTTGACGACGAGGGCGCCGTCGCGCGGATTGAAGCAGGCGAAGAAGGCCCCGCTCGTACGCAGGCACGGATAACCCATCATCGTCGAGCGGGTGACATCGGAACGGGCGAGCAGCTGCTCGACCGCGTCCCAAAAACGCTCAGACGCCTCGTCGTCACCTGTCCGGCTGGCCATCGTCATGCTCCATTCGTCGGCGGCATTCTGCCAAGCGGCGGCATTCTGCCAAGCGGCCGCTGAGAAATCGGCGGTCGGTGTCGTTGCACGGGCAGTCGAGCGCCGCGACGTAGCTATCGACGGCTTCATCGAGATCGCCGAGACGCCGCTGCAGGTCGGCCCGCGTGGCCCAATAGAGATGCCAGCGATCGACCGAGGCAAGATCCAACTCGTCGAGCAGCGCTAGCCCTGCAGCCGGGCCGGCGCATTCGGCCTCAGCGACGGCACGGTTGACCCGCACCACAGGGGTCGCGACGCGCTGCTCGAGCAAACGGTAGAGGTCGGCAATTTGCGGCCAATCGGTGTCGACGTAGGTCGCGGCAACGGAGTGCAGACAGGCGATCGCCGCTTGGATCTGGTACGCACCGGGCCGCCCGCGTCGCAGGGTGGCCTCGACGAGCGCATTGGCCTCGTCGATCGCCGCACGATTCCACAGTGAACGATCTTGATCGGCCAACAGCACGGTCTCGCCCGAGGCATCTGCGCGCGCTGCGCGGCGAGCATCGGTCGCCAGAATCAAGGCCAACAGTCCAGCTGCCTCGCCCTCATCGGGCATCAGGTCGCGCAGTGTGCGGGCGAGGAACAATGCCTCGTCGGCGAGGTCGAGGCGCGAGTCCTGCTCACCCAGTGGGGCATGGTGCCCTGCGGTGTAGACCATGTAGATAGTGCCCAATACCTCCCTCAGGCGATCAGGGAGTTCGTGGTGCTCCGGTACCCGATAGGGAATTCGTGCTTTGCTGATCTTGGCTTTTGCCCGACTGATCCGCTGGCCGATGGTCGCCTCCGGCACAAGAAACAGCCGGGCGATCTCAATCGTCGACACTCCACAGATGGTGCGCAGCGCCAGGGCAATCTGCGCCGGCTTGCCCAGCGCCGGGTGGCAGCAGGTAAACAGCAGCCTGAGGTGGTCATCGCTCGACGACGGCGAGATCGGCTCGCCATCGCTGAGTGCCCGAAATGCCTCGACCAACTTGGGCTTGGCGAGCGATTCGCGGCGCAACCGGTCGACGGCTTTGTGCCGCGCCGTCGTCGTCAGCCAGGCTCCTGGATTGTTGGGCAGGCCATCTCTCGGCCAATGTTCGGCTGCGGCGAGAAGGGCGTCGTGCAATGCGTCCTCGGCAAGGTCGATGTCACCCGTCAACCGAATGAGGGTGGCCAGAACCTGGCCACCCTCTCGGCGCACGATGCGGTCGAGATCGTGATCGATCTCAGCCTTCCTGACTGAAATCGATCACCGGGCGGACCTCGACTCGTCCAAGCCACGCCCCCGGAATCTGCGCTGCCCAACGCAACGCTTCGTCGAGGTCGGCGCAGTCGAGCAGGTAGAAGCCGCCGAGCACCTCCTTGGTCTCGGCAAACGGGCCGTCGGTGGTGATGACGTCACCGCCCTTGGCGCCGCCGGTGACCTGCAACGTGGTGGCGGTGTGCGTCGGTTGCAAGGCTTCGGCGGCCGCGATGACGCCGGCGGCACCGGCGGTTTCCCCGAAGTGCATGTAGTCGGCCATGATCGCCCCCCACTGCTCGGGCGAAGGTGGGGTAGTTGGCTCAGCGCCATAAATCAGTGCGGCATACCGTGGCATGTGGTGCTCCTCTTGTCGTGCCTCGAAAGGCGGTGATGGCCTACCGACGATCAACGATCGCCCATTTCGACATCATGTTCCACTTTTTGTTCGCCGTCACCCCCACGCCGCCAGTTCACCAACAGGTTCCAACCCTATACCTCGACATCAAGCTGAGGGTTGAGGTCAAGTCGCAGCGAGGGCCTAACGAGTGTTAAGAAGGGCGCTCAGGGTGGCCATGTTCCCGCCTCGCTTGCCCTGATCTAGAGAAATTTAGGGATTTGTGGCGGAGAATGAACGTGTGGAGTAGTTATAGTGCCTCGCTACGTAGTGTGAGATGAACGTCAAAGGCGGATTTCAATGAGTTTGGTCACAGGTAAGCGCACCTCCTTGCGCACTCTTGCGCGCCTCACACTGGGCGTACTTACGGCCGGTGCAGTCCTTGTGGCCGGCCCACAGGTCGCGCTTGCGGCCGGGTCCCTACTGCCCGGTGGCCCGAAGTCGGCCGACTAGCCAACTGCCGTGGGCGGTGAGCAAATCACCTACCAGATCCCCTACTTTTGCTCTAGCACCATTCCTGGTGACAACTGCAATGGCATGACGATTACCGACGAGTTGCCGACCTTCATCGACGTCTTCGGTATGTCGCGCACCTACGAGGTAGTCGCCTTCACAAGCAACAGCCAGCTGAGCGGTGTCGAGTTCCCGGACCGCATCGAGTGGACCGCGACGAACTTGGTCGCTGGCGACACCGGTGCGCTGACCTTGGTGTTGCAGGTGCCGAACGGCATTACCCCTGCGGCCGGTGACACGATCGTCAACACGGCTGCGTTCGATTCCAACGGTGTCATCGTCGAGTCCTCGCCAGCGACGACCGAAGTCCAAGGAGCAGAGCCTGGCATCGTCGTCACCAAGTCGAACAACCGCAGCCAGATCTTGGCTGGCGCGACCTCGACCTACACCATCAAGGTCTGCCCGCAGTCGGGGATGGGCCACTTCCCCGATGGCTACACGATCACCGACACGGTGCCTGCGGGCGCTGTGGTCGTCGGCCCGATCGCCGACGGTGGCATCGAGTCGCCATCCGGCACGGTGTCATGGACGATCACCAACTCCGACGATCCAGGCTTCGACCCGTCGACCGGCTGCTTCAGCCGCCAATTGCGCGTCAACTATCCGGCCGATTTGTTTGCGGCGGGCGCATCGGTGACCAACAACGTCTCGGTCGATGTCGGCACCGGCGAACCCGTTGGCCCGATCGGTGACACCGACACCATCCGCGCTCCTGAGCCGGGCATGGCCGTCGGCAAGTCCGCCGACGCCGGCACCTATGTCACCGATGAAGACCCGGTCAACTACTCGCTGACGATGTCGAACGCAGATGCCGATGGCGGCAGCGGCGAAACGACGCTATCGAATGTCGTCCTGCTCGACGGACCGCTCCCGGTCGGTTTCGAGCTCACCAGCGTCAAGCCGGGCGAATGGCCGGATGATGAGGTCGCCACGATCGAGGTTTCCTCGGCCGGCGCCAGCGGCCCGTGGACCGTGCTCGGCACCGCCGACGGTTCCGCCGCCCAAAACGTTGCCTTGATCGTTCCGTCTAGCGTTGCCAATGCGAGCAACGGCACGGACCGCTTCGTGCGCTGGACCTTCGCCGGTCCGGTGTCCAAAGGCTTCTCGCTGTCGAGCGCAGCTCAGCTCAGCGGTTCGGTGGAGGAGGACCCATTTCTGTCAGCGCCGGGGCTTCCACAGACCGTCACCAACTGCCTCAATGCTTCCGCCGATGGCGATGTCAACGGCACCTTGGTTCCGCTCACTCGTGGTCCGTACTGCGCCGCGTTGACCCTCGAAGAGGCACAACCCAATGGCTTGATCGACAAGAACGTCGACCCAGGGATCCTGCAGCCGGGTGAAACCGGGACCTTCACCTTGGTCGCTGGCAACGACCCCGACGCCACTGGCCCGATGGTGATCGATGTCTCCCAGCCGACACGCCTCGAAGATTGCGTGCCGAAGTTCTTGCTCGTTGACTCGATCACCCTCAACGGTTGGACCGACCTCAGCCCTGGTGGGCTGAGCTGTGATCCCGAGGAGACACCCCTCGTCTTGGAGTACCGCGCGGCAACCACGTTGCTCGCTGGCCAGAACCTGCCGAGCGTCCTCGTCGGCTTTCATGTCTCCGAGCTCGGCGATCCGCTGGGCGCGGCCCCACCTGGGCAGGTGACCAACTCGGCTCAGTTCTCGCAGTCGTCGGTGCTGCACTGCGCTCAAACTGAGTGCTCGGACGCAGCCGCCGTCGTCATCCCGGTGTCATCGACGCTGAAGTCGCGCAAGCAGGTTGCCGGCTTCTACGACGATCCGCTCACGGGTCCGCCGGTGCCCTACACGAACCCGACGGTCGATGTTTCCGCCGACACCTACCCAGGCGGCCCGATCGACTACCGCATCGGGGTGTTGAACAACGGCAACGCCGATGTCAAGAACTTCACGATCATCGACGTGTTGCCCGACCTCGGTGATACTGGCGTCAAGGTCGGCATGCAGCAGCGCTACACCCAGTTCCGCCCGATGCTCGACCAGCTCGTCGTTCCACCGACGGGGTGGCAGGTGGAGTACTCGACCAGCAGCAACCCGTGCCGTGACGAGTTGTCGCCGCTCGGCGTCAACGGCTGCGAAGCTCCAAACTGGACGGCCACCCCCGGCGATCTCAGCGCTGTTGGATCCTTCCGCCTGACCCTCATCGGTACGGGTGGCGCGTTTGACGCCGAGATCAGCGGCGTGCAAACCGACGACGATGTCTTCGAGCGCGGCGAGGAAGTCGTCGTCGACTTCCATATGGTCGCCCCGCTGTTCCACGAATTGTTCGACACGGACGGCACGACGGCCTACCCGTGGGAGAACCTCAACCCTCCGACGCAGGTCGATCTCGACCCCTCGTCGCAGGACGCCTGCAACGATCTCAACAACTCCGGCGACGATCCAACTGCATCGGTCGACCGTTGCCCGGTGGCGCGCAACAGCTTTGCCTACGCTGGCACCGCCTTTAGCGTCGATGGACTGTTCGGCGACGTCGGCCTCGGCTCCGAGCCACCACGCGTCGATGTCACTGTCTACAGCCCGCCAAACAACGCAGTCGGCGACGTCGTCTGGTTCGACGTCAATGCCAATGGCATCCAAGACGCCGGTGAAGCGGGAGTCCCCAATGTTGTCGTCGAACTGTATGACGCCGCAGGAGAACCGGTGCTCGACGACAACGGCGATCCGCTGACGACGACCACGGATGCCAACGGCAACTACATCTTCGTCAACCTCGTCAATGGTGACTACCGCATCCGTTTCTATCCCCCGGCCGGCTATGTGGTAAGCCCCAACGATCAGAGCGGCGACCCGAGTGGGATCGACGAGGGTGGCACGTCGCTCGACGGCAGCCCGAACAGCAACGACGACTCCGACGCTCCGGTTCCCCCGGTCAGCCAGGACTACACCGAGACTGAGCTGATTCACCTTGAGAAGCAGGGCGACGCCGGGGAATACGACCCGACGTGGGACCTTGGCATTTACCGTGAGGTGTACAGCCTCGGTAACACGGTGTGGATCGACAATGGCGCTGGTGGCGGAGGCTTCGACGACGGCATCCGCGACAGCGGTGAAGCTGTTGTCCCAGGCGTGACGGTCACTCTCTATGCCGCCGACGTCGATGGCAACCCGACCGGCAGCGTCCTTGCTACCGACGTCACCGATGCCGACGGCCGCTACCGCTTCGACACCCTCGAACCAGGCACCTACGTCGTCGTCATCGGCGCAGCCAACTTTGCCGATGGCTCCGCCTTGGACGAAACGCGTTCCTCGACCGGCTCGACCCCTTCGGTCGACAGCGCCGATGTCGACAATCTCGACCATGGCATCGATGGCTTCGCCACCTCCGGCGTCGCCGCGGGTGGCATCGTTTCTGAGCCCGTGACGCTCGGAGCCGGCTTGCAGCCGACAAGCGATGCCGACCCGACGACCAACCCACAAGCTGGCGAGTCGCCGAACTGGATGTCGAATCGCACCGTCGATTTCGGTTTCGTGCCGCTGGTTTCCGTCGGCGATGTCGTCTGGTACGACGCCGATCGCGATGGCACCTTTGACGTCACTGAATCTGGCCTGGCCGACGTCACCGTCACCTTGCTCGACGGCAACGGCGTCGCGGTCACCGTTGACGCACTCGGACAACCGATCGTGCCGATCACCACCGATGTCAACGGTCGGTACTCGTTTGACTCACTGGAAACAGGCGACTACCGCATCGAGTTCACACTGCCCAACGGCTACGAATGGACGACGGCCAACGTCGGCAACGACAGCCTCGATTCCGACGCCCTGTTCACCTCGATCACCGATGCAACGGCGAGCACGGCAACGTTCACGCTGGCAGATGCCGTCGCAGATGGTGACAGCTCGGTGACCGTGCGATCGGTGACCGACCCAACCCGTGATGCCGGTGTGTGGTTGCCGTTTGCTGTCGGCGACATCGTCTGGTACGACCTCGACAAGGATGGCACGCAAAGCGCGGCGCCCGTCGAAGGCGCCCTCGTCGAACTGCTGCAATTCGACTCGGTGACCAGTACCTATGTCCCGGCCCGCGATGCCGATGGCAATCTCGTCGGTTCGCAGACAACGGGTGCTGACGGCACCTACCTGTTCGACTACCTGCTGCCCGGCACCTACAAGGTGCAGTTCACCCACCAGCAGGCTGGATACAACTGGACCTTGGCCGACACCGGTGCAGGCGCAGACGCCAGCGACTCCGACGCGACCTATACCGTTGCGAGCCAGGACGTCGCCCAGACAACCCCCTTCACCTTGAGCCAACTGGCGACCCAGGTACGCGCCACCACGGCCGCCGACGACACCACCTACGGCACGACCGTTCGCGCGGCGTACATCGACCCGACCCGTGACGTCGGCATCTTTGCGCCGCTGGCAGTTGGCAACTACGTCTGGTTCGATGCCGACAAGGATGGCCTGCAGGGCGACCCGCTCGCCGAAGCCCCGATCGAGGGCGTCGTCGTCAAGCTCTATCGTCTCGATGACACCCTCGTTGCCACGACGAGCACCGATGCCGCTGGGTACTACCAGTTCGACGGCCTCGGCGCTGGCGACTATTACGTCGAGTTCGAGCGGCCAGCGGGAATGCTGTTCACCGACGCTCTCGCTGGCGACGACGCCACCGATAGCAACGCCGACGCAGCGACGGGGCGCAGCGAGACGTTCACCCTTGACGCCAGCTTGCCGCTCGTCGACGCGGGCGGCCAGGAACCGGCCGACATCAATGCCGTTCGCGTGCTGCGCACGATTGACGCCGGGTTCATTTCGACCTACACGCTCGGCAACCTCGTCTGGGAAGACCTTGACGACGACGGTGTCGCCGAGCCCGGCGAGATCCCGCTGGAAGGCGTGCAGATAACGCTCCTGATGGCGGATCCCGACGTCCCCGCAAGCTACATCCCCGCGCGTGACGCCGACGGCCAACCGGTTGCCGTGGTGATCACCGATGAGTTCGGCAAGTACCTGTTCACCAACCTTTCCGCTGGCACATATGTCGTCAGCATCGCTGCCGATCAGCCTGCGCTCGATGGGCTGCGCGGCGCAGGGACCCCTGTCGCCGATGCCGATAGTCAGATCGACAACGACAACAATGGCGTGTTGCAGCTCGACGGTTCATGGCTCAGCGGCGCAGTTGTCATCGGTACTGGTGGCGACGAGCCCACCGACGAGGTCAGCGGCCTCGACGCGACCCAGTCCGATGAAGACGATTCGATCGACGATGACCAGGGCGACTGGACGGTTGACTTCGGCTTCTTCCGCGGTATTCGTATCGGCAACCTTGTCTGGCTCGACGGTGTCCCTGGCGATGGCGCAACCTTCGATAACGGCATCGTCGATGTCGGCGAAACCCCAATCGCTGGCGCCACGGTCCAGCTGTGGATCGATGGCGACGGCGACGGCCTCTTCGACAGCGCACTCGACACCCTCGTCGATTCCACCGTCACCGACACCGACGGCAACTACTGGTTCGAACACCTCGTGCCCGGCGAGGATTACTTCGTCGCCATCGCCACGGTAGATACCCCGCTCGAGGCACGCTCCTCGACAGGGCAAAGTGCCGACCCTTCGGCAGCCGACAACGATGATGACGGGGCACCGGTTGGCACCTACCTCGTGGTGTCCTCGCTGATCACCGCACCGATGCCCGGCGCTGCTCCGATCGCCGAGACCGACGCGATCCCCGTGCTCGACGGTTCCGCCGAAACGGAAGCAAACGACGCGACCGCCGACTACGTCGATGGCAACTCGGATCTGCATATCGACCTCGGCTTCGTCGAGATCCCGCTCTACCGCATTGGCAACCTGGTGTGGTTCGATGCCAACAAGAACGGACTCGCCGATGTCGGCGAGGAGCCGCTTGCTGGCGTTGCCGTGCAGTTGTTCAAGGGCGCCACGCTCGTGGCGGAGACGACGACCGATGCCAACGGCAAGTACCTCTTCGAAAATCTGCTCGCCGGTGACTACGAGATCCGCATTCCCAGCGACGACGCAATGCTCGTGGGCTTCTTCAGCACGATCGACGAGGCCGCAGACGGTGGCATCGATAGCCAGGACAACGGCTCGCTGTCGCCAGACAGCAGCTACTGGACCTCCGGTGTCGTCGCCCTTGGCGACGGCGACTTCGCCGATGAACCGACCAACGAGTTCGACGCCTTGAACGGAACCGCCGACGATGATCTCGCCAGCGCGCTGATCGCCGACGACCGCGCCGACCTGACCATCGACTTCGGTTTCTACCAACCGCGCTTCGCGGTCGGTAACGAGGTGTGGTACGACCTCGATGACTCCGGTGTGCTCGACAACGGCGAGCTCTACGTGGCGGATGGTGTGATCGTCAACCTGCTCGATGCCGATGGCAACGTGGTGGCGACGACCACGACCCTCGACGGTCGCTATCTGTTCGACAATCTCCTCGTCGGTGACTACATGGTCGAGCTCGACGCTGCCAACTTCGCCGACGGTGGGCTGCTCGCTGGCTACCGCTCCTCGACCGAGCAAACCGCCACAGACGACGCCGCGACCGACGGCTCCGATCACGGCGATGACACCGAGATCGACGGCGTTCGCTCCGCTCTGTTCAGCCTCGCGGAGGACAGCGAGCCGGCCGCTGAGGATCCCAACGAAACGACGTTGGCCCCCGATGCCAATGCCAATATGGTGCTCGACTTCGGTGTCGTGCCCGCCTTCGCCATCGGCAATCAGCTGTGGATCGACCTCGATGACTCTGGCTTGATCGACAAGGGTGAGGCATCCGTCCCCGATGGTGTGATCGTCAACCTGCTCGATGCCGACGGAATCGTGGTGGCGACGACGACGACGCTCGACGGCACGTACCTCTTCGACGAACTGCTCGCCGGGACGTACACCGTGGAGATCGACGCTGCCAACTTCATCGACGGCGGTCTGCTCGACGGGTATCGCTCGTCAACGCTCGATGCGGGCGACGACGGCGTCGACCTCAACGACAACGGTGCAGCGGCGACAAATGGCGACGGCGATTTCGTCATCCGCAGCACACCGATCGTGCTCGGCGGTGCCGGTGCCGAGGTGACCGGTGAAGACCCGACCTCGACCACGGTTGCGGCCGATGACAACGCCGAGTTGACGGTCGACTTCGGGCTGGTGCCTGAGTTCTCGATCGGCAACGAGGTCTGGTACGACCTCGACGACTCGGGCGTGCTCGATAACGGCGAGGCCTACGTGCCAAACGGTGTGATCGTCAACCTGCTCGACGCCGACGGCAATGTGTTGGCGACGACGTCAACAGTCGATGGCATGTATCTCTTTGACGGGTTGTTGGCCGGCGACTACGTCGCCGAACTCGACGCCGCCAACTTCCTGCCGGGTGGCTTGCTGGCCGGTGCCGTTTCGTCCACGTCGAGCGCCGGGGATACCGCCGTCGACCAGGATGACAACGGCTCGGCGACGACAAATGGCGACGGAGCGAACGTTATCCGCAGCAGCGTGATCACCCTTGCGCTGAACGCTGAGCCGACTGCCGAGAGCCCGGACAACGATCCGCTGACGCTCGATTCCAACGAAAACCTGATGGTCGACTTCGGTATCGTGCCGCTGTTCTCGATCGGCAACGAGCTGTGGTTCGACGTCAACGACAACGGGCTGATGGACGCCGACGAGGCCTATGCGCCGAGCGGTGTTGTCGTCAACCTGCTCGATGCCGATGGCAACGTGTTGGCGATGACCACGACAGTCGATGGGCTGTATCTCTTCGACGCCCTTGTCGCCGGCGAGTACATGGTCGAGGTCGCGGCGAGCAACTTCGCCGAGGGTGCGGTTCTCGAAGGCTTCCGCTCATCGAGCCCGACCGCTGCCGAGAACGCCATCGACCGTGACGACAATGGTGCGCCGATCTTGATCGCCGAACCGTTCACCTCTGGCCTGCGCTCAGCGGTGTTCGCGCTCAGCCTGGCCGCCGAGCCCGCCGCCGAGTCCCCGGACAACGACGCGCTGACCGTCGACGGCAACGAGAACCTGACGGTCGACTTCGGTCTCCATCGTCCGCCGTTCTCGCTCGGCAACACCGTCTGGTACGACCTCAACGACAACGGTCGCTTCGACGCTGGCGAGGCGGTGGTCGCTGATGGCACGATCGTGCGTTTGTACAACGAGGATGGTGTGTTCATCGCCGAGACGACGACGGTGGGCGGGCTGTATCTGTTCTCCGACCTGTATCGCGGCGAGTACTACGTCGAGATCGATCGCCCGAGTGGCTACCGCTCGTCGACGCCGACCGAATCCGGCGACGTCGACAACGCCGACCACGGGACCGATGCCGTCAACGGCGAGGTCAACGTCGTGCGCAGCGTGACGGTGATGCTTGACGAGGGCACCGAGCCCTTGGTCGAGAGCCCGGACAACGACGGCCAAACCGGCGACGGCAATGAGAACCTGACGGTCGACCTCGGCCTGGTGCCGACGTTGTCGCTCGGTAACGAGGTGTGGTTCGACGTCAATGACAACGGTGTGATCGACGATGGCGAGAGCTACGTACCCAACGGCGTGATCGTCAACCTGCTCGACGCCGACGGCAACGTGCTGGACATCACGACCACTGTCGACGGCCTGTATCTCTTCGACGAACTTCTGGTTGGGAACTACATCATCGAGATCGACTCTGCCAACTTCGGCGCCGATGGCCTGTTGACCAACTGGGTGTCCTCGACCGGTCAAACCATCGTCGACACCGACCGCAGCGACCATGGCGCACCGGTGGCAGGCGGAGCGATCCGCTCCGGCGTGATTTCGCTGACCCACGGTGGGGAGCCATTGGCCGAGAACCCGGACAACGACGCCATTACGCAGGACGCCAACGAGAACCTGACGGTCGATTTCGGCCTGACACGCATCGCTTTGGGTAACTATGTGTGGCTCGACATCGACCTCGATGGGATACGTGACACTGACGAACCCGGTGTCGGGGGAGTGAAGGTCGAACTGTGGGCGGCCAACGCCGAGGGCGTCATTGGCTACGACGCCGGTAGCCGTGGTTACCACCGATGCGCAGGGCTTCTACCTGTTCGACGGATTGACCCCCGGCAGCTACGTGGTGCGCGTTCCGACGACGGAGTTCTCCGCCGGATCGCCACTGAACGGCTACATCTCGACAGAAGGTAATGGCCGCGACGCGCCAGCACCGGGCAATGATGTCGACGACGATGACAACGGCATCGGTGACGAGGTCAACGGATGGACGCAGACGCCGCCGTTTACCCTGTCGGCTTCCACTGCGCCGACGGGTGAAACCCATGCTGCTGACGGTTCGGCGCAGACCGATGACGGTGTCGACCTCGATGCCAACATCGACCTGTCGGTCGACCTCGGCTTCGTCGTCGCCCCGTCTTTGAGCCTCGGTAACCACGTGTGGAACGACACCGACAACGACGGTGTTCGCGATGCCGCCGAGGTCGCCATCGCCGGCGTGCTTGTCGAGCTGTATCGCGACGACGACGGCGACGGCGTTGCCGACTCGACCGTGCCGTTCCAAACCGACACGACCGATGGCGATGGCTTCTATCTGTTCACTGGGCTTGCCCCAGGGAAGTACGTCGTCGTTATTCCGGCAGCGAACTTCGCCAGTGGCGCCCCGCTGGAGCACATGGCGTCGTCGACCGGCTCGCACCTCGCCGATGCCGACACAGACAACGACGACTCCGGCATCCAGGCGCTGGTCGCGGCCCCGACGACGTCGAGCACGGTGACCCTGTCGTACTACGACGAACCGAGCGGTGAAACTTTCGTCGGTACCGATGTCAACGACGCCAGCGACGACAACACCAACCTGACGGTCGATTTCGGATTCTTCCTGCTCGCAAGCCTCGGCGACACCGTGTGGGATGATGTCGATCGTGACGGGGTGCAAGACACCGACGGCAGCGAGCCGGGCGTCGACGGCGTTGTCGTCAAACTCCTTGACAACAACGGTGTGGTCATCGCCACGACGACGACTGCCGGTGGTGGCAGGTACCTGTTTGGCGATCTGATACCCGGCCAGTACGAGGTCGAGTTCGTGACGTCGACCTTGCCGATCGGTTACCTGGCGACGATCGCCAACAGCGGTGGTAGCGAAGACGCCGACTCCGATGGCGACCCGGCAACGGGCCGTACCGGTCTCTATCAGGTGGTGCCCGGCGGTGCAAACCTCGCTGTCGACTTTGGCATCCGTCGTGCCCAGGTCGACCTGCAGGTGGCCAAGGTGCTGAGCGGCGTCGTGCGCCGCGGCCAGAACTCGACGTGGCTGCTGACGGTGTCGAACAACGGCCTCGACCCGGAGACGGGCATGATCACCTTGGTCGACAACCTGCCAGCCGAGCTGACCTTTGTCTCGGCGGTCGGAACCGATTGGACCTGTAGCAACGTCGGCCAAGTGGTCACATGCGAGTCGCAGACCGATTTGGCACCGGGCAGTTCGCTGCCGATGGTGACCGTGGTCGCCACGGTGTCGACCACAGCTCGCACGCAGATCGTCAACGGCGCTTCGGTGGCATCGGCGGGTAACGAGGCAACACCGGCGAACAACATCGCTTCGGCATCGGCGATGCCGAGCGGCTCGTCGCTGCCGAGAACGGGTGCTGCTCCGATCACCACTCTGCTGCTGGCCGGTGCTGCGCTGGCGGTCGGAGTCGTGTTGGTCGGCGGTTCCCGTCGTCGTCGCGGCGCCGCGATTTAACCAGTAGCAGCAGCTCGCTCAGCGTGGAGGGCCACCGGCGGCAGCGCCGGTGGCCCTCGCTTTTGCCACTCTGAGTGAAATTAAGAGTCTTTCTGGATGCAACGTTGACTTTCTTGACCAATTCGATATGTTGCGTCTAACGGTGGTCGAACGACCACTTAAAGGCGGACACCATGTTGAAGTGGAAAGCAAGTAATCGTTTGACGCGCCGGGTTGCCCGGCTGGCTGCTGGCGCCGCTCTTGTTAGCGCGCTAGCGGTGGTCGGTGCGCAACCGGTCGCAGCGGCAGGATCGCTGCTCCCCGGAGGTCCCAAGCTGGCGGACAAGTCCACCGCAGTGGCTGGCGACACGATCAACTACATCATCCCCTACTTCTGCTCGAGCACGATCCCTGGCGACAACTGCAACGGTATGACGATCACCGACATGTTGCCGACGTTCATCGACGTCTTCGGTGTGCAGCGTCCCTTGGTAGTCGTTGCCGCAACTGGCAACAGCCACTTCAGCGCGGCAACACTGTCCGACCGCCTCGTCTGGACGGCCGACAACCTCATCGCCGGTGACAGTGGCGCCGTGACGGCGACGATGCGCGTTCCCAACGGCCTCGTTGGCCCGTCGGGAGCGACGATCACCAACACAGCGTCGTTCAACTCCAACGGCGTCATCGTCGAGGCACAACCGGCGGTGACGACGATCGCCGCGGCGACGCCGAACGTGATCGTCACCAAGAGCAACGACCGCACCCAGATTCTCGTCGATGGCAACACCACCTACACCATCTCGGTTTGCCCGGCGCCCGGGGGTAGCCACTATCCCGGTGGTTATGCGGTGATCGACGGACTTCCCGCAGGTGCCGAAGTCGTCCAGCCGATCGCCGGCGGTGGCGTCGAAGGACCGACTGGGACGGTCTCCTGGTCGATCGCCAACTCGCTCGACTCTGGTTTCGATGCGGTCACCGGCTGCTTCACGGAGCGTCTCCGCGTCCATTATCCGAGTGGCCTGTTCCCCGTCGGCTCGACGGTGACCAACAGCGTGACCGTCGACCCGGGTGGCCCCGAACCGGCTCTTGGCGCAGCCAGCGACGGCGACACCATCCGTGCGCCGCAACCGGGTATGACCCTCGCTAAATGGACCGATTCCGGCAACGCCGTCAAGGACGCAGACCCGGTCAACTTCATGATCTGGACGGCGAACAGCGACGCCGAAGGCAACGCTGGCGAGACCCCGCTCGACAACCTGACCATCGTCGATGGGCCATTGCCCGTGGGCTTCGACCTGACCAGCGTGATGCCAGGGCAATGGGTCGGCGGCTTCAGCGCAACGATCGAGGTGTCCGACGATGGCCCATCCGGGCCGTGGACCCCAATCGGCACCGCTGACGGCTCGGCGGCGCAACACGTGGCGCTTGCGGTCCCGGTCTCTGTCGGCGGAGCGAGCGATGGCAGTGGACGCTATGTCCGCTGGAGCTTCGCTGCCGAACTCCCCGAGGATTTCGCCTTTGCAAATCCCGGCCAGGTGCAGGGATCGGCCACAGCGGCACCGTTTTTGCCGGAACCGGGGCTGCCCCAAACGATCGACAACTGTGTCTCCTCGTCGGCGGACGCGACCGTGCAAGGCGAGACGTCGACAATCGTCCGTGGGCCTGCGTGTGCTGCGTTCACCATGCAGGACGCGCAACCGATCGGCTCGATCGACAAGAGCGTCGACACCACGCTGATGCAGCCCGGTGACGTAGGAACCTTCACGATTGCTAGTGGCAATGACCTCGACGCCACCGCGCCGATGGTGATCAGCGCAACGTCGCCGGCGATGCTCCAGGATTGTATGCCGGCGTTTCTTGTCGTCGATGCGATCACACTGAACGGCTGGCGTGATGTCAGCCCGGGGTCGTTGAGCTGTGACGCCGGTGAAACTCCCTTGGTCTTCGTCTACGAGGTCCCGACCACGCTGACTGCCGCGCTCGAGTTGCCATCGGTGGAGATCGATGTCCATGTGTCCGAATTTAGCGATCCGCAGGGTGCGGCGCCGCCGGGAGACATCGTCAACACGGCAACGTTCAGTCACCCCGACGTCGCCAGTTGCACCCAACCGTCATGCGCCGACTCGGCGACGGTGACGGTGTCCGTGTCGTCAACGCTCAAATCGCGCATGCAAATCCAAGGCTTCTACGATCCGGCGATGACCGGCCCGGTCGTGCCGTATACCGACAGCAGCGTCGACATTTCGGCCGACACCTATCCGGGTGGACCGATCAACTTCCGAATCGCTGTGCTCAACAACGGCAATGCCGACGTCAGGAACTTCGTCATCGTCGGCATCCTGCCGGCCGAGGGCGACACCGGCGTCAAGGTCGCTTCTCAGCTGCGGTACTCGCAGTTCCGTCCGACCTTGGAGGAGCCGATCTCCGCTCCTGCAGGCTGGCTAGTCGAGTACTCGGCGAGCACTCAGCCGTGCCGTGACGAGATTGCGCCGGTCGCCTTGACGTCCTGCGAGGCTCCGAACTGGACCAGCGATCTGCAGTCGTTGGCCGTGGCCGGTTCCTATCGCCTGACCCTGGTCGGCACTGGTCCAGCGTTCGAACCGGCACTCACCACCATCCAGCTCGACGACGCCGTCTTCGAACGTGGCGAGGAAATCGTCGTCGACTTCGCCATGGTCGCGCCGCTGTATGACGATTCGTACGATCTCAACGGCACCACCGCGTTCCCCTGGGAGGGCCTCAACCCGGCAAGCCAGATCGACATCGATCCCTCAAGCCAGGATTCCTGTGCCGACTTGAACAGCCCGGGAGATCAGCCAACAACCACTGGCGATCGTTGCCCGGTGGCGCGAAGTTCCTTCGCTTACGCCGGTATCGCCTTTAGCCCCTCGAACCAGTTTGGCGAAGTCGGACTCGGCTCAGAGCCACCACGCGTCGACGTCACCGTCTACGCGCCGCCCAGCAACGCGGTCGGCGACCTGGTCTGGGAGGACCTCAATGCCAACGGCTTGCAGGAGCCCGACGAGCCCGGCATCGGCGGCGTCACAGTGGCCCTGCTGAACGCAGATCGGACGGCGTCGCTCGATGAGGACGGCGCGCCACGAACGACGACAACCGCCAGCGACGGCACCTATTCCTTCGTCAATCTTCCCGACGGCGACTACCGCGTCCGGTTTGTCCCTCCATCCGGCTATCTCGTCAGCCCAGCGAACGCCAGTGGTGATCCGGCTGGCAGCGACGTCGGCGGGGCGACCCTCGATGGCAGCCCGAACACCGGCAACGACTCCGACGCGCCGACGCCGACGGCTGGTGCGAGCTTCACCGACACCGCGGTGATTCACCTCGCGCAGCAGGACGGTGTCGGCGAGTTCGATCCGACCTGGGATCTTGGCATCCATCGCCTCGCCGCTCCTGCGACATCGAGCCTCGGCGACACGGTGTGGCATGACGTCAACGGCAACGGCCGACAGGCCACCGACAACAGCGAACCAGGCGTCGACGGGGTGACCGTTCGCTTGTTCGATGCCGGGGGCACGCTCGTTGCCACGACGACGACTGCGGGCGGCGGAAAGTACCTGTTCTCCGGGCTCGTGCCGGGAGCTCAGTATTCGGTGGAGTTCGTCATCTCCACGCTGCCCGCGGGCTTCATCGCCACCGTGGCCAACAACGGCGACGAGGCGCTCGACTCCGACGGCGATCGTTCCACCGGGCGCAGCGCGTTGTACATCGCTCCGCAAGGTGGGGCAAATCTCGACGTCGATTTCGGCATCCATCAACCGAACATCGACCTGCAGGTCAGTAAGGCAGCGCAAGGCGTTGGCTCCGCCGGATTGTCGGCCGGTAGTGAGGTGACATGGGCGATCAACGTCGTCAACAACGGCGCCGATGTGGAGACGTCGATGATCACCGTCACCGACCAGCTCCCAGCCACACTGAGCTTCATCTCCGCGAGCGGCGATGGATGGACGTGCTCGGCGAGTGGGCAAGACGTTCGCTGCGAGACGCAGGCTGATCTTGCTCCCGGGGCATCGGCGAGCACGCTTCGGGTGGTCACCAGGTTGTCGGCCACGGCCGCTGGCGAGATCGTCAACGTGGTCTTGGTCGCCTCGGCGAATAGCGAAGTCACCACCTCGAACAACCGCTCGACGGCAACGTTGACCTCGACCCCGCAATGGTTGCCAGCGACCGGCTCGAACGCCGGACCTCTGGTGGTGCTTGCAGCCGGATCGCTGATCAGCGGTGTTGTACTGCGCCGCCTCGCTCGGCGTCGATCATCAGCATCGGCGATGTAGGTTGGACGAATCTAGAAGACAGCTCAGCCGGTCGCCACCAGCAGGCGCTCCGCTGCGCCTCACTGAATCTTCAGGAGGAATCTTCAGGAGATGGTGAAGGTCTGCAGATAGGGCGTGACGGCGGCGAGAACCGCGGCGAACTCGGCTTCAGGGCCCCGGAGCTCGAGCGTTATCTGATGTAGCGAACCGCCCGCATTGCTCAACCCGATGTACTTCACGGTGTGCTGGCCATCGGCGAGGATCGCCTCGATGCGACCGAGTTGGGCGGTTGCACCCTTCGGTAGTGCTTCGGCCGAGATCAGAGCCGCTCCCGGATAGAGCACGGGGAATCCGGCGCGGGTGAACTCGATCACCGGTCCCATCTCGACGACCTGTTCCATCGGCAGGCGCGACACCGTCAAGGTGCTCGGCGCCGTGACGCCTTGGATCGTCCACAGTCTGTCGTAGGTCTCGTTGGCGATCACCGGTGCGCTGGCCAGGTCACCCGCAACCCACGTCGCCGGCGCGGTCAACGCCCACCCTTGACCGGTCGCACTCGCGCCAGCGAGCGCAGCGCTGGTCACCGGGGCGGTCGTCGGGGCGGCCTCGACCGTGCCCTCGTTGCGCGCTTTGTAACTCTCGTAGGCGTCGGGTCCGAAGTACGCCGCGGCGCCGACGATTCCACCGACCACGGCCAACTTCAAGAGCAGTTTGAACGCCGACTTCACAGCGCGTAGCGCCCGGCGTCGCTTCGCTGAACCGCCGATGGTCAACGTGGCTGGAGCGAGCAACGCGTAGTGCGAGCTCGCCGAATGCAGATCCGGATGAGGGGTGAATTGAGTCTGCCAGGTATCCGGCTTGGTCGTTGCCGGAGGCGAGTCGTCGTACGACTGCTGGTACGGGGCCGACTCGTAGTGGTGCTGGTTGTCGTACTGGTGCTGAGGCTGGTGCGCGGGCTGGTGCTCGGGCTGGCTGTCGTAGGAGTTCGGTGTCGGCTGCCGATTCCAGTCGTTGAGCGACGGCGACTGATGCCAATCAGGCTGCAGTCGAACCTGCTGGTGCCATGACTGGGGTTGCGACTGCTGCTCCCATGGTTCGGGTCGGTTCGGCTCGCGCATCTGCGGGGTCGGTGCCGGCCGTGGTGGCGGCGCCGCTTGGGCCTGCCGACGGGGCAGGTTGTCCTGCTCGACATATCTGCGTTGACGAACAGGCAGGGGAGGCAGCACGTCGTGGGCTTGGCCGCTGGCGTACGGTGCTTCGTACTCGTCCATTCTCCGCCTTCGTTCCGCGACACACGTCCCCGATGGGCGCTGCGTACAAATTCATCGGCCTCGGTCATGAACGCTGAAAGCCCGAGCTCAGCCTTGAGCAACTCTTGAGTATCCGGCCGGGGGATATCCCTACCTTGCATTCACCAGCAGCCGGGATTCACGCCGAGTTGAGCGGGGATCACACTGATTGGCATGTTGACCACACTCGCCTCATTCAGTTTTCGTCACCGATATCTCGTCTTGCTCGGATGGATCGTTGCTCTGATCTCCATCCTCGTGCTCTCCGGTCGTTACTCCGGCGAATTCTTTACCGGCGGCAACCTCCCCGGCGCCGATTCCACACAGGCGTACGATCTGCGGGCCGCCGAATTCCCGGAGCAGGGCATCGGCGAAACGGTACGCGTGGTAGTCCACGCAGAACAGGGAATCGCGGCGATCGAGGACGACATCGCCGCATTTGGTGAACGCCTCAGCGAGGGCGACGGCGTCAGCGGTATTCAACTGCCACGAGCGACATCTGGCCCCGAGGCAATCTCCGCAGAGGGAACTATCGGACTCGGCAGCTTCTCCGTCGATCCTGGCGCAGCTGGCTTTGACCCCGGCGAGACGTTCGCCGCCGCCGATGAGCTGCGACGCCAGGGGATCGACGTCGAGTACGCCAACTACCTCTTTGTCGCCGAAGACATGCCGGCCAGCGAACTCGCCGGAATCATCGCTGCGGTGCTGATCCTCTTGATCGCCTTCGGGTCGGTGGTGGCGATGGGTTTGCCGATGATCACCGCCCTGGTCGGTGTCGCCATCGGTGCAGCGGGCGTGGGACTGTGGGCCAACGCGATCACGACCCCAGATTTCGCTGGTCCGGTGGCCTCGATGATCGGCCTTGGTGTCGGCATCGACTACGCCCTGTTCATCGTCACCCGTTACCGCAGCGCCCTCGGCACTGGTGCTGATCCCCACGCGGCAACGCTCGAAGCCATCGGCACCGCAGGGCGTGCCGTCGTCTTTGCCGGAGCGACGGTGATGATCTCGTTGATGGGCATGTTGTCGATGGGGATCAACTTCTTCAATGGCCTGGCGATCGCCACCGCCAGCGCGGTCGCCGTGGCGGTGCTCGCTGCGCTGACCCTGTTGCCCGCGTTGCTGGGCATCATCGGGCGCCGGATCGACCGCTTCAGCTGGCACCGGCCGCGTCACCAACGCCAAGCTCGCGAAACAGTGTGGCATCGGTGGAGTCGGCTTGTGCAACGGCATCCGAAGGGCTTTGCCCTCGGCGGGTTCGCCGCCTTGTTGATTGCCGGGCTGCCGGTGTTGGGCCTGCGTATGGCATTTGCCGACATGGGCAACGATCCGCGTAGCACCACCACCCGACGCGCCTACGACCTTCGTGCCGAGGGATTCGGTGCTGGAATGAACGGGCCGTTGATCGTCGTCGCCGCGACCAATCAGCCCGTCGATACCTCAGCGGTCGAGGCGCTCTCGGCGGCGGTCGCCGATGCGCCTGGCGTCGGCTTCGTCGGCGCAGTCGAAACCAGCGCCAGTGGCCGAGCGGCGCAGTTCGTCGTCATCCCCACCACCGGACCCCAAGCCGAGGAAACCGAAGACCTGGTCCACCGCCTGCGTGACGATCTGATCCACAACGCAGGGGTGATCGCCCACGTGGGCGGTGCAACGGCAAGCGACATCGACTTCTCCGCCAAGATGGCCCAGCGGTTACCGGTGTTCATCGGTGCCGTTCTCATGCTCAGCTTCCTGTTGTTGATGGCCGTGTTCCGCTCGGTGCTCGTGCCGCTCAAGGCCGTGGTGCTCAACCTCTTGTCGATCGCTGCGGCCTACGGCGTGATGGTTGCCGTCTTCCAATGGGGCTGGTTCGGATCGTTCTTCGACATCACCCCAGCGCCGATCGAGCCGTGGGCCCCGATGATGCTCTTCGCCATCGTTTTCGGGTTGTCGATGGACTACGAGGTCTTCCTGCTGTCGTCGATTCACGAACGATTCGTGCGCACCGGAGATAACAGCCACGCAGTCGTCGAAGGTTTGGCTTCGACGGCGCGTGTGATTACCGCCGCAGCTGCGATCATGGTTTGTGTGTTCCTGCCCTTCGTCTTCGGTGACTCGCGAGGGATCAAGTTGATCGGCCTCGGGCTGGCGGCCGCCGTCTTTGTCGATGCCACAATCGTGCGCATGGTGCTGGTGCCCGCGACGATGGAGTTGCTCGGTCGGCGCAACTGGTGGATGCCGGCCTGGCTCGACCGGGTGGTGCCCCGGGTCGCCGTCGAATCGGCGGAGTTCGCACCGGTTGCGGTGGCGGTGAACTCATGAACGCCCTGGCTGGCCTGTGGTCGGCGCGGACATGGAAGCGAACGTTGCACCTCGTGCTCGATCTGCCGCTGGGCATTCTCTGGTTCACCGTCGTCGTGACCTTGGTCTCGCTGGCGGGAAGTCTTCTCGTGCTGGTCGTCGGCGTGCCGATTCTGGCCTGCACCGTGCTCTTCGGCCGCCTCATCGGCACCGTCGAGCGCGGGCGAGCGCGGGCGCTTCTCGACGTTGACCTGCCATCGTTTCCAAACCCCGAACACCCCGCCGGATTGTGGCCGATGACCAAGCGAATCCTCAGCGATGGCCCCGGGTGGCGAGGTGCGCTCTATGGCCTGGTGATGTTGCCCTGGGGCATCGTCGCCTTCACCGCGGCGATCGTCATCTGGGCGTTGCCACTTGGATTGATCGCCGCGCCGTTCGGTGCCTGGCTTGGTGATGACACCCCGGGAGAGTGGATCGACCGGAATGGCTGGCCGTCGTGGATTGAACCGGGCGCTATCGCCCTCGAGCGTGGTGCTCGGATTTCTGCTCGTGTTGCTGGTGCCGGTGGCCATCAGCGCGGTTGCTGAGGTCGACGCATCGTTGATCCGCGCGATGCTCGCGCCCAGCCGCGAAACCCAACTCGATGCCCGCGTCGAACAGCTCAGCCAAAGCCGCGCGGCCTCGGTCGAAGGATCGGCAGCCGAGCTGCGCCGCATCGAGCGTGACCTCCACGACGGCGCTCAGCAGCGCCTCGTCGGCCTCGCCATGGACCTCGGCCTCGCTCGCGAACGCCTGCAATCCGGGGCCGATCCGCAACGTGCCCTGGAACTCGTCGAACGGGCCCACGATGAGGCCAAAGGGGCGATCGTCGAACTGCGCGAGCTGGTACGTGGTATCCACCCCTCGGTGCTCACCGATCGCGGCCTCGATGCTGCGCTGTCGGCAGTGGCCGCCCGATGCCCGATCCCGGTGGCGCTCGATGTCGAGATCCCAGGTCGCCTGCCATCGGCCGTCGAGGCCGCCGCCTACTTTGTCGTTGCCGAATCGTTGACCAACGCCGCCAAGCACAGCCACGCCCAGCGGGCGACGGTCCGCCTGCGGGTCGAGGGCTCGGTGCTGGTGATCGAGGTCGCCGACGATGGCGTCGGTGGAGCGAGCGAGCGTCCGGGTGGCGGTCTCGCCGGCCTGCGTGACAGGGTGCTGGCCGTGGAGGGCAGATTCAGATTGGCCAGCCCCGAGGGTGGCCCAACCTATCTCGCCGCGGAGATCCCATGCGCGTCGTGATCGCCGAAGACTCGGTGCTGCTACGCGAAGGCATCACCCGCTTGCTCGCCGAGTATGGCCACGAGGTGGTCAGCGCGCTCGGCGACGCCGGGCGTCTGTTGGCCGAGGTCATCAAACACGATCCCGATGTGACCATCGTCGATGTGCGCATGCCCCCGACGCACACCGACGAAGGCTTACGGGCGGCGATCGAGCTTCGTCACCACCGCTCGGAAAGCCCGGTGATCGTGCTCTCGCAATACGTCGAGGAGCGCTACGCCACCGAATTGCTCGCCGGTTCAACCGTTGGTTTGGGATATCTGTTGAAAGAGCGCGTCGCCGATGTCGCCGACTTTGTCGCCGCGGTCGAGCGGGTGGCCAAGGGTGGTACGGCGCTCGATCCCGAGGTGGTGCGCCAGCTGATGCAACGGGCGCGTCGGCGCGAACCGCTTGCGGAGTTGACGCCGCGCGAGCGTGAGGTCTTGGTCGCCATGGCTGAGGGACGATCCAACGCCGGCATCGCCGCGCAGTTAGTGGTCAGCGACGGCGCCGTGGAGAAGCACATCTCCTCGATCTTCGCCAAGCTCGGTCTGGCGACCAGCGAACATGAGCACCGCCGTGTGCTCGCCGTCTTGACCTACCTCGCGGAGCGTTAACCCGGTCGATCGTTCATCTCGCGGCGCGCTCGACGGCGCGTGCCAACAGCTGCTGGTCACTGTTGTCGATCACGACGCGGATGTTGCTGATCGCATGCGTCATGCCGTCGAGGCCGGGGAACAGTCGTTGCGCCCGACCAACCCATTGATCTGCCGGCATGGCACCGAAGGAGTCGGCGCGCTAGGAGCGGTAGTCGATGGTGATCTCGTCGCTGAACAGCGAGCGGTAGGCATGCCAATCGCGGGTGTCGATGGCCAAGGCGAAACGAAACACGACGTCGATGATGGAATCGCGCTCGGTCATCACAGGATCCTAAGGTGACTCGAATGGAGTTCGTCGCCAACTACGTCGATGCAACGATTGCACCCGGGGCCTGGGCAGTGCAACGGCAAGCCGAGGGTTGGACGGGGCTTGGCGTCGCCGATCACCTCTGGGATCGTGGGCGAGCGTATCCGCATGTCTGGGTGGCGCTCGGAGTGATGGCTGCGGTGACCACGCGACCGATCTTGACCTCGTCGTTTGCCAACAATTTGCTGCGTTCGCCGGTGGACGTCGCGCAGGCTGCCTTCGCCATGCAACAGGCCAGCGATGGCCGCTTTGAGGTAGGTCTCGGTGCGGGCTGGTCGCGTGACGAGATCGTCGGTAGTGGACTGGTGTATCCATCACCGGGCGAGCGTGTCGAACGGTACCGAGAGGCGATTCTCGCCCTACGAGACCTGCTGGAACATCGCGCGACACGGTTCCAGGGACAGCACTACCAGCTCGATGTGCCCGCGATCGGCCCGCCGGGGGAGCGGCCACCGCTGGTTGCGTCGCTGGGCGGTCCGCGTTCGATTGGCGAGATCGCTCCGCTCGTCGACCGCGTCGAGATCAAGTTCACCAGCACCGCCACCCGCGGCGGCAACCTCGACTATGCCGCCTTCGCGGCGATCGGCCCCGATCACCTTCGCGACCTCATCGAACGTGTCCGCGACGCCAACCCGACGGTACCGCTGGGCACGTTCGTGCAAGTTGGGTGCGGGGCTGACCCCCGGTTGACGCAGCTCGCCGACACCTTTGGCGGCACCTGGATGGGCAACTTCATCGGCGAGCCAGCCAAGGTTGCCGACGCGTTGCTGACGCTGGAAGATCTCGGCATCGAGCGAGTGCAGCTCACCCCGTATGTCGGCGCAACGTTTGAGCTGTTGGCCCCGGAATTGTTGGCCCCGGAATTGGTGGCCCGGTGACCGCCGACCTTTTCGCCACTGGCCTGATCGTCGGACGATTCAACCCGCCACATCTCGGGCACAGCTTCATGATCGATTGGGCGGCCGAGCGTTGTCAGCGCTTGGTGGTTTTCGTCAACACACGCGATGGTGAAGCGGTGCCCGGGCACTTGCGTGCCCAGTGGCTGGCCGATGCTCATCCGCGAGTCAGGTTCATCGAGGTCAACCACTCGCTCGACAACGACTGGGCCAACGAAGAGCTGTGGGCCAAATGGATGGCGCTGTTCCGCCAGCGCTGGCCGCATCCCAGCGGACCACACGCCGTGTTCTCCAGCGATGGCTATCTGTCCGAGATCGCCCGGCGATTCGACGCAGCATCGATTCCTGTCGATCCCGAGCGCCTCAGCGTGCCGATCTCGGCAACGCAGATTCGGGAAGCTCCGGGCGCTCATCTCGATCTCGTCCTTCCCGCGGTGCGGTGCTGGATCGAAGACAACTGGTTGTCGTGACCGGGCCGCTTCCGGGCGCTCCGGTTGCGTTCGTCTGTATTCCGACAAGTTCGCCACAAGATTTCAGATCACTTGATTCATGGCAGGGCGACAAGTCTCCGAAGACTGTTGCACAAGGCATGTGACGGAAGGTCGAATCGAAAATGAAGCTGTTGGCATTGAAGGGCTTGCTCTCGAGCGCAGGCGGGATTGTTGCCGCCGGTGGCATGGCCGCCGCCGGTGCGGTGGTTGTCGATGGAGCGATCAACGATGCGCCGCCAGCGGCCATCGAATCGACGACGACGACGGTTCCGACCACGATTGAGGAGAGCACCACGACGACCTCGGTGATGATCATCGAGGTGATCGAGTCGACCACGACAGCCCCTTCGGTGGTGTCCACCACGTCATTGGCGGTGTCGTCGACGCAGGAGTCGACCACCACGATCGAGACCTCGCCGACAACGGAGACCACCTACCCCTGCGCCGAGGGCACTCACGGCAAGACGGCGTCGTCCGTGGCGCAGGCGAGCGAGCCGGGCAAAGGACATGGCCAAGCGGTGAGCGACGCAGCGCAAAGCGACTGCGGGAAGTCTGAACGCGACGATGCGGAATACCTCGATGATGCGGATGACGACGACCACGAGCCCGATGACGACGAGCCCGACGACGACGAGTCCGACGACGACGAGTCCGACGACGACGAGTCCGACGATGACGCGGCCCCTGCGAGCACAACGAAGCCGTCGAGTTCAGGCAAATCCGGTTCAGGCAAGTCCGGTTCCGGAAATTCCGGCAAGAGCGGCTCCGACGACGACAGCGACAACGACGGCGACGACTGACGAGGCTGTCGTCGGTTACGGAGCGATGTAGGTCGTCTTCACCGCTGTGTAGAACTCGATGGCCTGGCGACCTTGTTCGCGGGTGCCCAGGTTCGACGCCTTGCGGCCGCCAAACGGTACGTGATAATCGATCCCAGCGGTCGGCAAATTGACCATCACCATGCCCGCTTGCGCCTCGCGCCGGAACCTGGTCGATGCCGCAAGCGACGATGTGCAGATTCCCGCCGTCAAGCCGAATGCCGAATCGTTGGCTACGGCGATCGCCTCATCGAGATCCTCGACGCGGATCACCGCAGCGACCGGTCCGAAGATCTCCTCCTGGCAGATGCGCATGTCATTGCGCGCTCCGACGAACAACGCCGGGGCGATGAAATGGCCCGGCGTCGGCCTGGTCAGGCGCTCACCGCCGACGATCAGTTGGGCACCTTCACCGACGCCGATGGCCACATAATCGACGTCTTGTTGCACCTGGGAAGCGCTGACGGCTGGTCCGATCTGCGTCGAGGGATCGAGGGCGTGACCGACGACGAGCGCGCTGACGCGTGAGGCAACCCGCGCAACGAACTCGTCGTGCACACCGGCGGTGACGATCAGCCGACTTGACGCCGTGCATCGCTGTCCGGTGGAGAGGTACGAACCCTGAATGGCGATTTCCACGGCCCGGTCGAGGTCGGCATCATCGAGCACGACCAACGGGTGCTTGCCCCCCATTTCCAACTGCACCCGACAGAGGCGTTCGGCCGCGCCACGGGCAACGCCCTGGCCAACGGTGGTCGATCCGGTGAAGGTGAGGCCGGCGATACCCCGGTGATTGACGATGGCATTGCCGACCTCGCCGCCGCGGCCAACGATCAGGCTCAGCAAACCGGCGGGCACACCGCTGCGATGAACGATGTCGGCGAGCGCATGGGCCGAGGCCGGCACCAGTTGCGCGGGTTTCCAAACGACCGCGTTGCCATGGGCCAAGGCCGGTGCGATCTTCCACGCCGGAATCGCCAAAGGAAAGTTCCACGGCGTGATCACGCCGACGACGCCGAGCGGTTCCCGTTCGACGACAACGTCGATTCCCGGGCGCACCGAGGGCACGAACTCGCCGCCGGGGCGCAACACCTCACCAGCACAAAACCGGAAGATCGAGGCAGCGCGCGTCGCCTCGGCGATGCCCTCGGCGCGGGTCTTGCCCTCCTCGCGTGACAGCAATGTGCCAAGTTCCTCGCGGCGGTTGTACAGCTCGAGGCCGATGTTTTCCAGCACCCGGGCACGCTCATCGAGGCTGGTCGCTCGCCATTGGCGCTGGGCCACGGCGCCGACGTCGACGGCGGTGTCAACATCGGCTGCTGAGCCGGCACTGAAGCGGGCGATCAGGTCGTCGGTGTCGGAGGGGTTGACGTTGTCGATCAGGTCGTCGCTGACGCGCCAATCACCGATCAGATTGGGGAACACCTCGATAGCTGCCATGGCAGTCGGACCGTAGCACTGCAACCCGCCTATGTCGTCAGGTGTCCCAGTCGCTCGCGTTTGGTCTGCAGATAGTTGGCGGTCGTGGCGGTGGGGGCGATGATGATCGGCACCCGCTCGCTGACCGCGATGCCGTTGCGTTCCAGCGCGGAAATCTTGCGGGGGTTGTTGGTCATCAATCGCACGCTGCAGACGCCGAGATCGCCAAGGATTGCGGCGCCATCGGCAAAGTCGCGATCGTCGATGGCCAGGCCGAGCGCGACGTTGGCATCGACGGTGTCCAGGCCGGTGTCCTGCAACGCGTAGGCCATGATCTTGCTCCCCAATCCGATGCCCCGGCCTTCGTGGCCGCGCATGTAGATCAGCACGCCGACACCTTCCTCGACAATCCTGCGCATCGCCAGATCGAGTTGTGGGCCGCAGTCGCAGCGTTGTGAACCAAAAACGTCACCGGTGAGACATTCGCTGTGCACGCGTACCAGCGGTTCGTGGCTGGTGGCCAGGTCGCCGGCGACGAAGGCGACGTGTTCAACGCCGTCCTGCGCCCGTCGATAGGCGATGCATCGAAACGAGCCCCAGCGGGTGGCCAGCAGCGCTTCCCCAAGACGTTCGATCATGCTCGAACCGGTTCCATGACGACTTCGAGATCGGGCCCGATGAGGCGACAGGAGACGAGTTTGCCGCGCCACAGGTCGCCGATCGTCGCCGCGCCACGGCCACTGAACACTGAGTGCGCGTCCGCTCCGCCGAACAGCGCTGGAGCGAGGTGGAACACATAGTGATCGACGAACCCGCCGTGGTGAAACGAGGAGGCCACCGCCGCGCCGCCCTCGACGAGGAGTTGCAAGACGCCTTGCTCGCCGAGGTGATCGAGTAGGTCGGGAATCGATCCGGTCCATTCCAGGCACGGGTGCACTGCGGCGTCGGCGGGAGCGCGACCGAGGACAACGCGGCGCGGGCTTGGTCCGTCGACGTCGCGAACGGTGAGTGCCGGGTTGTCGGCACGCACCGTTGCCGAGCCGACGAGTATGGCGTCGCAGTCGGCGCGCAACTGATGCACAGCTCGCCGAGCTTCGGGCGAGGTGATCCAGCGGCTGCTGCCATCTGGGGCCGCTGTTCGCCCGTCGAGCGTCGCCGCCAGCTTGAGAACAACGAAGGGCCGCCCCGTGCGCCGATGGAGGAGGTACGGCCGCAATTGCTCACCGATCTCGTCGCCCAGCACCCCGACGTGCACGTCGATGCCCTGCGCGCCTAGATGGGCCAGGCCGCGGCCAGCGACACGCACGTCGGGATCGGTGACACCGACGACGACACGGCGGACACCGGCGGCGACGATCGCCTCGACACATGGTGGCGTTCGTCCGACATGGGAGCACGGCTCGAGGGTGGAGTAGAGCGTCGCTCCGTGCGCCGCCGACCCCGCCGCTGACAGGGCGACGGCCTCGGCGTGCGCGCCGCCGGGCGGACGCGTCGCTCCCGCAAAGACCTGACCGTCGTCGCTGACCACCACGCAGCCAACCCACGGATTCGGCGACGTCCGCCGCCGCATGTCGGCGGCGAGCCCCATTGCCCGGCGCATGAAATCGAGGTCGTCGCTCATGGCTTCGAGCGGATGGCGCCGGGGTCGAACGTCGTGCGGCATCGCGGGCACCAGAAGGCCTGTTCAAACGCGCCGCCGCACGGCGCGTGGACCAACGCCGCCGTCGGTGTCCCGTCGCCGAACCACTGGTCGCCCCATCGCAGCAGGGCGACAAGCGCTGGTGATAGCCCGAGGCCGGCCTCGGTCAAGCGGTAGTCGTAACGCTGCGGATGTTCGTGGTAGGCAACCTTGGTGAGGATGCCGACCTCGACGAGTCGGCGCAGGCGGTTGGCCAGAATCGGGCGGGCGATGCCGAGGTCGTCGCACAGTTCATCGAAGCGGCGAATGCCGCGAAAGACATCACGGATGACAAGCATCGACCAGCGATCGCCCATGATCGAGGCGACTGCACCGATCCCGGTGTCGGTCTGCTGGGCTGTCACAAGCCGACGTTATCACAGTGAGTTCTGATTCAGCACTCACTGGCGGTAACCTGCCGAGATGGGGCTGACCGACACCGAATTGTTGCAACTACCGCTCGCTGAGCTGATGGCCAGGGCGCGTGCGCTGCGAGACGCCACCACCGGCACGCGCATCACCTATTCGCCGAAGGTGTTCGTGCCGTTGACATTTTTGTGCAACGACAGCTGCGACTACTGCACATTTGCGCAGCCACCGGCTCGTGTGCAGGCTCCCTATCTGTCACCCGATGAGGTCCGCCAAATCGTGCGCGCTGGGGCCCAGGCGGGCTGCCATGAAGCGCTGTTCACCCTCGGCGAACGCCCCGAAGACCGCTATCCGGTGGCTCGCGAATGGCTGGCGGCACATGGCTATAGCTCGACGATCGAGTATCTGGCGGCGATGTGTCGCCTGACCGTCGAAGAAACTGGGCTGCTGCCCCATGCCAACGCCGGGGCGCTGAGCGCAGAGGAGTTGGCGACGTTGCGTTCCGTGTCTGTCAGCCAGGGCATGATGATCGAGTCGGTCAACCCGACGCTGGCCTGTCATCGCACCGCCCCCGACAAGACGCCGCAGCGCCGCTTGGCGACTCTCGAGGCGGCGGGGGAGTTGCAGATCCCGTTCACCACCGGGCTGCTGATCGGCATCGGAGATTCGCGCCAAGACCAACTCGACGGTTTGCGGGCGATCGCGGCGTCGCATGCTCGACACGGTCATGTGCAGGAGGTGATCGTGCAGAACTTCCTGCCCAAACTGATCAGCGGGATGCGCAACACGCCTGCCTGTCCGCCCGACGATTACCTCTGGGCGATCGCCGTCGCTCGCTTGATCCTGCCCGGCTCGATCCACCTGCAAGCGCCGCCCAATCTGACCGACGACTTCGGGTTGTTGCTCGACGCCGGGATCGACGATTTGGGCGGCATCTCGCCGGTCACCGCCGATCATGTCAACCCTGAGCGGCCGTGGCCTGATCTCGACCTCGTGCGCCAGGTGAGCGAAGCTCGCGGGCTGACGATCGCCCCGCGTCTGACGGCCTATCCCGAGTTCGTCACCGACACCTTGGCCGGACCGTCGCGCTGGGTCGATGCGGCGCTGCGATTCGCGGTGCTCGACCGAAGCGATGCCGCTGGGCTGGCGCGCGATGACCCGGGTGCGCATTTCCCCGAGCGTGTCACCGGTACGCGCGACGCCGGTGATGGCGCCGACGTGATTCTCGAAGGCGATCGATCGAGCAGTTGGTACGCCGGATGGAACGAGCCCCCGGTGACACTTCTGCCCTCGACGCCGCGCCCGATCCACGGTGCCGTCGCCGAGGTCCTGACGGGCTTCGAACAGGGTCTCGACCTCGGTATCGAGGAGATGGTGACGTTGTTCGGTGCCCGCGGGCCCGAGGTTGCGGCAGTGGCTGGTGCCGCCGATCGGCTGCGATCCGAGGTTGTCGGCGACGTCGTCACCTGGGTGCACAACCGCAACATCAACTACACCAACGTGTGCACGTTCAAGTGCAAGTTCTGCGGCTTCGCCAAAGGCAAGCTCTCCTTGAACCTGCGCGGGACGCCTTATCTGCTGACCCTCGACGACATCGCCGAACGGACCCGTCAGGCCTGGGAACTCGGGGCGACCGAGGTGACCTTGCAAGGGGGCATTCATCCGAGTTTCGACGGCGACTACTACATCGATGTCTGCCGTGCCGTGGCCGACGCGGCCCCAGAGATGCACATCCATGCCTTCACCGCGCTCGAAGTAAACGAGGGGGCCAAACGTCTTGGCGAGCCGCTCGAGGACTATCTGCGTCGGCTGCAGGACGCCGGACTTCGCTCGCTTCCGGGGACGGCGGCCGAGATTCTCGACGAAGAACCGCGCTCGATTCTGTGCCCCGACAAGGTGACCACCGACGAGTGGTTGCATGTCCACGAAACCGCGCACCGGGTTGGGCTGCGGTCCAACGTGACGATCATGGCCGGAGCCATCGAACGACCGATTCATTGGGCGCGTCATATCGAACGCACCCGCGACGTGCAGCGGCGCACGGGCGGTTTCACCGAGTTCGTCCCGCTGCCATTTGTGCACATGGCCTCGCCGATCTACCTGCAGCGCAACGCGCGGCGCGGGTTGACCTTCCGGGAAACGATCCTGATGCACGCCGTTGGCCGGTTGGCCTATCGCGGTCTGATCGACAACATCCAAGCCTCGTGGGTCAAGATCGGCGTGCCTGGCGTTCGCCAATTGCTGCAGGCCGGGGTCAACGACCTCGGAGGCACGTTGATGGACGAGAACATCAGCCGCGCCGCTGGGGCGGTTCACGGGCAAAAGATGAGCGAGGAATCGTTCTCGGCGGTGGTCCAACCTCTCGGTCGAAGCTTGGCTCGGCGCACGACGGTCTACGCGCCGACGGAAGCGCCGACGTTTAGTGGATCCGTTCGATCAAGCTGACTTGGCCGGAGCCCGGTAGGAAGACGGCGCCTGCCTCGGCGACCATCGTCTGAAACCCGACGTCGTTCATCTGCATGTCGGCGTAGACGTCGAGATCCGACGCCGCATCGCAGCCGACGAACCAGTTCACTGCGCCGAATGCGCCGTAGACGAGGGAGGCAAAGATTGTCGTCATGCCTGTCGCCGCGGCGACATGCTGTTCGGCCTTGACCCCGACAGCGAATGCCTCGGCAATCTTGCCGTTCGCCGCTGTTGCCGATGTCACGCAATAGAAGGTGCGCGGCGCCGGGGCAATATTGCTCGCTGAGACGATCCGAACCAGACCGTCGCTTGGGGAACCTTCGAGCAGGTCGACGTTGCGGTCGAGCCATTTCTGATAGGACTCGTCGGCGACCAGGATGTTGCCAAGTTCGGAGATCTGTGCCTGCGTGTCGGCGCGATAACTCCACATCACGCCGTTGGTCGGGGCGCCGTAGCGGGGGATGTAGACGGCGATGGGTATACCGGTGATTCCGGTGGCCATCTCGGCGACTTCGATCGCCGTGTTGTGGCCGTCGGCGAGGCGAGCCTGGCTGAGATAGCCGATGCGCGAGAACAGGTACATGATGCTCCTTTGGGCCTGCTCAGGAATGGCCCACCCGCCGACCCGAGCGTGACGTGGCCGGGGACATCATCCGTCGGTGTCGGGTTGGTTGTCTGTGATCGATCTCACACAACGGCCAGAGAAATGACGTTTTGCCTCGACCCGCGCTCTTGGCACTCTGCGAGAATTGTCGGAGGAGGTGACATCGTGCTTGACCGCCCTGGGGTGCTCGGGATCCGTGGCCGCGATCGTCAGCTTGCCGCTGGTGAGGTGCTGTTTCGTGAACGGGACCGCTCCGACAGCGTGTTCGAGTGCACCTCTGGTCGTCTCAAACTTGTCGTCGCTGGCGGCCACGGCCATGAGATGCTGCTCGATCTTGTGTTGCCGGGGGACGTCTTCGGTGAACAGGCGGTGCTCGATGGTTTGGGTCGCGACGCAACCGCCGTGGCCAGTGTGGCCAGCACCGTGTTTGAGGTCAGTGGTTCCGACTACGCGGCGGCGGTTGCTCGTTCTGGCGACATGGCCCGGCAATCGCTACGGCGCATGTCGCGCGTGCTTCGCCACGCCACCGCCCGGATCTGTGCCGACGAAACAGAGTTTCTCACCGAACGCATGGCCCATCTGCTGGTGGAGTTGGCAAACCGATTTGCTGGGGATGATTTCGTCGCTGGGCCGGTGACGGTGCCGATCACCCAGCAGGAGTTGGCCAACTGGCTTGGGGCGACGCGCGAGTCAATCGCCCGAGCGCTCCGACAACTGCGTGCCGATGGGCTGGTTCGCACCGAACGCGGCCGTTTCACCGTGCTCGATATCGATCTGCTGAAGTCGGCACCTGTCGCCGGTTCGGGGACGGTCCGCTAGCGGCCGGTGCGCACGTGTCGATTGAGCGGATTTGCCCACCGGGGAGATGCACAATGTTTCTGCGCTAACCGTGCGTTAGTATGTTGCCAGTAGGCGTGATCTTGGCGGGTCTCGCAGTCAGCGGATGCAGGGCGGTCTTCAAAGATGAATGTGCAGCGGGCAACACGACCATTTGTCGGGCGATTGATCGCGGGTTGGCTGATCGCCGCTGCGATGGTCATCGGAGGGGGCGTCGATCGTTCCTCGTTCGCTTTCGCTGCTGAATGCACGTTGCAGTCGTTTTCGTGGTCGGGGTTTGCGGCGTTGCATGCCAATCAGCCGAGTTTGTTGACCTCGATCGCTATCCCGGCGCCGGCGAGTGGTGAGACGTTGTCGGTGTACTCGGTGGCGTATACGGCGTACGATGCCCAGTCGTCGGGTACGACACCGGATCGTGCCAGTTTGAATGAGCCCTTTGAACAGTTCAGTGTGCGTATCGGCAGTGTCGATAACCCGGCGTTGACCGCTGACTTGCCCGACAGCGTTGCTGAGGGTGCGCCGAGCAGCCATTACAGCGGATTGAGTAGTGCGACGTTGGCCGGGTGGGCTGGCAGGCAGATCGAGGGGGGCACCGTTGAGCTTCGTCATGCCAGCTTGTCCGGGCGCACCTCGGCAACCAGTAATGATCTCATTGCCTACAACCTGACGGTCATCACCGACCGTTGCACCGGCAGCACCGCGACCACCACGGCAACCACCGCGGCAGCGACGACAACTATCAGCCCAGTGGCCACCACAAGTGCGTCTGCAACAACCACGTCCCCTGGGGTGACGACGACAACGATCATGGGCGGGCCGCAGAGCTGCACGTTGCAGTCGTTTTCGTGGTCGGGGTTTGCGGCGTTGCATGCCAATCAGCCGAGTTTGTTGACCTCGATCGCTATCCCGGCGCCGGCGAGTGGTGAGACGTTGTCGGTGTACTCGGTGGCGTATACGGCGTACGATGCCCAGTCGTCGGGTACGACACCGGATCGTGCCAGTTTGAATGAGCCCTTTGAACAGTTCAGTGTGCGTATCGGCAGTGTCGATAACCCGGCGTTGACCGCTGACTTGCCCGACAGCGTTGCTGAGGGTGCGCCGAGCAGCCATTACAGCGGATTGAGTAGTGCGACGTTGGCCGGGTGGGCTGGCAGGCAGATCGAGGGGGGCACCGTTGAGCTTCGTCATGCCAGCTTGTCCGGGCGCACCTCGGCAACCAGTAATGATCTCATTGCCTACAACCTGACGGTCATCACCGACCGTTGCACCGGCAGCACCGCGACCACCACGGCAACCACCGCGGCAGCGACGACAACTATCAGCCCAGTGGCCACCACAAGTGCGTCTGCAACAACCACGTCCCCTGGGGTGACGACGACAACGATCATGGGCGGGCCGCAGAGCTGCACGTTGCAGTCGTTTTCGTGGTCGGGGTTTGCGGCGTTGCATGCCAATCAGCCGAGTTTGTTGACCTCGATCGCTATCCCGGCGCCGGCGAGTGGTGAGACGTTGTCGGTGTACTCGGTGGCGTATACGGCGTACGATGCCCAGTCGTCGGGTACGACACCGGATCGTGCCAGTTTGAATGAGCCCTTTGAACAGTTCAGTGTGCGTATCGGCAGTGTCGATAACCCGGCGTTGACCGCTGACTTGCCCGACAGCGTTGCTGAGGGTGCGCCGAGCAGCCATTACAGCGGATTGAGTAGTGCGACGTTGGCCGGGTGGGCTGGCAGGCAGATCGAGGGGGGCACCGTTGAGCTTCGTCATGCCAGCTTGTCCGGGCGCACCTCGGCAACCAGTAATGATCTCATTGCCTACAACCTGACGGTCATCACCGACCGTTGCACCGGCAGCACCGCGACCACCACGCAACCACCACCACCACCACCACCACCAGTACAACGCCGACAACCACCAGTACAGCGCCGGCAACCACCACGACCGCTGCCACCACGACCACCACCACCGCAGCGCCGACAACCACCACCACCGCAGCGCCGACAACCACGACCGCCGCCACCACAACCACTCTCGTGGCACAAGACAAGGCGATCGTGTACCTCACGTTTGACGATGGGCCAGCGATGCCGGGTACGCCAGCAATTCGGGCGCTGCTCGATCAGTACGACGTGAAGGCCACGTTCTTCGTTGTCGGCTTCCAGATCGCCCAACGGCCGACGGAACTCGCTGCGCACGTCGCCAGTGGGCACACAATCGGCAACCATACGTACAACCATCCGGACCTGCGCACGTTGAGCGACGCCGAGATTGTCGAGGAGCTGACGTCCAATGCCGAATTGATCGCCAGCATTAGCGGGCAGCCAGCTCCCACGTGCATGCGACCCCCAGGTGGGTACACCAACCAATGGGACGGTCCGCCGGTCAGCCCGATGAACCCCGACGTTCTTGAAATCATCGCCAGCACCGGGCTGGCAATGGAGAAATGGACGCATGACACCAGGGACTGGGACGCGGCCAACGTCGGGGTGATCGACATTTTGAATGTGCTCAACTCTTTGCCGACGGCCGCCGGATCTAAGTCGACCGTGTTGATGCACGACGGCATGGCCAACACGCTCACGGCGATGCAGCAATGGCTGCCTGCCAACCTCGACCGCTACGACTTCCGAGTCCTCCCCAGCTGCTGAGGCCGAGATGCCGGCCGGGTCGCTAGCTCAGCTCGGGCTGGACCTGGGCCCGCTCGCGGCGCTTGAAGACACGCCCAAATCGTAGATACAGCGACGGCACGACGAACAGGTTGAGCAGTGTCGAGATGACCAAACCGCCGAGGATGACGATCGCCATCGGGTACTCGATCTCCTGGCCGGGAATGTTCCCGGAGATCAGCAGCGGCACCAAGGCCAGCCCGGTCGTCAACGCCGTCATCAAGATCGGCGCGAGACGTTCCCGCGAGCCGCGAAGCACCAACTGCACACCGAAGGTTTCCCCCTCATGCTGCTCAAGATGCTGGTAGTGGCTGATCTGCATGATGCCGTTACGGGCGACGATGCCGAGGATGGTGAAGAAGCCGACCAGCGATCCGAGCGAGATCACGCCATCACCCCAGATGAACGCGGCGAGCACGCCGCCAACGAGCGCCATCGGCAGTGTGAAGAACGACAGCGCAGCCAATCGTGCGCTCTTGAAGCTGACCACCAGCAACATGAAGATGCCCGCGGCGGCGAACCAGCCGAAGAGCAACAATCGGCGGTCGGCCTCTTTGCGTTCCTTGTACTCGCCGAGCACCTCCACGCGATAGCCGAGTGGCATGGTCACGTCTTCGAGGCGTTCCTCGACCTCGCCGACGATCGAGCCGATGTCTCGTCCGCTGACATTTCCGCCGACGTCGATTCGTCGGGTGAAGGAGTCGCGAAGTACCTCGTTCGGTGTCGCCGTGACCTCAACCCTGGCCAGTTCGCCAAGTGCCACCGTGTCGCCGCCGGGGATGTCGATGCGCAACTCGTGCACGTCGGTCAGGCTGGCGCGGCTCGCCGGGTCGCTCCACACCATCACATCGAACGCCTTGCCCTCGCGATACGTATCGGCAACCTCTTCTCCGGCGAGGAAGGTGGCCGCCGCTCGTCGCACGTCGCCAGGTTTGACGCCGTAGCGTCGGGCGGCATCGAGATCGACCTCAACTTCGATCTGGGGCACCGGCGCCTGCAACTCGACGTGGGAATCGATCAAACCGTCGATGTCTTCGATCGCCACCAACACCGCGTCGGCGCGTTCACGCAGGACATCGAGATTCGGGCCGGAGATGCGCACCACGATTGCTTCGCCGGAGCCGGTGAGCACCTCACGAATCCGCTCTTTGAGGTAGGTCTGCACGTCGCGTTTGATCCCCGGGTAGCCGTCGACGGTTTCCTGGACGCGGCGCAGGGTGGCGTCGTAGTCCTCACCCGGATCGATACTGATCCAGTTCTCCCCGAAGTTGACACCGACGACCTCGTCGCCCATCAACGCCTGCCCGATGTGGGCCCCAAAGTTGCGCACGCCGGGGATCTGGCGGAGTTCCTTGGAGGCCACCTCGCTGATGCGCACTTCTTCGGTCAGCGATATGTCTGGCTTCGTCACCCAGTGCATCAGGAAGTCGCGTTCTTTGAACTCCGGCAGCAGCGATTGGCCAAGCCGGGGCACGACAGCAAGACCGGCGAGAATGATCAATCCGGCGGTACCCAAGGCGGGCAAAGGACTGGCGATCACCCGCTTCAAGCCGCGCTCGTAGCCGCCTTGCAACCAGCGAACCACCGGCGACTCGCCGCGATCCAACGACCCGCGGGTCAGCAAGATCATGCTCAAAGCCGGTGTGACGATCAGCGCTACGAGCATTGAAACGACGACCGCCAGCGCATAGCTGACGGCGAGTGGCCGGAAGAACGAACCGGTCAGGCCGGTGAGCGACAGCACCGGGAGCAGCGCCAGTGCCTCGATCATCGAGGCGTAGACGATCGCGCCGCGCACTTCGATCGAGGCGTCGAAAATCACCCGCGAGGTCGAGCGGCCATCGTTGGCGACGCGGTGTATTCGCAGACGTCTGACGATGTTCTCCGTGTCGACGATGGCGTCGTCGACAACGGCACCGAGGGCGATGACCATGCCGGCGAGGACCATCGTGTTGATCGCCGTGCCGCGCGCCGCGAGCACCAATCCGGAGGCCATCAGCGACAGCGGAATCGTCACCACACTGATCAACGCGCTGCGCCAGGAGAAGAGGAACAGCACCAAGACGACGACCACCAACAGCGAGCCGAGGAACAGTGTTTTCGAAAGGTTGCCGATCGCTAACTCGACGAATGTCGCCGGGCGAAAGATCGTCGTATCGACGACGAGGCCGTCGAGGCCGGGTTGCAGTTCGCGCATCGCCGCCTCGACTCCATTGGTGATATCGAGCGTGTTGCCCCACGGCAGTTTCTCGACGATCAACATCAGGCCCGGCCCGTCGTTGATCACCGCGTCGCCGATCATCAGTTGATGGTCATCGAGCACCTTGGCGACATCGCCCATCAGCACCCGCTGGCCGGAAGGGCTGATGCCCACCGGCACCTTGGCCAGTTGTTCTGGGGTCTCGATCGACATGCGGTGTTCGACGAACATGCGCTGATTGGCGGTTTCCAGGAAGCCCCCGGTGCCGATAGCGGCGCCCTCGGAGTAGGCCAACAACCCGGCTTCGAAGGCGTCGGAGGTGACCTTGCGGACCTGATCGAGGGTGATGCCGTGCTCGATCAGCTTGTCGGGGATGACCTGCACCTGGAGTTGCTTGTTGCGCTGACCCCAAATCGCCACGTTGGCGACGCCGGGCACCCGCAACAGGCGAGTGCGGATCGTGTAGCGGGCCAGCAACGACTGGTCCATCAACGACAGGGTGTCCGACGACAGACCGATCTTCATCACCCGGCTGGTCGCCGAGAGCGGCTGCAACATCGCTGGCGGCGTGCACCATGAGGGCAGCGTCGGAATCATCGCCGACACCCGTTCGGAAATCAGTTGCCGTGACGTCAACAGGTCGGTGCCCTCGTGCAGCAGCAACTGCACCGACGACAGCTGGGGCACCGACTTGGAGCGGATGATCTCGACCGTTGCGACGCCACTGAGGGTCTGTTCCAGAGGAACGGTGACCAATTCCTCCACCTCCGATGAGGTCAAGCCGAGGCACGACGTCTGAATCTCGACCTTCGGTGGGGCGAACTCGGGAAACACATCGACGGGCATGTCCTGGATCACGCCGACGCCGACGATCATCATCCCGGCGGCGAGCGCGACGACCAGATAACGGAATTTCAGGCTGGCGCGAACGATCCAGCTCATCATCGCTGCGACCGATCGGACATCTACTTGCCGACCTTGTTCTCGACACCTAACAGTTCGGCCACGCCGACCGTGGCGACAGCGGTTCCGACGGCGGGACCGGCGGACAGGATGGCATCGGTGCCGCGGATTTCATCGATGGTCAGTTCTTCGCGGACGAAGGAGTGACCTTCGGGGTTGGTGTATGCCCATGTCGAACCGTCGGGGAGATAGATCACCGCCGCGTAGGGAATGACCATGCCGTCGGGACCATCGGAGACGGTCTCGGTCTCGATGCCGATGCGTTCGACCGCTTTGGGGGTGAGCGTCACCCGCTTGAGATCGGAGCCGGGGATGGTCTCGATGGTCGCTGGATTGTCGTAGGGGATCTCGGCGGACCCCATTTCGGAACATCCGCTGACGACGATCATGATCGTGGCGAGCAAAACAACATGTCGATGGTTGGTTCTCATGAGTGCGCCTTTTCCCTGTCCTTGCCGCGTTGTGATTTGGCCTGTTTCGGTTCCGGCTGCGGCCTGCGGTTGAACGGCGCGAGGAGGGTCGCCCGATGGCTGCGGCTGGAACTGCAGGTACAGCGCAGGAACCGCCAGGAGGGCGAAAGCGGCGGCGGTGATCACGCCACCGACGATGACAACCGCCATCGGGTGGAGCACCTCGCTGCCGGCGCGTGTGCCCCCAACAAGGATCGGCAACAAGCCGACAACCACGACAGCGACGGTCGTCAACACGGGCAGGAGACGGTTGCGCGCCCCATCGGTCACCTGCGCCAGCGAGGCAACGCTCGGCACCTCGGCGATGTCATCGGGATCCGGATGCTGGTAGCTGCGAACGGAGACGAACGTGAAACGAACGGCGAGCGCCAGCACGGCAAGAAAGCCGACGATCGATCCGAAGGTGATCCGGCGTCCGTTGATCAGCGCGGCAACCGCACCACCAGCGGTGGCGACCGGTAGTGACAGGAACAACGCCGCGGCGAGGCCCCAACTGCTGAACGCCGACTGGAAGAGCAGAAAGATCGCCACAGCGACGCCGATGAGGACGAGGATGAAGCGAGTTCGGGCATCGCTGCGATCCGAATGGTCGCCGAGCACGACGGCGTGATGCTCCAGCGGGAAGTCGATGCCAGCGATGACCGCCTCGATATCCGAGAGCGCGTCGCCTGCGTCGCCGTCGACATTGATGCGCACGTCGACGCTGCGGGCAACGGCCTCGTGTTTGATCGACGCCGGGTTGGCCGCCACCGTCACGCTGGCGAGGTCGGCGAGGCGAACCAACCCGGAGCGGGGGGTCTCGATCAACAAATTCTCCATGTCGGTGAGGTTGCGGCGGATCTCCGGAACACCGGTGACGATCACCTCATAGACCTGCTGGTCAACGAACACGGATCCGACTTCAATTCCCTGGAAGTACGTTGCCGCCGTACGGCGCACGTCGCCCGGTTTCACTCCGGCCTGCTCGGCGAGGGCGATGTCGACCACCACCTCGATCGTTGGTTCGATGCTGATCTGTTCAACCTCTGTGCTGCTGACCGACCCGAGGTCGTGCACACCGTCGGCGATCTCCACCGCTTTGTCGGAGAGCACGGCGAGGTCCTGTCCATAGACCCGCACGGTGAGATCGCTCCCGTCGCCGCCGACGACGCTGGAGATGCGGTCGCTCGAATACTCCGTCACGCCACGGGCGATACCCGGGTAGCCGTTGACAACTTCGTTGACCGCGGCGACCGTACGGTCGTAGTCGGCGCCAGGGTCGATCGTCACCCACAATTCGCCAGCATTGGCGCTGCCGATGTCGTCGGCGAGCACCGCTCGACCGGTGTGCGCGCCGACACCTCGCACCCCAGGAAGTTTGCGTAACTCGCTGCTGAGGCGCACGCTCATTCGATTCATCTCCACGAGCGAGGTGCCGGTGGGGCCGTCCCAGCGGACCAACAGGTTGGTGTCCTTCATCACCGGAACCAGCGACGGTGGTCGCTCGAGAAACGCCATCGAGCCGAGGCCGATCAGTGCTGCGCCAGCCAGCCCCACATAGACCAGCTTCGGTGTGTGCACGAGCCGACCGGTCAATGAATCGAATCTGCTGGCCAGCGGTTGAAGGAACTTGGCGCGCCTGCTTGAGTCTCGCGAGGGACCGACAACTCGACTGAGCGCCGGCACGACGGTGAGCGACACCAGGAATGAGCAGACGATCGTGATACCGAACGCACGAGCGATGACCGGCAGGAACGCATCGGACTCGCCGGTGAGCACGAAGAGCGGAATCAGGCTCAGGGCGATAACCGCGGTGGCGTAACCGAGCGGCCCGCGAATCGCGCTGACGCCGCGCCGAACGCGGCTTTCGGGTGGACCGGCGTGCTCGACTTCGGTTAGCGAAACGCTGTTGCGGTCGCCAACGACGTCATCGACGACGATCGCCAATCCCATCACCATGCCAACGACGACCATCACGTTGAGCGTGTGCCCGGTCCGTGACAACACGACGAGTGCTGCCGCCAGCGATGTCGCCACCGAGGCGACGGCGATCACTGCGGTTCGCCATGACCGAGAGAATGCGGCGAGCACGAGGACACCGAGTAGCGCGCCGATCAGCAGCAGGTTGCGCTGGTTGTTTGCGGAATTGGTGATGTATGCCGCCGGGCGATACATCGCTCGGTCGATCTCGATTCCTGTCAGCCCAGGTGCCAGATCGGCGAGTGTCGAGTCGATTCCTTCGGTGACGGCGAGGGTGTTGGCCGATGGGAACTTCTCGATGACCAGCACTAGCCCGATGTCGTCGTTGACCAAGCCATCGCCGATCAGCGGCTGGTGGTCCTCGACCACGTAGGCGATGTCACCGAGCAGCAGCGGCTCGGCGAGTTTCGTACCTGGTGCCGCTTCCACCGCTACCCGAGAGAGATCGTCGGCGGTGATGATCGGATTGATGTGTTGCACGCCGAGCCGTTGTGCTGGCGTATCGATGAACCCGCCGCGCCCAGGGGCTGCAGCCTCAAGGAAGGTCAGCGGCGAAACCCACAGGGCGTTACCGGCGGTGCTGATCACCTGATCGAGCGTGACGCCCGCGGCGTCGAGTCGTGTCGGATCGACGAGCACTTGCAGTTGGCGGTCGCGTTGGCCCCACATCGAGACATTGGCGACGCCGGGCACCCCCAGCAAGGCCGGACGAATCGTCCAACGGGCCAGGACCGACATGTCGAGCAGCGAGATGTCGTCGGAGCGAAGTCCGATCATCATCACCCGCGATGTGGTCGACAGCGGCTGCAGCATCTGCGGTGAACGCGACACGTTGGGCAGCGCCTTATGGGCCTCGGTGAGTCGCTCCTGTACCACCTGACGGGCGTCGAGAGGATCGGTACCATCCTCGAAGGTCATCGTTACAACAGAGAGTCCGGGGACGGACCTCGAGGAGATGTCTTCGAGAAAGGCGACACCGTTGAGCAGGTTTTGTTCCATCGGGGCGGTGATCAGCTGCTCGACCTCGTAGGCCGACAGGCCGAGTGCCTCGGTGCGCACTTCGACGGTGGTCTCGCTGAACTCCGGAAGGACATCGACGGGAATGTTGTTCAGCTCGTAGACGCCCAAGCCGAGAACCAGTATCGCCAAGGCGACAACGACGCCGCGCGCCTGGGTGCTGACGTTGATCAGCCAACGCATCATCAGTGACCGCCCAAATTGATGCGCGTCGGAAATAGCTCCATCCCCATGAATGCCCCCACTCATTTGGTGTTATGAATGGATCTAAGCACCTTTTCCAAGGTTGAGCAATGGCTTTGCCAATTTCTGTCAAAGATTGTCTATAAGGCCCAGTGGAAGCGTTTCGTTCCGCAGCCTGAGAACATTCTGGCCATCGTCTCCGACCCGTGCTTTCGCCCGCTTCACCTGGAGCGATGATCCGCGCTGCTCGCAAGTTCGAGCCCGTGATCTGGGGGTTGTAGGGATGGGTCTGCTTCTGACCGTTGGTGCCGACGTTGACAACGATGTCATGCCTTCGTCGGTTGATGATCAGGCTATAAAGTCCAAAAAATTGTCACCAAGTCATAGAGAAGCAGTTGAGTTTTCTGGTGCTATTTGCACATTCTGACTGACTCTTTCACCGTGAGCGACCGCCAGGGGACAAGTGATTCCATACAAAGTTGAGCCGATCGGCCTAGGGATCGAGAGGCAGACGCCGATATGGTCCGTCGCTGGTCATCCACGTACGCGCGGGTCGCGGGCACGGTCGGAACAGAGGTTGAGGATGAAGTTTCCGCGAGTCATCGCAGCGTTGGCAATGCTGGCCACGATTCCGCTGGTTCACAGCAGATCGGTGCAGGCAGAACCTGTGCTCGCTCACCCGGCGACGGTGCCAGAACGCCCACGCCTTAACGCCACTCGGGTGTTGGATGGGTCGGTCGACGACATCGAGCAAGTCGGCAATCTCATCGTCATGGGTGGAACGTTTACTCGCCTGCGAGACATCGACGGCACGATCGTCACCCAGGCATATCTCGCCGCGTACAACAAGGACACCGGAGCGCTGGTTCGTACCTTTAACCCTGTCATCGACCGACCGGTGTATGACCTGGCTCCGTCGCCGGACGGCACTGCGGTGTATGTGGTCGGCGAGTTCTCCGTCGTCGACGGTGTCACCAAACGCAAGATCGTCAAGCTCACGGCCGCTGGCGATGTGGTCGCCGGCTTCACCGCGCAGGCCGACTCGCGGGTGTCCGACGTCGTGGCGACGGGCACCCGCGTCTATGTCGGTGGCAGGTTCTCGACGATCAACGGCGTCGGCGCTACCCGACTCGGCGCGCTCGACGCGACAACGGGGGCGATCGACCCGGCGTTCAACTTTCCGCTCACCGATGGCGTCGGGATCAACGGCGAGGCGACAACGTCGGCCCTCGACCTCAGCGCCGATGGCCAGACCTTGCTCGTTGCCCACACCGCCCGTTTCATCGCCGGTCAGATCCGCGTCGGGCTGGCGTTAATCACCCTCGGGGCGACCCCGACGCTGCGGCCTTGGCGCACCCGTCTGTACGAGAACAACCTGGCCAACGTGATCTTCGTGCGCATCACCTCGGCAGCGATCTCCGCCGATGGCAGCTACATCGTCGTCGGCAACACCGGTGGCGACCGCCCGCCGACGAACGACACGGTGATCCGTTTTCCCACCACCGGCAACGGCGACGACGTTGCGTACACCTGGGTGTCGCGCCACTTTGACTCGGTCTATGCGGTGGCCATCTCCAACAACGCCGTCTATGTCGGCGGCCACTTCCAATTCCAAGAGGCGCCGAATTCACCCGAGCCGTGGCCCGGTGACAGCAACATCAACTACGGCTGGGGTGATACCGGCGATGGCGCAGGGGTGCTGGCACCGTTTGTGCTGCGTCGAGAGCAGCTCGGAGCGCTGAACCCGGCCACCGGATGGTCGATGAATTGGAACCCCGGTACCGACGCCTATCACGGGATCACCTCGCTGACGGTGATCCCCGACGGGCTGCTTGCCGGGGGCGACATGAATCGACTCGGTGGGATCAACGACATCGGCCGTCACGGCTTTTTCGACTTCCGTAACGTTCCTGCCGCCGAGGATCCGCAGACGTCGATTCTGTCGCCGACAAACGGCCAGCTGATCACGGCTGGGGGAGCGATCGACATCGAGGGTCTGGCCACGGCGACCGTCGGGGTGACGCGTGTCGATGTCGACGTGCGCAACGAGGCCACCGGCCAGTATCTACGAGCCGATGGCACCTTTGGGGCCTACGCGCAATTCGCGGCAACACTGGCAAACCCGGGTGCGGCGAGCAGCACCTGGTTGCGGTCGGTGACGGTGCCCTCCGGCAACTACACGATCACGGCGCGAACCGTGGCGACAAACGGGGCTAAGGATCTCACCCGGGCGACCACGAGGGTCACGATCGTCTCCGCCGATACGCAACGCCCGGACATCGGCGCGCTCGACCCACCGAACCTGTTCCAGAACTTCGTCAGCAACAACATCGTCATCAGCGGCACGGCCACCGACAATCTTGGTGTCGCCTCCGTGGCTGTCGAGGTGATCAACGAACTCGATCTGTTGCACCTTCAGGCCGACGGCACCCGCAGCGCGGCGTTTCACGCCTTCACCGCCACCGTGACGCCGGTGAACAGTACGAATGTGACCTGGTCGGTGCCGGTGACCATCCCCAACGGCAACTGGACGGTGACGGTGCGGGCCACCGACATCAACGGCAACACCGGGTTCCGCAACGCCACCTATCGAATGTTCCCCAACGATCAAAGCCCGCTTATTGCGCTGAGCGCGCCAGTGGCAACCACACAGGCCCCGGGTCCGATTCGTGTCGCCGGGCTGGCAACCGATGATTCCGGGATCAAGACGGTCGGCATCTACGTGTTCAGCGTGCAAACACAGAATGGCGTCAGCGCCAACGGCACCTTCGGGTACCGGGCCTGGTACGTGTTGCCCGGCGGCACTCCCGGCCAGTTGACCCGCAGCTTTGACTATTCGACGATTGCCCTGCCCCCGGGGATGTACAACGTGCAGGCCCAGGTCATCGACATCAACGACAAGGTGACGACGACAACGGCAACGAACGTGTTGCTGCAGGTTGCTAACGACGCGCTGCCAGAAACGACAATCGTCACCCCGGCAAACCTGGCGCAGACGTTCGCCACCACGACGGTCGCCATCAGCGGCGCCGCCAGCGATGACAAGGGAGTCGTCAGTGTCTGGCTGCGGGTGACGCGCAACTCCGACGGCAAGCGCCTGCAGCCCGATGGAAGCTGGGCCAACCGGGTGAGCCTGGTGAATGTGGCCACGCTGGCCAACCCGGGGGCGACCTCGACGGCATGGTCGGCCTCGCTCAATCTGGGCGCCGCAGATCGTTATGCGATCAACGCCTACGCGCAGGACTCCAGTGGACAATTCGACGCCACGCTGACCAACGCCACGGTGACCTACTTCGTCTTCCCCGGCGACGCCGACCCGGAAACGACGATCGCCGCGCCGTTGAACAATGCGATGATCACTGGTACGGGTCGACGGATCAACGGCAACGGTGAAGTCACCGACAACCTGGTGGTCGCCTCGGTAGAGGTGCGCATCGCTAACACGGTCAACGGGCAGGGCCCGCGCCTCGACGGCACCATCGGCTCGCCGCAATGGGTGCCGGGAGCGCTGACCAACCCGGGGCTCAATCGCAGTAACTACGTCTTCCAAAGCATCGTGCTTCCTGCCGGCACCTACCGGGTGCAGGTTCGTGCCCGCGACAACCTGGGCAAGTACGACCTGACGCCGACGCTGACCACGGTCACTGTCCAGAACTGACGGTTCGAGCTTTTCGCGCCGCGACGACGGGGGAGTGAATGAAACTGGCAGTGGCCACCCATGTGGTGGGTGGGTCGAGCCCGATCTCGCGCCCTTGCCCTGACCCGGCGCCCATTCGGCCGGGCGGCTACTCCTTTGGCAGATTGTCGAGCACGGTCTCGGCGATGTCGTTCAATGTGCGCAACTGCTCAGCGCTGAGCAGGTCGATGAAATGGCGACGTACAACGGCGACGTGTCCAGGGGCGGCGGCCTCGATGGCCTGGCGCCCAGCGTCGGTGAGCACCACGAACCAGCCGCGCTGGTCGGTTGGGCATTTGGCCCGTTGTACCAGGCCGCGTGTTTCCATCCGCGAGATGTGGTGCGAGACGCGGCTTTTTTCCCAGCCGAGTTGGCAGCCGAGCTCGCTCAACCGAGCTTGATTGTCGGGGCGCTCGCTGAGCTCGGCCAAGACCGAATAGTCCTGATTGGAGAGCCCGTCGACAGCTAACTCGCGCCCGATGGTGGCGCTGAGCTGTAACTCCATGATCACAAAGTTGCGCCACGCCGACCGTTCAAGGTCGTTGAGCCACCGCGGATCCGTCATGGAGAAAAGACTACCAGGAAATGTTGTTGATGTTTCAACTAGTCGCTATTCTGTTGATACGTCAACTACAAGGAGTTTCGACATGAGCACCATTCCATCCGGCACCTACGCCATCGATCCGAGCCACAGCCGCATCGGGTTTGTCGCCCGCCACGCCATGGTCACCAAGGTCCGCGGTTCGTTCAACGAGTTCGAGGGAACCGGCACGTTCGATTCAGCCGATCCGGCAACCTCCAGCCTCACCGTCTCGATCGTGGCCAACTCGATCGACACCCGCAACGCCGACCGCGACGGGCACCTCAAGAGCAACGACTTCTTCGATATGGAGACCTATCCGACGATCACGTTTGCCAGCACCTCCGTCGTGGCCAAAGACGACAGCGTTTATGCGCTCACCGGCGATCTGACGATCAAGGGCACCACCCTGCCGGTCACGCTCGACCTGGAACTGACCGGAACGGCCCAAGACCCGTGGGGTAACACCCGCGTCGGGCTGGAGGGTTCCACCGTCATCAACCGCAAGGATTGGGGCGTCAGCTGGAACGCGGCCCTCGATGCTGGTGGCGTCCTTGTTGGCGAAAAGGTAACCCTCGAGTTCGAAATCTCGGCTATCAAGAGCGCCTAAGGTCAAACAGCAGGGCGTCAGGAGATCACGATGAGCGACAACATCCTTCCGGCGGTATTCATTGGGCATGGAAGCCCGATGAACACCCTGGAAAACAATCGGTATACACAGTCTTGGCACGACTTCGGTCGATCGATCCCCCGACCGAAGGCGATCCTCGCAGTGTCTGCGCATTGGTACATCAACGCCACCGCCGTGACCGCGATGGCCAAACCAAAGACGATCCACGACTTCTTCGGGTTTCCTGACGCTCTGTTTGCTTATCAATACCCGGCCGCTGGCGACCCCGAGCTGGCGGCACGGATCGTCGATGTCGCCAAGCCGACCTGGGTCGGTGCCGACAACGACAGCTGGGGGCTCGACCACGGCACATGGTCGGTGCTCGCCCACATGTTCCCCGACGCCGACGTGCCTGTGCTGCAGCTGTCGATCGATGCCTCAAAACCGGCTGAGTACCATGTGCAGCTGGGCGCGGCGTTGGCCCCGCTGCGTAGCGAAGGCGTACTCGTCGTCGCCAGCGGCAACGTGGTCCACAACCTCGGCCGCATCCAATGGGGCGACCCTGATGGGGCGTTCGACTGGGCTGTCGAGTTCGACGAGACGGCACGCCAACTGATGACCGAGCGACCGGGCGATATCGCTGAATTGGTTGCTCATCGCCACTACCGGCTGGCGGCACCGACGCCGGACCACCTGCTGCCGCTGTTCTACATCGCCGGCCTCGCCGCGGCGGCGGACACCACGGCCGAGGTTCTTATCGGCGGCTATCAGATGGGCTCGCTCTCGATGACCAGCTACACGGTGGCGGCGTAGCTACTCACTGCGGACTCGCGGACGCTGACTGATACAGCGAATCAACCCGATGCGTCCTCGTACGTAGCGGATTCCAGTACTTCTGAACAATTCCCATTTTCTGTGGTTTTCATCTTGCTTTAGGTGGCGGGGGGGGGTATGTTTCGTTGAGTAGAGCAAGATCTGCTTTCTCTCTTGGCGGGGGTTTGTGATGGTGCGGGTTCGTTTGTTTGGGTTGGTGTTGGCGGGTTCGGTGTTGGTTGGTGGGGTTGTGGTGTCGGCGGCGCCGGTGCCGCGCCCGCCGGTGGCGCCTGGTGGTGGTGAGGGCTGGCCGAAAGTTGAGCCGTGGGTGTCTTCGGGGTTGTCGGGTTTGCCTGCGTGGCCGGAAACGGCGAAGTCGTTGGGTTTGAGCACCGCCGATGCGCCGACGTTTGATGTTGATGGTCGTACGAAGTTGCCGGTGGTGGCGAGCGGCGTCGCCGACGTTGCTGTTGCTGAGGGTGGTGTTGGGTTGTTGGCAACGGTGCGCCGATGAGTGTTGGTGTGGTGCCTGGGGATGCGTCATCGCAGGTTGGTCGTCGTGGTTTGCCTGCGCCGGGTTTGGTGCGGGTGTCGGTTGTCGGTTCGGAGCGGGCGCAGCGTGCTGGGTTAGGGTTGTTTGGGTTTTCGGTGAGTAATGCGAGGGCTGGCACCGGCGGTGAGTCGGCGGTGCGGGTGTCGATGGATTATGACGATTTCCGTTACGCGTTTGGTGGGGATTGGGCGGATCGGTTGCAGCTGGTGCGGTATCCGGCGTGTGTGTTGACCACTCCGGACAAGGATGGTTGCTCGCAGGGTGAGGTGGTGGAGACGTCAAATGATGTCGAGTTGGGGGTGATCTCTGCTGATCTTGTGGTTGACGACTTGGAAGCGGTGACGGTGGGTGTGGATGGGTTGTCGTCGTCGGGCACGGTTGGCGATGGTCTTCGGGTGCGCGGGTTGGGTGCCGGATTGACTGGCCGTCGGGTGATGGTCGGTGGTAGCGGTGCGAGTGCCTATGGCTGGTCGAATGGGTACACGTCGGATTTCGGGTCGTTCGCGGCGACGCCGTTGTCGGTGTCGTCGTCGTGGTCGGTTGGTTTGGGGATGGGTTCGTTTGATTGGTCGTATCCGGTGCCGATGCCACCTTCGGGGTTTGGCGCTGCACCGGCTGTGGGGTTCAACTATTCGTCCGCTGGTGTTGATGGCGCGGTCGCTGATGAGAACAATCAGGGGTTGCTGGGGGTTGGTTGGGGGTTGGCGTCGGGCGGGTTTATCGAGCGTTCCTATCGGTCGTGCTCCGCCGACGGTGGCGCGCTCAACGATTTCTGTTGGTTTTCGGATAACGCGACGTTGAGTTTGAATGGTCGGTCGTCGGAGTTGGTGTTGGTCTCGACGTCGGGGAATTTCACCGAGTGGCGGTTGAAAGATGATCCGGGGTGGCGTGTGCAACGCCAGTTGAACGCGGCGTCGTCGGCGACGGATCAGCGTGGTGAGATTTGGCGGGTGTGGTCGAGTGATGGCACCGAATACACATTCGGGTTGCGTTCTGAGCAGGGCAACGGCGTGGCGACGAACTCGGTGTGGAACGTTCCGGTGGTCGGTAACCATGTGGGTGAGCCGTGCAACACGGCCCCGAACAACTGGTGTCAGCAGGCGTGGCGGTGGAATTTGGACCGGGTACGCGATCGTGACGGCAATGTCATCACCTACCTGTATCAGGCTGAGGTGAACAAGTATGGGGCAAATGGCAGCCCTGGGATTCCGGTTGAGTATGTGCGTGGCGGCTACTTGAGTGAGATCCGCTACGGGGCGCATCAGTCGGCGCCGGGCGACTATCGGGCTCGGGTGGTGTTCAATATGAAGCAACGCTGCCAGGCGGTGGCGGCGAACACGACCTGTTTCGCTGTCGGGGCGAACACAACCCCGTTCTATCCGGATGTGCCCACCGATCTGGAATGCGCGGCAGCGTCGTGCCCGAAGACGGCGCCAAGCTTTTTCACGAAGTTCGGGTTGGCGTCGATTGACACGATGGTGCGGGAACGCAACGTGGCGGTGAACGGCGATTTTGATGCGACGCCGCCTACCGTCGGCACCTTGCCCACTGGTAGCGGTGTCAACTATTTACGCATCGACAATGCGGGCGGGGCGCAAGCAACGACGGGCTACTTGCAGATGAGCTCGCCGGTAGCGAACGGGTCCGTGCATGTCGACTATGCGGTGCCGCTGGCAGCGGGCACGACTGTGGAAGCCGTGGTGTGGGTGCGTTCCCTATCTGCGCAGCAGATGACCGCGCACTTCAAGGTGTGGGCGTTGGGCAATGTCACCAACGACGGCATAGGTCAGACGTTCGTGGCGGACGCGACGTGGCGGCCGGTGACGGTGTCGTTGCCGGTGACCGTGGGCCATCTTGGGTGCGTGCCGAAATCTATATGGGCACGACGGGCGTCAATTTGGATGTCGATTCGTTGTCGATCCGGGCGATGTCGCCGGGGGTGTGGCGCACGGTGGATCGGGTTGGCACGTTGTGGAATTGGGAGGACCCGGACGCCACCGGTCCGCAGAAGCCGCAGCTATGGTTGCGTGAATTGCAACGCACCGGCGACCCGAACGGTGCCGCGTTGGCGTTACCGCCGGTGCGGTTCGAGTCGTATCAAAACCTGGATAACCGGGCGGATGGGATCACGCACAACCTGTATCGGATCACGCAGGTAAACAACGAGCTCGGCGGCAGGATCGAGGTGCTCTACGGCCAAAACTTGGCTCCTGGACAGACGCTCGGTCAATGTTCGATGCCAGCACCGGGTTGGGTGAACAACACCCAGGATTGTTATCCGCGTTGGGTGCAAGGCGAATTCGGGGCAGGATTCGCGGCATTCAACCGGTACCTGGTGAAAACGGTGTGGGAAAAGGATCTGGTCGCCGGTGGCACTGCGGTGGAACGCAACTATGTCTATGAAGGCGGCGCCGCGTATCATCACGACGACAATCCGTTGACCCCAGCGGGATTGCGAACATGGTCTGAGCCTGCGCGGCTACCGGCAGGTGTTGGAGATTTCTGGGGCGTTCGCTAACTGGGCGACGGGCCCAACGACAATGACCAGACACTGGTTCTTTCGAGGCATGAACGGCGACTCGAATGGGCAGGGCGGCGCCAAATCGGTATCGATGACCTATATGGACGGGGCCGTCGTCCCAGATCATCCGCAGTTGCGTGGCCTGCAGTATGAGAGCGCCGTGTATGACTACGCCCAGAATCAGCCGTGGTGGATCGTGGAGCGTGATGCCACCTTGTACTCGATCGAGCAAACCTCCTCTGCGGCGACGTATCGTGCCGACGCGACGACACAACGCCATTGGTCGCATAACGCAGCGAGCAGCCCGTTCATCACCGAAACACAAACCCGTTTTGACGGGTTCGGGTTCCCGGTGGAGGTGTGGAATCGTGGCGACGTCAACGTCGCCGGTGATGATACGTGTACGTATAACACGTGGGTGCGTAGCGCGGCGATGGACGCAACGAATCTGCGCGAGTTGTTGGCCAGCTCGGTGACCAGCGCCGGTGTGTCCAACACTGGGGTGGCGTTCGCGGTGGCCACGAACCGTTGTCAGGGCGCAGAGATTGCTTTCAACGAGCAACTCTTCGACGGGCAAGGGTTCGCTAATGCGACGTCGTCGGGTCGGGTGACATCGGCCTCGACACGACCGTCGGCGTTGGCACCGTTGGTGACCACCACCTCGATCTACGACACGGTGTTGGGTCGTGTCAGTTCGGTGGACGGCCCGCAAACCCTGTTGAGCGACGTGTCGTCGATGTCGTATGACGGGTTCGGGTTTGTGCGTCAGGTGACTGGCCCAACCGGGCAGGTGGTGCGCACGGTGACGGACCCGGGGAACGCGAACGCGTTATGGACGGTGGATACCAATTTCACCGCTGCCGTCGGCCCGCTGGCCAATTGGGAGGATGATCGGATCACAACGACACGTTTCGACGGGTTGGGTCGGGTGACGGCACGAACCGCCTCCGATGGTGGCCAAGCGGTTCTGCGCTACACATACGCGGTGTCGAAAACGCAGCCGTCGAAAGTCACATCCGAGGTCCGTCAAGGCGCGGTGTGGGTGTCGTCGTTCCAGTTTATTGACGGGTTGGGTCGTGCCCGGGAAACGCAGGCGGTGTCACCGCAGGCCGGGTTGCGGGTGGTGTCTGGCATCCGGTTTGATGACCGCGGGTTGCAGATCGCCCAGTTCAGCAATTTGGCGCAGGCGGGTGTGGCCGGTTCGGGGATGTGGACTGCGGCGGGGTGGCCGGTGTTGGAATCTGAGACGCGTTCACGGTTCGATAATTTGGGTCGTGTTGTCGAGGCCGGTTTGTTCTCCAACGGGGTGCAGGTGAACGCGCAGGATGGTGTGGCGATGCGCACTCTGTATCAGTATTCGGGTCACACGACCACGGTGGCGCCGCCGCCGTCACAGTTGGGTCCAACGGTGACAACCACCAACGCGCTTGGGCAGGTGACCACGGTGATCAAGCATGGCCCGGTGCAGCCGGAGGTGACCGGGTTGTGGTACACGGCAGCGGGCACCAAGTTCGCTGAGCAGGACAGTCTCGGTAATGTGCGTTACAGCGTGTTCGACAACCTTGGACGTTTGACCCATGTCAATGATCCTGACGGCGGGGTAACCGACTACACCTACCGTCAGGACGGGGCGATGTTGAGCGCGACGAACCCGGCGTTGCCTTCGGAGGCGTTGACGTACTCGGTGGACGTGTTGGGTCGTGTCAGCCAGGTGTTGAACGGTGCTGTCGTGTTGGAATCGTATGTGTATGACACGTTACGTAACGGTCAACTGACCTCGGCGACGTCGGGTAGCGGGGCGTCGGCGATGACGGTGGCAGTGAACGGTTACGACCGGCGTGACCGCCCTTCCGGGTACACGTACACGGTCGGTTCGATCCCCGGGGTGACCTCGGCCAACGGGTTGGCCGGCCAATACGTGTTCGACATGTTCACCTACGACAGCGCCGATCATCTCGTCTCGTATCGCACCCCGACGGTTGATGGTGTCCTTGCGGAAACAGTGACCACCGGCTACGACGCCTTGGGTGCTGCGGTGTCGTTGAGCGCGTCAGGTGTAACCGGTGCCAGCGGGGCGTTAGTGACTGGGACCGGGTTCAGTGCGGCTGGTCGGGTGGCGTCTCGGGTGATGTCTGGCGGGAACGGCGGTGTCGGCGCGAATGTGTTGCGCGAGTATGTGTGGGATGTGCCTACCGGGCAGTTACGGGCCACGAAAGCAACGCTCGGCACGACGTTGGTGCAACACGACACGATGTTCCAGGATGCTGTCGGGCAGTTGAGCGCAGTGATGCATGATCGTGCTGGCAGCAGTGAGGATCATGGTGAATGTTTCACCTATAACACTCGTTCACGCTTGACGCAGGCTGCCACCACGGCGGGTACGCCGTCGGCACCATCGACGTGTCAGCCGGGGTCGTGGACGACGGCGGTGTCTGGCGGTTACAGCCAGCAGTATGCGCTCGATCGGATCGGGAATCTGACTACCGGCCCGGCCGGCACCTATACTATCCGGCACCGGGTGCCGGGGTGGTTCGTCCGCACGCCCCGTTAACGGTTGGTGGCATCAATTTGGGATGGGACGCGGCTGGGCGGCTGGAAACCAAAACCGTCCCCGGATCAACCACCGGCGGCGGTGGTGGGGCGCCGACGTGTACGTCGGCGACGCACACCTGGTCCGGGTATCAGGGTGTCAATGTCAACACGCCGACGTTCTCGACGGGGGTGACGATTCCTGCCGCGTTAGCCGGGGCGACGAAAACGGTGACGGCGGTGGTGGTGGAAACCTATGACGCCCAAACAGGCGGGACGGTCCCCAGCCGGGCGACACAGAATCAGACCGGCGAAAAGATCGGTGTCCGTATCGGCACTGTTGATGCGACCTCGGTGTCGAACGATGTGCCCGACACGGTCGCTCAGGGCGCTGTCGATGTCAACTATTCCGGTATCCACGCCTCGACGCTCGCCGATTGGGTTGGCAAGATCGTCACCACCGGCGGAGAAATCATCATCCGTCACGGCTCACTGTATTCCGGGTCGAGCGCCGACGATTCGTTGTCAGCGAGGTCGGTGACCGTCACCGTGCAAACCTGCACCCCAAATTCCGGCGGCGGTGGCGGCGGCGGCGGTGGGGGTGCGCCGACGTGTGCGTCGGCGACGCATTCGTGGTCCGGGTATCAGAGTGTCAATGTCAACACGCCGACGGTGCCGACGGGGGTGACGATTCCTGCCGCGTTAGCCGGGGCGACAAAGACGGTGACGGCGGTGATGGTGGAAACCTATGACGCTCAAACAGGTGGGACGGTGCCCAGCCGGGCGGCCCAGAATCAGACGGGCGAAAAGATCGGTATCCGTATCGGCACCGTTGATGCGACCTCGGTGTCGAACGATGTCCCCGACACTGTCGCTCAGGGCGCGGTTGATGACAACTATTCCGGTATCCACGCCTCGACGCTGTCTGATTGGGTTGGCAAGATCGTCACCGCCGGCGGAGAAATTGTTATCCGTCACGGCTCACTGTATTCCGGCACGACCGGCGATGATTCGTTGACGGCGAGGTCGGTGACCGTCACCGTGCAAACCTGCACCCCCACCTTCTGCGGTGGCGGCGGTGGCGGTGGTGGGACGGTGACCGGGTATGCGTGGAGCCCGCAATCACGACTTACTGAGGTCAGTGTCAACGGTGACGTGAAAGAACGGATGTGGTATTTGGCTGGTGGTGAACGCCTGCTGCATGTCGACTCGACCGGGACACATCTCAATTTGGGGGGCATGCTCGAACGACACATCACCCCCGCCGGGGCGAAAACGTTGAAACGGTCATACATGATTGCTGGCACACTTGTTGCTGTGCGCACCATCGCTGCCGGTGTCGATGACATCCACTACCTGTTTGGTGACGTCCGCGGTTCGACAACGATGACGATCAAACGTGGCACCACCAGCATCACCGAACAACAGTGGTACACAGCGCATGGCACCACCCGCGGTGTCAACACGATCACCTCAACCAACCGTGGGTATATCGGTCAAGAAACCGACACCAGCGGCCTCAACTATCTACACAACCGCTACCACGACCCCACCCTCGGCATCTTCATCACCGTCGACCCACTCGTCGCCAAAACCGGCGAACCCTACCTCTACGCCAGCGGCAACCCCACCACCCTGTCGGATCCGAACGGGCTCGAGCCTTCGACGTGTGAGATGAACGATTCCTGTGTTGGCGGGTCGAACTCATCGGCTGCGAAGCAAGCCCGGTCGACGGTGCGTCGGGTGGCAGCGAATACTGATTGGGTCGAGCAGAAGTTGTCATCGTGTTTTTGGGATCCGTCCGTGTGCTCTCAGGGGCGTGTTGATGATCCTGGCTCGGCCGGTTTGTACGACTTCGTGACGAATCAGTTGATGATGTTGGTGGGCGCGGGTCTGCTAGCGGTGGGCGGCGGCGGCTTTCTGGAGGCTGGGTACGGGTTCGATATCGGCGACATCCAGTTCTCGGTGACAGTGACCGGTGATTCGTTGTCGGTGGTCGCAGCGTTGATGCCACTGGATAGTGGCTTTCGGGCCTTCCTGAGTGGATTGCTCACGATTGTCGGGCTTGCAGCAGACGTTGTGGAGATTGGTGGTCTCGCAACCTGTGCTCTTACCGGCGGCACGGGATGCGGTGTGGCGGCTACTGCCGGGTTTGTCGGCACCGCAGCGGATGGTGCTGGAGCTGTGTTGACGTGTACCGCACCGGATTTCCACGGAGGAGCCTGCGGCCTCGCCGTTGGCGGAGCTGTTTTGAGCGCCGCCCCGGGAGTGGGCGGCGACCTGA
>CAVSZY010000001.1:0-391462 GCA_963732585.1 uncultured Acidimicrobiaceae bacterium | reverse complement strand
TTGTCTGGATGGCTCCCGCGTTGCAAGCACGGTTTGATGTTTCGGCGTGTTGGTCGGGTGCAGTCTTGTCTTCGGCCTTTGTGTGCAGTCGAAGCTGACTGCTGGCCCTGATGGGGTCCGCGAATAAGGTCCCATTCTGCTTTGCAGGCTCGATGACGCCTTGGACATTCGGTAGGTTGTCCTCATTCCCGGTCTGACCGGTTCGCCATCACATCGCATCGTCCTCGCAACTTCGTTGGCGTGCTTACTCAGTTTCAGCGACGCAGATTATGCATGCCAGCACCGGGACGTGGCCGGCTTCGATAGGTGTCGCCACGGGTCATGATCGCCCAGACGACGCGCGCCGCTTTGTTGGCCATAGCGCCACGTGGCGACGCGCACAGGCTTTCGCGCAATGCCAGTGGGCCAGACGCGGATCGACCGTCTCCGGTTTGTATTTCGCGCTGCGCACCAAGGACGTCATGCCCACGATCAGCAATTTGCGCAGATATTTGTCGCCCATCTTGGTGATGCGCCCGAGCCGCTCTTTGCCGCCGCTCGATTTCTGCAGTGGCGTCAGACCCAGCCAGGCGGCGAATTGGCGCCCGGATCGAAATTGCTGCGGATCGGTGACCGAGGCCACCAGTGCGGAAGCGCCGATCGGTCCAATGCCTGGGATCGTCGCGAGCCGTCGCGAGAGCTCATTGCCTCGATGCCAACGCTGCTGATGTCGCGCTCCATCTCGCGCACTCTGTCGTGGATCTCGAGCAGCTGTTGCGACAGCGTCAGCACCACTTTGATTGCTTCAGCGGGCACGTCGGCGTCGCTCGCCGTCGGCGATCTGGCGCGCCATAGCAAGCGCTCGCTGCAGACCCACGCGGGATATCGACGCCGAATTCCGGCGAGCAGCCCGCGGATCATGTTCATCAGCTGCGTGCGTTGCTTGACCAAGAGGTCTCGCGCTCGATGGATCGAGAGCGCCGCTTGTTGCTCAGCCGACTTCACCGCCACGAACCGCATCGTTGGCCGTGTCACCGCCTCGCAGATCGCCTCGGCGTCATTGGCGTCGGTCTTGCCGCGCTTCACGTACGGCTTCACGTACGCCGGCGGCATCAACCGAACCTGATGGCCCAGTCGGATCATCTCGCGCGCCCAATAGTGTGATGTCCCGCACGCCTCCATGCCCACCAGGCAAGGGCTAAGTCTCGAAAAAAACGGAAGCACTTGGCTGCGTCGCAGTGCTTTGCGGACCATGACGCGACCGGCCGCGTCGACGCCGTGAATCTGAAAAAAGTTCTTGGCCAGATCCAAGCCGATCGTTGTAATCTCCATGGCGGATGGCTCCCTTTGCTCGTGGGCGCTTTTGACAGCAACCACACTTTGGCGCTTTGACGCCGTGAGCGGGAGCCATCCAACTCATCTGTTTTGGGTTACGTGATAGTGCTGTCCGCGTCTGGGATTCAGTTGACCCTCAGCGCTCTGCGACTGGAATGTGCCGCGAGAGTTCCATGCTGTCGTGGAGAATGCGGATTATTGTGATCGCGTCTTCGCCTTCCATGTAGAGCAGTAGATGCCTACCGCGACGACCTGGCTCTGCCATATGAAGTGTTCTTAGGCCTCTTGCGATCTCGTCGCGTGTTTTGCTTCGGAGTAGCTCTCCGCTTGAAAATTCGTCAATCGTGTCAAGGATCGCCTCAATGTATGCGTCGGCCTGTCGGCCGCCGAAGTTCGCTGCGGTCCAAGCGGCGATGTTGGCTAGGTCTTCTTCGGCGAGCCTGCCGAGAATGATCTTCGTTCTTCTCGAACTCATTCGCCGCGTTTTGCGTTCGCGATTGCTTTCGAAGCGACGTCGCGCAAGTGCCTGCGGAGGGACGCCGCGTCAGAGAAAGTGCGCGCGTCACCATTCTCGATGCTGGCCATGCCCAGCTTTGCCGCTTCTTTGAGCGCCGACAATTTCGCTGCGTCCTGAGCCTCGCGCTGCTCCACCATCCGCAATCCTTCGCGCAGGACTTCGCTTGCGTTCTGATATCGGCCCGCTTCGACGAGCGTGTCGATCAGTTTTTCCTGTCGGTCAGTTAGAACAACGTTGCGTGTGGCCATCTGCTGAACCCCGATTGGCATATTATGCCAACTATTGGCGATCGTCAACGTCCGCTAGCGGGCGACAACACGCTGGAGCGCGGAATCGGGATCACTCGACAGTCAAGCTGGGCAAAAGTTCAACCCGGCGCATTCGGGCGCGGCCCTCAGACAGGAGGCGATGACGCTGGCGCAAGCGTTTGCAGAATCTGCGTCCCGCGCGAGATGGCTCACGTATTCCTCGGCGATCGACGATTCTGCCCGCTTCAGGTCGTCGCGATCGACAGGCGCCATTTCGGATTGACGCAAGAGAAGTACCAAACCGGGGAGAGCGAAATCACCGGTCGGATCTCGAAAATCGGCGACCGTGGGGTGCGTGTCGCGCTTTTCGAAGCGGCGCACGTGATCCTGACGCGTCCAGTCAAAGGGTCAGAGTTGAAGAGCTGGGCGATGGGAGCAGCCAAACGCGCCGGCATGAAAAAGCCAAGGTCGCGTTGGCGCGCGAGCTTGCCGTGGTGCTGCACCCCATGCTGGCGGATGGAACCGCTTTCGTCGCCGCCAGAGCAGCTCGCCGTGTGGCGGCGGCCGGATAATCGCGAGGGAAAGGGATGTAGGCAACGACGGGGGACCTATGGCCCTTGCGCTTCCTCAGCAAGACCGGCGCTTCTCGGCAATGCGGCAGACCGAGCGCTTCTTCCGGACATGGAGACGGTGCGCCAAGTAGCGACAGGCATGGAGAGTAGGTCGTGTCCCATTGAGTGGTGTACGAGCCCGCGGGCATCGTGATCGTCGGCGGGATCAAGCCGATCATCGCGCCGGTACGGCCGGCAAGATGACGAGCGGATTATCGCTCAAGGGCGCGATGGTTTCCAGCGACACGTAGCGCGAGCGCTGGACGGCCCATTCATCATTTTGTTCCAACAAGATCGCGCCGACGAGGCGGATGATCGCCTCCTCGTTCGGGAAGATGCCCACGACTTCGGTGCGGCGTTTGATTTCGCCGTTCAGGCGTTCCAGCGGATTGGTGGAGTGCAGCTTCACGCGATGCTCTTTGGGGAAGGTCATGTAGGCGAGCACGTCGGCTTCGGCGTCGTGCATCAGCGCTGAGAGCTTGGGCAGCTTGGGTTTGAGCTGATCGGCGACCTGGCGCCATTGGCTGCGCGCGGCGTCGGCGTCGTCCTGGGCAAAGGCGGTGGCGATGAAAGCCGAGACGACGCGGCGGCCGCTTTTGCCGGCGTGCGCCAAGGCGTTGCGCATGAAATGGACGCGGCAGCGTTGCCAAGTCGCGCTCAGCACTTTCGAGATCGCTGCTTTCAGGCCCTTCGTGCGCGTCGGAGACGACCAACTTCACACCACTGCAGGCCGCGACGCGCCAGCGTGCGCAAGAAGTCGGTCCAGAAGGTTTCCGCTTCAGAAGCGCCAATTTTCATGCCCAGAACTTCGCGCCGGCCATCGCTGTTGACGCCGACGGCGATGATCACCGCCACCGAGCATCGGGATATGTTGGGACAACGCTTCAGCTGAATCATTCTTTGCTTCACTGAAGAAGGAATGTGTGCATCGGATGGTGTTCTCCACCCGAAAGAAAGCTCGCGATACGGTTGCAGATTATATCGAAGTTTTCTATAATAGAAAGCGGATACATCAAGCACTTGGGTATCTCACCCCGTTGGAAGTATTCGAATCATTTCAAGCCCCCGAGGCTGCATGACCGAACCGTCCGGGATCCCCGGGGCAGTCCAGGTGGCCAAGCCGGCTGGGGTGGTTGTGGGTGATGTGATGTTGGCGTCGGTTGTTGCTGATGGTGGCACGGGTGTGACGGTGTCAGCGTCGGCGGGTTGGACGTTGGTAAAAACTCAGTCGAGTAGCACGGTGGTGCAGGCCGCGGTGTTCCAAAAGGTGGCTACCGCGGCTGAGCCGGTGTCGTTTGTGTTCACGTTGTCGGTTGCGAAGAAGGTGACAGCGTCGATCAGCGCCTATTCCGGTGTTGACATGACAACACCGATTGATGTTGCGGCGACCGCGTCGACGAGTACGTCTGGGACAGTGAAGTCTGCGCCGACGATCACAACGGCGGGTTCATATCGTCAGGTTGTGGCCGTGTACGGGGTGAAAGCCTCAACTTCACTTACACCGGCATCTGGCCTGGTGGAACGTGTTGACGCCAACTCGACCGGTACTGGTGGCGTGACGTTGGGTGTGGATGACCGCAACGTGGCTGGGGTTGGCGGGTCTGGTGTGTCGACGGTGACCGCGGCGGTGGCTGGTGTCGGGGTGCAGGTCAGCGTCGCCTTACGTCCGGCAGTGGTCTCGCGGACGGATCGCACCTCGTACTCGGCCAGTGGTGATACTGGTGACGTGACGTTGACAACATCAAACGTGGTCACGGAACGGTTCGTCCCGTTGCCGGGCGGGGTGCTGGTCACGAAACGTGCTGGTGGTGATGTCTGGTCGTATCCGAATGTGCACGGCGACATCGTCGCTACCACCAACGCGGCCGGTGTCAAGCAGGGTGTGACGGCGGTGTATGACCCGTACGGGACGGTGGTCACCGGTGTGGTGGCCGACAACGCCGCTGGTGCGTTCGATTTCGGGTGGGTCGGTCAACACCAACGCCCGGTGGAAACCGAAACCGGGACACAACCGTTGATCGAGATGGGAGCCCGCGGCTACAACCCGACACTGGGCAGATTCCTCGAAACCGATCCGATTGAGGGCGGCAACGCCAACGACTACATCTACCCAGGCGACCCAATCAACATGTTCGACCTCGACGGACTGTCGGGTGGTGGCGGTGGTAACGCTGGCGCTTCGCAGCGCCAGGCTCAAGAATGCAAAAAGAACGCCAACACGTTCAGCTGCCCGTGGACCGGCTCCGGCGGATCGTGGAACCCACTTCGGTGGATAAGCCGGTCGTTCTCTCGAAACATGATGGCGCTATTCCGAGGTTCGCAGGCATACGCGGGGTCGAAACGCGCTCCCAGCATGCCCCTCACCGGCGTCCCGCAGCAGGTCCGGCCAATCGTCGCAGCGGCCAACTCGCCAGGGTTTGTTTCGGCGACTCGTTGCGTTCTTGCTGTTATCCAACTTCAAACGCTTGCGATATCCATGACTGTCCGGATTCCGACGACATTTGGTGAACGAGCCTGGGAGCAGTTAACAAAGAAGGTTGCGGGCCTCGGCAATGCTCATGGGCCATCAATTGGTGCTTGCTGACCATGTCGAACTCCCCAGAATTAGTGGAGTCGGGCATTGGCATTCGAATCTTAGTTGGCACTCTTGTTGCTTGGCTTATCCGGATGACGGCGTTCCTGGACGTTCTTGGAATATCCGGTCGAATCCGTCGCCCAGGAATGAGAGTCTATATATGGCCGGTCAATTGGTCGGCATCGAGCGGCGCTGCATGGATCAAATTGTCGGGCGGCGACGGAAGGGCGTTTACCTATTTTGTTGGGATATCTGGAACAATGCGATGGCTTCCGTCAGGGACGCTAGAATATTCAGACGACGGGGGTCACGTTGTTACTTTCTCTGATGTTGACGATCTGAGACGACGAGGACGATCAGACCGAATTCTTGTATCATCGGCGCTTGGCGTTGTCATCAGAAGCTCTGCATTCGCAACGAAGTCCTTGCTCGACCAATAGGGGGCGAGTTGGTTGCGTCCGCCTTCGTCCGGTTCGCCTCACGCAAGCCCATACCAGTTGCCTTCAGCATCGGACACGCTCACGGGCATCGTTGTCATTGGTGCCGCCGCAGGCCTCGGCGGGTATGGAATTGGCGCCTTTCGGGGTGGCGGCGGCGGAATAATGGGAAAGATATACTAATGCAGATGCATCGTCGACACCCGGATTGTACCTCATGTCTCGAAAATGAAGTGCCGTCGCAATGAGTCCGGATGCTTCTGATAATCTCGTTGACCGGGACCTGGAAATCTTGATGGGCGACGGCGCCTACCTCAATTCGTGCAGGACCTGGCTGTTACGGCAGCGTTGTCTGCGCATGGCTTGGCGGTGGTTGTTGAGGCTGGTTCGGCAGTGGTGGTTGGGGTTGTCAGTCTCGGGTGAGTTCGGCGGCTGCTTTCTTGGCGGCGACATCGTCGACGAGGGTGCTGCCTGTCGAGGCGGCGGCGATCATGGCGGCGATGGCTGCGTTGTTGAGTTGTCGGGGAAGGCCGTTGGAGACGCGGTGGAGTCGGGCGATGGCGTCGTCGGCGAACAGTGGGTCGTCGCGTCCGGCGAGGGCGAGGTGGTGTCGGAGGTATCCGGCGGTTTCGGCGATGTCCATGGGTTTGAGTTGGTAGCGGATCGCGATGCGCTGATCGAGCGCTGCGAAGACTCCCATCCGTAGTTGCCTGGCCAAGGTTGGTTGTCCGACCAATAGCCCGGCGAACGGCGAGGTGGAGTCCATATCTGCGTTCGTCAGGAGTCGGAGCTCTTCCAATTGTTCGGGGGTGAGGAGGTGGGCTTCGTCAACGATGATCACTGGTCGGCGGCGCCGTTCGGCTTCCTCGTTGGCGAGCAGCGTCGCGGCTCGGTGCATGACCTCGGCTTTGTGGAATCGGGGGTGAGCGCCGAGGGCGGTGACGATCGTGACATACAAACCTCTTGTGCCGAATGCCGGGTTGGGGATGTAGATGATGTGATGTCGGGTCGGATCTAACGCGGCGACGGCGGCTCTGACGGCGACTGTTTTCCCGGCGCCGACCTCGCCGGTGATGACCCCGAGCGCTGATTCTTGGACGCAGTGGCTGATCCTTGCGACGGCTTCGGCGTGAGCGTCACGGACGAACAGTTGGTTGGCGGGAATGTTCTTCCCGAACGGTGTGCGGGTCAACCCGAAATGGGCGACCCACGGCTGTCGTGGCGTGCTCACGATGCGACCTGCCCGTCGTCGCCGATGTTGGGGAGTGGGAGTTGGGTGAAGTGGATCGTGCCGATGGTCTCGTCCTCGTGCGCGGCTTGGACCATGCCGAGGTAATCGATCCCGCTCCAAAACTGGTAGGTGGGTGTCGTCGCTCAGCACGCTGTGCAGGGCGACCTTACGGCCGTTGGCGCCTGGGCTAGACGCCCAAATACGCTGGGTTACGTGCCTACACTTTTCCCTCGGCGAGTTCGCAGTTTGACGGGTGGCGTCCATCAGCAGTATCGGTACACGCCGATTGGTCGGTATGCGGCCAACGTCGGCGGGGATGAGGTCGAACCCGATCCCTGCGATCAAACACCTCATGTGGATCCGCCAACAACATGCTGCAGCGGCGTCAACCGACGAAATCGCCGACCACCACTCCCGCCAGCCCGTTCACCCAGACTTCTTCCGGGGGCGAGTAGCTAGGCTCGGAACATGCGCACCCGTGAATGGCCGCCGAAGGTGAACGACGCCGATCGGCTCGCAGCGGTGGGCGTCATCGGCGGCTCCGGGTTCTATTCGTTGGGTAGCGACGCCGAACACCTGACCATCGACACGCCTTACGGCGCAACCAGCGACGACATCACGCTGGTCACCATCGCCGAGCGTCGGGTCGCCTTCATGCCTCGCCACGGGCGCGAGCACACCATCGCGGCCCACGCGGTGAACTACCGCGCCAATCTGTGGGCGCTGCACTCGATCGGGGTGCGTTCGCTGATCGCGCCCTGCTCGGTCGGTTCCCTTCGCGCGGATATTGCCCCGGGGCAGATGGTGGTGCTCGACAACCTGATCGACCGCACCTGGGGCCGGGCCGATAGCTATTTCGACGGCAGCGACGGCGTCGTCAACCACGTCGGCTTTGCCGATCCCTACGACGACGGATTGCGCCGACTGGCCGTGGAAGCCTGTGCCGACAACAACGTCGCCGTGCACCTCCACGGCACCGTGGTGGTCATCAACGGGCCGCGTTTTTCGACCCGCGCCGAGTCGCGCTGGTTCAGCTCGATCGGCGCCAGCGTGGTCAACATGACCCAATACCCCGAGGCGGTGCTGGCCGCCGAGTTGAGTCTCGCCTACTGTGGATTAGCGCTGGTCACCGACTATGACGCCGGTATCGAAGGGGTGCATGAGCGACCGGTGACGATGCAGGAGGTGTTGGCCGTGTTGCACAGCAACGTCGACCGCGTCGGCGAAGTGATTGCGACGATGATCGAGATGCTCCCCGACTGAGACGGCTGACAGGTACGAAAGAACTCGGAAACAAACAGCCAGAGGGCGCTGGCGATGTGCCCCCAGCTGCGACGATCGTTGGCCATGACTTCCACACCGTTAACCCGCCGCACCGTTCTCGCTGCAGGAGCCGGACTTCTCGGCACCCTGCTGCTCTCCTCGTGCGGTGACGACCCTGACGGTCCCGCACCCGGCGCCGCATCAGCGGTCGGCGGCAAGCTGCGAATCAGCGCCATCCCCGACCAAGACCCTGAGAAACTCAACCGCCTCTATGGCTTGGTCGCCGGCTACCTCGGTAGTGAGCTTGGGGTCGATGTCGAATACGTGCCGGTGACCGACTATGCGGCGTCGGTCAGCCTGTTTCGTGCCGGGGACCTCGACATGGTCTGGTTCGGTGGGCTGACAGGGGTCCAGGCGTCGCTGACGACACCCGGGTCGGTCGTCATTGCCCAGCGTGACATCGACGCATCGTTTCGTTCGGTGTTCATTGCCAACGCCTCCGCAGCCATCACCCCGATCAACACGGTAGGTGGTCTCTCGGTATTCAAAGGTCGGCGCTTCACCTTTGGTAGCGAATCATCGACGTCGGGCCGTCTGATGCCGCAGTACTTCCTCGATCAGGCGGGGATCGGCCCCGACGACTTCGACGGTCCAGCTGGGTTCTCCGGGTCGCACGACAAGACCATCGACCTCGTTGCTGCTGGAACATTTGAGGCCGGGGCGCTGAACGAATCGGTGTGGCGTAAACGTCTGGCCGCTGGCACTGTCGAGCTGTCGCAGGTGGTCGAGATCTTCGTCACCCCCGGGTATCACGACTATCACTGGATCGTCGGGCCGCAAACCATCGGCCGCTACGGTGACGATTTCCCCAGGCGTGCCGCAGCCGCGTTCACCTCTCTTTCAACGGATATCGCCGCAGACGCCGAGATCCTCGAACTGTTCGGTGCGAAAAGCTTCATCCCCGCGAGCGCCGCTGATTATGGCGAAATCGAGGCGATCGGCCGCAAACTCGAATTGATCACGGAATAGAGAACTTCGCATGCCCGACTGCGTCGAGTTCCAACAGGTCACCAAGCGTTACGGAACCTCGGTTGCCGTCGATGCCGTCGACCTACGTATCGGTGTCGGTGAGAGCGTTGCCATCGTCGGGCCGAGCGGCGCCGGCAAATCGACCATGCTGCGGCTCATCAACACGACGGTGGCACACGACGCAGGTACGGTCCGGGTGTTGGGTGCGGGCGTTGACAACCTCGGCGGGCGTGAGCTGGTAGCGCTGCGACGGGCGATCGCCACGATGTACCAGGACCTCCATCTCGTCGGTGAGTTACGGGTGATTCACAATGTCAATGCCGGTCACCTTGCACAGTGGGGTACCTGGCAAGCGATGCGATCCCTGGTGCGACCAGCGGCGCTCGAACAGGCTCGCTGCGCCCTGGCCCGCGTCGGCCTCGAAGATGCCCTGTGGCGACGCACCGACGAGCTCTCCGGCGGGGAGCGTCAACGTGTGGCTCTTGCTCGTCTTATCGTCGCCGAGCCGGCGCTGATCGTCGCCGACGAACCAACCTCCAACCTCGACCCGGCCCGAGCTGGCGATGTGCTGGCGCTGTTGGTGAGCCTGGCGAACGCCTCGACATCGGTAGTCGCCAGCGTGCATGCCTTCGACCTGGCCCGCCAGCACTTCGATCGTTTGATCGGCCTGCGCAACGGGCGGGTGCTGTTTGATCTGCCGGCCGGGGAAGTCACCGACCTGCACGGCAGCGTCCTCTACGACCTGTCGACAATCGTGCCGTGATCACGCTCGAGCGGCTGGAAATGGCCGAAGCTGAGGCACCGCCAGCGGCGCCCGCAGGCGGGTTGTGGGTTCGGCGGCGTTGGCTCGTTGCCGCGCTGGTGTTCGCCGCATGGGTGCTGTGGCAGTCGTGGTGGACGCGTCGACCGGTGATCAACACCCGTGGGTGGTCGCAGGTCGAACGGTTCGGTCGTGCGGCGCTTGCGCCACGGCTCGACGGCGAGTTTCTGGCCGTCGTCACCCGGGCAGCCGTCACATCATTGGAGTATGCCGTTCTCGGCACTGCTCTGGCGATGGTGATCGGCATCAGCGGAGGTCTTCTGACCTGTGCAGCCTTCGGGCCAGCGCCTGGGGCGCGTGCAAGTCGTCTTGCGCGAGGTCGGCGCGCGCTATTGCGGCTGTTGATTTCGATTCCGCGCGGCATTCACGAGGCGGTGTGGGCGCTCGGCCTGGTGTTCGTCCTCGGCCGCGATCCGCTCGTTGCGGTGTTCGCAATCGGTATCCCCTTTGGCGCGATCACTGCGCAGGTGGTCAGCGATGCCCTCGACTCCGCCGATCAGGCACCGGTGGACGCGCTGCGCTCGATGGGCACCGGACGCCTGGTGAGCGTAATGTACGGCCTGATGCCGCGGGTCGCCGGCGATCTCGCCGCCTACGGCTTCTATCGCGTGGAATGCGCCCTGCGATCCTCGATCGTGCTCGGCGCCATCGGGGTCGGGGGGATCGGGTTCGAGCTCGCACTCAGCTTTCACAGCCTGCGCTATGAGGAGATGTGGACGTTGATCTACACACTCGTCGGCCTGTCCTTCGTCGTTGACGTGCTCGGGGAGCGGACTCGGCGTCGCCGCCGGGCGCCGCGCCCCTCGGTCCGACGGCTGCCAACGCTTGCCGCGTTGAGCCTTGTCGTCGTTGGGTTGGCTGCGTGGCACGTTGGGGTGCGGCCATCGACCTTGTGGTCGCCACGGACTCGATCGCTTGCCGGGCGCCTCGGCGAACAAGCCTGGCCGCCGCGGCTACCGCCGGGCGGGTGGTCTCGCCTGGCCGACGACGGGTTGGCGACGATTCAGCTGTCCGCTGTGGCAATCGCGGTGGCCGTCTGCTTCGGTGTTCCGTTGGCCTCTATTGCGGCGCGACCGGCACCGGGTGGCGGACCTGTGCGTCGGGCGTGTGCCACGGCCGTGCGGGTCTTCGCGCTTCTGATCCGCTCGGTGCCGCCAACGGTGTGGGCGCTGATCGTGCTCTTTGTGATCTACCCCGGTCCGCTTGCTGGTGGCTTGGCGCTTGGCTTGTACACCGCTGGTGTTCTCATCCGGCTCAATGCCGACATCATCGAGCATGCCGACCTTCGACCGCGCGCCGCATTGCTCGCCTCGGGAGCGTCGCCGATATCTGCCTCGGCGTACGGATTGATGCCGATCCTCACGCCCCGTTTGGTTGCCGTCGCCAGCTATCGGTGGGAGGTCGCAGCGCGCGAAACCGTGATCGTCGGTCTCGTCGGCGCTGCAGGTCTGGGTCGCCTGCTCGGCGAACAGAACGCCGCACAGAACGAGGCTGGGATGCTGACGGCCGTTTTCGGATTGATCGTCGTGTCAGCGGCGATCGAAACGGTCAGTCGGCGAGCGCGCGCTGCGTTCGGCTAAGACTTCGCGCTCCGCTGAAAACGAGCATAGGTAAACGGCTGTTCGCCACCCCATGGGGTGAGGTGGATGTGTTGGAAAGACTCGATCAGCTCGAAGTCGAGGGCGAAGATCTTCTCCAGACTGTGTACATCGTGGCGGGCGACAGGCAGGCCGCTGCATTGCTCGGGGCCATCGGGAGCAAAGGTCGCGACGATCAAGGTCCCCCCGGGGCGAACGACCGCCGCCGCACGCTCGACGTAACGATCTTGGTCGACCGGATCGGTGAGAAAGTGGAACACCGCCCGGTCATGCCACACAGCCGTCGGTCCGTCGAGTTCCAGGGTGCGCACGTCGCCACAGATGGTGTTGACGACGGCGCAGCGCCCGCCCAGTCGTTCGGTCAACTGTCGCAAGGCCGGTTCGGCGATATCGACGGCATCGATCTGCGTACATCCATGTGTGACCAAGTCGATGACCAGCGTCGAGGCGCCTGCGCCGACGATCGTGACGCGTTCATCCGGGCGTGCAGCGGCCAGCACCATGCCGAGAGACGGCTGCGAATGAGCCTCGTACCAGCTGACCTCGTCGAAGCGTTTTGACTGCCAGACGTCGCGCCAGTGGCTGGATGGTTCGGTCACAGCGGCCGACGATACAACGGCGGTCATCGACCACGATCCGGGGGCCACGAAAGATTCGCGAAACTCGCCCGTGTATCACCGCAGCGTTACGGGCGCTCGGGCATGATGGCGCATGCCCCGTGTGGAACTTCTCGACGCCGCCGACGCGCCGCTGACCGTGCAGCCCTATTTCGCTAACGGCGATCCCGGCCCGATCGTCGCTGCGTTAGCCACGGTGCCGGAGATGCTTGCGCCAACCCTGGGCTTCATCGGCCCGGCGCTCGGTGCTGGGGCGGTCGGAGTGCGCGTTAAGGAGTTCGCCATCCTGCGGACCTCGGCGCTGCAAGGATGCACCTACTGCGTCCACTCGCACACCGTGGTGGCTCTCGACGTCGGGTTGAGCGAGCCTGAAGTGCGCGCCCTGCGAGGCGAGGTGCCGCTGGAAGACGGATTTCCCGACGCCGCTGAACGCGCCGTGATCGGGTGGATCGATGCCCTGGCCGGGGCGACCGGGGCAATCCCTGAGGACGTCTGGTCGACGGCTCGGGAACATTGGCCTGAGCATGCGTTGGTGGAAGTGGCGATCACCGTTGGGGCGACGATGTTCCTCAACCGCTTCGCCACGGGTTTGCAGCTCCCGTCCTCGGCTGCCGTCATCGACCGGCTCAGCGCGCAGGGCATGGCATGAGCGGGGCGATCGCCACGGCCGTTGCCGAAGGGGTGCTCCCCGGGCGCGTCTGGCTGTACTCGAACTATCACTGCAATCTCAGCTGCTCGTATTGCCTGACGGAGAGCTCGCCGCGCAGCGAACGCCAGATCCTGTCAGGCGAGCAGATGATCACCGTCGCCGAGCAGGCCAAGGACCTCGGCTTCAACGCCCTCGGGGTCACCGGCGGGGAGCCGTTCCTGCTGCCCTGGCTACCCGACGCAATCCGCGAGATGAGCAAGCATCTGCCGCTGCTGCTGCTGACCAACGGCACGCTGTTCGCCGGGGAGCGCTTGGAGCGTGCCGCTGGGCTCGCCGGCCATGACGTCGCCCTACAGATCTCGCTCGACTCCCATCTTCCTGACGTCAACGACATGGCCCGCGGCCCGGACAACTTCGCCAAGGTAATCGAGTCGGTGCCACTGCTCATCGCCCGTGGCGTGCGCGTGCGCATCGCCACCACCGTCGATGGCCCGCTCGAGGATCCAGCGCTCGACCCGCTACGCGACTTGGTCGCCAGTCTCGGAGTGGCGACAGACGATCACATCGTGCGTCCGATCGTGCGTCGCGGCCGAGCAAATGGATTGGGCATCGGCGTGAAGGCCGTGGCTCGTGACATACCCAGCGAACTGACGATCACGGCCTCGGGCGCATTTTGGGGCAGCTTCGGGCCGACGGTGCGCAGTGGACGTCTCGACACCGATTTGCTGCTGACCCGCACGATCACGCCGCTGGAGGTGCCAGCCAACGCCCTGCTGCAGGCGATCAACGGGCTACCACCGGGAACGGACGCCAAGCTCGGCATCCGTTGAGCGTGAGCACAGTCGAGACCGGTCGGTCTCACTCAACCCACGACACGCAACCCGTCGACTATCTTGCTGGCCAACTCGCCGAGGCGCCCCGGCCGCCTCGCCGCGGCGATCGAACGCAGGTCATCGATCGTGTCGAGGTCGCGGGCCATCGGCAACAACTGCACGGCACACCCGGACCGGTGCAGCCGGTGCAACTGGTGCAGCCCGCTGTTGCTGGCACTGATCGGCGCGCCGGCAAACAGCTCCGCGGCACGCAGCGCGCTCAGCGCGCCCAGCCCGATCATCCAATAGCCGCCGTCGGTGGCCATCCCGATGCTGTCGACACCGCGCCGCGCCGCGCTCGATGCCGACCCGCAAGCAGGGCACGACGTGCGGCGTTTCCATGCCGACGATGACCCCTGGCCCGAGATCGATGAATCCGTTGGCCAAGCGTTGTTCCAATCCGCTGCCGCGCTGCTCGACGACGGTGATCGACATCGGCAACCATGCTGGTGGATCACCGTCGACCAACAACACGGGGATGGCGTCGAGCTCATCGGCAAGTTTCGCCACGGCCTCGACCGTGTCGGCCAGCGCTGCGGTGGCAATCTCGGCGGCTTGCTGAGGCGTGCACGGCGGGCACAATCGGGTCTTCACCCGGCCAGCGACGGGTGCCTTGGCGATGACGGTGATGTGCATCGATCAGGCGTCGATCTGGCGCAACAGTCGGCTCATGTCCTGCACCGCGTGGACCGTGCCGCGCACCGTACCGGTGACTTTCGAACGACCCTCACGCTCGCGATATTCGACCGGCACGTTGCGGATCCGCCAGCCCGCAGCGTTGGCCTTGAGCACCATTTCCAATGGCCACCCGGAGCGACGGTCGGCCAGCGCCAGGTCGAGCAAACCCTGGCGGGAGGCGGCGCGCATCGGCCCGAGATCGCGCAGTTGCACGCCGGTTCGGCGGCGCACTTCGGCGGCCAGCACCTTGTTGGCCAAGCGAGCGTGAAATGGCCACGAGCCACGTTCGGCGACCCGCGATCCAATCACCAAATCGGCGTCGCCGCGGCGCACATAGTCGGCGACGACCGGCAGGGCCACCGGATCGAGCGAGGCGTCACAATCCATGAAGCAGACGATCTCGCTGGATGCGGCCTGCAACCCGGCCCAGCAGGCCGAGCCAAAACCGCGCACCGATTCGTGGACCACGATCGCCCCGAGCGCGGCGGCGATCTCCGCAGTGCGGTCGGTCGAGCCGTTGTCGACCACGATCGGGCGGTAGCCGTCGGGCATGCGCGTCAGCACCCACTCCAGTGCGGCGGCCTCGTTGAGGGCGGGCAGAATCACATCGATCACAGCTTCTCCAAATTTTTCGACATCACAGGAACAAGGCAGCGATGAAGGTATTGGTCACCGGCGGCGCAGGGTTTATCGGCAGCACGATCGTCGACCAGTTGATTGCGCTCGGCCACGAGGCCGTCGTCCTCGACGATCTTGACCCGGCCGCACACCGGGGAATGCCAGTCGGTCTCAACGACCAGGCACAGTACGTGTGGGGCGACGTGTGCGATGCGGACCTGTGGCCGACGGCTTTGGCCGGGGTCGACGCGGTCTGTCACCAAGCCGCCAAGGTCGGCCTTGGGGTCGATTTTGCCGATGTCGATGAGTACGCGTGGCGCAACGTTGCCGGCACAGCGACGATGCTGCGCGCCTTGCATGATCGCCGCTGTTCGTTGCGCATCGTGCTGGCCTCGAGCATGGTCGTCTACGGCGAAGGTCGCTACCGCTGCGCAACGCACGGGGTGGTGCAACCCGGTCCCCGATTGGCGTCGGAGATGGACGGCGGCAGCTTCGAGCCGCCCTGCCCGCACTGCGGCCAGGCGTTGGTTGGCGAACCTGTGCCGGAGTCGCAGGCCGTCGATCCACGCAACGTCTACGCCGTCACCAAGTTGGCGCAGGAGGGATTGTGCACCTCGTTCGAGCGGGAACACCCCGGGTGCAGCCTGACCTCGTTGCGCTATCACAACGTCTACGGGCCGCGCATGCCCCGCGACACGCCGTACGCCGGTGTCGCCAGCCTGTTCCGTAGCGCCTACGCCCGCGGCGAAGGGCCCAAGGTCTTCGAAGACGGCGGGCAGCGTCGCGATTTTGTGCACGTCGCCGATGTCGCCCGAGCCAATGTATTGGCCCTGACCAACGAGCGGCCCGCCGTCGGCGCATTCAACGTCTGCACCGGTACACCGCGTACCGTGCTCGACATGGCCCAGGCATTGCGCCCCGCCGATGCTCCCGAACCGCAGGTAGTCGGCGGCTATCGGCTTGGCGATGTCCGCCATGTGTTCGCCTCGCCGGAGCGTGCTCGTCAGGTGCTGGGGTTCACTGCGGCGATCGGCTTCGAGCAGGGTATGGCTGAGTTCACCACAGCACCTTTGCGCAGCTTGGCCTGAGTAAATCATCACCACTTCTGCACCAACGAGGCCTGTAGGACGATGGCGCACAGGGCCTGGGTGGTGATCAGGGCGGCACCGCGGCGACGCCCGTAGCGGGTCAGCGTCGCGGCCCCGGCGATCGCCAAGAACGGGTAGAACATCAGCCAGATCCGCTCCGTCTCGGCTTTCGTGTACCGCGAGAAGTGGGAGAACAACAGCCCGGCGCTAACCGGGGCGATGATCAACCACAGAGCCCGGCGGCGCAGAAGACCGAACCCGGTGATCGTCAGCGGACCGAGGGCGACCGCGGCCACGGCGAGGTTGGCGATGCCGAAATACCACCAGGGCCGGAACTTCGCCGTGCCCTCGAAGTACTGCACCTTGGTCGCCTTGACGCCGTCGTACCACCAGAAGTTGTGCCGCCAGAAGAGGTAGACCACCAGCGCAACACCAAGCGCCGTGGCCCCCCCGGCGACAAAGGCCTGGCGAAGCCCGCGCCGCGCCGCGGCGATCAACAACACCGCGGGGAGCAGGCCGAGGGTCGCCCCCAAGTAGGTCATGTACAACAACATGCCGTAGGCCAGCCCGGCGAAGACGGCGAGACAGACGGTGACGATCACCGCCGCCGTACCGACGAGGCGGCGAGGGTGCAGGGACAGCAGCAGCGCCAACGTGGCAATCACCGCCAGTGCAGCGAAGACGGCATCGGCCGACGACATCATCCACAGGGCGTAGGGCGCGACAATGGTCAACGGCGCACACCGTTTGGCCCACTCGCCGTCGACTACGAGGGCGACGATGGCGACGATGCCGGCGGCGGTGACACCGGTGGCCAACACCGTCAAAGCGACCACGGGCCAGGTGCCATCGAGCTTGGCCCAGGCCATCAGTTTGAGCAGCAACTCGTATCCGGGGGGATGGCCGCGCACGTGGGTGGAGTAGCGCAAGATCTTCTCGAAGTAGGTGCTGACGAACTCTGCGGCCGGCGGCGTGCGCTCCAGATTGGCCAAATATTCGGTCTCGTGATCGATGCCATAGCGCAGGCCATCGAGGCCATCGCCGAGCGCCAGCAGGGTGGCGAAAACCATCGCCCCAACCCCAGCCGTGAGCGCCGCCCAGCGCGCCCGAATCCGCATCCACCAGCCGCGGTGCCACAACCAGGCGATCGCTCCAGCGATGGCGATCGCACCGGCGAGACCCCAACTCCAACGCCAATCCCAACTATCTCGATCGTCGCGCCCGACGAGGGGTGCTGCACCGATCTTCATCCACGGAGCAGCCTCCTGCAGCTCACGGCCACGAACCACGCTCCAGCACAACACCCCGGCGGTGAGGGTCAACAGTACGAGCGGAGCAACCCAGCGCCGCCTGATCAGCCTTGTCAGCTTCATCCGCCGATCACGCCGCGGCATCAGCGTCGGTGCAACGCCCTTGGCCGAGGGCGTGGCTGAACATGGCCGCAACGAGTGCCAGGCCGCCCCACACCGCGACGTTGGAACCGGTGGCGATCTTCTGCGTGGCACCATCGTCGCGGGCATAGTCGAAGGTTTGCTGGAAGAAGGCGACCATGGCCATCGCCGCCAAGAGGCCGCTCGCCGCCCAACCGGCGACGGCCTTCTTGGCGGCGACGATCAAGAGCACACCGGCGACGATCGTCAGCAGCGCCCACATCGGGTTGAACCAGACGAATTTCAACTCCCACCGGCGGGTGAGTTTGCCATCGACCACGAACCCAGCATCGCTGCCCAGCAAGGCGGCCCGCTTGCCGACGAAATCGATCGAACGGGCCACGTACCAACCGAGGGCGCCGAGGGCAACGACCAGCGCTCCGAGGGTGTGCAGTGCTGCCTCGATGCGGGTGCGCCCACCAGCGAGCACCCCGTCGACACCGAGACGCATGCCGCTGGCGGAGGAGAACAGCGCCAGGTGCAGACCGATCATCATCAGGTACGACCACGACCACTCGTCAGCGTTGGGGTAGTAGAGCACGGAGAGGCCGATGGGGATGGCCATCAGCGCGCCGACGAGGGCGACGAGGCGCGAGCGGTAGCCGATCAATAACAGGGCGGCGAGCACGGTTTCGCTGATCAGTGTGAACCAGCCAAAGGCCGCAAAATTGGGGAGAACGAGCTCGCGCAACAGCCATCGGTACGGCGCGAATGGTGCGTTGTCGGCACCGGCCTTGACGTATTTGTAGAGGCCCCCGCCGGTGTCCTCGCCGAAGGCGCCGGGCACTTTCCAGTGCAGGTTGGCCAGCCACATCAAGCCGGTGAGGATGCGGACGCTCCCGAGGATGTGTCCCGAGATGCGTTCGCTCAGGGTCTCGAACTTGGCCGTCAGCGACGACGTCGAGGTGCGAAATGCGTTCATGGGCCTCAGCTTCCCAGCGATCACCGTCGGACGGGGCGACTTTCTCGAAAGTTTCGCAACCGCCCGCCACCATTAGGCTGCCTCCGTGATCGAAACTGACGTTTTGCAGCGGGTGTTGACGGCGGCCCTGCGCACCGGAGGCGAATTCGCCGAAGTCTACGCCGAAGACAAAACCTCAACGTCTGCAGGACTTGACGACGGCAAGGTCGAACAGGTCAGCAGCGGGCGTGATCGCGGTGCCGGGATCCGTGTGATCCGCGGTGAGACGACCGGCTTCGCACACACCTCCGATATGTCCGAGGCTGGTTTACTGGCGGCTGCAGAGGCGGCCGGCGCCGCAGCGTCACGGGGTGGCGGCGGAGCCAACGTGGTAGCTCTCACCCGCCGTGAGGTGCGCCGGGTCACCAGCGTGGAGATCTATCCCGGCACGGTTGGCAAAGCAGCCAAGGTCGCCCTGTTGCAGCGCATGGACAACGCCGCCCGCTCCGTCGATGGTCTGATTTCGCAAGTTTCGGCTGGCTACGGCGACATCCACAAGCGGGTGCTGGTGGCCAACAGCGACGGCCTCCTGGCCGAGGACGAGATCGTGCGTCACCTGCTGCGTGTCAGCGCGATCGCCAACAGTGATGGCGGTATGCAGACCGGGTTCGAAGCGATCGGGCGCACCATCGGCTTCGAGCTCTTCGACGAGGAAGACGTCGAGCAGGTCGCGCGAGCGCGCAGCCCGCCAGGCGATCACAAAACTGCGCGCCCGCCCGGCACCATCGGGCCCCGTGCCGGTGGTGATCAAAGCCGGCAGCGGTGGGGTGTTGTTCCACGAGGCGTGCGGGCACGGTCTCGAGGCCGACCACATCGCCAAGGGCGCTTCGGTGTATGCCGGCAAGGTTGGTGAACTGGTCGCTTCGCCATTGGTCACCCTCGTCGATGACGGCACGATGAGCCGCGAATGGGGAGCGATCTCGATCGACGACGAGGGGCATCCCAGCCAATACAACGTGTTGATCGAAAATGGCGTGCTCACCGACTACATGTGGGATCGGATTCGGGCTCGCGACGCTGGCCGGGCGGGCTCGGGAAATGGTCGTCGGCAGACCTACATGCACCTGCCGATGGTGCGCATGACCAACACCTACGTGCTCAATGGCACCGAAGACCCACAGGACATCATCCGCGACACCCCCTATGGCGTCTATGTCGCCAAGCTCGGCGGCGGCAGCGTCAACACAGCCACCGGCGATTTCGTGTTCGGCATGACCGAGTCGTATCTCATCGAGAACGGCGAGATCACCGAGCCGCTGCGTCAAGGCAACCTGATCGGCAACGGTCCGCAGGTGCTGCGCGATATCGAGGTACTGGGCAACGATTTTGAGATGGGGTCCCCCGGATTCTGCGGCAAGGACGGCCAGAGCGTGCCGGTCGGCGATGGCCAACCAACGTTGCGGGTCAAGACGATGACCATCGGCGGAACCGCAGCATGAACGCGGCGGTCGAGGTGCTGCAGCGCATCGCTGATGGCGTCGTCGCCCAGACTCGCGTCGGCGAGCAGGTCGAGGCCTACGTGGCCCGCGGTCGTGAGACCGAGGTGCGCGTCTACCAGGGCAAGGTCGAGCATTTCGTCAGCGCACAAAGCGAGGGCGTCGGCATTCGGGTGATCGTCGACGGCCGCACCGGCTTCGCCTACGCGGGCACCCTCGACCCATCGGCGATCGCCGAGGTGTTGGCCGATGCCCGCGCCAACGTCGAGTTCGGCACCCGTGACGAGTGGGCCGGATTGGCCGAGCCGGACGGGGTCACCTCCGTCCCGCAGGATTTGTGGAGCGAGCAGCTCGACGCCTACCCGACGCACGACAAGATCGAGTTGGCGCTGGAGCTGGAACGCCAAACGTTGGCTCTCGACAAGCGCATTCGCGTCGATGACGCCAACTACAGCGATGGCGCTGGAGAAGTGGCGGTGGCCACCTCCACAGGGATCCGCGTCGGCGCCCGCGAAAACGGCTGCTATGTGTCGGTGTCGACGTTGGCCGACGACGGCGGCGAGACCCAAACCGGCTTCGGTTTTACCGTTGGGCGTTCGCCTGAGCAGTTTGATATCGCTCGAGCGGCGGGTGAGGCGTGCAACCGGGCCACGCGCCTGCTGGGGGCCACCAAGCCCGCGTCGAAACGGCTCACTGTGGTCCTCGATCCCTACGTCACTGCCCAGTTCATCGGCATTTTGGGCAGTGCCTTCAATGGTGAGAGCGCGCTCAAGGGACGCAGCATCTTTGCCAATCGCGTCGGCCAGACGGTGGCCTCACCGCTGCTCACCCTGGTCGACGACCCGACCAATCCTTTGGCCTATACGGCGAGCGAACTCGACGGCGACGGGTTGGCGGCGCGGCGCAATCCGTTGATCAGCGCCGGGGTGCTCGACGGGTTCGTGCACTCGGCGTACAGCGCTCGCCGGGCCGGGGTGCGCAGCACCGGTAACGGTTCGCGGGGTGGTTTCAAGGGCGGCAGCCCTGGCGTGGGCTGTTTGGCGATGCAGATCGTGCCGGGGGCCCGCTCCCAGGACGAGCTGATCGCCGACATCGACGACGGCGCGTTGATCCAGTCGATGCAGGGCATCCACAGCGGGGTCAACTCGATCAGCGGCGACTTCTCCGTCGGGGCGACCGGGTTGCTGATCACCAACGGGGCGCTTGGCGCACCGGTGCGTGAATTCACTATCGCCTCGACGTTGCAGCGGATGTTGCTCGACATTGCCGAGGTCGGCGGCGACCTCGACTGGTTACCGATGCGCGCCAACGGCGTCAGCCTGGTGATCAATGACGTGACGATGAGCGGTGCCTAGCGGCGCCGATGTCGGTTACCACGAGGTCTTCGACCGCGCCTCGGTGGCGGTCTACCAAGAGCTGATCCGGCTGTGCGGAGGCGATCGGGCACGGGCTGAAGACCTGCGCCAAGACACCTTCGAACGCGCTGCCCGGCACCTCGAACGCCATCCTGATCGAGAGGTGGAGGTCGGCTGGTTCATCGTCGTCGCCCGCAGCGCGTTCTTGGATCAAATGCGTCGCACGCGACGCGAGATCCGGCTGCGTGAACGGCTGCTCGCCTTGCCGAGCGCCGCGAGCACCGAACCGGATTGGGATGCGATCGGAGCTGGCGACGCGCTGCAACTGCTCGGGCGGCTCACCGACGAGCAGCGGGCCGCGTTGATACTGTTCCACCTGCAAGGGATGCCGATTGCCGAGGTGGCCCAGGCAATCAATCGTTCAGTGCGGGCCACGGAATCACTACTTGTCAGGGGTCGTCGGCGACTCCGTTCCCTGGTGGAGGAGGCGGCGTGAGTCAGCCACAAACGGACAATCACGATGAAGCCTTCGCCCGCTTCTTGGCTCGCGCCACCGAACTCCCGCCGCAGCCGGCATCGGCCGACGGCGTCACGGTTGTCGAATTGGACTCTGCTCGGCGGCGACGGCCGAACCGGGTGCCGATGCTGGCTGCGGCGGCCGTGCTGCTGGTCGCCGGCATCGGGGGGTGGATCCTGGCGCGCCAAGACGACGCTCGGGTGCTTCCCGCAGGACCGATCGAGGCCGCAGCGAGTTTGACGCTCGATCTCGATGCGGTTGCCGTGCCCGCCGCCGACGGGGCTGTGGTGACGCCTGAGGTCGGGCCTTCGCTGGAGTTCGACGTGGTCGGTCTGGGGACGATCGAAGCGGTGGCCGACGGCGGTCGACGTTTCCTGCCGGGCGGGCAACAACGCGACGACTACGCGATCCTCACCGCCATGGGGGGCCCTGTCGCCAACCTGTTCGATGCCGTCGAGGGCCAGGTCGAGGTGGTCATCACACCGCTCGTCGATATGGCCGAACGGACGACGCCGACTGGGCGTAACATCAACACCTACCTCGATGTGGTCCGTGACGAGCTGTCGGATCAGAACGTCTTTGGCCTCTCACTGAACGTCGACCCGGAGATCGGTCCCTACCTCAGCGGTCACATTCGTGCGGTGCCGTTCCTCTACGTCTTGCAGCCAGCCGACATCGCAGATTTTGCCGCAAGCCAGGAGGTAATCCTCGGGCTGCGCTGGAGCAACGGTGTCGGTTCGCTGGTGCTCAATGGTCGAGTGGTGGACAGCGTGCAGATCCCCTCGTCGTCGACGATCGTGTGGACCGACAGCGCCCGCTTGTCGATCGGCGGCTCCGCCAACTTCGGCGGCGGCTACTTTGCGATCCACGATGATTCCGTGCTCAGCGTGGCCGTGGGCGTGGGCTAAGAAGATTTCCTCGCGCCGACCGACGGGAATCTGATACTGAGAGCGTTATTTCCTGGTGACTGGCGGGTTCCGTCAGGTCAACGACGGAAAGGAATGCTGATGACCACAGTTCTGACGACTCGACGGCGTTTGCTGCTCGGAGCGCTCGCTCTAGCCACCACCCTTGTGGGGACCACGACGACGGCCGACGCGGCTGTGACAATCGGGGCCACGCGGGCGGCGACGCACAATGACGCGATGCCGATGCCGGCGACCTCGGGAACGCCGCTGATCAAACAGATGCGCGCCGGCCAGGTGATCGCCACCTACACCCACCTCGGCGGCGGGCCGAGCGGCGGCGCATTCGTGCGCACCCATACCTTCAACAACCGCCAACCCGGCGACGTTTTCCTCGTCTACCCAGCCGTGTATGAGGGGCCGGGGCAGTATCCATGGATAGGTCCGTTGGCCAACAACGGCGAGGACTTCGCCGCTGGCATCTTCCAGAAGCCGTCGAACATCATCATTCGTGGGGTGACGGTCAACGGCGTGCGCCCGGTGATCCGCCTTGGCACGGAGGGCGACTACAACGTCATGGGCCACGGGATGATCGAGATCGAGGAGGCCAACGGGCTGACGATCGAGAACATCGATATCGACGCCACCGATGGCGACTGGGTTGATCGTGCCGGGCTGTACATCATCGCCAGCCGCAACGTGACGTTGCGCAATATGAGGATTCACGGCTTTCAGGACAGCCAACACAACGGCATTTTCGCTGCCGGGGCAAGTTCGGGAACGCTGCTGATGAGCAACCTGCGGTTGTATGACAACGGCGGTTGGGACGGGCCGTCGCACAACGTGTATATCAACGCCAGCACCAGCGACCCGAACTACACGGCGCGGATGATCAACAGCTACGCCACCGCGGTCAATGTCGGCCACCTATTCAAGTCCCGGGCTCAGGTCACCACCTTGACCGGCAATCTCATTGAGGGAATCGACGCTCCGGCCGATTGGGACTGCGCTGAGTCGTATGGGGTCGATGTCCCCGAAGGAGGGCGCCTGACGGTGAAGAACAACATCTTCATCAAGGGGCGGGCAGGGGAGTGCGCCAACGGCGTGTTGCTGCGTTACGCCGCAGAGGGCGCCGACCCCGGGCGGGTGCACTCAGTCAATGTGCAGAACAACACCTTCATCGCGCGCAGTACGACATATGACGCTGCTGGGCACGCCAACATTCCCCACCTGTTCTTCACCCCGGCGGTGATCCCCGGTGCGAGCAACGGCTGGCCGAGTGGAGTGACGGCGACGATTCGCTACAACCGCTACCAGGGGTTCGACAACTCTGAAGGCGGCAAGGCTGAGCAGTACCGGGGCAGAACCTTTATCGACGTTCCCGGCTGAAGTCGGTCGAGCCCTGCAGGTTGAAGACCTCGTTGATCGGGCGGCAACGCAGCCCGAGATGTTGCGCCCGGGTCGTGTCCAAGGCGATACGACCCGGGCGTGCGGGGGCAACGTCGGCCAGCGAGGCGGTTGGTACGCGGCGAGGGTCGGCACCGGACCACTGGGCGATCGCCCGGGCAAAGTCGGCACGGCTGATGGCCTGCGGTCCGGCGATGTGCAGGGCCCCGCTGACTTCGGGCATCGTCACCAGCGCGGCGCAGGCGGAAGCGACATCGCTGGCGTGCGCCGGGCAGCGGAATTCATCGACGAAGAAACGCATCGTCGATTGACCGGCCAGCGAGCGGGCGACGTCTTGTTGCGGGATCGAGGCGATGTCGGTGCCGTACATCAACGAGGTGCGCACGACGACGGCGGTGGGATGGGCGGCCATCACGGCAGCTTCGGCTTCAGCCTTTTGGCGGCCGTAGTCGGAGAGCGGGAATGGTTCGTCGGTCTCGCGGTAGGGCTGGTCGCGGCCGGGAAAGACCACGTCGGTGGAGAGGTGAATCAGCCGAGCCGAACATTTCGCCGCGGCTTCGGCGACGCTGCGGCTGCCGTCGACGATGGTCCGCCGATCGTCGCGTCGATAGGCGAGGTGGATCACCGCATCCGGCTTCCAACCGGTGATGGCGTCGATCACCCGGTCGTGGTGGCGGATATCGAGTGAACGGGAACGAGGGGCGATCAATTGAAACTTGGCGGCGGCGGGCACACGCTCGAGGTGGCGGCCGAGAAACCCGTTGGCCCCGGTGACGAACACGGTCGGGTTCCGGCGCAGCTTCACGGCACCCACTGTAATGCCGGGGAGCAGAGCCAATCCTGCCCTGCCCGCCTCGCCGAAGTTGTGCGCTGCGTGTGAAGGCCACGTTCGACTCGTTGCAAGAGTCTGCGGCGGAGCACGGCTAGGAATGGCACCTAGGACAGCGGCATGCTATCTAGATGCCTCCACATGACATCATCCACCGAGGTGCTCGACGCAGCGGTGCCGACTCTGAGCCCGCGTGACACCATTCGCAGCCGCGCCGCCGCGACCGGCACGCTCCGCCAAGTCGCCGCATCGACGGTGGCCCCACCGTCGTTGACCCAGGTACGAGAGGCGCTGGTCGCTGTTGCGTTGAGCGCGCAGACGTTGTCGACTCGTCCGTCATCGCCCGTTACTACCTGCCCGGCGACCCCGGCCACGGCGAAGCGGTGGAGCTGTTCGCGAACGCAGATACCGCATTCGTTTCCGGGGTGCTTGCGCACATCGAGGTCTCTGGTGCGCTGGTGAGTGCCGCCAGACTTGCGAGCGTGCCGGTCGGACCGTTGCTCGCTCGACTCGACGCCGATCTCGGCGGCACCCTCATCACCATGGTCGGGGCGGATGCCTGCGATGTCGAGGCGCTGGCATTGCAGATCGTTCGCCAACAAGGGATTCGCGCGCTCGACGCGTTACACGTCGCTACGGCGGTGCTGACCCTCAGAGAACTGGCCGGACCGGGCGACGAGACGGTGTTCATCTCTCGTGACACAGCTCAGGCCGCTGCCGCAGCCGCAGCCGCGATCGGGTTGAACGTCGCCTGACGACTTCGCCGCTAGCGTCTCGTTATCGGCAGCGTTTCGATTCATCATCTCAGCCTTGGCGAGTTCTTCGAGCGGCTGCAGTCGCCGACGGTCGCCGATGACCTGTGCGATCCCGCTGGATCAGTGGTCGTCATCGACGACAGTGACGCTGCTGCGACATATGGCGCGCAGCAGCTAGCGGCTGCGCAGATCTTGCCGGCGGTGATCATCGGTGTTGGCCATTCGCCTCAGGGCAGCGCGCCGCACGGCAACTCGCCGCTGGCCAGCGTCTGCGACATCGTCGTCGCCGACCCAGACGATGTCCTTACCGTCGCTACGGCCAACCCGCTCGCCGCGATCGCCCTGGCGACGTTGATGCGTGGTGCCGATGGCCGCACCGTCGCCGAAGGGCTGGTGGCCGAATCGCTGACCTATTCGATGTTGCAGTCTGGCCCGGAGTTTGCTGCCTGGCGAAGATCACGGCCGATTCGTCAACGGCCCGCTTCGGGCCAACCAGCGGTCCTCGCCAACCGCGATGGCGACCTACTCGAGGTGGTCTTGAACCGCCCCGACGTACGCAACGCGCTCAACGCCACGTTGCGCGACGAGTGGTACGAAGCGCTGGCGATCGCCGCCGTCGACACCTCGCTACGCATCGAGATCCGTGGCAACGGGCCCGTGTTCTGCAGCGGCGGCGACCTCGACGAGTTCGGCTCGCGGCCCGATCCGTCAACCGCTCATGTGGTTCGCCTGGCGCGCAGTCTCGGTCAGCTGATCGACCGGTTGGGTGAGCGAATCACCGTCATCATGCACGGACCGTGCGCCGGTTCAGGGGTTGAGCTGGCGGCATTTGCCGGCCACGTCGTCGCTGATTCGGCGACCACCTTCAGCCTCCCCGAGGTGCAGCTTGGGCTCATCCCCGGCGCCGGTGGCACCGTCAGCGTCACCCGCCGCGTCGGACGGCATCGGATGGTCGAACTGGCCCTACGTGCCCGCCCGATCGAGGCGACGACTGCGTTGAGCTGGGGACTGATCGATGAGATTCGCTGATTCAGCGGGTACCGATCGGCGACGCGGCGAGCGTCTAGCTAGGCGCCGTACTCGTGCTCGGGCGCTGGATACACGCCGGACTCGACATCGGCCTTGAAGCTCTCCGCCGCCTCGGACAGGATTCCGGCGATGTTGGCGTACTTCTTGACGAACTTGGGGACTCGTCCGGTGGTGAATCCGGCCCAATCGGTCCAGACCAGCAACTGTCCATCGCAATGCGGTCCGGCGCCAACGCTGATCGTCGGAATCGTCAATTCCTTGGTCACCTGTGCCGCTGCGGCAGAGGGAACCATCTCCAGCACCACAGCGAAGGCCCCGGCCTCCTCGATGGCGTGAGCGTCGTCGAGCAACTCGGCCAGGCCGTCGTCGCCACGACCCTGGATGATGTGCCCACCCAGGCCGTGCTCGCTCTGCGGTGTATAGCCGATGTGGGCCATTACCGGAATACCGGCGGTGACGATCGCCTCGATCTGCGGCGCACTGCGGTGCCCGCCCTCAAGCTTGACGGCATGAGCCCCGGTCTCTTTCATGAAGCGGATCGCCGTATGCAGCGCCTCGATCGGGCCGACCTCGTATGAGCCAAACGGCATGTCGGCGATGACCAGCGCCCGGCGACAGGCCCGCACCACGGCGCGGCACAGCGGGATCAGTTCGTCGGAGGTCACCGGCAGGGTGGTGTCGTACCCGAACACAGCGTTGCCGGCAGAGTCGCCGACGAGCAAAAAGTCGATCCCGGCGCGATCGAAGATGCTCGCCGAGAGTGCGTCGTAGCTGGTCAACCCGGTGATCTTGATGCCGTCGGCCTTGGCCTTGGCAAAGTGGCGGGTGCGTACTCGCTTCAGGCCCTCCGCTGATTGGTTGCCTGATCCGTAGGGCGCTTCCTCGTTACTCATCTCCTTACCGTAGACGCCACGGCGGCCCGTCAGTGCGCTGGATCGCCGAGCCGGGAGAGCTTGTCCGGGTTGCGGACGATGAAGATCTCATCGATCGAGGCGTCGGCGCCGTCGGCGGGGATGGCCACGTGCAACACCATGGCGAACAGCAAGCGTTCGCCGCTGAAGACCTTGACCGCTGGCTCCCCGTTGATCGACAGCGGCACGATGCGCGAATCGGCACTGGCTCGTTTGGCCAGATTGACGACGAAACGGGCGATCCGCGCAGCCCCGACCACCGGACGGCGAGCGGCGCGCACCGCAGCCCCGCCGTCGCTGATCAGCACCGGTCGTTCGCCGAGCAAACTCACTACGGCCCCGAGATCGCCGAAGGTGATCGCTTGGCCGAAGGCTGCGGCCAGCCGTCGTTGCTCGCCGGCATCCGCCGGGCGATGACGCTGCGCGTCGCGCACCCTGCGGCGCGCCCGGGAGGCGATTTGGCGGCACGCCGCTTCGCTGCGCTGCACCGTGGCGGCGATATCGGCAAAGGGCTCATCGAAGACATCGGCCAACAAAAACACCACCCGCTCGAGCGGCTCAAGGCGCTCCAAGAGAAGCAGGAAACCGATCTCCAGCGACTCGAAACCGCCGATCGGGTCGGGCGCCTCAAGCTCGATCAACTCCGGTAGCCACGGTCCGACGTAGCCACGGTTGCGGCGGCGGCGCCTACGCAGATGATCGATCGCCGCTCGACTGGTGACCGTCGTCAACCAGGCCTGCGGTCGTTCAATCGCTGCGTGATCGGCGCGATCCCAGCGGATCCACACGTCCTGCACGACGTCGTCGGCGTCGGCGGCCACGCCGCAGATTCGGTAGGCCAGCGCCCAGAGCCGCTCGCGTTCGCTGTCGAAGGCCTTATCCTGGGGAGATTCCGGGACAGCGGTCATCGCTTCATTGTGGCGCAGATGTGTCGCCCAGCATCTCGGCCACTGGCGAAGGCGGCGTCGGCCAAGTGCCCGATCGGCCCGACCCAGTCACCAGCGAGCAACACACCATCGATGCCGCTATCGGTCTTCACCGGTCGGCCGGGCAGTCCGCCGCTGGCTGCGGTCGGCGTCCACCCGCAGACGGTCATACGGTGCAGGTAACGGCTGGTTGTGATCGATCCCGGGTCGATACCGGCACGTCGAGCAAAGGCCTCCAGGGAGTCACGAGTACCGCGTGGCTCATGCCGTTCGCCATCGAGCACATAGCGGGCGACGTGCACGACGGCCCCCTGAGCCTGGCCGAGTTGGGCGGGCAGACCGTGCTGCGAGCAATACAGCGGCTCGTCGACGTCGAGCAGGAACGGAACCGTCGGAGGCGAACGCAACCCGAGATCGAGCGAGGCTGCCTCGATTGCTGGTGGGCCGTTGAAGTCTGCCCGTTCGAGCAAACTCGCGGCGGCGCCAGGCGAGTTGACGGCGACCACGGTGTGGCGGCCGCGCACCTGAGTCTCACCCTGTGGATCGGTAGCAACGACGCTGGTGCCTTCGAGACGCGTCGCCGTCAGTGGACGGATATCGAGCCCATCGCTGAGTCGATCGACGAGGTGCTGCCAACCGCCATCGAGATAGCGCACGCCCTGCAGCTGCAGCGCGGTGACACCCAACTCGGCGCTCAAGCTGTCGACGTTGGCGCAGTAGGTGGCCGTACGAATGGCGAGACGGAGAATCGCTGCGGCTCGTCGGGGTAGGCCGTCGAGCCAGTCGCCCACGGAACGATCGGCGACGCTGCGTTGATTGGTCTTGGCGACGGCGGCGTAGAACCGCGCCAGTGCGGCCTTGTCTCGCATCCCCAGGTAGCGGCTGGCGAACACTGTGCGCGGGGTGTACGGCAACGCGAACATGGCACCTCCGGCGACGATCTGAGCGTGACCGAGTGCGGGCGCTCCGCCGGTCAGTTCGATGCCTAGCTCGCTGAGCACCTGCTGCGAAGCGCCGCCGTTGTAGAGCGCGTGCGGGCCGCGATTGAACACGAAGCCATCGACGATGTCGCTCGTTGCTCGTCCCCCAGGACGTGGATCGAGCACGACAACGCTCAGGCCGGCGCGTTGGCAGTAACGAGCGGCGGTCAGCCCGGCGATTCCGCCGCCGACGACGATGACATCGACAAGTTTGCTGTTCATACCCTGATTGTCGTTTCGCCGTCGTGTTTTGTGACAGCGCCGCTTCATTCTCGCAGCGGTCGTCTCGTTAGTCTGACCCGATGCACGTCCATGAACTGCTCGATATCGCCGCCCCAGCACTTTTCGATCGGGTGTTGATCAATGACGCCGACGGGGCGTTGACCGCAATGGAACTCGACGAGGGCTCGCGGCGCATCGCCACCTTCGTCGCCGCGCAGGGCGTCGAGCGCCTGGTGCTGATCGACCTCAACTCCCGGGCAGTGCCGCTGTGCCTCTACGGTGCCTCGCGGGCCGGCGTGCCGTTCGCCCCGATCAACTACCGCCTCGATGATGATCGCCTGCGAGCGCTCGTCGCTCGCACCGCTCCTGCGGTGGCCGTGCTCGGCGAGGGTGTCGCCGAGCGCGTCGGCACGATCGAGGGGATCACGGTGCTCAGCCGGGCGGAGTTGCTCGAGTTGGCCGCTAGCGGGGCGATGGAACCAGAGCCAGCGCCCAGTGAAGAGGAGACGGCGGTTCTGCTGTTCACCAGTGGCACTACCGGCGAGCCGAAGGCGGCGATCCTCAGTCACGACAATCTCACCTCGTACGTGCTCTCGACGGTCGAGTTCGCCAGCGCAGATGAGACAGATGCCGCAGTCGTCAGCGTGCCGCCGTATCACATCGCCGGGGTGTCGGCGGCGCTGACCTCGGTGTTCGCCGGTCGTCGCATCGTCTATATGGAGGCCTTCGACCCCGCCGCGTGGGTCGACACCATCGCCCGCTTCAGGGTCTCTCACGCAATGGTTGTGCCGACGATGCTCGGCCGGGTGCTCGACGAAATGGAGCGCCAGGGTGCCTTGTTGGAGGACCTCAAAGCGTTGTCCTACGGTGGCGGTCCGATGCCGCTGCCGGTGATCGAGCGGGCCCTTTCGCTACTGCCGCACGTCAATTTCGTCAACGCCTATGGCTTGACGGAGACGGCGAGCACGATCACGGTGCTTGGCCCTGAGGACCATCGCTTGGCGATCTCCAGCGACGACCCGGTCGTGCGCCGTCGCTTGGGTTCGGTCGGCCAGGCGTTACCGACGGTCGAACTGTCGATTCGCGACGCCGACGGCACTCCGATGGGCGCTGGCGAGCGCGGCGAGGTCTGGGTCCGTGGCGAGCAAGTCTCGGGGCGCTATGCCGGGGGAGCGGGCTTGGTCGATGGTTGGTTTCGAACTCGCGACTCGGGCGAGTTCGACAACGAGGGCTATCTCTACCTGCATGGTCGCCTCGACGATGTCATCGTGCGCGGCGGCGAGAATTTGTCGCCCGGCGAGATCGAGGCCGTGCTGGTGGAGCATGAGGCGATCGATTCCTGCGCCGTGGTCGGCATCCCCGACAACGAATGGGGCGAGCGAGTGGTGGCCGCAGTGGTGCTCAAGCACGGAGCGGTGGCTGATGAGGATGAGTTGCGCAGCTTTGTGCGCGCCACGTTGCGCTCGACGAAGACGCCGGAGCGGATCCACTTCACCGAGGAACTGCCGGTCAACGAGACCGGCAAACTGCTGCGCCGGGTGTTACGTGAGGAACTGCACGCCCTGTTCACCCACAGCTGAGCCATAGGTGGTGCCGTTGACATGTGACTATATTGTCACGTATTATCGAGCGTTGTGGATGCCGTGTTCAAAGCGTTGGCCGACGAAACCCGTCGTGGCATTCTCGACGCGTTGTTCGACAACGATGGCCAAAGCGTGCAGGGCCTTTGTGGTCGCTTCCCGGCGATGACCCGCTTCGGGGTGATGAAGCATCTCGCCGTGTTGCACGAGGCAAATCTGGTGACGTTCCGCAAGGTCGGTCGGGTCAGCCTGCAATACCTCAACCCCGTTCCCGTGCAACAGATCGCTGATCGCTGGATCGGCAAGTTCGCCCAACCACACGCCCGCGCGCTCATCGAGCTGCAGGCTGCCCTTGAGCCAGAAAGCGCCTAAAGGAGACTTCGCTATGGCCCTCGCCCGTCACCAATACCGGATCTACATCAAGGCGCCGATCGAGCAGGTCTGGGCGCAGCTGGTTGAGCCGCGCTTCGCCAACGACTACCTCACTGGTGTCGTCGAAGAGATCGAGCCGCCGATGAGGTTGGTGATGAAGTGGCAGGTTGCTTGGGATCATCCGGCGGCGCAGGAGCCACCGTCGCGGGTGGAGTGGAGCTTGCGTGTCGCCGCGGAGGGTGTCACGCAGGTTGATCTTGTGCATGGCGACCTGGCCCGCAGCCCGCAGACGTGGGCGCTGGCGCGCAGCGGTTGGGTGTGGGTGCTCGATGGCATCAAGTCGCTGTTGGAGACAGGCATTGCGTTGCCCGCCATCGACGCTGATGCCGACGCTGGTGCCGACGGCGTCGATGTTGGCGCTCAGGTATCCGGGGATTGGCACCGGGCGCAGGCGATCGAGTGCAACAACGCCGCGTGGGAGCTGTTCGACAAAGCCGATCGCAGCGTGCATGACGATGAGGATCTGTTGCGCCGGGTGTATGCCTCGGCATATCACTGGCAGCGGGCCAGCGGCCGGGGGCCGGTGAACGAGGTGCGGTCGCTGTATATGCAGGCCAAGGCGCATCTGGGCGTCGGTAACGCGCAGGCCGGGTTACAGTACGCGCAACGCTGCATGGCGGAGACGACGGGCCTTGGTCTGCAGGATTTCGACCTGGCCTACGCCCACGAGATGATGGCTCGATCGCTGCAGGCGGTTGGGCGCAGCGAGGAAGCAGCGACTGAGTGGGCTGCGGCGAAGGCGGTGCCGATCGCCGATCCAGAAGACAAGGCGATCGTCGCCGCCGACCTCGCAGCGGGACCATGAGCATGCCTCATCGACGTACGCCGAAGATGACGCCTTTTATTCGGCAGATTTAATCGGTTACCGACCCGCCGGAGTCATCACGTTGTTGCCGATGCTCCAAAGGGCGCTGAACGGTAGCGCCCACAAATTTGTGCTCGCCTACAGTTGGGCATGGAATCGGCAATTAGGCGGCGGTGACCGACAGCGACGCCGTGGTTTGGGCCGACAATCGATTGAGTGAAATCACCGTTGCAGCCAGGCTCGCCGGCACGATGATGCGCCGCAGCGAGGGCAACTGCTTGGCGACGGCGACGACATCGGCGACAAGGTCGAGGCCATCGGTTGGCAGCATGGTCAGCGTGTGCTTGTCGGTGTCGATGCGCCCGGCGACTTGATCGAGATAGATGTTGCCAGCGGTAGCGACATCGATGTCTTCCGACTTGGCGAAGTCCCGCAGAGCCGCAGCGCGGCGACCATAGAGCGGCATGACGAGCACGACGGCTTCGTCGAGCTGATCGAGTGCCTCGACGCCTGCCTCGCCCTGTGGGCTGGAAGGATCGATGAGCACGAGCGTTGAGCTGGTGGTTGGGAGATGATGGAAATTGGTCATGTGAGGCCTCCTGTGGTGACCGACACCTTCAACGTATCGGTGCCCGGTTACCACAAAACAACCTTCGCGTGAACTGTGCGTGTTCAAGATGTCACCTCGCGTGTCATTCGTCACCCGGCCGGCGTACCGACCGGGAAACGAGTTAGCCGACGATGACGATGTCGGTTGCGCCGCGACCGAAGGTCTCCGGGGCGTAAATCTCTTCGGCCCGGCTCGGTGGGACAACGAAGCGGCCGGGGGTGGTGGCCCGAGCGACGTAGCTGTAGTCGTAGGTGCCGGCGGGTAGCAGGCTGGTGAAGGCCTCGGCCCGATCGTCACGCATGTTCTGGTGCTCGTACCACGTGCCCCACCAGTAGTAGCCCTCGTACGGATTCGAACTCTCCGGCACCGCTTCCGGTGGCACCGCCTCGGTGATCGCGGCAGCCGGGTTGAGGATCTCCAACCCAGCGGGGAGAGGATCGATCAGCGCCACGATCGTGCGCTGGCTCTCGGCAACCATCGAGACCTTGACCCGCACGCGAGCCCCAGGCTTGATCGTCCAGCTGCCGTCGGCGTTGTGCACGACATCACCCGGGTCGTCGACGGCCTCATAGCTGCGCGAGACGACGAAGCCCCGTTCCAGGGGTTCGAGCGACAGATCGCTCGGCGCATAGCGCAGACCGAGGCGGTAGTACAGCCGTCCGCTGCCCTCCTTGGCCAGCACCAAGGTCGAATCGCCTGCAGCCTGCACCTCGGTCATCGGCACCGAAATGCGAACCCGATCGGTGGAGCGGCCGCTGAACGTCTTCTCGCCGGCGAACTGCTCGCCGAGCCACACCCGAGCGACAAACTCCGGGGTCTGCGCTTCGAAGACGTCGAAGTAGTGCTTCAGCGCCAAGAGGATGAAGGAGTTCTCCTGGATGTTGTTCCAGCGACCCTTGATCTGGTTGCCAAGCAACCCGGTGACCACCTTGGGGATCAGGTCGCTGTCCGGGCGCTTGGAGATCAAGGCGTCGAGGATGATGCCGTCGGTGCGCCGATCGGACGCCAACAGCACATAGTCGGCGTCGCTGTAGCTGGTGCTGAAGTTGGCCGCACCGGCGGTCTCCACTGCACGGTTGGCTAACAGGCGCTCGATCTCGGCGTCGACAGCGGCGTCATCGATCACCGGCCACAACCAGGCAACGGCGTCGAGCTCCATCTCGTTCTTGCGGGTGTTGTACAGATCGAGCGCCTTGGCGGTGTCACGGTCGCCATTCAGCGAACGCACATGCAACGCATAGGCGCTGATCGTGGTGCGGGTCTGTTGGCTGTACGTTGCGGGGTAGTACTGCTCGATCGATTGCAGGTAGCTCATCGCCATCTGCAGGTTGTTCTCCGGCACGGTGAATCCGGTGGCCTTGGCGATGACCAGGGCGTGGGCCGCCTGCACGGTGTTGAAAGGTTCCGACGGCCGGAATTGTGCCCAGAAGCCGAACCCGCCGTCACCGTTTTGCAGGGCGATGAGGTTGGTGATGTCGCGTTGTGTTTGGGTGTTGAGCGCATCCACCGACGGCAGGCCCTCGGCGTCGAAGGCGTCGAGCACATCGCGCAGCGCCGAGACGGCGATGATCCGAGCGGCGAGCGCATCGGAGCTGGCGTAGGGGTATTCGCTGATGTACAGCACGGCATCGGTCAGCGCTTGCAGGGCTGTCGAGGAAGTGGTCACATCAAGGCCGCCGAACTGGGGGATGACCTCGGTGGGGGCGATCAGCGGCTGGCCGACCACTGCCTCGGCGCCCGATCCGTCGACCACGCCGTAGGTGGCGAAGGCTTCGGTAGTGGCCGGGGTGTACACAGGCAGGGTGCCTTCGGCAGCGTCGCTGTGGTCGCCGCTGACGGCCACGAAGCGGTAAGCGGCGGTACCGGCTTGATCGGCGGCCATCGGGAAGCGAACCTCGACCCGGTCGTTGGCGGGCACCGTGATTCGCTTCCCGGCGTCACCGGTGAGGCTCAGGTTGGAGGCCTGCAAGACGACGTCGACCTCGATCGCCTGATCAGTTTGGTTCTGCACGATGGCTGGCATCTCGAAGGTGTCGCCAAAGTTCAAGAATCGCGGGGCCGAGGGTCGGATCATCAACGGCAGGCGGGCCGTGATATTCGATTCACCGGAGCCGAAGCGATCCTCACCGCTGGCGGCGACGACCATCACCCGGTAGCGGGTCAGGTTGTCGGGCAGCGGCACGGCGATCGTTGCTGTGCCATCGGCTGCCGTTGTCACCTCTGGTTCGAATACCGCCAAGGCGTCGAAGTTGGAGCGCACCTCGACGGCCTGCGCCGCAGCTCCGCCCGCAAACTGGTCCGCTGCTGAGACGCGCTCGGCCGGAGCGCCGGTTGGGACCGGTGCTTGGGCGCCGTCATTCAGCGACGCTGCGGGCGCTTCCTCGGCGGTCGCCGCCGCATCGGTGCTGGCCGGGGCGAGTTCGTCGCGAGCGGCGAGAGACATGGGATCGGAGAGCACGATCGAGGAGCGGCCGTAGGTCGCCCAGATCTGGGGGTAGATCGGCGAGTAGAAGAGGTCCAGCGGATCGCTGAGTTGGTAGCCGCTGACAGCCAGCACGGCTTCATCGACAACGACCACGGCGAGCTCGGCACCGGCCACCGGCTGCCCGCTGGCGTCGGTCACCTTGACGCCAACGCTAGTTTCGGCGCCCGGTTCGACGGCGTCGGGGGAGGACAAGGCGATGTCCAAGGTCCGTGACACCGGCGGCACTCGCAAGGAGAGCGCGCCAACGGCGAAGGCGGGACGAGCTGGGGCGTCGGCGGCAGGTGTGCCGTCGTCGCCGAGGCGCTGTGCGGCACCGACGACCTCGATGCTGACATCGACGTTGGGCACATCGGCGTCATCGATCGGGATCGCCACGATCGCGCTGTTCTCGACGACCTGGAAGCGAATTGTCGAGCGAATGTCCCCACGGACGATCGTCGCTAGTCCTTCTCCGCTGGCGAAGGGTGACTGCACGAGGATCTCGGCAGTTTCGCCGCCGGCATAGTCCTTCTTGTTCGGCACCAAGATCAGTTCTTCTTGCTGCACGCTGCGGCTGGGGATGGCGTCGCCACCGCTGACCCAGCGGGTGAACTCGCTACGGCTGGTGGCCCCGGAGTCGTCGGCAACGGTGGCCACGATCGTGTATTGGCCACCGATCTTGGCCTCGAAGGTACAGGTCACCGCTTCTGCAGCGGAGGTCACCTCGCAGGTTTGGGTATCGACGGCTACCTGTTCGGAGACGCCGCGCACCGTGGTCCATTCCAGGCGCTTGGCGACGATCGTCAGGTCCCGCCCAGCGGCGACGTTTCCGTCGATATCTGTGGCGATGGCCTCGATCACCAGGTCTTCGCCCTGACGAACGAAGGCCTGATCGCTGCGGATACCGACATAGATCGCGCCGGGATGAACGAGCAGCGAGGTGCTCGACGACCATGTCTGGCGGTTGACGTCTTGCACTGCCGCTGCGGCATTGACCATCACCGCCAGATCGGGGAAGCCGCCTTCGGGCACCTCGAAGCCAACCTGTAAGAAGTGGTCGCCATTGCTGTCGGTGACGCCGGTGAAGGTCTCGACATCCTGCGGCGAGCCGGGGAAGCAACAGGGTTCAAGTGCCCGCGCCGATCCGGAAGAGTCGGCGAACCCGCCATAGCCGCCAAAGTCCTCATACCACCACGGGGTCCACACGCCGAAGGTGTAGTCGTCCCAGTTCGGCGGCGAATAGCTGGCCGATCCGGTCGATACCGTCCAGGTCACGGGTGCTGCGGCCAGAGGCCCACCTGCGTAATAGGTGGCCGCCGCCGCCAGGGTTGCCGGGTTACGGCTGAGCTGCGGTTGCGGGCTCTCGACGCGGGTGGTGACTTCGAACTCGGGGCGGCGGAACTCCTGGATCTGGAAGCCGTGCGCAGTGCCGCCGCCGGCGGAACCGCTGAGCGACATCTCCACGTAGCCGTAGCCGAGGTTGGCGCCAGCGACGATGTCAAAGGTGAAATCGAAGCCGCCGACGGCGTTGACCTCGGCGTCACCGGTGGCGATCTCGTTGCCGTAGGCGTCGTAGGCCCGGTAGCTCAACGTGGCACCAGGGGCGAAGGCTTTGATCTGGAAGTCGCTGGCGGCTGTGAAATTGCGCACCCACCCCTTGACCGACACGGTTTCCCCGGGGCGGTAGACGCCACGGTCGTCGAACACAAACCAGCGGGTCTCGTCGATGCGCTGGTTCTCTCTCCAGCCCTCGCCGTAGAACCCGGCGGGGAGCATGGCGACGTCGTCGTCGCGGGTGGCGAGCAGGGCGGTGATCGTGGTTGACGACAATTCGGCGCGGGCCAGGCCAGCAGCGTCGGTGGTCAAGGTCTGCTGTGTGCCGAGCGTGGTGATCGCCAGGCCGCTGAGCGGTGCGCCGGAGGCGAGATCGGTGGCCCAGGCCAACACTTCGTCGTTGTCGGCAATGGCGTCGAGGCCGATCTTCGTCGACTGCACCCAAGCGACCGCTGGTCGGTTCATCCAATAGAGCGGATCGTTTTGGCTGTATGTGGTGGTCGACTCGACGATGACGACGACATGCCCAGGAGTGCCGCCGAGCACCTCGCCGAGGTCGATCTTGGTCTCCGTCTGTTGATCCTGTTTGCTGGCGACGTCGAGCGTCCTGTCGACGGCAGCGGTCCACGTCGGATCCTTCAATCCGTTCTGATCGAAGCTGTTCTGACTCCAGAGGATGAACGCCGACCAGTCGCTCGGCTGCACGGGAAAGACCCGCAGGCGTACGTTGTCGTGATTGATGGTGACGACGTTGAGTGATTGGCCCTCGTCGAGCGGATCGAGGGTGACCAGCGGTTGGCTGAACTGGCGAATTTCTGGCTGCGCGTCGCCGATTGTCTTGTCGACGGTGACTGCTTGGCCGAGCGTTTGGCCGAAGACGTCGCCGAGCAGACCCGGCAAGGTGATCGTGTATTTCGTGCGTCCGAGGGTGGCGCCGCGAATGTTGATCATCGATCCGCTGACGCTGATCAGTTGCCCTGCCAGCTCCGGTTCGATGGTGATGTTGGCTTGATCGAACGTGTCGAGATCAATCTCGTTGCTCATCGTGATCTGAATGTCGGTTCCGGGCACGCAGGTGGTGCCCCATGCGCAATCGACCCGGTCGACCTCGAACGGGCCGTAGGTGCGGAACGAGAAACTTTGAGCGGCGGTGGTGGTCTTCGGGCCTTCCGCCGATGGTGTGCCGACGGGGAACTCGACCTTGATCGAGGTATCTGTTGGTAACGGACTGGTCGGCACCATTGCCAACCAGCGGCCGTCGGGGGTCATCGCCGTTACCGATGACGCGTATTGGTCAGCAGCGATCTCTTGGGCGCTGGCTAGGCGCATCTCGACGCGATCGGTACCCGCGGTGACAACGGCCGCGGCGAGCACGGCTTGAAGATCGATGCGCTGGTCAAAGGTGGTGATGATCACCGGGTTGAGTACGACGCTTTCGCTGCCGTTGCCAGGCACCGTTGCCTGCATTGTCAGGGCTGGTGTGGAGAACGCAAAGCTGACCGCGGCGGCGAGTACACCGCCAGTCTGTGAGGTGGTGCCTGCGGGGATCTCGACACGGAAATCGGTGGCCATCGGCAGGCGATCGACCACGTCGCTATCGACGTCGAAGCGGGCGGTCTTGGTGCCGATCCAGGTCCAGGCGCCGGGAACCGCCGGGGTGATCGTCGCCGGTGGGGCGGTGGCGTTCACTGCGGCGACGGTTCCGATCGGGACCATCGGCTGATTGAAGGTGATGCTGACGAATCCGGCGATGGGGACGTCGCCTTCGGGCTGGAAACGCAGGACTTCAAGGTTACCGACAGGCACCTCGGGTGGGGCGACGACGGTCGGGTTGGGGAAGGGGACATCGACCGTGGCACCGGTGCGCGGTGGGGTCAGGCTCTGCGTCGGCCAATTAAACGGTGTTTGTGTCGAGCCAGGTCCCCAGTCGGGAAGGCGAGCGAGGATTTCAGCGATGCGGTTGGGGTCGATCGGGATGCCGTCGACCACCGGGATCGGCTCGGGTGCAGCGGTGAGCGAGCTGCCTTCGCCGAGTTTGATCCCCAGTTGGCTGGCGGCGGCCGCCGTCTGGGTATTGGCGTCGATGCCTGCGACGGTCGTCGACGGACCGTCGGCCGTTGTCGTGGTCGTGGTCACCGCCGACGGGTCGGCTTCGGGGCGTGAGGAAGTACAGGCTGCCGCCAGCAACGCGGCAATGACCACCAGAATCGTCGCCTGTCGGCGACCCCACCGTTTCGTCGTACTCATTGTTCAATTCCTTCACGGATTGAATGGCACGGCAAGTGCCAAAGGTCATCGGAAGTATGACCGACTATGAGACGAAACGCAGGCCGCCCGTAGTTCCCGGTTTTTCTGTGGATCAGGCCGAGCGCGGCGCGTAACACGGCTGCACCGGCGCTGACCGACGGGGCGAGACCGTCGACGCTCGGCATCACCCGCGTGCGGAAGACCTCGGCGATGGCCCGCTGGCGCTCGCCGAGCGGCGCGACACGCTGCAGCAACCAGTCGCCGACCACGGTGGCCAGCATGCGCTGATAAGGGGTGGCCCCCGCCAGGGCATCGTCGATTCGGCCCTCGGTGAGTGCGCTACGGATCCAGGCGGTGGCTGTTTTCACTGCCGCCAACTGCGCTGTGTCGCCGGCTTCGTCGGCGATCTTGGCCAGCAGGTCGTCGAGCGTCCTACCGCCGTCGAGGGAGATCTTGCGGGTGATCAGGTCGATCGCTTGGATGCCGTTGGTGCCCTCGTAGATCGGAGCGATACGGCTGTCACGCCATGGGCGGGCGGCTTCGGTTTCCTCGATGTAGCCCATGCCGCCGTGGACTTGGATGCCGAGCGAGGCCATTTCCACGCCGAGATCGGTGCTCCACGATTTGCACAGCGGCGTCAGCAGGGCGACAAGATTGGCGGCGTGCTTGCGCTCGGCGGCCTCGGGGTGGCTGCTGGCGCGGTCGACATTGGCGGCGTCGAGGTAGATCAGGGCGCGCATCGCATCGATGTTGGCGCGCATGACGGCAAGCATCGACTGCACATCGGGGTGATCGATGATCGGGCTTGAACCGGGGCCATGCTTGTCGCTGGCGCGACCCTGCTGGCGGTTCGTGGCATATTCGCTGGCCATCTGAAAGGCCGCTTCGGACACGGCGAGGCCCTGCAGGCCAACCGAGAGGCGGGCGTTGTTCATCATCGTGAACATGGTGCGCATGCCGCTGCCTTCGTCGCCGATGAGGTAGCCGATGGCGTCGTCGAACTCGAGCACGCAGGTTGGTGAGGCGTGGATGCCGATCTTGTGCTCGACCTTGGTGCAGGTGACGGTGTTGCGCTTGGCGATGCTGCCGTCGGCGTTGAGCAGGTACTTGGGGACGATGAAGATGGAGATGCCCTTGGTGCCCGGGGAGGCGTTGGGGGTGCGGGCCAGCACGAGATGGATGATGTTCTCGGTGAGGTCGTGCTCGCCGTAGGTGATGAAGATCTTCGTACCGGAGATGCGGTAGCTGCCGTCGTCAGTCGGAACGGCTTTTGAGCGCAGGGCACCGACGTCGCTGCCAGCATCGGGCTCGGTGAGGTTCATCGTCGCGCTCCAGCGGCCGCTGACCAGGTTTGGCAAGTAGGTCTGCTGTTGTTCGAGGCTGGCGTGATGCTCGAGCGCCTCAATCGCGCCCTGGGTCAGCAAGGGACATAGCGAGAAGCCCATGTTGGCTGCGGCGAGCATCTCTTGCACGGCGATGGTCACCACCCAGGGAAAGCCGCCACCGCCCCATTTCTCGGGCAGCGAGATGCCTGCCCAGCCGGCTTCGGTGAAGCTGCGATAGGCCTCGATGGTGCCTGGCGGGGTGGTGACCGAACCGTCGGCGTTGCGCACGCAGCCGACGGTGTCGCCGACGAGGGCGATGGTGGCGATCTCGTCGGCGATCAGGCGACCGGCTTCTCCGAGCAGCTCGACCGTTGTCGCCAAATCGACCCCCGGCGTGGGGTACCAGGTGGCCAGCTCATCGAGTTGGGCATGGTGTTTGAGGGCGAATGCGATGTCGTCGAGTGGTGGTTGATACGCCATGACCAGGATGTTACTTGTCAACGACTCCAGTTACATCGAACGTCCGCCTCTGGATTCCCTGGCATCGTGAGTGGGCGAGTTTGCAGCTTCTCGCCACGGCGTGTTTACCCGCCAGCAAGCTGTCGAGCATCAGCTCCATCGCAACGTCATCGCCCGTCTGCTGCGGGCGGGTCATCTGCGGGAACCGGTACCAGGAGTGTCGGTCGTCCACGGTTCGGTGAACTCATGGCAGCAGCGATTGATCATCGCTACCAGCGCGTCGAACAACGTTGCGGACACCGGCGTCGCCTCGGCCGCCCGGTTGCATCGTTTCGACGGCTTTGCGAAGGCCGATGGCGCTTGATCGATATCGGCGGCACCTGCCCGCGAGACCTCGTCGCCAGCGCGTTCGGCACCGTCTGGCGTCTCAGAGCGAGCTCAAAGTTGGTCGAGCGATTGAGCCGATAGCGACGCTGACGCGGCGATACTGAACGCCGTGGGAAGCATCACCGTCTCTGGATTGGAATACGCCCCGCCGGGCTTCGACTCGCTCTTCTTCGACGTCAGCTTCGGGGTCGGGCCGGGGGAACATGCGGCGATCGTTGGGGCGAACGGCGCTGGCAAGAGCACCATCCTGCGCATCCTCTCTCGCCAGATCGAAGCCGACGAGGGCGAATTCAACGTGCTCGGCTCGGTGCTGACGATGACCCAAGACGTCGGCATGTCGCAGCCCCACCGACACCTTCCGCGAGATGCTGCTGCAGGTCGCCCCATCCGACCTGCGCCATCGCCGGGTTGGCGATGGTCGCCGCCGAACGGGCGATGATCGACCGGCACCGACGACGGTATTGGCTATGCCGAAGCGCTCGGCGACTGGGGTGACCTCGGAGGTTACGACCTGGAAATGAAGTGGGAGGCAGCCGCCCGCCGCAGCGTGAAGACACCGATCACCGATTTCTCTACCCGACTCGTTCGCGAACTCTCTGGCGGCGAGCGCAAACGACTGGTCCTTGATTTGTTGCTCAACTCCGGTGCCGAGGTGTTGTTGCTCGACGAACCCGACAACTACCTCGACATTCCTACCCGCGGCTGGTTGGAGGACGAGATCACGCCAATCGAAGGCAACGATCCTGATGGTCAGCCACGACCGTGCCCTGTTGGAGCGCGTCGCCACCAAGGTCGTCGTCATCGAAGGCGCCGGATGTTGGGTGCACGGCGGCTCCTACGCCACCTTCCCCGAGGCGCGGGCCAAGCGCCAGGAACTGTTGGGCGACGATCTGAAGCGTTGGAACGACGAGGAACGCCGCCTGTTCCACCACATGAAGATCATGAAACAGCGCGCCGCGCAGAACTTCAAAAACGCGACAAAGGCCAACGCTGCGGAAACCCGCTGGGAGAAGTTCGTCGCCATCGGCCCGCCGCCTCCGCCTGCACCGAACCAGCAGATCTATGTCAACCTGCGTGGCGCCGACGCCGCCCGCCGGGTGGTCAAACTCGAACAGGTTGCCGTCGGCGATCTCTTCTTCCCTTTCTCCGACGAGGTCTATCACGGCGAACGGGTCGGTCTGATCGGCCCCAACGGCACGGGCAAGAGCCACCTCCTCGCGCGTGCTCGCCGGCGAGCGCGGTGCCGACGAGGGCACCGTCGCCTTCGGCCCACGCACCTCGATTGGGCAGTTCACGCAGATCAACGATCGCCCCGATTTCATCGGCCGCGAGTGCCTGTCGATCGTCGGCGACCGTTTGCACGACGACGAGAAATCGATGAAGGCGCTGGCCCGCTACGGGTTGCGTAACAACGCCCGTCAGGAGTTCCAGACCCTCTCCGGCGGGCAGAAGGCGCGCCTGGAGATCCTTTGCCTGGAACTGGAGGGTCACAATGTGTTGCTGCTCGACGAGCCGACCGACAACCTCGACATCGAATCCTCCGAGGCCTTGGAGCAGCGCCCTTGACGGCTTCGAAGGCACCGTGATCGCCGTCAGCCATGATCGCACCTTCCTGGCCAGCCTCGACCGCTTCGTGATGATCACCGACGACGGCGAGGTCTACGGCCTGCCGGACTACGAAGTGGCGATGGCTGGTTTGACACAGCCCGACAAGCTGGCCGGGCTGAGACTGGCCAAGAACCTGACCGCAGTCTGAACGGCTCGACCCGCTGGTCAGCGAGACTCAGCCGGGTTGACGGGCGAGCAACTCGCAGGCAATCGCCCAGGGTCCTGTTGGTAGGTTGGTCGGCTCGTCAGCCGGCCAGTACGGTACCGCAGGATTATTCGACGTCGCCAACGGCTCCGGCAGCGTGTATTCGCGCCCGATCGACGGCAGCCAACTCGCCTGTGGCTGAAGATCGATCGTCACCCGTCCCCAGCCCTCGGCGCTGATGCCACCGGCGACGAGCGCGGGGAGACAGTTATCAGGGGTGAAGGTGATCGCGATCTGACGCATGCCGCGTGCCGGAACAGTCATCGGGAAGCTGAGAGTGTCGCTGATCGGCACCGTGAAGCGATCGTGCTCTAGACCGACGATCGAGGACACCGTGGCTCCGGGAAGATCGGCACGGGCGCCGGTGACGATGAAATCTCGCGAGCTGGAATTGAAGATCATCGTCGTGATCGTCGCGCTGCGCCCGTCGGGCCCGATGCCGATCCACGCCGATCCGCTCGAAGAACCGCAGCATTCCGGCTGTGCCCGGATGTAACCGGCACCCCAGGCAAAGCTTGCGGCGAAGGTTGCCCCAATCGCCCCGAGGGCGATGGCCAGGCGCAGCCACCACGGCTTCGGTGCCGGAATCAGCTGATCGATCGCCGACAGCGTCGATGAGTCAAGTTGTGCATCGGGGGCTTGCGTTGTGGTCACGTTTGTCATATTGTCCTATGACAATGAGACAGTCAAGCCTGAAGTCCCGATTTGTTCGCTGGATCACCTCACGCCCGGGGTGGATGATCGTGATTCCAGTCTTTGTCCTGCCCATGGTGATCGCCGTGCGCACGACGAGTAGCGACGATGAACAGCAGGGCATGCCACTGTGGAATATCGTCCTTGCGGTGGGCTTGCTCGTGGCCAGCGCGCTGACCATCATTCGGCTGCTCGCCGGTTTGGCTGGCGTCGATCGAGAGGCGCCAGCGATCGCCGAAGGATTCACAGACGACCGGTTGCAACAACAATTGCTCACCCGCTGGCTGGCGCGCACCCGCTGGGCGCGCAACGTCGGCGGCATCTGTGGCCTGCTCATGTGGGCCTTCGGCACCAACGCCAACGGCAATATTGTCGTCTTCGGGGTCACCGGTATCGCCCTCGGCACGATGCTCAGCGAAACACTGTTGGTCGTGCGTCGCCGCGGTCCGCGCACCGCGAGCCTGCAGGCCCGCTCGCTGTCCCAGTACATCGAGCGCAGCGACAGTCTGCAGATGGTGATCATCGCGGCCTGCGCGGCCGTACTGGCGACCTTTGCCGCTGCTGCCGGCCATTCGTCGGCGGCAGCCACCGCCCTCGCCGGGGTCGTCGTGCTTGGCCTTGCCAGGCTGGTGCAACACCGAGTGGCGCGGCGCGCCCGTCCGGCGGCAAACGCCAGCCTGACCAGCGCCGACGACCTTGCCCGCAAGTTGGCCATCGGCTGCGGCTTGGCGCAGCCTGCGTCGTATTGCGCGCTGGCCCTGATCCATCAGGCCTGCCGGCAATTCGGTGAAGATCCGAACAGCTTCGTCAAGGTCCTTGCCCTCGCCGCCTTGCTGGCCGCGCTCGCGCTGTGGTGGCGCAACCGGCGACTCGGGCTCGACTGGCTGCGCAGTTCTCGGTCCATCGCTCCAGCATGATCATCTCCGTCGACCCCGAGCGGGCCCTTCCGGTCTACGAACAGATTCGTGAGCAGGTCGTGCGCATGGTCACCGCTGGTACCCTCGCCGCTGGCACTCGTCTGCCGACGATCCGCCAATTGGCCAGCGATCTCGGCCTCGCCAAAGGCACCGTCTCCAAGGCCTACGAATTGCTCGAGTCCGAAGCGGTGATCGCCACCCGCGGCCGTTCAGGATCGTTCGTGCTTGAACCGACCCGTACCGAACCTCGGCGCTTGGCCATAGACCTCGATGCCGCGGCGGAGTCTCTGGTGATCACCGCCCGCCAACTCGGCGCCGATCACGACAGCGTCCAACAAGCTGTCGCCGCAGCCTGGCAGCGCTTCTGATCCGCTGCACGACGCCAACCGGCGATCAGGACATCGACAGACGGCGGGAGAAGTCGATGGTCGCCCTGGCCAGTCGGTTCATCGTCTTGACCTCACGGCGCAACGGCCACCATTCATACAGGAAGATCTCCATCGGCCGCCACATCGCCACCCAACCGGCGACGGCGAGGCCCTCTTGGGCTAGGCGATGGAAGGTGTCGTCGCCGGAGGCATCGACGAATCCGGACACCGTGGTCAGTGTGATCAAGATGGTCAACCCGATCGCCAGGCTGATGCGCCCATCGCGCAGCAGTCGTGACAGCCGCCGTCCCGCGGCCCAACGGCGATAGGCGAAGTGATTCTGGATTCCGGCAGCAACCTGGGCTTGGCAACCGTCGGCGCTGTCGTCTCCGACGATGATGTTGATCGTCACCGCATGATCGCGATGTTGCTCCTCGGCCCACTCTCCAATCCACGAGGCAATCTCTGGATCGAGGTCGCGAACGTTCAGCGGCTGCGGGTCGAGAGCGTTGAACAGGTGCTCGATCGTCTCGACGTGGACCTGGATGGGGCCCTTGCTCGGATCGAAGGTGGGGTCTGACCAATCGCGTGGTTCCATCAGGGCATTGTGCCTGACCGCGTGGGCGCAATCGGCGACCGGCGTTAACGTGACCGAATCGTGGGAGTCTTCCGCCGCCGCCAATACGCCGATGAGGCCGTCAACGTCGTCGCCGACGGGATCGACGGGATCGTCTCGGAGGCCGAGCTACAGGCGCTGCAACGTGCCTGGCCGCTGTGGCGACGCCTGCCCAGCGAACTCAGAGAAGAGATCGCCGCCGACGTACCTCGCTTCATCGCCCGCTACCGCTGGGAGGCTGCTCGCGACTTCGAGATCAGCCGCGACATGCAAGTGCTGATCGCGGCGCAGGCCTGCCTACTGGTCGCCTATCTCGACATCGACGAGTTTCGCCGAATCGGCCCGATCATCGTCCACCCAACCGCAGTCGTGATCAGCGGCGACCGGCCAGTCGGGCCCTACGGGTTGCGTACCGACGACATCTCGCGCCTCGATGGCCAGGCGAAAGTCGGCGGGCCGCTGGTGCTGGCCTGGGACGCCGTGCGCCGGGATGCGCGCCTGGCAGCGCGCCGCAACGTGGTCTTCCACGAGTTCGCCCACGCCCTCGACATGGTCGATCACCTGCTCGATGGCACCCCTCGATTCGCCGACAAGCAGCGCCGGTCGCGATGGGTGGCGGTGTGCACCACGGCTTTCGAACAGTTGCTGCACAGCCCAGAGCCGACGATTTTGCGTGACTACGCAACGACGAACCCGGCCGAGTTTTTTGCGGTCGCCACGGAGACGTTGTTCACCGACCCGCACCGACTGCAGGCCGAATTCCCCGATCTCGTCGATGTCCTCGTCGACTTCTTTGGGCAGGATCCCCGGCAATATCACCCGGTGCCGCAACCGCCGGCAATCGAAGAGCGCCTCCTGCCTTAAGTACCTGGTTGTTGAGGCCGATGATTCCTTTGTCGACAGAGACCGAGGACTGGCGTGCTGAGCGGGCGAAGAGCAAATCAATTGAGCTGGAGGTTGGCGGCCATCGCTATTCTCCCAGTCATTGGGCTGCTTCTTTTCGGCGGCATCACGTTGTCGAATAGGCTCGACCGGGCGCAATTCGCCGAGCAGGGAAGCCACGACGTCTCGGTGCTCAATGCGCTCTTACAACTGAAGCTGCGCGTCGTGCTTGAACATCACCCAACGCAGATGGTGGTGCAGGCGGGTGAGTTTGGCTACGGACCTGAAGGCGTCGCCGAGATCCTCGGCTTTGAAGTCGCCAACAGCATTGAAGCTGCTCGTGCCGACACCGACGCGCTGATTGCCGAGGTGGGAGGTCAACTCGATATCGACCGACAGATCAACGAGCTCAAGTTGATTCGGGAAGATACCGATGCCGGTCGTCTCGCTGGTCCGGAGGTGCGCGCCCGGTACGAAACGGTGATCGACGGCCTCGACGAGACAATCCGCACGCAGTTGTCGCTTGCCGAGCGGGCCATCGCCGAAATTCGCGCTGCCCCGGAACTCGACCAGTTGATGGACGACCTCGTACTCGTGTATCGGATGGTCGACGCGGTCGGCCGCCAGGTGCCGCTTGTTTTCGATTCGTACCTCGGGGCGATCATCGGCGGTCCGGGATCGAGCACCGCCGAGTTAGCGATGCTCGATGGCTGGTACGACAACGTTTCAGCCGACCTGCCAGATGCCCTGACCGGCGAGCCCCTAGTCGTCTGGAACACGCTGATCACCGACCCTGAAATCATCGATTTCGAGAGCTTCATCAACACCACGATTAGCGAGTCGGGCAGTGAGTTGGATAGCGCCGGGCTCCGCAGGCTTGGAGTGATGGCGAACCATGGCGTCGCTAGAACGAGCGCCCATCTCCGCCTATTCAAAGCCACCACAGAACAGGTCACGTCCTACGTCGACAACGTTCGTGAACAGGCGTGGAGCGATTTCCGGCGTTCGGCCGTGTTCATCGCTCTCTTCTTGGCGGCGACGATGCTGACGCTCTTTCTGGTCGCTCGGTCGGTATTGCTTCCCTTGCGGCGGCTCGCTCGAGTAGCGGTGAAAGTGAGCAAGGGCGACCTGCCGGCTGCGACGGCCGTATGGGTCCGGGGGCCGCAGGAGTTGCGCGTGGTCGGCGGCGCGCTGAACGATCTCGTTGCCGGGCTTCGGGTGTTCGACAACCAGGCCCTGGCGCTCGCCGAAGGGCGCCTCGACGATCCCTTCTTGAAGATGGAACTGCCAGGGCGCCTGGCTGAGAGCTTGCACGAAACCGTCCAACACCTCTCACAATCGATGACCGAACGTGAAGAGCTGCACTCGCGTTTGGTGCACGAGGCGACACATGACAACCTGACTGGGATTCCCAACCGCGCGGCGGCGATGTTCGCGCTCGAGAACCTGGTCATCCGCCGTGCCGGCCACGACCGCTTTGGTGTGCTGTTGTTCATCGATCTCGACGGATTCAAACGAGCCAACGACGCCCATGGACACCACGTCGGCGACGCGGTGCTGATTGAAACGGCGCGTCGATTGAACGGGATGAGCGAAGCCGACGGCTTCGTCGCCCGACTTGGTGGCGACGAGTTTCTCGTGCTCGCCCACGTTGGCTCGGTCGGTGAGGCGATCAGCCTCGGCGAGTCGATTATCCACGCCGTCTCCGAACCCATCGATGTGCGCGGCCGCATCGTGCGCGTTGGGGCAAGCGTGGGGATCTGTCCTTCGATGGGTGAGGAACTGTCCTCGACGGAGTTGCTGCGCCGCGCCGACCTCGCGGTGTATCGGGCCAAGGCGCTTGGCCGCAGCCGAGTGGTCGTCTTCGACGAAGCGATGCGCCAGGAGCTGGTCCGTCGTGTCGAGACCGAGGAGGCGCTCGCCGTTGCCTTGAGTAACGAGGAGCTGTACTACGTGTTGCAACCGGTCTGGGATCTCTCCTCGCAGGTGATCACCGGTTTTGAGGCATTGGTCCGCTGGCGTACCGCCGATGGCCGCCAGATCGGCCCCGACGAGTTCATACCTGTGGCCGAGAGCAGCGGACTCATCGACGCCATCGACAACTACGTGATGATTCGTGCTGCCAAAGAGATCGCTGGCTGGAGCGAGTTCACCTGCAACGACGTGCACCTGGCGGTGAACATCAGCGGCCGCCACCTACTCAGCCGCACTATCGTCGAAGAGATCAGTTCTGCCCTCGCGGCGTCAGGGCTCGAGCCGCATCGACTTGTCGTCGAGATCACCGAGACCGTTCTGGTCAGCGACATGGTCATCGCCTGCGAGCACCTGCAGGAGCTTCGTCGCCTTGGAATTCGCATCGCCATCGACGACTTCGGGTCGGGCTACACCTCGCTCGGGCATCTTCGTCTGCTGCCCGTCGACATCCTCAAGATCGACCGAGCCTTTGTCTCTGGACTTGGTACGGACAGCGACGACAACCTGGTCCGTGTGCTCATCGAGGCGGCGCGTGGTCTGGGGATCAGCGTCGTTGCCGAGGGTGTGGAGACGGTGTCACAGCTGCAGGTGCTGCGCGGCATGACCTGCGACGCGGTACAGGGCCACCTGCTGGGACGGGCGTTGATGCCCAGCGATGCTCGTGATCAGCTGCGGCTGAACCGTTCCGAGCATTCCTCGCAGGCATTGGGTAGCACAACGTTCGCGACCAAGCCTGTGCGCCGTCGTCGCTAACCGATCGCTAACCGGTGTCGCTCGCTGGAAACCACTAGCCTGCCAGGCACATGCAGGGCACCAAGGACAGCACCAACCACGGCATGTATTCCATCGGCATTGACACCGGCGGCACGTTTACCGACGCTGTTCTCGTCGCCGACGACGCCGAGTGTTGCACTGTCATCGCCGCAGCCAAGGCCCCGACCAGCAGGCACGATCTATCGATCGGCATCGACGAGGCGATCGGCAGGGTCCTCGCCGCCAGCGCGGTTGCGCCACGCGACATCGAGTTGGTCTCGCTGTCGACCACCTTGGCGACGAACGCTGCTGTCGAGGACCGCGGCGGCCGTATCGCCCTGGTGTTCATCGGCTTCGACGAGGCCGATGCGACGCGCCAGGGGCTCGACACGGCGCTGCGCGGCGATCCCGTGATCCACCTGCGCGGCGGCCACGATTCGTTGGGACGCCAGCGCCACGAACTCGACCTTGACGCGCTGGCGCAGGCCGTCGAGCGACTGGCCGACAGCGTCAGCGGTTTCGCCATCACCGGCCACTTCGCCACAAGAAACCCGAGCCATGAGCGTGCCGCTGCGGAGCGGATTCGGCAACTCAGCAGCGTGCCGGTTACCTGCAGCCACGAACTCAGCGCCCGCCTTGACGGCCCCCGCCGGGCGCTGACCTGTGTGCTCAACGCTCGCCTCATCGGACTCATCGCCCAGCTGATCGACGCCGTAACGACAACGATGGCCACCTACGGCATCGCCGCTCCGTTGATGATCGTGCGCGGCGATGGTTCGTTGATGAGCGCCGAACTGGCGCTCGATCGCCCCGTGGAGACGATTCTTTCCGGGCCGGCCGCCAGCCTGGTCGGCGCCGCCTTTCTGGCCGGTGGTGGCGATGCCATCGTCAGCGACGTCGGCGGTACGACCACCGACATCGCCGTGATGATCGACGGTGAACCACTGCTCGATCCGGATGGCGCCCGGATCGGCATGCACCGCACGATGGTCAATGCCGTGGCGATGCACACGATTGGTCTTGGCGGTGACAGCGAAGTGGCCGTCGATCACCACACACTCGGCGGAGGTATCGCCGTCGGGCCGCGCCGGGTGGTTCCCGTGTGCAGCGCGGCAACCTCGTTTCCGGCGATCGTTCATCAGGCGTTGGCGCGCCAGGCGGCCAGCGAGATGCCCAGCGAACTCGACGCCTGCTTCGTCATCGGTCAGGCCGACGCCGGTGCCAGTCGGCAGGGTCTCGATGACGAGGACGTGGCCATGCTCGCCGCCATCGGTGACGGTATCCGCCCCCTCGATCTCGTCGTGCGTGGTACCTCCGGTCGCCGCCGGGTGGCCCGCCTTGTGCAGCGAGGCTTGCTCGTACGTTGTGGGTTCACGCCGACCGACGCGGCCCACGTGCTGGCGATGGACGATCGCTTCGACGTCGCCGCGGCAACGATCGCGGCCAACCTGACCGCCCGCCTGCGCACCCCGACGTCAAAACCGATCGCCGTCGACGGAGCCGCACTGGCGGCGATGGTGATCGACGCGCTGCGCCGCCGCTCCGGCGAACACATCCTCGACGTCGCCCTGCGCCGCGACGATCTCGGCGTGCGAGATGCCGGTGCCGATGCCCTGATCGGTGCCTCGTTTCGCGGTCATCGTGGTCTCGTCGAGGTCAACGTCGGGCTCTCGGTGCCGGTGATCGGCCTCGGCGCCGCGGCCGGGTTGCACTATCCGGCGATCGCTGCGCTGTTGCACACCGCAGCCATCGTGCCCGAGCACGCCGATGTGGCCAACGCCGTTGGCGCCGTTGTCGGGCGCATCCGAGTGGCGCAGCAGGTGACGATCTCGGTGCCCGAACGCGACCGCTACATCATTCATCACCCCGCGGCGACTGCGGAGTTCCAAGAGATCGGCGCTGCCCTGGCCGCGGCAACGCTGCTGGTCAGCGATGATGCCCGCTCCTTGGCGCGCCGCTCAGGTGCTGACGACGCCGAAGTGCGGGTGAGCGAACGGGTACAACAGATCGAACTCGCCGGGTTGCCCTATGTGGTCGAAGCGGTGGTCACTGCTATCGCCAGCGGCCGGGCGACGAGGCGACACGATCAGCCGAGTGCGTCGCGCAATGGGGCGCCGTGACCCGGGCGCAGCAGACGGATTGCGACAATCACGACACCGACCATCGCCCCGCTGAACACGGTCACCGCCCGCAGAGTGGACATGTCGGCAGCGACGCCCTGAACGAGCAGCCCGAGCGGATAGAAGATGCCGAGCACCAGGTTGGTCGAGATCATCGCCCGGCCACGGCCATCTGCTGGTGCCAGACGCTGGGAGATGCCCATGAACGACGAGAGCATGCCCATGTAGGCATATCCGACGACCGCCAGGCAGAGGCAGGAGATGGCCACGTTGGGGGCCAGGCCGTAGGCGATCAGCCCCGGGCACAAGAGCATGATCATCGACGACAACACCCGGGTAACCCCGAAGCGCTCGGTTAGCCCGCCAAGGGTGACCCCGGCAAGCACGGCGCCGACGCCTTGGGCGGTGATCAGCACCGAGGTCGTGTCGCTGTCGCCGCCGAAGACATTGGTGCCCATCTGGGAAATGAATCCGATGAACGGGGCGGCGATGAAGACGACAACGATCATCACCTGTACAGCTGCCCTAATCGCCGGGGTATCACGAGCGAAGCGCAGGCCATCGGCAATCGAGCCGAGAATCGAGCGGCGCGATGTGATCGTCGCCGGAAGGGTGATCAGCGAGACGGCGAGAACCACGGCGAAAAGCTGGCGGCGTTGACATACAACGCCGCGGAGACGCCGCCGATGCCCATGACAATCGCTGCGGCGACGGGGCCGAACACCCGGCCAAAGTTCCACTGCACGCTCGACAGGGCAACGGCGGCGACCAGTTCCTCCGGTGGCACCAGGCCGGGGAGCGACGCCTGCCAGGCGGGGAAGCCGAGCGCTCCGACACAACCACCAAGCAGCGACAACGCCGTCAAGATCGCCGGAGTGGCCCGGTCGTTGACCACCACCACAGCGACGACGAGGGCGATCGACGCGGCGGCGAGATTCGTGCAGATCAAGATCTTCTTGCGCGACCAACGATCGGCGAGCGCCCCGCCAACGGGGCCGAGCACTGCGCCGGGAATGAACCCAGCCGCAGCGACGGCTCCGGACCAGGCGGCCTTCTCGGCAGTGTCAGCGACATAGAAGCTGAGCGCGGTGACCTCCATCCAGGTGCCGATGTTCGACACCAGACCACCGAGCCACATCAACAGGTACGAGCGATGGCGAAAAGGGGCGAGCGAAGCGGAGGGCATGCCTTGGCAACGCTACCTGTGAGGTCGCGCTTAGAACGGGGTCTGGCAGTGTGGCGCTCGACCGATGCCGAAGAGGGCGTCGGCGCGCTCGAGGGCGGCCAAGCTGCGTGCCTCGACGCGCCCGGCGGCGGCCATCGAACTCGCCGAGACACCGCCGTAGAGCAACGACCCGAGCCCGCAGCGATCGGTGGTGATGTCGGCCTTGGCTCGCGACGAACGGCACGTGGAACCGTCGTTTCCGGCTTCGACTTGCCAGCGACGGCCGTCGACTTCAACGACCAGGCGATCGTTGATCCTGTAGTGGCGCGACCCCAAGCAGAGGGCGACATCGCGGACATTGAGCCACACGCCATCGTTCAACTCGACGGTGCGCAGGGCACGCGGATCGGTAAGCAGATAGGGCAGCGGATCGTCGATCGACAGGCAGCGCGAATTGATCGTGCCGATCAGGTCCATGCCCAGCAGCGTCTGCCAGAGGGCAACCCGCGCCTGATGGGTGGCGGCGACGAACTCGACGAGGTCGAGGGTGTGGGCCACGTGGCCGTCGTTCCACCGTTCGGCCACGGTGTACAACGCGTAGCCATCCTCGTGCATCAGGCATGATTTGGGGGAATCGCCCGGGCGTACCCGCAACCGCGCCATGAAGTCGGTTTCGTCGCGCGACAGCTCACCGACCACCGATCGTCGGGCGCGATCCCAAATCGGCAGCAGGTGTTCGATGCGCGCGTCGACGTCATCGCCTACCGGCGGATGGATCAGTGTGACCTGCCCGTGCGGATGGCGAAACTCTGGGCGCAACACCGCTCGCCGGCGGTCGAGCGTGGTCACCCGCGTGGTCGTTGCCACGCCATATCCGAGGCGGCCGTAGATGCCGCTCTCCGACGCTGTCAGCGCGGCCAGCGGTTCGCCGCGATCGTCGATGTCGCGATGCACCCCCTCGACCACCTCGGTCATCAAACCCTGGCGGCGATGAGTCGGCAGCGAGGCGACCCAGGTCACACCACCGATCGGGACGCAGGTACCACCTGGCAGCGTGGCATCGAAGGCGTACGAGCCGGCGACGGCCAGGACCTCGCCGTTGTCGACGACGATGCGGAAGCGGCTGAGGTCGTGAAACGGGCGGCGTTCGGCGACCATCTCGGGGGTGTAGGTGACCCCGAAGGCGTAGCCGTCGGTACGGCATACCGCTGGCCAGTCCTCGTCGGTTGGTGTTCGCAGTTCTCGTGCCATAGGGCATTCTGACAGCCCACGACGGTGACTCTGTGGGCTATTTTCGAGCAGATGAACGTGGCGACCAACCCCAATGGCACAAATTATGACACCGCCAGGGTGATCGACTCGTTACGAGAGCTCGATCGGCGCACCGGAGGCACCGACGGCAGCCGCCGTCTAGCGTGGACCGCCGACTGGCTCGCAGCGCGCGATCTGCTCCGCGAAATGGTCGCCGACCTGCCTGTCGAGATCGAGATCGACGAAGCTGGCAACCTGTGGGTGTGGTTGCGCGGCGCGCGATCCGAGACGTTGGTTGTCGGCTCGCACCTCGACAGCGTGCCAAAGGGCGGCTGGCTTGACGGTGCTTTCGGGGTGATGGCCGGAGCTGAGCTGTTGCGCTCGCTCGCCGCCCATGGGCAGCCGCCGGTCACGATCGCGCTCGTCGATTGGGCCGACGAAGAGGGTGCTCGCTTCGGGCGCAGCCTGTTCGGCTCGGCCGCCGTCGTCGGTTCGCTCGACGTCGCCGCCGTGCGCCAACTGGTCGACAAGAACGGGCATCGCCTAGAGGATGCGGTTGGCGCCCATGGCGTCGACCTCGACCGGATCAGCGCTGCTCAGCGCCGTTTGACCGATATCCGCTCCTATGTGGAGGTGCACATCGAGCAAGGTCCGGTGCTCGAATCGATGGGGTTGGGGATCTGTGCGGTCAGCGGGACAAAGGGCATCGAGCGCGAGAACATCACCTTCGTCGGCCAAGCCGCCCACTCGGGGACGATGCCGATGGCCATGCGTCGAGACAGCTTTCTGGCTGCGAGCAGGTTCGCCTTGGAGCTCGCCGAGATCGGCCGCCACCATGATGGAGTCACAACGGTCGGCCAGGCGACATGCTGGCCCGGGGTGGTCACCGCGGTGGCCGGGCAGACGCGGGTGACGATGGATATGCGTCATATCGACGCCGACGAGCTGGCGGCGATGTTCACCGAGATGCGTGCCGCTGCCGAGTCAGCGGCGGCAGAGCAAGGCTGCACAGTGAGCTTCGATCATGTCTTTCGTATCGCCCCGATGGTCTTTGACGCCGAGCTCGTCGCCGCCGCCCAAGCCAGCGTCGGCGAGGTGGCCGGCCACGACGTGATCCTGCCCAGCGGTGCGTTGCACGACGCCAGCGAGATGGCCAGAGTGGTGCCAACGGTGATGATCTTTTCCAGTTCGACGGCCGGGTTGAGCCACACCGCGCAGGAAGACACACCGGTCGAGCATCTCTGCCAAGCCGCCGACGCCTTTGATCGCACCTGTCGGCGGGTGATCGATCGGATGGTTGTGCGTTAAGAGTTCATGTGTTCGCTTGAGCCATCGTGACCTGCGCCGATGTGTTGGCTTGTGGCAATCACCCTGCGCCGTCAACGGCTTTTGAAACGCTTGCTCCCTGTCGAGGAGAAGATTCTCGTCACGGCTCAAGCTCGCCGCCGACTGCACAGCCGACGGGGGATCGACGATCCGCCGTTCCCCATGCCCTACAGCATTGGCGTCGTCGTCTCCGACCGTCACCTGTTGTTGTTCAACTGGTGGAAGCAGGGCCTCGGCAAGCAGATCGGATACAGCCTGCCGATCTCCTCGATGACGACCACGCGCCTGGCAAAGCAGTGGATTCGCTTTGAGATGTCCGACGGTCACAGCTTTGAATTGCGCGTCGACAAAGACGTCATCTTCCTCTTGCACGGCATCCGCCTTGCCCAGGTAGCCACACCCCCGATGCGTCTCGTCCCCAACGAGACACCGGCGATCTCACACAGCGGCGCCTCTCGCTGACGTTCGCTGTCGGTGCTTAAGCACGGATGGTGCGACTACCGTGCATGACCAGGAGGTGACTCGATGCGCGCATTCCGTTTCGGTGTGCAGATGGAAAAGCTTGACGACCGGGCCCTGATCCGCGGCGTGGCGATGCGCGCCGAGATCCTTGGCTATCGCGACCTGTTTTCGTTCGATCACATCGGAGATGTCGACCCGTTCGTGCCGCTGCTGATCGCCTCCGAGGCGACGTCGCGCCTGCGGGTCGGGCCGCTGGTTCTGAACAACGAGTTCCACCATCCAGCGCTGTTGGCGCGCACCGCAACGACGGTCGATCGATTGACCAACGGTCGCCTGACGGTCGGTATAGGTACCGGCTACATGCAGTCCGAGCACGATGCCATCGGTCTGCTGCTGCGCGAGCCGGGACGCCGGGTCGATCGCTTCATCGAAACGCTGACGGTGCTGCGCGAGCTGTTCGACAGCGGACGGGTGCACAGCGCCGGCGATCATCACGACCTGCATGTCGACGACCTCGGGGTACGGCCGTTACAGCAGCGTCTGCCGCTGCTGATCGGCGGCCACGGTCGGCGAGTCGTCGGGGCCGCAGGCCGTTTCGCCGACATCTTTCAGTACACGGGTTTGACTCACGGCGAGGGCGGCAAACCGCAGCCAGGTGGATTCGCCGTCGAGCAGCTGATCGAACGGTCGCAGTGGCTCGCCGAGGCAGCAGGCGAGCGCCTGGCTGACATCGAACTCTCCGCGCTGGTGCAATACAGCTACGTCGGCGACGACGCTGCGCAGCGCGCCGACTATGCGGCCGGTCGCTTCGGGCTCGATCGTCAGGTGATCGACGACACGCCCTTTGCCTTGATCGGGTCGCGTGAACAGGTCATCGACAAGATCGAGCGGCTACGGCTGCAACTTGGCATCAGCCACTTCGTCGTTCGCGACGCCGAGGGTTTCGCCCCGATCGTCGAAGTGATGAACGGCCGCTAGCGGCGATTCAGCGATAGCGAACGCCCTGCTGTTCGAGGGGTAGCGTGCAGTTGTTTCGAACTCCGGAGCCGAGGACCAGCACCTCGGTGCGGTGAACGACGTCGACCGAGCGAGCCGGTTCGTCGACGGTGCCGAGTGCCCTGTCGAGCACGCTCATCCGACGTTGCCCTCGGCGCTGCCCTCGCCGGTGCTGTCGGCGGCGTAAGCGGCGACGAAGCTCGCTAGGTCGCGCCCGAGATGTGGCTGCACCGCTTCGGCCAGCCGGTAGGCCGGACCGTAGATCGTCGCCGTGGCGATCAACATGCCGTCGGTGTTGCGAATCGGCGCGGCCAATCCGTTGACGTCGAGGTCCAACTCCTGATCTGTCCAGGCGTATCCCGTCGAGCGGACGTGTGCCAGCCGCTGGCGGATCGCCTGCGGGTCGGTGATCGACAACGTCGTTGCCCTTCGCAAGCTGAGCGCGAGGTGCGCCTCGGTACGTTGCGGCGTCCATTCCGACATCATCAGAATCCCTGGCGAGACGAGGTGGTAGTCGTAGGTTCGATCGAGCGGGTCAGCGACCTGCACAGGGTTCGGCACGCGAGCGCTGGTCACATAGAGCACGCCGTCGCCGTGGTCGACGGCGATGGCTGCGTTCTCGCCGAACCGGATGCTGATCGCATGAGCCATGGTGCGGTAGTTCTCACGCAGCGCCGCGGGCGAATCGGCAAAGCGCCGCGACAGGGTGGCCAGCGCTGGTCCCGGCGACACGGCGCCGTCGGCGTTGCGTTCCAGCATGCCGATGTCGCTGAGCAGTTGGGTGAGGCGACCAACCGACGAGCTCGACAGGTTCGCCCGCCGAGCCAATTCGCGCACGCCGACTGCTCGGGGCGCGGCGACCACCAGTTGGAGAACGGCGAAGGCCCGCCGCACTGGGCTGTCAGCGGCCTGGGGGTGTGCTGGCGGACCTTCGATCGGTGGCATTGACGACGCCGGGTCTTCGGGCATACAGTGCACAGTACGACGAACGGGACGTCCCAGTCAACGGGACACTCGTTGTGAAGCCACGAACGCGGAGACATTGGGGGATCCGTGATCAATCAACGATCGGTCGCCTCGGCGCCACCACCGCTGACACCTGATTTCATCGAACACCCGTGGCTCTCACTCATCGGCGCGTCGGTCGATGACCGCGGCTTTGTTCATCTCGTCTGGGCTGACGGCATCTCGTTCGCAGCCTTCGGTCCCTGGCTGGCGGAGAACGCAGACGGCTACGGTCTCGAACCGATGTCACGGGAGTCGACGCTCGATCCGTTGGACCTACCGAGTCCACGGGCGCTGACGAACGCCCATGTCGACGAACAGGGTGCGTTGTGTGCCCATTGGAACAATGGGCACACGGCGCGCTTGCACCCCGGATGGCTGCACCACATCGCCACCGGCCGACATCTGCCAGCCGCTGTCCTGCCCGCTGCAAAAACCTGGACCGCGACAGATTTCGACCAACCGCCGACGATCGCCTTCGAACCAGCGAGCCCCGAATCGGTGCTGCCATCGGCGGAGAATCTTGGTGCCATCTTGCGCCAGTTGCTGACCTTCGGGTTGGTACGCGTAGTCGGCACACCGGCCAACGCCGATTGGCTCGCGCACTTCGCCTCGGCCATCGGCCCTGTGCGCGACACGAACTTTGGTCCGTTGTGGAGTGTGGTCACCAAGGATGAGCCCGACTCCACGGCATACACCGGCTTAGCCCTCGGACAGCACACCGACCTACCGACCCGCGAGGTGCCGCCAGGCTTCCAGTTGTTGCATTGCGTGACCAACGACGTCGCCGGTGGCTGGTCACGCCAGACCGATGGGTGGGCAGTAGTGGAGATCTTGCGCCGCGACCATCCGCAAGCCTTCGAGGCGTTGAGCACCTTGGAATGGGTGTTCTGCAACCGGGCCCGCGACGCCGAGCACCGCTGGACCGGCCCGATCATCGACGCCGCTGGACCTCGTTCGCCATTGACGCTGCGCACTTTCTACCCGGTCCGTCTGGCGCCGGCGATGGCGCGTGAGGACATTCCCCTGGCCTACGATGCGCTGCGCATCTTTGCCGAGGTGGCCACGAGCCGCGAGCTGCAGATTCGCTACCCATTCCGCCCCGGCGACCTGATCATCTTCGACAATCGTCGAGTGCTCCACGGCCGTGACGCCTTCGAAGGCCGCGGCGAGCGCCACCTGCGCGGCTGCTACATCGATCACGACGATGTCTACTCGCGCTTGCGAGTTCTCTCCCGCCCCAGCCACCTTGAGGTCGTTTTTGCATGAGCAAGTCCGTGTTCATCACCTGTGCCGTCACCGGCAGCGGAGCCACCACCGCCAAAAGCGATCGTGTGCCCGTCACACCGCAACAGATCGCCAATGACTGCATCGCTGCAGCCCAGGCGGGTGCGGCGATCGTGCACATCCATGTGCGCGACCCGCAGACTGGGGTCGGATCGAGAGACACCGCTTTGTACAAAGAGGTTGTCGACAGGGTTCGGTCGTCGGACGTCGACGTCGTCATCAACCTGACTGCGGGGATGGGCGGCGACCTGACGTTCGGTTCCGTCGAGCAGCCGCTGCCACCCGCTGCCGAGGGCACCGACATGGTCGGGGCCAGCGAACGGCTCGATCACGTCCGCCGCCTGCTGCCGGAGATCTGCACCCTCGACTGCGGCACGATGAACTTCGGTGAGAGCGATTACGTGATGACCAACACCACGGCGACGCTCAAGGAGATGGCCCGCCAGATCCAAGCCCTCGGCGTGCGCCCGGAGATCGAAGCGTTCGATACCGGCCATCTGTGGCAGGCCAAGGCTTTGGTGGCGGCCGGCCTGATCGACGAGCCGGCGATGATCCAACTGTGCATGGGGGTGCCTTGGGGTGCCCCGCCTGATCTCAATACCTTCATGGCGATGGTCAACAACGTGCCCAAGGACTGGACGTGGAGCGCGTTCTCGCTGGGGCGATTGCAGATGGAATACGTCGCCTTGGCGGCGATCGCCGGTGGCAACATCCGCGTCGGCCTGGAGGACAACCTCTACCTCGACCGCGGCCAACTGGCAACCAACGCTGCGCTGGTCACCCGGGCTGTGGAGATTCTCGATCGCCTCGGATTCGCGATTACCGGTCCCGCCGAGGTCCGCCAGCAGCTCGGCCTGGTGAAGCGTTGATGGCAACCAGCAGCACTCATGCTCACGGGTCGGTCGCCGTCATCGGCTGCGGCGTGATCGGCGCCGGTTGGGTGGCACGCTTGCGGCTGCGCGGCATCGATGTGCGCGCCTTCGACCCGTCGCCATCGGCGCAACGGGTGCTCGGCGAGGTGCTGGCCAACGCCCAAATCGCCTGGGAGGAACTCGATGCCGCGCCACCGGCGCTCGGCACGCTGACGATGTGCGACTCCATCGAGTCGGCCTGCGCCGGTGCCGTCGCCGCGATCGAGAGCGTGCCGGAACGCTTGGACCTCAAACACGCAACCCTGGCGGCCATCGACGACGCGCTGAGCCCGCAGGGGTTGATCGCCTCGTCGACCTCCGGGTTCCGCCCCAGCGTGCTCGCCGAGCCGTTGACGCATCCCCAGCGCCTAATCGTCGCTCACCCATTCAACCCGGTCTACCTGCTGCCGCTGGTCGAAATCGTCGCCGGCCAACACACCCACCCGGCGGTGGTCGAGCACGCCCGCCAGTGGTATAGCGCCTTGGGTATGCACCCGCTAGTGGTGCGCGCCGAGATCGACGCGCATATCGCCGATCGGCTCTTGGAAGCGGTGTGGCGTGAGGCGCTGTGGCTGGTCAACGACGGCATCGCCACCACGGCCGAAATCGACGACGCCATCCGCTATGGCTTCGGGCTGCGGTGGGCGCAGATGGGCCTCTTCGAGACCTATCGCATCGCCGGTGGCGAGGGTGGCATGCGCCATTTCATCAGCCAGTTCGGTGAGTGCCTGAGCTGGCCGTGGACCAAGCTGATGGACACACCAGAGCTGACAGACACCTTGATCGACACCATCGCCAAACAATCGGACGAGCAGTCCGGTGCCTACAGCACACGCGAGTTGGAACGGATACGCGACCGCAACGTCGGCGCCTTCCTGCTTGCCCTGGAAGACAATACATGGGGCGCAGGAACGACGCTCGCCGCGCTGCGTGCACCATTTTCGTCACCCGCTATGACAGAGTCTGCGAGAATCTCGCCGAATACAAAATCCACCACTGCGCCGGCAGTTCCGGCAACAACACATTTGGGGGAAGGGGAACCATGAATCATTCAGAACGACAGTTGTGGATACCGTCGGGGGCGCTAAACCGCCGACGATTCCTGATCGGCACGGGGGCTGCAGCAGTGCTCGCCGCCTGTGGCAGCGATAAAGCTGCCAGCCCTGGCACCGCTGCGCCCGGAACGGCTGCACCCGCTGGCACCTCGGCGCCGGCCGGAACATCCGCTCCCGTCGGCACGTCGGCACCGGTAGCGACCAACGCGCCAGCGGTCACCGCAGCGCAAGCGCCGAACGGTATCAAGACAGGGGGAACGCTGCGCATCGGCGTCGTCGGCAGCACCAACGACATCATCGACGCGCAGACGATCACCACCAAGGCCGACCAGGCCCGCCTCGTGGCCGGCTGGGAAGGGCTCGTCAACTACGACGACGACTTCAACGTGGTCTACACCCACGGCCTGGCCGAGGAAATCGAAACCAAGGCAGCCGATCATTACGTGATCCGCCTGAAGGATGGGATCACCTTCCACAACGGCAAGACCGTGTCTGCCGACGACGTGATCTACTCCTTCCAGCGTCGCCTCGACCCGGATCTCAAGCTGGCACCAGCATTGGCAACGTTGCTCGACGTCAACGGACTGTCGAAGATCGACGACCGAACCGTGGAGATCAAACTGCTGCAGCCAGCGGTGACGTTCCTCACCGGCCTGGCCGAGTACGCAGCGACGATCGTGCCGGTGGGCTATGCCCGCGAAGATGCCGAGCAGGTCGGCACCGGTGCGTTCATGCTGAAAAGCTTCACACCCGGTTCGGAGAGCGTGCACGTGCGCAACCCGAACTATTGGGGCGAGGGCATGCCGTATCTCGACGAGGTGCAGATCATCGACTTCGCCGATGCCGCGGCATTGGTCAACGCCTTGACCTCTGGCGAGGTCGACACGGTGATCGACCTGCCGTTCGCCCAGGCCGCCTCGGTGACCGGCAGCGGTCTCGTCGTGCTCGAATCGCAGGCCGGCAGCTGGCTGACGATGACGATGGCTGTCGACCAGGCACCGTTCGACGACGTCCGCGTTCGTCAGGCCATGCGCTTGATTGTCGATCGTGAGGAGATGGTCGAGCGGGTGTTGTCGGGCTACGGCAGCGTCGGTAACGACGTCTACGGGCGCCTCGACGCCAGCTATCCGAAGGAGTTCCCGCAGCGCAAGCAGGACATCGCCGCCGCCAAAGCTCTGCTCGAAGAAGCAGGGCAAGCGGGCATGACCATCGACCTCTTCGCTCCCGACGACACCGCTGGTTTGCCGGAGATGATCGCCGCCTTTGCCGAACAGGCCAAGGAAGCGGGAATCACGGTCAATGCCCGCGTCCTCGACGGTGGTGAATACTGGGGCGACCAGTACACCAAGCGCACGTTCGCCACCAGCTTCTGGGGTACCCGCCCGTACCTCAACCAGGTGGCCGCTGGCTCGCTGAAGGATTCGACCTATCCCGAGACCCACTGGCCGCAGGAAGGTTCGGATTTCGCCGAACTCTACAAGCAGGCCATCGCCGAAACCGACGACGCCAAGCGCCTGGAGATCGTGCGTCAGATGCAGCAGGAGGAGTACGACGAGGGTGGCTTCATCATCCCCGTGTTCAACAATCTGCTCGATGCTCACGCCGACTACGTCAAGGGCTTTGAGGCGCGCCCCAACGTGCTCAACCTCGATCACTACGGTCGCGGTTTCAAGCACATCTGGCTCGACACGTAAATCCTGCCTTTGTCGCTGCGGCGCCCGCGTTCGCGCGGGCGCTGCGGCGCGGCCCTATCCGAAACGAGGCAAACCATCGCCATCTGGAAGTTCATCTTGCGCCGCGTGCTGCTCGGTGTGCTGACGCTGATCGTCGTTTCGATCGTCGTCTTCGCGCTGACCAACGTGCTCGGCGACCCGATCAAACGAAGCCTGGGGCGCGAGGCGCTGCCCGAGGTTGTCGCTGCCAAGCGGGCACAATTCGGCCTTGATCGCCCGATGCTGACCCGCTATTTGGAATGGGTCAAAGGCATCCTCACCGGCGATCCCGGCGTGTCGTTCACCAACGAAAAGCCGGTGCTCGAATTTCTCGGTGACCGCATCAAGAACTCGCTGTTCTTGATGTTCGTCGCCTCCATCGTCTCCATTCCACTGTCGATCGTCATCGGCGGCTACATCGCTTTACGCCGTGACGGCTGGATGGACCGCATCGTCTCGATCAAACTGCTGGTGCTGGCCTCGCTTCCAGAGTTCGTTGTCGGCGCAATCCTGATCTTGCTGTTCGGCACCACCGTGTGGCACATCTTCCCGGCGGTGATCCGTATCCGCCCTGGCGAGGCGCCGTGGAGCGATCTCGACGGCCTGATCCTTCCCGTGCTCACCCTGACCCTGGCGGTCACCCCGCACGTCGCGCGCACGATGCGCGCGGCGATGATCGAAGTGCTGGAGAGCGACTACGTCGAGATGGCCCGATTGTCCGGATTGTCGGAGCGTTCCGTGCTCTGGCGTCACGCCTTCCCAAATGCTCTTGGACCAACGATCCAGGTCATCGCCCTCAACGTCGCCTACCTCGCCGCCGGCGTCGTGATCGTTGAATCGTTGTTCAACTTCCCTGGCCTGGGCATCGCCTTGCGCGACGCGATACCGGTGGCCAACGCCCCGGTGGTGCAGTTCATCGCCATGTTCATCGCCATGATCTACGTATTCACCAACCTGATCGCCGACGTCGTCACCATTTTGGTGACGCCCCGATTGCGCACGGCTCTGCAATGAGCGCGGCGACCGTTGACACTGCGCCGATCGGCGTGTGGCGTGCCGCGCTGCGCTTGTGGCGCACCCGTTTTGGGCTGTTGTTGGTGCTGTTGCTGGTCGGCATCGCCATCGTCGGGCCGTTCGTCGCCCCATTCGGCGAGCAGGAATTCGTCGGTAAACCCTTCACCCGGGCCATCGACGGCACTCGTCTCGGCACCGACTATTTCGGGCAAGACATCGTCTCCCGGTTCCTGTTTGGTGGCCGTTCGATCATCACGATGGCCGTCTTGGCGACCTTGCTTGGCTTGCTGACCGGCGTGACCATCGGCCTCGTCGCCGCCTACTCGCGCGGCGCCGTCGACAACATCTTGATGCGCACGATGGATCTCATCCTCGCCTTCCCGCAGTTACTGATCGCGCTGGTTGCCTTGACCACCGTCGGGGCCAAGTCATGGTTGATCGTGCTCATCGTCGGCTTCACGACGATGCCGCGCATCGCCCGCATCGTGCGCGGCACCGCCCTCGAGGTGGTGCAGCGCGATTTCGTCTCGGCGGCCGAAGCGCTCGGCGAAAGCCGAACGCGGATCATCACCCGTGAGCTGTTGCCCAACGTCAGCGGGCCCTTGTTGGTCGAAGCCAACCTGCGTTTGACCTACGCCGTCGGCATTATCGCCGGCCTCGGCTTTCTCGGGTTTTCCACCAAGGTCAACGGTGCCGATTGGGGTCGCATGATTCAGGAAAACCAGGGGGCGCTCAACGTGCAACCGTGGGGTGTGGCCCTACCGGCGATCGCCATCGCCCTGTTGACGATCGGCACCGGCTTTATCGCCGATGGTTTGGCCAGAACGATCAGCGGCATCGACCGCGGCAGGGCGCAAGGATGAGCTCGGCGATTTTGAGAATCGAGGATCTGCGGCTCGACGTCGCCGCCAGCGGCGACGACATCGTCGACGAGGTGAGCATCGAATTGCGGCCAGGCGAGATCCTTGGACTGGTCGGCGAGTCGGGCTCCGGCAAGACCACCGTCGGCCTCGCCGTGCTCAACCACACCCGTCGTGGTGTTCACCGCCGTCATGGGCGCATCACCATCGGCACGACGGTGCTCAGCGATCTTGACGGTGCCGAGTTGCGCTCGGCACGCGGCGAACTCGTCTCCTATGTGCCCCAGGATCCTGGCTCGGCATTGAACCCGGCTCGGCGCATCGGTTCGATGCTGCGCGAAGTACTCGCCAGCCACGGTTTTGGCAACTCCTCCGCCGAGCGCGAGGAACGGGTGCGCGAGGTGATGCGCGACGTGTTGCTGCCCGACAACGACGAATTCTTGGCGCGGTATCCGCACCAGCTTTCCGGCGGTCAGCAACAACGCGTCGGGCTGGCGCTGGCTTTCGCCTGTCGCCCGGCGGTCATCGTGCTCGACGAGCCGACCACCGGGCTCGACGTCAGTACTCAGGTCCACGTGTTGGAGACGATCCGACGGCTGGCACGCGACCACGGCGTCGCCGGGTTGTACGTCACTCACGATCTTGCCGTTGTCGCCAATCTCGCCGACCGGGTCGCCGTGATGTATGCCGGTCGCATCGTCGAGATCGGGCCGACCAGGCAACTGTTCGACAACCCGGCTCATCCCTATGCCCGTTACCTCACCGCTGCCGCTCCAGACATGGACGCCAATCGGGCAATCGTTGGTCTCGGTGGTCGGGCCCCGGCGCCAGGCCTGCGCCCCACCGGTTGTGCCTTCGCGTTGCGTTGTGACCTGGCCGACGATCGCTGCCGCAGCGAGTTCCCGGCCAGCAGCCCGGCGAGCAGCCCCGTCGGCGACGGCCGGATCGGCGATGGATCGATCGGCGATGGATCGATCGGCGATGGATCGGTCGGCGATGGGTCGATCGGCGAGCATGTCGTGCGCTGTTTCCATCCCTTCGAGGTGCCCGCCCGCTTAGCCAATCACGTTGCCAGCGCCACACGGGCAATCGATGTCGCCGCGCCGGTGCTCGTCGTCGATGGTGTCGACGCCGGATATGGCGCAGCGAAGATCGTCTTCGACGCCAACTTCTCGATCGGGCGCGGCGAGTGCGTTGCCCTGGTTGGGGAATCAGGATCGGGAAAATCGACGCTGTCGCGCTCAATCGGTGGGTTGCACCGCGAGTGGACCGGGAACATCTCGCTGCTCGGCAGCCCGCTGGCTAAGTCGGCTCGCGATCGCAGTGTCGCCGATCGGCTGAAGGTGCAGTACGTCTTCCAGAATCCGTACTCGTCGTTACACCCGCGGCGCACGATCGGCGACTCGGTGGAACGGCCGTTGCGCATTGCCGGGATGTCGAGTGCCGACGCCAAACGAGTGGTTGCCGAAACGCTTGGCCAGGTGTCGCTCACCGCGGCCTATGCCAACCGTTACCCGGATCAACTGTCCGGCGGCGAGCGCCAGCGGGTGGCCATCGCCCGAGCCCTCGTCAGCAAACCAGCGGTGCTGATCTGCGACGAGGTGACCTCGGCCCTCGATGTTCTGGTCCAAGCCTCGATCGTCGACCTGCTCACCGACCTGCAACGCGAGCTCGGCCTGTCGATGCTCTTCGTCACCCACAACCTGCCGTTGGTCGCCTCGCTGGCACAACGCGTCGCCGTCATGTCGCAGGGCCGCATCGTCGAACTCGGCCCGGTGGCAGAGGTGTTGCACAACCCGCAGCAGGAGTACACCCGACGCCTGCTGGCCGACACGCCGCGCATTCACGTCGACAGCTGACCGATTCAGCCGAAGGCGTTGGTCCGTTCGCCTGCCTCGACCTCGTTGACGAAATCGACGACCAACGTCGTCCACAGCGGCCACAGGCCCGGCGGATAATCGTGGCCCATGCCTTCGATCAGTTCGAAGCGCGCCCCAGGAATCAATTGCGCCGTGCGCCTTCCGCCGGCAGGCGGGATCAACGTGTCGGCAGTGCCATGGATCACCAGGGTCGGTGCGCTCACCGAACCGAGATCAGGGGCGGTCGGCGGGCCAGCGACCAACGCCGCCAGCTGACGCCCCGGGCCAGCAGGGTTGTATGCGCGATCGAAGGCGCGCTCGGCCTCGAAACGCCAGCGGGCCTCGTCGGCAAAGACCGGGCTGCCCCAGATCCGTAGGCCCTTGATCCACTCCTCGACGTAGCCCTCGCGAGACGTCGCCGGTGGGGCCATCAGATGGGCTATTGCCTCGTTGCTTGGCGTCGTGTAATCCGCTTCCCCGGTGGCCGACATCACCGAGATCATCGACTTGACACGTCGCGGGTGCAGGATCGCCATCCGCTGTACCACCGATCCGCCCATCGACACACCGTGGATGTGGGCCCGATCGACCCCGGCGGCGTCGAGCACGGCAATGGCATCATCAGCCAGGGCGCGAGCCTCATAGGCGCGGCCGAGTTCATCGAGTGGGGCGTCATCGAACCAGCTCGACAAGCCGACGTCACGGTTGTCGAAGCGGATGACGAACAGCCCGGTGTCGGCGAACATCTGACACCACCGTTCGTCGTAGTTGACACATTGTGAGCCCAGGCCATTGACCAGTAGCAGCGCCGGACGGTCGGCGTCGCCGAACGTCTCGAAATAGAGCCGACAATCTCCATGCTGCGCGAAAGCCATGGACCGATTGTAGGCAAATGAGCTGTTACTGGGCGGCGGAGCGGCGCGACAGGAGCAGGGCAGTGACCTGTTTACCGTCGGCCTTGCCCCGCGAGGCCTTCATCGCCGCGCCGACGAGGGCACCCATCGTCTTGTCGTCGCCACCAACGAACTTCTGCCAGGCGGCTGGATCGTTGGCGATGACGTCATCGACAAGGGTTTCGACCACCGATGTGTCCATCGCCTCGAAGCCTTTGGCGGCGGCGATCGCCTTGGCGTCGCCGCCACCGTGGGCGACGATCTCTGCCAACACTGTCTTGGCTTGCGTGGCGGTGATTGCCGCGCTGAGTTCCAAGACGGTGAGCGCGGCGACATCGGCGGCGGGAATTGCCGGTTCGGTGCCCAACTCGGCGAAGGCTTCTTTGACGTAGATCAACGCTCGCCCAGCGTCGCCGCCCGCGGCAGCGACGGCGTGAACGTAACCGTCCTGGCCGCGCTCGACCACCGACATCACCGCCTCGCTGTCGGCAGCAGCCCCCGTGGCCTCGGCCAGCGCGCTGCGCCGCCGCGCTCGGCAGCGGCGGCAGCGCCTGGCGCACCGCCTCGATCCACTCGGGCGATGGGGCCAAAGGCACAAGGTCCGGTTCGAGGAAATAGCGGTAATCGTCGGCATCTTCCTTGACCCGCAAGGTGTGCGTGCGGCCATCGTTCTCGTCCCAGTGGCGCGTTTCCTGACGCACGGACTCGCCGCCCTCGATCAGCGCGATCTGGCGACGTGCCTCGTATTCAATGGCCCGCCCAAGCGAGCGGATGCTGTTGACGTTCTTGATCTCGCAGCGGGTTCCCAGGGGTGCGCCCGGTTGGCGGACGCTGACATTGGCGTCGCAGCGCATGCTGCCTTCCTCCATCTTGGCGTCGCTGGCCCCGACGGCGACGAGGATGCCGCGCAACTCGCTGACGTACTGGCGGGCCTGCTCCGATGTGCGGATGTCCGGCCGAGAGACGATCTCCACGAGCGGCACGCCTGCCCGGTTGAAGTCGATCAACGAATGGGTGCTGCCGTGGATCCGTCCACCGCCACCGCCGAGGTGGGTGCTCTTGCCGGTGTCCTCTTCGAGGTGGGCGCGCTCCACCCCGATGCGTGTGCCGTCGGGCAGGGCGAGGAACCCGTCGACGTTCAAAGGCTCGTCGTATTGGCTGATCTGGTAGGCCTTGGGCATGTCCGGGTAGAAGTAGTTCTTGCGATGGAAGGTGCTCGGCCGCACGGTGCAGTTCAGCGCCAAGCCGATGCGCATCGCCAGTTCGACGGCCTGGCGGTTGAGCACCGGCAGCGCTCCGGGCAGGCCGAGGGTGACGGGGTCGATGTTGGTGTTCGGCTCGTCGCCGAAGCGGTTCGGGCTCGAGCTGAACAACTTGGTGGCCGTGGCCAATTCGACGTGCACCTCGAGGCCGACGACCAGCTCCCAGCCGTCGATCAAATCTGCTGTGGAAGGCGTGGTTACGGCGCTCATGCCGCCACCGCCGATCCCTGGCCGCTCATCGCCCGCTCAAGGGCCATCGAGGCGGCAAACATCTGCTCCTCGCCAAGCGTGCCGGCCAGCACCTGGATGCCCACGGGCAGGTCGTCGGTGCCGGTGCCAAAGGGCACGCTCATCCCCGGATGGCCGGAGAGATTGGTGGGGATGGTGTAGGTATCGCACAGATACATCGCCAGCGGGTTGTCCGTCTTGGCGCCGAAGGGGAAGGCCACGGTCGGCGAGGTGGGGGTCAACAACACGTCGGCGTGCTCGTAGGCCCGCTCGAAATCGTCGTGAATCAGCCGGCGAACCTTCAGCGCCTTGCCGTAGTAGGCGTCGTAGTAGCCAGCGCTGAGAGCATAGGTACCGAGCATGATGCGCCGCTGCACTTCTTCGCCGAAACCGGCGCTGCGCGAGGCGTTGTACATCGCGTTGGTGTCGACGGCGTCGACACGCAGGCCATAACGCACGCCGTCGTAGCGGGCAAGGTTGCTGCTCGCTTCCGCTGGTGCGATCAAGTAGTAAGCGCTGAGGCCATAGCTGAAGGCCGGAACGGTGACATCGACGATCGTCGCCCCGGCGTCGCGCAGGGCGGCAAAGGCAGCTTCGAGACGTTCGTTGACATCCGGGTCGGCTCCCGCAGGGAGATCGACGATGCGCCCAACGCGCAGACCTTCGACGCCGCGGTTACAGGCCTCGACCAACGACGGGTGCTCGACGGGGATCGACGTCGAATCCTGTGGGTCGTAACCGCCGATGACGTCGAGCATCAGCGCGGCGTCGACGACGTTGTTGGCGAATGGCCCGATCTGATCGAGGGAACTGGCAAAAGCCACCAGGCCGAACCGGCTGACGTAGCCATAGGTCGGTTTGACCCCAACGACGCCACACAACGCAGCGGGTTGGCGGATCGATCCGCCGGTATCGCTGCCCAGGCTGACCGCCGCGAACCCGGCAGCGACGGCGGCCGCACTGCCGCCGCTCGATCCGCCGGGAACGCGATCGAGGTTGCGCGGGTTGCGCGTCGGGCCGAAGGCGCTGTTTTCGGTGCTCGAACCCATGGCGAACTCGTCGAGGTTGGTCTTGCCGACGATCACCGCGCCAGCATTGGCCAGGCGGCGAACCACCTCAGCGTCGTACGGTGGCTTCCACCCGGCGAGCATCTTCGACGAGCATGTGGTGGCCACCCCACGGGTGCACATGTTGTCTTTCAGGGCCACCGGCACACCAGCCAGCGGACCCGGGTCGCCGCCAGCGGCGACGACGGCGTCGATCTGCTCGGCACGTTCACGGGCCTGCTCGGCGGTGACCAAGTTGAAGGCGTGGATCTGCGCTTCGCTGCTGGCGATGCGCGCCAGGTGGGTTTCCAGCACATCGCTGGCGCGGGCCTGCCCGCTGCGAACGGCGCTGGCAATCTGCTGGGCGCTCAGCTCGCTCACGAGTCGAGACCAAGAATCGGCGGTACCCGGAAGCGACCATCCTGCGCTGCGGGAGCTGCTGCGAGCACTTCGTCACGATCGAGGCAGGCGCGCTCGACGTCGTCGCGAAAGACGTTGGTCAGCGGATACGGCTGGGTCATCGGTGCAACGTCGGCAAGGTCCAGCGCATCGAGGTCGGCGAAGTGTTCGAGCATCCCGTCCAGTTGTTCGGTCGTTCGCTGCAACCGTTCGGGCGGGAGGTCGAGGCGCGCCAGCTTGGCGACCTTGAGGACATCGGCAGGGGTGATCCGTTCAGACACCCGGACGATTCTACGACCGTAATCAAGGCTCGGGCGTGGGCACGTCGTCCAGTTCAGCTGGGTCGGCACCTTCGTCAACTTCGACCGGTATCGCTGGCACGGGCGCCGGTCGGTTGCGGGCGATCAACAGATAGAGCAGCGAGCCGGCGATTGCCGCCAGCGCGACCCACTGGTTGAGGCGCAGCCCGCCAGCATCTTTTGCCGGATCGGTGCGCATCCCCTCGACGATAAAGCGCAAGACCCCATACCCGAGCACGTAAAGGGCGAAGAGCTTGCCGCGGGCGACCACAAAGCGCCGGTCGAGGAACAACAGCAAGCCGCACAACGCAAGGTTGCCCAACGACTCGTACAGGAACGTGGGATGAAAGGCGGACGAATCGAGATATTCGTCAGGGCGATACTCCGGATCGATCTGCACGCCCCACGGCAGGGTGGTTGGCCGACCGAAGAGTTCTTGATTGAACCAGTTGCCCCACCGGCCGATGGCCTGAGCCAAAGGAAGGGCAGGTGCCCCCGCATCGAGCAACGACGGCGCTGAAACGCCACGCCGACGGGCGACGAAGTAAGCCGTCAACACCCCGCCGAGCAACCCTCCGGGAATCCCCAGTCCACCTTCCCAAATCTTGGGAATATTGCTGAGGTTGTCGGAGAACTTCGACCAGTCAGTCGCCACGTGATAGAGCCGTGAGCCGATGACGCCGCCCAAGACGCCCCACAACCCGATGGAGTTGGCGTCGTCGAGCGAGCCGATGCCCCTGCGAACCAGACGGTTGCCGAGCAGTTTGATGCCGGCGACGACACCAAGGGCGATCATGATCCCGTAGAAGTGGATGGTCAGCGGGCCCAGTTCTAGCGTGTTCGATGGCGGGCTTGGAAAACTCGCCCAGTTCATCGGCACATCTTCGCGGCGAAGGCGACCGATTCGGCAAAGATCAACTCGCGGTCATAGTCCTGGGTGGCGACGTGGTAGCTGCGCTGCAAGCTGATTCTGGTCACGGGACCACCGTAGTTGGCCGCCAGGAAATCACTCTGCACCGGGTCGACGACATGATCCTGCGGCGAGGTCATCAGCAGCAGCGGCATGGTCATCGTCGCAAAATCGTTGTGCAACGTGGCCAGACCGTCTTTGGCGAAACTGATCAGGCAAGGTAGCGGTGTCCCCGGATAGGAGTTCTCGGTCACATCGGGATCGGCGATGTCGGAACCGATCCCTGGGATCACGATCGTGCCGCCGTCGAGCATCGCCTGAGCGCCCACGAGCAGCTCGTCGGGCTGCGGCTGCGTCGCTGGGTTGATGCAGATCAGCGCGCACACGTCGGGGCGGCGGGCGGCGACCCACAGGGCGAGTGTTCCACCCATGCTCAACCCGGCGACGACGATGCGGTCGCAGCGCTGGCGAAGCCGTTCGTAGGCCGCATCAACGGATGCCGTCCAATCGGCCCAGGTGGTGTCCAACATGTCTTCCATGGCGGTGCCGTGTCCCGCCAGCAGTGGCAGTTCGACGTGCGAACCGTCTGCTGCCAAAGCCTCGGCGAGCCCGCGCATCGAGCCGGGGTTGCCGGTGAAACCATGAAGAACCAACGCCCCGCTAGTGCTGTCGTCGGCAACGAACGACCAGGGTTCTGCCCCGGCCATGATGGCTGCTGTCATACGTCATTTCTAGCTGATGATGCTCCACCATTCGTTCGGGTAGCCAATTGTTTCCCAGTTCGGGAACGGATAAATGCAGTCAACCGGGCATGCCGCCAGGCATTTGTCACAGCCGCTGCACAGCTCCGGGATGATGACGACATCGATCTCATACTTGACGATCGCCCCGAACTGGGGAGGGCACGCTGGAATGCAACGGTCGCAGTTGATGCATTCCAGCTCCTCGATACGCAGCGGTTCGAGGTGCCATCTGGCAGGCCGCTGGCGGCTGTCGATTCGTCTCTGCCGAGCGGGATACACAGGCGGAGTGTAGGAACTCAAACGGGGTGTCGGGCGCGCTGGGTGTTGACCGAGGAGAAGTTGAGGTCGGGGTAGCGGCGAACCATGATGCGCAGAAAGGCGTCCACTACCTCGGGGTCGAATCGAGAGTCGCGCTCGATCGATGACGAATCGAACGGCCTCTGAGGGCGTCCACGCCTGGCGGTACGGTGCCTCGGCGACGAGTGACACGAAGACGTCGGCGACCGCGGTGATCCGCGCCGAATGAGGGATTTCTCGGTGGCTGCGACGGTTCGGATAGCCGCTGCCGTCCCAGCGTTCGTGGTGGGCGAGGGCGATCTCCTCAGCCAACTGCACGATCGGCGACGTCGATCCAGCCAGCACGCTGGCACCGTCGATCGTGTGGCGTGACATCCGCTCGAACTCCTCCGGCGACAGCACGGCCTTTTTGAACAAGATCTCGTCGGGCACAGCAATCTTGCCGATGTCGTGGAGCCTGGCCGCAAGACGCAACCGCTCGCACCAATCGACCTCGGCTTGCAGTTCATGGGCGATATCGGCGGCGAGGTCACCGACGCCGAGGCTGTGCGTCGAATCATCACCGAGGCGATAGTCGCTGAGCAGGGCGAGCCGTTGAAACGCCTCGATCTGAAAGTCCTCGAAGCGTTGGGTGCGGGCGCGAACCAGCGACTCCAGCTCGCTCGTGCGCAGCCGCAGGATCTCGGCCTGTTGGCGAGACTGCTCGGTGTCGTGGGCGATCTGCAAGGTCTTGATGCGCAGGTCGGCGCCCTGGTTGAAGATCTGCTCGTTGACCTCGAAGCGCTGAAGGTGGTGCTCGATTGCTTCGTCGAGACGGCCGACCCGCTGACAGAGCAGGGCAAGCTGATAGTGGGCGTCTAACTCGTGGCGGCGAGAGCGGCACATCCGGGCCTGTTCCAGGGCGGCGCGGAGTTGGGCTTCGGCCTCAACGTCATCCGACCGTAGTAATTCCCAACGTGCTCGTTGTGAGCTGTAGGCGACGCGTTGCAGCGCCAAGGTGTCGTCGCCGTTGACGCCCGATGCGACACTCACGTTGCCGATCAAACGCTCGGCCTCATTGAAATAGGTCTCCGCGTGGCCATGGTCGTCGAGCTCGGCATAGGCCACAGCCAAGTTGGACAGGGCTCCGGGGAGAAAGCTGGGAGCATGCGTGCGGCACAGCTCGAGGGCGCGCTCGCCAAAGCTCACTGCCAGCAAGAATTCGCGACGGTCGGCATGAATCTCGGCCATGTTCGACAGGGTCAAGGCATCGAATTCCGGTTGAGCCAGCTGGCGGTTGATCGTCAGCGCGGCCTCATAGGTGGCCAGGGCGCGATCGGTGTCGCCGAGCACTTTGTGGATCGCTGCCAACGTATTCAGGGTATTGCCCAGCCCGGATTTGTTGTCGGACGCTTGGCCGATCTCCAATGCCCGCAAGCCGCAGGCCAGGGCTTCGGAATGGTTGCCAGCATCGAAGTGGATGATCGCCAACAGGTTGCGAGCCTCAGCCTCGACAGGCGACATCTGATGTTTCTTGGCCATGCTGGCAGCCTCGATGGCCAAGCCGAAGGCCTCTTCATGACGGTCGCTGTAGTAGGCGATGGCGGCCAGCCGGTAGAACGCCTCGGTCTCGACGACAACGTCGCCCTGGGAGTGGGCCAGCAGCCGCGCCTGTTGCGCCAGAAGCCGGGCCGCTGACGGATCGGCCTGCTCCACAGCACGGGCGTCAACGAGCATCGCTGCAGGATCTGGGCGCGTCGCGATGACGGCGTCGCCGTCCGTAGGTGCTCTCCGCTGTGCTTGCCCGAGCTCTGTTTCCACTATCTCCTGCGATTCGTTCCCTCTTGTTCATCGGCGGTTGACGAGGCGATACGACCCAACGGCAGCCGAAATCGCAATTCTTGGAACAAACTTGACGATCGGTCATCTCGGGCCGCGCAGCGTGGGAATGCTGAGGAAATCTTGAGCCTTTCCGGCATCCGTCGGGCGATTCGTCACGGAGTGTGTTTGGCGGCGCAATGTTTCTCTGCGCGGGCGGTGGCGGCCGAGCGGCGGATGAACTAGCGTGAAGCATCGGCGACCTGGAAGGGAATACAGAGTTCAGGATGCTTGACCGCAGGCGCGAACGAGGGATCGATGGTTCGGCTGTGTCGGCGCTGGTTCCCGTGTTGGCCACGATTCCGATGTGGATCCTTGCCCTCGCGGTGTTCTGGTGGCCGATTCATGTCTTCTGGCAGGTGCCGCTGTGGGCCTTCGCCGGCGGTTATCTCGCCGCTGGGGCGGTCATGTTCTACTCGCCATTGCAATCGGTGATCGTCATGCGCTTACTCGGCGCACGCCGAGCAACGAAGGCCCAGGCAGCTCGCCTGGAACCTGCATGGCGAAGCGTGGCGCAACAGTCCCATGTCTCCCAACGACGCTTTCAATTGGCGGTGATCGAGTCGGAGGAGCTGAATGCCTTCGCCTGCGGCGGCAGCCTCGTGGTGGTCACCTCCTACGCCATCGACACGCTGCCACGCAACGAGATGGTCGGTGTCTTGGCCCACGAGCTCGCCCACCATCTCGGCATGCATACGGTGGCGCTGTCGCTGCGCCAGTGGCTCAGCCTGCCAATCTTCGTGCTCGCCGAGATTGGCTTCTTTCTACAAAACGTGGCCACCGCAGCGACGTCAAGTTTTGCGTCGAACTCGTCGGTGCTGACCACCCTCGGTCGTGGCCTCGGCCGTGTGTTGCAGGCGTTCTCTTGGATCTTTCTCGCTGGTCTGATGCTCAGTAACGCCATCGCCAACACCGTCGGGCAGCGCTCCGAGCTCGATGCTGATCGCCGCGCCGTGTCGATGGGCTTTGGTCGAGAGTTGGCCGTTGCCCTGCGGCGCGTCGCCGAGGAGCCACGTCAGGCACCACCGAGCGGATGGCGGGGCAAGCTCGAACAGACCCATCCCTCGCCGCGTACACGCTTGCGTCGGGTCGCCGCGCAACTGCGCAGCGACAGATAAGCACTGCCCGAGATGAGCCGGGCTAGACAGCGATGGCGGCCACGATGGCCTGCAACATAGCGACAAGCGCCTGCGGAGCGATCTCGATGTCCAGGCCGCGCCGCCCGCCGGAGACGAAGATGGTGTCGAACAACAGGCAGGTCTCGTCGATGACGGTTGGCAGTTGGCGCCGTTGTCCGAAGGGACTGATGCCGCCAACGACGTAGCCGGTGAGCCGTTCGGCGACCTTTGGGTCGCACATTTCCACCCGTTTGCAGCCGAGCGTGTGAGCCAGCGACTTCAGGGAGAGTTGCTTGCTCACCGGCACGATCGCCACCGCCGCTGGCGTCGGAGCATCCTCAGTAGCGGCCAACAGCGTCTTGAAGACCCTCTCTGGTTCGACACCCAGTGTCTGTGCGGCGGCGAGTCCAAAGCCACGTTCCATCGCCTGATGTTCGAACTCGTGCAGCGAGAACTCGACCTTGGCCTGGGTCAACGCCACCGCTGCCGGCGTCGCCGTGTGATGGCCCTTCTTCATTGACCCAACGGTAGCCAGCGCCTGCTTGCTACCGTTGCACCCATGTCGCAACCCACTGACAATCCCTCTGAAATCTTGGCCGCAGCTTCGTCCGTCACCAGCGCTGACCTCAAGCCACGCAGCCGCGATGTGACCGACGGGAACCAGAAGGCACCGGCGCGAGCGATGCTGCGCGCCGTCGGTATGACCGACGACGATTGGGAGAAGCCGCAGATCGCCCTGGCCAACGCCTGGAACGAGGTCACGCCATGCAACATGACGCTGCGCAAGCTCGCTGAGCGGGTCAAAGAGGGCGTGCGCAGCGCTGGCGGTTTCCCGATGGAATTCGGCACGATCACCGTCAGCGATGGCATCAGCATGGGCCACGAAGGCATGCGGGCCTCGTTGGTCAGCCGTGAAGTGATCACCGACTCGGTGGAATGCGTGATGCACGCCGAGCGCCTCGACGGTTTCGTCGGTCTGGCCGGGTGCGACAAGAGCATTCCGGCGATGTTGATGGCCGCCGCGCGCCTCGACCTGCCCAGTGTTTTCGTCTACAACGGCAGCATCCTGCCGGGCAACCATAACGGCGTCGCCCTCGACATCACCAGCGTCTTCGAAGCGGTCGGGGCCTGCGCCCTCGGTCCGATCACTGCTGAGGAACTCGGTCAGATCGAGCGCAAGGCGTGCCCCGGCGAGGGTGCCTGCGGTGGCATGTTCACCGCCAACACGATGAGTTCCATCGCCGAGGCGATGGGGATGAGCCTGCCCGGCAGCGCATCGCCGGCGGCCGTCGATAGGCGCCGTGAAGACGACGCCCGCCTGGCCGGAGAGGCGGTGGTCAACCTGCTCCGCCTGGGTATCACGCCGCGCATGATCATGACCAAGAAGGCGTTCGAAAACGCCATCGCCGTGACCAGTGCCCTGGGCGGTTCCACGAATGCAGTGCTGCACCTGTTGGCCATCGCCAACGAAGCGGGTGTTGCGCTCGAACTCGAGGATTTCAACCGCATCGCCGCCAAGGTGCCGCACATCGCCGACATGAAGCCTGGCGGCAAGTTCCACATGAGCGATCTCGACCGCGTCGGTGGCGTGCCAGTGGTGATGAAACATCTGCTCGATGCCGGTCTGTTGCACGGCGACGCACTGACCTGCACGGGGCGCACGATCGCCGAGAACCTGGCGTTGATCGACCCCCCTGGGCCCGATGGTGTTGTCGTCTATCCGCTCGATCAACCGTTGCACAGCGAAGGTGGCATCAACGTGCTCACCGGCTCACTGGCGCCGAGGGGCTCTGTGGTCAAAGTCGCCGGGTTGAGCCACGACCAGATGTTGTTCGAGGGCGTGGCTCGGGTGTTCGACGGCGAGGACGGGGCGATGGCCGCGATCCTCTGTGGGTCGATCCAGCCAGGGACCGTGATCGTCATCCGCTACGAGGGCCCAAAGGGCGGCCCAGGGATGCGCGAGATGCTGGCGATCACCGGGGCGCTGAAGGGCGCTGGTCGGGGCACGATTGTGCGCTGGTCACCGACGGCCGCTTCAGTGGCGGCACCTGGGGCTTCTGCATCGGCCACGTCGCCCCGGAAGCTGTCGACGGTGGCCCGATCGCCTTCGTCCACGACGGCGACATCATCCGTGTCGATGTGCACAACTACAGCCTTGATCTGCTCGTCGATGACGAGGAACTGGCTCGTCGTCGTCAGGTTGGGTCGCCGTTAGCTCCGCGCTACACCTGAGGGGTGCTCGGCAAGTACGCCAAGTTGGTGCAGGGCGCCGAGACCGGGGCGATCACGAACACGCTGTAACCGCTCGGGCGCTCGCACGTTCTAGTCACGAGAAATTTCGCCCGTATGAAATAGCTTGTGACAGGAACGGCGAGCGTTGCCGACGAATGGTCGAACGGCGCACTCAGCGGGTGGTGAATCCGACGCTGCTCCGGCTCGCCGACATCGCCAGGGCCCATCACGGTGTCGTGTCGCGTGGTCAAGCTCGTCATGCCGGTGCCAGCGCAGTCCAGATCCACCGATGGGTGGCGAGCGCTCGACTTGAACGCGTCGGCGAGCGCAGCCTCAGCTTTCCCGGTCAACCCGCCGATTGGCTGCGATCGTTACAGATCGCGCTGAACGACCTCGGCGGAAGTGCGGCAATCAGCCATCGCAGCGCTGCGCGGCTGCATGGGATTGCTGGGTTCGAAGGGGATGATGTCGACATCACCATGCCCCGTGAGCAGCGCAACCGAGTCTTCAGAGGAGGCGTTCTCCACTCGTGCGCGCCGCCACTGAAGGGGCTTGATCTGGCCTTGGCACGAGGGTTCCGATGCACAAGTGCAACGCGCACGATCATTGATCTCGCGTCCGTGTGCACCCGAAGCGAGCTCGAGAACGCAGTCGACAGTGCGGTTCACCTCCGATTGATCTCGCTCCCGTTTCTGCGTAAACGCCTCGCCGCACATCGGGGTTCGGGACGGTCCGGAGTCCGGCTGTTGGATGAGGTGCTCATCGACGGCGGTGGAGTCAACCACCTCGAGCGGCGTTTCTTGGCCATCTGCCGACTCGCTGGCTTACCTCGACCTGCGGTGCAGGTGCCGCACCGGATCGATGGCAAGGTGATCGCGCGTGTCGACTTTGATTTCAGCCCAAGCTGCCTCGTGGTCGAAGTCGACGGCCAGATCGCTCATGCCAGCCCACGCCAACGTCAACACGCCGCCCAACGGCGCCGCGACCTCAACCAGCTTGGACGCGTCGTGTACACGTTCACGCACGAGGACGTCTTCCATCGCCCCGAGGTCGTGGCTTCGCAAGTCCGATCCGGCCTGACCATGCGTTCTCGTCACGCCTGATTTCAGACGGGTGAAACCGGCCGTGCCAGGAAAGCTGGGCGACGGCTGATGTCAGCTGTGGTGGCGGTGGCGCCAGGCCGCTCGCCAGCCGTTGAACAGCAGACCAAGCGTGACCGTGGCAACGATCACGAAAGCGGTCGCGGTGCCGCGATCGAAGACGAATTTGCGCAGCACCATGCCGACAAGAATGGTTCCGACCGAGACGATGATCGCGCTGCGTTGGGAGAACGGATCGTTCCACAAGCGAAACACTGACCAGGTGCCAACGGCGGCGATCAGGAACGGCGCGGCGACCCGCAATGCTTCGAGCACGGCGTTGCCGCCTTCGTCGTGGTTGCGACGACCGATGGCGACAAAGATCAGCACGGCGAGGAGATCGAAGCCCAGGGCGAATCGTGACTCGCGGGTCATGAGGCCAGGGGCGAGAACTCGCCGAGCTTGCCGCGGTAGAACACCAGTGGCGACGGATCGGCGTCGACGTTGCTGAGCGCCACCACCCGCCCGACGACGAGGTAATGATCGCCGATCTCTTGCACGGACTCGGTGAGGCAATCGATCCAGGCGATCGACTGCGTGAGGATCGGGCTGCCGGTTGGCGAGAGCTGCCATTCCACGCTGTCGAAGCGATCGTCGGCATCGCGGCGGGCGAAGTCCCAACAGGCTGCGCCCTGATGCGAACCGAGGATGTTGACGCAGAATCGTTCCGAGGGGGCGATGGCGTCCCACGTCTCACTGCTGATCTGCGGGAAAAAGCCAACCAGTGGCGGTTCGAGCGAGATCGAGGAGAACGAACCGATGGTGAAACCGGCCGGGATCTCGCCGTCCATCCCGGTGACGATGGTGACCCCGGTCGGGAAATGCCCGAGCACTTGGCGGTAGCGGGCGGGATCGAAGTCGTGATCGCTAGACATCGATATCGACTGTAGCCGTCGGTACCGTGTCAACCCGTGGCCGCATCGATCAGCCAAGACAAGCAACAGATGCGTTCTGCAATGCGCCAGCTGCGCCGCTCGCTCGACGATCGCCCTGAACGATCGCAGCAGATCTGGGAGGCGGCTGTTCCGTTGCTCGGTGAGGCCCGATGTGTGTTGGCCTTCCTCGGCGCATCCGGCGAGCCAGAGACGCAACCGTGGGTCGAACAGCTGCACGCCGACGGGGTGCGCACCCTCGTGCCGCGGGTCGAGGGCGCGGCAGATGGTTGCCGTCGAGATCGGCGACGACAGCGAGTTCAGCGTCGGTTCGTTTGGTATTCGCGAGCCGTTGGGCCCCACGGCCGATCCGAGTGAGATCGACGTCGTCCTCGTCCCTGGCCTTGCGTTCAGCGCCGAGGGTCACCGGCTCGGCCAAGGCGGTGGCTTTTACGACAAATTCCTGCCGTTGCTGCGCCCGCAATGCCTGACCATCGGCGTCTGCTTCCACGAACAGGTCGTGCCCCACGTGCCCGGTGAAGAACACGACCTGGCGGTCGACTGTGTGGTCACTGATCGCGGCCCGCTCGGTCCTCCAAGGACATGACGGCTCGTCAGATCTCGTCGTAGTACTCGCGCCCGAGGTGGGTGATCTGATCCTCGCCCATCATCCAGCGCAACGTGTTCTTCAGCTTGGTCAGCTGGATGAACAGATCGTGCTCGGGATACAGCCCGGGTGCCACCTGCGGGCTCTTGAAGTAGAAGCTCAGCCACTCCTGAATGCCGCCGAGCCCGGCGCGCTGGGCGAGGTCGCTGAACAGGATCAGGTCGAGGGCCAGCGGGGCGGCCAGGATCGAGTCGCGGCAAAGGAAGTCGACCTTGATCTGCATTGGGTAGTTCAACCACCCGAAGATGTCGATGTTATCCCAGCCCTCTTTGTTGTCGCCGCGCGGCGGGTAGTAGTTGATTGCTCACCTTGTGGAAGATGTCGCCGTAGAGCGTCGGGGTTCTTCGCCGGCTCAAGGATGTCTTCCAAGACGCCGAGTTTGGACTCCTCTTTGGTCTTGAAGTTCTCCGGGGCGTCGAGCACCTCGCCGTCACGGTTGCCGAGGATGTTGGTGCTGTACCAGCCGGACAAGCCCAACTGGCGGGCCTTGAGCATCGGGGCCAATACCGTCTTCATCAAGGTCTGCCCGGTTTTGAAATCCTTGCCGCTGATCGCCACGTTGCGTTCCGTCGCCAACTGGCGAAGCACCGGGGTGTCCACGGCCAGATTCGGCGAGCCGTTGGAGAACGGAACGCCTTCGAGGATCGCCGCGTAGGCGTACAGCATCGACGGTGCGATCATCTCGTCGTCGGCGTCGATCGCCGCTTCGAAACTGGCCAAGTCCATGTGCGCCGGGCCAGGCTCGATGAAGATTTCGGTGCTCGCGCACCAGATCATCACCACACGGTCGACCTGCTTGTCTTCACGGAAACGGTTGATGTCTTCGCGAATCGCGTTGCAGCATCGCTCGTTTGCTCGATGTCCTCCTTGATGTGCTGCCCTTCGAGGTTGCGGGCGTATTTACGCACGAACGCGGCCGGCATCGGACGGATGTCGCGCAACACCTCGGAGATCGATTCGAGATGCTTTCCTGCCTCCAGCACGCCGGCGCGCGAGGCGGCCACGTAGGCATCGTCAGGGAACACGTCCCAGGCTCCCCAAACGATGTCGCTCGAGGCGGGCCAAGGGCACGAAGTCCTTGACCAACGGGCTGCGGTTTTCCGTGCGCTTACCGAGGCGGATCGTGCCCATCTGGGTCAACGATCCGATCGGCAGCGCCTGGCCGCGGTTGACCAGTTCGACACCGGCGATCAGTGTTGTGGCGACGGCTCCGAGGCCGACAGTGAGCACGCCAAGTCTGCCCGTCGGCGGGCAAAATGGTCGGTGATGGGGGGACGGGCATAGCGAAAGGCTCCTCGCGAACGGCGATTTCGGCGCGCCGTTCATCTGTCGTTGCTGCACGCTATGGCGCCGTTCGAGCGCTCGCCGAGGGTAGAGCGCTCTCAACTTTTACCGATGTTGGTCACACCTTGGGAAGGCCCGCCAACGCGGCCTCGACCTGCTCCGCCGGGTAGTCGTAAGTCGATGAGGTTGCCGGCCAGATAGTTCTCATAGGCCGCCAGATCCAACAGGCCGTGGCCACATAGCGCAGTCAGACATGACCTTAGCCTCGCCCGTCTCGTTGCAGCGCTTGGCCTCTTCGATGCAGGCCGCCAAGGCGTGCGTTGGCTCCGGGGCGGGGATGATGCCCTCGGTGCGGGCGAACTGCACGCCGGCCGCGAAGCAGTCGAGCTGGTTGCGCGATTCGGCTTCGATCAAACCGAGTTCGTAGATGTGCGAGACCAGCGGGCTCATCCCGTGGTAGCGCAACCCGCCAGCGTGGATGGTGTCGGGGATGAAATCCTTGCCGAGGGTGTGCATCTTCATCAGCGGCGTCATGCCCGCTGTATCGCCGAAGTCGTAGGCGTAGACGCCTTTGGTCATGCTCGGGCACGCCGCCGGTTCGACGGCGACGATGCGCGTGTTGCGGCGCCCAGCGATGTTCTCGGCCAAGAACGGGAAGGTCAAACCACCGAAGTTGCTGCCGCCACCGACGCAGCCGTAGATCACGTCGGGGTACTCGCCGGCCAACTCGAACTGCTTGAGCGCTTCCAGACCGATGACCGTCTGGTGCATGAGCACATGGTTCAGCACCGAACCGAGGGCGTAGCGGGTGTTCGGATCCGGTGCGGCGACCTCGACGGCTTCGCTGATGGCGATGCCCAGCGAACCGGGGGAGTCGGGGTTGGCGGCCAGGATCGCCCGCCCGGAATTGGTCAGATTCGATGGTGACGGATGCACCGTGGCCCCGAATGTCTCCATCATCAGGCGGCGATACGGCTTGGCATCGTAGGAAGCGCGCACCTGCCAGACCTCGCATTCCAGGCCGAATTGGGCGCAGGCAAAAGCGAGCGCGGTGCCCCATTGTCCGGCGCCGGTTTCGGTGGTCAGCTTCTTCACGCCGCTTGATCGCGTTGTAGTAGGCCTGCGGTACGGCGGTATTCGGTTTGTGCGAGCCGGCGGGCGAGGTGCCCTCGTACTTGTAGTAGATGTGCGCCGGTGTGCCGAGGGCCTTCTCTAAGCGATGGGCGCGATACAGCGGGGTTGGCCGCCACAGCCGGTAGACGTCGAGCACTGCTTCGGGGATCTCGACGAAGGGGTCCATCGACACCTCCTGCATGATCAGATCCATCGGGAACAGCGGCGCAAAGTCGTCGGGGCCGGCCGGCTGCAGCGTCCCGGGGTGCAGCGCTGGGGGAGGTGGGCTCGGCAGGGCGGGAACGATGTTCAACCAGGAACGGGGAATCTGATCTTCGGAGAGGAGGAACTTGGTGGTCATGAACGCCGACAGTTAGCCGACAGCGATTTGGGCCCGTGCCGCGTGTCACACTGCCTGAATGGGCACTGTCGCCATCGTTTCCTCGCCGCTGCAAGGCACCGCGGTCGCCATCTCTGTCAGCGTCGGTCAGGCGTTGTTCGCCGGCCAGGTCGTGGCGGTGATCGAGAGCATGAAGATGATGCACGACGTCGTCGCCCCGGCCGCAGGGGTGGTCGAGCAGCTGTTGGTTGGCGTTGGCGAGGCGGTCAGCGCCGGCCAAGGGGTGCTGTCGATGACCCTCGTCGAGGTCGCTGTCGAGGCTGGTGCCGAGGCGGCTGTCGATGCTCGGAATGGCCCGGCGATCATCGATCTCGACCGGGTGCGGCCGGATCTCGCCGAGGTGCGGGATCGTCATGCGTTCGGCGCTGGACCATGCTCGTCCCGAGGCCGTCGCTCGTCGGCGCGCCCTTGGTCGGCGCACGGCGCGGGAGAACATCGAGGATCTACTCGAACCGGGGACGTTCATCGAATATGGCCCGTTGGTCATCGCCGCGCAGCGGCGCCGACGCCCGCTCGATGATCTCATTGCGCCGTACCCCAGCCGATGGCTTGGTCGGCGGCATCGGCACGTCAACGCGCCAGCGATGGTGCGCGCCACGCTGGCCAGGTGGTGGCGATGAGCTACGACTACACCGTGCTGGCTGGCACCCAGGGCACGCAGAATCACCGCAAGAAGGACCGACTGTTCGAGATCGCCGAGCGCTTGCAGCTGCCGGTGGTGCTGTTCAGCGAAGGTGGCGGCGGGCGGCCGGGCGACAGCGATCAACTCGGCGTCAGCGGCCTTGACTGCCTGGCATTTCGGTGGTTTGCCCAACTCAGCGGATCTGTGCCGCTGGTCGGGATCAACGCCGGCTATTGCTTTGCGGGCAATGCCGCGCTGCTCGGCTGCTGCGATGTGGTCATCGCCACGGAGGATTCCAACATCGGTATGGGCGGCCCGGCGATGATCGAGGGCGGCGGGTTGGGGGTGTTCGAACCCACCGAGATAGGACCGGTCGAGGTGCAGCGATCGAATGGCGTGATCGACATCGTCGTCAGCGATGAGGTCGAGGCGGTACGAGTCGCCAAGCAGTACTTGTCGTATTTCCGTGGGCCGGCGGGGGAGTGGGTCGACCCTGATCCGCGGCTCGTGCGCCACGTCCTTCCTGAGGATCGCACCCGGTCCTACGACGTTCGGGCGGTGCTCGAGGCCTTGTTCGACGTCGGCTCGGTGTTGGAGCTGCGACGCGATTTTGGGCAGGGAATGATCACCGCCCTGTGCCGGGTGGAGGGTCTGGCAATGGGGGTGATCGCCAGTAACCCGATGCATCTCGGTGGGGCGATCGATAGCGACGGTGCTGACAAGGCCGCCCGCTTCCTGCAGCTGTGCGATGCCTTCGATCTGCCGGTGGTCTCGCTGTGCGATACCCCGGGGATGATGGTCGGCCCGCAGATCGAGGAATCGGCACTGGTGCGCCATTGCAGCCGATTGTTCGTCACCGGTGCCAACCTGTCGGTGCCTGTGATCGCCATCGTCACCCGCAAGGCCTACGGTCTCGGGGCGCAAGCGATGATGGGCGGCAGCACGAAGGCACCGTTGGCGACGTTGGCTTGGCCGACGGGCGAGTTCGGTGGCATGGGGTTGGAGGGTGCGGTGCGCCTCGGCTACCGCAAGGAACTCGAAGCCGTCGCCGATCCAACCGAGCGCGACGCCTTGTTCCAATCGATGGTCGAGCGGATGTACGAACACGGCAAAGCCGTGAATGCGGCGTCCCACTTCGAGATCGACGATGTCATCGACCCGGCCGACACCCGTCGCTGGATCGCCACGCTGGTGCGCTCGGTGCCGCCTGCCCCACCCCGCACAACCAAGAAACGCCCGAACATCGACACCTGGTAACGGCGGCGATCCCACCCGCCTGCGACTAGCCGGTGAAGTAGCCGACGACGTCGGCGATCAGGTGGACCTGGCCCTTGTCGTTGTACAGATCGATGGCACCGTTCGGGCCGAGCTTGCAGATCACCAGGTTGGCTCTCGTTTGCCCCGGGTAGGTCAGGTTGACGTTGGAGGTGATCGGCAGCGCGCCGCCCGAGGGGTAGGCGGTGACGTAGGTGCCGCTGTTGCCCTCGGTGCCCGTCAGGTTCAAGACCACGGCCGATGCCCCAGACGGCGGAACCCCGCCTCGCCCGGCAATCGCCAAGGTCATCGGCGTCTGGCCAACCGGTCGGCGCGCCCCGCCGTCGGTGCGCGTATCGAGGATGCGGTTCGGGGCTAACGGCGTTAACCGCCCGCTGGAACCGGCGCTGAAGTATCCGAGCACATCGGCGATGACATCGGTGCTCCCGGCGTCGTTGCGCATCGTCACCTTGCCGCCAGCGCCGAGCTTGGTGATCACCAGATTCGGCACCGTCTGACCGGCGACAAAGTTCAGGCTGGACACGGTCGGCATCGGCTGGCCGGTGGGCCAGACGGTGATGTAACTGGTTGCGCTCGGATTCGTCACTGTCACGTTCATGACAACCGAATCCGCGTCGCCAGCTACACCACCGTTCCCAGCCACCTGTACATCGATCGTGGCACCGTGTCCCACCCGGGCCAGGGCCACCCCGGTTCCGTCGCGGCTATCGACGATGCGACGGGGGGTCACCGGAGTGAACTTACTCGACGTTTCCGGGCGGAAATAGCCGACGACATCGACGATGCAATCGGCCGATCCGGTGCTGTTGAAGATGTTGATCCGGCCGCTGCTGCCGATCATCGCCAGCGCCAGGTTTGGCACGGCCTCACCGTTGACCAGGTTCAACGTCGAGGTATTCGGCCGCCCTGTTCCGGTGGGATACACAGTGAAAAACGACGGTCCGCTGCCACCGACGGCGGTGACATTGACGACCGCGGCGAGCACGCCGCTGGCGGGGACGCCTCCCTTGCCGGTGACCTGCAGCGAGCGAGTGCTACCAGCGCCGAGCTTGGCCTTGGTTGTGCCGAGACCGTTGCGCGAATCCATGATGCGCGCCGGGGTGATGCCGACGAACTCGCTGTAGGCAACACCCGACGGTGGCGTGCCCACGCCGTCGCCGCCGAGCGAATTGAACACCGGGAACTGCTCGTAATTTGCCCCAAGCACCTGCCCGGCGCCGCCGCCGAGCCACTGATCGAGCACGGAGGCATACATCGAGCGGAAATCGGTGGTGTGCTGCAGGCGATCCCAGCGGCGCATCCCAGCGAGCGATGGCTGCTGTCCGTAGAGCCCGCCGCGCACGTTGGCGCCGATAACGAAATGGTTGTTCGCCGTGCCATGGTCGGTGCCGAAGGAATCGTTCGACCACGGCGTACGGCCGAACTCGCTGAAGGTGACGACGCTGACCTGCTGGCTGAACTGCGGGTCGAGCGTAGTGAAGAAGGCCTGCAATCCGGCGTTGAACTCGACCATGCGTGCCGTGTGGTCCCACGGCTGGTCGGAGTGGGTGTCGAAGTCGCCCCAACTGGCGTCGATCACCCGCAACCCGAGGTTGGCGTTGATCAACCGTGCCGCGATCGTCATTTTTTTGACGATCTCGCTTTCCGGCAGTGCTGCGGCAAACAACGGACTGACCGCCTGAGCGACCTCGATCTGGCCGCGCTCGGCAACGGCGATGGCATCGTGCCATGGGCCACGATTGCCGCTGCCGACGGAGAACTGGCGAATGGCGTTGTACAGCAACAGGTCGCTTGGCTCACTGCGACCACCGAAATCGATGCCCGATTCCGGAATCGAGGTCGCCCGACGCGTCGCGCCGACCATGTGCAACGGTACCGACGAACCAATTGTCACCGCCTGGAAGAGGTCCGACGGCCCGCCAGCGATGTCCATCCATCGGCCGACCCAACCGCTATTCGGCACGCCACCAGTGAGGCCGCTCATCCAATAGGCCATCGAGCTGAAGTGGCTGAGATCGGGGTTGGCGTACCCGAGCCCCTGCAGAATGGCGACCTGGCCAGAGTCGTACATGCTCTTGAGGAACGGCAGACCTGGGTGCAAACCGACGTTGCCGTCGATAGCCAACACCTGGTTCTGGGCGATGGCCAGGTTCTGGCGATAGTCGTAGTACAGCCCGTTGGTGTACGGCACCACGGTGTTCAACCCGTCGTTGCCGCCGTACATACCCATCAGTACGACGATGCCGTCGTTGGGGCCGACGGGCCCAGCAGCCCAAGCCTCGTGAGCCTCGCTAGGGATGAGCCCTTGCGCGACCGCGCCAGCGATGCCACCGAAGGCAGCACTGCCGACGCCCATGCCGACGAGTTGTAGAAAGCGGCGTCGGTTGTAGCCCCCGAGGTCGTCGAGCGAGCTGGTGTCGGGGAACGACAGATGGGCGAGCGCGTCCGCAGTGGAGATGTCGTGATTGAGCATCGGTGCCTCCTTTAGGCCGCGTGCATTTCGGGGGCGAGCATCGCCAGCGTCAGCATGTTCGTGCCTTCCCACCAGCCCGGGCCGCTGGCCCGTTGGGCGGTGAGATAGGTGGCCATCGCGGCGCGCGTCGTCGACGACAACGGGTGCAAGGCGTACATGGTCGCCGCGGTGTCGATCGCCTGATCGATGGTCATGCTCGGCATGTTCTCGAACACACCGGCATTGCGCAGCTTCCAGGTGATCTGGCGGGCGAAGTCGCCGCGGCTGCCCATGGCGCTGGTGTTGATCCAGTAGCCGTTGAGCCGCCACCCGGAGACGTTCGGTGGGTTGAACGGGCGTTGGCCCATGCCCTCCAGCGTCCATTGCGGGTTGCACGCTTCCGAACGCAGACCGCTGTGATACATCGCTGCCACAACCCAATCGATTGGGCTGCGCACCTGGCCATACAACGAGTCGGTGCTGTAGAACTCAGGCCGCAGGAACAGGTTCTTGAGCAGCGAGCGGATGTTCCAATCGGCAGCGAAACCTGGTGCGAGTTGATCTAACAAGGCCGCCGACGGATTCTGATAGGCGAAGAACTCCCACAGTTTCTTGGTGATGAAACGAGCTGCGACCGCTCGTTTACCGGCGTTGTTGACCAAGATCTCGTCGATGATGTCTGGCCCTGACCAGGCCTTGGTGACGCCGAAGAACGTCTTGTCGCCGTAGTCGTGATCCTCGCCGTGAAACTCATAGGTGAACGCCGTCTCGTTGATCGTGAAGCCGGTCCACGCCTGAGCAGCGGCTTCGACGTCGGCCTCTGAGTAGTTGCCGACGCCGAGTGTGAACAACTCCATCAGCTCGCGGGCGAAGTTCTGGTTGGGCGATCCTTTGACGTTCTCGTCGTTGTCGAGGTACAGCAGCATCGCCGGTTGGACAGCCATGGCCTGGGTCAGGTCGCGGAAGTTGCCGATGGCCATATCGCGATACAGCTTGTTCTGTCGACACATCAGGAAGCCCTTTTCGACCTTCTGCCAGGCGCTGGTGAAATGTCCGTGCCAAAACAAGGTCATCTTCTCCTGGAACGGCCGTGGCGCGTCGACCATGCGATCGAGCCACCACTTTGTCGCGTAGACCCACTGTTGGTAGCCCTGGCTGTCGCCGACGGGATTGTTGAGGTAGGTCGGCAGCTCGACGCCGCCGGCGAAGCCCATGATGTCGTCGATCGCCGCCGCCAGCGAGAGCCCGCTGAGCGCGTTCACCCGTTCTGGGCGGGCGACGAACTCGGTACGCCGTAACAAATGAGCGATCTGTGTTGGATCCGCCATTTCTCCCTCTCTAGGAATGGGCTGGGGCTGTTGTACACATGTCCCAGGTATCGGTTCGTTTACTCGCCCGCACGGCAAGATCGGGTAAAGATCTCGCTCGCTGTAACAATCGTAACACGACTGTAATGAAGATTGGATGAAGATCAGCTATTTATTTGCCGTTGCCGGACTCCTTATAGACGACGACGGGAGTGAGGGCCCGTCGCCAACTGGCTGCGATGGCCAAACCTGGGAGGACATGTGTCGATTCGGCAAGTGCGCAAAGCCGCCGATGGAGGGCGTTGGATCGTGACGTCGGAAAAGTTTGGGCGGGTGATGGGAACGACGTCGACGCAGGCGCAAGCCACCGAACTCGCCGCCCAACAGCTGCAGTTGTTGCACGGCGGCGGCGAACTGCGGATCTACACGGCCGATGGTCGCCTGGCCGAAGTGCGCCGCGTCCGGGTTGAAGCCCTCGATGCCGGCGACGAAAGTGGCGATTCGACCGATGGGCTTCGCCGCCGCCTGACGAGTTGGATGCAGAGTCGGCACGTCGTCAGCTGAAAACGCCAAACGCCACCCAGTCGTGACGACCGAGTGGCGTTGACGATCGACCCGCCTGGCGTGGCGGTATCGGTTGCTACTTGTTCTTGCGCTCGCCGTAACGCTTGTTGAAGCGCTCGACGCGGCCGCCAGCATCGACGAGCTTCTGCTTGCCGGTGAAGTACGGGTGGCACTCATTGCACAGTTCGACGCTGAGGCTGCCGTGGCGCGTGCTGCGGGTGGTGAAGGTGTTGCCGCAGGTGCATTTCACTGCGATGTCTTCATACGAGGGGTGGATGTCAGTCTTCATGACGTCTCCAAAATAGAACGGACGGGAAATACTATCGGCCCTGCCCGGGCTTGCACCCGGGCAGAAGCTGCACGATTACATCGATGGTTGCTTGGAAATCTCGGCGAGGAACTCGTCGTTGGTGCGGAACGTGCGCAACCGGTCGATCAGCAACTCAAGGCCAGGGGCAGCGTTACCGTCGGCGGCCAAACCGCTCAACACCCGGCGCAGCTTCCAGACCATCTGCAATTGCTTGCGATCGAAGAGCAATTCCTCGTGGCGGGTGCTGGAGGCATCGACATCGATCGCCGGATAGATGCGCCGCTCAGCGAGACGGCGATCGAGGCGCAACTCCATGTTGCCGGTGCCTTTGAACTCCTCGAAAATGGCGTCGTCCATACGGCTGTTGGTCTCGATCAAGGCGGTGGCCAGAATCGTCAACGAGCCGCCTTCTTCGATGTTGCGCGCCGCGCCGAAAAACTTCTTCGGTGGATACAGCGCGCCAGCGTCGATGCCGCCGGACATGATGCGTCCGGTGGCCGGGGCGGCAAGGTTGTAGGCCCGGCTGAGACGGGTGATGCCGTCGAGGATGATGACCACGTCCTCGCCCAGCTCGACCAGGCGCTTGGCCTTCTCGATGCACAGCTCGGCGACGTGGGTGTGCTCGTCGCTGGGCCGGTCGAAGGTGCTGGCGATCACTTCGCCCTTCACCGTGCGGCGCATGTCGGTGACTTCCTCGGGTCGCTCGTCGATCAGCAGAACGATGAGGCGAACCTCGGGGTTGTTCTGTTCGATCGATGTGGCGATCGTCTTCATGATCGTGGTCTTGCCGGCCTTTGGCGGCGAGACGATGATGCCGCGTTGGCCTTTACCGATCGGACTGATCAGATCGATGATGCGCGCCGTCATGTTCGTTGGGTCGGCGGGGTTTTCGAGGTGCAGCTTGGTGTCGGGGAACAGCGGGGTGAGGTCCTCGAAGCGTGGCCGGTTGCGGGCCTTCTCCGGATCGCCGCCATTGACGGTATGCACTTCGAGCATCGCCGGGTTCTTCTCGTTGCGACCGGCGGGGCGCGACATGCCGGTGACGTAGTCGCCCTTGCGCAACCCGAACTGGCGGGTCAGCTTGACGGGAATGTAGGCGTCGTCGCGGCTGGCGAGATAGCCATTGACCCGCAGGAAACCGTAGCCCTCATCGCGCAGGTCGAGGTAGCCAGAGATGGCCACCGGCTCCTGGCTGATCGGTTGATCGTTGTCGCCGCGGTCTTGACGCTCGCCACGGTTCTCACGGTCGCCGCGATCTTGGCGGTCACCGCGATCTTGGCGCTCGCCGCGCTCGGGGCGATCATTGCGTTCGAATCGAGGAGCTGCGTCACTGCCGTCGCGGTTTTTGTTGCGCCGCCGCCGCCGGTTGCGGTTGCGGTTGCGGTTTTCGTCGCCCTCACCATCGCCATCGGACGAGCCTTCGCCATCGGTTTCACCGGTGGCCGCGGCGGCCGCTGGCGCCGTCTCGGTGCTGATCCCTTGGTTGAGCAGCTCGATCTCCCAGTCAGCGAGGGGCTCGCCGTCGGGACCCAGCAGGATTTCGGCGACGGCGGGCGCCGACGCAGGTGCCGACACGCTGTCGCCATTGCTGGCACCGTTGCGGCGGGCTCCGTTGGCCTCGGCCTTGGATCCGCGACCGCGAGGTGCGCGCTCGTTGGTGACGACGCTTTCCGCCGGGGCGGGCGCCGGTGCGGCGGGAGCAGATGAATCGCCGAGCGGCAGGGGAACGGCGCCGGTTTGCTCCAAGATTTTCTGGATGACGTCGGACTTCTTCGCCCGGGACGCCACCTTGCCGCCTAATGCAGTCAGGATCGCAACGAGTTGTTCGCGATCTTTTGACTCGAGTACTGATTGTTCGAGGGCCTCCGCAGCCACGGGGTTACCTACTTTCCGAGAGGAATGTCCCATCGAGGGACGTAATCGGCAGGGAGCGTGGCGTTCGGGTGCGACTTGCACGTCGGACGCCGGGGGCCCCACCACCAGCAAAGGATTCACACCATCTGGGTCTGCCCGCCAACTTCATCGAACGATGATCGACTGACGATCGTCTGATGACTGCTGGAGGTGCCTCGGCAGTGTGGCTCGAGTGTTCGAGCGATGCCACCTTACCGGTAGCGACCACGCAGTGCAACTATCCTCGGCCTGGGCCTCAGCCTGGGCCTCAACCTGGCCTCTTCAGTTGTGATCAGGAAGCGACGGCTCGGCGCACGAATCGTTGCACGTCAGCGATATCGTTCGCCACCCGGTTGGTGCGTTCCGGGCGGTCGAACAAATCGGCAAGGTGGGTCGGCAACTGCGGTGTGATCCCGGTTGCTGCATGGACTGCCTCGGGAAACTTCGCCGGGTGCGCCGTCGCCAGGGTGATCACCGGATTGCCGACATCGGTGGCCGACAAGGCGCGAACGGCGGCGGTGCCGGTTGCCGTATGCGGGTCGATGATCTCGCCACTGGCGACGAACACTCGACGAATCTCCTCGATCGTGCCGACGTCATCGAGCCGTGCGGCGCGAAACGTCGGGGTGATCCATTCGGCGATCTGATCCGGTTCGACCGCCAGGTTGCCGGTGTGGCGGAATCGTTGCAGCTGCTCGGCGGTGATCCCGCCGTCACGCCCGTTCATTTCAAACAGCAGGCGCTCGAAGTTCGAGGACACCTGGATATCCATCGACGGGCTGTAGGTCGGCACCACCGGGCGAGCGCTCATGTCGTTGTCGGCGATGAAGCGGGTGAGGATGTCGTTGCTGTTGCTGGCGACGATGAAATCGCTGATCGGCACACCCATCCGCTGGGCGATCCAGCCGGAGAGCACGTTGCCGAAGTTGCCCGTCGGCACGCTGAAAGTGGCCGGTCGTTCCGCTGTGCAGCCCAGCGAGCGCGTGGCGGTGACGTAGTAGACCACCTGAGCCATGACCCGGGCCCAGTTGATGCTGTTGACCGCCGAAAGGCGCATCTCGTCACGAAACGCGGCGTCGTTGAACATTGCCTTGACGAGATCCTGGCAATCGTCGAAGGTGCCGTCGACGGCCACGGTGTGCACGTTGGGCGCATCGACGGTCGTCATCTGTTTGCGCTGTACGTCGCTGGTTCGGCCGTATGGATAGAGGATGACGATGTCGACGTTGCTGCAGGTCTTGACCCCGTCGATGGCCGCGCTGCCCGTGTCGCCACTGGTGGCACCGACGATCGTCACCCGCTCGTTGCGCTGTGCGAGGACATAGTCGAACAGGCGGCCAACCAGCTGCAGGGCGACGTCTTTGAAGGCCAAAGTCGGGCCGTGGAACTGCTCCATCAGCCATTCGTTGGCACCGATTTGGACCACAGGTACGACGGCGTCGTGGCGAAACGTGGCGTAGGCCTCGGTGCACAAGCGGCCAAAGACATCCGGCGGAATTTCGTCGCCGACGAAGGGTGCCATCACCGCTGCTGCGGTCTCGGCGTAGCTGTGCGCCGAGCTGAGATCGGGGAGCACTGGCCACTCGGCCGGCACATAGAGGCCACCGTCGCTGGCCAATCCGGCGAGCAACGTGTCGGCAAAACCGAGTTCGGGCGCGCTGGCGCGGGTGGAGACGTAACGCACGGCTCAGTTGCCGATCACACGAAGCAGGCTGCCGATTTGTTTGACGACGGCCAGATCTTTGAGCTCGCGCACACACCCCTGCAGCGCGGCCTCGTTGGCCCGGTGGGTGATGAACACCAAGCTGGCATTGTCGCTCAAGCCTTCCTGCTCGGCGGCGCGGATGCTGACACCATTGCGGGCGAAAACCCCGGTGACGGCGTGCAACACACCGGGTTGGTCGGCGACCTTTAAGCTCAGCAGGTATTCGCTCTCGGTGGCGTCGATCGGGCGGATGCGGGCGCGGCTGAAGCTACCGAGCGAACCGTGGGTGTGCTGGCGCATGTTCACCGCGGCGTCGAGCACATCGCCGAGTACGGCACTGGCCGTGGGGAATCCGCCGGCACCGCGCCCATAAAACATCAGCGATCCAACAGCGGCCCCTTCGACGAACACGGCGTTGTAGCTTTCACGCACGCTGGCCAGCGGGTGCTGCTTTGGAACCATCGCGGGGTGGACGCGCACCGCAATCTCGCCGCTGTCGCTGTCTTGCTCGATGATCGCCAGCAGTTTGACGACATAGCCGAGGCGTGTGGCCATCTCGATATCGGCAGCCGTGATGCCGCTGATGCCTTCGTGGTACACGTCGCCGGCGACGACGCGGGCACCGAAGGCGATCGTCGCCATGATCGCCGCTTTCGCTCCGGCGTCGAAACCTTCGACGTCGGCGGTTGGGTCACGCTCGGCGAACCCGAGCGCTTGGGCGTCGGAGAGGGCGGCGGCGTAGTCGGCGCCCTCTTCGGTCATCTTCGTCAGGATGTAGTTGGTGGTGCCGTTGACGATGCCTAGAACGCGCACGATCGGCTCGGCTCGCAGGCTCTCGCGAAGGGCGCGAATCAGCGGAATGCCACCGGCGACGGCGGCCTCGAAGAGCAGGTCGACTCCGGCGGCATCGGCCGCGGCGTACAGTTCGGTGCCAACGTTGGCCAACAGTTCCTTGTTAGCGGTGACAACCGGTTTGCCCTTGCCGAGCGCGGTGCTGATCAGCTCGCGGGCTGGTTCGATGCCGCCGATCAACTCGACGACGAGGTCGACCGCTGGATCGTCGACAACGGCATGGGCGTCGCGCACCAAGACCCCCGGGGCGAGGTCGACATCCCGCTCGCGAGACATGTTGCGCACGGCGACGCGGGTGATTTCCAGGCGTACACCGGTGCGCGCTTCGATAGCATCGGCTTGCTGGGCGACGAGCTGGACAAACGCCGAACCGACGTTGCCACAGCCCAGGACACCGATGCGAACATGGGTGCGGTGGTCGTTTTCGAGCAGGGTCACGGCAGCAGGCTACGTCTCGGCGCCGCGGGTTGAAACCTGATTTAACGCCGTTTGTGTGTGCGCGACAGCGCAGCGACAAGATCGTCAAATCGATCCTTGTCGAGCGCGGCACCCTCGCGGCGGACCTGGGCCGGGTCGAGGTGCAGGACGCGGTCGAGTTTGGCGTAGCTCGGCCGGCCCCGATTGTCCCACGTCCCACTGCCGACCAGCACCTGCGGTTCGTCGTCGCGCTGCTTGCTGGTCAACGGCACGCCGACCAGCGAGTCGCCGTGACGACCGACGATGGCGACCGGGCGATCCTTGCCCTGCGTCGGGTCTTCCTCCCACGGCACCCATGTCCACACAACCTCGCCGGGGTCGGGATCGCCGTCGATCGTTGGCGAATAGAACACGACCGTGCCGTCGAAGCTGGCGTCGACCGCCGGTGGTAGATGGGTACTCGGGTTCGACGTCGGCGCAGTCTTGCCGCGTGGTTTGCTGCCCCGAGCGCCCGTTGTCTTGCTGCTCGGCGAGCCACCACCTTGGCCGACGCGGCGGCGCAACAGGTCGCCGACGACACGCACCAGCGGAAGTAAGGACTGAATCATTCGACCGGCCATGATCAACGACCATACCGGCCGGTTGCTAGGTGCGGGTTGACGAAGCCAGTGCTGCGGCCAAGGTCTCCCGGTGTTGCGGCGCGGCGACGGCGATGATTCGCCGAGCACGTTCGTCGTCGCCGACGTCGCGCAGGTCGGCGATGCCGTGTTCGGTGATCACCACCTGCACATCACTGCGCGCTCGTCGATACTGCGTCCACCCGGGCAACGATGGTCGAATCGCCGCGCGCCGTCGTCGAGCGCACGGCGATCACCGCCAACCCCGTCGCCGAACGAGACGCCGCGGTGCAGAAGTCGGCGTGGCCGCCCACGGAGGAGATGACCCGCCCGCCGACGCGTTCCAGGTTCACCGAACCGTCGATGCCGATCTGGACAGCGGTGTTGCAGGCCACAAAGTCGCTCATCGCCGTCATCCGCGTCAGGTCGTGGGTGACGGTGACCGGCTCCAACCTGAGCATGCCGCGCTGGAACAAACGGCGGATCGGCGCCCCGCCCCAGGTGTAGGCGCCGACCGCCGGAGAGGCCAACAACCCCCGCTCGTCCAGGCCGGCAACCGCGTCGGTGATCAGCCCGGACCAAATGTGCACAGGTCGTTCGAGCGCGTCGGCGATCCCTTGGCCGATGCCGCCTGGGCCGAACTGCAAGGTGGGGATCTGACCATGCGTTGGCAACATCGAGGCCACCAAGCGGCCGATCGACAGGTCGATCGCATCGCCGGCACGTTGCCCGGCCGATGCCGTAGCGACGCCCGGTCGCTCGACGGTGGCGACGACATCGCCCTCGATCATCGGCCCGCCGAAATCGTCGTCGTCGGCGAGGATCTCAACGACGACCTGTCGGGCGACGCGCGCGGCTGTCGGGGCCCAACCAACCGAGGTCGCCAAGGCGTACTCAGCACCGCGGCGCACCCCGCCGATCACGGCGACATCGGGAGCGAAGGCTTCGACGCGGCCTGGCACCGCCGAGAGGCGCACCGGCAACGGTTGGAATCGCCCCGAGCGCACTGCGGCGCTGAGGCCAAAGCCTGCCATATAGGTCAAGCCGCTGATCTCTGGGTCGTCCAGCCACGGCGGTTGTTCGGTCGTCCAACCGAGCCGCAGATCGATCGGGCCGCGATGGCCGAGCAGCGCAGCGATCGAGCGAGGATCGCTGACCGCCGCGTCTGGGCCGTCGGCGTAGACCATCTTCAACGGCACGGGTCTCATCGGCACCGGGCCACGGTAGCCGAGCATGCCGCCCCGTCGACCAGTGGACCATTGGCCTCATTTCGCGCTTGGCGTGGCTGTCGTCGCCGACCGATTGCGAGCGACGTGGTTGACTAGCCGGAATGGCAAATGGCGACGGGGACCACGATGTTGATGCCGACGTCCTGATCGTCGGTGGCGGTGTCTGCGGGATGGCCTTGGCCAATCTCCTCGGCGCGTACGACGTCTCGGCGATCGTCGTCGAGCGCGACAGCGAGATCGTGGCCTGCCCGCGGGCCATCGGTATCGATGACGAGGCGCTGCGCATCTGTCAAACGATGGGTTTGGTCGATGACGTGCTCGCCGACTTGCTGCAGAACACGCCGACTCGCTGCTTCACCTCGTGGGGGCGGCGGTTCGCCCACCTGAAACCGAGCGACAAGCCCTTCGGCTGGCCGAGTCACAACATGTTCTTGCAGCCGATGTTGGAACGCACCTTGCGCAACGCGGCGCGCAACCTGGCCGAGATCACCCTCGACTACGGCGTCGAGATGATCGCCTTTTCGCAAGACGAATACGGGGTCACGGCGTCGGTGCGGCCCAAGACCACCGGCCAGGCGACGTCGTCGGTGGCGGCGACGCAGCTGCGGGCCAGATATCTCGTCGGCGCCGATGGTGAGCGCAGCACCGTGCGCCAACAACTCGGGGTGCCGCTGACAGGCCCGGTCGGTGGGGCCCGCTGGTTAGTCGTCGATGTCGCCAACGATCAACTCGACGCGCCATACGGGGCAATCTATTGCCATCCCGAAACCCCGACGCTGATGTCGCCGCTGCCGTACCGCCATCGGCGCTTCGAGTTTCAATTGGTCGAAGGGCAAAGTGAGCAAGAGGCATTGAGCTCGGCACACATCTTTGCGCTCTTGGCCCCGCACTACGGCGCGACGCCGCTGCCGGACATCGTCGGTGCTCGGGTGTACACCCATCACGCGCAGGTTGCCGCCGACTTTCAGCGGGGTCGGGTCTTCCTGGTCGGCGACGCCGCCCATCTACAACCTCCCTCACTGAGCCATAGCGGCCTCAATAGCGGCCTGCGCGACGTCGCCAACCTGGCCTGGAAGTTGGCTGCGGTGGTGCGCGGCGATGCCGGAGACCGGTTGTTGTCGACCTACGACATGGAGCGGCGGCCGCATGCGCAACGTGTCGTCAAACTTGCCGCCAAGTTGGAGTCGCGCTATCGCCCCAAATCCGAAGGCGTCGAGCAGCTTCGCGACCTGGTGCTGCGTGCCGCCAAGCTCGTTCCAGGAGGCCGGGAACGGCTGTTGCAAACGACGCAACGCAGCCCCCAGCGCCATCTCAGCGGGGTGGTCACCGGGGTGATGCGCGGCAGTAAAACCGATCCGGTTGGGGCGATGTTTCCGCAACCGGAGGTGGAGCGCTTTGGTCGGCGTTTGAAACTCGACGACGCCATCGGCACCTGGTTCGCCGTGCTCTGCCTCGGCGACCCACAACGACTCGACCAGGCGTCGCTGCAGTGGTGGCGCTCGATCGGCGCCGTCATCGTCGAGATTCGGCCGTCGCGCGCCGGCTGGCGAGGTGCCGATCCACTGCGCGAAGACCGGGTGCTGCTCGACGACGCCGCTGGTGCGTTTCGCGACTGGAAACTTGCTCGCCCGGAGGATGAGGTCATCATTTTGCGCCCCGATCGATACCTCGCCGGCACCTGCACGGCGAGCACCTTCCCGTCGATCACCTCGTCGCTTCGAGCGACGATGCGCTAGACCAAGGCCTGACTAGTCCAGGACCAAGGAGTTGACAATGAGCGTTCTCGTCGATCGCCGTGAGGGCGTGATGATCGTGACCATCAATCGCCCGGAGGCGGGAAACGCGCTCAACCCTGAGGTCGGACATGGCCTCTTCGCCGCCTTCGACGAGGCGGAAAACGACCCATCGATTCGCGTTGTCATCGTCACCGGGGCGGGGGAGAAGGTCTTCAGCGCGGGGATGGACCTCAAAGCCTTCTCCGCCGGTGAGGACATGGGCCCCGTCGGCGCCGCGCTGCGCGCATTGGGCAATCTCCCCAAGCCGTTGATCGCCGCGGTCAACGGTGTGGCGGCAGCGGGCGGGTTCGAGGTGATGATGAGCTGCGACCTGGTGGTCGCCGCTGATCACGCTCGATTCGGCATACCGGAGGTCAAGCGCGGGTTGATCGCGGCCGGGGGCGGGACACGGTTGCCAAAGCGCATCCCGTTGCACATCGCCCTCGAACTTGGCCTGACAGGTGACTTGATCTCGGCGGCACGCGCCCGCGAACTCGGCCTGGTGAACAGGGTGGTGCCAGCCGCCGAAGTGCTCGACGCGGCGCTGGAGTTGGCCGCCAAGATCGCCGCCAACGGACCACTCGCCGTGCAACTCACCAAGCAGTTGATGCGTGAGGAAGTGGGTCCGGACCGCTCGCAGGAAATCGGCGGTCGCGTCGGCCCCGTGTTTGCCAGCGAGGATGCCCGCGAGGGGGCACTGGCCTTCGCCGAAAAGCGCGCCCCACAATGGAAGGGCCGCTAACGGCGCAGGCAAATGCCGAGATGATGGTCGCGCTCTTGGTTGTTGCGGCCGTCGGCGAGGGCTAGACACGAAGCCGTGCCAATTTTCCATGCGATCGTCCTCGGCATCGTCCAGGGCCTATCCGAGTTCCTGCCGATCTCCTCCAGCGGCCACCTGCTGCTCGTTCCGTGGCTGTTCGACTGGCACGATTTCGACAGCCCATCGGTGGAAAAAGCCTTCGACGTCGCCCTGCACATCGGCACCCTGGCCGCAGCCTTCATCTACTTTCGCCGTGACATCGTCACCTACGTCCGTGAAGGCACCCGGCTCGTAGTCAAACGAGAAAAGCCCATCAATCCGGAGGGTCGATTGGCCTGGTTGTTGGTGCTGTCCTGCGTTCCGGCTGCCGCCGTTGGTGCCGTGTTCGAGAACTCGATCGACTCCCAGTTGGGCAAGCCTGGGATCATCGCCGTTGGTTTGATCCTCTTCGGTGGTCTGCTGTGGTACGCCGACCAACGCAAAGGCACGCGGGTCGTTGGCAACTACACGATGCGCGACGCGCTGATCGTCGGCGGTGCCCAAGTGTTGGCGCTGAACCCGGGCACGTCGCGCAGCGGGATCACGATGACCGCCGGCCGTTTCCTCGGTTTCGACCGCGACTCGGCAGCGCGTTTGAGCTTCCTGATGAGCTTGCCGGTGACGATGGGGGCGGTTGCCTTCAAGATGATCAAGCTGTTCAACGACGGCATTCCCGATGGGCTCGGCGTGCCGATGATCGTCGGCATCATCGCCTCTGGAATCAGCGGCTGGCTGGCCGTGTGGGGCACATTGAAGCTGATCCGCACCAAGAGTTTCACCCCGTTCGTCATCTACCGGGTTGCGCTCGGAGTGTTTGTGCTGTCGGTGTTGGCGGCGGGTTGGCGCTGAGCCCGACGGTGGCGATCCCCTGGCTGACGGCATAGGCGACGTCGTCGGCGGCGTGCGGCTCGACACCGACAACGAGGTACCCGTCGCCGACGGCGATGACGATGCCATCCCCGGTCAGCTGCTGGGCAGCGGCGTAGATCACCGCTCCGTCGCCCAGGGTGAAGATGTCGGCTTGGGCGCGATCGATGGTGATGCCAACCCAGTCGGGCGGCAGCAACGCCCGTGGCCCGCTGGCCACGCTGAGATCGCCGGCGACGAGCACCTCGCCAGCATCGATCGCCCGCCGGGCGCTGGCGTCGGGGTCGAGCGTGGCGATCGCTGACGGCGGAATCATCGCTTGCGGATAGTCGTCGCCGGTCGTCGCCGCGGCGAGGGGCTCGCCGGGGTTGATCGGGCGGGTGGCGATGATCACCGCTGCGGTGTCACCCCACGAGTCACGCTCGGCGGTGACCTGTTGCTGAGCGCCAAAGATCGGGGCTGCCAAGGCCACCGCGCAGGTGAGCACGGCGAGCCAATAGAGCGCTGGGTGACGGGCGATGATCCAGCGAAGACGAGCGAACGAACGCATCTCAACCTCCGAATAACACTGCCTTTGGGCAGCTGAACATTCGGGGGGAGCCGAGCGACCGACTCTACTGGGGGATTACGCGGAAGCTGCCGCCGGCGTGGAACTGCTCGACGACGATGAGGCCGAAGAAGACGACGACGAGTCTGACGAGGACGATGACGACGAGTCCGATGACGTCGAACTCGACGAGGGTGTGTCGCTCTTCGAGTCGCTACTGGCTGCAGAGCTGCCCGTCGTGGCGCCCGATGACGAGCTACTCGACCCGCCGCGGCTGTCGGTCTTGTAGAACCCGCCACCCTTGAAGGTGACCCCGACGGGCAGGAAAACCTTTTTGATCTTCATGATCGCCCCGGACTCGGGATGCTCGAACTCCGTCAACGTGTCGTCGCTGAAGGCCTGCTGAATTTCAATCGTCTCACCTGAATCGGTGAACTTGTAGACGTAGGTGGGCATTCGAACTCCGCTACTTGATCTGTCAAGATCGTGGCTGGCACTCGTCAGCCACGAGTGCTAAGCGTATCGGCTTGTAGCCTGGCCCGCCATGCGAGTACGTACGGCTGTCATCCCCGCTGCGGGTCTTGGAACCCGCTTTTTGCCTGCCACCAAAGCAGTTCCCAAAGAACTGCTGCCGATCATGGATGTGCCGGCGCTGCAGCTGATCATCGACGAGTGCGCCGGAGCTGGCATCGACCACGTAGTGATCGTCAACAGTCGAAGCAAGCCTTCGATCGAGGCCTACTTCTCTGATTCGCCGACGGTGATCGCCAAGCTGGAGTCGTCCGGTCGTGGCGAAATGGCCGAACGGATGCGGGCCATCGGTCGCGATATCCGCATCAGCTTCGCCTATCAAGACGACCCCAAGGGCCTCGGGCACGCCGTTGGATGCGGTGCCGAAGCCGTTGGTAACGAGCCCTTCGCCGTGCTGTTGCCCGACGAGATCATGGGTTCCAGCGACCTGTTGGCGCAGATGTGCGACGTCTGCGTGTCGACTGGTGGCAGCGTTGTCGGTTTGAAGAGCGTCCCCGCCGCAGAGGTCAGCGCCTACGGCGTGATCGCCCCGTCGAATGAGATGGACGCCAACGGCGTGATCGGCATCCGCGACATGGTCGAAAAGCCCAAGGTCGCCGACGCCCCGAGCAATCTGATCATCATCGGCCGTTATGTGTTGACCCCCGACGTGTTCGCTCATATCGCCAACCTCAAGCCCGGAGCCGGCGGCGAATTGCAGCTCACCGATGCCCTGCGGGTGCAGGCGGCCAACGGCCCCTTCCATGGGGTGCTGCGCGACGACGTGCTGCGTTACGACACCGGCAACCCGGTGGGTTGGCTCGGCGCTGTGATCGAACTGGCATTGGCCCATCCGCAGTTCGGCGCCCCGGTGCGCAGCGAACTGCAGCGCATCCTCGGCGCGTAGCGCGCCAGCAGGTTTCTTCAGGCGTGAAAGGTGTCGCCGACGCGCTGAAACCGGTCGGCGAGATCGATCGGCAAACCGTGGTCGTCGACTTCGAAATCGAGTTCCTCGACGGCCCCGTCGCCCTGCGCTGAATCGAAATGGTCGCGCACTGACCAGCGATGCGAACTCGAACGGGTGTAGCGGCGGGCGACGGCGAAGACGTCGAGCGTGTCGACATCGATGCGCAGGACGCGTTCAACGAGGGTCGTGCCGATCCTTGGGCCGATCGTCGCCGCCGAGTGCAGAATCGGCGTCACCAGCGGAAACGGGCTGACCGCTAGCTCGACATGGCGACAGCCGTTGAGCTCGTCACGCAACGCACCGTTCATCTCCCCCCAATTGCCATGGCCGTCGCTGGCCAGCCAAAGGTCGGGATCGTCGAGGTCGCGGAACAACAAAAACTGGGTCACGGCGAACTCCGGGGTGCAGCGGATGACGTATTGCACCTGTTCGCGCCCGACGATTCCCGACGCTGTCCAGCCGCCGTTCTCCCACCGCAGCTCCAACAATTCCAGCGAACCGGACTCGACATGACGCCAGCTCAGCTCGATGCCGTCGGTCGGCAGCGGACGATAGGAATGATCGGGCACGGGCACCCTTTCAGTGTGCCGGGTGACAGCCGGTACCGTTGAGCCGATGGTGACACTCGACGCTGCACAGGTTCATGTTTTCGACCGGGTGGAGCGCACCGCGGTGGTGCGGTTGGTGCCAGCCGAAGCGGTCGGCTGCTCGCTGGCCGAAGACGTGGTGGCCGGTGAGGATGTGCCGCCGTTTGCCAATAGCGCCGTCGATGGCTACGCGGTACTCGCTGCCGACCTGGAAGGCGATGGCCCGACCGAACTCGATGTCGTCGCCGAGGTGGCCGCCGGGGCGGCGACCGACCACGTGCTGCAATCCGGTGAAGCAGTCCGCATCATGACCGGCGCGCCGATGCCCACCGGCGCCGACTGCGTGGTGATGGTGGAGGACAGCGAGCGACTCGACAATGGCGATCGGGTGCGTCTGACGGCAAGCCCGCGTCCCGGCCAAGCTGTGCGCGGCGTCGGTGACGACATCACCATCGGCACCACCGTGTTCGCCGCCCAGACCGTGGTGCGCGCCGCTGTCGTCGGGGTGCTGCGCAGCGTCAACGCTGGCCAGGTCGCCGTGTTCGCCAAGGCCAAGGTGGCCGTGCTGTCCACCGGCGACGAACTGATCGACAACGGACTGCCGCTCGGGCCAGGCCAGATTCGTGACAGCAACCGCAACATGCTCGTCGCCGCTGTCGACGAATGTGGGGCGCAAGCCATCGACTATGGCGTAGTACGCGACGACGAAGCGGAGCTTGAGCGGGTGCTGCGTGAGGCGGCGGAGAACAGCGATGCCATCGTCACCAGTGGCGGGGTGAGCATGGGTGACTACGACGTGGTCAAAGCGGTGCTCTCGCGCATTGCCGAGATGACCTGGATGCAGATCGCCATCAAACCAGCAAAACCCTTTGCCTTTGGTTTGTTGACCACCAGTGCCGGCAGGCAGATTCCCGTGTTCGGCTTGCCCGGCAACCCGGTGTCGTCGCTGGTCAGCTTCGAGTTGTTGGCCCGCCCGGCGCTGCGCAAGATGATGGGTCACGCCCAGCCGTGGATGCGCCCGACGGTGCGTGCGCTGGCCGACACCGACCTGCGCCGCCAACCCGACGGCAAGATCCATTTCCAACGGGTACACGGCTCCTTCGCCGACGATGGCCGCCTTCATGTCAGCGCCCGCGGGCCGCAGGGAAGCCACCAATTGGCCGCCACCGCGCTGTCCAACGCCATCGCTGTCGTGCCCGACGGCGACACGGTGCTGGCAGGCAGCGACGTCGACGTGATGATCTTGGCGCTGTAGCGCCTCCCGGCGGGCGGGCCGACGGCATCCAGGTCTATCCTGCACCTATGGACCTCGTCGATTCCTTTGGTCGAACAATTCGCGACCTGCGAATCTCGATCACGGACCGTTGCAACTTTCGCTGCACCTATTGCATGCCGGAAGAGGGCATGAAGTGGCTGCCGCGCTCGGAGGTGCTGACCTTTGAAGAGATCGCCCGTCTGGCGGCAATCTTCGTCGAGCGCTTCGATGTCGACGGGTTGCGCCTGACCGGCGGCGAACCAACGGTGCGGGCCCATCTGCCGTTGTTGGTCCGCAAGCTCAGCGAACTGCGGGTCTCGCCCCGTGCCGAGAGCGCCTTCGCCGGACGCAAGCCCGACCTGTCGCTGACCACCAACGGCGCCACGCTGCGCCTCGTCGCCCATGAACTGCGCATGGCTGGCCTCGATCGGGTCAACATCAGCCTCGATACGTTGCGCCGTGAGCGGTTTCAGCAGATGACCCGCCGTGATGAGTTGGAGCACGTGCTCGACGGCATCGTCGCCGCCCAGGAGGCCGGGTTCTCGCCGGTGAAGATCAACGCCGTGATCGAACGTGGGGTCAACGATGACGAGATCGTCGATCTGGCGACCTTTGGTCGTCAGCGCGGCGTGGAGATGCGGTTCATCGAGTTCATGCCGCTCGATGCCAGTGGGCAGTGGATGAACAACAAGGTCGTCGGTCAGGACGAGATCGTCGCAGCGATCAGCAACACCTATCCGTTGGAGCGATTGGCGGGTCGTGGCGCGGCCCCGGCTGATCGCTTCCGCTACCTCGATGGTGGCGGCACCATCGGGGTGATCCCGACGGTCACCAAGCCGTTCTGTGGCGATTGTGACCGGGTGCGCTTGACCGCCGAAGGGCAGTTCCGCACCTGTTTGTTCGCCAACGACGAGTTCGACCTGCGGGCGATGATGCGCAGCGGAGCCGACGACGATGCCCTGGCCAGTGAGATCCGTCGCGCCGTCGGCTTGAAGTGGGCTGGGCACCAGATCAACCAGGTCAACTTCGTCAGATCGACCCGCTCGATGAGCCAGATCGGCGGCTGATGCGCCGCTCGTTGGCCGCCGTGCTCGGTGCGGCGACGGTCGTCACCGGGGTGGGTATCGCGCTGGCCGCAGGCCCGGATCGTATCGATGGCCCAGCTGAGGTTGGGGTGGGGTCGCCGTTGCCGGCGCAGCGTCTGGAGACACCGACGACGGTGGCCGCTGCGAGCGGCCCAACGATTGCCGGGTGTCCGCTGTTTCCCAACGACAACGCCTGGAACATGCGCGTCGATCAGTTGCCGTTGCGTGCCGGGTCGGCGCAGACGATCGCCGCCATCCAGGCCTCGGGGGCGGACAACCTGCACGCCGATTTCGGGGAAAACCAGGCCTACGGCATCCCGTTTGTCGTCGTCCCGCAGTCGCAGGCGCTGGTACCGATCCGCTACACCGACGCTGGCGACGAAAGCGATCGCGGACCGTTCCCGATTCCGCTCGACGCGCCGGTCGAAGCCGGTAGCGACCGCCACGTGCTCGTTGTTCAACAGGGCACCTGTCGATTGTACGAGTTGTTTGCCGCGCAGCGCGAGGGGAGCGGTTGGGCGGCCTATTCCGGGGCGATGTTCGACCTGCGCTCCAATGCCTTGCGCCCGTTGGGGTGGACGAGCGCCGATGCTGCTGGCCTACCGATCTTGGCGGGACTGGTGCGCTATGAAGAGGTCGCCGCAGGGAGCATCAACCACGCAATTCGGGTGACGATGAGCTCAACGCAGCGCGGCTATATCCTGCCGGCGACACATTTCGCCTCGTCGCAAACCAATGCCAACCTGCCGCCAATGGGAATGCGACTGCGGCTGCGCGCCGATTTCAATACGTCCGGGTTGAACGGCCAGGCGTTGGTGATCGCCGAGGCGATGAAGCGTTACGGGCTGATCGTTGCCGACAACGGCAGCAACTGGTACTTCCAAGGGGCGCCGTCGCCATCGTGGAACGACGACGAACTCAATCAGCTGAAGGCGATCCCCGGCACGGCCTTCGAGGTCGTCGATACCGGGCCGGTTCGGGGTTAGTACACTCGGCGGCGCATGAGCGAGCTGAGCTTTTCCCACCTCGACCCGTTGGGTCGGGCCCGTATGGTCGATGTCACACCGAAAGAGCCCACCCATCGGCGCGCCGTGGCCCGCTGCAAGGTGCTGATGGATCCGGCGACGACGGCGGCGATCGCCAACCGGGAAGTGAAAAAGGGCGACGTCATCGCCGTGGCCCGCGTGGCCGGAATCCAGGCCGCGAAACGCACCTCTGACCTGATTCCGCTGTGTCATCCGTTACTTGTGGGCTCGGTGACGATCAATTTTGAGATTGCCGATGACCACATCGCGATCGAGGCCAGCGTCGATTGCGTCGACCGCACCGGAGTGGAAATGGAAGCGCTCCATGCCTGCTCAGTGGCTGCTTTGACGATTTACGACATGTGTAAATCGGCCGACCGGGGGATGACGATCTCCAATCTCGCGCTGTGGGAGAAGACCGGGGGTCGCTCCGGAACGTATCAACGACCTGATATCGTTGCATCCAGTGTTGCGAATGTATTAGATTCGTAACCTAGTTACAGCTTGATGAACGACGGAGTCCTCCAATGGGGCGGCGGCGCATCGAAGCGGTAACTCCTAACTTCATTTATGAACCACTCATTTCTTTTCAGAATCGGTGAGCAATGACCAAGATCGTTCTTCTCGCAGTCGTTGCCGCTTGGGCCGCCGTACTGCTCCCTCCGTTGTTGCGCACCCGTGGCGCCAACCGCCCGGGTTCGTCGGTTTCCGACTTCAACCGCCAGCTCTCCACGCTGCAGCGGTCGGTGCCGACCCGCGGCATGGCGCCAATGCGTTCGATGGCTCGCCCATTCACGCAGGCACCAAGCAGCCGCAGCCTTCCTGCCGGCCGCCAGCACAACGGGGTCAGCCTGTCGAGCTCGGTGGACCACACGTTCATGGCCCGCCAGCAGGCGCAGCACAACGGCCAGCCGCAGCGCCGTTCGCACGGCGAGGCTGGGAACACTCGTGTGCAGCATGACGACGTTGTCCGTCGCCAGCCTGCCCGTCAAACGCTCAGCGCTCGCGAAGAGATTCGTCGTCGTCGCACCAACGTGTTGTTCATGTTGACCATGGCCACCGCGGCGACGCTGTTCTTGGCGGCCACCACCAAGGCCGGGCTGATGATGTATGCCTTCGCTATCTCGTTCCTGGCGCTGTGCGGGTATTGCTACAAGCTGTCGCAGCTGCGCCAGAGCGAAACCAACCGTCAGTACAGCGATTCCAAATGGTTCCGCGCGGCGTAAATGCGCCTCGGATTTGAGGTTGTAGAGCGCTAGGCTCTGCTCGCACTTCCTCGGGGGTGTAGCTCAGTTGGTAGAGCGCAACTATCGCACAGTTGAGGCCAGGGGTTCGATTCCCCTCACCTCCACCCCGTTTGAAGTTCTAGAACCGGTGGCCTTCTGGTCACCGGTTCAACCGTTTTCGGATCGTGCCAACGGCCTGGGCTCGCCCTGCAGCGTCGCTTGCAGGGTGTAGGTGAGGGGCATTCGGTCGGGGTTGCTCTCAAGCACGTACTCACCTGGGAAATCGGTGCTCTCTTTCATCGCGTCGCCGAGGGGATTCCACGGGACTTCGCGGTGTTCCTCGAACGCTGTAATGGTGAAGCCGGCGTCCCAGAGTGCGTTGAATATCTCGGCGAGACCATGATTGAACGAGATGATGTCGGGGGCGGCGATGACGCCTTCACCGGCGTAGGTCGTCGGTTCATTGAACGCAACGCCGTCGTTCTCAAAATACGGGTACTCGATCACGAGCAGGCCGTCAGGCCTCGGATCGCACATCGACCACAACAGCGGGTGGCCTTCGCGCATGAACAACCGACCGCCGGGTCGCAACAGGTCGGCGACAACCGCGGCCCAGCGACGAATGTCGGGAATCCAGCAGATCGCGCCGATGCCGGTATAGACGACGTCGAACCGACCTGCCCCGAGTGCTTCGACGGCAGCGTAGACATCCGCTTCGACGAAGGTGACGTTGGCGGCCTTGGCCCCTTCGGTGAGCGCACGCGCGGCTTCGAGCGCTGTCGGCGAGAAGTCGAGGCCGGTCACGCTGCGCGGCCCGAGGCGACTGAGGCTCACCGTGTCTGTGCCGATGTGACATTGCAGGTGGACAACGTCGAGGCCACCGAGTCCACCGAGCCGTGGTAGGTCGTAGCGAACGACGCCGCTCAGATGGGCGGGGTCATCAAACGCGGCGAGGTCGTACCCACCGGGTCCGATATGGATCGGCACCCGTGACTCCCAGTTCGCCTTGTTGACCTCACGCCACGCTTCCCGATGCATCCGAAGAAGCTAACTTGTCGGCGGCTTGCGACAAGGTCATCGTGAGGGAACGTGGCGGTCAGAGCCTTGAGGTTGTTGAAAAGCACCACAGTCGTTACGAATCGCTCATTCCACCTCGTACCGTATTGTGGTACCATTCGTTCATGAGTATTTCTGCGTCCGATGCGCGTCGTCGGCTCTATCCGCTTATTCGTGAGGTGAATGAGGATTCCGTGGCGGTCACGATTGTGTCCGCTACCGGGAATGCCGTTCTAGTATCCGAGTCCGAGTGGCTGTCGCTACAGGAAACCGCTTATCTGCTTCGTTCCCCGGTAAACGCGTTTCGGCTCACTTCGGCACTCGCTGCGGCCCGTGCTGGCGAAGGCTCGATCGTTGGGGATCTTGACGCTCTGTGAGGCTCGTCTTTCAGCCCGAAGCATGGGAGGACGTCTGTCATTGGGCCACGACCGATCGGGCGATGTTCAAACGGCTACGCAGGCTGATTGACGACACCTGCCGCGACCCGTACCAGGGCATCGGGAAACCCGAACCGCTCAAACATGAACTCGCTGGTGCATGGTCGCGGCGGATCGATTCGGAGCATCGCCTCGTCTACCTCGTACACACTCCCACTGATGGCGAAGCGGAGCTGATCGTCCTCCAAGCCCGCTACCACTATTAGCGCATGAGGCGTCAGTGGCTGAGGCCCACAATCTGCCGTACATTGACGACATCGTGATAAGTGACCGAGCCAGCCGCTCTTGCCATCCTTCACGCACTCGCTAGCCGAAAGTGTCAGGTGTATGACTGTTGCCGCATACAGTTGAGGGTCGGTGATCACTCGTTCGTTGACAGGCCGACAGGGGTGAGGGGTCTTGTCTAGCCCCCGAGGCGACCCGACAGACCTCGCCGACATCTTCCCACTCATTCAAAGGTGCTGGCTGAAGTGTCGGGCATCGAATAGGCCGCAGTGGGAGTGCCCCGCAGGCAGTTCGATGTCACAGCATCGGGCGGTGGTGGTGCTTGTTGCGGCGGGGCAGCGTTGCCGCAAACGCCACGCAAAACACCGCCGCGGCGACAAGGCCGATCGTCGCTCCCGGTGCTGAGTCGAGGTGATAGGCCAGGGTCAACCCAACGACTCCAACCCCGACGCCGATGCCAACGCCAACGAAGGTCATACGCGTCACGCTGCGGGTCAGTAACCGGGCCGTCGCCGCCGGGGTCACCAGCATCGTCACCGACATGATCGTCCCCACCGCTCGCAGGCTGACCACAACCACGATGCTCAGCAACACCACCAGCACGGCGTGCACAAACTCGACGTGCACACCCACCTGCTCGGCCTGCACATGATCGAACGTGGCCAGGCGCAGCTCACCGAACAGCGCCGCCACCACCGCTACGGCCAAGCCGCCGAGCGCCGCATTGAGCACGATGTCGCCCCAGCTGACCGTCAGCAAACGGCCGAACAGGAAATGGCTCAGCTCCACCCCGGAATCGAGCCGTGAAATCAGCACCACACCGATCGAGAAAAACGCAGTGCCGAGCACGGTGATCACCGACTCCTGACCGATGCGACGATTGCTGGAGAACACCAGCAGCAACGCCGCCATGACCACTCCCACAGCGACAGCTCCCAGCAAAATGTTCACACCAGCGGCGTAGGCCGCGCCAACACCGGCAAGTGTGCCGTGGCTCATTGCGTCGCCGAGGTTGGCCATCCGCCGCAGCACCACCCATGTTCCCACCACGGGGGCCACCACGCCGATGATCAGCGTCGCCAACAGCGCCCGCTGCATGAACTCGGCCTGATAGGGATCGGTCAGCCAGTGCACAACAGCTACTGCCCCGGCTCCATGACCGAGCGGGAGCTGAACGTCGACTCGATCACCTCGATCGACAACGTCTCGCTCGGCGGCCCATCGGCCAGCAACGTCCGGTTGATCGCTAGGCAGCGGCTAAACCTTCGCCGCGCCAACGCCAGGTCATGGGTGGAAACCAGCAACGTCGTCCCGTTGGCCACCAACTGATCGAACAGCGTGAAGAGCCCATCCGTCGTTGGCTGATCGACCCCGCTGAGGCTTTCGTCGAGCAGCATCACCGACGCTTGCTGGGTCAGCGCTCTCGCCAGAAACGCCCGCTGCAGTTGCCCGCCGGACAGTTCGGTCAAGGCCCGATCCTCGTCACCCTGCAGGCCGACATCGTGCAGCGCCTGTGTCGCCGCGGCCCGATCGTGACGGCCCATGCGTTCGAACCAGCGGTTGAACCGCCGCCGCCCGGAGACCACCAACTCACCAACGGTGATCGGGAACAGTAGATCGGCTGCCGAGTGTTGCGGAATGTAGGCAACATCCATGCGATCGACACGATGATGGCAATGCACACCGTTGACATCGACCGAACCGGAATGGTTGACCAGCCCACAGATCGCCTTGAACAACGAACTCTTGCCTGCACCGTTCGGCCCAATCACCGCGATCAACTCGCCATGGCCGACGCTGAACGAGACGTTGCGCACCACTTCTCGCTCGCCATAGCTGACGCCGAGATCGCGGACTTCGAGAATCGCGTGGGTCGCATGGGTCGCGTGGCTGTCGCTCACAAGCAGCGAAGTTAGCACTAAATGAGAGCCATTCCCACTATGAGACGGGCTGCTAACATCGACGGCGGTGAGCGCGGCAGTTGACATCGACGATCTGCAAGCCATGGCGTCAGAGCGCCTGCGGCTCGATGGGCAACGCCTGACCAACGGCCGCAAGACCCTGTTGTGCGCCCTCGCGGCAACCGCAACCCCAATGACGATCCCGTCGTTGATGCAGGCCAATCCCACGCTGGCCCAGAGTTCGGTCTATCGGAATCTGGCCGTGCTGGAAGTGGCCGGGCTGGTCACCAAGATCGCCATGGGCGACGATCATGCCCACTACGAATTGGCCGAGGGCCTGACCAACCATCATCACCATCACCTGGTGTGCACCGCCTGTGGCGCGGTCAGCGATGTGACGCTGTCGGCAGCGGTAGAGCAGGCGCTGGATCGGGCGCTGGTCAGCGCCGCGGCTCGGGCGGCATTTCAACTGGAAGGGCACCGCCTCGATCTGATCGGCACCTGTGCCAAGTGCACCCGCTAAGCGCGGCTCCGCTACATCCGTGGCGCGGCGAGCAGCCCGACAGCGGCGAAATGGCAACAACTCGCAGCCACCGTGCACGCATGCCAGACCTCGTGATACCCGAAACTGCGCGGCCACGGATCGGGTCGGCGCATCGCCAGCACCGGTAATCCCAGGGTGTACAGCGCCCCACCCGCGACGATCAAGGCCAATTCGAGCGAGGTGAGCCGTGAAGCCATCACCGGCATAGCCACCACGATCGCCCAGCCGATCATCGGGTACAGCGCGTAACCAACGCGATGCATGCGATCGAAGGCGGTCAGCTTGAGCACTACCCCAAACACGCACGCCGCCCCCGTAACGGCCAACACCGGGATACCCCAACTGGGCGGCAACGCCAACAAACAGATCGGTGTGTAGGTGCCACCGATGAGCACGAAGATCATGGCGTGATCGCAACGGCGCATCACCTGGCGGGCCCTCGGCGACTGCGCCAGGCGGTGATAGGCGGCGGAGGTGCCAAACAGCGCCAACAGGCTGCAGGCGTAGATCGTCGTCGCTGTGATCGCCGTTGCCCCGGTCGCTCGAACGATCAGGGCGAGTCCGCCGGGGATGGCCGCGAAGAAGGCAATGGCGTGCATCCGGCCGCGCCACGTTGGGCGCTCGGCGGTCAGTACGTCGTAGCGCGCCCTCGAAGCGTCTCTGCGCGAACCCATCCGCCCAGCCTATTGCCCTGAATAGCTGCATGTCGGTCGCGTAATGGGGTGCTCGATCCGACCCGCCAGGCCGTAAGGTCCAATCCGGCCAAACCCTGACCCACCTCTGCCCACCTCTATGACCGCATCTGGCATTACCTACCCCGCATCACTCCCGATCGTCGCTCGCCGCGAGGAGCTGCTCGTCGCGCTCCGCGAACATCAGGTCGTCATCGTCGCTGGTGAAACAGGTTCCGGAAAGAGCACGCAACTGCCGAAGATGTGCCTGGAAATCGGCCGCGGCGTCGACGGCTGGATCGGCCACACCCAACCCCGACGGATTGCGGCGCGCACCATCGCCGAGCGAGTGGCCTCGGAGCTGAACAGCGAACTTGGCCAACAGGTCGGCTATGCGGTGCGCTTCACCGACAAGGTCTCCGCCGCGACGCAAGTCAAGGTGATGACCGATGGCATTCTGCTCGCCGAAATCCAGCGCGACCGCATGCTGCGCCGCTACGACACCCTGATCATCGACGAAGCCCACGAACGCAGCCTGAACATCGACTTCCTGCTCGGCTACCTCAAACGCCTGCTACCGCAACGACCCGACCTGAAACTGATCGTCACCTCCGCCACGATCGACACGGCAACCTTCTCCCGACATTTCGACGACGCCCCGGTGGTCGAGGTGACCGGCCGTTCCTATCCGGTCGAGATCCGTTATCGGCCCCTTGACGAAGACAACGGTGATCAGGTGTTGGCGATCTCGGCGGCGGTCAGCGAGTTGCACCGCGAAGGGCCGGGCGACATCCTCGTCTTTCTCAGCGGCGAGCGAGAGATCCACGACACCGCCGATGCCTTGCGCCGCGAGAACCTGGCGCACACCGACGTGCTCCCGCTGTACGCCCGCTTGGCCGCCGCTGAGCAACATCGCATTTTCGCCCCGTCGGGTAATCAGCGGCGCATCGTGCTGGCTACCAACGTCGCCGAAACGTCGTTGACGGTGCCCGGCGTGCGCTACGTTATCGACGCTGGAACGGCGCGCATCTCCCGCTTCTCTCAACGCCTCAAGGTGCAGCGCCTGCCGATCGAGGCGATCTCCCAGGCCTCGGCCAACCAGCGCTCCGGGCGCTGCGGCCGGGTCGCCGCCGGAGTGTGCATCAGGCTCTACGACGAAGCCGATTTCACTGCCCGCCCGGAGTTCACCGAGCCCGAAATCCTGCGTACCAACCTGGCCTCGGTGATCCTGCAGATGGCTGCGCTCGGCCTCGGCAGCGTTCGGGACTTCCCCTTCGTTGAACCGCCGGACGATCGCGCCATCCGCGACGGCGTAGCGCTGCTGGAAGAACTCGGTGCGCTGCATCCCGACGAGCCGATCGAGCGGCCACGCCTGACGACGCTCGGGCGGCGCTTGGCTCGCTTGCCGATCGACCCCCGATTCGGGCGCATGGTGCTGGAAGCGGAGCGTCATGGGTGCGTGCGCGAGGTGATGGTCATCGCCGCCGCACTGTCGATTCAAGATCCCCGTGAACGGCCGCAACAACACCAACAAGTGGCAGACGAAATGCACGCTCGATTTAAGACCGAGGGCAGTGACTTCCTTTCCTTTGTCGCCCTCTGGAACCATCTCCGCGAGCGCCAGCGTGAGCTCTCCGGCAACCAGTTCCGCAAGCTCTGCGCCGCCGAACATCTCAACTACCTGCGGGTTCGCGAATGGCAAGACCTCTTCAGCCAGATTCGTCAGATCGCCGGCACGCTGGGGATTCGCTCTGGTACCGACGCCGGTCACCCCGATCGAATCCACCAATCGGTGCTCGCCGGGCTGCTCTCGCATATCGGTATGCGCGACGGCGAAACCCGCGAGTACCGCGGTGCCCGCGGCTCGAAGTTCATGATCGCCCCGGGCTCGGTGGTGGCCCGTAAACAGCCGCGGTGGTTGATCGCCGCCGAGTTGGTGGAGACCAACCGGCTGTGGGGTCGCGTCGCTGCGCCGATCCAGCCGGAGTGGGCCGAACGCCTCGCCGGTCCGTTGGCCAAACGGTCCTACGGTGAGGCGACGTGGGATGAGCAGGCTGGCCGGGCGACGACCATCGAGCGCGTCTCCCTGTATGGCTTGGCGATCGTCAGCGGGCGGCGGATCGGAGTCGATCGTGTCGACCCCGAACTGGCTCGCGAGATGTTCATCCGCCACGCTCTCGTCGACGGGCAGTGGAACGCCCGGCACGCCTTCATCGCCCGCAACCTGCAGGCGCGCACCGACATCGCCGAGATCGGCGATCGCATTCGGCGCAACGATCTGATCGACGATGAGCGGCTGCATGCCTTCTTCGATCAGCGTGTCGGTGCCGAGGCGCTCAGCGCTCGCCACTTCGACACCTGGTGGAAGGCAGCAGCTCAGGCCGAGCCGACGTTGCTCGACCTGACGGTCGAGGCCTTGTTGGGCCCGCATGGCGCCGGTTTCGAGATCGACGATTTCCCGACGATGTGGGCGAGCGGCGCAGCGAACTTGCCGCTCAGCTACCGCTTCGACCCGGGCGACGAACTCGACGGCGTCAGCGTGCACATTCCGCTGGCGATTCTCAGCCAGATCGACCCTTGCGGTTTCGATTGGCAAGTGCCCGGTCTGCGCGACGAACTGATCGAGGCGCTGTTGTGGAGTCTGGCGAAAGCTGCCCGCCGCCTACTCGTACCGATCGCCCAGAGTGCGCAACGGGTTGGCGACGCGTTGCGCAGCATCGAGCCGACCAGCACACCGCTGCCCGTGGCCCTCGCTCGGGAGCTAGCCACGATCGCCGGAACACCGATTCGGGCCAACGAATTCGATCTCCACCGGGTGCCAGCGCATCTGCGCATCTCCTTCGTCGTCGAGGATGAACAGGGCGTCGTCGTCGGCCACGGCAAGGACCTCGAAGCCGTGCAACAACGGCTCAGCGCTCGGGTGCGCGCCGCGGTAGCCGCCTCGACGAGCGGCATCGAACAGGCTGGCCTGATCGCCTGGAGCTTTGGGGAGTTGCCGTTGGAAGTGGAGACCGAACGCCATGGCCACGTCGTGCGCGGCTATCCAACGCTCGTCGACGACGGCGATTCGGTCTCGGTTCGTGTCTTCACAAAGTCTGCCGTTCAAGCCAAGCTGATGCCTGGCGGGCTGCGGCGCTTGGTGCTGCTGGCCGTTCCCCTGGCTCGCAAGGCCGTCGGACGCGGCCTCGATCGCGACGCCTTGTTGGCCATCGGCGCCCACCCACGCCTCTCCTTGGTCGGTGTCATCGACGATTGCGCGGCGGCCGCTGTCGATCAGATGATCGTCGAATACGTCGCCTCCAACCAGGGTGCGTGGCCGCGCACGGCGGCCGAGTTCGACGCGCTGATCCACAGCGTCCGCAGCCAGATGACGCCACGGGTCAGCGCTCTCGTCGGTGCCGCCGGGGTGGTGATCGCCGCCGCCGAACGGGCCACGCGGGCGCTCGATCGATTGGTCACCGCCGCGATGCAGGCCAGCGTCAGCGATGCGCGAGCGCATCTCGAGCGCCTCGTGCGCCCGGGGTTCGTCACCATCGCCGGTGCGCAGCGCTTCGCCGAGGTTGAGCGGTATGTGCGCGCCATCGAGCACCGCGCTGGGCGCATTGCCGAGTCGGTGGCCAAGGACCTGCAACGCATCGCTGAGGTCACCCGGATCGAGCGGGAGTACGCGGCGTTACTCACCGAGCTCAAACCGAGCCAGATCACCGAGCAGGTCAGCGCAGTCGGCTGGATGATCGAGGAGCTGCGGGTCGGTACCTTCGCCCAGGTTGTCGGCGTCAAGGGCCCAGCGAGCGAGGCCAAGATTCGCCGGGCGATCGCCGAGGTGCGCGCGGCGATAGGCGGTGACGGGTGGTGAACCAGGCCCTTGAGTTGGCGCTCGCCGCGCTCGCCGCCTGTGCCGCCGGGTGCACCAATGCCATCGCCGGTGGTGGCACACTGATCTCTTTTCCGGCCTTGAGCGCTGTCGGCCTCGGTGCCGTGCAGGCCAACGCCACCAGTTCGGTCGCCCTGCTGCCCGGCTACTACGGGGGCCTGCTCGCCCAACGTCAAGAACTGCGCGCCTTGCAGATGCCCAAGCGGCCGCAGCTGATCGCCGCCGCCATCGGCGGTTTGACCGGCTCGGTGCTGTTGCTGACCACCGGTGAGACCGCGTTCCGCAGCATCGTCCCCTTCCTCATCCTGGTGGCCTGCCTGCTGCTCGGCTTTCAGGACCGGCTGCGCAACTGGTTGAACACCGGCGCCGAACGCCACGATCGCCTCGGTTGGCAGGTCGGTGCTGTCGGGGTGGCATCGGTGTACGGCGGCTATTTCGGCGCCGGCCTGGGGATCATCTTTTTGGCGATCCTTGGACTGTTCTGCGAGCTCTCGCTGACCAAACTGAACCCCTTCCGCCAGGCATTGTCGGTGGCCGCGAGCACGGCGTCGGTGTCGTTGCTGGTGTTCTCTGGGCGTGTCGAATGGCGGTTCGTGGCGGTGATGGCCCCGGCCAGTCTGATCGGCGGCAACGTCGGCGGGCGCCTGGCCGGACGGGTACCGGCCACGACGCTGCGCAGCATCGTCATCGCCGTCGGCGTGATCGTCGCCACCGTCTATCTGATCAACAACTGACCGATCAGCAGCTGCACGCGCTGTGGCTCAGGCCCAGCTGAGGGCCAGCGGCAACCGTTTGATCCCGGCGATGAAGTTGCTGCGCAGGTGTTCAATCTGGCCGTTGAGTGAGACATCGGCGAGGCGGGGGAGCAGCTCCTCGATCAGAATACGGATCTCCAGACGGGCGAGGTGCGAACCGAGGCACAGGTGCTGGCTCAAGCGGCCGAAGGCGCAGTGGTCGTTCGGCGTGCGGTGGATATCGAAGCTGTAGGGCTCGGGGAACTGGCGCTCGTCGTAGTCGGCCGCGATGAACCACATCACCACCTTGTCGCCAGCCTTGATCGCCTGTCCGTTGAGCTCGAGGTCCTGCGTTGCCGTACGCCGGAAGTGGGTGGTCACCGTACCCCAACGAAGAATTTCCTCCACTGCGGTGTCGACCACCTCGGGGCGGGTACCGATCGCCTCACGCAATTCGGCGAGCTGCTCGGGGCGCTCCATCAAGGCCTTCATTCCGGCGGTCATCGTGTAGCGCGTGGTGTCGTTGCCAGCAGAGACCAGCAGGGTAAAGAAGTTGTTGAACTCCTGCACCGAGAGCGGCTCGCTCTCGCCAGGCGGCGGTTTCAACAGGTCGGAAATCACATCGTCTGTGGGGTGATCGATGCGCTTCTGGGCCTGCTCAGCGGCATAGCGAAACAGGTCGAGACCGGCCGGGCTGCGGAACGGCACCATGCGGAACTCGTCGGTGTCGACGAGGTCGACGGGGTGGCTGGTGAACTCCGGATCGGTGTTGCCCAGCAGTGCATCGCCTCGCTCCACCAACCACGGGCCGTCCTCGTCGGGTACACCGAGCAGTTGGCCGAGCATGCGCATCGGCATCTGCTGGGCGACGTCACGAACAAATTCGACCTGCGTGGTGTTGGCGACCTGATCGATGACCGCTCGGGCGATCAGGCGCAGGCCGTTCTCGTAGGTCATCACCGCCCGCCGAGTGAACGGCTTGGACACCAACCGCCGGTAGCGGGTGTGCAACGGGCTGTCGAACTCCATCATCGTGCGCCGGGCCTCGAGCTCTTCTGGCCTCATGTCCTCGATGCGGATGCCCTGAGCACAGGAAAACAGTTCCGGCTGGCGGCTGACGTCGATCAGGTCGCTGTAGCGAGTCACCGACCAAAAGCCGCGACCACCATCGTGCTCCGGCGTCCACGACACCGGATCGGTGTTGCGCAGGCGTTGAAACGTGGCATGGGGGACGCCGTTGGCCAGTGCATCTGCCGACGACAGATCGACGTCGTCGCGCCCCAAACCCTGTCCGGGTGCCGGGCCGCTCATTGGTGGTGCTCGCTGATCAAGGTTCCTCCCGGAAATGTGGTGCCGACACTGCGCCAGAATCCGCCGATGATCTCACGTGGCACCAACTTGGCGATCTCGTCGACCGGTGACGTGCCGAAGCGGATCTCGGCGTCGCCCGTCCAGGCCTGGCCCAGTTCGACGTCGATGCCACGCATCGTCACCAGTTCATCGAGGCTGTCGGTGCCATCGGCGGCGATGCTCGGCATCAATCGACTGTGGATCATGGCGTGACCGTTGACGAAACCGTTGCTCGGCGATGGGCCGGTGAGGGTCACCTGGGCCTCGACCATGCGCCGGTCGTAGTAGCCAACGGTGCCAGCGAAACGACCGCCGGGCGCCACGCGTGGGCCGGCTTTGCCGACCGTCACCGGACGGGTCATCCAGATGCTGCCGAGCTTCTTCGGGTAACCCTGAAAGTGGCCACGGACCATGGCGAAATCCTTGTCGACCCAGATGTACACGCAGCGGCTGAAGATCTGGCCGCGATACTGGCAGCGCACGATGATGAAGGCCTCTTTGTACTGGGCGCGGATCGGGTCGTCGAGCTCGGCGAAATCGTTGCCACAGCTCTGCCAGTCGGCGAAGATCATCGCCACCGCGCCCGGGTCGTCGGCCTCATCGACAAGCTGCAGCGGCGTCGGCAGCAGCTCGGCGACGGCGCTCGGGTCGGTGCGGTATTCGACGGTCAACAAATCGCCGGAGTAATGCCACGGCGGCGCCGGCAGCATCGACGACACCCCCGTGGAGGTGCGCGGGAAGAGGAAACCGGAAGCGCCAGGGTTTGAGCCAGATGTCACATTCGGAGCGTATCGTTTGGTGCCAAACGATGTCAATGGGTTGCGTCGATGGCAATTGCGTCGGGCAAGCGACTCGACTATCGTTCGGAGCCAAACCTTCTCCGAGCCTGGGGTCCGGACAGGGCAGCAAGGAGCTGACGGTGTTTGAGACTCGACGAATTCTGTTGCACGGTGCCGCGGTCGAAGTGATCGCCGATGGCGACGACCTGGTCGCCGGCGATGGCCGTCGCATCACTGAGGCCGAGGCCATCTATCTGCCGCCGGTCGAGCCGTCGAAGATCATCTGCGTGCACCTCAACCACATCAGCCGAGTTCATGAATTCCAAATCTCGCTGAGCAAGACCCCGACCTATTTCCACAAACCGACCTCGTCGCTCAACGCCCATCGTGGCCAGGTTGTGCGCCCGGCGGGCTGTGAATGGCTGAACTACGAGGGTGAGGTGGCAATCGTCATCGGACGCACCTGCCGCAACGTCTCACAGGCGCAAGCGGGGGAGTACATCCGCGGCTACACCGTGGCCAACGACTACGGGCTGCACGACTTTCGTGACACCGACTCCGGTTCGATGCTGCGGGTCAAAGGCAGCGACACCTTGTGCCCGCTCGGCCCGGCGCTGGTCGAGGGTTGGGACTTTCACGATAAGTACCTGCGCACCTACGTCAACGGTGAGCTGCGCCAGGACGGCAACACGAACGAGATGACCTGGGACATGCATTACCTCGTCGCCGACCTGGCGCGCACCATCACCCTGTACCCCAATGACGTCATCCTCTCCGGCACCCCGGCGTTCTCTCGGCCGGTGAGGCCAGGCGACGTCGTCACCGTCGAGGTCGAAGGACTTGGGGCTTTGACCAACACCATCGTCGAGGGCCCAACGGCGATTCGCAGCGACGTCGGCGCGCAACCAACGGCCAGCGAAGAGGTGCTCTCCACCGCCTTGGGCGGCGACTGGGAGTTTCGCGGCCTTCGCCCGCCGAGGAGAGACTGATGGGCGAGATCATCGCCGCCGGCATCGTTGCCCACGTGCCGACGATCGTCTTGCCCCGCGAAACCCGCCTCGAGCTCAACGAGGGTCGCGAGATCAGCTTGGTCGATGGTCTGCGGCGGATCCGCAGCCACATCTTCGACGAACTGAAGCCGGAGACGGTGATCGTGCTCGACACCCATTGGGCGACCACTGTCGAGTTCGTGGTCACCAGCCACGAGCGGCGCAGCGGGTTCTTTACCAGCGACGAGCTGCCCAGGGGCATGTCCAGCGTGCCCTATGACATCGTCGGCGACCCGCAGTTGGCGCAGGCCATCGCCGCGCAGGCCGACGGGCGCGACGACGCCTGGATCACGGCGATCGACAACCCCCACCTACCGATTCACTATGCGACGGTCAACCTGCTCGGCTTTCTGCAGGGCGGCGAGCGGTGGATCTCGATCAGCTGTTGCCAGACGGCGGAAACCGACGACTACCTCAACGTCGGGGCGATGATCGCGGCGGCGATTGCCGAGACCGATCGACGGGTGATCATCCTGGCCTCCGGCGCGTTCAGCCACCGGTTCAGGTCCTTGCAGACCTTGCGGGCGCACGAATCCAGCGATCCGACCCACATCATCAGCGAGGCGGCCCGCAAAGCCGACGCCGAGGTCATCGCTGCGCTCGAGCGTGGCGATCACGCCAGCGTGATCGACGGCATAGCCGACTACTTGAAAGTCAAGCCTGAGGCCAATTTTGGTCATTACCTGATGATGGCCGCAGCCCTCGGCGGCCGGGAATGCCGCGCCTCGGGCCGCCCGATGAGCGACTATGAGAACTCGATCGGCACCGCCCAGATGCACCTCTGGTTCGATCGCCCTGAAACCGGCTGGACGACGCCATCGGGCGTCGGCACACATGACGCACCTATGGAAGGCAGGCCGTGATGGCTGAATTCACCCGTATTCGACCGTTGTTTCCCGACCACCTTGGGCTGGCACGCAGCAAATATTTGCCGGTCGCCTTCGCCGGCCACGGAACCAAGCACTGTCTGACGTTGTTCTGCCAGCACTTCGACAAGCAGATGTCGCCGGGCGCACCGCACACCGGGTTCTTCACCGGCATGCCCGATTGTGAGGCTGTCTTCGATCTCGCCGCAGCGACACCCGGTTGGGAGCCGGGCGTCGGGGTGGCCGTCGCCGACCTGATGTATGAGGGCGAGTTGGTCCGCTGGGCGCCGCGCACGCTGTTGCGTCGCGCCGTGGAGGCCTGGCAAACGCTCGGTTACACCGCCAAGGTCGGTATCGAGTTGGAGTGTTACCTGTTGGAGCCGGATGGCCACGGCGGCTGGAAAGCGATCGACACCCCCGGCGCGATGACCTACGGCGTCGGTCCATTCGTCGACCCGCACGGCCTGCTCGATGAGATCATGGCCACGGCCGAGGCCTGCGGGCTGCCGCTGGAGAGCGTCAACAGCGAGTACGACGCTCCGCAGTTCGAGTTCACCCTGCATTACACCGATGCCCTGCTGGCCGTCGATCAGACCTTCCTATTCAAGCAAATGGCCCAGGAGATCGCCGTCAAGCGCGGCCTGCACCTGACGTTCATCGGTAAGCCGTTCGCCCACTTGGCCGGCAGCGGACTGCACGTCAACTTTTCGCTTGTCGACGCCGCAGGGATCAATGCGATGCTCGCCGCCGAGGGTGCCTACGGCTTGAGCGACGTCGCTCGATTCGCTATCGGCGGACTGCTCGAACATCACGAGGCACTGGCCGCCGTCTGCGCGCCAACGGTCAACGCCTACAAACGGCTCAAGCCCGGCCAACTCGCCGGCGTGTGGGCCAACTGGGGCCTCGATCACCGCAGCGCCACGGTGCGCGTGCCCAGAGAACGCGACGCCTCGACGCGCATCGAGTATCGCCTCCCCGATGGGGCGGCCAATCCCTATGTGGCCGTCGCTGCTGTGCTGCAGGCCGCGCTCCTCGGCTACAACGGCAGGGTCGAACCGCCGGAGATCGAAGAGGGTGACGCGCTGGAGACTGCCAGCACCGACCGCTTGACACCGCCGAATCTGGCCGCCGCGCTCGACGCGCTGGAAGCCGATCAGCCCTTCGTCGAAGCTCTCGGCGCCGAGTTCGTGGCCAACTTCTTGCCGGTGAAACGCGACGAATGGCAAAAGTTCGCCGACGCCGTTACCGACTGGGAACTGCGCTATTACCTGCCTTACCTGTGATGAGCGCGCAGCCGCTTCATCCCCGCGCCGACGTCGATGGTGTCGCCGTCAGCGTCGACCACTACATCGCCGGCCAACGTGTGGCCAGCGCCGAAACCTTCCAAGATCGCAGTCCGCTGGACTGGAACCGGGTGTTGGCCAACGTCTCGCGCGGCGACGCAGCAACGGCCGATCTCGCCGTCAGCGCCGCAGCCGAGGCCTTCCCGCGCTGGGCCGCGCTCGGCACGCCCGGCAGGGGAGTGATCCTTCGTCGCCTCGCCGATCTGATCGACGCCAACATCGAGCCGCTCGCCGCAGTCGAATGCGCCGATATGGCCATGTTGCACGAGAGCTTGCGGCTGCGTGTGCTCAGCCGTGGGGCACGCAACTTTCGGGCCTACGCCGACATCGCCGAAGCCTACGAAGAGCGTCGCTGGTCGTCGAACGGCACCGCCAACCGGGTGCAGCGTCGCCCCGCTGGCCCGACGGTGGTGATCACCCCCTGGAACGCGCCGTTCATGCTCTCCACCTGGAAGTGCGCTCCGGCGCTGGCCGCGGGCAACACGGTGGTGCTCAAACCCGCCGAATGGTCGCCGTTGTCGTGCTCGTTGCTCGCCGATCTGGCGGACGAGGCGGGGGTGCCGCCCGGCGTCTTCAACGTCGTGCAAGGCATCGGCGAGGAGGTCGGCGCAGCGCTGGTGGCCGATCCGCGGCTGAGGCGCATCTCCTTCACCGGTTCGCCCGCCACGGCCCGGCACATCGGTGTCGCCGCAGCGCGCAACCTGGTGCCCTTTACCGCTGAGTTGGGCGGCAAGGGCCCATTCATCGTCTTCGCCGACGCCGATCTCGACGCCGCCGCACGCAAGGCTGCAGGCCAGTTCGACGACAGCGGCCAGGTGTGTTTGGCGGGAACCCGGTTGCTCGTCGAGGCATCGATCCGGGAACGGTTCTTGGAGCGGATGAACTACTACACCGACCAGCACGTGCTCGGCGACAGCCACGACCCGGCGACGACGATCTCCCCGCTGATTCACCCCGAGCACAGGGCCAACGTGGTCGGCTTTATCGAGCGGGCGCGGGCCAACGGCGACGCGATCCTGCGCGGCGGCGATGTTGCCCGGCCAGCGGGCTTATGGGTCGAGCCAACGCTCATCGAACCGCTGAGCAACGACAGTGAAGTGGTACAGAACGAGGTCTTCGGCCCGGTGCTGACGCTGCAAACGTTCAACACCGACGAGGAAGCCTTCCATCTGGCCAACTCCACTGCCTACGGGTTGTCGGCGATCGTCTACACGTCGTCCTCGGCACGTGCCGAGGCCGCAGCTCGCGCCATTCGTGCCGGCACGATCTGGACCAACTGTTTCCTGATTCGCGACCTCACCGCCCCCTTTGGTGGCTGCGGCATCTCTGGCATCGGGCGCGAGGGTGGCGACTACGCCCTCGATTTCAACAGCGATCTGGTGACCTTCCAAGTTCTCGACGGCACGACCCACTAACTTGGCATCGATGGGCAGCGAGGATGACGATCTCACGCCCGCGGAACAAGCGGTGGCGCAACGCGTTGGCGAATTGCACGACGTCGACTTCGCGGCGATGGCTGCGGTCGGCAACGTCTATCGGGTGGCAAACGCAGTGCGTCATCACATGGAGCGCCATGTGCTCGGGCCCGATCAACTGTCATGGACGGGATTCACGGCGCTGTTCGTGCTGTGGGTGTGGGGCGAACAGGAGTCGCGCCATCTCGCCGAACAATGCGGGGTGACCAAGGGGACATTGACCGGTGTTGTCACCACGCTGCATTCGCGGGGGTTGCTGGAACGGCGGACGAATCCTCGCGATCGCCGACTGGTCGTGCTCAGCCTGACCGACAAGGGAACGGAGACGATCCGCAGGTTGTTTCCGGTGTTCAACCGCCATGAGGCGTTGGTGTCGCAACGGCTCGCCGATGATGATCGGCGTTCGCTTGCCCATTTGTTGCGCGAGATTTTGCGTTCCGTGGAAACCCTCGACGGCGACAGCTGATCGTCGAGCGCCGCCAGCCGCGTCACACCGCCATGTGCAGCAGCACTGCGGCGCAGCTGAACACGAACAATCCGAGCGCTGGCACCGCCTCAGACAGCGGATCGCGGACCTTGAAATGGGCGAGGGTGGCGCACAAAAAGTACACGGCAACCAGTTCTGTGGCCAACAATCCGAGAGGCCGAATCAGTGGGCCAGTGGCGATGCCCAGCGCGCCAGCCGCCTTGATCGAGCCCAACACCTTGGCAAAGGTCGGCTTGTAACCGAGGCGGACGATGGTGGCGATGACCCGCGGATGGCGGGTGAAGTCGAGGGTCGCCGACAACACGAGAATCAGGCACAGAGCGCCACTGACGAGGTAAGACAGGGTTAACACCTGGGGCATTCTTGCAGCTCGACGTTGGGACGCGTCAAAGCGGCGGAGGCTTTCGCTTCCGCCGCTTTAACTTCCCGCCCCGAGTAGGCGATCTGTCGACGACACCGGCCGGTGTCGACTGGGTCAGGTCCCGGCGTAGTGCCGGCTCAATGCGTGCTCGACGACCATCACCAAGGCTTGCTTGGCATCGCCGCGGCGACGGGCATCGATGAACAACATCGGAACCTGCTCTGGAACCTGCAACGCATTGCGAATCGACGGCAGGTCGTGATTGCGGACACCATCGAAGGCGTTGACCGCAACGATGAACGGCACGTCACGCGACTCGAAGAAGTCGATAGCCGCAAAGCAGTCGGTGAGCCGACGGGTGTCGGCCAGCACGACGGCTCCGATCGCGCCACGGGACAGCTCGTTCCACATGAAGTGGTAGCGCTCCTGGCCTGGGGTGCCGAACAGGTAGAGGACGAGGTCCGGGCCGAGGCTGATGCGACCGAAGTCCATCGCCACGGTCGTCGTCGTCTTCGTCGTGGTGTGCACCAGACTGTCGACCTCACTGCTTGCAGTTGTCATCACGGCTTCGCTGCGGAGTGGTTCGATCTCTGAAATCGCTCCGACGAATGTGGTTTTGCCGGCACCAAAACCGCCCGCGACGACGATTTTGACCGGGATCTTGCGCTGACCTTGGTCAGAGGCTTCGTACGCCATCGAGCACCCTCTCCAACAAGTTTCTGTACGTGGCCGTGGAGGCCGGGTTAGTAGTGACACGGTGAACAGCGATTGCGCCGTCGGCGACGAGGTCGGCGACGACCACCCGCGCGACGCCGATTGGAATGTTTGCCCGGGAGGCAACCTCAATCAGTGCAACCGGTCGTTCTGCTAGGCGCAGCACGTTGGCTGCTTCCCAGCGGAATTCTGCCATTCGGGAGATGCCTGATTGCGTCGTCTGCAACTGGGCTTCCAGGCTGATCTCCTCGACGTCCGCAGCTGTGCGACCGCGGGTCATTGCGTAGGGTCGGATCAGACGACCAGTGTCGTCGTTCCCTTCCTCGAAGTCGAATTCGTCTGCCATGGTTATCGGTCGTGAGAGCCGGGGGGCCTCACGCACGCCTCACCATCATCATCGACTTCAGCTCTTCGCGAACCTCGGGGGTCAAAACGTGACCGGCGCGCAGGGCGAAGACCGAAATCTCGTACCCGATCGTGCCGACGTCGGCCTCTTTGGTGGCGATCACACAGATCAGCGAGCCGTCCTGGATGCCGGTGACGAACATCCAGCCGAACTCCATCTCGACGATGACGTTGCTGACCGGGCCGGCACCGAAGCGCCCAGCCGAACCGTAGGCCAGACCGATCATGCCGGAGGCGACGGCGGAAAGGCGCTCAGCGGCTTCCCGTTCGACTCCCCGAGAGACTGCGATCGGCAGGCCGTCGGAAGAGACAACGACCGCTTGACGGATGGCCGGGATCTGCTCGACGAACCGAGCAACCAACCAGTTGAGATTGTCTGCTTCTGCACCCATTACTTGCTCCCTTTGGAAGAATCGGTCGGACCAAAGTGGTCGATTCCGCTTTTACTAAAACCGTGAGTTCCCTTTGCGGCTGCTGCACCACGGGTGTACGCCGCAAGCGACGAGCGAACCTTGGTCGGCTGCGTTGCCCCCGAGACCCGGTCGTCATCACCGGTCTTGGGCTTGGCGCGGCCGGGGATTCGTATCGGCAGGCCTGCGGCATTTGTCTTCAGCTCCACCGGCTCGTCGGCGACGGCTGGCTCGGCAGGCTCGTCCGCCCACGCTGGCGGAAGGCTGGTCGGCAATGCCGTCGGCGAGAACGACCCTGGCGCTGCTGCCTGCGAAGGGGCAGGCATGGGCGCTGCGGCCGGTGTCGGCATCGGATCCTCGGTCGGGGCCGACACCGGTGGCGGTGGCGGTGGCGGAGGGGTCATCGTCGGCGTGGCGTTCATGCCACTCTGCTGGCCGTTGCGCTCACGCTGCGGCAACACCGCAGGTGCCTGTGAATCGGCGTACATCGGCGCATCGGTAGATACCGGGCTTCCGGAAGGCGGAAGATCGAGCGAGTTGGGGCTGAACGAGTGGCCGATGCCGCTCGAGCCGTACTCGCTGGCATGCCCGTTCAGATCGCCACCGGCGTCGACATAGCTGCCGTTGCTGTAGCCGCCGGCACCGCTGGCACCGCCGAAGGAGCTAGCCGATGGGGGCGCGTCATACGGCGACGGTGCGCCGTTCGGTGCGTTTCCGTAGTCGACGTCGGACTGCGGCCACATGTCCTCGACTCCGAGGTTTGCTTGGCGTGCCGACTCGGCGACGTAACCGGCGTCGTCGTCGTACGAAGCCCGACGATCGTAGAGCGCCGCGGGGACGACGACGTTGACCGCAGTGCCGGGGGACAAGGCGATCAGCTGGACACGAATGCCATGCTTGCGGGCCAACAACGAGACCACCGACAAGCCGAGCGTCGGCTCGACCGACAGGCCGATGATCGGCGGGTTGTCGAGCAGGTAGTTGAGCTGCACGAGGCGATCGGGGGCCATGCCCACACCGCTGTCGGTGATCGTCAACAGGTAGCCGTCATTGGTGAAGTGGCCAGCCACTTTCACCTGGCTGGTCGGTGGCGAAAAGTTCGCAGCGTTGTCGAGCAGCTCAGCGAGCAGGTGCGACATGTCGGCGACAACTGGGCCCTTGATCGCCAACTGTTCCATCGGCAGCACCTCGATGCGCCGGTAGTCCTCGACCTCGGAGATCGAGGCACGCACGACGTCATCGATGGCCAGCGCTGACGAGCTACGACGCCGTGAGTCGGAGTTGGCCAACACCAAGAGACTCTCGGTATTACGCCGCATACGAGTGGCGAGATGGTCGATCTTGTAGTAGTCGGCCAGGGTCGAGGGGTCTTCGACCTCGGCCTCCAGGCGGTCGAGGAGTGACAACTGGCTGTCCACCAGGCTGCGGTTACGGCGTGCCAAGGTGACGAAGATCTCCGACACGCCTCGGCGCAACACCTGCATCTGCTCGGCGGCAACCGTCACCAGGGTGCTTTGCACCGCGCTGAAGGAGTTGGCCAGGTTGCCGACCTCGTCGTTGCCAGCTCCCTCGATGGGGGTCATCTCGGGCAACGGGGCGCGTCCGCTTGGGTCGCTCAAGGCGCTGACCAGCTTGGGCAGCTCGACCTCGGAGACCAGCTTGGCGCGATCGGTGACGAGACGGATGCGGCGCACGATCGAGCGAGCGATTGCGTAAGCGAGCACGAGGGCCAGCAACGCCGCAGCGCTCGGAATGGCGACCTTCATGATCACCGAACGCTTGGTGTCAGCTGCTCGCGTCTCGGCGACCTTGATGCTCTCGGTAACGAAGGTCCGCTGCAGTCCGGCGAGCGTGGCATAGGTCTGATCGAAGGCCTCATGGTCGACGGCGGCCATCGCCTCGGTTTGGGTCACCTCGGCGGCATCGACCAGAGTCAAGGCCTGGGCCAGGGAGGCCTCGATCTTGTCCTCGGCGCCGCTGGCGTTCCATTGGGTGAGAATCGCTTCGCTCGCTGCGGCCTCGAAACCGTTGAGGTTCTTGTACACCGCGTCGATGCGCTGGCGGGCGGCGGCAGCCTCGAAGTCGCGGCCCTCAGCGTCGAGCAGGCTGTGGCGCAGCAGTTCGAAGTGCAGCGACATCTCCGAGAAGCTCGACACCGCTTGAAGGTCGCGTCCCAGTTTGCGGTCGCCGGTTTCTGGTGGCAGCAAGCTGGCGACCTCGACCAACAGCTCCCATGAGGAGTCGAAACCATGGGCGGCAAGTTCAGCCTGCGCGGGGTCGCCGCTGTCGGCGAAGACCCGCGTCTGCAACAGTTCCGTGGTGAACGCCAAACGGGCGGCGTGGATCTGCGCCGGTGCCCCGATCGAATCGATCACCTTCTGCAAGCTCAGCCGATCTGCGTCGGTCTTGGCTCGGGCAGCAGTGACGTCGCCTTGCATCGATCCGTCGAAGATGTGCTCTTCGACGTTGATGTCCTCAAGGATGTCCAGCGTTGGCTGCCACACCTTGGTCACATCCGCAGCGCGGGACTGTGCGTTGGCGTCGGCGAGTGTCGATGAGATGGTGGTCGTCAGCAGACCACCGACCGCCAGCACGAGTGGGGCAGCGGCCAGCGTCAGTTTTGCTGGAATGTTGATCCGTGGTGACATAGAGATCCTCAATGCTTCTGCGAGTTGCAAGCAGATAAATCGGCTCTGCGCGGGGCAACTTGAGGATGTAACTGCAAAATAATTGACGAAAAGTGATGTAATGCGCGCTCGTTGTTAATGATTGGCAAGAGCTGTCGAATGGCGTAGCCTGAGCGCCGGGTGGAGATCCGAGCAGGATCTGCGTTGTCGCGTCGAATGTGACGGGCGCGTGGATCGAGTGATCCCCGAAAGATATAGTGGCGTCGTCATGAAACTGAAACATTCGAACGCTGGACAGCGACGTCGTTTCATGACGATCGGTCTCGCGTTAACGCTCGGCTTGGCGTTCAACCCGATTCAGCCGACCGGTGTTCGGGCCGAAACCTCCGAGCAGGTGGCCGACGAAATCCTTCGCCTGAAGAACAAGGCCGACCGTACGGCGATCGCTTGGGCCGAGGCCGAAAGCCAGGCTGAGGTGTTGTCAATCGAAATTTCGAGCGCTGAGGTTGCCGTGGCCGACGCCCTGGCGGCGACTGCGGAGATGCAAGACACCATGTCGACGATGGCGATCAACCGCTATATGAGCGGGGGAGCCTCGAGCGTCGTCTTCTTCGCCCAAGACCCGTTGGCCTCGGGGCAAACGGAGAGTCTCTCGCGCATTGCCCTAGCCGGCGGCTCGGTGAGCCTCGATGAATTCGAAGAACTGCAGCGTGACCTCCGCGAGAAACAAGCCCATCTTCTCGACCTGCAAACGCAAAACCAGTATGCACTCGGCCAGTTGGCGCAGAACCAAAAGGACCTCGACGAACAGCTGATTCAACTGGAGGCGCTGCGCGTCCGGCTGCAAGAAGAGGAGGTGCGTCGGGCCTACGAGGCCAAGTTGGCCGAGCAGCGACGCCGAGAAGAACAAGCTCAAGCCGAGCGCGATGCCGTCGCGGCACGGGTGCGTGCCGACCAACAGGCCGCAGCAGCAGCCGCATCGCAGCTCAACCAGCGCAACAGCACCCAAAGCCCTGCAGTCAACCCGGCACCCGCCCAAAGCGCTGTCGCGCAGAATTCCCCGTCGCAACCAGCGTCGGCCCCGGCCCCCGCCCCCGCCCCGGCCCCGGCCCCGGCTCCGGCTCCGGCTCCTGTGGCGGTCACGGGATCGTTCACCTGCCCTGTCAACGGACCGACGGCGTTCGGCGATACATGGGGAGCGGCGCGCTCCGGTGGCCGTTCGCACCAAGGCGTCGACATGATGAGTCCAGGCGGCACACCATTGGTCGCGGTGGTGTCGGGTTACGCAAACATGAAGACCAATACCCTGGGCGGCAACGCCATCGGGCTCAACGGCAGCGACGGCAACTATTACTACTATGCCCACCTCAGTGCCTGGGAGGGCGGATCGCGCAACGTGCAGCAGGGCGAGGTCATCGGCTATGTCGGTCGCACCGGAAACACCACGGCAAACCACTTGCACTTCGAGATTCATCCAGGCGGCGGCGCGGCGGTCAATCCGTATCCGACAGTTCGCCGTTACTGCTGACGCCGACGACAGCCGGTTAGTACACCCGGCATCCGGGAGGAATGGTCAACACCGTGAGTGGGTTGATCGCAGAACTCTTGGCCAGCGGCTGCACCTCGAAATGAAGGTGATAGTTTCCGGCCCCTGGATTGCCGGTATCGCCGACGAAGCCAATCAATTGCCCAAAGCCCACGGGCGTTCCTACCTCGATGCCGTGCGCAAATCCAGAGAGATGAGCGTAGGCATACACCGCCGTCGTCGTTGTCACGTCGAGCAGGTTGCCGCTCAGCGATGATCCCGCTGTGCCGTCGAACACCTTCTGGGTAATCACGCCATCGGCAACCGCATACACGGGTTGCCCGAGGGTCGAGAGCATGTCGACTCCCTCATGTCGCCGACCACCGCTGCGGTAATCACCGAAGTTGTCGAGGATGTCGCAACGCGGCTGCACCGCCATCGGAAAGGCCAGCAGGTTGGGAAGGCGGATGCGCACAGCCTGCTTCGTCACTGCGGTCGGGCGGTCGATGGCTGGAAGCTGCTCGATCGCCGGGGCACCCGCTTGGGCCGCCGAGCCGATGGTGCTCAGAGCGGCCGCGGCGGCGATCAGAGCAAGCGCGCGCCACGGTGGGGTCATGCCCGCAGCCATCGGATTAACGACCTGGCGTCGGCTGACGCAGTGCGGCCGAGAAGTCGACGCTTTCTCGGCGGCGGACGTCGGCGTTCACTCGTTGGCGTTCCAGCACCTGTTGAAGGCCTTTGGCGGCTTGTGGAATGTCGTGCTCGCCGAAGAACGCCTGGACGTCGGCGACCACCTGCGGGTCGTTGAGGAACTTGACTGCGTCTGTCATACGGATGATCGACGATGCCGGAAAGGTGTCGTTGGCTTGCTGCCAATGACGCCGCACGATGTTCCAGGCCACGGCACCGTGGCGCCGATTGGCGATGCAGCGACCCAGCAGAAACGGAGCGTTTTGGGCGCGTACCTGCGAGGAGAAGGCAAAGTCTGCGGCACGTTGGATCAGCGCGGCGTCATCGAACTCGGCCAGGGCGTAGAGATTGCGCAACGATTCCTGCGGCGTCGTCGCCGCGCCAAAGCGTTCGACGAAACGATCGAAGGTCGCCTCGTCGCCATAGGTGGCGACCACCGTCGTCGCGGCGGCGAGCATTTCTGGGTCGGCGTCGTCGGCCGCGCCATCGAGCAGCGCTTGACAGTGCTCGATCGACCCGGTGTCGTGGCCGATGACGGCGTTGAGCACCACCAGCTGGGCGCGTAGCTTGCTGTCGAGTTCAGACTCGCCTGGTGAAGGTTGCCAGCCCAACCTGTCGAGCGCTGGTTCCAGGAGTCGGCGCACCCGCTCCTGAAACGTGGGCTGGGCCTGCAGCTCGACGACACGATCGAGCCGACGCAGGTAGATCCCGATGATCTGCCACAGCGCCAGTTCGGTCTCGGCGGTGAACTGGTAGAGAAAATCGAGCAGGTCGGCGGCTGAGAGGCGACCGGCAGTGAACGCTGCGCCGGCATCGTCAACCAGGTTGTAGCGCTCGATCGTGGTCAGTTGCTGAATAGCCGTGGCCGTCAATCGCACCCGCAGGTTGTCGTCGTAGTGGATACGCACGAAGCCGCTGCCCTCAGCATTGACGAGGACAACGGTGTCGTCGTCGGCAGCGCTGCCGATCTCCAAGACGCGCTCCTGACCGTCGATGAGGACATACTGCAGGCGCCCGCCGACATCGACAGCGATCGGGGTCATATAGGTGGTTTGATCTGTTTGCTCGGGGTCGAATCCGAACCGTTCTTGGCGCAGCACCAGTCGCGAGCGGCGCAGCGAGGCAGAGATCAACGGGAACCCTGGCTGCCAAATCCAGCTGTCCATCAGCTGGCGCACGGGCTCGAGGCCGCCATCGCCGACCGTCACGGTCTCGATGGCATCCCACAGGTCTTCGGTCTCGGTGTTGCCATAGGAATGGTGGCGCAAGTAGTGGTTGACGCCCGCCTGGAAACGCTCCTCGCCGAGGTATTGCTGCAACATGCGCAGCAATGCGCATCCCTTCTGATACGTGAGCACATCGAACATGCCCTCGCAATCGTCGGGGGCCAGCACCGGGTATTCGACGGTTCGGGTGCTGGTCAGCGAGTCGGTCTCGAAGGCGTCGGAGCGCTCCAGGCTGAAGCTCGTCCAGCGCTGCCATTCCGGGCGGAAGGCGTCGACCGCCAGCACCTCCATAAACGTGGCGAAGGCTTCGTTGAGCCAAATGCCGTTCCACCAGCGCATGGTCACCAGGTCGCCGAACCACATGTGCGCCAACTCGTGGGCGACGACGTCGGCGACGCTTTGCTGTTCTTGCTGTGTGCTGGCCTCGAGGTCGATCAACAGCAGGCTCTCGCGGTAGGTGATGCAGCCAAGATTCTCCATCGCCCCAGCCGCAAAGTCGGGCAACGCCACCATGTCGATCTTTCCGCCGGGGTAGTCGATGCCGTAATAGCGACGGAACCAACTCAGCGCGAATTGACCGATCTCCAAGGCGAACCCGGTGAGGTGTCCTTTTCCAGGCACGTGCACGATGCGCAACGGCACGCCATCAACGTCGATCGCTGGCGTCGCTTCCAAGCGCCCGACGACGATGGCCACCAAATAGGTGCTCATCGGGATCGTCGGCTCGAAGCTGACGATCCAGCGCCCTTGACCGTCACGCGTGCGGCTGGCCTCGGCCTCGTTGGCGATCGCCAGCACGCCGTCGTCGACGACCAGAGTGATCTCGAAGATGGCCTTGAAATCGGGTTCGTCGAAACAGGGGAAGGCCCGGCGGCAGTCGGTCGGCTGCATCTGGGTGCAGGCGATGACTTGGGTCTGTCCGTTGTCGTCGACATACGTGCTGCGATACAACCCGCGCAACTTGTCGTTGAGCACGCCAGTGAAGACGATGTCGATGGTCAGCGGCCCTGATTCGACGCGCTGATCGATGATCAGACGCTCAAGCTCGGTGTCGATTTCGTACGGCCGCGGTTCGCCGTCGACGACGACGCGCTCCAAGGTCAAGTCGTTGGTGTTGAGCACAATCTGATCGACTGCAGCGGTGGCCTCACAATGGATGCTGACCGTGCCGCGAAACGTCGAATCCGTCAGTGATGGTTCGATCGCCAATCGATAGCGCGACGGGCAGATTTCTCGCGGCAGGCGGTAAGGATCGACGGGCACGACGGTCAGGCTAGCCGCCCGGTAGCTGTCGATGCTCGCCGATCAGGGGCTGGTGGTAGAACGCTGTGGCTGCCCGAACCGCTAGGGTCATCCGACGTGATTGCCAACGGTCAATTCGATGTCGTCGGTATCGGCAATGCCCTGGTCGATGTGATCGCCCATGCCGATGACGCGTTCCTCGCGGGTGAGTCGCTCGTCAAGGGGTCGATGACCTTGATCGATACCAATCGTGCCGTCGAACTGTACTCCTCGCTCGGCGGGGCGGTGGAGATGAGCGGCGGGTCGGCCGCCAACACGATGTGTGGCATCGCCTCCTTCGGTGGTCGGGCGGCCTACATCGGCAAGGTCAGCAGCGATGATCTCGGGGCTGTCTTCGGTCACGATATGCGTGCCGTCGGCGTGGCCTTTCGCCCAGGCGATATCGATCCGCAGACCCCGACGGGTCGCTGCATCATCGTCGTCACCCCCGATGCGCAGCGCACGATGAGCACCTATCTCGGTGTGTCTTCGCTGCTGTGCCCGCCGGACATCGATGAGTCGGTCGTCGCCGCCGGCAAGGTGCTCTACATGGAGGGCTACCTCTACGATCGCCCAGCGGCCAAAGACGCGTTTCGCCACGCGGCGCACATCGCCCACGGCAACGGGCGCGTCGTCTCGTTGACCTTGAGCGACTCGTTCTGTGTCGACCGCCATCGCGACGACTTCCGTGGCCTCGTCAGCGACGAGGTCGACATCCTTTTCGGCAACGAAGATGAACTGGTCTCGCTGTATGAAGCCGAGTCGTTTCAGCAGGCCGTCGATGCGGTACGCAACGATTGCCAGTTGGCTTCGATCACTCGCGGCGCTCACGGTTCGGTGGTGATCACCGCTGACGATGTGCTCGCCGTGCCGGCACAACCGGTTCGTCGGGTGCTCGACACGACAGGAGCGGGCGACCTGTTCGCGTCTGGATTCCTGTTCGGTTACACCCAAGGCCGATCGTTGGCCGAATGTGCCCGGTTGGGCTCGATCGCCGCCGCCGAAGTCATTTCCCACGTCGGGCCGCGGCCCCTCGTCGAACTCAGAAAGCTGGTTTCATGAACGAAGATGTCGCCCACCGCGCCGCAGCCTGGCTCGTCGCTGAACCGGATGCCGACGTGCGCGAGGAACTCGCCGGACTGTTGGAAGGGCCGATCGATGAACTGGCGGCGCGCTTCGATGGCCGCCTGCAGTTCGGTACCGCCGGGTTGCGCGGTCCGATCGGTGCCGGACCGCTACGGATGAACCGTCTGGTGGTCCGCCAGGCGGCTGCCGGGCTCGCGGCCTATGTGTTGCAGACCGTGCCTGGGGGTGCCGAAGCGGGCATCGTCATCGGCTACGACGCTCGGCACAAGAGCGACAGCTTCGCTCTCGACACCGCCCGGGTGTTTGCCGCCCTTGGTGTGCGCGCCCTGTTACTCCCCGAGCCGTTACCGACACCGGTCCTGGCCTGGAACATCATCGATCTCGGGGCGGCGGCCGGTGTCGTTGTCACCGCCAGCCATAACCCCCCGGCGGACAACGGCTACAAGGTGTTCCTTGGCGACGCGGCACAGATCGTGCCGCCGCACGACAGTGGCATCGCCGAGTGCATCGACCAGTTCGATCCCTGCCACGTGCCGATGGCCGATGAGGACGATCCGCTGATCGTGCGCCTTGACGGCCAAGCCCTAGAGCGCTACCTGCAGTCGGTTGCCGCCGTGCGGCTGCGTCCGGAATTGTCTGGTGTGTCGCTGGCCTACACCGCCATGCACGGCGTCGGCGGCGCGGTGTTGCTCGAGGCGTTCGCCCGCGCCGGATTGCCCGCGCCCTCGGTGGTTGCTGCGCAACAAGCTCCCGATGCCGACTTCCCAACGGTGGCCTTCCCCAACCCGGAAGAGCCGGGGGCGATGGACCTGTTGTTCGCCACAGCACGGGCCAACAACGCGCTCGTAGCGATCGCCAACGATCCCGATGCTGACCGTCTTGGTGCGGCGATCCCGACTGCCGATGGGGGCTGGCGCCGCTTGAGTGGGGACGAGATCGGCTGGCTGATGGCCGATCACATCCTGCGTCACACCAGTGGCGACGATCGCCTGGTGGTGACGACGTTGGTCTCCTCCGCACTGCTCGGGCGCATGGCTCAGGACTACGGCGTGCAATTCCGTGAGACCTATACCGGCTTCAAATGGATCGGGCGCACCGTGCTCGATCACCCCGATCTCAACTTCGTCTTCGGTTACGAGCAGGCCCTCGGCTACCTGGCCTGTCATCAACCGATGGACAAAGACGGCATCACCGCCGCCATCTTGATGGCCGAGGTTGCCGCGCTGGCGGCCCACGAGGGCACCACCTTGCAGGCCCGCCTCGACGACATCGCCGCCCGTTACGGCCTGCATGTGCCGACCGATCTTTCCGTGCGCCTCGACCCGGTGACCGCCGCGGCCAAGGTCGCCGCGCTGCGTGCCAATCCACCGGCCAGCGTTGGCGGACGGGCGGTCACCGGCAGCGAGTGGTACGAGCAAGCCGGGCTGCTGCGCCTGTGGCTCGATGACATCCGCTTACAGATTCGTCCCAGCGGCACAGAGCCGAAGGTCAAGCTCTATGGCGAGGCTGTCGGCCAGGATCCGATGCCGTATCTCGAGGCGCTCGCCGAACTGATGTAACCCAGCCTGCGCGATGACCTGCAGAGCTCACGCAGCGCCGAATTGGCGGTCGCCTGCGTCGCCAAGGCCGGGGACGATGTAGGCGTGTTCGTTGAGGCGTTCGTCGATCGCCGCGGTGTACACGCGCAACGGCAGATCGAGCTGTCGCAGGTATTCGATACCTTCCGGAGCAGCCAAGGCACAGATGACGATGATCTCGGTGTCGGCGCCTTGTTCGAGCAACAGTTGCACCGTATGGGCCAACGAACCGCCGGTGGCCAACATCGGATCGAGGATGATGCACGTCCGCCCAGCGAGTGTCGCTGGGAGCTTGTTGACGTAGGGCTTTGGTTGAAAGGTCGCCTCATCGCGTGAGATGCCAATGAAGCCGACATCGGCGTCGGGCAACAACTCTTGGGCGGCCTGCACAAACCCGAGGCCCGCACGCAGCACGGGGATGACCACCGGTTGGCTGGCCAACACCTTTCCGGTGGTGACCGTCAGCGGCGTGGTCACCTCCACGGTCTGCGTGCTCAGGGTGGCGGTGGCCTCGGCGATCAACAGTGTGCCGATGCGGGCCAGTTCGCGGCGAAAGGTGGCATTCGGCGTCGACACATCGCGGATCCGGGTCAAAGAATCGGCGATCAGTGGATGCTCGATGAGATGGACGGCGACGCTCACGGAGTGCTCGTTTCTGCTTGTTGCCGGCGGAGCTCGGCGTAACCGGGTTTGATCTGTTCGTCGATGATCCGCAATCGCTGCGGAAACGGCGCGAACGCACTCTTCATGCCGTTGATCGTGATCCATTCGAAGTCGAGCAGACCCCAACCGAAGGCCATTGCTAGCTGTTCCATCTCAATGCTCATCGAGGTCGCGCTCATCAGGCGATTGTCGGTGTTCAGCGTGACCCGGAAACGCAAGCGGCGCAGCATGCCGATCGGGTGGGTGGCGATCGATGAGCAGATGCCGGTGCCGACGTTCGAGGTCGGACAGAGTTCCAGGGGAATGCGCCGGTCGCGCACGAAGGTAGCCAAGAGACCGAGCTGCTCCTCGCCCGGTGCCCCGCTGATGTCATCGACGATGCGCACCCCGTGCCCGAGTCGTTCGGCACCGCACAGCTGTACCGCCTCCCAGATCGACGGCAGACCGAAGGCTTCACCGGCATGGATGGTGGCGTGGAAGTTCTCCCGGCGGACGTAATCGAAGGCATCGAGATGACGCGTTGGCGGGTAGCCGGCCTCGGCGCCGGCGATATCGAAGCCGACAACTCCTGCGTCACGCCAGCGCACCGCCAACTCGGCGATCTCTCGGGAGCGCGCGGCCGTGCGCATCGCCGAGCAGATGGCGTAGATCGTCAGCGCCGTGCCCCGCGAGCCGCGCCGAAGTCCTTCGAGCACCGCCTCCATCACCTCGTCGAGGGTGAGACCGGCCTCGACGTGCAACTCGGGAGCGAAACGAACCTCGGCATAGACGACGCCGTCGGCAGCGAGATCGACGGCGCATTCGTAGGCCACACGTTCGATCGCATCGCGATGCTGCATCACGCCGACCGTGTGGGCGAAGGTCTCCAAGTAGAGCACCAGGTCGTTGCGCTTGGCACCGCGATTGAACCAGGTTGCCAGCTCGCCGACATCGGTCGTCGGTAGCCTGCGGTAGCCGTATTCGGCGGCCAGTTCGGCGACGCTGCTCGGGCGCAACCCGCCGTCGAGGTGGTCGTGCAACAACACCTTTGGTGCCCGTCGGATCGCGGCCTGCAAACGTTCGTTCATGCCGCTGTCCGCTTCTGGCTGTCGAGGGGGCGCAAGGGCAGGTCGTCGTCACGCTGCAGCCAGTTCCACGTTGGATAGTCAGCGCCGGCCGAGATGCAGTGCAACGAAAATGCGTGGCGACTGCGTGGCGAGCGATTGACATCGCTCCAATGGGGGAGCAGGCCGTGCAAGACGACCAGTGTGCCGGCGCGCACCTCGAGCGGTTGCAGTGTTGACGGTTCGGGCAGCGATGCCGGGTCGAGGATCTCGAAGATGGTGCCGTCGTCGTCGCCCCCGGCCCGCTTGAACTGCTTGCGCAACGCCGTGCGGTGCCCGCCGGGTGCCGCCCACAGGCACCCGTTGTCGAGGGTCGCGTCCTCGATCGCAAACCAGAATCCGGTGACCGTCAGCGGATCGGTGTACAGGAAGGTGGCGTCTTGGTGGCACCCGACCTCACCACCGATCAAGGGCTGTTTGAAGATGTACATCGATTGCAGCGCGAGGGCATCGCCGAGGCCGATGTCGGCGGCGACGTCGGCCAGGTCGGGGTTGTAGCTGAAACGCTCGAACTCGTCGTCGAGATCGTGCATCGCGTGACCGATCTTGTTGATCGACAGGCTCTTGTCCTGGCGCAGATTGCCGTCATCGTCAAACGCGTTCTCTTCGAAGAAGCACCACGATGAATTCGCCGATTCGAAGAACTCGCGCTCGGTGTTGCGGTCCTGCTCGTTAGTCGTGAACACCGTGCGCCGTTGCCCTGGGTCGAAGTTGTCGACGATCTCCAATGCCCGGGCGCGCAACGCTGCGCACTGGTCGGTGCTGACGAAGTCCTCGATGACGAGAAACCCGTCGTCGTCGTAGCGGCTGAGTTGGCGATCGCTGAGCACGCGTGGCATACCGCAAAGGTAGCGCCCCTGGCTCCGTGGTCGTTAGGTGATCTGCCCTTTACGCCACGGCTGCCCGGCCGCAGCCGGCGGTCGTAGCCGACGACTGAACACCGCGAGCACGATCAGCGTCCCGAGGTACGGCAGGGTTTTGATCAGGTTTTCGTTGGTCACCGCGTTGGAGACGAAGTAGAGCACGACCACGAGCGAGACCACCGTGAGGATGCTTGCCGCCCTAGTGTTGCCCTTGCGCCACATGAGGTAGGCCCCGACGGCGCAGCCGACCGCGGTCACCAGGTACAACCCTCGTACAGCGGTGATCTCGGTGAACTGCAGGGTGTCGAGGAAACCGAACATCGTCGCCCCACCGAGCACTCCGCTCGGCTTCCAGTTGCCGAAGATCAACGAGGCCAAGCCGAGATATCCACGGCTTTGCGTCTGTCCTTCGCTGTAGGAGCCGTTGAGGCGCATGACCAGCAACGCGCCGCCGAGGCCGGCGAGGGCGCCGGAGGCGCAGACCGCGATGTAACGGATCTTGTTGACATTGACGCCCAGCGAGTCGGCGGCCGAAGGCTTTTCGCCCGAGGAGCGCAAGCGCAGACCGAACTTGGTGCGGAACACCAGCCAGCTGACCAAGGGGAACATCAGCAGGGCGACCAATTGGTAGGTCCTCCATTCGCCGAACAGGCCACGCACGACGCCAGCGAGGTCGGAGATGATTGGCCAGTGTTTGAACTCGATATCGGCCAACCAACCTTTGTCGTTGAACCCCGGCATGCGAAACGTCGGCATCCACTCGGCAGTGTCAAAGCCCGGACTCTGAGTTTCCGAGCCGGCGCCGCGGCCCTTGAACAACGACGTCGACAGGAATCTGGCCCATCCGATGGCGAGCAGGTTGACGGCGACACCGGAGATGACATGGTCGACGCCGAAGGTGATCGTCGACATCGCGTGCAGCAGCCCGCCGACCGCTCCCGTAGCTGCGCCGCCGAGCAATGCACCCCAGGGGCCAAAGTGGTAGCCAAAGAATCCGGCGCCCCAGGTGCCGGCGATCATCATTCCTTCGAGGCCGATGTTGACGATGCCGAGCGCGTTCGCTGAGCAGGCCACCGAGGCCGGCGAGGGCGATCGGCAAGGCTAAAGCGATCGTGCTGCTGATCGTGAACTCCGAGGTCAGGTCGTGTTCGCCAGAGATCCAACGGCTGATCGAGAGCACGACGAAGAATGCCGCGGCCATCAGCACCATTCGCTCGACCCCGCTGCGCTGCGCCCACCACGATTCCCGAGTAGCGGTCAGATCCGGATACTGGGTCGTGCTCATACCGCCACCTCCACGCGTGCGGCGGCCGTTAACTCGGCTGCCTCCTGTACCGCCTTGGCCTCAGATCGCCGTCGCACCAATTCGTAGGCGATCACCGCAGCGAGGATCATCGTGCCTTGAAGAATGCGCCCGATCTCGGTGGTGCCGCGTGTCGGCGGGCTGGTCAACGCTTGTGCCGAGCGAGCCAGGAAGGCGAACAGCAGCGCAGCGATGGCCATGCCGCCAGCCTTCTGACGCCCGACGAGGGCGACGGCGATGCCGGCGAACCCGAGGCCCTGTTGGAAGCTTTGGGTGAACTCGTGCTCACGCTGGAACAGGTGAGGCATGCCAACGAGACCGGCGATCGCTCCGGAGATCAGCATTGTCGTCACGATCATCCGTTTCGGGTTGACGCCAGCGGCCAAGGCGGCATGAGGATTGGTCCCCGAGGCGCGCAGCTCGTAGCCGAAGCGCGATTTGTTGACCAGGTAGTGGTACCCGAAGCCGACGGCGATGGCGACGATGACGAAGGTCCACAGTTCGCTGCCGCCGATCGAGATCGACTTGAACCAAGCGGACTCCGGCAGGCGGGTGGTGCGCAGTTCTTGGTTGCGGTTCTTGGCGATGAAGGTCCATTTGAGCAACATCGCCACCAACCCGGTCATCACCCCGTTGAGCATGATCGTGGCGATCACCTCGTTGACGTTGCGATACGCCTTGAGTACTCCTGCTATCGCGGCGTACAGCGAGCCGACGATCATCGCTGTCAGCAGGGCGACGATGATGCGGATGATGCCTGGCCCCGGCATGCCAGCACCGACAGCGGCGGCGATGATCGCCGCCAAGCGATACTGGCCCTCAACGCCGATGTTGAACAGACTGGTTTTGAAACCGATGGCGACGGCGACGCCGGAGATGAACAGCGCCAGCGACTCGTTGACGGTGATCACCATCGAATCGACCGTGAAGCCGTAGACGGCCATTTGTTTGTAGGCGACGTAGGGGTTCTTGCCACTGGCGATCAACGCCAGTCCGGCCACGACAAGCGCTAGCACGAAAGCACCAACCGGTGCCGCCGCTGCCGTTACGAGACGCTGCCGATCGAATCGGGCAGCCTTCATGCCGCCACCTCCCGCGCTCCGGTCATGAATTCTCCTAGTTCTGATTTGCTCACTGCAGCTGGATCGAGGGTGGCGACAATGCGCCCCCGCAGCATGACCAGCAGCGTGTCCGAAAGGCCGATCAACTCCTCGAGATCGGCAGAGACGAGCAACACCGCCAACCCCTGTTCACGGGCATCGCGGATTGCATCCCAGACGGCTGCTTGAGCGCCGACGTCGATGCCGCGCGTCGGGTGCGCGGCGACGAGCACCTTTGGATTGGCGTGCATCTCGCGGCCGATGATCAGCTTCTGCTGATTGCCGCCGGACAACGCCAACGCTGCGGTGTCGACCCCCGGGGTGCGGACGTCGAAATCGCGGATGATCGCCGCGGCGTGCTCGCGCGCCGCGGGTTCGTCGATCCACGGTCCGTTGACGAAACGATCAGTCGCCTGGTGGCCCAGGATCACGTTCTCCCATAACGGGGCGGGCAACAACAGGCCTTCTCGCTGGCGGTCCTCCGGCACGTAGCCGAGGCCACGCGCTCGCCGATCGGCAGTGCTCAGTGCTGCGAGATCGGTGCCTTCCATGATGATCGAGCCGCTGGTCAGCTTTTCGAGGCCGATGATGGCCCGGAGCAATTCGGTCTGGCCGTTGCCCTCGACGCCGGCGATGCCGACCACCTCGCCTTTGTGCACGGCGAAGGAGACGCTCTGCAAGAGCGGTCGTCCGCCACGGGTCCCCGCTGCGATGGTCACGTCGCGAATCACCAGCGCTTCGACGGTGGTCACCGTCGAGGTGCGGGTGTCGGGCGTCGGTAACTCGCTGCCAACCATCATTTCCGCCAGGTCGCGAGCGGTGACATCGCCGGGCTTGGCGACTCCGACGGTCTTGCCAGCGCGGATGACGGTGATGTCATCGGCAATGCTGAGCACCTCGTCGAGCTTGTGCGAGATGAACAGGATGGTCACCCCGGTTTTGGTCAGCTCGCGCAGGGTGACGAACAGTTCGTCGACCTCCTGCGGCACGAGCACGGCGGTCGGCTCGTCGAGGATGATGATCCGCGCCCCGCGATACAAGACCTTGAGGATCTCGACCCGCTGGCGTTCGCCGACACCGAGTTCGCTGATGTACGCGTCGGGATCGATGTTCAGGCCATTGGCCTCGGCCAGCTCGGCGATCCGCTCGCGGGCGCCTGCGCCGTCGAGCTTGAACGCCGAGCCCGGCTCGGCGCCGAGCACGATGTTCTCCCACACAGTCAGGTTGTCGGCGAGCATGAAGTGTTGGAAGACCATGCCGATGCCGACGTTGATCGCATCCTTCGGGGAACGGAAGTAGCTCTCCTGACCAGCGACGACGATCTTGCCCTCGTCAGGTCGTTGCGCCCCGTAGAGGATCTTCATCACCGTCGACTTTCCGGCCCCATTCTCGCCGATCAGGGCGTGGACGGTGCCCGTGCGAACCTTGACATTGACGCCGTCGTTGGCGATGACGCCAGGAAAACGTTTGACGATGTCGCGCAGTTCGATCGCGGGATGTGCGTTGGAATGAGCAAGGGGGCCGCCGGTTTGTCCGACGGCCCCCTGATCGGCGTCGTGAGTCACGACGCGTAAGTTAGCTCAACTAGCCCGCTACTGCGGGCACCGTGATCTCGCCGGAGGCGATCTTGGCCTTGTAGTCGTCGAGTTGGGCCTTGATGTCGTCGATGAAGCCACCGGTGGTCGAGTAATCGAGACCGCCATCGGCAACGGAGAAGACGCGGGCGCCACCGGCGAAGGTGCCGTCGACGTGAGCCTTCATCGTCTCGTAGACAGCGACGTCGACGTGCTTGATCATCGAGGTGAGGATGAACGGAGCGAGGTCGGCTGACGAGGTCAGCGCCTGGTCCGAGTCGACGCCGATCGCCCACACCTTGTCGCCGCCATCGTTGACTTCTTTGGCAGCGGCGAACAAGCCATCTCCGGAACCGCCAGCGGCGTGATAGATCACGTCGGCGCCGTCGGAGTACTGCTTGAGGGCGATGGTCTTGGCCTTGTCGGGATCACCGAAACCACTGAAGTCGCCGGCTGGCGAAATGTAGTTCTTGATGATCGTGACATCTGGGTTGGCGGCCTTGGCGCCGGCCTCGAAGCCCGCGTAGAAGTCTTGAATCAACGGGATGTCGACGCCACCGATGAAGCCAACGGTGCCGGAGGTGGACTTCAGCGCGGCAGCAACACCGACGAGGAACGAGCCTTCGTTGGCCTTGAAGACCAGGCCGGAAACGTTCGGCTGGTCAACTGTCGAATCGACGATGCCGTAGTGGATGTCCGGGTTCTCGGCGGCCGAAGTGGCCATCGCTTCTCCCCAGGCGAAACCGACGCCGATGATCAGTGTCGAGCCGGCGTCTACAGCCTTCTTCAGTAGTTGTGCTTCGTCGGCCCCGGTCAGCGTCTCCTCGGTGACGTCGTAACCGAATTCGGCGGTGGCCTTGTCGAGCCCGACTGCAGCGGAGTCGTTGAACGACTTGTCGCCACGGCCCTTGAGGTCGAACAGGATGGTCATCTTCGGGCCAGCTTCGGCGGTGGTTGCTGCCGTGGTGTTCTCGCTGGCGGCTTCGGTGGCTGGTGTTGCGGTCTCGTCGTCGCCACAGGCGGCTGCGAGTAGGCCGAGCACGGAGACTGCGGCCAAAGTTTTGAGAATGCGATTGTTCCGACGCATTGCTCCCCCTTGTGTGTGTTGTTTGTTGATCGGAGTGTCCGACTGCTGGCAATCCTAGCTCAGATCGGCCGTATTCGAGAGCACGGGACGCCGGATGCCATACGATGTTCGGTTGCCATGAACCGTCCAGCGTCTCCGCTCTCGCCGCCTCGTCAACGGCCACCTGGGGTTGCGCGTCGGCGCGTCAGCAAGCGCACCTACATGATTCGCAGAGTTGTCGTCGCCGCGCTCCTGCTGCTCGTCATCTTCGTCATCGTCGCTGCTACGAAGGCACTTTTCGGCGCCGACGAGGCGACATCGGTCGACGGTGTGGTGGCCACTGCGGGGCCACAACCAACGGCTGGCGTCGCCCCAGTGGTCACCGATGCTGCTCCGGCGAGCGCCCCAGCGGCAACGGATGCAACGACAACGAGCAGCTCCGCTGTGGCGGATGGCTCACGCCTGCCGACCGCTGCCGACCCGGCACGGCTCTATATCGCCGGTGACAGCGACGCCGGGGCGTTCGGGCCATTTTTGGAGAACTTGGTCGACGACACCGGTCTGGTGACGACCACGCTCGACTACAAGACATCATCCGGGCTGGCCCGTCCCGACTTCTTCGATTGGCCGGCGCACTTCCAAACGCAACTCGGCGCCTTGAACCCGGACATCGTCATCGTCACCTTCGGCGGCAATGATGGTCAACCGATCCACGGGATGAACGATCAGGTCGATTCCGACGAATGGCGGGCAGAGTATGGCAGTCGCGTCGGCGCGGCGATGGATCTGCTCAGCGCTGGCGGGCGCACACTGATCTGGGTGGGGATTCCCAACGGACCAACCGACGACTTCACTGCCCGACTGAAGGTTCAAAACGAGGTAGTCACTGCCGAAGCTGCGAAACGACCAGACGTGGTGATGATCGATACCTGGAGTCGCTTCACCGGGCTCGACGGCGGATATGCCGAATATGTGATCGATCCTCGCGATGGCGTCAGTAAGGACGTCCGCGCCGCAGACGGCTTCCACCTCAACGTCGCTGGCGCCGAGATTCTGGCCCTCGATATCAACGCTGCGGTGCTCGCCGATCTCGTTGCGCGCGGTGCGCAGTTGTAACTGCCGAATCCTGAACACTGCGGGTCACGTCGGGTAGTCTCGGGGCCGAGGTGGACATGTTGAAGATCCTGAGGATGAGTCTGGTTCCGGTCGTGGCCGTCAGCGGTCTCGCGTTAGCGAGCCCCGCTCTGGCCACCCCATCGGTGGCCGAGGTCTGCATCGCCGAAACCTACGAATGGCTCGGTTCGGTCACCCTCGCGCCGAACGACACGATGTCGTTGGGCGCCGCCGTGCCCATTGAGCTCGGAACCGAAGTGCGCATGCGCGGCTACTCGTGGAGCGCCGAGCCGGTCGATTCGGCCTTCATCAGCGTCGCCGTCGGCGGTGTCGTCGCCCTCGAGGACGCCAGGGTGGAAGGCGGCGAGATCATCGCCACCAACATTGGGCCGTCGGAGATCGAACTGACCACGGTCGGCATCGTCGTCGATCGTTGCTCGCTGGTCTCGCAAGCCGCCCCGCCAGCGGCACCCGAGGACACGGTCGCCCCTGGTGACGACGAGGTCACGTTTACCACACTCGATCCGTCCCTCAGCGGCGAGCTGCCCGAGACCGGTGCTCGGCTCGACCGGATCGGCGCGTTGACCATCGTTGCCGCGACGCTCAGTGCGCTCGGCGCTGCCCTGGTGGCACTGTCCCGCCGCCGACCGGCGCGGCCGTAGCGCTACGCCTGAGTGCGGTTGCGCGTCATCAGCTGCTCACGGCGCTGAGCGACGGTGTCGGTGCTGAAGGTCTGGCCACGCCACTGAGAGTTGGCCGCTGACTCGATCTGCCATCCTGGTTCGTCACCGTGGATCGCGGCATAGGTCGAGCGAATCGTCCTCACTCCGTGCTGGTCGTTGCCGCAGATGTCGATAGCGATCGCGTGGGCAACCTCGAGCAGGGTCTCGTGGGGGACGACACGATTGACGAGGCCGCGATGCAGCGCCTCATCGGCACCCATGAAGTTGCCGGTGAAGCTCATCTCTCTCGCTCGGCGCACCCCGATGGCCTGCGCCAGCAAGACCGTCAGACCCCAACCGGGCATCACCCCGACGCGCGAATGGGTGTCGGCGAAGCGAGCTCGTTCGCTGGCGATCAGAAAGTCGCAGTTCAAGGCCAATTCCAGGCCGCCGGTGACGGCGACACCGTTGATCGCCCCGATCAGTGGCTTGCTCAGGCGGGGGAACGGGCCGCGCACGCCGTCGGCGTTCAGACTTCCATCGGCACCACTGCCGCTCTTGCTCAAATTGTCACCGGATTCGCCCAACTCTTTGAGGTCGAGACCGGCGCAAAACGCCGGGTCGGCCCCCGTGAGGATGATCACGTCGACGTTGTCGTCCGCCTCGGCGGCTCGCATCTGAACGGCCAACAGCTGCAGCATCGCGGTGCTCAACGCGTTGCGCGCCGCGGGTCGATTGAGCGTAATTGTGGCGATGCGTTCGGCAACGTCAAGAAGAACAATGGGTTGGTCGGTGGGTGTGGACATCGGTCCAGTCAAGCACCTGGCACCACCGAGCGCGAAGGCCAACCCAGTTGCCGGCGGCGAGACTTACGAGTCGCCGGGCTCGAGGTAGTCGATCTTGAGATCACCGAGTTTGACGAGCGCGGTCGCGATCCACGAGCCAAGCGCCCCGAAATGATCGTCGAGCAACCGGCTGGCACCGTCGGCCAGCGTCTCCTCAGCCAGTTCGTAAATCCCTTCGTAGGACAACTCGATGGCGTAATCGGGTTGCTGCTCATAGCCGTCGACATAGCCCACCTCGACGGTGGCCCCAGAGCGTTCCATCCGTTGGTTACCGATCAACGGACTGGTGTCGCTGAGCACGGCGAGAATCCTGGTCGGAGTCGGTTGCTCGGCGAGCCGTTGCATGCGAAAGACGACCTCGATCTCGATGGAGGGTTGTTCGCTGATCTCGTCGTCGATAAACCAGCGCCGATAGGACGTCTGGCTCCATGTCGGCCATTCGCAGGTGATGTGGGCGATGACCCGCGGTGGTTCGCCCTCTCCCGGCAGCCCATAGGTGGTTTCCCAGGTGACGTCGCCGAGTAACACGTCGACGAGAAAGTGCTCCTCGAAGGCCAGCCGTTCCAAAAAGGCGCGATCGAAGGCATCGCGCAGCGCGGCGATGGCGTCGGTGAAGACATGGTCGAGCATGACGGGCGGGGCCGCGCTTAGGTCGTTCGCTGATAGTCGTGGGAGCCGACGAAGTTCGCCGACCCTGGGGGCAAGATCATGCGGTGGCGCGGACCGTCGAGGGTTGGATCGACCGCTTCGTACCCGGCGTCGCCATGCCACAGCAGCGCCAAGCCCCCTTCGTAGGGCAGCGCGACCGTGCGAAAGCGTTCGAATCCGTTGGCCTCGACGTGGGCGCTGAGGTCGGCCAGTGAGCGCAGGTTGCGCAGCGCCTTGATCGTCACGATGGTCGGCGGTGCCATCGGCAGCGAGCCGTCGTCGGCCTGTGGCCCCGGCATCCAGCGAGCCTCGACGATTTCGTGGCCGTCGATGACGACCTCGTCGCCAGCCCACGGCGCGACGAAGAACCAGGTGGCGAATCGCTTCGGTGCCGAGGCGGGCGCGATCCAATGTGACAGCGGGATCAGCGAGTCGCGATCGACGATCAGGCCGACCTCTTCTCGGGCCTCGCGCACCGCCGCGCTGGCCGCTTTGGCCTGCTCGTCGTCGCCGACTTCGTCGTCGTCGACCCGTCCCCCAGGAAAGACCCACATGTCGGCAAAGGCGCCGACGCTGCTGCGCTTGAGTAACAGGATTTCCAGGCTCTCGACGCCATCACGAACAACGACAACGGTCGCCGAAGGGCGCGCCGGGGGATTGTCCGGATCGTGGGCGGGGTGGAGGGTTGTCATGGTTCTACCGTGTCACATTTCATCTGGGCCATATCGATCCAGGCCACATTTCATCCGGGCGGCGACAGATGGGAGACTAGCGGCCATGAACCTTGTCGAACTCGCCGTCGTCGATCGCGTCGCCACCCTGACGCTGAACAACCCCGCGGAGCGCAACACGTTGACCGACGCCATGGTCACCGACATCGTTGCCGCGATGGATGCCGCGGAAGGTAATCCTGACGTCGGCGCGGTGGTGATCACCGGCACTGCCCCGGCGTTTTGTGCGGGTGCCAACCTCGGCAACCTGGCCGAGGCCACCAAGGAGAGCCTTGGCCGGATCTACGAGGGCTTTTTGCGCATTGGCCGCTCGCCGTTGCCGACGCTGGCCGCAGTCAACGGCGCCGCCGTCGGCGCAGGCATGAATCTGGCCTTGGTCTGTGACGTTCGCATCGCCGCCCGACGAGCCAAGTTCGACACCCGATTTCTGCAGATTGGGCTGCACCCTGGGGGTGGGCATACCTGGATGCTGCAGCGCATCGTCGGCCCGCAGGCGGCGATGGCAGCCGTCGTCTTCGGCGAGATCATGGACGGTGCCGAAGCCGAACGGGTCGGGCTGGTGCACCGCTGTGTCGATGACGATCAGTTGATGGTCATCGCCCAACAGATGGCGGCGAGGGCCGCCAGCGGCCCCGCAGAATTGGTCCCGGTGGTCAAACAAACCCTCAAGGACATGGCCGACATCGACGAACACGGCGCCGCCGTGGAGCGCGAATTAACACCCCAAGTGTGGAGCGCGCGCCAGCCGTGGTTTTCTGACCGAATTGCGGCGCTGCAACAGAAAATCTCGTCAAGAAACCCCTAGCACTGCTTTCAATCGCGTGGTCGCAGGGTGTACGTTCCGTGGCAGGGGGACTAACCATCACCAGTACGCCGACAGGAGGTACACGATGAGTCAACGTCATCACATGCAGGAGACGGTGCCACCGCCGAAGATGGATCTTCGCGCTCACGCCCACAACGAACGCCATCGCATACATAGCGAATTGCAGGCAGTTGCGGGCACCGTGAGCGCAGGGGTTCAACCAGAGGATGTTCACGAACCGGGCCGAGCATGGGTGCCGATGCACCATCACGATGCCGAAAAGGGCAAGAAACTGGCGGCTCGCCAGCGCCCACGACACTGGAAGACGAAGATGTGGAAGCGCCGGTCAACCGTGCGCAAGAACAAGGCGGAAATTGGCAGATTGGTCGCTGAGCAGGCCTAACGGCCGATTCTTGACGTAGCCAATTCTTTGAAGGGGTTGTTGCAGCGCTTCCGTGACAGGCGTTGCAACAACACCTCAAACTCGGCGGGCTGCCCCCCGCTGTCAGTCGCTAGCGGCACTACCACCATTGCTCAGCGAACTCAGCGCGCCGGGTGGCGAATTCCTCAACGGTGAACGCGTAGCGCACGTGGTCTTCCCACACGCCGTTGATCTCCAGGAACCGCAGCGCCGTGCCCTCTTCGCGCAGCTGCAGTTTGTCCATCACCCGGCGGCTATTGGTATTGCGCGGCACGATGCAGATTTCGACGCGATGCAGGTTGAGGTCTTCAAAGGCAAACTTGGCCAGCACGGCGACGCCCTCGGCAATGTAACTCTGGCCAGCATGGCGTCGATCGATCCAGTAGCCAATGGTGCCGGTCTGCTGCGCTCCCCGGATGATCCCGTTGAGGTTGATCTCACCGGCGAGTGCGTTGTCGATGAACAGCCCGAACCCGTATGAGCTCCCCAACTGGCGATCGCGTTCGCGCCCGCTGCAGCGACTGGCGAAGGCCTCGCGGTCGCGGGTCGGGTCGGGATAGTTCGTCGATCGCAGCGGTTCCCAGGGGAGCAGCCACGTTTCGTTGTGCGCCCGAACCTCGCTCCACGCCGGGAAATCGGCGCTGACCAGCGGACGCATCATCACTCGCCGCCCATAGAGGCGCAGCGAACCGCTCGGCGCCGATGGATGCATCGATCGACGGGCGAAGTTCATGGTTGGCCACCGTCGGCTGCGCTGTGTCCACCCGGAATTTCCACCGAGTCGAGCCGCAGAACCCGCAGCAGCGCAACGACGATGCAGCAGGTACCGACGATCGTCGCCACCGCCTCGTCGGGCATGCCCGGGTTGCGCGCCCGGTCTCGGGCTGACTCGACAGCCAAGGTGCGAAACAACTCCTCAGCGGCGGAGCGGCTGATGGCGACATCGCTTCCGGCGGTGGATTCGCCCCGCTCGACGGTGGCGAAGGTGGAGGCGTCGGTGCCGGTCAGCGACAGTTCCGAGACGTGCTCGAGCACGGGATGCTCGCGACGCAGGTCGTCGAGGTGGTCGTAGACCTCGCCGATGCTGTTGGTCAGGTCTTCAGGGCGCGGTGGGTCGCTGCTGAACAAACGGCGCACCAGGCTGGCTGGGCCGCAAGGAATCTCGATCTGCAGGTCGAGGGCACGCAGACCGAGGTGCTCATCACCGATCGCGACGTCGAGCCTCATCGGGGGCCCTCAGCGACCCGCAGTTGCTCGTCGACCCAGCGCCCGACCGGATCGTCTCCGCCGGCGAGAAACCAGCCGTAATGGGCGTGTAGGCATTTCACACCCAAGCGGGTGCCACCAACGCCGCCTGAGGGCCGTGGACCGAGGTGCGAGCTGGGGAGGTCGGCATCGCGCTCGGCTGCATAGCGGCGGTGTGCATCGGCGATTTCCTCGGCGTCGATCGAGCGTTCTGCCTGGCGCACGCCGCCGCTGGCTTCGAGGCGCCCAACCGCCGCGACCTCTCGTCGTCCGATCAACCAATACAACGTTGGCATCGGCGTGCCATCATCGAGCAGCGGAGCGTTGCGCAACACAACGGGATTGCCCTCGGCGTCTCGGGCGACGATCTCGAAGGCACCCTGGGGCTCGCGGCCCAGCAGTGCCCTGACCCGTTCGATATCTTCGGCTGACGGTGCGGTCATCTCCGGTGCCCTTTTGCGGCAGCGGTTACTTGCGGCTGCGACGCAACAGCAGCAACAACACGACGATCAGGCCGCCGAGCACTGGTGCTAGGCGCTTGATCATCGCGCTGCCGCCGAGGCTGACCGCATCGATCGGCTCGGCCGCGGGGCCATTGATCTTGCGGATCGTCGGCCGCGCCGGATCGGCGGCTGTATCGGCGGCTGTATCGGCCGGTGAGGTCGCCGGTTCACCGCTCGGCGGCGGCAAGACCTCGGCGACGTCTTGTTGCGCGGGTTGAGCGGCGTTCGCGTCCGGAGTTGTCGCCACAGCATCGGCCGCGAGCATCTCGTCGAGGTTCTGCGAGAACTGAACCATCAGCTTGGAACTGACGTCGGCCAGCGCGCCACGGCCGAATTGGGCAACCTTGCCGGTCATCGTCAGATCGGTATGCACCTTGCACACCGACGAAGTCGCCGAGACCTCGTTGAGCGTGGCGGTGATCAGCGCCGATGCGTTGCCCTTGCTGGCGTCACGGCCGTCCCCTTTGAGCACGGCACGATGATTGATGTCGTCGCGCTCGACGAACTGAGCCTGGCCCTTGAGTGCCGCGCTGATCGGCCCTACCTTGACTTTGACGACCCCGCGGTAGACGTCGCCCTCGATCTCGTGCAGCTCCGCTCCGGGAAGGCAGGGCGCGATCCGCTCGACATCGGTCAGAATTGCCCACGCCTCGTCGATGGGTCGGTTGACGATGAATTCGTTGATGAGTTCCATTGCTGGAGATCCTCCACAGTGTCGATGTCGGCGGGCGAGCCGTCGCACGCTACCTCAACAACGAGATTTGGCGCACGTTGGATCAGGCTACGGGCACCCTCGTCACCTTCACCGTCCATCAGCGGCCACACCGAGCGGTGAAGGCGCACGGGGTGTCCACGGCGGCCATCGTAGGTGGCGATAGCGATCGGCGAATCGGTGTCGGCAACGCGCCGCCACGCCTCGGCAGTCAGGAAGGGTTGATCGCCGAGGCCGACGACGACACTGCTCATCCCGAGGGCCTGGGCACGCTCGATGCCGAGTCGCAACGAGCCGCCTTGACCCCGTTCCCAGGCTGGGTTGTGCACCTCAATCAGCGAATGTTGCAGAAAAATTTTGGCCGCTCCGGTGACGACGATCACCGTGGCGAAGCCGGCGTCGATCACGGCGTCGAGCGCCCATTTATACACGGGCCGTGCGGAAAGTGGCATCAATAGCTTGTGACCAGGGCCTTTGAACCGTGAACCGGCACCAGCAGCGAGCACAATGGCGGCAGTTTCGGGCGGAATCGGCACCGCTGTAGCCTGCCAGGATCACGCCCGATTTCGGCGCGGTCGCGCCACCTTGCGTGCGGACCGCGAAGTGCTCGTGCGTTGAATATTGCAATCTGATGACGTTACGATGCCGATTGTTACAACGAAGCAGGCAGCGACAGCGGCCGGCGGGGTAACGACGAGGCGCTCTCGTACGGCGCTGCGTGACCGAGCAGAGGTTCTGCTCAGCCACGCCCCCAGCAACCGGGGGATGGTCGCTTTCAGGAGAAGTCCTACACCAATGAACACTGTTGCGCGACGTGTTGTCGCTTCCACCAGCCTTATCGTCACGCTGATCTGTGGCGTGGCATTCGATTCCAGCGCCGTGTCAGCGGCTCCCAGCACTCGGGCCGTCACCGTTACGGCGACCCCAAAGGGCTTGGCCAAGGCCGCGCAAGCGGCCTTCGGCGAGTTGGAAACCTTTTCGGACACCGGTGACACGGCGGCGCTCGAACGCCTCGACGCCGCGTTGGCGGCGATGGCCGCACAGGCCGCCACTGCCCTCGGCATCGAGCCGGTGCGCATGCAACAGGCCTGGGCTTCCGCTGATGTCGCCCACCTCAAGGCGCTGCTCGGGGCGATGACCCAGTTGGGTGTGCCCTATCGCAAAAATACGAGCGTCGCCGGACGTGGCTTCGACTGCTCAGGTCTCACGTCGTATGCCTGGAAGCAGGCCGGGGTGACCATCACCCGGCAGTCTCGGGCACAGATCCAGGCGGCGACGGCGGTGTCGGCCAACGAGGCCCAAGCCGGCGACCTGGTCTATTACCCGGGCCACGTGTCGATCTATCTCGGCGTCGACCGGGCCATCGTCCATTCTGTCGCTCCCGGGCGCACCGTGGAACTGGGCCACCTGCGCAAAGGTAAGGCCGTCCGATTCGGTAGCCCGATCGCCTGATGCTCGATTGGCACCGGGCGAGGTCGTGTGCGCTCACCTTCGCACCGCGAGGCCCAAGGCGCATGACGTCGGTGGCAGGCCGGGTGAAATCTCAGTGAATCGCGCCGCTGCCGTCGCGGAGCGACGGGGTCGTGCGCCCCGTGCGTCGTGCGATGATCTCGGCGCAGATCGAGATCGCCGTTTCCTCCGGGGTGCGGGCTCCGATGTCCAACCCAACAGGTGACATCAGGCGATCGACATCGACGGGATCGGTGACACCGGCCTGGGCGAGGCGTTCCATCCGTTTGGCATGCGTCGTGCGGCTGCCCATCACCCCGATGTAACCGGCGTTGGTGGCCAAGGCACCGATCACCGCGGGCACATCGAACTTCGGATCGTGGGTCAAGATGCACACGGCATCGCGAGTGCCCAGCTGCGTGCCGCGGGCCTCGAATACCGGAGTTGGCCAGGTGACGAGTACCTCGTCGGCCATTGGGAAGCGGCGGCGAGTGGCGAACACCTCGCGGGCGTCGCAGACGACGACGCGGTACCCGAGCACCTTGGCGACCTTTGCCAGTGCGGCCGTGAAGTCGACGGCCCCGAAGATCCACATCTGCGGCGGTTGCGCGAAACTCTCGACGAAGACGCGCTGCGTCTGCGCATCGTCGAGGTCTTCGGGCGTGGTCTCGCCATGAGGCCCGTAATGGCGGATACCGCTGCGCGCCGCCTCGAGTTCGGCGAGCGAGTCGCGAGCGACGATGCGGTCCAACTCGGGGTCGCCCAAGGTGCCCACCGGCGCAGCCAGCGGTGTGACGATCATCGCCGCTCCTGCGTTGGCGCCGTCGATCACCGTGCACAGGGCCACAGGCTGATCCTGGCGAAGCCGACCCGACAGCGTCGTCGCCAAGTCGCTGGCAGGGTCGTAGGTGGCGAGGAAGAGATGGATCGTGCCACCGCAGGTGAGCCCGACGGCGAAGGCCTCATCGTCGCTGTAACCGAACGTCACAAGCCGTGGCTGCATTGCGGCACCGCTGGCCTCGAGCAGGGCGAGCGCTTCGGCGACGACGGCACCCTCGACGCAGCCACCGCTCACAGAACCGGCGACCTCGCCGAGATCGTTGACGGCCATCGCTGCTCCTGGATCACGGGGGCCAGAACCTTCGATGTTGACCACCCGAGCTACGGCGATGCGCCGACCCTGCTGATGCCAGCGTTCGATATCGCCGAGGATCTCACGCATGGCTGCGCACCGCCACGCCGGGCGCGGCGGAGATGACCCTCGCCAATTCCTCCATCGCTGCCACCGAGTGTCCTTCCACGAAATCATCAACGTAGGGCAGTGCTGCGGCCATTCCCCTGGCCAGCGGGGCATATCCGGGCGTTGTCTTCAGCGGATTGACCCACACCAAGCGGTGGGTGACACGCTGAAGTCGCTGCATCTGCTCGGCGAGCAGCGTCGGGTCGCCACGATCCCAGCCATCGCTGAGGATGACGACGATCGCCCCACGGGCCATGCCGCGCACCCCCCAGTGGTCGTTGAACGCCCGCAGACAATCGCCGAGGCGTGTGCCGCCGCTCCAGTCGGTGACCCGCAGGGCCGCCTGACGCAGCGCTTTGTCGGCGTCGCGGGTGTTGAGCTCACGGGTGACACGTGTCAAGCGGGTGCCGAGGGCGAAGGCCTCGACCCGTTGACGTCCCGCCACGGAGGCCTGCACGAAGCGCAGCAACGCCCGCGGATAGGGCTCCATCGATCCACTGACATCGATGATCAACACCAAACGGCGCAGCTTCTCGCCGGGCTCACGCCAATGCCGTTGCATCGGTTCGCCGCCATGGCGCAACGAGGCGGCCACCGTGCGGCGCATGTCGGGCCGACCGCTCGGGCGTTTGGCTGTCGTCAGTCGCAGTGAGCGACGGGGGGTACCGGCAAAGCGCACGGAGTTGATCAACTGTTGGGCTTGACGATGTTCCTCGTCGGTGTACAGCGAGAAGTCTTTGTGGCGCAGCGTTTCGGTGGCGCTGAAGCGCAGGCGGATCGTCGGGTCGTCGCTGCGCTCGGGCGCGGCGTCGTCATCGCCCGCGCTGTCGTTGTCGTCGCTGTCGATCTCGATGGTGATCGTCTGCTGTTCCAGCTCGGGCTCGGGGAATCCTCCGAGGCGATGTTCCCAGAACACCCGAAAGGCTCGGTCGTAGATCGCCAGATCCTCCGGGCGGCGCACCATCGTCGCCCGACCGGCGTAGTACACCTGATCTCGGGTTGTCAGGCCGACGGCGCCGAGTGCCTCGACAAAGGCCACGACGTTGCCGATCGGCACGCTCAGTCCGGCGCCGCGCAACACGCGGGCAAAGGCCGCGGCGATCGCCTCGGCCGTCTGCAACGGCGGCGTCTGTGACGGCGGCGTCTGTGACGGCGGCGTCTGTGACGGCGGCCCAGGTATCAGTGCAGACATCGGCGCTCTCAGCCGTGTGACAAGCCGCGCTCGAACGCCTGCTTGACCATGTCGGCGACACCGTGACCGTTGACGCGCTCGTGGTCTTCGCGGTATTTCAAAACCGTGCCGAGCGTGTTGCGCACCGATGCCTCATCGAGTTCGGCAACACCGAGTCGGGCCAGCGCCCCCGCCCAGTCGATCGTCTCGGCGACACCCGGTGGTTTGTAGAGGTTGAGGCCACGCATCGTTTCCACTGCGGCAGCAACCTGGCGGGCGAGGGTCTCGCCGACGTGGGGAACACGAAGACGAACGATCTCGACCTCGCGAGCGAACCCCGGGTGCTCGACCCAGTGATAGAGGCAGCGACGTTTGAGCGCGTCGTGCACGTCACGGGTGCGGTTGCTGGTCAGGATGACCAGAGGCGGCGTGCTGGTGCTGAACACCCCGATTTCCGGCACCGTGATCTGGAAATCGGAGAGCACTTCCAGCAGGTAGGCCTCGAACTCGTCGTCGGCGCGATCGACCTCGTCGATCAGCAGCACCGGCGGTGCCCCAACGTGGGGAGCAATCGCCTGCAGCAACGCTCGTTTGAGCAGGAAGCGCTCGTTGTAGAGCTGATTCTCCAGTGCTTCGGTGCCCACTCCCTGTGCCTCGCCGCTGGCCTCCGCAGCGCGCAGGTGAAGCAGCTGGCGACTGTAGTCCCAGTCGTACACTGCCTGGCTGACGTCGATGCCTTCATAACACTGCAGGCGGATCAACGGTCCGCCGGTCCAGCGCGAGAGCACCTTGGCGACCTCGGTCTTGCCGACCCCCGCCTCTCCTTCGAGCAACAGAGGGCGGCGCAGCGTGATGGCCAAAAAGATTGCCGTCGCCAGGCCCTCGTCGGCCAAGTAGCTGTTGGCGGCGAGCGCCGCGGACACGTCGGAGACCGTCAGGGCAGCGTTCGTCATCACGAGGCCCAGGTTAGACAGTGCGCGTCAATTCGGTCGGTTTCGGGTGCCGATCCGCCATGATGTTCAGCCGTGAGTGCTCGGTGGGATGTTGACAGCGCGATGTGGCGGTTTGAGATGTGGAGTTCGGTGGCGACCGCAGTGACGGTGGAGGTCATCGATCGGCGGGCACCGACCCACGTCCACGTCGCCGTTGCGATGCAGCCAACCGATCGCCCGGGATGGTGGTCGGTCGATGTCCCGGCCTCATCCGTGGGTACCGCCGATCTCTACGGCTTTCGCGTCGACGGCCCCTATGAGTTGTATGGCGGGCCGCGCGGCGATCATTCCAAGCTGCTGCTCGACCCCGAGGCCACCCAAGTGTGGTTTCCGCCCCACCATGATCGTGACATTGCCCGCACGCTGGGAACCGACACGCGAGGGCGGGCTCCCCTCGGCGTGCTGCGCGACGACGACGGCGTCACCGATCTCGTCGCCGAGCCATGGACCCGCCCCGACAAACCGCTGGTCATCTACGAGATGCATACCAGGGGCGCGACTAAGCTTGCCCATCAGGTCGACCCCGACGAGCGAGGAACCTTCGCTGGAATCATCGATCTCGTGCCCCATTTGCGCAACCTCGGGGTTACCGCCATCGAGCTGCTTCCGATCCATCAGTTCGATCCCGAGGAAGCCAACTACTGGGGCTATAACTCGCTTGCCTGGTCCGCGCTGCATCACGCCTACGTCGCTGGCGATCGGCCGGAGGCCGAATTCGCAGCGATGATCGAAGCCTGTCACCAGGCCGGAATCGCCGTCTACCTCGACGTCGTCTACAACCACACCACCGAGGAAGACGCCCTCGGCCCGACGTACTCGCTGCGCGGCATCGACAACGACGCCTATTACATCGTCGGCGACGACGGCCGCTACAACAACGATGCTGGCTGCGGCAACGTTGTGCGCGCTGCCCATCCGGCGGCGCAGCACCTGATCCTTCACTCGTTGCGGCGCTACGTGATGCTCGGGGTCGACGGGTTCCGCTTCGATTTGGCTTCGTTGCTCGGTCGCGACAATGACGGTGGCGTGCAACACGACAGCGAGTTCATCGATGACTTGACCCGATTCGCCGCCCAACACGGCGTGGAGATGATCGCCGAACCGTGGGACATCGCCGCCTATCAGGTCGGCGACGGGTTCCCCGGGCGTACCTGGGGGCAGTGGAACGGTCGTTTCCGCGACGACGTGCGCTCGTTTCTGCGCGGCGAGCAGGGATACGCCTCAGCGTTGGCGGTGCGGGTTGCAGGCAGCCCCGACCTCTACGGCGCAGCGGCGCAGCGGAGCATCAATTTCATCACTGCGCACGACGGCTTCACGCTCTACGACCTGTGCAGCTACGAGCACAAACACAACCTGGCCAACGGTTGGAACAACCACGATGGCACCGACGACAATCGCAGCTGGAACTGTGGCTGGGAAGGCGACGACCCGCCAGCAGCGATCGCCGAAGAGGTGCGCAGCCTGCGGCTCCAGCAGATGCGCAATGCCTTCGCCGTGCTGTTGCTGTCACGCGGCACGCCGATGCTCTTGGCCGGCGATGAATTCGCCAACACTCAGCACGGCAACAACAACGCCTACAACCAGGACAACGAAATCTCCTGGCTCGACTGGGGTCGCGCCGAGCAACACAGCGACCTCAGCACGTGGGTGCGCTCCTTGATCGACTTGCGCGCAGTCGCCGCGGCCGCTGGCGAGGACTTCAGCGTCCATGGGGTTGGCGCCACACCCGACTTCGGCCCCAACTCGCATTCCCTGGCTTGGCGCTGGGGTGATGTCTACGTGATGCTCAACAGTTGGTGGGAGCCATTGACCTTTGCCGTGCAAGCACCGGGGGAATGGCGCATGCAGCTGTGCTCGGCTGCGGCCGAGCAGACCGGCAACACCGTCACTGTGCCCGCCCGATCGGTTGTCGTGCTGCGCCGGGGATCGAACGCCTGACGCTCAGCTGTCGAAGCCCAGACCGGCGCGATCGAGGGAACGAAGCCATAGGTTGCGCTTGCCGCTGCGGTCCTCGCGATTCAGCGACCAGCGAGTGGTCTGAATGCCGATGAAGCGGAACGGCTCAGGAGGAAAGGGCATCGGCTTGTCCTTCACGAAGGAGGTCTCCGTGGCCTTGCTGCGCCGCCCGTCGAGGCGGTCGAGCATCACCTCGGCACCGAATCGAGTCGAGGCCACGCCGAGGCCGGTGTAGCCGAGCGCATAACCGACCCGGCCGTTCATCGCCTGGCCCCAAAAGACGCAAAAGCGGCTGCAGGTGTCGATCACGCCGCCCCAAGCGTGGGTGAACTTAACCCCCTCCAGCTGGGGAAAGGTGGAAAAGAAGTGACTGGAGAGCTTGGCCCAGGTTTCCGGTCGGCTCTCCAATTCGGTGTCGATCTTGCCGCCCCAGTAGTAGATGACGTCGTAGCCGCCCCACAGGATGCGGTTGTCCTCGGTCAAACGGTAGTAGTGAAATTGATTGGAGATGTCGCTAAGGCCTTGGCGGTTCTTCCAGCCGATGTCGGCCAACTGCGCCTCGGTCAACGGCTCGGTGACCATGCAGTAGTCGTAGACCGGGGCGATGTAGTGGCTCAGCCGCTTGAGTAACGGCTTGAAGGCATTGGTGGCCAGGGCCACCTTGCCAGCACGGATCGCCCCGAGCGGGGTGCGGATCATCACCCCGATGCCATCCCTTTCGATCGAGGTCGCTTTGGTGTCTTCGTAGATCACGACGCCGAGCAACTCTGCTGCGGCCTTCAACCCCCACACCAAGCGAGCGGGATCGACGATCGCCGCCCGGTCCTTGCGCCATAGGCCGCCCAGATAGGTCGGCGAGTTGACCTGGGCGCGCATCGCCGTCTGATCGAGCAACTCGACCTTTTGACCCATCGATCGCAGCTGCGTGTAGTCGTCGCGCAGCTCATCGAAATAGTTCGCGGCGTGAGAGGTGGTGGCGATATCGATGACGCCGGTGCGCTCGTAGTCGCAATCGATGTTGTAGCGCTTGATCGCCGACTCGATGTCGTTGAGATTCTTCAGCCCTAACTCTTCGAGCACGTCGAGTTCGTCGGGGAACCGGGCCTGGGCGTTGGCGATGCCATGGGTCAGGCTGCTCTCCATGAATCCGCCGTTGCGTCCGCTGGCCGCCGAGCCGACCTCGTGAGCATCGATCAGAATCACGTCGCGGGAAGGATCACGTTCCTTGGCGATGATCGCCGTCCACAAACCCGTGTAGCCACCGCCGACGATGCATAAATCGCAACTGACCGTGCGCACCAATGTCGGATTGGAATCGGGTTCATCGACGTCCTCGTACCAGTAGGGGTAGGGGTCGGCATCAGCAATCGCGTCGAGATGAGAGGAATCAAACGCTTCGTCATCCATAGGTTTCACCACCTTGGGACGCCACGTTAACCCGCTGGCGGCTACCTTCAGCAGTTATGGAACTGGGCATATCGAATCGCTGCGCCGCCGTCGCTGGCGCCTCTGGCGGACTTGGGTTGGCGTCGGCGCGGGCCTTGATCACCGAGGGTGTGCGCGTCGCCATCTGCGGTCGCGATCGCTCACGCTTGGAATCGGCGGCTGCCGAGTTGGGCGAGGGCTGCATCCCGATCGTCTGCGACGTCAGCGATGCCGAGGGCGGCATGCGTTTCGTCAGCGCGGCGCGTGAGGCACTCGGCGGTCTCGACATCCTCGTCGCCAACGCTGGCGGCCCACCCGCCGGTACGTTTGCCTCGACCGCCCTGGAGGCCTACAGCCCGGCACTCGATCTCAGCCTGTTGAGCGTGGTCGGCATGTGCCAGCAGGCGATTCCCGAGATGCGCGCCCAACGGTGGGGGCGCGTGGTCGCCATCACGTCCGTGGCGGTGCGCCAGCCGTTGGGAAATCTGATCCTGTCGAACACGGCGCGCGCTGGGGTGACCGGATTCTTGAAGACGGTGGCCCGCGAGGTCGCCGGCGATGGGGTCACCGTCAACACCGTGCAACCCGGGTTTCACCAAACCGATCGGATGACGGTGCTCTACGGCGGCCAGCCCGACGTCGCCGCTTTGGGCATCCCCGCCGGGGTGATGGGGCAGCCCGACGACTTCGGTTCCGTGGTGGCCTTTTTGTGCAGCGAGCAGGCTCGATTCGTCACCGGTGTGCAACTGCACGTCGACGGCGGGTCGTACGCCGGGTTGCTGTAGCCGGCGCGTCAATCGGCGGTGACGACCGCATCGCTCGGCGGGTCCATGCCCAGGATCGCAACGGCGAAGTGGCGCAACTCCGGCTCGAACGAGGCGACGACGGAGATCTTCTCGTGGCCCAAGAGCACGAGCGTCAAGGCCAATTCGGGGCTGATCGTGGCATCGACTGCCTGGCGAACGATGGCCGTCGCGGCGCGTCGATGGCTGGCGGAGACATAGACCGCACGCACCGGGGCAAAGAGCCGGGCGCGCTGCGTTGGTTCGACACCCTTGAGCACCACATCGGCGGCGACGAGGCGTCGGGAACGCTGCTCGAAATCGTCGACCAGCTGGCGATAGAGAATCCTGGCCCACTGGTGCTGGCGGTCTGTTTCCTCGACCAGGGCACGCACGAATGTGTTGTCGAGCAAGACAACGCTGTTCACGGCAGGATCACCAGCGCGTCGGTGGCGTGCGCCGCTCGGCGGCGCACGGCGCGCCGATCGATCCAGCCCCACAGGGCGAACGATCCGGCGACGAGCAACCAGCCAGCGACGGCGTCGGCGACATAGTGCTCGCCGAAATAGACCAGCGAGGCCAGCATCAGCAACGGGAACGTGAGCACCAAGCCCTTGAGCCAGATCGGGCGAATCCAGGGCAGGAAGAACGCTGGCACAAACAAGGCGAAGGCAGCATGCAGCGACGGCATTGCGGCCACGGGGTTGCCCCACTCCAGCGATGACTGCCAGACCTTCACGAAGCCCTTGAGGCCCATGGCTCGAAAACCGCGCCCGGTGTGGCGGGCCAGTGGCTCGAGGATTTGGTAGTCGTACTTCTTGTCGGCTGCCATCCACGGTGGGACGGTTGGGGTGAGCACAAAACCGACGCAGGCGACGAGCAGCATCGTCGCGAAACGGGTCATGAATCGGACCCATTGGCGATGGCTGGTGACCCACAGGATTGCCAGCGCGATCACCGGGAGAATGAAGTGGGTGTAGTAGATGGCCGAGGCCACCTTGTCGTACCAGTGAATGATCTTGGCGTCGTAGAACCGGTTCTGCATCCAGACATTTGGGTCGGTGCCAAAGAACAGGAAGCGGTCGATGTTGCGCGGTGCCTCGACCTGCAACGCGAACCCGGCACGGTCGCCCCAACCGCGAGTCTGTTCGTAGATGAACCACATCACGGTGTATGCCACGGCGCCGATCAGCAAACGGGCCCAATGCCGCCAGCAGCGCCCAAGGTGGCCGATGACGACGAAGATGCCGACCGAGATAGCCACCGAAATACGGTCGATGATCATGCCCTTGGTCAGAAACCAGACGACGTAGCCAACGGCGTAGATGGTGAAGCCCATCGCCCGCACCATCGCCCACGGGTCCGGGGGGACGATGGTGTCGATGGCGATGGCCGAGGACCGCGCCGAAGTCGAGGCGGCGGCTACTGCGCCGGGCGTAAGAGTTCGAGCCATCGGGTCGTAACCTTACCGCCACCCTTCGGCCACCCGCCCGTCACCAGGGTTTGGTCGAGGGCCCGGTGACGCCGCGGGCCAGCAGCTTGTCGGGGAATTGGCCGAGGCGATCTTGGAATTGCTGCAGGCTGTCGTTGTGGAACCGACGGGCGAAGGCCACCCGGTCGTTCAACAAACGCAACTGTTCGACGAAGTGGGCAACGTTTGGCTGGGTGTTGAGCTGCGGCGAGGCTTCGAGGCGGGCGAGGAGCTCGGCGGAGACCTGCACCGAGGCAGGGCCGCGATCGGTTGCCAGCTGTTCCAGCGTCGTGCGTTCGTGGACGAGGGCTGCCTTCACGGTGGCGTCGAGCTGGCCGATCGTCGTCGTGCGCTGCTCGCAAGCGACGTCGATCAGCGACATGGCGAAGTCACAGCGATTGCGGCAGCGGCGCATCCGGTTGAACGAGCCGATCGACCAGTTGGCTCCGGCAACGAGCGCGCCGACGGCCCCGGCGACGGTAGCGCCGATCCGCCCTGCGGCCTGGGCGCCGAAGGCGACGGCGGTGCCAACGGCCGTCAGACTGAGGGCGAAGATCATCCAGCGACTGGCGTTGGCGGCCATCGCCGAGTTCTGATCGCCGACGGTGATCTCCAACGGCGTCGAGTCACCGGTGTTGTCTCGGCCGGCAAATTCGACCGCCGTGGCGTCGTCGATCAGTCGCGCCGTCCCGGCGACAAAGACCATCGAGCCCACTGGCAAGCGCCATTCCGTTGCTCGCCACGTGCCGCTGAAGTCGTTGATCGCCTCGTGAACGTCGTTACTGCCGAAGATACTGCCGAGGGCCTGAGCGATGGCCCCCGGCTCGTAGAGCTTGTTGTGCGTCGTCGCCACGGCTCGTAGGTCGGCCAGGGAGTACGCGTCGACATCTTCATCGCCCGTGTTGGACACCGAGAACGAACCGTCGAGTACCACCCGTACAGTGCCGGACAGATCGCGCACAGCAAACGGAATGTGTGCGCTGCCCTCCTCCTCGGTCGTCCAACTGGTGTTGCCCTTCGAATCTCGGTTTTGGCGCTCCACTCGATATCGCCACCAGACGCACTCCTCGCCGTCGCTGCGGGCATGGATGGGTGGCGCCAATGCCTCGACGACGCCGTGCACTTCGCCGCGGCCGGGAAAGGCGTGCGCGGCATCGCTGGTCGGCGTGTCGGTGTAGCGCCAGCGTTTGCGTACCAGCATGATCGCGCCGACCGCTGTTCCGCTGCTGACGACGAAGAGTATTGCCCACACCACTGAGCCGAGTGTAGGGGTTCCGTTCCCGCTGGATGGGAATTAGAGTTCTGCCGTGAGCTACGCACATATCAAGGCGCGGCTCGACGCCGGCAAGGTGATCATCCTCGACGGCGCGACCGGCACTGAACTGCAGCGGCGCGGCGCGACCATGGACCCGGCGGGTTGGTGCGGCCCGGCGACGTTGCACAACGATCGCCTGTTGACCGACATTCACGCCGACTACATCCGCCACGGTTCCGACGTGGTCACCGCCAATACCTTCGCTTCTGGCCGGTTGATGTTGGAGCAGGCTGGCTACGGTCCCAAATTTGAGGAGATCAATCGCCGCGCCGTCGACGCGGCCTTGCGTGCCCGCGACATCACCGACACCGTCGAGCGGGTCGCCGTCGCTGGTTCGCTGTCGCACATGGTGCCGGTCAGCGCGGGCACCGACGTTGTCGATCCCGACGCCGTGCCGTCCGAGCAGCGAATGGTCGACGCCTTCAACGAACTCGCCCAACTGCTAGCCACGAGCGGCGTTGATCACATCATCCTGGAAATGATGTACAACCCGCACAGAACCGCGATCGCCTTGCAGGCCGCTCTGGCAACGGGGCTGCCCGTGTGGTTCGGGATGAGCGCACGGCGCGACAGCACCGGGCGAGCGATCAGCTTCGACCTGCTCGATGACTACCAGATCGCCGAGATTGCCGGGCAAATCCCGGCCACCGGCGTCGACGTCGCTGGTTTCATGCACACCTCGTCGGAGATCATCGACGAGGCGCTCGACCTGGCCCAACCACACTTCGACGGGCCATGGATGGTCTATCCCGATTCCGGCTATTTCGAGATGCCCGATTGGCAGTTTGTCGATACCATCAGCCCGTCCCGACTGGCCGAGTTTTACCGCTCGTGGTTGGGGCGAGGGGTGCAGCTGATCGGTGGCTGCTGCGGCCTGACGATTGGACACATCGAGGCCGCTGCCGCTGTGCGCAGCGAGCTATACGGGGAGTAGAACACGCCGCCATGGGCAAGACATCACATCTGCCGGATGCCTCGACCGAGTACGACTACGTCATCGTTGGCGGTGGCTCGGCAGGGTGCGCTTTGGCCAATCGGCTGAGCGCTGATCCGACCAAGAAGGTCCTGGTGCTCGAAGCCGGACGGCCGGACTACAAGTGGGACGTGTTCATCCACATGCCCGCGGCCTTGGCCTTCCCGATCGGCAGCCGGTTCTACGACTGGAAGTACGAATCCGAACCGGAGCCGCAGATGAACGGGCGACGGATCTATCACGCCCGCGGCAAGGTGCTCGGTGGTTCGAGCAGCATCAACGGGATGATCTTCCAGCGCGGCAATCCGCTCGATTACGAACGGTGGGCTGCAGACGCCGGCATGGAGCACTGGGACTATGCCCATTGCCTGCCGTACTTCAAGAAAATGGAGTCGTGCATGGCCGGTGCCGATCAGTTCCGCGGCGGCAAAGGACCGTTGGTAGTGGAACGCGGCCCGGCGCGCAGTCCGCTGTTCGAAGCCTTCTTCGACGCCGTGCAGGAAGCCGGATACCCGTTGACCAGCGATGTCAACGGCTTTCGTCAAGAGGGCTTCGCCCGCTTCGACCGCAACATCAGCCGCGGTCGGCGCATCAGTGCAGCGCGCGCCTATCTCCATCCGGTGCTCGATCGGGACAACCTCAGCCTGATCTGTCGGGCGACGGTGACCAAAATAAACTTCGACAGATCCGGCGGGCAAGCGCCACGGGCGACGGGCGTCGAGGTGGCCATCGGGCGCAAGCGGCAACGCCATCAGGTGCGCGCCAAGGAAGTGATCCTCTGCGGTGGGTCGATCAACACCCCGCAGGTGTTGCAACTCAGTGGCGTGGGGGACCGCGATCATCTCGGTGCTCTCGGTGTCGATGTGGTGCATCACCTGCCGGGCGTCGGCGAGCACCTCCAAGATCATCTCGAGGTCTATATCCAGCACGCCTGCACCCAACCGGTCACGCAACAACCGTCGTTGAAGATGTGGAAGCGGCCGTGGATCGGTTTCCAGTGGCTGTTCATGCGTCGCGGCCCGGGCGCCACCAATCACTTCGAGGCTGGCGGTTTCGTTCGTTCCAACGACGAGGTCCGTTACCCGAATCTGATGTTCCACTTCCTGCCGATCGCCATCCGCTACGACGGGTCGCCTCCCCCCGGCGGCGAGAAGTTGGATCATGGGTATCAAGTGCACATCGGGCCGATGTACAGCGACGCCCGCGGCTCGGTGAAGATCACCTCGGCTGATCCTTTCGCTAAGCCGGCGCTACGCTTCAACTACCTGTCCACCGATCAAGACCGCCGCGAATGGGTCGAGGCGATCCGCGTGACGCGCAACATCCTCGACGCCCCAGCGTTGGCCCCGTTCAGCGGCGGGGAGATTTCGCCGGGCAAGGGTGTGCAGAGCGATCAGGAGATTCTCGATTGGGTGGCCAAGGACGCCGAGACCGCGCTGCACCCGTCGTGCACCTGCCGTATGGGCACCGATGAGATGTCGGTCGTCGATCCGGCGACGATGAAGGTGCGCGGGCTCGAAGGTGTGCGGGTGTGCGATGCCTCGGCGATGCCCTATGTGACCAATGGGAACATCTACGCCCCGGTGATGATGATGGCCGAGAAGGCCGCCGATTTGATCGCTGGCAACACGCCCCTGCCCCCCGAAGCGGTCGAGTTCTACCGCCACAGCTGAGGCGCCGATGCGCTATCGTCCGGGGACATGAGCACAAATCTTCGCAATTTCACCAAGGCTGTCTACGGCATGGACCATGTCGTGCGGGCGGTGCCCGACGACCAGTGGGATCAGCCCTCGCCGTGTGAGGGCTGGAATGCGGCGGAGGTGTTGCTGCATGCCGCCGGTGCTGTACGCATGGTCGATGGCCTCGCCCGCGGCGAGCAGGTCGAGGCCGCCGCCGGTGGGCCGCGCTCGGTGTGGGCAGCGGCGCGCGACAGCGTGCTCGAAGGCCTCGACCAGCCCGGCGTTCTGCAAAAAGTGGTCGATTCGCCGTTCGGTTCGATGCCGGTCGACAACTTCTTGGGCGTGATCATGGTCGACACCCTGACGCACACCTGGGACGTGGCCCGGTCTGTCGGCGGTGACGAGCAACTCGACGCCGATCTCGTGAGCGCCGGCCACCAGGCTTTGCTGCCGTTCGGCGCTGGGCTTCGTGGCCCCGGCCGCTTCTCCGATGAGATCGAAGCCGCCGACGATGACGACGACCAGGCCCGCTTCTTGAAGTTTCTCGGCCGCCAGCCGTAGCGGGAAGCCTTGGTGAACGCGCTCGCTCGTCGTCGTCGGAGTGGGTGGGTTCGTGTCGCTTGCGCCTGCGCGTTGTCCGCCAGCGCATGTGGTGCCTCGTCCGAGACGGTCGCTCCCGCCGCTATCGAACCTCGCGAGGCACAGACAACTGCTGCACCCTCCCCGGCGATCGAATGTCAGACGCAGCAGCCACAACCTGCGGTGGTCTATGACCCGTTGGCCGCGTTTCGCGGGCTTGGGTTGCAGAAGAACGATGCGGAGATCATCGAGTCGTTGGCGCTGACGATCGAGTGGTACCGGCTGGCTTTCGAGGGCGCTGGACGCCCGCCGACGGACGTGCTGCTGGAGGCACCTGACGGATCGGCAGCGTTGAGCACACTGTCGATCATCAGCGCGTGGCGGGTCCTGCTCGACTTCTTGGCAATAACCAGAAGAGATGGCGAGCAATTCCGACGAAGCGCGCTGGCTCAGCGCGGCCTACTATCAATTCACGCAGCACTGGTCTGGATCGTGGGTTGAACCGAACGGTGAGAGCATTCTCGCCTCCACGTCGGAACTGGATTTGGCGGCAATGACGCAGGAGTTAGCTCATGAGCCTGGATTCGGATACAGCTTGGAGCAATTCACGCAGGCGGAGATTATCGCCGCCGTAACCTGCGCTCGGGATACTGCGATCGCGCTGCGAGACACAACCTTCAAGCCGTTCGCTGGGAGCGATATTCGTTTTTACGACGACCTCCGCAACAACCAGATCAAGATCGACATCGACCGGGGCTTGGCCACCGAGGAGGTGCTCGGCATTCTGAGGGCCCCTGCGGCGCCGGTGCCGGTTCTGTTCAACTTCGTCACGGTCACCACGATCGTCGATGACGTGGTGCTGCCAGCGGCTGGGTAGGCGGCACCAAGGTTATCTAGCGGCCAGCGGGCCGCCGTAGAGGGACGTGATGTCGGCCAGGCGGACATCCTCTCGCCGTTCGGCATCACGACGCCAACTAGCTAGAAGTGATGTGTTCACGCTCGGGTGCAGTGCTCGCTACGTACGTTCGGTGTCGCGAACCGCTTGTAGCAATGACGGGGCGCCGACCACGTCAGCCAACAGGTGGGCGTATTCGACGAGCACGAGCCGCACCCGGTTGAGTTCGGCGCGTAGCTCGTCGCTGCGATCCCAGGTCAATTCGTGATCGACCGGCGCCACGTTGGAGGGACGCGAAATCTCATGCGATGACAGCGCCGGGTGCCACACAGCCAAGGTTGGCCGCAGGGCTCCGTTGAGCACGGCCACGGCGATGTAGCCGAACGACAGCGCTCCTTCCTGCTTTCCGCGGGCGATCCCGGGGCCGTAGCGGCGGAGAATGTCGCGCGTTGTCGCGAACAGCGAGTACAACGAGGTCAGCGCCTCACGCAGCACCCCTTCACCCGGCCGCAGTTCGCTGACCGAAATGCGCGTGGTCAGCTCGACGTACATCTCCCAGGCCGCGTTTTGTTCTGCCTCGTCGGGCTCCCAGTCGCCGCTGATGTTCAGCGGGCCGAGCGAGAGTCCAACCGAGAATTTGCGAAATGCCATGGCGAGATCGTAACCCTGGACGCAGATCACGGTGTTCCGCCGCCACGTTCGTCGCGACAATGTTGTTTACTCTCTGTTCATGTCCCGTGTGACCATTCTTGCCATCGACCTCGTCGCGATCTGTGTGTTGACCTTTGCGATCTACTTTCCCCGCCATCGCCGCCCAGAGATGGTGCTCGCCTACCTTGGGCTCAACGTCGGCGTGGTGAGCGTGTCGTTGGCGCTCTCGCTGAACACCAACATCGGCACCGGGTTCGGGCTCGGGTTGTTCGGCGCACTGTCGATTATTCGCTTGCGCAGCGCGGAGCTCGGCCACGACGAGGTCGCCTACTATTTCGCATCCCTTGCCCTCGGCCTACTCGGTGGTCTGCAGATCGATCCGCCGTGGGTGGCGATTGCCCTGCCCGTGGCGATCGTGGCGATCATGTTCATCGGCGACCACCCCCGTCTGTTCAGCTCGTATCGCCAGCAGGTCGTCACCCTCGACCGGGCGATCGCCGACGAGGGCGAGCTGCGGCAGGCCTTGGCCACGTTGCTCGGCGCCGAAATCTGCAGATTCACCGTGCGCGAGCTCGACCTGATCGACGATTCGACGGTGGCCGATGTGCGCTATCGCTTGCCGCGCTGAGCGGTGACTGCGCTGTGACTATCGCCGATTCGATCGGGCAGCTGGCGCCGATCTCGCTCGAACACCTCAACGACGGTGCCGCCCGCCTCCGTCGCGTCGATCGAAAGTACCTGGTCGCACCCGCCGATGTGACCTCGATGATCGATGCTCTCGACGGCCGCTTGCGGGTCTTGGAGATCGCCGACAGCCGTCAATTCGAGTACCGCTCGTTGTACTTCGACGACGACATGAGCTGCTATCACGACGCCTTGCGCGGCCATCGGCGTCGCTTCAAGGTGCGTCAACGGATGTACGTGCACAGCGGGGAGCGCCACCTTGAGGTCAAACTGCGCACCACTCGCGGCGAGACCGCCAAGGTGCGCATTCCGATGAGTGCGCCGTTTGGGTCGCTGCTCGACGACGCCGAGCAGGCGTTCGTGCAGCAGCACATCGGTGATCTAGGTCAGGCTCATCGGTTGCGGCCATCGGTGTTCACCGACTATTCGCGGATCACCTTGCTCGACGTGGACACCTTGTCGCGGGTCACCATCGACCAGGAGTTGCGTGGCGGGCGCTTCGATGGCGCGCAGCGATCTCTGAGTGACGTGTTGATCGTGGAAACCAAGTCGGCGCGCGCCGCCAGCGCTGCGGACCACGCCCTGTGGCAGCGGGGGAGGCGTCCACAACGGTGGAGCAAGTTTGCCGTCGCCTGTGCGCTCAGCGATCCGACGCTGCCAGCCAACCGTTGGAATCGAGTGCTGCGCACCCATTGCGATTGGCAGCCGAATCGGCTGGCGATCACATCTGCTGAACGCTGACCAGTCGCCCTTGCAGCGTGCCCACTTCGGCGGTCGAGTCGATGTCGAATACCGCGTGGAGCTGCCATTCGTTGAAGCCCACTGGATCGACGAGCGTTTGGCGCACCGTCCAGCGCGCACCGTCCTGGATGAGCTGAAAGAACTGTGGGCCGCGGGCATCAGCGTCGATAGCGATCGTTGGGTGTTCGGCGAAATAGGGAGCGAAGAGGCCCTCCAGCGACATGCGGCCACGGTGGTCACCCGCCTCTGCGAGGTCCTCCAATAGCTCCTCCCAGCCGCCGGTCGCCGCCAACTGCAGCCAGCGGAAGGTGCGACTGCGCACCAGGGCACGCAGCGATGACGGCGGGGGCGCACTCTGCGCCGTGCCGACGGCAGTTGGCGAGAGTGGCATCGACCCTTCCTGCATGGCTTGCCACTCGCTGAGCAGGCTGGAGTCGGTGGTGCGCACGACACCTTCCAGCCAGGCGATCAGCTCGCTGATCTCGTCGTCGTGCATCGACTCCGGCACGGTGCGAGCCAAAGCCTTATAGGCCTCGCTGAGATAGCGCAGCAACGTGCCCTCCGAGCGTTTCAGCCCGTAGTGGCGGATGTAACTGTTGAAGTCCATCGCCCGCTCCCACATGTCGCGGATCACGCCTTTGGGGGAGATGTTGGCGCCATCGATCCAGGCGTGGCGGGTTCGCCAACTGTCGAAGTGGGCGTAGAGCTCCTCGGCGTATGGCTTTGGCCAGGTGACCTTTTCCAGCCGGGCAATGCGCTCCTCGTATTCGATGCCCGCCGCCTTCATCGCCGCCATCGCTTCGGTTTTGGCCCGATCACGCTGGGCAAAGAGCACCTGGCGGGGATCGTCGAGGATCGACTCGACGGCAGCGAGAATCATCATCGTGTCGACCTCCTCGGACCCGTCGGCGGCCATCCGTTCGATGTCGGCAAGCAAGTCGATGAGGTAGGGCGCCAACGGTTGATTGAGGGCGAAGTCTTGTTGCAGGCTGCGATCGACGATCACCCGGCGCCCGTCGAGCATTGCCTCGTCGAGTTCGACGACGATGCCGGATTCACGCAGAGCGCGGTAGAGCCCGATGGCCCGACGGACGTGGCGTCGCTGCCGGCTGCGCGGCTCGTGGTTGTCCAACAGCAGGTGGCGCATCGTCGCCCAGGTGTCACCAGGGCGGTCGAGCACGTGCAGCATCATCGCCGGGGTCACCGCGAAGCGTGATTGCAGGCGTTCTGGCGGGGTGATCTGCAGACGATCGAAGGTCTCGTTGTTGTAACGCACGAAGCCGTACGGTGCTGCCGGCTTCACCGCCTTGCTCTTCTTGGCCCCACCGGCGCTGCCCTTGGCCACCTTCAGTTGGTACTCGGTCTCGTGCTCTGGTTCCATGGCCACGACCAAGCCGTCGACGTCGAATCCGGCCCGCCCGGCGCGCCCGGCGATCTGGTGGAATTCGCGAGCGTTGAGCAATCGACTGTCGCTGCCGTCGAACTTGTAGAGGCGGGTGAACACGACGGTGCGGATCGGCAGGTTGACGCCGACGCCGAGGGTGTCGGTGCCGGAGACGACCTTCAGCGCCCCTTGCTGGGTGAGGCGCTCGACGAGGCGCCGGTGGCGGGGGAGCATGCCGGCGTGGTGCACCCCGATGCCATTGCGCAGCAGCCGGGCGAGGTCGCGCCCGAAGCCCGCTGGCATGGTGATCGAGGCCAATTCACTGGCTACTGCGGCTTTCGACAAGGCGTCGAGCTTGACGACCGAGGCCAAGCTGTTGGCCTGCTCGACCGCTTCCGCCTGGGTGAAGTTGACCAGGTAGAGCGGTGCCGCGCCGCTGGCGACCAACTCCTCGACGACGTGATGGAGTCGCTCGCGGCGGTACTCGAAGCGCAACGGCACCGGCCTCTCGGCGTCGGCGATCACTGCGGTGGGTTTGCCGGTGCGTCGTGAGAGGTCGATGCGCAGGTCGCTGGTGTCGCCCAGGGTGGCCGACATCAGCAGGAAGGTCGCGTTGCTCAGTTCGATCAGCGGAACTTGCCAGGCCCAGCCGCGATCGGGCTCGCCGTAGAAATGGAACTCGTCGAGCACCACCGTGTCGGCTGCGGTATTCGGCCCGTGGCGCAAGGCCAGGAAGGCGAGGATCTCCGTCGTGCAACAGATCACTGGGGCGTCGGCGTTACATGACGAGTCGCCGGTCATCAACCCGACGTTGTCCGGTCCGAGTTGCTCGCAGAGCTCGAAAAACTTCTCCGAGACCAGCGCTTTGACCGGTGCCGTATACCAACTACGGGTGCCTTCTACCAGCGATTTGGCGTGTGCGGCGAGCGCCACGGTCGACTTCCCCGAGCCGGTGGGGGTGGCCAGAATGACGTTGCTGCCGCTCAGCAATTCGAGTATCGCAGCTTCTTGATGGTCGTAGAGCGGTCGGTTGTTGGCCTGTGCCCAGGCGACCATGGCCTCTAGCACCGCGTCGCCGGCGCCGTCGCTGCCGACCGGCGGCAGATAATGGCTTAGTGCTGGCACGTGCGTGACGGCTGCGGGCTACGGGCGAGGATCATCTCGAACCATTGTGGTCGGGGGAATGACGTCACAATGAGCACCTACTACCTCGCGTTCGATCATGATCGACAGCTGCGCCGTCCGACTGCATGTTGGCAGCTGGGGTGCAGGCCGGCCGCATTCTGCCTACGGTCGGCGCATCGCCCGGCGAAGCACATGTACCTGGTCGTCGATACGGCCCGCCGCAGGTCCCCGCGCCGACTTACAACAACGCATTCGACTGAGCGATAAGTGCAGTATCGGCGCGTTCATTGAGCAACTCTACACCGGCGCCGTCTCCCGAACGGTCGGCCGCTTCGCCCTATTCAAGTAACGGTGGCACCGGGACGGTGCACCGTCGGTTTGGCAATGTTCGCAGACCGGCAAAATGCGCGCCGCGACCCCTCTGCTGTGACAATCGCCAGGTCATCCTGCGCTGTCGCCTGTAGCGATGCAGTGACATAGAGCTGGGGTAGACCAGAACGCTGAACAAACTCGGTGATCAGGCGCGACTTGCCGACCTGGCGCCGACCCTTGATGACCGCCAGCCGAGATCTGCCAGCGGAGACCGCGGGGACTCACCGATTCCTTTCCGGTTCTTGTCACGAATGATTTCACCCCTTCGAAATTGTCCGTGACAGGTTGGGCCGGGTGTGTGCCTTCGACCAGCAACTTGGCGTGGGCAGCGAGCGCCGTCGCCGCCGGTCGTCGGCGGGAACTGGCTGAGTGCTGGCATGTGCGTGACGGCTGGAAGTGGGGGGATGACGGTCATCTCCAACCATTGCGGAGGTTGGCCAGCCCGGCGACTCAACGACGCTGGCCGCTTGACTTCTACCGGCCACCACCGAGATCAAACCTTTCCGAAGAGAAATTTTTCTCAAGAAACTTGACATGGAAACAGTGGATTGTGGTCACGAACTCGGCGCGTCTCGACCCCGGCTTCTGACTGAGCAGATCCATTTCGCTGCTCCGACCAGCACCGGGATGCTGAGGCGACGCTCTAGCTAGTCCCTCAAGTAGATCTTTATGGTTCTGGTTTCTTGATAAATATGTGCTTCTGAATTCGTAAACACACATTGTGTATTCATTACTTTGCGTGCATACTCGAACGCCTAAAGCGGAATTTAAGGCGGTTTGGTATGGACAAGTTCACATTTGCCAGCTTTCGGCGACTACTCGTAGCGACATTGGTGCTCTCGGCAGTGATGGTGGTGGGAACACCCGTCGCCAATGCCGCGATCGTCAGTCCACTGGCGAAGCAGTATGACAAGGCGGTGTTCGGCGACTTCGTCATTGCGGGAAACATCGTCACGACGTGTCCAACAAGCGCGGCATGGGCGAACCCCAATTGCGTGATCGGCCGCAGCTCCAATTCGTCGGCGATGACGTATTACAACGACTCCTTCTACATGGAGTACGTCGACGTCGACAGCGACAGCACGACGTTCAACTCGTCCACCGCCCGCATCACCATTCCGCCCGGAGCGACCATTGACTACGCCCGACTGTGGTGGATTGGCAACACCGGGCAGTCGGTCAAAACCAACGGCGCCAGTTGGTTTGCCTGTCAACGCCGGCCAGCCCAACACCGCAACGCCGAACCTGGCAACCGCCCCGCCAGGATTCGCAACATCCCGTTCGCCCCAACCACCCATCCGATCAAGTTCAAGTTTGGCACGGCCGCGTATCAAACCGTCACGCCACAGGCCGGACACTTCTTCCAGGACGCAGCCCCAACCAATGGCGGTCGCCACTACAGCGCCTCGACTGACATCAAGGCCGTGCTGTCTGCACAACCGACCGGCGTGCCAATCGACCTCACCGTTGCCAACATTTGGACTCCGAAGGGCAACAACTGCACCGGCGGGTTTGCGATGACCTATGTCTTCAAATACGCCGACCCAGAGCCGACCTATGCCCCGCAGGCGCGTCAGGTGCTGATTTTTGACGGCTTCCTCGCCCAAGGTCGCGCCGACGCCCCAACGGTCACCACCTTGACCGGCTTTACCTTGGTTGCGGGTACCCGTCGTCTCGGCGTGGGGATCATCGAAGGTGACCAAGGCATTGGTGGAGACCAAGTCATTGCCAATGGAACCGCGCTGACCGAACCACGCATTACCCCGGCAACGACGACCAACTACAACGCTTCAACAACAGATGGCGCCAGTAACCCGAGCTATCCGAACACGTACGGCCTTGATGCGAAGACACGCGACGTACCCGCATCGGTGCTGCCATGCGGCTCGACATCGATTCCGATCACGTTTACGACATCGGGCGACCAATACTTTCCATTCCTGTTTGCCTTCTCCGCGCCGGTTGTCACCAACTTCCTTTCCGGAACGGTATGGAATGACGCCGACGGCGACGGGGTCCTCGATGCTGGTGAAGCCGGGATCGCCGGCACCACGATGACACTGACCGGTACCGATGCAGCGGGTGGTGCGGTTACCCGAACGACAACCACCGACGCCAATGGCTCCTACCGCTTCGATGGCATTGCCAATGGCACGTACACCGTGACCGAAACACAACCGTCGGCGTTTGCAAACTCGCCCGGAACAACGACCACGCAATATGTCAGTAACTCGCGCACGCCATTCACGTACACCGGAACGACGCCAACCGGCGTGACCAACGTCAACTTCGCCGAAATTCAATCGCAAATCGGTGGCCTCGTCTATCACGATCAAGACGCCGACGGCGTCAAGGACGCTTCCGAACCGGGCATTGCCGGTGTGACGATGCAACTGACCGGTACCGATGTCAACGGTGCACCCGTTGGTTTATCAACGACAACCGCGGCCGATGGCACCTATAGCTTCGTCAATCTGGTCCCTGGAACCTATGTCGTGACCGAACTGCAACCGTCTGGTTGGGGCGATGGCGTAGATGTCGCTGGCCCTGCTGGTGGCACGGTTTCCAATGACAAGATCGAGGCCATCGCGCTTGGCGCTGGCGCAGTTGCGACCGGCTACAACTTTGGTGAGAAGAAGGCCCCGCTATCTGGTGTTGTCTACGTCGATACCAACAACGACGGCATTCGCGGTACGGCCACGGCAGAGCCAGGCATTGCGGGCGTAATCATCACCGTCACCGGCGTGACCGAAGCGGGTGTTGCAGTCAACATGACGACAACGTCCGCCGCGGGCGGGGCATGGTCCTTCCCTGGTTTGCTGCCCGGCACGTACACCGTGACGGAAACGCAACCCGCCCAATGGGGTAACGGGCTCGACACACTCGGCACGGTCAATGGCACCACGGTTGGCAGCACCACCGACGACGTCTTCACCGATGTCGTGCTCACCGGCGCTGGCGCAGGCATCAACTACAACTTTGGCGAGCGCCCGGCCACCGTTAGCGGCACCGTCTGGTACGACGTCAACGGCGACAGCATCAAGGATGCAACGGAAACAACCGGATTGGCCGGAACCGTGTTGACCCTGACCGGTACCGATTCTGCCGGTAACGCGGTCAGCTTGACCACGACCACGGCCGCCAACGGCACCTACACCTTCACGAACGTTCCGGCAGGCACGAACTACACGATCACCGAGACCCAGCCAACCGGCTACGGATCGTCGCTGAACGGCACCGCAATCACTGCGCTGACCGTCCCGGCCGGTGCCGATGTGATCAATAAGAACTTTGGCGAAACCCTCGGCTCGATTAGCGGCAAGGTCTACAACGACTCGGTCAACGACAACGTCTTCACTGCCGGTGAATCGGGCATCTCGGGAGTGACCGTAACGCTGACCAAGCCGGGCGGCGCAACGGTCGTGACGACGACGGACTCTGTCTGGCAACTACACCTTTACGGGTCTGCCAGCGGGTACATACACCGTGACGGAAACCCAGCGAGCCGGTTTGACCGACGACGCCGAAACCGTTGGCAGCTCCGGCGGTAGCGCTGCCGTCAACGATGTGATCAGCGGCATTGTGCTCGGCGCAGGCGTTGGCCGCGACCAACTACAACTTCGGTGAGACCGGAGCCAACATCAGCGGTTCGGTCTATGTCGATGTCGATGGCAACGGCACCAGAGATGCGACTGAACCAGGTATTGGCGGCGTGGCGGTCAGACTTGAGATCTTCTATTGCACCACTACGGGAACCGCGCCGGGGGCCGGCGGGTGTACCACCGCAGCAGCGACATGGGTGGACTACACCACGGCGGCTGGAGGAGTTTCGTCGGTGACAACGGCCGCAGACGGGTCGTACGCCTTTGTTGGCTTTATAGCGGATACGCCTACCGGGTGATCGAAACGCAACCGACCACCTTTAGCGACGGCACCGAAACAGTCGGCAGTCTCGGCGGTAGCTACCGCTGTCAACGACCAAATCATCGTCGGCACAACCAGTTCGTCGATCGTGTTAACCGCGGCCGGATCAAGGAACGTCAACTTTGGTGAACTCGGTGGCGAAATCAGCGGCTTTGTCTACCAGGACAACAACGACGACGGTCTACGCGCTGGCGACAATGCCATCGCCGGCGTGATCGTTTCCGTCACCAGCGGCGGCACCGTCTACACCGCGGTCAGCGACGCAACCGGTTTCTACAAAATCACCGGGTTGCCAATCTCTGCCGCAGGCGTGACCTACTCGATCACCGAAACGCAGCCAACGGCATATGTCGACGGCAAGGAAACCTCGACCGGCACGATCAACCCAGGCGCAGTCAACGACAAAATCAACGTCACCCTGACAACCTGCCGCCCGAACCAGCGCCGAGAACAACTTCGGTGAGCGCCCCGGCTCGATCTCTGGTCAGGTGCTGTATGACGCCAACGGCGACGGAGTGTTGCAGGCTGGCGAAACAACGGGCATTCCAACCTCGGTCACGCTGCAAGACGGTGCTGGCAATGTGATCTCCACCATTGCCACCAACCCCGATGGCACGTACACCTTCCCCAACCTGCCACTCGGTGCCTACAAGGTCGTTGAGACGCAGCCGACGGGATATGGATCGTCAACGCTCGAACTCGGTGTCGGTTGCCTTGAATTCGCTTGCCGTGACCGGCGTGAACTTCGGCGAAACGCTTGGCTCAATTGCCGGCTCGGTCTATAGCGACACCAATCGCAATGGTGTGCTTGACCCAGGCGAAGCCGCAATTGCCAACGTCACGGTCACCTTGACCAAGCCCGACACCACCGACCGTTGAGGTCCAGACCGACAGCAATGGCGAATACCTCTTTGTCGACCTGCCAAGCGGTGACTACACGATCACCGAAACCCAACCCACCGCTGTTCAGCGACGGTGCGGAGAACCTCGGCACAACCGGGGGAACATTGACGGGGCCGGACTCGTTCACCACCGTTTCACTGGCCGCCGGCGAGCATGCCGTTGGCTACCTCTTTGGTGAATTGTCACCAAGCGTTGCCGGATCCGTCTACGTTGACGCCAATAGCAACGGAACACGTGACCCAGGTGAGGTAGGCATTCCGGGCGTGGCGGTACGCATCACCGGCCCAGGTGCTGTTGATATGACGGTCACCACCGATCTGAACGGCGACTATCTCTTTGCCAGCGTGCCAACCGGTTCCGGCTACACCTTGACCCAAACGCAACCACCGGGATACGGCTCGCTCGAAGCGCCGGTCAATACGATCACCGCGCTCAACGTTCCGTTGTCCGGTGTGACCAACCAAAACTTTGGTGAGGTGCTCGGCAGCATCGGCGGCCGGGTGTACATCGACGCCAACAACAACGGTGTCCAAGACGGCACCGAACCAGGCATTGGCGGCGCAACGATCAACGTCAGTGGCTTGAACGCCGGTGGCCAATCGGTGAACATCACCGTGACATCCGCAGCCAACGGCGACTACCTCGTTGAGGGCCTGCTGCAGGGCACGTACATGGTGTCAGAGTTCCAGCCGACCGGTTACGAAGACGGCAAAGACGCAATCGGTACCGTCACCGCTGGTGCCAGTGGCGCACAGGATGGTTTCGAACTTCCCGACCGCATTGTCGATGTGGTGTTGGCGATCAACGACGACGGCGTCAACTACAACTTCGGCGAGATCGGCACCAGCATTGCTGGCACCGTGTTCCGTGACAAGGCCAAGAACGGCACCTTCGAACCTGGCACCGACGCGCCGCTCGCTGGTCAAACCGTTGAATTGTTCGACTCCACTGGCACCGTGCTGCTGGCGACCGAAACAACTGCCGCTGACGGCTCATACTTCTTCCCGTACCTGAAGATCGGGACCTATGTTGTCAAGGAAACCCAACCGGCGGGTTATGCCAACACCGTTGGCGTCGCCGGACCGAACACGCGCACCGTCGTTGCGCCTGCTGGCGGCATCGGCGGCCTTGATTTCGGTGAAACGCTGGCCTCTATTGGCGGCTCGGTCTGGCTTGACCTCGACCGTGACGGTGTCCGCGACTTCGTGCAACCTGACGGCCTCGATGCGATCGATCCGGCAATCCCCGGGATCACGATCACGCTGTCAGACACCAATCCATCGACGCCCGATGTGGTCATGGTCACCGACGCCAACGGCGAATACTTCTTCGACAATCTTGCGCCCGACACGTACACCGTGACCGAATCGCAGCCGATCGCCAATGGTGATGGCGCCGATTTGCCCGGCAGCCTTGGTGGCACCGCGGCGGTCAACGACGTCATCAGCAACATCGTCGTTGTCGCCGGCGCCGTCGGCGCTAGCTACGATTTCGCCGAGGTCGCTGCAAAGGTTTCCGGCATTGTCTGGCTCGATTCAGACTTGGACGGGACCGTCGATGGGTCAGAGACAACCCGTCTCGCCAACGTTGAAATCACCCTCGACGACGGCGATCCGTTGACGACGGATCCAACGGCGATGACCAACGCCGTTGGTTATTACGAGTTCCTGGCGGTTCCGGTCGGCAACTACACCATTGTCGAAACGCAACCGTCCGGCTACGCCTCGACATCGCCTGCGTCGAATCAAATCGCTGTCGAAGTTGCCAAAGACGGACTTGGCGTTATTGCCGATCTGGCCGACAACAACTTCGGTGAAGCTCTCGGCGGCATCGGCGACCGCGTGTGGAACGACCTCGACGGCGACGGTGTGCAGGATGCTAGTGAACCCGGTATCCCTGGTGTCACCGTGACGATCACGGCGACAATCGGCGGTTCAGCCCTGTGTCCTTCGTCGATGTCACAGACGCAACTGGTGCCTACGGATTCACCGACCTGCCATTCGGAGAGTGGACAGTAACGGTCACCACGGCATCACTGCCGAGCGGCATGGAACCGACCTACGACGCAGATTCGACGACAACGCCGCATGTTTCGGTCGTGACCCTCAGCGTCACGAACCTGTCGTCCAACGTTCAGGACTTTGGCTATCAGGGCCCAGGTTCGATCGGCGATGTGATCTGGAATGATCTCAATGGTGACGGCATCCGTGACGCCGGTGAACCCGGCATCCCTGGCGTCGGCGTGACGATCACCACCACAATCGCTGGTTCGACGGTGACGTACAGCGCCACGACCGACTCGTCAGGCAACTACAGCGTGGCTGGTCTGCCCCTCGGTGCGTACACCGTGACCGTCAACCCGGCGACCTTGCCGGCTGGGATGACCCAAACCTTCGATGCCAACGGAACCGCTACCGCCAACACCTCGCCGGTCACCCTGACCGTTGCGGCGCCGACGAGCACAACCCAGGACTTCGGCTATCAGCGGCCCCGGTGCAATTGGCGACTTGGTGTGGAACGACCGAGACGGCGACGGCATTCGTGACGTCGGCGAACCGGGAATCCCAGGCGTCGAAGCTGACGATCACGACCACCATTGCAGGGTCGACGGTGACTTACACCGCGACGACGAACTCGCTCGGCGCGTACAGCGTGGCCGGTCTTCCGCTGGGTGATTTCACGGTGGCCGTCGTCACCGCAACGTTGCCCGCCGGTGTCTCCCAAACCTTTGACAGCAACGGCATCGCCACCCCAAATGCTTCGGCCGTGTCGTTGACGCTCGCAGCCGCAACCGACACCGCCCAAGACTTCGGTTACAGCGGTGCTGGCGCAATTGGTGACTTGGTTTGGAACGACCTGGATGGCGACGGCGTGCGCGACGCTGGCGAGCCAGGTCTGCCAGGGGTGACCGTCACCGCAACGATCACCATTGGCAGCTCGGATGTCACCTACACCACCACGACCGCCAGCGATGGCTCATACTCCTTCATCCGGTTTGCCGCTCGGCGACTATGAGGTTGCGGTGACGACGGGTTCGTTGCCGGCAGGCGTTGTCGCCACCGGCGACAATGACGGCGGAAATGACAGCACCTCCGCGGTGACCCTTGACGCAACGAACTCATCGAGTCTCGGTGCAGGACTTTGGATACCAAGGCCCAGGTTCGATCGGGGACTTGGTCTGGAACGACCTTGACGGTGACGGCGTGAAGGACGCCAACGAACCGGGTCTCCCCGGTATTGATGTCACCCTGACCACCGCCATCGCCGGGGCCACGGTGACCTACACAACGACGACCGACGCAGCGGCGGCTACACCGTTGCAGGTTTGCCGCTCGGCGCGTACACCGTCACGGTGGATACGGCTGACCTTCCGGCAGGAATGGTTCAGACGTTTGATGCCAACGGCATCGCCACAGCAAACACCTCTTCGGCGACCTTGACCGTTGCCGCTCCAACGAGCTCGACGCAGGACTTTGGTTATCAGGGGCCAGGCTCGATTGGCGATTTCGTGTGGGCCGATCTGGATGGCGATGGCGTTCAAGACGCAGGTGAAACCGGCATCCCGGGCGTGCATGTCGACATCACGACCACGGTCAACGCCAACACGGTGACGTACACGACGACGACCGATAGCGCTGGCGGTTACACGATCACTGGTCTGCCACTTGGCGACTATGACGTCGCGGTGCGAACAGCTGATCTTCCAGGTGGCGTCACCCAAAGCTTCGACGCTGACGGCGTGAGCACCGCCAATACCTCGGCCGTGACCTTGACCGCCACGGTGCCAACGAGTGCGCCCGAGGACTTCGGCTACAGCGGCCCAGGCGCGATCGGCAACCTGATCTGGAACGACCTCGACGGCGACGGCGTCAAAGACCCGAACGAACCAGGCATCCCTGGCGTCACCGTTTCGGTGACCACCATCGTGAACGGCTCACCATTGACCTTCACCGCAGTGACCGGGCCAACCGGTGCCTACAGCGTTGTTGGCTTGCCGCTCGGCGACTACACGGTCAGCGTGAGCCCCGCATCGCTGCCAGCCGGGGTTGTCCCCACATTCGATTTCGACGGTACCGATTCGGCGAATACGTCCTTGGTGACCTTGACTGCGCTGCTCCCCGCCAGTAGCACACAGGACTTTGGCTACCGAGGTCCTGGCAGGATTGGCGACCTGGTCTGGAATGACCTCGACGGCGACGGTTTCAAGGACGCCAACGAACCAGGCATACCTGGTGTCGACATCGTCATCACAACCACGGTCGCTGGCCAAACCGTGACCTACACGACGACGACCGACGCCGACGGCCTCTACGCAGTCGCTGGCTTGGCGCTTGGCGACTATGCCGTCAACGTCACTCCGGCATCGCTTCCCGCTGGAGCAACGCAAACCTTCGATGTCGACGGGATCGCTACCGCCAACAACTCGGCTGCAACGCTCACCGTCGCCGCGCCCACCACCAGTCTGCAGGACTTTGGTTATCGCGGCCCGGGTGCGGTTGGTGACCTGATCTGGCTCGACCTCGACGGCGACAGCGCTCGCGACGCCAATGAGCCGGGAATGCCCGGTGTTCAACTGACGATCACGACCGAGATTGCCGGCGAGACCGTGACCTACACACTGACGGCTGACGCTCAGGGTGCATACTCGCTCAGCGGGTTGATGCTCGGTGACTACACAATCACCGTCACCCCGGCGAGCCTGCCAGACGGAGCTGACCCAACGGCCGACCCAGACGGTGGAGCAGACAACACCGCTGACGTGACGCTGAGTGTCGCCACACCCACCAACAATGCGCAGGACTTCGGCTATCAAGGTCCAGGTCAAATCGGCGACCTGATTTGGAACGACCTCGACGGCGATGGAACCAAAGACGTCGGTGAACCAGGTCTGCCAGGCGTCGACGTGACGATCACGACGACCATTGCCGGTGTCGACAAGTCCGTCACCGTGACAACTGACGCCAACGGCGCATACTCGCTGTCGGGGCTGCCCCTCGGCGACTACATCGTCACCGTCGACCCGGCAACACTGCCAGCGGGCCTGACCAATACCGGCGATCCCGATGGTGGCAACGACCACACGGCAGATGTCACCCTGACCGTCACCGCGCCGACGAACAGCGCTCAAGACTTCGGGTACCAGGGCGTCGGCGCAATCGGTGACCGGGTCTGGAACGACCTCAACGCCGATGGCATCCAAGACGCAGGCGAACCAGGTTTGGCAAGCATTGTGCTGACCCTGACAACCGTGATCGCCGGCGAAACCGTGACCTATTCGGCAACGACGGACAGCTCGGGTGAGTATCTCATCGAAGGTTTGCCGCTCGGATCCTTCACCGTCACGGTCAACCCGACCTCGATTCCCGCTGGCGTCGAGCAGACATTCGATGCCGATGGCACTGCGACCGCAGGCACGTCGATCGTTGTGCTCGATGCGACAACACCCACCTCCGACGCCCAGGACTTTGGCTACGAAGGCCCAGGTGTTATCGGTGACCTGATCTGGAACGACCTTGACGGTGACGGCGTTAAAGGCGCCGACGAGCCGGGCATCCCTGGTGTCACGGTGACCGCCACGGCGACGATTGGCGGCAGCACGTTCACCGTCTCCACCGTCACCGCAGCAGACGGTTCCTACACGATCGCCGGTTTGCCGTTGGCTACCTTCACCGTCGCTGTCGACCCCGACACGCTGCCCGCCGGTGTCGAACAAACGGGTGACCCAGACGCGACGCTGGACAACGAGTCGACCGTGACCTTGACCGCCACGAACCCAACCAGCGCAGTGGAAGACTTCGGCTATCAGGGGCCAGGCGAGATCGGTGACCTGGTCTGGAATGACCTCGATGGTGACGGCGTCAAAGACGCCGGCGAACCAGGTTTGCCGGGTGTCGACGTGGTCATCACGACCACCATTGCCGGTCAGATCGTGACGTATACAACGACAACGGACGCCTTTGGTGCTTACTCGATCAGCGGCTTGCCGCTCGGTGACTTCGATGTGGCCGTCACGACGGCCTCGCTACCAGAAGGTGTGGCCATAACGGCCGACCCAGATGGCGGCGCGGACGACGTGGCAGCGGTGAGCTTGACTGCCACCGAACCCAACCAGCGACGTCCAAGACTTTGGTTACCAGGGGCCAGGAGCAATCGGCGACTTCATCTGGAATGACCTCAACGCCGACGGCATCCAAGATCTTGGCGAACCCGGTTTGCCGGGTGTCGACCTGAGGATCACCGCGACCATCGCGGGCAGCGTCGTGAGCTACGACGCCACCTCAGATGGCGATGGCTTGTACAGCATCACGGGGTTGCCGCTCGGCGAATACACCGTGACCGTCGATTCGGACACGCTGCCAGCCAGCGCCGTTCAATCTTTCGATTCCAATGGCACGGGCACGGCGAACACCTCGGTGGTCGCGCTGACTGACGCGGCACCAGCCGACGACGCCCAAGACTTCGGCTACACCGGCGACGGCGTGATTGGCGATCTGATTTGGAACGATCGTGACGGCGACGGCATTCATGATGCCAACGAACCGGGGATCCCCGGTGTCGAGGTGACCATTACCACCGTCATCGACGGAGCAACTGTCACCTATACCGACATCACCGACGCTTCCGGCGCCTACCTCATTGGTGGTCTTCCGCTCGGCGAGTTCACGATCACGATTGATCCGCTGACGTTGCCGGGCGGCGTTGACCCAACGGATGATCCCGATGGCATCGCCACGGCCCACACCACGGGTGTCACCTTGACCGAGGACCAACCGTCGAGCGATGAGCAGGACTTTGGCTACCAGGGGCCGGGCGAAATTGGCCAGTTGGTCTGGAACGACCTCAACGGCGATGGTCTCAAGGATGCCAACGAGCCTGGTCTGGCGGGCGTTGACGTGACGATCACGACGACCATCGCCGGGTCGGTCGTGACCTACACCGCAACGACCGATGACGTCGGCAACTTCGTCGTCGATGGCCTGCCGCTCGGTGCCTACACGGTGACCGTCGATCCGGCATCGCTCCCCGCTGGTCTGTTGCCAACCGGCGACGCCGACGGCATTGCCACGGCCCACACCTCGAACGTCGAGTTGACAGTCGCAACGCCGAGCGCGTTGACCCAGAACTTTGGCTACCAAGGGCCTGGAGCGGTTGGCAACTTCATCTGGAACGACCTCGATGGTGACGGTGTCCAAGACGCTGGTGAGCCAGGTCTGCCTGGCATCGACGTCACCGTGACAACGACGATTGCCGGTGCAACGGTGACCTATCGCGCCACCACCGACGCCAACGGTGGCTACTCCATCAATGGTCTGCCGCTCGGTGATTTCACCGTGGTCAGCGATTCGGCAGATCTTCCCGCCGGGCTCGAACAGACCTTCGATAGCGATGGCGTGGCCACGGCCAACAGCGCCGACGTCAGCCTGACCTTGATCGCACCGACCTCGGACGTCCAAGACTTCGGCTACCAGGGCCCCGGCTCGATCGGCAATCTGATCTGGAATGACCAAGACGGCGACGGCATCAGAGACGCTGGCGAACCTGGCATTCCGGGAGTCACGGTCACGCTGACCACCGTTGTCAACGGTGAAACGGTGACCTACACGACGATCACCGATGCCAACGGCCAGTACACGGTTTCCGGTTTGCCGCTCGGCGAATTCACGGTCACCGTCAACCCGGCTTCGCTCCCTGCTGGAGTCGTCGTCACCGGTGATCCTCAGGGACTCGTCGATGGGGTTTCCGTGGTCACGCTGACCACGTTGCTGCCAACGAGTGCTGTGCAGGACTTTGGTTATCAGGGCCCTGGCGCTGTTGGCGACAGGATGTGGAACGACCTCGACGGCGACGGTATTCAGGAACTCGGCGAGCGTGGATTGCCAGGAGTAGCCGTCACCGTGACCACGGTCATTGCGGGCGAAACCGTGACCTACACAACGGTCACGGACGAAGTTGGACGCTACGAGGTGTCAGGTTTGGCGCTTGGTGACTACCGCGTGACGGTCGACCCTGACACGTTGCCGACCGGGGTCGTCAACACGGGTGACCCCGACGGCGGTAACGACAACACGTCGGTGGTGACCTTGAGCGAGGCGACACCGACAACAACCGTTCAAGACTTTGGCTATCAGGGTCCTGGAGCGATTGGTGACTTCGTCTGGCTGGACCGCAACGGTGACGGCGTACAAGACGCTGGTGAAGCTGGCCTGCCCGGTGTTGTGCTGGTGATCACCACCGTGATTGCGGGCGACACCGTGACGTATTCGGCGACCACGGATGCCAACGGTGCCTATTCATTGGGCGGTTTGCCGTTGGGCGAGTTCGTGGTCACGGTTGACACCGACACCCTTGCCGGTGGCGTGACAACGACCTTCGATGCTGATGGCCTGGCCACCCTTGACACCTCAACGGTGACACTGACCGATGCGGTGCCGACCACCAGCGAGCAGGACTTTGGCTACCGCGGCCCCGGCGTGATTGGCGACTTGGTCTGGAATGACCTCGACGGTGACGGCGTCAAGGATGCCGACGAACCCGGTTTGCCGGGTGTGACCGTCACCGTTGTGACGACGATCAACGGCCAACCGGTGACTGCCTCGGCCATCACCGGTGCGGACGGATCATTCACCATTGCTGGCTTGCCGCTTGGTGACTACACCGTCACTGTCGATACGGCCACTCTGCCTGCGGGCGTGGTCGCAACCTTCGATTTCGACGCTGGCAACGACAACACCTCGATGGTCACGCTGACCACAACGGAGCCGACGTCGGCGCTGCAGGACTTTGGCTACCGCGGCCCCGGCGTGATTGGCGACTTGATCTGGAACGACCTCAACGGTGATGGCCTCAAGGACGCCGGCGAACCGGGCCTGCCTGGAATCGGCGTGACGGTCACCACGGTGATCGCCGGTGAGACCGTGACCTTCACGACAACAACGGATGCCAATGGTCAATACAGCATCGAGGGCTTGCCGCTCGGGGACTTCACCGTCACCGTCGCTACCGATGACTTGCCAGGTGGCATGGTCCCAACGGGCGACCTTGATGGCATTGCGACAGCGAACACCACAGCCGTCACGCTGTCGGTTGCCCTGCCAACGACCGACATGGCCGACTTTGCCTACCAAGGCCCCGGTGCAATCGGTGATCTGATCTGGAACGACCAAGACGGCGACGGCATCCGTGATGCTGGCGAGCCAGGCCTCCCAGGGGTGACGATCGACGTCACGACAATGATCAACGGTGAAACGGTTGCCTACCAGACCGTTACCGGCCCCGACGGTTCCTACACCATCGCCGGTTTGCCGTTGGGTTCGTTCATGGTCACGGTCGACCCGTTGTCCGTGCCGGACGGTTTGGCTATCACCGCCGACCCTGATGGCGGCGATGATGGTTCAGCCGTTGTTGTCCTCAGCGCCCTCGACCCGCAGTCGACGGTCCAAGACTTTGGCTACCAGAGCCCGGGATCGGTTGGTTCCTTGATCTGGAACGACCTTGATGGCGACGGCGTACGTGATGCTGGCGAACCGGGCTTGCCTGGAGTCGTGGTCAATCTGACCACAGTCATCGCCGGCGAGACAGTGAGCTACACGACCACGACCGATGCGTCTGGTGCATACCAGATCAGCGGTTTGCCACTTGGTGAGTTCACGGTCGGCGTCGACCCGCTGTCGCTGCCCGAGGGTGTTGTCGTCACCGGCGACCCCGACGGTGATCCCATTGCCGGTTTGGACAACACGGCCGTCGTGACGTTGACGCAGGACGAGCCAACCTCCGGTGTTCAGAACTTTGGTTACCAGGGCCCGGGTGCGATTGGTGATGCGATCTGGAACGACGTCAATGGCGACGGGATTCAACAGGTCGACGAGCCTGGTTTTGAAGGTGTGACGGTCACGATTACCACGGTGATCGCGGGTGAAACGGTGACCTACAGCACCGTGACCGACGTCGATGGTGCCTACAGCGTGGCGGGCTTGCCGCTCGGTTCGTTCACCATCACCGTTGATCCAATCGATCTGCCAGCAGATGTCGTGCCAACATTTGATGCCAATGGCGTCGACACACCGAACACGACGCCGATCGTCTTGACCAGCGATGTCCCGACAACCGACGCTCAAGACTTTGGCTACTACATTTCGGCAACCGTTGGTGATCTCATCTGGGATGACCTTGACGGTGACGGCATCCAAGATGCGGGTGAGCCCGGCATCGCCGGTGTCACGGTGCGCCTGTTCGGTACCGATGGTCTCGGCAACACCGTTGAGATGGTCGTCGTCACGGGCTCTGGCGCCGAGCTTGGCACGTATCAATTCGTTGGTGTCCCGCCGGGCGAATACACCGTCGTGGTCACGCCACCAACTGGTTTCGTTGAAGCTCCCGTGCTCAAGGGCACGAACCCGGCGATCGATTCCAGCGGCCTGACATCAACCATCACGGTCACCTCAGGGTTGGACGAAGTTGATTTGGATGTCGGCCTCTACCAGCCAACAAGCATCTCGGGCAAGGTCTTCTTCGACAGCGATGCCAACGGATCACCAAGCTCAACCGAGCCGGGAATCCCGGGCGTGACCGTGGTGCTGAACGGCACGACGGGTACTGGTGACACGGTCGAGATGACCACCGTGACCGGCGCCGACGGTTCCTACCGTTTCGACGGTCTCGCACCAGGTACCTACTCCGTGACCGAGACACAGCCGACGGGTTGGTCCGATGGCAGCGAATCGCCAGTTGGTGGCGGGTCGAGTTCGGTCAACGACGTGATCAGCCAGATCGTCGTCGTCTCTGGTACCCCAATCGTCGAAGAACTCTTTGCCGAACTCGGTTGGCCAGTCGCCGGTGCTGTCAGCATCGACGGTTCAGGGGCGCCGATTTCGGGTGTGACGATCACACTTGAAGGGGTTGACGTGCTGGGTAACCCGGTGAAGATGACGACCACGACCCAGACCTGCCCGACGCTGCCATTGGACGCTGCGACGCAATGTATGCCCGGTGCGTACTCCTTTGCCAACGTCCCGCCAGGCACCTACACCTTGACGCAGACGCAACCGACAGGATTTGATCAGGGCTCGACCAACCCTTCGGGCGTGATCCATCTCGTGCTCAGCGAAGCACCTGTGGCAGCGCTGAACTTCACCGAAACGGCATCTTCGCTGAGCGGTGTTGTCTACGTTGACGCCAATGCCAACGGTGTGCGCGATACCACGGAGAAACCGCTTCCTGGGGTCACGATCACCTTGACCGGCACGACGGTCGCTGGCACGCCGGTGACCCAAACCGTGGTCACCAACGGCCTTGGTGAGTGGACCTTCATCGACCTGCAGGCGGGGACCTATGTTGTCACCGAAACGCAACCACCCGAGTATCTCGCCGGAACATCAACGCCTGGTACCGCGGGCGGTTCAGCGACGGCAAACAGCATCTCGGTCGAATTGGCCACCGGCACCGTTGCCACCGGCTACATGTTTGGTGACCAAGTGAGGCGCCTGCCACGCACAGGTGGCAACGGCATCGAGCGCACGCTCAGCGTTGGCGCAGGGGCATGCGGGTTGGGTCTGGCGTTGGTGCTCGTTGGCCGCCGCCGTCGCCGAATGAGCCCAGCTCGCTAGCCCAGTTCTATCTCGAGGGTTTCGGCGTAACCTACCGGCGCCGAAACCCTCGATCGGCAAACTGATCGCAGCGGCGATCGAGGGCCGAGCCACGGAGATCCGCGTTTTGCGGGTCAAGCCTGACAAAGCAGCTCTCGTGCTTGCGCAGCGAGATACATCGAGCCCGTGATAACGATCTGATCGTCGGCCTCAGCGACGCTGCGGGCGAGCGCGATGGCCGTCTCCAGATCGGCAGCAACGACCCGTTTCGCGCCGGTGTCCAGGGCCTCGCTGAGCGTCCGCGCGTCGAGCGCCCGCGACGAGTTCGGGCTGCAGGTGATGATCATCGCGAGCCGACTATCGCCGTTGCCGAATTCAAGCGCCTCGAGCATCGCCGCCGGATCCCGTCCGGCGAGCACGCCGAGGACAAGGATGCGCCGTCCACGGGGCGCGAACTCGGTGTCGAGCGTGTGGCGCAGCGCCAACGCAGCGTCGGGGTTATGGGCACCATCGATGAGAATCAGCGGCTGATGCCCGGCGATCTCCACACGGGCCGGCATCGCCAACATAGCCAGGGCCTGGCTCACCTGTCGGGCTCCGAGTGCGTGGCCCAGGAACGCTCCCACAGCAGCCACCGCGAGGGCGGCGTTTCGTTGCTGGTGCTGGCCGCGCAGCGCCAGGCGTAGATGAGCGAGATGCTGCAACGGCGTGGCGACCGCGAAGCCACCGTCGGCTCGTTCGACGCTGACGGTGATCTCTTCGCCCAGCCGCCAGATCGCTCGCGGGCCTTCGGCAACGAACAGGGGGTCGAAGCGGTGATCGTCGACTCCGGTGATCAGCATCGCGTTCGGCTTGATGATGCCCGACTTCTCTTGCGCGATCCGCCACTGCCAGTCGCCGACACCGGTGGTGTGATCGCGCCCGATGTTGGTGATCACCGCAACCTCGGCGGTGCAAACGTTGGTGGCGTCGTATCTGCCGAGAACCCCAACCTCGATCACTGCGACGTCGACCTGCTGGCGGTCGAACCACAGCAGCATCGCCGCGGTCAGTATCTCGAACGGTGCGAGACGCTCGCCGATCTCGTGCTCGGCGGCGCGGATCTCCGCGAGCAAGGCTGCCAGATCGCCGTCGGCGATCGGCTTTCCGTCGATTCGGATCCGCTCGTTGTAGCGACTGATATGCGGGCTGGTGAACAACCCCACGCGCCGACCGTGCGCAGCCAGCAATTCGGCGGTCATCGTCGCCGTCGAACCTTTGCCGTTGGTGCCGGAGATATGCACGACACGCAGCTGCCGCTGCGGGTTGTCGAGCGCAGCCATCAGCGAGCGCATTCGACCGAGCGAAAGGTCTCCGGGCTCGGCGCGGCTTGAACGCCCTCGCCAACCGGCGTGATCGATGTGTTCCTCGAGGTAGGAAATCGCCTCGTCGATGGTCACGGGCTCAGGTGTCTTGGACGTGGCCGAAGCCGAAGCGACCCTTGATGCACAGGTTGCCGTGGGTCACGCTGTGCTCGTGCGGCGAGGTGACCTTGACGATGCGATTGTCCTGCGTATGCAGGGTCAGGTTGCAGCCGACTCCGCAGTATGGACACACCGTGGTGGTTTGCCGTTGCGCCGGTTCATCCCAGGTCTCGGCCTCGCGCATGTCGTGCTCGGTCTTGAACATCAGCGCCCCGGTCGGGCACACCTCGATGCAGTTGCCGCAATACACACAGGCCGAATCGGGCAATGAGGTATCGAACTCGGTACTGATGTGGGCACCAAAGCCGCGCCCGGCGACGGCGATGGCAAAGGTGTTCTGCCACTGTTCGCCGCAGGCATCGACGCACTTGTAGCACAGGATGCACCGGGAGTAATCGCGAACATACAGATCGTTGTCGACCTTCACCGGTTGGGCGACGGTCGCGGCGTCGTCGCCGAAACGGCCTGGCTGTGCGCCGTACTCGGCGTTCCAGTCGGCAACGTGGGCAGCGGCAGAGAGATCGACCGACGAGCCGAGCAGTTCCAGCACCGTGCGCCGCGAGTGTTGCACCCGCTCGGTGGCGGTCTGCACGACCATGCCCGGTTCGGCGACTCGCGAACACGACGGCACGAGAACCCGGTTGCCCTCGACCTCGACGACGCAGACGCGACAGGCGTTGACCGGCTCGAGCGTGTCGCCGTAGCACAACGTCGGTGTGCTCACGCCGTGCGATGTGCAGGCGTCGAGAATCGTCGAACCTTCGGCGACGGTGACCGAGGAGCCGTCGATGTTCAGCGTCACGGCCCGCCGTGGGGGAGCGACTTGGACGACGCCATCGTCGTTCAGTAGAGCGCTCATGGCGGTGTTCTCATTGCAATGCTCCTAGGCGGTCGATTGCCGATTCGATGGCGCTCCACGCGGTTTGACCGAGGCCGCAAATGCTGGCGTCGCGCATCGCCCGGCCGACATCGCGCAGAATCTGCATATCGTCGGGTCGTCGGGCGCCCGTGGTCAGTCGGACCAAGGCCTCCTCCTGGCGCACCGTTCCAATGCGGCAGGGCACGCATTGTCCGCACGACTCGTCGCGGAAGAAGGCGGCGATGCGACGCAGGAAGGCGAGCATGTCGACGGTGTCGTCGAGCACCATGACGACACCCGAACCGAGCGTGGTGTTGTGCGCCCGGGCACCTTCCAGGGTCAGCGGGAAGTCGATCTCTTCGGCGCGCACGAAGGAACCGGCGGCACCGCCGAGCAGCACTGCCTGCAACGAACGCCCGGCGCCAGCATCCTCGATACCACCGGCGAGGTCGATCAATTCGCGCAGCGTCGCCCCGAATGGCACCTCGTAGACGCCGGGAACCGCAACGTTGCCGGAGACACAAAAGATCTTGGTGCCGGTCGAACCCGGTGTGCCTTGGGCCGCGAATGCGGCGGGCCCGTGAGCGAGGATCGCCAGGACATTGACCAAGGTCTCGACGTTGTTGACCACCGTCGGCAGACCGAACAGACCGACCTCAACGGGAAACGGTGGCTTGCTGCGCGGCTCACCGCGGTAACCCTCGATCGAGTTGAAGATCGCCGTCTCCTCGCCACAGATGTAGGCGCCAGCGCCGCGGACGATCTCGATATCGAAATCGAAGCCGAGGCCCATCACGTCGCGGCCGAGATAACCGCGGGCCCGGGCGCTGTCGATGGCGTGCTGCAGATGTTCGAGCGCCCGCGGGTATTCGCCGCGCAGGTAGACGAAGCCGCGCTCGGAACCCGTAGCGAAGCCACAGATGGTCATCGACTCGATCACCGCAAAGGGATCGCCCTCGATGATCACCCGATCCTTGAACGTACCGGGCTCGCTCTCATCGGCGTTGCAGACGACGTAGTGCGGCCGCTTCGCCTGCCCGGCGACGGCAGCCCACTTGCGCCCGGCTGGGAAAGCAGCGCCGCCACGACCGACCAGATTCGACTCACTGACCTCGGCCACGGTCGCGCTCGGGCCGATGGCCACGGCGCGGCGCAAAGCCTGGTAGCCACCATGGGCGCGATAGCTATCGATCGACGATGGGTCGACAACACCGACACGACGCAACAGCGTCAGTTCGGCACCAGGCTGATGAACGGCATCGGCAACCGGTGCCTCTGCAGGCATCGCCGATGGACCGCAACGCAGCGCAACGGCGACGTCGGCGGCCACAGCGGGGGCGAGGACGGCCTCGCGCACCGGGTCGCCCGCCTCGCTGACCAAGACCGCTGGGGCCCGCTCGCACAAACCAAGACATGGGCTCGGCTTCCACGTCGGAGCGTCGACATCGCCGCCCGCGTCGCCAGGCCGGCCCGCAAGCATCGGCGACGTCATCGACAAGCGCTGACGCTCCACGGGCCTGGCAGGCGAGATCGATGCACAGGTGGGCGACTCGTGTCGGCTGTTGTTGCATGGCGAACAACGCGTAAAAGCTGGCCACGCCATAGATCTCGGCCGGTGGCACATCGAGTCGGCGGGCGATTTCGGCGACACCGCCGGGGCTGATCCAGCCGACACGATCTTGCAGCGCATGCAACGCCGACAACAAATGGTGGCGCAGTTCTGCGGCCCGATGGGCCCCTCCGTGTTCACGCTGCCAGCCTTCATCGACGGTCGTCGCCGCGATGGCGACGTCGAGTGCCGACATCTCCTGCGCACTGGCGGTGTCGTTGGCAATCCTCAGGTCCATCGACGGATCGGCTCAATTCCCGGCGATCGACTGCAGCGTCGAGGTCGCCGATGGGGACAGTTTCTCGACCCGGATCGCCGACGCCTTGAACTCGGCGGTGCCCGACTTCGGGTCGTTGGCCTCGATGGTCAAGATGTTGACGTCGATCTCATCGGGGAAGTGGAAGGTCATGAAGGCCAGGCCCGGACGCAGACCGCTATCGAAACGCACGGGTGCCTCGATCGCGCCGCGGCGGGAGGTGACGAGCACGGTTTCGCCCTCGGCGACGCCAAGCGTGGCGGCGTCGCCTGGGTTGAGATCGAGCGTCTCACCAAGGCGCAGCGGCGAGGCGATCCTCGCCGTTTGCACACCGGTGTTGTAGGAATCGAGGCGGCGACCGGTGGTCAAGCGGATCGGATAGTCGTCGTTGAGTTCATCGACCGGCCCGGCCCAGGGCACCGCGCTGAACGGGGCCAGGCGACCACGCTCGGCCGGGTTCTCGGCCCACAGGCGACCGTGGAGATAGGTCGGCTCCAGTGTCTCGTTCGAGGGGCAGGGCCACTGGATTCCCCCCAACGCTTCCAGACGGGCGTAGGACATGCCGTGGTGCATCGGCGACAACTCGCGCAACTCATTCCACACCGACTCCGAGTCGGGGTAGTCCCATCCCGGGTGCCCGAGGCGTTGGGCGAGATCAATGATGATCGCCGTGTCGTCACGGGTGCCGTTCGGGGCTTCGAGCGCCTTGCGGACGCGCTGCACACGGCGTTCGCTGTTGGTCACCGTGCCCTCGGTTTCGCACCACGCTGCGGTCGCCGGCAAGACGACATCGGCGAGTTCGGCGGTCTTGGTCAGGAAGATGTCTTGCACAACCATGTGTTCAAGACCCTCGAGCAGATGGATGGCGTGGGCCGAGTCGGCCTCGGACTGCGCCGGGTTCTCGCCGATGACATACAGGGCGCGCAGTTGCTTGCGCTCCATCGCTTGAAACATCTGCGTCAGGTGCCAGCCATGACGGTTGGGAATCGTGCACTCCCAGGCCGCTTCGAACTTGTGTCGGGCCTCGTCGTCGAGGATGTCTTGGAAACCGGTGAGCTTGTTGGGGATCGCCCCCATGTCGCCGCCGCCCTGCACGTTGTTCTGGCCGCGCAACGGTTGGATGCCGGCACCGTAGCGCCCGACATGGCCACATAACAGGTTGAGGTTGATCAGCGACAGCACATTGTCGACGCCGTTGTGGTGTTCGGTGATGCCCAGCGTCCAACACATTTGGGCGCGATCGGCACGGGCAAAGGCATGGGCCACTTCGCGGATCGCCTCGCCGGGAACCCCGGTGATCGCCTCGGCGCGCTCCAACGTCCACGGCTCGACAGCTTGGCGGTACTCGTCGAACCCCGTCGTCGAGCCCTCGACGAACGCTCGGTTGTAGAGCCCGGCGGCGATGATCTCACGGCCGATGGCATGCGCCAGGGCGATGTCGGTGCCGACATGCAGCCCGAGCCAGCGGTCGGCCCAGCGCGCCGAAGCGGTGCGCCGTGGGTCGACGACAAAGAGCTTGGCGCCGTTGCGAATGCCGGCCAGGACGTGATGAAAGAAGATCGGATGCGCAAAGCGCGCGTTGGAACCCCACAGGACGATGACGTCGCTGTGTTCAACCTCGAGGTACGACGATGTGCCGCCCCCTGCTCCAAAGACGGTGGCCAGACCGACCACGCTGGGAGCGTGTCAAGTTCGGTTGCAGCTATCGATGTTGTTCGTGCCGAGAACCTGCCGGGCGAACTTCTGTGCCAGGTAGTTCATCTCGTTGGTCGACTTCGAGCAGGAGAAGATGCCGATCCCATTCTCGCCGTGGGTGTCGACGGCGTGGCGGAAACCGGCAGCGGCGCGCTCCAGCGCTTCGTCCCAGGTGGCGGGGCGCAGCACACCGTTGTCGCGCACCAGCGGTTCGGTGATGCGTGGGTAGGTGGGAGCCTTGAGTTGAGCTTGTGTCATGTCACCTCCTCGGGGCACGAGATCCTCGGGTCACGAGGGCAGCGCGCCGAGCATGCGCGCTGCTTCCAAGGTGTTTTCTAGCAGGCAGGCGATCGTCATTGGCCCCGTGCCGCCAGGCATCGGGGTGATCGCCGAGGCGATGGCTTGCACAGCGTCGAAATCGACGTCGCCTTGAATGCCGTCGGCGGTGCGTGAAACCCCGACGTCGATGACCACTGCGCCAGGTTTGACGTGTGCGGCGGTGATCAGTTTGGCGACGCCAACAGCACCGATGATGATGTCGGCGTCACGACAGGTCTCGACGAGATCGGCGGTGCGCGAGTGCGCCAAGGTCACCGTGGCGTCGATGCCCTTGCGAGCCAGCAGCACCGCCAAGGGCAGGCCGACCAGCGATGACCGGCCGATGACGACCGCCTTCTTGCCGGAGGTAGCCACGCCGTACTTCTCCAGCAGGCGCATGACCCCTTGCGGGGTGCACGGCACATGGCCGTCGCGGCCGCGCATCAAGCGACCCATGCTGGCCTCGGTCAAACCGTCGACATCCTTTTCGGCGGGAATCAGGTCGAGCACGGCTTCCTCGTCGAGACCCTTGGGCAACGGCAACTGCACGAGGATGCCGTGCACCGAGGCATCGGCGGCGAGTTGGCGGACCGCGTTCTCGACATCGGCTTGGGTGGCGTCGATGGAGAGTTCGACATGGCGGGAGGACATTCCTGCCTCCTGAGCCTTCTTGTGCTTATTGCGCACGTAGATCTGGCTCGGCTTGTCGTCGCCGACGAGCACGGTGGCCAGGCAGACATGAGGGTTGCCCATGGCCTCGATCTTGGCGCGCAGCATGGCCACGGTCTCATCGCGCAGAGCGTTGCCATCCATGATGATTGCCCCGCTGGACGTGACGTCATGTTGTATAGACATATGTTGAAAACTCTACTCTCGGGGGGTGACGGCCGGTCAGGATAGGTTACTGATCACGCCGTTTTCATCGATGTCGATGTGGTGCGCTGCGGGATCGCCACCGAGGCCGGGCATCGTGCGCATGTCGCCACAGATCGGGTAGACGAAACCGGCGCCCACCGAGGCACGAACCTCGCGCACGGGCAGTGTCCAACCGGTCGGTGCCCCCTTCAGCGAGGCATCGGAGGAGATCGACAGGTGCGTCTTGGCGATACACACCGGAAGGTTGCCGAACCCGTTCTTTTCGTAGTTGGCCAGCTGGCGGTTGGCCGCGGCCGAATACTCGACCTTGGCTGCGCCGTAGACCTTGGTGGCGACGGTCTCGATCTTGGTCTTCAGGCTGGCCTCGGACGGATAGAGCAGCTGGAAGGTGCTCGGCTCGTTGGCTGCTTCGGCAACAGCTTCGGCCAGGTCGGTTGCGCCGCGCCCGCCATTGGCGAAGTGCGTGCAGACGGCGACGCGGACGCCCATCGACTCGGCGATCTCGCGGATGGCCCGGTGCTCGGAATCGAAGTCGCCAGGGAAGGCGTTGATCGCCACCACTGGGGTGACCCCATGAATACGGATGTTCTCGATCTGCTTGCGCAGGTTGGCGCCACCGACGTGCACCTCGTCGGGGTTCTCCTTCAACAGATCCTCCGGCAACGGCTTGCCGGCGACGATGCGGTGCTTACCGCTGTGGGCCTTCAGGGCACGCACGGTGGCGACGACGACCGCAGCATCGGGGGCCAGGCCGCTGGCGCGACACTTGATATTGAAGAAGCGTTCGGCGCCCATGTCGGCACCGAAGCCCGCTTCGGTGATCAAGAAGTCGCCACCGTGGATGCCGATCTGGTCGGCGATGATGCTGCTGTTACCGTGGGCGATGTTGCCGAACGGCCCAGCGTGCACCAGCACCGGCGTGCCTTCCAGGGTCTGCATCAGGTTCGGCTTGAGGGCGTCACGCATGATCGCGGCCATCGCCCCGGCACCCTTGAGATCCTCAGCGGTGACCGGATCGCCTGTCGGGGTGTAGCCGACGACGATGCGCCCGAGGCGCTCGCGCATGTCCTTCAACGAGGTGCACAAGGCGAAGATGGCCATCACTTCCGACGCCGCGGTGATGTCGAAACCGGTCTGGCGGGTGACACCATCTTCCTTGGTGCCGAGGCCGACGATGATGTTGCGCAGCGCCCGCTCGTTGATGTCGAGCACCCGTCGCCAGGTGATGTTGTTGAGATCGAGCCCGAGTTCGTTGCCCTGATGGAGGTGGTTATCGAGCACCGCAGCGAGCATGTTGTGGGCGCTGGTGACGGCGTGGAAGTCGCCGGTGAGATGCAGGTTGAGCAGCTCCATCGGGATCACCTGGCTGTAACCGCCGCCGGCCGCGCCACCCTTGATACCGAATGTCGGGCCCATCGAGGGTTGGCGAATGGCGATGACGCTGGAACGACCGATGTGTTTGAACGCTTGCCCAAGGCCAACCGTCGTCGTCGTCTTGCCTTCGCCCAGCGGGGTCGGCGTGATCGCCGAGACGACGACATATTTCGCTTTCGGACGATCCGCCAACTCGGCGATCGCCTCGAGCTTGATCTTGGCCAGGCTGTCGCCGTAGGGCTCGATCAGATGGCCGCCGATGCCCATCTGGGCAGCGATTCCGGCGAGCGGTTGCAGCGGCGCTGCCTGAGCGATTTCGAGGTCGGATGGGAAGGACATGCGTGGATTCCTTGGCGGAGTTGAACGGATAGAGGACTGGTGCGCAAGCTGGACTAGTTGAGTGCTGAGTTTGCCAGGTAGCCCTGGCGCCAGGCCGCGGTGTTGGCCACTTGGTTGAAGGTAAACATGTGCAGCGCCTCGACGCCGAGATCGGCGAGCATGGGGCTTATTTCGTCGAGAAATTCGAGCGGATCGTAGCCTCCCAGCGAGACCAGCTTGCTGACGACGGCGCGGTTCTTGCGAAGGTAGCGCAGTGAGGCACCAACCCCGAGACGGGTTCCCATGGTCAACAGCTTGGTCGTGTCGACGACGCCGGGAACCCCGAGATGGATGGGCAGGTGGACGCCGTCGCTGTTGATCTCTTCGATCCAACGGCTGACCTTCCCGGCGTCGAAGCACATCTGCGTCGAGATCCACCCGGAGATACCGACGTCGTCGAGAATACGCTGCTTGTCGAGCAGAGCCGACGTGAGCAGATGATGGGGAATCTGGCTGTGGCCGTCGGGGTATCCGCCAATCCCGATCTGGGTCAAGGGGGTTTCCTTGGCGACCAGTTCGGCCAGGAACGCGGCGGCGTCAAGATACGGCCCCTTGGGGTCTGGTGCGTCGCCCCCGATGATGAACACCCGTTGTTGATTGTGCTCGCGCAACCAGGCAGCGATCGCCGCGACGTGGTCGGGGCCTGCGACCATGCGTGCCGCAAGGTGGGGAATAACGCTGTGCCCGAGGTCGATCAGCGCCTTGCTCAAGGACAACGTGGCCTCTATTTCCTGCACCGGGGAGCAGGTCACCGACACCGTCGAGCCGACGGGCAGGTGCGGAAACTGCAAGGCCACCTTCGGGGTGGGGATCAGCTCGAAGTGGGCATCGGTGATCAAGGCTCGCAACGCGGCGCGCTCGACGAGTGTTTCCCCGGCGTGCTCGGTAGCGCGTCCAGCGGCACGGCGGGAGGACCTAAGAATCGCCATATATCGACCCCAATCGATGAACGGAACAGGGACCCACCATCGGGACCCGTTGCTACCACCATACAGTAATCTTCCGCATCGTGGAAAGAGGCCACGTGGCGGAATTTCGCGGCTGGCGTACTCAGTCGATGGCGGTTGCGGTCAGGCGTCGCGCCGCATCGGTGATCGCTTGCTCGACCTGCCGACGGTCGTGCTCGCCGGGGAAACGGTAGCTCGGACCGTGCACGTGGATGGCGGCGATGATCTCGCCGTTGGTGTTGAACACCGGAGCGGCAATCGAGGTGATGCCCAGCTGGAACTCCTCGGCGGTCCACACAAAGCCGTTGGCGCGCACATCCTGCAGGCGCGCCAGCAGCCGCAGTGGGTCGGTCGTGGTCAACGGGGTGAACTGTTGCAGGCCCGAGGCGAGCGCAGCGTCGGTGCGCTCGGCGGGTCCGAAGGCCAGCAGCACAAGGCCTGAGGAGACGACATGCATCGGCAAACGCTTGCCCGTCCAATCCTGGATCTGCACCGCCTGGTCGGCGCCGACGTGGTCGAGGTACAGCACCTCTCCCTGCTCGGCTATCGACAGACCGCTCGTCTCGCCGAGGCGCTCGACCAACTCGCTGAGGAACGGCGTGGCGCGGCTGGCCAACGTGGTGTCGCTGCGCAGCGCAAGCAGCGAAACGGTTGGACCGATGCGATAGCTGACCCCGTCGTCTTGGCGCACGACCGCCTGCAGTTGTTCCAGCGTGTTCAGCAATCTGGCGACTGTGCTGACCGGCAATCCCACGCGTCTGGAGACGTCGGTAATGCCCGCCGATTCGGTGGCGATCGCCAAGAGAACGGAGAAGGCGCGCTCGATCGATTGAATTCCTGCGCTTGGGCTGGCCATACCAAAAATGTACTGGTCAGGTGCTGGCTGGCAGCCACCAATCGACAATCGGCGTCCCTGCGAGCACGGCAAACAGTGTTCCGAAGGCGAGGAAGGGACCGAATGGTAACGCTGTCTTGCGACCCGCACGGCCGCTCGCCAGCAACGCAACGCCGACCAACGCCCCGGTGAGAAAGGCGGTGATCATGCCGACGAACACGTAGCCGTAACCGAGCCAGCCGAGGAACATCGCCAAAACGGTCCCAAAGCGGACATCACCGAATCCAAAGCCGTGCGGCACGAACCACCAGGTGGCGAAAAAGATCGCACCGACGACGGCGGCACTGATCGCGGCACGCACGAGCGGCGACATGTCGCTCTGGCGGATTGCCGAGCTGGCTAGCAGGACTGCCCCGACCGCGCCCGTGGCGTAGACCAACCTGGTCGGCAACGTCTTGGTATCGAAGTCGATCGCCGAGAGGGCGACACTACCGGCGACCAGCGCGAGGAAAGCGGTGAGCGGGAGCACGGCTTCGAACTTGGCGGCGACCAAGGCAAACAGCACTGCCGTCAAGGTCTCGATCAACGGATAGCGGGCGCTGATCTTGTTGGAACAGCTACGGCATCGGCCGCGCAGCACCACCCACGAGAGCACGGGAACGAGATCTCGAGCGGTGAGCTGTCGAGAGCACGACGGACAGGCCGACGGCGGGTGGACGATCGATTCCTTGCGCGGCAGCCGGTAGATGACAACGTTGAGGAACGAGCCGATGAGCAAACCGAAGGTCGCCGATGTGGCGATTCGAAAGGTGGCTTCGTATTCCATGGTCATAAGTCTGGCACTGTCGTGCTCGTGTCGCCGGGTGCTGCGCAGCCGAGCGGCGCGTTCAGCTGGCGCGGACCTGGGAGAGCGGCCGTTCGTCGTCTGTTTGGCTCAGCACGCGGCGCAGGCGATCGAGACCTTCAGCGACCAGTTGCGAGACCCGCGACGGGGTGACCCCGAGGTCGGCGGCGACGGCTTGCATCTGGCGAGCTTCGAAGAACACACCGGTGATGACGAAGCGCAGCCGGGGCGGGAGCAGTTGCACGGCGTGGCGCACGGTCTGAGAGGCCTCGCTGTCGAGCACCTCGTCAAGTGGATCGGCATCGAGGGAGCGGACCATTTCGGCGATTGCCGGATCGCTGACCTCGCCGGGTTGGGCCAACCGGTGGGCGCGATCGAGATCGCAGAGCACCGAATTGACATCGCCCTCGTTGAGGTTCGTACGCATTGCAATATCACGAGCACGTGGGCGGCGCCCGCCGTCGTGATCGGATTGCATCGAGCGCATGGCATCGATGACGACCTTTGCCTTGGTGCGCTGCTGGCGGGTCATCCAATCACGGCTGCGCAGGTCGTCGAGGATCGCTCCGCTGACGCGTGTGCGGGCGTAGACCTCAAAGGGAACACCCTTGCTCGGGTCGTAGGCTTTGCTGGCCTGCGTCAAGCCGAGCAGGCCGGCCGCGACCAGTTCTTCGCGGTCTACGAAGCGTGGCACCTTGCGGGCGAACTCCCGAGCAGTACGGTGAACCATCGGGATGGCAGCGATCACTCTGGCATCGACGGCGGCGGCGGTGGTAGAGATGTGTCGACCCTGCGGTGCCGTACGTGTTAGTGCGGAGAGTGATGTCATTGACACAGTATGTGAATTGTTGATGGAATCAACATCATTTCCCTCGGGGGGTTGAAACCCTCGGACTCCCCCGATCGAGCGAGTGCATCAGAATCACCCAACGTGATATCGATGACTCTGTGGGTGGGGAATCAAATGCATTTGATAGGCTGGCGGCAGCGGTTTAGGCGGAACGCGAGTGCAGGGAGAGTGTCGTGGCGGTATCGGTGGCCCGAAATCTGATCGATGAGATACCACCTGACGTGGTGTCTCTATCTATGGGCGCGCAAGACGTAACGTTGAGTGGTAGCGCAGCATCAATGATTCGCCAGGCGGAGCGTCAACGAATCGCTGCTGAACTGCACGACGACACCATTCAGACGATGATCGCCACGTCGTTCGCCTTAGCACGCCTGGCCCGTAAGTATCCCGATGCAGAAATCAGTGAAGTCGACGCGCGCATCCGCTCGTCGGTTCGTGCCCTTCGCCAGTTCGTCTTCGAGCTCGAGCCGGATGTCAGCGGAGACGATCTCGGCGTCGCCCTGCAATCGCACGTTCGGCGGGCCATCGGCACATCGCAAGACATCGAGGTCAACGTCGACAATCAGCTCGATCGTTGGCCGCGGGGCAGCGCCCTCAGCCTCATCTTTCGCAACGTTCGCGAAGCTGCGATCAACGCCTTTCGCCATGGCGAGGCGTCGCGAATCGAGATTGAGTTGCGCTGCGACGACGGGTTGATCGTTACCAGGGTGCTGGACAACGGCCGCGGCTTCAATCCCGATCGAGCGCCTGGCGCCGGTCATCTTGGATTGCGGTACATGAGTCGGCGTGCCGAGGAGCAAGGTGGCACTTTCTCGATCGTCAGCGAACGTGGCGCTGGCACTGCAGTCACCTTCACGGTGCCGCTCGATGCGCTGGCCCGCGCCGATCAACAACCTCGCACGGGCCCAGCGGCTGGGCGTGCTTCATGAGTGCACCGATCTCCGTGCTCGTTGTCGATGACCAAGTGATGGTCGCCAGCGGGCTGATGGCAGTGCTGCAGACCTACCCGGACCTCTGTCCGCTTGGCGTCGCGCACTCCTTGGCGGGCGCCATGGAGATGGTGCCGCGGCTGAAACCCGACGTGATCGTGCTCGACTATCGTCTCGCCGACGGGTTGGCGTGCAGCACAATCGGTGCGCTGCGCGAGCTTCATGATGCAGCGGTCCTGGTCTTCAGCGCATCGGGTGACATCGACGCCGTGACCCGCTCGATCGCCAACGGTGCCAGTGGCTTTCTGCTCAAGGAGCAACCGGTGGACGATCTCGTCGCCGGCATTCGCAAGGTCGCCCTTGGTCAGCGGGTGATCGCTCCGGCGTTGATGGGACCGATGCTCGACAACCTGGTCGGAGCTAAGTCGCGCATTGAATTGACGCCGCGTCAGGCGCAGATCCTGCAACTCCTGGCCCAAGGGGTGACGACCAACGAGATAGCCGTCGACCTCGGACTCAGCGTGAACACCGTGCGCAACCAGATCCAGAGCACGATCGCCAGAGTGGGGGCACATTCGAAACTCGAGGCAGTGTCGATCGCCCTGCGAGAAAACCTGATCCTGGCCCCAACGGGCAGACGATGAACGACCGAGGGGCTGTCGCCGAGTTCACCGCTGCGCCGCGGGTCGTGCTGCGATATCGCGCTGTCATCATCGAGAGCTCAGCGCTGCTACGCCGCGGCATCGCCGCGCTGTTGCACTCGGGCGGTATCGATTGCGTGGCTGCCGCACAATCCGGCATCGATGGCCATCACGCGGCGAGCGAGCACCAAGCCGACATTGTCGTCGTCGGCAACTGCCCGGATTCAACTCACCTCAAGGTGCTCGATCGGCTGCGATTGTTGGGTGGGCTGCGCATCGTCGTCATCACGCCGATCACCGATCTGTTGTCGACGTATGGCCTCTATCAGGCCGGCGCTATCGCCGTCGTGCACACCGATGCCTGCGATGCCGAGCTGATGGAGATGTTGTCGTCTGTCGTGCAGGGCCACCGCTACGTTCCAGCCAACCTGCTCGTCGACGCGCTCGACCGTCCCGGTCGGCGGGTCAACGAACAGCAAGATTTCGACCTGACGTCACGCGAGCGGGAGGTGCTGGCACAGTTGGCCACAGGGCGGAGCAACAAAGAGATCGCCAAGGAACTGTGCATCGGCATCGAGACGGTGAAGTCGCATCTCAACAACATCTACGCCAAGTTCTCGGTCTCGCGGCGGGGTCAAGCGGTGTCGCTGGCTATGGAGCATCGCTTGCTGTAAAGCTGTTGATGATCTCTCGAACCTCGTCGCCATTGAGCTCGTCGCGTTCGAACAGCGCCTTGGCCACTGCGTGTAGCACATCGAGATGACCTTCGACCAGGCTTCGGGAACGTTGCTCGGCCTCGACCAACATCAACTCCGCCGCGGCGCGTGTGATGGTTCATCGCCGAGGACCTTCGATACCAGGTTGCCGGCGCCGGCCATCTCCGCAGCGTCGAGGCTGAGACGGCTCCCACCGGCTCCGATCGCGCCGACCAAGGTGGCGACGATACGTGTCGCCGCGCTCGAGATCCGAGGCGATGCCCGACGACGCTTCACCGAATTCGAGTTCCTCGCTGACCATGCCAGCGAGGGCGACATGCACCAGCGCTCTGGCCTCGGTGGGCGTGTGCAGGTTGACCTCGCGGCCATCATTGTGGGCCACCAAGCCGAGTGCATCAGCACGTCGCAGAATTGATGCAACCGTGACGTGTCGACCGACCAGTTCGGCCACGAGGGCGTGTCCGGCCTCGTGGATCGCCACCCGCCAACGCTCATCGCGATCGGGAGCCGATTCGCCGGGTTGTCCGAGCTCATTGAGCAACTTGGCCTCGAGCACATCGTTCCAATTCAGCTCGTTGCGCCCGTTGCGCAACGCACAGATCAACGATTCATCGAGGAGGCGCTCCAGCATCGCAGGGGAATAGCCAGCGGTGATCTCGGCGATCCGCTGCGAGGACATGTCGTCGCTGTGGGCCTTGCGCCCGAGGTAGAACTCGGCGATCGCCGCGCGGTCGCGCAGCGCTGGCAACCCGAAGTGGACGATGCGGTCGAAACGGCCGGGGCGCAGCAACGCCGGGTCGAGTTCCGCAGCCCTGTTGGTCGCGGCCACAAGCAACACGTTGGCGGCGATCGACTTTGGCGGCTTGATCCGTCGGTGAGCGGGCAACAGTCGGTTGATCATCGCATAACACCCGCCGCGCAACGAGGCACCCTTGGTGCGCACCTCGAAACTCTGCATCTGCACCAACAGTTCGTTGACCACACCGGCGAAGCCCTCGCTCCCTGACGATGATCCGCCGCGTCGGGCCAGGCCGATGGCGTCGAACTCGTCGATGAAACCAATCGCTCCACCCTCGCGGCGCGCTGTCTGGCGTAACGCCTTGAAGAAGCTGCGGATCTTGCGGTTGGTCTGGCCGAAGTACATCGATTGAAAGGCGCTGGCCGGCACAAAGAGAAAGGGAACCCCAGCCTCGCTGGCGATCGCTTTGGCCAGGTAGGTCTTGCCGGTGCCTGGAGGGCCTTCGAAGAGCACGCCGCGACGGGCCTGCCCACCCATCTTTTCGGTGAACGTCTTGTGCGCCAGAAACAGGTTCAGCGTGTCGATCGCCTCGTTGACCGTCGCCGCGGCGCCGACGACGTCCTGGAGGCGTACACCGATCTCATTGGGCTGAAAGGTTTGGTGCGGTGAACGACCGGCGCCAAGCATCGGCACGATGGCAACCAAGCACAGCAACAGGATCGGAGCCATCGGGATCAGCAGCTGACGCTGGTCATCCGAAAGGTCGAACGATGGTGCCCCGAACATCACGGGATTGCCGCTCGTCCATCGTGTGGCGACGTAGAACAGCCATAGCGCAAGCAGCACCCCGATGATCACCAGGCGGCGCAGGCGACGGTGCTCGCGATAGGTGTGAGCGTCGATATCGCCGGTACGCAACAACGCGCCGAGGGCGAAATCGTCGAGTACGGAAGCTGGTGGCGCTGGCGCGTCGAGGCTCATTCGGGTCCCATCGTTGTGCAGAAGATCATCGGTTGACGGCGCGTTGCAAGGCAGCCGGATTGTACGAGCGGTCCAAATCGGCCGCCAGGAGCGTGGTCACGCTTAGGACGAAGCCGTCAGTCCGCTGAACAGCGTGATCGAGAGGTCGACCGTGACGTGCCCAGAGGTGTCGCTGGCCGCTTGGCCCTCGGCCGCCTCAGGGGTGAGATTGGCTTGGTCGATAACCGCCAGGCGCGGCAGGTTGGTGATCGCGGTCATGAACTGGTCGATCGCCGTGCGCTGGCCAGAAGCAGCGAGCGTCACCTTGACTTCAGAACCGAGACCGCCAGCCGCTTTGGACGGAGGACTGAAGCTGAGATCGCCGATCGACACGGCGTTGGCCTGGGCGATTTCACTGATCTGGTTGAAGAACGCCGGAGTGTCCGCGGTACGTGGCACCTGGACGATGAGCCTGGCCAGTTCAGCGTCATCAGGCTGCGGGCCAAGCGAGTTGAGTTCGACCTTGGCCGACTCGAGCGCCATGGTTGCTGTGGCCAACGCTTCGTTGGCCTTGGCGACCTCGGTCTTCTTTGGCTTCACGACGACCATGTACAACACGGCCAGAGCACAGACGCCGAGCAGGATGGTCGTACGTAGATTGTCCTTGGGGGCGGCCTTCGATTTCATGGCTGTTCTCCATTTTCTTGTGGTGCAGTCGCGTCGGCGGTGGGTGCCGCTGCGGCGCTCTGCGGTGCGTCGGCTGGGAGCGGCAATTCGGTCGATTCGGTAAACGACAGGTCGGCGGCAAATGTGTAGCCGACCGAGACCTTGTCGCCGCTGAATTGCTCGGAGACTGACGGGGTGGAGACGCCGTTGAACCGGGGGTCGCGCTCGACCTCGCGAATCCACTCGGCGATCGAGTCAAGGTTGGGCGCCGAGCCGCTAAACGTCACCGTGGCAACCAGCGGTTCGCCAGCAGCAGTGGTCGGTCCAGAATCACCCTCGCCGACGCTGATCATCAATCCGGTAAAGCCGTCGAGCTTGATCCCGAACTGAGCGCTGATCTGATCGAGCGCCGCAAAGCTGGTGGTCCAATCGATGCGTTTGTCGTAGGCCGCGGTGACGACCGTTGAGATCTGGCCCTTGTTGAGCATGCCGACCTGTTCGTCCTGCGAGCGCAGCTCTTCAACCTGCTTGGTGACGTTGCCGGTTTCGACGATGACGCTGGAGGTTTGATCTTGGATCGAAGAGATGTCTTTGCGGGCACCCATGTACATGACGCCAAGGCCGGCTACACCGACCAGGCTGGCGGCGACCAGGACAAGCTTGCGGTTGCCGCCAACGTTGCGCTCCCGCTTGGGCTGCAGATCCATCTTCATCGCCGACTCGTCGCCGCCGAGCGCGTAGCCGATTGCCGAGGCGACGAATTGCGAGACGATCGAGCAATCCTCTTGCTCTAATCCCGGGACGTTGAAGCCCAAACCCTCGAACGGGTTGCCGTAGCTCGTCGGATACCCGGTGCGCTCGGCGATGATTTGATCGAGTCCCAACAGCAAGCTGCCGCCGCCGGTGATCAGGATGCGGTCGATCGGCCGTGACCCGAGTTGGGAGAGGTAGTAGTCGATCGATTCGTGGATTTCGTCGGCGAGCTCTTCGATCACCGCTGAGGTCATCGTCGCCACACTGGCCAGCAGGTGACGGGTGTCGTCGGTGGCGATCCGCCGTTTGGCCATCTCGGCAAGCTCGAGCGGAATCGACAGGTGATCTTGGATGCGTGCGGTGAACTGGCTGCCAGCCTGGCTCGGCGCCTTGCGGTTGAAGAGCAACTGTCCGTTCTCGGCGACGACCGCGAGCAGCGTTTCGCCGCCAATCGAGATCACCGCGTCGACCGAGGGCGTGTTGTCGCCGTCGGCGCGAGGGGTATCGAGGGCGCGAAAGGCCCGAGACAGCGCCAACGGAGCGACATCGACGGCCTCGACTCGCAGGCCGGCTTTGCGGATCGTCTCGATCATCGGATTGACGACGGCGATCGGTGCTGCGGCCAGCAGGACGCGCCGACGCGGCCCGTTCGACGACTCGATCTGGTCGAGCGGCACGATGCCGAACGTCGTCGATGCGGGATCGAGCGGCACATGGTCGGACAGTTCGAAGCCGATCAGGGAACGCAGCTCGTTGATCGGCAGGTCTGGCACCTCGATGGTGCGAACGATGGCGCGCGATGGGGCGACGCCGACTCGCACGGACTTGCCCTCGAACTGCGCCTCTTTCCACAGTTCCTTGAGCGCGCTGGCGACGCTGACGGGATCGAGGACTTCACCTTCGTGCACTGCGCCGTTAGCCAGGGCAACTTGTCCGAGCCTGGACACCACAGGAACGTCACCGTGGCGAATCTCGGCGGCTCGAACGGCGTTGGTGCCGATATCGAGACCTATCGATCGCTTGGACATAAGACTTTCCTCCACAAGATGCGTGCGCTGGGCGCGTCTGTCACCAAAATCGGTTGTCACAGACGTTGTCGAGTGAGTTCATCGGTCGCATTGCGGCGCGGCTGAGCAGTATCTGGAAACATTCTTTTCTGCTTCACTGTGGCCAAGTGATGCCGATGTAAGGGGCCATGTCTGTCGCAACCAGCGTGCCCATCGATCACTCCGATCCGACGTTCCTTGGGCTCCTTCCACCCCACATTGTTCGGCGGTACCGCGCGGTTGCTCTTCGTCGTCACGAAGGTCGCCTGGTCGTCGGCATGGCCGACATCGGTGACCTCACTGCTGTCGACGACTTGCGCGCCGTGCTTGGTGAGCGGTTCCTGCGTGTGCAACTGCCGGAGATCCGTCTTGCTGAGTTGATGACCGAGGCCACTCGTGGTGCCCACGATGCCGCCAGCCTTGCGGCCGGCGTGCTCAGCGACACCGACGTTGCCGGCAGCGACCTCGCTCGCGTCGACGCCATCTCCGATGACGCCCCGATCGTCAAGTTCGTCAACATGGTCATCCTGCAAGCCGCTGAATCACGCGCTTCCGACATCCACGTCGAGCCGACCGAAACCGACCTCCGAATTCGCACCCGAATCGACGGCGTGCTCCACGAGCAGATGCGTCAGCCGCGCAGCATTCACTCCGGGGTCACCTCTCGTCTCAAGGTGATGGCCGACATCGACATCGCCGAGCGCCGCAAGCCCCAAGACGGCCGTATGTCGGTGATGATCGAAGGTCGTTCCATCGACCTGCGCGTCTCGACGCTGCCAACGGTGTACGGCGAGAAAATCGTCATGCGTATCCTCGATCAATCGTCAGCGGTGCTGTCGTTGACCAACATGGGCTTCCTGCCGGAGCAGGCGGCGGCCTACGAGAGTTCGTTCCGCAAGCCCTACGGCGCCTTGCTTGTCACCGGGCCAACCGGTTCGGGTAAGTCGACCACGCTGTATGCAACGCTCAGCGAGCTCAACGACCCGACGCGCAACATCGTCACGGTCGAAGATCCGGTCGAGTACCGCTTGCCAAACATCAACCAGGTGCAGACCAACAACCGCGCCGGGCTGAGCTTCGCCAGCGCCTTACGTTCCATCCTGCGTCAAGACCCCGACATCGTCCTCGTTGGTGAAATCCGCGACAAGGAGACCGGCGTCATCGCCATCGAGGCAGCCCTCACCGGCCACCTCGTGTTGTCGACCTTGCACACCAACGACGCGCCGTCCACCCCGCTTCGACTTTTGGAGATGGGCATCGAGCCCTTCCTCATCGCCGCCTCGCTCGACTGTGTGTTGGCCCAACGCCTTGCGCGTCGGCTCTGCGGCGAGTGCAAAGAGCAGTACACGCCACACCCCGAAGATCTCACGGCTGCTGGATGGAACAACCGCACGGCGATGCCGACGGAGCTGTTTCGGGCGGTCGGCTGCAAGGCATGCGGGGGCACTGGCTACCGCGGCCGCCTGGCGATCCATGAGGTCATGCTCGTCAACGAAGAGATCGAACGCCTTATTGTCCACCGCGGTTCGACCGATGATGTACGTCGGGCGGCGATGGAGAACGGCATGATCCCGCTGCGCGAGGACGGATTGCGCAAGGTCGGCAACGGCCTGACCACCATCGAAGAGATTTCGCGAGTCATCACGTGAGCGACAGCAAAGGGACCAATCCATCATGAACACCGACCGTCAGACGGGTTGGCAGAATCCGATCAACACCGCACTGCAGCCGCGTGGCTTCGATGCCCCGCCCGCGCCACAACATGCGCCCGCCGGGCACCCCGGCGCCGCGCCGGCGCAGCGTCCGCAGATGGCACCGTCGGGTAACCGCCGGCCACAGTCGATCGACGAGCTGTTGCAGTTGCTTCTCGACGTCGAAGGCTCCGACTTGCACCTCTCCGTCGGCTCAAAGCCGGTGGTGCGCGTCAAGGGCGTGCTCGACCGTCTCGAGGACTACTGCACGCTGAACAACGACATCAACATGTCGCTGATCTATCCGATGCTCGATGAGCGCCAACGGCGCGAGTTCGAACAGGACTGGGAACTCGACCTGGCCTACACGATCCCCGGTCGCAGCCGCTTCCGTGTCAACGTCTTCCGCCAGCGTGGCTCGATCGGCGCCGTGATGCGCGTCATTCCGTTCAAGATCCCGCCCTTCGAGTCGTTGGGCGTGCCGCCGACGGTGCGCAAGCTCACCGACCTGGCACGCGGACTAGTGCTCGTTACCGGCCCAACGGGTTCCGGCAAGTCGACGACGCTGGCCTCGATGTTGGACATCATCAACCACACCAAGTCGGTGCACATCTTGTCTTGCGAAGACCCGATCGAGTTCTTGCATTCACACGCACAGGCGATCGTCAACCAACGTGAGGTCGGCCGCGATACCCATTCGTTCGCCTCCGGTTTGAAGCGAGCCTTGCGTGAAGACCCCGACGTCATCCTCGTCGGCGAGCTTCGTGACTTGGAAACGATTCACATGGCGCTGACCGCGGCCGAAACCGGTCACCTCGTGTTCGCCACGCTGCACACCCAGTCGGCGCCGCAGACCATCGACCGCATCGTCGACGTCTTCCCGTCTGAGCAGCAGGACCAGGTGCGCACCATGTTGGCCTCCACGCTCAAGGCCGTGATTACCCAGCAACTGTTGCCGACGGCCGACGGTCGCGGCCGTTGTTTGGCGGCGGAAGTGATGATCACCACGCCGGCGATCCGCAACCTGATTCGTGAGAAGAAGGGCTTCCAGATCGTCACGCAGATGCAGGCCGGGGCCCAGCTCGGCATGGTCACCATGGACCAAAGCCTGGCCCAGCTGGTGCGCGCCGGAACGATTACCTCAGCTGTCGCGCTCGAACGAGCCGCAGATCCAGAAAACCTTCGCAGCCTTCTTGGCACGCGTCGATAGGAAGGTCAATCATGTCAACAACGTTTGCCTACAAGGTCCGTGACCAACAGGGGACCATGATCGAGGGCACCCTGGAGGCCCCGAGCAAGGAGCTCGTCGCCAGCAAGTTGCGCGAGATGGGCTATTCCCCGCTCGACATTCAGGCCAAGCGCAAGTCGTTCAGTGACCGGGAGATGAGTCTTGGCCAACAGAAGATCGGCGTCCGCGAGCACGCGGTGATGGCCCGCCAGATGGCGACGATGATCGCTGCTGGCATGCCGCTGATCCGCGCCCTCGACATTCTCGCCGAGCAGACCGAGAACAAGCGGCTCGCTGGTGCGATCAAGGAGATCGGTTCCGATATCGAACGCGGTATGTCGCTGAACCAGGCCATCGAACGACGTGAGGGCGTGTTTCCCGCGTTGTTCCAGCCGATGGTCAAAGCCGGAGAATCGGGCGGCATGCTCGACACGGTGCTGCTCCGGCTGGCCAAGACGTTGGAGAAGCAGGCCGAGCTGCGCGGCAAGGTCCGCTCTGCGATGGCCTATCCGGTGATGGTCGGCATCATGGTCGTGCTGATCGCCACCGGCATGTTGCTGTTCATCGTGCCCCGCTTCGAAGGCATGTACGCCAACCTCAACGGCACCTTGCCGGCACCCACCCGCGTGTTGTTGAAGATCTCTTCCATCCTGACCAGCTCATGGTGGATGGTGCTCATCGGCCTGGTCTTCGGCGGGGCGATGTTCAAGAAGTGGAAGGCCACCGAGAGCGGCACCTTGAGGTTCGATCAGTTCAAGCTCAAGGCCCCGGTCTTTGGCGTGCTGACCACGAAGACGGCGATCGCCCGTTTCGCTCGGACGCTCGCTTCGCTGTTGCGTGCTGGTGTGCCGGTGATCGAGTCGATGACCATCGTCGCCGAGACAGCGGGCAACGCTGTTGTCGCCAAGGGAATCGACGAGGCCCGCGAGAAGGTGCGCACTGGTACCAACGTGTCGGTTGCCCTCGGCGATCACCCGGTCTTTCCTCCGATGGTTGTGCAGATGATGGCCGTCGGTGAAGAGACCGGTGCCCTCGACGAGATGTTGGAGAAGATGGCCGACTTCTACGAGGAAGAGGTGGAAGCGACCGTCGATGCCCTGACCTCGATGATCGAACCATTGTTGATGGTCTTCATGGGCCTCGTCGTCGGCGGCATGATCGTCGCCTTGTACATGCCAATCTTCAAGCTGATCACGATCGTGAACTGAGTCGGCGATGAACCGCACGATCTCGTCCCCGCGGGGCAGCGACCGCGGGTGCTCGATCGGTGATGACCGCGGCTTCACGATCATTGAGATGACCGTGGCGCTCGCCGTGTTCTCGGTGCTCTCGGTGCTCTTCGCCTCGCAACTGGCAAACAACTATTCGGTGCTGTCGCGCTCCAAACAGCGCACGGTCGCTGAACAACTGGCGGCGGCGATCCGTCGAGGAGGCGCGGGCGTTGGATTATGCAGATGTCGGCATCGTTGCTGGCAGCCCGGCGGGCGTCATCCCGGGAACACAAAGCAGGTCGCTGAACGGGATGACCTTTACGATCAACAGCCAGGTCACAGCGGTCAATGAAGGTGCATCGACCTACAAACAATTGCGGGTGACGGTACTCAGCGGTGGCGCTGCATTGGCCGACCTAGCAACGGTCTTTTCGGCCAGCGACGGCACCGCGGCGAGCACGGCGATGATGCGCGTGCGCGTCGCCGACTTCGCCATCAACCAACCGCTCGCCGGAGCGACGGTCACCGTCTCCGGCGGACCGAGCCCGACGCGCACCGAACTCACCGATATCGACGGGCGCGTGACGATGACCGGCCTGTTGCCGACGACGCCCGCCGTCCCGAAGTACTCGATCGCTGGCTCGAAGTCTGGCTACACGGTGTACCCGGAGGATGTCCCCCCGAACCCGGCGGTGTACACCTCCTTTGGGCCGACGCAGGTGTTCGACACCACGATCCGTTTGTTCAAGACGGTGTCGATCCAGGTCAACCTGGTCAACCCCGACGGCACTCCATTCGTTGCCGCTCCGTACACCTGGGTATGGGTTGAATCGAGCCGCGGCGGGGCGAGCGTCAAAGTGACGGGCTCGTCGGGGACGATCTCGGCAGGTTCCGCTCGGTACCGGTCCCGATCCCGTCATCCCGATGATGTGGTACAGCGTTGGGGCCTGGGCGCGTGACCCGGCGATCACCGAGTATGACGGCGGATGGCAGCAACTCGTCGTCGCCGACCGGTACCCGTCGAGCCTTACGACCTCGATTACGGTGGTGATGACCCCGTACTACTGGCCTTCCTCGACCACCTCGAGCTCATCGAGCGGCGTGCCGACCTCCGGGCCCGACCATGTCGACGAGATGTCGATGCACGTTCGAGCACGACGTCGACGACCACCCCGCCCGTGGGCATGTGATGGGCCTCGGCCCGCTGGAGCGACGATCAGATGGGCGAAGGCGAGCTGGACGACCGCTCGGCCGGGTTCACCCTTGTCGAGTTCATGGTCACGCTTGGCCATCTTCGTTGCTGTGATGACGCTGATCTTCACGCAGGTCTCGACGAGCCTGCAGCAGACCGCGGCGATCGATTCCTCGACGGCATCCGCTGCAGCGTCTCGCCTGGCGATCGACCAACTGATCACCGATCTGCGCCAAAGCGGCACTGGGGATCATCGCCGTCCCCGCCGTCGCCGACATCAGCGCGACCACGGTGACGATCTACACGCCCGATCGTGGCGAACCGATGCGTATGCGCAAGGTGTGTATCGCCTGACCGGTTCGAGTTGGAGCGCTCCGAGATCCTCAGCAGCGAACAGCGGCGCGGCCCCGTGGAGCTTTCCTGTGATCACCCCGACGTGGCGTTCTGTGCTGGTCGGTGTGACGAACAACGACCTGTTCGCATTCGCCGACGACGACGGTGCCGCGACGACGGATCCGGCAGACGTGCTCAACGTGGAGATTCATACTCGTGCTGCAGTCCAAGCTCGGAATTGAGCGACGCGGCAACCTCGACGTATAGCACCGACGTCAGCATTCGGAGCGCGGGATGATCGAACGCTTCAAGTCACGACACAACCCGCCGACGGCGACACGCGGCGCAGCGATGATTGCCATCATCATTCTCGGGGTGGTGTTGACATCGATCATCGCCATCTCGACATCCAACTCGGTTGCCGAGTTTGACCGCAGCACGCGCAACGCCCGGCGGCAGGCATCATTCCAAGCGGCGGAGGCCGGCGTCGAGGACTATGTCTCCAAGCTGACGCAGGATGGCAGCTACTTCCTCAATTGGTCCATCCGGCGGAATCGACTCGTCGATCGCCGAGCAATGTCACCATCGCCGGCGGCAATGCCGTGGACGGGTGATGGAGCTTGGATCTATCCGACGTCGCGCAATCGCTTGGCGCCCGCTACCCAATGGGTACGAGTACAACATCGAGGTCTCGCCTCCTGCGTCGGAACGATCCGCATCGTCGCCATCGGCCGAAAGGTCGGTTCGACCACCGAGGAGCGGGTCCTCGAAGTCCGAGTTCGCCCGGCATCGATCGCCGACTACGCCTATGTTTCGAATCCGATCAAACGTTTGGCCCGGGGGCGACCACCTACGGCAAGATCTATCTCGGCCTCGATACTGGCGGGTCAGCCACAACCTGACGCACCTCGGCAACGCCCACGGCAACCTGTACTCCGAGGGTCGGGTCCTCGGCACGGATCCAAGTCGACTTTTCGATGGCGCCCAGGTGTTCGATTCGCTGACCGTGCCTGATATTCGCAGCCAGGTCACCCAGCCGATCAACTTCAATCGCTTCACCGATTCACTTATCGAGATCAACAACGCATCCGCCGCCGGTGGGCTGCGGCTCGACGACCCGACCATCGATCATTGGTGGATGAGCTTCCAAAGCGACGGCACGTTGCTGTTGCGCTCCTGCATACGCGGCGGCATCGTCGCCGCCGGAATGGTGTGCGGGTTCGTGCAGCGCACCGGTGCCTTTCGCTGCGCCAGCCAACGGAGCGATCTACTCGCCCCAGTCCGTGATCGTCGACGGTGTCTCCAGCGCAAGCCAGACCATCGGCTCCGGAAATGACATCGTCATCGGCGGAAACCTGACCTACGGCGACCCGGATGCCGACGTACTTGGGATCGATCGCCCGCGGCAGCGTGATCGTCGCCCATTGGACCTCAGCGAGCACAACGCTTGCACGCCTCGGTCATCGCCCAAACGGGCACGTTCCGCTCGACCACCGACTATCTCGTGCACAACGGCACCTTTCATCTTCTCGGGTCCTCTGCCTCGAACAAATCGGGGTTCATGAGCATGTTTGCCACCCGGCTCTACGAGTACGACGTCAACCTTTCCACCTCGCCGCCGCCGTTCTTCCCAACGCTGGCTGGTCAATACACCGTCGTCAGCTTCCGTGAGCTTGCTGCGTAACGACCGCGGAGCGGGTTCGACTTACAGGATTCTGTATGTTTCACTCAACCGCTTGCGGACCAGGCCGATGACTCAGTCATGACCGACGTTCGTTGTTCGACACCCGCCCGCGGGTAGAGGTCTCCCGCTCGCAGCACCCGTCGCGACGACAGCGGCTTCACGCTCGTCGAGATGGCCGTGGCATTGGCGATCTTCTCGGTGATCTCGTTGATTTTCGCCAGCCAACTGGTTGGCAACTATCGGGTCTATAGCGCCTCAAAGGATCATTCGCTGGCCGAAGAATTGGCCAGTGAGGCGATCGAGGAAGGGCGAAATTTTGCCTACGCCGACCTTGGTACCAATCCGGGCAACCCCCCCGGGGTGATTCCACGTGACGCCATCGAAACGGTCAATGGCGTTGCATTCGACGTCACCACCACGATTCAGCTCGTCGACGATCCAATTCCCGGCGGGTTTACCACCCACGCCAACTACAAACGGATGAGGGTTGCCGTGTCCCGAGATGGCGTCGTCCTCGCCGATATGTCGACCATCGTTGCGCCCCCGAAGCGGGCGTCATTGACCCGCGGCACGATCCGAGTGCTGGTGTCTGACTATGCCAACAACACGCCGATCGGCGGCGCAACGGTCAACGTCGGCTCCGGTCCGAGCCCAAACCGCTCGGACTACTCAGACGCTTCAGGTCGGACAATGTTCGCCGACCTGCTGGCGACGACGACGGCCAAACCGAACTACGAGATCACGGCCAGCTCGCCGGGTTACTCCGTGTTGCCCGAAGATCAACCGCCGGCGCCAGCTGTCAAGCCGACGCTGGCCCCCAGTCAGTTGTTCTCCACCACGGTGCGCATGTTCAAGACGGTGACGGTGACGGCAAACCTGGTCAAACCAAACGGCGACCCGTTCCTCTATGACTCGATGCTGACGATCACCTCAAGCCGCGGCAGCGAAACCGTCGCGGTCACCGGCGGCACCATTGACTTCTCCACCGTCGGCGCCGAACCGGTGATTCCGTCGACCTCATACACCCTCTCGGCGACATCGTCGATCGCCGGGGCCCCGGTCAGCGGTGCTGCGGAAACGCAGGTCGTCCCCAACCAGTATCCCGACGATCTGACCTCGACCTACAACATCGTCATGCCCCCGCCGCCGCCAAAGAATCTGACCGTTCATATCCTCAGCTCGGCCGGTGGTGTGCTTACCGGCATCCCAGTGTTGGTCACTGGCGGCGACGACAACGTCACGGTCTCCGGTGTCAGCAATGCCGCTGGCGATGTCGTCTTTGCTCTCAGCCCGTCGGTGCTGCCGTACACCGTCGGGGTGCCGTCGCAGACACTCAGCCAAACCGTGCAGGTGAGCACCGTGGACGTGTCGACGAGCTTCACGCTGATCGTTCCCCAGATGGTCTTCGCCTTCCGTGACACGCTCGGCGCGCCGATCCCCAACCTGGCGTTCCTCATCGGTGGCGGCGACACGGGGGTCCTGCTGATCCGTGTGACGAACGCTGCTGGCGAAGCGACGATGACCTTGCCAGCTTCCACGAAGCCCTACTTCGTTCTCTCGCTGGCCTGGCCAGGCGTGCTGCAACAGTTCTACGTCACGACACCGACGACCTATGTCGTGTTCATGACCCCATCGGTCGAGGTCCGTGTGAAGGGCCAGGTTTTTGGCGAGGTCAAAGAGCAGGCCGGCCTGCAGGTGCTGGTTACCGGTGGCGACCTCAACGTCCAGGTGTCAGCGGTAACCGGTAGCGACGGACGCGCCGACATCAACCTGCCGGATTCCGTGCTGCCGTACACGTTTACGGTTCCGGCACAGCGCGGTTTCGCCGCTTCAAGCCAAACGGAATTTGTCAATGCGACAACCGATCGCAAGGTCGAGTTCGACTTGAGCGCGCCATGATCGCTCGAGTGGCGAACCCTCATCGACGGCAAGAGCACGGCTTCACGCTCGTCGAGTTGATGGTCACACTGACCTTGCTCGCCTTGGTGATGGCCTTGGCGTTTGGCCAACTCGCCGCCGGGGTCAACCAGACGGCCGACCTCGACCGCGGTTCGACAGCCAACTTCACGGCTCGACTCGTGGTCGACACGATGGTCTCCGAGCTCCGCCAGGCGTCAACGAGCGACGGCGCGTTGACACCGATCGCGACGATGACGGCAACGGAACTGATGTTCTACAGTCCCGATCGTTCGATGCCCAAGAAGCTGCGCAAGATCACCTATCGGGTGGTCAACGGTTCACTGCAGCGCTCCGAAGCCCTGAGCACGAGCGCTGGGAGTCCGCCGTGGGTCTTCCCGACGACGACGCCTACCTTTCGTACCCTGCTTACGGGCATCACCAATACCAATGTGTTCAGCTATTTCCAGGCTGGTGGCGCGGCGACGACGAGTGCCGCCGAAGTGCGCGGCCTGTCGATCAACCTCATTATCCAATCGTCGCTGAGCGACTCCGCCGAGCGCATCTACCGCACCGGCATCGATATCAGGAGCGTCGGCTAATGGCCACAGCAAACCATCTAGTGGCTCGCAGGTCGCGTCGGCGCGACGACAGCGGCATCGCCCTGATCATGGTGTCGTTGATCGGCTTGGTGCTGATGGCCATCGTCGCCATCTCCACGACCAATTCGCTGGCCGACTTGAACAGTGCGACGCGGTGAAAACCGCCGCAGCGCCGCCTTCCAAGCCGCCGAGGCCGGCATCGATGACTACATCGCCAAGTTGACCGAGGACCATTCCTACTACTTGCACTATGTGCATCCGGCGGAGTCGGCGCGTCGCAACTCGGCCGGAACCGTGGTCCAGCCGAACGCCATCTGGGATGGCAGCGTGGCCTGGACCTACCCGACCCCATGGTCGGCGTGGCGTACCCTGGCCAACGGCTATCAATACTCGCTCTCCGTCGTGCCGCCGACCGTCGGCAGCCCGAACATCACGCTGACCGCGACTGGACGGGCTCCGGGCACCGGTGAACGGCGTCGCCTCGAGGTCGTCGTGCGCACGGGATCGATCGCCGACTTCCAGATGATCGCCAACGCTGACATTTCCTACGGATCGACGGCAACGACGACGGGCAAGATTTATGCCGGCATCGATTCCAGCAACGTGCGTCACTCGGTGGCCCATAGCGGCAACATCTATGCCAACGTCATGGCCGAAAACCAAGTGACCGGTGTCAGTTCCAGCCGCCTGTTCAACGGCGCAAAAGCGTACGACCGCGATTCGTCGCCGACGGTGCGGGCGGTGGTGCAATCGCCGATCAACTTCAATCAGTTCACGGAAACACTGCTCGACGTCCGGGCCGCCGCCCAAGCCTCGGGGGTGCTGCTCGAAAACAGCGCCGTCCATGCCTGGCGGATCACATTCCTGGCAACAGGTCAAATGACGATCGACACCTGCCTGCGTTCCGGGAGTTATCACGTCGCCGAGTCGACCCCGGTGTGCACCTTCAACCGCACGGTCAACGTGCCGCTCAACGGCGCGATCTACGCCGCGCAAAGCGTCGTCGTGCGCGGTGTCGTCGATGGGCAAGCGACGATCGTTTCCAACGGCGACATCATCATCGGTGAGAACGTCACCTATGAGGTCGGCGGGAACGACGTGCTTGGATTGATCGCCCGCAACAACATTCTCATGGCGCAGTGGTCGCCGAGCAGCTTGACGCTCAACGCCGCAGTGATCGCACAAACCGGTCAATACCGCTCGTACACGAGCTCGGCGCTGAAGTCGGGCACGTTCACCCACAGGGGCGCCGTCGCCACCAATCTCGGCGGTTATATGTCGATGTTCACCACTCGCGTCTATCAATATGATGCAAACTTGTTGTTCCTGCAGCCTCCGTTCTTTCCGACTTTGGAAGAATCATATTCTGTGCTCGGCTTCCGCGAACTGGAGCCATAGTGGCTACGGGGCGTGATCAACGCCGTTGGCGAGGACGCGACGAGGGGTTCTCGTTAACCGAGATGATGATCGTCGTGCTGATCATGGCGGTGCTCGTCACCATCGCCTTCCCGACGTTTCTCCGGTCGCAAAACCAGGCCAAGGATCGCTCGGCGCAAACCAGCCTGCGGGTTGCGGTCAACGCAGCCAAGGTTGCATGGGAGGCAGACACTGGATACAGCCTGCTCACGGCGACGATGCTGGAGGTTCAAGAGCCGAGCAGGCAGTGGATTTCGGCCTCGGCACCGTCCAGCAAACCGGCTGAGATTTCGTTCGCGGTGCCCTCCGCCCAGGTCTTCATCGCGGCTGCGTTGTCGCCATCCGGCATCTGCTACTTCATTCGCGACGATGTCTCCTCATCGGCCACTGGTGACGTGTTCGCATTGTCGACCACAGGCGCGTGCTCGGCCAACGAAGCGATCTTGAGCGCGACCTGGTCTGCGTCCTGGTAATTACTCTACGCCAACATTCTCGACAAATCTTCTAAAGAATGTCGCGTCTGGGTCGATGAATATGTTGCACAACATTCATTCAACAAACAGACGGAGGTCAATGTAATGTTGCAAACAATTAAGGCCAAGGCGGCGCAGAAACGGGAAAACGGTGAAGGTGGCTTCACCCTTATTGAATTGATGGTGGTCGTCCTGATCATCGCGATTCTCTTGGCGATCGCCATCCCCACCTTCCTCGGCGCTCAGAACAAGGCCAAGGATCGCGCTGCCCAGTCGGGTCTGCGTAACACCTTGACGAACGCCAAGACCATCTATGCCGACACCCAGGACTACACCGATGTCACGATCGGCGCCAGCGGTACACTGACGGCCCTCGAGACCGCACTGACGTTCAGCGACGCAACCACCGTGTCGACCGGTCCGAAGTTCATCTCGATTGCGACCCCGAGCACCACGACCTTCGTGGCCGCCTCACTGTCGGCCGCTGGCGACTGCTTCCTGATCAAGGATGAGCTCATCAACGGTGGCGCCGGCGTCACCTACCTGCGTATCCCAGCTGCCGGTCTGGCCGCTGCTGGTGGCTGTGACGCCAGCGCAACTGGCACCTTCGGCGCCAGCTGGTGATAAACCCCCTGGCGGTAACGCCAACGTGAGTCCACTTGTCAGGACTCGCTGAATACTCGGAAAGGGCGTGAGCGCAGCGAAAGCTTCGTTCACGCCCTCTCTGCGTTTTCCGCCGCAGATCGGCAGGGACCCGGCCTTCGGTGGGCCGCCCCGTTATCCTGAACCGGCAGTCATTGGCCGGCAGTCATTGGTAGGTCAGGCTGTTGACCACCGATTTACCGCTCTGTAGTATCTTCTCGTATCGTGGAAAGCGCCACGAAAAGGAGTTAGGCAATGGCTGATGACGACGACATCGTGCTCGATGCGTTGAGCGACGACGATCTTGTCGCCCAGATGCACGACGACCTGTACGACGGACTCGCCGATGAGATTCGGGAGGGCACCAACATACTCCTGGCGAGAAATTGGGGTCCCGATCGGGTACTCAACGAGGCGCTCGTCGAGGGCATGCGCATCGTCGGCATCGATTTCCGTGACGGCATCCTCTTCGTCCCCGAGGTGTTGTTGGCCGCCAACTCGATGAAGGCCGGTATGGAGATCCTGCGGCCGCTGCTGGCGGAAACCGGCGCCGAATCGATCGGCAAGGTGGTCATCGGCACCGTCAAGGGCGACATCCACGACATCGGCAAGAACCTGGTGGCGATGATGCTCGAAGGTGCCGGGTTCGAGGTCATCGACCTGGGCATCAACACCGACGCCGATGAATTCATCGCTGCGCTCGACGCCCATCAACCCGACATCCTCGGCATGTCCGCGCTGTTGACGACGACGATGCCGTACATGAAGGTGGTCATCGACACCTTGCGCGAGAAGGGCCGCCGTGACGACTACCTCGTGCTCGTTGGCGGTGCCCCGCTGAATGAGGAGTTCGGAACGGCGATCGGTGCCGATGCCTACTGCCGCGACGCCGCCGTTGCTGCGGAAACTGCCAAGAGCCTGGTCACGGCGCGCCGAGCCGCTGCTCGCAACAACTAGGTCGCCGATGAGCGTCGAGATGGCCGTTCGCCCGCTGGTGATCGCCTGCGCAGCGTTGACCGCCGACCTTCGTCGGGTCCTTGTCGCCAATGCGCTCGAACAGGCCTTCGAAATCACCTACTTACCAGCAAATCTGCACAACAGCCCGCAGCAGATCACCCCCGCCGTCGAGTCCATCCTGGCCAGCGTCGACAACGTCGACCGGCCAACGTTCGTGGCCTATGCCGACTGTGGCACCGGTGGTCTGCTCGATGCGATGTTGCTGCGCTACCCCAATGCGCAGCGCCTCGATGGTGCCCATTGCTACGAGGTGTTCGCCGGCGCTGAGGCCTTCGCCGCCATACAGGACGCTGAGCTCGGCACCTTCTACCTCACCGACTTCCTCGCCAAGCACTTCGACGCTCTCGTTTGGCAAGGCCTCGGTCTCGATCGCGCCCCGCAATTGCGCGACGTCTACTTCGGCGCCTACCGGCGGGTGATGTTGCTCAGCCAATCAGACGACCCAGCGGTCATCGCCGCAGGCCGGGCGGCGGCCCTGCGCCTTGGGCTGCGCTTCGAGCACCACCATGTCGGGCGCGCTGGGCTTGCCGAACCGATGCAGCGCTGGGTAGCGCTGTCGATTCGAAAGGCGGCTTGAGTTATGGCACGACGACGCTCGGCGAACGAATTGGTGATCATCTCCTGGCGTGACATTCCCGCCCAGGTCAACGGTGGCAGCGGCGAAGACAAGCACCAGCAGATTCTCCCGCACCGCTTCCAGAAGGCGATCGATCGGGCGGCGATGGTCGCCGACAAGAAGACCGCCAGCGAGTACGTCGCCGAGTGGCGGCGCAGCACGCTGCCTCTGACAGAAGACTTCGACGGCGACTATCGCGCCGCCGCTGAGGCCGAGGCCGCCCGCCTCGAAGCAGACTTTCCCACCGAGCGCCTCAAAGACTGGGTGCAAACGGGGGGCTGGAATCCCGATCGACCGCTTGAGGAGCGAATCTGATGACCGACACCGTATTGAGCTCAGCAACAAAAGAAGTGGTCATCGGTTTCGGCCGACCGTTCGTGATGATCGGCGAGCGGATCAATCCGACCGGGCGCAAGTTGCTCGCCGCCGAGATGAAGGAAGGCAACTTCGACCGTGTCATCGCCGACGCGCTGGCTCAGGTCGAGGCCGGGGCGCAGATGCTCGACGTCAACGCCGGCATCCCGTTGGCCGATGAGCCCGCGCTGTTGGCCAAGGCCATCCAGTTGGTGCAGTCAGTGACCGACGTGCCGCTGTCGATCGACTCTTCCATCATCGAAGCGTTGGAGGCCGGGCTGAAGGTCTATCAAGGCAAGGCGTTGCTCAACTCGGTGACCGGCGAAGAGGCCAACCTGGAACGGGTGCTGCCGCTGGTCAAGAAATACGGCGCTGCGGTGGTGGCCATTTCCAACGACGAAACTGGCATCTCCGAGGACCCCGATGTGCGTTTCGCTGTCGCCGCCAAGATCGTGCGTCACGCCGCCGATTACGGCATTCCCGCCTCGGACATCGTCGTCGATCCTCTGGTGATGCCCATCGGGGCGATGGGCACCGCCGGCCAACAGGTGTTCAGTTTGGTACGTCGCCTGCGCGAGGAGTTGAAGGTCAACACCACCTGCGGGGCGTCGAACATCAGCTTCGGCCTGCCCAACCGCAACGTCATCGGCGGCACCTTCCTGGCGATGGCGATGAGCCACGGGATGACCTCGGCGATCATGAACCCGCTGCATGGCGAGGTCAAGCACGCCATCCAGGCCGCCGACGTTCTCTGCGGCCACGACCTCAACTGCGCCGAGTGGATCCGCCACCACCGCGATCCGGGCAACGCTCCCGCCGAGGCCAGCACTGGCCGCCGAGGTGGCCGCCGGGCTCGCGTCGCCGACGGTTCCGCCAGCTAACGCAGCGCTCATGCCTAACGTCGTTTTCACCCCTTCCGGTCGTCAAGGCCGCGTCGATAGCGACACCACCGTGCTCGATGCCGCCCGACAGTTGGGGGTCGATCTCGACTCGGTGTGCGGTGGTCGCGGCATTTGCGGTCGCTGCCAAGTGGTGCCGATGGCCGGTGACTTCGCCAAACACGGCATCCGCAGCCGTAGTGAACATCTCAGCCCGCTCGGCCCCGTGGAACAGGCCTACGACGGCAGGCGAATACTGGACGACGGTGCCCGGCTCGGTTGCGTGGCCCGCATCCTCGACGACGTCGTCATCGACGTGCCGGTCGAGTCGCAGATGCACCGACCGGTGATCCGCAAGAGCATCGATCTCGACGGTTTGACGATCGACCCGATCGTGCGCGCCTATTTCGTGCGCGTCGGTGATCAAGATCTTGGCGGCGAGCGCAGCGACCTGCGCCTGCTGCTCGACGAGTTGTCCTCTGGCTGGGAACTCAGCGGGTTGTCGATGACCGCGGCGACGCTGCGTTACCTGCAACCGGCACTGGCCAGAGGTAAACGTGAGGTCACCGTTGCTGTGCACGGCGACTCGCGGATCACCGGTATCTGGCCGGGGTTTGTCGACACGGTCTTTGGCGTGGCCATCGATGTCGGCTCGACGACGGTCGCTGGTCATCTCTGCGACCTGTCTTCCGGTGAAGTGTTGGCCACTGGCGGGTTGATGAACCCACAGATCCGCTTCGGCGAAGATCTGATGAGCCGGGTGTCGTACGTGATGATGCACCCCGGCGGTGAGCAGGAACTGACCGCGGTGATCCGTGAGGCGCTCAACGATCTGCTGGCAACACTGTGCGAGCAGGCTTCCCTGACGATGAGCGACATCTCCGACATCGTGCTCGTCGGCAATCCGATCATGCACCACCTGCTGCTGGGCATCGACCCGACGCCGCTCGGTGGCGCGCCGTTCCCGTTGGCCACCGATCTCGCTGTCGACCTGATGGCGGCGGAGATGGATCTGGCCTGCCCGTTCGCCAGCGTGCACGTGCTGGCGTGCATCGCCGGTCACGTCGGGGCCGACACGGTCGGCGCGGTGCTCGCCGCTCAGCCGCACCGCAGCGACGACATCGTCCTGCTCGTCGATGTCGGCACCAACGCCGAACTGGTGCTCGGCAACCGCCAGGGGCTGGCCGCGGCGTCGAGCCCTACGGGCCCGGCGTTCGAGGGTGCGCAGATCTCTGCTGGCCAGCGGGCGACCGCCGGGGCAATCGAGCGGGTGCGCATCGATCGTGAAACCCTCGAGCCGAGGCTGAAGGTGATCGGCAGCGAGCTGTGGAGCAACGAGGCAGGGTTCGCCGATTCGGTTCCCGAGGTCGGCATCACCGGTATCTGTGGGTCGGGGATTATCGAGTTGGTCGCCGAATTGTTCCTTGCCGGAGTGATCGACGCTGACGGCACGATCAATGGCGCCGCAGCTGAGCGCAACGAGCGCATCGTTCCCGACGGGCGCACCTTCAGCTACGTGTTCTACCGCGACGACGATCGTCAGCTGCGCCTGACGCAGACCGACGTGCGCAACATCCAACTGGCCAAGAGCGCGCTGTACGCCGGGGCTCGGCTGTTGATGGATCGGGCCGGACTGGACAGCGTCGATCGGGTGCTGCTGGCCGGGGCCTTCGGAGCGCACATCGATCCCGTCTACGCCTTGGTGCTCGGGCTGATCCCCGATTGCGATCCGAGCTCGGTGCGCTCGATCGGCAACGCCGCCGGATCGGGGGCGGTGCGGGCCTTGTTGTCCGCCGCCGACCGCCAGGAGGCAACGGTGGTGGCACGCACGATCACCAAGGTGGAGACAGCGATCGAGCCACGTTTCCAGGAACATTTCGTGTTGGCCATGGGTTTCCCGCATTCCACCGATCCGTACCCACGGCTGAGCGCTGTCGTCGAATTGCCAGCCAAGTCCGAGGCCCAATCTGGCGGTCGTCAACGGCGCCGCAATCGTGAGAACGCAAGTACAAGGAGTTGACGATGTCTGCAACAGAACCAATCGACGGCCCGCCCGCACGCGCGGCCCGTGGCGGTCGGGCGGCGCGCCAGGCGCAGCGCCTGGCGTCACACGCCGAGTCCGTGCCGTTTCTGACCCGAACCCTGCAGCCCTTCGAGGTGCTCAGCGACGAGTCGATCGCCCTGATCGAGGAGAACGCCGAGACGATTCTGCAAGAGGTCGGCGTGTGGATTCGTGACTACCCTTCGGCGCTGGGCTTGTTTGCCGATGCCGGGGCCACGGTCGATGGTGAGCGGGTGCGCTTCCCGCGGGGCATGTGCCGCAGCATCGTGCAGGCCAGCGCGCCGGCGAGCTACGTGCAACATGGTCGCAACGAGGCCCGCAACGTGGTCATCGGTGGGATGAACACCGTGTTCGCCCCGAACTACGGGTCGCCATTCGTGCGCGACCTGGAGGGCGGGCGTCGCTACGCAACGCTCCACGACTTCCAGAACTTCGTCAAACTGGCCTACAGCTCGCCGTATCTGCACCATTCCGGTGGCACGGTGTGCGAGCCGGTCGATGTGCCGGTCAACAAACGACACCTCGACATGGTCTATTCGCACCTGCGTTATAGCGACAAGCCGTTTATGGGTTCGGTCACCGCGTCGAGTCGGGCGCAAGACAGCGTCGATCTGGCGCGCATTGGTTTCGGCGGCGATCTCGCTGACCGCACGGTGATGACCAGCTTGATCAATGCCTCGTCGCCGCTGGTGTGGGACGAAACGATGCTCGGCTCGGCCGAGGTCTACGCCCGCAACAACCAGGCCTGCATCTTTACGCCGTTCATCCTCGCCGGGGCGATGGCCCCGGTGACCACCGCCGGCGTCGCCGCGCAGACCCTGGCTGAGGCGCTGGTCGGTATGGCGTTTGCTCAACTGGTGCGCCCCGGTGCGCCGGTGATCTTTGGTTCGTTCGCCTCGTCGATGTCGATGCAGACCGGTGCACCGACCTTCGGCACCCCCGAGCCGTCGTTGGTGTTATATGTCGTTGCCCATCTGGCCCGCCGCCTCGGCGTGCCGTTCCGTTCTGGTGGCGGATTGACGGCCTCGAAGGTCGCCGACGCTCAGGCCGCCTACGAGTCGGCCAACACGATGCAGGCGACGATGCTCGGCGGGGCCAACTTCGTGCTCCATGCCGCTGGCTGGTTGGAGGGTGGTTTGGCGATCGGCTACGAGAAGTTCGTGCTCGACTGCGACCAGTTGGGCATGGCCCACACCTTCGCCAAGGGTGTCGACATGTCGCTCAACGGTCAAGCCGTCGAGGCGATCAAGGCTCACGAGCCGGGTGTTCACTTCCTCGGGGATGCCCACACCTTGGCCAACTTCGAGACCGCCTTCTACCGTTCCGAGACCAGCGACAACGCCAGCTACGAGCAGTGGTTGGAAGAGGGCAGCCTCGACGCCAACCAGCGGGCCAACAAGATGTGGAAGAAGACCTTGGCCGAGTATGAGGGGCCGGGCATCGACCCGGCGATCGACGCTGAGCTGACCGAGTTCATCACCCGCCGCAAAGCCGAGATGCCCGACGAAATCGGCTAACCGGCGACTCCGGTTAGTTCCTAGCGCGGCGCGGCTGTAGCGGCCAGGGCGACCTTCTGGCGGGGTAGCCTCGATGCCGAAATGCCCGAGAAATAGGGCCGGTTGGTCGTTTCCGTTGGCCAGCTAGGGTGCGCTACAATTTCTCACGATACGGAAAGTTCCCGTATTGCGGATCGATTCAAAATCAAGCAAAGCGGCGCCAAGCCCGGTGTCGACTGATGAGAGGACATGCAAGTGAGCAACGACTTCCCAACATCGGCACGCGTTGTCGTCATCGGTGCCGGCATCGTCGGTAACGGCGTGGTCGCCCACCTGGCCGAGCTCGGCTGGCGCGACATCGTGCAGATCGACAAGGGTCCGTTGCCCAACCCCGGTGGCTCCACCGGCCACGCCTCCAACTTCATCTTCCCGGTCGATCACAACCGTGAGATGGCCATGCTCAACCTCGACAGCCAGAAGCAATACATCGAGATGGGTGTCAATACCGAGTGCGGCGGCATCGAAATTGCCCGCACCACGGAGCGCATGGAAGAGCTGCGCCGGCGCATGGTCTCGGCCAAGAACTGGGGCATCGAGGCCCGTCTCGTCACCCCCGCAGAGATCAAGGAAATGGTGCCGTTCATCAATGAGGAGATTCTCCTCGGCGGCTTCTATTCGCCGACGGTCTCGGTGGTCGACAGCCTACGCGCCGGCACGATCTTTCGTGAGCGGGCCCAGGAACTCGGCGCATTGCAGACCTTCGCTAACGTCGAGGTCGAAGATCTGATTGTCGAAGACGGCGTGATCAAGGCCGTTGTCACCGATCGCGGCCGCATCGACGCCGATTTCGTGGTCGTCGCCTGTGGCGTCTGGAGCCCGCGCATCGCCGCCATGGCCGGCGTGGAGATCCCGCTGACTCCGGCCGTTCACCAGATGATCGACGTCGGCCCGATCCCGGTGCTGGAAGCAACGAACATGGAACTGGGGTTCCCGATCATCCGCGACATGGACACCTTCTGCTACGAGCGCCAATCGGCCGGCTCGATGGAGGTCGGTTCCTACGCCCACCGCCCGATCTTCATGACAGCCGACGAGATCCCGTCGATCAAGGAATCGCGCCTCTCGCCGACCGAACTGCCGATCACGATGGAGGACTTCGACCCGCAGCTTGAGCAGGCGCTCGAGCTGATGCCGGAGATCCTCAGCACCGCCGAAATCAAGTACGCGATCAACGGCCTGCTGTCGCTGACCCCCGACGGATTCCCGCTGATCGGCGAGATCCCTGGGTGCAAGAACCTGTGGTCGTGCGCCGCGATCTGGATCAAGGAGGGCCCTGGCGCGGCCCGCATGCTCGCCGAGTGGATGACCCACGGCCAACCTGAGATCGATCCGCATCACAGCGACATCGCCCGCTTCTATCCGTACGCCCGCAACGACCACCACGTTCGCGCCCGTTGTGCCGAGCACTTCAACAAGACCTACGGCATTGTCCACCCCCGTGAGCAGTGGGCGTCGGAGCGCAACGTGCGCACCGCCCCGTACCACGACCGCACCGAGGCGCTCGGTGCCGTCTACTTCTTGGCCGGTGGCTGGGAGCGCCCACATTGGTACGAGTCGAACGCGCCGCTGGTCGCCAAATACGGCGTGGCCGATCGCCCGCATGAGTGGGATCGCCGCTGGTGGTCGCCGATCATCAACGCCGAGCACCTGGCCTTGAAAGACAACGTCGGCATGGTCGACTTGGCCCCGTTCGTCGTCTTCGACATCAAGGGTCCCGGCGTCGTGCCCTACCTGCAGAACCTGACCGTCAACAACATCGACGTCGCTGTCGGCCGCTCGGCCTACACCCCGATGCTCGACGTCAACGGTGGCTTCCGCTCCGACCTGACAATGATGCGCCTCGGGCAGGACTACTACCGTGTCGTCACCGGCGCCTTCGACGGCCCGCGCGACGAGTTCTGGTTCCGCCAGCACCTGCCCGCCGACGGCTCGGTGAGCTTCGAAGACAAGACCTCGGCCTACGCCACGATCGGCCTGTGGGGCCCCAAGGCCCGCTCGGTGATGGAGCGTTTAACCACCAGCGACGTCTCCAACGAGGCCTTCCCCTACGCCAGCACGCAAGAGGTCTTGTTCGGCTCGCTCGCTGTGCGCCTGTTCCGCATCAGCTACGTCGGTGAACTGGGCTGGGAGATTTACGTGCCGATGGAGAACGCCCGCGCCGTGTGGGACATGATCTCCGCCGCTGGCCAGGACTTTGCCATCGTCCCCGTCGGCGGCGGTGTCTATGGCACCACCGGCCGCCTAGAAAAGGGCTATCGCCTGATGGGTGCCGAACTCGACGGCGAATACACCCCGGTCGAGGCTGGACTGGCCCGCCCGAAGGTCAAGTCGGCCGACTTCATCGGCAAGACCGCCTACCTGGCCGCTCGCGAAGCTGGTCCAGCGGCGATTATGTGCACGTTGTCGGTGGAGAATCACATGTCCGCCCACGACGGCATCGAGCGGTACATGACCGGCGGGGAGACGATCCTGACCCTCGATGGCGAGCGCATCGTCGACTCCAAGGGTCGGGTCTCCACAGTGACCACTGCGGGATCGGGGCCGTCGTACGGCAAGTTCTTGTTGATGGCCTACCTCCCGGCGCAGCATGCGGTCGAAGGCACCGAGCTGCTCGTCCACTACATGAACGAGACCTACCCGGTGACGGTTCGCTCGGCTGGCTCCACGCCGGTCTTCGATCCGAGCGATGCGCGGATGAAGGGCTGAGCGCACGGTGAGCGGCTTGCGAGTTTTGGCCTGCGTCAAACGGGTGCCAGCGCCAGGGGCGCGGATCACGCTGACTGCTGAGCGCACGGCGATCGATGCCAAGAACCTTGGTTTCACCACCAGTCCGCACGAGGAGTGCGCCGTGGAGGAAGCCATTCGCCTGGTCGAGGCGCATGGTGGCTCGGCAACGGTGCTCACCGTCGGTGCTGCGCAAGCCGATGAACAATTGCGCTACGCGCTGTCGGTCGGCATCGCCAACGCGGTGCACGTTTCGCATCCGGCGTTGGCCGGTGGCGGTGAACTCGATCCACAAGCCACGGCTCGCGCCCTCGCCGAATCGATCGCTGCGCTGGAAGCAGATCAGGGAGCGTTCGACCTGGTGTTATTCGGCAACGAGTCGGCCGACTCAGGCGGATTCCAAGTGGGTATCCGTGTCGCCCGCGCCCTCGCCCGTCCGATCGTCAATGGCATCAAGGCGATCGAGGTTGGCGACGGGCTGGTGACGGCGCATCGCGAGAGTGCCGACGGCTTCGAGGTCTATCAGCTGCCGCTTCCGGCTGTGCTCGGCGTCAAAGAAGGCCTCAACCTGCCGCGCTATCCAACGCTGCCCGGGCGCCTGAAGAGCAAGAAGGCCGACGTCGCCCAACTGGCCTCATCGGCCGCTGCTGGCGGACTGATCACCAATAGCTTCGACAATGCCGCTGAACAGGTAACGGAAACGGTGATGATCGGCCGGGGCGTCGAAGCGGCCTCGGCAATCGTCGACCTCATCGAGGAACTGGGGCTGCTGTGAGCACGATCATCGTCGTCATCGAGCACGACCGTGGGGTCATCGCCGAGACGGCGACCCAGGCGATCACCTTTGCCCAAGCCCTGAATGCGGCCGGTCTCGGCGACTCGGTGACCGCTGCGGTGGTCGGCGCCGAGGGCGACGGCGTGGCCGCCCAGGTGGCGGCCAGCGGTGTCGCCGCCGTCGTCCAACTCCACCACAGCGATCTGCTCGACTATGCCCCCGAGGCGTGGGGCGACGCGCTGGCGCAGCTAGCCGTCAGCCACGCTGCGGCCGCGGTGGTGGCCGTCGGTACCGATCGCGGCAACGAGATCCTGGCCCACGTCGCGGCGGTCAACGACGTGGCTTTCGCTGCCAACGTTGCCGAGACGGGTTCCGTCGACGGCGATGCTCTGCGCTTGACCCGCGTCCGCTGGGGAGGAGCGTTGTTGGAGAACGCCATGTTGGCCTGCGCGCCGGGCGTCGCCTTGTCGTGCGCGGCCTACACCTACGAGTCGGCGGCCAGCGAGTCGTCTCCCGCGCCCGTATCGGTGTTTCAACCGGAGCTCGGCGATGCCGCTCGGCGCACGCGGATCACCGATCGGGTCACCTTGGCCAGCGGCATCACCTTGACCACGGCTGCGGTTGTCGTCAGCGGTGGGCGCGGCGTTGGTTCAGCTGAGGGCTTCGCCCCGCTAGAGGAACTAGCCGACTTGCTCGGCGGTGCCGTCGGTTGTTCCCGTGTTGCCACCAACAACGGTTGGCGTCCGCACAGCGACCAGGTCGGCCAAACCGGCAAGCGCATCGCCCCCGAGTTGTACATCGCCTGTGGTATCTCCGGTGCCACGCAGCACTGGGTAGGGATGATGGCCTCGAAGAAGGTGCTGGCGATCAACACCGACGGCGAAGCAAACATGGTCGGCAAAGCCGACTACGCCGTCATCGGCGATCTTCACGCCGTGTTGCCAGCCGTCAGCGCAGAGATCCGCCGCCGTCGCGGCTAGTCGAATTCTCGCAATGAGGTTCTAGACGGCCGGCGGCGGAAACGGTGGAGAAGTTGTTTGACGTGCTTCAACCGACCGTCCTTGACCGCTGAGGTTGAAGATCGCAACGGCCAACAACACTGCCGTTCCAATCTCGAAAAGACGGAATCCCTTCAAAAGCTCGTCAAATGTGAGTTCGATACCGAGGGCCCATCCTGCCAAAGCCGCTGACCAGCCAGCAAGCAGTGCTGTGGAGAGTGAGCGTGATGCAGAGTTGAGCACCATTGAGGTCACAAGAAGGCAGGACAGCGCACTGGCGCCAAAGAAGACGACAAACAGAACGTTGTATTGACTGCTGAGTCCCCAAAATATGCCGTCGCCATACCATGGCATCGCTGCGCCAATCGTCGAGGCGAGGCCGCCAAAGGCCAGCCACTTGTTAATGGGTTGGCTGAACATCGCGTCGATACTTCGTGGCCGAACCTCAAGCTTTCCCTTGCCCAATCGCATGAGTGATACGACTGCAAATGCGGACAAGCCAATGCCGGACAGGAGAAACATCCAAAACCCGATCTGAACATCGGTGGTACCGATCTTGAGGTCGACGCCGATCATCAGCAAGGTCTGAAGTGCAATCACTGCCGCGGCACCTGTCGCTATCGATGACCAAAGCTGCTGTTGTTCTGTGGCGAGAAAGATGGCCAATGCAGCGGAGACTCCACAACACAATGCCGGGAGTACCCATTGCCATTTGGCCTGGTCATCCCAAAGACTGGTTGACTCTTGGTAGGGGGTGAACACCCCAACCAGACGCAGCATGGCCAGTCCAAGAAGCCACTTGAGGATGTCTTCATTGGCGAGACCCTCGACCGCTTTACGCATCGCATTCTCGGGTGGTTCGACAGTCGAGTAGGTCTCGGCACGTTGGGGAGTGGGTTGGCCAAACGATGTGGCTCGATTTGGTGGAGACTTCGCCCGACCCGAACGCTGATCCTTCATCTCGGTTGCTCTGCTCGCCAACTCACTGGCGACCCCAAGCCGCGATCGATCTGCGAAACAATAGACCAGGAATCCTTCTCGAACCACGAGGACGAGACCGCTCTTGACGAAACGGTAGAAGACGTAAGCAATCAGCGGCAGGGCTGCCACTCCAACGCCGCACCAGGCCAACACCGCAATGATGGTGAACGCGCCGAATCCAGCGCTCATCAATCCCGCCAGAATTGATATCCAGGCCAGCCCCGCAATCACCGAAGCAACGTACTTTGGGAGTCGCGAAGGCTGGTAGAGCGCAGAACCGTTAAAATGCTCATGGTATCCGTCGACATACTTGGCTCCGCCAAACATGGAAAGCTCCAAGCTGGCGACTCTTCGTTCCGTCACTGCGGCGAAACTATGTCGGCCCAGTCCGAAAAATCCTTTAAGTCCCAGAAACGCGACGTAATCGATGGCCTCGTCGGGAGGAATGAATTGCCGAAACATGGTTTCGAGCGCATTTTGGTCACCGCTTCGTGCTCGAGCCTTTATGGTTGTCATTTTGCCCACCTCTCGTTGTTGGGTTTATTCGATATGCGGCGACGCCGGAATCGCTGATCGAGGAAGTCGAGGCTCTCCTGGCGTGCACTCGAATTTGACTCTGTCCGTGCTTGTTCGGGAAGACCCGCAGAATCACGGGCGGCGACGACGAAGTTCACAATGCTCTCGATGCCCGCGAGGTGTTGAGGAGGCGCGGCGATACTCAACGCATTTACGTCGCACAACCACTGCATTTCGGCCGGTAGCTCACTTGCTCGTGGCATCCGTTGCTCGCTGTGCAAGACCGGAACGACCTTCCGTGACTTGCTTCGGGCGGTCCCTAGTTCGAGCCGAATGTAATCAGCCTCGGTGCTGAGCAACTCCGGTCGCCAACGCCTTCCAATGAAGGCCAACACAATGTCCGATTGCTCTAACCAAGTCACGATTGACTGGACGAGGTTATGTCCCGCTGGAATGGAGTTGACGTCAAGAAAGACATTGTCCAGTCCGATTCGATCGGCTAAGGCGTCTCGTACAAGGGCTGGTAGGTACATGTCGTCATCGCGACGATAGGAAATGAACACCCGCAACGTTCTTCGACCTCCCAGTGATTTGAACAGTATGACCACTAAGAGTGCGAAAAAATACTATTCGTCTCAAAAATTCGGGAGCCTATGAAGCGATTCGATCGCTCCCCGCGCCGGGGCGGTTACTGGCCGTTGATTGCCCGCCACACCTTTTCGGCTGTGGTCGGCATATCGATATGGCGCACGCCGAGGTGACTGACGGCGTCGACCACGGCTGATTGCAGCGCTGGGGTCGAACCGATCGTGCCGCTCTCGCCGATGCCCTTGGCTCCAAGCGGGTTGAGCGGCGTCGGGGTCTCCATCGACACGAGCTCGAAGCTCGGTAGCTCGGCGGCGGAGATCATCGCGTAGTCGGCCAGGTTGGAGGTGATCGGGTTGCCGTCGTCGTCGTAGCGGACCTCTTCCAGCAGCGCCTGCGCAGCGCCCTGGGCGATGCCGCCGTGACGCTGACCGTCGAGCAACAGCGGGTTGAGCACCGTGCCGGCGTCGTCGCAGGCGATGTGGCGCAGCATTTTGACCTGCCCCGTCTCCGTGTCGACCTCAACGACGGACACGTGAGCGCCGAACGGAAAGGTTGGCGCCGAACGGAATGCGGTCGACTGCGACAGGCCACCCTCGTTGTGAACCGCGCCAGAGAGCTCGGCCCACGTCTTGTTGAGCGCCGGGGTTCCGGCGACATGAAACGCACCAGCCTCCTTGTCGAGCACGACATCGCTCTCGTCGGCTTCCAACAGGCGGGCGGCGAGGCGCTTGGCTTGCTCGACCAACTCAACAGCGGCGTTGTTCACCGCTGAGCCAGCGTGCTGCAGCGAGCGAGAACCCATCGTGCCGCCACCATTGGGAACGAGATCGGTGTCGCCCCAGATCAGCGTGATGCGATCCATGGCAATGCCGGTCTGCTCGCTGGCCAGCATCGAGAACGCGGTGTCGTGACCCTGGCCATGCGGCGAGGCACCGCAGTAGACGAGGGCGCTGCCGTCCTCGAGCACTTCGATCTTGGCGTCGTCACCCATCGGCGGGACGCCGCCGGTGATCTCCACATAGATGCTGACGCCGATGCCCAGCTGACGTACGTCGCCGCTGGCCCGCCGCGCCGCCTGGTCTTGGCGCAGACTGGCGTAATCGGCGGCGGCGAGCACCCGGTCGAGCGCGCCGACATAGTCGCCAACGTCGTAGGTCTGTCCGATCACGGTGGTGTACGGCTCGTTGAACGGCGGGATCAGGTTGATGCGGCGGATCTCGGCAGCATCGATGCCGACCTCGAGCGCAAACATGTCCAAAGCCCGTTCGATCGCCGCGGTCGCCTCCGGGCGGCCAGCACCGCGATAGGCAACGACAGGGGTGGTGTTGGTGACCACGCTCAGGCTGCGGACCTCGATGTTGGGGATCGCGTACACGCCGCTGGCCATCGGCCGGGTCATGAACGGAGCGAGCACTGTGGCCACCTCGGGGATCGCACCGGTGTCTTGGATCAAGCGCAGTTGATAGTGGGTCACCTTGCCGTCACGGGTGCCGCCGATGGTCATCAGCTGCACCTGGGCCCGACCATGGCCGAGTCCGACCATGCTCTCGCTGCGCGTCTCCTGCCAAAACACCGGACGCTCGATGCGCTTGGCGATCTCGCCGAGCAGCTGATCCTCGGCATAGGCCGAAATCTTGGCGCCAAAGCCGCCACCGACATCGGGCGTGATGATCCGCACCTGATCGGGTTCAAGTTTGTTGGCCTTGACGATTTGGTCCTTGGAACCCTGCGCATGCTGCGTGCTCATCCATTGGTACAGCCGACCATCGACCCACGCAGCTGCGCTGGCACGCACCTCTAACGGGCAGGGAGCAACACGCTGATTGACGAAACGCCCGCTGACGATCACCTCGCAGCCGTCGAAGAAATCGGTTGTGTTGTCCGGCGCGCCGATCATCATCGAGTCGAAGACGATGTTGCTGCCGGTATCGGGATACAGCAAGACACTCGATGTCACTGCCTCCTCGACGTCGATCAGCGCTGGCAATGGATCGATGTCGGCGTAGACCAACTCGGCCGCGTCTTCGCCCTGCTCGCGAGTTTCCGAGATGACCACGGCCAGCGGCTCGCCCACGAATCGCACCCGCTCGGTGGCCAACAAAGTGTGCAGCGTCTTGCGGCTGGAAGGCGCCGGAATCGGTTGCAACCCAAGATCGGCGGCGGTGTATACGGCGATCACGCCGGGCATCGCCAAGGCGTCGCTGGTCTCGATCGAGTTCAGAATTCCGTGTGCCACCTGGCTGCGCACAAAGGTGGCGTACGCCCGCCCACGCAGCAGCGGTTCGTCGATGTCGTCGAGGTAGGCGCCGCCGACGGTGAGAAACTTCGGGTCTTCCTTGCGGATGACCCGGGTGCCGAGAATGCTTCCGCCCATGCGGCGAACTCCTGACGTAGAGAATCGAACGAGGCGACTCTAGTCGCCAGCGATGAATCGGCCCGCATGGCACGGGCAGGCGCGCTAGGGCTGCGGAGCGGGTGGCGGGGCCACTGCAGCGGCCGCGGCAAGCTCGGCTGTACGTAGCTCGACGATGCGGGTGACCAGCTCGTAGGGCCACCCGGCGGGAAGCTGAGCGGACGGAGGTGTGATGGCGCTGACGGTGATGCGCTGCTCGCCCTGCTCGACGTAATCGATCTCCTCGCGAGCGGCTTCGCGGATGCCTTCCGGTGTGAGGAGACGGTCGTTCTCGGCCTGGATTTGGTTGTTGGCCTTCTCCAGGATCGACAGTTCAGACTGTGCCTCGGCCAGTTCGTCTTTCTGCCCAAGCCACGACTGCAGCGGCAGCACAAAGACCGAGGCGACCAACGCAGCGACGATCAATGTGGCCATCAGGCCGAGCACCCAACGGTTGCTACGACGCCGAACGAGGCGTTTGTCGACGGGGATCGGTCGGGTGAAGTCGCTGAGTCGTCCGGGGGCGGAGGAGCCGTCCTGATCCGCGGTGGCGGTCAGCGCGCGCCGGTTCAGCAGCGTCGATATCGGCCTGCGGCGGGCGTGGCCGAGGGATTGTGCTCGTCCTGTGTCCGTCGCTCATGGCGGCCATTCTCGCAGCTTCGCCCCAGCAATCGGTGGCACCTGGCGTCCAGCGTCGGTTAGCGGCGTGGCCCGAGGGCGTTGCGGCCGCGGAACTCGGCCTGCTCGCCGAGTTGTTCCTCGATGCGCAACAGCTGGTTGTACTTGGCGACCCGGTCGCTGCGGCACGGTGCACCGGTCTTGATCTGGCCGCAGTTGGTGGCTACCGCGAGGTCGGCAATCGTTGCATCCTCGGTCTCGCCGCTGCGATGGCTCATCACGCTGGTGTAGGCATGGCGGGTGGCCAGCTCCACGGTGTCGAGGGTTTCGGTCAGGGTGCCGATCTGGTTGACCTTGACCAACACACTGTTGGCCACGTGGCGGTCGATGCCCATTTGCAGGCGCTCGGTGTTGGTCACGAAGAGGTCGTCACCGACGAGCTGGATGCGCGAGCCGAGGGCTTTGGTCATTAAGCTCCAGCCGTCCCAGTCGTTCTCGGCCATGCCGTCCTCGATCGACACGATCGGGTACTTGTCGGCGAGTTCAACCCAATAGGCGACCATGTCTTCGACGCTGAGCACCTTGCCCTCGCCAGCGAGGTGATACTTGCCGTCCTTGAACAGCTCGCTCATCGCCGGGTCGAGCGCAATGGCGATGTCTTCGCCGGGGCGGTAGCCGGCCTTCTCGATGGCCACCATCAAGGCCTTGATCGCATCTTCGTTGCTCGCCAGGTTGGGGGCGAAGCCACCCTCGTCGCCCACAGCGGTGGCCAAGCCCTGGTCGTGCAGTGACTTCTTCAGCGTGTGGTACACCTCGGTGCCCCAGCGCAACGCTTCGCGAAAGCTCGGCGCGCCGATCGGCATGACCATGAACTCCTGCATGTCGATGGTGTTGTCGGCGTGCGCGCCGCCGTTGACGACGTTCATCATCGGCACTGGGAGCACGTGGGCGTTGGGGCCGCCGATAGCGCGGTACAGGGGCAGATCGAGCTCGTTGGCTGCCGCCTTGGCGACGGCCAGGCTGGTGCCGAGCATGGCGTTGGCGCCGAGGCGAGCCTTGTTCGAGGTGCCGTCGAGCATGATCAAGGTGGTATCGATCAGCCGCTGTTCGAGTGCATTGAAGCCGTCGATTGCGTCGGCGATCTCACCGTTGACGAACCCAACGGCGGTGCTGACACCCTTGCCCATGAAACGGGTGCCGCCGTCGCGCAGCTCGACCGCTTCGTGTTCGCCGGTTGAGGCACCGGAGGGCACGCCAGCACGGCCGCTCGCCCCGGAATCGAGTAGAACCTCTACTTCGACGGTCGGGTTGCCCCGGGAATCGAGAATTTCGCGGCCAACGACGGAGACGATTTCAGACATGGCCGCCAGGCTATCTACCAGTTCAGGCGACCAGTTCAGGCGGTGCCTTGTTTGGCCTGCGCCCAAAGCGCATCGAGGGTGCCGATATCGCTCGGGTCGAGGGTGATGCCGCGCTCGACGGCCAATTGATTGACGATTTCGAATCGTTTGCGGAACTTGTTCGTCGCTGCTCGCAGGGCGACTTCGGGATCGAGTTCGAGGTGCCGGGCAACGTTGACGACGGCAAAGAGCAGGTCGCCAAGTTCCTCAGCAGCGTGATCGCGGTCGCCACTGTTGGCCGCGGCGAAGACCTCGGCGGTCTCCTCGACGATCTTGGTTGCCGCCCCTTCGGCCGAGGTCCAGTCGAACCCGGCCTTGGCCGCTTTACGGCCCACCTTGTAGGCGTAGGCCAGTGACGGTAAAGCCGATGGGATGCCCTCGAAGATGCTCGTGCGACCCTTCTCGGCCATCTTGATCGCATCCCAGTTGTTGAGCACTGCGTCCGTGGTGTCCGCGTCGACGTCACCAAAGACGTGGGGGTGTCGGCGCACGAGCTTGTCGTGGATACCTTGGGTGACGTCGGCGATGGTGAATCGACCCTCTTGCTCGGCGATCGTGGCGTGAAACTCGATTTGGTAGAGCAGGTCGCCGAGTTCCTCGATCAGCAGCTCGTCGCTTGACGGGTTGTCGCTATCGAGTTGTTGGATGGCATCGACCACCTCGTAGCTCTCCTCGATCAGGCAGGGGAGCAAGCTGTGATGGGTCTGCTCGATGTCCCACGGGCACTGCTCACGCAGGGTGCGGGCAAGGCGGTGGAAACGGTTGTAATGCTCGGCGACGGCGACGTTGAGGCGGGGTACGTAGAGCGTCGTCAGATGATCGGCTTCGACGGCTTGATCCATCGCCGCCCAGGTGGTGTGGGTGATCAGCTGTTGTGACGTGCCGAGCCGCTGCAGGACGACCACCTCGACGTCGTCGTTCGACGCGTCGGAGGCGTCGTCGACGGCCAGCTTGATCTCGCTGAGCACCCAGTTTGCATGGCAATGAGCGATCAGCAGCGGGCCGTGGTGCCCCGCCGCAGCGGTGGCGAAGTCGTGACCATCGACCAACGTCAATGCCGATTCCACGGGGTCGAGGCCGAGCGCGGCGTAGGCCTCATCGAGGAACGACACGGCTGGCAGGATTGAGCACTCGATCCGGGGATCGGTACGCAGGTGGCGCACCGAGCGCTCGAGGATCAGCGGCGACCCGGGCACGGCGTAGAGCACCTCGCCATGTTCTATCGCTGCGGCGACGATCCGGTCCGAGGTTTGCTGGTAGACGTCGGCAAAGCTCTTCGCGGCCTCGTACAACGAGTCGAACGTTTCCGCATCGGGAACGAGGTGTGCGCTCGGGTGAATCGAGGTGCGCAAGAAGCGCACGCGGCTGGCCAAGATCGCCTGGCGTGTTTGCTCGCTGACGAGCGTCGGGTCACCCGGCCCGAGGCCGACGATGACGACCCTAGGGAGGCGTGCGGACATTAGCGAGAGGCTACAACCACGGCGTTGTCGGCGTCCCACATGCCATAGCGGCTATCGATCGTGACCGTCGCTCCGCCGAGATCGGTGGTATCGATCGTCGGGTCGGTGCTAGCCATCTCGCCGATGACGAACGCTGGCAAAATTGTGTCCTTCGTGGCCTGGCTGAGTCCGGCCCAATCCTCGCCAGCGGACTGCGCGACGCCGTCTTCAACCTGCTTGATCACCTCAGCGCTCGGTGACTTACCTTCCAATTCCAAGCGGTCGAACATCGCTTGGCCGATCACCCAGCTGCTGAGCAGGTTGCGGGCGATGTCGCCGCGCACAGAGGTCGACGTGAACAATGTTGGGTCGAGCACACCCTTGAGTTCATTGACTGCGGTCTCGAACTGTTCGACGGTGAGCTCATGGTCGTTGACCGTGGCGGCAGTGGAGTTCTTGGTAACCGTGGAGCAGCCGGTCATGGAGACGACGGCGATGCCGAGCGCGGCACAGAAAACGGGAAGGCGACGAATCACGGCTGTGACCCTACCGGCTCATTCGATACTGGCGGAATCAGCTCGCGCAGGAATCCGACCAAGAACGTCGCCGGATTGGTGCCCTTCTTGATCGGGATGACCAGCTGCTTTTGATCGTCCTTGTACAACGCTTCACGAGCCAGGCGGCGCAGGCGCAGCGACTCGCTCATCTTCAGCGCGATCGGTCCGAGGCGGGCCTGGTTGGAGGAGATGGTGATGTCGCGCAGCCCAATCCGGTGGCAGTCGGCGCGCAGCCGGCCGATCATCAACAGCGCTTCGGCGGCCTCGGGCAGCGGGCCATAACGGTCCTCCCACTCGGCGCGGATGTCGTCGACGTCGGCGTCGGTGGTGATCGCCGCCAAACGGCGGTAGGCCTCCAAGCGCAGCTCTTCCTTGGGCATGTAGTCGGCGGGGAGGTGGGCGTCGGTGGGCACGTCGAGCTTGATCTCCGACGGCTCCTTCTTCGTTTCACCCTTCAATTCGCCGACGGCCTCGGTGACCATCTGGCAGTAGAGGTCGTAGCCGACGGCGGCGATGTGGCCGCTTTGGGCTTGGCCGAGCAGGTTGCCCGCACCGCGGATTTCGAGGTCGCGCATCGCGATCTTGAACCCGCTGCCGAGTTCGGTTGCTTCACCGATCGTCTTCAGTCGCTCGTAGGCCTCTTCCGACAACGACTTGTCACGGGGGTGGAAGAGATAGGCGTAGGCCCGGCTGCCGCTGCGCCCGACACGACCGCGAAGCTGGTGCAATTGGCCGAGGCCAAGCATGTCGGCGCGCTCGACGACGAGGGTGTTCACCGTTGGCATATCGATGCCGCTTTCGATGATCGTCGTCGACACCAAGACGTCGAAGCGGCCTTCCCAGAAGTCGAGAACGACCTGCTCGAGCAGGCTTTCATCCATCTGGCCGTGGGCGATGGCAATGCGCGCCTCGGGTACCAGCTCACGCAGACGCAAGGCCGCCATGTCGATCGAGCGGACCCGGTTGTGGACCCAAAAGACCTGGCCCTCACGCAGCAGCTCACGCCGGATGGCCTCGACGGCGACCCGTTCGTCGTATTCGCCGACGAAGGTCAGAATCGGCTGGCGATCCGCCGGTGGCGTCTGTAACAACGAGAGGTCACGAATGCCGACGAGACTCATCTCCAGCGTTCGTGGGATTGGCGTCGCCGTCAGCGTCAGCACATCGACGTTGGTCTTCATCTTCTTCATCGTCTCTTTGTGCTGCACGCCGAAACGCTGTTCTTCGTCGACGACGAGCAGGCCGAGGTCTTTGAATTTCACCGACTCCTGCAACAAACGATGAGTGCCGATGACCAGGTCGACCTCGCCGCTGGCCAGGCCTTCGATCACCTTGCGGGCCTGCGCGTTGGTCAGAAAGCGGCTGAGCACTTCGACGCGGATCGGGAAACCGGAGAAACGGTCGGCGAAGGTGTTGCCGTGTTGCGTTGCCAAGAGCGTTGTCGGACACAACACGGCGACCTGTTTGCCGTCTTGGATGGCCTTGAACGCGGCGCGCACTGCGACCTCGGTCTTGCCGAAACCGACGTCACCGCACACCAGGCGGTCCATCGGGAACGGCTGCTCCATGTCGTTCTTGGTCTCTTCGATCGCTTTGCGCTGATCGGGTGTCTCGACGAAGGCGAAGGCGTCCTCCATCTCTTGTTGCCACGGGGTGTCGATGGCGAAGCTGTGGCCGGTGGCGTTGACCCGCTTCTGATAGAGCACCACCAGTTCCTGGGCAATTTCGCGCACAGCGGAGCGAACTTTGGCTTTGGCCTTGGCGAAATCGGCGCCGCCGAGGCGGTGCAGCACCGGGGTCTCACCGCCGACGTATTGGCGGATGGTGTCGATCTGGTCGCTGGGGATGTAGAGCTTGTCGCCGCCCTTGTAGGCCAGCAGCAGGTAGTCGTGCTCGACACCACCGATTGTGCGCTTGACCATGCCCTCGTAGTGCCCGACGCCGTGCTGGTAGTGCACGACGTAGTTGCCGGGTTTGAGATCTTCGAAGAAGGCGGCGCTGGCGCGTTTGCGGGCCCGCGGTTGGCGGTGGGTGCGGCGCCGGCCGGTGAGGTCGCCTTCGGCAACGATGGCGATCTTGGCGCTGGGAATCGTGACCCCGCGATGCAGCGCGGCGACGACGACGCGACCACCCGGACGAGCGAAGTCGTCGTTGTGCACCACCGGGAGGTCGAGGCCGCGATCGGCGAGCAGGCTGGCCAGCCGGGTGGCCGAGCCTTCGCCATCGGCGGCGATGATCACCCGCCATTTATCGGCGAGCAGATCGCGCAGGCGATAGGTCAGGCTTTCGCCGTCGCCGACGACGGGGCCCCAACCACTGGCCGCGACCATCGGTGCATCCGGGTTCTCTGGTGCCGAGGTGATCATCCACACGCCGCCGGCCTTGCTCAGCAATGCGTCGGGCTCGGCATGCAGGCGGGGGAACCCGAGGTCGGGGTCGCGATCCCAGGTGCTCGCCAGCGCCCTGGCCAGGTCGTCCTCCTCGGCGAGCAGATCGACAGCGCGGTCACGCATCCGCTTCGGCTCGATCAACACCACCTTGGCTGATGGCGAGAGCACATCGGTGAGTAAGCGTTGGTCGTCGCTGAGCCAGGGCAGCCAGCTCTCCATGCCTTCGAAGTGGGCGCCTTCGGCGAGGCGTTCCCACTGCTCGCGTCCCCATGGCTCGCTGGCCACGAGTTGGGCGGCGCGTTGGCGCACCGCGTCGCTAGGGATCAGCTCGCGGGCCGGGAAGATCAGTGCTTCGTCGAGGTCGGCGATGCTGCGCTGGTCGTTGACGCTGATGGTGGTCAACCGATCCACATCGTTGCCCCACAGATCGATGCGGATCGGGGCGTCGGCGGTGGAGGGGTAGACGTCGATGATTGCGCCACGGCGGGCGACCTCGCCGCGGTGCTCGACCAGATCCTCGCGACGGTAGCCGCCGGCGACGAGGGTGTTCATCAGCTCGTCTGGGTCGATGATCGCCCCGGGGGTGACCCGCACGGGCTCGACACCGAGGGCGTCGGGGCCGAGGCGCTGCAGCAAGGAGCGCACACTGCCGATGATGATCGCCGGGCAGCGCTGCGGGTCGCGGGCCCGCCATAACACCTGTTGACGGCGTCCCATCGTCTCGACACTTGGGCTGACACGTTCGAAGGGCAGCGTTTCCCAGGCGGGGAAGAGCACCACTTCGTCGGGCGCCATGAACTGTTGCAGATCGTCGTACAGCAGACCGGCGGCTGTGCCGGTTGGGCAAGCGATAACCAGAGGGCGCCGGGCGCTGAGGTGTTGTAGCGCAGCCAGCGAGATCGGTCGGGCGACTTCGGGAATGGCGATCACCGCGCTCGGTTGTCCGATGGCGTGGGTGAGCGCCGACTCCTCGCGGAGATAGGGGGCGAGCGAGGCGAGATTCATGGGCTCGACCAGGGTAGCGGAGCGATCCGGCGGCGCTCGGTGCCGGTGGCCCTGATCCGTCGACCAACCTCGCCGCCACAACGCCTCCTGTCACCATTGATTTCACCCCCATGAAACAATTCGTGACAGGAACGCGGGTTTAGCGGGTGTTGAACTGCTGCATTGCTTCGGCGGGACCAGCGGCAACGATGCGTTCCACCGCGTCGGCGGCCAACTGCACAGCGACATCCAGTTCTTCGCGCTCGGCCTTGCCGAGTTTGGAGAGCACGTGATTGGCGCCGCGCTCTTTGGAAGGTGGCTTGCCGACGCCGATCCGGACGCGCACGTAGTCCTGCGTCTTGAGATGGGCGGTGATACTGCGCAACCCGTTGTGCCCGGCGAGACCGCCGCCGACTTTGACCCGCACCACAGCTGGTTCCAGGTCGAGTTCGTCGTGAATGACGATCAGTTGCCCGGGGTCATCGATCGCGAAGCGGCGACACAAGGCGGCGACGGCTTGACCGGACTCGTTCATGTAGGTCAGCGGGAAGGCCAGCACACATCGCTTGTCGTGCACCGTCAACTCGGCGACGAGCGCCTTGTCACGGCCAGCCTTGAGCTGGCCACCAGCGCGCTGGACGATAAGGGCCATGGCCTCCTCACCCACGTTGTGGCGGGTGCGGGCGTATTCCTTGCCAGGGTTTCCCAAACCGACGATCAGAAAATCGATCGGTGTGCCGCGTCGTTCCGACCGCTCGGCGCGACCGAACAACGCCATGCGGGCTTACTCGGCTGCAGGAGCTTCGGAGGCGTCGCCATCGCTGGCAGCGACTGCCGTCTCTGGCTCTTCAACGCTGCCGTGAATCGCCGTGACCACGGCCATCTCCGGCTCGCCGGTGGCGGTGACGCCCTTCGGCATCGGCAAGTCGCCGAGGCGGATGACATCGCCAGGCTGCATGTTGGTGACGTCGATGACGAACTCGTTGGGCATGTTGTCTGGGGTGCAGACGACTTCGATGGTGTCGACAGCTGGGTCGACGAGACCGTTGCTGGCCAACACGGCCTTGGCTTCGCCTTCGAGGCGAACCGGCACCGAAACCGTCAATTCTTCCTTCATGTTGACTTGTAGGAAGTCGACATGAGCGACGTTGCGCTTGACCGGGTGACGCTGCACCTGCTTGACAACCGCCGGAAACTTCTTGCCGTCGACCTCGAGCGAGAGCACGGTGTTGAAGCCTGCCGGACCGCTGAGAGCGAGGCGCAGATCGCGACGGGCGACAGCGATGCTGATCGGCGTCATGCCCTGGCCATAGATGACGGCGGGGATCTGATCGGCATTGCGCAACCGGCGCGAAGCCGGCGATCCGGTGGTCCGACCAGTGGTTGCTACGAGTGTTGTCTGCGACATGATAAATCCTCCGCCCACAGGCGCTGAGAGGTGGGCAGTTCGTTGAAAGAACGGTTGACGAGCTTACCGGCGAGGTGTCGCTGATTGCTACGCCGCGATCAGCCCTTAGGCCTGATTCTCGCCGCCGAAGATTTCGCTGACGCTGGTGTCGTCGAACACAGCCGACAGCGCTTCGGCAATGATCGGGGCGATGGAGAGCACCTCGAGCTGCGGAATGACGTCCTTACCCGGCAGCGGCAACGTGTTGGTCAACACCACGCGGGTGATCGGCGAGGTGCGCAGGCGCTCGACGGCCGGTCCGGAGAGCACGCCGTGGGTGGCCATGACCCACACCTCCGAGGCGCCTCGATTGAGCAACAGCTCGGCGGCCGAGGTGACCGTGCCGCCAGTGTCGATCATGTCGTCGGTGATGATGCACAAACGCCCAGCGACGTCGCCGATGACTTCCTTGGCCTCGGCTACATTCGTCGTCCCTTTCGGGCGGCGCTTGTTGATGAAGGCGACATCGGCATTCATATTCGACAGGTGCTGGGCGAAACGCTCGGCAACCTTCACCCGACCGGCATCGGGGGAGACGATGACCATGCCCTCGGCGGCGTTGCTGCGCACATACTTCTCCAGCACCGGCAGCGCCGTGAGGTGATCGACTGGGCCGTCGAAAAATCCTTGGATTTGCCCGCTGTGCAGGTCGATCGAAACCATCCGCTTGGCGCCGGCGGCACGAAACAGATCGGCTACCAAGCGGGCGGTGATCGGCTCGCGCCCTTCAGCCTTGCGATCTTGGCGGGCGTAGCCATAGAACGGACAGACGGCCGTGATCCGCTTCGCGGAGGCTCGGTTGGCCGCATCGATCATGATCAGTTGCTCCATGATCGAGTCGTTGATGCTGCGACCGTTGACCCCGAAGTGGGTCTGCATGACGAACACATCGCAGCCACGCACGCTCTCGGTGAACCGTGGACGAATCTCGCCGTTGGAGAACGTGACCACGTTGGGATCGCCGAGACCGATCCCGAGATGGTTGGCGACCTCGGCGGCCAGGTCGGGATGGGTGAGCCCCGAGTACAGCGACAACCGCTTTGTGGTGACCTTCTCCATGGATTCTGGAACCTCCGAAACGGGCATGGTGCGACTACTTCGCCGAGGCCGTGTGAAAGGCGCCGGTTGTGGATCCGGCAGCCACCGCGCTGCCTGCAGGGAGGTGGGCGTACGGCCCGACCGTGGCCCCCGTACCGACTGTTGATTCACGACCGACCGTGTGCTCGATGGTGCACTCGGCTTCCACGGTGCAGTCGACCAGGCGGGTATCGGGCCCGATTTCGCAGCCATCGCCGATCGTCGTCGAACCCTGCAGGATCACACCGGGAAACAACGTGACGTCGCGTCCCAGTTGCACCGTGACATCGATGAAGGTTTGCCGCGGGTCGAGCATCGTCACCCCGTTGAGCAGCCAATGGCGGTTGGTGCGGGCGCGCAGCTCACGCTCGGCCAAGGCCAACTGCCAACGATCGTTGATCCCGGCTGTCTCGCTGGGCGGGGCGCTGATCGCACCGATCTGGTGGCCCATCGAGCCGAGCACGCTGATGACGTCGGTGAGGTAGTACTCGCCCTGGGAATTGTCTGGCGTGATATGGCGTAACGCCGGGCCGAGCAAATCGCGACGAAAGGCGTAGATGCTGGTGTTGACCTCGTTGACGGCGAGTTCTTCGATGGTTGCATCGCGTTGTTCGACAATGCGCAGCACTCGGCCATCACCCGTTTTCGAAGGGGCCCGAATCACTCGGCCGTAGCCGGTGGGGTCGTCCATCACCGACGTCAACAATGTCGCCGCGTAGCCGTTGGCGACGTGCAGAGCGACGAGCGAGTTGAGCGTTTCCGGCTGCAACAGCGGGGCGTCACCGGGCAGGATGAGCACCGTTGAATCGTCGTCGAGATCGTCACCGGGAAAGCCGCCGAGCCCGACCATCGCCGCGTCGCCGGTGCCGCGCTGCACGACCTGCTCGACGAAGCTGACGTGCGCCCAGTCGGGCGCTTGCGCTGAAACCTTGCGAGTCACCTGTTCGGCACCGTGCCCAACGACGACCACCGTGCGCTCCACATCGAGATCGGCGAGGGCGTGAATGACGTGCATGACGATGCCCCGACCGCAGATCATGTGCAGGGGCTTTGGGCGAGCTGAGCGCATCCTTGTGCCCTGTCCGGCGGCAAGAACGATGGCGGAGACTGTCATGAGAGCTTTCGGCAGGTCGGGGACTTATGTTCGCGCGAGTTCCGGGGAGAGGACTCGAACCCCTATAGACGGCACCAAAAACCGATGTCCTACCATTGAACGACCCCGGAGAGAGCCCCTCTCACGGTATCGGAATGCGACGCCGTCACCAATCTTTGATTGCCGTTCTGTAAACCTCGTGCCCGTCTCCGGCGAGGGGTTGGTCGCGGTGGCTACGTGGCGCTAGCGTGAACAACTTATGGGTTCTCTGATCAAGAAGCGTCGCAAGCGCATGCGCAAGAAGAAGCACAAGAAGTTGCTGCGTCGTACACGCCACCAGCGCAAGAAGTAACAACCAAGTTCCCCGCTTCGGCGGGTTGGTGCTCGGCGACCGCACCCGTTGGCAAGTCCAACCGGCGTGCGGTCGTTGTCGCGTCTACGGGCGGGTGCTCGTCAAGATCACCGCAGCATCGCCAAGCCCGTCGACGAGCTCGCCATGGTGCCCAAAGATGAACCAGGTTGATCCGCTGCCGGCCAAACGTGGCCGTTGACCGCTGACCGTTTCGATCCGTGTGCGCCACGCGGCCATCTGCGGATAGAGCTCGATCACAGCCGGTTCCAGGTCGTTGAAGTGGTCGCCTGTGGGTTCGCCGAGGCGATCCCAGGCGCGATAGACCGCCGGAGTGCTGCAGGCCAGCGGCGGCAAGATCAACGTCAAGCGCTGCGGTTGCGCGGCGAGTGGTTCGATCACTTCGCCGATGCCGCGTACCCGGGCCCGCCCGCCGACGAGGCAAAAGGCGATGTCGGCGCCGATGCCGGCGGCCCGGGTGAGGTCGTCGAAACCGGCCCAACGCAACACGGCGGCGGCGTCGGCAGAACCGCCGCCGAGTCCGCCGCCGTGGGGAATGTGTTTGTCGATATGGACGCGTGCGCTGCGTCCGCAGAGGCGCAGGGCCTTGGCGGCGAGGTTGCTGGCGTCGAGCGGCATGCCCGCGCAATAGGGGCCCGAGGCGCTGAGTTGTGTTTCGCTTTCCGGTTCCACGGAATCGATGTGTACGACGTCGGCGAAGTCGAGGGTGACCATCTCGGCGTCGATCAGGTGGTAGCCATCGGAGCGCACGCCGGTGACCCGCAGCGACAAGGTCAGCTTGGCGGGGGCCATGACCGTGGAGGTCACGGCTGGCGCTCCTCGATGGCCTCGACGAGGCGCCCCCAGGCGGCGACATCGAGCTCTTCTGGGCGCGCCGTTGGTTGGATGCCCGCGCGCTCGAAGGCCTCGGCGTCGACAAGCGAACCGATCGTGCCGCGCAGCATCTTGCGGCGGTGGGTGAATCCCGTTTTGACCAACCTGAACAAGGCGTCGGGGGCACAGGTGACGGCCGGGGTCGGGCGACGGGTGATCTGCACTAAAGCGCTTTCCACCTTTGGCTGCGGTACGAACACCGTCGCCGGCACATAGCCGACGATCTTCGCCGTCGCCCAGTAGGCGACCTTGACCGTCACCGCCCCATAGGCGGGGGTCGACGGTTGCGCGACCATGCGCTCGGCGACTTCGCGTTGCACCATCACCAGCATCCGAGTGATCACCGGCACTTCGTCGAGCAGATCCATGACCAGCGGCGTGCCGACGTTGTACGGCAGGTTGGCGACCAGCGTCCAGTTGGGGTGGCCGGCGAGGATCTCGGTGAAATCGAGTTCCTGGGCGTCGCCCTCGACCACTGTGATCGACGGTTGGTCGGCGACGACGGTGCGCAGCACTGGGACGATGTCGCGGTCGATTTCGATCGCCGTCACCGTTGCCCCGGTTTCCGCCAAGGCCAAGGTCAACGACCCAAGCCCGGCCCCGATCTCGACCACATGGTCGCCAGCTCGGAGCTGGGCGAGGCGGGCGATGCGCCGAACGGTGTTGGGATCGCCGACGAAGTTCTGTCCAAAGGCTCGCCGTGGAGCGAGACCGTTGTCGGCGAGCAGAGCCGCGATATCGCGCCGCGACAGCGTCATTGCCAGGTGATACTGACGTGGATTGGGGAGTCGACGAGCTCGGCAATGGTGATGAACTGGTCGATGCTCAACAGCAGCACCTGGTCGTTGCCAAGCACCTCGGGAGCACGGTTGACACAGCTCAGCACGCGACCGTTAGCGATGTTGGTGACAGTCAAGATGGAGTTGAAGGGCACAAGGTGCGAGGCGCAGGTATCGACATTGGAGCCGACCGTGCGCTGATATCCGGCCAGGCCTTCGAGCAGATTGGAGTCGTCCTGCGCGGGCACGCCGATCTGCACGACGATCGGGTTGTCAGGTGTGGTTGGGCCCTCGAGAAATACCGGGTTCTCTGGTGCTAAGGGGTCGCTGATGATCGGCACGGGGCTCTGCGTCGAGGCGTCGGCTGGGCTGACTGCCGGCGTGGTCGGACCACGGTTGAGCATCCACATGCCGGTCAACAGGAGCACCGTGACAACCATCGCAACGGCGATTCGCCGACGATCGGTGACGTTCAGGTTCAGCGGGAACTCCTGGGGCTCATCCGGGCTGGAGCCCGAAAAACAACTGTTCTGAGGCTACGGAGCGATACCCGGGAATACAAGCCGCGCCGCTGCGGTCGTAGCCTCGGCCACCGCCTCGACCGGAACCCCACGAAGTTCGGCGATGAACGCGCCGACGAGGGGAACGTAGCCCGGTTCGTTTGGTTTGCCTCGGTAGGGAAGTGGCGCCAAATACGGGCTGTCGGTTTCCACCATCATCCGCTCCAGCGGACAGATGCGGGCTGCCTCCTGAAGGTCGAGCGCTGTTTTGAAGGTGACGATGCCGGAGAAACTGAGATAGGCGCCGAGTTCGAGACAACGTTGCGCCTGCTCGACATTGCCCGTAAAGCAGTGAAACACCGTTCGCCGCGGCGTGCCGTGTTCTTCCAAGATCTCGAAGGTCTCATCCCAGGCATCGCGGCTATGAATGATGAGCGGCATGTCGCGCTCGTTGGCCAGGGCAATGTGTTCGGCAAAGACCCGGCGCTGGACATCGCGCGGCGAATGGTCGTAGTAGTAGTCGAGCCCGCATTCGCCGACGGCGACGACCTTGGGGTGATCGAGAAGCGGCACGATCGTTGCGGTGCCGTTGACCGCGTCGTGGGGATGTAATCCGGCGCTGGCCCAGACGTTGTCGAACTGTTCGGCGACGGCGATTGCGGCCAAGGTGGTCGCTTCGTCGCAGCCGACGGTGATCATCGTCGTCACGCCACGCTCGCGGGCTCGTTCCACGGCGGCGGCAGCGCCACCGACGATGCGCTGGTCATGGATATGACAATGGGGATCGATCCAGGTCACGGGCACGTCGCTTCTCAGGCGGGGATTTGGCGACGGGGGAACAGCGGATCACCCTTGATGACCGCCGTGCCGCCGGGATAACCGCCCCACGTTGCTGCCTGCGGCAGGCGTTGCTCGGCGACCGATCCGGCCAGCCCGATCCGCTCCCAGACGTGCTGGGCGGTGTCGGGCACCGCCGGGCAGGCCAGGATGGCCACGATGCGCAGCGCTTCCAAGGCATCGCCCATCACCGCGTCGACCGCCGGCCCCGGCTCGGCCTTCCACGGTTCGTTGGCTTCGAGGTAGGCGTTGGTGGCGCGGATCAGCGACCAGGTGGCCTCGAGGGCACGGCTCGGTTGTACGACGTCCCAGGCCGCGGCTGTGGCTGCATAGGCGCTCGTCGCCGCTTCGGCCAGCGGGCTGTTGGCCGCTGGCACAGGTCCGACGCCGTCGCACTTCTTGGCCACCACTGTGGCAACCCGGCTGAGCAGGTTGCCAAGGTTGTTGGCCAGGTCGCTGTTGTAACGCCCGAGAAGGCCCTCATAGGTGAAGTCGCCGTCTTGGCCGTAGGCGGTGTCGGCGAGCACGTAATAGCGAAAGCCATCGACGCCGATGTCGTCGACGAGGTCGAGCGGATTGACGACGTTGCCGCTGGTCTTGCTCATCTTTTCGCCGCCGACGAGCAACCAGCCGCCGATGCCCCAGCCCTTCGGTAGTTCGATCCCGGCGGACAACAGCATCGCTGGCCAATAGACGCAGTGATGGCGCACGATGTCTTTGCCGATCAGGTGATAGTCGACCGGCCACCATTCGCTGAAGCGCTGATCGTCGCTACCGTAGCCAACCGCCGAGAGGTAGTTGGTCAGGGCGTCGAACCACACGTAGGCGACGTGCTCAGCGTTCCAGGGCAGCGGGATGCCCCACTTCAAGCTGGCCCGGCTAATGGAAAAGTCGCGCAAACCGGAGCGGATCAAACCGATCGCCTCGTTGCCACGGAACTCGGGCTTCATCGCCTCGGGATGGGCGGCGTAATGATCGAGGAGGCGCTGCTCGAAGCGAGACAAACGGAAGAAGTAGTTTTCCTCTTCGACGTAATCGACGGGCCGTTTGTGAATCGGGCACAGGTTGTCGGTGAGTTCTTCCTCGGTGTAGTACTCCTCGCAGGCCACGCAATACAGCCCGGTGTAGACGTCGAGTTCGATGTCGCCGGCGTCGTAGCAGGCTTGCAGCAGCTTCTCGACCCCGGCGTAGTGGCGTGGCTCGGTGGTGCGGATGAAGTCGTCGTTGCTGATGTTCAGCTTGCGCCAGGCCTGCTCGTAGAGCGGCGCGATCGAATCGACGAATTCTCTCGGGGTCTGGCCCGCTGCCTCAGCGGCTTGTTGCACCTTGAGCCCGTGCTCATCGGTGCCGGTGAGGAAATGAACATCGTCGCCGAGCAGGCGGTGCCAGCGGGCCAAGGCGTCGCCGACGATGGTGGTGTAGGCGTGGCCAAGGTGGGGCTTAGCGGTCACGTAATAGATCGGAGTCGTCAGCGAAAACTTGGCCACGGGTTCAGGTTAGGGCCGCGCTCGATTGGTTGAGCTGCGAATTTCGCCGACTGGTCGAGTCAAGATGAGCAGATGGATTTTGAGTTTGATCGAGCGACGGCCGTGCAGCGACGGGACGATGGCGATTTTGTGGCCACGATCGCCGACAGTTGGGACATCGCCGGGAACGCCAACGGCGGCTACCTGCTGGCGATTCTCGGCGCGGCGATGCGCGAGGCGTCGGGGCGGCCCGACCCGTTGACTGTCACCGCCCACTTTCTCGCCCCGGGCAAGCCGGGCTCAGCGGAGCTGCAGGTCAGTGTGGTCAAACAGGGTCGCCAACTGGTGACCGTCAGCGGCATGGCGGTGCAGAACGGTCGCCCAATCCTGCAGGCGATCGGCACCTTCGGCGATCTCGATTCGATGGCCGAGGAGGTTTCCCTGACCTCGCTGGTGCGGCCCACCATCGCCCCGCTCGATCGTTGCCTCGACCGCCAGGGCGCCGCGGCGAAGGTCGATGTCGGCATCGTCCACAAGGTTCTCGTGGCCCTCGATCCGCGCGACAGCGGGTTTTCCGTCGGGCAACCGAGCGGGCGAGCAGAGATCAACGGCTGGTTCGAGTTTCGCGATCAGCGTCCGCTGGACAGCTTGGCGCTGCTGTTGGTCTGCGATGTCTTTCCCCCGGCCGTGTTCAACGTCGAGATCGCTCCGGGGTGGGTGCCGACGGTGGAACTGACCGTCCACGTCCGCGCCCGGCCGGCGCCGGGACCACTGCAATGTCGGTTCGCGACCGAGGTGGTACAGAACGGGGCGATCAACGAAGACGGTGTCGTCTGGGATTCGGCGGGCACTGTGGTGGCCCAGAGCCGCCAGTACGCCCTGTTACCCCGTGGTGCGTGAGCGCTGCAGCTCGAGGGCCAGGGAATACACCCGGTTCTTCGCCAGTCCGAGCCGTTCGGCAACGACGGCGCTGGCGCTCTTGACGCTTGAACCGTTGGCCATTTCAGCGGTCAACGCTGCAGCGACATCGTCGTCGGTCGACGCAGCAGGCGGTGGCGCGCCATCGAGGACGATGACGTACTCGCCTTGGGGCTCCCGGTCGGCAGCGTGCTGCACTGCCGCATGCAGCGTGCCACGCCAGACCTCTTCGTGCAGCTTGGTCAGTTCACGGCACAGCGCCACGCGCCGCTCGCCGCCGCAGGTCAGTTGCAGGTCGCCGAGCGTGCGGGCAAGACGATGTGGCGCCTCGTAGAGCACGATGGTGCGCCGTTCGACGGCGATCTCGGCGAGGCGCGCCTTGCGATCCGGACCGCTGCGCGGTACGAAACCCTCGAACACATAGCGACCGGTCGGCAGCCCGCTGATCACCAAGGCCATCACATCCGCTGACGGGCCCGGGGTCGCCGACACCGTGTGGCCGTGTTCGATGGCGGCGCGAACCAGCAGCTCACCTGGGTCGCTGATCCCCGGCGTGCCAGCGTCGCTGGCGACCACCACCGTCTGACCGCTGGCCAGCAGCCCCAGCACATGATCGATCAGACCATGCTCGGTGTGTTCGTTGGCGACCATCATGCGCACCCCGCTGATCCCCAGATAGGACAACAACTTGCCGGTGCGTCGGGTGTCTTCGCAGCAGATCAAGGCCGCCTCGGTGAGCGCCCGCTGCGCACGCGAGGTGAGATCCCCGAGATTGCCGATGGGGGTGGCGACGAGTACGAGCGTGCCAGCGCCAGGAGGTGGCATCTGAACTAGGCCGAGCGTTCGACGGGTGATTCGTGCGTGGACTCGCGGATTTCGACCGGGTCGCCGACCTTCAATCCCCAGCGTTCGAAGGCCCCAGCCTCGGCCTCGATGATCATCACGGCGTGGCGGATCGGCGGGCCGACCCGGTGACGAGCGAGGGTGTGGGCTTTGATCACGGTGTTGTCGGCCGCCACATAGGCGACGTCGATCGGGAAACGCATACCGATGGTGTGCACCCATTTGCACCCGGGCAAAGCCAGGGCACCGTCGAGATGATCGCGGCCGAGCAGCCCTTTCAGCTTGTCGGCGTGGGAGTCTGCGACCTCAATCGAGGCCAGCACACGTGCCTCGCTCAATAGCCATGCCATGCCTACAGCCTGCCACGAAAATGGATCGAGTTGAACGTTCTGGCCCCGGATGGCTAGCGGACGGTATCGAAAAAAGCCCGGAGGTCGGCGATGAACAGGTCTGGCTCCTCGAGCGCAGCGAAGTGGCCGCCGCGTTCGAAGCGGTTGAAGTGGGTGAGATTGAACTTCGAGGCGATCCAGGCTCGCGGCGCACGGGTGATTTCGCCAGGGAATATCGCACATCCCGTCGGAACGCTGACGCGTCCTTGCGCCGGTCGAAACATGTCGGAATGCATCGACTCGTAGTACAACCGAGTGCTCGAATTGATCGTGCCGGTCAGCCAATACAAGGTCAGATTGGCCAGGATCTTGTCGCGAGAAACGGCGGTTTCCAGATCTCCGTCGGGGTGATGGGTCCAATGGTGAAACTTCTCGACGATCCACCCAGCAAGTCCGACAGGGGAATCGCTGAGGCCATAGGCCAGCGTCTGTGGGTTCTTGCCCTGGATCTGTTGGTAGGCGGTGCCGGCGTCGCGAAATGCAGCCGCGGCGCGCAGGTCGTCCTGCTCAAGATCGCTGAGTTCGTCGTCGGTGCGTCCGGCTACCGGGAAGTTGAGATGGAGTCCGCACATGTGCTCGGCGTCGATCGTTGCCAAGGCGGTCGAGATCAGCGATCCCCAATCGCCGCCCTGCGCCCCGTAGCGGCTGTAGCCGAGTCGAGCCATCAACTCTTTCCAAGCCTCGGCGACCCGACCGACGTGCCACCCCGGTTCGCTGGTTGGGCCGCTCAATCCGTATCCGGGGATCGACGGGATCACCAGGTGAAATGCCTGTTGAGCTGTGCCGCCGTGTGCCAGCGGATTGCGCAGCGGTTCGATGACGTCGAAGAATTCGATGATCGATCCGGGCCAGCCATGGGTGATGATCAGCGGCAGCGCATCAGGTTCTGGCGAGCGAGCGTGAAGAGCGTGGACCTGTTGCCCATCGATGACGGTGGTGATCTGCTCCCAGCTATTGAGCTGCGCTTCGACCGCCCGCCAATCAAAGGTCTTCCATGACTCGCACAACGACTTCAGGTAGGCGAGATCGGTGCCATAGCGCCACGACCCTGCTTCGATTTCGTCGGGCCAACGGGTGTTGTCGAGGCGTCGACGGAGATCGTCGAGCAACGCTTGATCGATGGTCAGGCGGAATGGTTCGACAGTGGAGGACATCGCCTCATTGTCTCAGACGGATGGGGCTGCGGCGCTGCTCAGCTGAGCCTCAGCTGGCTCGACGGGCCGCCGCCGCCAGGTGGGCCCGCATCGCCACAGAGCGAGTGCCGCCAAGGTCGCCGTCAGCGAGGCGCACACGCCGTAGGCCCAGGCGCGCCCGGCCGACTCGTAGATGGCACCCGCGCCGATGGCGGCGATTCCACCGACCAGCGTTTCCACGCCACCGACGAGGCCTTGCGCGCCCGCTTGACGTTCCGGCGGGCTGACCATGCCGACGGACACCCCGACGCTGGACATCGTGATCGCATCGCTGACCGAGTGGACCATCGACAAGGCGAACATCGCGCCGGCGCTCGGCATCTGGCCGTAGAGGAAGACGAACCCGCTGGCGAGCAGCAGCCCGAGGGTTCCCAGCCTGAAGGGCCCGACCCGTTGCGCGAGGGCGCCGCCGCGGGCACCGAAGAAGATCAAGGGCAAGGCGAACAGGGTGATGCCGATGTTGGCGATCCAATCGGGGCTCTTGAGGTCGTCGAGTACCAGCACCCACAGGGCGTCGAAGGTGCCGATCATCAGAAACAATGCGGCGCCGAGTAACACCGACGCCTGATATGGGCGAGAGGAGAGAAGATCGAAAGCGAAGCGCGCCTGGTGGGCGTCGTCGGGATCGCTTTCGTCGACGTCGACCCGCGAAATGATCGGCAGGCAGGCGAGGCACAGCCCGGCGATAACCAGGAATGGCGAGGCCAACCCGAAGGGCCCGACAAGCACCGCCGAGATCGCTGGGCCGGCGGCGAACCCGCCGACGTCGCAGGACAACAGTCGCCCGACGTTGGCACCGAGGTTGTCGGGGTCGGCGAGGATGACGATGCGACGGATCGCCGGAACGGCCATGCCTGCGCCGACGCCCATCACGAAGCGGCCGAGCGAGAGGGCCAAAGTCGATGAGCCGTAGGCCATCATCACCAGGCCAGCGACATTGGCCAGCAGGCCGAGCGAGACCAGTTTGCGGGCGTGGCCGCGGTCGGCGAGCGGGGCGATGGTGACCTGCGCGAAGAAGGAGGCGAAGAACCCAATGGCGACGATGAATCCGAGCATTCCGGAGTTGATCGAGTACTTCGTGCGGTAGTCATCGAGGACGGTGAACATGACGCCATAGCCAGCCGAGAGCAGCGCCGAGAGCAGGCTGAAGACGAGGATGATGCCCTTGCGACCGGTGACGTTCATTGCGGCCCCCAGCGAGCGGGCGCTACGGGCGCGACGGGCGCGACGACCATGCGCGAGTCGGCGATTGCCTTGCCGACGACCGCCGCGAGCACCAGCAATCCGCCGATGAGCGTCAACTGCTTGGGGGTTTCGTCGGCAACGAGGAAACCCCACAGCGGGGCGAAGATGTACTCGCTGAGGGCGAAGATGGTCAGGGCCACAGCGGTAACGGTGCGGGCGCCGAGGTTGAACAACAGCGTTCCGATGACGATGAAGACGGCACCGTGGACAAAGGCGAGCAGCAGATCGAGCATCGGCGGAACCACGGAATTGCCGTTGATCAGGGTGATCACCCCGCAGATGGCGACCATGAACACGGCGTAGCCGGGCAGGATCGGTGACCAGTCACGGGTGCTTTCGGTGCGTAGTACGACGGTGTACCCGGCGAAACCGACCGCGGCCAACAAGGCGGCGATATTGCCGAGCATGTTGCCCGCAGAAAGGTCGGAGATAACCGTCAGGCTCAAGCCCGCGAAGGCCACGGTGAGGGCAATGATCGTCGGTCGGTTGAGGCGGTCACCGAGCACGAAACGGGCGAAGACGACAGCGATCAGCGGGGTTGAAGCGGCGAGGAAGGCCGTGTTCGCAGCCGTGGTGTTCTTCAGGGCGTAGACGAAGGCGATGCTCGCCAGCCACAGAAAGAAGCAGCCGAGCAACATGCGACGACCCGAGCGGAAAGCCCGTGGGGTCATCACCCCCGTGCCGCGGATCAGGCTGACGACTTCGACGGCGACGAAGACGCCGACCGAACGCCAGATCAGGTATTGCCAGGCGTCGGCATGTTCCGATTTTTTGACGGTGATCACTCCGAGGCTCCAGACGAAGCCAGCGCCGATGGTCATGATCGCTCCAAGGTAGGGGAGCAGGCGGCGGTTCATGGGGTTCAGACCCACAATCGCAAGGCGGTGAACACGCCCATGCCGACGCACATCATCGCCAGCATGTTACGGGTCTTGGCGAAGACGGCACAGGCCACCAGCGTTGCCCACAGTTGGTTGTTGCCGAGGCTGAAATAGGGCTCGCCGTCGCGGGTCAAGACGCCAGGAACGATGATTGCCGTCAGCGCGCAGGCGGGGGCGAATCGCAGTGCTCGCTCAAGCTGCGGTGGCAGGTTGATCGAGGCTGGAAGCACGAAGAACGAGGAGCGGGTCAGCAGTGTCGAGGCGGTGATGCCGGCGATTGCCGCCAAGACGTAGCCCCAGTTTTCGATGGCGTTCATCGGCAGGCCTGCTGTTGCGGCTCCGTGAGCGGTGCTTGGTCGGCCGGGAGTTGGCTGACCGCTTCGCCGCCGTGACGGGCGTCGACGAAAACGGAGGCGGCGACGCCGACTACCACGCTGGCGACGACGCCGAGTCGCATCGGCCAACCGGCGGTGAGGATCGAGGCGATGGCGGCGACGATGACGCCGACGATCACCGGGAAACGAGTCAGCATCGGGATGACGACGGCGGCGAGGGCCAGTAGGGCAGCCAGTTCAAGGCCCCAATCGGTCGGCGCGAGATCGCCAGCGAAGATACCGACCATCGAGCTTGACATCCACGCGCAATAGTTGACCGAGGCCGTGCCGTAGAAGAAGCCGCGATGTTGCTCGGGGGTGCGCTCGACGCCGTCGAGATTGCGGCGGGAGAACAACCCGAAGCTGAGGTCGCCATTGGCGTACCCGCCGATCAGGCGTTGCGGCAGGCTGAGCCCAGCGAAGTGGCTGCGCATCGCCGCCGAGAAGATGACGAAGCGCAGATTGACGAGCAGCGCCGTCATCCACACCACTGGCAACGGTGCGCCTGCGGCCATCAGCGGCAGTGCGGCCAGCTGCGCGGAACCGGCATAGGCGAATAAGGTCATGACGATGGCGGCGGGCACTGATAGCCCGCGGTTGACCATCGCCACACCGGTAACAAACCCCCAGATGGCGACGGCTATGGCTGGGACGGCGATCATGCGCACGCCCTCGCGAAACGAATCGGCATCGAAGGGAGCGATCAACGTCGAGCGCAGTCTGCGGATGAGGTTGGCCGCCACGTTCACCTGTCCATGATGCCGGGTTTGCGCGTTCGTGAACGCACCCTTTTCCCCGCAGGAGTAGGGTTGTGACAAAGATCTCATTGCGGGGTCCGTCGAACGTGTCTGGGAGGTACGAGATGGCGACGAATGCGGTGTTGTCCTTTGGTGGTGATCCCGAGGGTGAATCGCGGCTCAAGGGTTTCGAGAAGTCGATCGAGGTGTTCAGTTGGCAATGGGGCGTCAGCGCCGATCTGGCTGGGCAGATGGCTGGATCGGCGAGGGGTAGTGGTCGGGCCGTCGCTCGCTCGATGGTCTGGACGCATCGCTTCGATCTCGCTGCGGTGCCGTTGATCGCCGCCTGTGCCGCTGGGCGACGATTTCCCAAGGCCACCTTGACGGTGTTGGCCGGTGTCGGGAGTGGGGCCTCAAAGCCGATGCTGGTGATCGAGATGAGCGATGTGGTCGTCGAGGACGTGTCCAATGGCTACGGCGGTGACGCCATCGATCAGTCGGTGTCGATGCAGTTCGAGAAGATTGTGATCGACTACAAGATGTTCGACGCTCGCTCGGGCACCGCTGGAGCTGGTCGCAAGATGGCCTGGGACATCGCCGCGGCACAGGTCACGTCGTCGAACTCGTGAGGTCGCCAAGGCCCGAGGCGGTTCGGGCTCGGGCTACTGTGCGTCGATGGATCTGATGGCGCCGTTTCTTGATGTCGCGCCTGCGGAGCGCGGGGCATTGTTGCAGGCCATCGCGCATCTCGAGCGCCCGGTGACCCGGCGTCAGTTGGCGGTGGTCGCCGATGTCGATCCGGAGCTTGCCAGCGCGTTGATCGAGGAATTCATCGAGGCTGGGATCGTCCATGAGGTGCTCGGGGCCCGTTCGCCGACGGTCGAGCTCAACCGAAGGCATCTTGCCGCTGGACCGATCTTGGCGCTCGCTGGTATGCGCGGCGAGTTGATCAGCCGCCTGCGGGCACGAATGGGGGAGTGGCCCGACGTGGTCGCTGCCTGGCTTCATGGGCTGATGGCGCGTGGAGATGTGTCCGGTGTGACGAACATCGACCTGCTGATCGTGGTGAGCGATATCGAGTCGGAAGATCTGCGTCACCGCATCGAACAGTTGCACGTCGACGTGCGCGACTGGACCGGCAACGAGCTGAACGAGCGCGATGCATTCGGCGGAGGCGTGGCGCGTGATCGTCCAGCGCCGCAATCGCATCATCGCTCAAATTCGCAACGACGGCATCCCGCTCAGCGATGGCTGTGACGAATCCTTGGAACGCCAAGCGGTCAAAGCCTCAAGCTGAATCGACAGCGCGTCCCTTCAGCTCGCATGCGTGAGGCGGACGTCGTAGTGGATCGTGAGGTCGAGGGCCTCCGCGATCTCGATGAGGCGGGCGAAACTGACGCCTGCGTAGTTGGTCGCTTCGTAGCGCTGGATTGCCTGCTCCTGGAGACCAATTCGCTCTGCGAGCTGTCGTTGGGTGAGGCCGCAGGCGATGCGAGCCCGGATGAGCGCGGTTGGCATCTGTTCGATCCCGGTTGCCTCGATCAGGGTCGCATCGTGAAGCGGCGTTGTACCGGCGCCGGCACCGGTGATCGGCTCTCAGGACATGTGGTCCGAAAGCAGTTCATTCAGCCGATCATCCGAGTGGGTCTGGTCCACGTGAGAGGTGACGTGGCCCGGCCCCGACAGCGTCTGCCACCAGCTGGAGGAGCGGCCGGATGAGCGGCAGTCGAACGATCCAACTGCCGATGGCCCAGGCGAGGTTGACGTGCTCGACGCTGCGACCCACGGCGGCGAGGCCAGTCTCAGTTCCGAGACCGTCCGTGCGGTAGGTGATCCGCGTCATCTCATCGGATGACTCTTCGGCGGCAGCGATCTCGAGTCCTCGTGGCCGACGGCGGGCGAGGAAGCGGCCGACATCGCTGCACGGCTCGCACGTCGTGCCGACGAACACCGTCGCATTTGCGCCGGTGTATGGCCGCCAGTGTGGCAACCACGGACGCACCTCAGCCCGATATCGACTCCAGTCCTGCCCGAACCGCTGCGACAGTTCACCGCCTTCGTTCCACGCAGCGACGCCCGCGGAGAAGAGGGCTCCCATGACTGCAGCGGCGATCACGGCGAGGCTGCCAAGGAGGACGCCCCACTCGGCGAGGATGAACGTCCCGCCGAGCTGCATCGGATTGGCCACGTACGCGTACGGCCCCGTGGTTACCAAGCGACGTGGTGGATCGACCGGCACCGGAGTGCCGTTACCCGAGACGGCGAACTCGCGAACGGCTTGCACCGCCATCGCTCCCGACGGAGCGGCGATGAGAGCAGCAAGTACGAACTGCCAACGCGGACGCTGAACGAGCGCCGTCCAATCCTCGCCGGTGATGGTGAAGATCAGATTCGGCAGGACGAAGAGGAGGAGCCCACCGAATGCAATGATCTGAAGCGTCGCCCGTCGACGAACGTGGGAGTCGCGCGCCGTCCAGCGGCCGAGCAGCAGCCCAGGCAAGAGGCATGTGACGATGCACAGCAACTCCCCGATCAGCCACGTCGATCGGAGCGAAACCACGGGCGCTGACAGCGGCATCATGACGAGATCCGCTGCGACCAGGGCGACCCCGACGAGGACCAACCGCTCGGAGATGATGAGAAGCGGGACTGCTCCCCACAGGATCGCCCACCCGATCCAGAGATCAGCTGGGGTGCCGTCCACGACGGCGGTGCTCGTGGAGAACGTCCACCAACCGAAGTGCTGGGCAAGTACGTTCAGCGCCAGGAGCGCGACCAGGTTCCAGGCAACAGCGACGACGGCTCCTGCAATGCGTCGGCGGTCAGGACGTCGGTGAATCACGAGAGCCAGCGCGATCGTGATGGGCAGGTAGAGCGCTGCTGCTCGAACGATCAGCTCCGACGTCGGTGACTTCATGGCATCTGGGCCACGACGATCGAGTCGAGCAGGTAGTCAGCTGCCTCGCTCATGCCGAAACGCTGGAGCGGCGCGAAGTACAGCGTTGGATAGAGCAGCCGTCGGTATTCGAGGCGCCACGTGATCCTCGTGCGGTGATCATCGATGGGCTCCCATGTGACGACCGCTCGTTCGAGGTCGACCCAGCGAGCAAGCATTGTGGTGTCGTGGTCGATTGAGAACACGAGCCGGCCTTCGGTCGACTCGACGACAGTGAGATTCATGTGCGAGTGATGATCGACGCTGCGCCCACCGGTCAGTCCAAACACCCGCAGCGGGTGGTCGTCGTGGCTTCCTCCGGTGAACTCGATGCTCCGCTCGTCGCCGAGCGCCACTCCCGACCCCGTCGCCGAGACGGGTCGGTTGAAGCCAATCGTCAGGAACGTCGGCAGCTCTGCATCGAATGTGGGAGCGGCAGCGAGAGCGGCGACCACTTCTGAAGTGCTGGCTTCGACCACGACCGAGGATTCGACAGCGTCGTGCGTATCGAACGGCGAGCCGACCACGCCTTCGAAGCTGAGGAGCATCAGCGGCAGTCCGACCATCATGAGTGTCGGTCCTTGGCGGCGATTGCGTCGCCGAGCAGCGTCGATCGCGCCGCCGACGATGACCCCGATGAGACCGATGAGGGGCAGCACGAACAGCAGGCACAGCAGGCCTTCTGGGAGCACGACGCAGGCGATCAGCACGGCGAGCGTCGAGCCCTTGAGGATCATGCCGGTAGCGCTCTTGCTCCGCGGGAGGAGCGCCAGGCCGACGGCGAGCAGAGTCGGAACACCGACGTAGAGCGCGGCGGTCTGCGAAGCGCCCGATGCATACACGAGGCGATACGCGATGTTCACCACAGCAAGCACGACGATGAAGCCCGTCAATCGGATCTGTGCTGTCGAGAAGCGAGGCTCCCGGTTCTCGATAGATGGCTCGATTCGGATTCTCAGACATCGGTTGCCGGTCTGCTGGACATTCCATAATAGTTAGCGTACACTATGCTAGTGATGATTAGCAATGTCGTTGGTAACGAAGTCGATGTCGATGTCGATGTCGATGATGAGCAAGACCACGAACTGACCATTGACGAGTTGGCGCGACGGGCTGGCCTCGTCGTGTCCACCGTTCGGCTCTATCAGAACAGGGGTCTCGTTCGGCCGCCCACCAAGCGAGGTCGAGTTGGTTACTACGACGAACGACACCTCGAACGGCTTCAGGCGATCGCCCAACTCCAAGAACGCGGCTTCTCACTCGCTAGCATCAAAGAGCTGTTCGACGGCATGGAGACCGGAGACAGCCTCCGGTCGGTGCTCGGCCTGGGTGATCAGGCGTCGATCTGGTCGGCAGAGGCTGCGCAGACGATGTCGCTGGTCGAGCTCGCCGGTCACCTTCCGTCGGTCGAGTTCACGCCCGCGGTCGTACAACGGGTGATCGAGCTAGGCCTAGTGGAGTTCTCGCCGGATGGGACCAATGTGATCGTGCACAGCCCGTCGTTCCTGAAAATCGGAAGTGAGCTGGCTGCGCTGGGCGTGCCGGCCGATGAGATCCTCGACGAGTACGAGCAGCTGCGGACGCAGACCGACGAGATCGCTCGCCGGTTCACCGAACTGTTCCGCCGTCGGATGTGGAAGCCGTTCGTAAAGCGAGGGATACCGGCCGATCAGATCCCGCCGCTGTTGGAGACGCTCGAGAAGCTGGCACCGCTCGCGGGGAACGTGACGACGATGTCGCTTCGGCACTCGTTGCAGGCCGCAGCCGAGTCGTTCGTCCGCGCCGAGGCCCGCCGACTCGGTGTCGACATCCCTCGACCCGGCGGCTCGCACGCCGATGGCAGGGAGACGTTGTGAGCCGAATCGTCATTCCCGGTGGATCGGGCTTCCTCGGGCAAGCGCTTGCCTCCCGGCTGGTCGGGCGCGGCGATGAGGTTGTCAACCTCAGCCGTGATGAGGGTCAACAGGTCGAGGGCACACGCATCGTCGTGTGGGACGCCGAGTCGATCGGACCGTGGGCGAGCGAGCTCGATGGGGTTGACGCGATCGTCCACCTCACTGGTCGGCGCGTCGATGTGCGCGGTACCAAGCGCAACATCGACGAGTTGATCTCGTCTCGCGTGCAGCCGGTTCGCGTGGTCGGCGAGGCGATCGAACGCTGCGCGACGCCGCCGCGGGTGTGGGTGCAGTCGTCGTCGCTCGCTGTCTACGGCGACGGAGGCGACGCCGTGCTCGATGAGCACTCGACGCCGACTGGCATCGGCCCGCGGGAGATGGTGACCGTCTGCCTCGCATGGGAAGGCGCGTTCCACCAGGCGAGCGGCGCAGCCGAGCGCACGGTGCTGTTGCGCATGGGAATCGGGCTCGGCGGCCGCAACGACCCGGCGACGGCGAAGCTCGCGCAGCTCGTTCGGTTCGGTCTCGGCGGTTGCGTTGGGTCAGGGCGTCAGTGGGTGTCGTGGGTCGGGCTCGATGATCTCCTGACAGCGATGATTCTGGCCATCGACGACCACACGATGACGGGCACCTACCACGTCACGTCGCCCAACCCGGTGACGAACGCGGAGATGATGTCGACCTACCGACGTCTGCTCGGACGGCGGATCGGACTGCCCAGCCCCGCGTGGCTGGCAAGAATCGGCGCGCCGATTCTTGGGAGCAGCGCGAGCCTGGCGCTGACCGGGCGACGGGTCATCCCCACCCGCCTATTGGAGCGCGGCTTCACCTTCGAGCAACCCGACTTCGAGTCGGCCGCTCGGAAGGCACTCGGCGCCTGCGGACTGCTCTGAGGGGCGCGTTTCGTGTCGCTCGCCACCGGATTGGTCCCGGATTGGTCCTACTCAGGTCCTTCCTCTGAGGTGTGAATCTTCGAAATCCGTCGTCAAACCGGTCTGTGGCGACGAAATCCGTTGTCGATTCACATCCCACCCGTGCGGCCGCCTGCTGCCATCGGAGCTAAACGGACAGGGCGAAACCGAACGCACCTGGAAGGACACCTAGTGCCAGGTCAGAGGCACGACGGTTGAATCGCCGCAGCTCGCGAAACCCCTGTTAGACGTTGAATCGGAATTCGGTGACGTCGCCGTCGACGAATTCGTACTCCTTGCCTTCGACGCGAAGTTTGCCGACTTCTTTGGCCTTGTTCCAGGAACCGAGTGTGAGCAGCTCGTCCCACTGGATCACCTCGGCGCGAATGAAGCCGCGCTGGATGTCGCTATGGATCCGTCCGGCACATTCCGGGGCCTTCGATCCGGCCCTGAACGTCCACGCCCGAGTTTCCTTCTCGCCGGTGGTGAGAAAGGTTCGCAGGCCGAGCAAGTGGTAGGCGCTGCGCACCATGCGGAACAACGCTCCCTCGCCAAGTCCAAAACCTTCGAGCATTTCGGCCCGCTCAGCCGGATCGACGATCGTCGCCGCTTCCGCTTCCAACTGCACACACATGCCGATCACCTCGACATTGGCGCCGGCGTCGTTCATTTCCGTCCGCACCCGGCTTTCGACTTCGGGGATCTTGTCGAGCTCATCTTCGCCGACATTGACCACGACCAACACTGGACGGTTGGTGAGCAGGAAGTGCGGGGCCAGAATCTCACGAAATTCTGGGTTCAACCCCGCCCGATACAGCGGCTTGCCGTTGCTCAATGCCTCGTCCGCAGCCTGCAACGCGGCGATCTCATCGCCGAGCCCCTTGTCCAACTTCGACTGGCGAATTGCCTGGTTGAGACGCTTCTCCACCGTCTCCAAGTCGGCCAGTGCCAGCTCCAATTCGACGATGCGTAGGTGCTCCAACGGATCGGACGGCCCCATCACGTCGTCGTCCTCGAAGGCCCGCAGCACCAGCACGATGGCGTCGACCTCACGAATATTGGCCAGGAATTTGTTGCCCAGACCCTCGCCCTTGCTGGCACCTTCGACCAAGCCGCCGATGTCGACGACCTGCACCGAGGCGTGCACCAAAGTCTTGGTCTTGCTCATCACTGCCAACTGATCGACGCGCGTGTCGGGCACCTTGGCGACGCCGATGTTCGGATCTTTGGTGGCAAACGGATAGGGCGCAGCCAGGGCGCCACCGCCGGTGAGAGCGTTGTATAACGAGCTTTTGCCCGCATTGGGGAGACCGACGAGGCCGAAGCGTTCCATAACCCTGGCGAGGCTATCGGCAGGGGAACCGCGGCAGAGGTACGATCGAGGCGTGACTCCGCTCGCCGCGCTCGAACAAGTCGTCTATTACCTCGATCGCGCCCACGACACGGGGTTCAAAACGAAGGCGTTCGTGCGCGCCCTCGACGTGGTACGCCACACCGATCCGGCAGAGATCGCTGAGCGGGCCGCTGCCGACACGTTGACCAAGCTCGACGGCATCGGATCAAGTTCGGCAACGGTGATCGCCGAGGCATTGCGCGGCGAGTCGAACTATCTCGACAAGCTGGAGCGCGAGACACGGATCACCGTCAGCGCCGAGGGCCAGGCCTACCTCGACGCGTTGCGCGGCGACTGCCACATGCATACTCGCTGGAGCGATGGCGGGGCAACGGTCGAGGCGATGGCCGCCACCGCCCAAGCGCTCGGCCACGAATACATCGTGCTCACCGATCACAGCCCGCGCCTGACGGTGGCCCACGGGTTGAACCGCGAGCGGTTAGTCCAGCAACTCGATGAGGTCGAGCGGTTGAACGCCGGTTTTGATGGATTTCGCATCCTCGCCGGGATGGAGGTTGACATTCTCGAAGACGGGGCACTCGACCTCGATGACGATCTGCTGGCCCGGCTTGATGTCGTCGTCGCCAGCGTGCACAGCAAACTGCGCATGGAGGAGCCGCTGATGACCCAGCGCATGCTCCTCGCCGTTGCCTCACCGCACGTCGACATCCTCGGGCACTGCACCGGTCGCATGCTCGGCAAGCGCCCGGAGAGTACCTTCGACGCCGATTACGTCTTTGCGGCCTGCGCCCAATTCAACACCGCGGTCGAATTCAACTGTCGACCGGAGCGCCTCGACCCGCCGGAGGAGTTGGTGGCGGTGGCCCTGGAATACGGCTGCATGTTCGCGATCGATTCCGATGCCCACGCAACAGGGCAGATGGAGTGGCTGCCCTTGGGTTGCGAACGCGCCGCGCAGACCGGTGTGCCGATCGATCGGATCATCAACACCTGGTCGGTCGACGAACTGTTGGCCTGGACCGCAAGCTGATTCACGGCCTTGATCGGGTGGGTTCGGGGTGGCTGCGCGCTAGCCTGGCTGACCATGTCGAAGAAGACCAAGAAGCGCAAGGCGAAGCTCCGCCGCTCGAAAGCGAACCACGGTAAGCGTCCCAATATGGGGCGTGGCTGACCTCTCGCCAGCCGCACCAATCAACCTGGCGCGGCACACATGAAGGACTCTGACAGGCGCTCGAAACCCCGTCCGAATAGCGACGGCGCTACGAGCGCCTTGTCGCGTACGGATATCGGTTGGGCGGTGTTAGCGCTGCTGTTGATCGTCGGTTTCAGTGCCATCGTGCTGCACTGGAGCCAGTCGGCCGATGCCACCCGAGCCGCCTCGGCGTCGCCATCGACCGGAGCTACTTCGTCGACAACATTCCCGCCGATTGCATCCACGACTCCCGTGGCAACGGTGGCCCTTGAGGAAGGGCTCGGTTGCGCAGCCGCCGGTCACTCCGTGGTGGTCGATCGTTTCACCCAGTCGGGCTGGCTATGCGACGACGGCTTCATCATCGGTCGATTTCCGATCACCTCGGCGCGTTCGCAGCCCGATCTGGGCAGCTATCAGGTGTATGCCGAAGATCTCAACGCCACCTCGTATCTCACCGGCCGGAAGTCGTCGATGACCCATTTCGTCGCCTTCACCTACGGCAAATACCAGGGGGCGCGCATCGCCTTCCACTCGGTGCCGACCTACGACGATGGCAGCTACGTGCAGCCGCTGGAATCTGTTGGTTCCCCCGATCGTTTGGGTGATTCGTCGGGATGCATCAGGGTTCGTCCCGACGATGCCGTGGCCATCTGGGACTGGCTGAATGTCGGCGACACTGTGACCGTGATCAGCTGATCGCTGGCCAAGTCGCCACCGAGTGATCCGTTTGGCGCATTGAACGTTGGTTTCTGCTCAAGATCGGCGCGCTGACGTCCGCCGCGTTCGGAATTGGTTCATCATTGGCGGTGGACTGGTGCTCGATGGCACGGCGTGTGGAAAGGGGCCGCGGTGAGGGTTCGCGGTGGAAGTGTTGCGATATGCGTCGTGCTCGTTCTCGCCGGTTGTGGGGCAACGGCCGACCTTTCCGGCGGGACGAACACGCTTCCTCCGTTGGAGACGCTGATCCCATTACCCGCCCGCACGCCACCGAAGGTTGCCGCGGCGGGGCCAGTGACCACTGCCAAACCGACCACCAAGCCCGCGAGTGGCCGACCGACGGCGACGCCGCCTCCGACGACCGAGAAGTTGTTGGTCTTCGTGATCGAACCACCTGTGCCTCCGAAGCCGACGACCACGCCGACCACGCCGACCACGACGGCCACGACAACCACGACCACGGCAGCGCCCGACCCGTCTGTGCCCGCAACGTCGGAGCCTGACAAGTCGCCGACAACGACCACCGTGGCGGCCGTGGAGACGACGATCGCTGAGCCGGCGACGACGGAGCCAGCCCCAGACGTCACCTCGGTAAGCGACCTGGAATCGATCGTTGCTACCTCGTTCACCGCCACCAAGCAGTGCACGCGGCATCCGTCAAGTTGCGAGTTTGCCAAAGTTGCCCTCGCCGACTCCCCGGCGGAAATCTCCATGCGCTCGCTGACCAAGATCTACATCGATAACGGGCTTCGCATCGTCAAAGGCTTTGGTGACTATAAGACTCGCATCGACAGCGTCGACGTCGGCGACCACGCCGCCTCGGCCACGGTGTGTGCTCTGGATACGACCAGTTTGTTTGTCGTCGGCAATAAGGACGACCCCAACGACGACATCCTGCAACATCAATCGAATTCGTCGTTCGAGCTGCGGGTGGATCTGCGGCAGATCGATGGCAACTGGGGTGTGTACCAGATCACCGTCGTCGAGGAGCAGGTCGGCACCAACATGTGTGGTTTCTAGCACTGCGGCCGCGACTACACGTCGATCTCCTCTTCGACCTCGTCGAGACCGGCGCTGCGACGCAGGTAGGCCTGCCCCTCGGAACAGTCGGCTGCGAGCGGACACCAGCGACACGATGCCCCAGGGGTGCGGGTCGGCGGCCGTTGCTCGACCTGCAGTTCGATCAGGGCGTTGATGCCATCCATCGCCCGGCGTAATGCCGAGCGCAACAGCCCCTCAGTGACGTCTTCGATCACCGGCTGCCCGGCATCGAGGTAGAAGCTGGTCAGCATTCGTGGGGGCACCTGCTTGGCCAACGTCTCGACTAGGGCATAGAAACGCAGATCTTCACGGTGGCGTTGCACCACGCGACCGGTCTTGAGATCGACGATCACCTTGCGGCTTTCGCGCCCCTCCGGGCGGCCAAAGCTCAGGTCGGCACGACTGCGCAACAGGATCGGCCCGTCGAGCGGCCATTGCGAGGCCGACTCGGTGACCGGCCGCGACCGCGGATCGAGCGGAGGAAAGCACTCCATGAACTTGGTGACACGATCGACCCCGTGGCCACGCAGATCGGCGAGATCGCCGTCGCCGAGCGTTTCCAGCCAGGCGCTGAGGCCGCGCTCTTCGTTGCTTAAACGAGCGATGGCTTCATCGACCAATTCGGCGGGGACGGGTTCGCCGCGCCAGTTGAGCAGCAGCTGAATGGCGCGGTGGGAGACCTGACCGCGGGCCCGTGAAGGCGTCCATTCAAAGGTGGACGGCGCGAGGAAATGCGCTTCGCAGTCGAACACCGAGGCCAAGGTGTGTTTGGTGATAAACGCCGTTGTGCCATTGAGCCGGTCGGTGAAATGGGCCAATGCCGCATTGGCCTCGTCTCGCAACTCGGCGATCAGTGCCTCTGAGAACACCAGCGGCTCGGCAGGCTTGCGCAAGAGAGCGAGCGTGTCATTCTGAGCGGGCGTCAGCCGAGGATTTGGCGCGGTGGTATCGGTCACGGTGGGGACCTTAACGAAGGGGTGCGCGACAGTTGCCCGGCACGCCGGAATCTCTCGCACACCCCTTTGTCATGATCAGTGCATGCAGTCCGGGAACTCGATCGAATTCGCCAAGGCGGCCAGAAGTCTCACGCACGTCGCACGCCAGCGCGGCTTGGTCGGGCCGAGCTTTCGATGCCCACCACGCATCGTCGGCGTCGACCGGTCGCTGCGTCGCTATCAAGACGGTGCGGTGGTGGCGGTCAAGCTGCGCGGCAGGCCATTCGTCGCCGTGCTGTCCGACATGATCGAAGGGGTAATCGTCACCAATCGCCTGGCCTCGCCGGTGTCAGATCGGCTGCGCGGCGAGTTGTGGGAGGTGTTGGGCTTCGCAGCATCGCCGGAGCACATGCGTGTGGCCTAACCTGGAAAGCGCTATCCATGCCCGGGTGGCGGAATTGGCAGACGCGGGGGGCTTAAACCCCCCTCCACGAAAGTGGGTACGGGTTCGACCCCCGTCCCGGGCACCTCCTCTAGCTGGTAAAACGTCAACCGAACTTCACCACCGTTTGGTCAGAAGCTGCCTGACGCGCACGGAACGCGCACGGATGATACGGTCGCTGGCATGGCTCGGGGATCGGTCAGCAAGCGGAACGGGCTGTGGTGCTTCCGTATCGATGTCGGTCTCGACCCGGCTACCGGCAAGCGTCGCCAGATCTCCCGCCAGGGCTTCACGACCAAGAGGGCCGCCGACGCAGCGCTCAACGAGGCGATGTCCTCGCTGGCGACAGGTTCGATGGTCAAGCGCTCATCCGAGACGGTGGCCTCGTTCCTCGATTCCTGGCTCGTCAGTCAGCAGCCGAGGGTGCGGGCGACGACGTTGCATAGCTACGGCATCATCGTTCGGCGTATCTCCGCCCAGATCGGCAACGTTGCGTTGCAGTCGTTGACTGCGCTCCACATCGAGCGCCTGTACGCCGACCTCCTCGCCCGCGGCGGCCGTGGCGGCGGAGAGCTTTCGGCCAAGTCGGTTAGGAACACCCACGTCGTGCTCCACAAGGCGTTGAAGGACGCTGAACGGCTGGGCCTGATCGTGCGCAACCCGGCCTCTTCCGCGGCAGCGCCGAGAGCGACCCGTCCGGAGTTCACCTCCTGGTCGTCCGATGACGCCCGCGACTTCTTCGACGCGATCGCCGACCACCGTATGCGCGCCGCGTACGTGCTGCTCGTCACGACGGGAATGCGCAGAGGCGAAGCACTCGGCCTGCGATGGAGCGACGTCGACCTAGACGGCCGACAGCTGGCCATCGTCCAGACGCTCAATTCGATCAACGGCCGCCTCGTCTTCTCCGCTCCCAAGACCGCCCGCTCCCGCCGAACCGTCTTTCTCGACGTGACGACTGTCGACGCGCTGCGCGCCCACCACAAGCGACAGGTTGAAGAACGCCTGGTCCTCGGCGTCGACTGGGACGCAAGGTCGAACCACGTGTTCCGCGACCGTGTCGGCGGCCCGGTGAAGCCCGACTGGTTCAGTAAGGAGTTCGACCGTCTCGTCCACGAATCCGGCTTGCCAAGGTTGCGTCTCCACGATTATGCCGATGTCGCGCGTTATGCCGATGTGTTCGCGTTTGGCCTGGTCAGTGGGGGTGGGTGGTCTGAAGTTGTCGGCATAATCAGAGGGCTTCGAGGAAGGCGAGGAGGCTGTCGGGGGGCTGGTATCTGCCGGGGTTCGTGTTGAGTGGTCGGGTGCGATCGATAGCTTGTTGCTTGTGGGTCATGTCGGCGTGGAGGTAGATGTTCGTCGTGGCGATCTGCTCATGTCCGAGCCATAACACGATGACGGTGATGTCGTTGCCGGCGAGGAGGAGACGCATCGCTGCGGTGTGGCGCAGCGTGTGGGTGGTGATGTTTTTCGTTCGCAAGGACGGGCACGCTTTGGCGGCAAGGGTGAGGTGGTGGGCGAGGCGGTGCTCGATCGCATCACGGCTCAGTCGCCGGCCGGTCGCTGTCGGGAACAGCGGATCGTCGGCTGCGCCGCGTCGTTCGCCGAGCCAGGCTTTGACGATCGTGCGTGTCGTGGGGATGAGCGGTGTGCGGCGTTCTTTGCGTCCTTTGCCGATGGTGTGCACGTTGGCACCGACGCCAAGGGTGACATCGGCGCAGTTGAGCCCGGCGAGTTCGGAGATGCGCAGCCCGGTCTGGATGGTGAGCGCGAACATGGTGTGATCTCGTCGGCCGCTCCAGCGGGCCGTGTCACACGCAGCGAGTAACGCAGTGACCTCGGGTTCGGTGAGGTAGGTGACGACATTGCGTTGGGTACGTTTCGTCGGGATCGCCAGCACTCGTTGGATGGTGCCGGCATGGTCGGGGTGGTTGAGGGCGAGGTAGGTGAACAGCGAATGGATCGCGGCCAGGCGACCGTTGCGGGTCGTGACGCTGTTGTGGCGGTCGTGTTCGAGGTGGTCGAGGAACGCGGCGACGAGCGCGGCGTCGAGATCGCCGATGTCCAGGCCGCTCGGCTTCTTGCCGATCCGTTCGCCAGCGAAGCAGACGAGTAGGCGCAGACTGGTCTTGTACGCGGCGATCGTGTTTGGGCTGGCGTCGCGTTGGCCGATCAGACGGTCAGTGAAGAATGCTTGCAACGCTGGGGGCGAGCACGCTCACCGGTCCGCTCCGGAATTGGCGGCGAGCCGGTCAGCGGCGAGGGCCATCAGTTCTGGGGCGGCTGACAGATACCAGTACGTGTCGGCGGGACTGACGTGACCGAGGTAGGTCGACAAGACGGCGATCCGGTCGTCGATGCGTACACCGGATCGGTGCCAGTTGATCATTGTTCGAACCGCGAAGCTGTGGCGCAGCTGATGCGGTGTCGGGTGGACCGTGTCGGTGCGCAGCCCTGTTGTGGTGGTGAGTTGTCGGAGGGTTTTGGCGACATCGCTGCGGTTGAGTCGTGTGCCGGTAGCGGTGATGAACAACGCCGCCGAGCGAGGTGCCAGGCAGAGTCGGTCACGGTCACTGAGGTAGGTGTTGAGGGCGATGGTGGTGGAGGTGTGGAGCGGGACGAGACGTGGACGGTCGAACTTGGCGTGATGGATCGTGATCACCCCGCTGGTGGTGTCGAGGTTGTCACGGTCGAGACCGACTGCTTCACCGACTCGCATGCCGGACACGGCGAGCAGCCCGAACAATGTCTGATAGGTGGCAGCCCGCAACGGGCTGGGCAGCATTGCGGCGGTCTTGAGCAAAGCAGAAATGTCCTGCTCGGACCACAAATATGGTGCCGGGCGGTGCCGTCGGGTCGGGAACACCCCTGCTGGTGGGATCTCGGTCGCCGGGTCGATGGTCTGCAGGTAGCGGGCGAACCCGCGCACGACAGCGAGACGCGCCGCCCAATGGTTCGGGCGGGCATTGGTTGCCAGACGAGCCCACGAGATCGCCAAATCAGTGGTGAGCGTCGGGGTGCTGGCGGCTTCCAGGTAGTCGACGAATTGTGGGAGGAGATGACCGGCGCGTTCCAGCTTGTAACCCAACGCCCGGCGGAACCTCAGGTAGTCCGCGACGTGTGCGTCCAGCGCGCTCATCGGGCGCACTCCCCGGGCCAGGGCTGGGCCAGCTCGCGGAGCCGGTCGATGTCCACACGGGCGTAGATCGCGGTGGACTGCAGGCTCCGGTGGCGTAGCACCTGGGCGATCTGTGGCAACGGGACCTGTGCGGCCACCATCTCGCAGGCCGCGGTGTGGCGCAGGCGGTGCGAGCCGACCTCGGCCACACCGGCACGTCGGCAAGCGCGCCGCACCGTCGAAGCGACCGTGCCCGTGGCTATCGGCTCGAACGGTGCCTTGGCCCGCAAGAACACCTCTCGACGGGCGCTGACAGGTCGCCCACGTAAGAGGTATGCGGCGATCGCTTCGCCGACGTCGACCGGTAACGGTAAGCGATCGAGCCGGGCGCCCTTGCCCGCCACGACGAGTTCACCGGCGCGCCAATCGATGTCACCCAACTTCAAGCGAGCGATCTCGCCCCGGCGTAGGCCGAGGCGCAGCAGGATGATGATCAGCACGTAGTCGCGTCGGCCGATCGGTGTGCGACGGTCGCAGGATCCGAGCAACAAGTTGGCGTCAGACTTGGCGATCCCTCTCGGCAGCCCAGATCTCCGTCGGCCGGTGATCGCCAGCGCCGCCTGCGAGATGTCGCAGTCCACCAACCCCTCAACGAAACAGAACCGCAGGAACGCGCGCAGGCTGGCCACATAGTTCTGCGTCGCGCTCACCGACACCGTCGTCGATCTGGCGAGCACGGCCGCCGTCACCTCCGCCGACGTCACACCCCTCAACTCAGCCGCGACTCGCCCGGCCACGAACCGCCGAGCCCCATCGACGTAGCTGACAACAGTCCCGCGGCCAGCCCACGTTCGCTGACGAGATAACGACCAAAGGCGTCGATCAGCTCCTCGGACGGCGACAGCACCGGTTGCACCGCCACGCTCACCACCCCAAGGTCGCGTAGCAGCTCCAGCAGGCACACCAGTCCGGGTCGCGAAAGCACGATGGATCGCGACCACTCGAACGCTGAAACGCGAAGAACGCCTCGATCGACGCCTCATTGATCTGCCCGACCGCGATGCCCTGCACATCAAGCCAATTGCTCAAATGAGCGACTTGGCGTTGAAGGTTCACCGCCGACAACAGCGTGTACCGACGCTCCACCAACGCCCGACCGTACGCCTCAGCAAACGGGCCGAGCGGCCCCCTCACCAACACGTTGCTCGCTCTCGACTGCCTGCCCATACGTCATCTCCTTGTCCTTAGAAGAAGACAACGATGGCGGCACCGACCGCGTTATGCCGACAACTTCAAGCCACCCACCCCCACTGACCAGGCCAAACGCGACAACATCGGCATAACGCGCACATCGGCATAATCGTGCTTATGCCGACGTCGGCATAACCACGACCTGCGCCACACCTACGCGACCCTCGCCCTCAAGGCCGGAATCCACCCGAAGATCGTCAGCGAACGCCTCGGCCACGCCACGGTCGGCATCACCCTCGACCTGTACTCCCACGTCACCCCATCCATCGCACGTGAAGCAGCCGATGTCGTAGCCGCAGGGATCTTCTCGTGACTCCGAAGCCCTGGCTCATCCACTTCTTTCAGCGCCATGAGGCGGACGACGCTCGTCAAGGCGTCCCGGCGATCATCTTCCTCGATCAGCTACCGGCGAAGGTGATCGCCGAGTTCCAGGCGGTCCTCGATGCTGTCGCCGCTGCGCCACCACCGGCGTTCTCAGGCGGCGGCAAGTGGGAAGCGATGCACGACGAGATGGCGGGCTTTTTCGAGGTCCGAGCGCAGGGAGGTGGAATGAACCATCGACTCTTCTGCGTGCTTGAGCGTGATGCCGCCGACCTTGGAGGCTCGTCGATCATCGTGATCGAAGGTCTGTCGAAGCCGAAGCGCTCAGCCGCGAATCCACGGGACTATCGCCGGGCGATCGCGATGCGCGAAGAATTCCAGCGCCGACGGACAGTTCTCAAATAGTCCGGTCAGCTTGCCCGACGGAGGGTCGGCACGAGATCAAGGTCGAGCGCGTCCGCCAGAGCGGTGAGGGTGCTGATCGTCGGGTTCGGATCGTCCACGCTGAACAGCCGTCGCACAACCTCAGGTGTGAGTTCGGCGCGTCGAGCAAGCTCAGCCTTCGAAAGGCCGAGTGTCTCGCGGCGCTCATCCAGCGTCCGCATCAACCGATCGACAGCATCGATTCGTCGTCGCGCTTCGTCGTACGCCGCGGCGTAGCCGGGCTCCTCGGCTCGACGCGCGAAGTAACGATCTGCTCCTGTCTTGGATGGCGCTGTCATGACCGTCAGCGTAACATGAAAGTTGCGGTACATGCAAAGGCCGCGCGCCACGGCCCGAGTCGGCTCACGCCCCGGTCCGAAGCAAACGGGGCCTCGACTTCCGCCGAGATCCGCCAGTCGACACCCCCAAAACGTACGCCCCGACGCCACCGCGGATCCATGCTGATTTGTCCTGCCGGACAGAGCAGCAACCTCCACACCAATGCACAGAGTGATCGCAAGCCCTTTGTATCGACACCGGAAACGGCGAGCGGCGTCTTCAGATTGCGTTCCTCGACCCGTCACTCAGAGACCCTGTCGTCAGTCTCTGCCGATCGATGGCTATCTCCGAGAATTGGCACCAGCGTGGCATCGAAGGCGTTGTAGAGCGTGGTCGCCGCGCTGCTTGCCGAGTCGACATCCAGTTCGTGGCCGAGCCAGTGCCAGACAAGACCTCCGTTCCCGTTCCAACTCATCGACCAGTTCTGAACTTGAGAGCGGCGTATGGATGACGACCGGCGACCCTTCGCGAGGTTGTACTCGTCAGCATGTTCGGCGACGTCTCGCATGGTGCGCAGACCTGGGACCTGTACCCGGAACACCTCGACGGCGTTCAAGAGTGGGGCGCGGACCTGTGACGCCTCATCGGCGGCGCGGGCTACCGTGCGATCGAGACGGACGAGCGCAACAAGCAGGAAGTTGAGATCAATCTCAATCTCCCATAGGTCAAACGGGTCCGCTTGGTTGACTCGGCGTCGCTGTGGCCGCACAGCGTTAATCCACGTCGTGCCTTCTGAGCGAAGGCGACGCAAGAGCGCGTCCTCCGTAATCGGGCCCATCCCTGCGAAGGACGCGCTCTTCAGCCGAATTGCGTTTGGATCGTCTTCCATCGTGCGAGTCTCGCCGAACTCAGAGCTGATGCCGGTTTGGATCCCATCTACCGATCCACAACGGTGCGCACGAAACGCGCACGGACTGTTCGCGACAAGATGTGACAGATCGAGATCGATTGGAACGTCATCCGATATACGTCCTGGTAGATGGCAACATCTCAGCATGACTGAAAGACCGTCACCTCCCGGCGTCTCGTCTACCTCGACACCGTCACCCAAGCACACCTCCGCTCCCACTTCGAGGCCGCGGTCGCAAACGGCGCGGCCGGTGACGATGATCCGGTGATCGCTGCCCGTCACGGTGGGCTGATGCATCCCGACTCGTTCTCCAACACCTTCGACCGTCTCGTCGCCACTGCCGGTGTGCCCCGCATCCGGCTCCAGGATTATGCCGATGTCGGCATAAGCACGATCTGCGCCACACCTACGCGACGTTGGCACTCCAAGCAGGCATGCATCCAATCGTGCTCGCCGAACGCTCGGACATTCCACCGTCGCCACGACCATGGACCTCTACGCGGACGTCACCCCGGCCATCTCCCGCGGCGGCGCCGACGTCGTTGCCTCCACCCTGGTTTCGTCTCGGTGAGCGCCACCACGCCGATGGGTATACGAACCGGCGACTCCTGACCACGACGGGGAACGGTTGCACCACGCACGCCCAACCCCCAACCGACGCCCGGTGACACTTTGCAGCGAGGTACCGTTCCTGTGCATCGTGATATCATGACGTCATGACAAAGCAGACGACAGTCCGGTTGCCGGATGACCTCGCCGACGACGCCGAAGCGGTCGCTCGGGTCCGCGGCGAAAGCGTCAATCAACTGATCATCGATTCGCTCACCGCGGAGATCGAGCGGGTCCGCGCGGACGAGGATTTCATGGCGCGTGCCAGGCGCCTCATCGAGCGTGACCGTGAGATCCTTGACCGTCTTGCTCAGTGACGCGGTATCTCAGCCTCGCCGAGTTCTGGTTCCTGGCTGAGCAGGTCACCGGCATCGAGGCCGCGACCTTGATCAAAGCAAGCCGGGTCGATCTCGCCGATTCAGCGCTGCATGCGCCACAGGCCGGCTTCGACGACACCGACTTCTATCCCGACATGTTCGACAAGGCCGCCGTGCTCGCCTGTCGGATCGCCTGGAACCATCCGCTTCCAGACGGGAACAAGCGAGCGGCGTGGGCGTGCCTCACGCTGTTCATCGAGAGCGTCCTGCGCTCATCGTCTCCGACTGTCGCTCGACAACCGGTTACATCATCCGAGTCTGCGGATGCTCATCGTCGTGCTAGCTACGTCGACGCTGCGAGGCCTTCACCGCATGTCGAAGTACGACCGAACACTGCCAACGGCCATGTGCTGCAACTGCGTTCCAAGTCGAACAGGTTCGGTCGGTGTCGACGGCACGGGTTCTTCGCCGCCTTGGTCGACTCGATCCCATCCAGTGTCCCACGGTCGATGAGATTCTCCGGGATGCCTTGAGCCTGGAAAACTAGCAAGTTGCTGGTATCCAACCGCTGTCGATGCCGGTGCTGATGAAGACCTCGGCGGTGCCGCTCAACACCCGCTCGCCGGCACGTTCCAGCCACACCGAACAGGTGGCGATGCCGCCACCGTCGACGATCGCTACCGATTCGACCAGCCCGCGGGCGGTGACCGTATCGCCATCGAGCACCCGAGCGTGGAACTCGACGCGCAGTCGACGGATCGCCGAATCCCCGGCCCAGGCCATCAACATGTTAGCCACGTACCCCAGGTTGAGCGGTCCCTGATTGACGGTGCGCCCGCCAAGACCGAGCGCCGCGGTCGCCTGGCGATCCCAGTGAATCGGGTACGGGTCGCGGAGAATCGCGGCCATCGTCTTCATCCGCTGGGCATCGACGTGTTCGACTATGAATGGCGGAATCTGCTGGCCGACAACCGGCGGCGAGTTCATCGCCAGAACCGCCAGCGGTTGGTGACCCTGGCGGCAAGAAGACCATCGGGCTCGAACAATTCGATCGTGAAGGAGATGTCGTCATAGGCGGCGCCACCAGTTTCATCCTTGTACCTGATCGCCTCGACGATGCCGCCCTCGGCCCGATAGTTGAGCTCCTCGCGAAGCGGGCAAACGTACTCCCAGTCGTAGCCGAGCAGCGTTACCGAACCAGCGTCACCGCTGGCCCCGGCGAGCTCGAACAACTTGCCGATGGAGGTTCCGACACCCTGAATCGGCACATGGAAGAGCACGATCGGGTGGGCCAGATCGTGCGACATCGGCTCCCGGCCGGTGCAATCGCTCAGCAGCACATTCTCCCAATGGGCGACCGTGTAGTCACCGCCGACAAAACGATGCCCGACAAGTGCGGCGAGGTCCTCATCATCTAATGGCATTGGGTTCGACGCTAGTCTGAGCGTGTGTTGGGGCCTTCGATCCTGGTGCGTGAACGTCTGCTCTGCGAGCGCTGCACACGATGAACATGTCAGCAAGTATCGGCTCACCTGCAGACGTCGCCACGGGAGCCCGTGGGCAACGGGCACACCGTGCCCAATTCGAGCACCTCGAACGCTTTGCGCCGACGCTGTGGGCGGTGGCCCCTGGGGTGTGGTGCATGGTCGGCAACGGCCTCGCCAACCAGACCTTCATCGACGCCCCCGATGGCATCATCGCCATCGACACCGGCGAAAGCGTGGAAGAGATGACGGCAGCACTCGCTGCGCTGCGCGAGCACACAGCCCGCCCGATCGCCGCAGTGATCTACACCCACTTTCATTACGTCGCCGGCACTGCGGCGATCGATGCCGACAGCCACGTCGCCAACTACCCGATTTGGGGTCACGAGCGCATCGTCGTCAACCGCCAACGGATGGCCACGGAAGCTGGCGTCACCATGCGCCGCGGGCTCGTGCACCAATTCGGTCTCTCGCTGCCGGATGACGGCCCCGATGGGTCGGTCAGCGCCGGGCTCGGTCCCTGGCTGCGGAATCCGGCGCATGCACCCTTCACCGATGGCTTCGTCGCCCCGACCCATACCTTGGCCAGCGGGGCGACGATCGATGTCGCTGGGTTGCGGGTGGAGATCACCCTGGCACCGTCGGATGCCGACGATTCGATCACGATCTGGTTTCCCGATCTGGGTGTGTGCGTCAACAACATCGTCTGGCCGGCGCTGTTCAACATCTTTGCGATCCGCGGTGAGGAATATCGCGATCCACGGGTGTTGCTGCGCGGCATCGATCATCTGCGCGGCCTGAACGCCGAGTACTTGCTCGGTGCCCACGGTCCGCCGCTGTCTGGTCGCGCGCTCATCGCCGACGAGGTGACCCGGGCCCGCGACGCCATCCAGTTCATCTGGGACCAGACCGTGCGCGGTATCAACCGTGACCTGACCTCTGGTGAGTTGATCGAGTTCGTCCAGCTGCCCAGTTGTTTTGATCAGTCATATTTCACGCAGCAGCTGTATGGATTGGCGGAGCACCACACTCGCCAGGTGCACACCGGGCTGCGCGGCTGGTTCGACGGCTACGAGGCCGAGTTGTTCCCACTGCCGACAGCCGAACGTTGCACTCGACTGATCGCCGGATTCGGTGGCCTCGACGAGGTGCGCGCGCAGGCCCGCGCCGCGCTGGATGCCGAGGACCTGCGTTGGGCTTTGGAGCTGGCGACATGGTTGGTGCGCTGCGAGATCGCGCTGACCGGCCGCGCCGACGGAGGTACTCCCGGCGATCGCGCTCTGTTGGCCTCGATCTTGCGGGCCATCGCCCAGCGCACGACGTCGGCGAACATCCGCAACTGGTGCCTGACCCGTGGGCGCGAGCTCGACGGCTTGCACGATCTGTCACGGTTTCGTCGCCATCGGTTCTCGGTGGCCGAGGTGCTGGGTACAGATGCGCACGTCTTCGTCGACGTTCTGCGGGTGCTGCTCGTGCCAGCGCGCGCCGAGGGTCTCGATGTGCACGTCGCCTGGGAGTTTGACGACGAGGGTGCTACCGCTGGCGGTGGCCGTTGCGGCCTGCACATCCGGCATTGCATTGCCGCGCCGACCAACGGTGCAGGCGCGGCGCACACACTGAACATCTCCCGCAGCGAGTGGGCGACGATTCTGGCCGGTAAGCGGACCATGGCCGAGGTGCTCGCCGCTGGCCAAGCGACCGTCGTCGGCGACGCTGCGGCGCTGCGACGTGCCCTCGCCATCTTTGACCACCCGTCGCTGGCCGCTGGATGAACGTCGACGGGCGATTGACGTCTTTCAGCGTTCAGAAGGCCGGGCGGTGATCTCGGCGCGCATCGCTGCCCACCGCTCGCCGTGCTCCTGCGCGACGACAGCCATCTGCCGCCAGCGCTCGACCTGCCCACCAAGAATGTTCATCCCGAACGATGTGCGTGTGCGGAACTCGAGCACGACGACGCCATCCGCCCCGGCCTGATACGCATACGGCGAATCCGATGGCACAAAAAATCCGTCGCCGACCGCAAGCGTCTGCGACCCCATGATCAGCGAACCCTCGACCACGTAATACAGGCAGTCGCTGTCGTGGGTGTGGCGGGGGAGGACGAAATGCGGCCCGAACCAGGCGCGCACCAGGCTGAACCCGTCGTCGCCCTCGCCACGAAACAGCACGGCGTCATGATTGCCGTCGGCCGCGTGCTTCGGCCGCGGGCCGTCTTTGGCCACCTCGCGCATATCGTCGGCGTCCATCGTCGGCGGCGACATCGTGCCAGACTCGAAGAGGCCAGGTGCTTGACGGCCGCGAAACAGCGAAATGCCCCGGCGCTGACGGTTGGTCATGTCGTTCCCCTTTGATGCCTGCTGCTGCGGATCGTAGCCAACACCACTGGATCGCTTCGAAGTTGACGTCGGTATTAACCTGCCCCAATGAACCAGACGGCAATTGTGGTCACCGGAGCCGCCAGCGGGATGGGCCGGGCCTGTGTCGAGCGCTCCCGCCAGATGGCCGACATCGTCTTCGCTGTCGACCTGCAGCCGCCGCGCATCGACGGCGTGATCGCTCTCGGTTACGACATTGCAGACCCGTCCGCTGGCGCAGCGCTGGCGCAGCAGGTCAGCGATGCCGGACAATTCCGCGGCCTGATCCACGCCGCCGGACTTTCGCCGACGATGGCCAGCGCGCGGCGCGTGATGCAGGTCAACCTTGTTGGCACGCAACTGTTGCTCAACGCCTTCGAGCCGCTCGTCGTGGCTGGTTCGGCCGCCGTGTGCTTCGCCTCCAACGCGGCACACCGCTTTGGCCCGTACGCCACCGCCGAGCAGATGGCGCTGATCGACGATCCGCTGGCAAGCGACTTTCTCGACAAGGTCGATGCCTTGGTGCCCAACAGCGGCATCGCTTACGGGCTCTCCAAAGTCGGCGTGATCAACGCGGCGCGGCGGGCCTCGGCGCTGTGGTGCCGCCGCGGTGGCCGGGTCAACTCGCTCTCGCCAGGTTCGATCGACACGCCGATGGGGCGACTGGAGCTCGACAATCAACCGATGATGCGCCGCATGCTGGAAACCTCGCCGCGCCGCGAGTTGGCCGACCCCGCAGAGGTCGCGGCAGTCGCGGCGTTCCTCATCTCCGACGAGTCGTCATTCGTCTGCGGCATCGACGTGCTCGTCGACGGCGGCGAAGCAGCCGCTGAGGTCGCTGCCAGGCCGCGCCGGGCTTAGGAATCCTCGGGCGGGGACGCGCTGAGCGGCATCGTTGGCTCCGCTGGCTGGGGCGGGTTGGGCGTCATGATGCGGCGGGTATCGGGGTAGCTGAGATGGTGCGCGCCGCCATCGACCAGCAGCGTGTGCCCGGTGATGTACGACGAGTCGTCGCAGGCCAAAAACGCGACGGCCGCGGCGACATCGTCGGGCATGCCATGGCGTCCGAGTGGGGTGTTGGAGACGTATCCCTCAACCAGCGCCGGCATTCGCCACATCATCTCCGTGGCGTTGGTGCGCACCAAACCGGGGGCGACGGCGTTGACCCGAATGCCGCGCCCACCGAGCTCCAACGCGGCGACGTCGACCAGGGCAACGACGCCAGCTTTGGCTGCGCAATAGGCACCGACGGCGCGGCCGGGTTGGACAGCGCTGAGGCTGGAAATGGCGATGATCGATCCGTTGTCAGCCATCGCCCGAGCTGCGGCTTGAATCGTCAGAAAGCAACTGGTCAGGGTGAGATCGATGACCGCCCGCCAACCGGCAAGGGTCTGGTCGACGATCAACCCGCCGACTCCGCCGCCGACGTTGGCCACGGCGATGTCGAGTCGGCCGAACCGTTCGACGGCGTGCGACACCAGCTGCGCCGGGCCGTGCTCGTCGGTCGCATCGCAGCGCAGTGTCTGGCACCCGTCCCCGAGGCTGGCTGCCAGCGCCGCCAAGGCTTCGTCGTCGATGTCGCCGGCGACAACTCGGCCGCCATCGCTGACGATCCGTTGCGCAATCGCCCGTCCGATGCCCGATCCCGCCCCGGTGACGACCGCAACCTTGTCCTGTAACCGAGGGCGTTGATTCATCACCGCATTTGAACACGAAATTGACGTCAATGTCGACGTCGAGTCGATCGGCCAGGTCGCAGCATCAGGCGTTGACTCCGATCTGGCATCGACAAGGTTGCGTTCCCGGTTCGCGATTTCAATCGCCAGGGCCAGAACACGGCGCAGATAGCCACAGCAGATCTGCTCGACCGCGAGCCGCGCCAGATTAAGGTCTCCACGATCGGTGGCATCCCCGTTCGCGACGGCGACCGACGCGGTCGGATGCTCGAAGTTTTTGGGGGTGTTGTGAAGGAAAGTCTCGATCGATCGATCAGGGTTGTGCAGTGGGCCACCGGCAACATCGGCACGCGCTCGTTACGGGCCGTGATCAAACACCCGGGCATTGAACTTGTCGGCCTGTGGGTGTACGGCGACGCCAAGGTTGGCACGGACGCCGGCGAGTTGTGTGGGCTCACGCCGACTGGAGTGTTGGCCACACAGAGCATCGACGAGATCGTTGCCCTTCGGGCCGACTGCGTGCTGTACATGCCGAAGTCGCTGAACGCCGACGAGGTCTGCACGTTGCTGGCATCGGGCAGCAACGTCGTCACCACCCGCGGCGAGTTCCATCGCCGCGAGAGCATGGAACCCGGGTTGCGGGCCCGAATCGAAGCCGCCTGCATCGTCGGCAACTCATCGATCCACAGCACGGGCAGCAGCCCGGGTTTCATCACCGAGGCGCTGCCGTTTGTACTCACCTCGCTGCAACGTCGGCTCGACCGCCTGGAGATCGACGAGTTCGCCAATCTGTCGCAACGCCCGTCGCCGGATCTGTTGTTCAACGTGATGGGGTTCGGGCGCACACCTTCCGAGATCGCCCAGCGCCGCTTCACCCATGGTGCGGTCAGCTTCGGGCCATCGCTGGCCTTGGTCGCCGATGCCCTCGGCTTGCCGCTCGACAGCATCGAGGGCAGCGGCGAAATAGCCGTCGCCACCCGCACCATCGAGATCGCCGCAGGCACGATCGAAGCCGGCACAGTCGCCGGGTAACGGATACTCGCCGTCGGCAAACGCAATGGCGAGACACTGCTTCAGTTCCGCGCGAACTGGTATTGCACCGAGGAGTTGGAGCCCCACTGGCCACTGCAGGCAACGGGTTGGCGAGTCAACGTCTTTGGCGACACGCCACTCGACGTGTCGATCAACTTCCCTTTCGGGCTCGACCGGATGGCCGAAATGGCCCCTGGCTACACCGCTCACCGAGCCGTCAACGCCGTGCCCTATGTCTGCGACGCGGCCGCGGGCATTCGCACCAGCGTTGACCTGCCGAACATCATCGCCCGCTTCGCTTGATCATCGTCGGCCGATCTGGCCTCAGGCGCTGAAGGGCAGTAGAGGCTGACCCCTGGCCTGGCGAGCAAAGACCTGGTCGGCGTGCCACATCTCGCGACGCAAGCGGGTCTTGTCGATCTTCATGCTGGCCAGCTTCGGCAATTCCTCGTCGATGCGCAGGTACGACGGCAGCCATTTCGGGCCAAGGTCGGCCTGCGCGCCCAAGAACTCGTCGAAGGCTGCAGCGTCGAAGGTGGCGCCCGGCCACAACTCGAGCGCGACCATCACCCTGTCGCCGACCGGGACGTCGGGAACGGCATAGACCGCGACCGAGCGCACATCGGGGTGGCGGGCGATGATCGCCTCGACCGGAGCCGCCGAGAAGTTCTCACCGTCGACCCGCAGCCATTCGTTGGAACGCCCGGCGAAGTAGAACCAGCCCTCGGCATCGCGGTAGGCGAGGTCGCCCGACCAATACCAGCCGTCGCGGAAACGCTCGCGTCCCGCGGCCTCGTTCTTGTAGTAACCCTCGAAGCCAGACGTCGGTTGCGTTTCCACGATCTCACCGACGGCGACGTCGAGGTTGACTATCCGTCTGTGCTCGTCGAAGATCGCCGGTGGGCATTCCAGCTTGCTGTCGGGATCAAAGACCCGCACCGTGTCGTTCGCTTGGCCGAGTGCGCCCGCCGGCATCGACGGGTCGCGGCGAATGATGACGACACCCTCCGTTGAGCCATACGAGTCGCGCACGGTGCACCCGAATCGGCGGGCAAATTCGCTGATGTCCTGCAGCGAGGCCTCGTTGCCGACCGCCAGACGCAGTGGAACATCAGCATCGGCGGTCGTCTCGGCAACGGCGAGGATGTAGTTCAGCACCTTGCCGGTGTAGGTCATCATCGTCGCTCCGTAGCGGCGCACGTCATCCATGGTTTTCGAAGCCGAGAATCGCCGTCGGGTGGCGATCGGGATGCCCGCGGCGAGCGAGGCCGCCCATCCGGTGAACAACGAACTGGAGTGGAAGAACGGCAGCGGCGAGTAGATCACGTCGTTCTCGCCGAGGGCCGCGATCATCGCCACGTGGCCGCCGGCACGGGCAATTCGGCCTTGCGTGCAGCGCACCGCCTTGGGCAAGCCGGTCGAACCGGAGGTGAAGATCAGCAGAAAGAGGTCGTCATCGGTAATCGGGGCATGCGCTTCGTCGAAGGGTTCGGTTGCGGCCAAGCGTGCGTGGTGCGCCGGATCGTCGATGAACAACACCCGATCATCGGCGACGGTGTGGTCTGCGTCGGCGAGCAGACCGGCGAACTCCTGCGAGGTGACGAGGATCTCGCAATCTGAATGGTCGATCAGCTGGGCGAGCTGCGCGCCACGGTAGGTGGAGTTGATGCCGACGATCACCGAACCGGAGATGGCCGCAGCAACCAGCCAGAACAGGTAGTCGGGAGCGTTGTCGAGCAGCACGCCGATGTGTCGTGGCTGGCCGGCGACATGCAGCTGCTCATACAACGCAGCCCGTCGACGGCCTTCGGTGATCATCTCGCGAAATGCCCAGGTGCCATCCTCGTGGAGCAAGCCGGGTCGATCATCCTCGGCATGGGCCAGCAGCACTTCAGCGAGCGTGGTCATCACAACCGATGGTAGTCGCCGCCTGACAGGACGCTCGGGCGGCGTCGGGTGGTTTGAGTTTGGCGTTGTTGGGGCGGGTGGTGGTGATGGTGCCGTCGGGTTCGCTGTGCAGTTGGTAGTTGGCGGTGTGTTTGAGAATGTTGTGGTGGGTGCACATGGTTCCGGATCGTCGTGTGACGGGGTTGAGCATCTCGGTGCCTGACTAAGGTCGGTTGATGGTTCCGATGCGTTTGCTCTACCGCGTTCTTCGCCCGATTCTCAATAAGGCAATGAGCATGCGACGATCGCAGTTCGAGGCGCTGGCGAAGGCGCCGCCGGGGCGAGTCGTGTTCCTCGGTGACAGCATCACCGAACAAGGCATCTGGGCGGAATGGTTTCCAGAGCTCGCCACGCTCAATCGTGGCATCGGCGGTGACAGCGTCGGTGGTGTCATCACCCGGTTGGACAGCGCGTTGCACGCGCCGGTGGCGATCTCGTTGCTGATCGGCACCAACGATTTAGCTGGCTTGGGAGCGTCGCACAAGGTAGATGACATCGCCGCGCAGATGGACACGTTGCTCGGCCGGATCAGAGAGATGGCCCCCGAGGCGCTGCTGCTGGTCAACAGCGTGATGCCCAGGTCGAAGTCGTTGATCGACGAAATCGAGCAGCTCAATCGTCGCTACCAGGACTTGGCGGCCAAATACGGTGCTGCGTGGGTCGACGTCTGGCCATTGCTGGCCGCTGCCGACCGCACCTTGCGCAAGGACTTGTCCGGCGACGGAACCCACCTCAACGGGGCTGGCTACCAGATCTGGGTCGACGCACTGCGGCCCCACCTCGTTCCCAGCTGACCGCTCACCCTTGTCGGCGCTGCTCGATCTCGGCGCGTACTTCGTCGCTGTGCTCGCCCAACAGTGGTGCCCGGCGGTTGGCGCCCGATGTGGTGCGGCTGAACTTGATCGGTGAGTTGGCGAACACGGTCGGGCGCTCGGAGCCCGGAGTCTCCAGGGCAACGAGCATCTCGCGCTTGCGCAGGTGGGGATCGTCGAAGAGCATCTCATTGCTGTTCACCGGTCCAACGGGCACCTTCCCGCCAAGAATCTCGAGCACTTCAGCGGTCGTGTGGGCCGCCATCCAACCTTCGACGATCTCCATCACCATCGCCCGATTGGCGTTGCGGGCCCGATTGTCTCGCGTTCGTTCGTCGTCGATCAGGTCCGGCCGTCCGATCAACTCGCACAGAATCGGCCAGTGGTTAGTCGGCGCAGCCATCGAACACGCTCCATCGGCAGTAGCGAAGATCCCGAACGGCAGATGAATGGGGTGCATGTTGCCGTGCGGCGTGTCTTTGCGACCCCAATAGCTATAGCGATAGATCGTCTCCTCGCACATCGCCACCAGCGCGTCGTACATCGCCACATCGACGAACTGGCCTTGCCCGGTGCGCCGCGCCTCGTGCACCGCGGCGGTGATCCCGAGCGCCAGCAGCGTTGCCGGGTAGATGTCGCCGACGCTCGGTCCAACTCGCGTGCCGAACGTTCCCGGCTCACCCGTCGACGCCACCAAGCCGCTCATAGCCTGCGCGACGACGTCGAAGGCCGGCCAGGTTGCGTACGGGCTCTCACCGGTTCGCGGGTCACCGAAACCACGCACGGCTCCGTAGACGATTCGCGGGTTGATCACTGCTAGTTCCTCGTAGCTCAGGCCCAAGTTGTCGAGCACGCCGACGCGAAAGTTTTCGACGACGACATCGGCCGTGCGCACCAGTTCGCGCAGCGTATTGCGGTCGGTTCCTGCTGCAGGTCGAGCACGATGCTTCGCTTGGAGCGGTTGACACTAGCGAAGTAGCCGCCATAGTTCCGCTCCTTGTCGCCGGAGGTGAACGGCCCGCCTGAGCGGGTGAAATCGCCCTTCGGTGGCTCGACCTTGATCACGTCGGCACCCATGTCGGCGAGCAACATCGTGCAAAACGGTCCGGAGAGCGCGGCGGTGAGATCGATCACCCGCACATCGGTCAACGGCCCGCTACGTTGCGCCAACGGCTGAGCGGCGTGAAGGTGGGCCTGTGTGTGATCCATTGGCGACGGTCCCCCGGATACGTTGATCTCGATTCTGTAGAATAGCATTCTCACCGGCGACGGGAGGACGCGCTCGGTTTGATGTCGATGTCAATTTCACTTATTGTGCGTGCGGGATGAGCGAAACCGAGGGGCAATGGAACTGACCGGTCGATCAGCAATCGTCACCGGCGGCGCGGGCGGGCTTGGGGCGGCAACAGCACGCCATCTGGTCGAACTCGGCGCAGGAGTGGTGATCTTCGATCGCGATGACGCCGGCGCTCGCTCGCTCGCCGACGAACTCGGCACTCGCACTGTGGCGACCAGTGGCGACATCAACAACGACGACGATGTGCACGCCGCGATCGAACTTGCCCATACGGTCGGGATCTTCTCGGTCGTCGTCAATGTCGCCGGTGGCGGCATCCGTGGTGCCGGGCGCACGCTGACCCGTGACGGCTCGCCGCACGACAAGGAAGCGTTCACGATGACGATGGCGATGAACGCCATCGGTACCTTCAACGTCACTCGCCTCGCCGCCGTCGCCATCAGCGCCAACGAACCCGACGACGACGGCCAGCGCGGCGTGGTGATCAACACCGGCTCGCTCGCCGGGCTCGAAGGCCAAGCCGGGCAGGTGGCTTACGCTGCGGCAAAGGCAGCGATCCTCGGCATGACCCTGCCCTTAGCCCGCGACCTAGCCGCTGTCGGCATCCGTGTCTGTGCGATCGCCCCCGGCACGATGGGCACGCCGCTGATGCTCAGCGCCAACGAGCGACTGAAGGAAGGCCTCGTCTCCAATGTCGTCTTCCCGAAACGCATGGGCCGCCCCGATGAGTTTGCGCTGCTCGTCGAATCGATCATCCGCAACGACTACCTCAACGGCGAGAACTTCCGCCTCGATGGTGCGCTGCGTTTCCCGCCGAAATAGCCAGAAAAATCAGAAATAGCCAGAAGTAGCCACAGGAGAGCCAATGTCTGAACGTCGAAGCATCATCGTCACCGGTGGCGGCACGGGGATCGGCGCGGCATGCGCCAAGCTGCTCGCCGCCGGGGGAGCGGCCGTGACGATCTGCGGGCGTACCGAGGCGACGCTGAGCACCGTCGCCGATGACATCCGCGCCGCTGGCGGCGACGTGCAACAGGTCATCGCCGACATCACCGTCGAAGCAGATGTGCAGCGCCTGGTCGGCGCAGCGGTGTCGACGTACGGCGGCATCCACGGGTTTGTCGCCAACGCCGGTGGCGGTGGCGGGCTCAAGCCCTATCACCTCGCCGACGCCGACGAGTACATGCGCGTCCTGCAACTGAACGTCCTCGGCACCTTTCTCAGCGTCAAACATTCGGTCCCCGAATTGGCCAAGACGCGTGGCTCCTTCGTCGGCATGTCCTCGATCGCCGGTGCCGTCAGCCACCTGTGGTTCGGGGCCTACCCGGTGGCCAAGGCGGCGATCGAATCGATGATGCACAACGCCGCCGACGAATACGGTGCCCTCGGCGTGCGCTTCAACTCGGTGCGTCCAGGGTTCATTTCCACCGAGGTGATGCAGGCCGTGCCGCCAAGCTCAGCGGTGTATCGCAGCTACATCGAGAACACGCCGATGAACGGCGTCGGCGAACCGCACGACGTCGCCTTGCTGGTGCGCTTCTTGTTGTCCGACGACAGCCGCTGGATCACCGGGCAAACGATCGGGGTCGACGGCGGGCATTCGCTGCGGCGTGGCCCCGATTTCACCACCTTCGCCGGCCCAGCGGCGGCGGATCTCTTGAAAGGACGGTTGGCAGATGGCAATTCGTGACATTGGCGCCCTGCACGGCGCAGACGAAGGCATGAACCACCAGATCATCGATACCTTCGCCACAGTGTCGGAATCCGATCTGGCATGGACCGAGAAAATTTGGGTCTCGATCGCCAGTACCGATGGCTCGGTGCAGGCCGACTTCGGGCTCGGCAAGTATCCCAACCGCGGCATCATCGACGGTTTCGCGGGCGTCTCGCGCGGCCGAGAGCAGTGGACCGTGCGGGCCAGCCGCGAGTTGTACAGCGCGCCGGAGGCCGCCTCGATCGGCCCGCTGGTCTACGACATCGTCGATCCGCTGAAGTCGGTGCGCGTTCGCCTGGAACCAAACGACATTCAGCCGATCTCGTTTGATCTCGTGCTCACCGGCGTCACGCCGCCGTTCTTCGAGGATCGCAACATGGTGCGCAATCGACGCACCGGGCGTGTCGAGGTCAACGTTGTGCGCTATCACCAAGGCGGCTGGGTCAAGGGAACGATCACCGTCGCCGGGCAGACCTATCAGCTCGATGGCGAGAATTGCTTCGGGTTCCGCGATCACTCATGGGGCGTGCGCCAAGGTGTCGGCAACCCGGTCGGGGATCTCTCCAAGCCGCCGGAGCGCACCGCCCCGGCGGTGCAGCCCAAGGGCGAGATGAAATGGTCGCCGATGTTCTTCGGCCGTCCCGACGGCAGCCACTACGAGGCCTCGGTGCAGATCTATGGCGGTGGCTGGAGCCACACGTCGGCGCACATCAACGAAGACGACGGGCGCCAAACTGCCGTGCGTTCAGCGGAATCGAAGATGGAGTACGACACCCGCACCCGATTCGTCAAGCGCGGTCAGTTGTTGTTGGTGATGGAAGATGGTGTCGAGCGGACCATCGAAGTCGAGGCGCTCGGCGAATCGGGTTTCTTCCTCAAGCCCGGCGGCTATGGACCGTGGAAGGGCCACAAGCACGGCGTGTGGATGGGCAAGCTGCACCTCGACGGCGAGCACATCGCCGACACGTGGGACGACGAGATGCTGGCGCAACTCGGCCAGCTGCGCGATACCCCGATCAGGGTGCGCGAGGGCGACGCCGTTGGCTACGGGATCATGGAAAGCCTGATGATGGGCGAGTGGCCCGAGTTCGGTCTCACCGCCGAATCGGACCGCCGCGTGCAGTTGATGTGACGGTGTCAGCCGCTATGCAGCGAATCAACGTTCTCGACCCGCAGTTCTACGTCGACCCGTGGGACGCCTACCGTTGGCTGCGCGACGAGGCCCCCGTGTTCTGGGATCCGGTGCAGCGCCTGTGGGCGATCTCGCGCCATGAGGACATCGTCGCGGTCGAGCGCGACCGCAGCAAGTACTCGTCGTTCTTCGGTTCCCGTCCGCATCTCGATCAACGCGCCGATAGGTCGATGATCAACCTCGACGACCCTGAGCATCTCGCCCAGCGGGCCTTGGTCGCGCGCCGTTTTACGCGTCACTCGGTCGCCAGTCACGAGGAGTATGTGCGTGGCATCGTCACCGAGATTCTCGACGCGGTGATACCGCTCGGGGAGTGCGAGGCGATCGAGGCGATCGCTTCACGGCTGCCAGCGATCGTTATCGCCGACACGCTCGGCTACCCACCGGAAATGTGGGAAAAGGTTCGTTATTGGTCGGAGCAGATCATGTTCCTGGCCGGCCAGACCTCGCCGGACGGCCCGCCGCACGTCACCCACCCTGATATCCCGGCGCTGATTCAGGACTATATGGCCACGACCAGTGAGATCATTCGTCAGCGTCGCGTCGACCCGCAGGATGATCTGATCTCGCTGTGGGCCAGCACCGCCGGTTGGGACACGGCCCACGTGTTGGAAGAAACGCTGCTGGTGCTCGATGGCGGCGCGGAAACGACGCGCACCGTCATCGGCACGATGATCCGTGAGCTGGCGCTGCAGCCGACGCAGCGAGAGCTGTTGCGCCAACAGCCGGAACTGTTGAAATCGAGCGCTGTGGAGGAGTTCATTCGCTGGGTGTCGCCGGTGCTCAACATGCGCCGCACGGCCACCGCCGACCACGAACTCGCAGGTCAGCAGATACGCGAAGGCGACGAGCTGCTGCTCCTCTACGGCTCGGCGAACCGCGATCCGCGGGCATTCGACAACCCCGAGCTGCTCGACGTGACCCGGGCACGCAACCGCCATGTCGCCTTCGGGTTCGGCACCCACCTGTGCCTCGGGGCTCACGTCGCTCGCCTGGAGATCCGCATCATGTTCGAAGAGATGCTCAAACGGATGCCCGATTGGGAGCTGATCGACCCTGCTGAGCCGCAGATCATGCCGGCCACCTTTGCCCGCGCCTACGACCAGATACGGATTCGATTCAATGGATGACGACGACATTGCGCGACGTTTGACGACCTGGCTGGTGGGGCAGATCCCCGACGCCGAGAATGTGCACATCTCCGGGCTTGATCGGGCCACGCTCGGCCATTCCGCGGAGACATTGCTGCTCGCTGTCGACTGGTGCAGTGCTGGCGTCGACCGCCACGAAGATGCCGTCGTTCGGCTGCGGCCACCGTCGCCCGGTTTGCTCGAACCGTACGATCTCAAGCGCCAGTTCGAGATTCTTCGAGCGTTGGAATCGACGCCCGTGCGGTCCCCGCGGGCACTGTGGCATGAGCCCACGGGGGCGGTGCTCGGTCGCGAGTTCTACGTCATGGAGCGGCTCTCCGGTGAGGTCTTTGAGATGACGCTGCCCGAGGAGTTGATCGCCGATCCGGGGCGGGCGCGGCGGATGTGCGAGAGCATGATCGACCAGATCGCGGCGATGCACGCCGTCGACATTCATGCCACCGGGCTGGTTTCGCTGCTGGCCGGCGGCGACAGTCGGGACGGCAATCCGGGCGGCGATGCGTTGCGTCGCGAGGTCGATCATTGGGTGAGCGAGATTCGCCGCTGCCGCCCGCAGCCCGGTGCCGCTCTGGAACGCTTGATCGCCGAATTGGAGGCCCGCTGGCCTGGCCAGCATCCCACTGTGACGATGGTTCACGGCGACGCCAAACCCGGCAACTTCGCCTTCCTCGGCGACGAGGTCAGCGCCGTCTACGACTGGGAAATGGCCGGGCTCGGCGACCCGCGCGGCGACATCGGTTACGCCGAGATCTTGTGGACGATGCCCGGGTCGATCAACACGGTGCCGGATTCGATCACCGCCGAGGAGATGATCGCTCGCTATGAGGCGCGCTCGGGTATCACGCTGGAACATCGTGATTGGTTCCGAGCCTTCGGCGCCTTTCGCATGTTGGCGATCATGTGCGTCGGCGCCTGGCTGTTCGAACAGGGCCACAGCAGCGATCGGCGGTTGAGGAACATGAGTTTCGCCATCGATTTCATCGCCCCGATGGCGCTTGCCCAGTTGGGGATCGACGCCAACGATCTGTGACCGCTGGACGCGCCGAACCGCGCTACAGCGGGCGCGCCGGTGGAAGCTGACGGGAGGCGATCGACGCCCGGCCGAGCTCAAGCGTCAGGCTGCGCGTCGAGCCGAAGAGCTCATCGAGGGTCAAGGCCCGCTTCAAGAAGAAGTGAAACGGATGCTCGAGGGTGAAGCCGATGCCGGCCAGCACCTGCTGACAGTGCCGCGCCGTCGTTCGTGCAGCGCGCCCGGCGAGTGCCTTGGCCAACACGGCGGTGACCTCAGCGTCGTCCTCCCAGGCTTCGTCGACCATCGTCGCCGCCGATTCGATGGCCACAAAGGTCTCCGCCAGGCGATGGCGCACCGCCTGAAATCCGGCGATCGGCCGATCGAACTGCACCCGTTCCAAGGCGTGGGTGCGGGCCAGATCGAGCATTGCCCGCGAGCATCCAATCAGTTCCTGGGCCAAGGCCAATCGGGCCATGCGCACCGCTCGTTTCCAGGGCACTGGGGTCGGCGCTGGCGAGGCGATGGTGCCGCGCGCCCGAGTCAAGCCAAGTCGCGGATCGAGGCCGCCGATCGCTTCTGTCGTCAATGAGGCGACCGGCACGTCGACGGCGACGACGTCGGCACCGATCGACGCCACCACGGTGGCGATCTCGTGGAGTTGGCCCAACAACAGCCCGTTGACCGTTACGCCGTCGCCCGTACCGTTGCCGGGCGGACGCCATGAGTTCAACGACGGCAAGATCACGCTCGGGCCCGCTGGTCTGTCCAGCGCCATCGACAACACCGTCGACAACGCACGCGACGTGCCGCTCGAGACGTTTGCGTCGCGGCCTTGCAGCTCGAACAGCGTCGAAATCGCGGCGCGCGGTTCGACGTCGAGGGCATCGAACCAGCCCAGTTCGCCCAATGCCTCATCGAGTTCGGCGCCGCCGAATCGCGAGGTGGCATCGGCCAAGCTGCGAGCAAACAGTTGCAGATCTTCAGCGTCCATCAGCGATCGTTCCCCAAGTCGAGCAGGCGGCGGGCGACGATATTGCGCTGTATCTCGGAACTACCGCCGTAGATCGTCGCGGCCCGCGAGTAGAGGTACTCGCTGCGCCATTTTTCGGCAGTCGGATCGTCGCCAGCGACAATGTCGCTGGCCAGCATCTCGGCGATCGTGTCGAACACCGCTTGCTCCGCCGCGCCCAGCAGCACCTTGTCGATCGAGGTTTCCGCGCCGAGCTTGTCGCCCTGGTCGAAGCGATGTTGCGTGGCTCGGGAGCGGGCCCGAAACGCCGCCAACGTGAGCACTGTGTCGCCCAGGCGGGCAGCATCGATGTCGTCGACCTGTGCCTGAGCGAGCGCCTCCGTGAGGCGGCTGCGCAGGTAGGCCGCTCGATGCCATAGCGCCGTGCTGCGCTCGTAGGGCAGCAGGTCCATGGCCACCGCCCAGCCTTGCCCTTCGCCGCCGAGCATGCGCGACGTCGGCACGACGACGTCGTCGAAGAACACCTCGGTGAACTCGGCGGTGCCATGCAGCGATTCGATCGGGCGGATGGTGATGCCGGGGGAGTCCATATCGACAAACAGGGCGGTGATGCCGCGGTGAGCCGACTCGGGGGTGCCGGTGCGGGTGAGCAGCACACAACGCTGCGCGTACTGCGCCAGGCTGGTCCACACCTTTTGGCCATTGACCACCCAGGTGTCGTCAGCGGGCACCGCCCGACACGACAACGAGGCCAGGTTCGAGCCGGTGCCCGGCTCGGAAAAGCCTTGGCACCACATCTCGTCGCCGCGGAATAGACGTGGCACCATCTCGGCGGCCAGTTCCGCAGGTGCGAAGTCGATCATCGTTGGCGCCAAGACCTCGTGGAACGAGGCGAAGCCGGCTTCGACAAGATCCCGGTCGTTGAGCAATTCGCCGAGGCAGGCGCGCAACAGCGGCGAACCACCCAAGCCACCTACCCGCTGCGGCCAGCCCCACCGCATCCAGCCAGCGTCGAAGGCCAGGCGCATCACTTTGCGGTTCTGGGCGACCTGTTCGTCGAGCGTGCCATGGCCGTCAAACGTGGGCCGCAGGTCGTCGGCGAACTCGTCGAGCCACGCGCTGGCGGCTGTCCGAAAGTGATCGAGATCCATCGCTCGATCGTACTCAAAGTCGACGTCGATGTCAGAATGCTTGCGGGTTTGAGCAAACAGCATCAGGATGAGACATGCCTTCAATGACCGACGATCACGCCGAGATCCGCAACCTGCTCGCACGTTACTGCCTATATCTCGATCTCGATGATGTCGACGGTTGGGTCAACCTGTTCACCCCCGAGGCGGTCTACGAGGTCTACGGCACCACCTTTGAAGGCCATGACGGATTGCGGGGAATGGCCACGGCGGCACCCGGAGGTGTTCACCTCGGTGGCCCGGCGGTGATCGACCTCGACGGCGACGCGGCGCGCACAACACGCAACCTGCTGTTCGTCGAGCGCGGCACGGACCGCCAGCGCTATGCGGTGTACACCGACGAGTTGGTGCGCACGGCGCGAGGTTGGCGGATCGCCCGCTGCCGTTGCCGATTCCACACCGCTGACGGTCTCGCCGACCGCCCACCAAAACGAACGGCGGCCTCTTGAGCGCGGCGCTCGAATTCGAACACGGCGCTGATGGCGTCGTCGTCCTGCGACTCAACCGGCCCGAGCGGCTGAACGCCATCGATCACGCACTCGCCGGATCGTTGCGCGCTGCGTGCGCCGAGATCATCGCCGACCATGGCGCCCGCGCCGTCGTGCTCACTGGAGTAGGCAGAGCGTGATCGCGCGCAACCTCGGCCCGTAGACCGGCTTCGAGAACAGTTACGCGCTGGCTCCCAGATCGCGAACGAGGTGCTCTAGCTCCAAGCTGACCACGGCGTCGGAGTCAACGGCGGTGAGGATCGTCACCGGTCGGCGGGCGTCCCACGGGCCGGTGCTCGGGGTGTGGCGCAGCGCGGGCAGCGTCTTGCCGCGGCCAACGCTGGAACCGCAATCGACGCGAATCGGGTGCTGCACCGAGTCGAAATGCTGGGGGGCGATCAAATAGGAGATACATGTGCTGTCGTGCACGAAGATGCCATCGGGGCCGCCGTGACGACGATGGAAGTCGCGATAGAACGGCAGAATTTTGGCGGCGAACTGGGCTCGTGGCTGGGCGATCGAACCCAGCGCATCGATCTGCGCGCTGGACATTACCGTGCGTTCGGTGACGTCGAGCCCGCACATCACGATCGGACAGTTTGCTCCAAAGACGAGATCGGCTGCCTCGGGGTCCATGAGGATGTTGGCTTCGGCGGCGGGCGACGCGTTGCCGGGGCAGAAGGCGTTGCCGCCCATGATCACCATGCCCGCGAGGTGCTCGGCAAGATCCGGACGCAGCAGCATGGCCAAAGCGATGTTGGTCAGCGGGCCGATGGGGATCAGGGTGATGTCGCCAGGCGCGGCGAGTACCTGCTCGATAATGAATTGCGCGGCATTGAGGCGGTGAGGTTGGCGCGTAACGGCGGCCAACGGGATGTCACCCAGGCCGTTGACGCCATGGACGACGTCGGCTGCGCCGAGATACTCCGCGGCGAGTGGTCGAGCTGCGCCGTGCGCCACGGGAATATCAGCCCGGCCGGCGATATCGAGCAAACGAATCGCGTTCTCGGTGCACACCTCGACGTGCGCATTGCCCGACACGGTGGTCAGCCCGATCACATCAAGTTGCTCGCTGGCGAGCGCATAAAAGATGGCCATGGCATCGTCGATGCCAGGGTCCGTGTCGATGATCACTTTGCGAGTCACACTCGAAAACTAACCGTGTGCAGACCATCAGTCCTTGTTGCGATGGTCATCATCGGTAAACGTCGGCGCCATGGGTGACTTGAACGACGGCGACAATCCGCGCGATGCCATCGGGCCAACTCGGCGATCGAAGCGTTCACCTCCCGCGGCGCATGACGTTGCGGGCTCATGGTCACCACGGGAGAGCCGATGGCAAGTTTCGTCTCGGGCTCCCATTCGAAATCGACGTCGACATCAGATTATGGTCGACACATGGACCAAGGCACCGACAGGGACCCGACTTACGACCCAACGCTGGCCGAGCGAGCGATTCGTCGCCTGCTCGCTGAGTACTGCTACCACGTCGATGATGGTGATGTCGTCAGCCTGCTCGACTGTTTCACGGCCGATGCCGAGTTCGTCTTCAACGGCCGCGGCCGGGCAGGGCACGAGCGGCTGAGCAAGTTCTTCGCCGCCACCGGCGCACCGGAGATGCGCGGCAAGCACATGCTGGCCAACACGGTGATCGACATCGACGGCGACGGTGCTACGGCGACCTCAGATTTCGTCTTCTTCGCCCGGGGTGACGGTGGTTTTACCGCCGCGTTGGCCGGTCGGTATCGTGACGAACTGCGCTGCGAGGATGGCCGCTGGCGCCTGGCGCGCCGACTTGCCGACACCCTGTAGCCACCATCACCCTGTCATGGAAACGGAGAACACCTTGATCACCTCACGAGGGCCAAACGAGGAACTGTTGGTCGAAGAACGCGGTGCCGTGCGCATCGTTACGCTCAATCGGCCGGACGCTCTCAATTCGTCGAACCAGGCCTTGCATGCCGAACTGGCGCTGATCTGGGCAGAACTCGACGCTGATCCGGCGGTGCACGCCATCGTCATCACCGGCGCGGGCAGCGCATTCTCGGCCGGTGGCGACCTCCAGCTGCTCGAACTGATGGCCAACGACGTGGAACTGCGCGCCGAGATCATGGCCGAAGCCGCCGTGATCGTGCGTTCGATGACCTCGGTGCGCGTGCCGATCGTTGCCGCGATCAATGGCCCGGCGGTGGGTCTCGGCTGCAGCTTGGCGGCGATGAGCGACATCGTCGTCGTCGATGAGCAGGCCTACTTCGCCGATCCTCACGTCGCCCTCGGGCTCGTCGCTGCCGATGGTGGCGGGCTGACCTGGCCGTTGTTGACCAGCTTGCTGCGGGCCAAGGAATACATCCTGCTCGGCGACCGTCTGGGCGCCGCCGAGGCGGTGGCGATGGGTATCGCTAACCGGGTGGTGCCCCACGGCGAAGCGTTGACCACGGCGATCGGCCTCGCCGAGCGTCTCGCCGCGCTGCCGCCGCAATCGGTGCGCGAGACCAAGCGTCTGCTCAACGAAACGTTGCATAACGCGGTCGGCACCTCGCTGGCCCGGGCGCTCGACGCCGAATCGGCCTCGTTCGACGAGCCGCGCTTTCGGGCCAATCTCGATCGCATGCTGGCCAAGAAGCGTTCGAACTAGCTCAGGTGACGGTCAGCTCGCGGGCGACGATCTTGCCGGAGGCAGTGTCGGCGTCGCCGCTGACGCGTCTGCTCAAAATAGCAGTGTGTCCAATTTCGACGTCGATGTCAGAGATTGCCGCGTTGCCCTCGGGGTGGGCCGGAGCGCTGCGCTACCATCCGCCTGGTGAGCGCACGCATCGACACCGGCATCGTCGACACCATGATCGGCTTCCCCAACGACCCCAAGGTGCTCTACGCAACGATGCGCCAGCAGATGTTGCGCGATGCCCAGTCCCGCGAGAACTTCGTCATGCCGGCGCAATACATGTTCAAGGACGTGCCGCACACCGAGGTCGATGCCGACGCCGACCCCGTCGCCGTCACCTTGACGGAGATGGACCGATTCGGTGTCGAGGTTGGCCTGATCAGCGTCAGCGCCGTTCCGGAGGTGGGTGAGCGGGCGTTGCGCGATCACCCCGATCGATTCGTCGGCTCGATTTCGGTCGATCCCAACCGCTGCATGGAGGCTGTCCGCGACCTGGTGCGCGCCCAGGAGTTGTTCGATGTTCGCGCCGTGTCGCTGTTCCCCCATGGGGTCTCGCCGCAGGTGGCCATCGACGCCCCGTTGATGTATCCGGTGTATGCCAAGTGCGTGGAACTCGGCATCCCGGTGTTCATCACCGTCGGCATTTCCGGGCCGCGGGTGCCGTCGATGTGTCAGCGTGTCGAACTGCTCGACCAGGTGCTGTATGACTTCCCTGAGTTGGTCGTCGTCATGCGCCACGGCGCCGAACCGTGGGTCGATCTGGCGGTGAAGCTGATGTTGAAATGGCCGAACCTGCACTACTCCACCTCGGCCTTCGCCCCCCGCTACTACCCGCAGGAGATGCTCGACTATGCCAACACCCGCGGTGCCGATCGCTTCATTTACGGCGGCTACTTTCCGATGGGCCTGCAGCTGGAGCGGATCATGAGCGAGATGAACGACGTGGCGCTGAACGCCGACGTCTGGCCGAAGTTCCTCAGCGACAACGCCCGTCGCGTGCTCAAACTGGCCGGTCGCTCGTGAAGACCACCGTTCACCCGCCGCTCGAGTTCGACGTCATCGGCGAGAACCTCGGCTTTCCCGAAGGCCCGGTGATCTGCGCCGACGGGTCGGTGCTGGTTGTCGATATCGACGCCGGCACCGTGCTGCGCATCGCTGACGGCACAACCACCGTCGTCGCTCGGCCCGGTGGCGGCCCGAACGGGTTGGCGATCGGCCCCGGCGGCTACGGCTACATCGCCAACAACGGCGGGTTCCGCTGGGGCGACAACGGCTTCGGTAAACGCATCCCGATCGACCGGGCGACGCACAACAACGAGCCCGAAGGCTTTGAAGGCGGCTGGATTGAACGGGTCGACCTCTCCAATGGGGCCGTCGAGGTAGTGCACGGCTCGAGCGCCGGGCGACGACTGCGCGGCCCCAACGATCTCGTGTTCGACGCCGCCGGGGGATTGTGGTTCACCGATCTCGGCAAGGCGCGCCACCAAAGCGTCGACCGTGGCGGGCTGTATTACCTGCCGCCCGACGGCGACGAGGTGCGCGAAGTCGCCTTCCCATTACTCGGTGCCAATGGTGTTGGGCTGTCACCGAACGGCGACCGGGTGTATGTCGCCGAAACCCACACCGGTCGCGTTTGGGCCTGGGACCTGGCCGACTTCGGCGTCGTTATTCCGGCACCGGGGTCGCTGGCCGTGCGCCACGGCGGCACGTGTGTCGTGGCCACGCCGTACTCACTCGATTCGATGGCGATCGAGGCCGATGGACGCCTGGCCATCGGCGCCATCGCCGACGGCCTGATCGTCGTCACCCCGGACGGCGCCGAGGTCGACGTCTACCCTGTGCCCGATGACGTGACCACCAACATTGCCTTTGGCGGCCCCGACCATCGCCGGGCGGTGGTCACCCTGTCGCGTTCGAGTCGTCTCGTGGAATTGACCTGGCCGCGGCCCGGGTTGGCGCTGAACTTCGGTTGAGCCGATGACCGCGCCTGGGGTTCAGTTGGGAACGCGGGTCGGGCCGTTTGACGCCTGCCTCGATGCCGACCTCGTGCAGCGCTACGCGGCGGCCACCCGTGATCCCTCGTCGCTGGCCCAGACCGGCGCCGCGGTCCCGCCGGTGGCCATCGTCACGCAGATCTGGGAGGCCCAAAACCAGGCCCGCGAGGCGCTGGTCTCGGCCGAGGTGCAGCGCTCGGCGACCGGTGGGGTGCACGGCGAACACGACATCGTCCTGCACCGCCCGATCGAGCCAGGGGAGCGATTGCGCACCTGGGTCGACGGCCACGGTGCCCGCCCAGCGGGGCGAAATGTGCTCACTACGCTGCGCTACGCCAGCTACGACACTCAGGATCGGCTGGTCGTCGAACAATGGTGGACGACCGTCTATCTCGGCACCAGCTGCGACGATGTCGGTGCCGCCCCGCCCGACCATGCCTTTGACGAAACCGCCCGCGATCACCCTCTCGGTACGTACACGGTGGCAGTCGATGAGGAGATGCCTCGGCGCTACGCCGAGGTCGCCGGCGATTGGTCGCCGCACCATTTCGAGGTTGCCGCCGCGCAGCGCAGCGGGTTCCCCAGGCCCTTTCTCCATGGCCTGTGCACGATGGCGCTGTGCGCACAGGGTGTCGTCGATCTCGTCGCAGAGGGCGATCCGCGCCGGGTGCGGCGCGTCGCCGTGCGCTTCGCCTCGCCAACCATGCTCGGCGAGGGCCTCGCCGTGCAGGTCTACGACGCAGGCCAACTCGGTTTCGCCTTCGAAGCCACCTGTGGCAGCGCCAAGGTGATCAGCCATGGTCGACTCGAACTGCGCTGAAAGCTCACGGCTGAGGTCGGCCTGCCCGGCGCGTCGCTGGTAACGTCGCCGTCCAGACCGAGTTGAGGAGTTTGGGAAACTATGAATCTTGCTGATGCCTTTCGTTATGACGGCAAGCGTGTTCTCGTCGTCGGTGGAGCCAGCGGCATGGGTGCCGCCGCCGCGGAACTGTTGCAGTCCGCCGGTGCCGAGTTGGTCGTCATGGACTACGCCGGGATCACCCAGTCTGGGGTCACGGCAATCCAGGTCAATCTCGCCGAGCGCGAGTCGATCGACGCGGCGATCGCGGCATGCAGCGGCACGTTTGACGCTGTCTTTTCCTGCGCTGGCGTCGCCGACGGGACGCCAGGCATCGAGCGGATCAACTTCATCGGTCACCGCTACCTGATCGACTCGCTGCTGGAGCGCGACATGCTGCCACGGGGCAGCGCAATCGGCATGATCTCCTCGGCCGCCGGGCTCGGTTGGGAACCGAACATCGACCAAATCAAGGAGCTGCTGGAGACCTCCGATTGGGATGCCGCGGTGGAGTGGACCCACGCCAACGGCAAGGCTGATTACATGTCGATGAAACGGGCGATGTGCGCCTACGTCGCCCAGCAGGCGTACCCGTTGTTCAAGCGCGGCATCCGCATCAATGCGATCTGCCCCGGGCCGACCGACACCCCGCTAGCCCAGGCCAACAAAGAGACATGGCTCGGTTTCGGTGCCGACTATCGCGCCGAGGTCGGCTCGGAGGCCTCGACCCCGCTGGAGCAGGCCTACCCGTTGGTCTTTTTGTGCAGTGCCGCTGCCTCGGCGATCAACGGACAGACGCTGGTTTCCGACCAGGGCTATCTGGCCTCTGGCGTCACCGGATCATTCCCCGACGCGACGATGACGGCGCAGTTCTTGTACGGCAAGTTCGGCTGAGGTTGACCCGACGCCCGGGCACAGCTGCGCCCGGGCGTTAGATGCCAGCGAAAATGCTCATGTCGATAGCGCCGCTGCTCGTCGCTGCGCTGAATCCACCATCGACCGCCAGGTCGATGCCACGCATCCACGAGGCGGCTGGGCTCGCTGCGAAACAGACGACAGCGGCGATCTCTTGCGCCGTTGCGTTGCGGCCGGTCAGATCGCGAACGACATCGACGGCCGGTCCCATCGTCGCCCGAAAGTCGCCCAGGATTCTGGTCTCCACGGGGCCGGGGCTGACGCTGAGCATCCGTGGTCCACTCTCGCGCCACGCCCAGGAGGTGCGCATCGACCATCTGATCGCCGCCGCCTTGGAAAAGTTGTAGACCGGCATCGCCGGTTGCGCTCGCTCGTACCAGGCAAGGCCTTCGGCGATGCCCGCCGTGGCCAACAGTTCGTCGAGTTGTGCGGCGATCATCTGCCAACCGGCCCCAGCGGCGGAGGCTACGTTGACCACCGATCCGTCGCTGGTGAAACGGTGGCGCAGCGATTCGCTGAGGTAGCGCATGCCGCCGAGAAAGTTGACAGCCAGCACGGTTGGCGCCGGTGCCGTGCCCGGCACCCCGGCGACGTTGCACAGCACGTCGATCTGCGCTGGGAGTTGGGCGACGGCAGTATCGATCGACTGCTGATCGGCGAGGTCGACGGAGATCGTGTCAGCGCCAGGCTGGATATCGAGGCCGATCACCGTTGCGCCCTGCTCTCGGGCCAGCGCAGCGACGGCCGCACCGATTCCCGTTGCTGATCCGGTAATGACGACAGTCTTGTTGGCGAGTGTTGAGGTAGCGGTCATCACGCTCTGCTTTCTGCGAATCGGGTGGTTGCCAGGATGGCGATGGCATCGGTTGCCGTGTCGCGCAATTCGATCTCCCCGAGCCCGGCTTGGATGTCGGCATTGGCCACCGCTGGGCCGGTTCTGACCGGGCGTAGGAAGCGAAGTTGCAGCGATGCCAGACTCGTGGGGCGCGGTGAGGCCGACAGCGCTGCTTCCTCGACGACGAGCGCCAACAAGCCGCCGTTCATCGTCTTCGAGGAGTTGAGCAGCGTCGGGTCGTTGGCCAACGTTGCTTGCCCGATGCCGGTGCGCACGCAGCCGACCCGTTCGGCGAAGGGTTCGCCCAGCACGCCGCGCCTTTTGGCGAAGGCCTTCAGCGCCCAATCTCCGGTCGGGATCGACAGCTTGGGATCGGGCGAAGCTATGAACAGGCTGTGCCCAAAACCGACGCGGTGCCCGGGGGAGGAGTAGATGTCGAGGCTGAACACTTGGACGCTGGATCCGGCTTTGGCGACGCTGCCGATCAGCTCGACCGTCGGGGTGCCGTGGATCTCCTCGAAGAGATGGACGTCGAGTTCTAGCGTCACCGGAACCTTCGGTGCGATCACTCGCACCGCCAGCAGCCCGAGAATCGTGTCTGCCCAGGCGGCGAGGATCGAGGTGCGCAACACGTCGGTGCCCGGGCACCACATGGTCGAGCGCACCTCGGCTCGCCCGTGGAGCTGATCGTCGACGGCGTCGATCGTCAGACCGAGGTCGGCCAGCGGCGACGGACGCTCAGCCCCGTCGCTCGGGCTCGGGCTGTCATTTTCAGGCTGGGGCACGTCAGCGAAGGTAGCGGTGCGGCGACGGCGCTGTCGACTCCAGTTCTGATATCGGCGTCAAATTCGATAATCTGCACAGCGTGAACGACGCCGCCTGGATTTTCGATTTCGACAATCACTACTACGAGGCCGAGGATGCCTTCACCCGCTACCAGGATCGCTCCTTGCGCAGTCGCGGCGTGCGCTGGGCCGAGATCGATGGTCGACGGCGCTTGCTGATCGGCGGCCGCGTCGACGCGTACATCGCCAATCCGACATTCAATCCCGTTGCCAAGCCGGGTTCGCTGTACGACTGGTATCGGGGTAACCCGAAACAGCAGATGATCAAGGATGCCTTCGGCGAGTTGGAGCCGATCCGGCCCGAATACCGCGACCGTGACGCTCGCTTGGCGTTGATGGACGACCAGCAGTTGGCCGGCCTGTTGCTGTTCCCCACGCTGGGTGTCGGTGTCGAAGATGCCCTCAAGGCCGATCCGGAAGCGGCCGCTGGCGTGTTCCACGCCTTCAATCTGTGGCTTGCTGAGGATTGGGGCTACGCCTACCACAACCGCATGTTCGCCGTGCCCTACATCGCCATGCTCGACCCGGTCGCCGCCGAAGCAGAGTTGCGCTCGGTGCTCGACGCCGGCGCCAAGGTCGTCAACGTGCGCAGTGCGCCAGTGCCCGTTCCCGGCGGATTTCGTTCGCCGTTCGACTCGCAGTACGACGGTTTCTGGCGGTTGGCGGCCGAATCCGGCACGGCGGTGGCGACCCATTCCGGGGTCGACGGTTACGACGCGCTGGTGCAGATGTGGGAGCCGGGCGACGGGGAGAGCTCGCTGTTCCGTTCCCCGTTGCGCGGCTTGGTGACCAAGTCACGAGCGGTTTGCGACTTCTACGGTGCGGCGATCTGCCACAAGGTATTCGAGCGCTTTCCAGGGTTGCGCATGGCCAGCGTGGAGAGTGGCGCAGGGTGGGTCCACGACCTGTTGCATCGCCTCGATGACGCCGCCAGCCGTAACCCCGGATACTTCGCCGATCATCCCCGCGACGTGTTCGGCCAGCATGTGTGGGTCACCCCGTTCTGGGAGGACAACGTCGCTGGACTGATCGAAGAGGTGCGCGACGATCGCCTGCTGCTCGGTTCGGATTGGCCGCATGCTGAGGGTGTGCGCCAACCGGCCGACTTCCTCAGCGAGTCGCTGGCCGACATCTCCGAGGAGTCACGTCGGCGGATTGGGCGCACCAATGCGCTCGATGTTCTCGGCGTGACGGTCGGTTAAGGCCCGTCGATGGTTGACAAGTTGCCGACCGGACCCGACGAGGCCGCCTTCCGCCGACGCGTTCGCGCCTGGTTTGAGGCCAACGCGCCGACCAAGGGTGGCGACGGCGACTTCTCTTCGATCCACGTCGTCGCAGCGCGCACCAACGACGAGTATCGCCAGCGCGAAGGCGTCGCCTTCGAGACCACCTGTGCCTGGCAGCGACGGTTGTTCGACGCCGGTCTCGCCGGTTGTGCCTGGCCGGTCGCCTACGGCGGCAACGGCGGGCCGGCCTGGCAGGCGGAGGTCGTCGCTGAGGAACAGGCCCGTTGGGGCGTCTCGACGAAGATGCTTGCGGTCGCCTTGGAGATGTTGCCGCCGGTGCTGTTCAAACACGGCACCCACGAGCAGCGCGAGATGTATCTGCCAGCCGTCGTGCGCGGCGAACAGAGCTGGTGTCAGTTGCTCTCCGAGCCCAACGCTGGCTCTGACCTGGCCAGCGTGAGCACGACCGCCACGGCGGTCGAGGGTGGTTGGATCGTGTCGGGACAAAAGGTGTGGACTTCGGGGGCCGGCAGTAGCGATCACGCATTGCTGGTCGCCCGCACCGATGCTGACAAACCTGGCCGCGCCGGTCTGAGCTGTTTCACGATGGCGATGAACCAGCCAGGGGTCGAGGTTCGACCGCTCAAGCAAATGTCTGGCGGCTATCACTTCAACGAGGTCTTTCTCGATGATGCTTTTGTGCCGACATTCGGATTGATCGGTGAGCTCGGCGGCGGCTGGGCGGTTCTGCGCACGATGCTCAGCAGCGAGCGTGCTGCGATCGGCGGTGGCACCAGTGGCCGCTCAGCGGTGCAACTTCGCAATCTGTTGTCGCAGGTCGGGCTGGCCGACGATCCGACGTCGCGTCAGGCGGTGATCGAAGCAACGATCCGCGAGCGAGTGATGGACCTCATGCAGGCGCGTATCGCCAGCGGCGCCGCCATTCCTGCCGCGGGTTCGCTGACCAAGTTGCTGTACTCGGAGCATGCTCGGCTGTCGGCCTCGACCGGTCTGCAGTTACTCGGCGCGTCGGCAATCGCCGGCGACGACGCGCTCGCCGAAGCGTGGACCGAGCGCTTTCTCTTTGCCCCTGGCCTGCGCCTCGGCGGCGGGACGGACGAGATTCAGCGCAACATCCTCGCCGAGCAAGGCCTCGGCTTGCCCCGCGAGCCGCGCTGAACAGCGCTCGGGGCTACGACGTGGTGTCGCCGAGGCCGATGGCGTTGGCCCATAGCCGTGAAACCTGATCGGCGGCGAAGTCGAACTCGAAGTCACCCCACTGCTCGATGAGCCACAGCTCTGCAAAGCGACCGATCATCGAGCCGAGGGCGACAGCCGCGATTTCGGCGTCGATCGTTGGATCGGCGTGCCCCGCGGCTTGCATGCGGCGGATGGAATGTTCAGCGCGATCGGCAAAGTGCTTTTGGCGACGCATCCGTGCCTCGGCGACGTAGGGGTCATAGCGCGAGACCTCCTCGATCACGCCCATGATCTTGCCGTTGTCTCGGTAGCGGCGCAGGTAGCGGGCAGTGGCCCGCCGGATGCGCTCGCGGTCCGATGGTGCAACGCCACTTGGCGCAGATTCACCGCCATCGCCGGCCGCCGTGAGGTTCGCTTCCTGCTCATCAGCGACCTCACGGAAGATTTGCTCCTTGGAATCGAAGTAGTGATAAAAGGACCCGTGGGAGAGCCCGGCACGGGTGGCGATGTCAGAAATCCGGGCCTCGAGAAAGCCGGCGTCTTCGAACACCGACTTGGCGGCTTCCAGCAGCCGCGAGCGGGTCTGGACACCCTTGCGCGAGCGAGGAGCGGCGGGGGTCTCGCGAAGATCTGTCTGCTCTGGTGGCATTGCGTGCGCCTTCCGGTCAACGAACGCCTTCATCGTAGATTGAACCGTCGCCGCGAACGCGTAAACGATGCGATTCACGGTCTGTTTAGGCCTGGACAAAGATGTGCTTGACCAGTACATTCTTGTTCCAAAACCGTGGAGGTAGCGACGTGTTCGAAGGCAAGGTTGCCGTGGTCACTGGCGGGGCGAACGGAATCGGCGAGGGGATCGTGCGCCGTTTCGTCGCTGAGGGAGGGCGATGCGTCATCGCCGACCTGCAGTTCGAACGGGCTCAGGCGTTGGCCAGCGAACTCGGAAGCGTCACGCTGGCGGCGCGTGTCGATGTCACCAGCGAACACGACGTCGCCGCCGTTGTCGATCAAGCCGTCGCCGAATTCGGCGGGCTCGACTGCATGTTCAACAATGCCGGCATTCTCGGCGTTGTCGGCTCGCTACTCGATCACAGCCTGTCGGAGTGGAACGCGACGATGTCCGTGCTGCTCAACAGCGTCTTCCTCGGAACCCGTGAGGCCGGGAGAGTGATGCTCGCCCAAGGGCACGGCTCGATCGTCAACACCGCCAGCACCGCAGGAGTGCGCGGCGGGCTTGGGCCGCACGCCTACACCGCGGCCAAGCACGCCGTCGTTGGCCTGACGGCCTCGGCCGCGGTCGAGTTTGCATCCCGCAACGTGCGCGTCAACTGCATCGCGCCGGGGCGCACGGTCAGCGCCCTCACTGCCCAGTTGATCACCGGCGACGCGGACGACGTCGCTGCAACCACCACGTATATGGCCAGTAAGTCCGCCAACGGACGGGCGGCGCAACCGGACGACATCGCCGCCGCGGCGCTGTTTCTGGCCAGCGATCAGTCGTGGTACATGAACGGCGCCTGCATGGTGATCGACGGCGGTGGCGAGGTACTTGGCGAGAAGGCTCGCCGCTACTTCACTCCAAAAGCAGCGACGTGAGCATCGAGATGCGTGCCGACATGCGCCTTGCTGATCGGGCATCGATTGGCGAGCAGATGTACCGCTACGCGCGGGCTACCGACTGGTTGGAAACGAACGAGCACCGGGCGGTGTTCGTCGATGATTGTGTCTTTGCCTCGCCGCACAGTGGCGATGTCGTCGGCATCGATCAGGTGGTCGCCTGGATGGATCGGGCGCTGGCCCAGTTCGAAGCGACGCAACACCTGATCGGCAACATCTCGATCACCTTCACCGCCGCAAACGCAGCAACGGCAGTCAGCTACGTGCGCGCCTGGCATCGCTTCCTCGATCGTTCCAAGCCGGACATGACCTTGTGGGGCGAGTACCACGACCAATGGGTGCTGGTCGAGGGAGTGTGGCGCATCGCTGTGCGCCGGGTGCTGGAAGCCGGCATCGAACCGCGCCGCGACGGCGGCGCCCTGAACCCGAGAAGGGCCAAACAAAGGACAGGGCAATGAAGTTCGGTGTCGTCTATCCACAAACCGAGCTCCGTGGCGACCCGGCGGCGCTGCACGACATCGCTGTCGCCGCCGACACCCTCGGCTACGACAGCATGCTGTTCTACGACCACGTCGTCGGCGCCCAACATGCCGATCGGGAGCCGCCGCTGTGGGGGCCGTACACCGAGCACGACTCGTTCCACGACCCGCTGGTCGCCTTCGGGTATCTGGCCGGAATCACCACGCGCCTTGAGCTGGCAACCGGCGTGATGATTCTGCCGCAACGTCAAACGGTGCTCGTCGCCCAACAGGTCGCCGACGCCGACCTGTTCTCCGGCGGGCGGGTGCGCCTCGGCGTCGGGGTTGGCTGGAACTTTGTCGAGTACGACGCGCTCGGCCAGGACTTTGCCTCGCGTGGCCCGCGCCTCGACGAACAGATCGGCTTGCTCCGTCGGCTGTGGACGGAACCGCTGGTCACCTTCCACGGCCGCTTCGATCACATCGAACGGGGGTGCATCAACCCGCGGCCGACGCGCTCGATCCCGATCTGGATCGGCGGGTTTGGCGAGCCGGCCTTTCGCCGCGCCGGGCACCTCGGCGACGGGTTCACCTTCGCTGGCGACGTGCAGCCAGCGATCGAGGCCATCGCCCGAGTCCGCCATCATCAAGCAGCGGCGGGTCGCGCCGATCAGCCGATGGGGCTGGAACTGATCACCTCACGGGCCAAGACCCCGGCCGCAGTGGTGGAGACGGCGCAGGGTTGGCGAGATGCCGGGGGTACGCATCTGTCGGTGCTGACGCTGAAGCTCGGTTGTGTGAGCGCTGCGGATCACATCGCCTTCATCGCTGAGGTCAAGGCGGCCCTCGACGCCGCATTCGACGCCGAACTCGGTACCCAATGAGGCGGCTGATCATGGACGCCGATCGCCTGCAGTGGCTCGTCGATCGCGAGCTGATCCACGACGTGCTGGTCGAATGTGCCCACGCTCAGGATGCTCGCGACTGGGAGCGGGTCGCCCGGTGCTTCCATGACGACGCGACCTATGAACATCCCAAAGGTCGCCTCGACGGTGTCGGCGAGATTGTCGAGCGATCAAAGGCGGCGCTGCAGTCGCTGGACGATTGCCAACACCTGCTCGGTTCGTTCTCGATCGTCATCGACGGCGACGAGGCACAGACGGTGTGTTACTTCCAGGCCCAGCATATGCGCGCTGGCGTCGCGGGTGGCGAACTCCATGCCATCGCCGGCACCTACCGCGACCTCTTGCAGCGCCGTGACGGCGTGTGGCGGATCGCCGAACGGACCCAGAGGTACAGCTGGCGGTCAGGCAACCCCGACGTGACCCGGCGCTAGCTCGGCTTGGGTCGATAGTCGTAGCTGCGGGTGGTGCGTCCACCGGCGATCAGATGGTGCTCGCCGGTGATCCACGACGCCGCTGGTGAGCACAAGAACAGCACCATCGCGGCGATGTCGTCGGGTGTGCCCATCCGTCCGAGTGGGATTGTGCGGGTCAAGGCGTCGAGCTTGTCGGCGACACCGAGAATCTCGCGGAAGGCCTCTGTTGCCACCGGGCCCGGCGACACTGCGTTGACGCGGATGCCACGCTCAGCCAACTCCAGTGCCAAGGTCTGGGTCAGGTTGATCATCCCCGCTTTGGCTGCGGCGTAGGGGCCGGTGAACGGCGAGCCGCGGGTGCCAGCGCCGGAGCTGATGTTGATGATCGACCCGCCGTTGGGCATGTGCTGAGCTGCGGCTTTGCAACCCTGAAAGGCGGAGGTCAAGTTGAGTTCGAGCTGTGAGCGGAAGATCTCGTCGGGGGTGTCGATCAGCTGACGCACATCCTTGTCATCTGAACCGCCGACGTTATTGACCCAGATGTCGAGGCGGCCGAAACGATCGATCGTCTGCGCGGCGATGGACTCGGAGAGATCCCGAATGTCGCCGGCGACAACGAGCGCCGAACGGCCACGCTCGACGATGCCTTCGGCGGTGACCGACAGATCGGTCTCGCGTCGGGCGTTGATCACCACATCGGCACCGCCGTCGGCCAACGCCCAGGCGATCGCCCGACCGATGCCCTGGCCCGACCCGGTGACGACCGCAACCTGACCGTCGACTCGAAACTGTTCAAGAATGCTCACCTGGCCACCGTAGACGCAGGCTACGGTCGTTCAAGGATGGACGAGATGCGATTTGACGGCCGGGTTGCCATCGTCACCGGTGCTGGGCGAGGCATTGGTCGCGGCTATGCCGAGTTGTTGGCCGCCCGCGGCGCCAGCGTCGTCGTCAACGACCTTGGGGCCAGCACGTCTGGCGTCGGTGCTGATGAGACACCGGCGCGCTCGGTGGTCGCTGGCATCGTCAGCGCCGCAGGCATCGCCGTCAGCGACAACAACGACGTCTCCACTGAGGCGGGCGCAGCGGCGATCGTCGCCACGGCAATCGACACCTTTGGGCGTGTTGACATCGTCGTCAATAACGCCGGGATCGTTCGCTGGGCCGATATGCCCGACCTCGACCTGGCGGCGTTGCAACAGACGCTGGATGTGCATCTGATCGGTTCGTTCAATGTCACCCGCGCCGCCTGGGCGCACATGGTCGCTGCCGGTTACGGCCGGGTGGTGATGACCACCTCGAGCGGCATTCTCGGCTTGAGCGGCAACCTGGCCTATGCCGCCGCTAAGGCCGGTCTGGTTGGGCTGACCCGCAACCTCAAACTCAGCGGCGCCAAGCACGGCATCACCGTCAATCTCATCGCCCCGGTGGCCTACACGCGCATGGGTGGGGCCAAGGGTTCCGATCCCGATCCGAACGATGCCCCACCGGCGATGGCCCCCAACATGGTTGCCCCGATGGTCGCCTATTTGTGCCACGAGCAGTGCCCGGTCTCGGGCGAGATCTACGTCGCCGGCGGTGGTCGATTCTCGCGGCTATACATCGCCTCGACGCCGGGATATGTCGCCGAACGGGCGCTACCCACCCCAGAGGACGTCGCCGACCATTGGGCGCAGATCAACGACGAGACCGGCTACTACGTTCCCGCCGACCTGCCCGCCTGGGCGGCGGAATACATGGGTCACCTGTCCTGATTCGGGCTTACCCCGCCCGGTCGATCTCCACCGCTGCAGCGGTGGTACGTTCGGAAACTGCATGACCTCGAACAGTGAAATGACGCACGACGCGACCAGTCGGACGCTCGACACGCCGCGCGGCACCCTGCATTACCACGAGGCCGGCGAGGGACCGCCGCTGCTGTTACTCCACGGTTCGGGGCCAGGCGTCAGTGGCTGGGCCAACTTTCGCGGCAACTTGGCGACCTTTGCCGAGCACTTCCGCACCCTCGTGCTCGACCTCCCCGGGTTCGGCAAGAGCTACTCCTGCGAGCAGAGCCCGCTGCTCGCCGCTCCCCAAGCGGTGATCGATTTCCTCGATGGCCTCGGGGTCGATGCCCTGCCGATCGTCGGCAACTCGATGGGCGGCAACGTCGCGGCGGGTATCGCCGCCAATCATCCGCTGCGTGTCAGCCGACTGGTGACCATCGGCGGCGTCGGCCTCTCGCTGTTCAACCCGAGCCCGACCGAGGGCATCAAACTGCTCGTCCAGTTCGTCGAAGATCCGACTCGTGACCGCTTGATGGCCTGGATGGAATCGATGGTCTACGACCCGGCGATCCTCACCGACGAATTCGTCGAGCTTCGTTGGCAGGCCGCCAATGACCCGGCCGCGCTTGCCGACGTGCGGCGGATGTTCAACTCCAAAGCGCTGGCGGCGATGCGCAAGGGCAACCGTTTCGCCGGTGAGCAGGTGACGATGCTGACCAAGATCGAGGCGCCGACGTTGCTGACCTACGGGCGCGATGATCGGGTTACCCCGCTCGACACGTCGTTGGTGCCGATGCGGCTCATCCGGCGTTGCGAAGTCCACGTCTTTTACGACTGTGGCCATTGGGCGATGATCGAGCGCAAGGCCGAGTTCGAAAGCGTGGTGCTGTCATTCCTGCTCCGTGACCGCGACCGTGACGGGAACGGCTGACGATGAAGACGTTCAGCGATCTGTTTCGCACGATGATGCAGATCGGTTATGTCACCGACGATCTCGACGCCGCGGTCACCTATTTCCAATCAACCCTCGGCACCGGGAAGTGTCGGGTGACCTACAAGTCGTCGTTGGAGGGCGTCATCGTCGATGGCCACGTGACCCAAGAGTGGGTGATCGATGTCGCCATGGTCAACGCCGGTGCGACCAATTTGGAGATCATCCAACCGGTCAGCGGAGCGGTCGATCTCTATCGCTCGGCGATCCGCCCCGGGGTGCCGGCCACCTTTCACCATCTCGGCTTCCGAGTCGATGATTTCGAGCAGGCCGCAGCGATCGTCGTCGCGCACGGCAAACAGTGGGCGCAGGTCGGCACGATGGTCGGGGCGTTGCACTTTGGCTACATCGACATGACCGCAGAGCTTGGGCACTACGTCGAAGTGATGGAGCTGCAGGAGGGTGGCCTCAGCTTCTTCAGCTGGTTGGAGGCGCAGTCCAATAAGCCTTGAGCTGGGATGATGTTGCCCCCTTGGCCATTTTTGGTCCGAGTGGTACAATAATTTCTCAGTCGAATTGAGCGTCAGGGGGACGTGCAATGACCAACGATGACGGACGAACTGTCCTTCGGCGGACGGCGGCGATCATGGATGCCTTCGACATGGGCGAGTCGGTGCTGTCGCTCAAGGAACTCAGCGAGCGAACGAGCCTGCCGAAGTCGACCGTGCACCGCCTCGTTGAACAGCTGCGCGCCCTCGGCTGGATCGAGCGCGAGCACGACAGCCGTTATCGCGTCGGCATGCGCCTGTTCGAACTCGGCGGGTTGGCCTTGCAGCGCAACCAGCTACGCGACAGCGCCTTCCCACACCTGCATGCGTTGGCCGCGCAGACGGGCCTTGCCGTGCAACTCGGTGTGCTCGATCGCGGCGAAGTCGTCTATCTAGAGCGCATCGTGACCAACGACTTTGCGATTCCGACTCGCCTCGGCGGGCGGATGCCGGCCTATTGCACCGGGCTCGGCAAGGCGATGTTGGCCTTCGACGCGGCAGTCGCCACCGAGGTCGCGGCCGCTGAACTTCCGCAACGCACCGCGGCGACGATCACCGACGGCGCCCAGCTCCACGACCATCTCGATGAGGTGCGTTCGGTGGGCGTGGCCCGCGACGTCCGTGAGGCCTATGAGGGGTTGGTCTGTGTTGCCGCGCCGATCCGCAACTCGGGGCGGGCCATCGGCGCCGTGTCGGTCACCGCGCCGCTGGCGATGATGGATTGGGAGGCGATGACCCATGCGGTTCGAACCACGGCATCGAATATCTGGAACGCCCGATTCCCGTCGAACGGTGGTGCCGGCCCGCGCCGCTGCCAGACTGCGCCAGCGCATTCCGCGCCAGCTGACCGAGTCGATTGAGAAGTTGAGAGGCCATCACTGTGGGAGTTTCATCGCTTGGCTATGTTCGTCTGCAATCGAACGACATCGACGCGTGGAAGGTGTTCGCCGGTGATTTCCTCGGCCTGATGCCGGTCGACGGGCCCGATCCGGCCTCGCTGTATTACCGCATCGACGAGTACCCGGCGCGCCTGGTGATCAACCCTGGCTCCGAGTGCAAGATGACGGCGATCGGTTTCGAGATGCGCGACTCGCGAGCGCTGGCGGCCACGGTCGTCGCCGTCGAGGGCAACGGGATCACCGTCACTGCGGCTACCCCCGAGGAATGCGCGCAGCGCAAGCTCAAAGGGTGCGTGCGCTTCGACGATCCGGCGGGCACCCCGGTCGAATTGTTCTATGGCCCGATTCTCGATCACGTCCCCGTGCACACCCCGACGGTCAGCGGTTTCGTCACCGGTGACATGGGCATGGGCCACGCCATCGTCACCGCCGCCGACGCCAAGGGAACGCTCGACTTTTATCTCGACGTGCTCGGCTTCGTCGAGCGCAACACGATGGGGCGCACCTGGTTCCTGGGCTGCAACCCGCGCCACCACACCTTCGGTATCGCCTCCCGTCGCGGCCCCGGCGCACTGCTGCACCTGATGTTCGAGGTCGCCACCTTGGATGATGTCGGCTTGGCACTCGATCGTGCTGCTCGTTTAGGCGTGCCGATGATGAACACGCTCGGCAAGCACACCAACGATCACATGGTCTCGTTCTACGTCTATTCGCCAGAGCGCTACGCCATCGAGGTCGGCTGGAATGGGCTGCGGGTCACCGAGGAACGTCCAACCTACGAGATCACCAAGGGTGCCTTCTGGGGGCACGCTTTCACGCCGCCACCCAGCGCCTAACAGCCCTCAATCGACCCACAAATAGTGGTCGGCGACCTTGTGTTGGTTGTACACCGTCATCTCCTGCTTGGTGCTCAGCCGGTGCCCATCGAAGCTCGGCGAATGCATGCCGATGGTGATGTTCTCGCAGTTGTCGAGGTCTTGCGTCAGTACTTCGCCGACGTCGGCATCGCGGAAATCGTCGAAATACTGCGGTTCGAACTCGCGCCGCAGCCCGTATTCGGCGACGGGGATCTGCTCCAGAGAGAACACCTCGAACAGGCAACTGTTCGGGTCGTCGCCGTTCGGTCGGGCCCGATAGGTGATCGCTGCGCCCTGGTTGGGCAACATGATCGTGTTCGGGAAGACATGCCAGGCGGTGCCGGCCGCAGCCCACTGCTTGCCGCTGATCACCGGCCAATCGAGTCCGTCGGCGAGTGCATGCTTGCGCAGCAACTCCATGTAGAACTGCCCGGCGTTCATGCCCTGCGGCAACTCCGTGGTGCGCAGGTCGTCGACGGCGCGCAGGCTACGGATGTTCTCCAAGGCGCGCATGTCGCGGGCGATGTATTCGACCGCGCTGGCCACGGCGTGGCGTTCGTCCGGTGCTCCAGCGGAGGTCCGCTTGGCGGGATCCTTGCCGACGTCGCCGTCGACCTCGATGCTCGCTTCGACGTTCGGTTTGCGCCCGATGCTGGCGTAGCGGGCGAACTTACCGACGATGGTGGTCGGTGCCCAGGTGCGCTGCTCCATCTCCTTCAACGTCGCCGCGTTCTGATTCGACTTGTCCCAACGGTGCAGCTGCGGGTGGGTGCCGGGCACGTGGTAGGCCTCGAGGAAGCCATCGAGCGCCGTCTTCCAGTTGCACGGCAGGATCACGCCCTTCAACCAGCGATAGCGCATGTTCTCGAACTGGAACGGGGCGAAAACCTCGGGGATCGGGCCGAGATATTCGAACAACGATTCCGATTGCGGATCCATGTTGATGAACACGAAGCCGCCCCACGTGTCGACCTTGACCTGCTGTAATCCGAGGTCGTCGTCGGAGCGGGCGACGAACTCTTCGCGATCGAGCACCAGTTTGATCGTGCCATCGAGATTCCAACGCCAGCCATGGAACGGGCAGATGATCGATCCGACGCGGCCGCGACCACTGGCCAGGCGCGTGCCGCGGTGGCGACAGGCGTTGTAATAGGCGCGGATCGACTCGGCGGCCTCGCGCACGATCAGGATCGAGTGGGCACCGATGCGGTACTCGACGTAGCTGCCGACGCCATGCAACTCTTCCACCCGGCAGGCCATCAGCCAGGTGCGAGAAAAGACCCTGTCCAATTCGAGCTTCTGAAACTCGGGGTCGAGGTAACGGCCCTTGGGGATGAAGGCGTCAGCGAGGCGATAGCGCTCGGGAACGAGCGCCGCCGGGACGTCGTTGTCCGACCACAGCGGCCGCGCAGACGGCCGCTCAGACGATGGTTTCGACGACACTGCTCACCTCCGGGATCACGGTGAACGCTCGGCCATATCGACCGCAGCGAGATACGAGAACAACATGGCCGCGCCCACGGGCCCTCCGGCACCAGGGTAGATCCGCCCAGAGCTTGCGGCCATCGTATTGCCGGAGGCATACAATCCCGGGATCACGGAACCATCGGTGCGCAGCACGCGGCCGACCTCGTCGGTCTTCAGGCCGCCCTTGGTGCCGAGGTCGGTGACCACCACTTGCACGGCGTAATACGGCGCCTGCTCGATCACCGCAAGCACCGGGTTCGGGCCGTCGTGATGCTTGCCGTAGACGCGGGTGACGAAGCGATCCCATGGCGTTTCGCCGCGATGGAATTGCTGGTCGACGCCGTCGAGGGCGTAGCGGTTGAACTGCTCGACGCTGGCCACCAGCGCATCGCCGGGAACGCCGATCATCTCCGCCAGTTCCGGCAAGCTGTCGGCGCGCGTGAGCACCCCGGCCTGCAGCCAGCGATCGACGTCGAACCAGCCGGGCACGGGTGGATCGACCGGCAACATATCGAAGGCGTTGTGGTCGATCTGGCGCTGGTCGAAGACCCAATGCGTGGGCAGGTGGGAAATGTCGCTGCCCTTCTCGGCGCGCAGGATCTCGTGCCCGGCACGGTCGTAGGGCAGCCGCTCGTTCATGAACCGTTGGCCAGCAGCATTGACCCAGATGCCACTCCAGACCATGGTGTAGAACACCGGCAGGCCGTCGGGAGCGATCACCCCCGGTGCGAACCATGCTTCGTCGAGCAGGGCGGTGTCGGCGCCGAGTTCGATGCCGGCCAACGAGCGCGTCGCCGGTGTTGTCGGGTGCGCCAGACGTCCACTCATCGGTCACCGGCGCCTGGTAGCGCTGGCGCAGTTCTCGGTTGCGCTCGAAACCGCCGGCGGCGAGCAACACGCCGTGCGTCGCATCGAGCCGCACCATGTGCCCGTCGCTGGTCGCCTCTACCCCGACGACCCGCCCGGCATCATCGGTGATCAGTCGTTGCAGCGCCGTATTGGTGCGCACCATGCCATGCCCGGTGCCGATGAGCGCAGCCAGCGCCCGAGCGATCAATGCCTGACCGCCGACCATGTTTTCGCCCTTGTCGACACCCCACCGATCGGTCCACAACGGGCGGCGCACCAACGCCTCCAGCTCACCAATCTCGGCGCGGGTGATGTCCGCTGGAAAGATCGTGCGCCCGCGGCTCACGGCCCCCGGGGCCTCGGGGAAATAGTCGGGCACGCCGCGATAGACGAAGTGCTGGAACCACGGATTCTCTTCCAGTTCGGCGATCATCACCGGGCCGCCACGCAGATAGGCCTCGCGCAGCGCCACCGGCGCATCGTCGCCGATGATCGCATCGAGGTAGGCGCGCGGTGCCTCCGGCCCGTCGTCGAGCCCGCCACGCAGCTCGGCCGGGTTGCCCGGCAGCCAGATGCCGGCTCCGGAATAGGCGGTGGTGCCACCGACATAGGCCGATTTCTCGATCACCAAGGTGCGCAACCCGCGGGCTGCCGCGGCGTAGGCACCGATCAATCCGCCGCCAGAGCCGACGACGATGACATCGAACTGCTCAGCCGCGTCGGTGGGCATGGCCCTTATCCCTCGTGCCACAAGGTCTGCAAGCTGGCGACCGGCTGCGGCCAACAGACGACATAGGTCGCACCGTCGGGTCCAGCCGTGAAGCGCAGGGCGGTCTGCGCCGGGCTGACAACGAACTGACCGCGGCCGAGCCGCCGCGGTTCCTCGTCATCGCCGGTGACGAGCAGTTCGCCGACGAGCACGATCGTGAGTTGTCGCAGATTGAGATCATGCGCGGGCACCGCAAAGCCGGCCCGACAGCGCAAACCGATCAGATTGAACGCCGGATCGATCTTGGTCGAGATCGACATCGCCCCATCGAAGACTGCCGCGTAGTCCGTCGTCGACTCCGACAATGGGCGCCCGTCTGCGCAGAAATGCCCTGGGCCCGCCTGGTCGAAACGCAGCGGCTCCCAGCTCTCTTCATCGGTGAGCGTGAAAAAGTCGATCGACACCTCTCGATCATGCCCAACCGTGAGGCCCATTGTCATCTTCTGTGTCCTAGTGGATGGGACACGGTCGTGACAGCGCCGCGCCGAGCGGGCATGATGGCCACGTGGGACTGACCTTCGCCGATTTGCTCGACAACCAAGACTGGGTTCCGTTGTCGCTCGATCAACAACACTTCCCCTCCTATTTCTGGATCGATGGCGGCTCGTTGTCCGACGCCCCGATCGACTTCGCCGCCACCTTCGATGGGGCGATGTGGATGAGCAAAAAGCCGATCGACATCCCGGCCTTCAACCGCAACCCGTTACGCGTCCGCGCCCACTTCACGGTGCCCCGCCACCACCACAACTTCGACGAGATGATCTTCGTCTTCGAGGGTGAATACTCCATCGACTACGGCGAGGGCGACGAACGGGCGACGGTTCGTGTCGGGCCGGGTGATTGTTTCGTCAGCCATGCAGGCACGCCGTACACGATGACCGCCGGCCCGGAGGGGGTCGTTTACATCGAGACCTGGCCGGGCCCGGTGCGCAAGTTGGAAACCACCTGGCACGACGTCGGCTGGGCGCATCGCCAGCCTGAGGAGCAGCGATGAGCACACGTTGGAAGCAGCGACCGGAGGGTTCTAACTGGGGCGATTGGGGCGACGACGACGAGCTCGGTCGCATCAACCTGATCACCCCGGACAAGGTCTTGCAGGGCGTGCGCGAGGTGCAGGCTGGGATCAGTTTTTGCCTCAGCCTGCCGCTCGACTTCCCCGGTGGCACGGCGCTCAACCAGCGTCGCCACCCGCCCCGCCTGGCGCCGACGGAAGACCTCGAGGGCAACCCGGACACGTTCTTCAACGTCCACATGAGCGCCATGGATCCCCGCTATGTCGATGTCTGGGCCGACGACGTGGTCACGCTCTCGCTGCAATACTCCACCCAATGGGACGGCCTGGCCCATGTCGGCGCCGAGTTCGACGCGCAGGGCGACGGCCAAGAGCGACCCGTGTATTACAACGGTTACAGCGCCGGTGACGACATCGTCGGCCCGCAAGCCGATGCCGCTGGCGACGGCGGACGCCACCTCAGCTTCGCCCGCCACCTCGGGATCGAGCACATGGCGTACCACGGGGTGCAGGGCAGGGGCGTGCTCGTCGATCTGCGCCATCACCTCGGCATCAAGCCCCGCCGAGTGACCTTGGCCATGCTGCAAGAGTTCATGGACGCCGACAATGTGGTCGTCGAGCCCGGCGACATGTTGCTGCTGCACACTGGGTTCGCCACCGAAATCTTGAAGTGGAACAAGCAGCCCGACCCGAACGAAATTTTCCGTCTGTGCTCGTTTCTCGATGGCCACGATGATGCCCTGCTGCAATGGATCGACGATTCGCAGATCTCTGCTCTGGTCGCCGACAACTACGCCGTCGAGGGGTTAACCGCCCCGGCCTTCGACCACGACCACGACCGTCATTCATTCCTGCCGATCCACAACCTGTGCCTGTTCCGCCTTGGCATACCCCTCGGCGAGCTGTGGTATCTGGAAGAGCTGGCCGCCTGGTTACGCGAGCATAATCGCAGCCGCTTCCTGCTCACCGCGCCGCCGCTGCGCCTTCCCGGAGCGATCGGTTCACCGTTGACGCCGATCGCCACGGTCTGATGGCCCGCCCGACCCAGCCGGAAGTCGATGTCGCCGTTGATCTCGGTGTCGATGTTGATGTCGATGTTGATGTCGACATGGTCATCATCGGTGGCGGCATCGTTGGCATCTACCAGCTGTATCGGGCACGCCAAGCCGGCTTGACGGTTCGTCTGATCGAGGCCGGTGGCGGTGTCGGCGGCACCTGGTATTGGAACCGTTACCCGGCCGCTCGCTTCGACTCGGAGAGCTACACCTACGCCTATTTGTTCTCCGAAGAGTTGTTCAACGACTGGCGCTGGAGCGAGCATTTCGCCGCCCAGCCAGAGATCGAGCAGTACATCAACCACGTCGTCGACCGCTTCGAGATCCGCGGCGATATCCGCCTGCACACCACAGTGACCTCGGCCGTCTATCACGAGCCCGCAGGAACGTGGTTGGTCAACACCGACGACGGTGCGACGCTGCGCTGCCGTTACGTGGTCGCGGCCACCGGGATTTTGTCGTTGCCGTTCTTCCCCGATGTGCCCGGACGCCAAACCTTTGCGGGCGAGAGCCACCACACCGGGTTGTGGCCGACGACGCCGGTCGACTTCCATGGCAAACGGGTGGCCGTCATCGGCACCGGTTCCAGCGGGGTGCAACTGATCCCGGCGATCGTCGACGACGTTGCCTCGCTGACCGTCTATCAGCGCTCGGCAAACTGGTGCACGCCGCTGAACAACACCCCGATCAGCGACGACGAACAAGCGGCGCTGTGTGCCGATTTCGAAGCGATCCGCCACACGCTGAACACCTCGGCCAGTGGCTTTCTGCACGTTCCCCACGACAGGGCGGCCTTCGACGATTCGGCCGAGCAACGCAACGCTTTCTTCGAGGCGATGTGGAACAGCCCCGGCTTCACCAAGCTGACCAGCAACTACAACGACTTATTCACCAACCCCAAGGCCAATGCCTTGTGGTGTGAGTTCATCATCGACAAGATCCGCAGCATCGTCCGCGACCCGGCCACCGTCACCAAGTTGATCCCCGATCACCCCTATGCCGCAAAGCGCCCGCCGTTCGTCAACGGCTACTACGAGGCCTACAACGAGGCACACGTCTCGCTCGTCGACCTCAAAGCCCACCCGATCACGCAGATCACCGCCACCGGGATCGAAACCGACGAGGGGGCGCATGACGTCGACATCATCGTCTGGGCCACAGGGTTCGACTTCGGTACGGGGACGCTCAACCGGCTTGGCGTTCGCGGCCGTGACGGCTTGGCGTTGGAACGCTATTGGGCCGATGGTCCGAGCTCGTATCTCGGCATTCTGTGCTGCGGCTTCCCCAACTTCTTCTTCCCCGGCGGGCCGCACGGGGCCACCGGCAACAACCCGCGCTATGCCGGTGACCAGGTCGATTTCGTTATGGACGTCGTGGGATTTATGGCCGAGCACGACCATGATGTCGTCGAAGTCACGGCGGCTGCGGAACAACGCTGGACCGACATGGTCAACACCTACGCGAGCACCTCGACGTTCTCCGAGTCGAGCTATTTCTTCGGTTCGAATATCCCCGGCAAGCCGGTGCGCTACCTGCTCAACCCGGGCGGGCGACCCAAGCTGCAGGAGATGATTCGGCGCTCCAAGTCGAGCGGCTACGACACCCTCGCCTTCAAATCTTCGTATATTCATCATCGACCCACACACGGAAGCGATTTTCGACCATGACCGACATCGATGCCATCAACTTCTTTCGCGATCCGGAGATGGTCGACGATCCGTATCCGTATTACGAGGCATTCCGCGGCGAATGTCCGTTGCGCCGCGAGCCGCATCACGACGTGGTCATGGTCACCGGCTACGACGAGGCGGTGACGATCCTCAACGACACCACGAACTTCTCCTCGTGTACCTCGGTCACCGGCCCGTTCCCCGGCTTCCCCGTGCCGCTGGAGGGCGACGACATCAGCGCCTTGATCGCCGAGCACCGCAACGCGCTGCCGATGAGCGATCAGCTGCCGACCTTCGATCCGCCGATGCACACCGATCATCGGGCGTTGCTGATGCGCTTGATCACCCCCAAGCGTTTGAAGGAGAACGAGGAGTTCATGTGGCGATTGGCCGACCGCCAACTCGACACCTTTCTCGACTCCGGCAAGGTTGAGTTTCTCCGCGGCTTTGCCACCCCCTACGCCATGCTCGTGGTCGCCGACCTGCTCGGCGTGCCCCAGTCGGATCATGCCGGGTTCACCGAGGCACTTCTCCACGGCGCCACCGGCAGTGTCGGCAGTTCCAAAGAGGGCGAGGAGATGCACCACTCCCCGCTCGCCTATCTCTATGGCCGCTTCAGCGAGTATGTCGAGGATCGCCGGCAATCGCCGACCGGCGACGTGCTCACCGGGCTGGCCCAGGCGACCTTCCCCGATGGCTCGACGCCCGAGGTGATGGACGTGGTGCGCATCGCCTCCAACCTGTTCGCCGCCGGCCAGGAGACCACGGTGCGCCTGCTCGGTGCTGCCGTGCAGTTGTTGGCCGAGGATCAGGAATTGCAGACTCGCCTGCGCAACAACCGTGAGCTGATTCCCAACTTCATCGAAGAGAGCCTGCGTACGGAAAGCCCGGTGAAGGGCGACTTCCGCTTGTCGAAGGTGCCGGTGAGCGTCGGCGGCGTCGACCTGCCGGCGGGCACGACGGTGATGCTGGTGTTGGCCGCTGGTAACCGCGATCCGCGGCGCTTCGACGATCCGGCAATGTTCGATGTCGAGCGTTCCAATGCCCGTCAACATCTTTCGTTTGGACGTGGCGTGCACACTTGCCCCGGGGCGCCATTGGCGCGCAGCGAGGCCAGGATCTGCCTCGAGCGGTTGTTCGACCGGACGAGCAATTTCTGGATTTCCGAGGAGCACCACGGCCCGCCCGGGGCCCGCCGGTTCTCCTATGTGCCGACGTTCATTCTGCGTGGCCTCACTCAGCTGCACCTCGAGTTCGCCCCTGTCGAGGGCTGAAGCGATGGGTGCTGAGGCGGTGTACTACGACCCATACGACGTTGCCATAAACGCCGACCCCTACCCTGTGTACCGACGCCTGCGCGAGGAGGCACCGTTGTACTACAACGAGGCACACGACTTTTTCGCGCTCAGTCGGTTCGACGATGTCGAGGCCGGGTTCAAGGACAACGCGACCTACATCTCCGGGCGTGGCGGGATCATCGAGCTGATCAAGGCCAACATTACGATGCCGCCGGGGATTCTGATCTTCGAAGATCCGCCGACGCACACGATCCACCGTCGTCTGTTGTCGCGTATGTTCACCCCCAAGCGGGTGGCGGCGTTGGAGGACAAGATCCGCGGCTTTTGTGCTCGCTCGCTCGATGCCGCCCGTGAGGCAGGGCAGTTCGATTTCATCGCCGATCTCGGCAGCGCAGATGCCGATGCGCACGATCGGCATGCTGCTTGGAATCCCCGAGGTCGATCAGGAAGAGCTCCGCGACCACGTCGACGGCCGTTTACGCACTGAAGCCGGCAAACCAATGGAGGTCAGCGAGGACTTCGCCGATGGCGAGCGTTACGGCGAATACATCGATTGGCGTGCCGAGCACCCCTCCGACGACATCATGACCGAGCTGCTCAACGCCGAGTTCGAGGACGAGACGGGCGCCACCCGGCGGCTGTCCAGAAGTGAGCTGTTGACCTACATCAGCGTCGTCGCCGGCGCGGGTAACGAGACGACGACACGGGTGATTGGATGGGCGGGCAAGGTGTTGGCCGATCACCCCGACCAGCGCCGCCAGTTGGTCGAGGACCGCAGCCTGATTCCGAATGCAGTCGAGGAACTGTTGCGCTTTGAGTCGCCTGCGCCCCACGTCGCTCGCTATGTTGCCCGCGACGTCGAGGTGCACGGTCAGGTGGTGCCTGAGGGCAGCGTGATGGTGCTGCTCGCCGGTTCGGCAAATCGTGACGATCGCCGCTTCCCCGATGGCGACAGCTTCGATATCCATCGCAGCTTTGGCCACCACTTGACCTTTGGATATGGCCCGCACTTCTGTTTGGGTGCGTCGCTGGCCAGGATCGAGGCCAGGATCGCGCTCGACGAGGTGCTCGATCGCTTCCCGGAGTGGACCATCGATACGGCCAACGCTCGCTTGTCGCCGACGTCCACCGTTCGTGGTTGGGCGACACTGCCCGTGTTCGCGACCTGACCGCAGCTCACATTTGTAGGGCGTTTCTCGATGCGCGCCTCAACCGGCGGCCAACGGATGCTCACCGCCGCCCACTGCGGTGTCGCAGGCGCGAGCTGGCAGAATGACAACAGCTCCTCGTCCTTCGGCACGCTCTCGACGTCTGTGACCAAGTGCATGGTACAAAACGCCAGCGGCTGCAAAGACCTTGCGCTTCGTGCCACTCCCGCATAACGCGGTGGCAGTCTCCGGGGCAACCTCTGGTGATACTTCGCCATATTTTGTCCCCCGTTGGAGGCGTCCCCGGGCCGATCTGTATCAACTATTGGTCAGGGTCCGGGACGATTCCATCTCAGTTGCAGATGCCGAACAGCTCATTGCGGGCGAGCTAAAGCGCGCCCAAGACCTTGGTGCGCCGGGTCCTCCCGCGGGTACCTATCCCGAGCTGGCCGTCGAACTGCGGTCGACCGAGATGTCGTACGCCGAGGCCGCCGAACTCAGTGCGCGTATCACGACGCAAGCGTGGACGACGGACGTTGCGACGCGAATAACCAGCCTGCGGCACGACTACGCATCGGGGGTGCTTGTCGGTGTCGAGCAACTCACCAAAGAGGACGCCGATAACGCAAAGGAAGCATTCGGCGATTTGGTCAAGCTCGTCGATGAGCATCGCTCCGAGCAGTCCGGTTGACGTCGACAGATCGTCACGTCGGACCCGGGTGACCTTGCGGCACTCATCGAAGTCAGTGGCCGTCGGGTCGATGTGGTCCCGGCCTGACGCCACCGCGATGCCTTACGGGGTGATCACCGGCAGTGTCTGCCACCCACGAACGGTTGAGGTGCGGGCCTGGACGGCGTTGTCCCAATCGATCTCCCAGGTCGGGAATCGATTGAGCACTTCGTCGACGGCGACCCGTGCTTCCAGGCGGGCGAGCGCAGCGCCGAGACAGAAGTGGATGCCATAACCGAAGGAGAGGTGATGGCCGATCTTGCGGCGGATGTCGAAACGGTCGGCGTCAGGGAAGCGCCGCTCATCTCGGTTGGCCGAGGCGTTGATCAGCAACAGCGCGCTGCCTGCGGGAATGCTCACGCCGTGGGCCTCGATGTCTTGGGTGACGTAACGGGCGTTGACCGGTGACGGTGCCTCGAAGCGCAGCACCTCCTCGATTGCGTTGGCCATCAGGCTGCGATCGGCGACCAGTTCGCTGCGCTGCTCGGGGTGCTCGGCCAACAGCTTGCCGGCCCAGCCGATGAGCTTGGTCGTCGTCTCGTTGCCGGCAGCGGCCAGCAAGTTGACGAGGTTGATCACCTCTTCGCGGGTCAGGCTGCGGGTGACACCGGTTGAATCCTCGAAGGTTGCGTTGAGTAACTCGGTCATCAGGTCGTTCGACGGATGCTCGACACGCCAATCGATGTAGTCGGCGATGTGGCTGGCTTGCGCATCGTGGGAGTAGGCGTTGACGTCGGGCATCGTGCCCGCTTCCAAACGCAGGCCACCGTCGATCTTTTCGCGCAGCGCAACCTGGTCGGCTTCGGGGATGCCGAGCAGCATGCCGATGGTACGCATCGGCACTTCGGCACCGACGTCGGCGATGAAATCGAACCCGCCAGCGCCGACCAGACCGTCGAGGCTGCGAGCGCAATACTGGCGGACCTTCGGCTCCAGCGCAGCCATCTTCTTCGGGGTGAAGACCCTCGAGAGCAAGCCGCGGAGTGCCTCGTGTTGCGGTGGGTCTTCGAAGATCAGCGAGCCGGGCGGCAACTGGTAGCCGCTCTTGATCAGCTCCAGCAGCGTGCCCTTCGCCGAACTGTAGGTGCGCCAGTTGAGGAAAGCGGGCTCGACATCCTCGAACCGGCTGAGCGCATAAAAGTCGTAGCGCTCGTTGTAATAGCACGGGGCTTCGTCGCGCATCCGCTTCCACACCGGATACGGATCGGTGTCGATCTCGAAGTCGTACGGGTCGTAGTAGACGTCGCCAACAGTGCTCAATCTGGCGCTCCGGCGTTGTTGGCGTGGGTCGGTTCCGGGCGACCTGGGTCGTGGGGGCGACCGGAGTCTTGGCTGCCGCTCTTGCGCAGGAAGGTCATCGAACGGGTCCGCAGCCGCCAGCCGAGATCGGTTTTTAGATAGGTGTCGGTGTAAAATCCGATGCGCATCGCATGCGTCTTTTGTTCGACGAAACACAGCGGCTGCTGACCTGTTCCGGTGTCGCCATCGAGCTCCAGCGCCGGCGTGCCAACGAGAAACAAGCCTTTCGGTGCGGCGGCCACCAGCCGTGGAAAGTCGGCCAAGCTGTAGGTGTCGCCGAAGGCGCTATAGGTGCCGTCCGGGGTGAAAACCTCGACGACCATGTCGATGTCGTCCTTGGTCATTCCCACTGCATAGCGACCCAGCAGCTGGTCGATCTCGATGATGTCGGCGATCCGTAGTTCCATGTGTGCGCCCCCGGCGTAGTGGAAGTGGAGAGTGGAAGTGACCTTCTCACAATTCGCGATCGATACTACCACTGGCCTAAGACGACCTTGGCTAGTACGACTTTGGTAGGCCGAGCACCTGGTTGCTGATGAAATTGCAGACCATCTCCTGGCTCACCGGAGCGATCTTCATCAAGCGCGCCTCGCGCCAGTAACGCTCGACGTGATACTCGCGCGCATAGCCGAACCCGCCGTGGGTCTGCATCGCTCTATCGGCGGCGAAGAAGGCGGCCTCGGCGGCGAGAAACTTGGCGGTATTGGCCGCCTCACCGCAGGGCAGACCCTGGTCGAAACGCCACGATGCCTCGCGGATGGCCAACTCGGCGGCGCGCAGTTGCATGTGGGCCTCGGCCAGCGGGAAAGCGATGCCCTGGTTCTTGCCGATCGGGCGATCGAAGACGACACGCTCGTTGGCGTAGGCAACCGCCTTGCGCAATGCCGCTTTGCCGATCCCCAGTGCTTCGGAGGCGATCAGAATGCGTTCCGGATTGAGCCCGTCGATCAGGTACCGAAAGCCCTGGCCTTCTTCGCCGATGCGCCGCGATACCGGCACGCGCAGCCCGTCGTAACGCACTTCGCAGGAGACGACGGCGTTGCGGCCAAGCTTGGGAATCGGGGTGATGTCGACCTCTGGACGTTGCAGATCGACCAGCAACAGCGTCATCCCGTCGGTCGGTTTGGCGCACTCCTCGCGCGGCGTGGTGCGCACCAGCAGCAGGCACATCTCGCACAGTGACGCCTTGCTCGTCCACACCTTGGCGCCGGTCACCACGTAGTCGTCACCGTCGCGCACGGCCCGAGTGCGGATCGAGGTGGTATCGGTGCCAGCGTCGGGTTCGGTGACCCCAAAACAGACATGCAGATCACCGGTGGCGATGCGTGGCAGCACCTCGGCGACCAACTCCGGCGAGCCGTAGCGGCGCACCGGTTCCATGCCGAAGATCGACAGGTGAACCGCCGAGCAGCCGTTCATCGCTGCGCCAGAGGCGGCGATCTCTTCCAGCATCACCGAGGCTTCGGTGATCCCCTGGCCACCGCCGCCGAACTCCTCGGGAATGGCGATGCCGACCCAGCCGCCCTCGGCCAGCAGGTTGTAGAACTCCCACGGGAACTCGTGCGCTTCGTCGTGTGCCGACCAGTAGTCGTCGTTGAACCGTGAGCACAAGGCACGAATACCTTCACGAATTGCCTCGTGGTCGGGCGATTGGCTGAAATCCATCTACTGCTCCGTGGTGTTCGTGTCAGCTGGCGATACCGGCGGCCATTGCCGCGCGGGCCCGTTGGCGGAACGCTTCGATCTTGGTATCCGGATCGGTGATCCGTTTGCTACGCGACTGAATGGAAACGTCGTGGCCGACCACCGAAGCTCGCAGCGCGCCGACGGTGGCGTGCTGGCGGGGGATATGAGCGAAGGGATCGAAGTTGTACCAACGCATCGCGTTGAGGTGGGTCATCTTGGCGATCTCGTCGTCGGGAACGGCATAGCGACTCATCTGTGCGCTGAGCTGCTCCGGGGCGTTGGGCCACATCGAATCCGAGTGCGGATAGTCGGCCTCCCAGGCCATGTTGTCGATGCCTATGTCGTGCCGCAGGGCGATGCCCACCGGGTCGGAGATGAAGCAGGTCAGGAAGTGTTCGCGGAAGATGTCGGAGGGCAGCTTGCCCTTGAAGTCTTGTTGGGTCCAGGTTGAATGCATCTCGAAGGTGCGGTCGATGCGATCGAGGAAGTAGGGGATCCAACCGGTGCCGCCTTCGGAGAGAGCGATGCGGATGTCCGGGAAGTTCTTGATCACCCGCGACCACAGCAGGTCGGCTGCGGCGGACTGGATGTTCATCGGCTGCAGGGTGATCATCACGTCTGGCGGCGAGTCGACGGCGGGGATCGCCAGGCGCCCGGATGAGCCGAGGTGGATGGAGAGCACGGTCTGGGTGTCGCACAGCGCGGTCCACAGCGGATCCCAATAGTCGGAGTGGAAGCTGGGATAGCCGAGGGCCGCCGGGTTCTCCGTGAAGGTCAGCGAGTGGCAGCCCTTGGCCGAGACCCGGCGCACTTCATCGGCGCAAGCCTGCGCGTCCCAAATCACCGGCAGGGCCATGGGGATGAACCGACCGGGATGCGAGCCGCACCATTCGTCGATGTGCCAGTCGTTGTAAGCCTGCACCAACGCCAGCGAGAACTCGGCATCGTCGGTGGCGAAGAGGCGGGCGGCAAAGCCGGGGAATGAGGGGAAGTTCATCGAGGCCAACATGCCCCCGGCGCTCATGTCCTTCACCCGTTCGACCACGTCGAAGCAACCGGGGCGAATCTCATCGAGGCCCTGCGGTTCGAGGCCGTACTCAGCTTTCGGGCGTCCGGCGACGGCGTTGAGCGCCGAGTTCTCGATGTTGCGGCCGCCAAACTGCCAGACGTCGGTGCCGGTCTCGGTGCGCACCAACTGCGGGGCGCGGGAGGCGAACTTGGCGGAGATGTGGTTGGTGAACAGGTCGGGCGGCTCGATGATGTGGTCATCGACGCTGATCAAAATCATGTCCTCGGTGTTCATTGGACAACCTCTCCCGGGATCATTGTGTCCGCCCTCGGACCTTAGCGAATGCGATTCGCGTAAAGCTAGAGGGACATTCTTGTTTCGGCCGAGGCAGGTCAGAGCTCGACGAGTTGGGGGGCGTGGCCACGGGCGAGCAACGTCGCCCCGATCTCGGCGGGGAGGGTTTTCGCCGAGCCAAACAGGGCGTCGATGACCATCGTTCGCTTGAGGTAGAGGTGAAAACGGTGTTCGGTGGTGAAGCCGATTCCAGCGAGCACCTGTTGCACGTTGGTCGCCGCCAACCGTGCGGCTTTGCCCGCCAACGACTTGGCCGCGGTCGCCGCCAACGGATCGTCTGACTCGATGGCCGCCTCAGCAACCCCTTGCGCGGCCTCGATCGCCACCAAGACCTCGGCCATCTTGTGGCGCAACGCTTGAAACGAGGCGATCGGCTTGCCGAACTGCACACGGTCGCGAGCGTGCGTTGTGGCCATCTCGAGCATCCGACGCGACGCCCCGATCAGCTGCCAGGCCAACGCCAAACGGGCTGCGGCAATGGCCTGTGGCCAGCCGAACGGCGAGGCGACATCGCGCGATTCGAAGGCGGCAACAGCACCGCGCAGGCGTCGATACGGCTGCCCGGGGTCGAGCGCCTCGTCGACAGCAGTGCGAAATGATGCGGCGTCGGCGAGCACGATCATCACCCGGTCGCCATCGACGGTGGGGATTGCCACTCGCGCGGCAACATCGAGGCGTGACGACACCAAGCCGTCGACGTGCACCAGGCCGTCGATCAGCCGCCCGGGTGGCTGCGCGACCTGAGGCGCTGGTAGGGCAACGCACGTCGAGCCGTCGATGTCGATGTCGATGTCGAGGCCGAGCGCGCCGAGCAGCACATCGTCGAGCAAACTCGCGATCGCGCCGCTGGCCCCCAACTCGGCGAAGGCCATCGCCGCACCCTGGCTCGGTGCCGTCATCAAGAGATCGACCCACCCCAGGTCACGCAAGGCTGCGTCGGCGGCCCGACCGTCGTCCAAGGCGTCGGTCATCGCCGCCGAGAAGCCGGCGGCAAGCATCGCCAGATCATCAGCATCGATCACGACTCGGCCCCCAGATCGAGCAGCCGGCGAGCGACGATGTTGCGTTGAATCTCCGACGTGCCGCCGTAGATCGTTGCCGACTTTGAGTACAGGTACTCCATCCGCCACACCTCGGCATCAGGCGAATCGTCGAACTCGACAACACCGGGAAGCAGATCGCGGGCCGTATCGAACAACACCTGCTCGGCGGTCGCCACCAGAATCTTGTCGATCGATGTTTCCGCGCCGAGCGCCTCACCGGCCGCCAAACGATGTTGCGTGGCCCGCGACCGGCAACGCAAGGCCAACACGTTCTGATAGGCCTCGCCCAACGCCGCCGTTGCCGACGGCGACACCGCCTCGGGCGCAGCCTCGGCGGCCGCCTGCGCAACCAGTTGGCTACAACGGCGCAACAACAGTGCGCCGCGATGCCAGAACGCGGTCGAGCGCTCGTACGGCAAAATGTCCATCGCCACCTGCCAACCCTGGCCAAGCTTTCCCAACATGCGATCGGCGGGCACGAAAACATCGTCGTAGAACACTTCGGCGAACTCGAGGCGACCGTTCTGGATCTGCAACGGGCGATGGGTGATACCCGGTGAATCGACATCGACGAAGAAGGCGGTGATGCCCCGATGGGCGCTTCCGGGTTCCCCGCTGCGGGTCAGCAGAATGCAACGCTGGGCAAACTGGATGTAGCTGGTCCACACCTTTTGTCCGTTGATCAGCCAACCACCCTCGACCGGCGTCGCCCGGCAGGTCAGTGAGGCCAGATCGCTGCCCGAGCCCGGCTCAGAAAAGCCTTGGCACCAGGTTTCGTCGCCGCGCAACACCAGCGGCACCATGGCCTGGGCCAGTGCCGCGGGTGCGAACTTGATCACCGTCGGGGTCAAGACCTCGATCATCGACCACGGCCCAGCCTCGGCCAGATCCCGGGCCGCGATCTCCTCACCGACAATCGCCCGCAACATCGTCGGGCCACCCAACCCACCGACCTCGACGGGCCAGCCGTAGCGCCCCCAGTCGGCGTCAAACAAGGCTCGTTTGAGGCGCTGAAACTGGGCCATCTGCTGATCGAGGGTGCCGTGCCCGACGTAATCGGGGCGCAGCGAGGCACCGTGATCGTCGAGCCAGGCGACGAAGTCGCGGCGAAAGGAAGCGATATCGAGCGGACGCTCGTGATTGCTCACGATACGAACGTCGTTAGAAACGCGGCTGGTGAACGCAGTTGATCTCGGCCGCGCCACTGTCGGGCACCCGTGCCTGGCGCCAACATTCGATCGGGAAGGAGATCTCGATCACCGAGAAGAACAGGTTCATCAGGTTCTTGGCGTCATCGGGCAGGGCATCGATCGGGAACTGATCGCAATAGGCCATCCCCGCTTTCATCCGTGGCAGACCGGCGTCGTAGAGCGCCTGCATTTCGTCCATCGACGAGGCGATGCGCCGATCGTAGCGCTCGTTCTCGGTCTCCAAGATCCACGCCGAAAACGGCGCAAGATCGGCGAAGTCCGCTGGAAGGCTGTGTGTTGTCGTGCTCATGTCGGTTCCTCTCAGGCCTTGGCCGCAGCGTCGGCGCGGTTCCACGGATAGCTCACGGGCGTGCCCTCGTCGTGGGCGCGGACATGCTCGCGGACCACGGCGTGGTGGTGGCGGCAGAGCAACTCCTGGTCGTTGAGCACGAAGCTGTTGACGATGCGCTTGGAGATCATCGATTGCGTGGCCTCCAACGTGTTGGCGTCCTGCAGCGCATACTCCTTGGTTGTCACCGCAGCCAGTTCCTGCGCCAAGCGCTCGCTGGCGTTCTTCGGCGGCACGAAATACAGGCTGACCTCGAAGTGGTGCTTGTTGTGTGCCAGCGGCCAATAGTGATACGTGATGTACCACTCGCGCTCCCACAGCAGGATCATGAAGTTGGGGAAGATGACGAAGGAGTCGATGCCCCAGGCGTTGTGGCCGGTTGGGTTGACGCCAGGCGGCAGTTCCTCGACGACGCCGGGGGCATCCCACGGACCAAACAGGCCGCTGCGCAGCACTCGCTCGATCGGCTTGACCATCATCTCGTCTTTCGGCGGCGACATGCCACCCCAGGTGGAGACCATCGAGTGTGGGCTCATCAACTTGTAGTGCAGGGCCTCGAAGCCGACCTTGAGCAGCGCTTGGGCTTCCTCGGGCGTGGCCTGCTTTTGGTGCAACACGGGGGCGTGGTAGAACTCGACGAAGGCGTCGATGAACAGCTTCCAGTTGGCGTTGATGTCGGACTCGAAGGTCCACTTTTGGGTCATCTCGCCGAACGGGTAGCCGGCGACGTCGGTGCCGAACTCGCCGAGGAACTCGATCAGCGTCTGCGCCGGTTCCTTGGCGAAGTTGACGAAGATGAATCCTTCCCATACCTCGCAGGCGACCTGGACGAGGCCAAGCGAGTCCTTGTCGAGATCGAAGAACTCGGATTCCTGCTGCACGAAGGCCAGCGAGCCGTCGAGGTTGTAGCGCCAGGCGTGGTACTTGCAGGCGAACTGGCGGCAGGTGCCGGAGGTCTCTTCCTGCGGATAGTCGTCCCACACCAGCTTGTTGCCGCGGTGGCGACAGATGTTGTGAAAGGCGCGCACCGTGCCCTCGGCATCCTTGTTGACGACGATCGAGGCGTCGACGACGGCGATTTCACGGGTGAAGTAGCTGCCGGTGCGGGGAAGCTGTTCGATGCGTCCGACGTTGAGCCACGAGTTACGGAACACGGCCTCACGTTCGCGCTCGTAAAACTCCGGCGAGATCGAGTCCTCGTAGGACACGGGCGCAGTGCCCAACCCGGGGTAGTGCTGTGTCCAGCTGCCCTCGGCTGGTTTCGGAAAGTGGGCCATGGTCGCCTCCGTGTCGTGTGTGCAAACCTCATGATGCAAAACACCGCAGCAAAACGACGTTCGCAAAAAGAGAGAATAACGTTTCCGCTTGGCAAGCGCAAGCCCTAGCGATGCTTGTTGGCCATCCAGATCTTCAAGTCGTCGTCGAGGTCGAGCTGGAACGAGCGCATCATCAACGCCAGCGTCGAGTAGGTGCCGACAGTGAAGATCAGATCCATGATCTGCTGGGTATCGAACCAGGTGCCCAGCGTTGCCCAGGTGGTGTCGCTGATCGCGCTGTCGTCGATCAGTTCGTCGACGGCACGTAGCACGGCGGCCTCCAGCGGCACCAACGTCGCGTCGTCAGGGCCGTTGACAAGGGCGGCGATCTCATCGTCGGAGATATCGGCGTCGTTGGCGACGACCACGTGCTGGGCGAACTCATAGGCGCAACGACGGCGATGGGCAACGCGCAGCACGATCAACTCGCGCTGGCGAATGGTCAGCGTCGTGGCGCTCAAAATGTGCCCGTTGAAGGTGAAGAAAGCCTTGGCCAGCGCCGGGTGATGGGCGAAGGTTCCGAGGGTGTTCATCGGCCTTGGCCGGCCCTCGGTCGGCGGCATCGTGTAGCGAGGATTCGGTGGTGTCATCGCCGCCATCGAGTCACGCATCTCCGGCGGCCACTCGCGAATCTTTAACGGTTGCACTCGTGCCATAGAGCCATGTTCTACCATTTTGACAATGGTATTTCTCTCGATTCGCAACGATCGTTCTCTACAGTGAGAGCGATGGACGCGACGGACAACCTTGCGATGAGCGCAGCAGCGGCACCGCCCGAACCTGCGTGGCGTGAACGGGCGATCGACCGTTCGACGCAAACGGCGCGCCTACGGGCCGCGAAACGTGTCCAAGCCTTCTTCAATGCGGCCCGCGAAGTGATCGCCGAAAAGGGCTCGACAGAGTTCACCGTGCAGGAGATTGTCGATCGCTCCAAGCAAAGCCTGCGCAGCTTTTATCAATATTTTGATGGCAAGCACGAGCTGTTGCTCGGGCTTTTCGAAGAGGAGATCAGCACGGCTGTCGCGCAGCTTCGTGAGGCCAGTTCGCTGGGCGACCCGCTCGAACGGTTGCGCGCCGCGGTGATCATGCTCTTCGGCCAAAGCGCACCCAACAGAGATGCGGTGCAGCCGCTGTTCTTCGAATTTGGTCAACGGCTGATGGTCGATCACCCGGAGGAGGTGGCCCGCGCTTACGCCCCGCTGTTCGAGCACGTCGCCGCGCTGGTGCAAGATGCGGCCGACGCTGGGTTGTTGCGGCCGGGGCGGCCACGTCGCCTGGCGACGATTGTCATGCAGACGGCGACGATCACCGCCGGGCGCAGCCAAGTCGGTGCTGGCGCCCAGGCCCAGCCGATCACCGCTGATGAAGTGTGGGAGTTCTGCCTGCGGGCGATCGTCCCCGACGACATCGTGGCGAGGCGCGCCAGCTGACATGGACGCTCGCCCTTCACCTGAACAGCGCCAACTCGAAGACGCCGCCAAACGCATGGTGGCGACCCTCGGCCCGACTACCGTCGGCGACCTCGACGATGAGCGACGGCGCGCCCGCCTCGATGCAGCGCTCGAGCAGGCAGGCTGGCGCGAGCTGCGCTCTGGTACACCCGACCAACCGTTGGCCTCAGGTGTTGAATGTGCCATCGTCGCTCGCGAGCTTGCCCGTGGCTGTTGTGACACGCCATTTCTCGGACCATTGCTGGCGGCCGATCTGCTACGTCACTGTGGCGTCGACGACGTCGGTGGGCCGGTGACGATTGGGGTCAGCGCCGATCTCAGCGGCCTGGGCGGTGGCACGTCGTGGCTGGCGATCGACGCGGCAAACGCCGCGCAGGCCGTGGTCGTGGTCGATTCGGGTGGTACGAAAACGCTCGCTGTCGCCCCCATCGGCTCCCATCATCGCGGCGTCGATCTCACCCGTCCGGTCGGCAAATCGGCCGGCGCTGGCGTCGCTGTGGCAGTCGAGTCGGCGTCGGCTTTGAGTGACGGAGCGGCGCTGCGCTGGGAAGCGCTCGCCGTTTCCCTCACGGCCGCAGACCTCGTTGGGGCGATGGAGGGCGCAGTGCAGTTGGCCACCGAATACGCCAAACAGCGCCAGCAATACGGCTCGGCGATCGGCTCGTATCAGGCCGTGCAACACCTCCTCGCCGAGGCCACCACCTTGACCGAGGGCGCGATGGGAGCAATGGTGCACGCCGCTTGGGCAGTCGACGCCTTGAGCCCGGCCGAAGCCCGTGCCGCCTCCGCGGTGGCCAAGGCCTACGCCTCACGGGCCGCTCGTACGGTGTGCGAAACGGCGATTCAAGTTCACGGCGGCATCGGCAACACCTGGGAGTGCATGGCTCACGTCTACCTGCGCCGCGCCGTGTTGTCGACGGAACTGTTCGGCGGCGACGGCGAACAACTCAAGTTCTTGGCCCGCGAGCGATGGGGAGCGAACTGATGGACTTCAACGACTCTGCCGCCGAAGCCGAGTTCCGTGGCCGCATTCGCCAATGGCTCGACGATGAGGGCGAATCGGTACACCGCTCGAAGAACGACGACGACTATTGGCTGTTGCTCGGCGACTGGCATCGACGCCTGTACGACGCCGGATTCTTCGGGCTGACCTGGCCGGCGCAATACGGCGGCCGGGCCCTCGACCCGGTGTACGAGGTGATCGTCGACGAGGAACTGGCCGCTGCCGGGGCACCACCGAAACCGAGCCTCGGGTATCTGGTCGAAGCGATCAGCCATCACGGTAGCCAAGCGATCAAGGATCGATTCCTGCCTGGGTTGATCAACGGCCAGGATCGCTGGTGTCAAGGATTCAGCGAGCCCGATGCCGGCTCCGACTTGGCGGCGTTGCGCACCACAGCTGTGCGAGATGGCGACGAGTACGTGATCAACGGGCACAAGATTTGGACCAGCTATTCCGATGTCGCCGATTGGTGTCTCGTGCTGGCCCGCACCGACAGCTCAGTGGCCAAGCACAAGGGCATCTCCGCCTTCGCCGTGCCGATGCGCCAAGTGGGCATCGAGCAACGGCCGTTGCAGATGATCAACGGCATCACCACCGAGTTCGGCCAGGTCAGCTTCGACGATGCTCGCGTTGATGCAGCCAACATGATCGGCGATCCGGGACACGGATGGGCGTTGGCGATGACCACCGTGACCCACGAGCGCGAACCGGCGGTGCTCGGTTTCGGCGCCCGTTACGCGGCGACAGTGCGCCATTTGGAAGAGATCGCTCGGGAAAATCCGCGGGGGGTCACCGGCGTGCGGGCCGACGAGTTGAGCTGGGCGTTTGTGCAAGCCGAGATATTGCGGTTGCACGTCTGTCGGCGTCTTTCGGAACGGATGGACGGTATCGCCCTCGGCGTGCGTGGCTCGATCGACAAGCTGCTGATGACCTGGGTCGAACAGAGCGTCGGTCAGGCAGCGTTGTCGTTTGGACTCGCCGAGGCCGCGGCCGGCGACGACGACGCACTGCTCAACACCTACCTGTACGGCCGGGCTCAGAGCGTCATGGGCGGCACGTCGCAGATTCAGAAGAACATCATCGCCACCCGGGTGCTCGGCCTCCCACCGAGCTGACGTCAAAATCCTGTCGTCGCCAATTCGGCGAGGAACTCTCGGGTTCGGCGGCTCGATTCGAGCAGTTCGTCGCGATCGGCACCGATCGGCACAACTCGGATCGACACATCGGTGCAGCCGGAGCTGGCAAAGGAGCGCAGACGCTCGACGATCATCCGCTCGTCACCAGCAGCGAGAATGTCACCAACGTTTTGGGCGTTGCCCATGTTCAGCAGACGTTGATAGTTCGGTGAGATCGACGACTCGCTGAGCACTCGGTTGGCGCGGGCGATGGCGGTGTCGACGTCACTCGGCGAGCACAAACAGACGGGCACCCCAGCGATGATCCGTGGCGAAGGTCGTCCGACGCCAGTAGCGGCGGCGGTGATCCGCGGCACCACATGCGACTCGATGGCCCGCTCGTCAGCGAGCCACAGGATGGTGCCATCGGTGCGCTCTCCGGCCAGCTTCAACATCACTGGACCGAGCGCCGCGATCAACACCGGGGTCGCCGGCTGATCAGTGACGTACATCGGGTTGTTAATCCGGAAGGAATCGTTGTGCACCTCGATCAGACCCGGCCCGCGCAGTGCAGCGTCGAGCACATCGAGGTAGTCGCTGACCGTTGCCGCTGGCCGCTCGTAGGTCAGACCGACCATGTCTTCAATCACCCAATGATGCGACGGTCCGACACCGAGGGTGAAGCGCCCCTCGGCGACGAGTTGGGTCGACAGGGCTTGCTGCACCAATGCCACGGGATGGCGGGTTTGCAGGGCGACCACGGCGGTGCCGATTTCGATCCGGGCCGTCTCGCGGGCGATGACCGTCGCTGCCGTCATCGCGTCGAACTCGTCCGGGACCTGCGGAATCCACACCGAGTCGAACCCGGCCTGCTCTGCCCAACGAGCATCGCTGATCATCCGCTCTACTTTTGTCGAGTAGCGGTTCCGTTCCGGGCCGACCATCAGTCCAAGGCGCATCGGAGAACAGTACTCGCGTAATGTGAAAGCATTCATTACGCGAGCGAACGAAGGGCCCGTTGACCATGTGGGATTTCGAGACCGAACCAGAGTTTCAAGCCAAGCTCGACTGGGCCGACGACTTCGTCCGCAACGAAGTCGAACCGCTCGACCAGTTGTGGAAAGGGCTCGAGTTCACGCCGCCAAGCGACATGCTGCGCACGATCATCGATCCGCTCAAGCAGCAGGTCAGGGATCAGAAGCTGTGGGCCACGCACCTCGGCCCCGAGCTCGGCGGCCAGGGTTACGGTCAGCTCAGACTGTCGTTGCTGAACGAGATCCTCGGCCGTTCGAGTTGGGCGCCGATCATCTTCGGATGCCAGGCACCCGACACCGGCAACGCCGAGATCATCGCCCACTACGGAACCGAAGCGCAAAAGGAGCGCTATCTCAAGCCGCTGCTCAACGGCGAGGTCTTCTCCTGCTATTCGATGACCGAGCCGCACGCCGGTGCCGACCCGACGATGTTCGAAACTCGCGCCGTGGCCGATGGCGACGAATGGGTGATCAACGGCTGGAAGTTTTTCTCCTCCAACGCCAGCACGGCGTCCTTTCTCATCGTCATGGTCGTCACCAACCCAGAGGTCAGTCCGTACAAGGGCATGTCGATGTTCCTCGTGCCCGCGGATACCCCCGGCGTGGAGATCGTGCGCAACGTTGGGCTCGGCACAGAACCGCTCGGTGAGGGTTCGCACGCGCTGATCCATTACAACGACGTGCGGGTCCCCGCTGACGCTTTGCTTGGCGGCGAGGGCCAGGCCTTCGCCATCGCCCAAACCCGTCTTGGGGGCGGGCGAATCCACCACGCGATGCGCACCATCGGCATGGCCCAAAAGGCGATCGACATGATGTGCGAGCGGGCCTTGAGTCGCTCCACCCAAGGCAGCCTGCTGGCCGACAAACAGTTCGTTCAGGGCTACATCGCCGACTCCTACGCCCAGCTGAAGCAGTTCCGGCTCTTCGTCTTGTACACCGCGTGGTCGATCGACAAGCACAACGATTACCGACGGGTGCGCAAGGACATCGCCGCGATCAAGGTGTTGATGCCCGGTGTGCTCCACGACATCGCCCAGCGGGCGTTGCAGGTCCACGGCGCGCTCGGGGCCAGCAACGAGATGCCGTTCAGCAGCATGATCCTCGGCGCCCACGTCATGGGTCTCGCCGACGGTCCGACCGAAGTGCACAAGATGACGGTCGCCCGCCAGGTGTTGCGTGGCTACAAGGCCAGCGACGATCTGTGGCCGACGGAACACCTGCCCAAGAAGCGGGAGGCGGCGCGCGCCAAGTTCGCCGAGTTCTTGGAGCACGACGTCGCCAACCTGTAGCCAGCGAGCTGAACACACCGGTGACTAGGCTCGCGCCTGCGGCTGAGCAAAGAGCAGCCGAGCATGTAGGAGGAGAATCGGTTTTGTCGACAGCATTCGTGTTCCATGAGCGCTACCTGTGGCATGAGACAGGGTCGTGGTCGGAACTGTCACCCTGGATCCAGCCGTCGACGATGGCCGAAGGTCCCGAAGCCAAGCGGCGGATCCACAATCTGCTGTCGGTCAGCGGGCTCTTGGGGCAACTAGAGAATATCGAGCCACGACCGGCGACGAGAGACGACGTCGAGCGATTCCATACGAGCGAATACGTCGATCGCATCGTCGAGATGAGCGCTGGTTTCGGTGGTGACGCCGGTGGTTGGTCGCCATTTCGCCAGGGTGCTTACGAGATCGCCCTGCTCGCCGCTGGCGGGGTGATGACAGCTGTCGATGCTGTCCTCGATGGAAGGGTCGACAACGCCTACGCGTTGGTGCGACCGCCTGGGCATCACGCTTCGCCGACGACCGGCGACGGATTTTGCCTGTTCAACAATATTGCCGTGGCTATCCACCACTGTCGTGGCCGCGGCATCAACCGTGTCGCCGTGCTCGATTGGGACGTTCACCACGGCAATGGCAACGAGATCGGCTTCTACCGTGACCCGAACGTGCTGACCATCTCTGTGCACCAGGACGGTCTCTTCCCTTTCGACAGTGGACACGTCTCCTCCAATGGCGACGGGCCGGGACTGGGTGCCAACCTCAATGTCGCCCTTCCCGCTGGCTGCGGAACAGGTGCCTATCTCGACGCGATGGCGCGGGTGGTCGAGCCTGCGCTGCGCCGCTTCCAACCGGAGTTGTTGATCGTCGCCTGCGGTCTCGACGCTAACTTTTTGGATCCTCTGGCGCGGATGATGCTGGACAGCAACTCCTACCGATTGATGACCAGACACGTGCTCGATTTGAGCCGCGAGTTGTGCGGCGGGCGCCTCGTGCTCGCCCATGAGGGCGGATATTCACCTGAGGTCGTGCCGTTCTGTGCATTGGCGATCATCGAAGAACTGTCCGGCACGTCGTCGGGGATCGACGATCCGCTCCTGATCTTCAACGACGTGCCCGGTCACGATCTGCTCGCCCATCAGCGAGCGGCTGTGGACGCAAGCGTTGCGCTCGTGGGCTTGGTCCCTCAGCCCTGAGGGTCATCCTGGCATCTGCCCTAGTCGCATTAGGGGGCGAAAGACTCCACGCTCACCTCGGCCTGTGGGCCAGGGCGTGAGGCGATCACCACGACCGGTACCGACAGCGAGGACCCGGCATTGACCAACGTGGTGACCACCGCGATCAGATGGTTGACGTCGATCAACGCGCCGCTCATCAGGTTGCGGGCGAACCAGGTTGGGGCGATCTCCATCGTCACCTCCGGGTCCCAGCCGTTGTTGAAGTGCGACTGTGAATCCCCGCTGCCACCACCGCACTCGCCGAGGGTCAGGCGGGTGAACCCGACGGTCGGGTGCTCGGCGCGCCACGCTTCAACCAGGCGTTCGACGGCCGCTTTCGACACCTGATAGACCGACAAGCCCGGCCACGGTGGCGTGTACGAGGCGCCGACAGTGGACATGATCAACGCTGAGCCGTGTGAGGCTTTGAGGTGGGGGAGCGCTGCCGACATGGTCAGCGAAGCACCGACCACGTTGGTGTCGAATACCCGTCGCCAGGTGTCGGCATCGGCGTCCTCGATCCGCGAGATGGGACCGATAGCGGCGGTGTAAATGACGTTGTCGATGCCGCCGAGCGCCTCGGCAGCCGCGCCGATCGCCGAGCGAACCGACGACTCATCGGTGACGTCGCAGGTGATGGCCACGGCGTTGTCTCCAGCTTCGACTCGGGCCGATTCGAGCTTGTCCGCGCTGCGTGCCAGCAGCGCGACCTGATGCCCGCTGCCTGCGAGGGCAACGCTCATGCAGCGACCCAGCCCTGTTGATGCACCGACGACGACGACTCGTTTCACCTTGTACCCCATATTTCTCGTTGAACCCCGCCAGGACAGTAGCCATGCGGCTAGGTCGGGGCAACTTCGGGGTTCAACGGGGATGCCCAGATCGTCGTGGGGTACCTTTGGGCATGAACTCGCCTTCGACAACCGCGCAGCGTCGAGTCGTCGCCATTACCGGGGCAGGCGGCGCGCTTGGCTCGGCGATCGCCCGACATTTTGCCGCCGAGACCGAGACCGACCTGGTGATCAGTGATGTCAGTCCGACGTCGCTGGCGGCGACGCAGCAGGTCTGCGGCGCGGCGAGCGAGGCGATCGTCGCCGACGTCAGCGACGTCGGACAAGTCGAGGCGGTGGTTGCTCGTGCGATGGAACGCTTCGGGCGTTTGGACGTGTTGATCAGCAACGCTGGCGTCCTTGCGCCAAACGGCCGCATCCACAATCTCGCCACCGAGGATTGGGTGCGGTCATTCAACATCAACGTGATGGGGGCGGTCAACGGCATTCGTGCCGCCGTTCCGGTGATGCGCAGTCAGCAGTCGGGTTCGATCATCCTCACTGCGTCCGTTGCTGGCATGACGGCGTGGTCGCATTCGGCTCCGTATTGCGCGACGAAGGCTGCGGTGATTCAACTGGCCAAGGTCGCCGCCGTTGAGTACGCCCGCGACGGCATCCGGGTCAACTGCGTGTGCCCTGGCACCTTTCTGTCGGCAGTACACAAAGACCTGCCGCAGGCAGCGATCGATTCCATCGCGGCCCGCCATCCGTTTGGCCTCGGCGCGGCGGGCGATCTCGTCGGCGCCTACGCCTATTTGGCCAGCGACGCCCGCGCTGGACCACCGGCTCGGCGCTGGTCGTCGACGGTGGTTACTCGGCACCCTGACGCACGGTCAATCCGGCGATGAAGATGTCACCGAATTTCTCGGCGACTTGGGCGGCGGTGTGCGTGCCGCTCGACTTCATCCAGATGTAGGTGTAGTTGTGCATCCCCAGCCAAGCCAACGAGGTGAGCCGCGGCTCGACGTCGCGGAACTCGCCGGCGGCGATTCCGGTGCGGATCACTGACTCGACCTGCTGTTCATACTGGTGGCGGCGAGCGCGAAACTGTTGAGCACGAGTCCCGGTCAACGAGGGAAACTCGTGCAGGAAAACCCACACGTGATCAGGAAAGCGGCCGATCACGTCGAGCAGCTCGACGCCGAGCTGGGTGAGCTGGGCCGATGGCGATGCCGGTGTCTCGAGGACGCGCTCGCGCGCCTGTCGCGACGTGGTCCATCACCTGATCATGGATGGCCTCCAGCAGCTCTTCCTTCGATCCGATGTAGTGATAGAGCGCGCCTTTGCCGAGGTCGTTGGCGATACATAGCTCGGCGATACCGGTGGCGTGGTATCCCTTGCGGGCGAATAGCTGTGCCGACGTTTCGATGATCGACTGGCGTCGCGCGTGCCAACGCTGGCTGCGACGCGGCTCGTCTTTCCCGGGGACCGTGGTCATCGGCGCCACGCTACAACCTGGACCGATCGGTCCAAGTGCTGCGAGCGTGGCGCGGTAACATCGGCGGATGGATTTCTCGCTCAGCGAATCAGAGCGCGACCTCGTCGAGCTGTGTCGCAACTTCGCCCAAAAAGAGATCGCCGTGCGTGCTCCGGCGGCCTGGGAACAGGCTGTGTGTCCCACCGATCTGTTGCGCGAGATGGGTCAGCTTGGGCTGTTGGGCATGTTGGTCCCCGAACGCTGGGGCGGCATCGAGATGACCACCGTTGGCTTCGTCGCCGCTCTAGAACAGATCGGTCTCGCCGACCAATCGGTCGCCGCCGCCTGGCAGGCACACGTCACGATCGGCTCGCTGCCGCTGCTGATGTTCGGCAACGACGAGCAACGCGAGCGATGGCTGCGCCCCCTCGCTGAGGGCAAGGTGTTGGGCGCGTTCGGGCTGACCGAACCCGACGCGGGATCGGACACGCGCAGCATCGGCACGAAGGCCGAGGCGACGGACGGAGGCTGGACGATCAACGGGCGCAAGACGTTCATCTCCAACGCTGGCACCGACATGTCCTTTGGCGTCACCCTGCTGGCGCGCACCAGCGACGGGGAACGTGGCCCGCGCTTCGCCACGTTCGTGGTCGAAAAAGACACGCCAGGTTTCACCATGGGCCCGAAGATGCGCGGTATCGGCTGGCGCAGCCTCGACACCCGTGAGCTCTATTTCGACGACGTCTGGGTGCCCTCTGATCATCTCATCGGTGACCCCGAACTGGGCCTCAGCCAGTTTCTCGGCACGCTCGAAGTGGGGCGTATTTCCATCGCCGCGCTGTCGCTCAGCCTGACGCAGGCGGTGCTCGACATGGCCTTGTCCTACGCCCGTGAGCGCCGCCAATTCGGCCAGCCGATCTCCAAGTTCCAGGCGATCCAGTTCAAATTGGCCGATATCGCCACTGAGTTAGAGGCGGCGCGCTGGCTCACCTATCGCGCTGCCTACCTGCGTGACACCGGCCAGCCGTTCCTCAAAGAGGCCTCGATGGCCAAGCTGAAAGCCAGCCGGTTGGCAGTCGCCGCGGCATCGGAGGCAGTGCAAATCCACGGCGGCTTGGGCTACATGCTCGACTCGCCGGTGGCTCGGTTCTACTGCGATTCCAAGGTGTTGGAGATCGGCGAAGGCACGAACGAAATCCAGCACGTGGTCATCGCTCGCACGCTCGGTTGCTAACTAAGAGCGGCGTTCGCAACTGAACAACGCCGATCTCTGGCCCGGCTGTCGACGGAGGTTGTACTGGTCGGTACAAGTCGGCGCGATACGATTCGCTGATGCCCGCTGACATGAACTGGTGTGGTGTGCTCGAACACCATGCGCAACGCACGCCGGGTAAGCCGCTGTGTGTGCATGGCGGGAAACCGGTCACCTACCTGCAGATGTTTGACAACGCCCGCAGCCTCGGCTTGCCGAGCGAGGCATAGCCAGGGGTGATGTCGTCGCCCTGTTGGCCTACAACTGCAGCGAGTTCTTAGCTCAGACGGGCATGCGCCCCTTGTGGGGGCGCACCCTGGTCGATGAGAATCTGGTTGGGCCGTTCGCCGAGCCCGGTTCCTCAATGACGCTGCGAACTCGTAGCTCAGACTGGTGCTGGGATCTGTAGGCACCCTGGATTGTTGCCTTTGAGCACGAGTGTCAGATTCTCATTTCTGCAGGTCCCGTGAACGGTCCTTTCCCAACCATGGAGAGGAGCAGATGATGGAAGTCGTGGTGGAGCGTTGCGCAGCGCTCGACGTGCACAAGGACACAGTGATGGCCTGTGTCCGCCGCCCGGGCAGCGGATCCAAACGTGGTCATGAGACACGCGAGTTCAAGACGTTCACGGCGACGTTGCGCGAGCTCCGTGATTGGCTCGCAGCCGAGGGGGTGACTCAGGTGGCGATGGAAGCAACGGGAGTGTATTGGCGTCCGGTGTGGGCGGTGCTGACAGAACTCGACGGTGTCGAGTTGTTGTTGGTCAACCCGCATCACGTCAAGAACTTGCCTGGACGCAAGACCGACGTCAACGACGCCGCGTGGCTGGCGCAGCTGTTGGAGTGCGGTCTGCTGCGCGGCTCGTTCGTGCCGCCGCCGGTGATCGCACGGCTGCGCGATCTGACCCGCTATCGCAAGAAGCTGGTCGAGGACCGGGCCCGCGAGGTCCAGCGGGTGCAGAAAGCGTTGGAGATCGCCGGGGTCAAGCTCGACTCGGTGGTGTCGGACGTGTTGGGCAAAGCGGCGCGCCGGATGTTGGAGGCATTGATCGCCGACGAACGCGACGTCGAGGTGATGGCCGAGATGGCCTTGACTCGAATGCGGCCCAAGATCCCCGAGTTGCAGTTGGCGTTGGAGGGCCGCTTCGATGATCACAACGCGTTGATGCTGTCGATGCACTTCGGTCACATCGATCACCTCAGCGCCAGCATCGACCGGCTTGACCAGGAGGTCGAGCGCGAACTCGTCCCTTTCGTTGAACAGGTCCGACGACTGTGCACGATGCCCGGGATCGGGCAACGCACCGCCGAGGTCGTGATCGCCGAGATCGGGGTCGACATGTCCCGGTTCCCGACTGCCGGCCATCTGGCGTCGTGGGCAGGGTTGTGTCCTGGCCATCACGAGTCCGCCGGCAAACAGCGCACCGGCAAGGCCCGCAAAGGCAACGCCGCGCTGCGCACCGCGTTGTGCGAGGCGGCCGGGTCGGCGGCCAAGACCAGGGACACGTACCTGGCCGCACAGTTCCGCAGGTTCTCGCGTCGGTTCGGGAAACGCAACGAGAGCAAAGCCATCTTCGCCGTCGCCCACACGATGCTCGTCGGCGTGTGGTGGATGCTCACCGACAACGTCGACTATCACGAGTTGGGCGGCGACTACTTCGACCAGCACACCGATCAAGCCGCACAAACCCGTCGCCTCGTGCGCCAACTCGAACGCCTCGGACACCAAGTCAGCCTCGCGTCGGCCGCCTGAACAGCAGCGACCACGATCGGGCTCCGCCCGAACGGGGCTGCCGCCCCCTACCCGCGCGCCCCAACACGGGAACGCGGAGGGGATTCTCGTGTCCGAGGTTGAACGAGTGCTCTACGAACACCCTGCGGTGTTGGAAGTTGCGGTGGTGGCTCGCTCCGATGAACGCTGGGGCGAGGTGCCCGTTGCCCATGTGGTGCTTCGTGCCGGAGCGTCGGTGATCGCCGAGGAGCTGATCGAACACTGCCGGGCCAGCCCGGCCAAATTCAAGGCGCCGCGAGCGATTCACTTTCTCGACGCCCTGCAGCGCAACCCATCGGGCAAGGTGCTCAAACGCGAGGTGCGCAGCGCCACCGACTAACACGCTGCGCCACGCGGGTTGACTCGCTCCGACCGTCCGAGCGAACAAGCCAGGTCCGAGTCCTCAGGTCACATCCAGCTTCCACGACCGCAGCGGACGAACCTGCGCGATCATCTCGAAGTCGCCACCGGCGTGGACAACTCCGACATCGTGATGTAGGGCGGTGACGGCGATCAGGAGGTCTGGGATCGGTCGTCGGTGCCAGAGGCCACGGTGATGGGCGAGTTCGCGTTGCAGGCGCTGGGCCGACAGCATGGCCTCGGGCGGCGAGACGAGTACCTCGAAGCTTGAACGCAGCACAGATTCCAGCTGGTCGTAATCCCTTGCGTTGCGCGGCAGAGTAGAGCTGTTCGAGAAGACCGACGTCATAGAGATACAAGGTGCCGTTGGCTTCTAGCAATTGCTCGGCGACCGTTGGTTTATCGAGTCGGGTGGCGATGCTCTTGTCGACGATCCAGCCGCTCAACGCCACGCCTCGCCACTGGCAAGCACGTCGTGGTCAAAGAGCTGTGACGCGGTCTTCATCGCCTCGATCTGCTCGGTGCGCCGGTTCCGGTCTGCCATCGTCTCGGACCTAATTGCGCGGCGCAGCGCCTCCTCGACCGTGGCGCGTACCGTCGGCTGGTCGAGTAGCGCTCGGGCTTCGCTCACGAGGTCTTCGTCTAACTCGATGGTCGTGCGGCGAATCATGCATACATACTACTGGGTCATATGCATGTACCGGGTTGCCGTGCTTGGTTTGCGGTTCTTTGACTGGAGCACTCCGGTATGGCAGGCCCAGCAGGTGCTTCGACAGACAGACAGGCAGCGTCGTCCCGGAAGCGCCACCGACCAGGGCCTCGATGCCGTATTACACAGTGACTCTTCTGGTGCGGGGTCCGTGGGTGTCACGGTTCTGGTGCCGCCGACGAGACTCATCGGCGTCTGGTCTTGGTCATGCCCGGTCGGACTATCACGGTCCATCAACGTCTTCGTTACAGGCGCTGTCGCTCGCCAAGAACTTGGGATTGATCTCGCACGGGCGACCCAACGCCTCGATCAGACGGGCATCCTGATCAGCGAACCGCCGGATCTCGGAAAGATCTACCTTGAGACAGTGCTCACGCTGCGAGGTCTTTGCCTCGCTGCGTGCCGGACACCACGACGGTATCCAGACCTCGGGCACATGGCGCTGCTACGAAACGCAAAGGCAGCAATCGATCTCATCCGTCGGTTGCGGGCTCCGCAAGTTCGCATGGCACCCGAACCATGGCCGTATCGACCGGAACCTGCCACACTGACTGGCTCGACGGCACGACGAGAGTGGTCGTGCCATCGCCGGATCCGAGTAATACAACGCAATGATTTCGAAGCTCCTCGGGGGCGACAACGGCAACTCGTCGGAAGTCTAATAAGCTCACGTCGGCGTTTCACCATCGCGATACCGTCGTCCATGCCAGGGGTTCCTTCCGATTGCAGTCCTCAAGAAACCGCAACCCTGATCGAACCCCTGGCACCAAACGCGGATCACCCCTCCCCACGCCCACGCGTGGAGCCGAAAATGTCATCGATCAGCGATGATTCGGGTGTCGAAAGTTCCGCTTTCGGCTCAGTCGCTGTCGCCTGCTCGGCATCGGACGGCTGAATCCGACGGTGGGCTGCCAGGCACGACAACCGTTCCCGTTCGGTATCGACGGAGCCAGCGAAGAATCCCCGCTGCCGCGGCAACTACAACTCCGAAAGGTGCTGCTCTCACCAGCAGATAGGCAAAATCGACCCCCACGTCTTCGGGTGAAAGGTTCCAGGGCGCGAGCACGACACTCAGGAAGACCCATCCGTATCCGTACAGACGATCCGCAAGGAGCGTCGCCATCTCGGCGACATTGGAGAGTGCGCGAAGGCCAGTGGCTGGGCTCGTAGGCGCCTCTGACGGCCGCACGTCAGGTCGTGGTGGAGGCAGTTCGGCGGTCGCAAGCGCTGTCGCCGAAGGCTCCGTCGCAGTGCGGATGATGGACGTCACTTTGTCAGAGCGTTACGCTCCGCGCCGACTTGACTTGCCGTCTTTGGCTGGCATCCGTTGTGCAGGGTCGGTCACGGCATCTGGAATTCTCACGCGGTCCTACTTCCAAGTCCTCCATATTGACGATGATCTCCTGCACTTCGGTCGATCTCGATCGTCACCGACAACGGCTGAGCGGTACGCCTGATGAGCAGATATACCCAAGGACATTGCAGCACTGGTGCTGATATACGGAATAATCGTGACTCGATGAACTGACGATGAACGCACCGTTTCCGAGGGCGGACCTCGCCGCAAGTTGCGCAAACGTGCCTCGTCGGGCGATCCCAGTGACGTGACCGCTGCTCGAAATCCCGATACCCGACACTTGCCGGATTGCCACTTGCTTTGCATGGAGGCTGGCTGCTCGGCATACCCTGGCCTCTGGAGGGACGGCTGCTTCGTTCCCTTCGTCGCGGCTGATACTGCGTGTTTCGACAGGACCATCGTCGCCAACTCTCGGTCAATGGTGGGCTTAGCGCACGGTCAATGGGCGGCCAACGGGCGGCCAGTTTCCTTGACTTTTCAGTGGTCTTTCGTCATTGTGACCCGATGGGATGCCTGTACGCGTTCGCCGGAGCGCTTCTCCTCTTCGGTAGCTTGGCAATCGAGAGAGTTTCAGCGGTGGTCGGAGCACCCGCCCAGCGATCGACCAATAGGGCCGAAGCGCAAACCCTGGACACGCTACTCGCTGAGTTCTCGCCGACCGACTTTGGTGGGGTAGTCGCAGACGAAGTTGATGGTGTGGTTCGGGTGTATTATCGAGATTCGATATCGATAGACACAGCTTCGAGCATCGTAGACAGCGCACTCGAATCTGTCCGAACCATCAATGGAGAACCTAGCGCTGGTTACCCTGCCCTAACGATCCAATTCATTCCCGACTCGCAAACGTACGATTCGTTCGATCGAGCAGCCCGGCGTCTCACTGCCGTGCAACGACGTGGTCCTGTATGGTCACGATCCTTTGCCGCTACTGTCACCGAGTTCCAAACAGATTATGATGCGCGAGAATTGGTGCTCGGCCTGGCGCTGGTTGGGCCGCAAGCCCTGGCTGCCCTTGAGGAGTTTGTCGGTGCCGAACGGTGGTCAACGATCCCTCCCAGGGTTCGGGTCGAGCTACGTCATCGTGCGGACGTCACGAGTCGGCAGTCTGACTCGGCCTCCCATTTCTCCGGAGCGAGAATCATTGGTAGTAACGGGCTGAATTGTAGTTCGGGCTTCTCCGTCCGAACGAGTACCGGGGCACAGCGGATGCTAACCGCTGCTCATTGTGGGGTAGTGGGTACATCATGGCAGAACGGGAATAATACGTCCTCGTTCGGATCGACTGTAGCGTCCGTTCCGCGGTGTGCGACTGCAGTAGCTAGTGGTTGCAAAGACCTAGCATTGCTTAGTGGTTCGTCGTACTCGGGCTATATGTATGTCGGAAATGCGACCTCATCAACGTACACGCCCGTCAAGTCTACTTTTGTACCAACCGGCCTACAGTCTGTCACGGTTTCCGGTGCGACCGCCGGGGATACTTCGCCGTATCAATTCCCAATCACGGGTGAACCGTCCCCAATATGTGTCAACTATGGCTCGGGAACTACGGCGGGTTGGCGTTGTGGCCTTCGGCGAATTACCTGGATCAGCAATGGGGTCAATCAGTTCGTGCAGCCTGGTGACAGTGGCGGGCCCATATACATCGTCCAAAATTCGTTCAACTACCACGCAGTCGGTATCGTTTCGGGCCGGAGCACATCTTCTGGTTATCTCTATTACACGTCTATAAATGATGCTCTCGCTTGGGGCGCAATTAGTCTGGTCACGGCATAGGTGCCTCTCCGCTGGCGTGCCGCGCTCGTGTGCATAGCGTTTTGCGCATGCGCCGGTAATGTGTCGGCGCGGAAAACCCTCGCGATCGATGGCCTCGTCACTAATCGCGGCGAGGCCTCATTGATGGACGCGATGCTTCTTGAGAGCGTGTCGTCGGTCGTCGGTGGCGTCGTAGTCGACGAGTCATCGGGAGATGTGCTCGTGTTTATCGACAACGAGACGTCGTTGCAGGACGCCGCACCGCTGATTCGTGAGCTCGTCGCAGCAGCGAGAGGTGCAGATCAATCTGAACCAGATCTTTATCCTGAGCTGCGCGTGGTTCTGACCCCTACTCGGTTGTCGTACAAGGAAGCGGACGAGATCTACCAGCGAGCGTCGTCCTCGGAATGGACGCACGAGGCCCCCGCTCGGCTCACCAGCCTCTCCACGGACTACCTACGAGGTGTCGTTTACATAGGCATCTCTCGACTGACAGACGAAGATAAAGCCAATGCAGCGTCCGAGTTCGGCGACCTGGTGGAACTCTTCGACGAGTCACCGAGCGGCTAGGTCGATTGGCCAATCAGGCATTTACCGTGGCATTGCGTTACGAGGCGAAGGACGCCTTGACGCTCGTCTTGCGAGTGCACCAGGTATCACCTGCCCGATCGAACTGTTGTAATTCCGGCTCACGTCGCCGGTCACCAAGCCAACCGACGGCACTGACGTCGAGCGCTCATGTTCGCGTCGAGCTACAGGCTCAGCGCGTTTCGGAGAACATCGTCGATGGCGTCACGGCTCTCAGCGCTGAGCTTTCCGAGACGTCGAATCAAACGCGCAGTGGAGACGGCGCGGACCTGCTCGATTTGGAATGCAGTTGCCACATCGAGTCCGGTGGCGTCGTCCTGTTCGGCGACGATATGTAACGGGAGTCGTCGTACGGTCGATGTACCTGGGACGACAATGACCATGCGCAGGTTCGGGTGATGAATGAGAGCGCAAGCCACGAGCAGGTCATTGACCTTCCGTCATTTGAGGCCAGCTGCCGCCAGGGCGGTCTGTAGTCGCCCGGCGACCCGAAAGTCGAGCGACTCGACATCAACAATCGTAAAGCCAGCGAGCGCAGTTCATATCGTTGACGCTGGCCGCCGAAGAGCGAATCTCAAGCCAAGCGACCTGGGGCAGCAATAGCGACGAATGGCTGCCGAGCTCTGCGAGCCGTTTTGGTGCGAGGCGCTGGTTGGTGATCGCGCTGGTGTCGCGCACATAGGCGTCGCTTAACGCCAGGCTTCGTCCTTGTCGAACGGATTCTCTGCGAACCAATCGCCGAGCGATTCGATTGCCCCAGCCTGACGGCGTGTGAATCAGATGCATATAGAGCCAAGGCAGTGTGTGTCACGAAGCGGTTGTTGTACTGGTCGGTACAGGGGGCTGCGATACGATTCGCCGATGCCTGCTGACATGAACTGGTTCGCTGTGCTGGAACACCACGCGCTGCGCTCGCCCAGCAAGCCGCTATGCATTCACGACGGGAAACCGGTCACCTACCGCCAGATGTTTGACAACGCCCGCAGCCTCGCTGCCGGGTTCGCCCGACGAGGTGTCGGCCAGGGTGATGTCGTCGGGTTGTTGGCGTACAACGCCAGCGAGTTCTTGGAAACGATCTTCGCCGCCAACTTCCTCGGGGCGATTGCGATGCCGATCAACTGGCGCTTGGCCGCTGCCGAGATCCAATTCATTCTCGAACATTCGCAAGCGAAGCTTATTGTCTGCGACGAGACGCTGATCGAGCTCGGCCGCACGGCAACCGCACCGATCGTTCCGCTGCCGACGCGAGTTGTCCTCGGCGCGGCGACACACGATGGTTGGGCGTCGTTCGATGCCATCCGCCTCGATGGGGCTGGCGACGCGTTGCACCGTGTCGCTGCCGCCGGCAGTGAGATCCACCGCCTGATGTACACCTCGGGCACGACCGGGCGCCCGAAGGGAGTGATGCTCAGCCACGAAAATCTCGCCTGGAAGAACTATGCGCACCTCGTCGAATTCGGGTTCACGGCCGATGACATCGCCCTGGCCTGCGGGCCGCTCTATCACGTCGGCGCGCTCGATCTGACGACGACGACGATGATCGCCGCCGGGGGCACGACCATCATTCACACCATGTTCAACGCCGCCGACGTGGTCGACGAGATCGAACGTTCCAGGGTGACGCAGATTTGGTTGGCGCCGGCGATGGTCAACGCGATCATGGCTTTGCCCGACATCGACCGACGTGATCTGTCGTCGCTGAAGCTGCTGATCGGCGGCGGCGAGAAAATGCCGATCCCGCTGATCCAACGGTTGCAGCGGGTATTCCCCACGGCCTGGTTCGCCGATGCCTACGGCCTGACCGAAACCGTCTCCGGCGACACCTTCCTCGACCGTGACAGCATGATGAGCAAGTTGGGAAGTGTCGGGCGGCCATGTCTGTTTTTGGAACTCGACATCTGGGACGATGACGCTCGATCGGTTGCAGCGGGCGAGCGCGGCGAGATCGTGCTGCGTGGACCGAAGGTGTTCAGCGGATATTGGCGCGACCCAGAGGCGACGGAGAAGGCATTCGCCGGTGGCTGGTTCCACACCGGCGACATCGGGGTGCGCGACGAGGACGGCTATCTGTACATCGTCGATCGACTGAAGGACATGATCCTCTCTGGCGGCGAGAATATCGCCAGCTCCGAAGTTGAGCGCGTCCTCTACGAACATGCGGCGGTGTTGGAGGCGGCCGTGGTCGCCCGTCCCGACGAGCGCTGGGGCGAAGTCCCGGTTGCCCACGTTGCCCTACGGCCGGGGGCATCCGCTACCGGAGAGGAATTGATCGAGCATTGCCGTGCCAGCCTGGCCAAGTTCAAGGTTCCGCGGGCGATCCACTTCATCGACTCGCTGCCGCGCAACCCCAGCGGGAAAGTGCTCAAACGCGACCTGCGCAGCGGCACCGCGCCATGATCGAAGGCCGCTGCTCGATCATGCGATTCGTCAGTAGGCGTCAGGGTCGTTACCCATGTCGTATATCCCGATTTGGTGTCCGCTACTGGTTCTCCTGGGCACAGATTGGTCTCGTGTGTAGCGCAGTTGTGCTTGTCGGCGGGTCGTGTGGTGGCGGGTCGGACTGCATCGATCGAGTTGTTGTCGCTGGCCGCTCATTCGATAACACCTACGAGTCGGTGGAGTTAGATGTGGTCGGTAACCGCCTCGGAGAGGTCACAGCCAGTTATGGCTGCGAGGATTCTCGCGACTCGGAAATGGTCGACGGTGAGGCGACCGTGCTGCCGGTGGGTACGCCGATTCACGTCGTGCTAGCTGACGACGACGCCGTTGCTCTGCAGCATGGCGACGAATGGATTGTGTACCGAGTGGCTGCGGGCGCTTAGAAGCTTTCGTATTCGACGATCAGCGTCGGGCTGGTCGGCAGTGATTGGCAGGTCAGCACCCACCCTTCTTCCAGCTCTTGTTCGGTGAGCGCATGGTTGACGCGCATGCGCACACTGCCCTCACGCACCAACGCCATGCAGGTCGCGCAGGTGCCGGCCTCACAGGAGAATGGCGGCGCCAACCCGGCCCGCCGTGCAGTATCCAGAATGGTGTCGCCGCTGCGATAGTCAACGACCGAGGTGCGCCGTTTGAGGATGATCGTCACCTGCTCGGGCACCGTTGCCTCGGCCGCAGTGGCGCCGTCGTCGACGACCGGCGCGGCCGTCGGCGCTCCAAATCGCTCGATCGAGATCTGTTGCGGGTCGATTCCGAGCTCGTGCAGGGTGTTTTCGACCAGATCCATGAACGGCGTCGGACCGCAGATATAGAAATCGGCGTCGAGTCGGGCACCGATGAAGCTGACGATGTCGTCACCGATCAGAAAGCCACCAGAGGAGTCGAGGTGATGGCGCACCTCCAGTTGCAGCGGATACTCCTCGACCAGCGCTGCGAACTCGGCATCGAAGATCACCGACTCGCTGTCTCGGTTGGCGTAGAGCACGTGCACGGGACGTGATGTCGTGGCCAGCACGCTCTTGGCGATCGAGATCACCGGGGTCACCCCACTGCCACCACAAAAAGCGACCACGGTCCGCTCGCCATCGCTCGGGCAAAAGACCCCGCTCGGTCGGGTCAACTCCAGCGTGTCGCCTTCGTTGACCTGGTCGTGGAACCAGTTCGACACGGCACCACCCGGCACCCGTTTTACGGTCACGGTCAAATCGGGGTCGGTCTCCGGGGCGCTCGACATCGAGTAACAGCGCAACAGCTCGTCATCGTCGATGTGCACCCTGAACGTGCAGAACTGCCCCGGGCGATAGGCGAATACCTCACGCAGCTCGGCCGGTACATCGAGCACGAACGAGCGCGTGTCGACCGTCTCCTGCACAATTCGCGCCACCCGCAACGCGTGGTAGCCATGTTGGGCGTGCACGTCGCTCATCAACGCCCCTTCCACAGCGGAGCACGCTTTTCGATAAACGCATTCAGGCCTTCGCTGGTGTCCTCGGCGCGCAACATCTGGGCAAACATCCGGTCCGACAGCGAACGCAGCGCGGCATCGTCCCACGTCGAGGCTTGCAACACGACGCTGCGGCTGGCGCGCACGGCCAACGGTGCCGACGCGGCGATCTGGCCGGCCAAGCGCATCGCCTCGTCGAACGCTTCGCCCGGTTCGCTGAGCCGGCTGACCATGCCCAACTCGTAGGCCCGCTCGGCGCTGATCGGCTCGCCCGTGAGGATTGCCTCCATTGCCGCGGCCCGCCCGATCGCTCGTGGCAGGCGAAACAATCCGCCGGCCGAGGCGATCAGGTTGCGTTTCACCTCGGCCAAGCCGAACGACGCCCGACGCGAGGCAACGACGAGGTCGGCCGCGAGGACAATCTCCAATCCGCCGGCCGTGGCCAGGCCGTCGACAGCGACGACGATCGGCTTGCTTCGCTCGCGATAGACGAATCCGGCGAAGCCGCCGCGGGCGGTTTGCAACGTCGCTGTCTGGCCGCTGTTGATCGCCTTCAAGTCGGCTCCGGCGCAAAACACGGGCCGAGACTGGCCTTCGGAGTTCGCACTTAACACCGCCACCCAGGCATCAGCGTCGGCCTCGAAGGCGTCGACCGCCGCCTCCATCGCCGCGGCGACATCACCGTTGACAGCGTTGCGGGCCTCAGGCCGATTCAACGTGATGACGGCGATGTGTTCGTTTCGTTCATAGACGACGGTGTCATTCATCCGCTCGACCTTTGCTCGCGGCCGGATTCGATTCCCGGCGCCCTCGCCGACTCTAGCGAGACACCGTCGTTCAGCTACGCGGGACGATCACCCTTGAGCGTGATCCGATGCATCACCCGTTTGTAGCCATGGTAATCGTTGACCGGATTGTGCTGCGCGCAACGGTTGTCCCACAGCGCAAGCGAGCCGACTTGCCAGCGGAAGCGGCAGGTGAATTCGGGCTTGGTCTGGTGCTGAAACAGAAACTGCAGCAACCCGCGGCTCTCGTCGACGGTCATTCCCTCGAAGCGCTCGGTGTGCGCCGAGTTGACGTACAACGCCTTGCGGCCCGTCTCGGGATGCGTGCGCACCACCGGATGACTCGTTTCGTAGGCCTTGACCGCGGCGCTCGACGAGTCGTTGTCGCGCAGGCGATCTTCGCGGGTTTTGCTGACGTCGGCCATCGCCGAGTTGCTGACCCCGCGCAGGTCGCCGAGCACGTGCTGCAACGCTGGCGACAACGCCTCGTAGGCGGCGTACATGTTGGCGTACAAGGTGTCGCCCCCGGCGGGCGGGATCTCCCTGGCCAACAGCATCGTCGCCATCGGTGGTTCGTCGAGATAGGTGGTGTCGGAATGCCATACGCCGCCAAAGTTGACGGACTCGTGGGCCAATTTCATCACCGCGATGATGTCCGGGTAGCCCTCGATGCCCGGCACGAACGGGTACCGGTCGATCTCGCCGATGAGCGCCGCGAAACGCAGGAACTGATCACCGTCGAGCACCTGGTCACGGAAGAAGATGACCAGGTGGTCGAGCCAAGCGGTACGGATCTCGGCAACGACGAGCGGATCCAGGTCGCCGGCGAGGTCGACCCCGTCGATCTCGGCACCCAACGCTCCGGCGATAGGGCTGACGCGGATACATCGGTAGTCGCGTACGGTGAGGTTGGGGGAGTTCATCTGCCCTCCGGCGAGGCGATTCGTAGTTCGGCACGTTGTTCCGTTGTGGCCACTGTAGACATCGCGCTCGGCTAACGCAGGCTCCGCCGATGGCAACCTACACTCGGCCGGTGGATCCTATTGACCTGATCGAGTTGCATCGCGACGAGCACGTGCTGGTCATCACGATGCAGCGCGCCTCGCGACGTAACGCGATGAACCGCCAGTTGGCCGACGCCCTCGATGCAGCCTTGAACACCCTCGACGACGATCCCGACCTGTGGGTTGGCGTGCTCACCGGTGGGGCGACGTTCTTCTCTGCGGGCAGCGATCTGACGGCCTTCGGCGATTATTTCACCGAGCGCGGCGGCGAGTACGGGATCATCCGCCGCCGTCGTCGCAAGCCGTTGATCGCCGCGGTCGAGGGCTACGCGCTCGGCGGTGGAATGGAGATCGTGCTCGCCTGTGACATGGTCGTCGCCGCCTCGAACTCGCGCTTCGGGCTGCCCGAGGTCGGTATCGGGGTCATCCCGACCTGCGCCGGGATCTTTCGTGCGCCGCAGTCGCTGCCGTTGAATCTGGCCCGGGAGATGATCCTTACCGGGCAGCCGATCGGTGCTGATCGGGCGTATGCCGCCGGGTTCGTCAACGTGCTCAGCGAGCCCGGGGGAGCGGTCGAAGCGGCGCTGGCGCTAGCCCATCGAATCGCCGCCAACGCCCCGCTGTCGGTGCAGGCCTGTCTAGCGGCGATCCAGGAACAGATGGCAGACGACGTCAGCGTCGGGTGGGTGGCCACCGATCGCGCCAAGGAAGCGATCCTTGGCAGCGAGGACGCTGGCGAGGGTGTGCGATCGTTTTTGGAGAAGCGACCGCCACGATGGTCAGCGCGATGAGATTCGAGCAACGATGAGACGCCGCCGATGAGCACCTACCGGACGCCGTGGCGTTCCAGCACGTCGATCATGCGAGCGAGGTCGTACTCCGGTTCTTCGTCGCTCACGCCTGTGCGAGGCCCACTCGCAGCGCCGTCCGCATCTCGACGTACTGCTCCGGCGTGATCGAGCGACCGTCGCGATCCCGGAACTGGTCATCGTCGGTTCGGCCCGGCAAGGTCGGCAACAGTGCCAACGCTCGGCGACTACAAAACGATCGCCAACAAAACCGACTCGATTGGCAGCCGTAGCTAGATCTACTCGCCACGGCCAAGCAACGCTCCTCTGAGATGCGTGGGTCGGAGCGGCTCGCCAAACACCACCGCTTGCGCAAGCTCTATGTCCACCTACCGCGTCAACGCCCTCTTCTATCACGGCACGTTCAACGAACTCCGTTCGCTCGTCCGCAACAAGGACGATCTCCCCGCTCACCGATTCTTGTGCGGTTTCGCGCTCCTCAACGCGCGCCCGGTCGCCGTCGGAGCCGAGGATTTCACGATTAAAGCTGGCTCAGTGCGCACGGCGGATCGTATAACGCCACCGTATCGCCGAACTCGCTGGTCAAGAAGGCGTGCCGATGGTGTGAATGAGGGTGCGCTCCGGATGGTGCACCCGACCGCGACCCCAGCGCTCGCCGTCGTGTCTTGGAGCCTGAGGCGACCGTCTCGGGCTAGTAAGACTCCGAGGCGTTCTACGCAACCGTGAGTTCGGTAGGAATCGGGGCCGCCAACAGGCGACGCAGTACGCGCCTGCTCACAGCGTCTTCGGGTAGTACTGGCCGATCTCCAGGGCGGCGACGTCGTCGTCGAAGTTGCTGGGGAACGGCCAATCCGATTCGTGGCCGGGCGGCGGAACCTGGGTGAACATGCCCAGCTCGCCGGGGACAAGATCGCGACCGATCAGCGACCACGCTTGACGCTTGTAGGTCCAGTTGTCGGGCTGCAGACGGTGGCATTCGTTGAAATGGGCTATCGCTCGGGAGCGCTCACCTTGCTCCCAGAGGTGGGCCGCGAGTTCGAAATGGGCGGCCGCCGCCGAACGCTGCGCAGGGTGCGGTTGCGATGCGGCGATCACCTGGTCAGGCGTCAGCGCGTAGATACTGGCCGCGCCGTGACGTGCCCAATCCCGCAAGGCATCGGGGTAGGCGGCGCGATCCTGGCCGCCACTGATCAGCTTGGTCAGGTTCGGCTTCGCAGGCGCGTCAGTTGGCGCATCCGCTGGTGCCTTCTGGGCGGCCTCGGCCTCCTGCTTCATACGCTGCGCCATTCGCTTCATGAACGACTCGGGATACACCGTCGGGCCAGGCCAGCCGGCCTCGGGTGGCCGCACGATGATCCCATCCTCATCGATCCAGATCACATTGGGAATGTTGACGACGCCGAACAACGCCCCAAGCTGGTGAGTCGGGTCGAGCAGGCTCGGGTGTTCGGCCGCAGCGGCCTCAATGAATGGGCGTGATGCCTCGGCGCCGCCCATCTCCATCGAAACGGTGACGATCTCAACACCGAGCGGATGCAGTTCAGTACGCAATGCCTGCCAACCTGGCAGGTCGAAGCGACAGCCTCAATAGGGCGCCCAGGAAACGATCGCGACCTTGCTGCCACGCAGGCTGGAGAGCCGGAACGGGTTGCCGTCGAGGTCGTTCAGTTCGAGATCTGGCGCCACGGCGGTGGCCAAGGCGCGGTTGCCGATCGACTCCGGCCCGATCGCCCACAAGCCGTTACGCGAATCGTCAACGATCGCCATGCCCAGTCGCTGCGCTGTGTCCTGCAAGGAGAAGCCGTGAGGCAGTGGAACGCAGACGTCGCCCTTGCAGGCGCCCTCCGGCTTGATCGCCCATCCGCTGGCCTCCGTGAAGGCGGCGGCGTCGATGTCGAGTGTGTTGAGAATCATGCTTCTCCTCCCGTGCCGTTTAGGTGCGTGAACCCTTGAGCTGGAAACGGATGCCAGCGTCGAGGCGGATGACCTCACCGTTGAAATACGGGTTATCAACGATGGCCATCGCCATCTTGGCGTACTCATCGGGTCGGCCCATGCGCTTGGGGAACGGCACCGACGGGCTCCATTCGGCCTCGATGACATCGAGCGCCTGGCCGTACGCCGGTGTGGCGAATACCCCCGGGGCGATCGTGCCGACGCGGATACCGACCACGGACAGGTCGCGTGCCGCGGGCAGCGTCATGCCGATGATGCCCGCTTTGGCCGCGCCGTAGGCGACCTGGCCGATGGTGCCCTCGTAGCCGGCGATCGAGGCGGTGTTGATGATCACGCCGCGCTCGCCGGTATCGGGGTCTGGATCGTTTTTGGCCATTGCCGAAGCGGCGAGACGCAACACGTTGAAGGTGCCGTTGAGGAAGATCTGCACGACGTTGGTGAAGTGCGCGAACGGCATCGGGCCGCCGTCACGATCGAGCGTGCGGCCGCCGCCGGGGCCGCCATGTGTATCGACGCTGACCTTCAATGGGCCGTGGGCCACAGCGACTGCGATCGCCGCGTTGATGCTGTCCTCAGAGAGCACATCGGTGGAAACAAAGGTTGCCTGGTCGCCGAGCTCGGCGGCCAACGCCATGCCCGTCTCTTCAGCGAGGTCGGCGATGACCACATGGGCTCCAGCAGCGACGAGGCGACGAACGGTTGCCGCACCGAGACCGCCGGCCCCGCCGACGACAATGGCGCTGGATGCTGCGAGTTGCATTGATACTCCTGAGGTTGATGACGATGTCGTCAAGCGACCATAGTTCGCCGACGCGCACCGGTCGCCAGCGGACAGGTCGCCACACAACCGACAGGACCCTGCGCCCTACGAACCGAGTCGGCCGCGAAGCTCGACCTTGCGCACCTTGCCACTGGGGGTGCGGGGAAATTCGGCGATTGTCTGCAGATGTTCCGGGGTCTTTTGCTTGGCGACGCCAAGCGTGGCGAAATGGCGGCGGACCTCGGCCAGATCGAGCTCCTGACCAGGGCGCAGCTGCACAAACGCGGCGACCCGTTCGCCGTAACGCTCGTCGGCTTGGCCGACGACGGCGGCCTCGGCAACGGCAGGATGCAGCGCCAGCAGATCCTCGACCTCCTTGGAAGCGATGTTCTCGCCACCGCGGATGATCACGTCTTTCTTGCGGTCGGTGATCGTCAGGAAGCCATCGGCATCGAGTCGGCCGATATCGCCGGTGCGGAACCAGCCGCCGGGAAGAAACGAGGCCGCGTCGAGCGCCGGATCGGTATACCCGACGAACAGATCGGGGCCCCGGCTGACGATCTCACCATCGCCGCCGAGGGGCACCTCGCGGTCGTCGTCATCGAGCAGTCGAACCTCTGTGCCCTGCACCAAGCGGCCATCGGTTCCCGCTCGTTTGGCCAGCGGGTCACTCGGATGACTGGTGCTGATCACTGGGTGCTCGCTCGATCCGTAAGCGCGGTACACCGGAATGTTGTTGGCCTCGGCACGCTCGACCATCGATGAAGGCACGCTGGCGGCACCGACCATGTAGCCCTGCAACGAGCTGAGGTCGTTGCCGTTGGCCTCGGCAGCGTCCATCATCGACGCCAAATAGAACGGTGCACCCGTGGTCCAGGTGACCCGGTACTGCTCGACCAATCGGGCGGCCAGCGTTGCATCCCAGGCATCCATCACCACAGAGGACGATCCGAGCACGGCCATGCGCAACAGGGCGAGCACGCCGGCGATGTGCCCAGCGGGGAAGGCGGCCAGGTGGATGCCGCCATGATCGCCGATCGCCGCCGCCGTGGTCATGACCTCGGAGATCAGGGTATTCGTCGTGTGTTGCACACCCTTTGGCTCGGCGGTGGTGCCGGAGGTGTAGATCAGCAGGCAGCGTTCGTCGGGTCCGACATCGCGGAGTTGGGCTGGCGGTGTGGAATCGGCAAGGCGCCGCCAGGGGAGTGCACCATCGATGGCGCGATGCTCGCCGATGACCACGACGTGTTGCAGCGTCGATACATCGTCGAGGGCGCCAAAGTGGGCGATGTAGTCGATGGTGCGCCACCGATCGGGCATCACCAGCACCCGGGCCTCCGACTGGCGCAGGATAAAGCTGACTTCGCGTGGTCCATAGATGTGCACGATCGGGACCACGGTGGCACCGAGCATCATCGCGGCCTGATAGGTGAGCGCGCCCTCGATCCAGTTGGGCACCCAGATGGCGACGACGTCACCGGGGCCGACGCCGAGTTCGGCCAAACCACCGGCCAGGTTCAGGCTGCGCTGATACATATCGCCGAGTTCGATCGAGGCCGGTTGCGGTCCGCCGACGAAATGAATCGTCGCACGAGGATAGCGTTTGGCGCCGAGTCGCAGATGGTCAGCGATGCCGATGTCGGTGTACCAGCCCTGCTGGTACCACCGCTCGCGCAACTCGGCACGATCGGCGGCCAGGGTCACCGCCGAGCCTCGGTTGCGGCCTCGATCGCCGCGATGTACTCGTCGCGAATCTTGCGTTTGTACAGTTTGCCGGCCTCGGTGCGCGGCAGATCGTCGCGAAACTCCCAGCGGCGCGGCACCTTGTAGCTGGCCAGATGTTGCTTACAGAAGGCGATCAACTCGGCCTGCAGCTCGGGCCCGGCAACGTGGCCAACCTTGAGCTGCACGAGCGCCATGATCGTTTCACCCCAGTCGGGATCGGGGAGGCCGATCACCCCGGCGTCATGCACCGCCGGGTGTTGCAACAACACCGCTTCGATCTCCGCCGGATAGACGTTAGTCCCCCCGGTGATAATCATGTCCTTGGCCCGATCGGAGATGAACAGGTAACCATCGTCGTCGAGATAGCCGATGTCGCCGAGGCTGAACCGGCGTCCCTTATACGCCGAACTCGTTTGGTCCGGGTCGTCGTGGTATGTGAAGCCGACGCCGTTATCGAGATAGATATGGCCGACCTCGCCAGCGGGCAGCTCATTTCCGTCGTCATCGAGAATGAACAGGGTCATGCCCTTGATCGCCCGACCAACGGTTCCCGGTTTTTGTAACCAGCGGTGCGGTTTGGCGATCGTCGCAGCGCCTTCCATGCCGCCGTAGGTCTCCCAGATCACCGGTCCCCACCAGGCCATCATCTGCTCTTTGACCGCCCGCGGACACGGGGCCGCAGAATGCACGATCGCGTGCAGGCTGGAGACGTCGTAGGAGTTGCGCACCTCGTCGGGGAGTTGCAACAGCCGATGGAACTGCGTGGGCACCATGTACCCGGTGCGCACGCGGTAGGTGGCGATCAGCTCAAGGGCGCGCTGCGGGTCGAACTTGGCCATGATCACCAGCGCGTGCCCGACGTGCAGCCCACCCATGTAGTAGCTGTGCGATCCGCCATGGAACATGCCGGTGGAGACCAACATCGGGCCATCCATTGGCTGAAAGTCGAAGGCTCGGCCGAACACGGCGCTGGTGTTGGCGATCTCACCGACATCGCCGTCGGGCACCGGTCGGCGGATGCCCTTTGGCTTGCCGGTGGTGCCCGAGGTGTAGACGAAGAGGCTGCCCGGACGGCGCTCGGCGGGTTCGCTGCGGGGATGGCTGGAGCGGGCAGCGCTCAACGGCTGGCACCCGGCGATCGTGCCGACGGCCAAGATCTTCAACCCCAGCGTTTCGGCATCGAGACCCTCCAGCAGCGGTGCGAAGCGTTCGCTGACGACCAACACCTTGCAGCCGGAGTGGACCATGATCGCTGCGAGTTCGTGCACGCTGAGGTGGGTGTTCAGCGGGATGAAATGAAACCCGCCCTCCTGGCTGGCCAGTGATACCTCGATGATCGTGTTGCCGTTGTCGACCAGCGCACCGACCGCATCACCTTCGGCGACACCCAGGGAACGAAAGAGGTGGACCAGTTGGTGGGCGTCACCTGCAAGTTGGCCGTAAGTTCTGGCCCCGTCAGGGCTCTCGAGAATCGCTGGGAGCTCAGGGTGATCTTCGGCGATCCACCAAAATCCCAGGCGGCGCTCCCAGGGGTTGGCGAAGGCGGCGTCGGTCATCAGAAAAGAGTAACCCATTTACGACGGAGTCGTTTTACCGCGCTCATCGGCGGCCGACCTCAATCGTGGCGCGTGACCAGTTCAGTGGCGTTCTGATGGCTAATCGTGTACCTCATCGTCGCTTGCCAGTGGGCCACAGCGCCGTCGACGTCGCCGGCACCGATCAAGGTGATCAGCTTGCGATAGCCGCGCACGGCTCGCTGCATCAAGGCCTGATCGAGCGTGTCCGGATTGCGGAGGTAGTAGGCAATCAACATCTCGTGCAACAGTTGGGTGAGAGTCGCCATAGTGACGTTGCCGGAACGCTCGACCAAAGTCTCGTGCATGAGCGTCGCCGCCAGACCAAAGGCGACGACATCGTTGCCTTCGGCTGCCGCTTGGGCTTCGTCGACCACCGTCTGCAAGGCGGCGATGTCGGCAGCGTCGTGACGAGCAGCCAGCTGACCGGCGATCTGCGGCTCGATCATCTGTCGGGCGGCGTCGAGGTCGCCGATCGTCGTGCCGCGCAGCTGCAGGTTGATAGCCAATGCCGAGGCGATTGGTTCAAGGCTCGGATGGGTGACCGCTGGCCCGCCGCCACGGCCACGGACGATGGCGATCAGGCCCTGTGATTCGAGCACCCGTAAGGCCTCTCGCAAGGTGGTGCGAGCGACGTTGAACTGCACGGTGAGTTCGTCCTCAGGCGGCAAGCGTTGGCCCTGGGCAAGCTCCCCATTGACGATCTTCTGGCGGATCGCGTCGGCGATCACCTCATGGGCTTTGCGCCTCTCCGGTGGGGTCTTGTGCTTCGCTCCGGTCGCCATTGGGAAAAGAGTCTACGATTTTTGCATGTACGAAACGATCGAGTTCGCGGTTGCCGATCACGTTGCCACCATCACCCTCAACCGTCCGGAGCAATTGAACGCCTTCAACCGGTTGATGACCGAAGAGATCGTTGAGGTCTGGCGGGCGGTGCGGACCAACGACGACATTCACGTCGCCGTCCTCCAGGCCAACGGCGAGCGGGCCTTTTGCACCGGGATCGATATTCGCAGCGGCAAGTGGTGGGGCGAGGACAATATTTGGACTCACGAAGACCCCGGCGTGTACCTCGGACCGCGGGCCAACAAGGTGTGGAAGCCGGTGGTCTGTGCCATTCAGGGGATGTGCGCAGGTGGTGGGCAGTATTTTGTCAATGAGGCCGACATCGTTATCTGCTCCGAGGACGCCGTGTTCTTCGATCCGCACGCCAACGGTGGCATCGTCTCAGCGCTGGAACCGATCGGCATGTTGCAGCGTGGTGTGCCGCTCGGCGACGTATTGCGCTGGGCGCTGATGGGCACCGAAGAGCGGATTACTGCAGCGAGTGCGCTGCGCCTTGGGTTGGTCTGCGAGGTTGTCGCCATTGATCAGCTCCGCTCTCGTGCCGCAGACATCGCCGCCCAGATCGCGGCACGAAATCCGATCGCCATCCAAGGAACGGTGCGAGCGATTTGGGAAGCCACGGAGATGACCCCGCACATGGCCAAGCAAAACGGGATGGCCTATACCCACATCGGCAACCCGCCCGCCGGAAGTCGCAGTGACCAACCGCGGGTCAATCGCCCCCCGACGTATCGCTGACGGCGGTCGCCGACCAGCGCTCGCCGACCGGCGCTGCTATGCGGTGCCCAGCAGGGAGACGATCGCTTCGTTGTAGGCGGCTTGGCGTTTCGGGGAAACCATAAACCCTGGCGGCGAATGAAAGCGCAATTGGGGGAGGCGACCGCGGGCGGCGATGCGGTCGCGGGCTTCGGCGGTGGTGCCATAGATGGCGATGGCATCGACCATCTCCTGCGGCACGGCATTGGCCATCGTGTCGATGTCGCCGGAGCGCATCGCATCGCGAATCGAGATCACCGCATCGTCCCAGCCATGCATCGACGTCAGTGAGTCGTAGGTCTTGACCGTGACGTAGAAGGCGATCATCAAGCGGGCATCGCGCTCGGCCCGGCCCGGATCGGCGTCGTCGATCGAGGTGATCACCCAACCCCAGCGATAAAGCGAGGCGGCGTCGCGCCCGGCAGCTTGGGCACCGATCGCCAGATTGGGATCGATCGTCTCGTTCCACCAGCGGTCGGTGAACAGGCCATGGCCGATGATGCCGTCGGCGACCCGACCGGCCACTTTCAACATCCCCTGGTTGAACGCCCCGAGCACGATCGGCACGTCGATCGGACCGAGAACCGGTGACATGATCGAGGCGTCGAGCGGGTAGAACTCGCCGTCGTGGTGCACGGGCTGCATGTTTTCAGCGGTGAGGTAGGAACGGATCGCCCCGACCATGTCGGCCATGCGGGCCAACGGGCGATCGGCTTGCGCGGCGAACCAATCGCTGTTCATCCGCCGCGTCCCTGAACCGAGGCCGAGAAACACGCGCCCTGGGGCCAACTTGTTGACGTGGCGCACCGCCGAGGCGTGCACGAAAGGCGACCGGGCGAAGGCATAGGCGACGCCGCTGCCGATGCGCGCCGTCTGGGTGGTAGCGGCCATCTCCGCCAGGGCGACGTAGGCGTTGCGATCGGCGAACTCCCCGGCACAGAATGCTTGGCATCCAGCCTGTTCGGCCTGGCGGGCGATCTCGGCACCTGGCCACGGCATCGCCCATCCTTGTACTGCGCTTGTCATAGTCGCCTCGTCGCTTCGATCGTCAGACAAAATAGGTTAATATATTTCTGCGTCACGCAGGCCAGTAGCTGCTGCGCAACTGCCGTTTGAGCAGTTTGCCTGTCGGCAGCCGCGGCAACTCGTCGACAAAATCGATCGACACCGGGCATTTGAAATGGGCCAATCGGGAACGGCAAAAGGTGATCAACTCAGCCGCTAACGCGTCGTCGCCGATCACATCAACCGCGACGATGACCACCGCTTTGACCTCCTCGCCGAGGTCGGCGTTGGGCACACCGATCACCGCCACGTCGGCCACCTTGGGGTGCATCGAGAGTTCGTTCTCCACCTCTTGCGGATAGATGTTGACCCCGCCGGAGATGATCATGTGCGAGGTCCGATCGGTGAGATACAGGTAGCCGTCGCCATCGAGATAGCCGATATCGCCAAGCGAACTCCAGCCCTTGGCGTTATGCGCGCTGGCGGTCTTGATCGGATCGTTGTGGTAGCTGAAGTCGGTTGGCGACTCGAACCAGATCTGGCCCGCCTCGCCAGTAGGCATTTCGTTGCCGTACTCGTCGCAGATGTGGGCGATACCGAGCAACGCCCGCCCCACCGAACCGGGCCGGGCCAAGGCCTCAGCGCTGTTCAGCGCGTAGAAGCCATTGCCCTCGCTACCAGCGTAAAACTCGTTGATGATCGGCCCCCACCACTCGATCATCTGTCGCTTGACGTCGATCGGGCACGGCGCCGCGGCGTGAACGACCATCTGCAAACTGGAGTGATCGAAGCGTTGGCGATCAGCCTCGGGAAGTTTGAGCATGCGGATGAAATGGGTGGGCACGAACTGGGCATGAGAGATCCGCTGGCGTTCGATCGTCGCCAGGCAGCCCAGCGGGTCGAACTTCTCGATCACGACGACGGTGCCGCCGAGGCGCTGCACGGCCGTCGACCAGCCCAGCGGCGCGGCGTGATAGAGCGGCGCTGGGCACAGGTAGATCGTGTCGCTGGTGATGCCGTACATCATCTGGATCAGCGTGACGAGTGCCCCGACGCCTTCGCCGAATGGCACCTCTTGGACCTGGCCGAGAATGCCCTTCGGCCGCCCCGTCGTCCCCGACGAATAGAACATGAAGCTGCCCTCGATTTCGTCTGCCAACGGTTCGGCGGGAAAGCGGGCGAGCCGCTCGTCGTAGTCGACAAAGCCCTGGACCTCGTTACCGACGTCGCCACCGACGGCGACGCGCAATGACAGCCCATCGAGACGCGAGCCCATCTGTGCGGCGACAGGTGCCAGCGACGCAGCCATGAACAGCGCCGAAGCACCGCAGTCCTCGATGATGTAGCCGCCCTCGTCGGCGGTGAGGTGCCAATTGATCGGGGTGATGTATAGCCCGGCACGCTGCGCGCCCCAATAGATCTCGAAGTATCGCGGGTCGTTGTCGAGCATGATGGCGATGTGATCGCGCGGCCGTAACCCGGCGGCGTGCAACATCTGCGCCACCTGCATCGAGCGTTCGTCGAGTTGTCGATAGGTGACCACCTCGCCGGAATTGGCCATGATCACCGCTGGCTTGTCGCCGTGTTCTTCGACGTGCGCGCCTGGATACATCTTCCCCATGGCTGCACGGTAGCCGCCGCGTGCGAGCCGACTGCGAGGCGACCGCCTGAGCTAGCTTCGTCGGATGAACGCACAAGCGGAGTACCGCGACATCCTCTATCAGGTCGAGGATCCCATTGCCTTGATCACCCTGAATCGGCCGAAGTACATGAACGCCTGGACCGGGCGGATGGACGCCGAGATCCGCGATGCGCTGTTGCGCGCCGAGGCCGACGCTGCGGTTGTCGCCATCGTCGTCACCGGCGCCGGGCGGGCCTTTTGCGCCGGGGCGGACATGAACGCGTTGGCCGGACTGTCCGAGGGTAAAGGGGGCGAAGGCATCGCCGGTGAGGGCCGCGTGGAACCCGACCCGGACTCCGATTTCGGCGGTCGGTTCCCCTATTTGATGATGATCAACAAGCCGATCATCGCTGCGATCAACGGTGCGGTGGCGGGCATGGCCTACCCCTTCGCGCTGTGTTGCGACCTGCGCGTGGTCACTCCGGACGCCTTGTTTGTCACCTCGTTCGCGCAGCGCGGCCTGATCGCCGAATGGGGTTTGAGCTGGCTGTTGCCTCGCCTCGTCGGACCCGGCGTGGCCCTTGATCTGTTGTTCTCGTCGCGCAAGGTGCGCGGCGAAGAAGCGTTCAAACTTGGTCTGGCCAACTATCTCGTCGAATCGGATGAGCTGCTCGCCGTCTGTCGCACCTATGCCGAGAATCTGGCCAGCACCTGTAGCCCTCGTTCATTGGCGGTGATGAAACGCCAGGTCTATGAGCAGTTGCACCGTGGGCTTGGCGACGCCGAACGCGCCGCTGAACAACTGATGATGGAGAGCTTCGCCGGTCCCGAATTCGTCGAAGGTGTGCAGTCATTTCTCGAGAAACGGCCACCCAGATTCCAACGCCTCGGCAGTTGATCTGCTCTCCCTGCGACGTCAGATCGGGAAGGGTTGATCCCAGCGATCGACGACGGCCACCTCGTTGACCGACCGGCGGCGAACAGGGCCGTGCTTTCCGAGGGGATGGCCGACCACGACTACCGCGGCGAGGTACCAGTCGTCGGGAATCGCAAACGTCGTTCGGTATTCAGCGTCGGCGGCGACGTGCCAACCAGTGACGCAGGTTCCCAGGCCCATCGCCCGTGCCGCCAGCAGGAAGTTTTGCATCGCTGGAAAGATCGAGCCGCCCAACATCAGTGGTGCGGTCAGCGGCTGTTCTTTGACGCAGAAGAGCACCGCCGCAGGAACCTCGCCAGCGCCTTCGTGGAGCTCGAAGGTCGCTCGTGTGGTCCGCGCCCGTGGCGAGGTGTCGTCAGCTTCGGGGAGGCAGAGACCGTACGTTGTTTTGATCAACTCGAAGGCGCGTGCCGCTCCCAGCGCCATGGTCTGGCGAGCCTGCGCGCCCTTGATGACGACGAAACGCCAGGGCTGTTGGTTCCCGCCGGAGGGTGCCCAGGTCGCCGCCTCAAGACAGCGGGCCAGCACCTCGTCGTCGACCGTTTGATCGGAGAAGCGACGCATCGTGCGCGCCGTGCTCATCGCCTCCCAGACGTCGAGCGAGTTATCGATTGGTGGTGCGGTCATCGCACGATTGTGGCAGATGCCTGCACGCCGTCTGCGTCCAGCGCGCAACCTGCCCGCTACTGTCGCCCTGTGGTCGATTCCAGCGAAACAACCGTCGAAGCAACGATCTCGCTGGCGCTCGCCCGGCAGCCCGCGATCCTCGACTCGTTGCGTGATCTGGCTGGTGTCGCCGCCGTTGTCGTCGATCAGCGGTTGCTCGATGCCTGCCGAGAACGCATGGCTGTATTGATCGGATTGGGGCCGGGGCCGCACGCCGACGCCAGCGAGATTGGCGAACGCGAGCAAGCGTGCATCGATCTCGCCGAGCAATTCGTCATCGACGTCGCGGCGATCGGCGACGACCAGGTCGCCGCGGTGCAGCGCCACCTCGGCGCTGACGCCACGGTCGACTTCGTCTACGCCCTGCTGGCCGTCGAGCAGCGACTACGGATGACAGCGATGTGGACGCGCCTTGGACTGGTGGCGTCGTGACAACTCCGTCGCCTCGGCTTCCCGGGGCGCATCCTGCGGCCGAGCTTCGCCAGGCGATGGCCGACTGGCAGCAGCGGGTGTTGGCGCTGAGCGCGATCGACGCCGTCACCACGGAACTGGTGCGTTTGCGGGCAGCGAAACATCATGACTGTCACACTTGACTGTCGATCCGTTCGGCAGTTGTCGAACACGATCAGCGCTCCCGGGAGATCGTCGAGCTGGCGATCGCTGCGCCGGTGCAGGCCGAAGCGTTGGACTCCGTGCACCGCCTGGCGCTGGCGTTCGCTGACGCGCTCGATGACCCGACCCGGCGATCTCGACGACGACACCGTGACCCAGTTGCGCGCCGCCTTCACCGACGAGCAACTGGTCGAACTGACCTTGAAGGTGCTCAAGTTCAACACCCAGAAGCTGCAGGTGACCTTGGGGACCCACCGTTGGATCACCGCCGAGGAGATCGACATGATGCGCTGGAACGTCGACGGCGCCTACGTGGTGGCGCGTTGAACGGCACGAATCCGCTGGTCGACGCGCTTCTGGCCGAGGCCAGAAGCCGTCCCAACGCCGACTGCCTCACCGACGACAGGGGCCGGCGTTGGAGCAACCAGGATCTGCTCGAACGCTCGGCACAGTTCGCTACAGCGTTGGTGGCGCTCGGCCTGACACCCGGCGATCGCGTCGCCGTGCAGGCAGCGAAGTCCATCGACCTGATCGCCATGCATCTCGGTGCGTTGCGTGTCGGCGCGGTGTATGTGCCACTCAACGAGCAATACACGGCGCGCGAGCTGAACCTGTTGATCAGCGATGCCGGGGCCAGGCTGGTGGTCGCCGACGCGCCGGGGATCGACGCCAACGTTGTGAGCTTCGACGCCTTGGCGGCGCACGCCGACGCCAGTCCAACCGAGTTCGTCGACGTCGCCCGCCGCCATGACGACCTCGCGGCGATCCTGTTCACGTCGGGAACCACTGGTCGTCCGAAAGGCGCGATGTTGAGCCAGGCGAATCTGGCCGCCAGCGCCCAGGCCCTGGCGGCAGTATGGGGATTCAGCGCCGACGATGTGTTGTTGCACGCCTTGCCGTTGTTCCACACCCATGGCCTCTTCGTCGCCGTGCACTGCGCGCTGATCAGCGGAGCGCGGATGCATGTGTTGTCGCGCTTCGATCCCGACGGGGTATTGGCGGCTATGCCCAAGTGCAGTGTGTTCATGGGGGTGCCCACGCACTACACCCGGTTGCTGGCCGATCCAGGGCTCAACGCCGAGGTCGTCAAAGAGGTGCGCCTGTTCACCTCCGGCTCGGCGCCGATGTTGGCGGCGACGCACGAGGAATTCAGCAAGCGAACCGGACATCACATCGTCGAGCGCTACGGCATGACCGAAACCTGCATCCTGACCTCGAACCCACTCGCCGGCCCGTGTCGCCCGGGCACCGTGGGTTTGCCGTTGCCGGGAATCGAGCTGCGGATCGTCGAGATGGCGGACGCTGAAGCTGGCAACGAGGCTGCTGGTGTCGGTTCCATCCAGGTGCGTGGGGCCAGCGTGTTCGACGGCTACTGGGGGCGACCCGAGCTGCAAGCCAGCGAGTTCAGCACCGACGGCTGGTTCATCACCGGCGACCTCGGGCGCTACGACGCAGCCGGCTACGTCGAGATCGTCGGGCGGGCCAAGGATTTGATCATCACCGGCGGACTCAATGTCTATCCCAAAGAGGTCGAGGCGGTGCTCGATCAATTACCCGGGGTGCTGGAGAGCGCCGTGTTCGGCCTGGCCGATGCCGACTTCGGTGAACGCGTCGTCGCCGCCGTCGTCGCTGCGCCGGGCCACGTGCTCGACGACGTTGAGCTGCGCTCCCAGGCCAAGGTCGAACTGGCCGGGTTCAAAGTTCCCAAACACGTGCTGGTGCTCGAAGCGTTGCCGCGCAACGCGATGGGCAAGGTCGAAAAGAATGTCCTTCGCCAACAGGCGGCGGATGCGCTGAGCTGAAGGACGTACACCATGACTGTGACCATCGATCTGTCCGGGCGAACGGCGTTGATCACCGGCGCGGGCCAGGGGGTGGGCGCCGGTATCGCCGCGATGCTGGCCGAAGCCGGGGCTCGGGTTGCGGTCAACGACCTGGTGATCGAGCGCGCCGAGGCCCAGGCCCAGGCATTGCGTGGCGCCGGTGGCGACGCCGTCGCCGCACCGTTCGATGTCACCGACTTGGCGATGGTTTCTGGCGCCGTGTCCGAGTTGGGTGGCGTCGACGTCTTGGTCAACAACGCCGGCAACGCCGGAGCCGACGGCTGGCCGGGCATGCGTCCGTTCGCTGAAACCAGCCCCGCCGATTGGGACAAGTTTCTGCGGGTCAATCTCTACGGGGTGATGAACGCCACCCGCGCTGTGCTCCCAGGGATGATCGAGGCCCGCTGGGGGAGGGTGATCACGATCATCTCCGATGCCGGGCGGGTCGGCGAACCGATGATGGCGGCCTACGCCGCCGCGAAAGCCGGCGCGGCTGGGTTGACCCGCAGCGTTGCCAACGAGGTCGGCCGTTACGGGATCACCGCCAACAACATCTCGCTGGGCACGATGCGCACGCCGCTCACCGAGGCGGCCTGGGTCGATCTCGACGAACAACAAACCGCCTCGCGGCTCAAGGGCTACGCCATTCGTCGCCCTGGTCTGCCCGACGATGTCGCCGGGTTGGTCGCCTACCTGGCCAGTCCTGCGGCCAGTTGGTTGACCAGTCAGACGATCCCGCTTAACGGGGGCTACTCGTCCGCCTTGTAACTCGCCCGGGCCGGTGCGACTCGTCGGCCCGGCGATGGTGCACCTACTGTCCAGACAGTGGAGCAACTCACCCATCGCCAAGTGATGCGCATCATGTGGGCGTTGATGGCCGGGATGTTTCTGGCCTCGATCGAGTCGACGATCGTGGCTACCGCTGTGCCGACAATCGTCGGTGATCTCGGTGGCCTCAGCCTTGTGACCTGGATGTTTACCGCCTACATGCTGGCCACCAGCGTTAGCTCGGCACTGTGGGGCAAGATCAGCGACGTCTATGGCCGCCGCGAGGCTTACCTCAGCGCAATCGCCCTGTTCGTCGTCGGTTCGTTGCTCGCTGGTGGGGCGCAGAACATGCTGCAACTGGTCATCTGTCGCGCCATTCAGGGAATCGGCGGCGGTGGTTTAACAGCCCTTGGCTTCATCATCATGGCCGACATCCTCGCCCCGCGAACACGTGGGCGATACGTCGGGCTGATGTCGGCGACCTACGCGGCTGGCAGCGTCCTTGGGCCGCTGATGGGCGGTGTGCTCGTCGACTATTTCCATTGGCGGCTGATCTTTTTGATCAACCTGCCGCTCGGCTTGATCGCCGCAGCGGTCACCTCGACGTCGCTGCGCGGGGTCGGCGGCCGCCGACCAGCGAAACTCGATCTGCTCGGTGCCGCGCTGCTCTCCACGATGATCGTCTGCTTGCTGCTCATCGGGCTGTGGGGCGGAAATGAGCACGCCTGGACGTCGGGCACCATTGTCGGATTGCTTGTCGTCGCCGTCGCTATTTGTCTTGCCTTCGTCGCTGTCGAGCGGCGGGCAGCCGAGCCCGTTCTGGCGATGCGCTTGTTGAAGAATCGAACGCTGATGATCGCCGTCGTGCTCGGCGCGCTGACGACGATTCCATTCAACGCCGCTGCTTCGTACCTTCCGCTGTTCCTGCAAACTGTCAAGCGCTCCGGGGTCAGTAGCTCGGGCCTGCAGCTTGCGCCGCTGATGATCTCGATGAGCCTCGCCTCGATCGCCGCCGGCCGCCGGGTGGCCCACACCGGGCGCTACCGATGGCCGTTGCTGGCGGGCACGGGCGTGCTCGTCGGCGCCGCGCTGTGGCTGGCGACCATCGACGTGGCCACCAGCACCTGGACGATCATGCTGATGATGGTCGTCATGGGCATTGGCTTCGGCATTGTGGCACCGATCGGCAACCTTGCGGCCCAGAACTCGATGCCTGTCGAGCACCTTGGCGCGGCGAGTTCGGCGATGATCACCCTGCGCTCGATCGGCGCAACGTTGGGTATCGGCGCCGTCGGCTCGGCGATCCTCGCCCGATTGCGCTCCGAGGTGGCCGCGCTCTCGGGTGGGGCTGGGCTCGACGCCGCGCAGATCGCCTCGGGGCCAGCGGCGGTCGCCAAGCTCGAAGAGCCGCTGCGCTCTGGCGTCGTCGAGTCCTTGGCAAATGCTGTCGCCGCCGGCATGTTCGTCAGCGTGCCATTGGTCGTTCTCGCTGTTGTCGCCGCCTGGTTCATGCCGGAAACCCCGTTGCGCGAGCGCACCTCGATCACCGTGACGACCGAATAGGACGGTTGAGTTTGGCGATCTCGGTTCTCTTCTTGTGTACGGGCAACGCCGCTCGATCGGTGATGGCGGGCGTTGCCTTGCGCCATTTCCGTCCCGATCTGCACGTCGAGACGGCCGGCACGCTTTCTGTCGACGGGCTGCCGATCTCGTGGCGAACCCGGGCCGCGTTCGAAGACGTCGGGCTGCCGCTGCCGCAGCACCGGAGTCGGCAGGCGACCAGCGATCATCTGCGCGCCAGCGATGTGGTGATCGGCTTGGCTCCCGAACACGTGCATTGGGTGCGCCGAGAACATGCTGATGTCTCGCCGCGCACCGCCACGTTGATCCGCTTGACTCGGCATCTGCCGCCACCACCGGAGCCGACGGCGAAGCGCATCGCCACGATGGGCCTCGGCGCTGTCGACCTCCACCCCTGGGAGGAAGTCGTCGACCCCGGCGGTGGCGAGGTCGACGCCTTCGTCAACTGTGCCCGAGAGATCGTGGTGCTTGTCGAGCGCCTCGCGGTTCTGCTGTGAACTGGCTCGGATGCGAGAATGACGCCGATGAGTGACGACGCTCCAACAGCGCCAAGCGCGCCAACCGCCGCCGAGTACCTCGCCTTTCTCGATCTCGAACACATCGACGGTGATCTCTATCGCGGCAGCTGCGGTATCTGGCACGAGGAACGCCGCGCCATCTATGGCGGTGAGACCGCTGCTCAGGCGTTGCGCGCTGCGGCCTACACGGTGCCGACGGGACGCTTGCCGCACTCGCTGCACGGCTACTTTCTGCGTCCAGGAGATCCGAAGCTGCCGGTGCTCTTTCAAGTCGATCGCGATCGCGACGGTCGCTCCTTTTCGGCGCGACGAGTCGCTGCGATGCAGCGCGGCGAGGTCATCTGGGAGATGACCTGCTCGTTCCATGTCCCCGTCGAGGGCCCCGAATTCGTGCAGCCGCCGCGGGCGGGAATGGCCTCACCGGAACGCTCCGCGAGGCCAGAGAACATGTGGTGTCCACTGCTCGATACCCGCATCGCGCCGCGACCCGACGGCGGGCCCAGCCGTCCCGGCGCGCCGGTTCGGGTGTGGACCCGCACGGTTGTCCCGGTTCCTGACGACCCAATCCTGCACGCCTGTTTGCACGCCTTCGCCTCTGACTACGGCTCTGGCTTCGGCGACGTGTTCATCGACGGGGTGGCTCCCGGCGGGCCGAGCATCGACCATGCCCTGTGGTTCCATCACCAGTCACGCGCCGACGAGTGGGTGATCTGGGATTGCGAGCCGGCCAAGGTCGGCGCGCATCGCGGGCTGTACACCGGCATGGCCCATGACCAGGGTGGCAATCTGGTGGCGATGCTTGCCCAGGAAGTGCTGCTCAGGCCTCCGAAGCCCGAGAACGTCGGCGGATGATCACCGTCTGACTGACAGCGCCGAGCAAGGTGCCGTTCTGCGACCACATCTCGGCTTGCCCGAAGCCGAAACCCTTGGAGGCATGCTGGGCTTGGCAGCTCAACAGGATCCATCCCGTGGTGACCAGTTGGGCGACACGGATCGTGTTGTCGAGGCTGTTGCAGCGATACGGTCCGGCCAAGGCGTCGGAGAACGTCAACGGCATCATGTCGCCGATGAAGGCCAGATCGGCGATCGAAATCGGACGCTCGTCCTCGGCCCAGGCGCGGACCCAAAAGGCGAACGAACCGTCTCCGGGCTGCTGCGACGTCAGGCTCTCGCTGAGGTGGCGACCCTTGGCCAGGCGCATCTCGACCAGGTCTCCCATGTCGCCCATCCCACGCTGAAAGACCGTGAATCGCGGACACTCCTCGGGTGCCGGTACCACTGGCGGCGACGACCACGTCATCGTCAGATCGATGTCGCGTGCCCCGAGCGCCGAGTGGGCCGTGAGGATCTCCTGACCATCGCGGGCCACGATGCAGCGTGCTTGGGTGGTGTTGTGGCCGTGGACTTCGACGGTGACGGACAAATCGAGTGGGGCGGTGCCGACGGCATAAGAGAGGTACTGGGCCGTAGCCCATAGCGTTGCCCTGCCAGTGACCCGTTCCATCGCCGCGGCGGCGACACCGAGCACGGCACCGCCCTGAACTGTGGACATCGGGGTCTGTAACAACGCGTTCGGTGTCCACCGAAACGTCGAGGCATCATCGCCGGGTTGCAGGGTGAAGAGGTCGATCCAAGCGACGTTAGCGACGGGCTGAGCGCACCATCGAGTCCGCTGCCGAGGTCCGCTCCAGCGCCGTGTTTCTCCGAGCCTGAGCATCACGACGGTGCGCTCAGGCTCCCAGATGCGGGGCTCGACCCGAATCGCCGGTCTTGACCACCGGGGCGGGCAGCCCGACACAGCGACTTGGCGTCCAGATCGTTAGCATTGCCAGTGTTAGCTCAAGCCTTTCAAGGAGCCTCGATGTCGTTTACCCTCAAGCCCGGAACCCGACTGTTCAGTGCCGTCTGCGCGACGGAGATGATCGCCGTGCGCGCCCCGGCGGATGCGATCGAGATCACGATCGGTGGCGTTGCACCGCTGGCCAGTGCGGCGGAGCGTGATGGTTCCGCCGTCGCCGTCGAGGGCCACGACAGTGGTGCGCAGATGGGCAAGCGTTATGTGGACGAGGCAGAGACGATCGAATTGCTGTGCACCAAACCAGGGCTCGGGGTCGCCGCGCTCAACGGCGTGTTGTTGCAGCTCAAGGAAGCCAAGGCGCTGCCGGCCAGCGACTGAGGCGCTCGGCGGCTCCGACTCGTCGTTGATCGGCCGACAGCTCTAACTTTTGTTGGTTCGTTCGTCCGCCCACGTGGCGGCGAAATCCGAGGAGAGTGAATGTCGACTGCGACGCAGATCCCATTTGTTGAGTACCTGCAGCTCAACGACGGTGCCCCCTACCTGGTGGCCAATGAGTGCACCAATTGTGGCGCTCGATTCTTCGATCATCGCAGCGCCTGCGGTGCATGTTCGGCAACCGAGTTCTCCCCAGTGCACATCGACACCACCGGGGTACTCAAGACCTTCACGATCGTCGCCTTTGCCGCCCCCGGCGTGGAAGTGCCGTTCACCGCGGCGATCGTCGACTGCGGCGGAACCACGGTGCGCGGCCTGCTGGTCAACTGCCCGGCCGACCCGGAACATGTCAAGCTCGGCATGCCGGTGCGCTTGACCACCACATCCATGGGTATCGATTCGGCTGGCACCGAAGCGATCAACTACGCGTTCGAACCGATCTGAGCAAGGAGCACAACGATGAGCAGCAGTGACGACGTCTGGATCCTTGGGATCAACATGACAAAGTTCGGTAAGCACCCCGACCGTGACACGGTCGATCTCGGCACCGAGGCGATTCTCGCCGCGCTGGCCGACGGCGGGGTGACGATGAAGGACATGGGGGTGATGGCCGCTGGTTGCCTGATGGGCGGTGGTGGAATCGCTCAGATGTTGCAGAAGTCCGTGGGTCAAACGGGTATCCCGGCCTACAACGTCAGCAACGCCTGCGCTACCGGTGCGACCGCGTTGCGCACGGTGATCATGGCGGTCAAGGCCGGTGAAGTCGACATGGGTCTCGCCGTCGGGGTCGAGAAGTTGGCCGGTTTCGGTCTGCTCGCTGGTGGCAGCCGCAGCGATGCCGGTTCCGAGTGGACGCGCAGCGGCCGCTTCGGTGCCGTTGCTGCCGTCGACGGCCGCATCGGCACGGAGACGATGCCCGGTTTGTTCGCCCAGATCGGCCAGGAATACGAGCACAAGTACGGCGGCGTCGATTTCGAACTGTTCGCCCAGATCAGCGAGAAGAACCACAGCCACTCGACACTGAACCCGCTCGCCGCCTACAGCAAGGCGATGTCGCTTGAGCACATCATGAACGACGTGATGATCGCCTATCCGAACACCCGCCCGATGTGCTCGGCGAACTGTGATGGTGCTGCGGCAGCGGTGATCGTCAGCGGTGCCAAGCTGCGCACGATGTCGCTCGAGCAGCAGCGTCGTGCCGTCAAGGTGACGGCGTCGATCCTCACCTCTGACCCGTATGAAGAGGCCTGCCAGGTGTTCCCGAACGTCAACACGCTGACCCGCAACGCGGCCAAGCAGGCCTACGAGAAGGCTGGCGTTGGACCCCAGGACCTCAACCTGGTCGAACTGCACGACTGCTTCGCTACCGCTGAGCTGGTGCACTACGACAACTTGATGCTCTGCGAGGAAGGTGGCGCCGGCGATTTCTTCCGTTCCGGCGCAACCTGGCGCACCGGCAAGACCCCGGTCAATGTCTCCGGTGGCCTGCAATCGAAGGGTCATCCGATCGCCGCCACCGGCATCGCCAACGTCTGGGAAATCTGCCAGCACCTGCGCGACGAGGGTGGCCCCCGCCAGATCGAGGGCGCCAAGGTTGGCCTCGCCCATGTCATCGGCCTCGGCTCGGCGTGTGGCATCCACATCCTCGAGCGTTCCGGTCTCGCCGCCTAACGCCAGACTCTTCAAGCGCTTCGTCGGAGTGGCTGAGGCCCGCGGTGTTCCTGCCGCGCGGCAATCGGTGACCACAGCAGATTCTCGGATCGGTGGCGGGTAGACGGCCTTTTCGTTAGGAGCCCTTGGGCAGCGCCCGCATGCGGTTGCCTTTGGGATTGTGTTCGACCTCGGCTAGCCCGAGGCGTTCCATCAGCGGCGGCACGTACATGCCGAAGCGGCCGCGCAGCCCCTTCTTCATTCCATACCACCCGCCGACGGGGTTCGCCTCCGAGCGCCCCCAAGCCTCAACGGTTCCGTCCTTGGCTGGCTTCTGCTCGTCGGCCGAGCCCAGTTCCATCCAGTCGCCGTGGGCGAGGAGCATGTCGTGCAAGTCGTCGAGGCAGCGCGCCTGATAGAGCAGCACCGTCTTGCCGACGGTGCACACCAGCACATCGGCACCGTCTTTGGTGCCGCGATGCATGGTGTAGTCCGAGGTCAGCGGCGGCGTCTTCAGCGCCCACGGGTTTTCGCTCGTTCCCTCGCCGGTCATCTCGGCAGTCATGCTGATCCTCGTTTCGTTGTGTGGTGCCCGCTCCTCATCGAGGCCGCCAGCGTACACTTTACTAATGCAGCTACAATACCGACATGAATGCAGCTACATCGTCGGGTCCAGTCATGGCCACCACTACCGTCACCGTCGGCGTCCGTGAACTGAAGAACCACCTGAGCGGTTTCCTTGATCGTGTCAAGGCTGGTGAAGAGATCACCGTCACCGAACATGGGCGCCCGATCGCCCGGCTCAGCTCGGTCAGCCCAGACATCGACAGGATGGCGGCACTTGTCGAAGCCGGGATCGTGACCCCTGCCGTCAGCAGTCAGCGCCGGCTCCCGACGAAGCGTGTCAAGCTTGCGCCCGGCGGCCAGCTGAGCGACATCGTCGCCGAGCAACGGCGGTGATTACCTATTTCGACGCCTCGGTGCTGCTGAAACTTCTCATCGACGGCGAGGTCGGCGGTGACGCCGTCGAACGCCTGTGGCTCGAATCCGATTATCTGGTCTGCGCTGAAATCGGCTATGCCGAGGCGCGGGCCGCTCTCGCTGCAGCGCATCGAACTGGCCGGCTCGACATGCAATCCGCCCGTACCGCAAAACGACAGCTAGCAACCGTATGGCAGCAGGTCAGCGTGATGCCCGTGACGACACAGGTCGTGTTCGCTGCCGGCGATCTCGCCGAGAGCGAGGGCCTTCGTGGCTATGACGCCGTGCATCTTGCCGCGGCGATCGCCGCGCAGGCCACGGTGTTCGCCACCGCCGATCGCAGCCTCCTCGAAGCCGCGCAGCGACGACGATTTAGCGTCTCCAACCCGCTCCACGTTGGCGATGATGCCTAAGCCATCGCAGCCGTCGTCGCCGTCGCAGCCGTGGTCGGTGTCGCCGTTCGAGCGAACATTTGACGCCTACTTCTTTCTCGATGGCGCGCCGTGGTACGACGACGACTGGCAGATCACTCACCTGACAAGCTGGCCAAATGTGTACCCGCCGCAGAGTCTCAGCTGCCGCCTCGTCGACGGGTCGACCATCTCCTGTCCGGCGGGCCGCACGTTCGACGTTTGCCAGCGATGGCTGCATGAGATTCGCCGCCGTAACGCCTCGTTGCAGGCCCCCATGCGCTGGCACGGCGAAACCGATCAGTGGGCGATGGCTATCGATGAGCGGACGGGGATCGCGCTGCTCGGCGTCGATCACGGCATCGAGCGCGACCTACAGGTGCTGTTTGCCGACAAGGTGATCTCGCCGACCGTGGCCGCCGCCCGGCTTGGTCTCGACCCGCAGGTGCTGGCCGCCACCTATCGACCATCTCCTTGGTTTACGTCGCCCAACGTCGACAACCCGGAGTGGGTCAAGTTCGTGTTCGCCGGCCACGTCGAACACGAGGACGACAAGTTGTTTTACCGGCCGCAGTTCGAGCGATTTCACCAGGCGATGTCCGGCGCTCTCGACGACTTCGCCTACATCCGCATGTTGTCGGCGCAGGCATTGTGGCGGGCTGTGCGCAAGCGGCCGGGCGGCGAGATGCTCCGCCGGACCGGCACGAATGCGCCCGTCGGCGGGTGGCAGGCCTTCAACCGCGCCAACTGCCACAAAGTGGCGACCAAATTCCTGACCGATAACCGGCACCTACAACTGCGTTTCGAGAACCGCGACGCCGAAGCCGACGCGCTGTTTCCGCTGGACCGCGGCACGCTGCCCAGCCTGCAGTTCTTCTGGCTTCGGGCGTCGCGAACCAGTCGGCGAAGCCCGGAATCCGTGGCTGATCTCTACTTCCTCTATGAGGATTCCGCTGGCCGAATCGACCAGCACACCAACCAACTGTTCACGTTGCATGTGCTTGCCGAGGCCATTGCCCCGGCTCGCCTGGAGCAGCTCGTCGACGAGCTCGGCGTGCTCGGTCACTGCCATCACGTGTATCGCCAGCGGCGCCCGATGCGTAAGTGGGAGACAAACGCCGAGGGGTTGCCACGCGTCTCCGACATCTACTCGGTTGGTCCCGACGCACGGGCCGCCAACGGCGACCCCGAATTCCACTACTCGTACTGGAGCTAGACTCGTCCCAATCCGCCAATAAGCCGTCTACCGAGCCATCGCAGCGCTGGTCGAGGCTGGGATTCTCACCGAGATGACGGAGGGACGACGAAACTGAGTCTGGGTCGCGTTGGAGATCACCGCCGCCCTTGACGACTTCGCTCGCCGCGTCGGGCAGCGCCAGCGGCCGTAACGGCGACGGGCCTGGCACGGTGCGAGTAGTGCTTTCGCTAACGACGGTCGAGGCGGCTGATCTGTGCGCCCAGGCGGCGATGACTTCGGTCTTGGTTGGCGCGATGGTTGCAGCATGAAACATGGCCATAGAAACCGACACGACGACCTCACCCGTCGACGTAGTGTGCGCTACGTGTCGCCACGAGACATGCAGCGCGCACGACCCGACGCAGTGTTCCAGCCGGATCGAGAGGAGCGCAAGACATAGGCTCAGCTCCGATGTCGACGGTGTCAGCAGTGTCAACGGTGTTAAGAACGGGGATAGCCCTGAGGGCGAGCGCTGTGGCCGCGCTCAGGATGTGCTGATGCGATCAACACTGCGTCGATGGACCGTTCTCACTGTGGCGTGTGCTCTGGCGCTCGCCGGAATCACCTTCTCCGTCAACGACGTCGCTGGTTTCTACGCCTACCGGCCGTGGACGGTCGAGATCATCGAGTTCGTCATCTTCCTCGGCGCGATGGTCTGCGTAGTGGCCGGCGGCTGGCTGTGGCAGCGCCGACCACGCAACCGTTGCGGGCCACTGCTGGTCGCCTTCGGCGTCGCCCCAGCACTGTTGCAGGCCAGCTACTGGGTCGGGCCCGATCTGGTCCCCGGTATCGGTCTGATGATCGCGATCATGGTCTACCGACCCCTCACCGGCTGGTTGCTGCTGGCCTGGCCATCCGGTCGGCTGCGCCCGGGCGACCGGCGCGCACTGCTGGTCTTTGCCGCCATTGCCGCCGTCTGCCAAGCACCAGGATTTCTGCTGCAGGAACGTGGGACGAGTGCACCGTTGGTCATCGTGCCGCTACCGGCCTTCGCCAGCGCGATGAGCCACGTGACGAACTTCGTCGTCTACCCGGTGGGCTCGGTGCTGCTGTTCGCCACCCTCATTCGCCGACGGCGAGCCATGCCCGCGGCTGCACGCGGCTCAGCCAACGCGGCGGTGATCGCCGCCGCAATCGCCGTGATTGCCGACGTCGTCGCCAACGGCGTGATCCCCCTCACCGACCTCGCGATGTCCAACGACGCGGGCCTCACCGTGCTCGGCTTCGCCGTGTCGTTATTTGCCTTCGGCCGCTTCCTACTCACCGGCATCGTGCTCTCCTGGGCCATCCGCTGGCGCCTGACAACCCCGCTCTCGGGGTGGCAGCGCATCGAGGTCGGCCGTGCCAAACGCGTTCCCGCGATGTCGGCGCTGCTGGCTGCCCGCACCGGTGACCCGGCGGCCCGCGTCATCTACCCATCGAGCGAGGGCTGGATAGATGCAGACGGCCACCAGGCGATTCTCACCCCCGGGTCGGGACGCACGGTCAGCGTGGTCGAGCGTCTCGGCCGGCCCGTCGCCGCCATCGACCTCGATGGCGCCTTCGACGATCGTCCGTCGGTGATCGAAGCGGCGGCCGCAGCGGCAGGATCGTGCGTCGAACACGAGCGCTTGCAGGCGCTGGCCTTGGCCCGACTCGACGAGGTCCGCTGGGCGCGCACATCGGTGCTCGACGCCGAGGACGTGACCCGGCGCCGCCTCGAACGCGACCTTCACGACGGCGCCCAACAGCAACTGCTCGGACTGGCGTTGAAGGCCAGGCTGGCCGCCCAGCTGGGCACGCCCGACCCCGACGAGGTCGCCGCGATCGCCTCAGGTCTGGCCGCGGCACGCCGTGACATCGAAGCCATCGCCCACGGCATCATGCCGGTGGTGCTCGCCGAACATGGGCTCGTCCACGCCCTACGCACGCTGGCCGCGACCACGCCGATCGGGGTCAGCGTCGAGGTCGACCTCCCCGACGATCTCCGACCCGAACTGGCCAGCGCGATCTGGTTCGTCATCACCGAGGCGGTCACCAACTCGGTCAAACACGCCCAGGCGCGCAGCCGGGCCATCAGCGCCAGCGCCAGCGCAGATCAGATCGTGATCGCCATCGTCGATGACGGTGTCGGTGGCGCCGACGCCGAACTCGGTTCCGGTCTCGCTGGCCTGCGCCAGAGGGTCGAAGGACTGGCCGGGACGTTGTCGGTGATATCGCCGCGAGCAGCGCGGCACGCGGATCGATGTCACCATGCCGCTGCAGCTCAGTCCGGCGTTACGCGCCAGCGTCGGAATCGGTTCGGAGGCGACATCGTGAGAGCGCGTGTTGTCGTGCCGGTGGCCCTGACGGCAGTGATGTTGCCGGTCGGTTGGGTGCTTGCGGTGCGCCTCGACGATCTCACCGACTCGGGCCCATTCACCGCCATCCTCACCGGCATCGTCGCCGCCTTCGCGGTCACTGCTGTGGTCGCCGAACGGCGTCGACCCGGGCGTCGCGTGGCACCGCTGGTGGCCATCGTCGGCCTGATCGTGTTGCTCTCGGCGTTTCGGTCGCTGCCCTCGCCGTGGTGCTCGGCGGTCGGTGCGGCCGTCTGGCTCGCCGGGCCGCTGGTGATCGCCGATCTGCTGTTGTCCTATCCCGATGGGCTTTCCAGGATCGCTCGGCGCCGGGCTGCGGTCGCCTTGTGGCTCATACCATCGGTGCTGGCGGGCGCCATCGTCGCCGTGTCGGGGCCTGCAGCTGATGGTGGGGCAACGGTTCGCGCCTTGAGCTGGTCGGTCGGGCGATTTCCTTTCGTGCGGCTGCGCAACCCACTGCTCGTGCATGAATCACCGGCGCTCGTACGTGTCCTCACCGCCGTGTGGGCCGGATGGGTTGTCGCCGCGCTGGCGGTCACGGTGTGGATGCTCATCGGCCGGTTGCGACGAGCTGATGCCGCCGATCGGCGGCTGGTCAGCCCGATCGCCCTCGCCGGATTGGTGGCGGTGGTCGGAGTGGTGGTCCAGATGCTGGCCAGCTGGCCTGCGGGCGATCCGCTCGCACCCGACGCAGTGTTCGACCTCAACGACTGGTACGGGGCGTTGCTGCGTGTCACCTCGGTGGTCGCGCTGCCGATTCTTGCCGGCGTGTTCGTCTGGCTCGAAGTGCTTCGCCCGCAGCTGTCGCGGGTCGCCGGGGGAGCGTTGCAGATCGGTGGCGACGACTCACTCGACGAATCGGTCGATGATCTGCAGCAGCGGCTGCGTCACACGCTCGACGACCCGACGCTGCGCCTCGGCTTTCGGATAGATGATGCCGCCTCGACTGATATCGCCGGTTGGGTCGATACTTTCGGCAACCCGTTCGACGCACACGCCACGAACGATCGGTCGACGACGATCATCACCCGTGATGGTGCTGAGATGGCGCTGATCGACTGCGACCTGGCGGTGGCCGAGCGCCCCGACGATGTCGAACTCGCCGCGCAACTCGCGGCAGTGGCACTAGACAATCAGCGGCTGCGATCGCTGACACTGGCCCAGGCCGAAGTGGTGCGAGCGAGTGGTGAGCGACTGCTGCAGGCGGCGGATCGGGCGCGGCACAGCCTTGAACGCGATCTCACGGTCGGCCCGGCGGCGCTGTTGGCAGCCGCAGAATCCGCATTGTCATCGGTCGGCGCGCCGAGTCGTGCTGCGCTGGAACGCGCGGCCGATTTGATCCTGCAGGCGTTGGCCGGAGTTCGTAAACTCTCCCACGGCCTCGCGCCGCCGACGCTCGACCAGATCGGCCTGGCCGCCGCGCTCGAGGACCTCGCCGGACGATCCGATGCCCTCGGCGATGTGTCGGTGCCAGCGGGCCGCCTTGCTCGCCCGATCGAGGCTACGCTCTACGCGTCGGTTGCCCTCGCGCTCGAGGGCGCTGTCGGGCCGGTCGACGTGAAGGTGGTGACGGCGCCGGGCGAGGTCAGTTTGCACCTTGCTGGTCGCTTAGCGCCGATCGATGACTTGGTGACAGATCGTGTTGGCGCACTCGATGGCACGATCATCGACACCGACGGCGGCCGCACAGTGCAGCTTCCGCTGACGGCGGGTGGTGCTCGGCTGTGATCAGTCCGCTTGTGCCCGAGTCTGACGTGCCGATCTCCGTTGTCGTCGCCGACGATGCAGCACTGATTCGTGAGGGCATCGTGCGCTTGCTCAGTGGTGGCGGATTCACGGTGGTCGGCGAGGCCGTTGATTTCGATTCGTTGATCGCGGTCGTCGAGGCGACGCGTCCGCAGTTGGTGGTCACCGACATCCGTATGCCACCGACCAACACCGATGAAGGGCTGCGTGCAGCGGCGGCGATTCGGGCAACGTTGCCGTCGACAGCGGTGCTCGTGCTCAGCCAATACATCGAGACGCGAGTCGCCGCCGGGCTCTTCGACGGGCGACCAGCCGGCATGGGTTATCTGTTGAAAGAACGGGTCAGCGAACTCGCCGAGTTCCTGGCAACGGCACGAACTGTGGCGGCCGGTGGTTCCGTGATCGATGTGATGGTCGCCGACCAGCTGATGCGCCGCCGCCGTAACGACGATGCCCTGGCGCGGCTCACCGATCGCGAGCCGCGACGTGTTGCGGTCGATGGCGCAGGGCAAATCCAACGCCGTGATCGCCGCCGAGTTGTTCATGAGCGCGAAGACGCTGGAGAGCCATGTGCGCTCGATCTTCGACAAGCTCGACATGGGCGACAACAATCCCGATGACAATCGACGTGTCCGGGCCGTGGTCCACTGGCTCGAATCGACGAAGTGATCGCTTCCGCTGATCAGCGCCCACGACGGAGCTCGCACTCCCTGCAAGGTAGGCTCCGGCGATGGTGTTGCGGGTCGTCATCGCAGAGGACAGCTTCCTGATGCGCGAGGGGATTGCGACCGTCATCGGTCTGGATGACCAGCTCGACCTGGTTGCGACGAGCGGCTCCTACGCTGAGTTGATCGCAGCGGTGGACGAACACCGACCCGACGTGGTGATCACCGACATTCGTATGCCACCGACTCAGACCGACGAGGGTATTCGCGCCGCCAATCTCTTTCGGACGCAACATCCGGCGATCGGTGTCGTCGTCTTGAGTCAGTACATCGAGCCTGCGTATGCACTGCGGCTGTTCGAGGATGGATCTGAAGGACGGGCGTATCTTCTGAAGGAACGGATCGCCGATGGCGATGAGCTTTCAGCGGCAGTGAGGCGAGTCGCTGAGGGCGCAACGGTGGTCGACCCGAAGGTGGTCGACGCGCTGATGCACGACCACTCCCGTGCGAAACGAGTTCTCGAAGGCCTGCTGCATCGCGTGGCAGTCGGACTCGTTGGGGAAACGCGGCGTCGAGGGCTGCTTTGAATTGTTGCCACAACTCGTCGTCGCGTTGACGGTCGGGAACACGCCCGGCTGTCTTCCATCGGTCCCGTGACCCGTCGGTCTTTGCCTTGAGACCGCGGCCGGCGGGGTCGAGCGCGCTGGCTTCACGGATCAACGCTTGTTTGGCCGACTCGGCTGCCGAGGCGAGAGTTGCGCGCTGTGCACTGTTGGCTTTTCGGGCGGTGAAGTACTCGTCGAAGGCTCCGGCGAACTCTCGTGATCGATGAAGGTCACGGCTTTCTCGCTGGAATTCTTTCACTCGTTCGGCCGATCGGTGATCGAACTTGCGGAGTCTGGTGAGCTCGCGGACCTCGTCGGCAATGTCTGCAGCGCGACCGTGTTGCCGGGACTGGTTGGTTTCCTCTATCGCCGACAGCCACGGTTCGTGCTCAACGAACAGCTTGTAGTCCGCCATGAACTCATGCTCGACACGGAAGACCTTCTCGTCGGCCAGGTGCTCTGATCCACCGCGAGCGCGACACGGTCTGCCCACATCGGATTATCGACGACGAAGACCTTTCGATCCGCCATGAACTCAACATCGGTGAAGTACACCTTCATAAACCGCCTCCCACACCGGCCACAGTTTTGCAGATCAGCGACACAACGTGAGTGGCCACGGCCCGACAGTCGGGGTGCGGAGGAGGTCGGGTCGGGCGACTGCGCGGAACCTCATCTGTTTTGTGAGTTACTTCGCAGGGCTCGCGGTGACTCTGGTGCCGTCGCTGCCAGCCTCTGGCGTTGATGATCCGAGCTCTGCTAAACACGGCCATGTTTGATCACGAGGCGCTTCTAAAGGACTTCATTGAAGCGGCCGGTGACACAGGCATACCCGGCTGGCCGTGCCGCATCGAGACGCAGCGGCTACATGCCCCGCACCGGCAGCCGCACCTGCCAGCGGGGTTCGGGGCGGTGTACGCGTTCTCCCTCAGCGAGAGCTACGGATCAGTCGTACCTGCTGGTGCCGGTCGCGTTCTGAAGGTCGGCAAGGTTGATGCGCGTAGCGATCCTCGGTTCTATAGCCACCACTGCAACGTGAGCGCCCCAAGCACCCTGGCCAAAAGTTTGCTGAAATACCGTGTGCTGTCCACCTGGCTCGGCACAGAACAACTGGATGTCGTGACGGTGAAAAGCTGGATGCTCGCGAATCTGGATTGAACGCACTTCTTTGTGCCGGATGGTCGTGACGACGTCGTTTCGAGCCTTGAGGTATCGACTCGGCTCCTGCGCTTTGCCGCCGGGCGGTCCAGCACAAACTTACGGAGATCGGCGATTCCAGCGGCGACCGCTGCTTACCTGGGTCCGATACTGGTGTCGGGGTGAGGGACTGGTCGAAGGTCAAGATCGGCGATGTTGGCGAAATCGTCGGGGTTCACGGTGTAGAGCGGGAGTCCAGTCGCGACCGCAACCGACGCGATCAAAGCGTCGTATGCCCGGGCCTTCGGTTTGCGCCCCGCTGACCGCAGGCCAGCCGCCACGCGGCCGAACGCTCGTGCTGCAGCAGTGTCGAACGGCAAGGGTTCGAAGTCGTGCTCGGCCTGCTGAACATGAGCCTGCCGAGCAGCCCGCTCGACGACGTCAGTCGCAACGAGCGGTCCAACGCTGAGTTCAGCGAGCGTGATGGTGGTGATCGTCGGACGCAACGACAGCACAGATGGATCGGTAATCCGAGGAAGCAGAATGACCGTGTTCGTGTCCAGGATTCCGTCGGGCCCGTCGCTCACAGTGAGGCGTCCAGCACCGAGTCGACATCGTCACGGAAACGGGCAGGGTCGACTACTGGCACATTGCGCCAGCGGCCCAGCAACGTTGCGGCATCAAGCGGTCTGGGGCGAAGGGGTCGAAGCTCGGCGACCTCGTGGCCATCACGCGTCACCACAACCGTGTCGCCGCCAAGAACGCGATCGATCACGTCACCGCCGTTATTGCGCAACTCTCGAACTGTCACGGTCGTCATGGGTCCAATGTATCACGCGTGAGACGCGATGGTCGGGAAGGCTCTGATCCAGTTGAGCATTGTCCGCCCGACATGGTTGATGCCCGGATCGGCGGAGCGTTGTATAGGGCGCCGAGCATGACCACGCCTGCAGCTTCGACGATCCGCTCAAAAAAAGCACTGCTCCAGGCCGCTAAATCGTTCGCGACCTCGCCCGTGAGCGCTTGGTCGCAGGGCGCTTCTATTGCGGATCGAAGGTTCAGACCGTACTTCGCAGACCCCCAACCGTGGCGACGGTGGTTGTGGAAGTATCGGCGTATGGCATTCGAACATTGGAGCTCAGAGCGACGCACGAGGCCGACCGTCATGTTCTTGCCGCGGCGATCAAACATTCGGTGGCGGTGCTCGTCACCGACAACGTCCGTGACTTCGGTGTGGCGGAGGCCGCGGATGCTGGCGTGGTCGTCGCTACGGCACGCGAATTCGCACTTCAGCTTGTGCTCGCCGACGCCGAGGCGATGGGTCGCTTCATTGAGCGTGTTCCGCCCGAGCGGTTCGAGCGCTACGTCGCAATATTGAGGCGCCAGTTTCCCGAAGCCGTTGAGGCGCTCGCGCTCTGACCTCTACTCCTCGTCGAGGAAATCCCAGGTGAACTCTGCGAAGCGTCGACGCCCCTCTGAGCGTCGGTACGAGACGAGGTCGCCGATGGCGACGCGCCGCTTGCTGCCGTTGCGCTGCATGGGAATCTCGCCGCGGTCGAGCATCTGTGTCAACCACGGCCGAGACACACCGAGAACGTCGGCGGCGGCCTCAGTGCCGATCGGCAGGTCGTACGGTACAACGGCGACGTTACGTCCTTCGCTCAGATCTTCGAGCAGGTCGGAAAGCAGCGCAACGGCCGCTGCGGGGAGTTCGGCAGTGACCCCGTTGATGGTCACCCGAGCGCTCACACCGGCCTTCGCTGCCTCGGTCGTGGCGTCGGCGATTTTGGAGATCGGGCGCACCGTTCGTCGTGTCGTCGTTGTGGCCATGGAGACATCCTACGTTCCGTTTCGATTAAACGCAATGGGGGTAACGAGTAGCGGTCAGTCGGCCCGGCAGCCACGTAAAGGATCTCGTATACCTCCATGGTTTCGGAGAGGTATCGGCTTCGCTAGAAACAAACGACCTCATTACCCCGAGGCGGTGGCCATGACGAGTTCTGGACCCGTTCACGGAAATCGCCGACAAGACCCTTTCGGGGGTGCCGTGGCTGCCATCATTGGACGGTGCAGTCTGACCTCAACGATCTTGAACGCAAGTTTTGGGAGGCGGCCGATCAGCTGCGGGCGAACTCGTCGCTGACGCCGTCGGACTATCGGGGGCCGATTCTCGGGCTGATCTTCCTCGCCTTTGCCGAGCATCGGTTCCTGCAGGTCACCCCGGACCTGGAGGCGCAGGCGACGGCACGCAACCCGGTGACGCCCGACCACTACCGGGCCAAGGGCGTGCTCTACGTCCCCGACGAGGCGCTGCTGTCGAAGCTCGTGCGCGTTGGAGGAGGGTGTCGATGGTGGCGTCGGCAAGAAGATCGACGAGGCGATGGCGGCGATCGAGGCGCACAACGTCGGCCTGAAGGACGTGTTGCCGCGCGGCTACCCGAAGCTCGAATCGGCGCTGCTGCAGAGCCTGCTGCGCCTGTTCGCCCCGCTGCCGCGGACGTTGAGCGGCGATGCGTTCGGGTTGATCTACGAGTACTTCCTGTCGAGCTTCGCGATGGCCGAGGGCCGGTTGGGTGGCGAGTTCTTCACGCCGCAGTCGATCGTCCGGCTGATCGTCGAGATCATCGAGCCGTTCGAGGGCAAGGTGTTCGACCCGGCGTGCGGCTCGGGCGGCATGTTCGTGCAGTGCGCCAAGTTCGTCGGCCGCCACCAGGGCTCGGCGACTCGTGATCTGTCGGTGTACGGCATGGAGCAGAAGGAGGTCACCGTCCCGATCGGGAAGATGAACCTCGCCCTGCACGGCCTGTCGGGCGATATCCGCCAGGCGAACAGCTACTACGAGGACCCGCACTCGGCGACCGGCAAGTTCGATTTCGTGATGGCCAACCCGCCGTTCAACGTCAACGGCGTCGACAAGGCCAAGCTCGACGGCCAGACCCACCGCCTCCCGTACGGCATCCCGCGGCCGGACAACGGCAACTACGTGTGGATCCAACTGTTCGCCTCGGCGCTGAACGCCACGGGCCGGGCCGGGTTCGTGATGGCCAACAGCGCGTCCGACGCCCGGTCGAGCGAGGCCGAGATCCGCCGCCAGCTGATCGAGGATCGCCTGGTCGACGTGATGGTCGCCGTCGGCCCGAACATGTTCTATTCCGTCACCCTGCCGGTGACGCTGTGGTTCTTCGACAAGGCCAAGCGCGGCACCGACGCGTGCCGACAGGTGCTGTTCATCGACGCCCGCAACACCTTCCGCCAGATCGACCGGGCGCACCGCGATTTCCGCCCCGACCAGATCGAACTGCTCGCCAACATCGTGCGCCTCTACCGCAACGAGCAGCCCGAATTCCTCGACGGCAGCCTGGAGCGGATCGACGAACTCTTTCCCGACGGCAAATACGCCGACATTCCCGGCCTCTGCAAAGTCGCCACCGTCGCCGAAATCGAAGCCCAAGGCTGGAGCCTCAACCCCGGCCGCTACGTCGGCACCGAAACCGTCCGACGACGACGACGGACGACTTCGCCGAACGCCTCGCCGCGATGCACGCCGAGTTCACGGGCTGAGGTGCTGCGACGGCGAGTCGAGGGTGACGCTCGATGAAATCCAGAATGAAGCGGGGGCTCGCAGTGCCTCGTGTGACTGAAGGACGGCAAACGAGAACCGGTGGCCGCCCGGCCATCGAAGGCGTGATTCAAGGCCGGTGTTCTCTCAGCGTTGGGAACCCCGCCGCCTCGCCGCCTCCTGGCTGGCAGTGGATCGCTCTCTCGGACGTTGCGCGCCTTGAATCGGGCCACACTCCCAGCCGCAACAAGCCCGAGTACTGGAACGGGGATGTGCCGTGGAACTGGCGGTCGCTCGGTGCTGGACCCGCGACCGGCACGCTGGGGCGTGATTCGCGAGCCCGCCTTCATCAGCTCCCCGGTTACGACAGCGTCCCAGCTGTCGCCGTGAACCGGCGCACCCACCCGCGCACCGTCGTGAACGGCACATCCAACACGCCAGCCGCCCGGCCGATCGACATCGCTGCGGCCGTCACTTCCTTGAGCGCTCGACCGATCGTGTCGACCTCTGTCGAGTCGCCCGACAAGCAAGAAATCTGGGAGCAACGTGTGCGACACCCGGCAAGTCTGGGAGTGCCGCCCGAGCGATCCACAACCGGTGGCAACGGCCTCGGCACGGACCGATCGTTCATACCCAGACCAGAACGTCAGCGGCACCGAACACGACTCGCACGCCAGCCGCGGACCGCGACATCACGACCAGCAGCCACGTAATTCTCGACAGACAACCGGCACGGCCATACCATGACCACGGGTGGATACCACACCCTTCCGGACCCCTCCCCGACGAGCGTCAACTCGTCGAACCGGGAGGGGTCCAACACGTTTTCAAGACAACCAACCCTCCCAGCCGCCAAACACGTCCGCAAACATCGTTGCCGAACAGATGCCCAGCGTCGTCAGATAATCAAGCCGCTAACAACCGCTACCGATCTCACCGCCTGCAACGTCGGCGACGCCCAAGCCGCCCCGGATTCTGATCGCCGATGAGGAGGCGGGGATCGAGGTGCTCGGCGATTCCGCCTACGGCTCGGGCGAGTTCCGCAACCATCTCAACGACCGCGACATGACCGCCGTGATCAAACCCGGGCCGCTACGTCCCGCGGTCGAGGGCGGGTTCACGATCGACGACTTCGTCGTGACCGACACAGCGGTGTCGTGCCCGGCGGGGGTGACGGTGTCGATCAGCCCGAAACGCCACGCCCGCTTCGGTCGACACTGCACCGGCTGCACGTTCCGATCGAGGTGCACCAAGAGCCGGGCTGGCAGGTCGTTGCATTTGCACCCACATCATGCGCTGCTTGTGGCTGCTCGTCGTCAGGCCCGCACCGACGACTTCGCCGACGTCTACCGTCAGCACCGCCCCATGGTCGAGCGCACCATTGCGTGGCTGATGCGACGAGGACACCGCAAAGTCCGCTACCGCGGGATCGAACGCAACCAGATTGCTCTCGGAGTCCCCCGACCGCTGACCCAGGTGAGCGGCTTCGCGCACTCTCTCGACAGCGCCTCGGGGACTTCGTTACGGACCGTCGAGTGGGATCGCTCTGATCTGGTTGGCCGCTGCGGGCACGCTGTCGATCGCGATCGTCCAGAGTAAGTCGGGATCGATTCGATGATAGTGGTGGCTCAGACGATCTCGAAGCCGCGCCATGTCATTCCAAGGGATCTGGGAGTATTTTCCACGCAGCTCTGGTGTGACGGACTTGGCCGCTTCGCCGAAGATCTCGACGCAGCGTTCGACAGCTCGTCGTAACGCGATGTCGTTGTCGTATGCGGCCCGCCCACGCCCGATAATCGAAGCGAGTTCTTCGGCCGCCTGCAGCATGTCGGCGAGTCGATACGGATCGGAACGGCTCACAGGAGCACGGCAGCGTCGCGGATCCTGTCGTCACGGTCGAGCAGTGCTCCGACAGAGACGACATCGACGTGTCGGCCGAGTAGTTCGACGAGTCTGTCTTCGAGGTGGATCAGATCGAGCAACGATCGCCCGGGTTCGAACTCGACGAGAAAGTCGACGTCGCTGGTATCCGAGCTGGTGCCGCGCGCTACCGAACCGAACACCGCTATCGATCGACCACCGTAGCTCTTCGTGAGCGCGACAATTTGACCTCGATGACGTTCGACCAGCGAACCGAGAGGCGTGTCGACCAAGGCCACCACATCATCATACGTGACACCGACCGATCTCGGTTAGCGAAGTGAGGCGACGGGCAGCCGTCCCGATACTCAAACGCTAAGGCCACGATGAGGCCGCGACGAGCAGTGGGCAGACCTGGCTTGAAGCTCAAACACGAAGAACCCCCGGCTCAGACCGGGG